>NZ_CM143954.1:0-3111394 GCF_055361225.1 Mycetocola sp. TRD_SC_2 | reverse complement strand
GAAATTGTCGAACGAGTACTTCGAGTTGAGTCGCGTGTCGTTCTGTCGAGCGGGAAGAGCAGTGTCAGACATCGAGAGATGTGATGTGTTGTTCACGTAGCTCTGCTGCTGCTGTGGTTGCTGATGCATCGGAGCCTGGGGAAGTGGCTCGTATTCCTCATCGATGATCTCGGGATTCACAACGACGGCGAAGGTAGATGCTCCGTGCGATTCCTGGAGGGTGCCGATCGCCTTGAGAAGGGGTGCACGCATCCGCATGTTGAGTTGACCCGCAGTGAATTCGTTCGGCACCTCAAGGTAGAAGGTCCCGGCCATGATTCCCTTGGGAACCACGAGGTTGAGGAACCCGTGCAGCGGGGGTGTGATGCGCTCGTCGGTTGCGAGCTCATCGAGCACGGTCTGCCACGTTTGCGTGATTGACTCTTGCTCGTTTGCCATATTTCCCCACATAAAAGTTATTCACAGAGTTATCCACGGATGCTCTCACACCCCCGGATCTATTGGGAACCGAGTGGTCGAAGCTGGGGATAACTGATCCCTCACGCTAGCCAATCGCACGGGTTGGCCCAAATTTACCGCAGAAATCCGCCAGCGTGTCAGTACCGAGCTAGCTGGGAAACCTGTGGATAATCGATCGTTTGGTCCGGTTCGGTTTGACCATCCGCAGCTCAGGCCGTAGATTTAGTCAGTTGACTTGTGCCCTCGGGCGCCAATCTTTCCCTGCCATGCGACTCGCCGCAGCGGAGATTCCAAACGTGGAGTAAGTGATTATGAGCAAGAGAACGTTCCAGCCGAACAACCGTCGTCGCGCCAAGGTGCACGGTTTCCGCCTGCGTATGCGCACCCGTGCCGGCCGCGCCATCCTGGGTGCACGCCGTCGCAAGGGCCGCACCGAACTCTCCGCGTAGCATCCCGACCTCGGCAACCCGTCGTTCCCGTGCTCGCTAAAGCGCAACGCATCACGAGTGCGGACGACTATAAACGGGTTGTTCGACGTGGCCGACGGATAGCTGGCGCGAATTGCGTGACCTACCAACTGATGAACCCGAATGGCGGAGCCCCGCGATTCGGGTTCATTGTTGCAAAAACGGTGGGTAACGCGGTGGTACGTAACCGGGTTCGTCGACGGCTCAAGGCGATCGCGTTCGACCTGGCATCGGCGTTGCCGGACGGTTCTGAGACCGTATTCCGTGCTCTCCCGGCCGCGGCCGCTGTGGGTTTCAGCGAATTGAGTGCCGAAGCTCAGCGGTCTACCTCTCGTCTGGTGGTGAAATCGTGACCGGTGTCATCGTGGACTCGAGCGAAGGGGTCGACGCAATGCGGAGCATCCTGTTGCTTCCTCGCAATGCAGCGGTCGCAGCTCTCATCGCGTATCGCACAGTGATCTCACCGCTTTATGGCGACGTGTGCAGGTACTATCCCTCTTGTTCTGCTTATGCGATGCACGCGATTGCACAGCATGGTGCGGTAGTCGGTTCTGGACTCGCTCTTCGGCGGATCTCGCGCTGTCATCCGTGGGCTGCCGGCGGGGTCGATGACGCTCCCCTCAAGAAAAACTTCAAATACACCGTGACCCCGCGCGGGTTCGTTGTTACAGCACGCCACCGAAAGGGCTAATTCCCACATGGATCTCCTGTCGATCATCCTTTGGCCACTCAAGTGGGTCGTGGAGCTCATTCTTGTGGGCTGGCACTCCTTGCTGGCGGCGTTGGGTATGCCTCCCGCCGATGGTCTCACCTGGGTGCTGTCCATCGTCGGGCTTGTTCTCGTGATCCGCGCGCTTCTCATCCCGCTGTTCGTTAAGCAGATCAAGAACCAGCGCCGCATGATGGAAGTGGCGCCGCAGCTGAAGAAGATCCAGGACAAGTACAAGGGCAAGAAGGATCAGTTCAGTCGCGAGGCCATGAGCCGCGAGACGATGGAGTTGTACAAGAAGACCGGGACGAACCCACTCGGTTCCTGTCTCCCTCTCCTGATTCAGATGCCGATCTTCTTCGCGCTGTTCTCGGTGCTCAACGACTCTCAGACCGGCAAGTCCGGTGTCGGCCCGCTGAACGAAGCTCTCTCGGAGCAGTTCGGCACGTCGTCCCTGTTCAACCTCGCTCCCCTGCACATGAGCTTCTCCTCGGCCATGAACTCTGCCGGCGGACCTGAGGTCGGCGTGATGATCGTCGCCGCGATCATGGTTGTGCTGATGACCGCCTCTCAGTTCATCACCCAGCTGCAGATCGTCTCGAAGAACATCTCGGACGAGACCAAGGCCAGCCCGATGTTCAAGCAGCAGCGAATCTTGCTCTACATCCTCCCCTTCGTCTTCCTCTTCTCTGGCTTCGCCTTCCCGCTCGGCGTCATGTTCTACTGGCTCGTGTCGAACATCTGGACCATGGTTCAGCAGTTCATCATCATCCGGAACATGCCGATGCCCGGCACCGAGGCAGCCAAGGAGCGCGAGGAGCGCCTGGCGCGCAAGGGCAAGCTCAACCCGGTCGAAGGCGCAGCTGGCGACACTCTCGTGATCGAAGAGAAGAAGCCCGCCCAGCGTCAGCAGCCCGTCGGCAAGAACCGTGCCAAGAAGGCCGGCGCGCCCAAGGCCCAGGCACCGACAGGTCCGTCCGCACCCAAGGCCGGTGGGGCAGCGCCCAAGACACCTGCGCCGAAGACCGCTCCAGCAGCTCCCGCCTCTCCTGCCGCCGGGTCCAAGCCCGACGCAGGCAAAAAAGCTCCCAAGAACAATGGAAAGTAGCGCCATGTCAGACGTGATCGACAACCAGACCGACGTCGCAGTCGTTCGGAATGACTCCCCCACCGTTACCCAGCTCGAAGAAGAGGGCGACGTTGCTGCGGACTACATCGAGGAATTCCTCGACATCTGTGACCTCGACGGAGACATCGACATCGATGTTCGCAACGGCCGCGCCTACGTGGCCGTGACCGCGGGCGAGGGCAGCAACATCCGAGTTCTGTCCAAACCGGATGTCGTCAGCGCGCCCCAGGAACTGACTCGCCTCGCCGTGCAGAGCAAGACCGGAGCGTTCTCTCGTCTCATTCTCGACATCGGTGGCTCACGGGACGCCCGTCAGGCAGAGCTCAGTGTGCTCGTCGACAGCGCGATCGCGCAGCTTGATGGCGGAGCGGCATCCGCTGCCCTTCCCCCGATGTCGAGCTACGAGCGCAAACTCGTTCACGATGTTGTCTCTGACCGGGGATTTGTCTCCACTTCGCACGGCGAGGGCCGCGACCGTCACACGGTGATCACGCGCGCCTGAGGTTTCACGTGAAACGGTGACCGCGCCCCAGTGATCGAGCTGTCGAGATCAGCGTGTCATCGCACGCTCATTTCTACCGGTTCAACGACCGGCCCCACCGGTGATCGAGCTTGTCCAGATACGCAGCTGCCGGAATTGCACCCTGCTGGTCGAGCCCGTCGAGATCCGCCTTCGTGCGCTGCGCTCAACTCGACCGGTCGATGAGTGGCTGCTCCGGTGATCGATCTTGTCGAGATCCCGTCGACGAGCGACCCAGCCTGACCACACCCGCAGACCGAATAGAGTTATCCCAACATGACTGACGCCACTCTTGAGCCCGAGCCTGCTGCCGCCGCTACCCTCCTGGGTGATCGACTCGAGCTAACTCGCCGGTTCACCGAGAACCTTGCGAAGCACGGAGAGGAGCTGGGCCTGATCGGTCCCCTCGAACTCCCCCGCTTGTGGACTCGACATGTGCTCAACAGCGCTCTGGTCGCACCTCTTTTACGTCCAGGTTTGGTGGGCGATGTCGGATCCGGCGCTGGTCTCCCGGGATTAGTGCTCGGTATCGCGCGCCCAGATGTGCAATTTGCTCTGATCGAGCCGATGGAGCGACGTGTCGCTTGGCTAAATGATCAGATCAACGAGCTTGAGCTCAGCAATGTGTCCGTCTTACGGGAACGCGCCGAAGATGTCCGCCTGGTGGCCCGTCTTGATCAGGTTACGGCGCGCGCTGTCAGCGCTTTCAGAAAGCTCCTTCCCCTCACTGCTCCCCTCCTGCGCGACGGAGGAGAGCTCGTGCTGATGAAGGGTGCCAATGCCCAGAACGAAATCGACGCCGCTCAAAAAGAGATGCGGAAGTACAAGGTGAGTGACGCCCGCGTGCAGATTCTGGGAGAAGGACTCACGGAGGACGTGACGCGTGTGATTCTCGGCACGGTGCGCGGCTAAACCTCACGACTTTCCCACAGGGATCGTTTCACGTGAAACGATCCCGGACCCGCCGGTCCTCAACAACTACGCGGGGCCGCCCCCTTGTTCACAGATGCGGACCTTGCGGCGTCCGTGTGCATGTAACTGGCACGGTTGTCCCTATGCCTCACATGTACATCCTTGAGTGTTCCGACGGGACCTATGACGTCGGGAGCACCCGGCACTGGCTGGAGAGAGTCGCTCAACACAACGAAGGTCTCGGATCCACCTACACGAGGCACCGTTTGCCCGTCAGGTTGCTGTATGGCGAGGAGTACCCCAGCATCGCCGAGGCGTTCGGACGCGAGAAGCAGGTACAAGGGTGGAGCCGAAGGAAGCGCCGCGCCCTCATCGAAGGGCGGCATGAGGATCTGCCTCACATTGTCGGTCTTCAGAAGCGAAGATCTCAGGCGATAGGTGATCAATCAGACTCCGGCCCGCCAAGTTTATGAAGAGTCATCGCGCCCGGCGCCTGTAGGCGGCGCCGGGCGCGGTGACCTCATGGTCGGCCTGCGGATCCCAGTGGGTTCATCAGCGAAGGGGTGATCTCGACAGGCTCGATCAACGGGCCATCGGTCATTGAGCTTGTCGAAATGCTGCCAGCGCGGGGTGGCAGCCGTTTCACGTGAAACGTTGGGATCTCGACGGGCTCGATCAGGGGGGGTCCATCATTGAGCCTGCCGAAATGGCGGCGTGGGTGTTTCGGGCAGTTGTTTCACGTGAAACATCGGGATCTCAACGAGCTCGAGCACCGGCTTGAGGGATCTCGACAGGCGCGAGCAGCGGGAAGGACGGATCTCGACGCGCTCGATCAGCGATACGGCAATCATCGAGCCTGTCGAACTGGCGCTCTGGGCGTTTCGGGTCGTTGTTTCACGTGAAACATCGGGATCTCGACAAACGCGATAGCGGGGTGGGATCCCCACAAGCTCGATCAGCGGGTGGCGGGCGCGGCGACGTCCGGTGCCGGGGAGTCAGTCCGGTACGGTTGAAGCAACGAGAGAACGGAGACCGTTTCACGTGAAACATCCCCAACCTGAAGGAAAGTCGGTGAGTACCACGTCCGTTCAAGAAGAGGCATCCCCGCTCATGCGTGAGATCCTCGACCTGACCCACCGTCGCAAGAATATCGCTCAATCGACCGTTCCTCTCCCCGGAAAGACGCGAGTTTTCACGGTTTCCAACCAAAAGGGCGGCGTCGGTAAGACGACCACAACGGTCAATGTCGCAGCAGCAATGGCCAAATCGGGCGCCCGCGTCCTCGTCATTGACCTGGACCCTCAGGGAAACGCATCCACCGCTCTCGGTGTCGATCATCACGCTGAAGTTCCGAGTATTTATGACGTCCTCATAGACGATTTCCCGCTCGCCGATGTCGTCCAGAAGAGTCCCGAATTCGATTCACTGTTCTGTGCACCATCGACCATCCACCTCGCCGGCGCTGAGATCGAACTCGTGTCGCAGGTTGCCCGTGAACATCGACTGCGAACGGCGCTCGAACAGTTCATCACCGAAGCCGAGGAGCCGTACCACTACGTCTTCATTGACTGCCCGCCATCGCTCGGGCTGCTCACAATCAACGCTTTTGTGGCTGCACAAGAGGTTTTGATCCCGATTCAGGCCGAATATTACGCCCTGGAAGGGCTCAGCCAGCTCCTGAACAGCATTCAGCTCATCCAGAAGCACCTGAATCCCACTCTGAGGCTCTCCACGATCCTGCTGACCATGTACGACGGCCGGACAAACCTCGCACACCAGGTGGCTGACGACGTCCGTGAACACTTCCCCAAAGAAGTACTCAAAACTCTGATCCCTCGCGCCGTACGGATTTCTGAAGCGCCGAGCTTCGGACAAACCGTCATCAGCCACGACCCGAGCGGCGTCGGAGCCATTTCTTATCTCGAAGCAGCGGCCGAAATCGCCACGCGCTATGCACAACAGAACAACACAGCACCATCCACTGAAGGAGCAACACAATAATGGCTGCGAAACGCACCGGTCTCGGCCGCGGAATCGGATCACTCATCCCCACAGCGACACAGGAGATGACGGACAACGGCCGACCCGTCGATGTGTTCTTCCCCGACATGAACGCCAGCCGCTCGAATGACTCCGATCTCGTCGAGGTGCCCGGCGCCCGCCTGGTGAACCTCAACCCCAAGGACATTGCGCCCAACGCGGTTCAGCCCCGTACGCACTTTGATGCCGACCACCTCGCAGAACTCGTGCACAGCATCCGCGAGGTCGGAGTGCTCCAGCCCATCGTTGTACGCGAACACCCCAGCAAAAAGGGTAAGTTCGAGCTCATCATGGGTGAGCGTCGACTCCGTGCGACAAAGGAGCTCGGGCTCGACAGCATTCCGGCGGTCATCAAGGAGACCGCGAACGAGGACATGCTCCGCGACGCACTCCTCGAGAACCTTCACCGGGCAAACCTGAACCCGCTCGAAGAAGCATCCGCCTACCAGCAGCTGCTCTCGGACTTCGGCATCACCCAGGACCAGCTTGCACAGAGAATTGGCCGGTCACGGCCACAAATTACCAACACGATCCGACTGCTCAAACTGCCGGAGGCCGTCCAGAAGCGCGTCGCGGCCGGTGTCCTGACGGCGGGTCACGCCCGTGCGGTCCTCTCGGTGGGTGACCCGGAAGCGATGCAGCGTCTCGCCGACAAAATTGTCAACGAAGATCTCTCGGTGCGGGCCGCAGAAGCCGCCGCCGCCCAGGGTCTCGCTCCCAAGAAGCCGAAGCCGGCCTCCGGTCCCCGCCACGGCCACCTCGATGAGATCGGCGAACGCCTCGGCGACCGGCTCAACACCCGGGTCAAGGTCACCCTAGGAGCTAAGAAAGGCCAGGTCACGATTGATTTCGCGACAATAACTGACCTCAACCGCATCCTCGGCGAAATCGGCGAACCGGCCTACGGCGCGTAGCCGGACCAGCGGCGGTCGTGAGCTATTCGGCGGTCGCCGCGACAGCGAGGGCACTGTACGCCGACGCCAGCGTGAGACCGGCAGCCTCGATCGCCTGCGGCACGAGTGACGTCTCGGTGAGCCCCGGCAGCATGTTCGCCTCGAGGAACCAGACCACGCCCTCAGCGTCGACGATGACGTCGATGCGGGAGATGTGGCGCAGGCCAAGCAGCTCGTGTACCTGCACAGCGACCGCAGCCGCACGCTCGGCCACCTCCTCGGACACCCGCGCGGGAGCGAAGAACGTCGTCTCACCGGCGTTGTACCGGGCTTCGAAGCTGTAGATGCCCGACAGCGGTTCGATCTCGACGGCCGGAAGCGCGACAGGACCATGCCCGGAGTCCATCACCGTGATGGCGAGCTCCGTGCCCTCGATCTTCTTCTCGATGAGCGCAACATCCGAGTACGTGTACGCGTCCACCATCGCGCGCGGCAGATCCGCGGCATCCGTCACGATCGTCACACCCTGCGCAGAGCCGCCCTGGGCGGGCTTCACGACCGCGGCAGCGCCAATCCCGTGCAGCACCTCAGCCAGCACGCCGTTGGCACCCAGTTCGCGGAAGGTGCCGTTCGGCAGCGTCAGCCATTCCGGCGTCGCGATGCCGGCACGTGAAACGAGCACTTTCGCGGTCGGTTTGAACCAGGCCAGGCCGGCAGCCTCCGGGTGAGACCCGACATAACGGATGCCGCGGGCACGCAGCAGCGCCTGAAGCGCGCCGTCTTCGCCGCTGGCTCCGTGGAGAGCGGGCCACACAACATCCGGAGCATTGTAGGCAAATGCGGTCAGCAGCGAAGCATCCGGGTCACGGAGCGTCACGGTGTGGCCGGCAGCCTTGAGCGCTTCGGCCACGCGGCGGCCCGACCGAAGTGACACATCCCGCTCGTGCGAGATCCCGCCGGCGAGCACAACGATGTCGAGCTTCTGAAAAGTTGTCATGATCAGGCCTTTTCTGTGGGTCTGTATGCGGGACGTCAGGACATGTTTGGTGGTGGCGCCGTGTACGGGCCACGCGACCGGGAGCTTGTGAGGGTTCCGGTACCCGCGAACGTGTCGAGCAGGTCGAGTTCACCGTTGATCACCGAGGCGAGGCGGCGAATGCCGACACGGATGCTCTCCGGTGTCGGGTAGCAGAACGACAGGCGCATGTTCCTCCGGCCGTCGCCATCGGCGTAGAACGCCGTACCAGGGGTGTACGCGACCAATTCCTTGACGGCACGCGGCAGCATGGCCTTCGAATCGAGCCGTTCGGGCAGGGTGAGCCAGACGTAGAAGCCACCGGTGGGGTCGGTCCAGGTCAGGTCTGGCAGATACTCTCCCAGAGCGGCGAGCATCGTCTCCTTACGCTCCTGATAGACCCCGCGGAAGGTATTGATCTGAGCCTTCCAGTCGGCCTGCTCGAGATACTGCGAGATGACGAGCTGGCTGAACGAGGACGGGCAGAGGATCGCGGCTTCGTTCGCGAGGATGAGCTTCTCGCGGATCGCGTGAGGGGCGAGAGCCCAGCCGACCCTGAAACCCGGGGCGAGCGTCTTGGAGAAGGTGCCGAGGTAGACGACGCCGTCACTTTCGAGCGAGCGGAGAGCAGCAGGAGGCTTCTGGTCGAAGTACAGCAGCCCGTACGGGTTGTCCTCGAGCACGAGGATGTCGTTTTCGCGCGCGATCTGGAGAATCTCGGTCCGGCGAGCCTCCGACAGGGTTACACCGGCCGGGTTGTGGAAGGTGGGAATCGTATAGAGGAACTTGATCTTCTTGCCGTCGGCCTTGAGCCGGGCAATGTGCTCACGCAACGCCTCGGGGATGAGCCCGTCGTTGTCCATCGGCACGTGGTCGACCTCGGCCTGGTAGCTCTTGAAGATCACCATCGCGGTGACGTAGCTGGGGCCCTCGGCGATGACGACGTCACCCGGGTCGATGAACAGCTTGCTGAAGAGCTCAAGCGCGTGCTGGCTGCCTGTCGTGATGACGACATCGGATGCGCTGCCCTCGATACCCTCGAGCGCCATGACCTCGAGGGTCTGCTCACGCAGCTTCTGGACACCCTGGCCTGAGCCGTACTGGAGCGCGACGGGGCCCTGCTCGCGCATGACGCGATTCATGGCATCCGTCACGAGGTCTTCGGGTAGAGCGGAGACGAACGGCATTCCACCGGCCAGCGAGACGACCTCAGGGCGGCTGGCCACGGCGAACAGGGCACGGACCTCACTGGCGGCCAACCCCGCCGTCCGGGCGGCGTAGGCGCCGTACCACGGGTCGAGGTTGTTGCCGGATGCTTGGCGAAGTCCTGGTTCTGACACTGTTCTTCCGTTCCTGGTTCCTAATGAATCGTATCGGGCCGCACAGCGGGGCGAGAACGGCGTAATGCCGAGGCTGCCGCGGGCTTAAACGAAACGACCCGCCCGGCGTGTGCCGGACGGGTCGAGTTCGAGGGTCGTCGGGCTACGCCAGGAAGGCGGCCAGGTCGGCCTCGAGGGCTGCTTTGGGCTTTGCGCCGATGATGGTCTGAGCGACCTCGCCGCTCTTGAAGACCTTCATCGCGGGAATGGAGGTGATCTGGTACTGCATGGCGAGGTTCGGGTTCTCGTCAACGTTCACCTTGACGATGTCGAGCTTGTCGACGTTCTCAGAAGCGATCTGGTCGAGGATCGGCGACACCATGCGGCAGGGGCCACACCACTCGGCCCAGAAGTCCACGAGGACCGGGCGAGCGCTCTGCAGAACCTCTGCGTCGAATGTGCTTTCGGATACTGAGCGTGCTGACATGCGTTATCTCCTTTGTGAATAAGTCGAAATTAGACGGATGCCGCGACCGCGGACGCGATCTCGGGGTTGTGATTCGCCTCCTGCTCGAGGCTGGCGAGGTAGTGCTCGGCATCGAGGGCTGCAACGGTTCCGGATGCAGCAGCGGTCACGGCCTGCCGGTAGGTCGGGTCGATGACGTCGCCAGCAGCGAAAACGCCGGGCAGGTTGGTGCGCGAGGAGCGGCCGTCGACGGCGATGGTGCCGTCGAGAGTGAGCTCCAACTGTCCGTGGAACAGGTGGGTGCGCGGGTCGTTCCCGATTGCGATGAACATGCCACCGAGTTCGAGGTGGCTCTCGGTACCGTCGACTGTCGACTTGAGGGTGACGCCGTCGACAGCGTTCTCACCGGAGATGCCGACGACTTCGGAGTTCCAGATGAACTCGATCTTCTCGTTGGCGAAGGCCCGGTCCTGCATGATCTTCGAGGCGCGCAGTGTGTCCTTGCGGTGGATGACGTAGACCTTCGACGCGAATCGCGTGAGGAAGGTTGCTTCTTCCATGGCCGAGTCTCCGCCGCCGACGACCGCGATTGTCTTCTGCTTGAAGAAGAAGCCGTCGCATGTGGCGCACCACGAGATTCCGCGGCCGGAGAGCCGCTCTTCGTCAGCGAGTCCGAGCTTGCGATAAGCACTGCCAGTGGCGACGATGACGGATGCCGCCTCGAAGTCGCCGGAATACCCCGTCTTCACGGTCTTTACCTCGCCTCCGAGCGACACCTCGGTGACGTCGTCGAGGATGACCTCGGTACCGAAGCGCTCTGCCTGCTCCTGCATCTTGGTCATGAGCTCTGGGCCCTGAATCCCCTCCGGGAAACCGGGGTAGTTCTCGACCTCGGTGGTGTTCATCAGCTCACCGCCGGCTTCGACACTCGAGGCGAGCAGCACCGGGTTCAGGTTGGCTCGTGCCGCGTAGATAGCGGCGGTGTAGCCGGCAGGACCCGACCCGATGATGATGACGTTGCGCACAGATGCTCCTTGAAAGATGTCAGTCGCTGAGTGGAACACATCTTAGTTCGCCGATATTCCGCGCGCCTGTGTGTTGGTTCCTGAGCTTGTCGAAGGGTGGTTCCCGAGCTGTTGAGGGGTGTTAACGCCGGCGCAGTCGCCGCGTCACCGGCAGGATCGCCTCACGCAGCTCCGGGGAGCGCAGGGCGATGAGCACGCCGGCGTACACGACGCTCATCACGACGCCGACAAGGGCCATGGTGACGAGGGCGCCGAGAACGGACGCCAGTGCCCACCCGCCGCTGTAGCCACCAAGGGCCCAGACAAGCCCAGCGCCCGCGAGCATGGCGGGGATCACGGCGATGACATAGGTGGCGATGCTACGTGCGATCCGAGGCATTCCGAGCCCGGAGATGCGCTTGCGAAGGAGGATTCCTGCGGTCACCATCTGAACGATGATCGAGATCGACATGGAGATCGCCAGGCCAAGGCCGATGTACTGGAGCGGCAGCATCGAACACAGCAGCGCAAGCGCAATGTAGACCGAAACTTGGACGAGGGTAAAGAAGAAGGGCGTGCGGGTGTCACCGAGCGCGTAGAACGTGCGCTGAAAGACGAAGAGCACGGCGAACGGCACCAGTCCGGCAAGGTAGGCGATGAGCACGGAGCTCATGGCCGCCGTGTCCTGGAACGTCGGGGTGAACAGGCTGGCGAACGGGAAGGACAGAACCATCAGGCCGGCGGTGGCGAGCACGATGATGAGCGTGATCTGGCGGATGGCCGCAGACACATCCGTTGTGAGCTCCTCGGTGCGGTTCTCTCGCACGTGCTCCGCCAGACGGGTGAAGTACGCCGTCGCAACCGACAGGGTGATGACCGAGTGGGGCAGCATGAAAATGAGCCAGGCGTTTTGCAGTGTCGCCGTCGACGGCCCGATTCCGGTGGCGAGAAGGGCGACGTTGGTCTGGAAGATGCCGGCGAGCGTCGTCAGCCCGAGCATCGCGAAGGACCACCCGGCGAGCTTGCTCGTGGCGCGGAGGCCGACGCCACGCCACGCGAAGTCCGGGCGGAACTTCAGCCCCACCTTGCGCCAGAAGACGAACAGAATGAGGGCTTGGCAGGCAACCCCGACGGTCGCGGTGGCTGACAGGACCACGATCATGTCCGGCGTCCACTCCCCGATCGTGCGGGTTCCGTTCGGGTCGGGACCGAAGAGCATGATGAACAGGACGAGGCCGGCCATCGACACGAGGTTGTTGACGACGGGCGCCCACGTGAACGGTCCGAAGAGCTTGTGGGCGTTGAGGACCTCTCCGAGCACCGTGTACAGGCCGTAGAAGAAGATCTGAGGCAGGCACCAGTAGGCAAAAGCGACAGCCAGGGCACGGGTCTCGGGATCGACGTCGAACGAGTACAGATGAACGAGGAGCGGAGCTGCGGCAACGGCGACGGCCGTCGCCCCGAGGAGAACGACGAGCGTGAGGGTCAGAAGTTTGTTGATGTAGGCGCGTCCGCCGTCGGCGTGGACGATCGCCCGCACGATCGACGGGACGAGAACCGCGCTCAGAACTCCCCCCGCGATGATGGCGTACAGGGTGTTGGGGAGCTGGTTGGCCACTCCGAACGCGTCAGCGCTGCGGCTGGCGACAAGACCGATCGTGTAGGCGAGAAGCATCGCTTTCACGAAGCCGAGGATGCGCGAGACCATGGTTCCGCTCGCGAGGAAGAGGCTTGCCCGCCCGATGCCGCCGGAGTCGGTTGTCGTCGTCATCGTTTCCCTGCGTCGTCGGCGGTCGCCTGAGCATCCGATTCGGTGGTTTCGGCTTCTGGGATCGCGCGAGGATCCGAGCGGCGCTTGCGGACGGTGCGGATGAGGCCACCGATGAAGAGCAGACTGACGAGGACGACGAGGATGGCGGCGCCGATGCCCTCCCAGTCAGCACGGACCGTGACGGGGACGAGGGCGCTTTCGCCGATGACGGCGCTTTGCGGCGAATAGAGCTGCAGTTGAACGGTTACTTCACCGTTGCCGAGACGTGCTTCGACGGGAACGCGCACCGTTTCACGGGCGTTGGCGGGGATCTCCTGGGTGACCGACGAGTTGACGTTGAGTTTGAGGCTCGAGCTTGACGCCTGGAGAACGACGGTGACCGGGTAGTCGAGTTCGTTTCGCACCGAGAACGGCAGCGAGGACTGGTTGCTCACCATGAGAATCGGGCTTGTCGCGGCGATGGAGACCGACTCGAGGGTCGTGGTGGTCTTCGTGTCGTGGGTGGTGGCTGCGGCCGTCCAGCCCTCGTTGTCGTCGCGCCAGCTCACGGCGAGGAGCGCGAGGATCTCGGCGCGTTCCCGGCCGGTGAGCAGCGCTGGGTCGTCGAGCATTGTCGAGAATGACGCGAGGCTTGCCTCGCGGGTGGTGAGGCGCTTGACCAGGGCAATCCGCTCCGGTGACTGTGCGGCGTCTGCGATCGTCACTGCCTGGGCCTTCTGCGCATCGGCGGCGCTCAGGGCGGTGCTGGTGACCGTCGGCATCGCGCTGAGGGCCGTGACGGCGTCGCTCAGGCGCGAGCCGGTCGGTGGCCAGTCCCGGTCGAGGGTGAGCAGGAGGGTGCGGGAGGGCGCGTCTTCTTCCGAGGCGATGACCATCAGTTGGCCGGCAAGGTCGGCGAGGGCGTCGAGTTGCTGTTCAGTGGTTCCCGCGGTTGCCGCGCGCTGCAGGGCGGCGGATGCCACGGCATCCGCCACGAGGACTGACGCGTCTCCGGCGGTTCCCGCAGCGCCCGGGGTGTAACCGTTCTCGGTGGTTACGTTGCTCGAGGAGACGATGGTCGTTGTCGCGCCGGATGCGGAGAAAACAGGCAGGTCAGCGGCACGAACGGTGTCTTTCTCCGGCCAGACGATGCCCGTTGTTGTGTAGGGCCACTCGGTTAGCTCAGCGAGGGTGGGAAGCGTCGGTTCACCCGGGTCGGGCGTCGCGGACGGTGTCGTTGTCGGGTCGGTCGGGCTCGGCGTTCCCTGCGGGTCGGCCGGGACGGACGGGTCACTCGGTATCGTCTCGTCGTCAGGGGTGACCGGCTCGGCGAAGTTCTCGGGGTTGAGGCTGTACAGGAGGCTGGTCGGGTTCAGCAGGCCAGGAATGCCGGCCTGTGCCTGCACGCTGGCGTCGGCATCCGCGAACTGGAGCGGGAAAGTTTCGTTCGTCGCGCGGCTCAGTCGGTCGAGCCAGTTCACGGCGGATGCCGGTGCGGCGCTGCCGAGTGCTCGGATCGACGCGATGATCATTGGATCGATGCCGAGCGCGACGGGGCGGTCGATCAGGCCGTCGAGCTGACGGGTAAGCACACCGGTTGGCAGCGTGTGCTGCGCAAGGGCATCGGCCGAGAGCAGCCCGGTGCTGCCGGGAGGAGCGATGATCGGGGCGGCTACCGCGACGCCGAGGGGGCGGTCCGTGGCATCCGGGGTGTAGACGACGGTTTCCGGTGCGTTGATGACTGTTTTGGCGGCGGTGTAGGTCGCGTCGAGGGGGTAGGCGCCCGGTTCGTCCGGCAGGCCGAGAATGTCGGCACTGATCGTGATCGGGGTAGCCGTGTGGCGCACTCCAGGGTCGAGCGCGGGGACGGCGACGCTCGTGACCGCTCGATCACTGCGCGTCTTGCCGGTGCCGGCGAGCCAGTCGGTGAGTTCAGTGCGTGACTGGATCGGTTTGACGCCGGACTGGATGGCGAGTGTTCCCGCGGCAAGTTCGGTTTCGGTGGAGTTTTCGACGGTGACGGTCAGGGTGAGGGCGCTGTCGCCAGTGAGGAAGCCGGCCGACTGGCTGATGTCGACCGTCACGTCGTCCTCTGTGACGGCCATCGGTGCCGTGAAGGGGATCGCGAGCGGCGCTGCTTCGACCGCAGACGCACCCGTGCCGATGCCAAGGGACACCAAACCGACCGCGGTGGCTACAAGGGCGCGCAGTGTCTTCGGCAGTCGATTCTTGGTCATAGGCTCTCGCTGGCTCAGGGCCTCGCCAGCATGAGACCTGATTCTACGGGGGCACGCTGGGCGGTGACCGCCAGCCACTCCGGAGTGTGCTGTGCTCCTGGGGTGCCGGTACCCGCGTACCCGGACCTCCGGCGATAAGGGAGTCCTTCTTCCGCCGACTCCAACCGTGCACTTCGCGTTCACGATAGAGAGCCTCGCCCAGTCGGTGGAAGTATTCGAAATACACGAGCTCCAGCGGATTCCGCCAGCTGCTACTCACTGCACCGACCACCCATCCGGCACGTGCTGGGGAGGGGATGCGGTGGTTACGGGCAAGTTCCGCGGGCCCGTGGAGCAGGCGACTGGACCGCGGCTAGATCTCGCCGATCATCGTCCAGATGGTGCGGGTGAGGTCCGGATGCTCGAGCGCGATCTCGCGCAGAAGGTCGTACTCAAGCTTCGCGACGTTGTGGCGGTGAGTGTCGGCATCCGGCCGGTTGCTGTTGGCCGCGTACCTGGCCATCGTGTACTGGGTCGTGAGGCCGCGCGCGTCGAGGGCGTCTGACCGCAGTTCGTGGACAACGAGCTCATCGACCGTCGGAAGATCGTGGATGAAGTCGTACGGGTCCTCGCCGGCGCGACAACGGTTCTCGATGAGAACGTCGAGTTCGTCGCGGGCGTATCGACGCAGGCGGTCGAGGTCGAAGGGCGTTGTGGTCATGTATCGGCCCCTTTCCAGGTCTCGCCGAGTGCGCCTTAAAGCGTACGCCTTCCAAACTGGGAGCTGCCGAGACGCGAGCACGCGTGGGGAATACGGGTCGAAAGGACAGCCGCGTGCAACGATGAGGCATGGAACACTCACGTTTGGACGCGCCCACCCTGGAGCATTTCCGCGCCGTGCTCGAAGCGCAGCGCACTGAGCTCCTCGAGCAGACCGCGCACCACGAGACCTCACTGGCTGAGGTGCGGGTCGCCCGCGATGGGGAGTCCGACGACGAGCACGACCCGGAAGGTCCGACGATCGCCTCTGAGTGGTCACGCCTCACTGGCCTGCAGGAAGCCGGAGCCCGTGAGCTCACCGTTATCGACAAGGCACTCGCCCGGGTTGAGGACGGCACCTTCGGGATTTGCACCTCGTGTGGCAAACCGATCGCCCGTGCTCGCCTCGACGCTCGTCCTGCCGCCGAGTTGTGCATCGATTGCGCCCGGCTCGCTGAGGAACGTCGCTAGCTGTTCCGCGCCGCCATCCACGCGTACGCTCGCACTATGACCGACGCACTCCCCGACCTACCCGAGGTCTGCGTGTGCTACATCCTCCGTGTAACCGCTTCAGGGGGTTACGAGGTGCTCCTCGGCGAAAAGAAGAAGGGCCTCGGCCTCGGAAAGATGGTCGGACCGGGGGGAAAGCTCAAACCTGGCGAGACTCCCGGGCAGGCGATTGTTCGTGAGGTGCTCGAAGAATCCGGCCTCATCGTGCGCGAGGAGGACCTCACGCCGCTCGGTCGCATCCGTTACGAGTTCCCCCACAAGCCGGCCTGGAGCCAGGTCTCATGGGTGTTCGCAACCCACATCTGGCACGGCGACATCGTCGAATCCGACGAACTGCTGCTGCGCTGGCACCCGGTCGACGGCATCCCGTTCGACCGCATGTGGGACGACGCCAAGCATTGGCTGCCGGATGCCCTCAACGGCATATGGTGCGAACACCGCTTCGTTTTCGGCCCCGACCTGTCGACCGTCGTCGACGGGGACCTTCCGGTTACGCCTGCACAGCGAGGCTGAACGGGAGAACAGCGGATGCTCCGGCGCCGCGAAGCAGACGACCGGCGACGGTGATGGTCCAACGGCTGTCGACCAGGTCGTCGACCAGCAGAACGGGGCGACCAGCGTAACCCTCGAGCGCGGTTACAAGCTCGGGCTCGAGGCCGAATCGGTCCCAAACGCTCGCCAGACGGTAGGCACTGTTGCCACCGGGTTCGCCGGAGGGTCCGCCGTTCACGAGACTGAGTGAGCCGAGATAGGGCAGCTTGCCGACCTCGGACAGCGCCCGCGCGACGGAGTCGACGAGCTGCGGCCGACGACGCGACGGGACACTGACGACAGCGACGGGCCGTTCCTCCCAGCCCCACTCCGCCAGCACCCGGATGCACGCGGCAACCAGAGCAGGGCTCGCCGGCGCATCGGGCGTGCCGGGTGAGAACAGGTCGCGGAGCGTGCCGCCCCAGCCGAGGTCGGTGAGCCGGGCCAGAGCCCGGCCCGGTTCGACCCGCTGCTCGGGCGCGATCTTGCCCTTGACGGGCACGCTGAGCTTGTCGGCACCGGTTGGCCACATCGCTCGCGGTTCGAGGGCGACGCCGACACGGCTGAGGGACTTCTGGGCCTGACCGGATGCCTCCTCCCGCACATCACTCGGGTACCAGGCCGGCTGCCCCGCCGCGGCTGCGCAATTGTCACAGCGACCGCAGGGCACGGCGGTGTCGTCGTCGAGGGCGCGCTGAAGAAATTCCATGCGGCATCCGCTCGTGCCTTCGTACTCGAGCATCGAGTTCTGCTCCTGCACGCGCGCGGCGGCGATGCGCTCGTAGCGTTCGGCGTCGTACACCCACGGTTTGCCCGTCGAGATCCAGCCGCCGGTGACCCGCTGCACGGCGCCGTCGACGTCGAGCACCTTGAGCAGCAGCTCGAGTGGGCTGCGTTTGAGGTTCACCCGGGCTTCGAGGGCGGGAGTGGAGAGCGGCGCGCCCTCAAAGTTGAGTTCGTCGATCACAGCGAGAGCCTTCTTCTCGTCAGGCATCGACGACGTGGCGAAGTACTGCCAGATCGCTTCGTCTTCGGTTCCAGGAAGGAGGAGCACATCGGCACTCGCGGCCTTGCCGGCGATCATGGCGGCGCGGCCCGCGCGACCGACCTGCTGGTAGTAGGCAACCGGCGACGATGGCGCACCGAGGTGGATCACGAAGCCCAGGTCGGGCTTGTCGAACCCCATCCCGAGCGCACTCGTGGCGACGAGCGCCTTCACCTGGTTGTTCTTGAGCGCCTGTTCGAGTCCTTCGCGATCGCCGGCATCCGTTCGCCCGGTGTACGCCTGCACCTCGTGCCCCGCTTCGCGCAGCAGTCGCGCCGTGTCTTCGGCCGCCGAGACGGTGAGGGCGTAGATGATGCCCGAACCGGTCAGGTCGCCGAGGTGGCTGAGCAACCAGCCGAGACGGGCGCCGGCGTCCGGCAGCCGCAGAACCCCGAGGCGCAGGGACGCTCGCGCGAGCGGACCGCGGATCGTCACGACGGGTTCGCCGCCGGCATGTTCGAGCTGTTCGGCGACGTCGGTGACGACGCGTGAGTTGGCGGTCGCCGTGGTTGCGAGTACGGGAACACCGTGCGGCATCTCGGCGATGAGATCGCGGAGGCGGCGATAGTCGGGGCGAAAGTCGTGACCCCAGTCGGAGATGCAGTGTGCTTCGTCGACCACGAGCAGGCCCGTGCGCGGAATGAGCTTGGGCAGCTGCTCTTCACGGAACCGGGGGTTGTTGAGTCGCTCCGGTGAGACGAGGAGAACGTCGACCTCGTCGTTGTCGAGTTTGGCGAGCACGTCGCCCCACTCGTGCGGGTTCGCGGAGTTGATGGCGACGGCGCGCACACCGGCGCGGGCCGCGGCCTCGACCTGATCGCGCATGAGCGCGAGGAGTGGCGAGACGAGGAGTGTCGGGCCGGCACCCTGACGGCGCAGCAGCAGGGTCGCGACGAAGTACACGGCCGACTTGCCCCACCCGGTCCGCTGCACGACGAGCGCCCGCTGCCGCTCGGCGACGAGGGTTTCGATGGCTTCGTACTGGCCCTCGTGGAAGTCGGCGTCCGGCGATCCGACGAGCGTGCGCAGGATCTCGAGGGCGGCGGCGCGGGTGTCCGTGCGGGTGTCGGTCATGCACCCATGGTCGCAGGTGCCGCTGACAGCGTGCGCCGCGGCATCCGTCAGCCGTCGACGATCTGCTTACCGAGGGGGAGGAGCGCGACGGGCACCATCTTGAAGTTGGCCCAGCCGAACGGGATACCGATGATCGTGACACAGAGGGCAATGCCGCTGATGACGTGGCCGAGGGCGATCCACCAGCCGGCGAGCAGAACCCAGATGACGTTGCCGATCGCTGAGCCGACACCTGCGGTGGGGCGGTCGACGACCTCTTTGCCGAACGGCCACAGCGAGTACACGCCGATGCGGGCGGCGGCGATGCCCCACGGGATCGTGACGATCAGGATGCACATGATCGCGGCGGCAAGCATGTAGCCGACGAACAGCCAGAACCCCGACAGCACGACCCAGATGATGTTCAACAGTGTCTTCATGATGGGCCCAGTCTGGCACCCGACGCTGGACAGAGGGGTGCCAGACTGTTCGGGTGACTTCTGAGCTGGTGCAACGCCTCCGATCCGACCTCGACTCTGCCCGATTCACGGTGACAACGATCACCGGGCTGTGGGGTGACGAAGCGGATGCCGCGCTGCACCGCAACGAGAGAATTCCGGCGTTGCGTGCGCTCGCCAGGCGCCGCGAGGAGAACGGGGTCGAGGCATCCGCAACACTTGCCCGGCTCTTCGTGCTCGGACTCCCGGTGCCCGCCGCCGAACTCGCCGCCGCACTGCCGGCGCTCACGACGGAGGGCGCTCTGGAGCTGAAGCTCATTGGGCTCGATGAGGGTCAGGCCACTCCGCTGCTCGACCTGCGCCCGTACAGCTTTGTCGACGCCCACGGTGCCGGCAGCTGGTGGGTCGTATCCGACCTCGGCGAGCTGGCCCTCGGTCGTCCGATCGGCGAAGACCATGTGCTGGGCGTCGGCGGCGCGTCGATGACGCTCAGCGGACTGATGATGCAGACCCCGGTCGGCACGGTTCTCGACCTCGGAACCGGTTGCGGAATCCAGGCGATGCACGCGGCGCGCCACGCGGCATCCGTCGTCGCGACCGACATCTCGGAACGCGCTCTCGTTCTCGCGCGGCTCAACGCCGAGCTGAACGGCATTCACAACATCGAGTTCCGCCACGGCGACCTGTTCGAACCGGTGCGCGGTGAGCGGTTCGACCAGATCGTCTCGAATCCCCCGTTCGTCATCACCCCGCGTGCCGAGGGTGTTCCGGCGTACGAGTACCGCGACGGCGGCATGGAGGGTGACGCGCTCGTCGAAGCGGTGATCCGCGGTGCCGCCGCGCACCTTCACCCCGGCGGCGTCGCGCAGCTGCTCGGCAACTGGGAGTACCGGGTCGGTCAGGATGCCTTCCGTCGCGTCGGCGGCTGGATCGACGGCACGGGCCTCGACGCCTGGGTGATCGAACGTGACGTTCAGGACCCGGCTGAATACGCCGAAACCTGGATCCGCGACGGCGGCACCCGCTCAGGCACCCCCGAATTCGACCGGCTGTACGCCGCCTGGCTCGACGACTTCGCCGCCCGCCGGGTCACCTCCGTCGGGTTCGGCTACGTCACACTGCGGATGCCGCTGGCCGGCGACCCGTCCCTCCGACGGCTCGAACGGATGCACGGCTCTCTCGGCGCGAACGAATCGGGGCTCGGCGTCCACCTCGCTTCAGCCCTCGCCGGCCGGGACTGGCAAGCCGCGCTCTCCGACGAAGATCTCACGCTGGCACACGTCTCGGTCGCCGCCGATGTCACCGAAGAGCGGCACTACTGGCCGGGCGCGGAGCATCCGACCGCGATGATGCTGCGGCAGGGCGGAGGCCTCGGCCGCACGGTGAGGATGGACACCGGCCTCGCCGCCCTCGTCGGCGCGTGCGACGGCGATCTGTCGATCGGCGCCGTCGTCGCCGCAATCGCCCAATTGCTCGACGCCGACTACCAGGAGCTCCTCGCCGAACTCCTGCCGCGCGTGCGCGCCCTCATCGACGACGGATTCCTGCTCCCACCTGAGCTCCAGGCGTCTTAGGTCGCCCGCCCCAGTACCCCGACGCTCCTAAGCCGCACGCACCCGCAGAAATAGGGCATCCGCCCGATCTGGCGACCCCTCCTTAGAGAACACGATGAAAACATCATCAATCTCGAGGAGTTGGACACCATGCAGATTTCCGGAGAATACGGAACTGAACTGCTCATTCGCTACACCGAAGAGCAGACCCTCCGTGACCTGGAGCACCGCCGCATCGCCGACGAGCGCCTGGCCGAGGCTGGCCCGACCCGGGCGCCGCTGCGGGAACGGCTCGCCGCAATGTTCGGTTCGCACAGCGAACGGATGCCATCGCGCACCGTTCACGCGGCCGGCGGCTCACAGGTCCACGCCGCCCACCGGTGAGCGAAGCAGCACGATCGAATGAAAGGTGGGGCCCAGACGCAGGCACTGCGTCCGAAACCCGCTCGACCGTTGTCGGAGGGCCGTGCAACGATGAGGGTATGAGGTCCCCGGTCGCGAGCCCATCGATGATCGGGCGCGAGGGCGAACTCGCCCGGTTGCGCTCGGCACTCGCCGACGCGCAGCTCGGCCTGCCCCACGGCGTCATCGTGTCGGGTGAAGCGGGCATCGGAAAGACGCGACTGCTCGACGAGTTCGCGGCTGAGGCATCCCGTTCCGCTCTCGTCGTCTGCGGTCAGTGCGTCGATCTCGGCGACGTCGGGGCACCGTACGACCCGATCAAGGGAGTCCTGAGGGGTCTCGTCGACCAGCTCGGTCCGGATGCCGTCCTCGACGCCGGCGGACCGGGTCGTGATGCGCTCACGGCGCTGCTTCCTGAACTGGGGAGCGGTGCATTCGACCGCACGAACACCGGTCTCAACCGCCTTCACGAGACCGTCGCTGTCGTGCTCGAGACGGTGTCGCAACAGACGCCGGTCGTCATGATGATCGAAGACCTTCACTGGGCAGATGGCGCCACCCTCAACCTGCTTCGGTTCCTTCTTCGCGCACTCGGGCGTGGGCGGATCCTCGTCGTTTTGAGCTTCCGTACCGAAGACGTTCCCCGCGGTCACCCGCTTCGCGGACTGATCTCCGAACTCGAACGCTCACGCAGCGTCGCGCGGATCGACATCCAGCGGCTCAGTCGGGCCGACGTACACCGGCAGGTGCACGAGCTTCTCGGGGCGATGCCCGACGACGAAGCCTTCGACAGCGTGTTCAACCGGAGCGAGGGCATCCCGTTCTTCGTCGAAGAGCTTGTCGGGTTCGGCCAGTCCGGTGAGGGCGACCTGCCGTGGACCCTGCGCGACCTCCTCCTCGCCAGGTATGAGCGGCTGAGCGAACCCACCCAGCACTTTCTGCGGCTGCTCTCGGCCGGCGGTGTGCGAGTCGAGCACGATTTACTCGTGCACGTCTACGAAGGCAGCGCCGCTGAGCTCGACGCGGCCGCCCGCGAGGCGGTTCTCGCCAACATCCTGCTCGCCGATGACGTGAGTTACGCGTTCCGGCACGCGCTCGTGCGCGAAGCGATTCACGCCGACCTGCTACCGGGCGAGCGGACCCGCTTCCACACCCGCTTCGCCGACGCTCTCGAGGTTCATGCCGATGAACGGGACCTCGCTGCGGAGATCTCCTATCACTGGCTCGCTGCCCACGACCTGGTCCGTGCTTTTCCGGCCACGCTCGACGCGATGATCGAAGCGAGAACGACGTACGCGTACGGAACGGTCGCTCAGATGGGTGAGCGCGCGCTCGAACTCTGGGATCAGATCCCGGATGCCGAGCAGGTCGCGGAACGCAAGAAAATCGACCTGATCGCGCAGACGGCATCCGCTCTTCGGAACGCCGGCGAGGGGGAGCGCTCGCTGGCGATGGTGAACCTCGCCCTCGAGGAGTGCCCGCGGGAGGATTCGCTCCGGTACGCGCGACTTCTGCGCGACAAGGCCATGTACCTCGGCAACGTCGGCAGACCAGGCTCGATCGAGCTGCTCCAGGAGGGGCTCGAGCTCGTGCCACCGGGGTCGACCGGTTTCGCCGGGACGTCCGGTCTGGCGGGCACGACGCTCTCGGCGACCGAACTGCGTGCCGGAATGCTCGGTGGTCTCGCCGCGCGCCTGATGATCGAAGCGCGGTTCGAGGAGGCAGCGGACGTCGCGAAAGACGCGCTGGCGGAGGCAGAGGCAGCCGGGTCCGACCGGCACGCGTCGATCGCGTGCAACATCCTTGGGGCGTCGAAGATCAACGCCGGGCAGTTCGACGAGGGACTCGCGTACCGCGAGAAGGCACGGCGCCTTGGTGAGAGCGACACCACCGCGATGCTGCGCTATCGCGTCAACACGTCAGACCACGAATACCTTCTCGGCCACTACACCGAGGCGCTCACCATCGCCGAAGTCGGTATCGCCCGCGCGCAGGAGCTCGGCGTGGAGCGCAGTTCGGGCATCGTGCTCCAGTCGAACGCCATCGATCCCCTCCTCGCCCTCGGCGACTGGAAGCGCGCCGACCGGCTGATCGATCGGGCACTCACTCTGCTGCCATCGCCGGCCTTCAACGCTTACCTTCAGCGCGCACGCCTCTTTCTCCTGACCTGGCGTGGTGAAGTCGACGCCGCGTCGAAGGTTCTGCGCGGCCTGCGCTCTGAGTTCCTCGCGCTCGCCGGGGTGGAGATGCAGGTGAAGCTAGGGTTTGCGCGCGCCGCCGCCGAGGTCGCGCTCGCCCGGCACGACGCTGCCGAGGCCTGGACCGAGGTCGCCGTTCTGTTCGAACCGAATCGCCGCCCCTACGTGGGCTACGACCTTCCGCTGGCCGCGACGGCCGCGCGGGCGCTCGCGGAACTGCGGGCAGCGGGTGCGCAACCCGACGGGGGCGACGCCGAAGCTCACATCCGCAGTATGACGCGCGACCTGATGTTCTGGCCGACCGCTCCCATCTGGTCCGCCCTGGTCGACGCAGAACTCTCCGGCCCCGATGGTGTGGGGAACGATCCGGTTCAGTGGCAGGTCGCCGTCGATCTGCTCTCCCGCGATACTGCCACTCCTGCCCACCTCGGGCCATACGTCCTCTCACGTCTCGGCCGCGCACAAGCCGAATCGGGAGACCGATCAGCGGCGGCGGCCTCACTGCTCGAGGCGGTCGCCCAGGCTGAGTCGCTCGGCGCCGGTCTGATCCGGATCGAAGCCGAGGCGGTTGCAGCGCGTGCCGGAATCTCGCTCGACGAGAGCCCCGCTCGCCAGACGACGGATGCCACGGAACTGACCGCCCGCGAACGCCAGGTCCTTGAGTTGCTCGCCCAGGGGCTCAGCAATCGGCAAATCGGTGAGCAGCTGTTCATCAGCTCGAAGACGGTGAGCGTGCACGTGTCGGCGATCCTGCGCAAGGTCGGTGCCGCGTCGAGAACCGAAGCGGTTTTTCTCGCGAAGGAGCTCGCTTAGCTGCTTACGATGGAGACCAGATCCGTTTTGCTCGGATTTCAACGCCTCAGGGGGAGGTTGCCGTGGTCCAGGTTCGCATCGTCGGCGTCGCGCTCGACTCACGTGGGCAACCCCTCATCCTGCTGAAACCGATCGACGCTGCCCCGGGGATCGGGCTCGTTCTCCCGATCTGGATCGGTGCGCAAGAGGCGACATCCATCCTCATCGCGGTCGAGCGGACAGAGGCGCCACGACCGCTGTCCCACGACCTGATGAAGACGCTCATCGAAACCCTCCGCGCGAGTGTGCAGCGCGTCGAGGTCACGAGAATCGACGACGGCACCTTCTACGCCGAATTGACGCTCCACACGCGGGAGGGCCCGCTGGTTCTCGATTGCCGACCCTCAGACGCCATTGCCATCGCCGCGCGCACCGAGGCGCCGATCTGGGTGAACGACGACGTTCTCGCAGAAGCCGGCATCGCTGAGGAGAGCACGGTGACGGAGAACCCGGGCACAGATGCCGAGGCGACGGATGCCCCGGATGAGGAGGAGCGCGTCGCGGACTTCCGCAAATTCCTCGACGAGGTCGACCCGGAAGACTTCCAGGGCTGACGGACTCGAGGTCGGTCCCCGGAATCTGCGGCCGGAGAACCGCATCATAGCCAGATAGCAACGCTTGCCAATGGACTTGTGACACTTGTCCCCCAGCTCTATATTCCCCCTGTGGCACTGATGTCACACCTCGGCCCCGCTTCCAGAGAGCAGCGGACCTCACAAAGGGGATGGCGATGCATGATCACGACGTCAATAACCGGGGCACCGTGCCCCGCGGTGCCCGATGACGACCCAGGCCCAGCGCGGAACGGAAGCCGCGCCGCAGCCCAAGAAGGACAGAAGGCAGACGAAAAGGGACAAGAAGAAGACCGGGTTCGCAGCGAAGTACAACAAGCGCGAAGCGATCGCCGGCTACCTGTTCATCGCTCCATGGGTGATCGGGTTCCTCGTCTTCACGCTCGGCGCGATGATCTACAGTCTCGTGATCTCATTCAGCAACTACAACCTCGCGAGGAACACCGCGACGCCGGTCGGGTTTGCCAACTACGAGCGACTGTTCGAAGATCCGAAGGTGATGCTCTCGCTTGGCAACACCCTGGTCTACGCCCTCATGGCTGTCCCGCTCGAGATCGCCTTTGCGCTCTTCCTCGCGATGCTGCTCGCCCGCGTCGGTAAGGGTGCTGGATTCTTTCGCACCGTCTATTACCTGCCGAAAATGACGCCGACCGTCGCGACGGCATCCGTCTTTCTTTTGTTGTTGAACGGCAACAGCGGTGCGATCAACCAGGGGCTCTCATTCTTCGGTATCGAGGGGCCACAGTGGCTCGTCGACCCCGCATGGGTGAAACCATCGATCGTTCTCATGACCCTGTGGACAGTCAGCGGGACGATGGTGATCTTCCTCGCCGCACTCAAGAACGTGCCGCGTGAGCTGTATGAGGTGGCGTCGCTCGACGGGGCGGGGCCAGTGCGGCAGTTCTTCAACATCACCGTACCGATGATCTCGAGCGCGATCTTCTTCAACGTCATCGTGCTGACCATCGCCGCGTTCCAGGTATTTGATCAGGCATACCTCCTGTTCTGGCGAGATCAATCGAATTCATCGCCGGAGTCTTCGCTGTTCTACGCGGTGTACCTGTTCCAGCAGGCGTTCCGTCAGTTCAATTTCGGCTTCGCCGCGGCGATGGCGTGGCTGCTCTTCATGATCATCATGCTGATCACGTTCATCCAGATGAGGTTCGGAAACCGGTTCGTTTACTACGAGGGAGATGGTCACCGATGAGTGTCACCGAGTCGTCATCCGAGGCCCTCAAGTTGCGGGGGCAGGTGATCGGCGAGCAGTCCGTGACCGGCCCTCCTCCCCGGAAGGACCTGCCGTCGCGCAAACCCGACCGCTGGTACAAGCCGAAGAGCGTCATCGGCAAGGTCTTTCTCTGGCTCGCCCTCATCGGGTTTTCGCTTCTGTTCATGTACCCGTTCGTCTGGCTGTTAGCAGCGAGCCTCAAGCCACGCGGACAGGTCTTCGACAACGCCCTGTGGCCGCAGACCCTTGTGCCGGAGAACTACGTCGAGGTGTGGGACCAGCTCCCCCTGATCAGCTGGATGTTCAATAGCATTGCGATCGCCCTGCTCGCTGCGACCGCCGTGGCTGTGTCAAGTTCCGTGGTCGCGTTCGGTTTCGCGTACTTCAAATTCCCGGCCCGCAATCTGCTGTTCGGGCTCGTGCTCGCGACGATGATGCTCCCCGGTGCTGTCACCATGCTGCCGGTGTACCTGGTCTGGAAGGAGCTCGGCCTCATCGGTACGTGGGCTCCACTGTGGGGCGCGAACCTCTTCGGGTCTGCGTTCTACATCTTCCTGCAGCGACAGTTCTTCCTCGGGCTGCCGCGAGAACTGTTCGAAGCGGCACGCATCGACGGTGCGAGCTACTGGGGACTGTTCCGGCGCATCGCGATGCCGCTGTCGATCCCGTCGTTCATCATCGTGTTCGTGTTCGAGTTCCAGGCGAGCTGGAACAACCTCCAGGCCGCCCTGATCTACCTCAACGCCGGGCAGGTGGAAGACTTCACCGCTCCCCTCGGTATCGCGTATGCAATGACCAAGTACAGCCCGACCGCTGGCGGACACGGTGACTACCAGTACGTCATGGTCGCCTCGCTGATCATCACAATCCCGATGCTCCTGATCTTTGCGTTCGGCCAGCGCTACTTCATCGAGGGCGTCGCGACGCAGGGTCGCAAGGGCTGACGCGGGCGGTGGCACTCGCACCAAAGAGAGGCGGACGGCCCCGGATGGGACCGCCCGCCTCTACTCGTTCGGCGTAACCTAGCGACCCTCCATCGCTGCGTCGTATGCCCGCATCGCCGCCTCCTGGGCGTCAGCGAGAGCCTCCTCCGTCGACTTGTCCCCAAGAAGAGCTGAGGTCACCGCGTTTTTCAGCTCCGTCTGAATCTCCTGGCCCGCCGGCGACGCCCCGTAGGACTCACCCTCTCCGACCACGTCGTAGAAGGTAGAAATGGTCTGGTCGAATCCAGCGTTGCCGCTCTCCGTCACGAACTCGTTCCGGATCGCCTCGTCGGCGGCCGGGGATCCGGTGAACAGACCGGTGTTGATCGCACCGGGGGTGTCCGCAATGGTCTGGGCCCGAGCCTCTCCGGCCGCCATCCACGCGTCCTGGGAGGTGAGGTTGATCGCCCACGCGCACGCGGCATCCGCGTTCTTGGCTCCGGCGGGAATCACGAACGCAGTTCCGCTCGCGACGGTGAAGGGCTCACCCTCCATGTCCCGGAACGGGACCGCTTCGATCTCGACCTGGTCAACGTACGGCGTCAGCACGTTCACGTACCACTGCGCGTTGACCTGGGCGCCGACCTGGTCGGCGACGTACGGGTTGTTGTCACCGAACGCGTCGAACGAGTCCGTGAAGCTCCTGTACTTCGCGTACCCACCCTGTGCGTCGAACAGCTGCTTGAGGTAGTCGATAGCCTCGGCGTTCTGCGGGTCGTCGAGGGTGGGAACGCCCTCGTCATCCATCAGTTTTCCGCCGTAGCCGAGCATCCACAGCCCGGCCTGGTTGACGCCCACGGAGTCGAAGCCGAGAACGCTCGGGTTTCCGCCGCTCTCCTTGTACATCTTGGCGACCGCTTCCAGCAGAACGTCGGGCTTTGACGTGTCGATGTCCTCATTCGTGACTCCGGCGGCATCCATGACGCGCTTGTTGAGCATGATCGCCGGCGGCTGGTAGAACTGCGGAACTGCCCACACCTTGCCGTCCCAGTCCACGTCGTCCATGACCGATTCGTAGTACTGCTCATCTGGATCCACACCGTGTGCCGCGAAGCACTCGTCGAGAGGTTCGATGAGGCCCTGCGCCGCATAGGTTCCGACGAACTGACGATCCATCTGCACGATGTCAGGCACATTGCCGCTCGCGACGCGCGTCGTGAACTTCTGCGCGTCGAAGGCGGTCTGATCGATGTCGATCTCGATGTCGCTCAATTGCTCTTCGGCGTAATCGAGACGGGAGGTGCCGACTTCGTCAGCGTTGTCGAATCCCCACGCGGCCAGGGAGCCGGAGGGACTGTCGCTGAACGTGGCCCCTTCCCCCTGCGCTGCGCCGCCGCCTCCGCACGCGGTCAGAGCGAAAACGGATGCCGCGGCGGTGACGGCGAGTAGACCCTTCTTTTTGCTGTACATCGAGGTGCCCCTTAGAGAATCAAGTGACAAACGACACGGTTGCCGTCCGGCTCCGCAAAAAACCCGGCACGACCGGGCAATCTGCTCACGATTGGACGCTAAGCCGCAGGTGTCCGGCGAAACAAGGGGTTGCGAAGCGCTCTCAAAGCGTTGTTCGCGAGCTCCGGGAAGAAAACACTGAGGGTTTCCGATGCAGTGAGCAGCATCCTGTGGCGACTCGAGGGTCGACAGGCCTCAGTTTGCGGTTGCGCCGCCCTCGGCGAGGTAGGCGAGGCGCCGCAGCGTCTCGGTGTTGCGTGCGTGCAGCATCGACTGCCGCAGCGGAGCGGGAATGAACCGGCCGGGTCCGCGCACGGCGTCCTCACCAATGCGGACGACACATCCGTCTTTGCGGGGTTTTACGTCGATGGTGACGTGCGCTTCGCCGATTGGCCAGCCGCGCGCCTTGACCTTCATGTGCCGTGGTGGATCCCACTCGAGCACCGAGGTGGAATCGTTGATCAGCATCGGCCAGATGCCGAAGGAATGGAAGAGTGACGAGCCCTCGCCCGGCCAGGCCGCGTCGACGTCGCGCATCCGGGAAGCGCCGACGACCCAGCTCGGATAGAGCCAGCCGTTCGCGAGGACGGCGAAGACTTCTTCAGGTGTCGCCTCGATGAACCGGTAGTTGACGGACATGGGTTCTCCTACGGTTGCGGAACGGAATCGGGAGCGAGCGAAGGGGCCGTCGTCATGCCGAAGACATCCTTGAGGGCGAGAAGGGCGGCGTTCCAGCCGGGCAGGCCGTGCACGCCCGGGCCCGGCGGAGTCGATGACGAGCACAGGTAGACCCCGTCGAGCGGCGTGCGCCACGGCTGGAGTGATGCAACCGGGCGGGCGAGAAGCTGGCGGATGTCGACATCGCCCGCCGAGATGTCGCCACCGATGTAGTTGGGGTTGTATCGCTCGTACTCGACGGCGGTCTTCGACGCCGACGCGAGGATGACGTCGCGGAAGCCCGGAGCGAACCGCTCGATCTGGCGCGTGATCGCCTCGGTGCGGTCCTGGGTAGAGCCCGACGGTACGTGCGTATACGCCCACAGCGTGTGCTTACCCTCGGGAGCACGGCTCGGGTCGAAGGTGCTCGGTTGTGAGACGAGGACGTACGGGTTCTCCGGATGCTTGCCCTGGGCGACGTCGTGTTCGGCCTGTGCGATCTCGGCGCGGGTGCCGCCGAGGTGGAGCGTTGCGGTGGCGGCGAGGTCGGGGTTTGCCCACGGCACTGGGCCGGACAGGGCGAAGTCGACCTTCGCAACGGCGTTGCCGTAACTGAATCGGGACAGGGCGCGGGCGTAGCTCGCGGGGAGCCGGTTGCCGGCGATGCGCTCGAGGCCGCGGGCGCTCGTGTTGAACATCACGGCGCGGCTCGGCGGCAGTTCGCGCAGGCTCGTGACCTCGTGACCGGTGATGATCTCACCGCCGTGGGCGACGACATCCGCCGCCATCACGTCGATGATGCCCTGGCTCCCGCCGACCGGGATCGGCCAGCCGTAGACGTGCGCGTACGTCGCGAGAACCAGGCCGGCTGCGGCGGACGAAAAACTGGGGAGCGGGCGGATCGCGTGTGCGAGAACACCGGTGAGCATCGCCGGAGCGACGTCGTTCTTCCAGCGGGCGTTCCACAGGGGGCTGCCCTGCTCGAGCGCACGCAATCCGAATTTCGCGAGCGTGATCGGATGCTTCGGCACGCGGAACAGCGACGTCGACGTGAACTGCCCAACGGATTCGGCATGGTCGGCGAGTGGTTTGAAAAGATTCCGCCACGCCCGGCCGTCGTCGCCGAGGCCATCAATTGTGCGATCGAGTGAACGCCAGGCGAGGCCGGCGCGCCCGCCGTCGAGCGGGTGACCGTAAGCAAGCTCGGGAGTGACGAAATCGAGCCGGTCGGTGAGGCCGAAGCGCTGGAAGAACTCGGACGCGTATGCCATCGGGTGCACGGCGGAACAGATGTCGTGGTGGAAACCGGGCAGGGTGACCTCTGAGGTCCTGGAACCCCCGCCAATGGTGTCTTCGCGCTCATAAACGCGCACGGAGACACCGGCGCGGGCGAGGGTCACGGCGGCAGCGAGGCCGTTCGGGCCGGACCCGATCACGATTGCATCTGGCGAAGTCATTGCTCGAAGTATGGCAGCCGCCCGCGACGCGGAGCGACCCCCTTGACGGCTTGTGCGGGTGCGGCTCGTCCGTGCGGGTTCGGACTGTTTTGGTATCGATCTGACACCCGGCATTCACGAAACGTTCAAATTCACCTGATCGAATAGGGACTGCGAACTAGGGTGTTACCGAAGAAGCTGCACCGCCAAGCCCGATTGGACGGATTTTGACTACGCGCACGGCTGAGTACCCCAGGCCGGATCACTTCATACTTCACATCAGCGACACGCACCTGCTTGCCGGAGGCAACAAGCTTTACGGCCAGGTAGACAGCGAGACGCACCTCAGGCAGGTTTTCACCGAGCTTGAGGCCTCCGGGGGTCGCCCCGAAGCCATCATCTTCACCGGTGACCTCGCCGACCGCGGCGAACCCGAGGCATACGAACGACTGCGACGCATCGTTGACCCGGCCGCGAGCCGCCTCGGCGCTCGCGTCATCTGGGTCATGGGAAACCACGACAACCGGGAGGCGTTCCGCGCCGGGCTGTTCAACGAGGTTCCGACCCAGCGCCCGGTCGACCGGGTGTACGAGGTCAACGGGCTCCGCATCATCACGCTCGACACGAGTGTGCCTGGGCACCACTACGGCGAAGTGACGAGCGACCAGCTCGACTGGCTCGCCGAGGAACTCTCCGTTCCTGCGCCGGACGGCACGATCCTCGCCATGCACCACCCGCCGGTACCGAGCGTGCTCGACCTCGCGGCGAGCGTCGAACTCCGCGACCAGAAGGATCTCGCTGAGGTGCTCGAGGGTACCGACGTGCGCAGCATCCTCGCCGGTCACCTGCACTACTCGTCGACCGCGACCTTCGCCGGAATTCCGGTGTCCGTGGCGTCTGCTACCTGCTACACCCAGGACCTCACGGTTCCGGTCGGCGGAACCCGCGGTCGCGACGGTGCCCGTGCGTTCAACCTCGTGCACGTCTACCCGAACACGGTGCTGCACTCGGTGGTGCCGCTCGGCAGCTTCCCGACGCTCGACTACATCGACGCTGACGAAAGCGCTCGCCGGCTCGACGCCCTGGGCGTACGGTTCGACGACGCGAATGGTTTCGTGCAGCTCGACATCGACCCGGCGGAGTCACACTCGCCGCCGACGGAGTCGATCCCGGTCCTCATCTGAGCCGTTCGAGCTCGATACGCTAGTTCCCGCTACTCGATCAGCGGGAATGGTCGGTGACCGAGTAGCGACGGAGGAGCGTATCGAGGTCCCTAGCCGGCATCCGTCGCGGCGACGTCAGCACCGTGCACAGCGACCTCGGTCTCCCACGGTGCGGGGAACGGGAAGTAGTGCTCGAGGAACTCGGTGACCGCCTGGGTGCGCTCCTCGACCGAGATCTCGGGCCTGGATCCGTCGTTGAGGCAGAACATATCCTGGTCGCGGCGCTTGAGCAGCCGCTCCATCGACGGCAGCGCCGACCGAAGCGTGGTCTCGATGTACTTCACCCGCGCGTTCGTCTGCACGACAGCTCGGCCGGTCATGAGCGCGTAGTAGTGGTAGAGCGAGTTCGTGACCGAGATGTCGGTTGCCGAGCGGAACCGGCTCGCGGCTGTGCGCTTGAAGTCTTCGGGGAACTCGTTCTCGAGCTCCTGCAGAACGCTTCGACGCATGGGAGCGGCGGAGTGCTCGAGGTGCCGCGTGGTCACCTTGCCGAATCGCTCGCGCAGCAGGTTCCGGTTGACCCGGGCGGCGTTCTCGTAGCCGCTGCGTGACGGGTCGCTCTCGCCGAGGCCGATCCGGGTGGATGCCTCGACGAACTTGGTGATGCCCCCTGGCGAGAAGAACACGTCCGGCGGCACAGGCCGGCCGAAGAACATGTCGTCGTTCGAGTAGAGGAAGTGCTCGGCGAGTCCATCGATGTGGTGCAGTTGGGCCTCGACGGCGTGCGAGTTGTGGATCGGCAGAACACTCGTGTCGGCGAAGTGGTCCTCGCTCCGCACGAGCGTGACCGATGGATGCTCCGCGAGCCACTCGGGGCGCGGCGAATCGGTCACGATGAAAATGCGTCGTACCCACGGGGCGAACATGTACACGCTGCGAAGCGCGTACTTCAGCTCGTTGATCTGCCGGAACCGGGCCTCGGAGTCGTCACCGTCACCGACGACGTAGCTCTGCATGCGCTTGGCGCGGGCGCGCTGGAACTCGGCGCTCGAGCCGTCGACCCAGGAGAACACCATGTCGATGTCGAAGCTGACGTCGCTCGCGAGGTCGGCGAACATGTTCTGCAGTGTCGGCCAGGACTGGCCGAACATCTCGACGGTGTCTTCGAGGGCTTCGGAGCGCGGCAGCCAACGTCGCATCAGGGCGTTCTCGACCGGAGCGGTGATTTCGTCCTCGCCGAACTTCCACAGCTCGAGCTGAACGGCGGTGTCCGGTCCGTAGCGAAGGCGGCCGATCGGCTCGATCCGCGGCCGATAGAGACGGAACACGGATGCCTTGCGGAACGTCGTCAACGCACCGTCCGCGAGGAGCGCCGACGGAGCATCCGCTCGCTTGGATCGTTTGCCGGAGTTGATGGCCTCGGGGTCGAGGCGCTTGGCGTAGAAGGGCTCGTTGCCGTAGGCGTTCGCGAAGGCGGCGTCGAGTTGCTTGCGGCACTTGCGGTCGACGGCGAGAACGAGGGTGTCGCCGCTGCCGCGGACCAGGAGGTAGGGGATGCCGTTGCGTTCGAGGATTCCGCGCAGGGAGAGCAGGTCGGTGATCATCGACTCACGCGGGGTGAGGTGGCCGTTGATGAGCGTGTACTCGCCCTTGCGGAGGACGACGTCATCGCGGGTGAAGCGTTTGGCACGCGCGCCGTTCGACAGCAGAACGAGTTCGGGGGCATCACTGATGATCGGCATCGACGCGGTGATCGGGTCGTCACGGCGGAACGCGTCAGCTGACGCCTCTGTCTGTGTCGCGTGATGCTTGTTAACTGATGTCATAATCGCCACCCTTCCCGAATGGTCGCCCCTCGGGGCGTGAGATGCGCGTCGCTGAGCGCCAGCGGTGCGATGGAGATCGGCGCTGCTTGCTCATTGTACGGGCGGCGCCTGAACATGAGAGATCGTCGACCCTCCGTGGTAACACGGCGCGACAAAAGCCCCGGCCCGCCGGAGCGGATCGGGGCTTTTGAGTTCGTGCAGGAAAGGCTCTACTTGACGAGTGCGAAACCAGCGGTCCAGGAGATCTTTCCTTTGGCGGCGAGGGTTAGCTGGAGGAAGCCGATCGACTCGAGTTCACGTGCGCGCTTGAGCGAACCGGCGTCGACGGCCTGCAGGTCGCCGCCCTCGATGATCGCGGCGAGGGTCGTCTTGGCGTCAGCGTCGTCACCCGCGAGGAGCACGGTGGTCTTCTGGTCGCCAACGGTGCCCGTTGCGAGCGTTCCAGCAAAGGTGGTGTTGAACGCCTTCACGACGGAGGCCGCGGGAACCTGCGCGGCGATCTCGCTCGCTGCTGAGCCGTCGCTATCGCTTATTGGTTGTAGCGTCAAGTATTGCTAGACTGGGGTCATGACTGACGTGCGCTGGCTCTCTCCCGACGAACTGCAGGCGTGGAAGAAATTCGTCGCCGTGGTCGAATTACTGCCCGGCGTGCTCGATTCCCAGCTGCAGCGCGACGCCGAACTCAGCCACTTCGAGTACTTCGTGCTCGCCATGCTGTCTGAGGCGCCCGACCGCACCCTTCGGATGACGGGGCTCGCCTCCGCGACCAATGCGACTCTCCCCCGCCTCTCCCACGTCGTCTCCCGACTGGAGAAGCGTGGGTTCATCGAGCGCGTCGCGTGCGCTGAAGACCGCCGCGCCACGAACGCGCGACTCACGGATGCCGGACTCGAGAAGGTCGTCGACACGGCCCCCGGCCATGTCACGACGGTGCGCGAGAACGTCATCGATCCGCTCTCCGACTCCGACATCGCAGACCTCGATCGGATCATGGGGCGGATGCTCGGCACGATCGACCCGGAACACCGCTTTAATCCCACCGGGCTGGCAGAGTCTGGCGTCTGACCTTTCCTCGACCGGTTGAACGCGAGAATGGTGGAATGAGCGAGGCCGGCGAGTTCATCGATGCTGCCCTGCAGCGCGAAACCGCGTGGACCCCGCCCGCCGACGACCGCGAGGCGAGTGGGCTTTCGTCCTACGGGGCATCCGTTGGTGCCGTCCGCGGCACGGTTCGGGATGCGTCACGCAAGTTCCGCGGGATGAGTCACGATGAGGTCACCGCGCTCGCGAGTGAACTGTGGAGTGTTCCCGTGTTCGAGCGCCGACTCGCGGCGGTCGTGCTCCTGCAGGCGCATGTCGGTATGCTCGACAACTCCGACCTCACACGCATCGAGGGTTTCATCCGGGACGGTCGGGTGCGGTCCCTTGTCGATCCGCTCGCGACGGACGTCGTCGGCCCGATGATCGAGCGGCTGGACGACGTCGGCCGTGGCCGTGCGCAGGTGGCACTCGACCGCTGGATTGCCGAAAACAATGTGTGGCTGCGCCGCGCTGCGATCCTCGCCCCGCTGCGGTCGTTGCGTTCGGGAACGGGCGACCCGGACCGGTTCGCCCGCCAGGCCCGTGCGATTCTCGCCGAACCGTATTCGAGTGAGGTCGTCAGCGAGGCGATCGATACGGTGCTCGACGCGCTCGCGACCTGACCCGGTGGCTGGGCGACGGCATCTGTTCGCGGGTGGTTAGTAGTTCGCCGCCCGATGCGTCAAGGCCCCGCCGCCTGTCGAGCCCCGCGCGTAGCGTGGAGGAATCGAAAGGAGCAACATGTCAGAAACGCTTTCAGGCAAGAAGGTCGCCTTCCTCCTCACGGACGGCTACGAGGACTCCGAACTCACGAGCCCCTGGCAGGCGGTGACGGATGCCGGTGCGAGCGCCGTTCTCGTCGCCCCCGAAATCGGAACCCTCACGGGCAAGAACGGGCACACCCAGCAAGTCGACATCACGGCCGCAGAGGCAACGTCGAACAACTTCGACGCTCTCGTCCTCCCCGGCGGCGTCGTGAACGCCGACCACCTGCGGATGGACGCCGCCTCGGTCAAGCTCGCGCACGCGTTCTTCGAGGACCACAAGCCCGTCGGGGTGATTTGTCACGGCGCGTGGCTGCTCATCGAGGCGGACGTGGTGCGGGGCCGTGAGCTCACGAGCTACCCGAGCCTCAAGACCGACCTCACCAACGCCGGCGCCAACTGGGTCGACGAAGAGGTCGTCGTCGACAGCGGACTCGTGTCGAGCCGCACCCCCGATGACCTGCCTGCGTTCAACGCGAAGCTCGTCGAGGAGATCGGCGAGGGCGAGCACGAGGGCCAGACGCCGTAGTTTCTTGCGCCCGCGTGTTCTGCGCGGGTGTTGCGGCGACGCGCGGGTGATACGTCACCCGCGCGTCGCCGTTTAACCCGCGCGTGGCTTGCTACCGGCGGATGACCTTCGTGATTCGCATGTGGGGTGGTCGGTCACGAGATTCAGCAGGTGGTCGGGGATGTTCGCGGTCATCTGTAGCACGTAAGCGATCTTGCGCGACTTGTCCACAGGCATCCGTTTGTCCACACAAGAGGGATGCCGCGGCACGCTCCTCGGTGCGTCATCACCATGGAGGGCATGACGAAAATCAGCGCCGAAACGGCGGCAAATGTCCCGCTCATCTCGAACGAACTCATCGAGCAGCGGGTCTCGGATCTCATCGGCCGGGCATGCCGGCGTCAGTTATGGCTGCTCTTCCTCGACCAGGAGAACCGGCAGCTTCCGCTGATCATGCCGATGGCCGAGTACCCCGAGTCGCCCGGCGGCGGCAAAGCGAGGCAGCTCGCTGCTGCCATGCGTGAGATCGTCGACGCGGCCAAAGCGGCACGGGTGATCCTGGTGTGGGAGCGATACGCGGGCGAGTTCCTCACCGAAGCCGACACTGCCTGGGCGCGGCAACTGCACCGCGCCTGCGTCACCGAGGGGATCGAGGTGCGGGCACAGTTGCTCAGTCACAAACGCGGCGTGCGGTGGCTCACCGCCGACGACTATCTGGTGTGAACGAAATGACCCGGTTTAGAGGTCCACCGACTTGTTCTCGCCGACATCCGGCTGCGAACGGGTGACAACAGCTTTGGCGATCTTGAACGCTGTCACGACTCCGGGCTCGTTCGATGCCCAATACTCGGCGGACTCAGCGGTGACCTTGATCAGCGCAACGGTGGGGTCATCCTTGCCCTCGGGGAACCACGCCTCGACGGCGGGTGTCCACAGTTCGTCGACCTTGGCGCGATCGTGCACGATGGATGCCGTTCCGGCGACGGAGAGGTAACCCTTTCCGGACTCGAACGCCGCGTTCACCTGCGGGTTGGCGTGAATGTCGTCAACCTTTGAACTCGGGTCCTGGGTGAAGAACCAGAGGTCACCGTCGAAATCGACCTCCTGGGTAGCGAGCGGGCGGCTGTGCAGGTGACCACTGGTGGTGATCGTGGTGAGAAGAGCGATCTTCGCCGACTTCACGAGCGCGGCAATGGTCTTCATGTCGTCATCATCGGCTGGGATGAAGGTGTCCGTCTGGGCGGTGGTGGTTGCGGGGGTTGCGATCTCGTCGTCACTGAAGGTCATGAGTGTCTCCTTTTCGGTGTCGCCCGCGCGGCAACGAAAGCCGGGCGGTTCTAGCAACGTACGCCGGGGCATCCGTCGCTCTCTACCGGGTTGACAGCACGGCGCCGCTGCGGCGGCGGAGCCGTGGCGTTGGGGCAGCGAGAATGAACAGGTGACTCCTTTGCAGATCAGCGACGAAACGTGGCTGAGTTCGGCCCAGCCGGGCAGCCTGGCCCGGCAGGAGAAACACGCGCTCGATATGCTCTCCCCGGCCGAGCGGATGCGATTTCAGGCGACCGCGTCGGCGTCCGCCCGCGAACGTCTGCTTTGGGGTCGGATGCTGCTTCGTAATCTGGTCGCCGAGCTGACCGGCGACCGCCCGGCCGATGTGAAGATCGAGGCGCGCTGTGCTGAGTGCGGTGGTCCGCATGGACGCCCGAGCCTGACCACCCCGCAGGATCGGATCCCGTTCAGCCTGAGCGTATCGGCGTGCCCCGGTGTCGTCATCGTCGCGGTTGCCAGAGGCCGCAGCATCGGAGTGGACGTTGAGCCTGTCGTGGGTTCCGGCCAGCGCGGATCGGCAATAATCGACCTCACCGGTACCACGACCGACCCGCTCCGCCACTGGACTCGGGTCGAGGCGGTTCTCAAAGCCGACGGGCGCGGACTGCGTGTCGATCCGGCCCGCGTGAAGGCGACCCATGGCCGAGCGAATCTCGACGGTGTCGGCTACCAGCTTTTTGAACCCGAGGTCGACACCCGTTTCGTCGTTACCGTCGCGCTCGGCCCGTCTGCAGAGAGGGAAGCGGCGGAAGGTCGGTGCTGAACACCCAGGACTCGAACAGTCCGTCGAGCGGTGCAGGGCTGTAACGGGACGCGTGAGCGCAAAAATCATCGGTGCTGACCGTTCCGTGCCGATGCTCGGAAGTCCACTCATGCAGCATGGCCAGGAATTGGTTCTCGCCGAGCACCGCACGCAGGGCGTGCAGGGTGAGCGCTCCCCGCTTGTAGATGCGGTCGTCGAACATGTCGGCGGGACCGGGGTTCGCGAGCACGATGTTCTGGGGAAGGCCGCTCAGCGCGGTGTGAAAGCGGCGGGCGAGTGAATTCGCCGACTCCTTCCCGGAGTGCTCCGACCAGATCCACTCGGCATAACAGGCGAAGCCCTCATTGAGCCAGATGTGCTGCCAGGCGTCGACGCCGACACTGTTGCCGAACCACTGGTGCGCGAGTTCATGGGCAACCAGTCGCTCCTCCCCACCCAGACCATCGATATGGTTGGCCCCGAAAATCGCCATTGACTGCGCCTCGAGGGGGATCTCGAGGTCGTCCGCGGTGACCACGGCCGTGTAACTGCCGAACGGATAGGGTCCGAATGCGGACGTGAAGAATGCCATCATCGTGGGAAGGGCGGCGAAGTCCGCGTGGACCCTGGATTGCAGTCTGCGTGGGTATGCCAACAGGCCTGGCACCCCGCCCAGCGAGATTTCCTCGACCGAGTAACGACCGATCTGGACCGTCACCAGATACGTCGACGTCGGCTCCACCTGTTCGTAATGCCAGGTGCCCCGACCGGCCGAGACGGTGTGAGTGGTGAGCGCACCGTTACAGATCACCGTGAAGGCCTGTTCGGTGGTGACGCGGATGCTGTAGGTCGCCTTGTCGGCGGGGTGGTCGTTGCACGGGAACCAGGTGGGCGATCCGGTGGGCTGTGATGCGACGAGGATCCCGTCCTCGAGCTCCTCCCACCCGACCAGCCCCCACTGGCTGCGGCGTGGAGCGGGCGACCCGGAGTACTCGACACCGACGGTGAACGTCGTGCCCGGAGCGATCGGGACGGCGGGAACGACGGTTAGTTTTCCGTTCGACTGGCTCTTGCCGGCCTTTCGACCATTCACCGTCACACGAGACGCCTGGAGCCTGGTCAAATCGAGACTGAACCGCGCCAGCGACTGCTCAGCGACCGCAGTGATTGTTGCCGTGGCACCCAGCCGGTTCGTCGCGGTTCGGTACCGGAGGTCGAGCTCGTAATGATGGACGCTGTACCCGCCGTTGCCGCTCGACGGCGTGTACGGATCGCCTGCACTGCGGGATCCGTTGCGTGTCGCCGTCATCGGTTCCCGGCAGTGAGATAGTTCCGGACGGTGACATCACGCCACGGACCAATCGGGTTGCCGCTCCACCGTGTGCCGGTGGGGACAACCTCACCACGCATGACGAGCGACGCGGGGCCAACCGTCGCGTGCGCCGCGATTCGCGCCGCGGGAAGGATGACGCTGTGGGGCCCGAGGGTTGCCCCTTCGTCGAGTGTGACGGTGTCCATGCTCATGATTCGATCATGAAACAGGTGCGTCTGCACAACGCAGCCCCTGTTCACTGTCGCTCCGTCCTTCAAAGTTGCCAGATCGGACTCCGGCAACCAGTACGTTTCACACCACACTCCTCGTCCGATCGACGTGCCCATGCTGCGCAACCACCAGACGAGCGCGGGGGTTCCCGTAGCCGCATTCGCGAACCAGGGAGCGGCAAGCATCTCGATGAAAACGTCAGACACTTCGGTTCGCCACACGAACGACGACCAGAGCGGATGCTCCGTCGCGCGCATCCGGCCGACGAGCAACCACTTCGCGGCGGTCGTTATCGCGGCGGCAATGGCTCCGGCACCGATCATGACGACCCCGCTGAGTAAAACGGCCCACCAGATCCCCACCAGATCAACGAGCAAAGCCATCAGGACGAGCACCGTGAAGCCGAGGCCGACCGTCACAAGCACGGGTACCAGGCGGCCGAGTTCCCAGAGCGTCCTGGCGAGTCGCAATCGAGCGGGCGGGTTGAAGGTCAGGTTGTCATCCGCAACGGCGACAGTGCGTCGCAAGCGTACGGCCGGGGATCCCAGCCACGAGGACCCCGCCTTCGACTTCGGGGGCGCTGAGGAGAGCACAGCGATCAGGCCGTCTTTCGGAACCTTGTGGCCGGCAGGGACGATTCCGGAGTTGCCGATGAAGGCCCGTTTGCCGATCTCGATCTTCGCGATGCGCAGCCAGCCGCCACCGAGCTCGTACGGAGCGATCATGGTGTCATCGGCGAGGAACGTTCCGTCTCGCACCGTTGTCATCGATGGGACGAGGAGCACGGTGGATGCCTCGACGTCCTTCCCGATCCTGGCCCCGAGCATCCGCAGCCAGATGGGCGTGAACAGGCTCGAGTAGAGGGGGAACAGGAGGGTGCGGCTGAGGTCGAGCAGTCGCTCGATGCTCCACACCTGCCAGCCGGTCCGGCTGCGCACGGCGAAGGTCCCTTCGCGAACGGCGATCCCGAGCAACCGGACGAGTATGACAACGAGGCCGGCGAGCACGAAGGCGGAGAGGAGAGTCGCCGGGATGAGCACCGTGAAACCACGCACAAAGACCTCGGCCAGCGACTCAGACGAGCGGATGGCGACAGCGATGAGCAGGAATCCCGCGAGCAGCGAGACGAGCGGCAGTGCGGCGACAACGATCGAGGTGACCGCGTACGCGGCGACCCACCGTGTGTTGCGTGGTGGCCGTTCCCGCGGCCACCAGAGCCGTGCCTTGCCGGTCCGTTGCGCGGGCGATCCGGCCCACAACTGTCCGGAAGGGACCCGCCCGAAGACCGCGGATCCCGGCGCAATTTCGGCGTCCCGACCAATCTTCGTCCCGGGCAGGAGAGTGCTGCGGGCACCGACCGTGCTGTTCGCTCCGATCCGAATCTCACCGATCCGGACGATGTCACCGTCGATCCAGTACCCGGCAAGATCGACCTCGGGTTCGACAGAAGCTCCCGCCCCGATCCGCAGCATCCCGGTCACCGGCGGAAGGGTGTGAAGCTCGACATCCGGGCCGATCTTCGCTCCAAGAGCACGCGCGTAGTAGCTGATCCAGGGAGCGCCGGAGATACTGACCGCACCGACTTGCTCGGCGACTTGCTCGGCCAGCCACAGGCGGAGGTGAATCCCACCCCCGCGCGGATAGTTCCCCGCATGAAGACCGGTGAGGAGAAGACGGGCAGCCACGACTGAGATACCCATCCGGCCGAAGGGAGTCGCGAATACGAGAAGGGCGGGCAGTAGCCACCAGAGCGGAGCCGTTGGCAGCACATCGAACCCGCCAACCTGATCGAGGACCGAACCGGCAACGAGAATGTACAACAGCCAGCGGGTTCCCGCGAGGATCTGGAGTGGAGCAGACAGGACCGTCTGCAGCACCTGCATGCGACGCGGCACCGGAGTGACCCGGTGGAACTCGTGGGCCGCTCGGGGGGTCTCGGGCATCCGAGATTCGAGTTCATCTGCCATCGCACCGAGTCGGGGGTGGGTATAGATGTCTGCGACGGTGAAACCGGGGTCGTCCTCGCGGATGGCGCTGACGAGCTGGGCTGCCGCGAGCGATCCACCTCCGAGGTCGAAGAAGTTGGCCCCGCTGTCGGTGACCGGAAGCCCCAGCACTGCCTGCCAGCGTGTCGACAACCGGGCCTGCATCGGGGTGAGTCCTGACGCGTTCTCACCCGGGTCAACTCCGGGGAGCGGCCAGGGCAGCGCGGCTCTGTCGATTTTGCCGGAGGTGCGGGTGGGCAAAGCCTCTACTTCAGCAAGCAGCGGAACGAGTGCCGTCGGCAGTTCTTCCCGGAGCCGGGCGAGAGCCTGCGAGCGATCAAACACAACACCGTCGCTCATCGCGACGTAGCCGACCAGGACCTGGATTCCGGCATCCGTTTCTCGAACAGCGACTGCTGACCCAGCCACGCCGTCGAGGGTTTGCAGTGCCGCCTCGATCTCACCGAGTTCGATCCGGCGACCGCCGACCTTCACCTGGTCGTCGGCGCGCCCCTGGAACACAAGGCCCGCACTCTCGAACCGGACGAGGTCGCCGGAGCGATAAGCGCGATCCCAGCCGAGCCCGGCGTGGGGGGCGTACTTCTCGGCGTCCTTGACCGGATCGAGGTAGCGGCCGAGGCCGATCCCGCCGATGATCAATTCGCCCACCTCACCCTCGGCGACACGAGTACCGGTGGCGTCGACCACGGCCAGGTCCCAGCCGTCGAGGGGAAGACCGATGCGCACCGGACCGATTTCACCGAGCGGGGCGGCACACGACACCACCGTTGCTTCTGTGGGGCCATAGGTGTTCCAGACCTCCCGCCCGTCGACGGCGAGCCGGGCGGCGAGTTCCGGTGGGCAGGCTTCACCTCCGAAGATCAGCAGGCGAACGTTCTCGAGCGACTCGGTCGGCCACAGCGCGGCGAGAGTCGGCACCGTCGACACGATGGTGATACCGCGCGCTGTGAGCCACGGCCCGAGGTCCATTCCCGTTCGCACCAGCGCCCGCGGGGCGGGGACGAGGCAACCGCCGTTGGCCCACGCAAGCCACATCTCTTCGCATGACGCGTCGAAGGCCACTGACAGGCCAGCGAGTACCCGGTCGCCGGGACCGATCGGTTCTGCGCGCAGAAACAAGCGAGATTCAGCGTCGACGAACGCCGCGGCCGACCGGTGTGAGACGGCGACTCCCTTCGGTCGCCCGGTTGAACCAGAGGTGAAGATGATCCAGGCGTCGTCATCCGGCCTGGGCGGTTCGACAATGGGCTGGCTGTGCGTGCTCGCGTGTGGAGGGAGCGCGTCGAACAGCGGATCGACGACATGGTCGGCGGCGGGGGAATCGCGCGCGATGAAGGCACCATTCCCGGTGATGACCCCACACACGTTCGCGTCTCCGAACACCATGTCGGCCCGCTCGTCTGGATCGTCGGCATCGACCGGAACGTAGGCTGCTCCCGCGGCGAGCACCGCGAGGATCGCGATGTAGAGCTCGGAGGACCCAGAGGGCATTCGGATGCCGACCCGGTCACCTCGACGAACCCCGTCGGTGCGCAATCGCGCGGCAACCCGAATGACGCGAGCCATGAGCTCGCGATAGCTCAATGCTCCGTCTGCATCCTCGATCGCTGATGCCTCTGGATGCCGCAGCGTCGTAGAGCGGAGAACGTCGAGCAGAGTTCGTTCCGGAGGGGTCTGCGAGACGCCCAAAAGTACAGCCTGCCCGGAATCGCCGCTCATCAGTTCATTCCGTTCAGTAATTCGGGGCACAACCGGGTCGCCCGGAAGCCGCGCTCACGCTAATCGGGCTAAGGAAACAACAGGTGAACGGCCCCGCCGTTTCGTGCCTCCCCTAGGGCTGAGAGTCGACGAGCTTCTGCAGGTCAGCCTTGTTGAGGCGGGAGTAACCGGTCAGGCCAGCCGCTCGCGCCCGGAGCCGCAGCTGCACGATCGTCGGCTGAGCGACGCCGGTTGGCGACGAGGGGTGCGTCTCCTGCGTCTGTGGTGCCTCCGGCTGCTCCGTGGGGCGCGGAGCGGAGCGACTGGCATTGTTGGAATCGGAGCGGGAGAATCATCCGCCTCAACCCATTGATCACCGAACAGGGCGGGTCTAACGTCGGCTCCGTGATGGAGTGGTTCGCTGCTGGAGACTACGAGCTGGCCCGCGAGGTTCTGCAGCGGGGCATCGCTGCGCTGTACCTGATCGCCTTCATTTCGGCGGCGAACCAGTTTCCGGCACTCCTCGGCGAGCACGGGCTGTCGCCGGCGCCGTGGTTCCTGCGCCGGGTCAGCTTCAAGCAATCACCGAGCCTGTTCCACTGGGGATACAGCGACGAGCGGCTCCTCGCCGTTGCCGCAATCGGTGCCGGCATCTCGGCAACCCTTATCGTCGGGTTGCCGCAGTCCGGCCCGCCCTGGTTGCCGATGCTCGCGTTCCTCCTGATCTGGGCGGCCTACCTCTCGATCGTCAACATCGGCCAGACCTTCTACGGTTTCGGCTGGGAGAGCCTGCTTCTCGAGGCCGGCTTCATCGTCGCGTTTCTCGGTTCGGACCAGGTCGCGCCGCCGCTCCTGACCATGCTGTTCCTGCGCTGGCTGGTGTTCCGGCTCGAGTTCGGCGCCGGCATGATCAAGATGCGTGGCGGCCGGGAATGGCGCGACCTCACTGCCCTGATGTACCACCACGAGACGCAGCCGATGCCGAATCCGGTGAGCTGGTTCGCTCACCACATGCCGAAGTGGTTCCACCGGGGCGAAGTGCTCGGCAGCCACTTCGCGCAGCTCGTGGTGCCGTTCTTTCTCTTCGCGCCGCAGCCAGTGGCATCCGTCGCGGCGATTCTCATCATCCTGACCCAGCTGTGGCTCGTGTTCACCGGCAACTTCGCGTGGCTCAACTGGATCACGGTCGTTCTCGCTTTCTGTGCGATCGATGACGAAACGATGCGGGTGCTGCTGCCCTGGCTCGGCTTCGACACCGAGTATCCGCCGACACCACTGTGGTTCGACGTTGTGGTGATCGTCGCGATCGGGTTCCTCCTCGTGCTGAGCTGGCGACCGCTCGCGAACCTGTTCGCGCGGCACCAGTTGATGAACGCGAGCTTCAATCGGTACCACCTCGTCAACGCCTATGGGGCGTTCGGCACCGTCACGAAGGTTCGGATCGAAGTGATCGTCGAGGGCTGCGCCGATGAGCGTCCGGGGCCGGGGTCGGAGTGGATTCCCTACGAATTCAAGGGCAAGCCGGGCGACGTGAGGAGGATGCCTCCCCAGGTCGCGCCGTACCATCTGCGACTCGACTGGCTGATGTGGTTTCTCGCGCTCGGGTCGCCCGACTCGCGGTGGTTCCAGATGCTCGTCGTCAAGCTGCTCGAGGGCGATCGGCGTACGTTGCGGTTGCTGGACTCGAACCCGTTCCCGGATGCTCCGCCGCGCTGGATCCGCGCCCGCGCGTTCCGGTACCGCTACTCCACCTGGGCGGAGCTCCGCGAAACCGGGGCGTGGTGGGTGCGCACGCCAGCGGGCACCCTCCTGGAGCCGGTCGCGTTGCCGCGGTGAGGCATCCGCTCTGCGCATGGTGTGCAACGGATGTCTCTGCGTTGCTCGGTCGGTTTTGGCTGGAGTTTGGGCTCCGGTGCAGCCAATAATGACCGAGCAAGGTGCGGGAGCGGGTGCCGATGGCGTTGAGTGTGTTGCGTGGTCGATTGTGGTTGAAGCGAGGGCTCCGGAGCTGCCAAAAGTGACCGAGCAGGGTCAGCTACCGTCGGACTCCTGGCCCGCGTTGCCGTTGCCTTCGCCCATGCCGGTGCCATCGCCGATGCCTTCGTCGGCGCCGAAGCCCGCGTCATCCACTGAGTCGCCGGCGTTCGAGAGGCCTTCCTCTGCGGGTCCGCGGGAGTCCCCGGCGTGGTCAAGCGCGGTGCCGCCGGGGGCGATTCCGCCGACGGAAGCGTCTGAGTTGTCCTCACCGGGAACGTGGGACTGCACGCCGGGCGCCGAACTGTCGACGGTGTTAATGGGGTCGTCGCTGATGGGGTTGTTGTCGCGACCGAAGTCGCCTGCATCGTTGGAGGTCATGCGGCGAGGCTACGCCGCGGCCGCGCAGGCCGGCGAGGCCTTGACGCGGTGGCCAGGTCATGGCATCCGTTGCTCGGACGGTAACGGTTTCTCGTGGCGGGATCCAGCAGCCAAAAGTGACCGAGCAACGCGCACGCCACCCGCCGAGCAACCACAACCGACCGAGCAACCGGAGCACCGCGGCAACAGGGGTGGCCGCGGACGCACCGCACCCGGACAATGGGAGCATGACGACGAACACGCCGGAGCCCGGCCACTCCCAGAGCGAGATCGAGCGCAAGTACGACGTGGAAGAGGGGGCGAGCGTCCCGGATCTGAGCGCGGTCGACGGTGTGGCATCCGTCGTCACTCACGAGCCGGTGCAACTCGACGCCGTTTACTACGACACGGAGAACCTCGACCTTTCCATGCGGCGCATCGTCGTCCGCAGGCGAACGGGTGGCGGGGACGCCGGTTGGCACATCAAGAAGCCCGCGGCCGAGGGACGCACCGAGATGCACTGGCCGCTCGGCAGAAACACGGGCACGGTGCCGGCCAAACTGGTCGAACCGATCCGCGCCTGGGTGCGCGACCGCGAGCTCACTCCCCTCGCCCGCATCTCGACAAACCGCACGGCGATCCACCTGCTGGATGCCGCCGGCAACGGCATCGTTGAGATCGCCGACGACGAGGTCACGGCCACGGATGCCCGCAACGGCGGGGAGCGCAGCTGGCGCGAGTGGGAGGTCGAACTCCTCGACGCCGCGCCAGACACCGAAGAGGGACGCACTGCCCTGCTCGACTCCATCGAGTCCCTCATCGCGCCGGCCGGAGCCCACCCGTCGTCGAGCATCGCCAAGATCGCCCGGGCGCTCGGCGCCGACTCCCTCACCCAGGTGGTGCCCGAAGCCACCGACAAGCCGAAGAAGGGCCGCAAGGCGGGCGAGGCGGCATCCGTCGTCGTTGCCGCGATCGGCGACACCGTGAACGCCCTGGAACACACCGACCCCGCCGCGCGCGCGGACGAACCCGACGCGGTGCACCGCATGCGCACCCTCGTGCGCCGGCTCCGCAGCGTGCTTGCCGCGTACCGCTCCCTCTTCGACCGCGAGGTCACCGACGATCTGCGCAACCGGCTCGCCGACCTCGGCGCCGCCCTCGGTAACGCCCGCGACCTCGAAGTGCGCGCCCTTCGCGCTGAAGCGATGCTTGAAGAACTCGGCAAACCCGAGACGGATGCCCGCGCCCGCCTCATCGACGGCGTGCAGCGCAACTACGCAACGGCCCACAAGAAGCTCCGTGCGGTGTTGTCGTCGCCGGAGTACTTTCGCCTGCTCGACGACCTCGACGCGTTCGTCGCGAACCCGCCGCTCACCGATGCCGCCATGAAGAGCACGAAGAAAAGCGGCAAAAAAGGCGCGAAGAAGGGCAGCAAGAAAAACGCCGCGAAGAACAGCGGCAAGAAACTTCTCAAGAAGGTGCTGGCGCGCGAGGTCCGGCGGGTCCAGAAACGAGCGGATGCCGTCGCCACGGAGGGCGGGGACCTCGAGTCCCAGCTCCACGAGGTCCGCAAGGCCGGCCGGCGTCTGCGCTACGCCGCAGAAGCCGCACAGGCGGCGAGCCTCGGCCGCTCAACGTCTGTCGCCGAGGCCGGGGAACGCATACAGGACACGCTCGGGGAACATCGCGACAGCATTCTTTTTGCTGCACACCTCGCGCGCACCGCTATCCGAGCCGAAGCGAAGGGCGAGAAGACCGCCGTCTATACCGTGCTCGCGGAACTGAGCGGTCGAAACGGCACAACGGCGCTCGCCGAATCGACGATCGCGCTGGAGGATATCCGAAAAGTCGGCCGGTCCTGACCCCCGCGAAACGCCCAGAACTCGCCTGTAGAGTTGAGGGCGGTGAGCCGGGAAGTCTGGTCGGCACCGTCTTGTCGACCGCATAAAAGGGAGCCTCATGGCAACTACTCCGCCCAAAAACTCGTCTGACCGCAATCTGATCGGTCGCGGCAGTTACTCCGAGGCGCTTCGAATCGGCTCAATTCTGCGCAAGGAAACGGTCGGCGGACTCCTCCTTGTCGTCGCAGCGATCGTTGCCGTCGTGTGGGCCAATTCACCGGCATCCGACACCTACTTCGCGATCCGTGACTTCGAGATCGGCTACGAACCGTGGCACCTCAAGCTGAGCCTCGGCGCGTGGGCGGCTGACGGACTGCTCGCCATCTTCTTCTTCCTCGTCGGACTCGAGCTCAAGCGCGAGTTCGTCGCCGGCGACCTCAGCCAGTTCAACCGGGCGATCATTCCCGTCGCCGCTGCCGTGGGTGGCGTCGTCGTTCCCGCCCTCATCTACGTGGCCTTCAACTTCCGCGATTCCGGGGCGGTGCGTGGCTGGGCCATCCCCACCGCGACGGACATCGCCTTTGCGGTCGCGGTGCTCGCGATCATCGGGTCGCATCTACCGAGCGCTCTGCGGATCTTCCTGCTGACCCTCGCGGTGGTCGACGACCTGCTCGCCATCGCCATCATCGCCGTGTTCTACACCGACGAGATCAACGTGTTGCCGCTCGTGCTGTTCCTCATCCCGGTTGCGATCTACTGGGTCCTCGCCCACCGTTATCGCCGGTTCTTCGGGCTGCACGCGGGCGCCGCGTGGTACATCCTTCTGCCGCTCGGTCTCATCGCGTGGGGCTTCCTCCACGCGTCCGGTGTGCACGCGACCATTGCTGGCGTCGTACTCGGCTTTGCCGTTCCCGTGCTGCGGAGTGCGGCAAGTGGTGGGCCGACGGCCGGCCCCGGGCTCGCTGAGATCTTCGAGCACCGGTTCCGCCCGATCTCGGCCGGTTTCGCCGTGCCTGTCTTCGCGTTCATGTCTGCCGGTGTGGCGATCGGCGGCTGGGAGGGGTTCACCTCGGCACTCACCGACCCGGTCACCATCGGCATCATCGCGGCGCTCGTGCTCGGTAAACCGATCGGAATCGTTGCGACGACGTGGGTCATGAGCCGGTTCACGAAGGCGAAGCTCGATGCCTCGCTCGCCTGGATCGACCTCATCGGCATCAGCCTGCTCGCCGGAATCGGCTTCACCGTTTCGCTGCTCGTGGCCGAACTCAGCTTCGGGCTCGGTGCGCTCGAGAACGACCACGCGAAGGTTGGCATCCTCGTGGCATCCGTGTTGGCCGCGGTGCTCGCATCCGTTCTGCTGATGAGCCGCAACCGTCGATACCGTCGCATCGAACTTGAAGAGAACGTGGATGCCAATGCCGACGGCATCCCGGACGTCTACGAGCGCGAGAACTAAACTCCCGCGCGCATACTGACGCCGGACGCCTGCTGGGCGCCCGGCGTCAGTCGTTTATCCGGTCAGCTGATGCCGGCGTTACCCTCGAGGTCGATCTCGCCCGGGTCGACGTCGATGTCGCCGACGTCGTCCGGGCCGCCGGTTCCCGGCAGCAGGTTCACGTTGTCGGGGTCGATGTCGCTGTCGTTGAACGCCTCCGAGTCGGAGGACTGCTGGCGCTCCTCGGTCTCCTGCCCGCTCGACGGGCTGTACGACATGTCCTTGCCGGTCTGCTCTTCGTCGGTGAGGTTGCCGTCGGTGCGTGGTTTGGTCACGGGGTCTCCGCTCGGGACGGTGCCCGGCGGGTTCAATGTCTCGTCGCTCATTTCTTGAGGCTAAGCCGGGGTCGAAAAGTCGAGAACCCCCTTGCGTTTTAGGCGGTGGTGTCCGCAGCCTCCGAGACTGGGCGCGGCAGCCCGGTTTCGGGAAACCTAGTTGTCGTCGTCCGAGCCGTCTTCGTCGATCTGCACGACGGCGAACTTTACGTTGAGCTCGACTTCAGCCTCGGTGCCGTCTTCGCGGCGAACCTCGACCTCGTAAGCGTGGTCGGCGTCGTCGCTGCGGTCGATCTCGGTCACGGTGCCGGGAACAGCGGCCAGCGCCGCCTTCTCAACACTCGCGCGCTCGGCGTCGGTCAGCGGCTTGTCGTCGGCGTCGTCAGACTTGTCGGAGTCAGACCCGGTGCCGGATCCGTTGTCGTCGGAGTCGTCGTCGTCCTTGTCGAGCCGCACGACGGCGAAGTTCTCGTCGAGATCGACGTCGACCTCACGGCCGTTGTCGAGGGTGACTTCGACCTCGTAGCCGGCGTCGTCGGCCTCCGCGTCGGTGACTTTCCCGGAGCCGACCTCAGCGAGAGCAGCCTTCGATGCCCGTTCCAGCGCCGGCCCGGTGAGCTGGTCGTCGTTGTCGAACGGTTCGGTGACCGCAACAGCGACGCCCGTTCCTCCGAGCACGAGTACTGCGGCGAGTGCGGATCCGATAATGACGTTCTTCTTCTTCACGAGAGCCTCCTTGTGGCGTTTGATTCCACTGTGCCAAGCGCTCGCTGAAGCCAGCCTGAAGCCTCCTGAAGGCTTCTTCAGGAACCCGAATCGGATGCCGCCGGCATCCGCAATTCGAATCGCGCGCCACCCAGCTCGCTCGCGGTGGCAACGACCGAGCCGCCGTGGGCCTGGGCGATTTCACGCACGATCGACAGGCCGAGGCCGCTGCCGCCGGATTCGCGGGCGCGAGCCTCATCGAGGCGGACGAAGCGATCGAACACGCGATTCCGGGCGTCGTCAGGGATCCCGTTGCCGTCGTCCGAGATCGCGAGCAGCACCTGGCCACCGGACTCCGACAGTTCGAACCGTACCCGCCCGGCCGCGTGCCGGGCGGCGTTATCGGCGACGTTGCGCAACGCCTGACCGAGCAGGCCGACATCGCCGAGCACCCGCGCGGGCCCGACGGCAGAGGTGTCGATCGAGTGCGGCGTTGTGTCTTTCAGCCGGCGTGCTTCGGCGAGAACGAGGTCGTCGAGGTCCACGGCGGTGCGGGTCGGAGCGAGACTGTGTTCGTCTGCTTTCGCGAGCACGAGCATCCCCTGCACGAGCCGCTCCAGCCGGGCGCCCTCGTCGAGCACGACCTCCGAGAGGTCGCTGACGCCCACCCGGTCCGGATGCGCCTGGGCGACCTCGGCGTATTGCCTCATCGACGCGAGCGGCGATTTCAGCTCGTGCGAGGCATCCGAAATGAACCGCCGCTGGGTCTTCTGCGCAACGTCGAGCCGGTCGAGCATGCGGTTCATCGTGGTCGCCAGTCGGCCGATCTCGTCGCTCGAACCAGGGTCGGCGATCCGCTGGTGCAGGTTCGCGGATGTCACATCGTCGACTTCGCGTCGCATCCGCTCGACCGGGCGGAGGGCACGCCCGACCACGAACCACGTTGTAAGGGCGACGAAGCCGAGGAGCACCGGGAGCGCGATGGCGAGAAGCCGCGTGACCGTTCCGGTCGTCTCCCCGATCGACTCGATACTGCGGCCCGTGAGGATGGTGAGGCCGTCCGCTTCGGTACCGACGGTGACGAATTGGGCGGGCTCCCCCGGCAGCGAGATCGTGCGCGCCTCGCCGTTCGCGGGGAGCACGAGCGTTCCGATGCCCGTCGCGTTCTCGCTCGCGGCGACGACGGCGCCGTCCTCGTCGATCACCTGGAAGAAGGCCTCGTCATCGTCGTAATTGGCGAGGAAGTCCTCGGTGCTCTGGGTGACCGGGTCGTCGTCATCGTCATCATCCGGGTCGTCGTCGTCGTCATCGTCGTCGTCCGGGGTGGCGGGCGGCGGAGCATCCGCAGAGATCGAATCGAGACCGGATGCCTCAACGCGGCTCACGAGATCGGTGAGACCCTGTTCGGCGGTCGCGCGCACGCCGTCGCGCAGCGATTGCGTGAGGAGGAGAACGAAGCCTGCGGCGCCGAGCAGCAGGGCGACGGCGACCACGGCTGTGGCGGCGAGGACGATGCGCGAGCGCAGCGACATGCGGCGCCGGGTGGGTTCAGCCACCGTTGGCCGCCAGTCGGTAACCAGCACCGCGGAGGGTTTCGATCGCCTCACGCCCGAACGGACGGTCGAGTTTGTTGCGCAGGTGCCGCACGTAGACCTCGACGATGTTGGGGTCGCCATCGAAGTCGAAGTCCCAGACGTTGTCGAGCACCTCGCGTTTCGAGACGACGTTGCCGAGGTTGCGCATGAGGTAGTCGAGCACGGCGAATTCACGGCTGGTCAGGTCAATCAGCGTGTCGCCGCGCCACACTTTGCGCGCGGCAGGATCCACGCGGATGTCTCCCGCCTCCATCACGACCGGGCGTTCGGCGGCACCGCGGCGGAGCAGGGCGCGCACGCGGGCGAGCAGGATCGCAAACGAGAACGGTTTGGTGAGGTAGTCGTCTGCGCCGGTGTCGAGTGCTTCGACCTGGTCCCATTCGCCGTCCTTGGCGGTGAGCATGAGGATCGGCGTCCAGTTCTTCTCGGCTCGCAGGGTTTCGCACACGCGGTAGCCGCTCATCCCCGGGAGCATGATGTCAAGCAGGATCACCCCGTAGGTGTTCTCGCGGGCAAGCCAGAGTCCGTCGGTCCCTGTGGGTGCGACGTCGATGGCGAAGCCCTCAGCCTCGAGGCCGTGGCGCAGGCCGTCGGCGAGGCGGGCTTCGTCTTCGACCACGAGTATCCGCATGCCGCCATTCTGCCCGAGCGGCGCTGAAGCGGTGCTGAAGCGGGGCCCGGCCTGGGTACAGCGTTCCCAGCTTCGGAGTTTCGGGGCTGAGCCCGCGGTTCTCGGCTCGAATATCACGGGCACCGCACTGCGACCCGGCCTGTACGGGCGGGCTGCCAGCGCTGTCAGCCCGCCTCCCAGATTTCCTCGGTATCGTTTCACCTGCAGAACTCCCCACCCGAAAGCGAGCGGATGCCCGACAGCCCGATCTCGGCGACGCCTTACGAAATCCTCGGCGTCAGCCCGACAGCCGCCCAGGATGACCTGCGTCGCGCCTACCGCAAGCTGATGAGGGAAACGCACCCGGACACCGGTGGAGACGCGACGCGGTTCACTGCCGTGCAGCTGGCATGGGAGCGAGTGGGCACCGTCGAGAGCCGTGCCGCGTACGATCGCGGCCGCTCGACCGGAGCGAGCGCGCCGGAGGAACCGCACACGTGGGCGGCATCCGCGTCGAAGCCGCAACCGGACTCCCGTCCCCGATCGCGGTCGTACGGGCATCCGGGTGGCTGGCGGCGTGAGCGGTACCTGCGCCTCATGCGCGAGTGGACCGGTCGCGGCGTGGACGCCGACCCGTACGACCCGGCCCTCGTGCGCTCGGCTCCGCGTGAACTGCGGCACCTCCTCGCCGATGCCCTTGCCGAGGAGGCGACGGCGAAGAACCTCGCCGAGCTCGGCCTTGGCTTCACGATCTGGCACGACGTCGCGACGGGTGCCCCCGACGAGAAGATCGACCACGTCGTGCTCGGCCCGACCGGACTGTTCGCGCTCCTCTCCGAGGACTACGGCGCCCCGGTCAAGATCAAGCGCGGCGAACTCATCGGCGAGGCGCTCGGTGGCGAGAAGCCCATGCACAACCTCGCCACCCGTGCCAAGGTGCTCAGCCGCTCCTTGAAGGTAAAGTTCACCGGCCTCGCGATCGTGCTCCCCGACGACGCACTCGAGGCGCCGTACGTTCAGCTCGGCAGCACCCGCGGCGCGGCAACGCTCGCGATCCGCGAATCGTTCCTGCCCGGCTTCCTCCGAGCCGGACTCCCCGACCTGGCCCGCGCCGGCGGCAACGAACTCTTCGACCTGCGCACCCGACTGCAGAACGGCATCCGCTTCGTCGAGTGAACGGATGCCGCGACGCCCGCGGATACCGCTCCTGGCGCTAACGTAAGGACGCACGCGAACGCGAACGGAGGGCAGCATGGCCACGATCTATGACGTCGCCACGCTCGCCGGAGTGTCGCCGGCAACGGTGTCGCGTGTCTTCAACGGCCGGGCGGTGTCCGAGGATCGGGCCCAGCGCGTGCGCGAAGCGGCTGAAGCGCTGGCGTTCGTACCCAACCGAACGGCGAGAACTCTGCGACGGCAGAGCTCCGAGGTTATTGCCCTGATCATCCCCGATATCGAAAACCCGTTCTTCACAGCGCTGGCGCGTGGCGTCGAAGACCGGGCCCAGGCAGCCGGATACTCCGTCGTGCTCTGCAACACCGACGACGACCCGGTCAAAGAGGCGACGTACCTCCAGATCGCGATTTCGGAGAACATGGCGGGCGTCATCCTCGTGCCCGCGTCCGATGAGAGCGACCTCGAGGTGATCATCGCCTCTGGCCGCCCCGTCGTCACGGTCGACCGCACCACGGCGTTCGACGTCGACCACGTGATGATCGAGAACGAGCCGGCCGGGGCATCCGTCACCGCTGCCCTCTTCGACGCTGGCTACCAGCGGATCGCGTGCATCGCCGGCCCTGAGACCGTCGTCACCGCGATCGACCGTGCCCGCGGCTGGCGTTCGGTCGTCGAACAGCGCGGGAACTACGACCCCGACCTCTTCGTCCGCAGCGCCAATCACAGGGTCGACGGCGGCCGCGCCGCGATGGCCGAACTGCTCGCGTCACCCGAAAAACCCGATGCCGTCGTCGCCACGAACAACCTCATGGGCGTCGGCGCGCTCCAGGTGCTCAATGAGCACGGGCTCACCCCGCCGGCGTTCGGTGTCGGCGTGATCGGCGACCTCCCGTTCACGACCCTCTCGCCCGGCCTCGTCACGCTCGTGCATCTCCCCACCCGCGACCTCGGTACCACCGCCGTCGGAATGCTCGTCTCACGCATCTCGGGCCAACGCGAACCCGCCCGCACGGTGCTGCTGCCCGGCGAGCTGGCTGCGGCGGCATCCGCTCGCTCCTGATCCCGGCGTAGTTTGGCCGCGCATCGGCGGCCCGAACAGCCGATCGTGGTGGCAACTCAACCGAATGGATGCCGCGGCGCGGCAACACACGGAATTAGCGTCCCACTCCCCGACCCCGCTTGATTATGAAATCGATTTCTGCGACGCTGAAATGGTCTACCGCCAGACCAAGGAGCCAACGATGTCGACCTACACACTTCCCGCGCCCGCAGCCGAACCGGCCCTCGCGCCGAAGACCGCCTACCTGATCTCAAGCGGTGACCTCCGCGAGTCAGCAAACACCGCCGGCTGGCCCGTTCAGGAGGCGATGGAGCGCGACATCGAGAAGGCGTTCGAGGGCATCGGCTGGTCGATCCAGCGCGGCAACCCGGTCGACCCCGATCTCGGGCACGGTTTCATCCGCAGCCAGCGGATGGGACTCGATGTGTTCCGCAACATCCCGCCGACCGCGCCACTCATCGTCGCCGAAGCCGTCTGGCAGTACAGCCACCACGTGCTCGCCGGCCTCCGCACGCACCAGGGCTCGATTCTGACCATCGCGAACTTCGCACCCGACTGGCCCGGACTCGTCGGCCTGCTCGGCCTCAACGCCGGCCTGACCAAGATGGGCACCGAGTACTCGACCATCTGGAGCGTCGACTTCACCGACGGATGGTTCCTCGACGGCATCCGCCAGTGGACCGAGATCGGCACCATTACGCACGACGACTCGCATGTGCGCCCGCTCGGCGAGCTCCCGGACTCGCCCGAAAAGGAGCTCGGCACCGCCCTTGCCCACCAGCTCAAGACCGAGAAGGCCATCATCGGCGTCTTCGACGAGGGCTGCATGGGCATGTACAACGCGATCTTCGACGACGAACTGCTCAACACGCTCGGCATCTACAAGGAGCGCCTCTCGCAGAGCGCCCTCTACGCCGAAATGCTCACCGTCAGCGAAGCGGATGCCGCCGCCGTCGGCGAGTGGCTCACCAACGCCGGCATGACGTTCAAGCTCGGCACCGACGAGGCGACGGAGCTCACCGAAGCGCAACTCACCTGGCAGTACAAGATGTACATCGCCGCGCTCCGGATCAGCGATGACTTCGGGCTCGATGCCGTCGGCATCCAGTACCAGCAGGGGCTCAAGGACCTCGTTCCGGCGAGCGACCTGGCCGAAGGCCTGCTCAACTCCACCGAGCGCCCGCCGGTGACGAGCCGCGACGGTTCGCGCGTGCTGCACGAGGGCAAGGCGTTCCCGCACTTCAACGAGGCCGATGAGGGCGTCGCGGTCGACGCGCTCATCACCGACCGGGTCTGGCGGGCAATGGGCCTCGTGCCAGACAACACGCTGCACGACGTGCGCTGGGGTGAAGAGTTCGACGGCGAGTTCGTCTGGGTCTACGAGATCTCCGGCTCCGTTCCGGCCTCGCACCTCGGCGGTTACGACAAGGCCGAGGGATGGCGGCAGAGTCCGGTCTTCTTCCCCGCGGGCGGCAGCACCATCAACGGTGTGTCCAAGCCGGGCGAGATCGTGTGGTCGCGGGTGTATATCGCCGACGGCGTGCTGAACCTCGACATCGGGCGCGCGAGCGTCGTCGAGCTGCCGGCCGAGGAGACCGAGCGGCGCAAGCAGGCGACGAACCCGGAGTGGCCGATCGCCCACGTCGTGCTGCGCGGCGTCTCCCGCGACCAGTACATGGCCCGCCACAAGGCGAACCACGCCCAGGTCGTCTACGCGCCGGATGCCGACACCGCCGACAAAGCGCTGGTCGCGAAGGCAGCGCTATTCGCTGAACTCGGCGTGCGTGTACACCTCATCGGCGACGTCACCGTCTAACCGGCCCGGCACAGCATAGCCTCCGCGCTCCGATCCCGTTCTGGGGATGCGGGGGCCTTGCGCCCGCTCGCTACGCTCGGGAGCGCACGCAATCGAGGGAGCCGAGTGACCATCACCACCAGCATGAGCCAGCGCCGCCCGGCGCAGGCCGTGATCGAAGAACTCCTCGGCGATCCAGCACACCGAGTGAGCAGGAGTCGGCTTGGTCGAGTGTTCGGTCGCTCGCCTCTCACCGACAATGGGATGGCCTGGTATCGCGGCGCGCAGGGCGAAATCGCTGTCGGGCGGATGCTTGACATGCTTCCCGAGGAATGGACCGTCTTCCACGCGCTGCCGGTTGGTCGCAAGGAAGCCGACATCGACCACCTCGTCGTTGGTCCTGGCGGGGTGTACACCATCAACACCAAGCACCACAGGGGCAAGGCGATCTGGGTTGCCAACAGAACCCTCATGGTTGCCGGGCAACGCCTGCCACACATTCGCAATGCGGAATACGAAGCCGCCCGGGTGACGAAACTTCTGTTCGCTCCACTGGGGCTTGAAGGCCGCGTCAAGCCGGTCGTGGCCGTGCACGGTGCCTCTTCGATCGTCGTGAAGGAGTGGCCGGACCTCGTGTCGGTGCTTGACGCCCGCAAGCTGCAGCGCTGGCTCCTCAAACGTCCGGTGCAATTCGGACTCCACGACGTCGCCCGCGTCGTTGCACTCGTCGATGATCCGGACACGTGGCGAGCCACGGCATCCGCCCCGTGCGAGTTCATGCTCGCGAGCTTCGATGAACTCGACAATGAGATCCGCACAGCGGCGAAGCGCCGGTCGCTCTGGTCGCTGGGTGGGGTACTTGCCTCAGGCGCGGCGCTCGTCGCCGTAGCTCCCTTAGCGTTCGCCGCCGTATTTCAGGCGGGTGCTGCACTTCTCCTGCCGTGAGACGAGTGAGGGGGCTGTGACCATCCGGCGCCAACCCCCTCGCCCGGCCGATGTCGCGGTGGAGCACAGCCGCAACATCTCTTTCCCCCCGGAAGACAGCCCGTCGTCGGGCCGCCTGAGCGCACGTTGTGCGCGGCGCAGCGGGCGATGAAACGCACACGCTGCTGCTTGAGGCTAGTTTGAGAAACCGGTTGCGACCAGTGCCACGTTTTCAGATAGTGAATGCCCCTCACGCGAGGCGATCGGCGCCCAGCTGAAGTGACAGGCGCGCTGCGGCAGCGAGCATCCGCTCGGCGACATCCGCGACGTCGTCTGGCGCAACATCCGACGGTGCCGAGATGGCGAGAGATGCGACGACGCCGGGAGCGCCGACGGGAACGGCGAGGCAGTTGTTGCCGATCACGTACTCCTCGACGTCGGTCGACGTGCAGCCGCTCGATTCAAGTTGCCGCAGCAGCGTGCGCCGGTCGCTGATCGTGTTGGGCGTGAGACTCTCCAACGGATGCCGCGACAGGTAGTCGAGGCGCTCCTCGGGTTCGAGGTCGGCGAGAATCCGTTTGCCGAGTGCGGTGGCGTGGGCGCTGTCGTGGAGCCCAACCCAGAACTCAACGCGCGGTTGAGTGGCGGATTCGACGATGTCGACGACATGAACCTCGCCGTCGTCGAAGCGCGAAAGGTACGCGGTGGCGCCGAATTCCGCGGTGACGTCACGGAGGGCCGATCGCACGCGGGCGAGAAATACTCCGTCGGCATCCTCTCCGCGCAGCGTGGGAAACCGTTGGCCCAGCACGAGGCCGTCGGGCTCGCGGGTGAGGTAGCCCTCGTGCACCAGGGTCCTGACAATGTTGTACGTGGTGCCGAGAGTCAGGCCGGCCGCCGAGGCGAGAGCCTTGACCGAAAGCGGTCTCGGCGCGTTGGCCACCATGTCCACAAGCGCGATGGCGCGCTGGATGGAGCCCAGCAGCGTGCCCCCACGTTCGGTCATCGATGATCCCCCGGGCTTCAGGGTAGTCGCGTTCGCGGCGTTGTCTACGCCATTTACCCCGCCCCCTTCCGGGGTCTAACGTGTGTGTCACCCAGCGACAGAGCCGTCGCAGTTCTATGAGAGGGGCCGACATGGCATCCGCACTTCCTGAGCCGGTGGCTCGGCTGATCACCGCCGTCAATACCGCAGATACCGAAGCATTTCTCGACACGTTTGCGCCCGATGGCACGGTGGAGGATGGTGGGCGCGTCTTCACCGGTCGGGAGGAGATTCGCGAGTGGTCGGATGCCGAACTGATCGGCGTGCAGGCGACTCTCGACGTGACGGCAGACATCACCACCGGCGAGTACACGACGATCACTGCCGAGGTGGGCGGTGAGGGTTTCACGGGCACGAGCCACTTCAGCTTCACCGTGCAGGATGACCTCGTGCAACAGATGACAATCACGGCCTGACGCGCTCGTCTCCTCGAAACCCCGCCCCACTAGGCTGGGGGCGCCGACCCACCGCCGGCGCCGAGGAGAGTCATGGAATTGCTAGGAATCGTTCTGAGCCCGATCATCGTTGCCGTTGTCGTGGGCGTCGTCCTGCTGATCGTCATCGTCATGTTCGTGCAGGGCCGCTACAAGATTGCTCAGCCCGATGAGGCGATCATCGTCACCGGGCGTCGTGCCCGTAAGTCCGTCGGAGTCGACGGCCGCACGATCACCGACCTGACCGGCCAAAAGGTCGTTCAGGGTGGCGGTGTTTTCGTCATCCCGTTCCTGCAGAAGCAGTTCTCGATGTCGCTGCGTTCGCGCGCCATCGGCATTCAGGTGGTGGCACAGACCCGCAACGGTGTGACCATCCGGATCGAAGCCGTCGCCGTCGTCAAGGTGGGCGACAGTGATAGTGCCATTCGCTCCGCTGCCCAGCGGTTCCTTGGCCAGGACAAGCACATTGAGCCGTTCACCCAGGAGGTGCTCTCCGGTTCGCTGCGGTCCTCCATCGGTAACCTCACCGTTGAGGAGATCATCCGTGACCGTGCCGGCCTCGCCGAGCAGGTCATTGAAGCAGCACGTACCTCACTGCTCAACCAGGGTCTCGACGTCGACACGTTCCAGATCAAGGAGATCGCTGACGACAAGGGGTACATCACCGACCTTGGCCGCCCCGAGCAGGCTCGCGTGCGCCAGGCCGCTGAGATCGCCGAGTCCGTTTCGGCTCGTGCTTCGGAGCAGGCCCGCATCGAAGCAGCTGAAGCGATCGCTGACGCGAACCGTGAACTGTCGCTGAAGAACGCATCGATCAAGATGGAGACGGACAAGGCGCTCGCCGAGGCCGAAGCAGCCAAGCCGCTCGCCGAAGCCTTCGCCCAGCAGGGCATTCTGCAGCAGCGCGAGGTCACGGCTCAGCGCGAGACCGCCCTGCGTGAGCAGCAGCTCAACGCAGACGTGCGCAAGACCGCCGATGCTGAGTCGTACCGGATCCGTCAGATCGCCGACGCGCACGCCTCACAGGTCGTCGCTGAAGCGAAGGCGGACCGCGACCGTCGTATCGCCGAGGCCGAGGCAACGCGGGCCGAGGGTGAGGCTGAAGCAGCCGCGATCTTCGCCAAGGGTGAGGCAGAGGCGCGGGCGACCGAGCTGCGCGTCGCCGCTCTTCGCGACGAGTCCGAAGCCCTGCTTCAGCAGCGTGCAATCGAGATCCTCCCCGAGATCGCCAAGCAGCTCGCCGCCCCGTACGGTGCGATCGACAACCTCACGGTCATCTCGACCGATGGCGCCTCACACCTCTCGAAGCAGGTCGTCGGCAACGTCACCGAGGTCACGCAGCTGCTCAAGGACTCCACGGGCATCGACCTCGCGTCGCTCCTCAACGGATTCGTGGGTGGGCGTTCGTCCGCCGCTGCGGCGTCGACGGATGCTGCCGCTTCCGCCACCGCAGACGCTCCGGCTCCCGCCACCGCAGACGCTCCGGCTCCCGCCGCCGCCCCGGTTGCGGTTGCTGCCGAGTAGCAACGCGCTGAGGTAAGGACATCGGTCCCAGATCAGGACGAAACTCAGGTTTTCGTCCTTATCTGGGGCCGTTTTCCTATTTTCGGCGTGATGGTCTTCGCTGCCGCACCGGCGGCATCCGCTCGGCACCTCCCGTCGCACGCCAACAGGAGATCACACGGTTTACAGGATGCTTGTCAGTCTTTCCTCCTGCAAACCGTGCGATCTCCTGTAAACCGGCGGCGGATGCTGCGCTCCAGCACCCGGGAACACGACGATTCGCTGCTGCCGCACCGGCGGCATCCGCTCGGCACCGCAATAATGGGGCCATGAGCCTCCTGCGAAACACGAAACTGTCGGTCATCGGAGCAGGAAGCGTGGGGTCGTCGTTGGCCTATGCGGCGCTGATCCGGAATTCGGCGCGCGAGGTCGTGCTGTATGACCTCAACGCCGCGAGGGCCGAGGCCGAGGTGCTCGACCTGGCGCACGGCACGCCGTTCACCGGGGCGTCGCGCATCACGGGTGGTGGTGACATCGAGGCGGTCGCCGGGTCGGATGTCATCGTCGTCACCGCGGGTGCCAAACAGGAGCCGGGGCAGACGCGACTCGACCTCGCCGGGGTGAACGCGCGAATTCTCGAGAAGCTCTTGCCGCGGCTCGTCGAACTTGCGCCGCACGCGGTCATCATCCTGGTCACGAACCCGTGCGACGTGCTCACCGCCGTTGCCGACCAGCTCGTGGATTTGCCTGCTGGTCAGTTGTTTTCATCCGGAACGGTGCTCGACTCCTCGCGACTGCGCTGGCTGCTCGCCGAGTCCGCCGGGGTGGCGCCGCAGAACGTGCACGCGCTGATCGTCGGCGAGCATGGTGACAGCGAGTTCGCCCTGTGGTCGGATGCCACGATCGGCCAGACCCCGCTCCGCGACTGGACAGATGAGAGTGGCACGCTGCTGTTCCCGCGCGAGCGCCTCGAGTCCCTCACGTCGGATGTCGTGCACGCCGCCTACAAAATCATCGCCGGCAAGGGTGCGACCAACTACGCGATCGGACTCTCGGGTGCGCGCATCGTCGAGGCGGTCCTGCGCAACGAGCGGGCGATCCTTCCGGTGTCGAGCATGCTGCGCGGATACCGCGGAATCGATGGTGTCGCCCTCAGCGTTCCGTCGATCGTGGGTTCTCGCGGAGTCGAGCGCACGCTCGATGTGCCGATGGATGACATCGAGGTCGAGATGCTGCACCGCTCGGCGGATGCGCTCCGGCAGTCGATCGCGCACCTGAGCTGACGTTGTGCACTCGCTGGACCGACGGCATCCGCTCGTCAGAGGCTGGTTGCACTCAAGCAGGAGATCGCACCAATTGCAGGATGCTTTCGCGACTTTCTCCCTGTAAACCGTGCGATCTCCTGCAAAACGTTCCAAGCGGCAGACGAACGGCAAGGGCCAGTGCGTCAGAGCGCCAGAGTGTCAGAGCGTCTGAAGCACGTATCCCACAAGCCCAAGCGCAACGGCGACGATGAGGACGCCGACGTTGCGCCAGCGCGTCCGCAGCCGCCGGCCCCCCACCGCCACGCCCGCGGGCGACGCCAGCGCACCGGCGATGGGAGCAGGCGAACCAACAGCTGGGGTAGAGGCATCGGGTGGCGCCGCCGCCGGGTTGAGGAGTCGCTCGTCGCGCCAGCGGGTCCACGCGTCGACCTTCGCCTGCAGCGCGGCGACGGTCTCGAACAGCTGCGCCCAGACGGCAGGATTCACCGTCGAAATGGCCGGTCCAGTGTATAAAAACAGCTTGTCGTCGACGATCTCGACGTCGAACAGCGCGGCGTGATCGATGAATCGGGCCATGATGTCGGGCGAGAAGAGGTAGAGCGCATCGCGCTCGTACCCCTCGGGGCAATACAGCTCGAAGTAGCGATCGAAGTCGCCCTCGAGTGAGAGCCGCTGCTGCGTTTTGAACGCGGTCGGCAGGTTGCTACCCATGACGGAGTTGTTTGTGACGGCATCCAGCACGATGTGCGGCAACGTGGTGCCGAGCTCGATCGCGACGTAGCCCCAGGCTCGGTGGATGGCGTGCTTGCCGCCGTTTTCCAGGTACTGATGGTGTCCGAATTCGACGGACGGCGACGCCACGGTGCGCAGAACGTCGGATGCGACCCGGTCGCCTCCGATCGAGAAGATCATTCCAGCGCGGTCGGGGTTCTCGATCCGGTGCTGGTACGTCATTCCGTTGGCCGCGGCGAAGCGGTCAAGCCGGAACCGGATCTCCCGATCCCGCAGCACCCGCCGCCGCACCCGCACGGTGATCAGCGCGACGGACCCGGCCACCACAGCGAACACACTGAGAGGAACGACGACTCCACCGGTCAGCTCCCCCAGCTCCACCAGGAAGAGCGCAAACATCACCACGCCCACCAGTGCAACCACGACGAGGAGGGCATCCGCGAAAGCGTGCCCGGCAGATCGCACCCGGGATGCGCTCAGCCGCGCGTGATGCTCCTGCACCTGCAGGGCGTCCACCCGATCGGTCAGGGGCGTCGGGTCGAAAGAAATTTTGGGTCGAAGGGTGGGGGCACTCACCCCTCAACGCTATCGGCTCCGTTCCGTGCGTTCGCGCGCGAGTGGAGGCGTCCGTGCTGCGTTTTCGCGCGGGAGCGTGAGCATCCGTACCGTGCGTCTGCGCGAGTGCAGGCCTCCGTTCTCAGCGACGCCGTTGCACGCAAAACAGGAGATCGCACGATAAACCGGATGCTTCCGCTCAATTCCTCCTGTACCCGTGCGATCTCCTGTAAACCGTGCGAGCTCACAACGAAAGCACAAGCAAGAAGTAAATCGCCCTTGACATCACGTCAAACTTTCTTTACATTCACAAGTGTAAGGTTTTCTTGACATGAGCGAGGAGCTCCGGATGTCATCCGAAGAGAAAAGCGCGTGGGTCCTGCTGGTCGTCGCGATCGCGGGGTACGCGACGTACCTGATGCTCGTGGCGAGCGAGGCGGCATCCGTCCCGGTTCTGGAGACTGGATGGGCGACCTGGATGCTGTGGACGATCGGCGGCGGAATCGTCGGCGGCATTGTCATCAACATCGTGGTCGGAATCTTGTCGCCGAAGGACGCGGGCAAGAAGGACCAGCGCGACCGGGAGATCACGCGCTTCGGGGACTCGGTCGGGCAGGCGTTCGTCGTGATCGGCGGGGTCGTCGCGCTGAGCCTGGCGCTTCTCGAAGCTCCGTACTTCTGGATCGCCAATGCCATCTACCTCGCCTTCGTGCTCTCGGCGGTGCTCGGTTCGATCGCGCGGGTCGTCGCCTACCGGCGGGGGCTGCCGACATGGTGAAGGCTCAGACCCGGGTGACCAATGACATCCGCCGCCTGCGTTTCGCGAATGGCGAGATGACGCAGGCCGAACTCGCCGACCGCATCGGGGTCACCCGGCAAACCATCATCGCCATCGAGCAGGGGCGGTACTCGCCGTCGCTCGAGATGGCATTTCAGATCGCCGGAGTCTTCGGGGTGCCACTCGACACGGTCTTTTCGTATGCGGCGCCCGACAAGGAGTCGTCATGAAAGCCATCGTTCAACATCGATATGGGGCAGCCGATGTGCTCGCCGTCGAAAACATCGAGCAGCCTGAGATCGGCGATGACGACGTGCTCGTGCGCGTCGCCGCCGCCGGAGTCGACGCCGGCGTCTGGCACACCGTCGCGGGCAAGCCCTACCTGTTGCGGCTGTTCGGATTCGGGTTCCGGGCACCGAAACAGAAAACTCCGGGGCGGGATGTCGCGGGGCACGTCACACAGGTCGGTACGAATGTGACCCGGTTCACGCTGGGAGACGAGGTCTTCGGCACCACACTCGAGGGCAGCTTTGCCGAGTTCACGCGGGTGCCTGCTGAGCGGCTCGCGCTCAAGCCGGCGAACGTGACCTTCGAGCAGGCGGCGGCGTCTCCGGTCTCGGGATGCACCGCGATGCACGGCTTGCGCGATGCCGGGCGCCTGACCGCCGGTCAGAAAGTGCTCGTGCTCGGTGCCGGGGGAGGGGTCGGCTCGTTCGCCGTGCAGATCGCTGTCGCGATGGGGGCATCCGTCACCGGCGTGTGCAGCACCGACAAGGTCGAGTTCGTCCGCTCGCTCGGCGCCGCCCAGGTGATCGACCGCACACGCGAGGACTTTGCGGACGGCCCCGGCGGATACGATCTCATCCTCGACACCGCCGGACACAACTCGCTCAGGCGCCTCCGACGGATGCTGTCGCGTCGCGGCAGCCTCGTCATCGTCGGTGGTGAAGGTGGAGGGCTTCTCCTCGGTGGATTCGGCCGGTCGCTTCGGGCGCTGGTCGTATCTGCCTGCGTGCCGCAGCGGTTGGTCGGGCTGATGTCGGAGGAGGACCTGCCGACGCTCGAGGCGCTCGCGGCCCTGCTGGCTGACGGCAGCGTTGTGCCGCCCGTCGACAAGGTGTTCCCGCTCGAGCGCGCAGGCGACGCGATCGAGTACCTGCACGCCGGGCGTCCGCTCGGCAAGGTGGTCGTGAAGGTGTAGTACCGCCAGTTGCCCACTTTCGCGGGTTGAAGGCACGCCGCACCCGCGAAAGTGGGCAACTCGCGAGGAGGGTCCCGGGCGCACCCCATGTACGCGCGCACCCGGCGTGAGTAGCATGAACGGCGGAGCGGGGCGCGGGGACGCAGCCCCGTGGCATCCGCTCATCATGTTCACAAGGGAGTGCGCAATGCAGAAGATCACGCCGTGCCTATGGTTCGAGACGCAGGCCGAAGAAGCCGCTGAGTTCTACGTGTCGGTGTTTGAGAACTCCGAAATCCTTCACGTGTCGCGATACGGCGAGGGTGGGCCGATGCCCGCCGGCACCGCGCTCGCAGCCGACTTCGTGATCGACGGCGTGCAGATGCAGGCGCTGAACGGGCTGCAGGCCACCAGCTTCACCGAGGCGATCTCGCTCTCGGTGAGCACCGAAACGCAGGAGGAGACCGACCGGCTCTGGGAAGCTCTCACCTCCGACGGCGGCGAAGAAAGCATGTGCGGCTGGCTCAAGGACAAGTTCGGCGTTTCGTGGCAGATCGTTCCGACCGTGATGCAGCTGCTGAGCGACCCCGACCAGGAGAAAGCGGGCCGGACGATGCAGGCGATGATGAAGATGAAGAAGATCGTCATCGCCGACATTCAGGCGGCATACGACGGTCGCTGAGCAGGGCATGGCCGGAGCATGAAAGCCGTGATCGTCGGTGCGGGAATCGCCGGTCTGGTGACGGCACGGCAACTCGCGCACGCCGGATGGGAGGTGGTTGTGCTCGAGAAGTCGCCGGGCCCACGGACCGCCGGCTACATGATGGACTTCTTCGGCCCCGGCGTCGAGGCAGCCGAACGGATCGGGCTCTACCCGCGGCTGGCTGCCGCGTCTTACCGGGTGGATGCCGCCGAATACGTCACTCCTGATGGCCGCGTGACGGCGCGGGTCGACTACCGGCGGTTCGTGCAGGCCGCAGGAGGAAAGGCACTCACCCTGATGCGCCCGGACCTCGAACGTGCCGCTCTCGAAGCGCTCGACGATCTCCCTGCTGGTCGCGTGCAGGTCCGCTACGATTCCCGGCCGAGCGGATTCTCCGTCGATGAGGACGGCGTCAGGGTGGAGATGGCGGGCGCGCTCGGATCCCCGCTCGTTGCCGATGCTCTGATCGGTGCTGACGGCATCCACTCGGATGTGAGGGCGCAGCTCTTCGGCCCCGAACCGGAATACCTGCGACCGGTGGGGATGCGTGCGGCCGCTTTTCTCGTGGAGGCTGCGGATATTCATGCCCGGGTTCGGACCCGGTTCATGCTGACGGACAGCATCGACCGAACTGCAGGCCTGTACGGGCTCCGCACCGGGGAGGTTGCAGCGATGCTGGTCTATCGCGACACCCAAACGCTGAGCGGTGAGGACACGACTGCACCACGGGATCGTTTGCGCCAGAAATTTGCCGGGCTCGGAGCCGACGTCGACCGCGTGCTGGCGCTCAGCCCGGAGCGACCGTACGACGACGTCGTCGCGCAAATCGTGATGCCCAGGTGGCGTCGTGAACGGGTGATCCTGGTGGGAGATGCGTGTGGTGCCGTGTCGCTGCTCGCCGGGCAGGGCGGCTCCCTTGCTGTCGCCGGCGGCGCCCTCCTCGGCGACATCCTCGGCCCCGTTTCGTCACCAGGCGACATTGACGGGGCGTTGGCAGAGTTCGAAAGGCGCTGGCGCCCGGTTGTGGAGAGCGCGCAAGTCTCCGGAAGGAGGGCGGCGGCGTCATTCCTTCCGGCAAGTCGCTTTCAGCGACGAACTCGCCGCTGGATTCTCCGTGCGGCTGGGTTGCCTGTCATCAACCGAATCGTGGCACGGCAAATCGTCAACCGGCTCACGAAGTGATTCGGCGCAACCAGCTCCTCCGTCATATGAACAAGTCCGGCTCCAGCCATACCCGCAAACCCCCGATTTGTCATATTGGCGAGGGCAAGCAGTTGTCGGTGCAAGCATTGGGCTATGAGTTCCAGCCTTTCCAGCCTCCCCATCCTCGATTTCTCCCGACTGGATGCCGGCGCCGACGAAGCAGCAGCCTTCCGCGCCGACCTGCTCCGCGCCACCCACGAGGTCGGGTTCTTCTACCTCGTCGGTCACGGGGTCGACCGGCAACTCATCGACGACCTGCTCGCCGTCTCGCGCCGCTTCTTCGAGCTGCCCACCGACGAGAAGCTCAAGCTCGAGAACGTGCACAGCCCGCAGTTCCGCGGTTACACGCGTGTCGGCGGCGAGCTCACGCACGGTGACGTGGACTGGCGTGAGCAGATCGACATCGGACCCGAGCGGGATGCCGTCGAGCCGGCACCAGGGACGGCCGACTTCTGGCGCCTCGAGGGTCCCAATCTGTGGCCCGAAGCGCTTCCCGAACTGAAGAGCATCGCCGAGCGCTGGAACGACGAGCTCACGCGGGTCTCCCTGAGGCTGCTGCGCGTCTGGGCGCTGTCGCTCGGCGCGAGCGAGGACGCCTTCGACGAAGCCTTCGCCGACAAGCCGTTCTCGATGACGAAGATCGTGCGGTACCCGGGGGAGTCCGGCGCCGAACGCAAGCAGGGCGTCGGTGCGCACCGCGACGGCGGCGTGCTCACCCTCCTCCTCGTCGAGCCCGGCAAGGAAGGCCTCCAGGTCGAGCACGAGGGCGAGTGGATCGACGCGCCCTCCATTCCAGGAGCGTTCGTCGTGAACATCGGCGAAATGCTCGAGCTCGCCACCAGCGGCTACCTCAAGGCGACGCTGCACAAGGTGTTCTCGCCCCCGGTCGGCAGCGACCGCATCTCGGTGCCCTTCTTCTTCAACCCGGCGCTCGACACGGTCATGCCGCGGCTCGAACTCAGCCCCGAGCTGGCGACCGCGGCCCGCGGGCTCTCCGTCGACCCGACGAACAGTCCCATCCTCGACACCTATGGTGACAACGCGCTGCGCTACCGGCTGCGCGCGCACCCGAACGTGGCGGAGATCCACCACAAGGACCTGCTCGCCGCCAACGGCGATTGAGCACCGCCAACGGCGATTGAGCACCGACCCGGCGATTGAGCTTGTCGAAATAGCCTTTCGGCGGAGAGCCGTCCCACGAAAACCCCCACAGCGGCGGATGCCATGGAACATCCCGGCTCATACGTTGGTCGAACGGAAACAATTCGGATCGACCCCGGGGAGGTCACTATGTCGACCAGTGAAACGACGAAAGGCGCCATCGATAGGGCCGTTGATCGCACCGAAGCGCAACGGCTGAAGAACATTGAGAAAGGCCCAGTTCTGCCAACCGCTGTGCCGTGGCGCGCGGTTGTCGTCTTCACGGTTCTCGCGCTCGGGCTCGCCTGGCTGATTCAGCTGCCGGTGTGGCTGTCGGGTGAGGGCATGGCGCATCCGTTGTTCGGGATTCTCACCACGGCGATGATGTTCACGCCCACGGTCGCCGCCCTCGTGGTGGTGTTCTTCGTGAAGCGACCACCGAACATCCCGCGCCTTCTGGGCCTGTCTCCGATCCGGCCGTGGAAGCGCACGCTGCTGTTCTGCCTGATCGCCCTGTTGGGGATGCCGGCCCTCGCGTTCGCGGCGATGCTGCTCGGCCAGGCGTTCGGGCTCATCACGCTCGATCTGACGAGCTTCTCGGGGCTGGTCGAGGGCATGAATGCTGCGGGCCAGGAGATCCCGGGCGGCAACATTCAGGCGGTCGTGATGATGCAGCTTCTCTTGCTGCCAATTTCTGCGATCTTCAGTTCGGTTGCGGCGTTCGGCGAGGAGCTCGGCTGGCGCGGATGGTTGCTGCCCAACCTGCGCCCGCTCGGCACGGCGCCGGCGCTGCTCATCTCGGGAGCGATCTGGGGTGTCTGGCACGCACCGGTGATCCTCCTCGGCTACAACTACGGACGCACAGACGTCCTCGGCGTGCTGCTCATGGTGGGTTGGTGCATGCTGCTCGGTGTCGTCATCGGATGGCTGCGGTTGCGGAGCGCATCGGTCTGGCCGGCGGTCTTCGCGCACGGCTCGATCAACGCATCGACAAACCTGCTCCTGATCACGTTCCTCGCGGCAGGCCAGGGCCAGGAGGCGATCTGGGGATCGATCCTCGGCTGGAGCGGGTGGATCGTGCTCGGTGCCGTCATCCTGGTGCTGGCGGTGACCGGTCAGCTGCGCAAGCAGCCGCAGCCAGGGCTGACGCTGCGGGAGTCCCGTGCTGTCGCTGGCCCGCCACTCAACGACTGAGGTAGTCGGAATCTCCGCCAAGAGCGCGCGGACGACGAACAGAGAACGGATGCCACGGCGCAGTCGCGCACCGTGGCATCCGTTCGTCGGGTGAGGCGAAACTACGGAACGAGGATCGCCCGACCTCGAACCGTGCCGGCCTCGAGGTCGTCGAACGCCTGGATGCCGTCTTCGAGCGAGTACTGCTGGGTTTCGACGGTGATCTTGCCGAGCTTGGCGAGTTCGATCACCTGGCGCTGGTCGGAGCGGGTGCCTCCGTAGGAGCGGCGCACGTCGACGCCCCACGGCAGGGTCGTCGTGAGCGCATCGGCGGCGTAGGTGAAGGAACCTTCGCCGAGTCCCACGAAGCGGAGCGCTCCGTCTGGAGCGATAATCTTCGTCGCGAGGTCGACCGTCGGCTGGACGCCGACGAAGTCGAAGACGGCATCCGCCCCGTATTCGCCGGTGAGGGCGAGGACCTTCGCCGCGGTGTCACCGTCGCTCATGAAGGTTTCGTCTGCGCCGTGTTCGCGGGCTATCTCGAGCTTCTGCTCGCTGGAGTCGATCGCGATGACGCGAGCGCCGGTGGTGGCCTTGAGGATCTGGAGGCCCATGTGACCGAGGCCACCGACTCCGATAACGGCGACCGTCGAGCCTGGGGTGAGGCGGTGGCGGGCGCCGTTGATGGCGTGCATCGGGGTGAGGCCGGCGTCGGCGAGGGGGCCGGCGGTGACCGGGTCGAGGTCGCCGAGTGGTTCGAGGTAGCGCGCCTTGACTGCGATGTACTCGGCCATGCCGCCGTCCGGGCCGAGGCCGGGGCAGGGCGGCATGCCGTATCGCCCACCGGTGTTGACGCAGACGTTGTCGCGGCCTTCGATGCAGGGGCGGCAGACGCCGCAGGCCCACACGAGGTAGACGAGAACGGCGTCGCCTTCGCTGAGTCCGGTCACGTCATTGCCCAGGGACGCCACGTGGCCGGCGGTCTCGTGCCCGAGCGTCATGTTCGGCACGGGCCACTCGGGCGCGTGGCGCACGTGGACGTCGGAGTGGCAGAGGCCGGCTCCGGCCACCTTCACGAGGACTTCGTCTGGGCCGATTTCGGGGACCGGAACGTCGCGGACTTCAAGAACGCCGGCGGATACGATTTGCAAGGCTCGCATATTGCTCTCTTTCTTCAGGTCGATGACCGTCGTTGGCCACTGAATTTTCACAATAGGACAGATGCCCCATAGATCTCTACGGGGGTTAGACTCACGCAGTGACTGATGAGCTCATGGACCCGCGCCAGCGGCGAACGCGTGCCCGCCTGCACGAGGTCATCCACGAGCTGGCGGCGTCGACGCCTCTCGGCAGCATCACCGTTGCCGACATCGCGCGTGCCGCGGACGTGAAGCGCGACACCGTGTACCGCCATGCGGGGAGTGCAGTTGCGCTGCTCGCACAGGCGCTCGAGTCCGAGATGGAAGAGCTGGTTGTGTACACGTCAGAGCTGCCAGCGGTGTCGGAGACGGGGGAGAGCGTCTTCGCCGGGCCAGAACGGGCGTTGTTCGAGCATGTGGCGAAACACGCGGATATCTACCGAAACGCGTTGGCGTCTGAGGTGAGTGGTCCGATCCGTGATCTGCTGATCCGCTCGAGTGCCCGAGCGCTGACGGCGCACCTGGAGCGGCATCCCGAGATCGCACCGCTTGTCGACGGCCGGCCCGCGACGGAGTCGGAACGACGGATGTTCGTGGCCTTCGCTGCATCGGGAACGTTCGGTGCGGTGCAGGCCTGGCTCGCTGAGGGTAATCTCAGCGACCTGGATGCCGCGGCGGCGGCAACGCTGGCGGCGGCGCCGGAGTGGTGGTTGGGGCGGCGTTGAAGTCGTCCGGTGATTGAGCCTGTCGAAATCGCGCAAACCAGAGTGCCCTTTGCGACCATCATGACTAGCCAGCAGCTCGATGCGCGTATCGGCTGATGACGCTGATTGGCTCGTGTAGACCCGCACTGGGGGAAGACAGACGTTGGAGGCGCCAACTAGCTTGAAGGCATGGGGGCGTCTTGGGGAGCGAACGGGCTGAGCGCGCCCAACCCAATCCTGGACATGTCGACTGTTCTGCCGGCGTACGCCGGGATGATCATTCTGGTCGTTCTCCTGCCCTTCGTCGCCACCTTCGTACTCGACGGGGTGGTGCTCGTGCTTCGCGGCCGAGGGCTGAAGCCCCTGATGATGGGTGCCGGGTTCTCCATTGTGGTAGCGCTTATTGGCTTGGCATTCCTCTCAAACGCCCAGCCCGAGGACCGTACGCCCCCGGAAATAGCGGCGGGGATGGCGTCAGCGGCCGAGATGCTTTGGCCGTTCTCAGTAGCACTCGCGCTCTTTGCGTTCGTGCTGCGCACCGCCTCATCTCTCGCTCGTGACAAGTCCAACAAGCGTCGACGTGCTCGGGTGTGAGTAGCCAACTCTACGCTGGACGGCTCAAGCTGATTCGAATGCCAGCTCGGCCGAGCGCCTAACCGAATCGGAACGGATCACCTTTGCCTAGCCCAAGCCGCGCCTACTACTCGGCTCCTATCCTTCAATTCCTAAAGACGGACAACTCAGCTGTGCTGGGAATGCTGGTGGACAGCGCCATGAATGTCGAGGAGTCCCAGCGGCTCGCCTGGCAAATCTCCGTCGAGCTCTTGCGGGACCAGCTTGCCGCTGACCCTCAAGGTCATCTTTATCTCGAACTTGTCATTCCACGAGCTGGTCGGCGCATCGACGCAGTGATCGTGAAAGACGCCGCAATCTTCGCTATCGAATTCAAGATCGGCGCGAAAGCCTACATGCGGACGGATGAGCGACAGGCCGAAGGTTACGCGGTCGACCTCAAGAACTTCCACGAGACAAGTGCGGACGCGCCTATTATCCCCGTGCTGGTTTGCACAGCGGCCGAAGAGCGACCCTTCCAATTGATTCTGGCGCACGACCGTGTGGCAAAGACGATATTGAGTAACGGCAGCAATCTCGGCCCACTTCTCGCCGAGCTTTCTTGCTCGTTTGATGATGAGCCGTTAGACCCAAGGGAGTGGTACGCCGGCAAGTACCGCCCCACCCCGACGATCGTCGAAGCCGCTCAATACATGTACGCCAATCATGAGGTGGCAGCGATTACCCGGAGCGAGTCGACGGCAGAGAACCTCACCGGGACTACGCGGACGATCAAAGACATCGTTAGTAGTTCGCGGGCGAAGCAACGCAAGAGCATATGTTTCGTAACTGGCGTGCCTGGGGCAGGCAAAACACTGGCTGGTCTTAATATTGCGACGAAACTGGACGACGATACTGCTGCTGGACCCGCGGATCTCGCAGTGTTCCTCTCCGGAAATGGTCCGCTCGTGAAGGTGCTTCGAGAAGCGCTTGCTCGGGACGCAAATGATCGGGACCCGTCGATAACTAAAGCGGCCGCACGCAGATCGACCGGGCGATTCATTCAGAACGTTCACCATTTTCGCGACGAGACGCTAGTTGACACAAGCGCCCCGCCGGAACGAGTAGCGATCTTTGACGAGGCGCAGCGAGCGTGGGATCACGCAGCGACCGCGTCGTTCATGGCCAGGAAAAAAGGTCGGCTCGACTTCACAATGTCCGAACCGGAGTTCCTGATAAGCGTGATGGATCGGCATGACGACTGGGCGGTCATCGTTGCTCTGATCGGAGGCGGGCAAGAGATCAACACCGGAGAGGCAGGCCTTGCGGGTTGGGTGGACGCCCTCGAGTCGAGATTCTCAGACTGGGACGTATATTTCTCCGAGCAGCTGTCTGATGCTCATTTCGCGGGCAACGAGGTTGACCTTCCACGTTTAGCGAGCCCACAACGCGTGGCCGAAGCGAGGCCAGGGCTGCACCTCTCTACATCTCTTCGCTCCTTCCGCGCTGAGAATCTGTCTCAGATGGTGCACCACCTGGTGCACAATGAGCCCTCGGCCGCACGCGCTCAGCACGCGAAATTCGAGGACCTATACCAAATCTTCGTAACCCGCGACATAAGCCGAGCACGAGAATGGATCGAGCGTCAAAACCGCGGATTCGAGTCACGGGGGCTTCTTGCCTCGTCTGGCGGGATGCGGCTTCGTCCTGAAGGAATCCATGTCAAGAACATGATCGAGCAGGAGCATTGGTTCTTGAACGGACCCGAAGACGTTCGTTCTAGCAATGCTCTTGAATTGGTGGCGACGGAATTCGACGTGCAGGGGCTGGAGCTCGATTGGACTCTAGTGGCATGGGATGGGGACCTTCGCCACACTGGGGATCACTTCGTTCATTACCAGTTCAAAGGCACTAAGTGGCAAAGTCGTAACCAGGAGCCCAGTAGGCGGTTCCTGGAAAATGCCTACCGGGTTCTGCTCACTCGCGCGCGACAGGGAATGGTCATATTCGTACCCCGAGGCAGCGACTCGGATGCCTCCCGGACACCGGCCTTCTACGACGGAACGTATTCGTATCTCCGGTCATGCGGGATCCGTAAGCTCCCTGACTCTGCTGAAGGTTGAGAGTGAGGGCTAGCTCCGCAACTACATTCTCGATATACGCGACTGGTTCAATCGGCGGCGACGGTTACCCGAGTACGCCGACCCACAGGCCGTCACGCGCTCGAGTCATCGCGACATAGAGCTCCCGTCGATCGCGCTCGTCCCGTTCGCGCGTGATGTCGTTCGACGATGACCCGTTTGCATCTGCACTCGAGTGAACGTTGGAATTCAGTTGCTCGGCGCGAAGTCTGGGCACCAGAACTTGCTTGAACTCCAGTCCCTTTGCCCGCTTGACGGTGCCGATCTTGACCGCATCGAGCGGCCGGCCGTCGTAATCTTCGAGGTCGATTGTTGGTATTCCCGCCTTCCGGCAAGCACGAGAGATGAGATCGACATTCGCGTTCGTTAAAGCCAAAATTCCGATGTCCCCGAAGGACGTTCCAACTTCGCTCGATGCCTTCCGGATTTGCGAGACCATCGCTTGATCATGTTCAGCGGTGGTCCGACTGCGAGATATCACCGGAGCGTCACCGTGCCTTGGTACTGCCTTCGTGGAATCTGCGCGCTGATCGGTGCCCTCGATATCCGTGAACTGGTCGCCGGCGATCATGGCATCCGCGAAGGCCAGTATCTCCGCTGTATTGCGGTAATTAGTGTCCATGACGACACCACGACCCGCCAAGGAGATCCCGACCTCAGCCAGCGTGTATCCGCCAGGGTAGATGCTCTGCTGCCCATCGCCGATCAATGTAAACCCGTCGGCTTCGTCACCAACCAGCGAATAGAGCATGCCGACCATTGCACACGATAGATCCTGCGCCTCGTCAACGATAACTGCGGAATATCCGGTGAGCGGGTCGTCGCGGAGTGACGCGGCTGCTAGAAGTACTTGGTCCGCGAAATCGTTGATTCCAGCGCTTCGTAACCGGTCCTCGTACGCTCGGTAGAGCTTCCAAACTTCGCGGCGCTGTTCTACCGTCAAGCGACGACGTCGACCAACCCGCGCTGATTCGGCGTATACGTCGAATGACGTCATCCCGCGTCCCTTGATGACGTGGTCGATCTCTTCCTTCCAGTAACGGTCCTTCGGCTCAATTGCCGACAGCGGGCCGCTCGCTCCGACCTCGAACCAAGCTGATTTGAACGCTGAGTTTGCCTGCGTCGGCTTGGTGTTCACCCGGATGCCGCGCTCACTGAGTACTCGACTAGCGAACCGATGGACGTTTATGAATTCGACGTTCACCACTTCTGGTGCCATTCGCTCCATCAGACGAGAAAGCACAAGCGGAAGTGTCCGAACGTAAGTAGTTACCAGGACCTTCCCTGGTCGAGATCGAGCGAGATAAGCCGCCCTATGCAGCCCAATTACCGTTTTTCCAGTACCAGCCGCACCTCGAATTCGCGATGGTCCGTTGAAATTCCGCCGGATGAGTTTGCTCTGATCGGGGTGGAGAAACGTCATCCACTCCTCCACCGGTGCCGCCAGGAGCCCTTCGAGAAGGGCTGAATTCACCTCGTCGGTTGAAAGCAATTCGCTTTCATCGATCTGTGTAGGGGATGCTTCGATCACGGGTTCAGGCAGCGTGGTATTCACTGGTTGTGGCGCACCTACAACGGGGAAGTGGCTTAAAGCAGCGCGAAGGACGGTGTCCACCTGCAGTGATGTCAGGCGGTTCCCTCGTGCGGCAATATGCCGAAGCACATCGCCTTCGCCCACGATATCGACGGTGCCAATTGTTGCTTTGACTCCTTTGCGGCCCGCCAGGACAACGATCGGGCGCACTTCCCCGGGAGCGAGCCCGACCGCTCCGAGAGCGCCTTCCGCACCGAACGCCAAGTCGGCAAGGTTGTCGAACTCATCAGTGACGTCATCCTGGTCGCGGAACACGCGTCCAGCCGCAATCACAACGTCCTTCCACCATTTGGTGTCGACGATGAACACTCCGCCAGGGCCGACCATGACGAGGTCCACTTGCGCGGTCCGGCTGCCAGGCCACTGTCGATCTGGCAAGAAGTGGTAGCCGGCCGCCGATAGCGGGGCGAGGACTCGCGCGACCTGTTTCTCCGAAATGGACGCTGCCCGGTAGCGTCCCGCTGCCTGGCGCGCATCGATCGCTGCGCGTTCGTGCTGCGCCGCCAAAGCAAGCTGCCTCAGGGACTCATGGCCCGCGGACGATCCAGCCGACATCCGCACTCCCCCCGATTGCACGTCTCGGTTATTCTGACATCCGACACGGCCGCCATACCGCTTCTCGAGCGACGTGCACCCGAAATGGGGTAGCTGAAAGAAGTGCCTGCTCAGTCGCCTCAGCGCTGGAGCACTGGCTCCGGGAAGAGTCGCCGAATCTCCCGCTGCTGACTCACCAGCGCGAACACCGCGAACCCGATCGCTGCGCCCAGTGTGTTCGCGATGAGGTCGTTCACGTCGGCGGTTCGGGTGGCACCGACCATCCCGAGCCAGATCTGCGTCATTTCGATGCCCAGGCTGAACAGCGCACCGGCTGCGACAACTCGACCGAGCGTGTCAAAGCGTGTCAGCACGGGGAGCAGGAAGCCGAGCGGAGCCGTCATGAGGATGTTGAGCATGAAGGTGCGGATGTCGATGGTCACGATCGGCCAGGGGTTGATGATCGACCACCACGGTCCCTGGTTGGCGTACTCGCCGATGTTCACGTGGAACGGAAAGAACGTGACCGCCGCAACGCAGATCAGGTAGGCGACGGCGGCACCGTTCCAGAGCGTCCGCACGGGTGAAGCACCGATGCGCTGGGAGTGAATGAGCGTCAAAGGGACCAAAAAAGCTAGCGCGGGGATCGCGAAGATGATCAGGGGAATGGTGAAACGGATGTCGAGCACGGCAGACCAATCAGATCGGGTTTACTCGATCATCGTGGGACCCGCTATCGCATCGCGTCAGTCGCGAGAATGAAGCGTCCGGATGGGATGTCATCCAGTTGGCGTACGGGGGCACGCTCCAGGGGCGGCACTCCGGCGACCACCGTTCCGCGGGCTTCGTAGTTCCTCAGTAGGTGATGCTCGGCATCAGGAGACCACCGACGATCACGGTGTAGCCCAAGCCGACGAAGGCTGCGGTCGAGCATGCGCTGACACCAACTCGCCACCATGAGGCGGCGTCTGGTCGCCCGAGATCGCGCAGACGTTTTACCAGCAGCCACGTGCTGGGAACGATACCGAGAACTGCAATGAGCACCAGCGCTTGGGCCCCACGGATCACGAAGGCACCGGGTGGTTCTGCGTCTGAGAGCAGAGCGTCGGCGACGAGAACCCAGAGCGGGATCGACAGAACCAGGGCAAGAATCGCCGAGTACTGCGCCCACTGGAGGGTTCGTTCGCGGCTCGAAGGAGCGGGGCGATGCGCATATCGGCGAATAAGGGCTGCGACCGGCCAGACGATGAGGAGCACGACGAGCAGGAAAAGCGAGACAGCGGCCACTAAGGGGAGTACCGCTTGAGACGCGGGCATGGGCTGGAGGGTGAAAGCCGGGTCGAAAGAAATGGCGCGAACCGTCCCATCGGAGACGTCGGCGGCAATTCGCCGTTGCCCGTCAACCTCCTGCCAGACCCAGGGCTCGACCTCGACGAATTCGAGAGGCTGTCCCGCGGCGTCCGTGATCGCCGAAACCGCCACCGCGCCGTTGCTCGTCACGCTGACGTCGATGGCGGAGAGGATGAAGAACAAGCGGATGAAAGTCGATTCGCCCCTCCGAGACAGTTTGTAGACGCCGGAAATGTCTTCACCATGTTCTGCTGTGGTTTCCGTCGCCGTTGGCGTCGGCCGGGAATCGGCGAAGTAGCGATCGGCGAAGCCGGTCAGGACGGCATCTCGGATCACCGACGTCGAGTCTCCGCGAATGCCGGTGCTGTTCAATGAGAGAAAGATACCTGCGTCGTCGTCTGGATAGATCTCAAGCTGGGCGTGAAAGGCAGTGAGGTCTCCGGCGTGGCTGAGAATGCGATGGCCGTTGCGGTCCCGTTCGAAGAAGCCCAGTGCCATCCGGGGGCCGGACGCTAGGCCGCCGAGGGTGTCCTCGCCCAATGCCGGGCTGTGCATCGTCTCGAGCGCCGGCGCCGAAAGCACGTTCTCGGATTCGGTGGAATGTCCGAGCTGGGCCAGCATGAACCGGGCCATGTCGGTCGCAGTGGCGGATATCGCACCCGCCGGCGACGGAGAAACGATCTCGAAGGGCACTTCACCCGAGGTAGCGAAATCGTAGCCAGCCGACATGTCCGGAAGCTGGTCAGTCGACAGCGGTTGATCGTACGTAGCGGTCGACATACCGGCGGGCGAGAGGATGTTTTCCGCCGCGTACGCCTCGAAGTTCTGGCCCGACATCCGCTCGACGACGTACGCGGCCAGTCCGTTGGAGTAGTTCGAATAGGCCGGCATCGTTCCGGGCTCGAAGATCTGCTCAGGCGGGTCGACCGAGACTGCCTCTTTCAGAGACGGTTGATTATCGGGAGAACTGGTGATGAGACCAGCGAGCTCGTCTTCGAAGCCGGCGGTGTGCGAGAGGAGGTGGCGGAGGGTGATGGGTGTGGAAAACCGGACGGGCAGGTCGAAATCGAGATAGCTCTGGACAGGCTCGTCGAGCTCAAGAACACCGGTGTCGACCAGCTGCATGACGGCGGAGGCCGTGAAGAGCTTGGAAACCGAGCCAATGCGGAACAACGTGCGCTCCGGGTCGACCTGCTCCGGCGCTTTCGAACCGACTCCAGTGTCGGCCCAGCCGAACCCTTGCTGAGTGACGATTTCTCCGTCCTTGACGACCGAGACCGTAGCGCCGGCGATGCCTTCGCGCTCCAACATGGAGGGGAGGAGCCCCGACAACCAGGCATCGACATCCGTCTGCGAGAGTTCCGCTGCCGGAGCAGGCGAGACGGGCATTGGAGCCGTGGGCCGGCTCGTCGTTGTCAGTGATGCATCCGTCGAAGCTGAGGCCGTGGTTCCCACAAGGGCCAGAGGCCCGGCGAGAAGGATCACCATGCTCGAGGCCACCAGAAGTCGGCGAAGCGTTCGGTGGCGGGCGCGACGAAGTACGGCTTTTCTCAGAGGGGAGGGCACGATCCCATATTGGCAGTAGCCGGGGCCTTTGATTTTGCCCCGCAGGTGACGCCACAAGAATGGCCCGTCTACTCGAGCCGTGAGACGAGACTGAGGAGTGGACGGTGGAGCGCTACGAGCGCGCGGCCCAGTCCAGGACACGGAGCGCCCGCAGGGTGACCCAACGGCTCGGCTCGCCCTCCCTTTCCATCTCGAAGTGCACCTTGCCGGGGTGCGCCAGCTCGAGCAGCCACCGCCCGTCCACACCTCGCTTGCTCTCGATCAGGTCGAGCGCCTCGTCGAGCCGCGGGTCCGGCACCGAACCCGCGCGGCGGAAGTAGTCGAGACCCCTCAGCACGTCATAGAACCAGCGGGTGGGGAACGAGAAGCGGGTGAAATCGGGGTCCGCGACCTCTCCCGTGGACAGGCGGCGGAACATCCGTCGTTCGAGGAGATACTCCTCCGCTCGCCGTCGCGCCGCGGTCACTTCAGCGGATGCTCCGTGCGCCTGTTCGTGCTCGAGCAGCCCGTCGAGCACGCAGATCGTGGAGTGGAATGACGAGCGGGTGGAGCCGCGTTCGGCTTCGCAGTTCCAGCCTCCGTCGTCGAGCTGCTCACCGAGAAGCCGGTCGACCAGCGGCTGCACGTTCTCGCCGAAGTAGTCGCCGAGCGCCACGATCATGCCGTTGACGCAGGGCTCGACCTCGCCGCCGAAGTACTCCTCGCCAATGGGGTCCCAGCTGACGTGATCGCGGACAAGGGCGATGGCGGCACGGGCTTCGGCGCTCGCCGGATCGAGGCCGAGCTCGCGGAGCAGCACGACGGTGTGGTGAGTCGCGGTCCACGGCTGACCGGGATCATCCGGTTCGCGCGGTTCGGGTGGGTCGTAGACGCCCCGGTCCCAGTAGCCGTCTGCGCCTTGCAGCTGGAGGAGCTGTGCGCCCCAGCCCTCGGTCGCGACTTTCGCGCGTTCGGCGGCGACGGCATCCGTTGGTTCGTGCAGCAGGTCGCGCATCACCTGCCAGCGGATCGAGGGGTCGGAGTCGAGCAGCCAGTCGGTGACGGTCATGCGGGCGAGTTTAGGGCGTGGGGGCGAGGTGCGGAAAGGGGTGCTTGCCTGCGCGGCCGGCCGACGGCATCCTGAAGCTGGGCACTCGGCTCACGATGGGGGCGACTGTGGACAAGTACGACGTCAAGACCACGCACAAGGCGCTCTATGCGCCGTCGGCAAAGGACTTCACCGAAGTCGACGTGCCTCGGATGCGATATCTCGCGATCGACGGACACGGCGACCCGAACACGTCACCCGAGTATGCCGCCGCGATCGAAGCGCTCTATCCGGTCGCGTACGCACTCAAGTTCATGAGCAAGAAGGAGCTCGGGCGGGACCTCGTGGTCGCGCCGCTCGAGGGGCTGTGGCGCGCCGACGACCCGTCGGTGTTCACGACGCGGCAGAAGGACGCCTGGGACTGGACGATGCTGATCAGCCAGCCCGAGTGGATCACGGACGAGATGGTTTCTGCGGCGATGACGACGGTGCGCGAGAAGAAGGACTTGGCGGCCATCGAGCGGATGCGACTGCTCGCCCTCGACGAGGGACGCTCGGTGCAGATCCTCCACGTCGGGTCGTATGACGACGAGACCCCCACGCTCAAGCGGCTCCACGACGAGTACCTGCCTGCGCACGACCTCACCTTTAACGGGGACCACCACGAGATCTACCTCAGCGACGCCCGTCGCACCGAACCCGCCAGGCTGCGGACGGTGTTGCGCCAGCCGGTCCGACCGCTGTGACCCGACGCTAACGGTACGAGTCGGCCCGCGCGAAGATCCACCGGGTGCGGCGCCGTTTACCCGTGATCACCAGGGTGATTCCCGTCGCGCCCAGCAGCAACCCGATCAGCGCGGACCGCACGGCTCCTCCGACGTCGCCGATCATCGCCGATGCGACCGAGAGTGACAGCAAGGATGCTGCCACCACCGTCACGAGGACGCCGAGCACGATCATCCACGTCGGATTCCGCCCCACCACCGGAGCGGTCGAGGCATCCGCCGTGTTCTGGATCCGAAGCGGGTCGAGCTGGCCCACCGGCCGCTCTTCGGCGGCGTGAACCCGGCTGGTGATCTCGGCGATCGCTGCGTCGTTCAGCTCGAGGATAAGGCAGCCACTTGCACCCTCTGGGTCGGTGTAGTCGAGGATGCCGAAGTCCTCGGTGGTGCGCGGCTGCAGTGGTGTGATGAACTCCATCGCGAGTTCGATCACGCCGTCCGCCATCGTGGCGCGAGTGAGCGGGATGTCGTACCGGCGTTCCGACTCCGCCGGGCGTCCGTGCGCGTCGTGAGTTTGCAGCATCCGGATCCCGCGACTGCTCGCCATGCGCTGCCTTCCGTCGCGCGGGGGCTGGGTGCCGCCGCTCCGCTCCACCCTAACCCCGCGGTTAGCTGGGCTCCGCGCGGTTCAAGGGACGCAAACTGCTGCTAAACGCCGGGATGACAGCGTTTTGCGTCCCTTGAAACCTCGCACACGCTGCCCGACCCGGCAAGGCATTGCGGCGGCGGCCCAGGGGTGACGTAATGGATCCGCGGAAAGGACACCACATGCGCCAGATCGTTGAGAACGTCTTTCAGCTCGAGAAGTCCCAGGGAGCGAACGGATACGTCGTGCGTGGCGACGGCCGGACCGCCGTGATCGACCCGGGGATGGCATCCGGATTCGACGCTCTTCTCGCCGAGTTGCAGGAGGGTGAGCCGATCACCGACATTCTGCTGACGCACTACGACTTCGATCACTCCCAGGTGGTGAAGCGGTTGCAGCAGACGCTGCAGGTTCCGGTGTGGATCAGCACTGTGGATGCCGCGATCCTCCGCGGTGAGGTCGCCCCGCCCACGTTGTTTCGACGCTTCCTCTACCGGGTGGCGCCGGTCGAATACCCCGATGGTGTCGTGGAGATCACCGGGACCCTCGAGGTCTTTCCGGGGCTTTTCGCGTTTCCGACGCCCGGACATACTCCCGGTCATCTCGGCTTTCGGTGGGGCGACGTCTTGTTCACGGGGGATGCCGTCACCGTCACGAAAGAGGGCGACATGCGGCAGTTCTTCCGGCCGGCGATCAGCGACAAGGCGATGGCGCGTACGACCGAGCGGTTGCTGCGGGAACGGATCGCTGCAGAGGGGATCGAGTGGTTGTGCGCGGGCCACAATCCGCCGACGCGGTGGGTGGGTGGCGACGCCGAGTGGTGACCGCGTGCGTTTGGGCCTTGCGTTGCCACTTTCGGCTGAAGATCGTCGCTCGTTCCAACCATTAATGGCAACGCAACGTGCGCAGCGTCGGTGGCGGGCGGGGTCTCGATACGCTCGTTCCTCGCTACTCGACCAGCGGAGGGCGCGCCGCAGGAATAGGGGAGCAGCGGGGCGCGTTGGCCCGGGGGTCGCCGCGTGGCGGCATCCGCAACCGAAAGGCATCCGCCCATATGGACCTGTTCTCACCCGTTTCACTCGGAGATCTCCACCTGCCGAACCGTGTCGTGATGGCGCCGCTCACCCGATCGCGCTCCGGCGACGACGGAATCCCAGGCGACATCGTCGTCGAGCATTACGCGCAGCGGGCGAGCCTCGGCCTGATCATCACCGAGGGAGCCTACGTGAGCGCCGAGTCCCAGGCCTTCGTCGGCCAGCCGGGCATCGTCACCCCCGAACAGATCGAAGCGTGGCGCCGCGTCGCCGACGCCGTTCACGCCAAGGGCGGACGCATCGTCATGCAGCTCATGCACGGCGGCCGGGTCTCGCACACGGCGATCACCGGCACCGACCGCATCGTCGCCCCGAGCGCCATCGCGATCGAGGGCATGGCGCACACGCCGGTCGGCAAGCAGGACTATCCGGTTCCGCACGCGCTCACGCTCGATGAGCTCGACATCGTGCGCGACCAGTTCGTCACGGCCGCCCAGAACGCGATCGAAGCCGGACTGGACGGCGTCGAGATGCACAGCGCCAACGGTTACCTGCTGCACGAATTCCTGTCGCCCGCCTCGAACGTGCGTGACGACTCCTACGGCGGAACGTCGGCCAACCGCGCGCGCTTCGTCGCCGAGGTGACCAGCGCGGTTGCGGCCGCTGTCGGGGCCGGGCGGGTCGGCATCCGCATTTCGCCCGAGCACAACATTCAGGGCGCCCTCGAAACGGATGCCGCGGACGTCACCGCCACCTACACCGCCCTCCTCGACGCACTCGCGCCGCTCGGACTCGCCTACCTCAGCGTGCTCCACCGCGAACCCGCCGGCGAGCTCGTGAAAACCCTGCGCGCCCACTTCGGCGGTGCACTCATCACCAACAGCGGTTTCGGCACCGTCACCACGCGCGAAGAGGCCATCGACCTCATCGATGAGGCCCACGCGGATGCCGTCGCCATCGGCCGGCTCGCACTCGCGAACCCGGACCTGGTCGAGCGTTGGCAGGGTGGCCATGCGGAGAACGAGCCGAACCCGCGCACCTTCTACAGCGACGGCGCCGAGGGATACACGGACTACCCGCGACTCGTGCTGTAGCGGGGAGTTCCGGTTGCGGCCGATCTCGATACGGCCGCAGGCGGCCTACTCGATCAACGAAAGCGTCGGTCCGCACCGGGTGAAAGCGCGCCGAGTTGCAAGCGGGCGGCAAGGACCCCGGGAGCGCGCGAGAATGGAGCCGGGCCGGTTCCGCCAGTATTGACGCAGGCCACGACCTGCTGCGGCGAGGAATCCCCGGCCCCATTTTCGCGAAAGAGATCCCATGAGAAGCTTCACCCGACCGGTATTTGTTGTGTTGGGCGTCGCCCTCACGGTCACGCTCGTGTCGTGCGCCCCCGGCACCGGCCAGGGCAAGGCACCCGAGCCGCAGAGCACCGAGATCAGCACCGACATCTCGGGCGTCGACGACATGACGCTCACCGTCTGGGACCAGGAAGTCCGCGGTGCCCAGAACGAGCAGATCGAGCAGCTCAACGCCGCCTTCGAGGAGAAATACCCGAACATCACGATCGAGCGCAACTCGCAGGCGTTCGACGACCTCAACACCACGCTCCGCCTCGCGCTCACCGACACCGACGCCCCCGACGTCGTCCAGGCCAACAACGGCCGCAACACGATGGGCGCGTTCGTCGCCGCCGACCAGCTCCGACCGCTCGATGACTACGCGGATGCCTACGGCTGGTTCGACCGGTATCCCGCGTCGATCCTGCAGTACTCGACCTACGGCGACGACGCCACGGTGTTCGGCGAGGGTGAACTGTACGGCCTCCCGCAGACCGGTGAGATCGTCGGCGTCTTCTATTCCAAGAGCAAGCTCGAGGGGCTCGGCGTGGAGGTTCCCACCGACTGGGCCGCGTTCGACGAGGCGCTCGCCGCGGCAAAGACGGCAGGCGAGGTCCCGCTGCAACTCGGCAACATCGAGCAGTGGCCCGCCGCGCACGTGTTCGGTCCGCTCCAGGGCAACACCGTCGACGCCGACGAGGTCACCAAGCTCGGACTCGGCAACGCCGGCGCCAGCTGGACCACCCCCGAGAACGAGAAGGCCGCCGCCGCACTGCAGGGCTGGGCGACCAACGGCTACTTCAACGACGGCGCCAACGGCACCGACTACGACGCCGCATGGCAGGCGCTCGCAGCCGGCAACGGCGTGTTCCTCCTCGGTGGATCCTGGCTCGCCGCCGACCTCGCCGATGCGATGGGCGACGACCTCGGATTCTTCCTTCCCGAAACGGATGCAGGAACCCTCGCCACTACCGGTGGCACCGGTGTGCCGTTCACGATCACCTCGGCAGCCGAGAACACGGACGTCGCCGCGGCCTACATCGACTTCCTCACCAGTGATGCCGCGATGGAGATCCTCGCCGAAACCGGCAACCTCCCGGTGAACCGCACGGCAGAACTCGCGCCGGAGTCCGGCGTCCTCTCCGACGTCTACACCGCCTTCGACGCCGTGACCCAGGACGGCAGCCTGCTCCCGTACCTCGACTACGCCACCCCGACCTTTGGCGAAACGATCGGCTCGGCGCTGCAGGACCTCCTCGAGGGGCGCACCACCCCGAAGCAGTTCACCGACGCCCTCGAAGCCGACTACGCGGAGTTCATCGACTCGAATGGCTGATGTCGCGACGGCGGGCAGGGGAGCGGGGACGCATCCCGGTCGGGCTGCCCAGCGGCATCCCCGCCGATTGGGCCGTGCCTGGATTCCGTACGCTTACCTCGCGCCAGCGCTCCTCCTATACGGACTATTTCTTCTCGTGCCGCTCCTGCGGGCCGGGCAGTTCTCGTTCTTCGAGTGGGACGGGATCGGCGCATCGACCTTCGTCGGCCTCGACAATTACCTCGCGGTGGTGCAGGACGAACGCCTCCGCGAAGCATTCGGGCACGCGCTCGTTCTCGTCTTCTTCTACGCGGTGCTGCCGCTCGGAATCGGACTGGTGCTCGCCGCCCTGCTGACGCGGGCGAAGGTGCGGGGGATCGGCTTCTTTCGCACGATCATCTTCCTGCCGCAGGTGATCGCGATGGTCGTCGTCGCCGTGACCTGGCGGCAGATCTACGCACCGGACGGTTCGCTCAACGGGCTTCTGCGCCTGGTCGGCCTCGACGCGCTCACCACCGCGTGGCTCGGCGACTACACCTGGACTCTCCCCGCGGTCGGGCTCATCGGCACGTGGGTCTCGACGGGACTCGTGACCGTTCTGCTCATGGCCGGCATGGCGCGCGTGCCCGGCGAACTCTACGAGGCCGCGCGCCTCGACGGCGCCGGCCCTGTCCGCGAGTTCTTCGCCATCACCCTGCCCGCGATCCGCGGTGAGATCACCGTTGCCCTGACGCTCACCACCGTCGCCGCGCTCAAGACGTTCGACCTCGTCTACGTCACCACCGGCGGCGGGCCCGGCACGTCCACCACCGTTCCGAGCTACGAGGTCTACCGCCGCGCGTTCGAGCTCGGCCAGGTCGGCGAAGCCGCCGCGATCGGCATCGTGCTGACGATCCTCGTCTTCGCCATCACCGCCGTCGTCAACCGGATCGGCGACCGCTCATGAAGGTTTCCCGGGTCGAGATCACGGCGAACTACCTGATCCTCGGCGTTTTTGCGCTCATCGTGCTCGGCCCGCTCGGCCTCATCTTCAGCCGGGCACTAGGCCCGCAGAGCGCGTCGGTCGGGCGCGAGGGCCGACTGCTGCACTGGGAGAACTTCGCGGATGCCTGGGAGATCGGCCGGTTCGGACAGTATCTGCTGACATCCGCCACCGTCGCGCTGATCGTGGTCGTCACGTCCGTCACCGTCTCGATCCTCGCCGGCTACGCGCTCGGGACCATGCGGTTCAAGGGCGCAACGTTCTTCTTCTACCTGTTCCTGCTCGGCATCATGGTGCCGACCGAAGCGTTTATCGTGCCGCTGTATTTCGACCTGTGGATGCTCGGACTCACCAACACGGTCTGGGGGGTCGCGTTGCCGCAGATCGCGATGTCCATCGCGTTCGGCACGTACTGGATGCGCGCGTACTTCCGGTCGGCGAGCAGCACGATGATGGATGCCGCGCGGCTCGACGGCGCGGGAACGATGCGGATCCTGTGGCAGATCCTCGTGCCCAACGCGCGGCCGGCGATCACGACACTCGTGCTGCTTGTCTTTCTGTGGACGTGGAACGAGTTCCTCATCCCGCTCGTGATGTCGCCCAACGGAAGCGTGCGAACGGCCCCGCTCGGTCTCGCCTTCTTCCAGGGTCAGTACACGCAGGGCACCGCGCTGCTCGCCGCAGGCGCCGTGATGGTGGCGCTCCCGGTCGTGGTGCTCTACATCGTGTTGCAGCGGCACTTCCTGCGCGGGATGCTCGCGGGCGTCTCGGCGCACTGACGCGAGCGCGGCGGGCGGACCTTGGACGCACCACCCGGCACACTCGCTAGGCTGGCGGCACCATGCTGAGCTATCCGCGAACCCACACCGGAGGCGGCCGCGACCGCACACTGACCGAGCCATCGACGACGGGTGAGGATGAATTCCGCGTCGATGTGGAACGCATCCGTTTCTCGCCGTACTTCACGCGACTGTCGGCCGTCACTCAGGTGATTCCGCAGGCCGGCTCCGGAACCATCGTGCACAACCGGCTCACCCACTCGCTCAAGGTCTCGGCGGTTGCCCGCTCGATCGCTGTCTCCTTCCGCGACGCGAACGACAACACCCGCGCCATCATCAGGGAACTGGGCGGATGCGACCCCGTCGTCGTCCAGGCGGCCGCGGCTGCGCACGACCTCGGCCACCCACCCTTCGGGCACCTTGGTGAGCAGGTGCTCGACCGGGTCGCCCGGAACCGCCTCGGCCTCCCGGATGGCTTCGAGGGCAACGCGCAGACCTTCCGCATCCTCACCGCGCTCGACAGCTGCGACGCGACCCCGCGCGGACTCAACCTCACCAAGGCGGTTCGAGCAGCGGTTCTCAAGTACCCGTGGACCCGCAACGAGTGGCGTGCGCTCCCACCCCGGCCGGCGGAGGAACTGCCACGCGGAGTCGGGACGGATGCGGCATCCGGAGCCCTGAAATTCTCGGCGTACTCGATCGACGCCCTCGAGATGGCCGACGTGCTCGCGGTGTTCCCGAAAATCGGGCAGCACCAGCAGACGCTCGAGTGCTCGGTGATGGACATCGCCGACGACATTGCGTATTCGGTGCATGACCTCGACGACTTCTACCGTGCCGGGGTGCTGCAGTACACGTCGGTGTCGGCGGAGCTCAACGGGTGGCTCTCGGCGCAGTCCGACCTCGCTGCCCTCGACGACGCCGAGCTGGCCGTGCGCCGGCCGGGTCACTCGCTCGAGGCAGCGTGGCGCAAGGTGCAGCAGAAGGATGCCTGGATCGCCGATGCGGATGCTTTCCGCAATTCGGTCGAGAGGGTCACCACGGATCTCGTGGAAGGACTGCTCACCATTCCCTACGACGGCGGGCTCGAGGCTGACCGAGCCGTGTCGGCGTTCACCCGCAGGTGGATTGACCGGCTCAAGGGGAGCATCCGGGTTGAACGTGAACCGAACATCCGCAGTGGTCACGTGCGCCTCAGCAGGCAGGCGTGGCACGACGTCGTCGTGCTCAAGTTCGTACACACCCGTTTCGTGCTCGACCGTTCCGACCTCGCGGTATACCAGCGCGGGCAGGCGCGCGTGATCGAGGCGCTTGCCGAGGGTTTCCACACGTGGCTCAACGACCCAGCGGATGCCGCGCGAGCGCCACGCAGGCTGCTCGACTCGGTCGAGGCGGCGACGGAGGAGTACCGCGGGCTGCTCGACGAGGCGCCCGAATACTTCACCGCTGCCGGCGTGGGCACTGGGGCATCTGACATCGTGCAGCTCGGACAGAGCCGTGCGGTCGTGGACTACATCGCGTCGTTCACGGATGCGCAGGCGATGAGTGTCGCGACGCTCATCAGTGGCACGTCGGACAACCTGTGGGAGTCCGGCCGCAGCCTGTAGGCCGCGGTGATTCGGCGCGGGAGAGCTACGGGGCGACCGTCTTCGCGAGCCGGTCGCCTGCGGTGCGCATGTGCACAGCCATGGCGGATGCTGCGGCATCCGGGTCGCGCGTTGCGATCGCCTCGTAAACGGCCGTGTGTTCCTCGATCGCTACGCGAGCCTGTTCTGGCTGCTGCACAGCACGGTCCACCCAGACCCGCAGAAGGGAACGGATGCTCTGCAGCAGGTCGAGAAGCACGGTGTTCTCGATGCTGCGGGCAAGTTCGAGGTGGAACTGCAGGTCCGCCTCGACGAATCCGGCGAGGTTGTCGACGTTATGCCGCATGTCATCGAGGTGCTCAGCGAGGCGTTCAAGAGCTTCATCGGAAATTCGGGATGCCGCGAGCCGAGCCGCGTAAATTTCGAGCGCACCACGCACCTCGATCAGTTCTGCCGTGCGCGGTTCATCGAGCATGAGGCCCCAACTCAGCGTCTGGGGGAGGAGTTCACTGGCTGAGCCGCGCAGGTAGGTCCCCGAACCGGGGCGCACGTCGACGATGCCCAGCAGTTCGAGAGCGGCGAGTGCCTCGCGCACGGCTGAGCGCCCGACGCCGAGGCTCGTCGACAGTTGGCGTTCCGGCGGAAGCCGCGTTCCCGGTTCGATATCGCCGCGCGTGAAGATCTCGAGCAAGCGTTTTGCCACAGCCGACACCGGCGTCGCACCGCTCAGTGTGCCCATTGAGGCAGCGATTTCAGCGGAGGAGTCATTCGGGTAGGCCGGCATGGCTCCAAAGCTAGCAAACGAGCGGTCGTATTGAGCGCCACCGGTTGACCGATATTGGTCAACCGGTTGACAGAACGCCGATTTCGGGAAATACTCGTGAAAGCGAAATACGCGGCCCGGCCGGTACTCGCACATCCCCCTTCCTCACCAAGGAGTCAACGTGGACACCACCACAGACAAGCCAACGCCACAAAGCGCGGTGGAGAAATCCGCCATTAAGAAGGTGGCCGTTCGGCTGGTGCCTTTCGTGGCCCTGATGTTCTTCATCAACTACCTCGACCGCACGGCCATCGGATTCGCGGCGCCGAACGGCATGAACGACGATCTGGCCCTGTCAGCGGCCCAGTTCGGGTTCGCTTCAGGCGTGTTCTTTATCGGCTACATCCTGCTCGAAGTGCCGTCAAACGTTGCCCTCCACCGATTCGGTGCCCGCAAGTGGCTCGCCCGCATCATGGTCAGCTGGGGAATCGTCGCCCTGCTCTTCACCTGGGTCGGAAACTTCGAACACCTCGTCGTGCTTCGGTTCCTGCTTGGTGTCGCCGAAGCCGGATTCTTCCCTGGCGCGATTCTCTTCCTGAGCCTCTGGGTCCCGTCGAAGCACCGCGCGAAGATCCTCGCGCTGTTCTACTTAGCGCAGCCCCTCACCACTGTCATCGGAGCACCGCTCGCGGGTCTCCTCATCCAGCAGGACGGCATCTTCGGCCTCGAAGGCTGGCGCTTCATGTTCATGGGTGTTGCCATCCCGGCGATCATCGTCGGTGTCGTCGCCTGGTTCTACCTGAAGGACCGCCCGGCGGATGCCAAGTGGCTCACCGAAGAAGAAAAGGTGTGGCTCACCGCAGCACTCGAGACCGAGCGCAAGAGCACCGAGAAGGCCAACCCTCACGTGCGCATCCGTGACGCGTTCAAGAGCGGCCGGGTCTGGAACCTCGCGTTCATCTACTTCGGTTTCATCTACGGTCTCTACGCCCTCGCCTTCTTCCTGCCCACGATCATCGAGGGCTTCCAGGCACAGTTCGGCACCGAGTTCGACGTGTTCCAGAAGGGGCTCATCACCGCGATCCCGTACGTCCCCGCTGCAATCGCCCTGCACTTCTGGGCCCGGGATGCCACGAAGCGCGGACTGAAGACCTGGCACATCGCGATTCCCGCCTTCGTCGGAGCGGTGAGCATTCCATTCGCGCTGTTCGCCGGTTCGCCTGCGGCAACGATCGCGGTCATCGCGGTCACCGCGATGGCGATTTTCTCGGCGCTCCCCACCTTCTGGACCCTGCCCACCCAGTTCCTCACCGGAGCGGCAGCGGCAGCAGGTATCGCCCTGATCAACACTGTCGGCAACCTCGCCGGTTTCTCGGCCCCTTACATCACGGGAGCGGTAGCCGACTGGACGAAGGTCGGCGACGCCCCGAACTATGAAGCGCCGATGTTCATCGTCGGTGGATTCATGGCTCTCTCGGGAGTGCTCATGCTGATCCTCGCCCGTAAGAACCGGAACCGTCCGGCCGCCGACACTCAACTGGCTGCCGAGACCTTCGCTCACTGAGAACACCCGCGCGGGGTGGTCCATCGCCGCCCCGCGCTTACTCCCCAACGACCACGGAGCTCCCATGACCCGACTCTTCAACGATCCGGCAGCGTTCGCTGACGAGATGATCGACGGTTTCGTCGCCGCCAACAGCGCGCAGGTTCGCCGGGTACCCGGCGGTGTCATCCGCAGCACCATCTCGGCACCCGGCTCCGTTGCCGTCGTCACCGGTGGCGGATCCGGACACTACCCGGCCTTCGGCGGGCTCGTCGGGCAGGGTCTCGTCCACGGCGCAGCGCTCGGCAACCTCTTCGCCTCCCCATCCGCCCAGCAGGTCCATTCGGTGGCGTCCGCTGCGGACCTGGGCGGAGGCATCCTGCTCTCCTACGGCAACTACGCGGGCGACGTTCTGCACTTCAGTCAGGCGCAGGATCGCCTCCGCGACGCCGGAGTCGACTGCCGCACCGTCGTCGTCACCGACGACATCGCGAGTGCCCCGCTCGCCGAGAAGCACAAGCGCCGCGGTATCGCCGGGGATCTCACCGTGCTCAAGTCTGCAGCAGCGGCATCCGAAGCCGGTTATTCCCTCGACGACGTCGAACGCATCGCAGCCCACGCCAACGAACGCACCCGCTCCTTCGGAGTCGCATTCAGCGGCTGCACCCTCCCGGGAGCAACGGCACCCCTGTTCACCGTTCCCGAGGGCCGGATGGGTGTCGGCATCGGCATCCACGGCGAACCTGGCATCGACGAAACCGACATCCCGACCGCGGCCGGACTCGCCGAATTGTTCGTCTCCGCCCTCCTCGAGGAACTACCGGACGGCATCGACTCGGCCGATGGCCAGCGCGTCGGGGTAATCCTCAACGGCCTCGGCTCGGTGAAGTATGAAGAACTCTTCGTGGTCTACCGTCGTGTCGCCGGGCTGCTCGGAACGGCCGGCGTCACCGTCGTCGACCCCGAGGTGGGTGAGCTCGTCACGAGCTTCGACATGGCCGGGGCCTCGCTCACCCTGTTCTGGCTTGACGATGAACTCGAAACCTTCTGGCGGGCCCCCGCCAATACGCCCGCCTACCGCAAGGGCACCATGGTCGCCGCCGAACAGTCCGCCATTGTGGACATCGCCGACGAGGTCGCTGGAATCCCGGATGCCTCGCCCGAGTCCCGCGAATCGGCACGCGTCGCCGCAGTAGCCCTCCACGCCCTCGCCGGGGTGATCGACGAGAACGCCGACGAGCTCGGCCGGATCGACGCGGTCGCCGGAGACGGGGACCACGGCATCGGAATGCAGCGTGGCGCGCGGGCGGCGGCGTCAGCAGCCGATGAGTTGCTGGCCGCTGGAGCAGGCGTTCGGACCCTGCTTGAGCGCGCCGGTGACGCCTGGGCCGACCGGGCAGGAGGAACATCCGGAGCACTCTGGGGTCTCTCGCTCCGCGCTGTCGCCGGACAGCTCGACGACGAGGTGGCCGCAACCGGCGCATCGATCGCCGCCGGCGTCGATGCCGCGAGCCGGGGCATCCGGGACTTCGGGAAGGCTCAGATCGGCGACAAGACGATGGTCGACGCCATCGTGCCCTTCAGCGACACACTGACCCGCGAATACGCGCAGGGCGCCGCGTTCGCGCAGGCCTGGTCGACTGCAGCGGATGCCGCGACAACGGCTGCAGCGGCGACCGCCGACCTGCTCCCCAAAATGGGACGCGCCAGGCCGCACGCCGAGAAGAGCCTCGGTACGCCGGACGCCGGCGCCCACTCCTTCGCGCTCATCGTGCAGCGGATCTCGCGCGTCATCGACGCAGAACAGGAATAGGAACACCATGGACAAGCTTCGAATCGTTCTCGGCTCAGACGACGCCGGGTACGACTACAAGGAGATCCTCAAGAAGGACCTCCTCGCCAACGATCTCGTCGAGAGTGTCACCGATGTCGGCGTCGGTGCCGATGGGCACACACCGTACCCACGCGTCGGCGTCACCGTCGGTGAGGCCATCGCTGCCGGTGACGCCGACCGCGGCCTGCTCATCTGCGGAACCGGAATGGGCGTCGCGATGGCTGCAGGCAAGGTCGCGGGCATTCGTGCATCCGTCGCGCACGACAGCTTCTCGGTCGAGCGGCTTGTGCTCTCGAACAACGCCCAGGTGCTCGCACTCGGGCAGCGCGTGATCGGCGTCGAGCTGGCTCGTCGACTCGTGCGTGAATGGCTCACCCACCGTTTCGACGAAACGTCAGCCAGCGCCGAGAAGGTTGCTGTGCTCGACGAGTATGAAACAACGGGCAGCTGCTGATGATTGGCCTCGGCAGCTACGCGTTCTTCTGGGCACACCAGGAGGGACTCTCGCTCGAGGGCGCTCTCCAGGCGACCGCTGACCTCGGGGTCGGCCTGTTCCAGATCTGCGACTTCGCTCCGATCGAGAGCATGACCGACGACGAGTTGCGTGCGGTAAAAGCCACCGCCGACCAGCTGGGCATTGCCCTCGAGCTCGGGACCCGCGGACTCGACACTGCCCACCTCACCCGCTACCTCGAGATCGCCGGGATTCTCGACGCCTGGGTTCTTCGTTCGATGGTCAATACGACCGTCACCGAAGCGGGGGCGTTGCTCGACGCCATCCTTCCCGCTCTGGATGCCGCGGACGTCACCCTCGCACTTGAAACGTACGAACGCATTCCCACCGCCGAGCTCGTCGAGCTCGTCGACCGAGCCGGTTCGCCTCGCGTCGGTATCTGCCTAGACCCGGCAAACACCATCGCGATTCTCGAGCGACCGAACGAAGTCATCGCCGCCACGGCCGGGCACGTGGTCAATATCCACGTCAAGGACTTTGCTTTCTCGCGCCGCGATGGCTGGGTCGGATTCACCCTTGCCGGAGCTCCACTCGGCGAGGGACAACTCGACCTCGAGCGCCTGTTGTCGTTCGCCGACAGCATCCCTACCGTCAACCGGATCATCGAGCACTGGCTGCCCTGGCAGGGCGATGTCGAGACGACCGTCGCGCTCGAATCCGACTGGACCATCCGCAACCTCAACTATCTAAGGAGTCACTAATGTCAGAGAATCTCACCATCGCTGTGATCGGCGCCGGCGGAAAAATGGGCATGCGTGTGTCCAACAACCTCGTGAAGTCGGATCACACCGTCTTCTACAGCGAGGTGTCACCCGCGGGTCAGGAGCGAGTCACCGCCGCAGGCCGTAGCCTTACCGAGACCGAAGCCGCTGTTACCGACGCAGACGTCGTTGTGCTGGCCGTGCCTGACCTCGCGCTGCAGAGCGTCTCTGGGGCCGTTGTTCCGCTCATGAAGAGCGGCGGAATTCTGCTCACGCTCGACCCGGCCGCCGCATACGCCGGACTCCTCGCAACCCGTGACGATGTCATCCAGGCGGTTACCCACCCCTGCCACCCGTCGGTCTTCGTCGAGCGCCACACGCCCGAGGAGTATGCGGACACGTTCGGTGGCATCGCTGCACCGCAGGATGCGATCGCGGCGATCGAATCCGACGACGCCGACAAGGCTGCAATGGTCGAAACCGTCGTGCGCGTCATTTTCGCCCCGGTGGTCGACGTGCACTGGGTCACCGTGAAGCAGCTCGCGCAGCTCGAGCCGACGCTCGTCGAGACGATCGCCTGCATGATCGGCGCGCTGCTCAAAGAATCACTCGACGAAGCGGTCAACACGATGGGGGTTCCAGAGCCCGCTGCCCGCGCGATCCTGCTCGGCCACACCCAGGTGGCTCTCGCGAACAGCCTCAACGGCGACAACCCGTTCTCAGACGCCTGCCTCATCGCGATGGATTATGGCCGTTCGAACATCATCAAGGACGACTGGAAGAAGGTCTTCCGTGACGATGAGCTCGACAAGAACCTCGCCGCGATGCTGCACCTCGACAAGATCGAGAGGTAGCGGAGCGGAGGCGGCGGTCACCTCAGCGTACGGGGGCACCCGGACGGCGATTTCGCGAAGGTGGCCCCGTCGACTCACGGATGACCAACTCGGGTTCCAGGACGAAATGGTCGGGGTGCCTGCCGGTGCGGATTTGTTGATACAACATCCGGAACGTCGCGACGCCGAGCGCGCGGAAGTCGAGACGCATCGTGGTTAGCGGTGGCGAGAAGTATGCGGCGGATGGCATGTCGTCGATACCCACGATCGAATAGTGCTCGGGGGAGCGGAATCCGCGATTCTGCATGGCGCTCATAAAGCCCAGAGCGATTTCATCGTTACTCGCAACGACTCCGGTGAACAGCGCCGGATCAGCCAGTTCGCCGGCACGGAAGCCTGGGTGAGCAGACCAGTCGGTTGCGCCGCCGATCGCCTGTGGGAGCAGTCCCGCCGCTGTCATCGCGTCACGGTATCCCCGGTCACGTTCCGCTGCCTCGTTGCGGGTCGAGGGCCCGGCGATGTGCATGATGTCGATGTGCCCGAGGCTGATCAGGTGTTGCGTGGCGTCGAGCGCGGCTGAATAGGAATGAGCCCCTGCTGAGTTCTCTTGAGATCGGGGGCGTTCGGAAACCGTAAGTACGGGGATGCCTGCGGGTACTCGAGCCAGCAGACGGTCGGCGTCCGGGATGGGGGTCGAGAGCACGATGCCCTCGACCTGAACGGAGACGAACTGGTCCAGGGCTCGTTTTGCCTCGGCCTCCCAGTCCGTTGCTTCGAAGTCCAGGTCGAGCTGGGCGATGATCATCGTGACGTCGGCCTCACGAGCGGCGAGGCCAAGGCCGGTCAGTATGCTCGCACTCCCATGAATGAGTCCGCCCATCGACAGCACCCCTATGGTGTTTGTCCGCTGGGCGCGCAGGTTGCGAGCCGACTGATTCGGGACGTACCCCAGCTCACTGATCGCTGCGGCGATGCGCTCTCGGGTCTCGGTTCGCACGTAACCGGTGCCAGTAAAAAAGCGCGAAACCGTCTGCGTCGACACTTCCGCCATTCTCGCAACGTCGGCCATGCTCGGTCGAGGCGCTGCGCTCACTTCGGTCATGGTGGGTCCCCTCTGCCGCGCCCCGGTTATAACGAAAACGTAACGCCTTATCCAAGTTTATAGGTTATCGATCACCCACGTTATAAGTTATCGATCACCTAATCCCAATCGGTCAACCGGTTAATCAATATGCCCAGCACTCGTGCCCAACGAAGGACACCCATGACGTCGATTCCGAATTCAGCCGCTCGGGCCTCATTTGCCGCAAAGCGCTGGACGCTTGGCACCAGCCCCTGGCAGACGATCGCTCCCCTCGGCGGCCCACGGGCGCGTGTGATCATCGACAACGACTTTTCGGGTGACCCCGATGACCTGTTTCAGCTCGTTCACCATCTGCTGTCGCCCAACGTCAACATCGTTGCCGTCGTCGGCTCGCATCTTCGCGATGGCGACCCGTTCGACCCAGGTCCCCGCTCTGCCGACAACGCGGTTGCCGTGCTCACCGACGTGTTCGCTCGAATGGGTCTCGAATCGACCGAGCGGATCTTCGCGGGGTCGAACGATCCGCTGAGCGACCACAGAACGCCTCAGCCGTCGGCCGCTGTCGACGTGATCATTGCAGAAGCAATGGCGGACGACGCATCGCCGTTGTTTTTCGTTGCCGGCGGCGGCCTGACCGACCTCGCATCCGCCTATCTCATCGAACCGCGAATCGCAGAGCGCCTGACGGTGATTTGGATCGGCGGCAATGAGCACGTCGGTCTCGCGGTTCCGCCGCCGAACGCAATGCCGATCGAGTACAACCTGCTCATCGACCTCGTCGCTGGCCAGGTTGTCTTCAACGACTCCGAGCTGACCCTGTGGCAGATCCCGCGCGATGTCTACCGGCAGTGCCTGATGTCCGATGCGGAGCTGCGAATGCGCGTCGCCACGGCGGGGCCGCTGGGGCGGTACCTGTACGACGAGGTAGCCAACGTCATGGTTCGCGCCGCTGAGCAGGGCAGGGGGCCAGCCGAGACCTATGCGATGGGTGATTCCCCTCTCGTTCTACTCACGGCGCTGCAGTCCCTCTTCGAGGCGGACCCATCGTCGAGCGACTATGTCTCGATGCCAACCCCGGCGCTCGCCAACGACGGCACCTACTCCGCCACGATCGATGCGCGCCCGATGCGGGTATACACCCACGTCGATACGCGGCTGATGTTCGAGGACTTCTACCTCAAGCTCCAGGAATTCAGCAGCTGGCAGAACAGCAACGACTGACCAGTCTCCTTCACCGTTGCAAGCAAACGACACCAATCGATACGAACACGAAATGGAAGCAATGATGCACATTAATCGCTCGTGGCGCGCGATCGCCCTCGGGGCCGCAGCAATGACGGTCCTCGCCGGATGCTCCAGTAACGACGGCGGAGGCTCCGGTGACGGAGAGACCCTGTCCGTCTGGATGCCAACGCAAGAAGACTCGCAGGGCACCAACATCAACGCCCTCATCGATGCCTACGAAGAAGCAAACCCAGGCGTGACGATCGAGCTGGAGCAGCGGTCGGTCGACGAACACAAGAACGCGCTTCGCCAAATCGCCGGAACCGACGCCGGCCCGGACATCTACTGGTACTGGGAGGGCTCGGGCCTCGGTGGTGAACTCATCAACGTCGGTATGAGTGCCGACCTGTCGAATTATTACGCCGAATACGATTGGGACGACAGGTTCACTGCCGCGTCCCTTGGGGGCATCACACAGTACGGCGGCTACCACGGTGTGCCGTGGTCTCAGCAGGGTGAGGCTATTTACTACAACAAGACACTCTTCGATGAGGCAGGAATCTCCGAGGTCCCAACTGACTACGACGGTCTGGTGGAGGTCGCGGAGCAGTTGAAAACAGCCGGGATCACTCCTATTGAATTCGGTGGCACCGTCAACTGGGATGTCATGCGACTGCTCGACTCCCTGATCGAGACCACCTGTGGCGCGGATATCGCTGATGAGCTGAACACGGGCGACGGCGACTGGGGCTCCGAAGCCTGTGTCGCTGATGCGTTCACCGAACTGCAGACGTGGGGAGAAAACTACTTCAACGAGGGTTACCTCGGGATCAACAATGACGACGCAGCCCAGCTGTTTTTCTCTGGCGCAGCCGCCATGTCGCTTGAAGGCTCCTGGTACAACGGCCAGGTCGTCGACAACGGCATGAACCCCGACGAAATCGGGATCTTCATGTTCCCGACGGGCACCGGTCGACTGTACGGCTTTGGTGAAGCGTTCTACGTAAGCGCGACGAGCGAAAAAGCTGACGAGTCGGCGAAGTTCCTCGACTACATCACTTCGGAGGACGGCCAGGAGATCGCGGGAGACGCCTGGGGCGCTCTCTCCGTGAACAAGGACGTGCCGGTAAGTACTGACAACCCGTTGAACCAGGTCTGGGCCGATCTGTTCGCAGAAGCCGATGGTGTCTACACGAACAACGACCAGAACTTCTCTACGGCAGAGACGACTGAGTACTGGCGCATCCAGAACTCAGTTCTGACCGGCTCGATCGACCCCGCTGATGCGGGAGCCGAGTTCCAGAAGTTCCGCGATTCCCAATAGCGGCCCAACGCACGAGGGGGCCGGCGCGGCCCCCTCGTGCACCCGTTCATTTCGAGCCGGACGACGTCCGAGCCGTTGAAAGAGGTCCATTCATGACCACTGCACCACCGGTCACCCGGGGTAGCGCGAAGAGGCGTACCCCTCAGCAGAAGATGCGTACTCCCAAGCATCATCGGTTCGTCCTCGCCCTGCCGTACCTGATTCCCGCGATCGTCCTGTACGGCTGGTTCCTCCTCTACCCGATGGCCGACGCCGTGCGGCTGTCGTTCTTCCAGTGGTCCGGGTTCCGCACCGAAGAGCCTGTCTGGGTCGGAATCGACAACTACATCCGGCTCTTCACACAGGACGCAGTGTTCTGGACCGCGCTGCAGAATTCGGTGATCTGGGTGGTCCTGTCGCTAATCATCCCCACCGGCATCGCCCTGTTGCTGGCACTCGGTCTGAACCGCAAGATGGCCGGGCGTAATCTGATGCGAGCGGTGTTCTACATACCGGCCGTGTTCGCTTCGATCACCGTCGCGGCGATGTGGCGTTGGATCTACAACCCCACCCTGGGCTTCGTCAATCAGGCACTTGAGGCTATCGGTCTCGGCGCCTGGACCCAGTCCTGGCTGGGCGATCCGGAGTTTGCGCTCGCATCGATCTTCGTCGCCAGTGTCTGGCAGGGCGTCGGCTTCAGCATGGTCCTCTTCCTGGCTGGGCTGCAGACGGTCCCAACAGAGCTCATCGAAGCGGCAAAGCTCGACGGAGCGAACGCCTGGCAGCGCTTCCGCGCCGTGACTGTCCCCGCGCTTCGACCGACCACGGTGGTCGTGGTGATCCTTGCGATCATCAACGCCCTCAAGGTGTTCGATCTTGTCGTCGGTATGACCGGAGGCGGGCCGGCGCAGTCGACCCAGGTCCTCGCGCTGTGGTCGTTCACCCAATCGTTCACCAACCACAACTTCGGGATGGGTGGCGCCGTCGCGACCGTGCTCCTCGTCGTGACACTTGCCCTCGTCATTCCTTACATGGCCTGGTCGATGAAGGGAGAAGACCGATGAGCAGCGCAACAGCTACACCGGTCATTGCGCCGGAGATCCTCGAAAGCGGAGGGCGCCGTCGGCCGCCGCGCGACTATGTCGGCATCGGGCTCTGGGCCGCGCTCGGCGTGACCGCGCTGCTGTGGTTCCTCCCTCTCTTCCTGATGTTCACGACATCGGTCAAGAGCAAGCCGGATCTGAACAGCTCGCCCATGTGGTCGCTGCCCTCCACGTGGGAGTGGGGCAACTATCTCGCGGCAATCGACACGGGAGACCTATGGGTCACCGCGGGCAACAGCCTCCTCGTGGCCGTGATCAAGGTTCCGCTGGGGCTGGCGATCGCCGCGGCCGCCGCGTATGCGCTCGCTCGCATCCGTTTCAAGGGTGGCCGGGTTCTGCTCATGGTCATCGCCATCGGCTCGATGGTCCCCGTGCAGATCGGACTCGGTCCGCTGTTCAACACCATGCTGAACCTGGAGATCCTCGACTCGCTGTACGGCCTGATCCTTCCGTACCTTGCCTTCGGCATCCCCTATCAAATCTTCGTTTTGTACGGTTTCTTCCGCGGGATTCCCGACGAACTCGAAGAGTCCGCCCGACTCGACGGCGCCTCGTCGTTCCGCATCTTCTGGCAAATCGTCCTCCCGCTCGCAAAGCCGGCGCTCGCCGCCCTCTTCGTGCTCGACTTCGTAGCCACGTGGAACGAATACGCAATGGCGACAACGCTGCTTCGGTCGCAGGGCAACTGGACCATTCCGCTCGCCGTCCAGAGCTTCTCGACGCAGCACGGAACTGACTATGGGCCGATGAACGCGTTCATCTTTATGTCTGCCGTGCCCGTCCTTCTGGTCTACCTGCTGTTCCAGCGCTACTTCATTCAGGGCGCACTGGCTGGAGCTGTGAAAGGCTGAGTTGCTCAACGCAAGGAGGACTGTCGTGACCGAGAACGTCTCTCAGCGGCTCGACCGGCTGTGGTCGCCAGAGCCAACGCCGAGTCCCGTCCAGATGGGTCCGTGGCGATTCGAGCTGCGCGGCGACGAGATTGCCGACGTCAGTTTCGACGGCAGTCCCGTGGTCCGCAGCGTCCGGGCTGTCGCGCGGGACCGGGACTGGAACACCGTCCCGACGAGCGTTCTGTCGTTCGAGCCGAGCGACAGCGGATACCGGCTGGAGCTCAGCTTCGTCGGATTCGGTGCCGAGATCAGCGCGACTCTCGACATCGCGCATCGCGCCGGGATGCTGAACATCAATCTGACAGCGACGTCGCACGCCGACTTCCTCACGAATCGCCTCGGCCTCGTTGTGTTGCATCCTCCGGTGCTCGCCGGCACGCCGCTCACGGTTGGATCCGAGAACGCCGAAGAGGTGACCGCCTTCCCGACCGACGTCTCACCGCATCAGCCGGCCTTCGGCATCCGCTCGCTGTCATGGAGCTACGACGGCGTCGACACGCGCGTGCAGTTCAGCGGAGACACCTTCGAGATGGAAGACCAACGCAACTGGACCGACGCCAGCTACAAGACCTACAACCGTCCGCTCGCCTTGCCTTTCCCCTACCCGATCGGGCGGGGAGAGACGATTGAGCAATACGTGTCGCTGACCGCGAACCGCGTGCACGAACGGGGTCCGATCGAGTCAGGCGATCTGATCGAACTCGTGCGCACGGGCCAGCTGGTCCCCGAGGTCACGCTCGGCGCATCGACGATTCCGGATGCCGCGATGCCGGTCGCGGGCGCGTCCCTTCCCGCTGGCGTCGGGGCGGTGCTCGTCGAACTGGACACGCGGACGCCGAGCTGGCGCGCCGCGCTGGAGCGGGCTGCATCCGAGGCGGGGGAGCTGCCGCTCGACGTTCGAGTGGTGGCCGATGACCCGAGTGTGGTGCACGACACCATCGCGGTCGTGGCAGCGACGGGGATCCGTGTTAAGCGACTCGGCGTATTCTCGGGCACGAGCCACAGCACCGAACCGGAACTCTGGAATGCACTCACGACGGCGGGGCGTGCCCTGCCGGGCGTTGTGCTCATCGGAGGCGCTCGATCGCATTTCACCGAACTGAACCGCGAGCACGGTCGGCTGCCGGACGGCATCCCGGAACTGAGCTTCTCCATCACCCCCCAGATGCACGCAACCGAGCGCGCCCAGCTGGTCGAATCGATCCCGATGCAGGCCGTCGTTGTTCGCAGTGCCGGGGTTCTCGCCGAGGGCCGGCCCCTGCACATCGGGCCAATCACCCTGCGTGCCCGGTTCAACGCGGTCGCCACGAGTGGCGCGGAGGGCCAGGCGTCCGCCGGCCTGGAGCGTGGCTACGGCGCCGAGCTCACCGTCGGCGCGACCGACGAACGCCAGAAGTCCCCTGGACTCGAAGCGTGGACCATAGCCAGCTTCGCTGCGATCGCGGCGGCGACAGACGCGGCGCAGGTTTCGAGCGTGAGTTACTTCGAGGCATCCGGCCCCCGAGGACTCGTCGATAGCGGCCAGTCGTTTCCCGTTGAGCAAGCCATCTCCGCGCTTTCGGCTTTGGCGGGTGGCGAGCTCCTGATTCCATCGACCCCCGCACATTCGGAACTGTGGTGCGTCGGATCCCGTCGGCGGAACGGGTCCTGGCATGTGCTTCTGACGAACATCGGGCCAGCACCGGTCACGTCCGACCTTCTCATCGAGGGCGAGCGCCGTTCGATCGAGATCGCACCGTACGCGGTGCTGTTCCTTTCCTCGAGCGCGGATTCCGCGAGCGGGTATCCGCCAGAAGCTGAAGACATCCCTACCGAACGGAAGACAACCACATGAGCAATCGACTGCAGGGCAAGACCGTCATCGTGACCGGTGCCGGATCCGGCATCGGACGGGCCATCGGCCAGCGCTTCTCCCGCGAGGGGGCCAGGGTGGTCTTCACCGACGTCGACCTCGACGCGGCGACAGGAGCCGCTGGCGAGGTGGAGAACGCGGTGGCCGTGCGCATGGACGTGTCGGACGAAGCGAGCGTGGCCGAAGCGTTCGACAGCCTTGCCGCCGACGGCGCTTCGCCCGATGTTCTCGTTGCGAGTGCCGGGGTCCAGCTCTTCGGCTCGGATGCGCCCATCGCCGACCTCGAACTCGACGTCTGGCGCCGCACGATCGACATCAACCTCACCGGTGCTTTCCTCAGCGTCAAGCACGGTGTCCGTTCCATGCTCGGGCGCGGCGGATCGATCATCCTCATCGGCAGCCCGACCGCGCTGAACGGTGAAGGGAAAGACTTCACGGCGTACAGCTCGTCGAAGGCGGGAATGCATGGACTCGGACGTACTGTCGCTGCCGCATACGCGAGTGACGGTATCCGGGTGAACACGATTGTGCCCGGGTACACCGAGACTCCCCTCGTCTCTGCGATCTCGAGCGATCCCGAGGATCGGGCGGCGATCGTCTCGCGCATCCCGCTGGGGCGACCAGGGCAAGCGTCAGACGTCGAGGGCATCGCCGTCTACCTCGCGAGTGACGAGTCGAGCTTCGCCACCGGGGCGACCTTCCGGGTCGACGGAGGAATGACGACTCTCTAGAGCTCGGCCGGTAACCAGTGTGCGGCAAATCAACGTAACGTAGGGAGTGTGGCACTTCCGGCGGTCGGGAGCGGGGAGAGACGCCACACACGAGAGGTATTTGCAGTGAGCATCGAATGTAAACATGGTTTTGAGCCCGGATTCTGCGACACCTGCTTTCCGAAGCCCGTGTTCGTGCCCGAGCCTAAAGAGCCGGTGAAGCGCGTCGGTCGCACCCGCGCCCCTGCCCGAACTCCCGGTACCCCCAAGGCCGCTCCGGTCTCCACGACCAAACTGCCGACGTTCAACGCCGGTGAACTGCGGCTCTACCACGTGACCCACATCAGCAATCTGCCCGCGATCCTCGAATCCGGCAAGCTGTTCGCCGCGTCCGGACCGGATGCCGCCGCTCCCGCCGTCGACATCTCCTCGGCTGAGAACCGCGAGGCTCGGAAGACCGTGTTCGTCGCCGGTCAGAAGGATTCGCCGGTTTCAGCCTTTGTTCCGTTCTTCCTTTCGCCGGATGCGGCGCTGTGGCGGAGCATCCGCTCGGGGAACCCGGATTCACGGCTCGCTCATGACGTGACCGAGCACTCGGTCAACGACTTCGTTGTGCTCGTCACGACCATCGACGCGGTGTCGCTCGAGGGTGTCGGCGCGCTCGCGAACGTTGTCGTTGCCGACGGTGATGCGGCCGGATCGCTCACGCCGTTCGCCGCCAACAGCGCCAGTGCGGTGCGGATGCTGCGCAAGCTCCGCTCCGATGAAGAAGCGGAGGCGCTGCTCGAGGCCGAAGTTCTCGTCGCCGACGCTGTCCCGGTCGACAACATCGCGCTCATCGGTGTCGCGAACGTGAAGGTGCGCGAGGCCGTCAAGCGGATGCTCGCGCCCACCCCCTACGCCACCAAGGTCGCGGCGTACACACCCTGGTTCGAGGCTGTCGAGTAGTTTCGCGTCCTTCGTGGGGTGCTCGCGGGTCGCTGCTCGGTCGGTTGTGGTCGTTCGCGCCTTGCTCGGTCGGTTTTGGTCGCTTGAGCGCGCCGGTTTCAGCCAAAAGTGACCGAGCAACGCGGCTGGGGCCGAGCGGCACCGTCATCGAATCCCGACATAGAACCGGGACTCATCACTTCGGTGCAAGGCGCGGTAGAGCTCGAATCGAGTACCCGATTCGGCCCAGGTAACCGACTCGATGCAGAGAGCGGGCGCACCGGGCTCGAGCTGGAGGAGCTCCGCTTCCTCCGTACTCGGGATCACCGCCTGAATCCACCGATCAGCCCCAGCCGGAGACACTCCGTAGTGCCGACGAAGGTGCTCGTAGAGGGAGTGGTTCTCGAGATTTGCGCGGGCAAGTCCGGGAAACAGTGTTCGGGGAAGCGTTGTCGAAACGAGTAGCCAGGGTTTTCCATCGACGGAGCGCAAGCGGCGCAGACGAACCACATCGCTTCCCGGCGGGATGCTGAGCGTTGCAGCCTCTTCGGTGTCAGCGATTCCTTCTTCCTGCCGGAGTACGCGGGTTGATGAAGTGCGTCCGGAGGCGGTTAGGTCTGCGGATGAGCCGAGCGTCGAGCCGATGAAGCTCAACGCGGGCGAGGCAGGGGAGACGAATGAGCCTTTGGCGCGAATCTTGTAAATCAGTCCCCGGCGGACGAGCTCAGCCAGGGCTTCGCGTACCACCGTTCGCGACACGCTGAAGCGATCGATGAGCTCCGATTCGGAGGGTAGCGCCTGATCCGGAAGCAGTCGGCCGTTGGCGATTGCGGCCCGTAGGACTGTCGCAAGTTGCATCCACAACGGTTCGGGCGCGTCGCGATTGAGTCGCTCGTCTCCGAACGCTGGTGTCGACATCGGCCCCCCTGACTTCCTGGCTGTTTCGGCACAGCGCATTTGACACTACCGGCATCGTCCGGTTGACACGGCTCACGGCCATACCTATTCTTATCACTACCAACTGGTCATGACGAGTTGGGCATGACAAATGCCCCGAAGTTTCCAGTTGCTTGCCGGGACGACGACACATTGAACCGGGAAGCCAGCCCTTTCACCTCGCATAGTCGCGAAAAACAGGAGACAAACGATGTCGTTTCGTACCTTCCGGCGGTTCACCGTCGCAGCCGCAGCCGTCGCTGCGCTAACCCTCACCGGCTGCTCAGCTGCCGAGACCGATACCGCTGAAGGAGGAGACTCGCCGGAAGGCGTGTCGATCTCGCTGAGTAACGGGTTCGTCAACGGTTGGCGGCTGACCCTGATCAACAAATTCGAAGAGGAAGCCGAGAAGCTCAAGGAAGACGGCGTTGTCTCCGAGTTCAACACGGTCAACGCTCCCGGTGAAAACAGCGCCACAGAGCAGGCCTCACAGATTCGCAGCCTGGTGCTGCAAAACCCCGATGTTCTGATGGTAATCCCGGCGTCGTCCACAGCACTGGTCCCCGCGGTGGAGGAGGCCTGCGATGCGGGCATCACCGTTATTGTTCTCGACGCTGACATGGACGCTCCGTGCGCAACCATCGTTCGGAACGCATATGACCAGTGGGGGGACGTTTCACTTCAGCCAGCACTCGATGCGATCGACGGCAAAGGCAACATCGTCATCAACCGTGGTGTCATCGGCTCCCAGCCTGAGGAAGAATTCCACGCTCGTCAGCTTGAGATCCTCGAGGACTACCCGGACGTAACGGTCGCAGCAGAGGTCAACGGCTTCTGCGACAGCAGCACCACGCAGAAGGAAATCGTCGGCGTATTGGGCTCTTTGTCTGACATCGCTGCCGTTCCCGGCTGCGTCGGCGGCATGGGGGTCGTGCAGGCCTTCGAATCAGCAGGCAAGGAAGTGCCCGTTGTGGTGTTCGACACCGATGGCAAGTCACTCCAGTTCTGGAAGGACAAGGGAATTGAGAACGGTTCCTTCGCCGCGCTGACCGACCCGGGCCAGTCGGTTGCCGCCATCTACGTCGCACTCGCCGTCCTTGACGGTAAAGAAGTACCCGACGAGATCGTCATCCCGCTGCTCCAGATCAATCAGGAAGACCTCGATTACTGGCTGGGCGAGCTTGATTCCGATGAGTATGCCTCCTACCCATGGGACAAGGCCAGCGTCGAAGCTGCCATCGAAGCCGCTCAGGCCGGCGACGAGGCTGAAGCACCCGCGATCAAGTAATTGCGATTGACCGACGAGTTCAAGGATCCCCACATGTCAACGAGAGAATTCGGCGGAGCTGTGACTTCTGGAATACGCAACGCAGCCTCTCCTCCAATGATCGTTGCTGAGGCCGTGTCGAAGAGCTACGGCAATACGCATGCTCTGAGCGACGTGAGTCTCGAAGTGGCGAGTGGAGAAGTCCTTGGACTCGTCGGTCACAACGGAGCGGGGAAGAGCACTCTCATGCGCCTCCTGGCGGGTCGGGAACGACCCGATTCAGGTGTCGTGAGTATTCGCGATTTCCCGGCCGACCGGCCGTTCACCGCTCAAGCGGCTGAGGCCGCCGGTGTCCGCATGGTCTACCAGGAACTGGCGCTTTGCGCTGACCTGACGATCACGGAGAATGCCTGGTTGTCCGACCGACGCCCTGTTCGTGGCCCTGGGTGGATGCGGAAGGCAGAACGGCGCATCGTCGACGTTCTCGATACCGTTTTTCCCGGGCACGGCATCGCGGTCGTGAAGCGATCCGGTGACTTGCCGATGGCCAAGAGGCAAATGGTCGAGATTGCGCGCGCGTTGTGCACGGAGAACCTCCGCCTCTTGATCCTCGATGAGCCAACAGAATCCCTCAGCACGGATGCCGCCGGGCAGCTGTATGCGTACCTGAAGACGCTGACGGAGCAAGGAATCAGTGTCCTCCTGATCTCGCACCGGATGCAGGAAGTCATAGCCAACAGCGATCGAATCGCCGTCATGAAAGATGGTCGGGTTGTGTCGGTGACGGACGCCAACGTCACGGAGGACGAGCTCCTGGTCGCTATGGGCGGAGAAGTGCGAGCGGACAGCGCAACACTCGACCGCGTCGTGGCGGCCGAAGCAGAGGATACGTCCACTGTGCGTGCCGCCGCAGAGGGAACGGTGCTGGTGTCGGCGTCGGACGCGGCGGGAGGACGCTTCGAGGCGCGCGCAGGCGAGATTGTCGGGCTGGCAGGGCTTGCAGGTCAGGGGCAGGAAGAGTTGCTCCAGAAACTCTGGTCCCGTGGGGCTTTCGACCGTGGGACGCAGACGCCGCGTCGGCGCGCTTATGTTCCTGGTGACCGGCAGACTTCGGGGATTCTCCCGTTATGGACAGTCGCTGAAAACCTCACGATCGCCGCGTCACGCGTCGTCAGTCGCTTCGGGATTGTGAACGCCCGCCGCAAACGAGAACTCGCCGCGCACTGGGTCGACACGCTCAAGGTGCGCGGTGGTGCGCACTCGCCAATCACCGCCCTCAGCGGAGGGAACCAACAAAAAGTCCTCATCGCTCGCGCCTTCGCGGCGGACGCGGAGCTTGTGCTTCTTGATGACCCGTTCCGGGGCGTCGATGTCGCCACCAAGAACGAGCTGTACGCGCTGATGAAAGCGGAAGCGGCCGTAGGCAGATGCATCGTCTGGTACTCCACCGAGAACAAGGAAATGGCGCATTGCGACCGCGTGTATGTCTTCCGGGCGGGCCGAATCATCTCGGAGCTTTCGGGAAGCGACATCACGGAGGAACGCATCATCGCCGACTCATTCGACGAAAACACCGGAGAAGATCGATGACCAGTCCAACTCTTGCACCGTCGCTCCCGTCCACGCGTACGCGGCTGACGGCGACTGCTGTTCACGGATCACCGGCGCTGCTCTCGCTGGTGGCGATGGTGGCTATCTTCGTTATCGCAGCGGTAAATCAGCCGGGCATCCTCAGTGTGTCCGGCCTGACGCTAATGCTCATGTCGGCGGTGCCGCTGGTTCTTGCAACCCAGGCTCAAATGCTGATCATGTCGGTGGGTGACATCGATCTTGGGATTGGCTACCTGGTGGGTTTCGTCACCGTAATAGCGGCGACTGTACTGCAAACGTCACCTCTCGTCGGTGTCCTCATTTTGATCGGCATCGTCGTCGCCTACGCTGCGCTGGCTTTCATCATTCAGAAGCGAAATGTACCGTCGATCATCGTCACTCTGGGCATGTCGTTTGTGTGGCTCGGGCTTGGATTGCAGTTCCTGCCGACGCCGGGTGGTGAGGCCCCTGCATGGTTGGCGGCCATCGGTCGGTGGCGGCCGGATTGGATCCCGAGTCCGCTCGTTTTCATCCTCATCGCCACGCTGGTGGGTTGGTTGATTGCGCGCCGGTTCCGTTTTGGCACCCGTATGCGTGCGCTCGGGAGCAGCCCGGCAACACTTGAAAAGCTTGGCTGGTCGCTCAGCAGAACCCGCGTGCTCACTTACATGTTCGCCGCTGTTCTGATGATCGTGGCTGGTTTGATGCTTGCGTCACAAACTCGCTCGGGTGACATCAACTCGGCGACCAACTTCACTTTGATGACCATCGCCGCGGTGATTCTGGGCGGAGGCAATTTCGCCGGGGGGAGAGCCCTCCCGCTGGGCGCAACGCTCGGTGCGGTCACCCTTGGGCTGATCACGGTCCTGCTCAGTCTCATCAATCTGTCCTCCAGCTTGCAGTCCGCCGCGCAAGGCCTCATCGTCCTTGCCGTGCTGGCTGGCCGAGTGATCACAGAACGGGCCATTCGCTCATGACAAACACCCTTCCTGACACCAAAAAGTCGACCGCTGAAGTGCGGGAGCGAGCTCCACGATTCCAGTGGGTCTGGCCAGCATGGGGCTGGTCACTCATCGGGGTGATCGGTGTGTGGCTGTGCATGACGACGGTCAGCACAGGTTCGCCGTTCCAGCCGCTCAACCAGGCGCTCACCCTTGCCCCATACCTCGCCCTCGTGGCGCTCGGCCAGATGGTGGTTATTACACTCGGGCCTGGAAATATCGATGTCTCCGTCGGTGCGATTATTTCGATGTCCGCCTACGTATCCGTCGCCGTATCGCTTGGAATGGGACCGCTCACCGGTCTCGCGGCGGCAGTTCTCGCTGGCATCGCAGCTGCAATATGCAGTGTGCTCGCGATCCTTCTGTTGCGGGTGCCCCCCATCATCGCGACCCTTGCCACCAGCCTTATCGTTGGCTCGGCGACCCTGCTTCTTGCCGACGCGAACAGGTCCGGTGCCGCCCCCGCGCTTCGAGAATTTGTGAACGCCAAGGTCGCGGGCATCCCGGTGATCGCCATCGTTGTCGCGATCATCACGGTTGCGATTGCATTGGCGCTGCGCCACACCACCCTGGGGCTTGCCATCGTTGCGACCGGCCAGAGTTTCAAGGCCGCTCAAAAAGCCGGCCTCAACGTCACGCTGGTGACGACTGTCGCCTATCTTCTGAGCGGCGCCCTCGCGGGACTCGCTGGTGGTCTTCTCGCGGCGTTTATTTCTCCGAGCACGGTACTGGGAACGTCCTACATGCTCGATTCGATCGCGGTCGTCGTCATCGGCGGGACGCTCATCGCTGGTGGCAGGCCCGTTCCGATCGGTGTCTGGACGGGCGCAATGTTCTTTGTCCTTCTCTCTGGACTGCTGAACCTCGTCGGTTGGAGCGTCGGAGCGCAGAACATTCTCAAAGGCGTGCTCGTGGTCCTGGTCGTCGTTATCTCCAGTTCCGTGACCCGCACAGGCCGATCCGCTTTCCGGCGATTCATCGACGATCGAAAAAAACCTCACACCCAACAAAAGGAGCAAACCAATGGCTGATCTCGACGACCTGCGCGAAGGAACGAACTTCGCTGGCGCCCCGGTAAACACTGGAGGCTTTCACCTCAAGGGCCTCGGCGGCCAGGATTGGGGAATGCGGAGCCGTCTCTCGCGCATCTTCGACCCGGCAGATGGCAAGACGGTGATGCTTGCGTTCGACCACGGTTACTTCCAGGGCCCCACGTCTGGCCTTGAGCGTCTCGACCGTTCAATCGTCCCCCTCATCCCTCAGGCCGACGCACTCATGCTCACGCGAGGCGCGCTTCGGACAACGATCCCCGCTGAACACGGCAAGGGCATCGTTCTGCGGGCCAGCGGCGGGCCGAGCGTGCTGCGAGACCTCTCCGATGAAGAAATTACGGTCGGAATTGACGACGCGGTCCGGCTTGACGCTGCGGCCCTCGCCATTCAGGTCTTCATCGGGGCTGAGAACGAGACGAAATCGATCAAGAACATGAGCACTCTGGTCGACCAGGGGCAGTCCGTCGGCATCCCCGTCCTCGCCGTAACCGCTGTTGGCAAGGACATGGCTCGAGACGCCCGCTATTTCCGTCTGGCCACCCGAATCCCGGCCGAGCTCGGTGCCAGCTTCGTGAAGACCTACTACGTCGAGGACGGATTTGAAACGATCACTTCCGCGTGCCCTGTGCCCATCATCATCGCTGGGGGAAAGAAGGTCGCGGAGCACGAAGCGCTGACGGTTGCATACCGCGCCATGCAGCAAGGTGCAGCGGGCGTCGACATGGGCCGCAACGTATTCCAGTCAGAACACCCGTCGGCCATGCTCGGCGCCGTGCGCGGAGTCGTGCACGATTCGCTGACGCCAGACGAGGCCTTCGAACTGTTCGAGCACCTCTCCAACTGATGTAGCTGGTTGCGGAGCCCGGGTCACGGCTCCGCAACCGTAAACCTAAGGAAGCCCCATGCCAACTCTCTCTACCTACCGGGATCGAATCGAGCCGGTCGACGTCGCTATCATCGGTGCAGGCATCAACGGTCTCGCCGTGGCGCGCGAAGCCGCGCTCCGCGGAATGAGTGTCGCGCTCATCGACCAGGACGACGTTGGCGCGCGCACGACGGCCATCTCCACCCGGTTGGTGCATGGGGGACTCAAATATCTGGAACGTTTCGAGCTCAATCTTGTCTTCGAGTCGATCCGAGAACGGAACATCCTCCTCAAGCAGGCGCCTCACCTCGTGCGGCCGTACCCGATGCTCATTCCCTTCTCGAGGGGTCAGAGCCGGCCAGGGTGGTTGCTTGCGTGTGGGTTGATCCTGCATGACGTCCTCTCGATTGGCAAGAAGCTTCCGCTCAACCGGGTGGTCTTCAAGAAGAGCATCAGGCGGTCCTGGCCTGGCCTCGCTGACGCCGGCCTGAAGTGGGGCGGGCTGTTTCATGACGCGCAGGTATCGCTCACCGAACGCCTGACCCTTGAACTGGCAGCAGATGCCTACAAGCACGGGGCGGTGGTTCTTACTCACACCCGAGTCGAAGACCTGGTTCAGAGCAAGGGGCGCGTGACAGGAGTGCGCTACCGTGACCGGGCCGACGGCAGCGTGAAACAGCTCGACGCGCGCATCGTGGTGAACGCTGCTGGGCCGTGGGTTGACGAGATCCTTGGAATGGCAGGTCCGCACGATCGGAAGATGGGGCCCACGAAGGGCAGCCACGCCGTCATCGATCCCTTCCCGGGAGCACCGGAGACGTGCATATTCTTCGAATCTCCCAAGGATGCCCGACCCATGTTCATCCTTCCCTGGGCAGGCAGATACATGATCGGAACAACCGACCTCCCCTACAACGGCAGCCTCGACTCGATCATCATGGATGACGAAGAGACGGCTTACCTTCTCGATGCCGTGAACGGGCTGATCCCTCAGGCGGGGCTACGCCCGCAAGACGTTCTCTGGTCCTACTCAGGAGTTCGTCCCCTGCCATACGTGGCCAACCTCGATGATCCCTCCCAGGTCACACGCGACCACCAGATCCTCAGTCACACCGGCGCTCTGACGGGCCTGGTGACAATCATCGGTGGAAAACTCACAACCCACAGGGCGCTGGGTGAGCAAGTGACGAAGGTCCTCGCGAAGTCGCTTGGCCTGGCCAGGGCAGCGTCACCGACGCGGGCGGCACCGTTCCCCGGTGCGCCGCGCCACGAGATATGGCCCCGATTCCGTACGGAGTTCATCAGCCGCTCGAAGCTCGCGCGTCCCGTGGCGAGTCGCCTCGTCGACACCTATGGCACCGCTGCCACTGAGATCGAGGCGATTGCGATCGCACACGAGGAACTGGCCAGGGTGATCGATGAAGATTGTGGCGCCATCGGTGCCGAGATCGTGTACGCCGTTCGCGAGGAAGGGGCCCACACGCTGGAGGATGTCATCCTTCGGCGCACCCTCATCGGGATCAACCGTGACGTCGGGCTCACCGCGGCACCGATCGCCGCTGGCATACTCGTCTCAAAAGGCCTCTGGTCGCGTGAGTACGCCGACGAACAGGTTCTTGCGTACCGCGAGGCCGTTCGCCGATTCAATCCGCGCGCCCTCGCCGACGACTCCGCATCAAGTAAGTAGCAAGGACAGAGAGCCGTGGGAATGAAGCACTGTTACATCGGGATCGACGTTGGATTGACGGCGGCGAAAGCAGCGGCCTTTGATGAATCAGGTCGGGAACTCCGAACGTATTCAGCGCCAAACCCACGCGTCGCGGTCGCCTCTGATCGACAAGAGGTCGATATGCACACACTCTGGGAGACCGTCTGCGGCGTCCTCGCCAACCTCACGAGCTGGCTGACGTCAGAGGGGTGGGTGCCGCGGGCGGTCGGCGCCACCGGCCACGGCAATGGTCTGTACCTCGTAGATGAAGGTTTGAATCCGGTGCGATCGGCAATCGCATCAACCGATAGCCGCGCGGAGGGAATCGTGGCTCGGATTGCCCCGGAAGACCGAGCGAGTATGCAGGAAGTAACTGGTTCAGTTCCGTGGGCCGGTCAGCCCGGGGTGCTTCTCCGATGGCTTCAGGATAACGAGCCGGATACGCTCGCGCGGGTACGTTGGGTCCTGTCCTGCAAGGACTGGTTGGCGACGCAACTCATCGGAGCACCCACTGCGGACTTTTCGGATGCTTCGGCGTGCGGCCTCGTTTCGCTGACGGACCGGGACTATGAACCGCGGGTGTTCGACATGCTCGGCCTGCCTCGAGGCTTGATGGATCTTCTTCCCCCGCTTGCTGCTTCCGATGCGATTGTCGGGGAGATCACCGCGGGCGCGGCCGCGCGAACCGGTCTGCCGATCGGGACCCCCGTCGTTGCTGGCTGCATGGACTGTGTGGCGAGCCCGCTGGGTGCCGGTTCGGTGAACGAAACCGATGTCACCATCATTGTGGGGACCTGGGCAATCAATTCCGTCGTGGTTCCGGTTGGAATGGCTCCGCCCGACGTGACTCTCAATGCGCTACTGCCCAATCCTTCGGTGATGCTTGCGCAAGAGGTTGCTCCGACCTCGGCTGCGAGCATCGAGTGGTTCTCCTCCCTGATGTCGACGGTGGCCGTTGACGCCGTCACACCGCAGCAACTCCTTGCTGCCGCGGCGGACGTACCCGCGGGTGCCGACGGGCTCTTGTTCCTTCCCTTCATCCACGGCGCACCCGGCCACCACGGCGCCTCGGGTTCACTCCTGGGCGCGAAGGGCAGTCACGGTTACCGGGAGATCGCGCGGGCGGTCGCTGAGGGTATCGCCCAGTACCACCGCGTGCAGTTGGGGAAGCTTTGCGCAAGTGGGGCTGTGGTCTCCGACGAGCCGTGGACGCTGGCGGGAGGCGGAGCCAAGAATCCACTCTGGGCACAGATGTTCGCCGACATCATTGGGCACCCGGTGCGCCGGCAACTGGGCACTGAACTGGGCGCCCGTGGTGTTGCATCACTGGCCGCAGCGGGCGTCGGCCAAAGCCTGGAGGAGTGGGGCACGAGCCCCGACCCCAAGCTCGTTGTTCATCCGGGGGTGGATCACCAGCCATACCGTGAACAAGCTGCCCGATTCGATGCGGTTCTTGACGCGATGGAAAATGTCTGGTCGGCGGTTCGGATATGAATATGACTCCTGCACAGCTCCTCCTGGAACAACTCAGCGATGTCTCACGACGGCTCGGCTCAGACCCCGCGCTCGTGTTGCACGGGGGCGGCAACACCTCGATTAAAGGGTCGCTGAGAGGCGTCACCGGCAAGGAAGTGGACGTCGTCTGGGTCAAGGGAAGCGGATGGGACCTGGCGTCCATCGAACCTGCCGGTTTCGCACCTCTTCGACGGAACCGCCTGCTTGAGGTGCTCGAGGTTGAGAAACTGAGTGACGCAGAAATGGTGAACGAGGTTCGCCAGGCATCACTCGACGCGTCAGCTCCCACGGCTTCTATCGAAGCTCTTCTGCATGCCTTCATTCCACATCGCGTGGTGTTGCATTCACATGCTGACGCGATCGTGGCGTTGACCAATCAGCCTGCGAGTGCAGATTCGGTTGCTTCCGCGCTGGGCGACAAGGTGCACGTCTTGCCCTATGTCATGCCGGGATTCGAGCTCGCCCGTATGGTGGCGGCGGCTCGCTCCGAGATGGACAGTGGGATCGACGCAATCGTTTTGTCCAATCACGGGTTGTTCACCTTCGCCGATGATGTGGAAACCGCATATGAGCGACACATCGAACTTGTCAATCGTGCATCCGCAGCTTTGGGAGTCGCGGCGTGGGGCGACACGGGATCGCCGGTGACCGCCCGCCAGGGCAGCATCGAACGAATTGCTGACCTTCGTCGTCAGATATCGGATGCCGCGGGACGGCCCATGATCGTTACTCAGTCGACCTCTTCCCGTGCCGCGCAATTTGCCTCGCGTACCGACGCTGCGGTCGCAACGCGAAGGGGAACCGCAACCCCGGAGCACGTCATCCGGACCAAGCGCGTGCCGCTCGTGGGGACCAATGTCGGAGCGTACGTCGACGACTACCGCCGGTATGTGAACGAGAACCGTGCTCGGTTCGAAGAGATTACGGAGATCGACCCGGCGCCACGGGTCGTGCTCGACCCAGAGCTTGGCCTGCTCACGGTTGGCTCATCTTTCAAGGACGCCAGTGCCGTCGCCGATATCGCCATCCACACGATGGACATCATCGAGGCCGCCGACAGGTCGTCCGAGTACCAGTCGCTCGATGAGGCCCGTAGCTTCGACATCGAGTATTGGGAACTGGAGCAGGCACGCATCAGGAAGGGACCGTCGGCTCCGATCTTTGCGGGAGAGGTCGCGATCGTGACTGGAGCTGCATCTGGGATCGGCAGAGCATGTGCCGCCGCTCTTCTCGCCTCAGGAGCTGCCGTTGTCGGGATCGACATTAGTCCCAACATCCGGGACGCGTTCAACTCGCCTGCGTGGATAGGGATCGAGGGCGATGTCGCCGATTACGAGGCTCTCACCCGGGCCGCCGAATCGGCCGTGAGGACTTTTGGTGGGGTCGATGTCCTCGTGGTCGCTGCGGGGATTTTCCCTGAGAGCGCCCCGATTGCGGAGCTTGATGATGAACAGTGGGATCGGAGCGTTCGGGTCAACACGACTTCGGTGGCTCGCGTCCTGAAGGTGATGCATCCGTTCCTCGCGCTTGCGCCCAACGGAGGGCGGGTGGTCCTCGTTTCCTCGAAGAACGTCGCCGCCCCCGGTCCGGGCGCGGCAGCGTACTCCGCCAGCAAGGCGGGGGCCGCACAGTTGGCTCGGGTCGCTGCTCTCGAGTGGGCCGCTGATGGCATTCGGGTGAATCACGTCGAACCCGATGCCGTCTTTGACACGGCCATCTGGACACCCGAACTTCTCAGCGATCGCGCTGAACGATATGGGATGACGATCGACGAGTACAAGTCCCGGAATCTGCTCGGAGTCGAAGTGACAAGCTCGAAGGTCGCCGAGGCGGTCGTCGCCATCTGCTCGCCGTCGTTCTCAGCCACGACCGGCGTCCACCTGACCGTGGACGGTGGCAACGATCGCCTGATCTAACCCGTGCCGAGCGAGCAGCCGAGCGGATGCCGCGTGGCCGGGTCAGCGCGCGATGCAGGAGCCGGAGGCGACGGCATCCGTCAATGCTGAAGCCTGCGCGATCACCGGAAGGACCTCTTCCATCGCGAGGGCGTAGCCGACGTTGGCCGTGGCATCCGACTTCGCGAAGATGACGCCGGCGACAGCACCGTCGGTCGTCAGCAGCGGGCCACCGGAGTTGCCCTGCTGCACATTCGCGGCGAGTGTTGAGATCTCGCGCGGGACCGGGTTCGCGCCGTAGATGTCGCCGACGAGGGTGCTTCCGCTCGAGAGCACCTCGGCGGCCTGCGCCGAGAACGGCCCGCCGTACGGGTAGCCCATGAACGCGGCCTGGGCCCCGGCGCCGAGGGTGGGGGAGATCGCGAGGGGCGCGGCATCCAGACCATTGACGGCGATGACGGCGAGGTCGTCGACCGGGTCGAAGTACACGACCCGCCCGGGCTTGGGTAGCTCACCGGGCGCTTCGACGACGAGTTCCGTGACGCCCGCGAGGACGTGTGCGTTGGTGACGATGCGGTCGTCGGCCACGACGAATCCGCTGCCGACACTTCCGCTTCCGCACGACGGTGCGTTGCCCGTGATCCGCACAACGGATGCCGCCGCTCGCGTCAGCTCCGGCGAGTCCATCGCCATCTGCGGGATCGACGGTGCCGTCGACGGCACCCCGACGGCGTCGATGAGGCGCGGCAGCCCGTCGGTCAGGATCGTCGACCGCAACTGCGCGAGGGCGGATGCCACGGGGCGCGGCGTGAGGTCATCGAGGGTTCGCAGAACGTTCGACGTTGCCATCGCCTGGGTGAGGACCGGTGCGCTGAGCGACTGGGCGCTGAACGCGAGCATCGACACGACGACGAGTGTCACCGCAACGTTGGTGATCGCACCGAGGAAGCGGTCGATTCCCCGGAGCGGGGTCTTGTGGAGCGGGCGACGGATGAGGTTGCCGATGGCAGCGCCGATCGAGAACCCGATCGACACGAGCAGCAGCCCGGCGAGCAAGGCGATGGGCACTCGCCACTCGGACAGTGCGGCCCAGGTCGACACCAGCGGAAGCACGAAGAACGCCGCGATCCCGCCCACGATCATGCCGGCGATCCCGCCGACAACCCGCAGCAACCCGCGGGTGAACCCGTAGACGAGGGCGACAACGAGCACCGCGATCAGAATCACATCGAGCACGAGGGCCGCCGTCACCACCACAGGGGTCCTCCTCGGTTCCGCGGCAGGATAGTGCCGGAAAATTCAGTCTAGAGCGGCAATGATGAAGATCCCCCGAGCGACGGATGCCACGGGCAATCCGTCCGCCATACCGTGGGTTCATGGGGAGAATCAACGATCACACGCCGGCCGATGACGCGGAGCCGAGCGAAGCATCCGACGATTCAGCGGATGAAGAGAAGCAAGGCCAGGCCATCGGGATCGGGATCGCCCTCGGGCTGAGCTTCGGGGTGACGCTCAGCCTCGTGCTCGACAGCTGGGCGTTCCTCGGCATCGGGATTGCGCTCGGCGTGGTGTTCGGCGTTGCATTCGGGCAGCAGAAGAAGGAACCAGTGCCCGAGGACACCAGCGACGGGCCGGACGGCGGATCAACGCCTTCCGACGCGGCACCGAAACCGTAGGCTTCGCGGCCGGGGTGGGTCCGCGGGGGATCGGTCGGGCCCTAAGGGTTCTCCGCATTGAGCGGGAACGACCCTCTGGGCCCGATCGATTGCGCGAACGACCTTTTGGGCCCGGTCGATGGCGTCCAAGAGCTTGAGCTGCTTCAACCGGTCGTTCATTGTGAGCCGCAGCAGCACATTGTGGTGATTCGTCGTTGGCAGCAACCTTTTGTGGCAACTCGGTCGCCGGCACAAAAGCGTCCGGGCCCCGAACGCACGCGGCGTCGGAGCCCGGAAGCAGGAAAACAGGAGTGGGTCAGCGGTCGGAACCCGTGGCATCCGTCCCTGATGCCTCGCTCGACGCGACCGCGTCGCTGTCGAGAGCATCCGTGAGCTGGGACACGGTCGTGTCCTGGTTGTCGGTGCCCGGCTCGACCTCACCGTGGGTGTTGCTGAAGAGGTGCTGGTCGTTCTCGGTGTCGTCGGAGTCGTTGGCGGCATCGGAGTCCGAGGTCTCAACGTCAGCTTCGTCGACGTCGAGGAACGCGGCATCCTGCTCGACCGGCTCACCGGCGACGGCATCGTTCGCGACCGTCTCCTTCGCGAGCATCTCCTCGTCCTTCGGGTCCCCGACGCCCCACACTGCGCCCTCCGATGTCACTCCATCGGTCGAAGACTTGTCGTCGTGAATGTTCTGGTCGCTCATGGTTCGTCCTTTCGTCGGAACCCCCACCGTAGGCAACCGCGAACTCGACCGACAAGGGGCTTGCGGTCGCCCGCTCAGGCCTGCGAACTCTGCGAGCCGTGCGCACGGTCGACGGGCACGAGCGTCACGTCGCGCAGGGTGCCGGCATCGGCGACCGCCGTCATCAGGGTGCAGACGGGCTGGCGGCGGCGATCGGTCGGTGACCCGGGGTTGAGCAGTCGCAGCCCGCGCGGCGTCGTTGTGTCCCACGGGATGTGGCTGTGCCCGAAAACCAGCACATCGGCATCCGCGAATTGCGCCTCGCACCGCGCCTCACGACCGGTCGCAGGCCCGGTCTCGTGGATCATCGCGAAGCGGATGCCGTCGATCACCTCGGTCGCGATCTCCGGCAGGCGGGAGCGCAACCCGGGCCCGTCGTTGTTGCCGTACACACCGATCAGGCGGCGACTGTGTTTCTCCAGCTCGTCGAGCGTGGCCTCATCGACCCAGTCGCCCGCGTGTAAAACGACGTCTGCCTCGTCGACAGCGCGCCGGACCTGGTCGGGAAGCGCCCGTGCGCGTTTCGGCACGTGGGTATCGGCGAGCAGCAGGAGTTTCGTCGGCATGGCTGGATCCTTTCACGGGCTTCACTCGTACCGCGAGTTGCCCACTTTCGCGGGTGCACGAGCGCGACGACCCGCGAAACCGGGCAACTCGCGGCAGAAAGAGTACGAAAAGGCCCGGCACCCCGAGGGGCACCGGGCCTGACGCGGCTGAAACTCAGCGGTTCTCGTCGTCGAGGTTGAGCATCGGGTCGCCCTCGGAGGCGACCGCATCGAAGTCGTTGCTCGGCGTGTAGTGCTCGCCGGTCGCGTGACGGTCGTCGAGGTGTTGCTCCTCGGTCACCTCAGCGTTCCGAGCATCCTCGGCATCATTCGTGTTGTAGACCGGTTCACCGAGAACGGGGTCGTTCTGCGCGGTCTGGTGGCCCATCATGTCGACAGTTTCCGGATCTCCTCCGGTCATAGCTGAATCGCTCATTCATGTTCCTTTCCTTGATTGCAAGGGAACCGCCGGGGCAGGCGGCCCGAGTTCCTCACAAAGTTCGTGGCGGGCTGCTGCGATCGATGGTTGGATCGCCCGCGGTCGTGCCGTCGAGGTTCGGGTCATAGCGCCGCATCCGCGCGTGCTTCGGTGCGTCGCCGCCCTGGTTCTGGCCTGTGAGGCCTGCTTCGTCGGCCGGAACCGCGGATCCGTCGCGCTGCCCAGCGGTGAGGTCCACCTTGTCCGGGTGGAACTCATTGAGATCCCGCGGCCGGTCGTCGTCCGCGGCACGCTTGAGGTCGTCCCCGAGCGGGCCGTCGTTGCGTGCGCCCTCGTCCCGGTGTTCGCCGGTGTCGAAGCTCGTGTCCTCAGCCGGAACCGCGGCACCGGATGCCCGCTGGCCGCCAATGTTCTCCTCGGTCAGGGTACGACGATCATCGTCGTCAACCCGACCGTCGTCGTCGAGATCGCGGGAGCGTGCGGCATCCGCGCGCTGCTCGTCATTCAGCAGCCGGTCGGCATCCGTGTTCCGATCGGAGTCGAGAGAGCGGTCCGCGTCGCGCGAGCGGTCGCGCTCCGCATCCGACGTGCCGACGGGAACCGGTGTGACCGTATTTCCGCCCGGGTTGTGGCGGTATTCGCGGTCGGGGTACTCGTCCGGCCGCGCGGTTCCACCGTCAGTGTCCTGGTCGGACAGACCGTAGTAGCGGTAGAGCGCCTCTTCGTTGTGCGGCGAAAGTTCCTCGTCGGCGTCGATGCGCGGAGCCTCCTTGAGGGTCTCCTTGTCGATGTCGACGGACAGTTCCTCGCCGTTGAAGTCGGCCTCCGCGAGCGGGACGAAGGTCTCCTTGTGCCCCAACAGGCCGGTCTTCACCGTCACCCAGTTGGGCGCACCGGTTTGCGAGTCGAGGAACACCTGCCCGACATGACCGAGTTTCTCGTTGTCGCGGCCGAGCACGGGCGCGCCCTGCAGGCCGCCGATGTCGCGTGAATCAAGCATGCTTACTCCTCAAAGAAATGAAATCGGATGCCACGGGCTTGAGTCAGCGACCCAGGCCGGCGCGATCGACACGACGGTGGAACCGCATACCCGCCATTCCTCCGAGGATCGCACCGCCGAGGCTGACGAGTGCAGCGAGAACCGCGGTCACGATACCTTCCGTGGTCAGGTCTTCAGTGCTCGTCGGGATGCGCGGGAAGGTGTTGAGGTCGGCAAGGATGTTGTTGCCGAGCACCAGCCCGAGGACCGCGGCGACGATGGCGATGATGATCGCCCAGAGCCACACGGCGAGTCCCTGCTTTGCCCCGTCGAAGCGGGCCATCCGGCCAGCGACGTACCCACCGCAGTAGTACGCGATGAAGAGGATCACGAGCACGACGATGGCGTAGATCACGATGCCGCCGAACGGGGTCGAGATGGTCGAGTCGACGGCCTCTTCGACCCCTCCGCTGACGGCTGTCGCGATGGCGACAGCGAGCGCGGTGAGGAGGACGACGAGTCCGGTCGCGGCGAGCCAGCCGAAGAAGGCGGAGCCGAACTTGATGCCGCCGAACTGCTCTTTCTGTCGGCCGGTCACCTCTTCGCGATAGGAAGGTCGGGACTCTGCGGGCACTGAACCGTGGGCCTCAGGGCCGCCCGGGGTCGAGTTGGCGCGGGTGCGTGCGTCGGGATCGCGGGAATCTGAAGTACTCATTGCTGGTCCTTTCACGGGGAAACACCAGTCAAAGCCCCGTGTTGTCCCCCGTGCAAGGGGGTTGCATCCCGGCCGCACGAAGTGCCGGAGTGCGGTAAGAGGGCCGTGAGTGGAACGGACGGCGTGGTTTTATGCTGCGCCGGTGCAGCTGCACTCGCGTGCGGCCAGAACACCCGCGCACGAGCGTCGGGCCCGGAGGGGACGCCAGATGGGCGAACTGCGATCAGCGAGGGGCCGCACGCGGCGGCGCCGTCGACGCGCCCTGCTCGAGCGCGCACATCACGAGCGCGTGCCGGTCGTGATCGCCACCGCCGTCGAGCTGATCGATGAGTAATTCCACCCCGCGGCGGCCCAGCTCAACGCTCGGCGCGCTCATCACGGTGAGCTCGGGATCGTTCATCGCCGCCATCTCCTTCGAGGACGCGATCGACAGGATTGACAGGTCATCAGGCACCGACAGCCCCTGGTGCCGGAGTTCGCTCAGCAGCCCGGGTGCCGCGTGCTCGTTCATGAGAATCAGCGCGGTCATGCCGGGCGCCTCGTCGCGGAGCCGCGCACCCATCTCTCGGCCGGCGGCCGGGTTCTCGTCGCAGGAGAGCCGGAAGGCGGTCAGCCCGCGCTCCTCCATCTCCCGGTCGAACGCGCCCCGGGTGCGCACGACGGGGCCATAACCGCGAAGAGCTCCGCTGCCGACACCGCCGTCGAGCAGACCGATCGCCGTGTGCCCGAGTTCGACCAGGTGGTCGATCGAGGCGGCGACGGTGCCCTCAAAGTCGATGTCGACGAAGTCGAGAGCGTCGGGTTCAGCGGTCCGGCCGATGAGGGCGAATGGCGTGCCGGACTTCTGCAGGCGCTCGACCCGGGGGTCCTCGACCTGCACCTCCATCAGAAGCACTCCGTCGACGAGACCGGTCGACGTCAGTTCGTCGAGTTCGTCGTCGTTGCTCGCCGGCCACAGCACGAGGTTGTAGCCGTGCTCGCTCGCGGTCCGGGCGGCGCTGGTGAAGAAGTTCACGACGGTGCCACGAAAGCGGTGTTGCAGCGCCGGGTAGAGCAGGGCAAGGATGTGGGTCCGCTTGCTCGCGAGCGCACGGCCAACGGCGTTGCGGCGGAAGCCGAGCTCCTGCATCGCCGCTTCGACCCGGGCACGGGTGGCGGGGGAGACCGGCTTGCTGTTGTTCACGGTGAACGACACGGTCGCGATGGAGACATTCGCCAGCCGGGCGACATCCTGCATGGTGGCCACGGTGCCCCCTTCCGTCTCGTTTCGCGCCCGGTTCTGCAGTGAAAGCGGATGCTGGCTCGAATCCTCTCACAGATCCGCACCGGTTCCGGTCGCTTCATCACGAATCAGTAAAGCGCTTAACTTTTTCCTTGACAACCCCGTCCACCGGCCGCAGAATCGTCAGAACACCTTCGCGGTTAAGCGCTTTACCGGAACAGCGACGTCCCAACACATTTGGCAAGGGAGCCACCATGAGAAAACGCAGACTGACCACGCTTCTGGCCATCGCGGCCATCACCCCGCTCGCCCTGACGGCGTGCGCAGGCGGAGGAGGGGGAGGGCAGTCCGGCGGTGACCCTGACACCCTCACCGTTCTCGATTACTACAACAACGAGCCGGACAAGACGCTCATCCAGGCCGCGCTCGACAAGTGCGCCGAAGAACTCGACGTCACGCTCAAGCGCGAGACGGTCCCAGGCAAGGATCTCATCCAGAAGGTCCTCCAGCGCTCATCGTCGAAGACGCTGCCGGACGTGCTCATGCTCGACAACCCCGATCTGCAGGAGATCGCCGCGACCGGTGGCCTCGCCCCGCTCAGCGACTACGACGTCGACACCTCTGGCTTCGCCGATGGCATCCTCGAGGCAGCCACCTATGAAGACGAGGTCTACGGTCTCGCCCCCACGGTGAACACGCTCGGCCTGTTCTACAACGAGGACCTCCTCGCCGCCGCCGGCGTCGAGCCGCCCACCACGTGGGACGAGCTCAAGACCGCCGCAGCAACGCTCACCACCGGCGACCAGTACGGCCTCGCCTTCTCCGCCATCGCCACCTACGAGGGCAGCTGGCAGTTCCTCCCGTTCATGTGGACGAACGGTGGCGATGAGACCGACCTCAATACCCCCGAGGTTGCCGAGGCTCTGCAGCTCTGGGTGGACCTCGTCGACAGCGGCGCGGCATCCAAGAGCGTTCTCAACTGGTCCCAGGCCGACGTCAAGGACCAGTTCGTTGCCGGCAAGGCCGCGATGATGATCAACGGACCGTGGCAGATCCCCGGCCTCGCCGAGACGCCCGACGTGAAGTGGGGCACCGTGCAGGTCCCCGTCAACGAAGCCGGCCAGACCCCGATCGCCCCGCTGGGCGGCGAAGTCTGGACCGTTCCGGTGACGGGTGACGACGAGAAGCAGGCCAAGGCGGCATCCTTCGTCGAGTGCATCTCGAGCGACGACAACCAGCTCGAGCTCGCGACCGAGCGGTACACCGTGCCGACCAAGACCGAACTCGCCGACGAGTACGTCGAGGCCGTTCCCACCATGGACGCCTTCACCGAGCAGGTCGCCAACGCCCGCTCGCGCACCGGCCAGCTCGGTGAGGAGTGGCCAGAGGCTGCGACCGTGATCTACACCGCGATCCAGCTCGCTCTCACGGGGCAGGCCTCGGTTGAGGATGCCTTCGAGCAGGCTTCCGCAGGATAACTCGCCCCCTACGCGCAGGGTGCTCCACCGGGAGCGCCGAAAGGTTTCACGCATGTCAACGACACGTCTCACCAGCGAAACGGCTCCGGCCGATCGCGCGGGCGCGCCTCGTCGGGGCACCCTGCCACGCCGCTCGCTGAAGCGGCAGTTCTCGAAGGAGAACGTCACAAAGATCCTCTTCGTGGTGCCCGCCGCGCTCTACATCCTGCTGTTCTTCGGCTACCCCGTGGTCAAGAACATCGTGATGAGCCTGCAGGACTACACGACGAAGACCTTCTTCACCGGAGAAGCGCCATGGGTCGGCATCCAGAACTACCTCACGGTGATCACGAGCAACCTGTTCTGGCCGTCGCTGACCAACACGGCGCTGTTCACGATCGGGTCGATCGCCGGCCAGTTTGTGATCGGGCTCGCGCTCGCCGCGTTCTTCAAGCGCCGGTTCCCGCTCAACAACTTCCTCCGCTCGATGCTTCTGCTGCCGTGGCTGCTGCCGCTCATCGTGGCGAGCGCGACCTGGCGGTCGATCCTCGATCAGGACAGCGGCATCCTGAACCGGTTCCTCGGAACCCTCGGGATCGAAGCGGTTCCGTGGCTGACCGACCCGTCGGTGGCGCTGACCGCCGTCATCCTCGTGAACATCTGGATCGGAATCCCGTTCAACGTGACCATCCTCTACGGCGGTCTGCAGGACATCCCGGACGAGCTCTATGAGGCAGGCGCCCTTGACGGCGCGACGGGCTGGAAGGCCTTCTGGCACATCACCTGGCCGAACCTGCGCCCGGTCGTGAGCGTCGTGCTGCTGCTCGGGGTGGTCTACACGCTCAAGGTGCTCGACATCATCCTCGGCCTCACCAACGGCGGGCCGGCGAACGCGACGCAGACGCTCGCGATCCGCTCCTACCAGGAGTCGTTCGTGAACTTCGAGTTCGGCGTCGGTGCTGCGTTCAGCAACATCCTCATCCTCATCTCCCTGTTGTTCGCCATCATCTACCTCCGCGCCAACCGGCGCCAGGTCGACGAGTAAGGGGCCAGACATGACCATCGCACCCGTCGTTCTCTCGCACCACGCGGCCGCCAAGCGTCGCCAGAAGGAGAACACCCGCTCCGCCGGCTACACCGTTCTCGGCATCGTGTTCCTCGGGATCATGCTGTTCCCGGTCTACTGGATGATCAACGCATCACTCCAGCCGTCCGGCAACACGCTCACAGCCGACATCTTCCCGTTCAACCCGAACTTCGCCGGGTACGAGAAGGCAATCGCCGACCAGGGCCAGAATCTCGTCACGAGCCTGCTCATCTCACTCGGGACCGTCGTGCTCAGCCTCGCCATCGCGGCACCTGCTGCGTATGCGCTCGCTCAGTTCCGGTTCCGCTGGATCAACGTCGCCCTGCTCGCGATCACCATTTCGCAGATGATCCCCGGCATCGTGATCGCCAACGCCCTCTACGCCGCCTACAACGACATCGGGCTGCTCAACTCGATTCCCGGACTGATTCTGGCGGATGCGTCGCACGCGATCCCGTTCGCCATCCTCATCATGCGGGCGTTCATGATCGGCATCCCACCGTCGATCGTCGAGGCTGCCCGGGTCGACGGCGCGGGTCTCGTCCGCGCGTTCGTCTCGATCGTCGTGCCGATCAGCCGCAACTCGATCATCACCGCCGGTCTGTTCGCGTTCCTCTTCTCCTGGAGCGACTTCCTGTTCGCGCTCACCCTCACCACTACCGAGGAGGTGCGACCGGTCACGCTCGGCATCTACCAGTACCTCGGCACGCAGGTGTCGAACTGGAGCGCCGTCATGGCGACGGCCGTGCTGTCGTCGATCCCCGCGATCGTGTTGCTCATCCTTGCCCAGAAGTACATCGCTGCCGGTGCCACCGGTGGCGCTGTGAAGTAGGTCGTTCTGTTTTCGCCGCCTCGCGGCATCCGTCATTCTCACTATTCACACCGTTAGGAACACCATGTCGAATACCGAAAGCCCGATCCGCGTCATCGTCTGGGGCGAGAACCGCCACGAGCAGGAGCAGCCCGAAGTGGCCGCGATCTATCCGGATGGCATGCACAGCACCATCAAGGAGGGCATCGAGGAGAACCTCGGTGAGGGAACGTCGGTCACCACCGTGACCCTCGACGACCCGGAGCACGGGCTCACCGAAGACGTGCTGACCAACACCGACGTGCTCGTCTGGTGGGGGCACGCGGCACACTCGGAGGTCTCCGACGAGGTCGTCGAGCGGGTGCACCGCCACGTTCTCGCCGGGATGGGCCTGCTCGTGCTGCACTCCGGGCACTGGTCGAAGATTTTCGGCAAGCTCATGGGAACGTCGTGCACCCTGCGCTGGCGGTCAGAAGAGGATCGCGAACTGGTCTGGACCGTCGACCCGACCCACCCGATCGCTCAGGGTGTGCCGCACCCGTTCATCATTCCGCAGCAGGAGATGTACGGAGAGTTCTTCGACGTCCCCGCTCCGGACGAGCTCGTGTTCCTCTCCACCTTCTCGGGTGGCGAGGTGTTCCGCAGCGGCATGACCTATAAGCGCGGCTTCGGCAAAATCTTCTTCTTCAGCCCCGGCGACCAGGACTACCCGGTCTACCACCAGAAGGAAGTTCGCCGTGTGATCGCGAACGGCGTCGAGTGGGCGGTGACCGTGCGCCCCGAGCGCACCGACCCCGTACTGCTCCGCTATGACACCGAGGACTTCTACAACGGCCACGGTTACCAGGGAGCGATGGCGAATTGAGCACCGTCTCCTTTCCCGTTCTCGCCGGAACGGACCCGATCCGCGTCGTGCAGGTCGGTGCAGGCGGGATGGGCCGCAACTGGGTCCGGCTCCTCGCCGACTCTCCCGATGTGATGCTCGTCGGGCTCGTCGACCTCAACGTCGCTGCCGCTGAGGCTGCGCTCGCCGATGCCGGGCTGTCGGGCGTCGTCGTCGGGACGAGCGTCGCCGAAGTGGCCGAGGCATCCGATGCCCAGGCGGTCGTCAACGTGACGATCCCCGCCGCCCATCACCCGGTCAACGTCGAAGCCCTGTTTGCCGGGCTGCCGGTGTTGTGCGAGAAGCCCGTTGCGCCGACGGTGGCGCAGGGGCTGTCGCTCGCTGCCGCCGCCGAGGTGAGTGGTCAGTTGCTCATGATCAGCCAGTCGCGCCGGTACTACCGGACGCTTGCTGCCTTTCGGGAACAGTTGTCGACCCTCGGCGATGTCGGCGTGGTCACGACCGAGTTCTTCAAAGCGCCGCACTTCGGTGGATTTCGTGAAGAGATGGAGCACGTGCTGCTCGTCGACATGGCGATCCACCCGTTCGACGCCGTGCGCTATCTGCTCGACCAGGACCCGGTGTCCGTCTACTGCGAGGAGTTCAACCCGAGCTGGAGCTGGTACTCCGGCGACGCCGCCGCTACCGCGGTGTTCGAGTTCTCCGGTGGCGCCCGCTACGTCTACACCGGAAGCTGGTGCGCCGACGGACTCGAAACGTCGTGGAACGGTACCTGGCGTGCGAACGCCGCCGGAGGGTCGGCGCGCTGGGATGGCGAGAATGATCCGGTCGTCGAACGGGTCGCCCCCGCGGAGGGTGGCGCTCCCGACCCGGTGGCGGATGCCGTCGGGCTGGGCGGCGACGCAGCATCCGGTGCTGGCGCTGCGTCTGCTTCTGCTGCCTCGCCCGCTGAGGAGATCGGTGGTGCGCTCGCCGAGTTCGTTGATGCGTTGCGCACCGGCACGGTTCCGTCGGGGGAGGTGCACTCGAATGTGTACAGCCTCGCGATGGTCGAGGCGGCTGTGTTGTCGTCGTCGACCGGCTCGAAGGTGCGGATCGCCGACGTGCTCGACGCGGCGTACGCCGAGGCCCTCGCTGCAGAGCGCCGCCCGGATGTGAAGGCTGCACTCGAGGGCTGGGGTGTGCCGCTGGGCGCTGCTGCCGCGTTGATCGAGTAGCTCGCGCAGCGAGCGTATCGCGATCGCCGTACCGGATCTCGATACGCTCGCTCCTCGTTCCTCGTTCCTCGCTTCTCGCTACTCGATCGGCGGGATCGTGCGATCAGCGAGGTGCTCTACATTGAGAACGTGCGCAAACGCCCCAGCATTCTGTTGCCCCTGGTAGTCGGAATTGTCGCGCTTCTCGGCTTCGGCTGGCTCTGGATCGCCCTCGAGCCCGACATGTCGTCACCGACCTCGACGATCACGTGGGCGCTCTCCGAGATCTCGCTCGCGCTGGCGCTCGCGGTGCCCGCCGTCTGCCTCTTCTTCGCCATCCGGGCGGGGCACATCCGCCGGCTTCAGGCCCGCGAGGCGGTCGGGCCGGCCGCCGCCGGCGTCGCGAAAGCACGCGACCTGCTCTGGTCGCTCACGCACGAACTCCTTCCGCCGACCGAGTCGCCCGGTTCTCTCCCCACGGATGCCCGGGAGCAGGTCTTTCTGCACGGCACGGTCGAGTGCGCGCGGCACAGCATCCCGGCCCCGGCGATGCGCAAAATGGTGGTGTCGGCACGGGGTGCTGGTGCAGCCGGAGTGCGGCAGGCGGCATCCGCTCGTCGTGGCTGGAGTGAACCGGACACCGCGGAAATCTGCGCAACCGACCGGCGCATTCTGGTGCGCGCCGGGGTTGAACTGCTCGACATCCGGTATTCGGATATCACCGACATCGCCGTGGAGCCGGGCATCGTCGTGCTGCGGTTGCACGAGGGAGCTCCGATCGTTCTCAGCGGTGAAGTGGCGGAGTCTTTGGCGGTGCTCGCGGTGTGGGGGAGTGTCGGCGAATCCGCTCTCCGCCGCCACCCGGCCCTCGCGTCACTGCGCACCTGAGGCGTGGCCTTTCCGCCGCCGACTGATTCATGTTGGCGGCACCCTGCTCAGGTCACACCGATCGCCGCCGGCACTGCGTGGTTGGATGGGAACCATGGATTCCACGCTCAACCCCAACGCGCACATCGCCGACTTCGCCCGCTTCATCGAGGCGAGCCCGTCGTCGTACCACGCGGCAGCCGAGGTGGCCCGGCGGCTCGACGAGGCGGGGTATGCCGTATTGAGCGAGACCGAGGAATGGCCGACCGGAGCCGGGCGACACTACGTTGTGCGCGACGGTGCGGTCGTGGCGTGGAGCCAGCCGGAGGCATCCGGACCGACCACTCCGTTCCGGATCCTCGGCGCGCACACCGATTCGCCCGGCTTCAAGCTCAAGCCGAAGCCGACGATCACCGCACACGGCTGGCTGCTGGCCGGCGTCGAGGTGTACGGAGGGCCGCTGCTTAACTCGTGGCTCGACCGCGAACTCGAGCTCGCCGGGCGCCTCGTCACGCGCGACGGCGACGAGCGCCTCGTACGCACCGGGCCGTTCCTGCGGATCCCGCAGCTCGCGATCCACCTCGACCGTGACGCCAACAGCGGGCTGACGCTCGACCGGCAGCGGCACACGGTGCCGGTGTTCGGCGTCGGCGACGCGGGTTCGGCCGATCTCGTCGGTCACCTCGCCTCGCTCGCCGGGATCGACGGCGCCGACGTGGCGGGTTACGACATTCTCACCGCCGACACCCAGGCGCCGGCACGGTTCGGCATCGACGGCGACCTGTTCGCGGCTGGGCGCATGGACAACCTGTCCTCCGTCTACGCCGGCCTCGCCGCTCTGCTCAGCGCCCCCGACGCCGAGCACATCAACGTTCTCGCTGCCTTCGACCACGAGGAATTGGGATCGGAGTCCCGCTCCGGTGCGTCGGGCCCGATGCTCGACGACATCCTCTCGAGGATCGCGGCCGGGCTCGGAGCATCCGTCTCGCAGAAGCTGCAGGCGTACGCGAACTCCTGGTGCCTCTCCGCCGACGCCGGGCACTCGGTGCACCCCAACTATCCCGAGAAGCACGATCCCGCGAACCACCCCGTCATCGGCTCGGGCCCGCTGCTCAAGATCAACGCGAACCAGCGCTACGCGACGGATGCCGTCGGCTCGGCGCTCTGGGAACGCGCGTGTGCGTCGGCTCAGGTTCCGTACCAGGAGTTCGTGTCGAACAACACGGTGCCGTGCGGCTCGACCATCGGGCCGTTGACAGCGACACGGCTCGGGATCCGGGTACTCGACGTCGGTATTCCGCTGCTGTCGATGCACTCGGCGCGCGAACTCGCCCACGTCGACGACCTCGTGGGACTGTCACGGGCGATCGGCGCGTTCTTCTCCGGGGTGTGATGCCCCGCTCCCCGCTGATTGAGTAGGCCGCCTGCGGCCCTCCCCGCTGATTGAGTAGGCCGCCTGCGGCCCTCCCCGCTGATTGAGTAGGCCGCCTGCGGCCGTATCGAAATCGGGTCCGAGCAACCTCGCGTATCGAGACCTCCCGAAAGGTCCGCGCACCAGCAATCAGGGCGCCCGCCGGCCCAGCCGCCCCTCCAGTTCGGCCCGATCCGCGAGGAACCACACGTGGTCACCGCGGTTCGACTCCCACACGAAGTCCCGCAGGGCGCCGCTCGCCTCGACGTGGGCGGCGATGTCGCCCAGAATCGCAAGCGTGATCCGGTAGTTCACGAGCTTCTGTGCAACCTCACCGGCGAGCCCGGAGCTCAGGCGGAAGAACTCCGCATCGAGGCGGGAGGCAGGGATTGCGACGACCGTTGCTTCGTGCCCCCAGGCATCCCCGATGAGGTCGTTCGCCTGATCGGGTCGCGCGATGAGCGGGCCGTCCGCGTCGAGGAGCAGCACGCGGGAGCCAGCGATGTCGAGAGTTTCCATGGCCACAGGCTAGAGCCGCGCGCCCGCGGCCGCACTCCTGTTACGCCAGCAGGCGCGAACCGCAAGCCCGGGCCCGTGCACAGGTCGGCTGCCTAGGCTGGGCCCATGACCACGGAAACCACCACCGAGCAGACCACGCCAGGCAGCTACGTCGAACCGGGCGAGGAATACACCCGCGACACGAACTATATCGAGGACCGCATCACGCGCGACGGCCGCGATGGCTGGCCCGTGGAACCCGGCCGGTACCGCCTCGTCGCCGCGCGCGCGTGCCCGTGGGCGAACCGCACCGCGATCGCCCGCCGGCTGCTCGGACTCGAGGATGCCATCTCGCTCGGCATGCCCGGCCCCACCCACGATGCCCGCAGCTGGACCTTCGACCTCGACGAGGGCGGCGTGGACCCCGTGCTCGGAATCCACTACCTGCAGGATGCGTACTTCCGCCGTTTCGCTGACTACCCGCGCGGCATCACCGTTCCCGCGGTCGTGGAGGTGGCATCCGGCAAAGTGGTGACGAACAACTTCCCGCAGATCACACTCGATTTCGAAACCGAGTGGACCGAGCACCACCGCGACGGTGCCCCCGACCTCTACCCCGAGCACCTGCGGGCCGAGATCGATGAGGTCAATGACCTGATCTTCCGCGACGTGAACAATGGCGTGTACCGCGCCGGGTTCGCGGGTTCGCAGGAGTCATACGAGAAGGCGTATCACCGCCTGTTCGAGCGGCTCGACTGGCTCGAGGAGCGGCTCGCCGGCCAACGCTACCTCGTGGGCGACACGATCACCGAGGCAGACATCCGTCTCTTCACGACCCTCGCTCGCTTCGACGCGGTGTACCACGGGCACTTCAAGTGCAACCGCAACAAGCTCACCGAGATGCCCGTGCTCTGGGCGTACGCGCGCGACCTGTTCCAGACGCCGGGCTTCGGCGACACGACCGACTTCGTGCAGATCAAGCAGCACTATTACATCGTGCACTCCGACATCAATCCGACCGGGATCGTCCCCGCCGGTCCGGATGCCTCCGGCTGGCTCACCGAGCACGGCCGCGAGTCGCTCGGTGGTCGCCCCTTCGGCGACGGAACCCCGCCAGGCCCGCCGCGTGAGGCCGAGCGCGTGCCTGCCGGGCACGGCGCCGAGTAGGGCCGCGGGTCCCGGCCGCGGGCCCGGCTCGCGTTTTCACGCGTTGCGGACGGGTTCACTCGGTGCGCCGGGTGCATTGGTCCGCGGTGAGTGAATTCGCCGGACGCGCTCTTGCACATATAAGTTGACGCTGATACATTGGCGCCATGGACACCAACATCGCAAAATTGCACGCCGCCACCGACGCCCAGATCCCTGCGGTACGCCGCACCGTCGGCAAGCGCGAGGTCGGGGGCGACGACGCCCGCGTTGTGACGCTGACCCAGACCTATCCGTCAGCGCGGGCCGACGTCTGGAACGCCATCACCACCCAGGACCGCATCTCGCGCTGGCTGGCACCGATCACGGGTGAGTTCTCGCTCGGCGGGCGTTACCAGATCGAGGGCAACGCGGGCGGCGAGATCCTCGAGTGCGCCGAACCTGACCGCCTCCATGTGACGTGGGAGTTCGGCGGAGACATCAGCTGGGTCACGGCAACGCTGACGAGCTCGAGCGAGAACGAGACCACCGTCGAGATCGAACACATCGCCCACGTCGGCGACGAGGACTGGAAGATGTTCGGGCCGAGTGCAGTCGGCATCGGCTGGGACTCGATGCTCCTCGGCCTCAACCTCCACCTCGGCTCGGGCGCGAGCCTGAAACCCGAAGAGGCGGCGGCGTGGATGGAGTCGGAAGACGGCATCCGTTTCATGACCCGCAGCAACGATGGCTGGCGCGAAGCGAACATCGCGGCCGGAGAAAGCGAAGCGGATGCCACGGCCGCGGCCGCTCGCTGCCTCGCCGCGTACATGGGAGTGGAATCGGGCCCGGACGCCTAGTGCACGCCTTCGACATTCTCGGAGATCCGGTCCGGCGCCGGATCCTCGTGCTCCTCGCCGAAGGTGAGCTGCCCGCCGGCGCAATCGTCGACGCGATCGCGGACGAGTTCGGGATCAGCCAGCCCGCTGTCTCGCAACACCTCAAAGTGCTGCGCGAGAGCGGGTTCGCGACCGCCCGCAGCGAAGGCAGGCGGCGGATCTACACCGTCGAAGCCGAGCCGCTGCAGGAGGTCGACGAGTGGATTGCCCACTTCCGTGGCTTCTGGACCCAACGCCTCGACGCCCTCGGCACCGAGCTGAAACGCGGTGAGCGTTAGTTCTTGAGCGCGCCCTCGATGACCGAGACCACTTCGGGAGCATCCGGAACGGTGGTGGGCCGGAACCGGTGCACCTCATCGTCGGGTGTGATCACGAACTTCTCGAAGTTCCACTTGACCTTGCCCGCCTTGCCGCCGGCATCCGGGGTCTTGGTCAGTTCGTCATAGAGCGGGTGTGCGTTCTTGCCGTTGACCTTGGTCTTCTCGAACAACGGGAACGTCACGCCGTGGTTGATGCGGCAGGCCTCTTCGATCGACTCGCCCTCGCCCGGCTCCTGGAAGAACTGGTTGCTCGGAAAGCCGAGCACGACGAAGCCACGGTCGCGGTACTTCTGGTACATCGCCTCGAGGGTGTCGTACTGCGGCGCGAGCCCGCACTTCGATGCGACGTTGACGACGAGGACCACTTTGTCCTGGTGCTCGGCAAGAGTCGTGGTGGATCCGGAAATCGTGGTCAGGGGAATCTCGCGAAGGCTCATGGTCGCGACACTATCGACGGATGCTGTGGGGCCGCCGCGAACTTGCACTCTCCCGTTTCGCGCGCCCCACGCCAGCATCTCGGCTCGGGGTGGGCCGCGGGCGAATCTAGGATGAGGGGATGCCAGCTCCCGTCATCTTCGTGCACGGCCTCCGTACCTCCGCGACCCTGTTCCGGGCGCAGGTCGAGGAGCTCACGCGTCTTGGGATCCCGACGGATGCCATCGACCTTCCCGGTCACGGACGCCGGCTTGACGAGCGCTTCACTCTCGATGCCGCGCTGCAGTCGATCGATGATGCTGTGACGCGAGCGGAAGCATCCGGATCCAAACCGTACCTGGTGGGGTTCTCGCTCGGCGGGTACCTCGCGATCGAGTGGGTCGCTCGGAACCCGGGCCGGGTCGCTGGCCTGCTCGCCGCGGCGTGTGCGACCGTTCCGCATCCGGTCGTCATGCACACCTGGCGGGTGATCGCGAAGGTGATCCACCGGTTCCCGGATCGCGGGCGGGGGCTCAACGACTTCGCGGTGCGCCTGCTCGTGCCCGAACCCGGTGCCACCGATGTGATCGCCGGGGGAGTGGCCCTCGAGGTGATGGACGACGTGCTGCTCTCACTGCTGACGCTGCGCCCGATCGAGCGCCTGCGCCAGATCGAGGAGCCGGTGCTCTTCGTGAACGGCAAGCTCGACCACGTGCGGGCGCACGCGCGCCGCTACCTCGCTGCCACCCGCAATGCCCGGTTGGTGACGATCCCGGGCGCGAGTCACATGGTGAGCGTGGTCCGCCCGGTGCAGTTCACCGAGGCGCTGCTCGAGGGCTATCGCGAGGCGACCGCGCGCGCCTGAGCGCGAGTTGCCCACTCTCGCGGGTGCACAGCGCGCCACACCCACCAAGGTGGGCAACTCGCGAAGCGGATGCCGCTACTTGCGACCCGACGACGGACCCCGCGTCGCGAACCGCTGCTGCAGCAGCACGGCGACCACGATGATGAGGCCCTTCGCGACGGCCTGCACCGACGTGTCGAGGTTGTTCTGCGTGAACACGTTGATGAGCGTCGCGAAGATCAGCACACCCAGGACGGTGCCGACGATCGTTCCGCGACCACCGCTGAGCAGCGTGCCGCCGACGACGACCGCGGCGATGACATCCAATTCAATGAGCGTGCCGTGCGTCGACGTTCCCGCCGTCGTGCGCCCGAGCATCATGATGGCGGCGATTCCCGAGGTCAGGCCGGCGAGCGTGTAGACGTAGACGAGGTGGCGCTTCACGTTGATACCGGCGAGTCGGGATGCTTCGGCGTTGCCTCCGATCGCTACCGTTCGCCTGCCGAAGGTGGTGCGGTTCAGCAGGAACCAGCCGGCGATGGCGACCACCGCGAAGATCCAGATGAGCACGGGGACGCCGAGCAGGTTCGCCCGCACGATGTCGAGGAAGTCGTTGTTGGAGACGATCTGGGTGCGCCGACCCGAGATGAGTTCCGCGAGCCCGCGCGCACCCACGAGCATCGCGAGAGTTGCCATGAACGCGACGACCCGGCCGTAGGCGATGATCATGCCGTTGACGAACCCGGCGGCAGCGCCGACGAGAAGGGCGACCAGCATCATCAGGAATCCGGAGAACTGTGGTGACGCCAACTGCACAGCGCTGATACTCGCAACGACCGTCGCGAGGCCCATCACCGATCCCACCGACAGGTCGATGCCACCCGTGGTGATCACAAACGTCATGCCGACCGAGATGACTCCGACGATCGACGCGTAACGGATGATCGTGAGCACGTTGTTGATGTCGGCGAACCGGTCACCGGCGGTGACGGTTCCGATGATGATGAGCACCAGGAGCGCGATCACGAGGCCGAGGTTCCGGCCGGCTGACCCGCCGAGGATGCGCTTCAGGGCGCTGGGCCGTTCGGATTGCTGCGATGCACCCGGAAGCGGTTCGGCATCCGTGAGGATCGTGGTTTTCTGCTCGCTCACGCGGCACTTCCTTTCATGACCAGGTCGAGCACGCCCGATTCGTCGATGTCGCCGGCGTTTTTCGTGGCGAGAACTTCGCCGTCGCCGATGACGAGCACCCGATCGGCGAGACCGAGAACCTCCTCGATCTCGCTCGAGACCACGACGATGGCGGTTCCTTCGGCGGCAAGGCGCCGGATGAGAACATAGATTTCGGCGCGCGCGCCGACATCGACGCCGCGGGTCGGTTCGTCAAGCAGCAGAACGCGGGTGCCGTGCACGAGCCAGCGGGCGAGGAGGATCTTCTGCTGATTGCCGCCCGAGAGCGTGCGGGCCGGGCGGTCGGGATCATCCGGCCGGAGCTCCAGCGCGGCGATCTGTTCGCGCGCGGCGTTCCGTTCGGCGCGTTCGTTGAGGACCCCGCCGCGCGCGAACCGCGAGAACGTCGACAGGGTCACGTTCTTGAAGATCGGTTCGTCGAGAATGAGGCCCTGGCTCTTGCGTTCCTCGGGTGAGAAGCCCATGCCGGCTGCAACGGCGGCGCGCACCGACCCGGGAGTGAGCGTCTTGCCCTGGACTGCAACGGTCCCGGATGTCGCCTTCCGCGCCCCATAGATCGTCTCGAGTATTTCAGATCGACCGGAGCCGACCAGCCCGGCGAGACCGACGATCTCGCCGGCGCGCACGGTGAAGTTGACGTCGGAGAACGACCCGCGCAGGTTGAGGTAACTGACCTCGAGAAGGGTGGGCGCATTGGAGGGGACCGGAACGGCATCCGGAAAGACGTTCTCGACATCCCGCCCCGTCATCAGCCGGATCAGCTCACGTGTCGGCGTTTCGGAGACGGCGAGCCCGCTCGCGGTGCTGCGACCGTCTTTGATGACGGAGATGCGGTCGCCGACCTGGCGGATCTCCTCGAGCCGGTGCGAGATGTAGACGACGGCGATGCCCGAGCTGGTGAGCTCCCGGATGACCCGGAACAGGTTCTCGACCTCACCGGAGTCGAGCACGGCGCTCGGCTCGTCCATGATGATGAGCTTCGCGTCGCGGGAGAGCGCTCGGGCCATGCTGACGATCTGCTTGGTCGCGGCTGAGAGGCGGCCCACTTCGGTCGATGCGGGAATGTCACCGTGCCCGAGGCGGGTGAGGAGCTCGCGGGTGAGCCGGTTAGCGTCGCCGACGCGGAGCATCCCTGCCCGGGAGTGTTCGTGGCCGAGGAAGATGTTCTCGGCGATGGTGAGACCGTCGACGACATCGAGCTCCTGGTACATCGTCGCGATGCCGAGGTCGAGCGCGGCCTGCGGGTCGGAGATGGTGACCGGCTGGCCCTGCCACTGGATCTCGCCGTCATCGGGCTGGTGCACGCCGGAGAGCGTCTTGATCAGGGTGGACTTGCCCGCACCGTTCTGGCCGAGAACGCAGTGCACTTCACCGGCACGAACCGCGAGGTTCACTCCTTTGAGGGCCTGCACGCCGGCGAAAGACTTCGTCACCCCGCGGACGTCGAGCAGCAGCGCATGGTCGTCATCGATCATGAGCGCAATCTAACACACATATGACGATCAACGAGAATAAGTCCGTCGATTTCCTTATCACTTCTGCTATGGTGGCCGAGTCAACGTCGACATGTCCTTGAGGACCCAACAGCACCCTGGGTCCGCGAACCTCCTCGTTGGCACCTTGCGAACGACCTATTGGAGGAATTCATGCTTTCACCCAGCACTCGGCGACGGATGCTCGTCGCCGCGGGCGCGTCCCTCGCCGCCGCCCTGGTTCTGACCGGTTGTGCCCCTGGAGGAGACACCGGAACCGATGTGGAGCCCACCGGGGCATCCGCTGAAGACAACGAGGCAGAGGGCGACGAGGTCGTCATCGGCTTCTCCGGCCCCGCTGCCGACCACGGTTGGCTCGGCGCCATCAACTCGGCGGCGCTCGCCGAAGCAGAGAAGTACCCGGACATCGACCTCCGGGTCGCCGAAGGCACGAACGACGCGAACCTCCAGATCAGCCAGGTCGAGGGTTTCATCAACGACCAGGTCGACGCGATCGTGTTGCTGCCGACCGACGGCGCCGCGTTGACCGAGGTCGCGATCGAGGCGATGGAAGCGGGGATCCCCGTGATCAACGTCGACCGCGAGTTCTCGAGCACCTTCGCTGCTCGTGTCACCATCCTCGGTGACAACTACGGCATGGGCGTCTCGGCCGGTACCTACATTTGCGAACAGGTCGGCGACAACCCGGATGCCGTCGTGGCCGAAATCGCCGGAATCGACTCGCTCCCGCTGACCCAGGACCGCAGCCAGGGCTTCGCTGACGCGCTCGCCGACTGCGGACTCGAGGTCTCGAACCGCGTCGCCGCCGACTTCACCATCCAGGGTGGAGAGGCAGCAACCTCGCAGCTGCTCTCGGCAGCGCCGCAGATCGACGCCATCTGGAACCACGACGATGACCAAGGTGTCGGGGTCCTCGCCGCCATCGACGCCGCCGGACGCGACGAGTTCTTCATGGTCGGCGGTGCGGGATCCGCCAACGCCATGCGCGAGATCGAGTCGGGTGACAGCGTGCTGAAGGCGACCGTCATCTACCCGTCCACGCAAGCCGCCGATGGCATCCGTCTCGCTCGACTGGTTGCCCAGGGCAAGGCCATGAGCGACCTCGTCGAGATCGAGGTTCCGAACCGGATCGTGCTCAACGCTCCGGTTGTGACCGCCGAGAACGTCGAGAAATACCTGCCGACGGCCTTCGAGTCGTAGGCACAAAGGGGCGGGGTGCTCGCGAGCATCCCGCCTCTTTGCTGGCTACCGCCAGCTGCTCAACTGAGACACCGCCCGGGCTTCGGCCCCCGCCAGAAAGAGGAAACGTGCCAGACACACCCACACTTCGCATCGCCATGATCGGCTACGGCTTCATGGGCGCCGCCCACTCCCAGGGCTGGAGAGTCGCCCCGCGGTTCTTCGACCTGCCGGCGAAACCCGAGATGACGCTGATCGTCGGCCGCAACGCCGAGAACACGGCGGCTGCCGCGGAGAAGTTCGGCTGGGCCGAGACGGCGACGGACTGGCGGGATGCTGTCGCTCGCGACGACATCGACGTGATCGACATCGTCACCCCCGGTGACTCGCATGTCGAGATCGCGATCGCCGCGCTCGAGGCGGGCAAGCACGTTCTGTGCGAGAAGCCGCTCGCGAACACGGTCGAAGAAGCGCGGGCGATGGCCGAAGCTGCCGAGAAGGCAGCGGCCAAGGGCGTCTACGCGATGGTCGGGTTCACCTACCGCCGGGTACCGGCAGCGACATACGCGCGCGACCTCGTGGCATCCGGTGCGCTCGGAGAAATCCGTCAGGTGCGCGCCAACTATCTCCAGGACTGGCTCGTCGACCCCGAGGTTCCGCTCGCGTGGCGGTTGCAGAAGCACCTCGCCGGCTCCGGTTCGCTCGGCGACATCGGCGCGCACGCGATCGACCTCGCCCAGTTCATCACCGGGCAGAAGCTCACGACCGTGAGCGGCATGCTCGAGACCTTCGTGAAGCAGCGCCCGATCCTCGCCGAGGCGTCCGGGCTGTCGGGAACGGCATCCGACGAGATGGGCGACGTCACCGTCGACGACCTTGCGCTGTTCACCGGCCGGTTCGACGGAGGAGCGGTCGGCTCGTTCGAAGCCACCCGCATGTCGACCGGGCGCAAGAACGCGTTCCGGATCGAGGTGTCGGGCTCGAAGGGTGCGATCTCGTTCGACCTCGAGAGCCTCAACGAGCTCGGCTTCTACGACGCGACCGCGCCGGCCGGCCAGCAGGGCTTCACCCGAATCCTCGTCACCGAGCCGGAGCACCCGTACATGGAAGCGTGGTGGCCCACCGGTCACATGCTCGGGTACGAGCACGGCTTCAGCCACCAGGCCCGCGACTTCGTGGTGGACGTGATGTCCGGCACCCAGCCGACCCCGTCGTTCGCCGACGGTTTGCAGGTGCAGCAGGTACTCGAGGCCGTCGAGCGCAGTGCGGAATCCGGGAGCGCGTGGACCGCGACCTCCGGCATCGACTGAGCTCGCGGCATCCGTTTCTCGATCGAACCCGACCAAGGAGTAATTCATGGCACGACCAGTTACGTTGTTCACCGGCCAGTGGGCCGACCTGCCGTTCGAAGAAGTTGTGAAGCTCGCCTCCGGGTGGGGCTACGACGGGCTCGAGATCGCCTGCTGGGGCGACCACCTCAACCCGTGGCAATGGGATGACGAAGAATATGTCGCCGGCAAGCTGGCGCTGCTCGAGAAGTACAACCTCAAGGTGTTCACCATCTCGAACCACCTCAAGGGCCAGGCCGTGTGCGATGACCCGATCGACCAGCGGCACCGCGACATCCTGCCCGACATCGTGTGGGGCGACGGCGACCCCGAGGGCGTGCGGCAGCGTGCGGCCGAGGAGATGAAGAACACAGCGCGGCTCGCGGCGAAGCTCGGCGTGAAGACGGTGACCGGGTTCACCGGGTCGTCGATCTGGAAGTACGTCGCGATGTTCCCGCCCGCCTCCGAGGCGATGGTCGAAGCCGGTTACCAGGACTTCGCCGATCGCTGGAACCCGATCCTCGACGTGTTCGACGAGGTCGGGGTGCGGTTCGCGCACGAGGTCCACCCGTCGGAGATCGCGTACGACTACTGGACCACCGTTCGGGCGCTGGAGGCGATCGGGCACCGTGAGGCGTTCGGCCTCAACTGGGACCCGTCGCACATGGTGTGGCAGGACATCGACCCGGTCGCGTTCCTCTGGGACTTCCAGGACCGGATCTACCACGTGCACTGCAAGGACACGAAGAAGCGACTCGGCAACGGCCGTAACGGCCGGCTCTCGTCACACCTGCCGTGGGCGGACCCGCGTCGTGGCTGGGACTTCATCTCGACCGGGCACGGAGACGTGCCGTGGGAGGACGCGTTCCGCATGATGAACGCGATCGGTTACGACGGTCCGCTCTCGGTGGAGTGGGAAGACGCCGGCATGGACCGCCTCGTCGGTGCGCCCGAAGCGCTTGAGTTCGTGCGCAAGTTCGCGTTCGCTGCTCCGGATGCCGCCTTCGACGCGGCGTTCAGCACGAAGTAGGTCGTTCGATCGGTCCGGAAGGGTCGTTCCCGTTCATCAGGAATGACCCTTTCGGACCGTTCGTGCGTTCGGCGGCGGATGCCGCGGGGCGGCGCGAACGGAACGGGCGGAAGTCAGCGCGTGGCGGCATCCGCAAGGTCGACCACCATGGCTTCGACGTTCTCGGGGGAGAGCACGTGGTGGATGGCGAGGATGCTTGCGCCCAGCACGGCCGCATTGGCACCGACGCTGGACTGGGTGATCTGCAGGTGCTGCGTCGCGAGCGGCATGGAGCGGGCGTAGACGACCTCGCGCACGCCGGCGATGAGGTGTTCGCCGGCCTGCGCCATGGCGCCACCGACGACGATGACCGACGGGTTGATCAGGCTGATGCAGGCGTTGAGAATTTCGCCGAGGTCGCGTCCGGCCTGCCGCACAGCCTGGGTCGCCCTCGTGTTGCCCGAGCGCACGAGTTCGATGACGTCCTGGCTCGACTCCGCGACGAGATCCTGCTCGGAGAGCGCCTTGGCGAGGGCCGGCCCCGAGGCGATCGCCTCGAGGCAGCCGACGTTGCCACAGTGGCAGATCGTCTCGTTGTCACGTGGAACGCGCACGTGGCCGATGTCGCCGGCCACTCCCTGGGCACCGCGCTGGAGCATCCCTCGGGAGATGACGCCGGCGCCGATGCCCGTCGCGACCTTGACGAAGATGAGGTGGTCCACGTCGGGCCATGCGACCTCACGTTCGCCGAGCGCCATGATGTTGACGTCGTTGTCGACGAGGACGGGCACGTGAAAATGGGCCTGGAGCCAAGTGGGTACGTCGAAGTTGTCCCAGCCCGGCATGATCGGTGGGTTGACCGGGCGGCCGCTCGAGTGCTCGACCGGTCCGGGCAGGCCGACGCCGATCGCGAGCAGATCGTCGAGGCTCCTGCCGGCGTTCGTGATGAGGTCGTCGCCGGCGCGGATGACCCAGTTGAGGATCTTCTCGGGTCCCTCGGAAACCGCGATGTCTGTGCCGTCTTCACTGAGAGGTCGGCCGGTCAGGTCGCTCACCGCGATGCGCACGTGGGTTGCTCCGATGTCGACGGCGAGGACGACCTTGTTTCCCCCGGTCAGGGCGAACTGGGAGGAGGGCCGCCCGCCCGTCGACGGCGCCGTCTCGGCAGGGCCGATGAGCCCGAGCTGCAGAAGAGAGTCGATGCGCAGCCCGACCGTGGAGCGTGCGAGTCCGGTCAGGCTCGCGAGCTCGGTGCGAGTGCGCGGTCGACCGTCTCGGAGGATCTGAAAGATGTCGCTCGTCGCCGACGATCCAAGCGCGGAGGGACTTATGTCGACCATCAGACAATTCAACCACACCCGAGGTGCAAAAGTTGGCGACGTTCGTCATATGTTTGGCGTCGCAACGAACCCGCTCCGGGTTACCGTAAGAGCATGCCCGAATTGACCCTGACCACCACGGTGCTGCCCCGCGCCGAGTGGCAGGCGCGGGAGCTCGCCCACTCCGAGCGCGCAGACGCGCTGACCGCCGATCATCGGGAGCGGGCGCAGCGGGGCGAGAAGCATCCGATCGAGGATTTTCTCTTCACGTACTACCCGTTCAAGCCGCGGTTGCTGCGGCGCTGGCACCCCGGGGCGGGTGTCGTGCTGACGGATGCCGCCGGCCAGGACCGCGCGGACTGGCGCTGGTACCGCCAGGGGCGCGACGGTATCGAGGTCGACGCAGCGGCGTTTCTCGAAGCGAAGGGTGCGAGCGTCGACTTCATTGAGAACCTCCTTCGCCGCACAGCTGCGCGCGTGAGCCAGTTCGGCTGCTTCGGATTGCACGAGTGGGCCATGGTCTACAGACAAGAGGAGATCCGCCACGCGGTGCCATTGCGGCTCGGCCAGACCGGAACCGACGAGGTCGTCGAGTCCCACCACATCGGCTGCTCGCACTTCGACGCGTTCCGTTTCTTCACCCCGGATGCCGTTCCCCGCAACCGGCTGCAGCCCACGCGTGAGAGTTCACCCGAGCTCGAGCAGCCCGGGTGCCTTCACGCCGGGATGGATGTGTACAAGTGGGCCGTCAAGCTCGGGCCGCTCGTGCCCGGCGAGGTGCTGCTCGATGCGTTCGTGCTGGCGCGCGACATCCGCTGGCTCGACATGCGGGCATCCCCGTACGACATGGCACCGTGGGGCGCCGAACCCGTTGCGATCGAGACGCCGGACGGTAAGGCGGAGTATGTGCGGCAGCAGCGCGCGTTCGCCGGACGCTCGAATGCGCTGCGGGCGCGGGTCGTTGCGGCGATCCAGGTCGCTCGCGCCGCGGTCTGATCGCTTTCGGGAGGTAAATCGTGGGGTTCGTCCTCGTATAGGCGATGGACCCTACGATTTACCTCCCGAACGTGCCTGCCCTCCCCGGATCGGGGGGACACCAGCGGCATATCCGGCGTGTTAGATTACGAGCCACCGAGCGCAGATCCGCATGGTGGTTCCAGACGGACAGAGGAAGCCAGTTCCCATGCGATTTCGCGCGCTCATTACCATCGCAGTGGCGGCGGCCCTCGCTGTCCCGCTCGCCGTCACCGGCTCGCCCCCCGCTCCCGCATCAGCCGACGAGGCGAGCGCGCAGGCCGCGTCGACGGCCTCGACCGCCAGCATTACCCGCCTGAGCGGAGCGTCCCGCTACGAGACGGCGGTTGCCGTGTCGAACCAATACGCCGCGGGTGTGCCGGCAGCGTTCGTCACAACGGGTGCCGACTTCCCCGACGCGCTGTCGTCAGCCGCTGCGGCTGCTCGACTCGGTGGGCCACTCCTCCTCACCCCGGCCGGAAGCCTTCCCTCTGTGGTCACTACCGAACTGAAGCGCCTGAAGCCGGCCAGAATCTACGTCATCGGCGGCGCCGCGGTGGTCAGCGAGAAGGTTCGGCTCGCCCTGACGGGCATCGCTCCCACTGAGCGGCTCTCGGGCGTCGATCGCTATGCAACCGGGCTCAAGGTTGTGGCGAGAGCCTTCACGGCCGCCGATCACGCCATCATCGCCACCGGACGAATGTTCCCCGATGCCCTCGCCGCGTCAGGTGCCGCCGGTTCCAGGAAGGCGCCTGTCGTCCTCGTGGACGGAGCGAAAGCATCCGTTCCGCCCGCCACCGTTGCGGCGCTTGCGAAGCTCAAAGTCACGACCATCTCGATCGCCGGGGCGAACGGTGCCGTGAGTGCCGGTATCCAGAACCAGCTGACGAACGCCGGATACACGGTGACCCGTTACGGCGGAGCATCACGGTACGAGACCGCGGCGTCTCTCAACCGGGCATACTTCGCTCCCGGGTCCGCTCAGACGTCATTCCTCGCCACCGGGCTGGATTTTCCGGATGCTCTCGCGGGCGCCGCTCTCGCCGGTCGCCTCTCCGTTCCTCTCAATGTCACTCCTCCCACTTGTGTCTACCCGGCGGTGAACGATGCCATCACGGCGTTGGGCGCTCCGGCCCGTGTGGTCCTCGGCGGCAAGGCCGTTGTTTCGGCCGCCGCTGCGGACAATGCGCGATGCGTGTTCGCGTCCAAGACCCAGCCGCTGAAGGACTGGGCGGTGTCGAACCTGACGCTCAACGCCGACATCGAGGCGCCATACCTCGACCGTCCGCCGGTCAGCGTGTATGACTCAGCGGTCAAGCTCGACCCGACCGGGCTGCGCATCTACCTGCGCCTCGACAACAACCTTCGAGAGGATCACCCGGTTGCCTACGCGCAGTACGGCATTTCAGCGCTGATCGAGTACAACCGCACTGGCGACAAGGTGTGGCTCGACCGGGCGAAACGGCACGCTGAGCGGCTCACCGAGATAGCGGTTCCGCGAGACGGTGCCTGGTGGTACCCGTACAAATTCCCGTGGACGTACTACAAGCGTCACCTCCCGGCACCGTGGTGGTCGGCAATGGCGCAGGGCCAGGCTCTGTCGCTGTTCACCCGGCTCGCGGAGCAGGATCCGGATGTGAAGACCCGGGCAACGTGGAAGAACGCGGCTGATAAGACCTGGGCCAGCTTCAAGCAGCCGTACTCGGCGAACCTTCCGTGGTCGAGCCTCGTGATCGACAAGCACCTCTACTTCGAGGAATACGCCAGCAACCAGCCTCCGCTTCTCGTGCTGAATGGGCACGCGTTCGCGATGTTCGGGCTCTACGACTACTGGAAGTTCACCGGCACGGCGACGAACGGATACGCGCCCACCGTCACGGCCGAAGTCGCGAAGTACTTCGACGGCGGTGCGACGGCGGTGCTCGACCGGATGATGCCACTGACTCGTAACGAGAACGATGTTTCGTACTACTGTGTGCAGTCCGACTACTGCCAGAGCCCACTGTGGCAGAACAAGAATTATCACGCCATCCACTCCTGGCAGCTCGATACCCTCGCCAAAATCACCGGCGAAACCGAGTTCACCGAGTGGGCAGACCTCCTGCGGGCAGACTGGCAGCCTCCGAGCGCGTACCGCCGCCACGGTGGCCCGGCGGTCCCGCCGACCGATCCCCACTCCGGCATGGGTGGCGACTCCAACTGGATCGAGCCCTAACGTCTTCGTGGGGCGTAAGATCCCAACATCCGCCCCACGGAAGGACAGAGCATGATCCCCGAGATCAACTACTGGGCCGTACTGCTTGCGACCCTGTCGAGTATGGTGGTCGGCTCGATCTGGTACACGCCCAAGGTCTTCGGCAAGTACTGGATGAAACAGGCCAACGTCACGCCATCGGGCAACACGAAGGATGCGATCCGGCCCATCATCGTCACCCTGATCGTGAGTTTCATCACGGCGTGGGTCCTCGCGGGCGCGACTTACCTGTCCTGGGATTTCTACGGCGGTAGCTTCCTGCTCAACGCCCTGCTCACCGGCGTCATCCTCTGGGCGGGATTCACGGCGGCACGTTTCATCACCCATGACGCCTTCGACGGCCGCCCCGCTGGGCTCACCGTGCTCAACGTCGCCCACGAGCTCGTGACGATCGTGATCATGGCGCTCATCATCGGGATCTGGCCCGCCTGAGTCCGGGCCCGGTCCCAATGTCGCATGCCGCCGTGACGGCGCAAAGCAGTCGAGTTGCCCCAAAAGGTCACTCCGGATGCTCCGGAACGACCCTTTGAGGCAACTCGATTTTGCGAACGACCTTTTGAGGCAACTCGATTCCGGCCCCGAGCCGGAGCCCTTACGCCTGCGCGGGCAGCGGCTTCGGCGCCTTGATGCGTGCGGCGATGGTCACGAGAAAGATCACCGCAACGATGGCGATCGCCGTGATCGCGGTCGGCACCGACTCAAGGTCTCCGGCGAGTCGCCCGTAGGCAACCCAGCCGATTCCCCACGAGAGTGCTGCGGAGGGAGCGAGGCGTCCGCGGTTCCAGAGCGCAAGGCCGACGCCAATCACGCCGGCGACCGCAATCAGCAGCACACCCCAGAGGTCGGGCGACAGGCCGAGCCCGTCAAAATCGGTGGCCGCCAGAACGGCGGCGATATTGGCGACCGTCGCGATGGTGACCCAGCCGAGGTAAAGGCCCATGGTTCCATCGGTCACGATCGTGTCGATGAGGTTCTTCGGCCGGTGCGCGAGCGTGATCCGGAACGCCCAGATCAGCACTACGAGCAGGGCGACGATGACCGGCACACTCGCCCAGAGGAGATCGAACTGCACGCTGAGGATCCAGGCAGCATTGAGAATCAGCGACAGTGCGATCGGGTAACCAAGGAGGCGGTGGCGTTCGGCCGACTTCTGACCGGGCAGCAGCTGCCAGATCGTGTACGCGATCAGCCCCGCGTAGATGGCGGACCAGATGGCGAAGGCCGGCCCGTCTGGCGCGACCGGTGTGGCATCCGCAGACAGTGCGCCTCCGGATGCTTCGGCTATGGGAACCCCGCCCGCCGCTCCAGATCCGATGAAGGCCCCGATGATCGCGACGATGGCGCTGACCAGAACGACAATCTGGCGGAGCCGGTCGTTGGTGTTCACAGCAATCCCCTTATCCCGCGGAGGCCAGACGGCCGCGCGCGTGCTCCGACCCTAGCAACGGGGACAGGCGTCACCTCAGCCTTGCGCGTGGCCCGAGGTGCCGCTACGAATGACGAAGACGGATGCCGTCGAGCGGCATCCGTCTGTCGTCTTGCGGTGATTGCGCCTACGCGGCTCGGGTGAGGGCGTTGGCAGCCCCGGTGCGGGAGCCGGCAACGACAGCTCCGGTCGGGATGGTGCTGTCGCGGCTGATGCGGGCTCCGGCGCCGATTTTGGCGTCGGCGCCGATGCGGCAGTGGCTGCCGATCTCGGCTCCGACACCGACGGTGGTACCGGCGCCGATGTGCACGTTCGCGCCCACGAATACTCCGGGCGCGAGGGTGACGTCGCGGTCGATCCAGCTGCCGGCTCCGACCCAGCAGCGGCCGGCGACATGCGCGCCCGGTTCGACGTAGGCGGTGGGGTCGAGGAAGGTCGTCGGGTCGACGACTGCTGTGGAGGCGACAAGTCCGCGACCGTTGCTGTGGCGACGGTACTTCGCGATCTCGCCCGCCTGGGACTCGATCTCTTCAAATACTCTGCTCATGATCTCCTTCGACGCACGGCCGCTCGGGTACGCGGCGTTTGTGCGCTCCCTCCAGTCAACATCGCCAACCACCGGAGGATTCCTCCTACTCAGCGACCTGTCAGTTAGTGCGCAGATGGCGCTCAGTTGACGCAGACTGACGCATCCAGCGTCGCCGGTCTGGCCGATCCGCCTAGAAGGGAGGCGTATTATTGAACCTTCGGCTCGTCACGACGTGGTGCGTAGTCCCCGTCTACCGAAAGCGATCCGATCGTGTCGAACAATCCCGTAAAACTCTGGACTCCGAGTTTTCTCCTCGCCATCCTGGTGAATTTCTTCCTGGCCATTGTGTTCTACACACTGATGACCACCATGGCGCTCTACGCGGTCGATCGCTTCGGTGCGTCTGACACCGCCGCGGGGCTTTCCTCGAGCACCTTCATCATCGGTGCGTTGATCGCCCGCATCTTCGCGGGCAAGTTCCTCGACTTCGTCGGCAGGCGCCGGATGCTGATTTTCGCGTTGGCCGCGTACGTTGTCGCCGGGTTCCTCTATATCCCGGCGGACAACCTCGTTCTGCTGCTCGTCGTTCGCACTATCCACGGCATCGCCTTCGGTGCGGCGAGTACGTCGATCTCCGCATCCGTCATGGGTCTCATTCCCGCCCACCGTCGTGGTGAGGGGACCGGCTACTTCGGAATCTCCACCACGCTCGCCACCGCAGTCGGCCCATTCCTCGCCGTAGTGCTCGTCGACGTCTCGAGCTACGACGTGCTCTTCGCCCTGTGCACCGCGTGCGCTGCCGTCGGCCTCATCTTCTCGTTTTTCCTCAAGCTGCCCGAGCGCACGCCGTCCGCGCTCGAGGTCGCCGACAAGTGGAAGTTCCGGGCACGGGATCTGTTCGAGCCAGCAGCCCTCACCATCGGAGCGGTGATGTTCGTCGCTGCCATTGGCTACTCAGGTGTCCTCGCTTTCCTGAACTCGTTCGCCCAGTCCGAGAACATGGTCGCCGCCGCCAGCGCGTTCTTCCTCATCTACGCCGCGGTCGTCCTGCTGTCTCGGTTCTTCGTCGGTCGAATCCAGGACCGCTTCGGTGACAACGCCGTGGTGTACCCGACTCTCATCTCCTTCGCGATCGGACTCGCACTACTGGGCTTCTCGCCCAACGGGGTCGTCCTGGCGAGCTCGGCGGTGTTCATCGGATTCGGTTTCGGTGCCCTCATGCCCTGTGCGCAGGCCATCGCCGTCACGATGGCTCCTCCGCACCGCATTGGTGTCGCCACGTCGACGTTCTTCCTCATGCTCGACGCCGGCATCGGATTCGGGCCGCTCGTGCTCGGCTCACTTCTGTCTGTGACCGGATTCCACGGGATGTATGAGGTCCTCGCGATTGTTGTCGTGCTCGCCGCTGTGCTCTACCACTTCGTGCACGGCCAGCGCGGTTACCGCCGAAACGCCCTCCCGGCCTGAGCCTTTCCGCGGCGTTTCTTCTTCCCGGCAGTCTCGGTCTCCGCGGTGAGCACCCAACGCGCGATAGCCACCCCGAGCGCCGCCGCGGCAAGCGATCCCAGGAACGAGCGGCTGCCGGTGCGTTCGCTGCCTTTCCAGCCGCCGGTGGCGGTGGCATCCGCTGTCGGAGCCGGTGAGTAGAGAGTGCCGTCCGTCGACTGCGCCTTGTTCTTGCGAGACAGGTGCGTCTTGTCGGTCTGCAGCGCCATTTGCGCCTCGACCGCGGCCGGCGTCTTGCGGTGCTGCTTGACGAGCGACTTACCGATCGGGCCTGCCGCGATCACCTCGTTCTTCGGCTTCTTCGCGGTGCGCACGATGAGCTTCGCGACGAGGTCGGGGCTGTACACCGGCGGCATTGCGACGACCTGGCGCCCGGTGTAGTTCGCTGAATGCCGGAAGAACGGGGTATCGATGGTCGCAGGCATAATCGTCGACACGGAGATGTGCTTCTGCTTCTGCAGCGCGAGCTCCGACCGCAGGCTCACGCCGAGCGCGCGAACCGCCGCCTTCGACATGCCGTACGGCGCGGTGTACGGCTGTGGCACCTCGCCGACGATCGACGCGACGTTGATGAGGCTTCCGTGCCCCTGCTCGGTCATTACCGCGAGGGCGGCGCGGGCGCCGTACACGTAGCCCATGATGTTCACGTCAAGCACACGACGGATGTCATCGAGCGGCATCTCGAGGAACGGTGCGAACGCCGAGACGGCCGCGTTGTTGACCCACACGTCGATGCGGCCGAACTTCATGACGGCAGCGCGGGCCAGCGCATCGACCTGGGCGGCATCGGTGACGTCGGTCGCTACGGCGATAGCCTCGCCACCGCGTTCTTCGCACTCTTTCACGAGCTTCGTCAGAGCCTGGCCGCGACGACTCGCGAGGACGACGTTTGCTCCCTTGCTCGCGTAGAGCAGGGCGGTGGCGCGGCCGATCCCGCTCGACGCCCCGGTGATCACAACGACGGTGTTTTTCGACATGCTTCGCTCCTTCTCCACTGCGCCGCGCTGGCACGTGGTTCCACGTTTCTCGACCGGAGGTTCCGGGTCAAGAGGTGGTCAAACCGGCGCGAGTGAGTTAGGAGCGCGCGTTGCTCAGCCGTCGATCTTTTCGAGAAGTTTTTTGAGAGCATCCCGGATCTCGTCGTGATCGAACTGGCCGGCACGGCTCTCGGCCGAGATCACGGCACACCTGTGCACCTTGCTGAAGTCACCGATGGGGAACTTGTAGTGCCCCTTCGTGTCCTTCGGATGCTCGTCGTCAACGCCGAGGTGCCAGTGCGAGTAGTCGGTCCACGAATGTTTGTCGAGGAACGTGTTTTCGTCGTCGGCGCTCGGGGCGTGCTCGCTCCAGTCGTCGCGCTCGTCGCGGACAACCTTGCCGTCGCCGACGAGCTTCTTCGCCTGCCGGAATGCGGGCTGGTTGAGCTTCACGGTCATGGGATTGCTCCTTCGGTAAGCGGTAAGCGGCCGGATCCAGCCAAGCCCGGCCGGGCCGCGGCGCACAACCCCTTGCCGCGCGGGTATTTTGGGCGACGCGGGTGTTGCTTCACCCGCGCAACGCCGTCAGACCCGCGAAACCGCGCGCGCCGGCACTGCAGCGGGACCCCACTCAGCGGTCGGTTGTGATCGTCACGTCGCCGTTCGTCGTCTCGGCCGTGATCGTGCGCGTCGCGTCGCGGTCACTCGGGACGTCCTGGTCGTCGACGTTGCCGTTGGTCGTGTCTGCTTCGATGAAGTACTCGGTGTCGTCATCGGGCACTTCGACGCGGATCTCACCGTTGGTGCTGAGCGCTATCACTTCGTCCGGGGCGTTCTCGAAGCTCAGAGTCACGCTGCCGTTGGTGGTGTCCGCTTCAACCCGGCTCGATTCCGAATCCTCGATCTCGATCCGGCCGTTCGTCGAGTGCAGCTGGAGGTCCCCGCGAGAGCCTTCCACCTCGATGCGGCCGTTCGTCGTCGACAGGTCGAGGTCCCCGGTGAGACCCTCGGCGGTGATCGCGCCGTTCTTTCCGCCGGCGACGACGTCGAGGTCAGCCGGAAGAAGCACTTCGATCCGCACGTCGCAGCGGTTGAAAACGAACCAGCCCGACGGGCATCCGCCCCGGATTTCGGTCTCGTCGCCGGCGGTCGTCACGTCGAGGGTCGGTCGTGCGCCTGAGTAGTTGCCCCGCATCGATACGTGGATCTCGTCATCATCGCTCACGCCCAGATCGATCGAGGCGTTCGGGATGTCGATGAGGAGACTGGTGCCGGCATCCGTATCGACGTTTTCGCTCACCGGCTCGCCGTTCAACGCGTTCATGGCAAAGAGCGTTGCGGCGATGACGAGCGCGAGCCCGATCAGCGGGAGTCCGACGAACAGAAAGATCATGAGGCCGGGACGACGGCGGCGCTCCGGTGGAGTCGGCGGCCAGCCGGGCTGCTGCGGAGGGAGCGGTTGCTGCGGCTGGTACGGCTGTTGCGGCGGGAGGGTCATCGCGATCCTTCGGAGAGCATGGGCTGGTCAGTAGTCGATCCGGTCGGGCTTCGCGCCCCACGCGGTGAATGGGGCAAGCTTGTCTGCAACCTCGGCAGCGGTGATCGAGATGGCGGGCGTGACGCCGTCAAAGTGGTCGAAGAAGCGGGCGTCATCGAATCCGGCTCGTTCGGCGTCGTGCCGGTCCGCGGCGTAAACCACGGAGCCGACCCGTGCCCACAGACTAGCGGCGACGCACATCGGGCAGGGTTCGCAGCTGGCATAGACGGTCGCGCCGGTGAGGTCGAAGGTGCCGAGCGCTGCGCAGGCTCGGCGGATCGCGACAACTTCGGCGTGTGCTGTCGGGTCGTTTTCTGCGGTCACAAGGTTGGTGCCCTCGAAGACCCGTCCGTCTGCGGTGACGACGATCGCGCCGAACGGTCCTCCGCCGGAGTCGACGTTCGCGACCGCGAGCGCGACGGCAGCGGAGAGATGGTCGGAAGTCATACCTCCTGCCTATCACTCCGGCCGGGGCTGCCCAACCGGGCTGACGAAAAAAGTCGGTGAACAGGGTTGCCACGTGGGGCATCCGGCCGTATCGTATTCAACGAATAGGTTGATCAAGAGGGAAGTTGATTATGAGCAAGGCGACGGATGCCGACGAGCGGCTCAATCGCGCCTTTCTTGCGCTTGCGGATCCGGTGCGCCGTGCGATCGTGGCGAAGCTCAGTCGCGGCCCCGCGACGGTAAACGAACTCGCCGAGCCCTTCGCGATCTCGAAGCAGGCGGTGTCGAAGCACATCCAGGTGCTCGAGCAGGCCGGCCTCGTGAGCCGGACGCGGGATGCACAACGCCGCCCCGCCCATCTCGTGCCCGAAGCGCTCGAGGAGCTCACCGCCTGGATCGATACCTATCGGCTCGAAGCTGAATCACGATTTCGCCGGCTGGACGACGTCCTCGCCGGCCTGAAGGTCACCACCCCAACACAGAGAAAGGAAAAGAAATGACGAACCCAACCAACATCACCGTGCCTGACGGCCAGCCGTACATCGAGATCGTGCGCGAGTTCGATGCCCCGGCCGAGGCCGTGTATCGGGCACACACCGACCCGGAGCTGATCGTCGAATGGCTCGGTCCGCGCGGCTACCGTATGGAACTCGAGCGCTGGGACATCGTCCCGGGCGGCAGCTACCGCTACGTGCATTACGACGGCGACGAGGGCTACGCGTTCAGTGGAGTCGTGCACTCGGCGTCACTCGAGAACGGCATCGTGCAGACCTTCGAGTTCGAAGGTTTTCCCGGTGCGGTGAGCCTCGAGTTCCTTCGGATCGAGGACCTCGGGAAAGGCCGGTGCCGCGTGATCGGGCACAGCGTCTACCCGACTCAGGAGAGTCGCGACGGCATGGCCCAGTCGGGCATGGAGCGCGGGGTCAACGACGGCTACGAGCGACTCGACGAGTTGCTCGCGAAGGTGGCGGCGTAGGTCGCTACTTCGACAAGCTCAGTAACCACAGACGAAGGAGCGAGTCGAGGCCCCGTCACAAGGATCTCGATACGCTCCTTCGTCGCTACTCGATCAGCGGTGGGGTTGCGGGCGGCTTACTCGATCAGCGGTGGGGTTGCGGGCGGTTTACTCGATCAGCGGTGGGTTTGCGGGCGGCCTACTCGATCAGCGGTGAGGTTGCGCCACGCCGGGGCCGCGGCGGCGGGGGCGGCGGCACTTCTTTGGCCGCGATCACCGCGGTGTACGCAACGATCTCGAGCCCGCGCTTGGTCGCAATCGCGCAGTGGGTCTCGTCCGAGCGCACGAACCAGCCGAGGGCATCCGTCGCCTGGCCGTCATCGAGTTGATGGCGCACCACGACGCGGGTGCCTTCGGTCGTCGCGCGGAGGAACGCGACCGCTTCGGCGCCTAACATGCGGGGGTTCGGGTTGTGGGCAGCATCCCACCAGCCTGTCATGCGCGAATGTGAGCCAGTGCGCGACCCACCCCTAGCCGCCGCCGCGGGCCGCGACTACCCTGACTTGCAAAACTTTCGATCGACGAAGGGACCCTCCATGCCTGACATCACGGTCACGACCCCCGGCGCACCCTGCTGGCTCGAACTCACGACATCAGACCCGGCCCGCTCGCAAGAGTTCTACAGCGCGCTCTTCGGCTGGGACGCCGAAACGGGCGACGAGGTGCTCTACGGCGGCTACGTCAGCTTCAGTTCCACCGGCCGGCGCATCGCCGGCGCGATGAAGAAGCAGGATGACGCCCCCTACGCAGACAGCTGGACGGTGTACCTGCTGACGACGGATGCCAACCAGACGGCATCCGCGATCGCTGAAGCGGGCGGCATGAACATGTTCGAGCCGATGAACGTTCCCGACATGGGAGTGATGGGGTTCGCAACCGACACCACCGGTGCAACGGTCGGGTACTGGCAGTCCGGCAACCACACCGGGTTCCAGGCGGAGCGCGAGCACGGTGCGCCGGTCTGGTGCGAGTTACTTGCATCCGACTTTGAGAAGGCCGTCGAGTTCTACGAGAAAGCGTTCGGCTTCACCCTCAAAGACGAGGGCGACGGCGCTGATTTTCGGTACATGACTTTCGAGCGCGAGGGGCAGCCGTTCGCGGGCATCTACGACGCGAAGGGCGACCTCGCAGAGGGGGAGGCCGCGAGTTGGGCGGTGTATTTCGGTTCTGATGACGTCGACGCGACCGTCGCGAAGGCGCTCGAGCTCGGTGCCACCATCAAAGACGAGGCCGAGGACACCCCCTACGGTCGCATCGCCACCGTCGTCGACCCAACGGGCGCGGTCGTGCGGTTCATGTCGTTCTGACCCGCGCCGAGATCGCAGTTACGCACTCAAAAAGATCGCAGCGCACAGGTTTGGGTGCGCAACTGCGATCTCGCGAACGGTTGTCGCGGGCCGGCTCAGCGCGCCCACTCCAGCAGGCGGTCGGCAGGCCACGTCGTCACGATCCGGTCGGCCGGCACGCCGTTCGCCTCAGCACGCGCGGCGCCCAGGTCGAGCAGCCCGAGTTGCCCGGGTGCGTGCGCGTCGCTGTCGATGCTGAACAGGCACCCGGCCTCGAGCGCGACCTGGATGAGGTTGTCGGGCGGATCCTGCCGCTCCGGCCGCGAGTTGATCTCGACAGCAACGTTGTTTTCGGCACACGCGGCAAAGACAGCAGCGGCGTCGAACGTCGACTCCGGGCGGGTCCCGCGGCTGCCCTGAACGAGCCGGCCGGTGCAGTGCCCGAGCACGTTCGTGTACGGGGAGCGGATGCCGGCCAGCATCCGCTTGGTCATCTCCCGTGAGTCCATACGCAGTTTCGAGTGCACGCTCGCGACGACGATGTCGAGGCGGTCGAGCACGCCGTCGGACTGGTCGAGCTCACCGTCGAGGAGGATGTCGACCTCGATCCCGGTGAGCACCCGGAAGTCGTCGAACTCCGCGTTGAGCCCGTCGATCTCGACGAGCTGCTCCTCGAGGCGCTCGGTGCTGAGCCCGTTCGCGACCCGCAGCGAGGGGGAGTGGTCGGACGCAACGAGATATTCGTGCCCGAGCCGCCGGGCGGTGCGTGCCATCGACGCGAGATCGGTGGTGCCATCGGACCACAGAGTATGACTGTGCAGGTCACCCTTGAGTTGCGCGCGAAGTTCGCCGCCGGCATCCGTCACCGGGCCACCGATTCGCTCGCGCAGGTCGGCGAGGTACTCCGGGATGCCGCCCTCCACCGCCTGCTCGATCACGTTGTAGGTCGTCGACCCGATGCCCTTGGTGCGCTTGAGCCGGCCGTCTTCGACGCGGGCGGCGATCTCGTCATCGCTCAGGGAGCCGAGCGCAGCGAGGGCCCCGCGGAACGCCTTGGTCTTGTACGGGGAGGCGAGGTCGCGCTCGAGCAGGAACGCGATCTCGTCGAGGGCGTCGGTGGGTCTCATGGCGGGTCCTTGCGTCGGCGTGGAGTTGGATCGGGCGTTAGCGCCCGATCAGGGGGAAGACGTCGTCGGCGAACCGCTGGTAGCTGGCGATCGGGTCGTCAGCACCGGCGACGAGGATGATGGTGTCGGCTCCAGCCTCAGCCCAGCCCGTAATCGCGCGCGCGCCGTCCTCCGCGGTTCCGGCGACGGCGAGGGACTGGAGGATCTCATCGGTCAGTTCACCGCTTCCGTCGGCACCCATCCCGGCGATTTCCGTGAGCCGGTCGAAGACACCGAAGTCGACCAGTCGCTGCACCCGGGCGCGAACCTCGGCCAGCGCCTGCCCACGATCGTCGCCGAGGCTCGTCATCGCGAGAAGCAGGGCCCGGCCCGCCCCCGCTGGGGCGGCCATCTCGTCGCGGACCCAGCGGACGGCATCCGGTGTCGCGATCTCGGGCAACAGCACTCCGTCGGAGCTCCGGCCGGTGATGCGGAGGCCGAGCGGCCCCGTGGTGCCGAGAACGATCTGCGGCATCTGCTCGGGTGTGAAGCCGAGCCGCACGGCATCGAGGTGCACGTGGTGCCCGTCGACGGTGACCTCCTCGCCCGCGAGAAGCCTGCGCAGCCCGACGGCCGTCTCCTCGAGCGCGGCAAAGCGCCTGGGCACGTCGGCACCTATCTGCTGCATCCAGCTCGGGATGCCGGTGCCCAGCCCGATCGACAACCGCCCCGGCGCGAGGCGGGCCAGGGTCGCGATCTCCATCGCGGCGGTCGCGACATTGCGGGTGGTCGCGGGGAGGAGTCCGAGCCCGACGTGGATGCGTTCGGTGACGGCGAGGGCGGTGGCCGCCATCGCGATTCCCCCAGCCCAGGGCAGGTCTTCACTGAACCAGAGTTCGTCGAAACCGGCCGCTTCAGCCCATCGGGCGAAGTCGGGAAGTCGCTCGGGTTCCCAGTCGGGCTCGAACCGGACTCCGATGCGTGGCTGCGGCGTCATGCTTCGAGCGTATGGCACAGCGCCGACAAAACCACGGGCTATTGGTAGGTAACGAGGTCCGGCGCGGGCGACACATCGCTCATTGTCTGCTCCGGCGTGAGCATCGGCGTGTCTTCGTCGTAGAAGTTCTTCCAGCCCCAATGGATGCCGGCGGGCGCGTCGCGGTGCAGGTTCGCCCACGTCGCTTGCTTGTCGCCTTGCCCGCCCTGGCCGTCGGCGTGGATGAGGAGCGAGACCTCGGGCCGGGTGAGATCGAGCGACGCGCGATCGGTGATCATCGAGGTGCGGAACTGGTGCAGCACGAGCATCTTCTGCGGCAGGCTCTTCTCATTGGTGAGGTCGGCGAGCCAGGTCGTGACGCTGTTCACTTCGGCGGCGCTTACCGAGCCGATCTGCCGAAGCGGAACCTGGTCCGGCCCGAGCCGCCACTCCGGATCGAGCGCGAGCCCGACGTGCGGCAGCTCGAGTAGCGACTGGTACTGCTTGGCCTGGGTGAGAAAGTCGGTGCGCCCCGGCTGCAGGTCGATCACGACGTAGATACCTGCCTTCGCGGCTTCGTCCACGAGCGGGCGCAGGCTTTCGGGCGAGAGTTCGTTGGAATAGTTCTGGTCGGCTCCGGCGCCACCAGCGGCGACGGTCGCGATGATCTCGAACATCGGCACGACGGTCTTGTCGGTCAGAGCGGCGTACGGAGCAGCGACGTCACGGGCGCGCTGGACCGAACCAGCGGCATCCTGCTCGCCGAGCACGCCGAGGACACTCGTGATCGGTGTGCCGTACAGCGCGATGAACTGGTGCGCCGGGAACAGGAGCTGCCCCCCGCCGGGCAGTTGCGTGCCCGTGCGTGCGGTGCGGATCTTCCAGTCGAGCGCAGGCTGGGCGGCGAACTCAGCGCCGATCGCGAGCGTCTTCGTGGCTTCCGTGGTCGAGAGCGCCTCGATGACGGATGCGTGCGCCTGCGGATTCGCGGACCCTTCCGCGACGAGATGCACCGGAATCCCTGCAGCCCGCGCCGTCGCGATCGACGCGAGTTGTGCGGCACCGTTCACGGCGAGGGCCACGGTGTCGGCGAGGGCCTCGGCGCGTTTCGGCCGCGCGATGGGCGCTTCGGCGGCAGAGCTGCCGCGCTTCGCTTTCGGCGCCTCCCACGCGGTGATGCCGGCGGGGTAGCCGGCGGCGTCCTCGGCGGTAGCCGTGCCGAGCTCGAGCCCCGTCGCTTCAGTAACCGCGGCGGCGCTCGCCTTGACACGCTCAACGGTGAGGTCCGACTCGGAGTCCTCCGCTTCGGCGTCGAGCGGCTCGACGGCGCCGATGACCAGGGCGGTGGTCGCCTTCAACCGCTTCAGCTCGGCGGGCAGCCCGTCGGGGGCCGGCTCGGCGCTCGCCGTGGGCGCGGGGGTTGGGGTCGCGGTCGCTTCCGCAGTTTCTTTCTTGCCGTCCGATTCCCCGACGAGCAGCGGCACACCGAGGCCGATCGCTGCGCGCGCCGCAATCTCCTGCGCCTTCGGATCGCCGCTCGGGGCGACCACGACGACGGGGGAGGAATCGAACAACTCAGCACTCGTGGCGACGGATGCCTCGCGATCGTTCGCAGCGTCGATAACGGTGAGCGCGGCATCCGGATCGGAGGTTTTCACGGCCGTCGTACGCGCGGTTTCGGGGGCGCTTGCCGTGCAGGCGGTCAGCGCGAGGAGGCCGGCGAGGGCGATGGCGGTAGTGCGCGAACGCCGGGAGAGCAAAGACATGCCTCAACGGTATGTCACCCGGTGGAGGGGTGCACGACCACTCGCGGGCGAACGTGGTTACTTTTTCTCTGGTCGACCCGCGCTTTTCGGGTGGCGCAAGGTAGAGGTAAAGCAGCGTCGCTCGCAAGGGCGTTGCTGTTCGTCGTCCATCTGGAAGAGTGAAAGCACTGACGCACGGGGGGTGAAGTCATGAACCACACGGTTCTGGCTTTCCGCGCCTGTCCGGCTGATTCTGTGTCGATCTGGCTTGGTCACGTCGACCGGAATCCGCTTCTTCGCCAGCACCGATTCGGCCACGCCGGCGACGACGAACCCCGCTTTCTCCGGAGAGTGTGGTTCCGGGCGCCCCCAGGACTCCGTTCGATGACCCGGGTCGCCCATGATTTCTGAACTCGGATGCCGCGGCTACGATCAGTGCCCCAGTCGCGGCATCCGCACCGCTCGCCGTGCGTCTTCGAAAGGACGCAAACTGTCGCTGAACGCGTGAATGACAGCACTTGCGTCCCTTGAATCGCGCCGTAATCCACATTGTCAAGACGTTGACCGTTTTCGACCGTCAACGGACAGTGGCTGCATGAGCACTCGAACTGATCCGACCGCCGGGCCTGCTGCCGCGCCTACGTCGGTAGCCGCGGAGCCGCACGCCGAGTTCAGCACCACGGAACGCCTCGCCGCCGAATACGTGTTGCCTCTGCGCTGGTCCGAATTCCGCACCGGCGACGTGTTCGAGCTCACCGACTACCTTCTCTTCCTCGCCAAACACATCGACGTGACGATCGTCGACGGTTCGCCCGAACCCGTGTTCGCCGCCCACCGCGCGCTGTGGGGCGCATTGGTGCGGCACTTGCCGCCCGACGGCCCGGCCACCGGCAACGGCAAGGTCGCGGGGGTGATGACCGGGGTTCGCCGGGCCCGGCATCGCGCGGTGATCCTCGCCGACGACGACGTGCGTTACGACTGGCCGTGCCTGCAACGTATGGTGAAGGAACTGAACAACGCCGACCTCGTGCGGCCGCAGAACTATTTCACCGCCCTGCCCTGGCATGCCCGCTGGGATACGGCGCGGAGCCTGCTCAATCGCGCCGTGGCATCCGACTACCCGGGAACGCTCGGAGTGAACCGCGATCTCGTGCTCGAACTCGGCGGGTACGACGGTGATGTGTTGTTCGAGAACCTCGAACTGATCCGTACGATCGGGGCAGCGCACGGGCGGGAGCGCCGGGCCGACGACCTGTTCGTTGCCCGGATCCCGCCGAGCACACGGCACTTCGCCCGGCAGCGCGTGCGCCAGGCCTATGACGATTTCGCTCAGCCGCCGCGGCTCGCCGTCGAGCTCGCACTCCTTCCGTTGCTCGGGTGGGGGCTCCAGCGCCCGAAGCGCATCGCCGGCATTGCAACGACAGCTATCGCGCTCGCCGAAATCGGTCGCCGTCGGGCGCACGGCACACGCGCGTTCCCGACCTCGAGTGCGCTCTGGGCACCGGCCTGGCTGCTCGAGCGCGCCATCACGGTGTGGGTCGCCCTCGGCTCACGGATGCTCGGAGGCGCGAAATACGGAAACGCACGCCTTAAGAGAGCGGCCAACTCCACTTCCAGCCTGCGCCGAAAGCTTCTCGCCGAACGGCAGTAGTTGCGCTTACCTTGCACATGCAATAGATTTCTAACATGTGCAAGGCAAAACAATGAACGCGGAGCAACTCAGCGCGAAGCTGACCGCGATCGCAAGCCCGCAGCGCATGCGCGTCCTCGCACTTCTCTCCGGTGAGCGCCTTCACGTGAGTGAACTTGCCCGCCGGGTCGGAATGTCACGGGCGCTTCTGTACATGCACCTGACCAAGCTCGAGGAGGCCGGCTTCGTGGCCGGGCGCCTCGAGATGTCGCCGGACGGCAAGGCTCTCAAGTACTTCGAGCTCGTGCCGTTCACCCTCACCCTCGACGCACAGACACTCGTCGACGCCGTCGCCCAGACCACCAACGAAAGCGAAAAAACTGATGCCTGAACTCGCCTATTTTCCCTGGTTCGCCTGGATCGTCATCGTCGGAATCGTCATGGGCGGAATCGTGACCGTCGTCAAAATGCGCTCCGAGCGCAATGACTCGACGGCGAAGGCCCTCGAGCAGAACACCGCCGTGAACGAAGCGCTCGTCGCCCGGCTCGAGGGTATCGACGGCCGCCTCGCCCGCCTTGAGAAGACGCTCGACGACATCCCCTCCTGACCGATCTCATCCTTTCGGTGGGGGCCGGATCATCCTTGAAGCCGATTCGCCGGATGCCGCCATGCGCTGAACTGGAAGCATGGCTACTTCCCGCAGAATCGCGTCGGTACTCGGAGCGGCAGCGCTCGGCCTCGTGCTCAGCGGCTGCTCGATCGAAGAGTACGTCGTGAACTCCCACGAGGAGTCGTTCGGAACTTACGACGCAGCGGTGGAGGACTGGGTCGGCGGCGAGATGCCGGGCTGGATCCCGGAGGATGCCACCGGCATCCGTCGCATAGCGACTCGGGATGAGCGGATCTCGACGATCCGAATCGAGACGAAGAGCGCACCCCGCGGCGACTGCGAGGAGCGGCCGCGCGAAGGGGTGCCGGTGCTCACGGCGACGTGGAGTGCAGCCGAGCGACCCGACCTGGTGCTGGTCTGTGATGGCTACGAGATCATGCCGACCGAGAGCGGTTGGCTCGGTTGGCTCTACGATCCGGAGGAGCCGGGCAGGCTGTCGTAGCGCGCGACAGGTGCTGCCTGGCGCGATCGGCGGTAGGCGGTCGGGTTGACGCCATACTTGCGGGAGAACGCGGTGCTGAATGTGAAGGCGCTGCTGTATCCGACCTCCGCAGCGACCGTGGCGGTCGTGGCATCCGACCCCGCGAGGCGGTCAGCGGCCAGCGCCAGTCGCCACCCGGAGAGGTAGCTCATCGGCGGTTGCCCGACCGCATCGGTGAACCGTGCGGCGAGCTTCGCCCGCGACACGTGCACTCGGGCGGCGAGTGAAGCGACGGTCCATGGCGCCGCCGGGTCCTCGTGGAGGAGCGCCAGCGCTTCGGCGACAAGCGCGTCGTTCGACCCCGTCAGCCAGCCCGGTATTGCACTGTCCGGTCGCCGCCCGAACGCTCGAACGACGTGCAGGAGCAGAAGATCGAGCAGTCGGTCGAGCGCGCTGCCCTGGCCGAGGTTTGAGGTCGACAGTTCCCGTTCCAGAAGTGTGACGAGTGCCGCATCCGTTTCGTGTTCCTCGAAGACGGCCAGTCGGGGCAGGGCGGATGTCACGAGCTGGCCTACGGCTGCTTCGCTGGGGTAGGTGCCGATGAGAAGTATGGTCTCGCCAGCGGGGTCGTTGCCCCAGGTTCGCACCCCCTGGCGGAGCACGGTGTCGAGGTGCTCACCGCTCGGCGTCCGGCACACCTGATCCGGCCCGATGACGACGGTCGGTGCGCGATCGGCGGCGTCGGCGATGCGATAGGCATCCGGTCCGCGGACGGTTGCTGATTGCCCCGGGCTCAACCGCTGGGGTGTGCCGGCATCTGGAACCAACCAGGACGTTCCGCGCACCGGAACGATCAGGGTCAGCGCAGCCTCGTCGTGGACATCGATGGCGAAGGGGCCGGACATGACGACCCGGAGCGAGAAGGCATTGCTGGCGCGAGGTTCGGTGAAGAATCGGACGAGGGGGTCCATGTTCCGAGTGTAGACGCTCAAAGATCAAAGGTAGACGAACGGGTATTCATCGTCTTGACAGAGCCGGGCATGATCGGATCATGAACACGACAGATTCCCCCATCCTGATCACCGGCGGCACCGGGCGCACCGGAGGCCGGATCGCCCAACGTCTCGTCGACCGCGGGGTGCCGGTGCGCATTGGTTCCCGGCGCGCACCGGTACCGTTCGACTGGAACGAGCCAGCCACCTGGGCGCACGCGCTGGCCGGCGTCCGCACCGCCTACCTCTGTTACAGCCCCGATCTCGCTTTTCCCGGCGTGCCCGAGTTGATGAGCGCATTCACCGTGGCCGCGCGGGGAGCGGGCGTGGAGAGACTCGTTCTGCTCTCCGGGCGGGGCGAAGAGGGTGCGCGAGCAGCCGAAGAGGTCGTGGCCTCCGCCGGTCTGGACTGGACCGTGTTGCGGTGCGCGTGGTTCGCCCAGAACTTCAGCGAACATTTTCTCCTCGGACCCGTGCGCCGGGGTCACTTGGTGCTCCCTGCCGACGGCACGGTCAGTGAACCGTTCCTCGACCTCGATGACCTCGCCGATGTGGCGGTTGATGCTCTCATCGGCGACAACCACGTCGGGCGTTTGCTGGAGCTCACCGGTCCGCGACTGCTCACCCTTTTCGAGGTCGCAACCGAACTCTCCGACGCGATCGGGCGAGCCATCAGGTTCGAGCCAGGCGCAGCGGAGCAGTTCGGCGCCGATCTGGCGCTCGATGGCATCCCGATCGAAGCGTCACTCCCGCTCGCCTCGTTGTTCACCGAGATCCTCGACGGTCGAGGATCCTCCCTCACCCCGGACCTTCGATCCGCGCTCGGTCGAGAACCGACCGACTTCCGTTCTTATGCGTTGCGGACGGCGGCTACCGGGATCTGGGATGTCACAGTGCCCGTGGCTGCCCCATGACCGGATGGATCGCGCTTGTCGCGGGAATCGGGTCCGCCGCCGTTGCAGGCTTCTACCTCGCCTTCTCGGCTGTGGTGATGCCGGCCCTCCGCCGGCGCCCAGCTCTGGACGCCGGCAACACCATGGCGGCGATCAATGAGGATGCTGAGCGGGCTCCGTTCATGATCGTCTTCTTTGGCACGGCCATCGCTTCGGTGGCGGCGATCATTGTTGCTGTGACCGACCCGGAGGCAGCATCCCCCGCGCGGATCGCGGGTGCGGCGCTCTACCTCGCCGGCTTCGTGCTGACGGTGGTGGCGAACGTTCCCCTCAACCGTCGGCTCGCCGCGGCTACGGGTGGTCGGGCGGCCTACTGGCCGCGATACGAGCGGCCCTGGACCCGGCTCAATCACCTCCGCGCTGTGCTTTCCGTCGCTGGAGCCGTCGCCCTTCTTGCGCCTCTCGGTTGACCCGGAAAGGCGCACGACTGCCCCGTTATGTCAATACCCTTGAGGGTTCCGCTGCCACGATCTTGAATTGATGGCAAGGGGATGCCACGGCGCATTTCGCGGGAGGGGACCATGAACGACGCGATGCTGTGCGAGCCGGGTTCCACCAATGCCACCGACGCCCCGCACCCCCACGAGCACCTTGATGCCGAAGGCGTTCAGGCGTTGCTCACCTATGAAGAGACTCACGGCCATCGGGAGGCTGTGATCCAGGCGCTTCGGGAGCGGCTACAGTCGGTGCGCAGCGGCACGGATCCAGCCGGCCCGCTTGGTGAACACCTGCCCCGCAACAACGCCGGCTGACCCTGTCGCACGGCCGCCGGTCGCGGCTACTCTGTTCGGCATGACGTTCCGCTTCACCACACCGCTCTGGGCTTGGAAAGGTGACGCCCCCTGGTTCTTCATCACCGTTCCCAAGGAGGAGAGTGACGACATCCGTGATCGTCCGCGGATGCCGCGTGGCTTCGGATCCGTGAAAGTCCGGGTCACAGTCGGTGACTCACGGTGGGAGACGTCGGTGTTTCCCGACAGCACGGTGGGCCAGTACATCCTCCCGGTGAAGAAGGCCGTGCGGATGGCGGAGGGCATCAGTGAGGGCGATGACGTGGATGTGCAGCTGGAGTTGATCGAGCTGTAGCGGAACCGGTCTCGATACGCGGCCTCGCTGCGCTCGGTCGCTACTCGACCAGCGACCCCCCTCCGTTGGTCGAGTAGGCCGCCTGCCATCCCCCACCGTTGGTCGAGTAGGCCGCCTGCGGCCGTATCGAGACCCTCCCATCCGTTGGTCGCCGGTCTCGATACGCGGCCTCGCTGCGCTCGGTCGCTACTCGACCAGCGACTCCATCCGTTGGTCGAGTAGGCCGCCTGCGGCCGTATCGAGACCCCCGCCGCACAGCACTCGGGGCCTCCGCGCTATGCGCAGAGACCCCGAGGCGTCTTTTCAGTTCAGCGGGGAGGCGTTAGCGCCCCTTGCCGTATCCCTTGTAGCCGAACTTGTCGTGGCCCCATCCTTTGCCGTAGGCCTTTCCGTAGTGACCCTTGCCCTTGTCCCAGCCCTTGCCGTGGCCCTTGATGACCTTGGCGTCGGCGTAGACAGCGGTGGCATGAGCGATGGCATCCGCCATCTGTCCCAGGACCTCCTGGTTGATGTTGTTGATGTCATCGCACTCGGCGTGGTAGCAGGCGTCGTATGCTTCGCCGGCAGTGCCACCGAAGATCTCGGCTTGAGCCTCGGACTTGATGCCCTCGGCTCCCGAGAACAATCCACCTGCCGGGATGCCGTTATTGATGAACGCGAAGTAGTCGCTGCGTCCGTCAAAAGCGGTCGGTTCGGTGGCGAGGTTCTGCGAAGCGAAGTAGTCGTTGAAGACTGCCTCGATGGCATCCGATCCTTCCGGTCCTTCGATACCGAAGGCATCCCCGTCTCCGTCGTAGACGAAGCGCACCGCGTTGGGTGAGCCGGTCATGTCGAAGTTGAGGTTCGCCGCGTGCTGCGCGATCTGCTCGGGGGTGAGCTGGGCGACGTAGTGGTTCGAGCCGAGCAGCCCGTCCTCTTCACCGCTCCAGAACGCGAAACGAATCTTGTTCTTCGGCACGATGTGCTTCTTCGACAGCTGGAGCGCCGTCTCGAGGATCGAGGCGGTTCCCGAACCGTTGTCATTGATGCCAGGGCCTTCGGTCACGCTGTCGAGGTGTCCGCCGACGACGAGCAACTTGTTCGGGTCGCCCTTCCTGGTGTCGGCGAGCAGGTTGAACGTGTCCACCGTTTCGATGTGGGCGTCGAACGCGAGGCGAACCTCTGCGCCAGCCGTGTTGGCGAGCGTCTCACCGAGCGCGAACGTCGTCGTTGCGACCGGGAGTTCGAAGATCGTCTCACCGAGGGTTCCGGCGAAGAGCGCTGAGCGGTCCTCGGTTTCGGATGCGTTGCCCTGGTTGAAGATGATTACACCGACGGCACCCGCGGCGAGTGCGTTGTCGGACTTGACCCTGAAGTCGCACGTGCCACGCTGCACGAGTGCAATGTTGCCCTCGGTGAAGTTCGCGAAGTCCTCGGTCTCACAACCGCTCGTCGATGCGCGGTCGCCCGTGATGTTGATGTCGACGGCCTGCACTGTGCCGGTGACGTCTCCCTCGGAGGCATTCGACGCCTCGATGAAGTCGACCCCGTACTCGAAGCTCTGCGTGGTGGGTGCTGTCAGGTCGAGGACGGCAGTGTCCACAACCGACTTGTCGTAGCTGAACGCCTGACGTGACGTGACGTATCCGGCCTTCTTGAGCTTCCATTCGAAGTAGTCGACGGATGCCGCGTGGCCCGACGTTCCGGCAGCCCGGTTTCCGTCGTTCTCGTCCGCGATCCGCTGCAGCGCCTGGAGGTGCTTGGTGATGCCCTTCGCTGTGACAGCCTTACGCAGCTGAGCCGACGCGGACTTGTCACCGCCGTGGCCGTGCCCGTGTCCTTTGCCTCCGCCTGCGTAGGCGGGGCCGGCGAACCCGACGGCGATCAGGGCACCGGTGGCGAGAGTCGCCCCCACCGTGATGCCGAACTTGCGTCTCTGAATCATGTATTGCTCCTTCATTGGAGAGTGACAGTCAGGCCGGCGGCTGTGGTGCCCCCGGCACAGTGTTCCAGACACTACCCCCGCTTGTGGGGCAGGGGAAGAGGGTCTTGAGGAATCCTCGCGCTTTCGTCGAGCCCGATGGGAACGGGTTTATGGGCGCGCGGTTCGGGCAGTGGTGACCCGATCTACTTGTCGTGGACCCGGCGCATCTCGGCGGCGAGGTCGGGCTGGGCGTAGTTCTCGCCGTGCTCGAGCTCGCTCATCACGTTGTCGACGACCTCGGCGGACTTGCCCTGGCTCAGCTTCGCGCGGGCCTCGAAGCGCTCGACGAGGAGGCGGAATCCGACGGTGCCCGACATGATTCGGCGACCGTATTCTTCGTTGTGCTCGAGCAGGTTCGGCTCTGGAAGCTTGTGCTCGAAGTGGCCGACGAGGTTGCTGAGCACCTGCCAGTTCTCCTCATCGGTGAGGATCTGCGGGGTGCCGTAGAGGTGGGCTGTGACGTGGTTCCAGGTGGGCACGGCGGGCTTGCCGTCGTACCAGCCGGGCGACACATACCCGTGCGGACCCTGGATGATGACCATCACCTCATGCTCACCAAGCTCGAGCGCGCGATCGTCGGGGCGGCCGACGTGGCTGACGATGCTGATGCCGTCGGCGTCCTCCTCGAGCATCACCGGATAGTGCGACGCCACCAGACCCTTCGCCGTATTCGACACGATGGTCGCCCACGGGTTCTCGCGGATCAGCCGCTTCACCTCTTCCGGGTCGGCGACGATGTAGGCAGGCGTGTGGCGCATGGGGAAATCATGGCAGATGCGCACGGCGTTCGTCCCGCCCGCTCCGCTGATCGAACTTCGGCAAGCTCGGCAATTAGCTCCTCCCGTTGATCGAGTAGCAGCGAGCGAAGCGAGCCGCGTATCGAGATCCGGCCCGCAGCAACCGATGAACCACGCGCGTGCCCCGTGGCATCCGTTCGCTTGTCACTAACGCGGCCTCTTGCGCCGAATAAGCAGCGTTAGTGACAACTGAAGCGGCCACGACCTGCGTCAACTACGGTTTGCCGATACGGCAACGATACTTGCGCATCGCGATGACCGCGCGCAGCATGAAACCATGACAAGCACCACTTCTTCTCGATACGACGCCATCATCATCGGCGGAGGCGCCGCCGGGCTCAGCGCCGCACTCGCGCTCGGTCGCGCACGTCGATCCGTCCTCGTTCTCGATGCGGGCGAGCCACGTAACGCGCCGGCATCCGGTGTGCACAATTTCCTCACGCGCGACGGAACGCCTCCCGCCGAACTCACCCGTCTCGGTCGGGCCGAGGTCGAATCCTACGGCGGGATCATCGTGACGGATGCCGCCTCCACCGTCACAAAAACCGGCGACGGCTTCGCGGTCACCACGGCGGGCAGCGAGGTTTTCGAGGGCAGACGTTTGCTGGTGGCGACGGGACTGAAAGATGAACTTCCGGATGTGCCGGGCCTCCGCGAGCACTGGGGAACGTCCGTGCTGCACTGCCCGTATTGCCACGGGTGGGAGGTGCGCGACCGGGCGATCGGGATCCTCGGGACCGGGCCGATGTCGGTGCACAAGGCGTTGCTGTTCCGGCAGTGGAGTGAGCGGATCACCCTGTTCCTGCACTCGTCGCCGCGGCCGAGCCAGGAGGAGCTCGAGCAGCTCGCAGCGCGCGGCATCACCGTCGTCGAGGGCACGGTCGCATCGGTTGATGGTGTCGCGGGCCAGCTCAGCGGCGTCACGCTCGACGACGGATCGACTCATGCCATCGACGCCCTCGTTGTCTCACCGAACTTCGTCGCGAACACCGGTCTGCTCGAGCAGCTCGGCGTCGACGTGCAACGGCACCCGATGGGTGTCGGCTCGTTCGTCGAGACCGACCCGATGGGTGCAACATCCATCCCGGGTGTGTACGCCGCCGGAAACGTGACCGACCTCATGGCGCAGGTCGTGACATCCGCTGCCGAAGGTCTTCGCGTCGGGGCTGCTCTCAATGGCGATCTGATCCAGGAGGACACCCGGGATGCCGTCGCCGCGTACCGCGAACGCCGTGCGGCCTCTTCCTCGGTGGTCGAGTAGCGACGCTGGCACCTCCGCCTGCACACCACCGTTGGTCGAGTAGCGACGAAGGAGCGTATCGAGACCGGGCGCCGATCTCTTCCTCGGTGGTCGAGTAGCGACGCTGGCACCTCCGCCCGCACACCACCGTTGGTCGAGTAGCGACGAAGGAGCGTATCGAGACCGGATGCCGATAGGGAATGACCCCGGCATCCGTTCGTCGGTCCCTTATGCCGGTTTTCTCCCCAAGAATCCGGCATACGGGACCGACGAAACCGATCGGCTCGGGTGACGCGCCTGTTAGGCTCGCCCCGACTCTTCTCACGAGATCGGAGCCAGCATGATGTGGATCTTTCTCACCGCGATCGGCGTGATCGGTCTCGCCCTCGGGATGTTCTCGCGCCGCGCCGCCATCGACCGCAAGATCGAACAGTCCAGGGGCAGCGACCCCGAACTGGCGCGAGCTCTCAGCGAGGCGCAGCGCGATATCGACATGGGCAGGTTCTACGGCAAGCTCTGAACGGTTCTCCGTTCGTCGAGTAGCGACGAAGAAGGGTATCGAGACTGGGCGCCGCATCTCGATACGCGGCCTCGCTGTGCTCGGTCGCTACTCGATGAGCGAAGTTGGGGCGCCGCATCTCGATACGCGGCCTCGCTGTGCTCGGTCGCTACTCGATGAGCGAAGTTGGGGCGCCGCATCTCGATACGCGGCCTCGCTGCGCTCGGTCGCTACTCGATCAACGAAGCAGGGGCAGCGGCGCGCCAATGGTCACGAGCCGCAGCCCCACATCCGTACCGATCGGCTCGCGCTGCCCACCTGAATGCACCACGTCGTCGCCGACCACGGTCAGCTGGCTCGCGTGGCACTTCAGCGCCGCAACCACAGCGGGGCGATGCGCAGTCAACGAGTACCACGACGCATCGGCAGCGGGTGCTTCGAGAAGTTCCGCGAACCCAACGCCAGCCGAAACGGATGCCGCCAGTGCGGCATCCCGGATGCGTACGTGATCGGGATGGCCGTATCCGCCGCCCGAGTCGTAGCTGATCACGAGCGACGGGCGTTCGGCAGCAATCAGCGCGGCGATGTCGCCGACCACCTCGGCGAGCGGCGCGACCGAGAGCGCGTCGGCGTCGGCATCGCCGGCGGGTCCGGCGAGTCCGGGGCGGACCCACTCCATCCCCGAATCGCGATACCTCCGCGGCGCCACGCCGGGTGCACGGGCGGGCCCGAGTCCGAGCCAGTACTGCGCGGAGATGCCCAACGCGGCCACCGCGCCGGCGAGTTCGGCCTCGCGAGCGCGCGTGAGGGCATCCGCATCGGTGTTCGCGGGCAGCGCGCCGGCGACGATCTCGCCGCGCTCGCCGCGGGATGCCGTCAGCAACGTCACGCGCACACCGCGCGACACGAGGTCGGCGATGAGCGCACCGGATGCGAGGGTTTCGTCGTCGGGGTGCGCGTGGGCGAAGAGCACGGAGTCGACCCCGTCGAAGATGTCAGTCATGACGCGCTCCGGCTCCGAGAAGTTGCGCATAGACCGCGGCGGTCGCGGTGGCGGCGCGCTCCCAGGTCAGGTGCTCGGCGCGGCTGCGGCCAGCGGCGCCGAGCCGGGCCGCGAGGGCGGGGTCCTCGAGGAGCCGGCGGGCGGCATCTGTCCACGCGGCGGGATCGCGCGAGTCGACGAGCAGCCCGGTCACACCGTCGACGACGGCTTCGACCAGCCCGCCCGACGCCGACGCGACGACGGGAATTCCGCTCGCCGCAGCCTCGAGCGCGACGAGTCCGTAGGTCTCCGAGTGCGACGGGACCAGCAGCATCCGGGCGCCTCGGAGCAATGCGGCGAGATCATCACGGGACTGCGGGCCCACGAAACGGATGCCGTCGGTCAGGCCGTGCGCGCGGGCGTGTGCTTCGAGTTCGGCTGGGTAGGCGTCGTGTCCGGTGGTGGGGCCTCCGGCGAGGATGAGTTCGGGGCGGATCGTTGCGGGCAGCCCGGCGAGCGCTTCGATGGCGAGGTCGAGGCCCTTGAGCGGCTCGAGCCTTGCAGCGGAAACGATGTAGCCGGGCTGGGCGGCGGGAGTATTTGCGGGGGTGAACAGTGACCCGTCGACACCGGGAGTGATGACGGTCACCCGCTCGGGTGTGCCGCCGAGTCGGTCGATCACGGTGGTGCGCTCGGCCTCGCTCACGGTGAGCACCGCGGCGGAACACTGCGCGAGGTGGGCTTCGCCGCGCATCCGTCCGGGCGACTCGGGGCGTTCACCGGCCGACAGCATCGTCGACGCATCCGCCGCAATGCTGTGGAAACTCTGCACATGCGGGATGCCACGCGTCGCCGCCACATCGAGCGCGGCCATGCCCGAGAACCAGTGGTGTGAGTGCAGCAGGTCGAATGGCCCCAGCGGCGACAGCGCTCGACGGAAATCCGAGATGTACGACTCGTGGTCACCCTTAATGCGGCGCTCGGCGGGGCCGGCGTCGAGATGGCGGAGGAGGAGGTTCGGCGCGAGGTGAAGAACCGCGGATGCCGCGGGGTCGGTGCGGCGGGTCAGGATCTCGACCGCGTGACCCTGGGCGGCAAGGGCGAGGGCAGTGGATCGCACAGCGACGTTCATTCCGCCAACGTCGCCGGTGCCTGGATCGTCGGCGGGCGACGTGTGCAGGCTGATCAGGGCGATACGGAGGGTCACTCCCCGAGTTTACGGGGAGTTTGCTGAACGTTTCGGGAGGGGTGCGCCGCACGGGGCACTTACCGGTCATCTCGCGTTCACCTCCCGGTAGATCAGGATCCCTAGGTTCGTGACGCTTCCCCTCCTCGAATCCGAAGGTCGTTCTGTGTCTACGTCACGTCTTCGGCGGTTCCGCGGGGCCCTTGCTACAGCCACTGTGTGTGCGCTGGGTATGGGTCTGCTTGCCGCCGCTCCTGCAGCCGCCGCGCCAGCCGGCATCCCCCCGCTCGTCATCACTGAGATCGTGGCCAACAACGCCGGCAACGACAACTTCGAGTACTTCGAGGTGCACAACACGACGGCGGATGCCATCGATCTCGCGGCGGCAGGCATCTCCTTCGCGTATTCGTACAGCGACTCCGACGACCGGGCGCGGGACGTGCCGCTCACCGTCGATGGTGACGTGAACATCCCCGCTGGCGGAACCGTCGTGTTCTGGCTGAGCTACACCACCGGTGCCGTTGACTCCACGGCGTTCACGATCGAGGGCTTCCGCTCAGCGGTCGGTGCCGATGCCGCAACTCCCGTCGTGCGGGTCACCGGCCAGAACGGCATGGCCAACGGCGGCGACAGAGGCGTACGCGTTCTCGACGCCGACGGCATCGTGTCGTGGTCGCACTACCCGGCCGGGTCGATGGGTGAGGACCAGGCTGTGCACTTCCGCCTCCCGGCAGATGCCGCGGACCTCGGACTCGACGTCCTCGCCGCCAACGCCGCTCCGAGCCCAGGCGTGGTCGATCCGGCCGCTCTTGTTCGACCTGAACCCGAGGAAGAACCCGTTCCCGAGCCAGGGCCGGCCGCGAATTGGCCGATCATCGTCACCGAGGTCGCCCCGGACAATCCCTCGTTCGACAACTTCGAATTCTTCGAGGTGCACAACACCACCAGCCGTGAGATCGACCTCGCCGAAGAGGGATACAGCTTCGCCTACGGGTCGGTGACGTCAGACGACATGTCGGCCGACGTTACGCTCGCCGCAGAATCGAACCTCGTCCTCGGCGCGGGCGAGACCGCCGTCTACTGGCTCAGCTACACGAGCGGCAACGTCGACTCCTTCGCGTTCACCGAAGCCGATTTCCGCACCCACTGGGCCGTCCCCACCGAGACCGCTGTCGTTCGGATCACAGGGCAGAACGGAATGGCGAACGGCGGAGCCCGTGGCATCCGTGTCGTCCAGACGACAGCCGCAGGTGCTGAATCGATCAGCTGGTCGCACTACCCGGCCGGGTCGGTGTCGACGACGACCACGGCGCACTTCCGGATCCCGGGAGACATCGCCCAGAACGGTCTGACGCTTCTCGAATCCGCCGCTGCGAGCCCCGGTGTCGTCAAAGCCGAAGCGCTCACCGCTCCCGAGCCGGAGCCCGCCCCCGGTTGGAACCCGAAGCCGGATCCCGAACTCACCACCGCGCGCCTGCAGGTGACCGAACTCCTGCCAGACTCCACCAACGTGGGCGCGTCAGACGGGTTCGAGTTCATCGAGCTGTACAACGCCACGAGCGAAGCGATCGACTTCTCCGACTACACGATCAACTACCTTTACCCGATCGACTTCACCAGCAACAGCAACGAAGTTCTTTGGCCCGCGCAGCCTGCCGACGTTCTCATCGAACCGGGCAAGACCCTCGTGCTGTGGGTGAAGAACGGAGCGAACACTGACCTCGGCGCCACTGAATTCAACGCTCAGTTCGGTACCGAACTCGAACTGGGAACGGATCTCGTCGAGATCACCTCGGCCGGAATGGCCAACGCGTCACCCCGCGGTATCGAGGTCATGACCAACACCGGCTTCAGCGTCAACCGCGCCTATTACAACATGGGCGGAACCGACGACACGAAGGCCGACCAGGGCATCCGGTACGCGGTCACCCCGGAAGACCTCGGACTGCAGCGGATGCTCGGCATCACGTCGGCAACACCGGGCGCGGTCCAGGAAGACCAGGTTCCCGCGGGTCTCATGATCGACCCGGTCGACACGACCGCGCCGGTCGTCGAGGACCTCACCGCCGCGACGATCGACCCGTCCGCCAACTTCACGCTCGAGCTTCGCGCGAGTGACGATGTGCAGGTGCGCACGCTTGCGGTGGACCTCTCGAACAACGTGGATGAGGGCACCCGCTCTCTGAATCTGGTCGAGGGCGCCGACGGGATTTACCGTCACGTCGTGCACTCAGCCGACCTCATCGGCAAGAAGTGGTACGAGTACTCCATCACCGCGCGTGACGGTTCGAACACGACGACGGTTGAAACCCGCCGAGTACCGATCGACGGCGTCAACACCGCTCCCATCCGACTCAACGTCACCGACGGTCAGTATGTCGGAGGTGACAACACCGTGATCGCCGCTGGCGACGACTACCCGAGCGAACTGGAACTGAGCATCGATGGCACACCGGTCGAAACGACGCCGAGCCTCGAGAGTGCACCGACGTTTGTGTTCGAAGCAGGCAGCGTCGACACGTTCTTCCAGAACGGCGTGCGTATCGGCGACGACGTCCTCCGAATCTTCGACGACGGCATCTACACCGGCTTCGAAACCATCGTCACGCCGGTTCCCTTGAACTACGTGGTCGAGGGCGACGAGCTGGTCGTCAGCATCTGGTCCGGCACCAAGGCGGCACCCGAAATCGACCTCAACGAGAACAACGACGATTTCCAGGCCAAGGGCATGCGCCTCGTTCTTCCCGACGGTCGCACGCTCACACCGATCGGTTACGACGACCCGACGGTTCCGCTCAACATGGGTGACAGCGCCGGAAAGCTCGACTTCTACGACGCGCGCTTCGAGCTGCCGGCCGACGCCTTCACCGGCAGTTCCACCGTCTGGGACACCAGCGACGTTGCCGATGGCGAGCACGTCGTCTCGGCAACCGACGGGACGAACAGCCTCAGCCGCACCGTGATCGTCGACAACACGGCACCAGAGGTCACCTCATCGATCGTCGACGGAACTCCCTACCAGGGCGAGATCCGCATCGAGGCCGAGATCACCGACGGCGGCGCCGGGGTCGGCTCCTACACGGCCACCCTCGACGGCATGCCGATCACACTGCCGTACACGACCTCGTCGCTCACGCTGAACCCCGGCGAACACATTGTGGCGATCGAGTCGGCCGACAAGGTTGGCAACGTCACCCGATTCGAAGCGACCTTCACCACGTTCGAGGAGCAGCCAACGGGCGGTGTGATCAGCCCGGCAGAGGGCAGCGAAGTCGAAGCCGGCGACGTGAGCTTCTCAGCGAAGGTGGATGACCCGACCGGTGACGTCCTCGATGTGTCGTTCCGTGAGGGCTACCGTCTTGACCTCGAAGACGGAGACGTCGAGACCCAGTCGGGAACGACGCAGGATGCCTCGGCCACCGATCGGGAGCAGCCGGTCGCGTTGCGGGCGTCGGATGTCGCGGCGCTCGAAACCGTCGACGGGATCGCCACCGAGATCAGCTCGGACGACGAGTTCCCGTACCAACTGTTCGACGTTGCGGTGCCTGCCGATGCTGGCACCGACGCCGTCGTGCGGATCTCCTGGGCCGGCTCGGCAAACGCGAATGCCCAGGTCATCCTGTACGCACTCGCCGCTGATGGGTCGAGCTGGACCGAGGTGACTCGTCACCTCACCACGGCAGACGACGAAGCATTCACACTCGACGGCACCGTTGACATCGCGAGCCACGCGGTTGACGGGAGCGTGAGCATCCTCGTGCAGCACTCGGAAGGGTTCGCGGGAGCCGACCAGACCGACCGCGACGACGTCGTCACGCCGCACAACGCGGCGGATGTTCCGCGCTCCGAGTATGACTTCACGCTCGCGTGGGAGTCTGACACGCAGTACTACAACGACAGCTTCTACGAGCACCAGGTCGCAATCCACGACTACCTGCTCGACCGCCGGGAGGAGCTCAACCTGCAGTACGTGATCCACACCGGAGACGTCGTCGACAACCACCTGGAGACACGCCAGTGGCAGAACGCCGACCCGCAGTACCAGCGGTTCGATGACGCTGGACTGCCGTACGGCGTGCTCGCCGGCAACCACGATGTCGGTCACAAGGAGGTCGACTACACGAACTACGGCCAGTACTTCGGCGAAGACCGGTTCGCGGCGAACCCCTGGTACGGCGAGAGCTACCAGGACAACCGCGGTCACTACGACCTGATGACGGCTGGCGGCATCGACTTCATGATGCTGTACATGGGCTGGGGTCCCGGCGACGCCGAGATCGAGTGGATGAACGAGGTGCTCGCCGCTCATCCGGAGCGCACCGTGATCCTCAACCTGCACGAGTTCATGCTCACCACTGGTGGGCTCGGCGCGATGCCGCAGCGGATCATGAACGAGGTCGTCGCGACGAACGCCAACGTCAAGATGGTGTTCTCCGGGCATTACCACGACGCGTTCACACGTATCGACACGTTCGACGATGACGGTGACGGCATTGAAGAGCGCACCGTGCACTCGATGCTGTTCGACTACCAGGGTCTGCCGGAGGGCGGGCAGGGGTTCCTGCGCCTGCTGCACTTCGACAACGAGTCCGGCCAGATGCTCGTGCGCACCTACTCGCCGTCGCTCGATCAGTACAACTCCGATGAGCCGAGCCTGCTCGGGCCGGCCGAGGATCCGTACCAGTGGCAGGAATTCGAGGTCGCATACGCGGACCTCGGAATCGAGCCGGCTGCGAAGACCCTCGCGACGGATGCCTTCTCCGCCGAGATCCTGACGGCGAACGAGATCGCGGCCTTCACTGACGTGCCGAGCGGATCTGTGGTGACCGCGAGTGCGTCGCTCGAGAAGCTCGGTGAGCACGGCTGGTACGTGCGCACCGCTGACCCGCACGGTGCTGTCGACTACTCTGCGGTGAGCCTGTTCACCGTGATTCCTGCAGCGGTGATCGAGGAGCCGGATCTTCCCGGAGACCCGACTGACCCGACTAATCCTTCCGACCCGGGAACTCCCGGCTCGGGTGGCGGTGGATCCGATGGTGATCCCACGGGCAACCCCGGTAGTCCCCTGCCGGGATCTGGCTCTGGTTCTGATGGGGGCAGCGGATCTGGCGCGGATGACCTCGCCGATACGGGTGCCGATACCGAACTGTCCGGAACGATCGGTCTGGCGGCGCTCGCCGCGCTGCTGGCGGGGCTCAGCCTGATGCTGTTCCGCACCTGGCGGCGTCGGGCGGAGCTTCCGACGGGCGAGTAACCGCGCCCGGTTGCTTCGGGAGGAAAATTCGGGGTCCGTCCACGTATAGAGGACGGACCCCACGATTTTCCTCCCGAACCCGTCGAACCAGCGTGCCTGGTGCCCTCAAGTGGTTCGGTCGGATGCCACGTCGACGTCTGACCTCCGGATTACCCCAGCGGTCGGGAGCGTGGCGACCGGACTGGCGCCGGCCAGAGTCTCGCTCAAAGCCCCAGCGACGGCTCCATTCACCGAGTCCGCGTCGATGGGGCCCTCATAGCGGACGTTGTCGATGAAATACGTGGGCGCCTGATGCACGTGCATGGCTGCCGCATCCGCAGCGTCTTCGTCGACGCGATCGGCGCCGACCTCATCTGTCCAGGCACGGTGAAAGCGGCGTAGGTTGAGCCCGGCGGTGGCTGCCGCCCGGCTCATCTGGCGTTCGCTTGTAATCGGTGCTTCGGCGATCAGAGCATCCCGCATCTCCCAGAACCGGCCCTGCTCCGCGGCCGCCTCGGTCGCGAGAGCAGCTGCCCGACCGAATGAGACGTCGAGTGGCAGATGCCGGAACGCGTAGGCAACGTCGCGCCCGAATCGTCCCGCCATCTCGCGACGCATTTCGGCGGCATCCGGGGAATATGGTGTCGCGTGATTGCCGTACTCGACGACGGTGATGATCGCTGTTTCCGGGGAGCCGAGGACTCTATCGCGGCTCACATCGAGAGGCCGGACCAGACGCTCGCGGTGCGGAAAGCGGCGGCGTTCGCGCGCCCCGAGTATGAGGAAGGCGATCGACCCGAGAACAGCAGCGAGAAGAGTTGCGGCCAGAACGCCGATCTGAGCGCGACTGAGGTCCGCGGGGTCATCGAAAGCGAGCTCGGCGACGAAAAGCGAGATGGTGAATCCCATCCCGGCCAGCAGGCTGACTCCGGCGATGTGCGAGATCAGCAGAGTCGGGCTCAGGGAACCGGGCCGAACTCGGGCGACGATCCACGTCGACGCTGTGATCGCGACGGCCTTGCCGGCGACGAGCCCGATGATGATGCCCCAGGTCAAGGTCGAACTGAAAGCGTCGAGGAGGGACTCCTCAGTGATGCGCACGCCGGCATTCGCGAGCGCGAAGATCGGCAGGATGAACCACGAGATGTACGGCGAAAGTGCCCTGTACGCACGTTCGTTCACCGACACCGCACGTGCCAGCGACTCCTCGGCGTTGCGCGCGGCGTCTGCGGTCGGCAGCATCTGGAACGCACGGACGTGACCCTGAGCCCGGCGGATGTCATCGAATCGGGTCGCGAAGATCGGCAGGAAGAGCGCGATCGCCACGCCGGCGAGCGTGGCGTGCACCCCGGAAAGAAAGAACCCGACCCAGACCACGATCGACGGGATGAGGTACAACGGACCGCGCCACACTCCGAAATATCGCATCAGCACGATCAGGGCGAGACCGGCCGCGGCGAGGAGGAGGGGAAGCGCGGTGAAGGCATCCGTGTAGGCGACGGCGATCACGGCGAGGGCGCCGATGTCGTCTGCGACGGCGAGGGTGACGAGAAAAATCCTCAGTTGCGGAGGCATGGCGCGGCCGACGAGGGCGAGTAGCCCGAGAACAAAGGCGGTGTCGGTCGAGACGACGATTCCCCATCCGTCGACGGCCCCGGTTCCCCACGTGATTCCTACGTAGATGAGGGCGGGAACCACCAAACCTGCTACCGCTGCGATGATCGGGACGCTCGCGCGTCGCCAGTCGCGAAGCTCGCCGAGTTCGAATTCGCGACGGACCTCGAGTGTCACGTGAGCGAAGAACACGGCCATCAGGGCGTCGTTCACCCAGTGCTGCAGGGTCAGCTCGAAAGTCGCCTCACCGACGGCGAAGCCCAGGGGCATGTGCCAAAACGATTCGTAGTTGGTGCCCGGCAGGTTCGCCCACACCAGGGCAGCGATCGTGCCCGCGAAAAGAATAAGGGTGCCGCGCAAGGCTTCCGGGCTTCGGCGAAGTCGCGAGAGCATCGCGCGGGCCGTGGACTGAGTTGATCGAGCTCTGATGGTCATGATGTTCACGCGTTTTCGGTCGGAAGGAGGAGAACTTCGGCGAGGTTGGCGCCCCGGGGGAGCGCTGCAGTGAGGGCGACGACAGAGGCGATGGCTTCGGGAGTGACCGGGGAGTCGGCCCGGGCAGGGCGGGGATCGTGCTCCGCAGCGGTGGGGTTGCGCGGACCCGGTTCATGTGAGGTGGCGAAGCCAGGCTCGATGATGTGTACGCGGATACCACGCGGACCGTATTCGCTCCGCAGCGCTCGAGCCAGTTGCTTGATCGCGGCAGAGACGGCGTTGAAGACAGCGAATCGGGGCGATCGAATGTCTGTGCTGACGGCGCCGATGAGCACGAGGTCGGCGGGCGTTGCGTTGTCTGCGGCGTCCAGGAGGGGCGCGGCGAACGTCTGGGTCGCATGTAAAAGCCCGCGGAGGTTGACGTCGATCATCTCGCCCCAGTCCGCCGGTACCCCATCCTCGAACGCTGACCCGCTGATGACCCCTGATGACACAACGACAAGGTCGATCTGGCCAAACCGCGCGAGAGTGGCGGCGCGCGCGTCGTCGACGTCAAGCTGGGATGTGACATCCGCCACCACCGTCAGTACGCGGTCGCCTCCGCCCAGATTCCTGGACAAGGCATCGAGCCGATCGGCGTCCCGGCCGATGAGCGCGACTTTTGCGCCGGAGTCGACCAGCGTGCTCGAGATCGCGCGACCCATCCAGCCGGTGGCGCCGAAAACGACGGCGACCCGACCGGACAGGATTCCGCCCGATGCGGCGTTCACAGCGCGTACCCGCCCGTCACCTGGAGGTCCTGGCCGGTGATCCAGCCGGCATCATCTGACACCAGAAATGCAATGACCTTGCCGATGTCATCGGGCTCACCGATTCGACCAAGCGCTGTCTTCGCCGCAAGAGGCTCGATCACTTCGGGGAAGCGTTCGAACGCGTCGTCACCGAGTCGCGTGCGGGTCGGCCCGGGAGCGATCGAATTCACACGGATGCCACGGGTGGCGAGTTCCTTCGCCAGATATCGAGTTGCGGTGACGAGCCCGCCCTTCATGCCGGCATAACCGGAGTATCCCGGCTCGGTATCTCCCGGGCGCACAGAACTGCTTGAGGTGTTGACGATAGCCCCGCCGCTGGAGAGGAGCGGCAAGAGAGACTGAGTAAGAAAGTACGGGCCGCGAAAGAGGATCCGGTAGTACCGGTCGAAGGCTTCCTCCGTCATGTCCTCGAAGGCGAGACCACCGCCGACACCGGCGTTGTTGATGAGAGCGTGGATCGAGTCCGTTTGCCATGTCTCTTCAAGGAGTCGGTTGACCTCGCCTCGAAAGGCGGGGAATGTGTCGGTTCGTCCCACGTCGAGGGGGAGTGCTTCGGCCTGGCCGCCGGAGGCGCGGATCGCCGAGACGGTCTCGGCTGCTTCCTCGGGGCGAGAACGATAGGTGAGGATGACCCCCATGCCACGGGCGGCGATCTCGATGGCCGCGCTTTGACCGATACCGGCGCTTCCGCCGGTGATCACGACGACCCGAGTGGTGAATTCTGACGTGCCTGTTTGTGTGTTCATAAGTCCAGACAACCGCCAGTGTCATCCGACTTGTTAGGGCAAATCCAGCGACTCCTTGCCTGATCCTGCTCGGGTTGCGAGGATTCGGTGGCGTGGCCTCTGGGCCGGTGCTTGAATCGGAGCATGTCGTTCGCAGAGTTCCAGGGCTTAGTTGCCCGCCATGCCGGTCCGGGCATCACCGCGACCGCGATTCCCGGTGTGGCCGTCGCGCGGATGGACGAGGGTGGATCGCCGGATGAGACGACGACCGGCACGATCCTGGCGGTGGTGGCGCAAGGTTCAAAGAGGATCTCAGTCGGCGGAACTGTGCACGACTACGGCCCTGGGCAATACCTCGTGGCATCCGTCGATCTTCCCGTTACCGGGCAGTTCGCCGATGCGACGCCGGAGCGGCCGGCGCTCGGCTTCGGGCTCGAACTGCGCGCTGAGGTGGTGGCCGAACTGATGCTCAGCGCGGCGGCGGCCGATTTCCAGCGCCCCACGCGCGCTGCACCTCCCGCTGTTGTCGTCGGAGAAGTCACTGAGCGGCTGCTCGACGCGACGGTACGCATGCTGAGGCTGCTCGACTCGCCGCGCGACATCCCGGTGCTTGCTCCGCTCATCGAACGGGAGATTTTGTGGTTGATCATGTCTGGGGACCAGGGCGCGACGGTCCGGCAACTCGGTCTCGCTGACAGCAGCCTCAGTCGGGTGCGGCATGTGGTGCGGTCCATACGTGACCGCTACGCTGAGCCGCTCCGGGTCGATGAACTCGCCGGACTGGCGCGCATGAGCCCGTCTGCGTTTCACCGGGCCTTCCACGCCGTCACGGCGATGAGCCCGATTCAGTACCAGAAGAGCATCCGCCTGCAGGAAGCACGCCTTCGTCTCCTTGCGCATCCGGGCGATGTTGCGGGCACCGCCTACGCCGTGGGCTATGAGAGCCCGTCCCAGTTCAGCCGGGAGTATCGACGCCAGTTCGGTTCACCGCCGAGCCGGGACGTGGCGATGCTCCGAGACCGTGTTGAGCCGACTGCGGATCTTGCATCGGCAGTATTGCCCTGACGGCGCTCCCGCGGGAGCCAGCCGTCAGGCGCGGCGCAGAGAGCGGATCATCCGCAGGAGCGCGGCCTCTGCCTCACGGGCGTCGCCGCCGGCGGCAATCCAGAGGGCAGCTTCGTTCATCGCGCCGCTCAGCAGTGCCGATGCGGCGGCCGGGTCGGCGTCGAGATCGTCGAGCGCGGTGAGACCCTCCGTCAGCAGTTGGGCCGAGTGTTCGGCATCCGTTCGACGCCACTCGTCCCAGCCGACGACGGCCGGGCCGTCGATCAACACGATTCTGCGGATGCTCGGGTCGACCGCCGCCCGGAGGAACGCGATGCTTCCGCTCTCGATTGCCGTCCAGCCGTCACCGGGTGCGGCATCCGCCACCGCCGACGCGATGCTCGCCTGGGCGTCGGCGAGAACGGCTGCGAACAGCCCTTTTTTTCCGGCGAAGTGGTGGTAGACGGCGCCTCGGGTCACCCCGGCGGACTCCGCAACCTGCTCGACGCTGATCGCGGCGAACCCGTGCTCGGCGAAGAGCGCCCGCGCTACCTCGCGCAACCGGCGCTCGGTCTCTGCGGTCTGTTCCCTGCTTGATCTCGGCACGCGATTCCCCTTTACATACAAGGTGTATTTATACTAGCCTCGCTCATACATACTCACTGTATCTATTTGGAGGAGTCATGATCACGTCTATCTACCCGGTCCTGATGGCTACGGATGTTGCGGCGAGCTCCCGGTATTTCATTGAAGCCTTCGGATTCGAGGCGGTCTTCGAGAGCGACTGGTACGTCTCGCTGCGACGGGATGCCTGGGAGCTGGCGATTCTGGATGCCGCCCACGAGACGATCCCCGACGGCTACCGCACCCCTGCCGCCGGAGTGCTTCTCAACGTTGAGGTCGAGGATGCCGACGCTGAGTACGCGCGGCTGACGGAGCGCGACGACACTGAGCTCGCGCTGGACATTCGCTCAGAGGAGTTCGGCCAGCGGCACTTCATCGTGGTCGCGCCGGGCGGGGTGCTCGTCGACGTGATCCAGCCGATCCCGTTCACGGGTGTGTTCGCGGAGTAGCGGGCTGTCACCCGCGTGATTCGGGAGGAAAAACAGGGGGGTAGTCCGCGTATAGGGCATGAACCCCGCGATTTTCCTCCCGAACGCACAGCGCCCCGCCGATACCGTGCGCCGCGACTCTGCCGTGAGGTCACGCCGAGACCGTCGACTCGCCCAACCGACCGTGAAACGATGGGACGCACGCCATCAACGACGGGGGAGCACATGACGAGCACCATGCGGGCAGTCGAGTACCAGGGCGCGGGCGGCCCCGACGTTCTCGGCATCGTCGAACGGCCTCGGCCGGAACTGAAGCCCGGCGAAGTGCTCGTGCGCGTTGCCGCGGCCGGGCTGAACCGGGCCGACGTGCAGCAACGGAAGGGTGTGTACCCGCCGCCGCCAGGGGCATCCGATATTCCGGGCCTCGAGATCAGTGGAACGATCACTGCCATCGGCGACGGCGTGGACAGTTTCGAGCTTGGCGCTGAGGTGTGCGCGCTGCTGGCCGGCGGTGGCTACGCCGAATACGTTGCCGTGCCCGCCGGACAGGTTCTCCCGACCCCCACAGGCATCGGCCTGATCGATGCCGCCGCGCTGCCCGAGGTTGTCTGCACGGTCTGGTCGAACCTGTTCATGAACGTCCGCGTCGAGAAGGGCGACTGGGTCCTCATCCACGGAGGCGCCGGCGGCATCGGCACCATGGCGACCCAGCTCGTCGCGGCCCACGGCGCACACCCGGTCGTGACCGCTGGCAGCGAAGCAAAGCTCGCGTACTGCTACAGCTTCGGCGCCGAAGCCGGCATCAACTACCGCGACGAGGACTTCGTCGAAGAGATGCTCGGCCACTCCGACGGGCACGGAGCGGATGTGATCCTCGACGTCGTCGGCGCGAAGTACCTCGACCGCAACCTCCACGCCCTGGCGCCCGGCGGTCGGCTCGTCGTCATCGGCCTTCAGGGCGGCGCGAAGGCCGAGCTCGACCTCGGCCTGCTGATGTCACGCCGCGCGAGCGTGCACGGCACAACCCTCCGGGCGCGTCCGGTCGAGGATAAGTCGCGCATCGTTGCGGATGTCGCGGCGCACGTCTGGCCGCTCCTCGCGTCGGGAACCGTGCGCGCCGCCGTCGAAGCCCGCTACCCGCTCGACCAGGCTGCAGTCGCCCACGAGCACTTCGACTCGGGGGAGCACACAGGCAAGATCCTGCTGACGATGTGAGTGCAACTCCGCTCGCTGGAGGAGCGCCAGCGACGAAGCGGAGGGTTTGCGTGGCGCCGCGGCTTCGCTTCGCTCCGAGCGAGCCGCGGAACTACCGGCGGTCTTCGAGGTCGCGAGCCGCGGAACTACCGGCGGTCTTCGAGGTCGCGAGCCGTCAAACGCTCGGACGGATCCGGCGTCCGGAATGGTGGGTCCTCTGAAGCGACACCATCCGCCCCGGAATCCTCGGACGGGTCAGCAGCGCCGGGAAGAACATCGGGTTCCTCGGTCAGCGGCGTACCGGGAGCTCCGGGTCCGGGTTCGGCCGCCGCGGGGGCGTCGTCGGGCTCGCCTACTTTTGGGAGAAAGGGTTCTGACATCGACATGGGCCCACCCTGACACCCGCGGCGAACCTGTGGCCACCCCTTGACCCCTGTGCGGGATCATCGCTATCGGCGCTACGCGGTCTCGAAGTAGTGCGTGACCGCGCCGCTGGACTCGCTGCCGTATCGGAGAGACCAGAGGCCGCCCGTGGCATCCGCCGTGGGAATCGCGATGACCACGTTGCCCACGCCGCTCTCGCCGATGCCGAGCGTGTACTGGATGTCGGCGAGGTCTGCGGGCGGGGGCGTTGCCATGGCGTTCGAGACCGTGTGAACCGTGCCGTCGGCGGCGACGTATTCGACCTCGATCGAGTCGGGCGGCAGGTTCGACGCCGCGAGCGTCGTGAGTTCGACGGTGGCCATCGCCCACTGCATGCCCGCCGGCGCTGTGGTGTTGCCGTCGATTGCGAGTACCACGTCGTCCGCATCGAGAACGGATGCCGTCACGGCCGCCTCGAAGATGCCCGCTCCGTCGGCGTCGTTGAGTTCAACGACGGTACCGAGGGGGAGTGGATCCATGACCGGTGCGAGGGGCGACGGCGTCGGAGAGGGAACGGGGGTCGCGGTGTACGTCGGCAGGTCGCGCGTCGACTGCTCGATCGCGCCGCCCACGGCGAAGATGAACCCGAACGTGTAGACGAAGAACATGAGGAACGCGAGCACCATGGATGCCGCGGACAGCGCCGTTCCCCACGCCGCCTGCTTGCGCGGCCGGTCGGCGAGCACGAGTCCGATGATTCCGACGATGATGCCGGCGGTTCCGGTGAAGAACGCGAAGATGTTGACGAGAGGGATGAACGCGAGAACCACCGAGACGATACCGATGATGAGGGCGGCAAGCCCGGGCCCGTTGCTGCGCTGTGGCTGCTTCGGCCCGACCACCGTGTACCCGTACGGCACCTGCGGCGGATGGAACATCGGCGGCTGCCCATACGCGGGCTGCTGCGAGGGGTCCGACGGTCCATAGGGGCTCTGCGGTGGGTTCGTCATGCTTCGAGTCTGCCCGAAATCGGCGCCGAAGGTGCGGGGGAGCGCTCCCCAGCCGGATGCCGGGGGTCGCGTCGAACCTGTCGGTCACCCTGTCAACGCCTTGCGACTCACTCGCTCCCCGCCTTGGATGGATCGCAGGGAAATACGACGAGGAGGAAACACATGAACGACTCGATCGAACACAGTGACTTGCCGCTTCCGGAGTTCGACCACATTCCGCTCGGGACACTTCCGCAGCGCATCGCACCTCTCGACGAAGCCGGCGTCACCACGCTGCTCGAGTACGAGCAGGCCCATGCGAACCGGCTCCCGGTGGTGCAGGTGCTGACGCACCGCCTCGAGGCGCTGAAGAATGGGGCTGAGCCGAGCGGAAGCATCCCGGATTCGATGCCCGAGGTGCGCACGGGCAGCGACGTGCCCGCGCCAGGACCCAAGACGGATGCTCCGCCGGTCAACCCGCCGGCGCACGGCAACCCGGCGAACCCGCCCGGGCAGCCCCGGCGTTAGCGGCGCCGCCGGGCTCCGGCGGCAGCTATCTTGAGCGTATGCGCGCCGAACTGATCGACCCCCGCGACCAGACCATGCAGATCGACGACCCGGCTTACCGGGTCTACTTCTGGGCCGAAGGTGGCGGAGCGAAGGAAGAGTGGGAACTCTCCGGCGCCGATCTGGACGAGGTGGTGGAGTGGATTCCTGAGCACGCCCGTGGCCGGTCGCACAGCCTCTGGGCTGTGACGCGCTCGGCGAGTGAGATCTGTCTCATCCGGTTGCGTGGGATCGACCTCGACCTCGACGCCGAAGCTGACACCTGGCCGGTCTGGGCGCGCGAAGTCTTTCGGTAGCCTCGGCCGACACCGCTGATCACTCCGGCTGTGTGATCCTCGGACGCAGCTCTTCCGGCATCGGGAACGGCAGCAGAAACTCCCGCTCGGCCACGTCGTGCGCTCCCCAATCGTCGCGTGTCACGCGGATGCCACTCGGCGAGAGTTCCGCGATGCGCACGCCGATCCATCGCCCGTCGGGGAGGCGAAGCTCGTAGGGGTCGGCGAGAAAGCTCAGCCCGATGGCGTTGAGGGTTTCTTCAGCGCTGTGCCAGTCCAGCTCGCCGGTGCGGGCACGACCGAGCAGGTCGACGACAACGAAGCCGTCACCGGTGGGCGTCATCCATCCCAGGAGCTCACGGTCACTGCCGCGCCGATGCTCGATCCACTGCTCGATCCTTGTCATGCCCTCGAGCGTAGCGGTGAGGTCCTGCGGCCCTCGGTCGGCTGACCGAGGGCCGCAACAGGTCTTCGACCTACGGCTTGACGAAGAGTTCGTCAGCGAACATGCCGGGGCGCACGCGAAGCAGGACGGTCTCGCCGTCGGGCACGAGGTAGGCAGCGGATCCGGTGACGGATGCCCCGTTGAAGAGCTCGTCGATTCCCATGCTGTCGTCGAGGATGACCAGGTTGTCGTAGCTGTTGACGACGTTGCCGCCGCTGGTCACCATGTCCAAGCCGACCTCGAGGGCGTAGGACGAGTCCTCGCCGGTGTAGGTGATCGTGTAGTTGACGATCTCGTAGTGCGACCCGGCGGGGGCTGCGTCGTTGAACTCGTTGGCGGTGACGATCGAGCTGCCGTCTGCGGTGTACGAGTTGATGACGACGGTCCAGTCGTCGTTCTTGATCGTGGAGCCGATGTCGACCGGGTTGTCCCGTGAGCCGTCAGCGGCGCCTGAATCCTCTGCCGGTGCTTCATCGGCCGATTCCTCGGCGGCTTCTTCGTCCGCTTCCGCAGGCTCGACGGCGGAAGTGCCACCGCTGCTGAACGCTTCATCGAAGGAGGTCGCAACGACAGCGAAGAAGACGATGACACCAACGATGGTGCCCACGATCGAGATGATGAGTCCGGCGATGCCGAGACCCTTTCCCTTGCCCTTGAGGAACAGCGATACGAGGGAGAGGACGAACGCGATCGGGAGAAGCACCCAGCCCACGATGAGCGCCCCCGGCATGCACGCGAAGATGAAGCCGAGAATGGCGACGATCAGAGCGACGAGAGCGACGACGTTCCGGCCCTGCTTCGGCGGCGGTCCCTGCTGGCCGTAATTCGGGCCCTGGGCTGTCCGTAGACCGGGACTTGCGGTTGGTTAAACGGCGGACCCTGCGGCTGTCCGTAACCGGCACCCTGCGGCTGGCCGTACACGGGAGCCTGGGGCTGGCCATAAATGGGAGGCTGCTCCTGCCCATACATCGGGGGCTGCTGCTGTCCATAAACGGATGTCTCGGGCTGGCTGTTTGCGGGCACCTGTTGCGGAGCGTAGGAGGGCTCAGGCTGCTGAGGTGAAGTGGGGGTCGGCTGCGGGCCCGTCTCGGGCTCGTTGAAAGTCATGCGCCGAGTGTGTCACCGAAGGGGAGCCTGTCGGCAGTCCCAGTGAAGGTGTGACCCGGTCAAGGGGGAGCGGGGCTTCTGCGCCAACGCCCCCTGGAGCCAGCCCGCTATCGTCGCAGTATGGAGCCACTCGATAAGTACGCCACCACCGTCGTGCGGATGTTCCCCGACTACGCCGACACGGTGCTGTGGTTCCCGGACCCCGTCGCCTACGATGTGGCGAAGCTGAGCCCGGGCCTCGTGCAGGCTCTGCGGGAGTGGGAACAGTCCTATTACGACGCGCTGACCCACAGGTTCCGGTGGCAAGTGAAGCTGGCCGCTCGCCGGCTCGATAAGCATGGGTACGAACTCGCCGAGCGCGTCGCTTCCGAACTCGGCGAGAAGTTCCTGGTCGATTACCGCTCGCTGGTCGACCCGGACGACGTGACAAACATGGGCGTCTCGAATGCCCCATCGTTCAACCCGGATGCTGAGGCTGCCTTCACGGCGCTCGCCGCAGCATCCCACGAGGAGCACGTGCGCCTGCAGAGAATCACGGACGATCCGAACGGGTCAGGTGTCGGCTGGTTCGCGTACGCGCCGAATACGGGAGAGGTCTTTCGCTCATCAGAAACGTCGCACGAAACGACACCAACCCAGGTCATCTTCATCGGCGGGCGCTCCGGCGTCGGCAAGACGACCGTTGCTCTCGCGCTACATGACCTGCTGCGGGAGAGCGATGTCGAACATGCGCTGATCGAGGGTGACAATCTCGACCTGGCGCATCCCGCTCCGTGGGTGGAGCATCCGGATGCGCGACTGGCCGAGAACAACCTCGCCGCTATGTGGGGCAATTACCGGGCGCTCGGCTACTCCCGGCTGATCTACACGAACACGGTGTCCGTGCTGCAGATGTCGCGGTTGAGCATGGCGCTCGGGGGCGAGGTGGATGCCGTCGGCGTTCTTCTCGAGGCACGCGACCGGCAGGTGCGGCAGCGGTTGGGCAGTCGTGAGCGTGGCCGGTCGCTGCGCGAGCACGTGAAGCGAAGCAGCGCGGCGGCGAAGCGACTGAAGAACGAGGCGCCCGACGAGGTTCACCGCGTGAGCACGAACGGTCGCACGCCGGAGCAAATTGCGGCCCGCCTCCTTAAGCTCATCAACTGGGAGTGACTCGACTCTTCCCTTGCCGTCCTTTTCCGTCGTAGTCTCGCGGTCATGATCGGAGAATTTCGCAGCGTCGTGCTCGACTGCCCGGACGCCAAAGCCCTCGCCTCGTTCTACGAAGAGCTCCTCGGAATGGAGCGCATCATCGACCGCGACGATTGGGTCGCCCTGCAGAAACCCGAGGGCGGTCCGCGGGTCTCGTTCCAGCAGATCGACGACTACAACCCGCCCCAGTGGCCGGGGCAGGTCGTGCCCCAGCAACTGCACATCGACGTCACGGTTGCCGACATGGATGTAGCCGAGCAACAGGTGCTCGGCCTGGGCGCGACGGATGCCGGCTACCGCGAGGAGGACTTCCGCGTCTTTCTTGATCCGGCCGGTCACCCGTTCTGTCTCGTCGACGGGAGCTGACGTCCGATAGCGCCTTAGCGCTGCATCAACGCATCCAGGCCAACAGCGACGGATGCCGCGAGGCGGTAGTCCACTCGCTGATCGGGCACGTCAACGGTGTAGCGGTCGCGCAGGCTGAACTGGCGTTCGCTCGACATCACGACGGCGCCGGTCGCTTTGTCCGTGAAGTCGAAGTGGAACGAGAACGGAAAGTTGAGGACCCGGCGCGCAATCGCGGTCACCTGATTGCGTTCCTGGCCGAAGGCTTCGAGGTTGGGTCCGTAGAGGTGGAAGCTCGAGCGCAGCATGCTCGCTTTGAAGTCCTTCTGGAACGCGCCGAGCGCAGTTCCGTCTGCGGCGGTGACGTCGTAGGTGGCCGCCAGGTCCATGATGTTGCGGGCCTTGAAGCTGAAGAGCGGCTGGGTCCGAGCCTCGTCGGCGAAGAACGCCACTTGTTCCTTCATCGCCATGCGCTTCTGCTGGGCAATGGCGATGACTCGTCCAGCGGTGCCATCGGGGTTCGCCTCGACAACTTCGTACCGGTTCACCATCATGGTGAATCGCTGCTTGACGAAGAAACGGGGAAGGTACTGGAGCGTGGTGGCGTTCATCGGTGCCTTTCGTCGGGGACGCGAGGTGCGGCCCGGGTATAGAGAGGAATCGCGATCGTCGCTGCCCCCAGTGGAGCGTATCGGTGAACCGTCGGTCGAGTAGCGAGGAACGAGCGTATCGAGACCCTCTGTCCGAAGCCCTTCGCTCAGCCGCGTCGGCTCGAGGAGCCGGTGAGTGACGCCGGGTCGCCGGGATAGGGAATGTGTGGTCGCATCGCTTGAAGTTCGCGCAGCTCCTCCGGCGTCAGCTTGCCATCCCGGGCGCGTGCCGCGACGGCCATCTGTTGGGCGTCACTGACAATGCCGCTTCGACGGGCCTTTTCCTCGTGCTGCATGATCGCCCACGCGAAGATCGCGCGTTGTTTCTTGGTCGACTTTGTGAACTGCCGGATCAGCCAGATCAGGCAACCCAAGAACACGAAGGACACAAAGAGGTACATCACTCCGCGGCCTTTTTCTTCTTCGGCGTCGCTGAGAAAAGTCCACGTGGCGAGAGCGAAGGCGCCGATCGCGATCAGGGCACTGACACCGATCTGTGACGCCCAGTATGCGTTCCCTGTTGCGTGCTTGTGCGCCATGGGTGGGAGCGTAGCACGGGCTTTTTGGGTCACACCGGTCGTTCAGGACGAGCGTATCGAACCGTTCACTCTTTCAAGCAGCGGGCCGCAGTTAGCCCGGCTATTCAGTGCCGAGTGCTGTTCTTATGCCCTCGGTCTTTGTCTGGTCATCCACCGCAACAACGATCATTTCTGTGCGCACGAGCTGTGATTCGACGATGCCGAACTGTTTGATCTGCTCAAGAAAACTGATGTAGTCGTCTTCGCTGGCGAAGGCGTAGATCTGGATCCTGGAGCCCTCATACGTGCCTTCGCCCCATTGAGCAGCAAAGGGAGCAACTGAAGAAGACATCGTGTAATCGACAACACCGAGCTTTTCCGCAACGGACTCTGGTGTCGCGGCTTCGGGTGCTGCTTCGGGCGCGCTTGGCTGCTCAGCCGATACGGAAGCCGTTGGATCCGGAGCTCCTTCCGGCGTACTGACATCTCTGGATCCGGAAGTCGAACACCCACTAAGTAGGAGGACAACCGAAATCGCGATCAAAAACTTCTTCATGCTGCGATCAATACTGAGGTGGGCGCGCCGCCACTGCAGACCGCGGATGGCTGAGGTCAACTCTTGAGCTTCAGGCGCAGCGGCGGGCTGGTCTTATCGATCTCGATGATCGTCTGGCGCGACTTGAGGAAGTCGGAGAACTGACCGTGCCCCAGCGGCCGCTCCTGGAACGAGGGGTCGATCCGCTTCATCTGCTGCTTCACGGCCGATGCGTGCTGCCATTCCAGATCGTTCTTCGCGAGCAGGTCCAGCGCCCGCTTCAGCGTCGCGGTCGCCGTCTTCTGCGGATTCCGCGGCGGGTCAACGGGTGCCTCGGGCAAAGCGTCGGACTCCGCCACGCGCTTTCGCAAGGGAGCGGCGGGAATGTCCGTCATTCCTGAGGAGGCCGTGGTCGCGTGGTCAGCGGGGAGGAGGACCGGAATGATCTCGACTCCGGGCAGGGCGTCGTAGTCGGCGTACTCGTCGCAGGCGGCTGCGAGGGCGGTGCTTGTCGCGCCGGAGACGCCGATGCCCACGACGTAACGGTCGAGGCGTTTGCAGCGCTGGGCGAGGGGGATGTAGTCCGAGTCGCCGGCGACGATGATCACGTGGGTGAGGCCTTTGAGTCGGAAGCTGTCTTCGAGGACGTCCACGGCGAGCCGGATGTCAGCACCGTTTTTCAGCGAGTAGGCGGTGGGAAAGAGCTGGGTGAGGTCTACTGCGCGGCCGATGAGCTGCTTCTGGTAGCTGGCGTTGAACGGTGCGGACCAGTCGGCGTAGGCGCGGCTGACGACGATGGTTCCGAACGAGGAGGCGTAGTCGAGGATGGCAGCGACGTCGACGGTGGCTTCGCGGATGCGGGCGGCGACCGCCGGATCGGAACCGCTCCGGTTGGCGATGAAGGTGCGGACGCGGTCCTTGGTGAACTGTCCGTCACCGTGCAGCTGGTTATAGCGGGAGATGACGATGTTGTCGAAATCGATGTAGACGGCGACGCGCTCACGTGTCTTCTTGGCCATGCGGGTCAGGCGCCGACGACGGTAGTTGAGCTGGATGACGCGGCTACGGCGGCGAACCACAGAGCGGTGGTAACGATCGAGAGGGCGATGACGAGATAGCCGAGGACGAGTCCGGTCAGCGCTCCGCCCTTGCCCACACCGTTGCGTGATGCCGTGCCCAATCCGATGTGCCCGAACACGACCGCGAGCACTGCCGGCAGGAACGCGACGAACATCATGAAAAGCCCGAAAATCGGAATAGGAATCCAGATCCCGAAGACGATCGCGACGATGCCGAGCACCAGGGCGGTGACCGCCATGCCGTTCGACGGCTGCTTGACGACGGACTGGTAGATGACCTGCTGTTGGCCGTAGGGGTACTGCTGGGGTCCACTCACACCTTCCACCCTGGCAGGGCCGAAGGCCGCTCGGCAGCACCAGTTTGGGGCGACCATCATTTTGGTGTTCTCAGCCCAATCGAACGATGCGGGCGTTCGACCAACCCCAGAGATCTCTACTTGCGCCGCGCTAACCCTCGGTCGAAAACGCGACGCGAGAAACGAAGCACGCTCAACTCTCGTCGTGTCCCCAACGGGCATGTAGCCCGGATAGTTCCTCAGGGGGTCCTTCCGCTTCAGGAGTCGCGGTGAACGAGAACAGGCTTGGGTACTTTTTCTCCAAAGATTCAAGAAATACACGCCCTTCGGGCGTTTCAGCCATGCCATGAAAACGCGTCGCTTCGGGATTCTCGGCGACGACACGAGCGAACAGTTCACTGGCTACGTGTTGCCGTCGATAATCCTCTCGCACGCCAACGTTCTCGATGTAGACCGAATCGCCCGATGTGCGGATAGCCATGCTCCCTAGCTCGATACCGCGATCATCGCGCTTCTCTACGCTCCACTGCGAGATCTGGGTCGAATCGGAGCCATCCGATATTGGTAGGTAGCTAATCAACGGTGCCTCCGGCTTTGGTGTTCGTAGTCAGCAGAAGCCTAGGGCTCGACACATATTTGTTCCATACGGGTAGCCGTTGAGCCGTATCCTCAGGATCACGCGCACCAAGCCCGTCGTTGCTCAGCATCCACTCCCGCGTTTCTCGGCCCCGGCTGGCATGGTTTAGGCGAATGTCGCGCTCAACAAGATCGCGAGAGTGCACATCACGCCGCAGGCTGCAAAAAGCCAAAGACCGGCTTGGATGCCCCTATATTTTCGATCGACGATGCTTGATACCGCTATTAACTGGTCGAGTACCCGGCCGTCACGTGTGTCGGCCGTCGAAATGAGCTTTCCTTTTAGATCGGCAGGTGAAGTTGAAACAACGTCACCGAAATAGGCCACAATTCCAGATTGGCGTTGTCGTCGATACTTCGTTCGCGGATATACCGCATAGGCGAGGGCTACCAATCCTGCGACGCCTGATAGGGCGCCGGTCCACCAGATCCACTGAGCGCACAAACAGAGCTGTGAAGGGAGCCAATCTCCCGCAATCAGCGCCGCCAGCAAAGACCCGACGACCACCCCCGCGGCAGCGAGAAGCAGGGCCGCCTTGTTGTCGGCGCGGCTAAGTTCGTCACGCGCCTCACTGAGGATGCCAGTAGCTAGCTCGATGTGAGCCGAGTCATCCTTCGCCTCTTTCGCACTCCATGTGACTCGGATCGTCATAGCGAACCCTCAGTCTCCCCGCGCAACTGCTTTCTCTCACGGTCCCGAGACTTCCGCGCGTCTATTTGTGCCAAGCTGCCAGAAGCCAGAAGATTGCGCTGGCTTCGCTCGGATACGTCCACGTCGCCACGGTTCTTGCTTCCAGCGAGGATGTCGTTGAGGAACTGCTCGCCATGGATGTCACACCACTTGCTTTCAAGCGACTGGCCGAACTTCTGTTCCCCCGGAATCTTTTCGAGAGTTTTTGCGGTCCACAAAAGCGAAGGGTGTCCTGCATTTGCGACGCCGCCTTTGCAGCCACACGAAAAGGTAAGAAAGTCGTTATCCTCTATCGCGTCCCACACTGCACCCGTAACCATGATGCGCTCGGGATCGGTTTGTTGTGCCGCCTTGGCGGCATAGTTGACCGCGCGACCCGCCCAGACCGGCTCCTGGAGGTCGAGGTGTCGTGCCAGTCCGACGCGTTTCGCAAGGATCGGACCACTAGCGACTCCCAATTTAAATCCGGTTGACGGGGCATCGGGCCACTTGCTCTCAAGCTGGGCGGTGAAGTCAGCGGAGAAGGTGTGGATCGTGATTGCTGCACACATGGCCCTCTCATACCGAAGGTCGCCCCAAAAGAGCCCAAATCCGCCGTCACCCTGGATGTCCACAAAGTTGGCTTCCACCTGCTCAAGGACTTTGACCGCGCCACCTACGCCCGCGTCGTAGATGCTGGCCGTACTGGCTGGTGACCGTTTTCGCTCAAGTTCAGTTGACGATTTCAAATCGAAGAAGACGGCTACCACGTCCGTGAGCCTGTGCCATCGAGCCGCATCGACGGGGAGCTTCTCCACGTCGAACGATTTGTCTTTGAGCTCGACTTCGGGCTGCTTCGAGAATTTGATGCGCGTGCGTTCGGCGGTCGAAGCAAGCAGCTCGTTCAGTGCAAGTGCCATGGCGGCCGGTCCTTTCGAGATTAGCGTCAGGCTATTGCAGTCAAATGGGCTTAAAATATACTTGGACCAAATGTCCCCGGAAATGGGGGACCGGTAGCTTGCCGATCTACGCGAGCAACTCCCGCACCATCGGAATCACCTGCGTGCCATACAGCTCGATGCTCGTCATCAGCTGATCGTGCGGCATCGGCCCGTTCGAGTACTTGAGGTCGAACCGGTCCAGCCCCAGCGTCTGCGCCGTCGCCGCGATCTTCCGCGCCACCGTCTCCGGCGACCCCGCGTAGAGCGAGCCGTGCTCGATCTCGTTCACGTACTCGGTCTCGGTTACCGGCGGCCAGCCACGTTCGGCACCGATCCGGTTCCGGTTCGCACGGAAGTGCGGCCACAGCTGCTCGCGCGCCTCCGCGTCGGTGGCGGCGATGTGTCCGGGGGAGTGGGCGCCGAGCGGCATCTGCGGAAGTCCGAGCTGCTCCGACGCCCGCCCATACAGTTCTACGTACGGCAGGAACCGGCCCGGGTCGCCACCGATGATCGCCAACATCATCGGGATGCCGGTTCGCACCGACCGCACGACAGACTCCGGTGATCCGCCAACACCGATCCAGGTAGTGAGCCGGCCGGACTCGGTCTTCGGGAAGACGTCCTGGTTGGTGAGCGGTGCGCGGTGGCTTCCGGACCAGGTGATCGGCTTTTCCTTGAGCAGCTGCACGAAGAGGTCGAGCTTCTCGTTGAACAGGGTCTCGTAGTCGGCGAGGTCGAAGCCGAACAGCGGGAATGACTCGGTGAACGATCCGCGACCGAGGATGACTTCTGCGCGGCCGTTGCTGGCGGCATCCAGTGTCGAGAAGCGTTCGAAGACGCGGATCGGGTCGTCGCTGGAGAGTACGGTGACGGCGGAACCGAGACGGATGCGTTCGGTCTGGCCGGCGATCGCGGCGAGCACCATGTCGGGGGCGGAGACGGCGTAGTCGTCGCGGTGGTGTTCGCCGACGCCGATGAAGTCGATGCCGACCGAGTCGGCGAGCACGCCCTGGGCGATGACGTCGCGGATCACCTGGGCGTCGCTCTGGCGTTCGCCGGTGTTGTCGACGGTGACGTCGCCGAAGGTGTCGAGTCCGAGTTCGAGGTGCTGAGCCATTGCCGTATCCGTTCAGTCGAAAGTCAATGCGTACGCATCATCCACGCCAACGGGCGACGTCGCGCACGTATTCCCAATGCGCTGGCGCTTCGATACGCGTTCGATGTGAGAATGCAGATGGTCGCAAAGTGCGCAGTCGAGCAGATGACTATGGAGCGTGCGATCCTGCAAGTGAAAGAGGCTGTGTCAGGTCTGCCATACCAGCTAGAGCAGGTCGCCGTGCATTTGCTCGATAGCGAAGGGTTCTTGTTTCTTTGCCCAATGCAGCGGTGCGCCCAACACGCAGCGTAAAGCGAGAGTGCACGTTTTTGACACCCAACGGACTGGGACTGGCAACTCTCCCCGCTCGGCGACCTGCCGGGACGATGCGTGGGAGTCTGCTGAGATTTCATTCGGGGTAGGGAGGTCCTTTCACGATGCTTTCAGCGGGGGCTGCAACGAGGACCTGCTTCAAACGCGCGTCGAAAGTGCCACCGGTGGTGCGACCATGTTTGTCAGCAACGAACTGGTGCCATCGCGATGGATGTCGCGGCGATCCTCCTACCGTCCAGATAAGTTCGTGGCCGTAGCGGGCGGCCTCCGCCAACACCCACGCCGCACGCTCGTCTCGAATCTTCTGCATTCGGCCCGAAGTGCCCGAAATGCCCCACGCTGCAAGCACTCCATCCATGGTTCGCAGTTGCCTGCCAAGCTGCTCTTGCACTTCGGGCCAAGCCTCTCGAATCATGGCTATCTGGTTTAGTTCGACGACGGTGGGAGTGGGCTCAGCGAAAAGGTTCGTGACCGCAACCGTTTTGTAACCGAGAACGTGAGCTGCTCGGCGAACGGCCCCTAGTGATCGCGCCCCGCTTGAAGCGCTGGGCGGATTCAGCAAAACCGCAAGCAACTGCGAGTCGCGCCGCTCGAGCGTCGTCCCGGGGACCTCCTCGCGACCGAGTGGGTGGATTTCAAGTCCGGGCACTAAACCCAGTCGACCTCCGCAGCACGAAACGGTTACATCCGACAAATCGATCCGGCTCAATAGTCTCTCGCTGCGTCTCCACGGTAGAGGTCGTCGGCGGAGCTGGCCTGCGCAATGGCCACGCGAACGCCCTCGTCTGTAATGTCGAGCACGCGGAGATTGTTGTCAACTTTCGAGACCGCTTCGATTCGATGGAATGCGTCACCGTACTCCGCAGCATACCTAGCCAACCCACGGAGTTTCGGGAGAGCATCGGGTAGATCATGCCAGTGCGGGTCCACTATTGAAGGACGAATGATGTTCGCGACTTGTTGAAACAGAATCAAGTCGGGGAACAGCCTGCGCCAGGCGCCTTTCGCGTCGGTGTAAGCGATGGCAAGCGCGTCGTCAGAGCGAGCCGGATTGCGGTACCAGGCGAGGGCGTGGGGCAATTCTCGATCTAGTACTTCGCGTTCCCAGGATCCAAGTGCACCGATCGGGAATTTCCCGTCTACGTCGCTCATTAGGTGATGTTCGCGACTAATAACGGCATTGCCGTCCAGGTCCTCGGTCGACTCGGTGCGCACTTTCGGGCGCACCAGCGGAATGGTTTGCGGCAGGGCCGACATCGAAGTGAGGTCCGAGTAAATGGGCTTTCGTTCGTCTGCCAAGGCCTTGATCGGTATGCGGTATTCGCGAAGCCACTCCTCAGCCAGCGCGGTGGCGGTTCGGTCGAGTTCCTCGGCCACCCCGGGAATCCGGGCAAGCGCAGCCGTAGTGAGATGCGCGGTGTAGAAAGCTTCATCCTCGTCACTTATCCGGTCAGCAACGCGCTCCGCATAGCGAGCGGCGAGCTCTCTGCCCAGCACACGTCCGGCCGCGCGGTACTCGGCCTCTACTGCCCGCTCGTCGGCGACATCGCTGAACCCATCTCCGTCATCGATGCGCCCCGTCCGGATGGACGCTACGAGAGTTGTGCCGTTGACGGTACTGATGGCTTCGCGAGCTGCGAGGAGGTTCTTTTCGTGTTCAGCAGCAATGCCGTCGAGTTTCGCCAAAAGCTTGTCGTAAGCGAGCCGTGTTGCCCCGGGCAGGATGCCGTCGAACGCGAGCGCCTGCGCAAGGCCTGCCAGGCGGGATACCGGCCGCGCTCCCCTGCGTGGGAGTGTCTCGGAGGGAAGCTCATCGAACGTGTCCCAAACTTCGGCGCTGATCCTCTCATTGGGTTGCATATCGATAGGTCCGATGAGTACCCGGCGCCCTTCTCCGCCGCCAGAGCCACCGCTCCCGCCAGAATCGTCATCGCCGTCGGAGCCCCCGAGGAGTAGCCGCACAACGCGGGAGGCGGTGTCCTTCGCAAAGAATGGCAGTATGCACTCGACCGAATTAAGGAGATCGTTACCGGGCACACGACGAGCGAGGGGCGTGCGTACCATCCGACCGAGAAGTTGCGTGATGTGGGTGTCATCGCTTGCAGGGCGGAACGAGACCAAAACCTCCGCACGTGGACAGTCCCAGCCGGTGCTAATCGCGTCCTTCGCGAGCAGCACGCGGACAGCAACCCGCTCTTGCACGTGCTCTGGGCTGACATACTTAATCAAGTGCCCACCAATGTTTAGGTCACTGTGATCGCCGAAGACGTGGGCGATACTTGAGCCGGTGATCTGCGGCCACTCGTCGAAAATGGTCTGCACAGCCTCGACCAGCATGGCGTCGCTCGGGGTATTGGGAACCTGCACGACGAGTAACGGCACGACCGGATTGCCACCGGCGTGCTGGTTCTTCTCGTATTCGGCCCAGAGGCGGTCGGATTCGCGAATTTGCTTGACTCCACGCCGCAGTAGCACGGTGTCAAATCTGCCGGCCTCCGCCGGAAAATGAAGGCGGATATCGTCTTTGAGGAGCCCGGACTCTTGGACCCGCGCCGCGTCCACTGCGACGGCGGGGAGAATGGTCCGACCGCTTGACTCGTTCATGGCGGCGTTGAACCTGTCGACTGTCGCGCTTATACCCATCACTATCGGCACGGCAGGAGCTCCTGCCTCGCCGTTGATGAGTCGGCGAACGATGGTGGATTTCTCAACGCGCTCAGTCTTGCTTCGCTTGCGCATACCGCGGTGGGCCTCGTCGAGGATCACATACAAGGTGAGGTTCGGATCCTCGATCGTGTTGCGCAGGATGTCCCAGAACGTCTGGGCTTGGTTGTCCGGCGGGATGAGCATGTCTTCAGAATTGGTCTCAGTGCCACCACGTACTAGCCAGGATCGGGCGGACAACTTTTGGCTATTGAGGAAATACACGTTGCCCGCCTCAAGACGTGGCTCGCTGAAATTGCTGCCGATCACTTTCAATCGCGAATACGGAATTTCGTCGGACGCCTGAAGGATTCGAAACCGAGTCTGTTCATTGAGCGATGGGTCATCGGTGAACCACAAGACGACCGCGCCCGGTTCAGCCTCGAAATTGAGGTCCTCGTTTCCGTGAAACAAAGCTTCGATGATCGCCGCCGCCATAACGGTCTTGCCAGCACCTGTGACGGCCGACAGCGAAAAAGCTGAGGTTCGGGAGCGAGCACCATGGAAGTAATCGCGTGCATCAGAGAGATTGCCCAGAGCGTCGCGGACGGCGTCCTCCTGGTAGTCCTTGAGCGTGAATTTCACGAAGCACTCCCCGAGTTGATTGTGAAGTTGGTCAAATATGATTCATAGAGGCGGACGGGCTCGGCGTGTGAGGGTAATTCGCTACACACGAGTTGGAACTCTCGGTCGTCATTTGTCACGATGAACGCCATCCGAGCTGTCTGTTGTGCCCTGAACGCGTCTATGAATGCGCGCGACCGATCGAGTTCAAAGAGCACACCATATGTATCCACGACGGCAAATCCCGCAGCCGGCACATCGCAGATCCGCGTACCTTCGGCGCCAGCACGCAACCATAAAAGCGGCGCGATCGCCTCGAACGACCGATTGTGGGCGATCATGCGAGGTGTCTCGTACGTGAGGGTGAAGAACTCGACGTTCTCCTCGAAACCGTCTGCCATCGGGAAAACGTCGGTGAAACGATACTCGCCTTTGACTGGGTTACCCGCTGGCGTGGAACCCGTTATCGCGGCTGAGATGCGGGGCTTAGTGATGTAGTCGCAAATGCCCAAGCGTTCCCAACCAGGGTCCCCTGGGCGTAAACCCTCCGTCCGGAGGCGTACTTGCTCGTCGACAGCGACCTCATTGTTGGTAATCGAGATCGAACGACGTCGTCCGCCGTCCTGCTTGTTCAACCGCATCACGGCATGCGCGGTTGTCCCGGAACCAGCGAAGAAGTCAAGAACGATGGCGTCGGGCTTGCCCGCGAGGAACAGCCTCAATGAGTCTTCCACCGCGTACAGCGACTTCGGGAACGGGAAGGATCGGCCGCCCAGCAGCGCCTTCACGAGCGAGGTTCCGTAATGCTCAGAATTGTGCGATTGCATGGACCATTGCGTGCGAGGGATCCTCGCGGTTGAAACGCGGATCGTGCCTTTGACCGAACCGTCTGGAGCCCGCTCTGCGAGCGCTTCTGCATTTCCCTCGAGTGCCTTGATAGTCGAACTGGTCAAGTACTGAATTAGGTATGGCTGAGGCCGGTCCGGTGTCGGTTTGCCTGCACGCACGTAGCCGTTACTCCATCGCTGATCGAAGGCGATGTCTGTGAGGCTCCAGTTCATCTCGGTTCCGTCATCTCTCACCGGAAAAACTGCGATAGTGCCGGCTGGCGGGACGTAGTCGGTGATCATCATTGAAGTTGGGATGGGATCTCCCCTGCCAACGATGCGGCCAGTGGTTTGGTCGATATGGATGGCATAGAACTGGTTGGGCCCGCAGGCGCCAGGGCCAGTCCGCCCACGGACGCTTGCAAGATTGCGGCGCCGCATCGTGTCCCAGGGAAGCTTTTGCTCCACCTCGGCAGCAGTCGCGCCCTCGACGTCCGCTGGTAGTCGCCCCAGCGTCGCGTCCCCTTGCCAAACGAAGAACAGGTACTCGTCGACGCGGTTAAATTCATTTGAGCGTCCGGTGCCCTTCGGATTGATCTGGCTCGACACCATCTGTATGGTCGCGTCCTGAAAAGTCTGTTCGAGAAGCAACCCGAGCCGGAGGTACTCCTTTTCGTCGATTGTGACGATGAGCACTGAACCGTCCGGGTTCAACAGGCGTTTTGAGAGCTCGAGCCGGCGTTCCATGAAAGCCAGCCACTTCGAATGGCGGTAGATGTCCTCGCCGTCAACATAGTCGTTGTTGTATTTCCAGTCGCGTGCACCGCTGTTGTATGGCGGATCGATATAGATAGCGTCGATCTTGCCCTCATGCGTATAAAGCAATGTCTGCAAGGCGTGGAAGTTCTCGCTATTGATGAGGGTGTGAAATGGCTTGTCGTTTCCGCGTTCGATTTTGCCCGTCGAGACCAGGCCAGGATAAATGGGGTCCCTAAACTCGGCAACGACAACTAGGTCTTCGATCGCGCGGATCTCAGTATCCGGTTCGGTCTGCCCGACGTCTCCCTCGGGAACGTGCTCAATCAGGTGGGCCGTGGGGGTGCCTCCGGCCTTATTGATTGTTGCTACGCGCCAGGTTCGGGTATCGACGTCCACGGCTGTGCCGCGCTCGGGGATGAACTTTACCTTGTCGCCTTTGCGAACAGGTCGTGACGAGATCTGAACGATTTCAGGCGCGTGCGGCTCGAAGTAGAGACCGACGCGGCGCGGGCCATTGGCCTCGTTGAACGCCTGTTCGAGATCGGAAGCGAGCTGTGAATTCAGGCGCTCTACGTGCTTGATGAGCTGGGAAAAGCGGGACACGTCGCCAGCTTAGTGTCGGGCTCAGGGACTATGCCGCCGCCGCGCCACCCCCGACTGGGGAAACGAGATCTATCGCCGTTGACGAGGCCTTCTCGACACGCTGAGGCCCGGGCAAGACCGGCACCGCCCGCAGCATCGGAACCGCGCCAGGTTCTGTTCGGCTTCAGGCTGAGCCCACCTCTTTGCCGATGAGGGAACCGTTGACGACTGGAGCTCGTCTCCTACCGCGCAGGTGCGCACCGTCGCCGGGGTCGGCTGAGCGAGCGGAATTTCCGCAACCAGAGTTGACGACGCCCGTCTCCGACTTGCTTCGGTGTCGCGCGAGCCGCGTTCGGGATCGCTATCTTGCCCAGTTGCGCCTGATTAGAGCAGCAGTCCCCGCCATCGTGGCTGCCCTTCTTTGGTTGGCAAGCGGCGGCTCTCCGGCCCGGTGCGACACGTCCTCGTCATCGCTGCGCCCGAGGCGATTCCGGTGCAGGAACTCACCGCTCCCGCACCGTGGGTGTGCACCATGATCGCGCTGTCGATGCTCGACATCTTTGCCGCCTACGCTGCCCTCGCGGCACTGTCCGGCGCCAACAGCCAGGAAACACCGCGACTGCATTCGCCGCCTACTGGCTGTGCGCCGTGGCATCCGGGTTTCTGGTTCCGGCGATCCCGGTCGTCGTCGAACTCGTCAACGCACTCGTGCAGCAGCAGACGCCGTTCGGTCTCTTCGCCGAACGCGTCGCCGGGGCGGCGCAGTGGGGGCTACTGTTCGGCTGGATTCCCGCACTGATCGCCGTCGCCCTCGACAACGCCGGGCGGCCGGAACGCCGCGTCTTCGCCCGCCGGATGATCGCCATCCCCGCGATCTTCCTGTTCCTTCTCGCGGCCGTCGGGCTGACCGTCGCCTCTCCGCTGGCGCTCGCCGCGGTGCAGGCGCAGATCCCGGCCGAACCGGTCGCGGAACCCGCCCCGGTCGGAACCCCGGTGCCTCAGGTCGCACTCGGCGACTGGCAGATCGACCCGCTGTGGTGCACGAGCGGACAGCTCGAGATGACCGCGGGGGAGCCGGATGCCGCCGCCGGCAGCCGCGCCCTCGTCATGCGGGCAACGAACGTCAGCGATGCGCCGTGCATCGTGGAGAGCTACCCGGATGTCGCGTTCGCCGACGAGTACAGCAACGCGCTCGACGTGAGCGTCGACCACGGCGGCGCGATGCTCAGCGAGGATCCCGGTGTGACGCGGATCGAGGTGCTGCCCGGGGCATCCGTAGTGTCGACGCTCGCCTGGAGTGCGATGCCCACTCAGGGGTTGGATGCCGCCGGCTGGCTCCACGTCGCATCCCACCACGGTGCGGAGCGGCAGAAGGTGCAGATCGATACGGATATCACCGGAGGTGCTGTCACCGTGACCGGTTGGGCACAGTCCGCGGGGTTGAACTGAGCTTTCAAACTGTACGGACTAGACCCAGAACTTGAGAAGGAAGCGTGTGTTGGCGCCTATACGCCGGAAGGTACCGGTAATGCCGCGCGACAGAAAAGATGCGTCCTGCGCGAACTTCGCTGGCGGAATCCAGAGTGGACTACGCGAAGGTACGGCTGGCTATCTCACCCCCGATCTGGGTACGACGAGTTTCAACCTTTAAGGAGCCGGTGCGGCAGACTCACCGTAATCGTCAATTGACCACACATCTAAATCGGTAGAAAGGAAGCGGGATGGGGTTGCACTACGAGTCTCTCGATTCGACAACGAGAGCATGCATGCTCGAAGAGCTGGAAGGAGATATTCAATCAGGATCCCTATACATGAGCCCGAGGTTGAGCGCTGTAGGCAGGGCCGAATGGCCGAGCCAGCTACGGGACGCCCTGCTTTCAGGAAACGACGACTCGTTGGCACAGTGGTTATCGACTCCCGGTGTACTGAACACTCAGGAGCAGAGCCAGCGGAACGGCGTGCCATACGTGAAGAAGGTACCCATCAACGCGCCCAGCACTCTGGCCGAGGGGGAATTCAACCGCTTCTATCTCCGCGGTCTTGCAGCCCGAGCCGAAAGCGAAGGTGAGCAGTTGGAAATATACCGGGGTCGCTTCTCGAGTAGGCCGAGGCCTGAATCTGAATCTCACGTCGGGCGAATTCTGGACCCGGCCGATTTGCTGGTAGAGCTTCGGGCGGATGTGACGGTGGACCGTGTACTTGGTCTCCCGCCAGGACCAAACTCGGGCCTTACGGCGAAACTGAGCTAACGAAGGTAGATGCGCGCTGCAGGCCGTCGTCGCCGCGCTTGGGAGGCCACATTTTGATTCGACCGCAAGTTGTTTCATCTCGACCCTCCGGGTTTGTGGTGTGCGTGCCGGCTCGGTTCCACGGAGCGTATTCGTCAATCTCGCTTTCGAGATCTGACTGATGGGCCAGGAGGAAGGTTCTCAACCATATGCTGATCCCGTGATCAAACACCCGAAGCGTCTCAAATGGGAATCTCTGAAGCAGAAGGTTGGTTTCTTCGTTTCGTGGGAGACGCTAATCGTGGTCTTTGGGACTGCGACACTCGGGGTGCTCGAATTGGATCTCCTTGACTCCAAATGGCCGGTAACGTCCTTCGTGGATGATCACAAGCTTTGGGTACTAGTCACCGCGGCGGTACTCATCGTTCTTCCGCCGCCGGTTGCTAAGGGATTCGTCCACCTTCGTGCTTTAGATTTGAACGTGAAACACAATGTCGAGTTGAGCATTGCGCTTCGAGGAATGCAGTCCCGCGCCTCCAACTTAGTCTCAAAGGTGGAGGAGGTTTCCGAGGGCTCCGTCACCAACACCTACCGGCATCACTCGCTCAATGAATGTATGAATTACTTCCGCGCGAGGTTCAATTCGACGCAGAGAAGCGGTGTTCAAGATGTGGACCACGTCGAAGTGTCGTACTACGAATTGCTCGCTCGCCAAGGTGGAAGCCGCCTCGAACGCAAGGCGAGCACCAACAACAACCCACTCGAACTGAAGGCGACGCTTTCCGCCAGGAGTGGCGACGCCACGCTAAAGAACTTGATCGAAGACATTGGGGCTGGGAAGGCTTTCTTCCGGGCCGATGTGCGCGGGACCGCTTTCGCCAAAGCGCTCGGTGTCTCCAGTGCGAACAGTGAGATTTACAGGACACTCCTTGCGGTGCCCGTGCTGAGGGACCGGAAGACCGCCGGAGCTGAAAACGTGGTGGGTATGCTGATGGCGACGTCCTCGCGAGGTGACTCGCTTGCGTCCACTGACGAGGAGATGCTTCTTGCATATGCATGGTTTCTCTCCGCTGCGATGGCGGTCGATCGGGCCGGGCTTTCGCGTCAACCTGACCTCATGACGTAGGAGCGGAGTAGCATGAAGAAATCCCTGAAGGAGGTGCTCGAATGATTGGATTCACTCCGAATGGCGTGCCGTTCGAGGCGACGAAGGATCAAAGCGAAAACGACGACAATGAGCTCAATTTCGACCACCTCTGGAGAGAACGCCTAGAAGTGGACTCGCGAGAAGTTCGCGAGGCGGCGGATCAGTACGATCGCATGCGAAGGTTTTTCAAGTAGTTTTTAGCGTTGCCGATGATTTGCTGCGGTGAGGTATATCGACACAACCGTGCCGATTGAGGCAGCTAATTTTATCTCTCTGTGTCGGAGAACATGGTCCTTGTTCACGTATCAGTCGGGCGCTGCTCGGAGCTCAAGGCATGCTCGCTTGTGAATATCTCGACGATCTAGAGTTCCGACTCGATCGTCGGAGGCTGAGTCGGTGACCGCTCCCAAATCTTGTTCGGTAGGAGCCACATGTTTCAGCTCGTGTAGCGCCGCGCGCGGGATACGTCCGCATCGGATTGAGCTCAACCATTGAGTTCCGACTGGCCATTTATCAACGGGTGCGCGGGTGTGGCGCAATGTCGCCAACGCGTCCCAGATGGCCGTTTCCGGCGTTGCGCCCTGAGCTTCTCCGTTCTGTGCCGATGGAGTACGGCGTCGGTGCGACACGGAACGCCGCAACACCCGGCAGAATATGAGTCATGACCACCCCTCTCTCCGGAACGCAGTTCGAGCTCACCAGCGGCGAATACACCGCCACCATCGCCAGCATCGGCGCCTCACTGCGGTCACTGCAGCACAACGGCCGCGACCTCGTCGTTCCCTACGACGCCGATGAGGTGCGCCCCGCTTACCGCGGCGCCACCCTCGCGCCGTGGCCGAACCGCGTCGTCGACGGAAAATACAGCTTCGACGGCACCGACTTCGAACTCGCCCTCACCGAACCGAAGCGCGGCCACGCCCTGCACGGACTCGTCGCCTGGCACGACTTCATCGCCCTCGACGAAGCCGAAGACCGCGTCATGCTCGCCACCACGGTGGAGGCGCAGGAGGGCTACCCGTTCCGCATCCAGGTGCGAGTGGAGTTCGTCCTCGACGCCGACGGCCTCCACACCACCGTCGCCGCCCGCAACACCGGCACCGCACCCGCCCCGTTCGGCACCGGCCCGCACCCCTACCTCGTCGCCGGCGAGGGAACCGTCGACGACTGGACCCTCCTCCTTCCCGCCGAACAGGTGCTCACCGTCACCGAAGACCGCCTCATCCCAATCGAGCTGGCGGATGTTGCCACCGAGTCAGGCGGAACCTTCGACTTCCGCGAACCCCGCGTCATCGCCGACACCTTCATCGATCACGCGTTCACCGGACTGGTGCGCAACGAGAACCGGACCGCCGAGGTGCAGGTCACCGCGGCATCCGGAACCGGTGTTCGCATGCGCTGGGATACCTCATGCAAGTGGGTGCAGGTGCACACCGCCGACCAGGAGGCGCCGAAGCCCAGCCGGATCGGCCTCGCCGTCGAACCAATGACCTGCCCGCCGGATGCCTTCAACTCCGGTGAGGACCTGCTCGTGTTGCAGCCGGGCGGCGTCACGTTCGCGTCGTGGAGTATTGCCGCGATCTAGGGCGATCTCGATACACGCGGCTCGCTTCGCTCGCTGCGCTACTCGATCAGCGGGGTGGGGGAGCGACTCACTCCCTCGCTGCGTACTTGATCAGCGAGTGGGGGAGCGGCTCGCTTCGCTCGCTGCGCACTCGATCAGCGAGTTTAGGAACACTCGATCAGCGGCATCAGATTCAACACATAAGGAAAGAACCGTGGAAGAAACCACTTTGAACCGCCGGCTGGGCGTGCCCGGAATTGTCTTCATGGTGATCGCGGCCGCCGCGCCGATCACCGTGGTGGCGGCGAACTTTCCGCTGATCCTCACCGTGTCCGGGTCGATCGGCGCACCGCTGATGGTGCTCGTCGCGACGGTCATCCTGCTGCTGTTCTCGGTCGGCTACGCCTGGATGACCCCGCGCGTGCCCGACGCTGGCGCGTTCTACTCCTACGTGCACCGCGGCCTGGGCCGCCGGGCCGGGCTTGGCACCGCGTCGATCGCGCTGCTCTGCTACGTGCTGCTCACGGTCTCGATGACCTGCTACCTCGGGGTGCAGGCCGGCAACCTCATCGAACTGTGGACCGGCCTTCAGCTGCCCTGGTGGCTGATCTCCGCGGTCATGCTGCTCATCGTCGGACTCCTCGGCTTCCGCAGCATCGACCTGTCGGCGAAGGTCCTCGGCGTCGTGCTCGTGCTCGAAGTCGTCGCCGTGATCGCCATCGACCTCGGCGTTCTGTTCTCGGGACGCGAGCTCACCACCACCCCGTTCAGCCCAGCCGAAGCACTCTCGGGCGCTCCCGGCCTCGGGCTGCTCTTCGCCTTCCTCGGGTTCTTCGGTTTCGAAGCCACCGCCGTGTTCCGCAACGAAGCCAAGAACCCCGAGAAGACCGTGCCGCGGGCGACGTATATCGCGGTGATCTCGGTCGGACTGCTCTACTTCGTCTCGTCGTGGCTCGTCATCTCCGGACTCGGCGGCACGGATGCTGTCACCACCGCCTCCGCAAACCCCGACAGTGTCGTGGTCGGCCTGGCCGGTGAGGTGATCGCACCGATCGTCGGCGACATCGTGCAGGTCCTCGTCGTGACGAGCATGTTCGCGTGCATGCTCGCGTTCCACAACATCGTCACCCGCTACCTCTTCACCCTCGGCCAGCGCGGAGTCCTGCCGCAGAAGCTCGCGACCGTGCACCCCAAGCACCGCGCACCGTCGCAGGCATCCCTGTGGGTCAGCGGCATCACATCCGTCGTCGTGATCGGCTCGGCTCTCGCCCAGTTCGATCCGGTGCTCCAGATCTACACCTGGTACTCGGGCGCCGGTGCGGTCGGGGTCATCTGGATGATGGCACTGACGAGCTTCGCCGTGCTCGCCTTTGCCGCGAAGCACCGCGGGCAGGCCGGAGAAGCGCCGTCGCGCTGGGTAACCGTCGCGTCGGTCCTCGGCGGCATCGGCCTACTCGGGGTGCTCGCGATCTCGGTGTGGAACTTCCCGTTCCTCGTCGGCGGCGGGGCCGCCGCCGTCATCTGGGGACTGATCCTCGTCGGCGTGTTCGTCGGCGGGATGTTCCTGCCGCAGCGTGACGTCAGCCCGACACCGGCCGAGCCGGTGCTCGAGGACGCCGCGAGCTAAGAGCCGCTTGGACGCTCATTCGCGGTCAGTGAGCTCGGGAATGCTCGAGGTCTTCTCGAGTGCCGATAAGACGTTGCTGCGGATCGCCGACACCGCGAGCCACCGGACTAGTGGCGATTCTTGCGGCGGCGGCGGTGCATCTGACCCGTGCTTTCTCACGGGCGGCTGAGCCTCACCACGACGTTCCCGCGAAACGCTCCGCTGAGAAGGTCGTCGAGAGCTTCCGGCGCGGCGGCGAGGCCGCCGTCGACCATGGTGTGCGGAAAAACGATCTTTCCCTGGCTCAGCCACATCCCGTAGTGCTCGTTCCACGCCCGGATCTGCTCGGGCGTGTGATAGGTCGAGAAGGGCCTGATCTCCAGTTGCTTCACGATGGCGGTCATGATGTCCAACCGTGGACTGCCGCCCTGGCCGCCGTCGACCTGTCCGGCCAGCGCGCCACACAGCGCGAATCGGGCACCTGGCGCCGCAGCCTGGACGGCCGCTTCAAATTGCTCACCACCGACCGTGTCGAAGAAAACGTCGATGCCTTCCGGCGCCAACCTCCGCAGCTCCCCGAGAACATCCCCCGAGCGGTAGTTGATTGCGGCGTCGAAGCCGAGTTCGTCGACGAGGTAGGCGGTCTTCGCAGCGGAGCCGGCGGAACCGATCACGAGCCTCGCCCCGGATGCCTTGGCGATCTGTCCGGCCAGGGAGCCCACTCCACCAGCGGCTCCGCTGACGAAGACCACGTCTCCATCCGTGACCTGGGCCACATCGACGATGCCGTGATACGCGGTGACACCCTGGTTCAAAACGTATTCCGCCCCGGGGAGCACGTCGACCGGTACCGGCCAGAACGACTCGGCGGCGCCAACCGTCTCCTCACGCCAGCCACTCATGTGAGTGACGACCGTGCCGACGGGCGTGTCGGCGGCCGACTCGACGACAGTTCCGGTCGCTCCACCCCACAGCGGTGTTTCGAGCTCGTATGGGGGCATCGGCAGGCCGGGATGCTCCGTCATGAGATCCGCCATCACCGCGGTGACCTGCATGAAGTCGTTCCGCACCCGAACCTCACCCGGGGCAAGAGTCCGGGATGCTGCCTCTCTGGTCACGAGGCACTCTGACGGCGAAACGGTGTGGTCTTTCCGGTACCGACCGAGCACGATCTCGTGAATGGCCGAGGTGGGGATCGGTGCTGACAATGTGTGGCTCCCTCTGATCAGGTCCGGCGGATGTGCCGAACTGGTGCCAAGGTAGGAGCACTCCCGGACAGCTCTTGTCCGGTATCTGGTGGAGAGTGGCATCATGTGGGAAACCTCCGAACGGCTGCTTCGCCTCCTGGCCATGCTGCAACGCTCCCGCAGCTGGAACTCAGCCCAGCTCGCTGACGAACTCGCGGTCACGGAACGCACGGTGCGACGGGATGTGACGCGACTCCGGCAGCTCGGCTACCCCATCGCGACGATTCATGGAGCAGGTGGTGGTTACGAGCTCGAAGCCGGGGCTGCGCTTCCGCCGTTGATGTTCGATGCAGCTGAAGCGGTCGCCACCGTTGTCGCGCTCCAGGACGCCGCGACCGGGCAGAGCTCAACCGATGCCGCCGACGCCCTCAGCGCGCTCGGCAAGATTCGCGCCGCCATGCCGCAACGGCTCCAGGCCGCGGTCGCGGCGCTCACGGACCACTCCAGCAATCTCGAGCTGGGGAACCTGATCGGAGCTTCGGCGACATCAACGTCGATCGACACCCTCCTGCTCCTCGCGAAGGCGTGCCGCAGCCGCCGGCAGGTGACCTGCGTCTATGAGCGGCACTCTGGAGCGAGCAGTCCTCGGCGTGTGGAACCGTTTCACCTCGTCCACACCATGAACCGCTGGTACCTCGTCGCTTTCGCCACCGACCGCGGAGAGTGGCGTACGCTCCGGGTGGACCGCATCACTGAACCGGTGATCACGTCAGTGCCGAACTACCCACGCCAACCCCCACCGGATCTGGACGCATACGTCACACGCCAGATCGGCACAGGAATGCAGCAGGTCTCGGGCACGGTCCGGGTTCACGCGCCGATGTCCGACGTGGCCGCCTGGATCTCTCCCGCGTGGGGAACGATCGTCGACGAGCCCGGCGGGAGTTCGATCGTCACCGCCGGTGCCGACAGCTACGACGCGATGGCGCGATGGCTGCTGCTTTTGAACAAACCGCTGACCGTGATCGACCCTCCCGAGTTGCGGTCAGCTTTCGCCACCATCTCGTCAACGGCCGCGCGTATCGCGACGGGGGCGGAGCATCCTGGTTCGTCCGGGGCGGCATAAGGACTTTGGATACGGGCCGAGGCCTCGTGCGGACGTCGATCCCGTTTGTTCCGCCGCCTGCGCTACGTTTGCGACATGGGGAATCGACCGCGGGCAAACCGCGAACTGCGGTGGGCGTCTGGGTTACTTTTCGCGCAGGGTGTGCTCATGGAGGGCCTCGTCGTTCTGGGAGTCGTCATCCTGATCGTGAGCGGCATCCCGCAGGGCGTTCTCACTGAGCGGGCGGACATCTTCGCGCTCCCCTACCTGCAGGACAACCTGTATCTCATGATGGCGATGAGTGGGGTGTTCGCCGCGCTTCGCGTGACCGGCGCCGTTGCGCTCTGGAGGAACCGCTTATGGGGTCTCGCCCTCTCCCTGATCAACTGCGTCGTCACTCTCGTGCTGATGATCTTCCTGCTGCCCGCCGGGATCGCCGACGGCCTGCTTTCTGGAACGGCGCTCGTGCTGATCCTTCACGGGTGGCTCGGCCGGAATACGGACGGTACGCCTCGGCTCCTGACCGCCGTTCAACGTACTGACGCTGAGCCGGCGCTTGAGGGCAGAATTGCTTCATGACATCTTCGAACGTTCTGCACATGGTGCTCGTCCGCTGGAACTCGCCTCCGGCAAAGGACGACCTCGACCGGCTGACCGGCGCGGTCAACGCGCTGCCCGACCGGATCCCGGGGATCCTCAGCATCGGCTCAGGGCCGAGCTCCAGCCCAGAGGGCAGGGAACACGGTTTCGAGTGGGCACTGGCGATCACCTTCGCAAGTGAGACGGCACGGGATGAGTACCTGCCGCACCCGGAGCACGAACCGGTGAAAGAGATGATCGGCACCTGGGCGGCTGAGGTTCTGGTCTACGACCTGAACGTGTGAGGGTGGCGGGACTCGCTTGTTGACGGCCCTCGGCTTCGCTTCGCTCCAGCCAGCGGGAGCAGCCAGCGCCCGAGTAGAGGTCACAACCTGACCGCAACGGATGCCACAGTGGGCGGTATGGATACCACGCTCCCGTCCGACCGGCTTGTCGTTGCGGATGCCGCCGCGTGGCGCGCGTGGCTCGACGCGAACGAATCCAGTTCCGATGGCATCCGACTGGTGCTTGCGAAGAAGGGCGTGACGGAGCCGACGTCGCTGACCTATGCCGAAGCGCTCGAGGAAGCTCTGTGCAGCGGCTGGATCGACGGCCGGCGCAACGCCCTCGACGAGACCACGTACCTGCAGCATTTCACCCCGCGCCGCAAAGCCTCGATCTGGTCGAAGCGGAACGTCGATATCGTCGCCCGGCTGATCGCCGAAGGTCGCATGCGCGAGCGCGGGCACGCCGAGATCGAGCGAGCCAAAGTGGACGGCCGGTGGGACCGCGCGTATTCCGGGCAGGCGGATGCCACGGTGCCCGACGACCTCGCATCGGCACTCGTCGAGTCACCGGCCGCGGCGGCGCATTTCGCCGCGCTGACTCGCGCCGACCGCTACCTCGCAATCCACCAGGTGATCACAGCGTCCAACGATGCCCTTCGGGCCAAGCGGATCGAAAGATTCGTCGCCACCTGGGTCAGTCAGGCGGGAATCGCGCCGGTGACGCTGAATTCGTCGCAATCCTAATCAGGATCTTGTAACGCTTACCCATATGGGTATATGTTTTCTCCATGGCACGAGCAGCGACAACCTCAGACGTCTTCAACGCGATAGCCGAACCCCGGCGCCGGGAGATCCTGACGCTGCTGCGGTCAGGCGAACGGCCAGCGATGGAGGTGGCTGAAGAGCTGGGCATGTCGCAACCGGGGGCGTCCAAGCACTTGCGGGTTCTCCGCGAGGTCGGTCTCGTGCGTGACCGCAAATCCGGCAAGCAGCGCGTGTACGGTCTCGAGGCCGGCGGACTGCGGTCGATCCACGAATGGACGGGCGGATTCGAGCAGTTCTGGAGCGAGAGCTTCGACCAGCTTGACGCCTATGTGCAAACCCTGAAGCAGGACAGAGAGGAAGAACGATGAGCACCACAGAACACGGAGAGACGGCACCGTCTGTCACGGCCGACCGCGAGATCGTCATCTCCCGGGTCATCGACGCCCCACGGGAGCTGGTGTTCGAGGCGTTCACCGACGTGCGGCACCTGTCGCAGTGGTGGGGGCCGCGAGGGTTCACCACCACCACGAGGTCTTTCGAGTTCCGCCCCGGCGCCGAGTGGGACTTCGTCATGCACGGGCCCGATGGCACCGACTACAGCGAGTGGATCACGTGGACCGAGATCGTCCCGCCGGAGCGCATCGCGATGCTGCATGGCGAGTACCGCGGTGACCCGAATGCGTTCGAGTCGGTCCTAACCTTTGAGGCAGAGGGGCAGGCGACCCGAATCGAGATGCTCGCGGTGTTCCCGACTCAGGAGCAGCGCGACGAGGCCATCACCAAGCACGGTGCGATCGAGGGTGGCCAGCAGACCCTCGGCAACCTGGCTGCCTACGTCGAGGGAATCGCCCGGTAGTAAGGAACACTGACGGCTCGCGGTCTGGGCGGTCATCGCTGCATCCGCGGATCTTCGGACGCATCCGCGTACATCTCGGGGCATCCGCTGGTCAGAGCTTCGGGATGCAACTCGAAGTGCCACGACTCATTACTGTAGGTCTGGCACAGGCCGTACGCGGCCCCGTTCTGTGACAGCCAATAGGTCGCGTCGAAGGGTCCCAGATCGACGGCATCCCCGGTGATGTGAGCGGATGTCTCCGGTGTCGCGGCCCAGCGCGGCGCCTCTTCTGCACCGTAGGTCCTGACCGCGTCGTCGAAAAGTCGCTGTTGGTACGCCGGCGAACGCCAGCCGCTGGTGACCTGGAAGCTGACGTCGTCCTGGGCAGCGTCGGTGGCGGCCTGCCGGAGCGCCGCCAGGAGTTCGGGGTCGAGCTTCGAGATTGTTGGCAGATCGTCGTCGAAGACGGAGGCTACCCGGCCGTCGGGGATGGCGCCGTCGTCGGCGGTGAGCTCGGCGTCGACGTCCGGGAGGAACGGAACTCCCTGGGCGGACGGACCGGAGAGATCGGCCGAGGCGGCGACGATCTGTTGCATCAAGAAGGCGACGACGAGGGCGACGAGGAGGGTGAAACCGATGGCGGTCGTGCGGCGGCGGCGGGCTGCGCGGGAGGTGGTGGGCGAGGCGGAGTACATGTCTCCAGCCAACGTGAGCGGCCGTTGCGAGACCGTATGCGCATTTGCATACGCCCGCGATATGCGCGGCAGCTAGCGGTCAGCGCGCGGCGCGACGGGCAGCTGAACGGTGACCTGGAGTCCGCCGCCTGCCCGCGGGGAGAGGGTCAGGATGCCGTCGTGCGCGCGCGTGATGCTTCTCACGATCGCGAGACCCAGGCCCACACCCGAGGAATGTGAGCGGATGCGTTCTGCACCGCGCTGGAACGGTGCGGTCAGCGTCGACACGAGTTCCGGGGAGAGCTCAGCACCGGTGTTCTCGACCATAAGGGTGGCGAACTCCGGGCCGGCGGTGGTGGTCACTCGCACTGTTCCGGAGTCGGCGTTGTTGTGCATGATCGCGTTGTGCACGAGGTTGGTGGTCAGCTGCAACAGCAGAGCGGGGGAGCCGAGGGCGGGTGCGATCTCGCCGGAAGTCTCGATCGTCACCCCGTGCTTCTCGGCGAGGGGAAGCAGCGTCTCGGATGCTTCCTCCGCGAGCAGTGACAGATCGACCCGTTCCCGCTCGAAGGATCCCTGGTCGGCGCGACTGAGCACAAGCAGGGCTTCGGTCAGGTCGATTGCGCGGGCGTTGACGGCGCGGAGGCGTTCGTGGAGTTCGGGGCTGACGCTCGCCGGGTCACTGAGCGCGACGTCGAGGAGGGTCTGCGTGATCGCCAGCGGGGTGCGCAACTCGTGCGACGCGTTCGCCGCGAACCGCTGCTGTTCAGCGACCTGCGCCTCGAGCCTCGAGAGCATGGTGTCGAAGCTGTCGGCGAGTTCGCGGAACTCGTCCTGCCTACCGTCGAGCGCGATGCGATGCGACAGCGATCCGGTGGCCGCCACGCGCGTTGCTGCTGTGATTTTGTTCAGGGGTGCGAGCATCCGCCCGGCGAGGATCCAGCCGCCGAGCAGGCCGAAGATCAGCAGAAACACCAGCGCCCACGCGAGCGGCGGGGCGAATGCGCGCACGAGATCGTCGCGACCGGGAACGAAGCCATTGGTGGTCCAGCCGGCGTTGCTCGGCACGTAGCGGAGGAGGAACAGCCAGACGACGGCGAGCAGCAGGCCGCCCGCCACCAGGAGAAAGCCCGCGTAGCTGAGGGTGAGTTTGAGCCGGACGCTGAGCCCGGGCGACCTAGCCATCCGTGTTGCCGTGCCCACTGGCATCCGTTTCGGTGTCGATGCGGTAGCCGACACCCGGCACCGTCGCGATGGCCCACGGCTGGCCGAGCCGTTTGCGCAGAGCCGACACAGTGATGCGCACGGCGTTGGTGAATGGGTCCGCGTTCTCGTCCCACGCCCGCTCGAGGAGTTCCTCGGCGCTGACGACACCGCCCTCGGCGCCGATGAGAACCTCGAGCACGGCGAACTGCTTGCGAGTGAGGGCGATGTACCGGCCATCGCGGTAGACCTCGCGGCGGAACGGGTCGAGCCGCAGCCCCGCGATCTCGCGAACCGGCGGCCGGTTGTGGGTGCGGCGGCGGTCAAGCGCCCGCAGCCGGAGCACCAGTTCGCGGAGCTCGAACGGTTTGGTGAGGTAGTCATCAGCCCCGAGCTCGAACCCGGTGGCTTTGTCGTCGAGCCGGTCGGCGGCGGTCAGCATGAGGATCGGCATGCCGGTTCCCGATGCCACGATGCTCGCGGCGACCTCGTCACCGGACGGCCCGGGGATGTCACGGTCGAGCACCGCGATGTCATAACTGTTGATGCTCAGCAGCTCCAGGGCGGTGTTTCCGTCACCGGCGATGTCGGCGGCGATCGCTTCGAGGCGCAACCCATCGCGGATGGCCTCAGCCATGTAGGGCTCGTCCTCGACGACCAAGACACGCATGGGTTGATCCTACGAGTTGGGGTGTATTGCGGGTGTATGGAAACCTCGACGTGGCTCTTACTCACGGCGCAGTCGGCTGAGCGCGACGGCCTCGGCAAGTTCAGCCAACCGGTGCGCCCGGGCGGACTCCGCCGGGGTGAAGGGCTCGCCTGCCCGCGAAAACAACAGAGCCCCATGCCGAACGGATGGAACCTTGAGAACGGTGCCGCCCGCAGATGTCATGGAGACCTGATCGGCACGCAGCAGCTCTGACAGCGCTTCGCCGAGAGCGTCCGGGTCCCTCGCGACAGCGACCGCAATGCTCAACGCTCGAGTCTGGTTGTCGACGGCGGCGACAGGGGTGGAGCGCGTAATGAAAACCTGCTGACCTCCCGCGTCTCGGAGGGCCTCGTGGAGGTCATTCCGGTCGACGCCCTCCGGTGCGCTCAGGATGAATTCGTCGAGCACGCCGTCGGGCAACGGATGGACATGAAGACTCACGATGTTGACACCCAGTTTGCTCAGACCGCTGGTCAGGCGGCGAAGTGAACCAGGGCGGTCGGGCACGGTGACGCGCACCCGCCACAGCGCTGCCGACGCGTCGAGGGTACTTCGTTTATCCAGTTCGTTCCGATGCAGCCAGGTGGACAACGCCACTCGCACGGATGGCTCAGCGACCCACACCACGAGAACCGTCGCGGTGACCGCCAGAGCGAATACTTTCGCAAACAACGGCAGGTGCGTCTGCAAGACCGCGAAATGGACCGCGAGCTCAAGAGGGAAAACCGCGGCAATGCTGGCAAGGGTCGCACGCCAGCGTGGTGGCTCTGGCAGTTGGCCGCAGTTGTCGCAGCGCAGGTTGTGAAGTGCTCGTCTTCTCTTCGTCGCAGCCATACTTCATCTTTCTGCCGACGGGTTTCTCCTCCGTTTCCGTCAGAATTCGAATCCGAAAAAGTCGCGCCGTTCCTGCTGTTGTTCGATAACGTTTTAGACCTCACACGGAGGAGGGGACCGTGCATCCTGTGCTCATCGGCCTCTTGGGCGTCCCGCTCTTCAACGGGTATGCGCTGCTTCTGGTCCTGCTGCGAAGTCGGGTTTATCGGGTCAAGGTATACCGGCCGATGGTGCTCAATATCGGCCTGTCGATGATCCCCGTCGTCATTTCGTTGCTGCTGGTGATCGGGAGTTTCTCGATCCCGCCGATTCTGAGCATCATCAACGCGACATGGGCGGGCCCGGTCGTCCTCTGGATTTATCTCGTCGTGGTTGCGGCGTCGTGGCTGCTCTTTCTTCCCAACTCCGCCTACCTGATCACGGAACTCAACCTGTCACACCGGTCGAAGCAGGATGCCGTTCCGCTCTGGTTCGACATCGTCCAGACACTGACACTGGCGATGTCAGGAATCGTAAACGTGGTCGTCAGCCTCGTTGTCATGCACATCATCGTCTGGTCAATCGTCGATGATGGCGCGCCGACGGCGCCAGCAGCATCCTGGGTTTTCGCGCTCGGGGTTCTCCTTCTTGGGACCGTCGGCATGTATCTCGGACGCTACCTTCGCTTCAACAGCTGGGATATCCGCCACCCGTCGGCGATGCTCAAGAAACTGCGCGAGTACGCGGCGGTGCCAGGACATCCCGGCGATTTCCTCGGATTCATCGCAACACACACCGCCCTGCTGGCCCTGATCTACTCGCCGATATTCCTTCTCGCCGCTCGGGCTTTTCGCGGGTAGCGACCAGGATCCGACGACGTCTCTCGACAGCGACGTCAGCGGGCGCGTCACGCCACGCCCCACAGCAACTGGTGGGAGGTGACGAGCAGCACACCGAAGACCGCGCCGATCGGCGTCGGTCATGCTGCCGTGCTAAAACCGGGATTCGCCTCGCGCAGTCGTGGGGCGACAGTCGCCCGCTTCACCCGGGCAGCAGGAGTTTCATCGCGCCATTCCGCACCCGGATGCCGCGCCGCGCCGTCGCGACCCGGTTCATTCCGCGTGCGGCTCGCACGAGTCGCTGGGTCCGGCGCCGGCGAGCCCGGTCGTATGCGAGAAGCCCCGACGCGACATCAGGGGCCACACCGACGGAACGGGAGAGGGCGACCGCGTCGACCAGCGATTCGCAGGCGCCTCGCCCGAGGTTCGGCGCCATCGCGTGCGCAGCATCCCCGAGCAGAGCGACCCTGCCTCGCGCATAGCTCTGCCGAAGCGACACATCGAAGAGGTCACGCCGGTCGACCCCGTCGGATGTGACGCGGCTGAGCACGTCGACCACGGCGGGGTGCCAGGTTGAGAATCGCTCCCGCAGCGCCGTCACCACATCGGCGTCGGCCCGGTCGATGTCGTCGTGGCGCAGGCAGGCGAACCAATTGGTCACCCCGTCGCTCGACGGGGTGATGCCGAAGAGTGCGCCATCACCCCAGGTCTCCGAGACGGAGTCGACCGGTCCGTCCACAACGCCACGGAAGGCGACGGTCCCGAGCGGTCGCACCGGCGCCACACCCCACCAATGTGCTCGAACAGCACTGCGGATGCCGTCGGCCCCGACGATCAGGTCAGCCGCCGGGATCGACGCACCATCGAACGGTTGAGCCCAGCTCACCGTGCCACTGGGGAGTGCGTCGTGCAACGCGGAGAGCAGTCGCCCGCGAGAGATCAGATGCGCCTGGCGGCTCATCGGAATCCGGGCGAGGACACCGCCGCCCGGATCGAGGAGTGCCGCGCCGGCGCTCCCCACCGAATGCTCGCGCACTCGGTCCCCGACACCGAGCTCGTCGAGGGCGGCCATCGCGGCCGGCCACATCCCGAGCGCGGTGCCGCCCTCGGGGAGCCGGCCCGAGCGTTCGAGCACGCTGACCGTCCAGCCGGCCCGGTGAAGTGCCAATGCTGTCGCCAGGCCGCCGATACCGCCGCCGATGATCACTGCATTCCTCGCCATGAAGCCGTCCTCAGGCTTGAATGTCGATCGTGATGGTCTGAGGCCACCGTATGGCCAATCCGCGGCCGTGACCACCTGTCAAGGGCACCGCGGATGCAGGGTGCACGCATGTAGCGTTAACGCACGGTCGCGCAGATGCGGCCGCCCACCAACTTCCGGAGGTTCCCCATGCCCACCACTGTGCCCGCGCTCGTGGCAGCATCCGCCGGAGCAGCCTTTGAGCGCTCCACCATCGAACGCCGCGACGTCGGCGCGCACGACGTGCAGATCGACATCGCCTATGCCGGAATCTGCCACTCCGATATCCACCAGGCGCGCGAGGAGTGGGGCGCCGCGATCTTCCCGATGGTGCCCGGTCATGAAATCGCCGGCATCGTCACCGCCGTCGGGTCGGACGTCACCAAGCACAAGGTCGGCGACCGCGTCGGAATCGGATGCTTCGTCGACTCCTGCCGCGAGTGCGAAAACTGCCTGGCCGGCGAGGAACAGTTCTGCCTCAAGGGCAATGTCGCGACCTACAACGGCCGCGAGTACTCGGGTGAAGAGACCTACGGCGGCTACAGCACCTCGATCGTCGCCGACGAGAATTACGTGCTGAGCATCCCGGAGGGCATCGACCTCGACGTCGCCGCACCGCTGCTGTGCGCCGGTATCACCACGTACTCGCCGCTCAAGCACTGGGGTGCAGGCCCCGGCAAGAAGGTTGCGATCGTCGGCATGGGCGGGCTCGGCCACATGGGCGTCAAGATCGCCGCAGCGCTCGGCGCCGAAGTGACCGTGCTCAGCCAGACCCTGTCGAAGAAGGAGGACGGCATGCGTCTCGGCGCGACCGACTACTTCGCGACGAGCGACGACGAAACGTTCAAGACGAACCGCAAGCGCTTCGACCTGATCATCAACACGGTGTCGGCAGACCTGCCGATCGACAAGTACCTGTCGATGCTCACCCTCAACGGATCGATGGTGTTCGTCGGGCTGCCCGAGAACGAGCAGACCTTTCGGGTGTTCTCGCTCACGGGCGGACGCCGCAGCCTCGCCGGGTCGAACATCGGTGGAATCCGCGAGACACAGGAAATGCTCGACTTCTGCGCCGAGCACGGCCTCGGTGCCGACGTCGAGGTCATCGGTGCCGACCAGGTCGATGAGGCGTACGAGCGGGTCGTCAAGAGCGACGTGCGCTACCGCTTCGTGATCGACACCGCGACGATCCCGGCGCCTGCCGCGTAGCATCCGCTCGCCGGGCTTCCCCCTTTGCCACTTTCGGCTGGAGCCAAGCGTTGCGTTGCCGAGAATGGCTGCTGTTTCTCAGAAACAGCAGCCATTCGTGGCAACGCAAGCGGTTCGGGCGCGCCGAGCGCCGCGCGACCCTAAGGCGGGCTTAGCGCAGGAAGGCCTCGACGGCATCCGCTGCCTTCTCGACCCCACCGTTCGCCCGCACGTCGGCGCGAATGCGCGCGAGCGCGGCTGCGACATCGGGTGACGCAGCGACCTCGGTCACCGCTGCCTTGAGCGCCGCGGCATCGACCTCCTCGGCGGACAGGTGCCTGCCGACCCCGAGCGATTCGAGCATCGCGGCGTTGCCGAACTGGTCCACCGCCTGCGGGATCGCGACCGTCGGCACCCCGAACCAGAGCGCCTCGGTGCAGCCGCCCATTCCCGCGTGAGTGATGAAGGCATCCGCGTGGGCGAGAACCGCGAGCTGCGGAACCGTGCGGTGCACCTCGATGTTGCCCGGCAGCTCGCCTAGGTCGGCGGGATCGACGTGCTGGCCGATCGCCATCACGACGTGCCACTCCGAGTTCCCGAACGCGTCGACGCACGCCCGGTACACCGGGAGCTGGTCGTTGTACGCCGTGCCGAACGAGACGAGCAGCACCTTCGCGTCACCGGCCGGCGATTGCCAGCTCGAATCGGCCAACCGCACCGGATCGAGACAGGGCCCAACGAACTGGATGCTGTCGGCGACCTTGTCCGCGTTCGGCTGCATCGCCCGCGGAATGAGCGACAAGCCGTGCTGGGGGCGGCTTTGCCACACCGTGGCATCCGTTTCGATGCCGTTCTCGCGCAGCCACGCGTTGTAGGTCGCGTAGTAGGCGATGCCTGATTCGGATGCCTTCAGCGCGGCGATGAAGTCGGCCATGTCGTCTTCGTAGCCGTCCCAGGCGACATAGGTCGGCGAGAGTTGCACCGCAGGAACGCCATACCGGGCGGCGAGCAGCGGAGCGGGCAGCCCGCCGATGTCGTAGAGGAACAGGTCGGGTGGATCGTTGTCGTATCGCTCGGTCAGCAGCGGCATTACGGCGATGCCCTCGTCGAGGAACACCCGCATCGCGGCCCCGGGATCGTCGGGCCATTCGGTGTCGTCGAGCGGAAGGATCGACGGGTGCGCGATCACCTCCGCGCCGGTCGGCTCGACGAGGTCGACGAGTTGCTCGCCGACCGAATAGGTGACCCGGTGGCCGCGGCTCACGAGCTCTCGGATGAGCGCAAGCGACGGGAAGATGTGGCTTGGCGCTGTGGTGCCGATCATCGAAATGTGGTGTGGAGTACGCATGAAAAAACCTCTTCGTCTGGCTACGTGATCCCACGGCGCACAGGGAGGTTCCTCGCGAGGAGGTCGCTCGGGGGTCGCGCTGTCGACAGCCGACCCTGCAGTTGCGCCGCGTCAGTCGTTGCGGGGGCGCATGTAAATCCACATGTCGACCACCGTAGCCGCAGGGGGTCGGGTGCTGTCAAGAACGGATGCCGCGGGGCGCACCGGTCGCTCCCGTCGCTGCCGTCAAACGGATGCCGCGGCCGCGCCCGGCTTGCTCCGTCGCTTTTGGCTGGAGCAGGGCGTTGCTCGGTCGATAGTGGTCGAAAAGTCGGGCGGGATCTAGCCAATGTCGACCGAGCAAGACGGAGCGCCGGTTGCTAGCGTGGGCGCATGAGCAGATGAGTCGGAGCGCCGGTTGCTAGCGTGGGCGCATGAGCACTGACGCGATCACAGACCCCCATGGACTCCTCGCCGGCGAACTCGAGAAGCTGTGGACCGGCGGCGAATGGCTCGAAGGGCCAGTCTGGGTGCCGGAGTCGCAGACCGTGCGGTTCAGCGACATCCCGAACACGCGCATCCTCGCATTCGATCAGACGACCGGTGAGACCTCCGTTCACCGTGACGACGTCGAGTACACCAACGGCCGTACCCTCGACCTCGAAGGGCGCGTCGTGCAGTGCAGCCACGGCCGGCGGGCGGTCGAGCGCGAAGCCGACGGCCAGGTCGAGGTGCTCGTCGAGCGCTGGGAAGGCGGACGGTTCAACTCCCCGAACGACGTGGTCGTGGCATCCGACGGCGCGATCTGGTTCACCGACCCGCCCTACGGCATCCATGAAGGCGGGCGCGAGGGCCACCCGGGTGACGAGGAGTACGGCGGATGCTTCGTCTTCCGGCTCGACGCAACCAGCGGTATCGCGACGCCCGTGATCACCGACATGGTGCACCCGAACGGACTCGCTTTCTCACCCGATGAGTCGCTGCTGTACGTGACGGACACGGGCGTCGGTGGTGGTCACATCCGCGAGCATCGCGTCGACACGGGGGAGTCGCGCGTGTTCGCGACACCATCGGGCACGACCGATGGCCTGCGGGTCGACGAGGCCGGCCGTGTGTGGACCTCGGCGGGGGATGCCGTGCAGGTCCTGGCGCCGGACGGCACGCTGCTGCTCGAACTGCCGATGCCCGAGGTGGCGTCGAACGTCTGCTTCGGCGGACCCGATGGCACCGAACTGTACATCACGGCGTCGTCGAGCCTGTATCGGATCCGCACGACCACGACGGCGGCTGCGCGGCCCGCGAGCTGACAAACACGAACCACGGCGCAGGACCCGCAGCGTCAGTGCGTCGCTTGCACGTCGGCGAGAACCGCGCGGGCAACAACCTGAGGCGCGTTCTCGGGAAGCCAGTGGTTCTCGTCGAGCTCGATGAAGCGGTACTTCGCGCGCACGAACGAGCCGCTGAGTTCGGCCGCCCGGCGCCCCAGCGCCTGGTCTTCGTTACCCCACAGGTAGGTGGTCGGTACGGAAACCAGGCGCTTGCGCGACGCGCGACGATCCGGGAGCCACAGTGCCCGGTACCAGTGAAGGCCACCGGTAAGACGGCCGCGCTTCGACATGAACCGCCCGTATTCAGCCGCGGCCGCGGGGTTCAGCCCCATCCGCCGCAGCAGTGGCTCGACGTTCTTGCGCAACAGCAGCTCAGGCAGCACCGGCACCTGGAACGCGAGCACGTACAAGGAGCGCAACGCCTGAGCGGATGTCATGAGCGAGCGGATCATCGCGGACGGATGCGGTGTCGACAGCACCGTCAGTCCGGTGAGCCTCTCCGGTGCAACCGCACCGAGTTGCCACGCGAGCACCCCGCCCCAGTCATGGCCAACGAGGTGGACGCGGTCCACACCAGTCGCATTGATGAGCGCGAGAACGTCGCGCTGAAGCTCCACCGCGCGGTAGCCCCGGCGGAGGCGCGGGCGCGCACCGTCTGAGTATCCGCGCTGATCCGGGGTCAGCGTTTGAAGCCCCGCCGCGTTAAGGATCGGAACGACCTCATCGAAGCTGTGACGATTCGCGGGAAACCCGTGGAGGAGCACGACGGTCGGTCCATCGAGAGGGCCGCTGTCGGAGACGTCGAAGGTAAACCCGTCGCGAGTGAAGGTGCTGATGCGCTGAGGAATCACACCCTCAGCTTCATCAGTTCTGCCGCCCGTGGCGAGGGGTTGATCTGGTCGGAGCGAGCTGCGACTGCAGCAGTCAGCAACCTCGGGTCACGCCGCCTCGATTGGGATCCACAATTGCCCACGCCCCTGCTTGCCGCCGGGTTCGGCCTGAACGCTCAACAGCTCGGGGCCTGGTGCCCAGCGATACGGGTTGGCCGGGAACCATTCGGTGGCCGCATTCGCCCAGAGCTGTTGCAGCGCCTCAGGGAACTTCCCCTCGGCCTCGAACACCACCCACAGCCCGGCTGGCACCTCGAGTGAATCGAACCCATCGGGGGCAGGGTGCGACGTGGCGACGGCGCGCCAGTAGTCCAGTTCACTGCCCTCGGTTCGCGGTTCGTCGATGTTCACGGTCACCGCGATCGGTCCTGTCGGATCCAGATCAGAGAGACCGGTCAGCTGCTCGATTGCCTGTCTATCCAGGCCACGTTCGAAGAGTTCGATTGCCTCGTTCGGGCCCTCGTGGACGAGCGGGACGCGCGTATTCAGGCCGACGATGCGGAAGCTCTCTTTGTCGACGATTCGGTGCTGCATGTCAGTACTTCCTTCTACTCGGAGATGAAATCTCAATCTGGGCTGGGAGTGGAGTACCGCACCCGGGCGTCGAGCCTCAGACGGGGTGAGCCCGTGCATGGTCTTGAACGCGCGGGTGAACGCCTCGGCGGATCCGTAACCGGATTCCACGGCAACATCGAGAACGGGCCGCCCGGCGAGGATCTCGGCTGTTGCTGCCGTCAGGCGACGGCGACGGATGTATTCGGACACCGGGATGCCAGCCAGGGAGGCGAACATGCGCCGGAAGTGATACTCCGAGGTCAGGGCGACCCGGGCAAGCTCAGCGACATCGATCGGCGACGTCAGGTCGTCCTCGATCAATTCGATCGCACGATTCCATTCCTGCACGGCTGTCTCCACTTCGTTGGCTCAACCCTACGAAGACGTGGTCCCGCTGTCCTGACAATCCGTGCCCGAAAAAATCGAGCGCGCATGCGACTGGATATGCTCGCCGGATGAGCGAAGCTATCGTCGACGAATCGAACCGATACACCCACGGGCATGAGCCAGCCGTTCTTGCATCACATGGCGCACGAACGGCGGCCAACTCAGCGGCATACCTTCTTCCTCACCTGAAGCCGGGCATGCGGGTTCTCGACGTCGGCTGCGGCCCGGGAACCATCACGCTGGACCTGGCACAGCTGGTAGCTCCCGGCGTGGTCATCGGGCTCGAAAAAGTGGAGGCGCCATTGGTCGCTGCCCGCTCGGCCGCAGCTGATCGGGGGGACCGGGGCACCACATTCGAGTTGGGTGACGTGATGGCGCTTCCGTACGCGGACGACACTTTTGACGTCGTGCACGCTCATCAGGTTTTGCAGCATCTGACCGACCCGGTCGGTGCACTGCGCGAGATGATGCGAGTGTGCCGCCCGGGCGGGTGGGTCGCTGCACGCGACGCTGACTACGCGGCGATGGCGTGGCATCCTGAACTGCCGGAGCTGGACCGGTGGCGCGACTTGTACCGCACGATTGCGAAATCGAACGCAGCTGAGCCCGATGCTGGACGCCGAATGCGTGCCTGGGCGAATGCCGCGGGGATGCCCGGTGCAACAATCACCTCATCAGTGTGGACATATGCCACCGAGGTCGAGTGTGCGTGGTGGGGCAACGGTCAGGCTGCCCGCGTTGCCGGAGAGCTCTTCACCCGGCAGGCGGCCGAGCAGGGAGCGGACAGCGTCGAAGTTCAGGCGATCGCTGACGGGTGGCGGGCATGGGGGCGTGCGCCAGACGCATGGTTCGCAATCCTGCACGGGGAAATGCTCGTGCAGGTGCCGCCCGCGCGTTCCTGAAACGGGAGCGCCCAGGCGCGGGGCGCCTATGCCTTGGCCCGCGCGAGAGTCCTGCGGTACAGCACCCACTGGTACGCGATGAGCACAAGCATGACAATGCACGACCCGATGAGGATCAGCGGCCCGCCAACGCGGAGGGCGACGATCGGGGTCTCAAAGAGGAAGGCCCCGACGAACGCCCACCCTTCCCGCTCCCAGAGACCGGGAGTGAGGTACCAGTCGCGCGGCGAGAAAAACGTGTCCGGGCTCACATTCCACGTCGACCACAGTGCAACCACGATGACGAAGAGCGGGAGCAGAAGCGCGGAATTCGTCGCCATGGCGCGGCGATACCGCTGGGCTTTCGACTCGGTTTCGGAGAAGATGTCAGCGTTCGCGTCGCCCGAGAAGGAGGCGAAGTACTGTTCGCCGCTTCCGCGAGTTCCGGCGAGGTGCTGCCAGCCGGCATCCGCGAAGAGATTGCGGTAGTCGTCGAAGTCACTCGCCTTCATGCTCGGCTGGTGGTCGACGCGCACGACAGCGGCGCCGGGCTCGATCGGTCTGAACGAGTAGACGGGTCCGGCCTTGACCACGAGGTGGCCCGTGCGGGCCATGTCGTTCAGCCACGTTTCTTCTTTGTCGTAGTCGATGAACATCTTGAGAGTTTTCACTGGTTTCCTCCCCGGGTCTGGTCGAACAGGCGAACGAGGTGCGCCATCCGCTCGGCGTCCTGTCCGAGGGTCTGATACCCGGACTCCGTGATCGCGTAGACCTTGCGTCGCGGATCCGGACTGTCCACGCGCGCGATCATCTGCTGCTTGAGCAGGGTGTCGAGCGCGCCATACAGCGTTCCCGGTGCCAAGCGCACGGCGCCGCCACTCATCGACTCGACCCGCGCCATGATCACGTAACCGTGCGCCGGCTCGATCAGGGCGAGAAGGATGTAGAACACCGTCTCGGTGAGCGGCAGTTGTGGGTTCCGGTTCATCACGCCTCCTTATATCGGCCAACTATACAGTTGGCCGATATAACGTGCAACTGACTATCTCGGCGGATGCCACAGGGGTGCGGTCTCGATACACGCGGTTCGCTTCGCTCACTGCGCACTCGACCAGCGAGTGGGGTGGTCTAGATATACGCGGTTCGCTTCGCTCACTGCGCACTCGACCAGCGAGTGGGGTGGTCGGCGCGCTAGATCCACCCCTGCTGCCACGCGATCTCCGCCGCCTCGTGGCGCGAGCGGGCATCGAGCTTCGTCATCGCCGACGAGAGGTAGTTGCGCACGGTGCCGGCGGCGAGGTGCAACCGGTCGGCGATCTCCTGCACGCTCATCGTGGAGCGCGAATACCGCAACGCATCGAGCTCCCGGTCGGTGAGCGGGCAGCGCTCCGCGGTCAGCGCCGTCGCCGCGATCTCCTGGTCGATGTACCGCTTGCCCGCGGCAACATCCCGGATCACATCGGCAAGTTCCTCGGCGGGCGTCGACTTGGGCACGAATCCGGAGACCCTGGCGGCGAGCGCTCGCCGCAGCACACCGGGTCGCGCATGCCGCGTCACAATGATGACCTTCGTCGCGACCGTCGACAGAATCCGCGCGGCCGCCTCGAGCCCGTCCGCCTGCGGCATCTCGAGGTCGAGCAGGCAGACGTCGGGTTTCAGTTCGAGCGCGAGCTCCGCCGCCGCGACCCCGTTGTCGACGCTCGCGACGACCTCGATATCGGGCTCGAGATTCAGCAGGGCACTCAGTGCTCCGCGGATGAGGTGCTCGTCGTCCGCGATCAGCAGACGGATGACACGGGGCTCGGTCATGCGTCCGCCCCCACTCGCGCGGGAACGAACACGCGCAGGGTGAACGTGTCCCCGTCGAGGTGGGTCGACAGATCGCCCGCGACCGCAGACACCCGATCCCGCAACCCGACGAGACCGCTGCTGGCGGCGCGACCCGGGGCATCCGTTGCGGGCGATGCCGCATCGTTGGAGATCTCGAGCGTGGAACCATCTGGAGTCGTCGTGACCCGGATCGACGCCCGGGTTGCCGAGCTGTGACGCAGGATGTTCGTGGTCGCCTCCCGCACGACGAGGGCGAGAACGCGGCGCACCTCCGCGTCGGTGGGCAGCTCCCCGAGGTGCAGGTCGCACTCCGCGCCGGCGACAGTGAGGACCTCACGAGCGTTCTCGAGTTCGGCAGCGAGGTCGACCTCGCGGTACCCGGCGACGAGGGACCGGGTCTCCTCAAGTGCCTGCTTCGCGATGAGCCGGGTCTCATGCACGTGTTCGCGTGCCGCCTCGGGGTCGATGGCGAGCATCCGTTCGGCGAGTTCGGACTTGAGGGCGATCACCTGCAGGTGGTGGCCCTGGATGTCGTGCAGGTCAGACGCGAACCGCAGCCGTTCCTGGGCGACGGCGAGTTCAGCGGCAGTCGACCGGTGCCGGTCGAGCTGCACCACGATTCCCCACCACCACAGGCTGGAGAGCACCATGATCGGCAGGCTTGCGCCGTAGAAGAACAGGATCCACGCGCGGCTCGCTTCCGCGAGATCGAAGGTGTTCCCGAACTGCGAAGACGCGATGAACGGATGCGGAATGGTGATGAGGAGCCCGACCCCGATGAACGTCCAGCGCCGAACCGTCGGCAGCAGCGGAGCGAGAACGTTGACGGCCATCCAGAGGGGGAGGGCTGCGTACAGTCCCGCTCCCGGTGTGAACAACCCGAGCACCCACGCGGCTGCGGCTGGCGCGAAAAGGGCGACGGTCCAGGCGGGATGCGGCGTGCCGCCCCCCGGTCCGACCCGCAGAAAGAAGCAGTACCGCACGTGCATCGCTGACGACAGAAGGATGAGCACGAGCAGGATGCCGTCGAGCAGCGACCTGGAAACGGCGAGATTCGACGACACCGTCAGGATCAGGATCGCATCGAGAACCACGAAGAAGAACACGATCGCGCCCAGCGTGTACAGCCACGTGGTCTGAACGCCGCGCGCCTGATCCGAACGCCGCGTTTGTGGCAGCGAGCCCGGCCTGACCGGACGGCTGCCGGTCACGACGATCGCCGTTTCGACGCGGATTTCGGGTGCATGCCTCCCAGCGTAGAGCAGTGACATTTGTCACGGATCGAGGTGCAAAAACGGGGCGGATGTCATGACGCTGCGACACTTATCCGGCCCTGGCATTGCCGGAAGGATGGACTCATCGCCGACAGCAGTGGCCCACTGGCCCGGCGATAAGCACCACGAATGACATCGACGAAAGGCAACCCATGATTGACGCACTGCGAGACTTCACCTCCGGACTCCCCGACCTGCTGCAGTGGGTCGGCGTGATCCTCGCCTCGGCAATCCCGTTTGTCGAGTCGTACTTTGGTTCGGTGATCGGTATCCTCGCCGGGATTCACCCGGTCATCGCGATCCTCGCTGCGATCATCGGAAACATCGTTTCCATGCTCATCGTCGTCCTCAGCGCGCACGGCCTGCGGTCGAAGGTGCGCGGGGGCAGGGAAGCCAAGCCCGAGACGCCCCGACGGGCGAAGCTGCGCGAGCGCTTCGACAAGTACGGAGTCGCCGGCGTGAGCCTCCTCGGCCAGACGCTCCTGCCAAGCCAGATCACCTCGGCCGCGATGGTGTCGTTCGGCGCCTCGAAGAACGCCGTGATCCTCTGGCAGACGATCTCGATCATCATCTGGGGTGTTGCGTTCGGTGTGCTGGCGACGCTCGGGGTTTCGTTCCTCGGCTGACGCGCGCGACGCGTGGCGCGGCATCCGCCCTGCTCGGTCAGAAATGGCTGCAGTTCTCGACGAACTGCAGCCGTTTCTGTTGTTGGCAGCGCCATCGTAGCTGCCAACGGCCAGTTCCCCTCATTGTGGGGAAAGCGCAGCGAGATTTAGGCTGGACAACATGTCAACCCTGCCGAGCACCGAAACTGCCCCCGCCGCTAAGGTCCCCGAGGTCGCGAAATGGGTCTTCTGGCCCGCGGCGATCGTGGTCCTGGTTTTCGTTGCTTTCGCGATTTTCCTCCCGGATGCCGCTGAGGCACTTTTCGCGGGCATCCAAGCCGGTATTGTCAGCAACTTCAACTGGTATTACGTGCTGATCGCCGCATTCTTCGTCATCTTCGCCCTGTGGGTCGGGTTCAGCCGGTACGGAGACATCAAGCTCGGCAAGGACGACGACGAACCCGAGTTCTCCCTCGGCTCCTGGTTCTCGCTGCTCTTCGCCGCCGGTATGGGCATCGGCCTTGTCTTCTACGGCGTCGGCGAACCGCTCAGCCACTTCGCGAACCCCCGCCCTGGCGTCGTCGACGGTACTGGGAGCCAACTCGCTCAGCAGGCTCTGTCGCAGACCTATCTGCACTGGGGCATTCACGCCTGGGCGATCTACGTCGTCATCGGGCTTGCTCTCGCTTACGCCATCCACCGTCGGGGGCGCCCGGTATCGATCCGCTGGACCCTTGAGCCCTTGCTCGGCAAACGCGTTCGCGGCGGCTGGGGTAATCTCATCGACGTCGTCGCCCTCGTCGGCACGCTGTTCGGCGTCGCTACGTCGCTTGGGCTTGGGGTCGTGCAGATCAGTGCCGGGCTCGAAAGCGCCGGGATCATCGCGGCATCCGATTTCGTCAACGTCATCCTGATCCTCATCATCACCGCCGCCGTGCTTCTCTCGGTGCTCTCCGGTGTGACCAAGGGCATGAAGTGGCTGTCGAACATCAACCTGATCATCGCCGGCCTCATCGTCATTTTCCTCCTCATCGTCGGGCCGACCCAGTTCCTGCTGCGTGACCTGGTGCAATCCATCGGCAACTACGTGCAGGACTTCATCGGGCTGTCGTTCACCGTCGGGGCATACACCGGCGCCGAAGGCGAAGCGTGGCAGGCAGCATGGACGACGTTCTACTGGGGTTGGTGGATCTCGTGGGCGCCGTTCGTTGGTATCTTCATCGCCCGGATCTCGCGCGGCCGCACGGTGCGCCAGTTCGTCATGGGCGTTCTGCTCGTCCCGACGCTGATCACGTTCCTCTGGTTCAGTGTTCTCGGCGGTACTGCCCTGTATTCCGAACTCAATGGGCCCGGCGGGCTCGTCGAAAGCGACGGAAGCGTCAACGTCGAGGGTGCACTGTTCGAGTTGTTCGCCCAGCTGCCGGCCGGATCTGTGCTGACCGTCGGAGGGATCATCCTCATCGCGGTCTTCTTTGTGACGTCGGCGGACTCCGGGTCGCTCGTAATGAGCATGATCGCCAGCGGTGGCAAGGTGGAGCCGAAGCGATGGATCCGCGCGTTCTTTGCGTGCGTGACATCCGCTCTCGCGATCGCGCTGCTTCTCGCGGGTGGCCTGCAGGCGTTGCAGACGGCGGCCATCATCATCGCCCTTCCGTTCAGCGTCATCATGCTTCTCATCTGCTGGTCGACGGCGAGAGCGTTCAGCCGCGAGCATCGCGCGTACGAGAAAGCGCGGCGAGCGGCGTTCATGGATCGCATCGGCGATTACTACGGTCTCGAGGTCGAGGGGCCCGACAATGCGGATGCCGGCTCGCGGCTCCCCCTGTTCCGTCGCCGTCCGCGTAAACCCGAATCAGCGGAAGAGCCGCACACCGAGGTGTTCTAGCCCGGTCGGTCAGCCCGGCCATCCGCTCGGCATCGCGCCGTTCGCTCAGGGCCTGGCCATGCGGATACGCCGGGCGGCCGGCCCGGAGCGGATGACCACACCGCTCGACGCGGCAGCTAGGCCTCCCGACGCACCCCTCGGCTCATGATCGCCGAGATCAGCGCCTGCACCGGTTCCCTCGCGGACGACGGGTTCGCCATGAGCACGTAGTCGACATCACCGAGTTCGGGCAGTTCGAACCGGTTGCTCACCTTTACCAGGTCGGACGGAATGAGGGAGTGCGGAAACACCGCCACACCGATGCCCGCCCGGACGGCGGCCAGCATTCCGTTGACGTCCCGGGTGTTGCACGTGATCCGCCAGGTCCGGCCGGCGTTCTCCAGCGCCTCAATGGCGAGCTGCCGGCTCAAGCTCGGTGCCTGGTACGCGATCAGCGGCACCGGGCTCGCTGGGTCGAGAGTCATGCTGTCCTGCGCCATCCACACCATGGTGTCTTTAGCTACCCGGGTACTGGCACTTGATTCACCAGTGCTCTGTTTCACAAAGATCAGGTCCAGATGACCGGACTCCAGCCGCCGCCGTAGCGGGTTGCTCTGGTTGACCGACAACTCCAGGTTGATCTCGGGATACAGCTGCCGGAAATGCCGCAGAATCTTCGGCAACTGGGTGATGGCGAGATCGTCCGCTGCGCCGAACCGCAGGCGGCCCTTCATCGCCGATCCGTTGAAGTAACTCTCTGCCGCGGCATGGGCGGCGAGGATAGTTCGGGCGAAGCCGGCCATCGCATCGCCGTTGTCGGTCAGGCGGACGTCCCTCGTGTCGCGGACAATCAGCGCCCTCCCGGCCGCTCTCTCGAGTTTGCTCATCTGCTGGCTGACCGTGGGCTGGCTGATTCCCAGCCGGAGCGCGGCATTGGTGAAACTATGAGTCTCCGCCACGACGAGGAACGTTCTCAACAGCACTGGGTCGTACACGCGGCGCCTCCCGGTCGAGTTTTGTCATTGAAGAGATGAATGGGAGAAATTCTATCCATTGAGGGACCAAATAAGGGTCCGATGGCTAGCGTTGATTGCGGCATCCGCTTTTCAACGTTTCAGGAGAACTTCTGTGGCCTCCGCGCCTTCGCCCGCCTTCCCGCCCACCGAACCGTTGTCCGCCCAAACCGGTCGCTTGCCGTGGCGCAAGACATTCATTGCACTGAGCGTGCCGAATTTCCGGCTGTGGACGGGCGGCAATCTCCTCGCCATGACGGCCGGATGGACGCAGCGAATCGCCCAGGACTGGCTCGTGCTGGAGCTGACGGGCAGTGCGACCGCTGTCGGAATCACGGTAGCCATGCAGTTTGCGCCGATGCTGCTGTTCGGGCTTCTCGGTGGTGTCCTTGTTGACCGGCACAGCAAGCGGATGCTGATGATCATCACGCAGTCGCTCTTCGCTGTGCTCAGCCTGGTTCTCGCGGTCCTGACTCTGGCCGGAGTCGTGGAAGCCTGGCATGTTTTCGTGTTGGCTTTCGCCACCGGACTTGTCACCGTTGTCGACAATCCCGCCAGGCAGGTGATCGTGACCGAACTTGTCGGGCAGCGAAACCTTCGCAACGCGATCAGCATCAACTCGTCGGTGTTCCAGTTGGCCGGGATGATCGGCCCGGCGATCGCGGGCGTGTTGCTGCTCACCGTCGGTGCCGGTCCGGCTTTCGTGCTCAACAGCGTGGCCTGCCTCCTCGTCATCGTCATGCTGGGGATGCTCCGCACTGAGCAGATGAGTCGACTCGCGCCCTCGCCACGCGGGAAAGGTCAGCTGAGGGAGGGCCTGCGCTATGCCGTCGCTAAACCGACCATTTTGTACCCCGTGATCCTCATCGCCGTCTTCGCGGTGTTCGGGCTGACCATGCCGGTGCTCCTCGCGTCCTACGCCGATGATGTTTTCGCTGTCGGCCCCGGGGGGTACGGGCTGTTCAACTCCATGGTCGCGGTCGGTGCGCTCATCGGTGCCCTGCTCTCCACCCGGCGTTCGACGATCCGGCTCCGTACCATCGTGATCGGGATCGGGCTGACGGGACTGCTGCAGGCCATCGCCGGACTGATGCCGTCCATTGCGCTTTTCTCAGCGATCCTCGTCACCGTCGGCGTGGCATCCCTGTTGTTCCTGACCGCATCCAACTCGCTCGTGCAGATGTCGAGCAACATCGGCATTCGGGGCCGAGTGATGTCGCTGTACGTCCTCGTGCTGCTCGGCGGTCAGGCCATTGGTGGGCCGCTGATGGGGTTGATCATCGAACAGTTCGGAGCCCATGTCGGCATGGTCGTGTCTGGCGTCGTCCCGGCGATTGCCGCTGCAAGCGTTGCTCTCCTGCTGGCGCGGCGCGGGCGATTGGGGCTGCAGGTGCGAATGAGGCGCTTCGCTCCATCCGTGAGAATCACGTCGCGGGTGTGACGCCGAACAGGCTCGGCCAGCCTTCAGGTACCTCGGCCTTCACCTGCCCGAGCCGACCGGCTCCAGATCGAGCCGCGCGATTTCGCGCGTGCGCAGGTCGATCATCGCCGCGGAGTCTGGCGGCACCCGGGTCCACCCGGGCTCGTCGAGCCCGCTCGAGATCACATGCACTGCGTTGGGCGTGATCCGGTAATCCATCGCATAGTATTCGGTCGCGTGCCGGTGCGGCATGTCGGAGTGTGACGGGTACAGCGCACTCAGCGCCCGCGGCGGTGAATCCGCCCGGCTGTTGATGTGAATCGCGATGAGCGTGCTCGGCGTGAGCAGTAGCGCGTTGAGACTCGCCCCCGGGAATTCGGCCGTCATCCTGTGCAGCGCCCGGGTGACGCCCATTGCCTCGGAGCCGGTTTCGTCGATGCACTGCAGCACGAACCGGAAGTACCGCTCGCTGTCGGTCGAGCCCTTGAGCTTCGCCCGCGACTCCGGTGTCAGCAGCTCGTCAAGCCGGGGGATCGGCTGGATGTGGCCGTTGTGCGCGAACGCGTAGTCTCCATCGGCGAACGGATGCGTGTTTTCCGGCACCACAGGAAGCCCTCCGGTCGCCCAGCGCAAGTGAACCAGCCCGGCGGCTCCGAGCGGCTGCCGCGTCAGCTCGGCGTAGCGGGGGTCGCGTGCTGCCGATTCCGGGCTCGAGATGATGTGAGTGGCATCCGTGTCACGCCACGCGAGTCCCCAGCCGTCGCCGTGCAGCGCGGCCAGTGAAGTGAAAGCGTCGAACGCCGGCTCACCGAGCACGTCGGCGGGGGCGGTGGGCTGGGTGGCGACATAGCCGAGCAGGCGGCACATGCAGGTACTCCTCAAAGTCTCGGTGTTCAGCTTTCTCCTATCCCGTGCTGGTGGCAACTCGAATGCGCTGCAACACTTGTGCCATGCGCACCGTCGGGGTCGAAGAAGAGCTTCTGCTGGTCGACCCGAAGTCGGGAGGCGCGCGTGCGGTCGCCAACCGAATCCTCAAAATCACCGGCGGCATGCCTCCCGATTCGCGTCCGGACCACCTCGGCGGGACGATCGAACACGAAGTGCAGCAGCAGATGCTCGAGACGAACACCGCACCGCATGCCGACCTCGGTGAACTGGCCGATGACATCCGCGATTGTCGTCATCGCGCCGACCTCGCCGCGCGCGAGGCCGGTGCCCGGGTGATCGCGTCGGCGACGTCTCCGCTCCCGGTCGCGCCACGGCTGTTCCACGACCCGCGCTACGAACGGCTCGTGGATGCGTTCGGGATCACGGCGAGCGAGCAGATGACGTGTGCGCTGCACGTGCACGTGGCGGTCGAGTCTGACGACGAGGGCGTCGCCGTGATCGACCGGATCCGCTGCTGGCTTCCGGTACTCGTCGCCCTGAGCGCGAACTCACCGTTCTGGCACGGCACAGACACCCGGTACGCCAGCTACCGCTCGCAGGCAATGCTGCGGTGGCCGACCGCCGGCCCCACCGAGGTGTTCGGGTCGGCCGAGAACTACCATGCGACGGTTGCAGCGATGCTCGACTCCGGTGTCATGATCGACCGGGGCATGGTCTACTTCGATGCCCGGCTCTCTCACCATGTGCCCACCGTCGAGATCCGGGTCGCTGATGTTTGTGCGGATGCCGTCGACACGGTCCTCATCGCAGCCCTCACCCGTGCGCTCGTCGAGACTGCGGCTGCATCGTGGCGGGGTGGCGACGCTGCCCCACCGGTCCCTGCGGGGATGCTGCGGCTCGCCACCTGGCAGGCAGGGCGGTTCGGTATCGCAGGGAACCTCCTCGACCCGTTCACTCTCACCCCTCGCCCCGCGGCGGATGTTCTCGATGATCTGGTTGCGCACGTCCGGCCGATGCTCGCCGCGAGCGGGGACGAAGCGCTCGTCGATTCGGGCGTCCGTGCGGTGCTCAAACGAGGAAATGGCGCCGTGCGTCAGCGGGCAATTTTCGCCCGGACGGGCCAGCTTGCCGATGTCGTCGCCGATCTCGCACGCGTCACCGCGGGGCAGGACGCGCTCTGACCGACCCGGTGTGCAGGAACCGGGAAAGGGGAGGTGAAGTGCCGCTAAACACGGCACTATAACTTTGCCGACGGCATCCGTCGAGCCTCTGGCCTGATTGCTCGCAGGGGGGAAACCTTGTATCCCCGGGATAACGCTCCGGGCATGCACCAGAAAAGGCGAGGGCGATCATGGCTACCCGACAGAACTCCACCGACAAGGGCCGCGAAGACAGCGTGGCAAAAAGCCGGAACGCGCCGGACCCCGACGATTCACGCAAACCGGATGACCCGACGGATATAAAGAAGCCGTCGTGGGGGTACGTGTTCAAGCGCACCCTGCGGGAGTTCGGCCGTGACAAGTGCACCACTCTCGCTGCGGCGCTGACCTATTACGCGGTGCTCGCGATCTTCCCGGCGTTGCTGGCACTGATCTCGATCATCGGTCTCTTCGGTGAGGCGGAACAGACGACCCAGATGTTGCTGCAGGTCATCGAAAGCGTGGGCGACGCGTCGACCGCGGAGACCCTGCGCCAGCCGATCGAACAACTCGCAAGCGCACCCGGCGCCGGACTCGCTCTCGCCGTTGGTCTGCTCGGTGCGATCTGGTCGGCGTCCGGCTACGTCAACGCGTTCAGCCAGGCAATGAACCAGGTGTACGAGGTCGATGAGGGCCGTCCGTTCTGGAAGCTGCGCCCGACCATCCTGCTCATCACGGTCGTGCTGCTCATCATCGCGGTGGTGATCGTGCTGTTGCTGATCCTCTCCGGGCCCGTTGCTGAAGCCATCGGCAACGCCATTGGTCTCGGCGAGACCGCCGTGACCGTCTGGAACATCGCCAAGTGGCCGGTCATCGTCCTGCTGGCGATCGTCATGGTGGCGGTTCTCTACTACGGCACCCCGAACGTGAAGCAGCCGAAGTTCCGCTGGATGACCCTCGGTGCCTTCATCGCCCTCCTCGTAATGGCGATCGCGACCGTCGCGTTCTTCTTCTACGTCGCCAACTTCGGCAACTACCAGAAGACCTACGGCAGCATCGCCGGCGTCATCATCATGCTGCTGTGGCTTTGGATCATGAACCTGTCGCTCCTGTTCGGCGCCGAATTCGACGCCGAGATGGAACGCGGGCGCCAGCTCCAGGGTGGCATCGAAGCCGAGGACACCCTGCAGCTCCCACCGCGCGACACGAAGGCGAGCGAGAAGAAGCAGCAGAAGGAGCAGGACGACATCGACAGCGGTCGCGAACTGCGCGAGACCGAGGGCGAATCGCAGGAGCCCGGATCGTCGTCGAAGTCGGATTCGAAGTCGGACTCGAAGTCCAACTCAAAGTCGAGAGCGCGCGGCGCCGACCACCGCCGCTGACCCGTCCGTGCGAGAGCGCCACCTGCAGCGGGCGCTCTCGTTCGGACCCGGTTCTGAAGAACGGATGCCGTCCGCCCGCGTGCGCGACGGCATCCGTTCTCGTCGTTCCCGCAATAATGGGGACCATGCCTGTGCTGCCAGAATCACCCGACCCCCGGTTTGTGCTGGCGAGGGACAACATCCGGATCGCGACTTACGAGTTCGGTGACCCGGCCGGGCAACCGGTCGTGCTCGTGCACGGCTTTGCCTCGGGCGCCCTGCTCAACTGGCACCTCGCCGGCTGGACCCGCGTGCTCAGCCGCGCCGGTTACCGGGTTCTCGCGATCGACCAGCGCGGACACGGCGCGAGCGGCAAACCGCACACCCCGGACGCGTACACGATGCCCCTCCTCGTCGACGACCTGCTCGACGTGCTCGACACGTTTCTCATCGATGAGGCGCTATTCGTCGGATACTCGCTCGGTGCGAGGGTTGGCTGGCAGGCCTGTCTCGACCTGCCCGGCCGCATCACCCGTGCCGTGCTCGGCGGCATCCCCGACGGTGATCCACTCACCCGGTTCCGCATCGACGAAGCGTGGGCAAGCATCGAAACCGGTGCGCTACCGACCGACAAACTGACCGCTGCCTATGTGGCGATGGCCAGCGGCATCCCGGGCAACGATCTTCCCGCGTTGATCTCGCTCGTCGAGGGGATGCGCGGTGGAGCGCAGCCAGACCCAGAGAACCCGCCGCAGCAACCGGTGCTGTTCGCTACCGGAACCGAGGATTTCATCCTCGAGAAGTCGCGCACTCTCGCCGAGGCAGCGCCGAACGGAACGTTCTTTGAGATCCCGGGCCGGAACCACTTCAACGCCCCGACGTCGAAGGACTTTCGGCAAGCCGCACTCGCGTTTCTCCGCGACAACTGACCCCAATCGGACGAGCCGCGCGGAACGCAAGGGGCAGGGGTGACGACGCCGCCCCGCCTAGGGTGAGATCCATGTCCCACTCTTCTTCTTCGTCGTCCAAAGCGTCCGCCCGGTCGGCCGCCTCCCGGCTGCAGGACAACCACGCCTTCCAGCTCGCCGCCCGTACCGGGTTCGCGGTCAACGGTCTCTTGCACCTGCTCATCGGCGGAATCGCGCTCGGGGTCGCATTCGGGTCGGGCGGCGACGCCGATCAGGGCGGTGCGCTGAGCGGCCTCGCCTCGAGCCCCGGCGGAGTGTTTCTGCTCTGGATCGTGGCCGTCGGACTCTTCGCGCTTGGGCTGTTCCAGGTGCTCGAAGCGTTCCTCATTCGCGGCTCAGGTAAAGAGGTTTGGGCCGACCGCGCCAAGGAAGGCGGCAAGGCAATCGCCTACCTCGCGATTGGATTCTCCGCTGCGAACGTCGCGATGGGCAGCGGCAGTGACAGCTCCGGTCAGACGCAGGGCATCACCGCGACACTGCTCTCCTCGCCCGGCGGAGTGTTCCTCGTCGTTCTCCTCGGTCTCGGCGTGCTCGCCGTCGGCATCTACTTCATCGTCAAGGGTGTGAAGAAGAAGTTCCTGCAGGACATCTCCGCGCCCGACGGCAAGACGGGCCGCACAATCACAACCCTCGGCCGCATCGGCTACATCGCCAAGGGCATCGCGATCTCGGTCGTCGGCATCCTGTTCTGTGTCGCCGCGTTCACCTCGGACCCCAGCGAAGCAACCGGCCTCGACGGGGCACTCAAATCGCTCGTCGAACTGCCGTTCGGACCGGTCATCCTCACCGTCGTCGCACTCGGTCTCATGGCGTACGGCGTGTACTGCTTCGCCCGCGCCAAGTACGCCCGGCTGTAACCCGCCGTTTCGTCGGCGAGCTGCCTGGAGTAGGCTCCCTTCCATCGGGAGGGGGGAACCATGACCGACATCGACGGCCGTGAGGGAATCGACCCGAGCGTCGCACCGGTCGGCACCGTCTGCCTCGATTGTGAAGCGATCTCGGGCTGGTGGGTGCACCTGCGCCGGTGCGCGCTCTGTGCTCACATCGGATGCTGCGACAGCTCACCCTCCAAACATGCGACCGCCCACTACACCGAGACGGGGCACCCGGTTATCCAAAGCTTCGAACCCGGTGAGAACTGGTTCTGGAGCTACCTCGATCAGAAAACGTTCTTCGGGCCGGCGCTCGCCGAACCCACAAGCCGGCCCGAGAGTCAGCCATCGCCGGGGCCGACTGGCCGGGTGCCAGACAACTGGCGGAACATTCTCGGCATCGCGTGATGGAGGCATACACCGCCGCGCAGATTCGCGCCGCTGAACAACCGCTCCTGGATGCGGGAGTGCCGCTGATGGCCCGTGCCGCCGCGGCTCTCGCCCGGGAGATCCGGTTGCTGCTCCCCGCCGACCGGCCCGGCCGGGTGCTGGTCCTTGCCGGTCCGGGCAACAACGGCGGCGATGCGCTGTTCGCCGGTGCTGAACTCGCCAGCCTCGGCATCACGGTCACCGTGCTGCCGACCTCAGACCGTCTGCACAACGCCGGCCACGATGCCGCTGCCGACGCGGGTGCACGGATGCTGTCGGCCGACTCCGCGACGGACGCTGCGGCGTCCATCGCCCGCGAGTCGGACGTGATCGTCGACGGCATCCTCGGAACCGGGACCAGCTCGAGCCCGGCGTTGCGGGGGAGGGCGCGCGAGATCGTCGCGACGATCCTCCCGGTGCTGGCGACGGAGCATCCGCCGATCGTGGTCGCCGTCGACCTGCCGAGCGGAGTGCATCCGGACGACGGCAGCGTGCCAGACCGGACCGTTCTGCCTGCGGATGTCACGGTCACGTTCGGTGCCTGCAAGACCGGGCTGCTGCTCGCGCCCGCCATCGACTATGTCGGCCGACTGGTCGTCGTTGACATCGGGCTGGGCCCCGAGCTCGAGCGGATCGCGGCCGCCGGCTGACGCTGCGAGTGTGGGAGCATCCGGAGCGCCGACGATAATGGAGGAGCGGCCCGACACATCCGGTGAGGGCCGCACAGTTTCGGAGTACCCATCACATGAGCGCACCTTTCTCTCGCTACGTTGCCCTTGGCGACAGCTTCACCGAGGGAGTCGGCGATGAACTGCCCGACGGCCGCGTGCGCGGGTGGGCCGACTTCGTGGCCCTGGGGCTGCAGGCTGCATCTGACGAGCCGATCGGGTACGCCAACCTCGCGATCCGCGGGCGCAAACTCGGACCCATCATCACCGAGCAGCTCGAGCCGGCGCTCGCCCTCAACCCCGATCTGATGACCTTCAACGGTGGCGGCAACGACATCATGCGCCCGCGCGTCACCATCAGCTGGGTCGTCGACGAGACGGTCAAGCTCGTCGACCGTGCCCTCCGGCTCGACGGTCTGCACATGGTCGTGCTCGCGGGCGCCAACCCGTCGCGCCACCTGCCGATGGGCGGGCTGATGCAAAAACGCGGTGACCTGCTGGCGGATGCCGTTCTCACCGCGCTCCGCGACACTCCCGTCACGCTCGTCAACAACTGGGCGGACGAGACGCTCACGAGCATCCGCTACTGGTCGGTCGACAAGCTGCACCTCAACGCTCTCGGCCACGCCAGGGTCGCGTCGAATGTGCTCACCGCGCTGGGGGTTCCTGTGCCGGAGGAGTGGGGTGTGGAAGAGGTCGCGGATGCCGTCGGCGGGCCACGCTCGCGGAACACCGCCGCGTACTACCGCGAGTTCGTGCTGCCGTGGATCGGGCGCCGAGTCACCGGGCGGTCGTCGGGCGACGGCCGTGAGGCGAAACGCGCCACGTTGCTGCCCGTCGACTGAGTCGGACGAGGCCCGCGGCATCCGCCCAACCTCAAATTCAGGAGATCTTCGCGACACGCCGTACTGAGAGCGCTTCCATTCGGCGTGTCGGCCCGGATCTCCTGAATTTGAGGTCCTCTCCTGAATTTGAGGTCGGCTGCCTGATGTGGAGCAGGCCCAAACATGGGGAGCGCTGCCCATCCAGACTCCCGCGGATCCGCGCCAGCGCCCACTAGTCTGGGGGTCTGTGCGGCGCACACGGGGAGGAATCGCAACGTGAGTTCGGGGGAGATCACTGCGTCGAGTGGCGCTCGCCAGCGCATCCGTTCCTTCTCCGTTCTCGTGTGGGTTGTCGGTGCCCTGATCCTCGCCGGCATCGCGTACAACACCTACATCAATGTCGGCATCGGCGACGATGGCTTCGGCATCCTCGGGGAGGCGGAATACCCCTGGCGCGAAGCGGATCCCGCCGTGTTCGAGGACCGGGAGGGCGACACCTGGTCCGGTACCGGCAACGGCCTGATTCGCATCCCGCTCGAGGAGCACCAGCAGGATCCATACATCGCGTCTCTCGGCGCCGGCTCCGACGAGGGTGACCGGATCGTGCTGTCGGTGTCCAAAGTCGAAGACGCCAACGACCCCGACGCGGACCGGGAGTGGCCCGACCTCATCGGCTACATCCGGATAGACGACCGCGCGCCTGTCCTCCCCGGCAACGGGGTCCTCGAACTCTGGGTCGAGGCAGACGGCGACTGGTCGCTCAGCCTGGAAAAGACCGAGGTCGACGAGATCACCGGCGGAATCGTCGGGGGCAAGGGCGACGCGTTCCTGGTTTACCGCGGCGACGCGGTCAGCGCCCGATTCATGCACAAGGGGGATGGCCTCTTCTACGTCACGATCCACACCGCCGGCGGCGAAACCGATCGCCCGATCATCGAGTCCGGTGACGTCAACGAGCGTCTCTCCTGGCAGCCGACCGACGGCGTCGTCTACTTCACCATCGAATCCGACGCCGAAAACGGGGCGTGGACGATCGATATCGACGAACTGGCGACGGATGCTCCGGAGCAGCCGACCCCGGATCCCACGTCCCCCGAACCCACCCCGGCCGCGCTCCCCGCCCAGCCCGCACCCAGCACGACGGCATCCCGCCCCACGAGAGGAACGCCACGCGAATGAGTTTCATCGACACGCTCGACCAGGCCTTCAAAGCCCGCCTGCCGCTGCTCTACATCGAGACGAGCGAAGAAGTTCGAGTGCAGGAGGCGATCCGCACCGCAGCCGGAGCTCTCCGCCGACCCCGCGATGTCTGGACCTGGACCTCGGCGACCGGGCTGATCGGCCCCGACGCCAAAGCCGTCGGCAACACGTCGACGCCGACTCGCGCCCTTGACCACATCGTCGGCATCCCCGACAACGCGGTCTTCGTGTTCTGCGACCTGCACGCCTACTTCGGCTCCGACCAGCGCCCCGGTGATCCGGTCATCATCCGCAAGGTGCGCGAAACCGTGCTCGAACTTCGGCACGGGGATGCCGCGCGAGCGCTCATCGTGACGGCTCCCGTTCGGTCGATCCCACCCGAGCTCGACAAGCTCAGCCACGTCGTCGAGTTCCCGCTGCCAGACACCACCGAGCTGCGCGCGATGCTCGACACGATGATCGAGAACAACGCCTCCGGTGGCGGACGGATCAAAGTCACCGCCGAGTCGAAGGACCTTGAGAACCTCGTGCAGGCCGCCCGAGGCCTGACCATGTCCGAAGCCGAGAACGCGTTCGCCCGTGCGATGGTCGACGACGGCAAGCTCACCCCGAGCGACATCACCATCGTGCTCGACGAGAAGCGCCAGATCGTCAGCAAATCCGGGGTGCTCGATTTCGTGACCAAAGCCCTCGACCTTGACTCGGTCGGCGGGCTCAACAACCTCAAACGCTGGCTCTCGCGCCGCAACGGATCCTGGCTCGCCGAAGCGGAGGAGTTCGGGCTCCCGTCGCCGAAGGGTGTGCTGATCACGGGTGTTCCCGGTTGTGGAAAGTCGCTCACCGCCAAGGCGATGGCGGCATCGTGGGGTCTGCCTCTCCTGCGGCTCGACATCGGCCGGATCTTCTCCGGCCTCGTGGGTTCCTCCGAGCAAAACCTCCGAACCGCCCTCGCCACCGCCGAAGCGGTCGCGCCGTGCATCCTGTGGGTCGACGAGATCGAGAAGGGTTTCTCGAACACGACGGGCACGGGCGACTCGGGGACCACCGCTCGCGTCTTCGGATACTTTCTCACCTGGATGCAGGAGAAGAAGCATCCGGTGTTCGTCGTCGCAACCGCAAACAACATCGACTCGCTGCCGCCGGAGTTCATGCGCAAGGGCCGATTCGACGAGATCTTCTTCGTCGACCTTCCGACCGCCGTCGAGCGCCGGGCGATCTGGTCGATCCAGCTCGCCTCGAACGCGACGACCGGCAACGGGCTCGCCGGCATCGACGCGGACGGTGTCGAGAAACTCGTCGACGCGAGCGAGAACTATTCCGGTGCCGAAATTGAGCAGGCCGTCATCGTTGCCCTGTACGAAGCCTTCGCCGAACGCCGCCCGGCCAGCCTCGACGACCTCGTCGAGGCGATCACCAACATGATTCCGCTTGCAGTGACGCAAGCGGAGGAGGTGCAGGCGATCCGCGAGTGGGCTGAGGTCCGCGCGGTTCGGGCTACCGGACGCGAAGACATCGACGCCGACGAGGACGCCGTGGACCTGGCCGGAGCGATCGGGTCCACGGGGCCCGCCCTCTCCAGTCACCGCGGCGGGCGCACGGTCGACTTCTAGCCGCCACGCGGCATCCGCTTCTCCCCGAACAGACGAAACCAGAAGGACAGGTCATGGCAGATAAGCAGCTCATCGTTCAGGTGCGGCCGGACGGCACCGTGCACGCTGAAACCATCGGGATGTACGGCAGCGAATGCCTCGATTACATCTCGGTGCTCGAGGACCTGCTCGAGGCGAGGACGACCGACTCGTCATTCACCGATGCCTATTCGCAAACGGCCGTCGAAGCGGAGATCGCGACGCGCAACTGGGACGACGTGCGATGACGCTGCTCTCCCCACCGAGCCTGCTCGGCACCGTGCAACCGGTGGAACGGCCCGGGAACGAGCTGCGCTGGTCGCGGTTCCTGCCGGCCACCGCCGCCGAAGGGCCCGGGCTGCGCTCGGCGCTCTGGGTGCAGGGGTGCAGTGTGCGCTGCCCCGGTTGCTTCAACCCACACCTTTGGGCGTCGATCGGCGGGCTCGTGGACGACACTGCTGTGCTGGCTGCGCGATTCGTGACGGATGCCGTCGGCGCCGGCGTCGAGGGAATCACCCTTCTCGGCGGCGAACCCTTCGATCAGGCGGCCGCGCTCGCCACGACTTCCGAGGCGTTCCGTGACGCCGGGCTCACCGTGATGACGTTCACCGGTTACCCGCTCGAACTGCTCACCGAGTGGTCAGCGGACCGCCCCGACATCGCCCGGCTCCTTGCCGCGACGGACCTGCTCATCGACGGGCCGTACCTCCGCGACCGACCGGACCCGGTGCGGCCGTGGCTGGGATCGACAAACCAGGGCATTCGAGCGCTCACCCCGGCGTACGTCGACGAGGTCGCCCGGATCGAGAATGGCGGCGGACTCGACCGGCTCGAAATCCGCATCCGCCCCGATGGGCAGGTCGACGTCAACGGCTGGGCCGATGACGCCGCCCTCGAAAACCTGTTGAACGACCTCGGTCCCCGACAGGACCGGCCCCTTCCGAAAGCGAGACGCGCATGAGCGTAACCCTGGTCCTCCTCCCCATCGCCCTCGCGGCAGCCGCCGCGGCCGGCGGCGTCGGCGTTCTCGGCGCGGCGACGATGGCGAAAGCCGACACGACCGACTCCTCCGGCCCTGCGCCCGCGATCCGTGTGCGAACCCGGATGAAGGACAGCGCTCTTCTTGCCGATGCCCTCACCAACCTGGGTGCGACGGGCATCGATGTATCCAAGAGCCGCGTGACGGCGGAGGTCGACGGGGTGTCGCTGACCATGACGCTCACCGATGGTGACATCTGGGAAGCGCATGTTGAGAGCAACGACGGCCACACCGTGACCGAGGCGTCTGCTGCCGAACTGCTGCAGCGGCTCGATGGCGAATACGCCGCGATGGTGCAGCAGGCCGTGGCCGAGAAGATCCGGTCCCGCGCCGAGAGCTCCGGCTTTGACCTTGTCTCCGAGACCCGTGAAGCCGACGACACCGTGACCATGGTGCTCAACGTGCGCGCGGAGGCCTAGGCAACCCGATGTCAAACGCGCAACGCCGAAACGGGAGAGTTCCGACGAACGCGCCCTCCACCCGGTGGTTGATCGGCGCAAGCTCCTGGCTTCTGCTCATCCTGATCCCGAGCGGAGCGCTCGCGTGGCTGGGCTTCTTCATCATCGCGGGGATCAGCAGGCGCGCACAGTGGTGGGTCGCCGGCGTTGGCTACGGTGTCGCCGCGATCGTCGTTGCGGCGATGGAAAACGACATCCTGCAGGGCACGCTCTCGCTCATCATTCTCGTTCACGCGCTCATCGCGAACCCGGCCTGGCTCACACTTCTCTGGGCGCGACGGGAGAACGGGCTGACTCTCGCCGGAACGCGAGCCGACGGAAAGAACCGGCGAATCGTGCACACCGGGCCCCGGCAGCGCGCAGCGGACCTGCCGGAGGAAGCAGAAGAGCTTCTCGGCGCGAATGGCACCCAGGGTGCCGACTATCTCGCCGCGGCGACTCCGGAGCGAGCGCCGAGGCGGTCGCGGGGCAGGCGAGCGGCCCGACGGGCGGCTACGGCGTCTGGTGCGCCATCCGCTGCCCCAGCGGTCACAACGGAACGGCCGGCAGCATCCGACTCGCCTCCCGAACGTGTCGACGTGAATACCGCCAGCCAGCGTGAGCTGGCGCGGCTCAGCGGGATGGACCGCAGGAAAGCCAAGGCGCTCATCACCGAGCGAACCAAACGTGGTGGGTTCGCGTCGCTCGAGGATTACGGCACCGCAGCGGGGCTGCAACCACACGAGATCGTGCGCCTGGGCGATGAAGCGTTCTGCTCGCCCCGGCCACGTGCCGCGCGGAGTTTCGGACGCCGGCTGGATCTGTAGCTCCCTCGGCACCGATCTCGACACGCTCGCTGGCGCTCGCTACTCGATCAACGACACCCGCTGATCGAGTAGTGCCGGAGCGCAGCGACGCCGCGCATCGAGACCCCCCGGGACGACCCGGCGAATGAGACCTGAGCCACTCACACTCAACTTTTTGAAACTCGTGGGAATACCGGCTAATGTGCTGCCGTTGAGTTGAGTCGAAGGCACTCAAGTTCCAGGAGGATTCATGCCCACATTCTTCGGTCCGACCGGTTCAGGAAGCGAATCGTTCGACGAATTCCTCGCTCGCTACCTGCAGGGGCAGCGCGCTGCGCAGTCCGGGAGGACGATCGACATCACCCGGCTGCTGAGCCGCCGCACCCAGGAGGTGCTCGCTCACGCTGCACGGTTCGCCATTGAACACGGTCACTCCGAAGTCGACGCTCTCCACGTATTGCGGGTTCTCGTCGAGAAGGAGCCCGTCGCCGATGCGCTCCGCTCGCTCGGCACCGACCCGAACGAGCTCGCCGACGCCGTTGAGCAACGGCTGCCCGAGAAGGCAGACCGTGAGGTGCAATCGGCGTCGATCACTTCGTCAACCCAGCGCGCCCTGATGGAGGCGTACCAGGTCGCCCGTGCGTTCGGATCGACGTACATCGACCCCGAGCACCTCTTCTTTGCGTTCGTCGTCAACCAGGAGATGCCCGCCGGTCAGTTGCTCGCGAGCTTCGGTGTGACGCCGCAGGCGTTGCAGGCTGGATACGAATCCGCACGCGCCGCCCAGGCGACCGGTTCCGAAGCGGGCCAGCCCACGGCATCCGACACCCCCATGCTCGATCAGTTCGGCACCGACCTCACCGCTCGCGCCCGTGACGGCAAGCTCGACCCGGTGATCGGTCGCGCAGACGAGATCGCGCAGACGATCGAAATCCTGTCGCGCCGCACGAAGAACAACCCCGTGCTCATCGGTGAAGCTGGCGTCGGAAAGACCGCCGTCGTCGAGGGCCTCGCGCGGGCGATCGTCGACGGTGAGGTTCCGCACCTGCTGCGCGACAAGCGCGTCGTCTCGCTCGACCTCGCGTCGATGGTCGGCGGCACCCGCTACCGCGGTGACTTCGAGGAGCGGCTGACCAAGCTCCTCGACGAGATCTCGGCGAACCAGGGCGAGCTCATCGTGTTCCTCGATGAACTCCACACTGTCGTCGGCGCTGGCGGCGGAGGCGAGAGCGGCGGCATGGACGCCGGCAACATGCTCAAGCCACGCCTCGCCCGCGGCGAACTGCACGTGGTCGGGGCAACGACCCTCCGTGAATACCGCCGGATCGAGAAAGATGCCGCGCTCGAGCGCCGGTTCCAGCCCGTGACCGTCGGAGAGCCGAGCGTCGATGACGCCGAGGCCATCCTACGCGGACTCCGCCCCCGGTACGAAGAGTTCCACGACGTCGAGTACACCGACGAGGCACTTCGCGCAGCCGTCGACCTGTCGGCGCGTTACGTGACCGACCGGTTCCTGCCCGACAAGGCGATCGACCTGCTCGACCAGGCCGGTGCGCGGCTGCGCCTGCGTTCCGTCGCGAAGATCGACACCACAGCGATCCGCGAGCACGTCGCCTCCCTCGAGACGGCGAAGGACGCAGCCGTCGCGGCTGAACACTACGAGGAGGCGTCGAGGCTCCGGGACGAGATCGAGGCGCTGAGCCTGCAAATCGAGGCCGCTGAGTCGACGGATGCCGCGGCATCCGCTTCGGTTCCCGGCATCGTCGATGAGGCTCAGATCGCCGAGATCATCTCGCGCGCGACCGGCATCCCGGCGACGCGGCTCACGCAGGACGACCGTTCGCGGCTCGGGTTGCTCGAGTCGGAGCTGCACGAGCGTGTGATCGGGCAACACGACGCGGTCACCTCGATCGCGAAGGCCGTTCGGCGCAACCGGACGGGCATGAGCGACCCGAACCGTCCCGTCGGCAGCTTCCTGTTCCTCGGCCCGACCGGCGTCGGCAAGACCGAACTCGCGAAGGCGCTCGCGTCATCACTGTTCGGAGACGACAGCGCGATGCTGCGGTTCGACATGAGCGAGTTCGGTGAGCGACACACGGTGTCGCGGCTGGTCGGTGCCCCTCCCGGGTACGTCGGCTACGACGAGGCCGGCCAACTGACCGAGCGCGTGCGTCGCAACCCGTACTCGGTGGTGCTGCTCGACGAGATCGAGAAGGCGCACCCGGATGTGTTCAACCTGCTGCTGCAGGTGCTCGACGACGGCCGGCTCACCGATGGGCAGGGTCGAACGGTGGACTTCCGGAACACGGTCATCATCATGACGTCGAACATCGGCTCGGAGTTCCTCGCGAGCCGCAGCGGAGCCCTCGGCTTCGTCGCCCCGTCTGCTGGCGGCAGCGGCTTCGGGTCGGAGAAGGCGCTGCGCGACCGCGTGATGGGCAAGCTGCGTGAGGCGATGCGGCCCGAGTTCCTCAACCGGATCGACGAGGTCGTGCTGTTCTCCAAGCTCGAGCAGTCCGAGCTGCACGACATCGTTCGGTTGTTGCTCGAGCGTACGGCGTCACGGCTCACCGTCCAGGGTGTCGACTTCACCGTGTCGGACGAGGCCGTCGACTGGATCGCGACCCGCGGCTACGAGCCCGAGTACGGTGCCCGTCCGCTGCGCCGGGTGATCCAGCGCGAGATCGACGACCGGATCGCCGGGCTCATGGTCGACCGCGAACTCGCCGCCGGGTCGTCGATCGACGTGTCTGTCGTGGGCGACGAGCTGCTCGTGACCTCGAACGCGCTCGAGTCGCAACTGGCCGCGTAAACAGTTCCCGAAAGGCCGTCACCGCATTCCCGCGGTGGCGGCCTCTTCGCGCACCAGCGCGTGGACTCACATCCGAACGGTCCCACAGGTCGTTCCGCGATTCGATCGGTCCGAAAGGGCGACCCGAGCGTACTGCGAACGACCTTTTCGGACCGATCGAGCGAACGGATGCGACGGGATCAGGCGGTCTTCGCGCTCAGCACTCCGAGAACGGCGAGAGCGTAAGCATCCGGTGCCGTTGCCCCATCGAAACGGAGCTTCTCGCCGTCGCGCTCCACTTCGACCACCCACATGTCGTCGACGCGGAGCAGGAAGCTGAAGGTCGGGCCAAGCAGCTCGCGTAACTGGTCCTCGCGCGGCAGCCACAGTGTCTTCTCGAGCGCGACCGAGTCGAGCGCCCACTCGGTCGTGCCGTTGAAACCGAGGATCGTGCCGGTGTCGTAGTCATGCGGCTCGATCGTCATGTCGCTGACCGTGAAGACCTCACCGTCGAACTCGTGCGAGTCGAGGCAGAACTGGTCTCCGGACTCGGGGATCCAGCTGAGCCCCGCCTTCCGCAGCTCGAGTGCCAGTGTTACGGATGCCGTCGTGACCGTCATGACCCGATGGTGGCACGCGCGCATGAGAATCGACCGCTAAATAGCAGTTACGCACCCAAGGCCGCCAAACCGGGCCCCGGTGGGTGCAGAACTGCAATCTCGACGCGTCACATCCGGAAGTCGTAGGCCGGCGGCAGCGGATCCGAGGACCCGGCCGCTGCCTGGTACTCGGTCCACAGGTCCTCGAGCAGCGGGTCTCCCTCGCGCAGGTCGATGACCACCAGGTTCCGTTCGAGGATGCCGCGGCACCGGTCCACGTCGCCGGTCGCGAGAGCGGCGCGGGCCTCAGCGACGAGAACCCGACCGTCCTCACGCTCGGCCGCCGAAAGATGCTCGACGAGTTCGAGCACCTCAGCCGTGCGCCCGTCGCTCGCGAGCGCGGTGAGCAACTCGCGTGTGAGTGGCAGCAGCGCCGGCGCGAGCTCGTGGGCCTCCCGGTAGAGCTTGACGGCCTCGGCCGAGTTGCCGCGGTCGGCGGCGAGGGCTCCGAGGTTGCGCAGGGCCCAAGCATTCCGGGTGCGCTCGACGGATGCCAGCCACAACTTCTCGGCCTCGGCGAACGACCCCTGCGCCGCCGCGATCACCCCGAGGTGCAGGAGCGTGAGCCAGTCGTGACGCTGCCGGAGCAACCCGACCCAGCGAGGGTCGACCTGGTACGACGCCGGGGGAACCGCCGGGTCCGGGTCGGATGCCGCCTCGCCGCGCACGAGTCGCAACCAGTAGTCCTCGGCCGGGCCGACGGCATCCTCACCGAACGGGGTCTTCTCCGGGTCGATCAGGGCGCGGCCCGCCAGCGCGCGTAGTTCGTTCTCGACGACACCCCAGCCCGAACCATCCGGCAAGACCTCGACGAGGATTTCGGCGGACTGGTCCCGGGCCGAGAACGCCGCGAGCCGGGCTTCGAGGTCGCGCGACGCGAGCGCAGCGTCGACGGCGCCGGTCGCGGTCGCCCAGTCGTCGGAGTGCGCGGCGGCCGGGTCGACTCGGAGCGCACCGTACGTTTCGACCCACGACCATTCGGTCTCGGCCGGCATCGCCAGGTATTCGAGTTGGGTGCGGGCGAGGCCGGCCTGGATTTCGCAATACGAGTCCGGGCCGGAGACCCACTCCTGCCAGTGTCTGCCGCCGGAGTCCTGGCCCCAGACGAACAGCTTGCGACCCTTGAGGTTCGCGGTCGACGCCTGGACGAGACCGAAGCCGGTGCCGTCCACCGCCGTGACCCACGGCATCCGTGCCCCGGCGGTGTCGAAGAAGTAGTCCACGGTCGACGTCGTCGCGGCCGGCCGGGTGAAATCCTCGCCGTCGACAATCGGGACGGGCACGGTTCCGAGCACGCGCTCGTGACCGTAACGCCACGCGGAGGTGGCCGGGGCGAGCACGCGGGTGTCGTCGTGTTGCGGCACCGCCATGTTCGACCACCAGTACATCGGGGTCGGATCTGGCTGGTCGTTGACGATGGTGCCGCGGATGAACAGCTCCCGCGACCACGCCGGCAGCCACGCGTCGACGCGGAAGCTCACGTTACGGATGCGCTCGTATTCGAAGAACCGAAGCCCGACTTCGCCGTCGGGTCCGCTGAGTGCGGCCGTGTGCACCGGCGAGCTCGTGAACGGGGAATGTCCGATCATGCCGATGTTCCACTCGACGCCGCCGGCGAACCACGCGTTGCGGAGGGCGAGGTTACGGAACCGGATCGCCTCGTTCTGGTGCAGCAGCTCGCGCCCGGACTCGCGGTCGACGAGCGACCACAGTCGCCCGCCGAGGCTCGGAAGGAACGTCGCGGTCAGATGCTCGTTCTCGAGCACGATCGTCGGGTGGTCGCGGGGCTCCTCGTCGGGCGAGTAGCCGTCCTGGTCGAGGTAGGGGAGGGCGGTCTGCCCACGGCTGGCGCGTTGCTCGAGTCCCGGCTCGTCGTCGCCGAAACCGGAGTCGGCGTGGATGTCGCCGGTGCCGAACAGGTTCGGCAGGGGATTCGACGGCCCCTCCTTCGACGTCGGAAGTGTGAGGGTGCTCCGTCGGATCGAACTCAACGCATGCCTTTCGCCGGGGTTCGGCCGCGCGGGCCGCTTCCGAAGAGTCTGGACGGTCGGGGGAGTGCGCGTCCAGTACGAACTCAGGCGCGCTCCTCGAGCCGCACCGTCTCGCCGGTGAGCAGGGACTGTCGTGCCGCGAGCGCCACCTCGAGAGCACGAACAGCGGATGCCGTCGGGCTGAACTCCGGGTCCGTCCCGTTTCGCACACACTCGAGGAAGTATTCCGCCTGCCGGGCGTAGTGGTCGAGGGCAGAGAGAGTGACGCTCGAGCTTTTGGTGGACGTGGCCAGCCGATACGTGTTGACGCCGCTGGAGGCGACCGACGCGGTGGGGGCATCCGCCGAGAAGTCGTAGTCGATCATCCCGTCGCTGCCGATCACCTGGAGCGAGCTCGTGAAGGGGGCGCCGGGTGGTACGTCGGCGAACGTCAACACCTGGCCGAGCCCGCCCGAGCGGTACTCGATCGTCGTCTCGATCGGCCCGAGAGGGCCAGCGGCCCGACTTGTGACGGCGATGGGCGTGCCGAGCAGCAGGTTCAGCTGGTCGATGTCGTGGATGCCCACGTCGACCACGACTCCACCGGACCGGGCGTCGTCGTACCACCAGGCGGCATCCGGTTTCGTGATCAGCCGCCGGGCGCGGGCCGAGAGCACCGTGCCGATCCGGCCGGCTTCGATGTCGGTGCGTGCCCGGCGGTACCCCTCGAAGAAGCGGACGACGTGCGCGACCATGAGAGTTCGCCCGGTCGAGGCCGCGGCAGCTGCGATCGCGTGGGCGCCGGCGATCGACAGGGCGATCGGCTTCTCGAGCAGCACGTGCTTGCCGGCGAGGAGCGCACGAACCGCGATTTCCCGGTGCGTGTCGGTCGGCGTGCAGACGGAGACGATGTCGACCTGCGGGTCGGAGAGCACAACACCGAGCTCGGTCACGGAACGGGCGTTCGGTGCGTCGTCGAATCCGTCGACCGGATGCTGGCTGCAAACGTAACGGATGCCACGCCCCTCACCGATTTCCGCCCACGCGGCCGCGTGTGTGCGGCCCATGTACCCGCCGCCGATGATCGCGATGGTCGTCATGGGTTCCTCCTGTGCGGGACAGCGTCGGTGCTGTGTCCGCGACCCATTCTGTCGGGTTCGGTGCGATGCCGGGAAGGCGAGCCGTGGCATCCGCATGACCGCAGCCGTCCGGTTGTCGCCAATGCAGGCGATTCGGCCGATTCGGCAGCGTTAGTGACAACTGAACGGCGGATGCCACGGGTCGGCACGGTCCTCGGTCCCGAGGTCGGTTTCCCGGCCACAAAGCCGCCATCGCGGACCGATGGAGCCCCAGCCGTCAGCGGTAGTAGTACCCGATGCGCTCGCCGTCGACCTCACGCACGTCGATCGGCAGGTCGTAGATGGAGCCGAGCACATCGGACTGCATCACCGAGTCGGACGGACCGTGGAGCACGACCCGTCCGTCGCGCATCGCGACGATCTCGTCGGAGTACACGGACGCGAAGTTGATGTCGTGCATCACGAGCACGATGCGCTTGCCGGTGTCGTCTGCGGCGGCGCGCAGCAGCTTCATGATGTCCACAGCGTGCCGCAGGTCGAGGTTGTTGAGCGGTTCGTCGAGCAGCACGTAGTCGGTGTCCTGCGCGAGAACCATCGCGATGAACGCCCGCTGCCGCTGCCCACCCGAGAGTTCGTCGAGGAACCGGTCGACGAACGGCTCGAGGTCGAGGTACGTGATCGCGCGCGCGATGGCATCCCGGTCGACCGACGTCAGTCGCCCCTTCGAATACGGATACCGCCCGAACGACACCAGGTCCTGCACGGTGAGCCGCGCGGCGAGGTGGTTGTCCTGCCGCAGGACGGCGACCTTCGTCGCGAGCACCGAGCCCGGCGTCGAGCGAACGTCGAGCCCATCGATGGTGATCGTGCCGCCGTCGAGAGGCAGGAGCCGCGCGACCATCGAGAGCAGCGTGGACTTGCCGGCGCCGTTGGGCCCGATGATCGACGTGATGCCGCAGCCGCCGAGTTCGAGCGACACGTCGTCGACGACCGCCAGCTTGCCGTAGCGCTTGGTCACTTGCGAGATCGAGATCATCGCACTCCTCTTCTCACCAGCAGAACAATGAACAGGATGCCGCCGGCAAACTCGATCACGACGCTCAGGGCCGTGTCCAGCGCGAACACGCGCTCCAGAATGAACTGCCCGCCGACGAGGCAAATCACCCCGAGCAGCACCGTCGCGGGCAGAACGAAAGCGTGGCGGGAGGTGCCGAGCAACGCATAGGCGAGGTTCGACACGATGAGCCCGAAGAAGGTGATGGGACCGACCAGCGCGGTCGACACCGACACGAGGATCGCGATGAGCACGAGCATGATCGTGACGACCCGGCGGTGGTTCACCCCGAGCCCGACCGCGTGGCTCTCGCCGAGCCCGATCACGTCGAACACGCGCATCATCCGCATCCCGAGAAGGCTCACGAGCAGGATCGCGATCGCCGACATGAGCATCAGATGCTCGTCGACCGCGTTGAAGCTCGCGAAGAACGCGTCCTGGAGCACCGCGAACGACGCAGGGTCGAGCATCCGCTGCATCATCGACGACAGGCTGCGGAACAGGGTGCCGAAAACGATCCCGACGAGCACGAGCAGGTAGATGCTGCGTTTGGCACCGGCAAAGATCCACCGGAACAGCAGCGTCGAGAACGCCACCATGAGCGCGACCTCGACGACCCACTTGACCTGCGCATCGACGGTGGCGAGCGCGCTGGCACCGAAGGCGAACACCACGAGGGTCTGGATCAGCAGGTAAAGCGAGTCGAATCCCATGATCGACGGCGTGAGGATCCGGTTGTCGGTGATGGTCTGGAACAGCACCGTCGACACCCCGATCGCGAACGCCACCAGCACCATCGCGTAGACCTTGCGCGCCCGGAACGGCACCGCGAAGTCCCAGCTGCCGACGATGCCGACGGTGAGGAACACGACGACGGATGCCACGGCGAGCACCGCGAGAATCCCCAGTCGCACACCCGGGCGACGGCTGTAGGCGAGAAGCGACTCGGCGCGGCTCAGGGTGAGGGTGTCAGTGGGCACGCGACGGCCTCCGCAGCAAGAGGTAGAGGAACAGCACGGAGCCGACCACGCCGACGACGATGCCGAGCGGGATCTCGTACGGGAAGCGGAGGAGCCGGCCGACGATGTCGCAGGCGAGGACGAAGCCGGCGCCGAGGACAGCGACCCAGGGAATCGAGCGGCGCACGTTGTCGCCCATCGCGATGCTCACGATATTGGGAACGATCAGCCCGAGGAACGGGATCACGCCGGCGGTGACGACGACGATCGCGGTGACGACGGCGACGATCGTGAGGCCGAGCGCGAGTACCCGGCCGTAGCGCAGGCCGAGGTTGGTGGTGAACTCCTGGCCGAGACCGACGACGGTGAACCGGTCGGCGGCGATCCATGCGATCACCGTCATGGCGAGGGCGAGCCAGAGCAGCTCGTAGCGTCCGCGCAGGATGCCGGAGAAGTCGCCGGTCAGCCAGGTGCCGAGGGTCTGCAGCAGATCGAGCCGGTACGCGAAGAACGTGGTGACGGCGCCGATGACGCCGCCGAGCATGATGCCGACGAGCGGCACGAGCACGATCGACCGCACCGGGATGCGGCGCAGGATCAGGAGGAACAGGCCGGTGCCGGCGAGGGCGAAGATCGCGGCGACGACCATCTTGCCGAACAACGGAAGGGTCGGCGCGAAAATGGTGACGACGAGCAGGCCGAGGGCAGCCGACTCCGCGGTGCCCGTGGTCGACGGTTCGACGAACTTGTTGCGCACGAGCATTTGCATGATCAGGCCGACGATCGACATCGCGACGCCGGTCAGTACGAGCGCGAGCGTGCGGGGGAGACGGCTGGCCACGAGCAACTGGGCGGCTTTGCCGTCCGGCCCGCCCTCGAGAAGGCTCAACGGCGACACGTCGCTGACACCGATGAACGTGCTGAGTACGGCGAGCAGAAGAACGACGAGCCCCGCGCCGGTCAGCAGGAGGGCTGAGCGGCGCGGGGATCGGGGGCGTGCAACTTTCGGGTGCGCCGAAGCGCCCCGGGGGTTCCGGGGCGCTTCGGTGCGGGTTGGTGCAGGAATTACTTCAGGCCAACCGTGATCTGGTCGACCATCTGGTTGACGGCGCCGAGGCCGCTCATGACGACGTAGAACGGAACGCTGTCGAGGTAGAGGACCTGGTCGTTCTTCCATGCGGTGGTGCTGGCGATCACTTCGTTGTCGAGGACCTGCTGGGCGGTGGAACCGCTCTCGCCGACCGCAGCGTCACGGTCGAGCACGAGCAGCCAGTCCGGGTTCGCCTCGAGGATGAACTCGGCCGAGACGGGGTCGCCGTGCGTTGCCGCTTCGACGTCGTCGATGGCGGTCTCGAGTCCGAGCTCGTCGTGCAACCAGCCGAAGCGCGAGCCGCTTCCGTATGCCGTGATCTCGCCAGCGTTGGTCATGATGATCAGGCCGGTGCCGGCATCCGCTGCCAGGCCTTTCGCGTCGTCGATCTTGGCGTCGATCTGGTCGAGAGCCTCGGTGGCTTCGTCTTCCTTCTCGAAGATCTCGCCGAGGGTTTCGACGTTGGCGCGGAAGCTGGGCAGGTAGTCTTCCCAGTCGAGGGTGAGGTCGATCGTCGGCGCGATCTTGCTGAGTTCCTCATAGGCGGCGGCCGAACGGTTCGCGACGATGATCAGGTCGGGCTCCGCGGCATTCACGGCCTCGTAGTCCGGCTCGAACAGGGTCCCGGCGTTGAGGTATTCCTCGCCGGCGTACTCGCTGAGGTACTCCGGAACGTTCTGCTGCGGCAAGCCGGCGACCTTCACGTCGAGCGCGTCGAGGGTGTCGAGCGACGCCATGTCGAAGGTGATGACTTTCTCGGGGTTGACCGGAACCTCTGTGGTTCCCTGCACGTGTTTCACGTCGATCTCGGTGGCCGCGGCTTTTTTCGGAGCGGACTCGGCGGGGGTTGCGGCGCAACCGGTCACGGCGAGTGCGCTGGCGAGTGCGAGGGCACCGAAGGAGAGAGCGCGAGTGCGAGCAGGGGTCATCGAAGAACTCCAGTTCAAGAGGGAAAAGTGGCCTGAGTCGGCCGACAGCGGAGCCCCGTCCGGGGGTGCTCGTTGTCCGAAGGTTAGGCTAACCTAAGCCGTCCCGATTTGTCGAACCGGCGGCCGGCGACCGGTCTGAGTACACCGGCTGTGTTACGACACATGACGACTCATTGCTTAACGTCTGTAGCGGTCGGAACGGATGCCTCAGCATGCTTGCTTTCACCGCCTCGGCCATTGGAGCCGATCAGCGGGGTATCGCATTCCCTTCAGGAGCAACATGTCACCGACAGCCGTCACCAGACACCGGGCAATCGTCCGCCGAGCCACCCAGATCGCCGCAGCGACACTCGCCGCAACCATGCTCCTCAGCTCGTGCGCCGCGACTCCCGCCGCGGGAGGGAACTCGACCGACAAGAACGGCGGGACCCTCGTTTACCTCGACGCCGAACTGTCGTCGAACACGCAACTTCAGTCCAGCGGAACCTGGCAGGACAGCGCCTACATTCAGAACATCGGCGACCGCCTCATCTTCCGCGACCCCGAGACGCTCGAACTCAAACCATGGATCGCCGAAAGCTGGGAGGTCAGCGACGATGGACTCGTCTACGAGTTCTCGATCCGCGACGGGGTCACCTACTCCGACGGAACCGACCTCGACGCCGCGAGCGTGAAGCGGAACCTGGAATGGCAGGCCTACGGGGATGCCGAAAAGGGCATCCCGGCGAACAACTGGTTCCCCAAGGTCGACTCGGTCGAATCCGACGACGCCGAGCAGACCGTCACCGTGACGCTTGCAGCGCCGAGTGCCCCGTTCCTCGCCGTGTTGTCGTACTGGCGCACGGCTCTCGCCGCCGACGCCACGATCGACGCGAGCATCGAGAAGCAGTCGCAGATCAGCGGTTTCATCGGCAGCGGCCCGTTCGTCGTCGAATCGGAGACGTATGGGAAAGAGATCGTCTTCGCCAAGCGCGACGGTTACGCCTGGGCACCCCCCGGCGTCGAGAACCAGGGTGAGGCCTACCTCGACGAAATCATCGTTCTTCCCGTGCCCGAGGACAGCGTGCGGCTCGGGTCGCTGCGCTCAGGTGAAGCGGACCTCATCCGCTACGTCCAGCCAAGCGAAGAGAAGACTCTCGAGGACGCCGGCCTCACCGTCGTCGGCGTGCAGGGCATCGGTAACGCCAACGTCTGGGACGTCCGCCAGTCGGCACCGTTCCTTGATGACATCAACGTGCGTAAGGCCCTGCAGGTCGGCATCGACCGCGAGCAGATCGTCGCGGACCTCTATACCGATAACTGGGACGCAGCCTCGAGCATCATCACCCCCGGCTCAATCGGGTACCGGGATCAGTCCGAGAAGCTCGCGTACGACCCCGACGAGTCCAACCGCCTGCTCGATGAAGCGGGATGGACCGAACGTAACGCCGACGGCATCCGGGAGAAGAACGGTGAGCCGCTTTCCATCCTCACCTATGTCGACGTGTACGACAGCACGGCGAAACCGTTGTTCCAGCTCGTGCAGTGGCAGCTCAAGCAGATCGGGATCGACCTCGAGATCAAGGAGACGGATTACGCGAGTTACGTCACAACGCTCGAAGACCCCAACGTCGGCGTTCGCCGCAACGGCTGGCCCGAGGCCGACCCGCTGCGCCTCACCGTGAACTATCACAGCGCGTACACGAACTCGCTCAACCTGCCCACGCCTGACCCGAAGCTCGATGCGCTCCTCACCGAGCACATCACGGCGATCGACCCGGACGAGCGGGCCGCGATCCTCGGCGACCTTCAGGACTACGTCGTCGACCAGGCCTACCTGCTGCCGATTCTCAACGACACTCAGGTCTTTGCGTACCAGCCGCACATCAAGGACTTCGAGTGGGGCGCCGAAGCGCGGCCCTGGTTCTACAACACCTGGACCGAGAAGAAATAGAACACGAGAACGGATGCCGCGCCGCGCGACGCGTGCGCGGCATCCGTCCCCGAGGAGCTCCCCATGACATCCCTCCCCTTCGTTCTCCGTCGGCTCGGGCATTCGCTGCTCGTCATCGCCCTCACGTATGTCTTCGTCTACGCCGTCCTGTTCTTCCTTCCGGGTGATCCGGTGGCGAGCAGGATCAACAACCCACAGAACCCCATCCCGGCGGAGCAGGCCGGCGCCATCCTCGAGTATTACAACCTCGACAAGTCGCCGATCGAACAGTTCTGGATCTCGGTCACGCGACTGTTCTCAGGTGACCTCGGGTACTCCCTGGCGACAGGGCGACCGGTCGCCGACCTGATCCGGCAGGGCCTCGGTGACACCGTGGCCCTCGCCGCTGTCGCCCTTCTGTTCACCATCGTGCTCGCCCTCGTCATCGCCCTCGGCGCCGTCTTCGCACCGTTCGCTCCGCTCCGGAAGTTCTTCGCCTTGCTGCCGGTGCTTGCGCTGTCGACTCCCGGGTTCCTGATCGGTCTTCTGCTCCTGCAGGTGTTCGCGTACCAGCTCGGCTGGTTCTCGTCGATCCGCGACGAGGGGGTCAAGTCGCTCCTCCTGCCAGCGATCACCCTCGCCGTCGGGGTGAACGCACCGATCGCTCAAGTCCTCATCCAGGGACTGCGCAAGGCGTACGGCGAACCGTTCGTCACCGTGCTTCGTGCCAAGGGCGTGCCCGAGTACCGCATCATCACCGGCCACGTGATCAAGAACGGATCGATCCCCGCGGTCACGCTGCTCGGCCTGACGATCGGTGATCTGCTCGCCGGTTCGGTCATCGCCGAGGCCATCTTCTCCCGGGCGGGCCTCGGTTTTGTCACCGAACAGGCGGTCCGCGCGCAGGACGGCCCGGTGGTTCAGGCGATCGTGATGATCGTCGCCATCGTCTTCACCCTCGTGAACCTCGTCACCGACCTCGTCTACCCGCTCATCGACCCGCGGATCCGGACGGCCCCGAAGCCGGTCGCCGTGACCGTCGCCCCGACGCAGAAAGCAGCAGTGTCATGACCGACTCGACTCTCGAGACCGCACCGGCCAGCGCGCCTTCCCGCCGGTTCGCGCAGGGAAGCCCGGCACGCCAGGCCCTGGCGACGTTCCGCGGCGGCGGGCGGATCGCCGACACCGCCGCCGTCCTGTTCCTCGCCCTCCTCGGAGTGGCGGTCCTCTGGCCTGGGCTCCTCACCGCGTACGACCCGCTCGAAGCGACACCGGGCACGACCCTGTCCGGTCCGAGCCTCGCGCACCCCTTCGGCACGGACTACCTCGGCCGCGACCTTCTCTCCCGGGTCGTGTTCGGCACGAGCCGCACCATCTCGGCATCACTTCTCGCCGTGACGATCGGACTCGGCGTGGGTTCGCCTCTGGGGCTCCTCGCCGCCTACTTCGGAAAATGGGTCGATGTGATCGTCAGCCGCGTCGTCGACGTGCTCCTGTCGATCCCCGGCCTGCTGCTGTCGATGGTGGTCGTCGTCGCCCTGGGGTTCGGTGCGACCAACGCCGCGATCGCGGTGGGGATCGCCTCCGTGGCGACCTTCACGCGGCTCATGCGCTCGGAGGTACTCACGGTCAAGAACCTCACCTTCGTCGAAGCCGCCCACCACATCGGTGCCGGGCGCTTCACCGTGCTGTTCCGGCACGTCCTTCCGAACTCCTACTCGGCGGTGCTGTCGATGACGGCACTGCAGTTCGGGGCATCCATTCTCTGGATCGCTGCCCTGAGCTTCCTCGGTTACGGTGCCCCGCCGCCCCAGCCGGAGTGGGGACTCCTCGTCGCCGAAGGACGCGAATACATCGTGTCGTCGCCGTGGCTCACTCTCCTTCCCGGGCTCGTCATCGTGCTCACCGTGCTGTCGATCAGCCGGATCAACTCCATCTTCAGCTCCACTCGAGAGGACTGACATGACCCTCACACTCCCCGCCACAACGACAACGCCGCCGCGGACAGCACCGATCCTGGAGATCACCGACCTCAGAATCGGTTACGCGAGCGGCCGCACGTCGACAACCGTCGTCCACGGCGTCAGCACCTCCCTCCGGGCCGGGCACACCCTCGCGCTCGTCGGCCAGTCCGGCTCGGGCAAGAGCACGATCGCGCTCGCCGCCGGTGGGCTCCTGCCCGCGAACGGCAGGATCGAGTCCGGTACGGTCCGCATCGACGGTCAGGATGTCACGGGGCTGTCCCGTCGCGGATGGCAGGACCTCCGCGGCAGCGTCGTCGGCTTCGTCCCGCAGGACCCGCTGAGCTCGCTCGATCCGCTGCAGACCATCGGCTCCCAGGTCGGTGACGCCCTGCTCCTGCACTCATCGGCGACGAGACGCACCGTGCTCGAACGCACCGTTGCGCTGCTCGACCGGGTCGGCATCCGCGACGCCGCACGCCGGGTGCGCTCCTACCCGCACGAGTTGAGCGGCGGCCAGTTGCAGCGCGTGCTCATCGCCATCGCGATCGCCGGCGAACCGAAACTGCTCATCGCTGACGAACCCACGTCGGCGCTCGACGTGACGGTGCAGAAGACAATCCTCGACCTGCTCGGCGACCTGCAGCGGGAACTCGGGCTCGCGCTCCTGTTCATCACCCACGACCTCGCCCTCGCCGGGGAGCGCAGCGACACCATCGCTGTGCTCAACCAGGGTGAACTCGTCGAAACCGGGGCAACGGCCGACATCGTCGAGAACCCGCTCGACCCATACACGCGCCAGCTGTTCTCCGACGCCCCCGCGCTCTCGCCGGACAAATACCGTGGCCGCCGTTCGGCGTCCGCTGTGCCGACGCCGGAGCAGAACGCGATCACCGTGTCGGGGCTCGTCAAGCGGTTCGGATCGCACGCGGCCGTCGACGGTGTCTCGTTCACCGTCGCAGCCGGGTCGACCCACGCCCTCGTCGGGGAGTCCGGTTCGGGCAAAACCACCATCGCCCGCGCCATTGCCGGTCTGACCGGATTCGACGCCGGGAACATCGTCGTCGGTGACCGTGCCCTCGAGAGGACCCCCAGGCACACGAACCCCCACGCCCAGCAGCTGCAGCTGGTCTACCAGAACCCACTCGCCGCCCTCGATCCGCGCTTCTCGGTCCGGCGGGCTCTCGAGGAGCCGCTGATCGTGTCCGGTGAGCGGTCCCGGGCCGCGCGCGCCGCCCGGGTGGCCGAAGCACTCGATCAGGTCGCACTGCCGTCGTCCGTTCTCGACCGCCGCCCCCGCGAACTCTCCGGGGGGCAACGCCAGCGGGTCGCCGTCGCGCGGGCGCTCATCTCACACCCCGGCATCCTCGTGCTCGACGAACCTACCTCGGCTCTCGACGTCACCGTTCAGGCGCGCATCGTCGACCTGCTCTTCGACCTGCGTGAGACACACAACCTGACCTACCTGTTCATCTCGCACGACCTCAGCCTCGTGCGGCAGATCGCCGACCATGTGTCCGTTCTCGACTCGGGCACCCTCGTCGAGTCCGGCCCGGTCGACCGGGTCTTCTCGGCACCGCAGAGCCCGTACACCCGCCGACTGCTCGACTCCATCCCCGGCACGCCCCTGGCAACGACGCTCGCCTCCTGACACCTCCAGAAACGGATGCCATGACTCTCACAACTCCCCGCCCCCTCCTTCGCGGGCACGCCTTCACCTCCTCCTTCGACACGCTCGTCGGCGACATCCGCCAAGGCGCCCTCGACCGGGAGCGCACCCGTCGCCTGCCGTTCGCCGAGGTTCGTGCCCTCCAGGAGATCGGTTTCGGCCGTCGCCGGCTGGCCGACGACGGCAGCCCGGCAATTCGCCTCGCCGATGTCTTCGACGAACTCATCGACCTCGCCGCCGCGGACTCGAACGTCGCCCACCTGTACCGGGGACACCTTGCGTTCGTCGAAACCCTCCTGCTCAACCCCGACTCGGCTGACAGCATCCGCTGGCGGGATCGCATCCTCTCCGGCGATTTCGTCGGCAACGCGCAATCCGAGAAACAGGAGACCGCTGAGATCACAACCAGGATCACCTGGGTCGACGGTGCACCGTTGCTCACCGGACGCAAGTTCTACACAACCGGAAGCATCTACGCCGATTGGATCTACCTCTCCGCCCTCGACGGTGACGAACGGGTGGGCGTAACCGTGCGCACGGCGCACGACGGGGTCACCGTGCTCGACGACTGGGACGGTTTCGGCCAGAAACTCACCGGCAGCGGAACCGCCATCTTCACCGACGTGCCCATCGATCCAGCGGACATCACGCGGGCGGAGCCGGACAGCCGCCAGTCCCGGTATCTCGCCGCCGTGTTCCAGTTGTGCCTGCTCGCGACGGCCGCCGGAATCGCCGAGGCCGCGCTCGACGACACTGTGAACTTCGTGCGGCCGCGTCGCCGCATCTTCGGTTTCGCCGGTGAGTCACTGCCGCGGGAGAACGAGCTGGTCCAGGCGGTCGTCGGCACAGTGGCGAGCGCCGCATGGTCGGCGCGGGCGATCGTCCGCTCCTGCGCCGAGGAGCTCGACCGTGCGCTCCGCGACTCCGTTGCCGGGCGTGGCACCGACGAAGCGTTCCTCTCGGCCGAGCTCAACGTGTTCAAGGCGCAGCAGGTGGTGTTGCCGCTTGTTCTCGACGCGACCACCGAGCTGTTCGAGGTGGGAGGAGCATCGGCCGTCGGGACCGGGGCAGCGCTCGACCGGCACTGGAGGAACGCCCGCACCGTCGCGTCGCACAACCCCGCCGTCCAGCGCGCCAGGCAACTCGGGGATTACCACCTCAACGACCGACCGCCGAGCTGGCAGGGTGCCGGCGCACCGGCAGAAACGACGCAGAGGAGCGAACGAGCATGAGCACCGAACCGAAAAAACTCGCCCTCAACCTGTTCGAGATGGCGTGCGTGAGCCACATCACCCACGGACTGTGGGTGCTCGAAGACAATAACCGGGATCGGTACGCCGACATCGACTACTGGACCGAGCTCGCGCAGCTCACCGAGGCCGGTGGGTTCGACGGGATCTTCCTCGCCGATGTCGTCGGAGCGTACGACGTCTTTCGGGGCGGCCCGGAGACCGCCATCCGTGAGGGGCTGCAGATCCCCAACCTCGACCCGCTGACGATCGTTCCTGCGATGGCCGCCGTCACGAAATCGGTCGGCTTCGGGGTCACTTTCTCCACCAGTTACGAGCCGCCGTTCGCGTTCGCCCGCCGGATGAGCACGCTCGACCACCTCACCAAGGGGCGCATGGGGTGGAACATCGTCACCTCGTACCTGCCGAATGCGGCACGCAACTTCGGTCTCGACGACGAGATTCCCCACGACAAGCGGTACGAGATCGCCGACGAATACCTCGATGTTCTGTACAAGCTGTGGGAGGGTTCGTGGGATGACGACGCCGTCGTGAACGACAGGCAGGCGGGCGTCTTCAGCGACCCGGCGAAGGTACGGTACATCAATCACGTCGGAGAGAACTTCCGCGTCGCAGGCCCGCACCTCGTCGCTCCGTCACCGCAACGCACCCCCGTGCTCTATCAGGCCACCGGTTCACCCGCCGGAATCGAGTTCGCCGGCCGGCACGCCGAGATCGTGTTCACCGGCGGCCGGTCAGCGGCCGACTTCATCCGCAACACCGATGAGATGAGGGATGCCGCCGAGCGGCACGGTCGCGAGAGGAACGGCATCCGTTTCATCGTCCAGGCCGGTGTCGTGACCGGGCGTACCGACGCGGAGGTGGAGAAGAAACTGGCGAGTTACCGGGAGCACTCGAGCGTCGACGGGATCCTCGCGCACGGCGGTTTCGCGATCGACCCGACCGCGTACCCGCGCGAGACGCTCGTCTCCGACATCCTCGAACGGGAGGGCAAGACCGGTGTGCCGTTCGCGCGCTCAGTGCCGCCGGGAAAAACGGCCGGAGATCTCGTCGACGACGCGCGGAACGGGAGGGAAGGGCGCTACTTCGTGGCGGGTACCCCGGGGGTCGTCGCCGACGAGATCGAACGCTGGCTCGATGAGGATGGAGTCGACGGCATCAACCTGCGGCAGTACCACTCGTTCGGAACCACCCGCGATTTCGTGGAACTCATCGTTCCCGAGCTGCGCAAGCGTGGCCGACTGCGCGAGGGTTACGAACCGGGGGAGACCCTGCGTGAGCGGCTGTTCGGCGGCGGAGCGCACCTGCCTGCCGAACACATCGGCGCTCGTTATCGGGGCGGAGCGAACCTCGATAGCCCGGTTGAGCCGCTGCGCCTGGGGGAGCTCACGCGCTGAACCGGCGACGCTGCCGTGCGGGAACGGTTAACCGAGGGGGAAGTCGAGGTCGCTGAAGCTGGTTCCGCTCCCAGCTGAGGGGTCGTAGTCGAGGTTGAACTCGTCGTACCCGTCGCCGGCAGGGTCCGCTGTCGATGAGGGCTCAGACGCATGGGCGATGCTGGGGGAGGCATCCGGGGGGCCCGCGGGAGTCGAGATCATCTGCACAGCATACGCACGTGAACGGTTCCTGTCTCCATTGAGAACGGATCATGTCACTCGTCGCTGGCGACCCAGCGCGAGCGGCGCTCCGTTTCGATCACCGCGAAGTCCTCGGCGGCACGCTCGATCGGCGTCGGTTCGTCCGGCCCCTCGAGCAACCCACGGATGTCATCGGCGGTGAGAGCCGAACTGAACACGGCGTCGTCGTCCATCACCGCGTTGAACAGCTTCGCCTTCTGCGCCTTGAGCGCCATCACCTTCTCCTCAATGGTGCCGTTGGCGACCATCCGGTAGACGAGGACGTTCTTGGTCTGGCCAATCCGGTGGGTCCGGTCGACGGCCTGCGCTTCGGTGGCGGGGTTCCACCACGGGTCGAGGAGGAACACGTAGTCCGCCTCGGTGAGGTTGAGCCCGAACCCGCCCGCCTTGAGGCTGATGAGGAAGATCGGGGCATCGCCGTCCTTGAACTTCTTGATGACATCCGCCCGCTTGGTCGTCGACCCGTCGAGATAGGCATACGGGATGCCCTCCGCGTCGAGTCGCGCGGCGGCCTTGCCGAGGAACGACGTGAACTGGCTGAAGATAAGCGCACGGTGCCCCTCGGCGAGCACGTCCTCGAGCTGTTCGAACAGGGCGTCGAGCTTCGACGACGGCACGTTCGCGTACTGCTCGTCGACGAGGGAGGCGTCGAGACTCAGCATCCGGAGCAGGGTCAGCGAGCGGAAGACGATGAACCGATTCTTGTCCATGTCCTCGAGCAGACCGAGCAGCTTCTGCCGCTCGCGCTGCAGGAACGTGTCGTACAGCTTGCGGTGCTTCGGGTTGAGGTCGATCGTGAGCACCTGCTCCTGCTTCGCGGGCAGGTCGGTCGCGACGAGTTCTTTCGTGCGGCGCATCATCAGCGGGCGGATGCGACGCCGCAGCCGGGTGAGGAGCTCCGGCTTGTCTCCCGCTTCGATCGGTTTCGCGTATTCATCGAGGAATCTGCGCGCCGACGGGAACAGTCCGGGTGCCACGATCGCGAACAGCGACCACAGCTCGAGCAGGTTGTTCTCCATCGGTGTTCCGGTGATCGCGAGCTTGAACGGGGCGTCGAGGTCACGGGCCGACTGGTGGACCTTCGCCGTGCGGTTCTTGACGAACTGGGCTTCGTCGAGGATCAGACCCGCCCACTCGTGCTTCGCGTACGAGTCGAAATCGAGGCGGAAGAGCGTGTATGACGTGATGACGACATCCGCGGTGTCGACGCCGCTGAGCGGGCCGCTTTTCGCGCGGGTCGCCGTGATGGTGCGCACATCGAGGTCGGGCGCGAACCGTGCCGCTTCGATTCCCCAATTCGAGACGACGGATGTCGGCGCGACGACGAGGAACGGGCGTCGCTTCTCAGGCTCCGTCGTCTCTTTCGCGTGGGTCATCAGCGCGAGTGCCTGCAATGTCTTGCCGAGTCCCATGTCGTCGGCGAGGATCCCGCCGAGCTGGTGCTTGTACAGGAACGCGAGCCAGGCGAAGCCGTCGAGCTGATACGGGCGGAGGGATGCCTGGATGCTCGCGGGCAAGGGCACGGGTTCGACGGTGTCGATATCGCGCAGGCCGGAGACGGCGCTCTGCCAGGATGCGGCCTGCTCGGACTCGTCGGCAAGGTCCTCGAGGTCCTCCCAGAGGCTCGACTGGTAGCGGCTGATCCGCATGCCTGTGTCCCACTCGGCCAGGCTCCTCGCCTCTTCGATCAGGTCGTGCAACTGCTCGAACGCCGGCTGCTGCAGCGAGAGATAACTGTTGTCGACGAGCAGTAGCTTGGTCTGGCCCTTCGACAGTGCTTTGAACAGCGGGCCAAACGGAATCTTCTGCCCGTCGATGGTCACGATCACGCCAAGGTCGAACCAGTCACGCTGGTCGGTCTCGACGGTCGTGACCTTGAGCTTCGGGGTTTCGGTGAGCTCCCGGTAATCCGGGCGGGTACCGATCACGTCGACGCGAACGCCCTCGACCGCTTCGATGCCAGGCAGGACCTTGTCGGTGAACTCGGCAGCGTCGAGTCCGATCAGCGTCTGGGATTCGAGTGGGGTGATCGCCCGCGCCCGGTCCGCGATCACGTGCTCGATCTGGAGGTCTCGCGAGCCGGAGTCGTGCGCGGTCGCGTAGAGCGGCATCCGTGTCGTTGTCGTGCCCTCGCGGTACTCCCAGCCCCACTCGAGCGCGAGGGTGTGCTTTGCCGAGAACGCGGCGGTGAGCACGAGGACGGGGGGAATGACCGGGGGAAACTCGATTGTCTCATCGGTCGAGGTGATCGGGATCGAGTGGCGCAGACGCGGGTAGAACTCGGCGAGGAACTCGTCGATGTCTGCGGCGGGCACAACGACATCCGAGGATTGGCCGACGAGACGCTGCTGCTCTTCGGTGAGCCGCTCCGGCGCCGGAGCGAGCACGAAACTCGGGGCCGGTTCGAGGGCGTAGGCGTACACGCCGTGGTCGCCGAGGAGCCCGGCGGATTCGGCCGGATGCGCGGAACCGTCGATCGTGAGAGTAGGGACGAGGCGCAGGTCCGTGTCCGCGGTGGCGTCAAGGCCGACGAGGGCGGCGTCGCCGATTCGTACGCTCGCGTCCTTGCGGCTGCCGACGAGCTCGATGCCGAGCGAGCGCGCTTCGGTGAGAAGGTTCCACAGCAGGGGACTGTTGAAGTCGTCAAGATAGAGCCAGTCGAGGTCCTGGCCGACGGTGTACACATTGCGTGCGGCCCGGTGCAGCGCGGCGAACTGGCTGAACCAGCGGTGCTGCTGCGGGTCGAGTCCGAGCCGGTTGACCTGGTAGCTGAACGTGTTCCAGCCGACGTTCGTGCGAACCCAGTTGCCCTTCTCGTTCCGGATGACCGGGCGCACCCCGAGCCGGTACTCGCCGGCCCCGGTCGTCGTCTTCGCGGTGCGTGCGGTTGGGCCGTTCCAGCGGTGGCGGGTACGCGGGGTCTGCTCACGAAGCTCGAACTGGAGCCCCATCGGGGTGGGTGCGCTTCCGGATGCCGCGTGCTGGCCGGTCAGGGCACCGACGGCACTCTTCCACTCGGGTTGGGCGGGACCGGCGGGAACCTCGGGTTCCTTCTCATCCCAGGTCTCGCTCGGCCACGTCGTCTCGCCCGAGTACCACTCGTCTGCCGATCGCAGATTGCGTTCGATCCACTGGCGGTCGCGCGACGCGACGTCCGTATTCTCTGGGGTCGACGGTTGCAGGTCGATATTCTTCACGGCGCGCGCGTTGCTCGCGAGGAGCGTGGCTGCGACATGTTTGCAGCTCGCGCGGAGGGGGCAGGTGCAGCTCGACGTCGTCGGGCGGCTGAACTCCTTGCGTGCGGGCGCGAGGACGACGCGGCAGTGGTACGGGGTTGGCGCTGTTCCCTGCACCTCAGCGGTCAGGCTGCTGGCGTCGTCGTCCCAGTCGAGATCGAGAACGGAGCCATTGCGGGCGTAGGCGGTTGCCCGGTTGAACGCGGAGTTACCGACGAGACGGATGATGTCGGTGACATCCACCAGGGGAGCGGCGGGAGACGACATCCGTTCATTCTCTCATCCTTCGGTCCCCGGCTCGGCGATAACGCAAAAGTGGTTCACAGTCCAGCGCTCGCGGCGGGACTGTGAACCATTTTCGGGGTTCGCGTATGCGGGACTTAGTCGGCGGGGCCGCCGGACACGGTGTCGCGGTCGGTGTCGTCACCGGTATCGGTGTTCGTGCCTGAACCGTCGGGGATGCCCTCGGCCGACTGCCCGGGACGATCAGTAGTCTCGTCGTGGTGCGAACGGTCGCGGGGCTTCGGGGTCTCGGTTGTGTCGTTGTCAGTCATGGCCCCACGCTACGCGGCTGGGGTTGTTCGCGATAGAGCGGAGCGCGCATCCGCGCCGGTGTGCTAAACGCTCAGGCTCGCCGTGATGTCGGCGGCTGCCGCTAGCCTCGGAACTGCCCGACCTCGGAGGTCCCATGTTCTTCCTCGACGAATCGCTCTCCCGCGCATCACTGATCACCAGCGCGAGCGACCTCACCGTCGCGTCCAAGTGTGAGTTCGCCTTCCTGCGCAAGCTCGACGCCAAGCTCGGCCGCACCGAGCGGGTCGACGAGGTGGTCGACGCGATGCTCGCGCGCACGGGAAGGCTCGGAGACGAGCACGAAGCCCGGGTGCTCGACGCCTACCGGGCCGAGTTCGGGGCCGGAGTCGTCGAAATCGAGCGCCCGGAAGAGCTGACGCGCGACGCTCTCGCCGAGGCCGTCGCTGCGACGAAGCGCGCGTTCGACAGCGGCGCCGATGTGGTGTTCCAGGCGACGTTCTTCGACGGCACGTTCGTCGGGTTTGCGGACTTCATCGTGCGGCAGAGCGACGGCAGGTACCTCGTTCAGGACACCAAGCTTGCCCGTTCGGCCAAGGTGACCGCGCTGCTGCAGCTCGCCGCCTACGTTGTCCAGTTGCGGCAACTCGGCGTCGAACCCGCCGACACCGTAGAGATTCTGCTCGGCAACGGCATGACGAGCACGCACCGGGTCAGCGACATCCTTCCCGTGTACCTCAAACGTGAGGAGCGGTTGCACCGGATCATCACCGAACGCTTCGACGACCCGAACAATGCCGCGGTCGCCTGGGGTGACGCCCGGTACACGATCTGTGGCCGCTGCGAGACCTGCGAGGCCGAGATCCTCACCTCCCGTGACGTGCTGCTCGTCGGCGGAATGCGCGTGACCCAGCGAGCCCGGCTCGCCGTGCACGGCATCACGACGATCGAGCAACTGGTCGACTTCGACGGGGAGGCGAGCGACATCGGCATCGGTGCCACGACACTCGCCGGCCTCCGGCTGCAGGCCCAGCTTCAGCTCGAGGGCCCACCAGAACCCGGCCCGGGGACTCCGCCGCCCGTGCGGGTTTTCAATCCGCTCGCCCTCGCCGCGCTGCCCGAACCCGACCCGGGTGACATCTTCTTCGACTTCGAGGGCGACCCGCTCTACACCGAGGGCGAGGGCCGCTCGTGGGGACTCGACTACCTCTTCGGCCTCGTCGACGCCGAAGAAGAGTTCACGGCGTTCTGGGCGCACAGTTTCGCTGAGGAGCGGGTCGCGCTCCGCAACTTCCTCGATTACGTCGCCGCACGCAGGCGCTCATTCCCGAACCTGCATATCTACCACTACGCCTCGTACGAGCGCACGCACCTCTCGTTCATCGCCGCCCGCCATGGCGAGGGCGAAGAAGAGGTCGACCAGTTGTTCCGCGACAACGTGCTCGTCGACCTGTACCCGATGGTGAAAAAGAGTATCCGGGTCGGATCACGCTCCTACTCGATCAAGAAGCTCGAGCCGCTGTACATGGGTAGTGAACTGCGCGAGAGCGACGTGAAAGATGGAGCAGCATCGATCACCGAATACGCGGATGCCCGGGAGCTGATCGAGACCGGTAACGAGGCGGAGGGGCAGCACAAGCTCGACGAAATCGGCGACTACAACCGGTACGACTGCGTCTCGACCCTGCGCCTTCGGGACTGGCTGATCGAGCGGGGCCGTGAGAACGGCATCCAGCCAGGAACGTTGCACGAGGCGAAAGACACCGTTCCCGACATCGAGCCGTCGCCCCTTCGCTATGCCCTGCTCTCGATCGCCGGTGACCGGCTCGCCGCCGGCCGCAGCGCAGACCAGACAGCTGCCGCATTCGCCGCAGCTGCCATCGACTATCACCAGCGCGAACAGAAGAGCTTCTGGTGGGCTCACTTCGCCCGCCTGATCCAGGATGTTCAGTCCTGGGAAGACAACCGCGACGTGCTCGTCGTCGAAGATGGCGGTGCGACGGTCGAGAAGGCGTGGTTCCGTGAAGGAAAGCAGCGCACCGACCGTCGCTGGCTGCGGCTCACCGGAAAATGGGCGCCAGGCAGCAGCGTCAAGCCCGGTGACTCCGCCGGGCCATTCGTGCTCTACGAACACCCCGGCCTGTTCGAGGCCACCGTCGGCGACCCCGGCGCACGCCCCACCCGCACCGTGAAGGTACTCGAGGTCGACGACCGCGGTGCCCTCGTCGAAGAAACCCTGCAGGCGGGTATCGAGCCGTTCGATGCCCTGCCGATGGCGCTCACGCCTTCCGCCCCTCCGCCCGCGGGGCAGCAGAAACCCGCCATCGAGGAGTGGGCGCAGGCCATCGTCGACGCTCAGCCCGAGTGGCCGAGCGACCCCGTCGTCGACATCCTCCGCCGCACGCCACCTCGCACGCGGTCGGGCGCGCTGACCCCGGTGACCGGCGACCGCATCGACGCGGTGATCGCGAGCATCCTCGACCTCGATCACTCCTATCTCGCGGTTCAGGGCCCGCCGGGCACCGGCAAAACCTACCTCGGCGCTCACGTCATCGCCGCGCTCGTCCGCGATCACGGCTGGAAGATCGGTGTCGTCGCGCAGTCCCACGCCGTGGTCGAGAACCTGCTCGCCGCCGTGGTCAAGGCTGGCCTGCCCGCCGCCCTCGTCGGCAAGGTGAAGAAGACAGGGGCCGATGTCACGGATGTCCCGTACACGCCGCTTGACGCCAACGGGCACCTGATGTTCGCCACCGAAAATGATGCGTCGGGCTTCGTACTCGGCGGAACCGCGTGGGACTTCAGCAACAAGGCACGAGTTCCGAGGCACAGCCTCGACCTCCTTGTCATCGACGAAGCGGGGCAGTATTCGCTTGCCTTCACGATTGCGGCGAGCGTCGCCGCGCGGAACCTCATGCTGCTCGGCGACCCCCAGCAACTGCCGCAGGTGAGCCAGGGGCTGCACCCTGAGCCGATCGATACGTCCGCCCTCGGCTGGGTGAGCGACGGGCATGACGTGCTTCCGGCCGAGCTCGGCTACTTCCTTGCCGAGAGCAGGCGGATGCATCCCGCCGTCACCGCCCCCGTGTCACGACTGTCATATGAGGGCGAGTTGCACGCGCACGAGGTCACCTCCACCCGCCACCTCGATGGCATCGCGCCCGGGCTCCACATCGAAGCCGTCGAACACACCGGCAACGCCGTCGCCTCGGCTGAGGAGGCCGCGCGAGTGGTCGAGCTGGTGCAGGCGGCGATCGGCAAAGCCTGGACCGACCCAACCGAATCCCGTGCGAACGACCCGCTCGGCCAGGACGACATCATCGTTGTGTCTCCGTACAACGCCCAGGTGGCGCTGGTTCGCGACACCCTCGCCGCGGCGGGTCTCGACCGCGTTCGAGTGGGAACCGTCGATAAGTTCCAGGGGCAGGAGGCGGCGATCGCGATCGTGACGCTTGCGGCATCCGCTGCCTCGGAGGTGCCACGGGGGATGGGCTTCCTCATCCTCAAGAACCGGCTCAATGTTGCCATCTCGCGGGCGAAGTGGGCGGCGCATCTCGTCTATTCACCGGCGCTCACCGATTACCTGCCGGTCAATGCGCAGGGAATCGCCGAGCTGAGCGCGTTCCTCACCCTCGTGGAGCCTGGCGAGAAAAGCTAGGCCGTCGCGCCCCGGCGGAGCAGGTCGGCGCGCTCCGGGTGGGCCTCGAACCAGTCGACGACGAACGAGCACACCGGAACGATCCGGTCCGTGGTCCTCGACGCGATGTCGTTCACCGCGAACTCGACGAGGGATGCCGCGTGGCCGTGTCCGCGTCGCGCGGGCGACGTGTAGGTGTGAGTGAAGTAGACCTGCCCCGGGCGCTGGGAGTAGTCGGCAACACAGACCAGTTCGTCACCGATCCGGAGGGTATAGCGGTGCGCGTCGGGTTCATGGGCGAATTCGGGAGCCATCCTGTCAGCGTAGTTCTCACGCGCCGCAATGGCCACGGGAGGGAACCCTCACCCCTTAACACTGTCGGATGCCAGTGGTAGCGTGCGCGCATGACCGACGAATCCGCTCTGCCCCGGCTCCGGGCATCCGCTTTCCTCGCGATGAGCCTCGACGGGTTCATCGCCCGCTCCGACGGTGGCCTCGACTGGCTGCTCAACGCCGGCTCCGGCCTCGGCGACACCGGGTACGACGACTTCTTCGCCTCTGTGGACTCGATGCTGCTCGGCCGGCGCACCTACGACATCGTCGCTGGCTTCGATGAGTATCCGTACGGTGGCAAACGGGTGCTCGTGCTGAGCAGCGCACTCGAATCCACCGACTGGCCAGATGCTTCCGTGCACGCGTCGCTCGACGAAGCTCTCGACACCCTCCGCGCCGAAAAGCGCCAGCACGTCTACGTCGACGGAGGCACGGTTGTGCAGCAGTTCCTCCGCGCGGGGCTCCTCGACTCGCTCACGGTGAGCATCGCGCCGGTGCTCATCGGCTCGGGTGTCCCACTGTTCGGCGACGTCGACCGTGACATCCGGCTCGAGCTCACCGGAACCCGCGACCTCGGTTCCGGGTTCACCCAGGCGACGTACCGGCCGCTGCCAGCGACCTGACACGAGAAAAACGGATGCCGCCTGCGCGAACTCGCGCAAGCGGCATCCGTTCTGGCTATCTCAGCCGTTCGGCCCACATCAGTGAGCGGCGGGCATTCCCTCGGGCGTATCGGCCGGCTTCTTCACGAAGATCGACCCGGCGACGGCCAGCAGCGAGATGATCGCGCCGGCGAGGAACGCCGACTGCACGCCACCGGCGGCAGCAGCGGTGTCAGAAGCACCCTCGCTCGCGAGCACGACACTCGTCGACGACATGATCGTGATGAACAGGGCGGTGCCGGCGGCGCCGGCGACCTGCTGCACGGTTCCGACCGTCGCTGACGCGTGGGCGTACAGGGGAGGGCTCACGGAGCCCAGCGCCGAGGTGAAGAGCGGGGTGAACAGGAATGCCAGGCCGAGGCTCAGCAGAAGGTGTGCACCGAGCAGGTAGGTCGACGTCGTCGATTCGTTGATCATGGTGAGCGCCCAGAGGGCGGAGCTGACGACCATGGATCCCGGAATGAGGAGCGGCTTCGGGCCGAACCGGTCGTAGAGGCGGCCGACGAACGGCGCCAGCAGACCCATCAGAAGACCACCGGGCAGAAGCAAAAGTCCGGTTTCGAGCGGCTCGAAGCCGAGCACCTGCTGCATGTAGATCGGCAACAGAATGATCGTGCCGAACAGCGCGGCCATGCTGACCACCATGACGACGATCGACACGGTGAAATTGGCGGAGCGGAAGGTGCGCAGGTCGAGCAGCGCGAGACCACGGCGCTGCAGTCGCAGCTGACGCCAGACGAAGCTGCCGAGACCGATCACGCCGACGCCGAGGGCGATCCACATCGGCATGGTGGCTGCGGCCTGCTCGGCGGCGCTCGCGCCCTCTGCTCCGCTCTCACCGATGCGGCTGAGCCCGTAGATGAGCCCGCCGAACCCGAAAGCCGAGAGGATCACCGAGGTGACGTCGAGCGGCACGCGCTTCGGCTCGGTCACGTTCTCGACCTTGCGGAAGCCGATGAACAGCATCACGAGGGCGATCGGCAGCACGAGCCAGAACATCCAGCGCCAGCTCAGCGCGTTGAGGATGAGGCCGGAGACGGTCGGGCCGATCGCAGGGGCGACCGAGATGACGATGGAGACGTTGCCCATGGTGCGGCCGCGCTGCGCGACCGGGATGAGCGTCATGATCGTGGTCATCAGGAGCGGAACCATGATCGCGGTACCCGACGCCTGAATGACCCGGGCGACCAGCAGCACCTCGAAGATCGGCGAGAGCGCCGCGAGAAGCGTTCCAGCCGAGAACAGGCTCATCGCCGTGAGGAAGATTGGCCGGGTATGGAATCGCTGCAGCAGGAACCCGGTGATCGGGATGACGATCGCCATCGTGAGCAGGAACGCGGTCGTCAGCCACTGTGCGGCACGGGCGTCGATGTTGAGGTCGAGCATGAGTTCGCGGATCGCGACGCTCATGATCGTTTCGTTGAGGATGACGACGAAGGTCGCGGAGAGAAGCAGCCAGATCACCCGGCGGTTGCGCGCCGTGTGGTCGGGTGCGGCCGGGCGGGACGCGGTCACGCGCTCCGAGAGGTCGAGGTCAGCGGCGGAGTCGTTCACACAGGTTCCAATGGTCGGGGCCGAACAGAAAATCAGGACGTACTCGCCCAGCGGATGCCGAGGGCGGCTCACGTGGCGCAGTCGCGTCGCACGGTGCGGTTTCACCAACACGGCACGAGAAACACCCGCTGCGAAGGAGCGCAACGAGCGGCGTGGAGTCGCTATTCCACGTCGGCGGAGAAAAGTACGAGAAGAGTGAGCTTACGGCAGCGAACCTGACCGTGGCTGACCGAAGAAGCCTGAGCTCAGGCGCCGATCTCGACGAGCACCCGCGGCAGCTCATCGAGCAGCTCGCTCGCGAGGAACCCGAGCGGACCCACCGGAACCGCGAGCCGGTCACCGGCGGCAGCATGGGCATGGGTGGCCCAGACCGCAGCCTGCTCAGGTGAGGCACCTCGGGCGCACAACCCGGTGATTGCGCCGGCGAGCACGTCGCCGCTGCCGGATGTCGCCAGCCCGCCCCCGCCCGTACCAGTGCGCCAGATCCGGCCGTCGGGGTGGGCGATGACGTCGTAACACGTCACGACTGCCGAATAGCGTTCGGCGATTTCGGCGATCCCTTCCACGAGATCGTCGAGGTCGCGCTCAAGCAATCGCGCTGCCTCCTCCTTGTTTGGGGTGAGCACGAGACGCCCACCGAAGGCATCGACGAGTTCGGGCAGTTTCGGCAGTACTCCGAGCGCGAAGGCGTCGAGGACGATGACCGTTTCCGTGCCGATCAGCCCGATGGCGACCGACAGCATCCGTTCCAGTTCATCCGGGTCGTCGAGGCCGGGGCCGATGAGCACGGCATCCGAGCGGGAGAGATCGCGTTCCACGGCGTCGATGCCCGAACCGCTTACCGCACCGTCGGTAGTCTCATCGAGTGGCACGACACCACACTCCGGAACCGCGACGGCGACAGCTGTCGCCACGGAGGCGGCGACGGCGAGAGTGAGCCGGCCGGCGCCGACCCGGAGCGCTGCAAGACCTGACAGCATCACCGCTCCCGGTGAGCGCTGAGCGCCGCCGACGACGAGGACCTGTCCGCGGCCGTACTTCGAATCCCCGGCTTCGGGCAGCGGCCAGTCACGCAGGAAATTCGGGGTGACCTGATGTTCAGTTGGGGCGGACATCGGTGTCTCCTCCGTGCTCGGTGACTGGAGCACCGACCGCCTGGAGGTGGTCATCGTGAGAGAACACCTCGAGCGTCCAGAAACGGTCGCCCGGTTTGCGGGTGAGCCGGGTGACGGATGCATTGAGTACCGTGTTGCCCGAAGCGAAAGCGAGCAGTTCCTGCTCCGACCACCCGAGGCACAGGTAGAGGAACACGAGCACGACGGCATCGTGCGCAGCGACGAGAACGGGACCGGAAGCATCCCGGGAGTCAACGTCGCGGAGGAAGGAGCGGATGCGAAGCGCAACGTCCGTCCACGCTTCCCCGCCCGGCGGACGGTAATAGAACTTGCCGAGCCAGCGTCGGCGAGATGCTTCGTCCGGGTATCGCCGGTCGACTCCGGTCGACGTCAGAGTGTCGAGGACGCCGAGTTCGCGGTCACGGAGCCGTTCGTCGACGAGAAACGCCCGGTCCAGTCCGCTGTTTTCCAGCGCGACGGCGATCGTCTGCTGGGCTCGAAGATAGGGGGAACTCCAGATCGCCGCAGGAACGGTGCCCCCGGCGTTCGCGGCGAGCCAGGCGCCGAGGGCCTCGGCCTGCCGGATTCCCGTCGGCGACAGGGGCACGTCGGCGTCGCGCGCTTCGACGGCGATGACATCGAGTCCTGCCCTCTGCGCTTTCGTTGCGGCGACATTCGCCGTGGACTCTCCATGCCTCACCAGCCACAGTTCCGTTGATGTCATGGGCCAAGGCTAAACGAGCCCTCCCGCCGAGAACTGGTTCCGGGCGGGGGCTTGATTTTCTCGCTCCCGCGACACGTCGGACGCCGGGCACGGGGATGTCGGTGGGCCGGGTTAGCGTGAAGACATGAGAATCCTGCACACCTCCGACTGGCACATCGGTCGCACGTTCCACGGTCATTCGACCCTGTCGAACCTGCGCACCGTGCTTGCTGCGCTCGCCGCCGAGGTGCGGCAGCGTTCGGTCGACGTCGTGGTTGTTGCCGGCGATATCTTCGACTCCGCCACCCCGGCCGCTGAGGCGTACACCGTGCTCGAAGAAGCGGTCGTCGCGATTCGCGAGGCGGGGGCATCGGTTGTTCTCACGAGCGGTAACCACGACTCCGCGACCCGGCTTGGCTTCATGTCACAGTTCTCGGGTCTTGCCGGCGTGCACATCGTCACGCGGCAAGAGCTCCACGACCAGCCGATCGTCCTCACCGACGAGTCAGGCCCAGTGCATTTCTACGGCATCCCCTACCTCGAGCCGTCGATGCTTCGTCACCACTACCCCGAGGCCACGCTGCGCAGCCACGAACAGGTGCTCGCATTCGTGATGGAACGGGTCCGTGCCGACATCGCACGTCGCGGCGGCCGGTCGGTCGTTCTCTCCCATTGCTTCGCGGTGAACATTGCTGCTGCCGGTGTCGACGCGACCGAGCTCGGCGCGAGCGACGTCGAGCGCGACATCACAGCGGGCGGCATTGACTACGTGCCGCTCTCCGTCTTCGACGGTCCCGACTATGTCGCTCTCGGCCACATCCACGGCCGCTCCGCGCTCAGCGAACGGGTGCGGTACTCGGGCGCTCCAGTGCACTATTCATTCTCCGAGGCGTCGAAACCGCGCGGTGCCTGGCTCGTCGAGCTCGACGCGACCGGCCTCGCCTCGGTCGACTGGGTCGACCTCCCGATTCCGCGCGCTCTTAAGATGGTCACCGGTTCGCTCGACGATCTGCTGGCGGATGTGACGCTTGCCCCGTTCGAGAACCACTGGCTCTCCGCGGTGCTGACCGACACCGTTCGCCCTCTCGACGGCATGCGCCGGCTCCAGGCTCGCTTTCCGTACTGCGTCACCCTCGAACACCGCCCTGCCGTCACAGCCGAGTCTTCCGCGCACCGCTATGCCGACCGGGTTCGGGGGCAGAGCGACGCGGAGATCGTCGCTGGGTTCCTCTCCCACGTGCGCAACGGCGTCGGGCCGACCGAGGCCGAACAGGCGATCCTCGCCGATGTCCTCAGCACGGTGGAACGCGCCGACAACGATGAGCCGGTCGACGAAGCAGCGCCGGTCTCAGACCGCGACAAGGTCGACGCATGAAGATCCAGCGGCTAAAAGTCGCCGGCTTCGGGCCGTACAAAGACGAGCAGGTCATCGACTTCGAGCGTTTCGACGACGACGGCATCTTCCTCATCACAGGCAAGACCGGTGCGGGCAAATCGAGCCTGCTCGACGCGATCTGTTTCGCCCTCTACGGCAGCGCGCCCCGATACGACGGCACCCAGCCAAAACTCCGCAGCGACTATTGCGAACCCGCCGACCCGACGTTCGTCGAGCTCGAGTTCACCGTTCACGGCGTCGCATACCGGGTCCACCGAACTCCGGAGTACCAGAGGCCCAAGAAGAACGGATCCGGCCTCACGCCCGAGAAGGCGCGAGCCGAACTGTTCCGCAACAGCGATGGTGAGTGGGAGGGCATCGCTGCCCGGCCAGTCGACGTCGCTCGCGAACTCGACGGCATCCTGGGCCTCACGAAAGACCAGTTTTTGCAGGTGATCCTGCTGGCTCAGAACCGCTTCCAGGAGTTCCTGCTCGCGAAGAACGACGAACGGCAGGCCGTACTTCGCACCCTGTTCGGCACGTCACGGTTCGAGCAGGTGGAACTCACATTGACCGAGCGCCGTAAAGCGCTCGGCGCTTCACTCGAGTCAACGGCGGGGAGCATGCGGGCCTCAGCGGAGCATGCCGCAGGCCTCGCCCAGTGTGAGGTTCCGGCCGAACCGAGTCTCGGATGGTTCGAACAGATTCTCGCGGAACTGCGTGAAGCCCAGGCCGCGGCCGACCAGGGCGCCACCGTCGCCGACGCCGAACACACCGCAGCCGATGCTGAGCATCGCGCGCTGCAGCGGACGCGAACGAACCAGCTCCGCCGCGACAGCGCTCGCGACATCCTCCAGACGTTCGAGGCGCACGCCGACGCGATCGATACCGATCGGCGAACACTGGAGCGCGCACAGAAAGCGGCGTCCGTTTGGGCTCACGTTGCAGCTGTCAGGGGCGCCCAGCAGGCCCGAACCCGGGCCGTAGAACTGGAAGAGGAGCGACGGGCCGCCTTCGCGGCCGCCGTCGACAACGCTGTCGACGTTGCTGCCGAACTCCCGGTCGCGAGCGACCCGGACGCTGAAGCCCTGGAACGGATCATCGACGACCTCGCTCGCCGGCTCGGTTCCCTCGACGACGTCCTCCGCGACGAGAAGACACTGTCAGACCTCGCCGCCCGGGTCCGTTCGAGCGAGAAACACCGCGGTGCCTGCGCGACCGCCGTCGACGATGCCGGCGCACTGGTGGCCGCACTGCCGCAACAACTCGACGAACTGGCCGACACTCTTACCGCCGCCCGGGTGACCGCTGCAGGTGCAGCCTCGGCCAAAGATCGTGTCGCGCGGCTTGACGCTTCACGGGTGGCAGCCAGGCGTGCCGTCACCCTTGAGCGGCGGCTCCTCGAAGCACGATTCGCCGAGAAGGACGCCAGCGCGATCTTCACCGAAGCCACGCGTGCACAGGATGAGCTTTTCGCCCGGCGCCTCGACGGCTACGCGGCCGAACTGGCCCGCGACCTCACCGACGGCGCTCCGTGCGCGGTCTGCGGTTCGGTCGACCATCCGAGAGCTGCTGTGAGTGATGGCGAGCCGGTCTCCGAAGCCGACATCGAGACGGCGAGGGAGAACGTGGCTGCCCGGAGGGCCGACCTCGATGCCGCTACCTCCGCCGCTTCCGCTCTCTTCGCCCAGCTGGCCGAGGCGACTGCCGCAGCCGGCAACCGGTCGATCGACGAGATCGAGAGCGAACTCCTCGACGCGACGACCGCACTGGTCGAAGCAGAAGCGGCAGTCGCCGTTGTCGCCGATGGCGAGACCAAACAGGCACGGTTGCGCGTGTCTCTCACCGACGCCACGACGCACCTTGATCAGCTGCGCGCGGACCTCTCTGCAGCCACAGACGAACTGACCACTGCCAAGAACGCCCTCGACGCCGTCAGCCGGCGGGTCGAGGCCGCCCGAGCGGGTTTCGACTCGGTTCGCGAGCGAGCGGCAGTTCTCCAGCTATGCCTCGATGCCGCGAGGGCCCTCGATGATGCGATTGCCGACCGGCGGGTTCGCGATGACGCTCTCGTCTCCGCTCGCGAGGTTCTCGTCAGCCAGATGACCGAGAACGGATTCGAGAACGAGGCCGGGGTCGAGGAGTCTCGACGAAGCTCGGCCGAGATCGCTGCGATCGACACCCGAATTCGCGAACATGACCAGTCCGTTACGTCCGCACGCTCGACGCTCGCCGAACCGGAACTCGCTGGCCTCCCGGCCGATCTCCTCAACCTCGAGCCTGCCGCGGTCGCCCTCACCGCCGCAGCCGCCGCGCGGGACGCGGCGCTGCAGGTGTCGGGTTTGCTCGGTGACCGGGTGCGCCAGCTCGAAACGATCGTCGGGCGGGTGCGTGCCGAGCAGGAGGCGTCCGCCCTTCTGCGCGAAGAATACGACCGGGTCCGCGCGCTCGCGAACGCGGTTCAGGGTAACGAACCAAACACCAAACGGATGCGGCTCGAGACCTACGTACTCGCCGGGCAGCTCGAGGAGATCGTGATCGCCGCCAATGCACGACTGCGCACGATGACGAGCGGGCGGTACACCCTGCAGCACGACGACAGTGTGCAGTACCGGAACGTGAAATCCGGTCTCGGACTCGCCATTCTCGATGAGCACACCGGTCGTGCGCGGGCGACCCACTCTCTCTCCGGCGGGGAGACCTTCCTCGCCTCCCTCGCCCTTGCCCTCGGGCTCGCCGAAGTCGTCACCAACCAGGCCGGCGGGATCAGCCTCGACACTCTGTTCATCGACGAGGGCTTCGGCTCCCTGGATCGAGGGACCCTCGACATCGCGATGTCGACCCTCGACAGCCTTCGTTCCGGCGGCCGAACCATCGGTCTCATCAGCCATGTCGAGGCGATGAAGGAGCAGATTCACGCGAAGCTGCGAATCAGTGTGACCGATGCCGGCCACAGCCGTGTCGACACGAGCCTCGAACTCGTCTGACAACCGGATGCTGGAATTGGGGGGAAACCCCGATTGTGTCCGAGTTCGGCTGGTGTCAGTCTGAGCGCATGAAACTATACCGACCACGACGCGGCAGGGTCTTCGCGGGCGTCTGCCTCGCTGTTGCGAATCGCTTCAACCTCTCGCCCACTCTTGTCCGTGTCCTGACGGTTCTCAGCTGCATTCTGCCCGGGCCGCAAATCATCATCTACATCGTTCTCTGGATTCTCATTCCGGGAGAAAAACACTAACGAACGACAATCGTCCCGGGGAGCACGCTCCCCGGGACGATGACACTGCCGGATATCCGGCGGCGACTCAGCGCCGGGCGATCCGGATGATGAGGCCAACCACGGCGACAACGGCGACAACGGCAACCGCAATGACCGTTCCCGGTCGTTCCTCATACTTGTGCTGCAGGTCGGCGACAGCCGCAGTCGTCGCTTCCCGAGCCGCGTCGATCGCGTCGCGCGACGCCGCGGATGCCTTGTCGGCGATGTCGGAGGCCTGGGTCGAGAACTCCTGGGTCGACTCGGATGCGCCGGCCGTCGCCTTCTCCAGTTTTTCCGTCGCGTCTGCCGCGTGAGAAGCCACCTGAGCGCTCACACCCGCGGCAGCGTCGCCCACGTCCCCGGCCTTGTCGGCGAGGGGGGCCGACGCGCCAGCACCGGCATCGATGGCGTCGTGCGCCTTGTCCTTCAATTCGTCGGGCACGCCGGGTGCCGTGTTCACGGCCTCGTGCGCGTTTTCCGCCGCGGCGGAAATGTTCTCGTCGGCACGTTCATTGGGATCAGTCATCATGTTCCTTCCGGTCGTACATTGTGCGCCACAGAATCGTGGCGGTCGTGAGGCCCGCGCTCGGGATCAGGAGTGCGCCCGGCGGAAGGAGCGGCCGCTTCGCCTCGTTTGTCGCGCGAAGTGGCGTCGTATCTTGCCAACCCGGGGGCTCGCCCAAAACTCGGACACGCTTTTCGCTTTCTCATCGTCTCGCGCCTGGCGGGCTCGTGCCCGTGCGCCCAACGCATAGGCGCCGAACGCGATCGCTGCGATGACCAGGAATCGGCCCATCTTGTGCTCCTTCGTTTCCGTCGAGGCGTACCCCATCATTTCGCACATGTGGTCACGGACACAGGGGGTTGCGAAGTGGGCGCAGGGATTTCAGCGCCGCAGTAGCATGGGCCGGTGCCGTACCTTTCGAAGTCTTCCCGTGCCGCCCTCGAGCGAGTCCGTGCCGGTGACGCGGCACACGAGACGGATGCTCTCGAGCGGCTCCGCGACATCCGCTCGCTCCTCGACGAACTCGAGAAAGACCCGGCTCCCCTCGCCGCCGTTCGTGAAGCTCGCGACAACGGTGTCGGCTGGGAGGAGATCGCCGCGGCCGCTGGGCTGAAGCCAGCGGCGGCGAAGTGGCGTTGGCAGGGCACCGATGCCGAAATCGCCGAACGTCACGAGGCTGGCCGCAAGCGGGCCGCGCGACCGAGCAGCGTTCCCACCGACCTTCCCGGGTTGTCCGTGGCCGAGGCCGCCGCCCGATTCGGTGTGAGCGCACAAGCCATCTACCTCCGGATCACCCGCGGAAGCCTCCGGGCCGAAACCGTTGAACTGGCCGACGGGCGATCATACAAACGGGTGTTCCCGGACGATAGCCCAGCCGGCTGAGGGGTCATTCGGCGTCGGGCAACATCCGGAACGTCGACGCTCCTTCCGCGTCGCGCTCGGACGCCTCGACGGCGTCGACGACGGCCCCGCCGGGCCCGCGGTGGAGGGCATCGATCATGCCCTCCACCGCGGCGACGGGCCCTTCGAGTTCTGCCTCGACGGTTCCGTCCGGACGGTTTCTTATCCAGCCCGAGATGCCGGCCTGTTCGGCCTCACCCCGCGCCCAGTACCGGAATCCGACGCCCTGGACGCGACCGCGCACCCAGACGTGCCTGCGGATGCGTCCCACCGCTCAGTCCTGGACGGGAACCGTCGTATCGACGGCATCCGTGCCCTTCTCGCTGTACGTTCCGGCCTGGCCGGAAGCGGCAGTGCCGCCCTCGTCGTCGGCGCCGTCAACTGACGTGTCAGAGCCTGATTGCCCCGAGTTCGCCGTCGTTCCGTCGTTGGGTGCGTCCTCGAGCGAGGACTGATCCGCCGTGCCTTCGTTTTTGGCCTCTTCGTAGCTGCCGTCGCGCTGTCCCTGGTCGGGCAGTGGAGGCAGTGTCTCGTTGCCGTTTTCGGTCGGGTGCTGCTGTTCCATGAGAATTCCTTTCGTCGTCCTGACTGCCGACGATACGCAGACCGGCTGAAACGCCGCGACGCCTTTCGCCATGCTGCGGTTCGGAGTAGCGTTCGATCGACAAACGGATGTGCCCCGCCACGGACCACGGAGATCGACATGCCCAGCCTTGATACCTACGGGCAAGCGATCGCAGCGACCACGCTTGCTGTGCAGGAATTGCTCGCCGCTGCCCCCACCAATCTGCAGGTCACCGCCCGAACGCTGGACGCTGCGCGGAGCGATGTGTCCGGGGCATCCCTCAACGTGTTCCTCTACCGCGACGACTTCACCGGATACCGTGACGGTAATGAGCCACCCGGTGTCCACCATTACATCGCCGAACTGTTTTACCTCGTCAGCGCCGGTGCGGGCGACACATCAGATGCGGATGCCGTCAGCCACCGTGCATACGGAACCGCACGTGCGCGCGTGCAGCAGACGCCGGTGCTCACCGTCGGATTCGGAGACAGAACGATTCAGGTGCAGCTTCGAGCGCAGACGCTCGGCACGGCAGAGCTCACATCGCTGTGGCTGGCCTCCGGGGCGCCGTTCCGGCTGTCGTTCGGTCTCACCGCGACCTTCACCGTGAGCGGATAGTACTCCGCTACTCGAGTTTTCCGGTGAGACGACCGTGAAGCACGGTCGAGCGTTCGTCCAGCCCGACAAATTCCACCGCAGCGCCGTGAGCGGTGTATTTCGACTGGATCGAGTCGAGCACGGCGACCGTCGATGCGTCCCAGATCTGTGACGCGCTGAAGTCCACGACCACGCGGGCCGGGTCGACACCGTAGGAGAACTGCTCGACGAGATCGTTGCTCGAACCGAAGAACAACGGACCGCTCACGGTGTACCGAACCGAGGAGCCGTCGGCGGCGGGTTCGCGATCCACCCGGATGACGTGAGCCACCCGCCTGGCGAACAGAACGATGGCGAGGACGACGCCAGCTGCGACACCGACGGCGAGGTTGTGGGTGATCACGACGACGCCGACGGTGGTGAGCATGACGAGAGTCTCGGGGACCGGCATCCGCTTGAGGGTCGACGGGGTGACGCTGTGCCAGTTCACCGTAGTGATGGCGACGATCATCATGACTGCAGCGAGGGCGACCATCGGGATCTGCTCCATGACGTCGCTGAGCACGGTGACAAGAAGGAGGAGGAAGATCCCAGCGACGAACGTTGAGATGCGGGTGCGCGCCCTGCCGAGTTTCACGTTGACGACGGTCTGGCCGATCATCGCGCAGCCGGCGATACCGCCGTAGAAGCCGGCGAGGATGTTCGCGATTCCGAGGGCCCACGATTCGCGGCCCTTCGCCGAGCGGGTGTCGGTGATGTCGTCGACGAGCTTCGCCGTGAGCAGTGTCTCCATCAGGCCGACGAACGCCACGCTCAGGGCGGTCGGAAGGATGATCTGCAGCGTGTCGAGGTTGAGCGGAACAAGCAGGGGAGTGATCCCGGGCAGACCGCCGGCGATGTCTCCCTCGTCGCCGACGGTGGGAACGGAGAGGTGGGCGATCATCGTGATCGCCGTTGCAACGACGATGGCGACGAGCGGGGCCGGCACTGCTGTCGTGAACCGGGGCAGGATCAGCACGATCAGCACAGTCAGGATGAAGAGTGGGTAGACCAGCCACGGCACGCCGAGGAGGTGCGGCACCTGCGCGGTGAAGATGAGGATGCCAAGCGCATTGACGAACCCGATCATTACCGAGCGCGGGATGAATCGCATCAGCCGGGCGAGCCCGGTCACTCCGAAGATGACCTGGATGATCCCGGCGAGGATCACGGCGGGCAGCAGATACTCGACACCCTGCTCCTTGACGAGCGGCGCAACAACGAGGGCGACGGCACCGGCCGCTGCGGTAATCATCGCCGGGCGGCCGCCGAGGATCGACATCGAGATCGCCAGAACGACGGATGCCACGAGGCTCACCTTGGGATCCACCCCGGCGATCACCGAGAACGAGATGACCTCGGGGATCAGGGCGAGAGTCGTGACGACACCGGCGAGCACTTCGACGCTGAACGCCCGCGGGTTGCGGAGTGTTTGCCACACGGTGGGGGCGAGGGGAGTGTCCGCACGGGAGGGATTCGAAGAGGAAGATGCCACCGTGCAACCCTAAACGGTGGCAGGAGCCCGCGCGCTCGTCCTACGCTTGCCGGATGCCTTCCTTCCGCGTCACGGTCACGATCGGCGGCCTGCGACCCGGGGTCGCACCGGAGTCCGTTCTGCCGTTCGCTGCTGACGCCGCTGCCCGGAGCGCCGTGGTCGAGGCATCCGATCTGGCCATCGTCCGGGGTGCTCCTCGCATCGTTGTCCGGTACGCCGCCGACGACGTCGGCCAGGGCTGGCGGGTGGGTGCCGACGTCGTCAAGGCGCTCGCCGCGTTCGTCCATGCCGGCGCCTGGACAGTGACGGTGCGCGACGGAGGTCGCTGGTATGCGGTGCACGCGCCAGGGCCGGATTCAGCCGATCAAGAGCGTCAGTTCTGACCGCCGCTTAGCCCACGCGGACCTCCCCGTAAAAGGGATAGCGGCCGCACGGGCCGCTCTCTACGCTGAATACTCCCATGACAGCTACCCGACTGCCTCCGGATGCTGCCGTCCCGCCGACCCTGATCGGCCGTGATCGGCAGCTCGCCGGCGTTGCCCGCGCCGTTGCGCGCGTGCGCGAAGGCCGCGCGCAATTCGTGCTTATTGAAGGAGAAGCGGGATTCGGCAAGTCGGCGTTGCTTGAGGCCGCGGTCCGCACTGTTCCGCATTGGCCGCTGCGATCCGCCACGGCGGATGAGAACGAAACCGATCTACCGTATGGCGTGCTCAACCAGCTGCTTCGGGGTATCGACGAGCAGGATGCCCTCGACCCGGTGCTCCGCGGCGGCATCTCTCCCGATGTTCCGACCCTCGTCGCCGGAGCGGCGCTGCTGAACCTCATCGACAGCAGCGAGGGCGCGACCTGCGTGACGATCGACGACGCGCAGTGGCTCGACCAGCGATCAGCAGAGGCCCTCTGGTTCGCCGGCCGGCGGTCTTTCCGGGACCGATTGCTCGTCATCATCGCTGCACGCCCGGACGACACCCCATTCCTTGAACGGATGCGTTTGCTCGTCGCCGACGAACATCGTGGCATCCGCCTGCCGGTCGGTGGGTTCAAGGCCGATTCGATCGCTGAAATCGTCGCCCGCCGGACCGGCCGTGCAGCACCGCGCCGGCTCGTGACGAAGCTCGTCGCCGCGACCGACGGCAATGCCCTTCACGTGCAGACGCTGCTCAACCAGGTTGTTTCGGCGGGCGATCCGCTCGCCGCTCTCGACCGGATGCTGCTCGGGACGCCGCCAGCTGCGCCTGGCTATCGCGCGCTCACCCTCGACACACTTCAGGGCGTGTCAGAAGCGGCACGCGCGGTTGTCGAGATCGTGGCGGTTCTCAACGACACCGCCACAATCACGGACATCGCTGCGGTGGCTGATAAGTACGGCGGCTACTCGATCACCGCCCACGACATCGATGAGGCCGTGGGGACAGGGCTCGTCTCGGTGGCTGTAGACGGTTCTGCCGTGGTCATGCAGCACGAAAGGGTGCGGGCCGTTGTCGTATCGGACCTGGCCCTTACGGCGCGCCAGGCGCTCAACGCGGCAGCCGGGCAGGTGATCACGGGTCACCGTGGACTCGCGCACCGGGCTCACGCAGCAGCAGGACCCGATGACAAGCTTGCTGACGATCTGAATGTGGCAGCCCGGCTCGCCGCAGCGACCCATCAGGCGGATCGGGCCGTTCGTTACGCACTCTGGTCCGCGCTGCTCAGCAGCGACCCGTCGGTTCGGGAAGAACGCATTATCGACGCGGGCGTGCACGCAATAGCCGCTCGCCGGCCGGACCTTCTTCTCACCGCCCGGTCAGACTTCGAGAACCTCAGCTCCGGACCCGAACGGGAAGTTCTGCTCGGAAATATCGCCCTGGCAGCGGGGGATTTTGTCACGGCCAAGACGCACCTCACCCTGGCCGCTCAAGCCGGCCCAGACGTGAATTGCCGTGCTCGAACGATGAAAGCGGTCGCCCACCAGACTCTCGCAGCGACCGCCCTCCTCCTCGACGACTTCCCCGCGACGATTCGCTCCTCGACCGCTGTTCTCGAGGAGTTACCCGCCCTGCGCGAGCACGCCCACCAGCCCTCGATCGTGACAATCGATCTCGACGAGCTTGAGTCCAACGCCGTGTCGTGGCGGGCGCTCGCCGCCTGGCAATCGGGGTTGCCCGATACCGATCAGGAGCGCGTTGCCGAACTCATTGCAGAAGGCAGGCGGAGTGGATTCCGGCCCCAACACACGGTTCTGCTGCTGACCCACGGGTTTCTGCTCAGGCAACAGGGCGACCTGAAGGCGGCGATCCGCGACCTTGAGGACGGAATCGCGCTCGCCGATGTTGCGCGACCGGATATGTCACCGTTCGGACGGATTAACCTCTCCCTAGCACTCTTCCGCGACGGACGCTGGGACGCTGCCGCCGCTGCCGCCACGGCAGCCGCCTCCATCGCGGATGACGTGGAGCACCCGTGGGCGCGAGCATCCGCCTATGCCGTTGCGGGCCTCGTCCCTGCAGCGCGGGGTGACCACGGTCGAGCCAGGGAGTGGCTCGGTAAAGCAGCGGCCGTCCCGCCTAAGCAGCACGCGAGCGGCTACCGGTTTCTCGCTGACTTCGTCAGGGCGGTGGATGCGAAGGCAACCGGTCAGGCCGCCACCGCGGTGTTCCTTGCGCGCCGTGCGTTGTCCGCATCAGGTGTCCACAGCTATATCGAGCGATCGTGGTGGCAGCAGCTCCTCGGTGAAGCACTCGCGCCCGCCGCGACACACGCGCCGGATCCGCTCGCCGTACTCAGCAGCCGTGAACGCGAGGTCGCCCACCTCGCCGCCGAGGGACTGACGAACCGTGAGGTCGCCAACAAGCTGTTCGTGTCGGTCAAGGGCGTCGAATATCACATGGGCAACGTGCTGGCGAAGCTCGGTCTGTCGTCGCGTCGCGGAATTCGCCGGCTGATCGAGGGGAACTAGGGAGATTCCCTAGTGTGCCCTGAGCACCCAGACGCCAGACTTAGAGTGCGGATCATGCTGCGCATTGTCCCTGCGGGGCAGCTTGGACAGGGTGTCGCATGACCCGCACAACACCCTGTTTCCCTCAGCAGGAGGATTTTCCGGCACGTCGTTCCTCGACCGGTCGACACGGCGTGCCGGATATCCACTACCGCCAGCTCCGCGGCGCGCGTGCGAGCGCCCGCTACGATTGAGCCCATGGTGAGCATGGCAGAGTCGTTGGTGCGCCTGTCGGAACTCGCCGCCTCCCCGGTCGTCTCGAAGGTGGCATCCGCTTTCGCCGACGCCGGTTTCGAACTCGCCCTCGTCGGCGGCCCGGTGCGGGACGCGATGCTCGGTCGGCTCACGAGCGACCTCGACTTCACGACCAACGCATCTCCCGACGAGATTCTGCGCGTCGTCACCCCGATCTCGGAGACCCAGTGGGACATCGGGCGCGATTTCGGCACCATCGGAGCGCGTGTTCGAGCTGGGACGTCCACCGACACCGTTGAGGTCACGACCTATCGGGCGGATGCCTACGACGGCGTCACGCGCAAACCGGTCGTCGCGTTCGGCGACAGCCTCGAACCCGACCTCAAGAGGCGAGACTTCACCGTCAACGCGATGGCGTTGCGCATCCCCGAGGTCCGGCTGGTCGACCCGTTCGGCGGGGTCGAAGACCTCCTGGCACAGACACTGAGGACTCCAAGCAGCCCCGAGGTGAGCTTCGGGGACGACCCGTTGCGAATGATGCGGGCGGCCAGGTTCGCCAGCCAGCTCGGCTTCGTCGTGGACGACGAAACGCAAGCCGCGATGACAGCGATGGCCGACAGCATCCGCATCGTCTCAGTGGAACGCACGCAGGGGGAACTCTCGAAGCTCCTTCTCACCGACAACCCGCGCGTCGGGATCGAACTGCTCGTCGAGTCGGGCCTGGCGGAGATCGTGCTGCCCGAAGTCCCGGCCCTGCGGCTCGAAATCGACGAACACCACCACCACAAAGACGTCTACCAGCACTCGCTCACCGTGCTCGAACAGGCGATCGGGTACGAGAAGTCCCGCCACCCCGGTGAGGCGCCCGACCTCATCCTGCGCCTCGCCGCCCTGCTGCACGACATCGGCAAGCCGGCAACCCGACGGCTGGAACCCGGTGGAGCCGTCAGCTTCTACCACCACGACGTGGTCGGTTCGAAGCTTGCGAAGAAGCGACTGACCGCGCTTCGGTACGACAACGACACCATTCGGGATGTTTCGCGATTGATCGAACTGCACCTGCGCTTCTTCGGCTATACCGAGGGTGCGTGGACGGATTCCGCCGTCCGCCGGTACGTGCGTGACGCCGGACACCTGCTCGAGCGGCTGCACATGCTCACGAGGGCCGACGTCACGACCCGCAACCGGCGCAAAGCCGACCGACTGGGTTTCGCCTATGACGACCTCGAAGCACGAATCGCCGAACTGCGCGAGCAGGAAGAGATGGAGGCGGTGCGACCCGACCTCGACGGCAACGCCATCCAGCGCGTGTTGGGGATCAAACCCGGCCGTGAGGTCGGGGAGGCCTACCGCTGGCTCCTCGAACTGCGGCTCGATGAGGGCCCGCTCGGCGAAGAGGAGGCGGAACGCCGCCTGCATGCCTGGTGGGTCGCGCGAAACTCCGGCGAGTGATTCCCGAGCCGGGGCTCAACCTCGAACCGTTGTCCACTTCGGTGACACGGGACGAACTCCGGATATTCCGGCACACGCTGCCCGGCGCCGAAATGCCCACGCTCGACCCCGCATCGCCCGGTCCCCGCGCCTGGTTGACCACCGCTCTCGTTGCGCTGTTCGCGGTGCCGTTCGCGGTCGTCCCGTGCATCATGCTGCTGACGATGGAGTTCGGTTTCCGCTCCGTGATCGTCGCGCTCGTGGGCGCTGTGATCACATTCGGCAACATCCTCATCCTCAGTCGTTTCCGCTGGCCGCGGTTCGGCGCCCGGTTATGGCGGGATCGCCTGCGACTGTTCCGCTTCGCTGAGCGCAACGGTGCACGCTTCACCGCGTCGATGGACACCGCCGTGAGCCCCGGGATGATCTTCGGTCGTGGGGAACGTCGCCGCAGCTTCGACGTCGTCGAGTTCGCCCGCCCGCGACGGTGGCGGGTTGGGAACCTCAGCTACCAGAAGGTCCTCCCAAAAGGCGGCGCGGAACAGCACCTGTGGGGCTTCGTCGAGCTGACGCTGCCGCGCCGGTTCCCGCACATCGTCCTCGACTCGCTTGCGAACAACGGCATCCGCGGCCGGGAACTCGAGAACCCGTACGCGGGCCAGGGAGCGATCGACCTCGAGGGCGACTTCAGCGACCACTTCCGGCTGACCTGTCCTCCCGGGTACGAGCGTGACGCGTTGTACTTGCTGACGCCGGACCTCATGGCCGTGCTCATCGACGAGGGCGCGGACTTCGATATCGAGATCGTCGATGACGTTCTTTACCTGTATCGCCCCCGCCCGTTCGCTCTCGCCGACCCGGAGGAGTGGGCAAGGATCCAGAGGATCCTCGACACTGTGGGCGCCGGAACCGCGAAACGGACGGTCAACTACCGCGACGAGCGCGTCGGGAACCGCGGGTGGGACGTGATCGCGCCCGAGGGCAGTCGCTTGCCTCAGCCGCGTTTGCTGCTCACGGGCCTTCTCGTCGCTGCGGTGTTCGTTTCGTTCATAATCCTCGGAGCTCTGTTCGGCGGGCAATAGCCTGAGAGCATGACTGCTCCCCGTCCGAACAAGCACGACCCCGCCACCCTGTCCTTCGCCAGTCAGGCGGTGCACGCGGGCAACGAGATCGACGCGGGTTCCGGCGCGATTCGAACACCGATCGTGATGGCGAACTCGTATGCCCTACCGGAGGACGCCTCAACGATCAGCTGGTCGGGAACGGATGTTCCGCTGTACACGCGCAACTCCGGCACCAACCAACTGGGCCTTCAAGCCAAGCTCGCGGCACTCGAACACGGTGAGGACGCCGTCGTTCTCGCCAGCGGAGTCGCCGCATTGCACGCCGTGTTCTTCACCGTGCTCAAGTCCGGGGACCATGTCGTCGTCGGAGACGTCACCTATGAAGCGATCTACCGGCTGTTCGCCGAGCTCCTCCCGGAGAAGTACGGCATCACTGCCACATTCGTCGACGCTGCGGATCCGGACGCAGTCCGGGCAGCCATTCGCCCGGAAACCGCGCTCGTTCACGTCGAAGTGATCGGCAACCCGACGACGAAGGTTACAGACATCGCCGCCATCGCAGCACTGACGCGGGAAGCCGGCGTGCTGCTCAGCGTCGACTCGACGTTCACGCCTCCGCCGTTGTTCCGCCCGCTCGAGCACGGCGCCGACCTCGTCGTGCACTCGCTGACGAAATACATCAACGGGCACGGCGACGCCATGGGCGGTGCCGTCATCGGCAGCCGCGAGCTCATCACCCGCATCAAGGCGGATGCCATGGTCGACGTTGGCGGGGTCATCTCCCCGTTCAACGCGTGGCTGATCATGCGTGGCTCGGTCACTCTGCCGCTGCGTCTTCGTCAGCATCAGGCGACCGCGCAGCGCGTCGCTGAATTCCTGGCGGCCGACGACAGGATCGCGTTCGTCGCCTACCCGGGCCTGGCGGAGCATCCGCAGCACGACGTCGCCGCCCGCCAGTTCGCCGGCCAGGGATTCGGGGCGATGCTCGCGTTCGCCGTTGATGGCGACGCGGCCATGCAGGACCGGTTCGTCTCGAACCTCCGGGTGATCACCTCGGCGGTGTCACTCGGGCACGACGAATCGTTGATCGTCCACGTCGCCGGTGGGGCGGATGCCGGCCCCCGGGTGGCCTTCTACCCCGAGGAGTTCCGCACGTGGGGTCACCTCCGGTTCTCGATCGGCCTGGAAGATGCCGACGACATTCTGGGGGACCTGCACGCAGCGCTCGACGCGACCTTCGGCGCTTCCTGACGTTCGGTAAACGCTCCACCCCTGGCGGATGACGCTCGCATTATTTTCCGGCGACGGTTCCGTCAACCCCCTGACACAAAGTCCGTATTGACCCTAGTTTGGGTGTCTGGGGCGCCACGTGGTTGTGGCAGGAAGGCGGGGAACCGATGAAGACGTCAGATCGACGCACGCAGAAGATCGATGCGACATGGAACCTCCACGTGCATTTCGAATCAGGCAAGGTCGACACCGACGTCGAGGTGTCGCTTGACCACTTGAAAAACGACGTCGAACGAGTTGTGGTGAACGGCCGACAGATCGGTTACGTGCATCACGTCGACCCTGTCTATGTCGCACTCAGCGGGCCGGACCTTGCCCGCGCTGTCGAGGTGTCGCAGAAGCTCACCCTCGACCAGAGCATCCGGGATCTGCTCAACACCGTCCCGGTCGAGGTCATCGACCCGAGTTTGGCGCTGCGCGCCTAAAAAACGTCATGGTCGGCGGATACCGGGGGCACGGCATCCGCCGACCATGTCGGCTCTGTGCCTGAGGCCCTCTGCCTGCCCGAAACCCGCAGCCGCCGCAAGGCCTTGATGCCCCTGCGCGTACGGCGTAGCGTCGCGGCATGACGAACAACACGAACAACGACGATTACGTCGAGCCAGTTGTGCCCGCTGACGAGCACGGTGCCCGTGAGCCCGTCGTTCGCCCGACCGGTGGCGACGAGCACAAGAACGCCGATTACACGACCACCGGCGACCCGATCGATTCGCCGCAGCACCTCGCCGAAGAGGACCGCCAGCACGCCACTACGGGCAGACCTCTCAGCGGTGCGGACGACGCCGAAGGGGACGCGGAATACACAACACCCGGCAACCCGATCACCTCCCCGCAACACGAGGCCGAAGAGGAAATCCCGCACGCGACGCCGGGCAACAACTCCGCCATTCCCCAGGACTGAGCTCGCGGCATCCGTTTACTTTTCAGGGTCGGATCAGGGTCATTCAGGTCATAACTGCTAGCCTCCAACTCGGTACAACAGGCGACAGAAAGACCCGAATGGCTCAGCGACTGACGAAATTAGCGACGATTGTCGCGGCATCCGCCCTCGTTCTCACCGGATGCGCACCCGAACCGGCGACGCCCACTGAGGTGACGACCGTGTCATTCCGGTTGTGGGACGAAACCGTCGCTGAGGCGTACGAAGAGTCGTTCGATGCATTCGAAGAGGACAACCCCGACATCAACGTCGAGGTCAACGTCGTCGAGTGGGGCGACTACTGGACCGAGCTGCGTACTGACGTCGCCAGCAAGACCATGGACGACCTCTTCTGGCTGAACAACTCATACTTCGGCGCGTACGCTGACGCCGGCAAGCTCGTCAACGTCGACCAGGTGTTCGGAGAGGATTCCGCCAGCGAGTGGGAGGGCAGTGTCGTCGGCCAGTTCACCCGAGACGACGTGCTCTGGGGCGTACCTCAGCTCTATGACGCCGGTGTCGCCGTCTACTACAACACCGAGCTGCTCGAGAAGGCCGGATTCACCCCCGAAGACCTCGAGGATCTGACCTGGTCACCCGACGCCGAGAAGGACACATTCCTGCCGGCGGCGAAGGCACTCACGCTCGACGCGGCAGGCATATCCGCGGCATCCGCAGACTTCGACGGCACCGCGGTGCAGTACGGAACAAACCTCGCCTACGACACGCAGGCGATCATGCTCCCGTTCATCGGCTCGAACGGTGGAAAATTCCAGGCGGGCGAGAAGTTCGCGTTCACCGATCCCAAGTCGATCGAGGCTTTCCAGTACCTCGTGACGGCGATCAATTCCGCGAAGGTCGCACCAGCAGCATCCGAGACCAACACCAACAGCGACTTCAGTCGTGACGCCTTCATCGCGGGCAAGATGGCGATGTTCCAGTCCGGCCTCTACAACCTGAAGAACGTTGCTGATGATGCCGAGTTCGAGTGGGGCGTCGCTCCCATGCCGAGCGGTCCTTCTGGCCGCGTGTCGGTCACGAACGGGGTCGTCGTCGCCGGAAACGCCGAATCGGAGAAGCAGGCTGCGATCGAGAAGGTGCTCACCTGGCTCGGTTCCGCGGAGGGCGTCAAGCCTCTCGCGGCGTCAGGGTCCGCGGTTCCCGCCGTGACCGACGCACAGAAGTCCTACTTCGACTACTGGAAGAAGGAGGGCGTCTCCGTCGAGCCGTTCTTCGACGTCATCGATGGCGAAAAGCCGATCCCGTCGCCGAAGGGCGCCAACTACGGCAAGGCGTTCGAGGAGTTCGACCCGATTTTCCAGGACATCTTCTCGGGCACGATCGACCCCGCTGTCGGGCTCAAGCAGGCCGAGGGCGCGGCGAACGCGGCAATCGCGGGCTGACGGGGGGCGTTCTCACTTCGGGTGAACCCCGAGAGCGGATGCCAGGGCTTTGGTAGCCAGCACGGCTCACTTTCCGGTAAGCTACTCAGGTTGCCCGTGTGTGCGCACTCTGCTCCCGCACGTTGCAACGATGCTATTACCCTCCTGCCGCAGATCGTCTGCGGCCGTTCGAGTCCGAAGGAGGTGGGTTAGTGACGCATCAGTATGAACTCATGGTTATCCTCGACCCCGAGATTGACGAGCGCACCGTTGCTCCCAGTCTCGATAAGTTCCTTAATGTCATCCGCAACGATGGTGGAACCATCGACAAGGTTGACATCTGGGGCCGTCGTCGACTGGCTTACGAAATCAACAAGAAGACCGAAGGCATCTACGCTGTGGTCGACTTCACCGCGACGAGCGAAGCAACGGTCGAGCTCGACCGCCAGCTGAAGCTGTCGGAAGCCGTCATGCGCACCAAGGTGCTGCGGGCCGAAGAAGCTATCGCTCTCGTCGAGTCCGAAGGCAAGCGCGCCGAGGAGAAGGCAGCCCGCAAGGCTGCTGCCACCAAGGCAAAGGCCGACGCCAAGCCGGCAGCGGCTGAGACGAAGGCAGTTGCCGACGCCGCTCCCGCCGAAGCCGACGCGAAGCCCGCCGAAAAGGACGCCTAGTCCTCATGGCCGGCGAGACCGTCATTACCGTGGTGGGCAACCTCACGTCAGACCCCGAACTGCGTTACACGCAGAACGGACTGGCCGTTGCCAACTTCACCATCGCATCCACTCCGCGCAATTACGACCGCGCAACGAGTGAATGGAAAGATGGCGAAGCACTGTTCCTGCGCGCGAGCGTTTGGCGTGAATTCGCCGAGCATGTCGCCGGATCGCTCACCAAGGGTAGCCGTGTCATCGCTACCGGGCGTCTGAAGCAGCGTTCGTACGAAACGAAGGAAGGCGAGAAGCGCACCTCGATCGAACTCGAAGTTGACGAGATCGGTCCATCGCTTCGTTACGCCACCGCACAGGTCACCCGTGCGCAGTCCTCTGGTGGAGGCGGCGGCCGTGGCCCCGCAGCCGTCCAGCAGGACGAGCCATGGGCGGCCAGCGCTCCGACGGCCGCTCCGGCCGGCGGCGCAATGGCATCGGGTTCTGGCGACAGCTGGAACACACCCGGTTCCTACGGCGACGACACCCCCTTCTAACATCTTCTCCGCCAGGGCGGGGGCTTCGGCTCCCGCTCCGGCAATACACCTAAGGAATTCAAATGGCTGGAAAGTCTAGCGGCGCAAGCCGCAAGCCTGTCCGCGGTGGTAAGGGCGGCAAGCCGCTCGCTCCCGCGAAGGCAATCCGCGTTGGGGTCATCGACTACAAGGATGTCCCCACCCTCCGCAAGTTCATCTCCGAGCGTGGAAAGATCCGCGCGCGCCGCATCACCGGCGTTTCGGTTCAGGAGCAGCGTCTCATCGCACGTGCAGTCAAGAACGCACGCGAGATGGCACTGCTTCCCTACGCCGGCTCCGGCAGGTAAGGAACTCCGATATGTCAAAACTCATCCTCACCCACGAGGTCACCGGTCTCGGTGCACCTGGCGACATCATCGAGGTCAAGAACGGTTACGCACGTAACTACCTGATCCCGCAGGGCTTCGGCGTTGCGTGGAGCCGCGGTGCTGAGAAGCAGGTCGAGCAGATCAAGGCCGCGCGCGCAGCGCGCGAGCTTGCGACCCTCGAAGAGGCTCAGGCGCTCAAGGCTGCTCTCGAGAGCACCAAGGTCAAGCTCGCCGTCAAGGCTGGCGCTGAAGGCCGCCTGTTCGGTTCGGTCAAGACGGTGCACGTGGCGGATGCCGTCGCTGCTGCCGGTCTCGGACAGATCGACAAGCGCAAGGTCGAAATCTCTACTCCGATCAAGTCGGTCGGTCAGCACGAGGCGACTGTTCGCCTTCGCGATGACCTGAGCGCGGTTATCACCCTCCAGGTGGTTGCTGCCAAGTAGGCATCTTTACACTCTGTAGCGACGGGCTCCGGCCCGTCGCTACAGGTCGTTAAGCGGAAGCGCCTACTGCTCCGGTTGACCCCCGGTTGGCCGATTCGTACACCCATTGCGAGCGCCGCGTCAAGTTTTTTGTACACAGGCAAACACGCGGTTACGCAAGGTTCAACACGGAGTCTAAACAGTTTTATACCCACAGGGCGTGGAACCGATAACGCCTGGTCAGCGCGTAAAAATGTAGCACAATTTCTTTTTTCTCCACAGAGTTTCCCACAGGTTGTGCACACGGCTTACGGCGTTTCCTGCAATCTATGCACAGTGTTATCCACAGGGCTGTTTGTGCAAGGACCATCGGGCTCATAGTGTGGGGCAGCGCAGGTTCCCACCGGCGTGCGCAGCCGAAATCGAAGGCCCCGTGTCGGTGGTCGGGTATTGGCTGTATTTCAGCAAAGACGGTTATGCGCCGGCCGGTTCGCCGGTCCCAGCCGCACTAGGAGGAACGCGTGTCGATCGCCCATCTTGGTCTCTCAGACCAGCAACCCGCCGGTGAAAACCGTAGCGAGTACCGGGCCGACCGCACCCCGCCCCACGACATGCTCGCCGAGCAGTCGGCCCTCGGCGGAATGCTCCTGTCGAAGGATGCCGTCGCCGATGTCGTTGAATCGGTGCGCGGTGTCGACTTCTACATTCCCAAGCACGAGATCATCTTCGACGCGATCCTCTCGCTGTACTCGCACGGTGAGCCTACAGACGTCATCACCGTCACCGACGAGCTCATCAAGACAGGCGAGCTGTCCCGTGCCGGCGGAGCCGACTACCTCCACACCCTGACCCGCCTGGTGCCGACCGCGGCCAACGCCGGGTTCTACGCGTCCATCGTCGCCGAGCGCGCACTCCTGCGGCGGCTTGTCGAAGCAGGAACCCGCATCGTGCAGATGGGCTACGCCGGTGAGGGTGAGGTCCTCGACCTCGTCAACACGGCACAGGCCGAGATCTACGGTGTCACGGGCTCGACCACTGCCGAAGACTACGTTCCCCTGAACGAAGCCGTCGGAACGGCCTTCGAGGAGATCGAAGCGGCAAACGGGACCGACGGGAAGATGGTCGGCGTGCCGACCGGATTCTCGGAGATGGACGACCTCACCAACGGATTCCACGGTGGGCAGCTCATCATCGTCGCTGCCCGACCGGCGCTTGGTAAGTCGACGCTCGCTCTCGACTTCGCGCGAGCGGCATCCATCGGAAACGACCAGCCGTCGATCTTCTTCTCTCTCGAAATGGGCCGCAGCGAGATCGCCATGCGTCTGCTCGCGGCCGAGGCCTCCGTGCCGCTGCAGAGCATGCGCAAGGGAACCGTCGACCAGCGCGACTGGAACAAACTCGCCGCCGTTCGCGGGCGCATCAATGATGCTCCGCTCTACATCGACGACAGCCCCAACATGACGCTCGTTGAGATCCGGGCGAAGTGCCGTCGGCTCAAGCAGCGCGTCGGGCTCAAGCTCGTCGTGATCGACTATCTGCAGCTGATGACCTCGGGCAAGCGCGTCGAAAGCCGCCAGCAGGAAGTATCGGAGTTCTCGCGTGCTCTCAAGCTGCTCGCGAAGGAGCTTCAGGTTCCGGTCATTGCCCTGTCGCAGCTGAACCGTGGACCGGAGCAGCGCGCAGACAAGATGCCCGCGATCAGCGACCTTCGAGAGTCGGGCTCGCTCGAGCAGGACGCCGACATGGTGATCCTGCTCCACCGCGAAAGCGCGTACGAGAAAGACAACCCGCGCGCGGGAGAAGCAGACCTCATCGTCGCGAAGCACCGTAACGGTCCCACCCGAACGGTGACCGTGGCCTTCCATGGCCACTACTCGCGCTTCGCGGACCTCGCGCCGGCCTGATCATCGCCCCACGCTCGACATCGAGGCACCGGGCAGGAGCAAGTTCTACGCGGCGTAGACTGGACAGGTTCCACTGCCTCCACAGAAAGCGACGTTCCCCGTGGCCACAACCGCTCCCGTCATTCCCGACGGCATTGCGCAGTCGCGCTCACGGTACTGGCTCGTCTCGGTCCTCCGTGCGCTGGTCGCCGCGGTCGCCGGCATGGTGATCACGTTCTCGTCTGACCACTCGGCGTCGCTCGGCCTCACCGTCTTCGGCGGGTTCGCCGTCGTCACGGCCCTCGTGCAGATCGCCGGCACTCGCGTGCTCGACGCGGATAGCGTGACGCGACGGAGCTTCATCGCCCAGGGCATCCTGAGCCTCGTCGCTGGAGCGGTGGCACTCGTCCTCGCCCCGATCGGTGGCCAGCCCGCCTTCTTCGCGGTCGTCCTTCTTTGGGCCCTGCTCACGGGCGCGCTCGAACTGTACAGCGGGTTCCGCCTGCGCGGCCGTTCCGCCCTCGCGCGCGACTGGATGACCATCGGCGGCGTCACCGTGCTCCTCGCCGTCGCCTTCCTGCTCGTGCCGCAGAGCCTCGACCAGCACTTCACCGGCCCGGATGGAGTCGATCGGAGTCTCACCGCATCGATCGTCTCGGTCGGAACCTTCGGCGCCTACGCCGCTATCGTCGCCGTCCTGCTCGCGATCGGAGGGTTCTCACTCAAGTGGGGCACCGATGCGAGTGGGCGAGTGGCCCCCGAAACGGAGTCGCACTCATGAGTCAATCCCAACCCAGCCGCCGCGACATTCTGAAGCCGATCGAACTGCTCGTGTTCGCGGTCGTCGCCGGCACGTTCACCGGCCTGATCGTCCTCATGTCGACCCGCGACATCGTTCTCGCGGCGATCTTCTTCGGCATCGCCTTCATCGTCACGCTCGTCGGTATCGCGATGTTCGCGCTCAGTGTGAAGCCCGGTGACCTGGAGAAGAAAGACCTCGACGAACAGGACCACGGGCACTAACAGCCCAACAGGTCAACCGGCGGTCGACGAGTGTTCGATCACGCAATCCCGTCCCGGGTAGACGAGGCTTTCGTAACCGTCGTCGAATCTGACCAGATACGGCGGTTGTCCTTCGTCGCCCCGAACCTCGAGAATCTGACCGTGACGGTCGGGCGCACCGACCGTCTGCCCGCGGATAATGATCCGCTCACCTGCAGTTGTGCGCATGATCTCCTCCCTGAAAAACAGGGTACGCGCGGCATCCGGGAGAAGAAAGACCCCGGATGCCGCGCGCGGCGCAGCACGGAAGCTACGGCAGGCGGTTCACCAGTTCGTCGGACAGGCCGACGTAGCTCGCGGGGGTGAGCTCGAGCAGCCGGCTCTTCGCGTCGTCGCCGATGTCGAGCTTTTCAACGAAAGCGACGAGGTCGTCGCGTCCGATCCGCTTGCCGCGGGTGAGCTCCTTGAGCATCGCGTACGGGTCAGAGATCGAGGAACGGCCGGCGACAACCTCGGCACGGATCACGGTCTGGATCGCTTCGCCGAGGATCTCCCAGTTGGAGTCGAGATCGGCGGCGAGTGCGTCGCGGTCGAGGTCGATCTCGCCGAGTCCCCGGGTGAGGTTGTCGAGCGCCAGCAGGGAGTGGCCGAAGCCGACCCCGATGTTGCGCTGGGTGGTCGAGTCGGTGAGGTCACGCTGCAACCGCGAGGTGACGAGCGTGGCAGCGAGGGAATCGAGGACGGCACTCGACAACTCGAGGTTCGCCTCCGCGTTCTCGAACCGGATCGGGTTGATCTTGTGTGGCATCGTCGACGAACCCGTCGCGCCGGCCTGCGGAATCTGGCGGAAGTACCCCATCGAGATGTAGGTCCACACGTCTGTGGCCAGGTTGTGCAGCACACGGTTCGCGTGCGACACGCGGTTGTAGAGCTCCGCCTGCCAGTCGTGCGACTCGATCTGGGTGGTCAGCGGGTTCCAGACCAGTCCGAGCGACTCGACGAACTCGCGCGAAATTGTGGTCCAGTCGGCCGTCGGGTCGGCGACGACGTGCGCGGCGAACGTGCCGGTCGCACCGGAGAACTTGCCGAGGTACTCGGTGCCTTCGACCTGGGCGAGGATGCGCTCGAGCCGCCAGGCGACAACCGCGAGTTCGCGACCCATGGTCGTCGGGGTGGCGGGCTGTCCGTGCGTGCGTGACAGCATGGCATCCGCCCGGTGTTCGACAGCGAGGTTCCCCAGAACGTCGATGACGCCGCGCAGCTTCGGCAGCCAGACCTCACGTACCGCTGCCGAGACGGTCAGCGCGTAGGAGAGGTTGTTGATGTCTTCGCTCGTGCACGCGAAGTGGGTGAGCTCGGCGATCGAATCGAGGCCGAGGGATGCCAGCCGGTCACGCACGAGATACTCCACGGCTTTGACGTCGTGGCGGGTGACCGCCTCCTTCTCGGCGAGCCAGTCGATGTCGGCCTGGCCGAACTCGAGGTACAGCCCGCGGAGCGACTCGGTCTGCTCAGGGGTCAGCGGGGAGGAACCGAACATGCTGTGGGAGGTGAGGTACAGCAGCCATTCGACCTCGACCTGCACCCGTGCCCGGTTGAGGCCCGCCTCGCTGAGGTACTCGCCGAGACCGCTGACCGCAGACTGGTAACGACCGTCGAGCGGGCTGAGTGGCTGGGCGGGTAGTGCTGTCATCGAATGGCTCCCTGTCGAATTGCCGGTTCAAGCTGTCGAAAAAGTTGACGGCTCGCCCTCTCAATCATGCCCAATACTCGGTCAAACATCTCATCGTGGCCGTAGTAGGGGTCGGGAACGTCGGCGAGGGAGCTCTGTTCGTCGTCGAAACTGAGCAGGAGCGTCACCTTGCCGCGGTCGGTTTCGGTGGGCGCCCAGGCCCGGAGGATGCGGTCGTGGCCACTGTCCAGGGCGACAACGAGGTCGAGGCTGTCGAACCAGTCCGGGTTGAACTGCCGCGCCCGGTGCCTGCTGCCGTCGTACCCGCTGCGCGCGAGGGCGGTGAGGGTTCTCGAGTCGGCCTGCTCGCCGACATGCCAGTCACCGGTGCCAGCTGACGAGGTTTCCACATACCGCGAGAGGCCGGCCTTCCTCACCATCGTCTGGAAGACAACTTCTGCCATCGGGGATCTGCAGATGTTGCCCGCGCACACGAAGCACACTCGGAAGGGCTGGACCTCGGTAGGGACCGGGTCGGAAATCATCCCCCCATTCTGTACTGCTGGGTCCGCTCCCGGCAGCCCCCCGTTAACGCGCTTGTGGGTTCAGTCCCTCACACCCGGCCGCCTTGGGTCGGATTCACACCGAGGGTGACCGCAGGGTTCTGCGCGTGCTGGACGCCCGGACCATGGATGTGGAGCCGCAAGTGCCGGCTCGGGACTGCGGGAGGAACGGATGATCGGCAACACAGGAGGGATCGTTGGGGAGGCGCCGAGCGACGTGTCCCTTGCGCGGGTACTGGAGATTCTCAGTGAGCAACGCCGCCGTATCGTCGAGTTGCTCGACCGGACCACCGACGCCCAGCGCGGACTGCGGGATTCCGCCTCATCGCTCTCCTGGTTTGCACCGTCACGACTGCTGTATGACCGGCGCGTGACCGCCCTGCAGCGCGCGCTCGCCCGGGCGGCAGCGGCGCTTCAGGCAGCTCTCGCCGAGTGTGACCGGGCGCACGATCATGCCCACGCCGTATCCTCCTCGCTCGTACCCGCTCTCGCTTCGAGGGATTACGTCGGGTATCCCGCCGGAAAGCAGAACCATGTCCGATGACATCGACGTGAGCAGCGGGTCAGGGATCAGCGTCGAGACCGACGAACTGTTTCTCGTTGCCGCAACGCTCGTCGCTTTCGCCGGCGATGCGCGCACCTGGTCACATGAGGCCGCGATCGCCCGGTGCGTCACCCAGTGGTCCGCTGAAGCTGCACCCTTCGGGTTCGCCGAAGCGGACCTGACCCGCGCTGCCGCCATCCTGCAGGACCTCGCCGCAGAGTCCGAGGAACTCCGGCTCCTCATCGAACGGGCGGCGGACCGTTATGCAGCGGGGGAGCAGCGCCTGACGGATGCCTGGACCGGCCTCGCCGCCCTCGGCTCCTTTTTCGCAGGCGCTTACGTCCGTAACCTGATTCTTGGCAGCCTTCCGCTCGCGCCGGCTGCCGTTGTCGCCCTGCTGCTGTCCCAGCATCCAGAGGTCCGTCGTCTTGCTGCCGTCGTGGGACAACCGGTGATGGAGGCGCTCGCCGAACACGCCGATGTGCTCGGCACCCCTGAGTTCGTCGCTGTCGTTCGCACACTGGTGTCGTCCGCCGACGATTTCGCGATGGGCCTCGTCGGGGTGCCGTTGCAAACCGCGCGGTTCCTCGGCGATGAGGGCGCAGGCATCGTCGGCCTCAGTTCGATGGCCGGATCGCTCCTGATTCTGGCCGGACGAAATGCCTACACCCATGCCCCACTCACGATGAGCCGCTCGTCGGTCGGCGCTGTAGCGGCACCGGTCAACCTCGCAGACGCAGCCAGCCGGATCCCCACGAGCGGGTCAGGCAAGCCACAAGTGAGGGTGGAGCGTTATCCGTCCGAGAACGGCACAGATTCATATGCGGTGTACATCGCGGGCACGAGCGACTTCTCCACCGGAGGGAGCGAACCCTTTGACATGTCGAGCAACCTGGCGGGAATCTCCGGCGGAGACACCGCCGCGCAGCAGGCGACGGTCGAGGCGATGGAAGACGCGGGTATCGAACCGGGTGACCCGGTCAGCTTCTTCGGTCACTCCCAGGGCGGTCTCGTGGCCGCGCGAATCGCGGCATCCGAGGTGTACTCCACCGAGAGCGTCGTGACCTTCGGATCCCCGACCGGGCAGATCCCGATGAACGATTCGATCGCCCATGTCGCCGTGGAACACGCCGAGGACGTCACACCCGCGCTCGGCGGGAACCCGGCAGACGGGCGAGAACGCGTGGTCGTGACCCGCTCGCTGTACGACAAATCCGGCCCACCTCTCGGCGCCACCTTCGGCAGCGCCCACCACATGGCGAGCTACGCCGAAACGGCGGCGCTCATCGATGACTCCACCGACCCGCGCCTGGATCCCCTGCGAAACACCCTCGCCGGTTTCGGTGCAGCGGGCGGGACCGCCACCCTGTACCGCTCCGAACGGGTCCGGGACCCGTAGTGAGGGTCAGCGACGGCGGCGGCGCTCCTTGAGCTGCGGCCGCAGCAGCATGGCGAAGATCGCGTTGAGGATGCTGATCACGAGGGCACCGAGCACCGCCCACCAGAAGCCGTCGGTCTCGAGCCCGAAGCCGAACGGCGACATGATCCACTCCACCAGGAGAAGAAGGATGCCGTTCACGATGAACGAGATGAGACCGAGGGTGAGAATGTAGAGCGGGAACGCCACGATCCGGATGAGGGTTCCGATGACCCCATTGACGATCGCGAAGATGAAAGCGATGAGCAGGTAGGTCAGGACCACCGCGAGGGTGTCACCCGGCGGGTAGGGGGTCACGTTCACCCCGGCGACGAGGAAGGTCGTCAGCCAGATGGCGACGGCGTTGAGCACGATGCGGAGCAGGAATCTGGCCATCGCACCATGATGGCAGCCCCGTCAGGCAGGCGCGAGGGCCCGGCCTCGTCAGGCGGCGTGTGCTAGCAACTGTGCCAGCATGCCGATCCCGGAAATCGGTGCTGTCTAGACTCGGTGCGTGACGTTTACCCCAGCAAGTGCCGACGAACCCTCCGTCGTGCCCGCGGTCAAGCTCCGCCCGGAAATTCTCGCCAGCCCGCCGTACCGGCAAGGCAGACCAGCGGCCGCCGATGCATTCAAGCTCTCCAGCAACGAGAACCCGTTCCCGCCGCTGCCCGGCGTCCTCGACGCCGTCGTCGGCTCCGGCGCTTTCAACCGGTATCCGGATGCTTCGGCTCTCGCCCTGCGCGAGGTCCTCGCCGCCCGCAATGACGTCACGCCGGAGAATATTCACGTCGGCTCCGGCTCGGTCGCGCTCCTCAGCCAGTTCATCGCCGCAGCGGCTGGCCCCGGCGACACCGTCGTCTACCCCTGGCGCTCCTTCGAAGCCTATCCCGGCCTCGTCACCGTCGCCGGAGCGACGAGCGTGCAAGTGCCCAACCGTGCCGATGGGTCCCATGACCTCGACGCGCTCGCCGCCGCCGTTGACGCCACCACCCGTGTTGTGATCGTGTGCTCGCCGAACAACCCGACCTCGACCACGGTCAGTGCCGCAGCGTTCGAGAAGTTCCTCTCCCAGGTGCCGTCCGATGTGCTCGTCCTCCTCGACGAGGCATACGCCGAGTTCGTCACCGATGCCGACGCCGTCCAGGGGCTCCGGCTGACCGGCCGGTACCCGAACCTCGTCGTGCTTCACACGTTCTCCAAGGCATACGGCCTCGCAGGTCTCCGCGTCGGCTGGGCGATCGGACCCGTGGAGATTCTCGACGCCGCCCGTGCCGCCGCCATCCCGCTCTCGGTGACCCAGCCGGCACAGGCCGCAGCTCTCGCGTCGCTCGAGCGCGAGGACGAACTCCTTCGCCGGGTTGCCGAAATCGCCGACCGTCGCGACCGGCTCCACGCCGCGCTTACAGCGCAAGGCTGGTTCGTGCCCGCCGCGCAGGGCAACTTTGTCTGGCTCGCCACGGGAGATGCGACGGATGCCGTCAACGACACCCTTCTCGCCGGCGGTATCGTCGCCAGGGCGTTCCCGAACTCCGGAATTCGGGTGAGCATCGGCGAGGAAGAATCTGTGGAGAAACTCCTACCGATCACGCAACGAATTGTGGACGTGCTACCAGTGGGGCATCCGGCAAGGCGGTTAGGTTAGAGCAATGGCAGAAAGCGAGAACACCTCACCGGCGACTGCCGTGCAGATTCTGTCGACAGACGGAACTGTCGCACCGACGGCAACCGCAGAACCGTACCTCGAGTATCTCGACCGCCTGACCGACGCTGATCACGAGCAGTTCTACCGTGACATGGTGCTCGCGCGGGCCTTCGACACCGAAGCCGCCAACCTTCAGCGCCAGGGCCAGCTCGCCCTGTGGCCTCCGTGCCACGGGCAGGAGGGCGCCCAGGTCGGATCCGGTCGCGCCGCCCGCAGCCAGGACCACATCTTCCCGTCGTACCGCGAGCACGCAGTCGGCCTCGTCCGCGGCGTCGACCTTCTCGGCATCATCGAGGTCATGCGCGGAACCACCCACTCGGGTTGGGACGTCTCCGACCCGTCGAACGGCAACTTCCGCCCGTACACGCTCGTGATCGGAGCTCAGACGCTTCACGCCACCGGCTTCGCCATGGGAGTGAAGTTTGACGGTGCTACAGCGACGGGCAACCCCGACACCGACCAGGCCGTCATGGTCTACTTCGGTGACGGTGCCACCAGCCAGGGTGACGTCAACGAGGCCATGGTCTTCGCCGCCAGCTACCAGACACCCGAAGTCTTCTTCCTGCAGAACAACCACTGGGCGATCAGCGTGCCGGTCACCACCCAGTCGCGGACCCCGCTGTTCCAGCGCGGAAGCGGCTTCGGCATCCCGAGCGTGCAGATCGACGGCAACGACGTTCTCGCCAGCTACGCGGTCACCGCCAAGCACCTCGACGACGCCAGGTCCGGGGGAGGCCCGCAACTGATCGAAGCACTCACCTATCGGATCGGCGCCCACACGACGAGCGACGACCCCACGAAGTACCGCACCCAGGAGCTGACCGACTCGTGGGTCGCGCGCGATCCGATCGTCCGGTTCGAAGCGTTCCTGCGCGGTCAGGGTGCCGCAGACTCTCTCTTCGACTCCGTCGCAGCCGAGGCCCGCGATTACGCGTCGGATGTCCGTAAGCGCACCCACGCGATCGCGGACCCCGAGATCGGCCTGATGTTCGACGGCGTCTATTCTGACGACCACCCGCTCATGGCCGAGCAGAAACAGTGGCTCGAGCAGTACGAAGCATCACTGGACGGAGGTGCCGCGTGAGCGACAGCATCGACAAAACGCTCCAGACCATGCCGATGGCGAAGGCTCTCAACGCCGGCCTGCGGCAGGCGATGGCGAACGATCCCAAAGTCCTGCTCATGGGTGAGGACATCGGAAAACTCGGTGGTGTGTTCCGCATCACCGAGGGGCTCCAGGCCGAGTTCGGAGAGAACCGGGTGCTCGACACCCCGCTCGCCGAGTCGGGCATCATCGGCACAGCGGTCGGCCTCGCGATGCGCGGCTACCGCCCCGTGTGCGAGATCCAGTTCGACGGTTTCATCTACCCCGGCTTCAACCAAATCACGTCGCAACTGGCGAAGCTCACGAACCGCAACGAGGGTTCGCTGCAGATGCCCGTCGTGATCCGGGTGCCGTACGGCGGACACATCGGTGCCGTCGAGCACCACCAGGAAAGCCCCGAAGCGTACTTCGCCCACACGGCGGGATTGCGCTCGGTCAGCCCGTCGACCCCGAACGACGCCTACTGGATGATCCAGGAAGCGATCGCCTCCAATGACCCGGTGATGTTCTTCGAACCGAAGAGCCGGTACTGGCCCAAGGGTGAAGTCGACCTCTCCGGGTCAGCAGCGCCCCTTCACGCGAGCCGCATCGTGCGGTTGGGAACTGATGCCACGCTCGTCGCCCACGGCGCGATGGTGAGTGTCCTGCTCCAGGCCGCTGAACTCGCGGCCGCCGACGGCATCAGCCTCGAGGTCGTCGACCTCCGGTCGATCTCGCCGATCGACTACGGGCCCCTGCTCGAGAGCGTTCGCAAAACGGGCCGTCTCGTCGTCGCGCAGGAAGCATCGGGGAACGTCTCGGTCGGTTCCGAGATCGCGGCGACCGTTGCCGAGCGGGCGTTCTATTCACTCGAAGCGCCGGTCCTCCGGGTCTCCGGGTTCGACGTGCCCTTCCCCCCAGCCAAACTCGAGAAGCTCTTCCTGCCCGACGCCGACCGTGTTCTCGAAGCGGTCGACCGGGCACTTGCCTACTAGCGTTCCCAACGCTGAAAGAGAGAAACCATGAGCGAGTTCCAGTTTTTGATGCCGGACGCGGGTGAAGGACTCACCGAAGCCGAGGTCGTGTCGTGGCGCGTCGCCCCCGGTGACACGGTTGAGCTCAACCAGGTGCTTCTCGAAATCGAGACGGCGAAGTCCCTCGTCGAACTGCCGTCGCCCTACGAGGGCACGGTCTCCGCGATTCTCGTCGAGGAGGGAACGACGGTCGACGTCGGTACCCCCATCATCACCATCAGCGCCGCCGCCGATGAGACCGAGCCCGGCGCTCCGGCCACCGCTGCCGTCGGTCCGAGCGCGGTCGACACCGAAACGGCTGAGACCGTCGCCGACACCCGCAGCTCGATCGACGAAGAGAAGTCGGGGGCAGTGCTCGTCGGCTACGGCAACGCCGGAGCCGTCACCTCACGCCGCCGCCGCGCACGAACGGATGCCGCTCCGCCCGCCGCGCAGCCGGCATCCGCCCCGGTTCCTTCCGGTCCCGTCATCGCCAAACCGCCGATTCGCAAGCTCGCGAAGGACCTCGGCGTCGACCTGCGCCTCGTCGCCGGCACGGGCATCGGGGGAGAGGTCACCCGCGACGACGTGGTGCGCGAAGCCGGCCAGGCCAGCGTGTTCCGCAACATCGAAACGCCAGAGTGGGCCGAGACCCGCGAGGACCGGATCCCGGTCAAGGGCGTGCGCAAACAGATCGCCAACGCGATGGTGGAGTCGGCCTTCAAGGCTCCGCACGTGTCGCTCTTCGTCGACGTCGACGCCACCCGCACGATGGAATTCATCAAGCGGCTCAAGAACTCGACCGACTTCGCCGGCGTGAAGGTATCGCCGCTCCTCATCATGGCGAAGGCCATGATCTGGGCGGTACGCCGAAACCCCACGGTGAACGCCACCTGGACCGACGAAGAGATCATCGTGCGGCACTACGTCAACTTCGGGGTAGCCGCGGCAACTCCGCGCGGCCTGATCGTTCCGAACGTGAAGGAAGCACAATCTATGAGCCTGCTCCAGCTGGCGCAGTCGCTCGAGCAGCTGACTCTCACCGCGCGCGACGGCAAGACTCCACCCGCCGACCAGCAGGGCGGCACGATCACCGTCACGAACATCGGCGTGTTCGGCATGGACACCGGAACACCGATCCTCAATCCGGGTGAAGTCGCGATCGTCGCCCTCGGCACCATCAAGCAGAAGCCGTGGGTCGTCGACGGCGAGGTGCGCCCGCGCTTCGTCACGACGCTCGGTGCGTCGTTCGACCACCGTGTCGTCGACGGTGACGTGGCATCCCGGTTCCTCGCCGACGTTGCGTCGATCATCGAGGAGCCTGCGCTGCTCCTCGACTAGGAGCAGCGGGACCGGGAGCGGCGGCTAGAAGTCGAACCCGCCACCGAAGTCTCCGCCTCCGAAGTCGCCTCCGCTTCCGCCAAAGTCACTTCCGCCGAAGTCTCCGCCGCTGCCGCCGAACTCGGAAGCCCCGGCGTCACCGCCGTAGTCGCCCCCGGCATCCGCTCCTGCTTCGCTGCCCATCTCACCGCCGAACATGCCGGGCATGAAGGCACCCATGAGCGACGTGGCGATGAAGTAACCGGCGACGGTTCCGAGCAGTGAGCCGCCGACCATGCTCCCGAAACTCGGGCCGGTCATCGTGCGTTCCATCGTTCCTGGCTGCCGCAACTCGGAACGTGTCGCCGCCTGCGCGAGGGAGTGGGGGTCATCCCCGCGGGGGGCGTCCCCGGCGGGAGCATCTGCGCTCAACTGTTGAAACAACAACCTCCGCTGCTGGGGCGTCAGGCGCTGGAATGCTTCTTCGTGCGCCTGCTCGATCGCCTCGGGTGGCGCCGTGCGGAGCAGATAGCGGTAGCGCTCCACAGCGATCTCATCGTCGCTGCGTGGCTGCGGAACATATTGCGTACGCTCCGGCTCGGGCTGTTGCGTGCCGAAAAGCCTGTCGAAAAAGCCCATGATCTGCTCCCTTGGGTTTCGCGGAAATCGCACTCAGTCTACGAGCGGATGCCGTGAGCGCGCCCTGAGAAGCGGCGCGATTCGCTCTCCCTGTCTGGTGCCCGAATCGGCTTAGCGACCCGTCTCTGTTAGGGTCGGTAGCGGCCAAGACGGCCCAAACACTAGTCCGCGACCGGATGTGACACAGCAATGTCGCTCATCCGGGCGTATGGTCTTGTGACGTTGGCGGCGGCCCCATGGCCGTGCCGGCACAACCTCGATTCGCTCCGATGCCTTAGTCGTCGCAGCTTGATGGCGGGGTTCGTGCAGTCGTCCCTGACCCGGTCGTAATTACGAGAATGCCGCGTGGCACATCGTTTCCCCTGCACCGGGACAGTCGTTTTCTGCGACAACGAGAACTGCGCGCGCACGGAGAAAACGTGACCGACACTGCCCTCGAGGTAAGAAACGTCTACAAAGTATTCGGCAAGAAGCCGCGCGAGGTCGTCAAGCGCCTGCAGGCCGGCGCCGCCAGGAACGAACTCACCGCACTCGGAACCGCCGCTGTGATCGACGCCTCGTTCGAGGTCAAAAAGGGCGAGATCTTCGTCGTCATGGGTCTCAGTGGCTCGGGCAAGTCCACTCTGATCCGCATGCTCAACGGACTGTGGGAGCCGACCGCAGGAACCGTCACGGTGTCTGGGTCCCCGATCAGCGGCATCCCCGCCAAGGCGCTTCGAGACGTGCGCCGTAAGAAGATCTCGATGGTGTTCCAGCACTTCGCGCTTCTCCCGCACCGCACCGTGCTCGATAACGCGGCCTACGGACTGGAAGTCCAGGGTGTTCCGCTCGCCGAGCGCCGTGAACGCGCACAGAATATCGTCAACCGGGTCGGGCTCTCCGGCTGGGAAGACAAGATGCCGAGCGAACTGTCCGGCGGCATGCAGCAGCGTGTCGGGCTGGCCCGCGCACTCGCATCGGACACCGACATCCTGCTCATGGACGAGGCGTTCTCCGCCCTCGACCCGCTGATCCGCCGAGAGATGCAGGAACAGCTCGTTGACCTGCAGCATGAGCTCGGCAAGACCATCATCTTCATCACCCACGACCTCAACGAAGCCATGTTCCTCGGTGACCGCATCGCGGTCATGCGTGACGGCCGCATCGTTCAGGTCGGCACCCCGGACGAGATCCTCACCGACCCGGCGAACGACTACGTCGCCCAGTTCGTGCAGGACGTCGACCGGGCACGCGTGCTCACCGCGGCAGGCGTGATGGAACCGGCGCGCTCCGTCGTCTCCGGATCTGCCGGCCCTCGCGCCGCCCTCCGTACGATGCGCGACACGCAGGCATCCTCGGCGTTCGTCGTCGGCAACGGCCGCAAGCTCCTCGGTGTCGTGCACGATGTCGACGTGCTCAAGCAGGTCAAGGCCGGCAACGCCGACCTCATGGCCGTCGTCCGTAACGACCCGGCGACCGTCGGACCTGAGCAGTACCTCGTCGACCTCTTCGAGCCCGCTGCCGAGAGCCACCTGCCCGTTGCCGTCGTCGACGACAAGGGCCGCCTGCTCGGGGCGATACCCCGCGTGACGCTCCTCGCAGCACTCGCCAACGTTCCAACCACCACGGGCGAGAACTACGTCGTTGAATCCACGGCGACGGTGGCCGTCGACGTGATCACCCAGACCCTCCGCGAAACCGCCGGTATGACCGATGAAGTCGAGATGACGCGCCCCGCGTATGCCGACGATGTCGAGACCGCGAAAGAAGGAAGCTTCAACTGATGGACATCCGCATTCCGCTCGGTACCTGGGTCGAAGACTTCGTCGACTGGCTCACCGACTGGGCACAGCCTTTTTTCGACGTTCTCCGCAGCATCTTCCTCGGCGCATACGACCTCATCAACCTCGTCTTCCAGGCACCGCCGTTCTGGGTGATCATCCTCGCGGTTGCCGCTCTTGCCTTCCTGGCCAAGGGATGGAAACTCGCCCTCGGCGTGGTCCTCGGGTTCACCCTGATCATCGTGGTCAACCAGTGGGAGAACGCGATGGACACCCTGTCGCTCGTTCTCGTCGCCAGCCTCATTGCCGTGATCATCAGCGTGCCCCTCGGCATTCTGGCGGCGGGCTCCGACACAGCCTCGAGAATCCTCAAGCCGATCCTCGACTTCCTGCAGACAATGCCTGCCCTCGTCTACCTCATCCCCGCGCTGATCCTGTTCCGCGTCGGCGTCGTTCCGGGAATCGTGGCGACGATCGTCTTCGCCATGGCGCCCGGCGTTCGGCTGACCGAACTCGGCATCCGTGGTGTCGATAAGGAAGTTGTCGAAGCCGGCCACGCCTTCGGTTCATCACCGTTCCGCATCCTCCGTCAGATCCAGCTTCCGCTCGCGCTTCCGAGCATCATGGCCGGTGTCAACCAGGTCATCATGCTGTCGCTCTCGATGGTCGTCATCGCCGGAATGGTCGGCGCGGGCGGACTCGGCGGCGAGGTCGTCGCGAGCCTCAACCGTCTCGACATCGGACTCGGCTTCGAAGCCGGACTCTCCGTCGTGATCCTGGCGATCGTGCTCGACCGCCTCACAGCATCCCTCGGAGTCCGCAGGAAGCGGACGAAAAAGACGGGTGCCAAAGCGCCGGCCGCTGACGAGACCACCGTTTCGCACAAAGACGAGCAGCTCGTCGCCGCAAGCGCCTGATTTTCCCACAAAACTTCGGTCGTCGGGTCCCTGAACCCGCCAACCGTTGAGTCCAATCGACAGCAACGAGAGGAACACATGAAGAAGCACAACAAGATCGCAATCGCAGCACTCGCAACCGCAGGCCTGATCGGCCTCGCCGGCTGCGCCAGCCCGGAGGCAAGCTCAGGCTCCGCCGACGGCGGAGAGAAGACCGACCTCACCCTCGCCGTCTTCAACGGCTGGGACGAAGGAGTCGCCACCAGCTGGCTCTGGAAGACCATTCTCGAGGACGAGGGCTACTCGGTCGAGCTCGAATATGCCGACCCAGCACCCGTCTTCGAGGGCCTCAAGTCCGGTGACTACGACTTCACCACCGACGTCTGGATGCCCAAAACCCACGCGGCTTACCTCGAGACCTACGGCGAAGACATCGTCGAGCTCGGCGCCTGGAACGACGCATCCAAGCTCACGCTCGCCGTGAATGAAGACGCTCCGATCGACTCGATCGAAGAGCTGGCTGAGAACGCCGACCTCTTCGGAAACCAGATCGTCGGTATCGAACCCGGCGCCGGCCTCACCGCCGCGATGGAGAACGACGTCATTCCCGGCTACGGCCTCGATGGCATGGACTTCGTCACGTCGTCGACCGCAGCGATGCTCACCGAGCTCAAGAGCGCGACCGACAAGGGCGAGAACGTCGTCGTCACCCTGTGGGAGCCGCACCGCGCGTACGCCCAGTTCCCGCTCAAGAACCTTGAGGACCCCGAGGGTCACTTCGGCGCGACCGAGAGCCTCTACAGCTACGGAAGCACCGACTTTGCCGAGTCCTCCCCGAAGGCTGCCGGCTACCTCGAGAACTTCGAGATGGACAGCGAAACCCTGATGTCGCTCGTTCAGGCGATGTTCATCGACTACGAGGGTGACGATTACGCCCCCGTCGTCGAGCAGTGGATCGAAGACAACCAGGATTACGTCGACGGACTCACCTCCTAGGCTTCCTGCTTCACCCGAAACCCGGCTCTCTTCGCGAGGGCCGGGTTTCGTCGTTCGCGAGTTGCCCGGTTTCGCGGGTTATCCGGCTCGTGCACCCGCGGGAGTGGGCAACTCGCGCGTTCCGGACGCTCGGATTGATAACCGTTATCATTACGGGTAACGTAAACCTGTGAACAAACGACTCCGCGCCCTCGTACTCCTGCCCGCCGCAGCCCTCGTTCTGAGTGGATGCTCCACCGCAGCGGCGGATGCACCCGCCGAGCCGACCGGCATCCGGGTGGTGTCTTCGACCAACGTGTACGGGAGCATTGCCTCGGCGATCGGCGGGGAGCACGTCGATGTGACGAGCATCATCAACTCCTCCGCCCAGGACCCGCACAGTTACGAGGCGAGCGCCCAGGATCAGCTCACCATCTCGAAGGCCGACGTGGTCATCGAGAACGGCGGCGGATACGACCCGTTCCTCGACTCCCTCGTTGAGGCAGCCGGCTCGGACGACCTCGAAATGGTGAACGTCGTCGACCTGTCCGGGCGGGCCGCTGAGGACGAGCGCGCCGAAGATGAGCACGCCGAAGATGAGCACGCTGAAGACGAGCACGCCGAAGATGAGCACGCCGAAGAGCACGCTGATGAGCACGCCGAAGACGACCATGGTCACGCTGACGGCGACGACCACGGGCACATCGAGGGGCTGAACGAGCACGTCTGGTACGACCTTGCTGCGGCCGACGCGCTTGGCAGCTCGCTCGCGCACGTGTTCTCGCACCTCGACGAGGAGAACGCCGAAGTCTTCGAGAAGAACTACAGCGCCTTTTCCGATGAGCTCGCCGCCCTCGCCGCCTCAACGGACGAACTCAAGTCGGAGTTCGACGGAACCAGCGTCGCGGTGACGGAACCCGTCCCGCTCTACCTGCTCGAGGCATCCGGTCTGGTCAACGTGATGCCTGACGCATTCACCGAAGCCATCGAAGAGGGAAGCGACGTGTCACCGGCGAGCCTCAGGGACGCTCTGGCCATCTTCGAAACCGGAGACGTGGCCCTGCTCGCCTACAATGAGCAGACGAGCAGCCCGCAGACCGAACAGGTCAGGGATGCTGCCGAGAAGGACGGCGTTCCCGTCGTTTCCTTCGCGGAGACGCTTCCCGACGGTGAGGACTATGTGAGCTGGATGACCGAGAACATCGCCGCGATCGCGGCCGCCCTTCGCTCGTGACGGGAGTCCCCACCGACCACAGGCATCCGAGCAATCCGATCCTCAGCCTGAGGGACGCGGCGCTCGGATTCGGTGATCGTGTGCTTTGGGACAACCTCACCCTCGACGTCTGTGCCGGCGAGTTCCTCGCCGTTCTCGGCCCGAACGGCTCCGGCAAGACAAGTCTTCTCAAGACGATCCTTGGCCAGCAGGCCCTTGATGCGGGGACGATCCGGTTCGACGGACACGCCGTACGCCGCGGTGACCGGCGGATCGGCTACATCCCGCAGCAGAGGCTCATTCCGGGCGGGACACCCATGCGCGGGCGCGATCTCGTCGCGCTCGGTGTGAACGGGCACCGGTTCGGCCTCCCGGTCAGCCGCGGCTCGGAGAAGCGACAGGTCGACGCTCTGCTCGAGTCCGTCGGAGCATCCGACTACGCTGACGAGCCGGTCGGCAACCTCTCCGGGGGTGAACAACAACGGCTGCGGGTGGGTCAGGCCCTCGCTGGGGACCCACGGATGCTGCTCTGTGACGAACCGCTGCTCAGCCTCGATCTTCAGCATCAGCGGGGCGTTTCCGAACTGATCGACCGTCGTCGGCGCGAACACGGCACGCCTGTGGTGTTCGTGACCCACGACGTGAACCCGGTGCTCGGCATGGTCGACCGCATCCTCTACCTCGCCGGTGGCCAGTTCCGCGAAGGAACGCCGGATGAGGTGCTCCAAAGCGACGTGCTCACCCAGCTCTACGGCACCCCGATCGATGTTCTCCGCACCGGCGGCCGCGTGGTCGTCGTAGGGATTCCCGACAGCGAAACCCACCACCATCACCACGGTCACGGGGAGAACTGATGTCTTCCTGGAAACTCGCGAACGCCGTCGACGACGGAATCTGGTCGCGCCTGTTCAACTTCGAGAACTACGGCGAACTCCTCGGGCTCGTGCAGAACTCGATCCTCGCCGGAGCAATTCTCGGGATCGTCGGAGGCCTCATCGGTGTCTTCGTCATGCAACGGGACATGGCGTTCGCCGTGCACGGCATCAGTGAACTGTCGTTCGCCGGGGCGGCTGCTGCGCTTCTGTTCGGCTTCAATGTTGTCGCCGGTTCCCTGGTGGGGGCGCTGGCCGCGGCCATAGCGATCGGCCTCCTCGGATCGAAAGCGCGGGACCGTAACTCGATCATCGGGGTGCTCATGCCATTCGGGCTGGGACTCGGCATTCTCTTTCTCGCGCTGTATCCCGGTCGCAGCGCCAACAAATTCGGCCTGCTCACCGGTCAGATCATCTCGGTCGACGACCCCCAGCTGACCTGGCTGAGCATCATCAGCCTCGTCGTTCTCGTGGGGCTCCTGCTGATCTGGCGCCCGCTGAGCTTCGACAGCCTCGACGCGGATGTCGCTGCCGCGCGCGGCGTGCCAACGAGATTCGTGTCACTCGCCTTCATGGTGCTGCTCGGACTCATCATCGCTGTGTCGGTTCAGATCATCGGCGCCCTCCTCGTTCTCGCCCTCGTCGTCACGCCGGCGGCCGCCGCCCTTCGTCTCTCCGCCTCACCGATCGTCGTTCCGGTGATCGCGATGCTCTTCGGTTTCGTCTCCGCCGTCGGCGGCATCCTTCTCGCCATCGGTGGTTCTCTGCCGATCAGCCCGTACATCACGACGATCTCGTTCCTCCTGTACCTCACCGCCCGAATCGTCGGGCTCCGGACCAGGCCCCGAGCCGGGCTACGCTAGAGCTGAGCGAGGCGGTGGAACATGGCAGTGAAGAGGAACACCTGGCAGCGTGAAGCTGTGCGGGAGGCACTCGACTCCCGCGACGGTTTCGTCAGTGCACAGGGCCTGCACCAGGGGCTTCGCGATGCCGGATCCCACATCGGACTCGCAACGGTCTATCGCACTCTCGCCGACCTCGCGAACGTCGGCGAAGCGGACTCCCTGCAGTCTCCTGAGGGTGAAAGCCTGTACCGGGCCTGCGCGTCGACGGGTCACCACCACCACCTGATCTGCCGTAACTGCGGGCTCACGGTCGAGATCGCTGCGACCGAGGTCGAGGTCTGGGCGAAGAAGACGGCATCCGACCACGGTTTCACCGATGCCCGCCACGTCGTCGACATTTTCGGTCTCTGCCCGGCGTGCACCGCGGCATCCGCCTGATCCCGTTCGCGGATGAGCGGATATTCCTGTACGCTAGACCCTTGGCTGAGTGGGCACCTCCCACTCGGATCGCACAAACAATCCCCCTGTAGTGAAATGCGGGTGGTTTGCGTGTGCCGACAAGAGATCTTGGGCAGGGCGAGAGTCCTGCGGTACTGAAGGAGAGAACCATGGCAGCAACCTGCCAGGTGACCGGAGCCATTCCCGGCTTCGGACACAACATTTCGCACTCGCACCGGCGCACCAAGCGTCGCTTCGACCCGAACGTGCAGAAGAAGACGTACTTCGTACCGTCACTTCGCCGTAACGTCACGCTCACGCTGAGCGCCAAGGGCATCAAGGTTATCGATGCTCGCGGAATCGAGTCCGTCGTCAAGGACCTCCTGGCGCGTGGGGAGAAGATCTAATGGCTAAGGCACAGGACGTACGTCCGATCATCAAGCTTCGTTCGACGGCAGGAACCGGTTACACCTACGTGACCAAGAAGAACCGTCGCAACAACCCAGACCGTCTCGTACTCAAGAAGTACGACCCCGTAGTGCGCAAGCACGTTGAATTCCGAGAGGAGCGCTAAGCCATGGCTAAGAAAAGCATGATCGCGAAGAACAACCAGCGCAAAGTTATCGTTGAGCGTTACGCGGCAAAGCGCCTCGAGCTGAAGAAGGCCCTCGTGGACCCGAACGGCACCGACGAGTCGCGTGAAGCTGCTCGCCTCGGCCTGCAGAAGCTTCCCCGCAACGCCTCACCGGTGCGCCTGCGCAACCGTGACGCTGTTGACGGACGCCCCCGCGGCCACCTCTCGAAGTTCGGCATCTCGCGTGTCCGCTTCCGTGACATGGCTCACCGCGGCGAACTGCCCGGCATCACCAAGTCGAGCTGGTAACACCAGATTCTCCGTTCCCAACGGGTGTCTGCCTTCGGGCAGGCACCCGTTGGGTCGTTAACGAGCGTGTTCCGCGAAAAGACGCGGAATTTCGCTCTCGGCGTGATTCTTCACCCGAAATGGGTGCAAACAGCGCCAGATGCTGTGACACGCCGGAGAAAATGAGGCCACATGGCCCGTACTTCCGCGAGATCATGCGGAACTCTGGTACATTCAAGGCGGTCAGACAGACCGGCCCGAGTGCACCATCGGCTCGGGCACGTAATGAAACAGGCTGTAGAAAGCAAAGTCCGAGGAGGACAACTCAATGGCTGATAAGTCGCTTAACAAGACCGAGCTCGTTGCAAAGATCGCATCAGAGACGAACCAGAGCCAGGCGACCGTAGGCGGCGTCCTCGACTCGCTGTTCGCCGTTCTCGCTGACTCCGTCAGCAACGACGTCAAGGTCACCATTCCTGGATGGCTCGCTGTCGAGCGCACCGCACGCGCAGCACGCACCGGTCGCAACCCGCAGACCGGCGCCGAGATCCAGATTCCTGCCGGTCACTCGGTCAAGGTTTCGGCTGGATCGAAGCTCAAGGCTGCCGCAAAGTAGTCGACTTCGAAGGGGGATGCCACGCACTGCGTGGCATCCCCCTTTGTCGTTAACGCGCCGGTCGACCATCAGCCGTCCCGGAGGTTGGCGGGCACGGCGCACCGTAGGCTGGAGTGGTGCTTCGAGTAACCCGGATCGTCGGCCCTGCCCTCCTCGTCGCCGTCGCCCTCCTGGTTCTTCTGATCGGACTGGCCTACGGCGGGGGAGCCAACGAACGACCCATCGGTGACCCCGGCGCCGTCGTTCGATTCGGGCTGCCGATCGCCAAACTCTTCGTCAACCTTGGCGCGGCCGTCACCCTCGGCGCTCTCGCTCTCGCGTTGTTCGCCCTCTCTCCTAAGAAGAACGAGTACCATCGCGCCCTCGACATCGCGGCATCCGGGGCAGCCGTGTACACGGTCGCTGCGGGCGCCACCGGCTTTTTCACGTTCCTCAACGTCACGGGAACCGCAATCACGTTCGACGACCAGTTCGGGGCGAAACTCGGCCTGTTCTTCAGCGACGTCGAACTCGGGCAGGCGTGGCTGGCAACGACCCTGATCGCGGCAACCCTCACCGTGCTGTGCTTCGCTGTGCGTGGCCAGATCCTCATGGTCTTCGTCGGAGTGCTCGCACTCATCTCCTTCGTTCCCATGGCCCAGCAGGGGCACGCAGCGGGGACCGCAGGGCACGACGCCGCCGTCACCTCCCTCGGTCTGCACGTCGTCTTCGCCGCTATCTGGCTCGGTGGTCTCGTCACCATCGTCCTGATCCGGAGCACCCTCGAGTCCGGCCGTCTCGTTGCCGTGATCGCTCGGTACTCCAGCCTCGCGCTCGTGGCGTTCATCGTCGTCGCGGTGTCGGGGTACGCGAGCGCTGAGCTCCGGATCGGATCACTCGACCGTCTCCTCACCCCGTACGGCGTGCTCGTGCTCGGAAAGGTCGCCGTGCTGATCGCGATCGGTCTCTTCGGCGCCGCCCAGCGCAATTGGTTGATCAGAAAGATGCAGGCGTCGCAGAAGGCGATCAGCGGCTACTTCTGGTGGATCGTCGTCGCCGAACTCGGGTTCATGGGCATCGCGTCGGGCCTCGCCGCAGCGCTTGCGCGCACAGCGACACCGGTGCCCGAGGAACTCGCCGCCGCACCCACCGCCGCGGAACTGCTGACCGGTGAGCCGCTGCCGCCTGAACTCACCTTCGCCCGTTACTTCACGAGCTGGGACATCGACCTGATCTGGCTGCTCATCACGGCCTTCGGCATCTTCTTCTACCTTGCCGGGGTCGTGCGGCTGAGGCGCCGGGGCGACCGCTGGCCGATCCACCGCACCATCTTCTGGGTGACCGGCCTCGTCGTGCTCTTCTACCTGACGAACGGCGGCATCGCGGCGTACCAGGACTACCTGTTCAGCGTGCACATGCTCGGCCACATGGGCCTCACCATGGTCGTCCCCGTGCTGCTCGTGCCCGGTGCACCGGTGACACTCGCCATGCGCGCGATCGAGAAGCGCGAAGACGGCTCTCGCGGCCCCCGCGAGTGGATCCTCTGCGCCGTCCACTCGAAGTTCGGCACCGTGCTCGCGAACCCGCTCGTCGCTGCCCTGCTCTTCGCCGGGTCGCTCTGGATCTTCTACTACTCGCCCCTGCTGCGCTGGGCGATGACCGACCACATCGGGCACGAGTGGATGATCGTGCACTTCGTTCTCACCGGCTATCTGTTCGTGCAGTCGCTCATCGGGGTCGACCCGGTTCCGTACCGGCTGTCGTACCCGTTGCGGCTGCTGCTCCTGCTCGCGACCATGGCCGCGCACGCGTTCTTCGGCCTCGCCATCATGTCGAACGTCGGGCTGTTCCTCGCTGACTGGTTCGGTGCGATGGGCCGTACGTGGGGTCCGACGCCGATGGTCGACCAGCAGATCGGTGGAGGTATCGCCTGGAGCCTCGGTGAACTGCCGACGATCGCTCTCGCAATCACCGTCGCCATTCAGTGGAGCCGGACCGACACCCGCGAGCAAAAGCGGCACGACCGCAACGCCGACAGGACGGACGACGCCGAACTCAAGGAGTACAACGAACAGCTCGCCCGGATGGCGGCACGCGACTAGCGTCCGGAATCGCCGTCTTCGGAGATGGTGACCTCGACACTGCCATCAGACATGATGTACGCGTTTCCGACCATGGAGAACGGCACATCTTCGTCGTAACGGGTGATTGTCCCGTCGAAGAGGGACTGGACGTCTGCACGCAGATGCGCGTCACCGTCGACCGTCGGGATCACCCAGGAGTCGGTGCCGGGCTCGAGCGTGATCTCCGGGTAGTCCTCGAACGACCAGGTCGGGTCGCCCTGGATGCGGTCATCGACGACGATCCCGAACGGGCATCCGGTCGGCTGCAGCACCTTCTGCTCGGTACAGGCATCGAGTTTGGCGTTGACGGCCTCCTGCACGGCGGTCACGAGGTCTTCTGTCGCTTCCGCTGTGACGGCAGCCTCATGGACCCGGCTGGGCACGTCGATGAGTACTGACTCGGGCTCCGAGATGACGAAATCGCTCGTCGACTCGAACACATACTCGCCGGGGGTGAAGACCTGCACGTTGACGATGTTGTCGAACGAAGGTGCTGTATCGCCGGTGATCGACCGGGTGTCGAGGTCGAAGCCGTTCGCTGTGAAGACGGTCGCGTGATCGATGGCGAGGTTCACGACGGCGAGCGGGCTCTGCTCGAACGTCCAGGTCGGGATCAGGGGGAACCTGGTGCCCTCACGTCTCACCAGGAAGGTCGACTCGCCGTAGGTACCGTTGCTCTCATACGACCAGGTCACCGCGTGCACGCCGTCGCCCTCGTCAACATCTTCAAGCTGCGTCAGTTCGGTGATCTCGGGGAGCACTGCCTTACGTAACAAGGCGTTGCTGCTGGTTTCGGGCAGTCCGGCAGCCTTGAGTTCCGGTTTGTCGAGCGCGACGCCGGGAATGCGCAGCGCGGACGCGGCATCCTTCTCCTGAAGTTTGCTGAGGTAGTTCCCAACGAAAGCCCCGGCTCCGTACACGTCACGATTCAGGGCGCCAAGCGCGGCGAAGGCGGCGGCGATGAGCATCGTGCCGACGACCGCCCACGTGATGGCGGCCCTCGTGCGCTCCGGCATCGATTGCTTCAGCTCCGGCGCCGGCGGTTCTTCCTGAGCCGACGGTGCGCTTTGCTGGTGGTGCATCGGGGCGGGGGCGGGGGGCTGACTCACGCAGCTATCCTACGGCGGACGGGACGGTTACCCCATCCGGGCAGCAGGAGAACGCGGATGGCGCTCCACAGCCCGTACGCCTCTCGTGGCTGCGGCGAATACGATGGATAGTTCAGCGAACATCCGAAGGTACACGTGACGAACCCCCAGCCGGCCATCGAGCTCTCCCCGGAGCAGCAGTCCGTCTTCGACCGGATCGAGGGCACCCGGGAACACGTTTTCGTCACCGGGCGCGCCGGAACCGGCAAGTCGACACTGCTCAACCACCTGGCCTGGCAGACCGAGAAGCAGATTGTGATCTGCGCGCCGACAGGCGTTGCCGCTCTCAACGTGGGCGGGCAGACCATTCACTCGCTGTTCCGGCTCCCGATCGGGCTCATCGCCGATCACGACATCGACCAGAACGACCAGGTCCGTAAGCTCCTCAACACCATCGACACTCTCGTCATCGACGAGGTGTCGATGGTCAACGCCGACCTCATGGATGCCATCGACCGCAGCCTCCGTCAGGCGCGGCAGCGCAGGCACGAACCGTTCGGCGGCGTTCAGGTGGTGCTGTTCGGAGACCCGTATCAGCTGGCGCCGGTGCCGGGACAGGGCGAAGAGCGCAACTACATCGCGGATACCTACCGCTCGTTCTGGTTCTTCGACGCCCGGGTGTGGCAGGAGACGACGCTCAACATCATCGAGCTCACCGAGATTCACCGGCAGTCGGATGCCGACTTCAAGTACATGCTCAACGCGGTGCGGCACGGGCAGGTCACCGCGCAGATCGCCGGAGCACTCAACACCATGGGGGCACGGACTCCGCCGGATGACGGCACGATCACCCTCGCCACCCGCAACGACATCGTCAACCGCATCAACGCGGCAGCCCTGGCGAAGCTGCCGGGCCGCGCGCTCAAGGCCGCCGCCGAGGTCAGCGGTGATTTCGGCAAGTCGGCGTATCCGGCAGATGAGACCCTCGAACTCAAGGTCGGTGCCCAGGTGATGTTCCTGCGCAACGACACCGGCGGCGGTGGCGAGGGCCAGCGCTGGGTCAACGGCACGATCGGCCGCGTCACCAAGATCGACACCAACGTGTACGTGGACCTCGACGGCGACATCGTCGAAGTCGAGCCCGTGGTGTGGGAGAAGTACCGCTACAGCTACATCGCGGCAACGAAGCAGCTCAAAAAGGACATCGTCGCGGAGTTCACCCAGTTCCCGCTCCGGCTCGCCTGGGCGGTCACCATCCACAAGTCGCAGGGAAAAACCTATGACAGCGCGATCGTCGACCTCGGTTCCCGCGCGTTCAGCCCCGGCCAGACCTACGTCGCGCTCAGCCGGCTGACCTCTCTCGAGGGGCTGTATCTGACCCGGCCGCTGCGACCCAGCGACATCCTCGTCGACCCGGATGTCGAGCGATTCATGCGGTTCGACCGCCCCGAGCCCCTCGCACCCGGCGCCTGACCGAAATGACAGTAGTGGCCCGAAAACTCGAGGTTTTCGGGCCACTGCTGGCATCTCGATCGAACCGTCAGCTCGAGAGCATCCGTTCCTTCACGTCCTTGCGGAGAACCTTGCCGATGAGCGAACGGGGCAGGTCGTCGACCTGGACGATGCGCTTCGGGATCTTGTAGGCGGTGAGTCCCTTGCGGCAGAAGTCGCGCAGGGCGTTCTGGTCGAAGCTCGCGCCGTCGTTCATCACGACGGCAGCGGCGACATCCTCGCCACCGCTTTCGCGGGGCATCCCGACCACGGCGGCCTCCCGCACATCCGGGTGTCCCATCAGCGCGAGTTCGACCTCGGTCGGTGAGACGTTGAAGCCGCCCGTGACAATGAGTTCCTTGAGCCGGTCGACGACGGTGACGAACCCGTCATCCGAGACCTCGACGATGTCACCGGTGCGAAGCCAGCCATCACCGATCAGCGCGGCGGCGGTTTCGGCTGGGCGCTTCCAGTAGCCGGAGAACACCTGGGGTCCTCGCACGAGCAACTCGCCCGCTTCACCCAGCCCGCGATCGACGGTCGGGTCCTCCGGGTCCACGACGCGGATCTCGGTGCTCGGGAACGGCACGCCGACGGTCGACGGACGACGTGAGGGGCCCATCGGGTTGCCGAGTGCGACGGGAGAGGTCTCGGTCATCCCGTAGCCCTCGACGAGGAGACCGCCGGTCGCCGTCTCCCACCGTTCGACGATCGACACGGGGAGACTCATCGCACCTGAAATCGCGAAACGGATGCCGGAGAGGTCGACTTTCCGGTGTTCAGCCGTGCGCGCGAGCGCCTCATAGATCGGCGGGACGGCGGGCAGGAAGGTGGCGGGGGTCTTCGCGAACGCCGACAGCACGAGGTCGACGTCGAACTTGGGGAACAGCACGACCGCTGCCCCGATGCTCATGGCGAAGGTGAGGCAGAGCGTCATGCCGTAAGCGTGGAACAGGGGAAGTACCGCGTAGAAGACCTCGGACCCCTCGGAGAGGCCGGGTACCCACGCGCGACCCTGGGCGGCGTTGGCCAGCAGGTTCGTGTGGCTGAGCATGACGCCCTTGGGAGTGCCGGTTGTTCCGCTGGTGTATTGCAGCAGGGCCAGGTCGCTGCCCTCCGGGCGCGGATGCTTGCGGCGCAGGCTTCCGTGCGACAGGAGCGACGACCACGACGACGTGCCGCGAACCGGTGAACCCGTCGTCAGCGCCTGGCGTGAAGCCCGCGCCTTGGGGATGGGGAGATGGAGCGCGACGCGGGTACCGAACGGCATCGCGCGGGTCACGTCGACCGAGATGACGGCGTCGATCGGAAGGTCGGACGGGAAGTCCGTGATGGTCCCCGCGACCTTGTCCCAGGCGATGACGACCCTGGCGCCGTGGTCCTCGAACTGGTGCCGGAGTTCACGTGCTGTGTAGAGCGGGTTGTGTTCGACGATCACGGCGCCGAGGCGGAGAACCGCGTAGAAGGCGACGACGTGTTGCGGGCAGTTCGGCAGCACGATGGCGACGCGGTCCCCCTTCTCTACCCCGAGGCGGCGCAGGCCCTCCGCGGCGCGGCTGATCTGGTCGCCCAGCTCGGCGTAACTCGTCGTCTCACCAAAGAATTGCAGCGCGGTGTGTCGCCGGAACCTCGAAACGGCCTCCTCCACCATGTCGACGAGTGACCCGGTCGGCGGGTCGATTTCGTGCGGGACTCCCGGCGCATAGGCGCTGAGCCAGGGTTTGGTGGCGAACGGGTTCACACTTCTCCTCTGTGAATAGGGCGCGACGGATGCCGGGGCAGCCGCCTCTGGTGTACGTGTCAGGCGACCGACTGGGCCTTGGCCACAGCCAGATCGCGGAACAGGTCGGTGTTGAAACGATAGGCGACGAGAACCTCGTCGATGACACGCGCGCGTTCCTCGTCGTCCCACGGCACGGCATCCAGCTGCTCGCGATAGGTGTCCTTGAATTCACGCGGTTTGGCGATGTCGCCGAAGAGGTAGAAGCCGACGCCGTTCGTGTCGAAGCCGAACTGGCGCTGCATGATGGTGCGGATGATCTGACCGCCGGACAGGTCGCCGAGGTAGCGCGTGTAGTGGTGGGCGACGAAACCGCCCGCCCACGTCGCGCCGACCTCGTCGATGCGTGCGACGTATGCCGCGGTTGTCGGGAGCGGGGTGATCTGCTCGCGCCAGATGTCACCGATGAGGAAACGGAGATCCTCTTCGATGGCGGGCAGACGGGTGAGTTTGTCCGAGATGAACGGCCGGGCGACGGGGTCTGTGCGCATCCGCTCGGCTGCGCGTTCGATCGCTTCGTAGATGAAGAAATGCTGGGCGACGAGGGCGATGTAGTCGTCGCGGGTGCCCTTGCCGGTCATCAGGTCGCCCATGAAGTCGGCGCCTTCGCTCTCGGAATGACTCGCTCGCGTTCGTTCACGCAATTCCTGCGAGAACGGGATGATGTTCGACATCGCACTCCGACATTGGCGGTTAGGGTGACCTTAGCTTAGCGAGGTTCCCCGAGGGCAACTAGTGTCCGGAGTGCGGTCCGGGGGCGTCCTTGACCGTGTTGGTGCCGTGTTCGCCGTGGGGCACGGCTTCGGTTCCCGCCTGTGTTCCGGCCAGAGCGGGGGTGACGAGGCCCGCAACGAGCATGGCCCCGAGGGTCATGCCGAGCAGGTATCTGCCGGGTCGGGGAGCGGATGCCGCCGGTCGCGGCGATCCCGCCCGTCGCCGCGAGATCGCGAGGCCGGCTCCGAGGAACAGGCTGAGTACGACCGACGCGGCCATCGGACCGAACGGCAGGAGCGCGGTCGCGCCTGATCCACCGAGGACGATGGCGACGGTGACGTCGAGGCCCCACAGGAGGAGCGGCGTGAGCGCCAGGGGGAGCGCGGCGTTGGGCAGGATCAGCCTGCCCGTTGCCAGGACCGCGACGCCCCAGGCGAGCTCGGCAATGCCGAACCCGACCAGGAGAATCGCGAGTAAGGGAGGAGAGCCCGCTCCGATCGCGAGATGGACGAGACCGACCCCCAGGCTCGTCAGGGCTATCACGCTTCGACTGACGTGGTTCACGGCGAACTCCCCTCCCGGTCTGAAATCAGCGGATCGCTAGGCGGCGACGCGGCTGGAGCGGACCGACTTGTCCGCCGCGAGGCCGACACCGAGCAGCACGATCGCGCTGCCGAGGTGCAGGAAGTGGTCCGCCGTGTTGAGCGCGAGGACGTTGAAGGCGGTGCCGACGAGGAAGAAGCCGACGATGCCGAGCAGCAGATATGCCGCACCGACAACCGTGTTGGTGGCGCGCGCCGCCGCGACATTCGAGAGACCGGCGATCAGGAGCGCAATACCGATCAGGAGGTGGGCGACGTTGTGCAGTGGGTTCACCGCGAACAACCCGAGCAGGAGGTTTCCTTCGGTCGCGAAAAAGCTCAGGCCGCCGGTCACGGCGAAGCCGAGCACCCCGACGAGGAGGTAGACGCCGCCGAAGGCGGTGGCGAGAAGTCGGTTGGGTGACGTGCGCATGGTTGCATCCTTCTGAGTGAGAGTGCGACCGGTGTCGCACATCATCAGATTCGGAAGCCTCACGCAAACGGTTTGGTCTTTCGCGCAGGTTTCTTCAGTGAGGGCGGGGTGGAACGCCGAGTTTCTCGCAGGCCCTGTCGTAGAGAACGACGACCTCACGACGGATGCCGCTGCGCTCGGCCACCGGGGAACTCCAGTCGATCCGCGCCTGGGTCTGCGTGCCGTCCGCGGCGGTGAGCGCCCACACGCCACCATCGCCGTCCAGGCCGGTCATCACAGCCGACGCTGCTGCCGGGTCGAGAAACGCCCGGACGATGAGCAGATTGTCGTCTGCGTGGTCCGAGTTCATGTGACGAAGAACAGCGTCGACGACCTCGGGGCTGAAGATGTGGGCGGGCATGGGATCCATTCGAGCGCAGTGCCGCGCCCGGGTCAACTCCGGATATCACGCGGACAGTCGACATGCGAGGGGTAGCCGCCCTGCGACGAGCTTCCCTAGGCTCGGTCGAAACCGAAAGGGATCCATGACAGTCTTCGGCTTCCACGCCTCCCATGAACAGGTCCACCCGAGCGCTCTGCTCGACGCCGTGATCCACGCGGAGGCCGCCGGTTTCCAGGCAGCCATGTGCTCGGATCATTTCGCCCCGTGGAGCGAGCGGCAGGGGCACTCCGCTTTCGCCTGGGCGTGGCTCGGTGCCGCGCTCCAGGCCACGAATCTTCGACTCGGTGTCGTCAACGCTCCCGGTCAGCGTTACCACCCGGCGATCATCGCGCAGGCGGCCGCGACCCTCTCCGCCATGTACCCGGACCGGTTCTGGGCAGCACTCGGCTCAGGCGAGGCGATGAATGAGCACATCACCGGTGACGCGTGGCCCCGCAAAGACGTGAGGAACGCCCGCCTGGCCGAGAGTGTCGACGTGATGCGACGGATGTTCGCCGGAGAAGAAGTGAGCACGGATGGTCTCGTCACCGTCGATCGGGCGAAGCTGTGGACCCGCCCTGCTACCCCGACTCCGCTGCTCGCCGCAGCCGTCAGCCCCGCAACGGCCGAGTGGGCCGCCGGCTGGGCAGACGGCCTCGCCACCGTGGCGCAAGCCCCCGACGACCTGAAACGAATGGTCGACGCCTATCGAGGGGCGGGCGGCGCCGGCCCCCTGGTTCTGCAGGTGCACCTCAGCTATGCGAAGACGGATGCTGAAGCGCTCGCGATCGCCCACGACCAGTGGCGCACGAATGTCTTCTCTCCGCCGGTCTGCTGGGATCTCGACACCCCCGAAGCGTTCGACGAAACAGCGAAGCATGTACAGCCGGACGACATGCACTCCACGGTCCTGGTCTCATCCGAGCCCGCCTGGCATGCGGAGAAGCTCGCGGCGTTCGCCGACCTGGGGTTCGACGAGATCTACCTGCACCATGTCGGTGTGGAGCAGACCGAGTTCCTCGATATGTTCGGTGATCAGGTTCTGCCGCAGCTGGCCGCGCGGACGGCGGCATCCGCATGAGGATGACCGACACGTCCGACCTGTGGTGGAAGACAGCCGTTGTCTACTGCCTCGACGTCGAGACCTTCATGGACTGGAACGACGATGGGATCGGCGACCTCGCCGGCCTCGCCCACCGGATGGATTATCTCGCCGAACTCGGGGTGACCTGCCTCTGGCTCATGCCGTTCTACCCGACACCGGATCGCGACGACGGTTATGACATCACCGACTTCTACGGCGTCGACCCCCGGCTCGGGCATCACGGCGACCTGGTGGAGATTCTCCGCACCGCGAACGACCGCGGCATGCGGGTTATCGTCGACCTCGTCGTCAACCACACCTCCGACAAGCACCCATGGTTCAAGTCCGCGCGCTCGAGTGTCGACTCGCCCTACCGCGACTTCTACGTGTGGGTGGACGAACCTCCCGCGAACGAAGCCGAGACGGTGTTCCCCGGTGTTGAGGACAGCGTGTGGGAGCTCGACGAGAAGACCGGGCAGTACTTCCTGCACCGGTTCTATAAGCACCAGCCGGACCTGAACGTTGAGAACCCCCTCGTTCGCGACGAGATCGCCAAGGTGATGGGCTTCTGGCTCGAACTGGGGATCCATGGCTTCCGGGTGGATGCCGTCCCGTTCCTGCTTGAGCCGACGGAGGCGACGGGCGACGGGGAATACGGGGACCCGCACGACTATCTGAAGACGCTGAGGTCCTTCCTCGGTCGACGCACCGGTGACGGCATCCTTCTCGGCGAGGTCAATCTGCCGCGCGCGGAGCAAGTGGAATACTTCGGCGGCGACAACGCCGACGAACTGAGTATGCAGTTCGACTTCGTCGCGATGCAGAAGTTCTACCTGTCGCTCGCCCGTTCGGATGCTCGACCATTCGCCGATGCCCTCTCTGCACGGCCGGCTATCGCCCGGCAGTCACAGTGGGCGAACTTCGTGAGGAACCACGACGAACTGACCCTCGACAAGCTGACCGAGTCCGAACGCCAGGAAGTCTTCGACGCCTTCGCACCGGAAGAACACATGCGGGTGTTCGACCGCGGAATCGTCCGCCGCCTGCCGACCATGCTCGACGGCGATCCCCGTCGCATCCGCATGGTGTACAGCATGCTCTTCTCATCGCCAGGCACACCCGTGCTGTTTTACGGCGAGGAGATCGGGATGGGGGAGAACCTCGCCATCCCCGGTCGGCAATCGGTGCGAACGCCAATGCAGTGGACCAGCGATGTGAACGGCGGATTCTCCCGCGCACGAGCGTCGAGGCTTGCGGCACCCGTTGTGGACGACGGGTTTTCACCGGAGCATGTGAACGTTGCCGACCAGCGCCACGATCCCGATTCGTTGCTGCAGTTCATTCGCCTGCTCATTCGGACCTACCGCAATTCGGTCGAGATCGGATGGGGCGACTTCTCGGTGCTCGAGCAGCCCAACGACGCTGTGCTGGTGCACTCCGTCTCGGGTGCACAGGGGCGGATGATCGCCGTACACAACTTCAGTTCAGAGCCAGCGATCGTGACGATCGCTGTGCCCGATGCCGGCCCGACCACCCGGCTGGTCGAGTTGCTGGAAAGCGGCGAGGTGACCCTCTCCGAGAAGGGTGAGGCGGAGTTGTCCCTCGGTGCCTATGGCTACCGCTGGCTGCGCGTCGCTGATGAATCGACGCAGCGTTTGTACTGATCGTGTAACAGTCCGTGACATCCCGGCCGCCACAGGCTGAGTGCAGGAAGGCTCGGCTAGACTCCCCTTCTGTAGGGCCATCAGGGGGATGGATTGAGAACGAACATGGCACGAGGTAGAAGCGCAGGCTTGCTGACGGTTGCCGCTGCCGTGGTGCTGGGCCTCTCGGCGTGTGCCGGTGCGACAGCATCCGTCGTCGCCCTGCCGGAACAACCCACTGGTGACCTCCCTTCGGCGTCTGCTGAAGCGCTCGACGCAGCGCTCACCGAAGCGATGGCGTTGGCGGCTGCCCCCGGCGCGATCGTCGGCGTCTGGGCGCCCTGGTCAGGGCAATGGGTGTCGGCTTCGGGTGTCACTGCACCGGGCGGTAGCGAGAAGATGTCGACCGACATGCGTTTCCGGGTCGGCGACAACACCCAGCCGATGACGTGTGACGTGTTGTACGGTCTGGTCGGCGATGGCACGGTCGAGCTTGACGACGCCGTTTCTGATTACCTGCCGTCGATCCGCGGTCTCGACGGCATCACGCTCGGCCAGCTCTGTCACGGCACCGCTGGTCTCGGCGATTTCAGCAAGACGATTGGGCCGCTCTTTCCCGCCAACCCGACTCGCCAATGGTCAACCGTTGAACTCGTCTCAGACGGAATCGCGAGCAAGCGCACCGGCGAGCCGGGAGCCGCGTACGCGCCGTCTGACACAAACTATGCCGTGCTCGGTCTGGCACTGGAAGAAGCGTCGGGCAGCACTGCCAAAGAGCTTTACGGCCGGTATGTATTCGACCGGCTGGGCATGAACGACTCCCTGTTTCCCGAGGCGTCGACCCTCGAGATCGCTCAGCCCTTCGCACCAGGGTGGCATGCGCTCGAGGCCGCTGACGGCACGCTCGCGTGTGAAACACCGAAGGACCAGACGCTGCTGTCATCGTCGCTCGCGTTCACCGCGGGGGGAGTCGTTTCGACGCTCGACGATCTGAACGCGTACGCCCGCTCATTCGCGACGGGCGCATTGCTCGACGAGGATCTGAAAGACGACGCCTGGAAAACCGTCTCCCTCAGTGCGGATGCTCCCAACTGGCAGCAGTTCGGACCGGGCGGGTTGCAGATGGGGCCGCTGCGCGGCCAGGCCGGCTACATCCCCGGTCACATCTCGGCGATGCTCTCGGATCCTGCGACCGGCCTTACCGTCGTTGTCATGCTGAACAACTCGACCGCTGGGCCCGGTTTCGCACAGAATCTGGCCATGAAGCTCGCGTCGATCGCGGCGAAAGCGCCGCCCGCCAAGGGCGAGAAGCTGCCGGTCGTCGGACTGCCCTGGTCTGAGGCGCAGATGACCGAGAAGCTCGTCGCCGGAGCCGTCTGTCAGCCCGAAGACTAGGGCGAAAACGTTTCCTGCCCTAGCGTGGGGCGCATGGCAATCGAACCAGACACCAAGAACTGGACCTGGGTCCTAGACCGGCCGTGCCCGGACTGCGGTTTCGACCCCGCGACGGTGAGCGCCGCCACTCTGCCTGAGCAGTTGCGCGACAACGCGGCATCCTGGGCGGCCGTCCTCACAAGGCCGGACGTTCGCACCCGTCCGGATGACTCGACCTGGTCGCCGCTCGAGTACGCGGCCCACGTTCGCGACGTCTTTCTGGTCTTCCAGACGCGGCTCGATGTCATGCTCACGAAAACGGACCCGGAGTTCGAGAACTGGGACCAGGACGCCGCGGCCGTCGCCGCACGCTACGGAGAACAGGACCCTGCACGGGTCAGCGGGGAACTCGTCACCGCCGGTAACGCCCTCGCCGACGCATTCGAGCGGGTGCCGACGGAGGCGATCTCGCGCACCGGTCGCCGGAGCAACGGATCCCGGTTCACGGTGGAAACGCTCGGCCGGTATCTCCTGCACGATGTCGTCCACCATCGGTGGGACGTGTCGGGCTGACGTACTGTCAGCGTCGCTCGGCGGGTAGTCCGACGAGCTTCGCACTGAGATCCCAGAGTTGCGCAGCAAGCTCCGGGTCGTACGCCTTCGGATTGGCCCGCGAAATAACTCGCTTGTCGTAGTACGCGCCCGAGACCCAGTCGACCCCCGGCACAGTCGTGGCCAGCCAGACCAGGGTATCCGCGCCCTGCTCGGGGGAGATCAGCAGCACATTGAAGATCGAGCGATACACGTGGCGCATCAGGCTCGTCGATCCGGTGGCAAAAGCGGTGCGGACCACGCCGGGATGGAACGCGGCCGTCGCGATCCCGCGCTCGGCGAACCTGTTGTGCAGTTCGCTGGTGAACAGAATGTTGGCGAGCTTCGCGTTGCCGTAGGCGCGGTTCTCGGAGTACCCGTTCTCAGCGTTCACATCGTTGATGTCGAAGCGGCTGAAGCGGGAGTTGGCGACGCTCGACGTATTGATCACGCTTGCCGTGCTGTCGACCAGCCGATCCATCAACAGGTTCGTGAGCAGGAACGGAGCAAGGTGGTTCACCTGGAACGTTTTCTCGTGTCCGTCCTCCGTTATCTCGCGTGAACCGAGGATGCCACCGGCATTGTTGGCGAGAACGTCGATCCGCGGGTAGCGCTCCAGGATATCTGCGGCAAGCAGGCGGACATCCGTGAGCCGGGCGAAGTCGGAGAGCAGGTACTCCGCTCCGATTGACTCAGCGACGGAACGGGTCTTCTCCGGCGACCGACCGACGACGACCACCCGATCACCGCGCTGATGGAGCGCGCGGGCAGCCGCGGCTCCGATTCCGTCGCTTGCGCCGGTGATGAGGACTGTTCGCTGGGTCATTCGGGCCTTCCTGTCGGCTCCTGATCGTATCCGTCCCGGCTGTACAGACCTGGGGCATGAACGATCCCGAGGGCGTTGTCAAGTACTAAAAATCGCCCATTAGCAGGCATTATCGTTGCTGCTGCTGGGGGGCTGCATCGTGTTCCCCAAGGTTGGTTCTCGAATTGAGCAAGGAGCACACCATGACATCACCCGCAAACACATCAAACACCCGCGCCGGCCGCGCCCCCGTACAGCTGGCGGCGCTCGTCTTCGGAATCGTCTTTCTCCTCGTCGGCATTCTCGGATTCATTCCGGGGGTGACAACCAATTACGAAGATCTCCTGTTCGCCGGCAGTGGGTCAGGAGCACTATTGCTTGGCATCTTCCAGGTGTCGATCCTGCACAACATCGTCCACCTCCTCTTCGGTATCGCCGGTATTGCGCTCGCGCGATCCGCTTCCGGTGCACGGAACTTCCTCATCTGGGGTGGAGTGGTCTATTTCGTTCTGTGGATCTACGGCCTGTTCGTCGCCGGTATGGACACAGCAGCGAACTTCGTCCCGCTCAACAACGCGGACAACTGGCTGCACCTCGTGCTCGCGATCGCGATGGTCGCACTCGGCCTGCTGCTTGGCCGGAATACGGCCGCGACCACGCGTCGCTAAGTGGCTCGCAACACCGATTCCGGGCGGAACCTCCTCTCGGGGGTTCTGCTCGGAGTCGGCATCGCCGCCTTCGTGGATGAGGTGGTCTTTCACCAACTCCTCCACTGGCACCACTTCTACGACAGGTCGACCCCCACAGCAGGGCTTGTCTCCGACGGGATCTTCCACGCCTTCAGTTGGTTCGCGACGGTCGCCGCCCTTTTCCTCTTCGCCGACATCCGCCGCAGGCGAACCTTCGAGCCAGCCCGGTGGTGGGGTGGCATCCTGCTCGGAGCTGGTGCGTTCCAGCTTTACGACGGCACGATCCAGCACAAGTTGCTCGGCATTCACCAGATCCGTTACGACGTGGACCTGTTGCCGTACGACCTGGGCTGGAACATTTCTGCCGTCGCGCTCATCGCGGGGGGAGCGGTTCTGCTCGTCCGGTCGAAACGCCCCAGAAAAGTACCGGCCGATGCATAACCACGGCGGCGGTATCTCCGCGATGGAACTTGTGAGCTTCGCACCCCTCGCGGCCATCGCTGTGTATCTCATCGGAGCACTCCGCCCGGGGGATCGACCAGCCTGGCCGCGGCACAGGATCGCCCTGTGGATCGCCGGATGCCTCGTCACGGCGCTGAGTGTGCAGGCCACGGTCGCGGACCATGACGACTTCGCCAGGCACGCCGCGGCCCACGTTGGTCTTGGCATGCTCGCCCCACTGCTCCTCATGCTTGCCGCGCCGGTGACCCTCGCGCTTCGGTCACTCAGTGCGGTCCCGGCCAGGCGGCTGGCGCGAATGCTGCGAAGCAGGCCGATCCGTTTCCTCACCTACCCGGTCACGACAGCCGTGCTGAACCTTGGCGGCTTGTGGTTGCTCTACGCCGGTGGGCTCTACCCGAGCATCCACACCAACGGCCTTCTGTTCGTTGTCGTCCACGTGCATGTTTTCGTCTCCGGTTATCTCTTCTCAGCTTCGATCGCCGGCGTCGACCCCTCCCCGCATGGAGCAGGCTTCGTCACCCGCGCCATCGTTCTGTGCGCTGTCATGGCGGGCCACAGCATCCTGTCGAAGCAGCTGTACGGCAACCCGCCCGCCGGTGTGTCTGCCGCCGAAGCAGAAGTCGGCAGCATGATCATGTATTACGGCGGTGACGCGGTCTCGGTCGGGCTCGCCGTGCTGCTTTTCGCCGGTTGGTACCGCGAAGCCGGTCGAGCGCAGCGCCGTCTCGACGCGCGACCGCAAGAGACTCCGGTTTGAGCCTTCAGCCCCGGCGTGGGTCGCCGTCGGTGTCGCGGGGAAGTAACGCCGGGAGGTCGACTTCGAGGAGTTGCCGAAGCCGTTCCGGCCGCCTCATCTCGTACTCGGGCTCATCGGCGAATGACGACATCCGCTGGTCGAGTTGGGAGACGACGTTGTTGCCGATGTCATTCCACGCTTCGGTGCGGGCGCGATCCACGAAGTTCGCGATGTCGTCCGGGTCTTCCCGGTAGGCCTCGAGGGCGTCGGCGAGGGCCGAGTAGAGCCGCTCCCGCCGCGCGAGGGAGTCAGTGTCGATTCGGTGGTAGTCGTGCGCGTGGTCAGCGATTCCTCCGGAGCGCCCAGCTACTTCCAGGAGCCGTCGCGCGCCCGCGGCATATTCTCGCTGTTCCGCGGCCGCCAGCGACAGCTCTTCGTCGACCACTCGCGCGGCCTGCTCCTCGTCGAACGCTTCCCCTTCCCGGAGGGCACGCACGATCAAACGGTTCCGCACCGCCAGAAAGACGCCGTGTCGAGCGATGAGTAGGCCCTCCTCGAGAGCCTGCTCGAACGGGGCGAGCGGCTGAGGGTCCGGCCGATACGGGGCCGCGGCCGGGGTGTGCCGAAACAGGTGCGCGAGCCGCTTGAACAGTCGCGAAAGCCGTGACCTGCCAGGGCTTCCATTGCTCTCCACCCTGCCAGCGTATGGCATCGGCAGAGCCCCGGGTTCAGTGCGCTGTGGTGCTCTGCTCGGCGTCCGCCGTATGCTGATTCTCGTTGTGTACGACGAGCACGGGGCACTGGGCGTGAGCCACGCACGCCGAGCTCACCGAACCGACCAGCAGGCCCATGAATCCGCCGTGTCCTCGCGAGCCAAGCACGAGCATGTCGGCGCCCGCGCTGTGCCGGATGAGCGCTTTGGCAGGTACGCCTTCGAGCATCGACATTGTGAATCGTTCGGGCTGATCCGAACCGAATGCCGACTCCGCGGCATCCCGAAGCAGCCTCTCGATCTCCTTCTCCGGCGTCCAGTCGGATTCCGACTGGTAGATGTCGTACGACGAGTGAGCTCGTTGCCACACAGCGACGGCTTCGAGCGAGGTGCCGAGGGCATCAGCGAGCCGGCGGGCTTCGCGCAGAGCCTTCACCGAGGAGCGAGACCCGTCGACACCGACAACAATCCGGTTCTGGGCACCGGGCGTTGCAGGGTGAGCTGAACTGGTCTCCGTCATTCTCACAGTATCCTCGGTGCAGCCTGAGAACCCAACGGCGGCCAGGAGGTGCCGTAGAGTCAACCCCAAGGTTTCGCCCGCTACTCACTTTTCGGGGGTTCTTCTGAACGCATACGACACCGCTCCGGCCAGCCTGGACGGCTACTCCGCAGTGCTCTTCGACCTCGACGGAGTCCTCACTCCCACAGCTGATCTCCATCGTTATGCCTGGCAGTCCATGTTCACCGAGGTGTTCGCCGAGAAGGGCGTGACCCAGCCGTACACCGACGACGATTACTTCGAACATCTCGACGGCAAACGCCGGTACGACGGCGTGGCAAGCATGCTGGCATCCCGCGGCATCCTTCTGCCGCTGGGTTCTCCGGACGATCCGCCGACGGCCGACACGGTGACAGGAATCGGTAACCGCAAGAACGACTACTTCTCACGGGCTCTCGAGGAGCGTGGCATCCTGGCCTATCCGGGTTCACTGGAACTCGTGGATTTCCTCGAGAAGAGACGGATGCCGATGGGCGTCGTCTCGAGCTCGAAGAACGCGAGGTGGGTGCTCACCGCGGCAGGCCTGATCGACCGGTTCCCGGTCATCGTCGATGGTCTCGTTGCTGCGGAGCAGTCCCTCGCGAGTAAGCCTGCTCCCGACATGTTCCTCCATGCGGCCCACGCCATGAACCTCGACCCGGCGAACATCGTCGTCTTTGAAGACGCCATCTCGGGTGTCGCCGCTGCCAGTGCGGGCGACTTCGGCCTGGTGATCGGCGTCGACCGCGGGGCCGGTGCCGAGGCGCTCCTCGAAGCCGGAGCGCACACGGTCGTCGACGACCTCGCCGTATTCGTCAACCGTTGACCGAAATTTCACCAGAGGACCCGAGATGAACCGAGACCGTTTTCCTGTTGACCCGTGGCGGTTGATCGAGACACACTTCGACGCAGAGACCCTCGGCCTCACCGAGTCGCTGTTCGCAGTCGGCAATGGCTTCCTCGGGATGAGGGGGAACGCCGTCGAAGGTCGAACAGCGCATGAACACGGGACCTACGTGAACGGCCTGCACGAGACCTGGAAGATCCGGCACGCAGAGGAGGCGTACGGATTCGCCGAGGTCGGTCAGACCATGGTGAACGCGCCAGACAGCAAGGTGATGCGGCTCTACGTCGACGATGAACCGCTTCTTCTCGATGACGCCGACCTGCTCAGCTACGAACGCAGCCTCGACTTTCGGGAGGGCGTACTGACGCGTGACCTGCTCTGGCTGACACCATCCGGCAAGCGCGTTCAAGTGACAGCGACGCGCATGATCTCATTCCCGGAACGCCATCTCGCCGTGTTGACCCTCGACGTGACCGTGCTCGATGCCGACGCACCATTGACCATCTCCTGCCAGATTCTCAATCGGCAGGACGGCGAGGACGACTATGACGGCGCGGGGGACTCGGGCGAAGAGCTCAACGACCCGCGCACGGCGGGGCGGGTCTCCGAGAGGGTCTTCCTCCCTCAGGAGCACTGGCAGGACGGAGAGCGCAGCGTGCTCAGCTTCGAGGTCGCGAACTCGAAGATGACCCTCGCGGTCGCCGCGGACCACCTGATCGAAACCTCCAACGACTACTCGGTGGAACACCACATCGACGGGAACATGGCGAAAAACGTCTTCGCCATCGATGCCCGCAAGGGCGAGCCGGTGCGCGTCACCAAGGTCGTCAGCTATCACAGCTCACGTCGTGCCCCCGCCCGCGAACTCATCGACCGTTGCCGACGCACTCTCGACCGCATCCGCTCGGTGGGAGTCGCAGAGCAATACACGAAGCAACGCGACTGGCTCTCGGAATTCTGGGAACGTTCGGACGTCGAGATTCCCGGGCACGACGACGTCCAGCAGGCGGTGCGCTGGAACCTGTTCCAGCTCGCGCAGGCCTCCGCCCGGGCGGACGGTCTTGGTGTCCCGGCGAAGGGTGTCACCGGCAACGGATACAGCGGGCACTACTTCTGGGACACCGAAATCTACGTCGTCCCCTTCCTCTCGTATACGAGCCCGCTCTGGGCGAGAAACGCTTTGCGGCTCCGGGAGCAGATGCTGCCCGCTGCCCGTGACCGCGCCCGCAAGCTCAACGAAGCCGGCGCTCTCTTCCCCTGGCGGACGATCAACGGGGAGGAAGCATCCGCCCACTACGCGGCCGGTACAGCGCAGTACCACATCAACGCTGACGTGACCTATGCGCTGGCGAAGTTCATCGACGCGACGGGCGACCTGGACTTCCTCTGCAATGGCGCTGTCGACATCGCCGTCGAGACCGCCCGCATGTGGACGACGCTCGGATTCTGGCGCAGCAACGGCGACGACCGGTTCGAGATTCACGGTGTGACGGGCCCGGACGAGTACACCACCGTCGTCAACAACAACCTCTTCACCAACGTCATGGCACGCTTCAACCTTCGGTACGCGGCCCAGACGGTGCGGATGATCCAGGAAGAGCGACCAGATTCATACGCCAGGATGGCCGAGCGGCTGGGATTCAACGAGACGGAACTCCTCGACTGGGATCGGGCTGCGGATGCCATGACGATTCCCTATTCGGAATCGCTGCAGATCCACCCGCAGGACTCGGCCTTCCTCGAAAGAGAGGTGTGGGACCTGGCGGCGACGCCGGACGACCGGAAGCCGCTCATGCTGCACTTCCACCCCCTGGTGATCTACCGGTTCCAGGTACTCAAACAGGCGGATGTCGTTCTCGCGCTGTTCCTGCAGGGTGACGAGTTCACCCTCGAGCAGAAACTCGCCGATTTCGACTACTACGACCCGCTGACCACCAGCGATTCGAGCCTGTCGAAGATCGTGCAGTCGATCATCGCCGCGGAGGTCGGCTACCAGGACCTCGCGCTCAAGTACTTTCTCGATACCGTCTTTGTCGACCTGGAAGACCGGCACGGCAACACCGCGGACGGTGTGCATGTCGCAGCGTCTGGAGGGGTGTGGAACTCCGTCGTATCCGGGTTCGGTGGGATGCGTGACTACGACGGCCTCCTCACTTTCGATCCGCGACTGCCTGTTTCCTGGCCGGAGCTTCGCTACCGACTGACCTGGCGAGGAACCCGGATGCTCATCAGTCTGACGGCTCCGGCCATGAAAGTGACGATCATCGACGGCGACGGCCCGGTCAGCTTCGAGGTGCGGGGCCAGCAATTCGAGGCGCAGGCCGGCACAGAACTGGTGATTCCTCTCGACGATCAGGGGCCGGTTCGGGCAGGAGCCCCCGTGCAGAAGCGGCGGAACCGCCGTGACGACGGCAGCATCATGGAGCCGGCAGCGTCCGTATTCGCGGAGGAGTGATCCGCAACGGGCGGCTTGTCAACGCCGGGCGAGAATCGCGCTGCTCCCTTAGCGTGGAATGGTCGGCGTCGGAGCACCACCTCATGAGATTGGGACCAAAGCAATGGGAAAACTGTACGCACTGATCCTCGGAATCGTTCTTGGCGGCCATGGTCTGGTCGGCCTGTTCATCGAGGGAGATCGGTTGATGGGACTTCTCAACGTCGACACCCTCGTCGATGTGATCTATCTCGTCAGCGCCTTCCTGCTCTTCCTCGTGGCATTCACCAAGAGCTCGCCGTTGATGATCCGCGGCGTCCTGTTCTCGGTCGGTGGCGTCCTGCTTCTCCTCGGGATCCTCGGACTCCTCGACAATCAGGTCTTCGGACTGCTGCCGACGGGCCTCACTCTCGTTGACTTCTTCCTGCTGTTCGGTGCCGGCGGGCTGACGCTCATCTTCTCGGTCCTGCCGCGGACGCCGGAGCCCCTGACCACCGCTGGCGAGCCGCTCAACTAGCACTCGACAGGCCTGAGCTCCCGAAACTGTTGCTCAGCCTCTGGAGCGGAACGTTCGTGCTCGACCGGACCAAGTTCGGCCGGAACCGCAGCGGGGCGCGATCTCGTTCTCAGCGGCTTCTCTCACTGGAGCGGATGACGGGAATCGAACCCGCGCTATCAGCTTGGGAAGCTGAAGTTCTGCCATTGAACTACATCCGCACGTGTCGCCCGGAGCGACCGTCGCCATACTATCAAGCCCGGCCCTTATAAGCTGACCTCGTGCTTCTCTCCGATCGCGACATCAAAGCTGAACTGGCCTCCGGACGCATCGGCCTCGAGCCGTCGCATACCGGGATGGTCCAGCCATCGAGCGTCGACGTGCGCCTCGACCGCTACTTCCGTCTGTTCGACAATCACAAATATCCGTACATCGACCCGGCCGAAGACCAGCCTGAGCTGACGCGCCTGATCGAGGCGAAGCCGGACGAGCCGTTCATCCTCCACCCGGGCGAGTTCGTGCTGGGCTCCACGTACGAGCAGGTGACCCTACCGGACGACGTCGCTGCCCGCCTCGAAGGAAAGAGTTCGCTCGGCCGGCTTGGCCTGCTCACCCACTCCACCGCCGGGTTCATCGACCCTGGTTTCAGCGGGCACGTCACCCTCGAGCTCAGCAACGTCGCGACGCTGCCGATCAAACTGTGGCCGGGAATGAAAATCGGCCAGCTCTGCTTCTTCCAGTTGAGCTCGGCCGCCGAAAAACCGTACGGCTCAGCCGAATACAGTTCCCGCTACCAGGGTCAGCGCGGCCCGACGGCATCGCGCTCGTTCCAGAACTTCCACCGCACCGATGTCGGTGTCCTCGACGCCGGACGCGCCGGCAGTTAGCGCCACATGATCGAAATCCTGAACCCCGCCGAACTGACCCAGGCGAAGCACACGGGCAGTGTCGTCGCGCACATCCTCCAGACGATCAAGGACCGCACGAAGGTCGGGACGAACCTCCTCGACATCGACCGCTGGGCACAGGAGATGATCGCCGAGGCGGGGGCTGAGTCCTGCTACGTCGACTACGCGCCGTCGTTCGGACGCGGTCCGTTCGGCCACTACATCTGCACCGCCGTCAACGACGCCGTTCTTCACGGGCTGCCCCACGACTACTCGCTCGCTGACGGAGATCTTCTGACGCTCGACCTCGCCGTGCTCACCGGAGGAGTCGCCGCGGACTCGGCGGTCAGCTTCCTCGTCGGCGACTCGAAACCCGCCGCGAGCGTCGCGATGATCGAGGCGACCGAGCGCGCGCTGGAGGCGGGCATCGCCGCAGCCAGGCCGGGAGCGCGCATCGGTGACATCTCCCACGCCATCGGCTCGGTCCTGAGCGAGGCCGGGTACCCGATCAACATGGAGTTCGGCGGCCACGGCATCGGATCGACGATGCACCAGGACCCGCACGTCGCCAATGACGGGCGGCCAGGGCGCGGCTACAAGCTGCGCCCCGGACTTCTCCTCGCTCTCGAACCGTGGGTGATGGAAGACACGTCGGTCCTCGTGACGGATGCCGACGGCTGGACGTTGCGAAGCGCGACCGGTGCTCGCACCGCACACAGTGAGCACACGGTCGCGATCACCGACGATGGTGCAGAAATCCTCACCCTGCGACAGGGTTCCTGAGAACTACAGTTCGAATCTGAAGCTCAGGTCGTCGGGATAGTCGCCCAGGGCGGTGAGGGTGGTCGCCGCCCGCTGCAGCGCAGCGAGGGCGAGCCCCATTGTTTGCGGGCCGAAGCTGACTCGCGAGATGCCCAGCTCGGCGAGCTTCTTCAACGGAACTCCGCCACCGGCACCGATGGTCGAGAGCCGGCCGTTCACCTCGTCGAGCGCCCGCTTCACGGTGTCCTCGTTGATCAGCCCGAGGAAGAAGATGACGTCGGCCCCGGCATCCAGGTACGCGTTGGCGCGAGTGACCGCGTCTTCCCACGTGCCTCCGCCCGCGAGCGTGTCCACTCGCGCGTTGATGACGAGCGGGATGCCGGTGGCGTCGCCGGCAGCGCGGGCGGCAGCCACACGGGCGGCCGCGTCATCGATGCTGCGCTGACCACCTGTCGCTGCTTCGAGCGAGTCCTCGATGTTGATGCCGACGGCACCGGACTCCTCGATGAGGCGACGGACGTTGGCGCCGACACCGGCGGCATCCGTCGCGTAGCCTTTCTCGAAGTCCACGGACAGCGGCAGATCGGTGGCTCGGGCGATGACCGTGGCGGCGCGGATCGCTTCGTCGACACTGAGGCCCTCGTTGTCGGGCACACCGTGGGCGAATGAGATGGAGTGCGAGGCGCTCGCGAGCGCCTGGACGCCGGGCGCTTCGGAGACGATCTTGGCACTGATCGCGTCCCACACGTTGGTGACGATGAGGGGGTTCCCCGGGGCGTGGAGCCGGTTGAGGAGTTCAGCCTTCTGCAGTTGTGATGTCATCGCCCCAGTCTGGCGCGCACCCGGGCGCGCTGGCCAGACCGTGCGATGGAGAGCGATTGCTGCTACGAGCGCCGTTCACTCCGGGCGGAGCCGGAGCTCGTGCATCCCGCCATCGACGGCTATCGAGGTGCCGGTCGTTGATCCCGAGCGAGGGCTGGCGAGGTAAGCGACAGCATCCGCAACCTCATGGGGGGAGACGAGGCGGCCATGCGGTTGACGGGCGTTGAGAGCAGAACGCTCGGCCTCGGGATCCTCCGCGCTCTCGAGGAGGCGCGACACCCAGGGCGTATCGGCTGTTCCCGGATTGACGGCATTCACGCGGATGCCTTCTCGCAAGTGGTCGGCGGCCATCGCGCGGGTGAGGGAGAGCACAGCGCCTTTGGACGCGCTGTAGAGGGCACGCGCCGGGATGCCTGCTGTGGCGGCGATGGACGACGTATTGACGATCGCAGCGGACGGGGATTTGCGCAGCCAGGGAAGCGCGGCGCTCGAGACGCGGGCGATCCCGGTGACGTTGATGTTGAACACCCGGGCCCACTCGTCGTCATCGTTGTCGGAGATGGTGCCCTGTGCGCCGATGCCCGCATTGTTGACGACAATGTCGATACGGCCAAACTTTTCGGCGATGGCCCCGATCGCGGCATCGACTGACTCGCGGTCGGCGACGTTCGCTTCGAGCGCGAAATGAGCGGGGTCGGCGTCGGCGGGGTTGAGGTCGAGTACGGCAACGCGTGCTCCGCCCTCCGCCAGACGGTCGGCGATTGCGGCGCCGATCCCGGATGCGCCGCCGGTGACGACGGCGACGAGGTTGTCGAACTCTGGCATGGGTTTACTCCTTTGTCGCATTGCGGTCGTCGGGGTGCGCCGTGAAGATCTGACGCTGGCGCCCGAGTCCTTCGATCTCGATCTCGACCACGTCGCCGTCGGCCAAATACGGGAATCGGCCCGACAGCGCGACACCTTCCGGGGTTCCAGTGAGCACGAGGTCGCCGGGCTCGAGGGCGAGGTACTGGCTGAGATGCCAGATGACGTATTCGACACCGAAGATCAGATCTGCGGTCGAAGAGTCCTGTCGGGGTTCGCCGTTCACGAAGCTCGTGAGGCGAACGTCGGCGGCGTTCACCTCGTCGGGGGTGACGAGCCAGGGCCCGGTCGGGTTGAACCCGGGCGCACACTTGCCTTTCGACCACTGACCGCCAGAAACCTCGAGCTGGAACGTGCGCTCCGAGACATCGTTGGCGGTGACGAACCCGGCGATGTGGGCGGCGGCGTCATCGGGGGAGTCGAGGTAGGAGGCACGCTTTCCGATGACGACGCCAAGCTCGACCTCCCAGTCGGTCTTCGTGCTGCCCCGCGGGATCTCCACCGAATCGTTCGGGCCGACAACGGTGTTCGGCGTTTTCATGAACATGATGGGAATCTCGGGTGGGGCAGAGCCAGACTCGGCGGCGTGCGCGGCGTAGTTCATCCCGATGCAGATGACCGCGCTCGGGCGGCCGATGGGGGAGCCGATCCGCAGTTCATTTGCGCCGTCGAGGGGTGTCAGTGTGCCGGCCTCGAGCGCTGCCCGCACGCCGGCGATGCCGGACGATGACAGGAATGCGCCGTCGATGTCTGGCGTGATCGACGAGATGTCGAACCAGGTGCCGTCGAATTCGACGACGGGGGATTCGGAGCCGACCGGCCCCAGTCTGGCGAACTTCATGCGGCAATTTCCTGTCTCTGGGCGGGTGTGCTGGCATCAGCGCCACCGGGAACATCTGAACTATCGGGTCGCTGCGTCCTCCCAGTCGCGAAAAGATCGGCAGGGCCCGGCCTGATTGACATTCTATACATCGGATGTTTAGTGTGAGCTATTCCAACCTAGGAGATTTGCCCCGTGAGCATCATTCGCGCACTCGAAACCAGCGACATCCGTTTTCCGACATCGACGTCGCTCGACGGTTCTGACGCGATGAACCTTGACCCCGACTATTCGGCCGCATACGTGCGCGTCTTGACCGATGCCGACGATGGCCTCGAGGGCCATGGCTTCGTTTTCACCATCGGTCGCGGTAACGACGTGCAGGTCGCGGCGATCGAAGCGCTCTCCGCTCACCTCATCGGACGCAACGCCGAGGACCTCCTGGCGCACATGGGTGCCACATGGCGGGAGCTCGTCTGGGATTCGCAATTGCGCTGGCTGGGACCGGAGAAGGGCGTGATGCACATGGCCATCGGCGCCGTCGTCAACGCCCTCTGGGACCTCAAAGCCAAGCGAGCGGGGCTTCCGCTCTGGCAGTTGCTCAGCCGGATGAGTCCCGAGGAGATCGTCGAACTGGTGGACTTCCGCTATCTGACGGACGCCCTCACTCCCGACGAGGCGCTCGACATTCTGCGCGCCGCCGTTCCCGGCCGTGCCGAACGTGAGGCAGAGTTGCTCGCCACGGGCTACCCCGCATACACGACGACACCCGGATGGCTCGGATACAGCGACGAGAAACTTGTCCGCCTCGCGAAAGAAGCCGTGGCCGAGGGTTACGGCATGATCAAACTCAAAGTTGGCGGGAGCGTCGACGACGACATCCGGCGGATGCGACTGGCTCGCGAGGCGGTCGGACCCGACATCCGGATCGGAACAGACGCGAACCAGCGCTGGGGCGTCGACGAGGCAATCGAATGGATGTCACGACTCGCCGAATTCGACGTCGCCTGGATCGAGGAGCCCACGAGCCCGGACGACCTGCTCGCCCACGCCGCCATTGCCCGCGGTGTTGCTCCGATCCCCGTCGCGACGGGTGAGCACATGGCCAACCGGATCATGTTCAAGCAGTTCCTGCAGGCCGATGCCCTCCAGGTGCTGCAGATCGACGCCTCGCGCGTCGCCGGCGTGAACGAGAACGTCGCCATCCTTCTCCTCGCCGCGAAGTTCGGAGTTCCGGTGTGCCCGCACGCCGGTGGCGTCGGCCTGTGTGAGGCGGTGCAACACCTGTCGATGTTCGACTACGTCGCCGTCACAGCGACGCACGAAGGCCGGGTCATCGAGTTCGTCGACCACCTGCACGAGCACTTCGTCACCCCCGTCGAGATGCGGAACGGTAGCTACATCGCCCCGACCGCGCCCGGAAACGGCATGGAGATGTACGCCGCCAGCCGGGCCGAGTACGCTTTCGGCACATGAGCGAACTGACCCTCCCCAACCTTGGATACGGTGCCGCCAACGTCGGCAATCTGTTCCGCGCGCTCACCGACGATGAAGCCTGGGAGATTCTCCAGACCGCGTGGGATGTCGGGGTACGGTACTTCGACACGGCGCCGCACTACGGCCTCGGTCTGTCTGAGCGCCGGCTCGGCGCATTCCTCGCTACCAAGCCGCGCGACCAGTTCGTGGTGTCGACCAAGGTCGGACGCCTGCTCGAAGACAATCCCGAGGGGGCGAATCACCTCGACACCGAGAACGACTTCGCCGTTCCCGCCTCGCTCAAGCGGGTCTGGGACTTCTCCGCCGGCGGCATCCGGGCCAGTGTCGAGGATTCACTCGAGCGAACAGGGCTCGACCGGTTCGACGTTCTCTACCTGCACGACCCTGAGCGCAACGACCTCAGCGAGGGGCTCGACGTCGCGATCCCGGCGCTCGCCTCCTTCCGCGACCAGGGGATGACCCGGGCAATCGGTGTCGGTTCGATGGACACCGACGCGTTGCTCGCCTCGGCCAACACAGGTGCCCTCGACCTTCTCATGGTGGCTGGCCGGTACACGCTCGCGGAGCAGCCGGCGCTCGCCGAGGTCGTGCCCGCCTGCAGGGAGCACGGCGTGCGCATCGTGAACGCCTCGGTGTTCAATTCCGGGCTCCTCGCGACCGACAATCCCGGGGCCGACGCGAGGTACGAGTACGGTGGAGTTCCCGCTGAGTTGCTTGAGCGAGTGCAGGCGATCGCCGCCGTTTGCCGCGAGTTCAGCGTCTCGCTCCCCGCCGCGGCGCTCCAGTACACGCTCCGCGACGACACCGTGGCATCCATCGTCGTTGGCGGAAGCAAACCGGATCAGCTCCGGCAGAACGCCGCCCGGATCGCCGAGCCGATCCCGGCCGAACTCTGGCAGACCCTCACCGAGAAGGGCCTGATCCCGGCATGACCGCCCCGCGGCGTATTGACGCGCACCTGCACCTCTGGGACCTCGACGTCTCCGAATATGCCTGGCTCGGTCCACAATTCGGCCCGCTTTACGCCAGCTGGTCAGCCCAGCAGGCTGAGCCGGAACTCCGCAGCGCGGGGATGGACGGGGCGATCCTGGTTCAGGCCGAGGACTCCCACGTCGACACACAATTCATGCTCGACAATGCCGATGCCCACGACTGGGTGCTCGGCGTCGTCGGCTGGGTTGAGCTCGATTCGGCGGATGCCGCCCGGCGGGATCTCGACGCGTGGTCGCGGCATCCGAAATTCCGTGGCATCCGGCACCTGCTCAACGACGATCCGCGAGACGAATTCCTCGACCTGCCCGAGGTTCGCGCGTCACTCGCCGAGGTTGCGCGGCGCGGACTGGCCTTCGATGTGCACGACGCCTGGCCGAGGCACCTCGACCGCGCCACGAGGCTCGCTGCCGACCTCCCGGAACTCACCCTCGTGCTCGACCATCTCGCCAAGCCGCCGCGGGGACGCGACGACTTCGGTGCGTGGCGCGACAGCATGACGGCGTTTGCCGCGCAGCCGAACACCGTCGGCAAGCTGTCGTCGCTCCGCCGGCCGGACGCGCCCTATACCGTCGACGCTGTGCGTGAGGTTTTCGACCTGGCGCTGTCCGCCTTCGGCCCCGACCGGCTGATGTACGGCGGCGACTGGCCGATGTCCATCCCCGACGGCGGCTATGCGCCGACGTGGCACGTGCTTTCCGAGCTCGTCGGCGAACTCAGTGAACCCGAACAGGAAGCCATCCTCGGCGGCACCGCCAGCCGGGTGTACGGCATCCACTGATAACAACCAACGAGAGGAACCCGCAATGCTGCAGGGCATCAATCCACTACTCACCGGCGAACTGCTGATGCACCTCGACGAGATGGGGCACTCGGATGCCGTCATCATCGTCGACGCACACTTCCCGGCATCCCGCCTCGCTGAGCGCCTCATCACGCTGCCGGGTACGACGTCGCCCGATGTTCTCGCCGCCGTGTGCAGCGTGCTGCCGCTCGATGACAGCCCTGCCGTCGACCTGATGACGTCGGCCGATGGCGAAGTGCTCGATGTGCAAAAGGAACTGATGTCGTCTGCGGGAGTGGCCGAGGACGGTGTTCGGTTCGTCGACCGGTTCGATTTCTACGATGACGCAGAAGACGCCTACGTGATCATCCGCACCGGTGAGACCCGCAAATACGGCTGCGTCATCGTGCGGAAAGGCCTTGTCGGACACGCCTCAGCCTGAGTTTTCGCGGAAATTGGGCCCCCGAAGGCCCCTCACGCAATACTGGTACTCGGAAACTGGTCGTTTCGGTGCCGCAAAGGTGCTGGTCGGCCTCGGAAAAGAGACGGTGACCGGACATGTCAGACCCGACGAATGAGCCACAGATCACTGCCGTTGTTCGTGCCGATGGCACCGGTGAGGTCACCGTAGACGGAGAACGAACCGACGTGCACGCCGAGGACGTCGCCGGTGCGCGCGCCGCCGTGATCGCTCGCGTCGCCGAGGTTGCCGCCGCCAATGACCACCCGGTGCGAGTGACGATCACCGACCTCGACGGCCTCTACCCACTCATCGTCCACCCCAACGGTGTTGTGGATTCCGAGGGTCCTGTCTCCAACGGGACACATGCGCGCGGCGCCCTTCGAACCGAGGAGGCCCAGCAGGCCGCGGCCGCACCGGTTGTGAGCCAGCCTGAGTCCGGGGTGATTCCACCGCCACCGCTGGGGATCGAGGACCTCATCAATTTCGACGACGATGACGAGCCGGAACCCGAGAGGTCGCCCGCCAAGCGCTTTGAACCAGCTCCGACCCGGCGCTCCACCTTTCGCGCTTACGAGGATGACGAAGCAACCGTCGGCAGCGATTCCCCCGGGGAGAGCGATCCCAGTGCCGACCACACGAATGGCCCAGACAACAGCACGAACGGTGCACGCCGGGCCAGCGGAATCCCCACCGCCGATGCGGCGGGCGCGGCCGACGTGACCGCTTCGTGGCAGGCACCGGCGGCATCTGCTGTTCCCGATGAGACGATGCTCGTGCCCAACCCGGCCATCGCTCCGGCCGGCGTGCCCACGTTCTCACCACCCGCCGAGGAGGTTGCGCCGACCCTCGACGACTTCCTCCAGTCCCGCCCCGCCGCCCCCGAAGGCCCGGCGAAGCAAGGCTGGCAGGGCTTCGTACGCAAGATCACCGGCGGTCTCATTTCGCCGCAGCCCGGCAAAGCCGAGCGCGCGCATCGCGACGCGATCCGGCGTGTTCAGCGCAGCCTCAAGGGCCCGCGCACGATCGTGGTGCTGAACCCCAAGGGCGGCGCACACAAAACCACGGCAACCCTCCTGCTCGCGGCCACCTTTGGTACCCACCGCGGCGGTTCGACCCTCGCCTGGGACAACAACGAAACCCGCGGCACGCTTGGCTGGCGAGCCCAGCCAAGCCGGCACTCGAACACCGCCGTCGACCTGCTCCGTGACCTCGCCCGGTTCTCCGACGTCGAATCGGCACGGGTCGGCTACCTCGACAACTATGTCCGCGCGCAGGGCGACGCCCAGTTCGACGTGCTCGCCTCCGACGAGGATGCCGCCGCGTCGTCGACCATCGACGCCGACGCCTTCCACAGCCTGCACTCCACGCTCAGCCGGTTCTACCGCGTGCTCGTCATCGACACCGGGAACAACATGCGCGCATCGAACTGGGAGGCCGCCGTCGAAGCCGCTGACCAGCTCGTCGTCGTCACGACCGTGAACGAGGAGACGGCGGCAAGTGCGGCCTGGCTCATCGATGGTCTGCGCCAGAAGGGGCACCAGGACAAGGTCAGCCAGGCGGTGACCATCCTCTCGTCACCGGGTGATGCCGTGCAGTCCGAGCTCTCGCAGCGTCTCCACGCTCACTTCTCGGCGCTCACCCGCGTTGTGCTCGAGGTGCCATACGACCCGGGATTCCAGAGCGGCGGCCCGCTCAACGTCGACGTGCTCTCCCCGCAGACCCGCGAGGCCTGGCTGCAGGTGACGGCGGCGGTCGCCGACGGACTGTAGTCCGGCGTCGCACGCAAAACAGGAGATCGCACGATTAGCAGGAAGCAAAGCCCACAAGCCTCCTGCTAACCGTACGATCTCCGGTACCGGTGTTGCGGCCGCCCACCGTCAGTGCAGCGAGATCGTCTCCACCGCGCGCACCGAATCGCGGATGAAGCGGTTGGCGTGACCCGCGAGGTCGTCGGAGTCGTCCCACAGATTGCGCCAGATGCCGAGCATACGGCTGAGATCTTCGTTCACGACGGCGGACGAGAACGACTCGAACACGACGGGACCGTCGTAGCCCAGCCTTCCCAGACCCCGGAAGAACGACCCGAAGTCGACGGTGCCGGATCCGAGGTAGCCACGGTGGCTCTCGCCGATGTGCACGTATCCCAGCCGCTTCCCGACATCGAGCACGGGGGTGTAGAGATCCGACTCCTCGATGTTCATGTGGTACGTGTCGAGGTGCACAGAAACGTTGGGGGACCCGATCTCGTCGAGGAACGCGAGTGCCTGCCTGCCGGTGTTCATCACGTTGGTCTCGTAGCGGTTCACCACTTCGAGCGACAGATGGATGCCGAGACCCTCTGCCCGCGACGCCAGCCGGCCAAGCGCTGCTGCGCTCGACGCGCGACCCGATGCCGTCGCCGGAACCATGTACTTCTTCATGGCGCTGTAGATGGCGCCGCAGAGGTTCCGTCCGCCCATCGCGTGCACGATATCGAGGCACTCTTCGAGCAGCCGCTCACCGGCGGCGACGACGCCCGGGTCGTCGCTGGTGAGGTCCGTGCTCTCATTCAGTCCGAGCGACGCGCTCACCGCGAGGCCATTGTCCTCGAGCAGGCGAGCCGCAAGCATCCGATCAAAGTTGTACGGGTCCATCAGGGGAATTTCGATGAGGTCGAAGCCCGCCTGCCTGGTCTTCTCGATGGCCCGAGTGAGTCCCTCTTGCTCGAATGAGCCGGAGAAGACGAGAGCGTGTGCGCCTATGAGCACGTTCGTGTCCTTTCACCAGATGCAGACCGCCGATGCTGATCCGCGTTCGGGTTCCACACTATTCGGGACGTGCGAATTTAGATACATTAAGGTACAACTGATAGTCCGAGCGGTCCGATTTCACGGATTGATCGGATCTTTGGCAATTCCGTGTCACAATTCTCTAGTGAACGGGAGCCACAGGTTCCACCCTCCGACGAAGTAGGTGAAGAGTGTCGACGCAACTGTTGAAGGTCAGCGGGATCAGTAAGAGTTTCCCCGGTGTCCAGGCGCTGCAGGACGTGCAGTTCGAGTTGGATCGCGGCGAGGTTCTGACCCTTGTCGGTGAGAACGGTGCCGGCAAGTCGAGCCTGATGAAGATTCTCTCCGGGATCTACGCCAAGGATGCCGGTTCGATCGTTTTCGAGGGCACCGAAGTTGAGATCGACAGCCCGAAGACGGCGCAGGAGCTCGGTATCAGCATCATCCACCAGGAGATGAACCTGATGCCGCACCTCTCGGTTGCGCAAAACATCTACATCGGCCGCGAGCCGCGCACGGCGGGATTCGTCAACGAGCGCCGACTCAATCGTCAAACCACTGAGTTGCTCACGCGACTCGGCATCTCGCTCAATCCGCGACAGGCCGTCGGCGAGCTGACCGTCGCAAAGCAGCAGATGGTCGAGATCGCCAAGGCGTTGTCTTTCGACGCCAAGGTCCTCATCATGGATGAGCCCACATCGGCGCTCACCGACTCCGAGACCGAGACGCTGTTCGCACTCATCGCGGGGCTCAAGCAGCACGGAACAGGCATCATCTACATCTCGCACCGGATGGAGGAGCTGCGTCGCATCGCGGACCGCGTCACTGTTCTCCGCGACGGGCGCTACATCGGAAGCCTCGATAAGGGTGAGATCGACATCCCGACCGTCATCGAGATGATGGTCGGCCGCCACATCGAAGAAGGCGCACGGCCAGAGGCGCGCGAGCACGCCGACGACGACGTCGTGCTCAAGGTCGAGGGACTCGGAACGCGCTACCTGCTCCGCGACATCAACTTCGAACTCAAGCGGGGCGAGATTCTCGGCTTCGCGGGACTCATGGGCGCGGGGCGCACCGAAGTCGCCAGAGCGATCATCGGGGCAGACCCCTCCGAGGGCGGAACGATCCACGTGCAGGGCAAGAAGGTGCGGATCACCCAGCCGGCGGATGCTGTCGCTCACGGGATCGGGTACCTCTCGGAGGACCGCAAGCAGTTGGGCCTGCTGCTCGAGCGCGATGTGAACACGAACATCCTGCTCGCCTCGCTCAAGGACTACACCGGGCCGCTCGGTTTCATGCGAACGGGCAAAGGCAAGCAGAAGTCGAAGGGATACGTCGAATCCCTGCGCATCAAGACTCCCTCGATCAACTCGGTCACGAAAAACCTGTCCGGGGGAAACCAGCAGAAGGTCGTCATCGCCAAGTGGCTGGCGAGGGATTGCGACATCCTCATCTTCGATGAGCCCACCCGTGGAATCGACGTGGGCGCGAAAGAGGAGATCTACCGACTCCTCAACGAACTCGTGGCCCAGGGCAAATCGATCATCATGATTTCGTCCGAGCTGCCGGAGGTGCTGCGGCTCTCGCATCGGATCGTCGTGATGGCGGGCGGCCGGATCACCGGCATCCTCGACAACGAGGATGCGAGCCAGGCAAAAATCATGGACTACGCGACCAACGTGGCCGACGAGAAAGAGTGAACACAGCAATGAACGCAACTCCTGTCACCGAACAGTCCACACGCCCGGGGGTGACCCCGCCCGAGAAGCAGGGAACGGCGCTGTCGTTCCTTCGTGCGAAGCTCCAGCAGTCGCTCGCGTTCGGCACGCTCATCGTGCTCGTGATCTTCTTCTCGATCGCGAGCAACAACTTCTTCAGCTGGTCGAACATCTCGAGCATCCTGCTCGCGACGGCGGTCATCGGCATCCTTGCCCTCGGAACAACCTTCGTGATCATCACCGGCGGCATCGACCTGTCCATCGGAACAGGAATGACGCTCGCCGCGGTGATGACGGGAATCTTCCTCGTCAATATGCAATTGCCACTCGTCGTCGGCGTGATCGGTGGACTCGCCACGGGGGCGTTGATGGGCTTCATCAACGGATTCAACATCGCGATCCTCAAGTTGCCGCCGTTCATTGCGACGCTGGCGATGATGATGATCGCGCAGGGTCTCGCGCTCGTCATCTCCGGCGTCCGCCCGATCTACTTCTCTGGAGTCGAGGGCTTCAAGACCATCGCACTCGGCACGCTCATCCCGGGGCTGCCGAACGCGGTCCTCATTCTGTTCCTGCTCGCGATCGTTGCCTTCCTGCTGCTGAGCAAAACCATCTTCGGCCGCTACACCTTCGCAATCGGCAGCAATGAAGAAGCCACTCGACTCTCCGGCGTGAACACGCGCAAGTGGCTCATCCTCGTGTACACCGTCGCCGGGCTGTTCACCGGTTTCGCCGGCGTCGTGATCGCCGCTCGCCTGGACTCGGCCCAGCCCCAGATCGGTATGGGTTACGAACTGCAGGCGATTGCCGCTGTGATCATCGGCGGTACGTCGCTCCTTGGCGGCCGCGGGTCGATCATGGGAACCGTCATCGGTGCGCTCATCATGAGCGTGCTCATCAACGGTCTCCGCATCATGTCGATCCAGACCGAGTGGCAGAACGTCGTCGTCGGCATCGTCATTCTCATCGCCGTCTTCACCGACACCCTCCGCCAGCGGAGATCAGTCACCTAAGCCCCCACACGCGGGAAGGGCTGGCAGCACCCGAGAGGCCGGGCTGCTCTTCCCCAGCGAATCGCGAAATCGATTGCATCGGCGGAATGACGCGGGATATAACGATCTTGTATCCACATGTACTTTCGCCACTTCCGGTCACTCAAACGAAATAGCATGGCCGAACCACCCCCGGTTGGTCCGAACGAACAATGGAGTTATTCGATGAAAACAGGTAAGAAAGTCGCCGTCCTCGCGGCCGCGGCCGCTGTGGCCCTGAGCCTCGCCGGCTGTTCGAACGGTGGCGGCGGAGGAACGGCTGAAGAGTCCGGCTCTGGCGACGGCGACATCACGATTGCCCTCGTTTCGAAGGGTTTCCAGCACCAGTTCTGGCAGGCGGTCAAGCAGGGCGCTGAGCAGCGCGCTGAAGAGCTGGGTGTCACAGTGACCTTCGACGGCCCAGCCGCCGAAACTGAAATCGACGGTCAGCTGCAGATGCTGCAGGCTGCCATCGACAAGAAGCCGGATGCCATCGGCTTCGCAGCCCTCGACCCCGAGGCCTGCATCCCGCTCTATGACAACGCCGAAGCCGCAGGCATCCCGATCGTCGAATTCGACGCCGGTTGCTCGAGCGAATACGGCCAGAGCATCGCCAAGACCGACAGCATGGGCGCAGGAGCCCTTGCCGCCGACCACATGGCGGAGCTGATCGGTGGTGAGGGTGAGGTCGCGATCGTCGGCCACAGCCAGATCAACTCCACCGGTGTGGAGCGTCGCGACGGCTTCATCGAGCAGATGGAAGCCGAGTACCCGGACATCGAGATCGTCGACACCCAGTACGGTGACGGTGACCACCTCAAGTCGGCAGACATCGCCAAGACCATGATCCAGGCCCACCCGGACCTCAAGGGCATCTACGGTACCAACGAGGGATCCGCCATCGGTGTTGTGAACGCTGTCGGCGAGCTGGGCCTCGAGCCCGGTGAACTGACCGTCGTCGGCTTCGACTCCGGTAAGGCACAGATCGACGCCATCACCAACGGCATCATGGCCGGTGCAATCACTCAGAACCCGATCGGTATCGGTGAGGAGGTCGTTCAGGCGGCCTTCGACATCATCAACGGCGAGACCCCGGAAGAGGTCATCGACACCGGTTACTACTGGTTCGACAAGGACAACATGGACGACGAAGAGATCGCCGCTGTTCTCTACGAATAACACCGTGTAATCCGCAGTATCCGACCCCTTCCCCGGTATCCGGGGGAGGGGTCGTGCTGCTCCCGGGAGGATCCAACCATGACCGCAAAAGACTCGCTCGAATTCGGCCCGCTGTCTTTCGGAGGTGCTGAACTCGGTAACCTGTTCAGCGTCGTCGATGACGCGCAATCGGATGCGACGCTCGAGACCACCTGGGATCTCGGCATCCGCTATTTCGATACCTCCCCGCACTACGGGCTCGGGTTGTCCGAACACCGGATCGGAGAGTTCCTCTCCGGCAAACCGCGGGACGAGTTCGTCGTCAGCACCAAAGTCGGGCGCCTGCTCGAGCCGACGCCAGAGAAGGCGCATGAACCGGACGACACCTGGTTCCTCGTGCCACAGGCGGCCAGGAGGGTGTGGGACTACTCGGCCGATGGCATCCGGCGCAGCCTCGACGATTCACTCCAGAGGATGGGACTGGACCGGATCGACGTCCTCTACCTGCATGACCCGGAACAGTATGGAGTGACCGACGACATCCCCGGGGCTCTGGCCGCCCTCGCGGCCATGCGGGATGAAGGGCTCGTCCGTGCCGTCGGAGTGGGCACGAGCGACGTCGGGATCCTCCGTGATGCCGTCACCACCAGCGACATCGACCTCGTGATGGTTTCCAACCGTTATACCCTGCTCGACCAGTCGGCACAGCTCGCGATTTCGCGCTCGTGCAACGAGCGCGGAGTAGGGATCGTCAACGTCGGGGTCTTCAATTCGGGCATTCTCGCCACGGCCGAGCCTCGGAAGGACGCTCACTTCGAGTACGGCCCGGTGCCCGCCGACCGGCTCGAGACAGCGCGCCGGATCGCGGCGGTCTGTCGCAACCACGGCGTCGAGTTGCCGGCCGCCGCGCTGCAGTACAGCCTGCGCGACGACGCCGTGCGCACTGTCGCCGTCGGGTCGGCGAAGCCGGAGGAGATGCGCGAGAACGCGGAACGGATGTCCGTCCCCATTCCAGACGAGCTCTGGGCAGAACTCGCGACGTCGGGACTGGTCCCTCGCCTCAGCGCACCTTCCACGCCAGCCAGCGGTGGGCGTTCGTCGTGAGGATGCCGTCGAGCGCGTCGGCTCCGATCCGGTCGAGCAGCCGCGGAAGGTACCGGCGCCCGAGGTAGGCGAGGCCTGGCATCCCGCCGTACGACACGTAGCGGGTGCGCCGCGCGACATCGCCGCCGAGAATGACCGTAGCGCCGGCTGAGACCACCACGGCCGTGAGGTCAAGAAGTTCCGCGTCGGTTCGCACGCGCGATCGCGCCATGCCGTCGTAGCCGAGGATCGCGCCACGCGCCGCGAGTTCGACGTGCAGACCGGCGTCGGGATTGCGGTCGGCATGGGCGAGGACGACTCGCGACGAATCTACCCCACCCGCCTCGAGAAGATCCAGCACCTCGTGGGCGGCTGTCCCGAACTCGAGGTGCACCATCACAGGGGCGCCCGTTCGCTCGTGGGCAGCGGAGACCGCAGACAGAACCCGCCGCTCGAACGCCGAAATCCGCCAGTAGTCGACGCCCGCCTTGAGCACACCCGCGCGCACAGCGGTTCGACGGCCCTGGTCGGTGTCAGCGACCGGCATCCCTTCGGTGAGGTCGGCGACGAACTGACCGGTCAGGCCCGACTCATCGAGTCCGAGAAGCGCGTGGTCGTTCCCGTAATGCGCTTCGCGGTGGGCGCCCGTGGTCGCGACGACGTGGAGCCCGGTTGCGGTACTGATTCGGGCGACCGCTTCGGGGTTCCGGCCGAGGCCGATCGGGGTGGCATCGACCATGGAGTCGAAGCCGCTCGCGCGGAGGAGGCCGGCTTCGGCCTGCGACGCCGCCTCGTCCGTCAGTTCGTCACCGGGCAGCAACGGCGACACCTGAAACAGGTGCTCGTGATAGTTCACCCGGCCGAGATCGGTCACAGCGACATCGCCGAGGACGGTTCGGGCGAGTGGGGGAGTCATCGCATCTCTTCGGCGGCGTCGGCGAGCTCTTCGACGAGCTCATCGGTGAGATCGATGGCGAACACCTCGGCGATCACCTGCGTCCAGCCGTGGATGAAGTACCGCCAGCCGTCGACGACGACGAGATCGGATGCCGTCTGCTGGTCGCGGGCCTGCGCGAGGAACTCGAGGGTGCCCCGGTAGTTGAACTCCCACACGTAGGCGGCGCGCGGGAACACCGCGTCGTCGGGGAGGGGCGATCCCGGCCGGTCCTTGCCGAGACCGGAAGCATTGACGACGAGACTCCCGGCGCCGAGTTCTGCGAGAAGACCGAGCGTCACATCCGCATCGGATGCCAGGACGTACCGCACGAGATCGGCGGGCGTTCCCCGGCGTGCGTGGACGTCGCGGAGGTGCTCGAGCCGCTCGGTGCTCGTGTCGGTGACGATGATCGACCGGGGCTGATCCTCCCGCTCGCTGAGGTACCAGCTCAAAGCGGTGCCCGCTCCACCGGCACCGAGGATGAGCGCGTCAGCGCCGGTCGAGCCGAAGTGGTCGCTGGGGAGGAACTCGGCGACCGCGAGTCCCGCGGTGATCGGATCCTTGGCGTGGCCGAGCAGAGCGCCGTTGCGCTTCGAGATGCTCGAGACCTCACCGCACAGCGTGCTGAAGGTGTCGAGCTCGTCGAAAAGATCGGACGCGGCAGCGAACAGTGCCATTTTGTGCGTGGTGACGAGGGCGCCCAGGTGGTCCGGATCATCCCGAATCTGCTCGACGAGCGCCCGATAGTCAGCGGCCGCGGCATCGAGCGGGAGGTCGTGCCCGACCAGGGAGCGCGTGGGCAGGTCGAGGATCTCGGCCCACCGCGGGAAGATCCGCATGATCGACGAGCCTCCGGTGGTGACCCCGACGAACCCCATGTGGCCGGTCATGCGCCGACCCCGGATGCGGCGTACGCCTCGGCGCGGCGGGTGATCCCGGCCCAGTCCTCAGCGGCAAGCGCTGCGGAGGAGATGAGGTCGCTGCCGGCACCGACCGCGATCGCACCTGCCGCGAACCAGTCCCCGATGTTCTCCGGGCTCACTCCACCCGTCGGCATGAGCGGAACATCCGGGAACGGCCCACGCAGCGCCCGGAGGAAGGCCGGGCCACCGAGAGAAGCCGGGAAGATCTTCACGACGTCGGTTCCGAACTCGATGGCGGCCATCACCTCCGACGGGCTCAGTGCACCGGTCATCACGGTCAGGCCGGTGTCTTTCATCGCGCGCGTGAGGTTCTCGCGGGTTCCGGGGCTCACGAGGAATCTTGCCCCGGCATCCGCCGCCTGGGTCGCGTGCTCCGGGGACGTCACCGTGCCGGCACCGACATAGATGCTGTCGCCGTACTTCTCATCGAGGGCACGGATAACGGCTGGAGCGTCCGGGGTCGAGAAGGTGATCTCGAGCCCGGTGACTCCACCCTCAACGAGGGCGTCTGCTGCCCGGAGAGCGCTGTCGGCCGACGGGGCGCGCAGGACGGCGAGCACGCGGGTGGACTTCAGGGTTTCGAGTGACACGATCAGCCTTTCAACGGGACGGGGTTCGGGGGAGCGCTGCCGGAGAGGACGGCGAGCACATTGTCGACGGCGATCGAGCCCATGGCGTCGACCGCTTCGACGGTTTGCGCGCCGAAGTGCGGCGTCACCACTACTCTGGCGGAGAGATCGTCGGAGAGCAGCGGTGACGGCGACCCGTCCACGTCACCAGCGAGGGTGTCGGCGGCGAATCCTGCGACGCGGCCCTCGCGAAGCGCACGGGAGAGAGCCACCTCGTCGATGAGGTCGGGTCGCGCTGTATTGATCAGCACGAGGCCCTCTCGAGCGGATGCCAGCCAGCCGGCATCCACAATCGTCGTTCCGCCTGGCGCGTGGAGCGTCACGAGGTCGCAGACCGCAGCCATCTCGATAACGTCGATGGGGTCGGCTCCGGCGGCACGCACCGCTTCGTCGCCGAGCCACGGATCGTGGGCGACGACACGGGAACCAAAGCCGGAGAGTCGCCGGGCGACACCCTGGCCGATGCGGCCGAACCCGACGATTCCCACGGTGAGGGAGCCGAGTTCCCGACCGCGGTGCACCGACCAGTCCCCGGCGCGGACGCGGCGGTCGCCGAGCGTCGTGCCTCGCAGCACGGCGAGCATGAGGCCGACGGTGTGGTCAGCGACGGCGCCACTGTTCGCCCCCGGAGTGTTCGTCACGATGACGCCGCGCTCGGCGGCGGCAGCGAGATCCACCGCTTCGAAGCCCACTCCGTATCTGGCGACGACACGAAGGTTCGGCGCTGCATCGAGGTGAGCCGCTGTGATCGGGCCGGTCCCGGCGATCCAGGCGACCGCATCCGTCAGGAGGGGGCGGAGCTCGTCAAGGTCATGCGTGGGTGTCGCGAGCGCAACGTCGTGGCCAGCGGCAGCAAGTTCACCGATCAGATCGCGGGAGCCGGACGAGAAGGAGCGGCTCGAGGCAAGAACACGAGCCATTAGCGTGCGAACCTGCCGGAGTTCCACGATTCGAGGCTCGAGTAGCCGTCGAGGAACACACGGTGTCTGCCGAGATAATCGCTGTGCCTGGACGCATCGGGGGTGAACTCGGCGGTCACTTCGGAAAGCTCGCGTGCTGCCCCGAAGCCGTCGCCGAGCCCGAGCCCGACCGCGGCCGTGACAGCGGCACCGAGACTGTTTGCCTCCTCGACGATGCTGCGGCGTCGAACGGGCACACCCCAGACGTCGGCGAGAATCTGCAGCCAGACGTCGCTCGCGGCGCCTCCCCCGATCGCGTCGATGCGGTCGACGACCGCGCCGGATTCACGGAAGGCCTGGATGCACGTGAAGAGGTTGAAGGCGACCCCCTCGAGCACGGCGCGGGTCATCGCTGCACGTCCGTGGTGCCGGCCGATCCCGAGGAAAGCGCCAGAGGCATCCGGATTCCAGTGTGGGGAACGTTCGCCGAGCAGGTAGGGCAGAAAATACAGCCCGCTCGAGGCCGCGCCGGCCGTATCTGCGTCGGCGACGAGAGCGGACAACGCGGAACCTGACGGCTCAGGTGTGAGGAGTTCGGAGACCCAGGCGAGGGCAGCGCCGCCCGCCTGCATCGTGGCTGTCGGAACGTAGCTGCGCGGCACGACGTTGTCGAAGGTCATGGTGCGCATGAGCGGGTCATAAACGGGCACATCGCTCGCGAATGAGATCCACGACGACGTGCCGAGGGAGACGTATGCACCGTCTGACGGCGACACGATTCCCGCGCCGACCGCGGCGATGGGGCCATCCCCTCCACCCATCACGACGCGGGTGCCTCGGCGTAGTCCCATGGCGCTCGCCGCAGCTGCCGTCAGCTCACCCACGACATCCGTCGATTCGAGTATTTCGGGGAACAGCGAGGAGTGGAGACCGGCTGCCGCGAGCATGTCGGGTGACCACGCGCCGAGCGCCTGGTCATATGCGTTCGTGGCCGAGGCATCCGATCGGTCGGTAGCGAGGCGGCCGGTGAGCCGGTGGATGACGAAGTCCTTCGCAACGCAGAAATGGCGGACCCTGGCGAAGACGTCTGGCTCGTTGTCACGGACCCACATGATCTTCTCGAGCGAGTAGGTGGGGTTGAGCCGGTGACCGAGGAGGGAATAGGCGCGGCCCTGCCCGATGACGGACTCGAGGGTCGTCGTCTGAGCGCTCGACCTGGTGTCGGCCCAGATGATCGCGGGGCGAACCGGTCGGTAGTCGGCGTCGAGCAGAACGGCACCCATCATCTGGCCGCTGATCGTCATGCCGGTGATGGCGGCGGGATCGGCGTTCGCCCGGGCAAGGAGATCGCGTGTCGCCAGGACGACAGCGTTCCACCAGTCCTCGGGGTCCTGCTCGGCGACGCCGCCATCAGCGAAGCGTGCCGGATAGCCGACGGTCACCGCGCTGAGCAGGCGGCCATCGTCGGTGTGCAGGGAGGCCTTGTTGCCCGTCGTTCCGAGGTCGTGCGCGAGGATCATGGTTTTCAGTCCGCGTAGTAGTCGATGAACTCGACGCCGGTGTCGCCTGCGAGCACCCGTCGGCCCATGCCGTGTTCAAGTACCCACCCATAGTCATGTCCGGCGCCGCCGGGGTAGACGGCGAGGAAGGAATACGGCTCGTCACCGACGTTGATGCTGCGGTGCGCCCAGCCCGGCGGCATGTACCCGATGGTGCCCGGTGTCATGTCGACCCACTCGGTCTCGGTGCCGTTGAACATGAGGAGACCGCCGTGCCCTGAAATGCCGAGGTAGATCTCACCCTGGTGGTTCGGGTGCTGATGGCCCTTGGTCATCCACAGCTCTCCGGCGGTCGCCCCGGGCTGGATCGTGGTGATCGACTGCGGCAGTTCGCGCTCGACCTCAGGCACGCGGGAGGAGACGACGGAGTAGACGACGGGGTCGCCGTCTGCGACAGCCTTTTCCCATGCGGCGTGATCACGGAACAGGCCTTCGAGATCTGACATACGGCGGGTCAGGGTCGGCCCCTCGGGCTGGAGGGTTCCTCCGGCGGGGTCGAACCGGATGCTCATCGGCGGCACGGGAAGGTTTGAGTAGGTCGTCACGAAATCTCCTCGATCGGGCAGCGTCGATGCTGCGCTTCCACAGTACCTGTAATGACAGGTGACATGTAATTACATGTTGTTCCGCTGCCTAGTTCGATCCGGTGTGCCGCAGCGACGCCGTGCTCGCGTCGCCAGGGGTGGCGTTGAGCTGGAATTCGAATCGACTGCGGTCGCCCCGGTGGTAGGCGACGAAGAACTCCATCGGGCGGTCGTTCTCGTCGAAACCGACACTGCGGAGCACAAGGAGGGCTTGCCCGGCGCCGACGCCGAGGAGTGCCCCCTGCTCGCCGGTGGCTGATGCGGCTTCCGCCGATCGCACACCGCGAACAGCACGGATGCCGTGGGTTGCGAGAATCGCATAGAGCGACTGGTCTCGCAGGTCCTCATCGAGCACGACGTGCCCGATGTCGTGCGGCAGATAGGTCGTCGTCCATGACCACGGTTCGTCATCAACGTGCCGGAGTCGTTCGAGCACGACGACGGCTGTGCCGGGAGAGATGTCGAGGGCGGCCGCCACCTCGTCGTCGGCAGGGGCGACCTCGAGACGCCGGACGTCGCTGTGCACGTGGCCGCCGCGTGCAGCAACCTCCTGGAAAAGGCCGGTCAACGTGTGGACAAGGCTCTCGGGCGTTTTCTGGTGCGCCACGAAGGTGCCCTTGCCTTTGACTCTCTCGATCACGCCCTGGTGTTCGAGCTGCGACAGAGCCTGCCGCACGACCGTGCGCGAGACGCCGAACTGTTCGCACAGTCGGTGTTCACCCGGCAGGAGATCGCCGGGCCGCAAGCCGAGGCGGGCGATGTCCTCGATGATCCGGCGCTTGAGCTGGTGATACATCGGCGTCGGTGCCTGCCGGTCGATGTCGGTGGGCTCGACGGCCGGGGTGGGGTCGGTGGTCAGGGTCACTGGGGTCGATTCCGGAATCAGTACGCGACGCCGGCCTGGAGGATGACGTTCGCGTAAGGCGTGAACTCCCCGGACCGGACAAAGGCGCGGGCGTCGTGGGTGCGGAGTTTGAAGTCGGTGTGGGGAACGAGGGTGATCGGAACCCCGAGCGGGTCGAGCCGCTCCCGCAGTGCCCGCAGGACCTCGGGGCTGTGTTCCTCGACCTCGGCCGAGACGATCGCTCCTTCGACGACGAGCTCGGCGAGCACCGTGTCGAGAACGTCGAAGAACGCGGGGGCTCCCGGGCGGTAGGCGAGGTCGACGCGGTCGGAGCCAGGCGGAATTGGCAGGCCGGCATCGGTGACGACGATGAGGTCGGTGTGTCCGGTCTCGGAGATGATCCGGGAGAGTTGCGGGTTGATGGTGGTGTTCGTGCTTCTCATCGGATGGCCTCTGCGTGGGTGGCGGCGAGTGCGTCGACCTCGTCGCGGTGGGGCAGGCTGGGCGACGCTCCCCGGCGGGTGACGGTGAGCGCGCCGGCCGCGATGGCGCGACGGATGGCATCCGTCACGTCGTATCCGTCGGCGAGCGAGGCGCCGAGGTAGCCGGCGAACGCGTCGCCGGCGGCGGTGGTGTCGACGGCATCGACCTGGATCGAGTCGAAGTGCTCGACGGCGTCTGCGGTCACGAGAACGGCGCCTGCCGCGGCCATGGTGATGAGAGCGCTCGTCGCTCCGCGCGCCGTGAACCAGCGGCCGGCCTCGATCGCTGATGCCTCGTCGACGACCGGGATGCCGGTGAGGATCGACGCCTCGGTCTCGTTCGGCGTGACGATGTCGACGAGGGGCCAGATGGTCTCATCGAGGGCGGCGGCCGGTGCGGGGTCGAGGACCACGGTGAGCCCGGCGGCGTTGGCTTTACGAATCGCGTACTGGGTGAGCGCCCAGGGGATCTCCAGCTGGGTGAGGAGCACCCGGCAGGTGGAACCGAGTTGTTCAAAGGCGGTGTCGATCTGTTCTTCGCTCAGCGACGAGTTGGCGAGGGGCACCATGACGATGTCGTTCTCGCCAGAGTCGTCAACGCGGATGTGGGCGATCCCCGTTGGGCCGGGAACGGTGCGCACGTGGTCGATGTGCACGCCGGCGTCGCGGAGGCCACCGGTGACGAGCTCGGAGAACAGATCGGTGCCGACGCAGCCGACCATATGGGCGTTACCTCCTGCGAGGCCGGCGGCGACGGCCTGATTTGCGCCCTTGCCGCCGAGAACGAGTGTGAAGTCGTCGCCGAGGATCGTTTCTCCGCGTGCGGGTAGCCGGGAGGAGAAGGTGGTGAGGTCGGCGGTGATACTTCCGACGATCAGCACGCCGCCTGAAGCGGGTGCAGACGACTGTGTCTGGCTCATATGTGCCTTTCCGGGGGCGGGTGTGGCGGGCACCGGAGCGAGCCCGGCTCTGCCTGTCATTACATTAGCGGACAGGTGGGCCAGCTCAAGGGGTGAGCTTGGTACGCTTCCCGGACGGATTCGTTCACGACAGGAAAGTGCCGCCATGACGACCACCCCCCGTTTCTACGCTGACAGTGCCGATGTCGACGCTGTCTCCGGCTTGCTCGCGTCAGGGCTCGTTCACGGTGTGACGACCAACCCGACGATTCTGGAGCGCGCGGGGCGATCCGTTTCAGATCTGGCCGAGCTCTACGGCCGGTGGAAGTCCGAAGGTGCTCACGAAATCTTCTTCCAGTCCTGGGGGACGACCGAACAGGAGCTGGTGACGCACGCGCACGAGATCCTTGAGCTGGGGTCTCTCACCGTCGTGAAGGTGCCGGCGACGCGCGAGGGGTTCGGCGCGGCATCCGTTCTGGTCCGGCGCGGAGCGCGCGTTCTGCTCACTGCCGTGTACTCCGATGCTCAGGCGCTGGCTGCTGCGACGATCGGCGTGCGGTACATCGCTCCGTACCTCGGGCGGCTGAACGACGCCGGACGTGACGGTCTCGCCGAAATCGGCCGGATGCAGTCGCTCGTCGCCCGCAGCGGAACGGATGTTCTCGCCGCGAGTCTGCGCTCGCCGTCCAATCTGGTCGATCTGGCTCTGCTCGGCGTCCCGTATTTCACCGCGGCGCCGTCGGTGTTGCTCGCTGCGTTCCAGAACGATGTGAGCGACAGCTCGGCGGCGGAGTTCGAGGCCGCCGTCGGCCGGGGTCTCGCTGGCTCCTGACCCGGTCCCCAAATTCAGCAACTTGGGGTTCAGCTGACGGCGTCGCGGAGCCACTGCTCCACACCCGAGATGTGCACGATCGTGAGCGCCTGGGCCAGTTCCGCGTCTCCGCGTTCGAGGGCATCGACGATCGCACGGTGCTCGGCGAGGGTGCGGCCGACGGAGTTCTCCTGGGTCAGACCGCGCCAGATCCGCGCCCGCACGGTGTGACTCGACAGCGATTCGATCAGGCTCGCGAGGTACCCGTTGCCCGCGGTGTCCACGATCGCCTTGTGGAACTCGAGGTCGTGGGCGACGAGCCCCTCAACGTCGGTGCTGTGGTCGACCGACGCAATCTGGGCGCGGAGGCCGCTTACCGTGGCATCCGTCATGTGTTGCGTCGCGAGGGCGACGGCGGCGGGCTCGAGGATGCGGCGAACGGCGAACAGCTCGAGGATCGACGAGTCGTCGTGCAGGTCGACGACGAACGACATCGCCTCGAGCAACAGCCGGGGCTCAAGGCTCGTCACGTACGTGCCATCGCCTCTGCGAACATCGAGCACGCGGATGACTTCAAGAGCCTTCACGGCCTCACGCATAGAGCTGCGCGACAGACCGAGGCGCTCCGAGAGTTCTTTCTCCGGGGGGAGCCGGTCACCAGGGCCGAGTTCGCCCGTGAGAATCATCTCTTTGATCTTGAGGATTGCCTCGTCAGTGACCGCCATGCAGAGATCCTATCTTTCGCGGATGCCGCAGCGGGCTATCGGAGGCGCTCCTGCTTCGCCTGCACCGGGAGGAGCAACAGAAGTCCGATGAAAATGACGAGAATGATGCCGAGAATGCCCCAGTACTGTTCGCCACCGATGGTGATGAACAGCGCGAATGCTGTCGGTGCGAGGAATGACACCGCGCGACCGGTCGTCGCGTAGAGCCCGAAGACCTCACCCTCACGGCCGGCGGGGATCAGCCGTGCCAGGAACGACCGTGAGGCGGACTGGGCGGGTCCGACGAAGAGGCACAGTGCCAGACCGAAGATCCAGAACATGATGGCTCCGCCGTCGTGCAGGAAGAACACGGCGAGCCCGGCGAGGACGAGGCCGATGAGGGATGCCACGATCACCGGTTTCGCTCCGAGTTTGTCGTCGAGCAGGCCGACCGTGATGGTCGAGATGCCCGCGACGACGTTCGCGCCGATCGCGAAGATGATGACCTCGCCCGGGGAGAAACCGAACCAGCCGGCAGCGAGAACCCCGCCGAAAGTGAAGACGCCGGCGAGGCCGTCGCGGAACACGGCGCTGGCGAGCAGGAAGTAGACGGTCTGGCGGCTTTCGTTCCAGAGCTTCTTGATGTCGCTGAAGAGCCGGCCGTATGAGGCGATGAAGCCGACCTTCGGGCGGCGGGTGCCGACGCCCTCGTACTCGGGAACGCTGAGCAGGACGGGCAACGCGAAGAGACCGAACCAGATCGCCGAGACGAGAACCGTGACGCGGACGTCCATGGCACCCTCGCCCGTGATCCCGAAGATACCGACCTCCGGCTGGATCAGTCCGAAGTAGACGATGAGCAGCAGGACGATACCGCCGAGATACCCCAGGCCCCAACCGACGCCGGAGACCCGGCCGATCGTCTTCGGGGTGGACACCTGCGCGAGCATGGCGTTGTAGTTGACGCCGGCGAATTCGAAGAACACGTTGCCGGCGGCGACGAGCAGGAGCCCGAGCCAGAGGAAGCTGGGGTCTGGTTGCACGAAGAACATGCCGGCGGTGATCGCAACGACGATGTAGGTATTGACCGCGAGCCAGAACTTGCGGCGCCCGCCGCTGTCCGATCGCTGACCGGTGACCGGTGCGAGCAGCGCGATGAGAAGACCCGCCCCGGCGAGCGCCCACCCCAGCTGCGCGGAGACCGCGGCTTCCTCGCCGAACGTGTCCGAGGTGAGGTAGACGGTGAAAACGAACGTGGTGACGACGGCGTTGAACGCGGCGGAACCCCAGTCCCACAGGCCCCACGCAAGTACATGCCTCGAATTGATGGTGACTGGCGCCTCGGAGAGGGCGGGAGCGACAGTGGCGTTGCCATCGTTGGCGTTGGTCGTCATGAGGTCAGGCTAGTGGTTCCTGGTTTCGCAGGGGTGAACACGCGCCACGAGCGTCTCAGAGCAGTTTTCGCTCCAGTGCCCACGCCGTGAGTTCGTGCCTCGACGACAGCTGAAGTTTGCGGAGAACGCTCGAGACGTGCGTCTCAACGGTCTTCACCGAGATGAAGAGGGAGGTGGCGACCTCCTTGTAGGCGTAGCCGCGCGCGATCAGCCGCATCACCTCCTGCTCACGGGCGGAAAGCCGATCCAGTTCGTCGGATGCCTCGGCGGTCTCGCCCGAGACGGCACCGAACGCGTCGAGGACGAACCCGGCCAGCCGGGGTGAGAAGACGGCATCTCCGTCGGCGACGCGACGCGCGGCATCCGACACGTCTGCACCGGACGCGCTCTTGGTGATGTACCCCCGGGCGCCGCTCCGGATGACGGTCACAACATCGTCGGCCGCATCGGAGACACTCAACGCCAGGAACTTCGTGTCCGGTGCCTGCGGCGCAGCCCGGCGGATGACCTCAGCCCCGCCTCCGCCAGCGCCACCGGGAAGATGAACGTCGAGCAACACCACGCTCGGCCTGGTCTCGACAACGAGGTTCACGGCTTCATCGACGGTCGCCGCTTCGCCGAGAACGCGGATGCCGTCGGCCAGGTCGGCGCGAAGTCCCGATCGGAAGATGGAATGGTCGTCGACGATGACAACGGTGAGCTCACGGTTCTCAGGACTCGACATGGTGCACTCCAGCGTTCAGGGGAAGAGAGAGGCGGACTTCGGTGCCGGTTCCGCCGGGCCCCGCGACCAGCTCGGCGGTTCCGCCGATCCGGTGCATCCGACCGAGGATCGACTCGCGAACACCCATTCGGTCGGCGGGGATGTCATCGAGCACGAGACCAGGGCCGCGATCGGTCACGGTGAGTTCGACGGCGGTGGGCGATGACTCAAGGAACACCGACACCGTGCCACCCGCGTGCCGTGCCGCATTGAGCATCGCTTCGCGGGCCGCGCCAAGCAGCGCATCGGGAACGGAGGGAGGGCTCTGACCGGCAGATACGACCTCAATCTGGGCGGCGTACTCCTGCTCGATCACCGCGGCGATCCGGCGCAGCTCCGCGGCGAGGTCGACGCTCGAAGCGGGGGAGCCCGCGAACAACCAGTCCCTCAGTTCTCGTTCCTGCGCACGAGCCAAGCGCGATGCCTCGCTCGACGGGTCGGCCTTCTGCTGGATGAGAGCGAGAGTTTGCAGCACCGAATCGTGCAGGTGCGCCGCGATTTCAGCACGGTCGGCCTCACGCACCCGCGCCGCCCGCTCATCGGCGAGGTCGCGAGTCAGTCGCACGAGCCACGGCGCAACGACGATGGCGACCCCGAACAGCACGGCGATCGCGGCGGTGAACACCGTCCAGACGTTCGGTTCCTCGCCCGTGACGAAGAACAACAGGATGCCGAGGGCAACGAGCACGAGCGCGCCCAGCGCCCGCACGAGCAGGGCGGATGATGAGGAGGAGCGTTGCTGTCGCAGATCATCGAACTGGCGCCAGGCGAGTCCAGCGCCGGAGAGAACCACGATCGCGGGGATGACGAACGCCAGCGGAACGTTGGCTCCCAGCCTCGATGCGACGAGGGCCCCGGCGGCCGCGAGAAGGGCGACACCGAGAAGGATCTCGGTCACGGGAGCGGACCGGACCCGGCCGGGATCCGCTGCGGTGGCATCCGTCGGGCGGGTGAGCACACTTTTGAGTGGATCGGTGGAGCTCTCCGCGATGGGGGTCGTCGCCCACAACCACGCATACAGAAGGGCGCCGGCTCCGCCGCAGACGGTCAACAGCACCGTCACCGTGCGCACGACAGGCAGTGGCAGTCCGGTGTGCTCAGCGAACCCGGCACACACGCCGCCGACGAGCCGCACGCGCGGCCGGATCATGCGAGGGGTGTCCATGGTGCAATCCAAGCACCCCGGAGGCCGGGTCGGGGACCTCGGCGCTGATCTCAGGGTCCGGTCAGGGGGATACCCCATGGTTCAGCCAGCGGGTCCGGGCCAGACTCGAAACCATGAACGACGCACCTTTCCCCTCTGGCGCACCAGCTTCGGCCGGTCCGGCCGCGCCGCCGCCCACCAACTTCTTCGACTGGATCCGCGGCACCGGCATTGCCCGCACGGACGACCGCTGGCTCGCCGGTGTCGCCGGTGGCATCGCCGCACACACGCGCCTCGACCCGCTCATCATCCGCGGCATCATCCTCGTCGTCGCCCTTCTCGGAGGGCCCGTCCTCTTCCTCTACGCCGTCGCGTGGGCGCTGCTTCCCGACAGTTCCGGTCGTATCCACGCCGAGCGTGCGCTCAAGGGCATCTTCGATCCGGCGGCGGTCGCCATCGTCGTGCTCATCGTCCTCACCTTCCTCCCGTTCATGCGCGGGTTGTGGTGGCAGGGCACCCCGGGCTTCTGGAACATGCCGGAGTGGCTCGAATCCACCTTCCGCACGGGCTGGATCCTCGCCCTTCTCGCCGGCCTGATCTGGCTCACCGTCGTCATCGCGAAGCGCGTGACCGAGGGCGCTCCCGCGGCACCCGCGCAGGCGCCCCGCTCACACGACGACTTCTGGATGAATGCGGCAGCACCGAGCACCCCTTCAGGCACGGATGCCGGGCCCGACTCCTCCGATCCCGCCACACCCGGCTCTGCGCCAAGCGCGGGCACGGGAACAGGCACCGCCTTCCCGGCGAACAGCCCCAGCGCTGCGCCCTCCGGAGTCTGGTACGAGAGCCCCGAGGCGGCACACACCGGAGCGGGAGCAGCGCCAACCGTGATCGGTGCCGTCTGGGATCCGTCACGGAATTCGGCTGAGAAAGAAGCACAGCGCCGGATTCGTGACGCCGAGCGGGCCCGTCTCCGCCGCGAGCACGAGGAACGATACCGTCGACGCCAGCCCGGAGCGGCGTTCGTCTCCATCGCGCTCGGCCTCTCACTCCTCGCTGGAGTGTTCCTGACGATCGGACTCGGCTACACCGAGTTCTCTGACACGGCTCTCCTCATCGGCGTCGGAGGCGCGCTGGCAGTGATCGCCCTCGCGACGATCCTTTCCGGCATCCGTGGAAAAGAGAGCGGTGCGCTGGGTTTCTTTGCCGTCGTCGCCATCCTCGTACTTCTCTTTGTGGGAGTCTTCCCGCGGGGCACGTCGATCGCAGCCGTCGGAGACAAGATCTGGGAAGTGACAGACGCGGCTCCCGGATCATCTACCGGATTCTCGATGGGCGCCGGGTCGCCCACCCTCGACCTCACCGCACTCGATGACCGCGGCGCCGAAACCGGAGGGCTCGTGGAGTTCTGGCTCGGCGCAGGTACCGTCACCCTCGAACTCCCCGACGACGCGCCCGTGATCCTCGAGGTCTCCGGTGGTGTTGCAGGGATCAGCTACACCGATGACGACGGCGACCTCCGGGAACGTGGCGCTCCGCTCTACCGTGAGGTCGTCCGTTTCGGGAACACGACCGACAGTGACACGACAACCGTCCGAATCTGGCTCGGCGCCGGCAGCGTCGACATCAGCGACGCCCGAAGGAGCTCACGATGAGCGACAACAACAACAACAACAACAGCGACACGCGACCGTTCCCACCATCGACCGGTGACGCGGATGCCACGGAGGTCCTGTTCGGCACCCAGTCGACCGACACCGACACCACCCTCCAGTCAAACGTCGACAGCGACCGGCTCCGGCCACGCTTCGGCACCATCTTCTGGGGCGTGATCCTGTTGGTGTTTGCCGCCTTCATGGTGACGAACGCGATCGTCCCGTTCGTTCTCGACCCGACCACGTGGGTAATCGCGGCACTCGTCGCCGGGGGCGTCGTTCTCGTGGTGGCAGGGATCGCGGCCGCCGTTCGCCGGGCTGACTGACGGCATCCGTCACGAAAAAGAGGGCGAGTGGGCGAAAGTCCGCTCGCCCTCCTTTCATGTTCAAAAGGGCAGCGGAACTTGAGTCGAGAAGGCTCAAGATTTGCCGTGAGAAGTTGACACGAGAATGACTGCCGGTAAACTTGAGTCATCGCCGCTCAACTATGAGTGAGCGTCACGAACTTTTCTAGCGGGCCGCATCCCGGCCAACATCGAAACAGACCCTGACCGGTCCTAAAGGAGAAATAACACATGGCACGTGCAGTAGGAATTGACCTCGGAACCACCAACTCCTGTGTGGCCGTTCTCGAAGGTGGTGAACCAGTCGTCATCGCAAACGCAGAGGGACTCCGCACCACCCCATCGGTGGTCGCATACACGAAGGACGGCGAGGTGCTCGTCGGTGAGACCGCGAAGCGCCAGGCCGTCACCAACGTCGACCGCACCATCGCATCGGTCAAGCGCCACATGGGCACCGACTGGTCCTTCGCCGTCGACGAGAAGAAGTACACCCCCCAGGAGATTTCGGCACGGATCCTCGCCAAGCTCAAGCGCGACGCAGAGCAGTACCTCGGCGACACGGTGACGGATGCCGTCATCACGGTTCCCGCGTACTTCAACGACGCTGAGCGCCAGGCCACGAAGGAAGCCGGCGAGATCGCCGGACTCAACGTTCTCCGCATCATCAACGAGCCGACCGCTGCAGCTCTCGCTTACGGCCTCGACAAGGGCAAGGAAGACGAGCTCATCCTCGTCTTCGACCTCGGTGGAGGAACCTTCGACGTCTCGCTGCTCGAAGTGGGCAAGGACGACGACTTCTCGACCATTCAGGTCCGCGCGACCTCCGGCGACAACCGCCTCGGTGGAGACGACTGGGACCAGCGCGTCGTCGAGCACCTCATCAAGCGCTTCAAGGAGACCACGGGCGTCGACGTCTCGAACGACAAAATCGCCAAGCAGCGCCTCAAGGAAGCCGCTGAGCAGGCCAAGAAGGAACTGTCCTCCGGCATGTCCTCCTCGATCCAGCTGCCGTACCTCTCCCTCACGGAGAACGGCCCCGCGAACCTCGACGAGACGCTCACCCGCGCACAGTTCGAGCAGATGACGAGCGACCTCGTCGACCGCACCAAGAAGCCGTTCCAGGACGTCATCCGCGAGGCCGGCGTTTCGGTCAACGACATCGCACACGTCGTGCTCGTCGGTGGATCGACCCGTATGCCCGCCATCTATGACCTGGTCAAGCAGGAGACCGGTGGCAAGGACCCGAACAAGGGTGTCAACCCTGACGAGGTCGTCGCCGTCGGCGCCGCTCTCCAGGCCGGCGTGCTGAAGGGCGAGCGCAAGGACGTTCTGCTCATCGACGTCACCCCGCTGTCTCTCGGTATCGAGACCAAGGGCGGCATCATGACCAAGCTCATCGAGCGCAACACGGCCATCCCGACCAAGCGCAGCGAGACCTTCACCACGGCGGACGACAACCAGCCGTCCGTCGCGATCCAGGTCTTCCAGGGCGAGCGCGAGTTCACCCGCGACAACAAGAACCTCGGAACCTTCGAGCTGACCGGCATCGCCCCCGCGCCCCGTGGCATCCCGCAGGTCGAGGTCACCTTCGACATCGACGCCAACGGCATCGTGCACGTGTCCGCGAAGGACAAGGGCACCGGCAAGGAGCAGTCGATGACGATCGCCGGCGGATCCTCGCTGGCGAAGGAAGACATCGAGCGGATGGTTCGCGAAGCTGAAGAGCACGCTGCTGAGGACAAGGCCCGCCGCGAGGCAGCCGAGACCCGCAACACGGCCGAGCAGCTCGCCTACTCGATCGACAAGCTCATCAAGGAGAACGACGACAAGCTCCCCGACGACGTCAAGAGCGAAGTCCAGGGCGATGTCGACGCACTCAAGTCGGCTCTTGCCGGCGACGACGAGGCCGCGGTCAAGACCGCGTACGACAAGCTCAACGAGAGCCAGGTCAAGCTCGGCGAAGCGATCTACTCGCAGGCCCAGCAAGCCGAGTCGGCACCCGCCGACGGTGCCGAGCAGCCGGCTGACGCGGCATCCGATGAGGATGTCGTTGACGCAGAAGTTGTGGACGACGAGGAAGGCGACAAGAAGTAACAATGACTGACACGAACCCGACTCCAGAAGACGGTGACGAGGTTCAGCCAGTGAACGAGGGGTCGGAAGCGATTGCTTCCGACCCTGAGTCGCAGGTGGACTCCGAACTGCCCGAAACAACCGACGACGAACTGACCGTTCAGGACATCCTCGACGCAGCGCAGGCCGACGGCCTCGACGGCGACGTGGACGCCGAGCGCGTTGCAGACGCCGAACCCGAGCACGAGCACCTCGTTGACCTCAAGCGCGTCAGCGCTGAGTACGCGAACTACCGTAAGCGCACCGAGGCGAACCGCGAGGTCGAGCGTGAGCGCTTGACCGGCGACGTCGTGAAGGTGCTCCTGCCGGTGCTCGATGACCTGGATCGCGCTGAGAAGCATGGCGACCTCGAGGACGACACCCCGTTCTCAGCGATCGCCGCGAAGCTCCGCACAAGCATTCAGAAGCTCGGTCTCGCTCCGTTCGGGGTGAAGGGCGAACCCTTCGATCACAACCTCCACGAGGCGATCTTCCAGCAGCCGACGCCTGGCGTCGAAACCGAAACCATCCTCGACGTTGTCGAGACCGGTTACACCATCGGTTCGACACTCCTGCGTGCGGCGAAGGTTGTCGTCGCCGTTCCCGCTGAGTAGGCGCGATGGCAAGTCAGGACTGGTTCGACAAGGACTTCTACAAGGTTCTCGGCGTGACGAAGGATGTCACTGCCGCTGACCTGAAGAAGACCTACCGCAAGCTTGCCCGCAAGTATCACCCGGACTCCAACGCCGGCGACGTGCAGGCCGAAGCGAAGTTCAAGGAGCTGAGCGAGGCTTACTCGGTGCTCAGCGACCCCGAGCAGCGCAAGGAGTACGATGCTGTCCGGGCAATGGGCTCCGGCGCTCGGTTCACCGCCCCTGGTGGCGGAGGAGCGAACGGCGGCTTCGACGACGTCTTCGGCGGGATGTTCGGAGGCGGCGCACGCGGGACGAGTTCCAGTTACCAGCAGGCCGACTTCGAGGACATCCTCGGCGGAGTCTTCGGCCGGGGTGGCTTCGGCCAGCCGAGCGGCGGGTACCGTGGCTTCGGTGGGCCGACCCCGGGCCGCGACGTCACGGCATCCACCACGATCGATTTCCTCACGGCGACCAAGGGCGATCAGATCACCCTGCAGACCGCTGAGGGGCGAACGATCAAGGTCAACATCCCGGCGGGCATTTCTGACGGTCAGAAGATCAAACTGCGTGGCAAGGGTTATCCGTCCCCAGACGGCGGCCCCGCCGGCGATCTCGTGCTGACCGTCTCGGTGCGCAAGCACCCGGTATTCGAGCGTGACGGGTTGAACCTCCGGGTCAACGTTCCTGTGACGTTCGTCGAGGCGACGCTCGGTGCGACCATCGAAGTACCGACCCTCGGTGGCGAACCGGTGCGGCTGCGTGTCGCGCCGGGTACTCCATCCGGGCGCGTGCTCCGGGTGAAGGGACGCGGCGTCGCGACATCGAAGGGCACGGGCGATTTGCTCGCCGTCGTCCAGGTCGCTGTGCCGTCGCACCTCAGTGCAGAAGCTCGAGCGGCACTCGAGAAGTTCCACGAACTCGAACCGCACGAAAACCCGCGTGACGACCTGATCCTCCGGGCAAGGGGATAGCAATCATGGACGAGAATTCGCCGATCTTCGCGATCGCGATGGCGGCCGAGCTGGCCGGAATGCACCCGCAGACCCTGCGGCAGTACGACCGGCTCGGCCTCGTCTCTCCCACCCGGACCGCAGGCAAGTCCCGTCGGTATTCGATGAGGGATGTCGTCCAGTTGCGCGAGGTCGCCCGGCTCAGCGCCGAAGGCGTGAGCCTCGAGGGCATCGCTCGCATTCTGGCGCTCGAGAACGAGGTCGTCGCGCTGCGTGGTCGGGTTCGCGATCTCGAACACGCCCTGGCCGAGGAATTCGTCAAGTCGCCCGGCCGTCGCGTCTTTGCTGCAGGTGCGCAGGGCGACGTGATCCCGCTCAAGAGCGGTACCCGCGCCCAGCGGCGCACCGAGGTCGTCGTCTGGCGGCCGTTCCAGCGCTGACCCGCTCGACCGGTACTCCCGTGCCATCCCGAACGGTACCCAGGGTGGGTTACGCCCGTTCGTGCCTCTCGTTAAGCTGACCGCATGAGCGAACACGAATCGAAAGACCGCGACGACGCCGCACCGTCGACGCCCAACAGCGGGGCAGAATCCACACCGGCGCAGGCCGGTGGCCAGCCCGCCGGTCCGCCGCCGGGTTCACCTCTCGCGCCGCCCCCAGGTTCTCCGCCGCCGCCCCCGCACTCCCCTGCGGCGCCGGCACCGGGCCCGATCCAGCAGCCCGGCTATCCGCAGCAGCAGGGTTACTCACAGCAGCAGGGCTACCCGCAGCAGCCGGGATGGCAGCAGGGATATCAGCAGCCTGGTTATCCGCAGCAGGGGCAGCGCCAGGGCTATCCGCCCCAGCCCGGATACCCGGCGCAGACCGCGTATCCGCAGGCTCAGCCGCCGTACCTCGCGAGCGTTCCCGGCGGTCCCCCCGTACCGCCCCGGCCGCCGCTGGGTTCACGGCAGAGGGGCGGCGCCATGCTCGCCGGGGCTGTGTCGTTCACCCTCATGAGCATCGGCTTCACACTCGCCGTCATTCCACTCATCATTGCGGCATTCGGTGCGTTCTTCGGCACGCTGTTCTCCTATATCGCGAGGAACAACCCCGACGACTTCTCGATGAACGGTGACGTCGGTCAGGACGTGACCGACCAGTTCATTGCGGACGCGTGGTCGATGGCCCTTCCATGGCTGATCGGCTCGTTCATCCTCGGCGTGATCCTCTGGATCCTCGGTTACCTTTCCAGCGTCTGGATCCTTCGCAGCCGCCGGGTGAACCGTCCGGTCGCTGTCACGTGGAGCGGTCTCGGTATTGCTGTCGCCGCGAGCTGGCTGGTCAGCGCACTGAGTGCGCCGTTCTCGGGACTCTTCGGCATGTTCCCGTCCGGCTTCGACACCGACGAGGACTTCGGCGCACCCGACGGCATCCCGGGGCTGGAAAGCTTCGACTTCACGCCGCTGATCGGCCTCGGTGTGCTGTTCCTCCTCCTGGGCCTTCTGTTCAACGCCGCCATCGGCCTGCTGAGCTGGTGGTGGATGGCGCACGCGTTCCGTGAACGGCCCGTCACCACAGAACCGACGACTGCTCCGACGGCGACCACCTGAACCGTCAGCGCAGCACCGTTACCCTGAACAGGTGACTGACTTCGCATTCGACCGGCTCCGACGCTGGCCCGATGTCGAAAGCCCCAACCTGTTTGCCGCCGACGCCACCGATCGGCTGCTCCTCGAGACCGCCGGTTCGGACATCGCAGCGGCGGTCCCGGGCGAAATCACCGTCATCGGGGACCGGTACGGGGCGCTGACGCTCGGAGCGGCGCATGCAGGGGCCACCGGCATCCGCACTCACCAGGACGAGTTGTCCGGCGAACGGGCCCTCGCCAACAACGCCGAGATGCTCTCGCTCAGCGACAGCTTCTCGACCACGCCGCTCGAGGCATCCGTTGTCGCCGGTGCACGCGTTGTGCTTCTGCAGTTGCCGCGATCACTGGATGCTCTCGCCGAGATCACCGAACTGATCGCCCGGCATGCGGCGGCGGATGTCACGGTGTACGCGGGTGGGCGGGTCAAGCACATGACCCGCGCCATGAACGATGTGCTCGGCAGACATTTCGAGTCGGTGACGGCGCAGCTCGCGCAGCAGAAATCGCGTGTGCTCGTCGCACGCGAACCATCGCCACCGACCGGGGACCCGACCTGGCCCGCCCGCGAACTTCACCCGGACCTCGACCTCGTGGTGTGCGCCCATGGTGCCGCGTTCGCCGGAACGAAGGTCGATATCGGCACACGGTTCCTGCTCGGCTTCCTCGACCAGCTCCCGGCAGCCGAGCACGCCATCGACCTCGGTTGCGGAACCGGAGTGATCGCGACGGCGCTCGCCCGCGCCCGGCCCGACCTGCATGTGACCGCTACCGACCAGTCTGCGGCCGCCGTGGCATCCGCTCGCGAGACCGCGCAGGCCAACGGGGTCGCGAACCGGATCATCGTGGTGCGGGACGACGGGCTTTCGGGGTGGGCGGAAGGCTCAGCAGAACTCATCCTGCTGAACCCGCCGTTCCACGTGGGCGCCACGGTGTACGCGGGCATCGCCGAAAAGCTGTTCGCCGACGCGGCACGCGTGTTGAAGCCGGGCGGCGAGCTGTGGACGGTGTGGAATTCACACCTGGGCTACCGATCGGTCCTCGAGCGACTCGTCGGACCGACTCGTCAGCTGGGCCGCAACAGCAAGTTCACGGTGACCGTGTCGACGAGGCGCTGATCGTCAGGAGCCGGAGGGCCGCTGGGCCTGGGCGATGTCGATCTCGAGTTCTTCGCGGTCGCGACGCGGGCCGTACGCCGGCGTGCCGACCTGGATGCGCCAGGTCTCACTCAGCGGACCGATGTCGAGCACGTCGAAACCGACCGTATCGATGAACTCCGCGACGACGGCCTTCGCTTCGTCGTCGTCGCTCGCGACGATGAGGGCGCGACGCTCGGCGGTTCCCGCTGACTGAGCTTCGTCGGTGATGGCATCGGACTGGATGTGGTTGAACGCCTTCACCAGTCGCGCGCCGGAGAAGTGTGCCTGGACCAGCTCGGAGACGGTCGTCTCCTCGGCGTCGAGTGCGTCGATGTTGCCGTCGCGCTGCGGGTAGTAGTTGCTCGTGTCCAGAACGATCTTGCCGTCGAGCAGATCGGCCGGGATGCTGTCGACCGCTTTGAGCGGGATCGCAACGGCAACGAGGTCCGCACGTGCGGCATCCGCTGTTGTCCCCGCCGTCGCTTTCTCACCGAGCTCGAGAACGAGTTCGGTGAGCGACTCAGGGCCGCGAGAGTTCGAGACGACGACGTCATAGCCGTGAGCGACGGCGGCGCGTGCGAGCTGGGAGCCGATGTTGCCGGCTCCGATAAGTCCAAGAGTTGTCATAGGGTCTCCAAGTCATCGGGGCCCGGGGATGTTCCCGTGCGGGATGGAAATCAGGCCAGGTCGCGCAGCCTGGGTGCGATGTCTCGAGAGAAGAGATCGAGGAATCGCTTCTGGTCGTGACCGGGTCCATGGAAGACGAGGTGATTGAGACCCGCGTCGATGTACGGCTTGATCAATGAGACGGCTTCATCGGGGTCGCTCGTGACGATCCAGCGCTTCGCAACCTGTTCGATCGGAAGCGCGTCAGCGGCCGCTTCCATCTCGATCGGGTCGTCGATGGAATGCTTCTGCTCCGGAGTCAGTGACAAGGGTGCCCAGAAGCGGGTGTTCTCCAGGGCGACGTCGGGGTCGGTGTCGTACGAGATCTTGATCTCGATCATCTTGTCGATGGCGGCGACGTCACGGCCAGCCTTTCCGGCGCCCTCCGCGACAGCGGGGAGAAGCTTCTCGGTATAGAGCTCCATGCCCTTTCCCGACGTGCAGATGAAACCGTCACCAGCGCGACCGGCGTAGCGGGCGACGACCGGTCCGCCCGCGGCGACGTAGACGGGGATGCCGCCATCGGGCACGTCGTAGATCGATGCTCCCTTGGTGGAGTAGTACTCGCCGTCGAAGTCGACCCGGTCGCCGACCCACAACTGGCGCATGAGGTCGACGGATTCGCGGAGGCGGGCGAACCGCTCCTTGAATTCCGGCCACTCTCCTTTGTAGCCGGTCGCGATCTCGTTGAGTGCTTCTCCGGTACCGACACCGAGGAACACACGGTCCGGGTAGAGGCAACCCATGGTGGCGAAAGCCTGGGCGACGACCGCCGGGTTGTACCGAAACGTCGGCGTCATCACGGAGGTTCCGATCTGGATGCGCTCGGTCCGTTCACCGACGGCGGTCATCCAGGCGAGGGAGAACGGGGCATGGCCGCCGTTGTGGCGCCACGGCTGGAAGTGGTCGCTCACCGTGACACTGTCGAATCCGTGCTCCTCGGCCGAGACACCGAGCTCTACGAGATCGCGTGGCCCGAACTGCTCCGCCGACGCCTTCACACCCAACTTCAACATCCGAGCCTCCACTGTGACGCATACCGCGGCGTTGATCGCCGACCTTCCGAGACTATCGGGGCATTGCATTGGCGGGCGAGCGTGCGAAGCTGGAAGAGTGCCGCAACTTGACCACCGCCTGGACCTCTCCGAGTCCCTCACGCTCGGCACGCCCTGGAACGCCATCGTCTGGGACGACCCGGTGAACCTCATGACGTACGTGTCGTGGGTGTTCCGCAGCTACTTCGGCTTCTCACGGACCCGCGCCGAAGAGCTCATGCTGCAGGTTCACAACTCCGGCAAGGCCGTCGTCGCAACCGGAAGCCGCGAAGAGATGGAGCGGCACGTCGTCGCCCTCCATGGGTACGGGCTTCTCGCAACCCTGGCGAAGGTGCCGGAATGAGAGCGTTCGACGCGACATCCGGGGGCGATCTTCTCGCTGAATTCGAGGCGCAGGAAGTCGCGCTGTTCACCGACCTCGTGCAGCAGATCATCGGCCTGCTCGAGCGGGTCAAGGAGGGGGAGGCCGACGTCGACCCGACGGTGCTCGCGCGGCTCTTTCCGGATGCCTATTCCGACGATCCCGAGGCGGCGGACGAATTCCGTCGCTACACCCTCGACGGGCTCATCGACCGCAAGGTGGAGAACGCGAGGGGCGTTCTGACGTCGTTCGACTTCGCGCGAAAGAAGCACACGGCTGACGGAGACATGCATCTCGTTGAGCTCGATCGTGAGTACGCGATGTACTGGCTCGGGACGCTCACCGACCTGAGGCTTGTGCTCGCCACGAGCCTCGGCATCGCCACCGTCACCGAGGACGGCGAAATGGAGAACCCCGACGCGGGGTACGTCGAGAGCCTCTACGACTGGTTCGGCTTTGCGCAAGGTTCCCTGCTCGAAGCGCTCGAAGAGGTCGAAGGTATCGGGGGGTGATGGCCAGATACGCTTGAGGCACCATGCACATACTGATGTTCAGCGACCAGCACGCGGATTCTCTCGGCGGAGTGCAGGTCTCGATCAGATTGCAGAAGCGGTTCCTCGAGCAGGCCGGCCACACGGTGACGGTCTGTGCGCCCAGGATGCATCGCGAGCACCCCGGCAGCCCCGACTACATCGACACGCCGTCGATTCCCATCACGCTCGACCGCGAGTACTCGATGACGCTCGTGAGCCGCAGGATCGACCGTCGGATCGACCGGGCGCTGGCCGGTCGGCCGCCCGTCGACGTCGTACATGTGCAGGCTGATTTCTGGAGCGCGATGCTCGGATACCGATTCGCCGCGAGGCACGGCATCCGTGCTGTGCACACCTTCCACAACCACATGGAGTTCGGAATCGAACAGGTCGTTCCGTTCCCGAAAGTGGCGATCAGAGCCCTGTTGTGGTGGGAACACCGGGTGCTCAAACCGGCGCGCTCCAGCATGCCGCCCAGCGCGTGGGCGTACCTCAACGAACTGGCGCTGCGTGCGAATGCCTCGATCGCTCCGAGCGGACACTTCGCCGCGCTTCTGGAACGCAGAGGCGCTGCGTCCGACGTCGAGGTGATTCTCACCGGGGCGGATGACGCCGTGGTCGAGCAGGTGCTCCAGGAGGCTCCACCACGCTCGGCGGGCAGGCCCCTGTTCGTCTGGATGGGCCGGATGAGTTCCGAGAAACGCATTCTCGAATACCTCGAGGCGATCGTTGAGTCCGGTGTCGATGCCGAGTTCCGGCTCTACGGCGCTGGACTGCTGCTGGCCAAGGCCCAGGCCTTCGTCCGTGAGAACGGGCTTCAGGGCAATGTCGTGTTCGCGGGCAAGGTGCCGTATGCCGAAGCACTCGCCGCCATTGCGTCGGCAGATGCGCTCGTGCAGACCTCGATCGGTTTCGAAACCCAGGGCATGACGGTCTTCGAGGCGGCGGCGCTCGGTACCCCGTCGATCGTGAGCGATCCGAACATCGCGGGCGAGCTGCCCGACGGGATCTACTGGCAGCCTGAGGACGGTTCGATCGAAGCGCTCGCCGAAGTGATCCGAGTGGTGGCCGCTGACGTGGAATCCGGATCCCGGCTCGTGGTTGAGCCGCAGGCAAGCCAGGAATTCCGGCAGAGCTTCCAGACCGAGCGGATGATCGCGGTCTACGAACGGGTGCTTGCCGCGCCTGTGTGACGCCGTGTTGCGGCTCCGCTCGACCCGGCCCGGCTGGGCGCGCACCATGGAACCATGCCTCGTCACATCCGTTTCAACGCCTTCGACATGAACTGCGTCGCCCACCAGTCCCCTGGGCTGTGGCGCCACCCGGACGACCAGTCGCACAGGTACACCGACCTCAGCTACTGGACGGAACTCGCCAAGCTGCTTGAACGCGGCAAGTTCGACGGTCTCTTCATCGCCGACGTGCTCGGTACCTACGACGTCTACGGCGGCAGCAACGAAGCCGCCCTCCGCAACGGAGCCCAGGTCCCGGTGAGTGACCCGCTCCTGCTCGTCTCGGCGATGGCCGCCGTGACCGAAAATCTCGGCTTCGGCATCACCGCCGGCACGGCCTACGAGCACCCGTACCCGTTCGCGCGGCGCCTCTCGACGCTCGATCACCTCACCAAGGGCCGGGTGGGCTGGAACGTCGTCACCGGTTACCTGCCGAGCGCTGCCAGGAACATGGGGCATGACGACCAGATCGAGCACGACGAGCGCTACAACATCGCTGACGAGTACCTCGAGGTGCTCTACAAGCTGTGGGAGGGCTCGTGGGAGGACGACGCCGTCGTCCGCGACCGCGAAACAGGTGTCTTCACCGACCCGGCCAAGGTGCACGAAATCGGCCACTACGGGAAGAACTACACGGTGCCAGGCATTCACCTGTCAGAGCCGTCGCCGCAGCGCACACCGGTGATCTTCCAGGCGGGCGCATCCGGTCGCGGTGTGCAGTTCGCCGCCGAGAACGCCGAGGCGATTTTCGTCGGCTCACCCACCAAGGCGGTGCTCAAGGCGACCGTGTCGAAGATCCGGGATGCCCTCGAAGCGGCCGGTCGCGACCGGTACTCCGCGAAGATCTATCAGCTGGTGACGATCATCACCGATGAGACCCCGGAGAAGGCGAAGGCGAAGCACGAGGACTACCAGCAATACGCGAGTGCAGAGGGAGCCCTCGTCTTCATGTCTGGGTGGATGGGAGTCGACCTGTCGCAGTACGACCTCGATGCCCCGATCGGCGATGTGAAGAGCAACGCGATCCAGTCCGCCGTCGCGAACTTCCAGGCGGCATCCGAAGACGGAAGCGAATGGACGGTGCGTGACATCGCCGCGTGGGCCGGCATCGGTGGGCTCGGAACCCGCATCGTCGGCTCAGGCGCCGAGGTGGCCGACCAGTTACAGTCGTGGGTCGACGAGACAGATGTCGACGGCTTCAACCTCGCCTACGCGATCACGCCCGGCTCGTTCGAGGACATCGTCGAGTTCGTGATCCCCGAACTGCAGGCGCGGGACGCCTACCCTTCCGATTACACCGAGGGTACGTTCCGCAACAAGCTGCACGGGCGCGGTGATCGGCTCCCAGAGGAACACCGCGGTTCGCAGTACAAAGTGATTCCGGCCCTCGTCGGCTGAGGCGTCCGGAACCCCGCTCGCGGCTGTCAAGGGCCTTGCTGCCGGTTTTCTGCCGCGTAGCGTCGAGGTATGAGTGATTCACGAGACATCGAAGACCAGCTGAAGATCAACGACGCTGACGGTGAAGTCAGCCGTGCTGATCGCACGGAAGCCGGAGTGAATACCGGTTCCGAATCTGCAGACCTGGACGCCGACAACGCTGGAGCGCTCGGTGACCCCGCCCACCCGTTCGACCAAACCAACGGCATCCTTGACGATTTCGACGAGACCAAGCCAGGCAACGTGACCGGCGAGGAGTCCGCGAGCGAGTATGCGGCGTCGTCAGCCGACCCCGGTGTCGATGATTCGCAGGGGGCGGTTCCGGCCGATTCCTATCTCGATAACGACGACACGGGCATGATTCCGCCCCGTGGGCCAGTCACTGGCTGATAATCGAAAGGTTGCGGTTCTCCGCAGAACGATAATGGTCCGCCTCCCTGTGCCCCCAGGGGAGCGGGCCATTCTCGTTGCCGGAGTGCTCAGCCCTGAAGACCCGGGCGTTCCAGGTCGAACAGGCCGATCGGCAGATCGGTCCGCCCGCGTGTCGCGAGGTCGGCGACGATATCGCCGACCACCGGGACGAATTTGAAGCCATGCCCACCGAAGCCCGTTGCGACCGTCACCTGCGAGTGCTCCGGGTGAAGTCCGATCATGAAGTGGTCATCGGGCGCGCTGGGGTACAGACAGGTTTTCGCCTGCAGCAGCTGGCCGGTCAGGTGGGGAAACAGTTCGAGCGCGCGCGACTGCATCCGTGCGACTTCGAAAGGCAGCACCGTGCGGTCGACCGTATCCGGATCGGTGGGGCGCTCGTCGTGGAAGAACCCGATCTTGATCCCACCGCCCGATCCATCGGCGATCGGAAAGCCGTAGACCTGGTCGTTCCCGTCGGTGCGCTCGATGAAGACGGGTTGCCTGCCGACGGCGTAGTCCTCGAACACCGGTCGGCCGGGGGAGTACCCGGGCTGGAACCAGTACATGACCTGACGCTCGGGTGTCACTGGCGCACCGATCTCACCCAACACTTGGGCTGACCACGCTCCGGGTGCGACCACGAGCCGGTCCGCTCCGTACGTTCCATGTCGGTCACCACCTCGACTCCACCGCCGCGCGTTGCCGTCCACGACAGGACGGCCTCGCCGAAATGCAAACGGGCGCCGTGCTCGGTCGCCACGCGAATGTTGGCGGCCGTCGTCCGCTCAGGATCCACGAAACCGGCGTTCTCCTCGAACAGGCCGACGGCGTGTGCGGCCGGGCGCATCGCCGGGAACCGCTCGGTGATCTCGTCGCTCGACAGTACTTCATGCTGAAGGCTCCACTGCCGGGCAGAGGAGAGGGCACCGGTGAAGGTCTCTTCCTCAGGATCACCGATGTAGATCCCACCGGTGATCGTCACCAGTTTCGAATCGGCCTGGTCTTCAAGCCGCCGCCACCCCTCATAGGCGCGCCGCAGGAGGGGGACGTATTCGACGCCCTCGAAGTATGACTGGCGGATGATCCGGGTTCCGCCGTGCGCGGAGCCCCGGTCGTGAGACGGCCAGAATCGTTCGAAGCCCAGCACCGAGAGACCGCGCTGGGCGAGGGCATTGGCTGCAGCCCCACCCATCGAGCCGAGGCCGATCACGATGACGTCGGCGGAGGGCATGTCTGCTCGATTCTCTGGGAGTTCGCTGGCTGTATCAGCCTAGAAGATCCCGCCGCTGGCATGCGCGAAGCGGACGCGGTAAACTTGAGTCATAACGACTCAACTTTTAGAATTCCTCAAGGAGGCCGCATGCAACCGGGTCAGCAACCGCAGGGCGAGCAAAAGAGCGCCCTCGAACTGTACGGCGTCAACCTCACCGAGGTCGCCCGGTCGGGCAAGCTCGACCCGGTGATCGGTCGGGATGCCGAAATCCGTCGTGTCAGTCAGGTGCTCACCCGTCGCACCAAGAACAACCCCGTTCTCATCGGGGAGCCCGGCGTCGGCAAGACCGCCGTCGTCGAGGGGCTCGCCCAGCGGATCGTTGCCGGTGACGTCGCCGAGTCGCTCAAGAACAAGCAACTCGTGTCACTCGACCTGTCAGCGCTCGTCGCCGGTGCCAAGTACCGCGGTGAGTTCGAGGAGCGGCTCAAGGCCGTACTGCAGGAGATCAACGACGCCCAGGGCCAGATCATCACCTTCATCGACGAGCTCCACACCCTCATGGGTGCGGGCGCCGGTGAGGGCAGCGTTGCCGCATCGAACATGCTCAAGCCCATGCTCGCGCGCGGTGAACTCCGGATGATCGGGGCGACGACACTCAACGAATACCGCGAATACATCGAGAAGGATGCCGCCATGGAGCGGCGGTTCCAGCAGGTGTACGTCGGAGAGCCGAGCGTCGAAGACACCGTCGCGATCCTGCGCGGGCTCAAGGAGCGCTACGAAGCCCACCACAAGGTGACAATTGCCGACTCCGCCCTCGTGGCCGCGGCATCCCTCTCGAATCGCTACATTCCATCCCGCCAGCTGCCGGACAAGGCGATCGACCTCATCGACGAAGCAGCCTCACGCCTGCGGATGGAGATCGACTCGTCGCCGGTGGAGATCGACGAACTGCGCCGCAGTGTCGACCGGCTCAAGCTCGAGGAGCTCGCTCTCAAGAAGGAGAAGGACGACGCGTCCAAGGAGCGCCTCGCGAAGCTGCGTGAGGACCTTAAGGAACGCCAGGCCACCCTCTCTGAGTTGCAGGCGCGCTGGGAGAAAGAGCGCGCGAACCTCAACCGAGTCGGTGAGCTGAAGGAGCGACTCGACGCGGCCCGTGTGGCATCCGATCGTGCCCAGCGTGAGGGCAACCTCGAGAAGGCGTCGCGACTGCTCTACGGCGAGATTCCGGTGATGGAGCGCGAACTGCGTGAGGCGGAGCAGGCCGAGAACGACGGGCCGCTCATGGTCAACGACCAGGTCACCGCTGACGACATCGCCGCCGTGATCGCCGCGTGGACCGGTATCCCGGTCGGCAGGCTGCTGCAGGGCGAGACCGAGAAGCTGCTGCACCTCGAAACCGAACTCGGCAAGAGGCTCGTGGGGCAGAAGCAGGCCGTCAAGGCGGTATCGGATGCCGTTCGGCGTACGCGGGCGGGAATCTCAGACCCCAACCGGCCGACGGGATCGTTCATGTTCCTCGGCCCCACCGGCGTCGGTAAGACGGAACTCGCCAAGGCGCTCGCCGAGTTCCTCTTCGACGACGAAAAGGCCATGGTGCGGATCGACATGTCGGAGTATGGCGAAAAGTTCTCCGTCTCCCGGCTCGTCGGTGCCCCTCCCGGCTACGTCGGCTACGAACAGGGCGGCCAGCTGACCGAAGCCGTGCGGCGCAGGCCGTACTCGGTTGTGCTCTTCGACGAGGTCGAGAAGGCCCACCCGGAGGTGTTCGACGTTCTGCTGCAGGTGCTCGACGACGGCCGGCTCACCGATGGGCAGGGCCGTACCGTCGACTTCCGCAACACCATCCTCATCCTCACCTCGAACCTCGGCTCCCACTTCCTCGTGGACCCGTCGATGTCGTGGCCCGAGAAGGAAGAGGCGGTGCAGAACCTCGTTCGGCAGGCGTTCAAGCCGGAGTTCGTGAACCGGCTCGACGACATCGTCGTCTTCTCCGCTCTCACCGAGGAGGACCTCAGCCAGATCGTCGAGCTCTACATCGACCGCCTGCAGCGTCGCCTGCAGGAGCGTCGACTGGAGCTTGCGGTGACACCGGATGCCCGCAGCTGGCTCGCCGAACGCGGGTACGACCCGATCTACGGGGCGCGGCCGCTTCGCAGGCTCATGCAGAACGAGATCGACGACCGGCTCGCCACAGCGATCCTCGAGGGCAGCATTCGCGACGGCAACACGGTTCGCGTCGACCTCGACCCGGTCTCCGACTCGCTCACCGTCGGATCCGTTGCGGTGCCGGTGTAACGGCATCCGCTCGAATCCGATCGAAAACGAAGAAGCCCGCGTCCGCCCTCCATGGGCGCCGCGGGCTTTCTCTGTGAACTCAGGCGTTGACCAGCACGAGGTCCTCGAGCGGGCGGCGAGTGCGTGGGGCGACTTCGCGCTCACGCAGAACGTCACTCGTGAGGGCTTCGGGGGTTCCGAGCACGCCGAGGGCCGTCACGGAGATCGGCTCGAGGTTGTCGTCGATGTCGAACGCCGCCCGCAGGCCGTCGACCTCGATGCCGCCCATCTGGTGAACGTGAAGGCCGTCGTGGTGTGCCTGAACGGTGAGGCTGGCGACAGCCTGACCGAGGTCGTACTGCGACCAGCGGAGCGGTGTGCCGTCTTCGGCAGCGATCTCGGCGAGGTTCACGATGAGGACCTGCGCTGACGACGCCCAGACCTGGTTGAAGCCCATGAGGTTCTCGACGATGGTGGCGTGCTCCGTCGTTCCGCGACGGGCGACGATGAAGCGCCAGGGCTGTGTGTTCGCGGCGGATGCTGACCAGCGGGCGGCCTCGAGGGCTGCCGTGATCTTCTCAGCGGGAACCTCGACGCTCGAGTCGAAGGAGCGGGGGCTCCAGCGCTCGGCGAGCACCTCGTGGATCGGTGCGCTCGTCTCGGCGGTGCGGCTGATGAGGGGGACTGTCATGTGGCTTCCTTCGTGTTGCGGATGTACGGTCGGTCGCCATTGACCCGATCCAATGAAAGCGGAAGGCGCCACGGGATATTCCGTGACGCCTTCTGTGTCGCTCTCTGTGTCGTCGAGTGACGGCATCCGTCAGGACAGGGCCGGGATGACCTCACGTTCGAACAGTTCGATGCCGGACCGGTCGTACGCGGCTTCGGGGAAGTAGGTGATCGCGTACGCGAGGCCCTTCTCCTTCATGCCGGAGAGTCGTTCGACGATTTGTTCGGGCGTGCCGACGCCGAGCGCCTTCCCGCTGCGGTACTCGGCCATGAAGTCTGCGGCCTTCTCTTCACCGAGGTACGGGGTCACCCGGGCCTGGATCGCGTCGAGGCGTTCCGCGACCTCTGCTTCGGTGTCGGCGATGACGATGTTGTAGTTCGAGCTGCGCACGATCTCGTCAAAGTTGCGGCCGACCTTCTCGCAGTGCCCGCGCAGAACGTCGCTCTTGTGTGTGAAACCCTCGGGGGAGCCGTCGAAGTTCGTGTATTGGGCATACTTCGCCGCGATCCGCAGGGTGACCTTCTCCCCGCCGCCGGCGATCCAGAACGGGATGCCGCCTTCCTGCACCGGAAGCGGCCGGACGATCGCGCCGTCGACCTGATAGTGCTTGCCGTCGAGGGTCGCTGTGCCTGTCTCCCACGCCTGCTTCATGATCTGGACGCCCTCGTTGAGACGGCCAAGACGGTCGCCCGCGCTCGGGAACCCGTAGCCGTAAGCGCGCCACTCGTGTTCGTACCAGCCACCGCCGATCCCCATCTCGACGCGTCCGTCTGAGATGACATCGATGGTCGCGGCGACCTTGGCGAGATAGGCCGGGTTCCGGTAGCTCATGCACGTGCACATCTGGCCCAGGCGTACCCGCTTGGTGGTCGCGGCGAAGGCGGACATCAGCGTCCACGCTTCGTGCGTTGCTTCTTCGCTCGGCACCGGGACGGTGTGGAAGTGGTCGTACACCCAGATCGATTCCCAGGGTCCGGCATCCGCGTGGGCGGCCAGGCTGCTCATCGTCTCCCACTGGTCGCGAGTGCCGATTCCAACAAGGTCATGTCGCCATCCCTGGGGGATGAAGGTTCCAAATCTCATCGGCCCAGCCTATTGGGGCAGGTTGGTCCCATAGAGGGATTGACACAACAAACACTTTGGCGAGTCGCGCGTGCGTCGAGGCTATCCGCAGTAAATGAGCCGGTTGCCCCACTGGTCCGTGGCAAGACGCACTGTCCCCGTCGCGATCACCGTCTCCTGGCCGTTGGTCAACCTTTGTTTCACAGTGACAGGAACCGTGGTGTTGTTCGGTGCGGCGTTGTGGGCGCTGGAGGGGTCAATCCCGAAGGTTTCCGCCCACCTGTCGCTCAGCCCGGTGACTTGCGTGCCGTTGACGCTCAGGCTGTAACCGGCGACTGCGGTGTTGTCCTTGGCGTTGTTGGTCCAGGCGTAGTTCAGCCAGTAACCCGGGCTGTTGGGGTCAGGCGCGGAGCAGCGCAACGATTGCGGAGTTGTCACCGTTGCCGAGTTCGACGCAGCCGAGATGTTACCGGCCGCGTCCCTCGCGCGGACCGTGTACGTGTACATCGTGTTTGCCGCAACCGGAGAGTGCGTGAACGTCCGGACGGAGGCGGTCGTCGTGCCGACCTCGGTGCCGTTCCGGTAGACGATGTATCCCGTGACGCCGACGTTGTCTGTCGAAGCGGCCCAGCTGAGCGACACAGATGTGCTTGTTGCCGCTGCAGCAGTCAGGCTGGTCGGGGCTGTCGGCGCCTGGGTGTCCCCAGCAGGCACCGCCCGGAGGCTGAAGGTCTGTGCCGGGTTCGAGGAGTCGCAGGTTTGCTGATCGTAGGTTGCACCGATGGTGTTCGATGCTCCGACGACCGAGAGGCACTTACCGCTGTTGCGAGCGACAAACTGGTAGACGCCGGATGCAACCGCGACGACGCTCCACTGCTGGTTTGTTCCCGAGTTTGGCTGGTGGAGGATCACCCTGGCTGCGTCGTTCCCGGCAGCACCCTCGACGTCCCAGAGGATCGTCGGAGTGAGCCGAGGTGCCACCGTGTAGTACCCGTCGGCGTTCGGACCGGTGAAGTTCCACGACTGGTTGAGGCTGGCCGGGCTGCTGCAGCTCTGCTGTGTCAGAGCGGAGAAGTTGGCGGTGCCGGCAGCGTTCATGCACAGCTGGCTCTTGGTATTGACGAGCTGGTGGTAGCCGGTGGGTGCGCTGACCGCGGGAGTCGTGAGCGTGATCGAGGTAGAGCTCGTCGACTGACCCGCTCCGTCCCGAGCCCGAACCGAATAGCTGTACTGGGTGGAGGGTCGCACCGTCGTATCGACGAATGATGTCGTCGTGGTCGAACCGAGAAGTGTCGAGCCGCGATACACGTCGTATCCGGTCACCGCGACATCATCGGTTGAAGCGGTCCATGCCAACGTTGTCGAAAAACCAGTTGTCCCGGAGAACCTCAGGGCCGTCGGGGCGGACGGGGCTGCATCGCTGAACGTTTGCGGGAGAGGCGTGGCAGCAAGGCTCGACCATTCCCCTTTGGCCATGGCCGTTTCCAGGGAGGCCAGGACCGTTGACCCCGACGTGATCCCGACAGGGTTTGAGAGCGTCGTGCGCACGCAGTAGTGAACCGATGCTTGAGCGTTGAGGGTTCCGGAGAGTGCCAGTGCCGCTGCCCCCCATGCATAGGAAGGTGTATTGGCTGGCAGGACGCAGCTCCCCGCCGTTGTCGTTCGCCAGATCTGTACTGTCAGGCGCCCGGCGAGGGTGGTCGACAGGGGAGTGGCGACTTTAGTGGTGGTCGTGTAGTTCGCCGCCACCGTGCCGCTGTTTGTGAAGCTTGCGGTGTCTGTGCGAGTCAACACTCCCGCAGAAAAAGCGCCAGTCGACGTTTTAGCGCCTGCCGTGGCCGTGACAGTCCCCGCGGTCGCGACCTGCGGCTGTGCTGTCGACGTATCCGACCACAGTGCGTACGTCTGTCCAACGTTGCCAGTTGCCCCGACCGCGATCACTGCCGCGATCACTGCCGCTGCGACGACGGGGGCCCGCCCGAACCTGCGCCAAACGCCGCGACGTCGTGCAGACGCCGCTTCGGCAGGTTGGTTCGTCATGGAGAGGTCAGGTCTCGACTTTCGGAGAAGGAAACTCACCTTGCAGTTTAGCGGTGCAGTCAGGGCGAAAGCTGCGGACCAGCACACCCAATTCGGGGCGCGGTCGATCTCGATACATGGCCTCGCTTCACTCGGGCGTTACTCGATCAGCGGTATGAAGCGCGCGCCCGCACGATCTGCTCGATCCGTGCGGGAACCGTGTCGTCCTGCAGGCTGGTCACATCGCCGAGCGTTCGCCCGTCGGAGATGTCTCCGAGCAGCCGCCGCATGATCTTGCCCGACCGGGTCTTCGGCAGGTCCGGCACCACCACCACATCACGGGGCTTCGCAATCGGCCCGATCTCACTCGACACGTGGGCACGCAGCATCGCCGAAAGTTCATCGGCAAGTCCCAGCCAGTAGTCCGCATGCTCCGCCGCGGCACCGTGGGAACCCGCGGCGGGTATGACGTACGCCGCGATGGCCTGCCCGGTGAGGGCATCCGTCACACCAACGACGCCCGCCTCGCCGACCGCTGGATGCGACACGAGCGCGCTCTCGATCTCGATCGTCGACAGGCGGTGACCGGACACGTTGATCACGTCGTCGACGCGGCCGAGCACCCAGATGTCGCCGTCGGCATCCCACTTCGCGCCGTCTCCGGAGAAGAAGTACCCCTGCTGCCAGAACCGCGCCCAGTAGGAGTCACGGTAGCGCTCAGGGTTGCCCCACACGGTGCGGGCCAGCCCTGGACCCGGCCGGTCGACAACGAGGTAACCGCCCTCACCATACGGAACCGGGTTGCCGACGTCGTCGACGATGAGCGTCGAGAGACCCGGCAGCGCCCGGTTCGCCGACCCGGGCTTGAGTGTCGACACACCGGGAAGCGGCGCCATCACCGACGCTCCGGTCTCGGACTGCCACCAGGTGTCGATGATCGGAAGCCGGCCGCCGCCGAGGTGAGTGTGGAACCACACCCATGCCTCCGGGTTGATGGCTTCGCCAACCGTGCCGAGCACGCGCAGCGACGTCAGGTCATAGTCGGCGGGCACGCCGTCGGGGAACCACGTCATGAGCGTGCGGATCAGGGTCGGTGCCGTGTAATACGTCGTCACGCCGTAGCGCTCGATGATCTCGAAGTGCCGCGCGGTGTGCGGGGTATTCGGTGTGCCCTCGTAGATCACCTGGGTCAGGCCGTTCGACAGCGGCCCGTAGATCTCATAGGTGTGTGCGGTGACCCAGGCAAGGTCGGCGGTGCACCAGTGCACGTCATCGGGCTTGGCGTCGAAGATCGCCCAGTGGCTCCACGACGCCTGGGTCAGGTAACCGCCCGAGGTGTGCACAAGCCCCTTCGGCTTGCCGGTGGTGCCAGACGTGTAAATGATGAACAGCGGCGTCTCAGCGTCGAACGCCTCCGCCTCGTGAACATCGGATGCCACTCCAACCGTGTCGTGCCACCACACGTCGCGCCCCTCGGTCCACGCGATCGGCGGGATGTCATCGCCCGTGCGACGCACGACGAGAACGTGCTCGATGCTGTCGACTCCCGCCACCGCGGCATCCGCATTGTCCTTCACCGCGACAGCCGCGCCGCGCCGGTATTGCCCGTCGGTCGTGATGAGGAGTTTCGCGCGGGTGTCCTCGACCCGGAATCGGAGCGCATCAGCACTGAACCCGCCGAACACGAGGGAGTGGATGGCGCCGATCCGGGCAACGGCGAGCGTCGCGATGATCGTCTCAGGGATCACCGGCAGGTAGATCACGACTCGGTCGCCCTTGCCGATGCCCAGCTCGGTCAGCGCGTTGGCGGCACGCGACACCTCACGCTGCAGGTCGGCGTACGTGATCGAACACCGATCGCCCGGCTCGCCCTCGAAGTGCAGCGCGACCTTGGCGCCGTTTCCGGATGCCACGTGGCGGTCCACGCAATTCACCGCGACGTTAAGCGTGCCTCCGGCAAACCACTCGGCTCTCGGCACGGTGAGTTCGCCGTCTGGCCCCTCGGTCACAGGCTCCCAGGAATGCACCGTGTGCCACGGCTCCGCCCAGTCGAGACGCCGGGCGGCGTCCTCCCAGAACGTGACCGGGTCGGCGTCCGCTTGCGCCCAGTCGGCGGCAGAAACATTGGCCTGCGCGGTGAACGCACCCGGTGCCGGGTACCGTCGCGTTTCGGTGGCGAGGTTGGCAAGAGTGGGGGTGGATGCTTCAAGCGCGGGCATTCTTCGACGGTACGGTGGGCCCGTCGACAGCCGAAATCGCCGGGAAACGCAGCGTAACCTGCGCCGCTGTCAAGGTTTTCGGGGAATTTGTCGCGAAGCCCGCGAAATCTGGCAGATCGCGAGAGGATGGGCGCATGACTGCAAAAAGTGTCCTGTTTCTCGGTGGTACCGGCATCATCAGTTCGGCTTCGGTGGCGCTCGCCGCCGAACGCGGCTGGGAGGTCACAGTCCTCAATCGCGGTGAGTCGACGAAGCGGCCGCTGCCCGACGGTATCGAGACGCTGCAGGCAGACGTCCGCGACACGGATGCCGTGACACACGCCATCGGCGACCGCCGGTTCGATGTCGTCGCCGACTTCCTGAGCTTCACGCCCGACCAGCTGCACCTTGAGACCTTCCGTGACCGCACCGGACAGTACGTGTTCATCAGCTCAGCGTCCGCGTACCAGACGCCGCCGTCCCGCCTGCCCATCACCGAGTCGACCCCGCTCCGCAACCCGTTCTGGGAGTACTCGCGCAACAAGATTGCATGCGAGGACATGCTCGTCGCCGAGTACCGGGAGGGCGGCTACCCGATCACGATCGTGCGCCCGTCGCACACCTACGACCGCACAGCGCTCCCGACCCTCGGCGGATGGACCGACATCGACCGAATGCGACGCGGAGCACCTGTCGTCGTGCACGGCGACGGCAGTTCCCTCTGGACGATCACGCACACGCGGGACTTCGCCGTCGGATTCGTCGGACTGCTGGGTCATCCTGCAGCGCTCGGAGAGTCATTCCACATCACGGGCGATGAGGCACCGACCTGGGATGCCATCTATCGCGCGCTTGGCGCAGCCGCCGGCGTCGAACCGGATCTCGCGCACGTGACGAGCGACGTGATCGCCGCGGCAGCTCCCGACCTGGGAGCCGGCCTGCTCGGTGACAAGACGAATTCGAGTGTGTTCGACAACAGCAAGCTCAAGGCCCTCGTCCCTGACTTCGGCCAGCGCACGCTCTTCAGCGACGGTGCTCGCGAAATCGTCGAGTGGTACGACGCCGACGAGTCGCGCCGGGTCGTGAATGCCGACACGGATGCCCTGTTCGACCGGCTCCTCGCCAACCGCGGCTGAGCGCTCGCGGTCAGTCGCGCTCCGGTACCAGCTCCGCTTGGATCCCGGCGACGAACGCATCGATGTCGGCTTCGGTCGTGTCGAATGAGGCCATCCAGCGCACTTCGTTCTTCGAAGCATCCCAGTCGTAGAACCGGAACTGTTCGCGCAGCCGGTCGGCGACCCCGGGCGGCAGGGTCGCGAACACCGCGTTCGACTGTGTGGGCTGGCTGAACTCAAGCCCCTCGATGGCGCCCGCCGAGACGAGCTCATCGAGCGAGCCGCGAAGGCGGGCGGCCATCGCGTTGGCGTGTGACGCCGAGCGCAGCCACAGGTCGCCCTCCAGAAGCGCGATGAGCTGGGCCGAAACGAAGCGCAGCTTCGACGCCAGCTGCATGTTGAGCTTGCGCAAAAAGATCAGACCGTCGGATGCCGCGGGGTTGAGGACCACGACCGCCTCACCGAACAGCAACCCGTTCTTGGTGCCGCCGAACGAGAGAACGTCGACACCGGCGTCGGTCGTGAAGTCACGGAACGGCACACCGAGCGCCGCAGCAGCGTTCGAGAGGCGCGCGCCGTCCATGTGCAGCTTCATGCCGTGGCGATGCGCGTGTCTCGCGATCGCCTTCACTTCGTCGACGCTGTAGAGAGTGCCGAGCTCCGTGGACTGCGTGATCGAAACGACGAGTGGCTGGGCGCGGTGTTCGTCGCCCCAGCCCCATGCCTCCTGGTCGATCAGCTCGGGGGTGAGTTTGCCGTCCGGGGAATCGACGGTGAGCAGCTTCATTCCGCCCACGCGCTCAGGCGCACCGTTCTCGTCGACGTTGATGTGTGCGCTGGATGCCGAGATGACGGCGCCCCAGCGGGGCAGCATCGACTGCAGCCCGACGACGTTCGCGCCGGTGCCGTTGAAGACCGGGAACACCTGCACGTCGTCGCCGAAGTGCGAAGCGAAGACCTGTCTCAAGCGGGTCGTGTACACGTCAGCGCCGTACGCCGTCTGGTGGCCACCGTTGGCGGAGGCGATCGCTTCGAGAACTTCGGGGTGCACGCCGGCGTAGTTGTCGCTGGCGAATCCGCGGGAGTTGGGGTCGTGCAGAATTTCGGTCACCCCTCTAGTTTTGCGCAGAATTTCGGAGAACGACTGCGCGTCACTCATCGAACAGGTCGGTGTATTGCTCCTGCAGCGAATCCCAGCCGTGCAGCCGTGCGTCTTCGCCGACCATCCGCGGTATCTCGACGCCTCCCGCGACAGCGTCGAGTGCGGTCAGGCACAGGTGCCAGCCGGCAGCGTAACTCGACGCGGTGGCCCGGTCGTCGAAGGTGTGGCTGAGCCGAAGGACGGTGCCGGATGCCGTTGGCGCCACCTCGATGTCGAGAGGATCGCCGCCCCAGATGAGCGACAGCATCCGTTGTGGGGAGACCGTCACGATGGTGCCGATCGAGTCCTCGGAGTCGTCGTCTTCCGCGCGCGTCACACCGGCTTCGGGCAGGGCGACGAACCCGGTCTCGGTGAGGTCCCGATCCGGGTCGAACGGCGCCCACCGACTAACCAGGGTGCGATCCGTCAGGACGGCCCAGATCACGTCGGTGGGGTGAGCAAGTGTGCGCTCGATCGTGACGAGCCAGCGCGAACCGAGGTTGGCGAGGCTCGCTTCGACCGGATGCTGCGGGAGTTGCGACGTCGACATAAAACCCTCCTTGGTGGCGAGTTCCAGTCTGGTCGGCGCGGCATCCCTCGTCCAGATCGGCTACGGCCCGGTTCAGCCGAACAGCGCAACCAGGATGGTCGGGGTGAGTAGCGCCCAGGTTGCACCGAACACGACGCCCGTGGCGATTCCCCACACCGACAGTGCGGTGTGGGCGGGCTCGCGGCCAAGAGCGATCATGCCGAACACGAGCGCGGCGATCGGTGCGAGAGCCGTGAAGCCAACCAGCAACGAACCGAGACCGAGCACCAAAGCTGTGACGCTGAGGCGCTTCGGTCCCGGTTCGAGGTGAACCGGCTCGGGGATCCGAGCCGGGCTGACCATGGCGTGGTAGCGAAGCGGATTGAGCTGCCTTTGTCGTTCTCTTCGGGTGAGAGCGGTTTCGGGCGCAATGGAAGATGTCATGACGGTCCTTTCGGGTCAGACCGGGTGATGTCCGCAGACTATTCCTGAGTGATGCTCATGTCACGGACATTCCCGGAAATGACCCCCGAAGAGGCGGCGTCAGCTCTTGAGTGCCTCGCCCCACTTCACGCGGGCGCCCATCTTCAGCAGCGAGTTCTGGTAGATCCTCGAGCCGACCCAGATGCACGCGACCGTCGTCAGCGCGAGGATCACGAGGGAGAGGATCGGCTCCCACCAGGCGGCCGTTCCCAGGAACAGGCGTACAGGCATCCCCACCGGCGCTGAGAACGGGACGTACGACATGATGGCCATCACCGTCGGGTTCTCGTTGAAGAAGATCACCGCGAAGTACGGGAGCATGATCATCATGGTCACCGGCGTGGTGGTGGAGCCGATGTCCTCCATGCGCGACACCATCGACCCGGTCGCCGCGAACAGGGCGGCGAGCAGAACGAAGCCGATGGCGAAGAAGGCAACGAACCAGATGATGGGCGTGCCGAGTCCGCTCAGCAGGTCGGTCTGCCCTGTGATGGTCAGGCCGATAATCGATAACGCGGCTATGACGGCGATCTGGCCGAACGCGAGGATCGAGTTGCCGAGTACCTTGCCCGCCATGAGAGCGTGAACCGGAATCGCCGACATGAGAATCTCGACCACACGTGTCTGCTTCTCCTCGACGACGTTCTGGGCGATGACAGAACCGAATGTCATCGCTGACATGAAGAAGACGAGTCCGAAACCAAGAGCGACGAAGTAGGTGATGAGCGGGTTGGTTGCGTTCTCGTCGAGGAGCGTCACCGGCGGTGAGATGCTCAACTGGCCGATGAGCCCGCCTGGCGCGCTCGTGTCCGCGATGATCCCGATGCCAAGTGGTGTCGATGTGTCCGGCACGATTGCCGCGTCGACGGTGCCGTCGCGCACGAGCTCCCGAGCCTCATCGACACTGGACGTTTCGGTGATGTCGAGGGCTGCCCCGGAGGGGATCGCTTCCGCTGCCGTGCCGACGACGGCAACGGGCGTCGTTTCGTTCGCCGCGTTCTGTGCCGCGAAGCCGCCGATGACGATCGATGCGAGCACCAGCAGCAAAAGGATGCCCGTGGAGATCAGGAATGCCTTGCTGCGCAGCCGTACGGTGATCTCGCGTTCAGCGACGAGCCACGTGCTCTGCGCGATGCTCGGCGCTGCGGGCCGTGTCGTCGGCGTCGTAGTCATGGTGCTCATCGGATGACCTCCTTGAAAATCTGTGCGAGTGACGGATGCTGCGGGGAGAACGTCGCGACGTCGCCGCGACCAATGGCGTCACGGAGAACGGCCTGGGCCGTTGATTCGGTGTCGACGTCGAAGAGGGCGTAACCACCGTCGAAATCGACGACACTGACTCCGGGAACGGACCGGAGCCAGCCGGCATCCCCGCTCGAGATGAGTTCGTAGCGCAGGGTCGAATGTGCGGCGCGCAGTGATTCGCGGGACCCGTTCGCGCGGATCGACCCGTTCGCGATGATGACGAGGTCATCACAGAGGCGTTCGACGATGTCGAGCTGGTGCGACGAGAAGAGCACAGGGGCGCCGGAGACGGCACGGTCCTTGAGCACGCCGACGACGACGTCGACGGCGAGAGGGTCGAGCCCGGAGAATGGCTCGTCGAGGATGAGGACCTCGGGATCGTGTACGAGCGCTGCTGCGATCTGTGCGCGCTGCTGGTTTCCGAGGGAGAGACTCTCGACCGTTGAGCCTGAGCGCTCGGTGAGGCCGAGCTGTTCGAGCAGAGCGCCGGCGTTCTTCTTCGCCGCTGCTGATGACAGGCCGTGGAGCCGGGCGAGGTAGATGAGTTGCTCTTCGACCTTCATCTTCGGGTACAGGCCGCGTTCCTCGGGCATGTAACCGAAGCGTCGGCGGTCTTCCGGGGTGAGCTTCGTGCCGCCGAGGGTGATGGTTCCGCCGTCCGACGCGAGCACGCCGAGGATGATCCGCATCGTTGTGGTCTTTCCGGCGCCGTTGCCGCCGACGAACCCGGTCATTCTGCCGGGGATGACGTCGAAGTTCACGTCGGTGAGCACCTGGGCGGTGCCATAGCGTTTGTCGACGTTTCGGATCTCGAGCATGCTGCCTCCTCTGGGACGATGACTCAACGGTACGGCCGGGCGGTGAGGGGAGGCATCCGCCTGTCGGGGGGTCTTTTGACGGGTGCTTTCTCCGCCGAGCGGGGGAGCCGCATACGCTGGGCTGGTGCCTCGATTGTCCTTCCCGCGTCTGACGAGCATTCGTCGTCTGCCGCGCGACGTTCTCGTGCTCGGGGTGATCGCGTTTTTCGTGATGGTGGGTTTCGGCGTCGTGGTTCCGGTTCTGCCGGTGTACGTGCGCAGTTTCGATGTCGGCTACCTCGAGGTCGGTGCCGTGGTGTCGGCGTTCGCGCTGATGCGGTTTGTCGCGAGCCCGTTCTGTGGCCGGCTCATCGACTGGATGGGTGAGCGCACGCTGCTCGCGATCGGCATCGGGATCGTCGCCCTCTCGAGTGCGCTCGTCGGCCTGGCCGGGAGCTACATCGAGATTTTGTTGCTGCGCGGGGCAGGCGGCATCGGGTCTGCCATGTTCACCGTGTCGGCGATGACGCTGCTCCTGCGATCGACGCCCGCGTCGAGCCGAGGTCGTTCGGTCGGGTTTTACCAGGGCGGATTCCTGCTCGGGGGCATGGCCGGGCCGGCCATCGGAGGGGTGCTTGCGACGGTGTCGCTCACGGCGCCGTTCTTCTTCTACGCCGGGACGCTCGCGGTTGCCGGGCTCGTCGGACTTCTTCTCCTGCAGCGTGGCGCCGTCGACGACTCGGGTGCGACCGTCCCGGCCGACCTGCCGTTGCGCATCGTTCTGCGGGACCCTCGCTTCCGTGCCGCGTGCCTCGCGAACTTCGCGAACGGCTGGACCTCACTCGGGGTGCGCAGTGCCCTCATCCCGGTGCTCGTCGTCGAGGTGCTCTCGGGAACCGCGGCGTGGACCGGTGCAGCCTTCGCCATTGCTGCGGTCGTGCAGACGGTCGCACTCGGACCCGCCGGTCGCTTTGTCGACACCGTCGGCCGCAAACCCGCGATCCTCGGCGCTTACACCGTCGCGGCTGCGACGATCCTCGCGATCTCGATCGCCCCGAACTTCGCGATTCTCACCGTGCTGTTGTGCGTCTACGGGATCGCTGCCGCGTTCATGGGCACTGCCCCGGCTGCCGCGGTCGGGGACGCAACAGCCGGAGCGCGCGGCGGCCGACCGGTCGCGGTGTTCTCGATGACGAGCGACCTCGGTGCGATCGCCGGACCGCTCGTCGCCGGCTGGCTCGTCGACGTGGCATCCTTCCCCGCCGCCTTCGGCGCTGCGGCGGTATTCCTGCTCATCGCCGCGCTGTCTGCGTTGCGGATGCCGCGTGAGGCTCCGCCGACGGACTAGGCGCCGCAATCGATCGGCCAGAGGGCCTCCCGCAGGTCGTGCGCGTGACCTCGACATCCGTCAGGCGTCTTGACATCGAGACGTATCGGTGGCATCTTCGAAATCGTTGGAAACGTTTACAGTCCGCTCAAAGGAGAGCCTTGGTTCGTGTCACCATCACCCAGGTCGCCGCTCATGCCGGCGTCTCCGTGGCGTCTGCCTCACGCGCGCTGAACGGCCAGATCGCGAGCGCGGAGACGATCGCGAAGGTGGAACACGCGGCGGCCACACTCGGCTATGTCGCCGATGCGACGGCACAGTCCCTCAAACGCGGCCGCACCAAACAGCTCGCCTATGCCGTCGCGGACATCGGAAACCCGGTGTACGTCGAAATGATGAGCGTGATCGAGCGTGTGGTCTCCGCATCCGGTTACCGCCTGGTCCTCTCGTCGACGGGCACCGCGTCATCGTCGGTCGACGTCGTGCGCGACCTCGGACGCGGGTACGTCGACGGCATGATCCTCTCGCCGCTCCGGGTCACCGACGAACTCCTCACGGCGCTCGCCAAGACGCCGACACCTGTCGTCGTCCTCGGTCGTTTGCCCGACGACGTGAACCTCGATACCGTGCGCGCAGACTCGCTCACGGCGATGCGGCTCGTCGTCGGTCACCTGGTTGCCGAGGATCGCCGGGACATCGCCTTCGTGAACGGACCCGTGGACACGACACCCGGCGCTTTTCGCCGCGATGGTTTCGCCGCGGCCGTCCTCGCGCATCCGCTTCTCACGACGCGCAGCGTCGATGCCCAGGACTTCACGATCTCGGCGGGGTACGCCGCCGCGCGCCGCGTTCTCGAGGGCGACCGGCGTCCTGACGCCATCGTCGCCGCAAACGACCTGATCGGCATCGGTGCCATTCGAGCGGCCGAAGACCTCGGACTGCGGGTCCCGCAGGACATCGTCGTCACCGGAATCGACAACACGGAGCTCGCTGGAGTGGTCAGGCCTGGACTGACGAGCGTCGACCTCGGAGCAGAGGAGCGCGGCCGCGTTGCCGCCGAACTCCTGCTTGCCCGCATCGCTGAGCCGTCTCGTGCTGCGCATACCGTCACCGTCGCACCGTCGCTGGTCGTGCGCGGATCGTCGGTTCACCGCCCCAACACGCAGGGCAACGCCGCATCTCCGGCAGACCGCAGTACCGAAGCCACCGGGCTCGGCGAAGAGAGGGCAGCCGGATGAGCAGTGTCGTCACAAAGGTTCCCCGGCAGACGAAGCGGATAGGTCATCGTGCCCGCGCGCAGCGCCGTGAGGCGATAGCCCTCGTCATCCCGGCCCTGCTGCCAATCATCATCTTTTCCGTCATTCCGCTCGCGAGCGGTGTGGCCCTCGGCTTCACGGATGCCACGCTGAAACGCAACGCCGAAATCAACTTCATCGGGCTCGGCAACTTCATCGAACTTCTCGACGATCACCGCTTCTGGGGGTCTTTTGGGATCGGCATCGTCTGGGCCGGCTCGGTGGCGCTTCTGACCCTCGTCTGCGCGATGGCACTCGCGCTGCTGCTCAACAGTGATCTACGGCTGAAGGGGCTCACCCGTGTACTGGCGCTGATCCCGTGGGCGATGCCACCGGTCGTGATCGCGATCGTATGGCGGATGATTTACAACCCCAACTCAGGTCCGCTCAATGGCGCGCTCGAAGTGTTCGGGATTCCCGGCGTCAACTGGCTTGGCGACTTCTCGACGGCCCTCCCGGCGGTCATCGTGGTGGGCGTCTGGTCAGGCATTCCTCAAACCACCGTGCTTCTGCTGGCCGGCATGCAGTCCATCTCGGCAGAACAGCACGAGGCTGCGGCCGTCGACGGCGCAGGTGCATTCCGCCGCTTCTGGCACATCACCCTGCCGAGCCTGCGTCCCATCATCATCGCCGTAACGGCGCTCGACTTCATCTGGCAGTTCAACTCCTTCGGACTCATCTATGTACTCACCGAAGGCGGCCCAGGCGGGCGCACGATGATCCCGCCGCTGTTCACTTACCTCGAGGCGTTCCGTAACCGCGAAATCGGGTACGCGTCGGCGATGGGCGACGTGCTCGTGATCGCCATCATGCTCATCCTGTCGCTCTATCTCGTCAATCAGTTCCGCCAGTCGAAGGGATCACGCGCATGACCATGAAGCGCCCCTGGTACGCAACGGTGCTGATGTACGTAGCACTCGCGATGTTCCTCTTTTTCCTCGGTTTTCCGCTGCTGTGGCTTTTGTCCGCCTCGTTCAAATCGAGTGGAGAGCTGAACTCGCTGGCCGTGAATCTGTTGCCGGCGGAGTGGGACTTCAGCAACTTCGGTGCGGCCCTCGAACGCCAGAACCTGCTGCTCGCGGCAGGCAACTCGCTCTTCGTCTCCATCGCGACGATGGTGATCACCGTGCTGCTGTCCATGCCGATGGCCTACGCGCTCGCTCGCCTCAAGGGGCGCCTGCGAGCCGCGGGCACTGTGTGGATTCTCACCAGCCAGGTGTTCCCATCGATCCTCATCATCATCCCGTTGTTCCTGGTACTGCGCGCCATCAGCCTGAACGACACCCTGCTCGGCCTCATCCTGGTTTACGTCACGTTCACGCTGCCCTTCACCCTTTGGATGCTGCAGGGTTACGTCGCGGCGATCCCACCCGAGCTGGAAGAAGCGGGAGAGATGGACGGCGCTTCACGCATCACCATTCTGCGGACGATCGTTCTTCCTCTGCTTGCACCCGGTCTCGTTGCGACGGCGATGTTCACGTTCGTCTCGGCGTGGAACGAGTTCTTCCTGGCTCTTGTGCTGCTGCAGAGTCCGGAGCTATACACGCTGCCGATCGCCTTGCGCTCATTCCTGGGCGCCGAAGGACAGACCCAGCTCGGACCGCTGGCCGCAGGCGCGATCCTCGCGACCATCCCGTCGCTCATCATTTTCAGCATCCTGCAGAAGAAGCTGACCGGCGGAATGCTCGCCGGCGCAGTCAAAGGCTGACCCGGCCTACCAAGGGGAATCACAATCAGAAAGGCGAGCAACATGAAGAGAATACGAGGCATTGGAGCCGTCGCGTTCGCGGGCGCGGCGGTCCTCGTCCTGAGCGGATGCCAGCAAGGCAGCGCAACCAACAGCGGAGACGGAGGCGACGACGGTGCAGTCACGCTTCAGTTTCAGTCGCTGTCCGACCAGCCAGCGACGCAAGCGGCTGTCAAGGCGATCGTCGACGACTGGAACGCGGAGAACTCCGACGTTCAGGTCAAGATCGTCCAGGCGGGATGGGACGGGACGTTCGACAAGCTCGTTACGCAGTTCACCGGCGGAACGGCACCGGACATCATCCACTATGAGGCAAGCTCGATCGTCTCCTTCGCGGCCGATGGCTATCTCGCCGATCTGACTGACTACATCGATGGGGACCTGAAAGCGGACATCTCCGAGGGCATCTGGGACTCTGTCACCCAGAACGACGAGATCATCGCGTACCCGTCGACGCTGCAGTCCTACATGGCGTTCGCCAACGCGGACCTTCTCGAGGCCGCCGGTGTCGAGGTTCCCACCGGGGACTCGATGACGTGGGATGAGCTTCAGGACATCGCGAAGGCGACCACCACAGGCGACGCCCACGGTCTTGGCTGGGGACTCGCGTCGCCAACTGCGGCGATGATGAGCCTCGCGCTCGGCTTCGACGGCACCTTCTTCTCGGGTGAGGGCGAGGGCGCCTCGATCGAGGTCGGCGACGCGGAACTCGCCGTGCCTGAGTTGGTCCACGAGATGACGTACACCGACAAGTCGGTCGATCCCACCTCCCTGACCCAATCGGGATCAGAGGTGCTCGCATCGTTCTACGGCGGCAAGGTCGCAATGACCGTGCAGGGCTCATTCCAGGCGACGAACATCGCCAACGATGCTCCTGAAGGATTCAACTGGGTGGCTCTGCCTCCGCTTGAAGGCTCCGAAGGCGCTATCCAGGCAGCGAACCCGCAGACGTACTCGGTGAACATCGATTCCGAGTATGTCGAAGAATCGGCCGAGTTCCTCAACTTCTTCATGGCTGGCGACAACCTCGCCCAGATTGCCTACGCCGATGCGCTCATCCCGTCGTCTGACGCGGCGCGCGCCGAGGTGGAGAATCTGGCCGCGGACAACCCCGCCTGGACTCAGGTGCTGGCATCAGGCGATGGTCTCGTCGGACCGCCGTTCCTCAAGGTGGAGAAGTACACCGAGTGGAAAGACACGATCGCGACGCCGGCCTTCCAGCAGTACCTGGCCAATGAGATCACGAGCGAACAGCTCGCCGCTCAGCTGTCCGACGGCTGGGCCGACATCGCCGGCTGATGACACCCCGCGGGGGCGGGCCACCGGTTCGCCCCCGCGTTTGTCGACAGCTGGAGTCAAAAGGAGAAGATATGTTCGTGTTGCAGGACCGAGTGGCCGGAGTGCTCGCAGGAGCCGCGGTGGGAGACGCCCTGGGCGGGGCGACCGAGGGATGGACTCCCGATCAAATCGAAGAACGTCACGGCGGTCGGGTCGAGGGAATCGTTGGGCCGTTCCTTGCCGACTGGAAAACAGCACGGCCGATTGCCCCGTACCACAAGGGCGATGGGCACGTCACCGATGACACCCTCATGACGCACGCGCTCGTGGAGGTATACGCCAAACGACGTCGTCATCTCGACGCTTACGACGTCGCCGGCGACCTGGTTCCGCTCATGATCGGCGAACGACGCTGGGTCCCCGAACTCGAGGACGACGCACTCATCCTGCAGCGCGTCTTTCTCGCCGAGAAGTGGATCGTCGCGAAGCTGCACTACGGCCACGCGGACCCCCGTGAGGCGGGCGTCGGCAACATCGTCAACTGTGGCGCCACGATGTACATGGCACCCGTCGGGCTCGTGCACATCGGTGACGCGCGCGGTGCATACGCCGAGGCGATCGACATCGCCGGCGCGCACCAGTCGTCGTATGGGCGCGAGGCAGCGGGAGTGTTCGCGGCGGCGGTGGCGGCATCCGCAGCCCCCGGTGCGACCATCGCCGATGTCCGCGCTGCCGTACTGGACGTAGCTCACGATGGCACCGCCGCTGCGATTCGCGCGGTGTTCGACGCCGTCGACGCTTTCATGGCCGCCGGTGGATCGGATGATCCCCGGGACCTCGCTCGCATCGTGCGCACTGCCGTCGCCCCGTTCGACACAGTGGGCGACCATTACCGCGCTCCAGCGATGGATGCCCGGCTCCCGTCACGCACCAAGTCGATCGAGGAGCTTCCGGTCGCGTTGGGCTTCGTCGTTGCCCGGGACGGGGATCTGCGGGCGGCCGTGCTCGATGCCGTGAACTACGGTCGTGACTCCGACTCGATCGCGACGATGGCCGGTGCCATCTGCGGCGGTCTCTCCGGCTACGACGCCGTCCCGAGCGAATGGGTGTCCGGCGTCACAACGGCCAGTCGGCTCGATCTCGACGGCGTGGTCGCTTCGATGACGGACGTCGTCCGCGACGTCGCACGAGCGGATGCCGACCGCGCGACGCAGCGAGCGGCGGCCCTAGCAACAGTGATCGGCCGGGAGACCGCGGCGTGAGGTTGACGTGGGCGCAACCGGAAGACCTGGTCCCCGCCGAGCTCGCCGCCCTGCGCGAGCAGGGTGTCGAGGAGAGCGAGATCGCTCCCATCGAACGGCGATGGGCGGACGGGGGCGGGTCGATTGCGCTCGCGCCTTCTGGGGCAAGTGCAGCGCCCGCTCCACCCGAGGTGCGCGCTCTGGCGCGCACAGTGCTTGATGAGCTGCAGGCCCTGCAGACGCCGAGCTCCGAGGAGCCGGACGAGTGGTCCGATATCACCGCGCTGCTCCCCGCCGCTTCATCGCCGGGCGAGGTGTCCGTGGTGTTCGCTCGCGCGCATGGAGCGTGGCTTGGCCGGTCCGCTGGGTGTCTGCTCGGCAAGCCCGTCGAGAAGATTCCTCGCAGGGGCATTGAGGAGATCGCGCGTTCGACAGGGAACTGGCCGATCCAGACGTACTTCACCGCTGTCGGTCTTCCGCCCGATATCGGGAATCGGTGGCCCTGGAACCGTCGCTCGGCACCGACCTCCCTCCTGGAGAACATCGACGGGATGCCTGAGGATGACGATCTCAACTTCCCGATCCTCACGCTCCAGCTGCTCGAGACCCATGGCGCGAACCTGACGACCGAACACATCGCCGAAGCCTGGCTGGGCGCCCTCCCCGCTGGCCGGGTCTTCACCGCCGAGCGTGCGGCGTATCGGAACATCCTCGACGCGCGGCCCGTCCCGGACACGGCGAAACATCACAACCCGTTCCGAGAATGGATCGGCGCTCTCATCCGTGCCGATGTGCATGGCTGGGCGCACCCGGGTGATGTGCGTGCCGCTGCGGCATCGGCATGGACAGACGCGCGACTGAGTCACACCCGCAACGGCATATACGGTGAGATGTGGGCTGCCGCGCTGTGCTCTGCGTCGCTCGTTGCCCCTTCCGCTGGCGAGGCTCTGGACGCTGCAGACACCGTTGTGCCGCCGGGTTCTCGCCTTGCCGCCGCCGTGCGCCTGGGACGGGAAACGGGGCGCTCGCTCGCCACTGGCGGGTTGACCGCGGAATCAGCGCTCGACGCCCTGCATTCTGCCTTCGAGGGGATGCACTGGGTGCACACCCTCAACAATGCGGCGCTCGCGGCCTGCGCTCTTGAGGCGTATGGCGATGATTTCGGCGCCGCGATCGCGTTCGCCATCGCCGGCGGCTGGGACACCGATTCGGTCGGCGCGACCGTCGGATCCGTCGTCGGCGGACTCGTCGGTGCCGAGGGAATCGGTGAGGCGTGGACCGGGCCGTTGAAAGATCGAATCTCGACCTCGATGCCCGGAGGTGCGGAGCGCTCCATCCGGGAACTGGCCGACCGTACACTTCGCCTCTCGAAAGGAATGTCATGAGCGTCGTCATCGTCGGCAGCATCAATCAGGACGTCGTCACGCGCGTCCGCCGGATTCCAGTGCCGGGCGAAACGGTACTCGCGTCCTCGCTCGTGCGCACCGGTGGAGGAAAGGGTGCGAACCAGGCCGTCGCTGCCCGTCGGGCGGGAGGAGCATCCGTCGCCTTCGTCGGGGCGGTGGGAACCGACCCGGAGGGTGAGAATCTTCGGGATGCCCTCGCAGCTGACGGCATCGACGTCTCCGGGCTGTCGCAGGTCGAAGGACCGAGCGGTATGGCATTCATCTCGGTGGACGACACCGCAGACAACACCATTGTTGTCGTGCCCGGCGCCAACGCGGCAGCCACCGCTCTGACGCCAGTTCAGCGTTCGCTCGTGTCACCGGCACGTGTCGTCCTCACACAGCTGGAAATTCCCGTCGCTCTGGTACAGGATGCCGCCACCGGCCGCGGCGCCCAGACCTGGCACCTTCTCAATGCCGCACCGTCGGCGCCATTCCACTCGGCCAGGGCGGCGCTGCTTTCCTCGGTGGATGTGCTCATCGTCAACGAGCATGAGGCGCTCGACATCACCGACGTTGACGACCTCGAGGCGGCGGTGACGGCGCTCGCACCACTCGTACGCGCGCTCGTCGTCACCCTCGGCCGTCGCGGGTCGCTCGTCGTGTGCGGAGATGAGCGCGCCGACATCGCGGCTTTCGCCGCAGACGCCGTCGACACGACCGGCGCGGGCGACACATTCTGTGGGATGTTCGCCGCTGCCCTTGCAGCATCCGGACGCGCACCCCAGAGCGCCGATATTTCATTGCTCGCAGGCGCAGCCAGGGCAGGGGCGGCTGCGGCCGCGATCGCTGTTACCCGCCCGGGCGCGCAGGACGCGGTGCCGTCAGCATGGGAGGTCGCCGCATTGACCGAGAGGACACAGGCATGAGCGGCGGATTTGACCCCCTTCACCCACGCGAGCTGGATCTGCCCACGCGGGTTCCCCTCGACGTCGATCTCTCCGAGGGAGAAGCGGCAACTGTTCTCGACGACGCCAAGATCTTCGCGGCGCCCACCGACGCGGCCGACCTCGACCGGTGGCGCGCCCAACTCGCTGGGTGGCGCGACGGTGCGAGGCGACGCCACGGAGAGCCCACCCGTTACGCCGACCCTGCGTCGGCTTGGGCAAGCAGCTGTTTCACCGTGGCGCAGACCTGGCTGTGGGACGAGCTGTTCTTCGACTTCGAAACCCAACGCTTCACCCCTGAGCGTTTTCTCGCTGATGCCCGGGAGCGCTTCGGTGGTCTCGACGGAATCGTGCTGTGGCACGCCTATCCAGTGATCGGTATCGACGATCGCAATCAGTGGGACTTCTACGAGGTGCCAGGGCTTGCCGACGTCGCCGCGGTGTTGCGTGCCGCGGGCGTTGCCGTGTTTCTCGACTACAACCCGTGGGACACAGGGACCCGTCGAGCCGGTGATGACGCGACCGAACTCGCCACGACGGTGCGCCGAATCGGCGCAGATGGCGTCTTCCTCGACACGCTCAAGAAGGCCGATCCTGACCTCGTCGCAGCACTCGACGCTGCACGAGAAGGCATCGGCCTCGAAGGAGAGTCGAAGCTCGCAACCGAGCGGATCGCCGACCACACGCTCTCGTGGGCCCAATGGTTCGCTGATTCCGAGACCCCGGGCGTCCTGCGCGCCCGGTGGTTCGAGCGCCGCCACATGCAGCATCACATCCGCCGCTGGCACCGCGATCACGCGGCCGAACTTCGATCGGCCTGGCTGAACGGTGTCGGGGTCATGGTGTGGGAGGTCGTCTTCGGCGCCTGGGTCGGATGGAACGACCGGGATGCCGCGACGCTGCGCCGGATGCTTCCCGTCCAGCGCGGGCTCCATCGCTGGCTCGTGGAGGGAGAGTGGACGCCCCTCGCCGTGCACGAGGGCGGGGTCGTCGGTTCAACTTTCGAGCTTGACGGTGTGACCGTGTTGCTTCTCGCCAACACAGCGAACGACGACGCCGTGTATGTTCCCTCCGGCACAGGATGGTCGCCGCTTCACGCCGGTGACACCGCCGAAGCGATCACGGTCCCCGCAGGCGGAATCGCCGCGGCCGTGCAGACCAGCCACGGAGCTCCATTGCCAGAGGAGCTCGGGATTGCGCAGACCGCTCTCGCTGGCCGAACCGCCGACCGGGACGCGTCGTTCCGGCACCGCACCTCCCGGCGTCTCGACGCACCCCGGTGGAACGGACCGGTCGTGCACGATGAATCGGTGTGGGGCCGACCCGTCGAGGTACCCGCCGGCGAATACACGCTCACCGTGCGATACCGGATGAGAGAGACCGGCATGTACGACGGTGCGCCCTACGTCGACGAGTGGAAGCCACTGCCTCCTCGGTTGCACGATCAGCGGACCATCGACCGGGTGGTGGCCGTTGCGCGGCCCGTGCAGGTCGCTGCCTCGGAGGTGAGCGAAGCTGATTACGCTCGCTTCCTCGAAGCGATCGGCGAGGTCGCGGACGCCCGCGACCCTGAACGTCCGGCGACGAACGTGACGTTCATGCGCGCCAGGGAGTACGCGGCCTGGGCTGGCGGCCGGCTTCCCACAGAGGGCGAGTGGCAACTCGCCGCTACCCAGCAGGATTTCACCCGCAGGACCCCGGAGGTGTGGAACTGGACCGAGTCGGAGCACTCAGACGGCCGCTCGCGATTCGTCATGCTGAAGGGCGGCAGCGCCCACTGCAGTGTGGGTTCGGACTGGTATTTCGACGGAGGGGTGAAGTCTCCTGAGTTCAGTGCGAAACTGCTCCTGCCGGGGCTCGGCCAGGATGCGTCGCCGTCGATCGGCTTCCGGATCTGCAGAGAGGATGCGCCGTGAGTGCGCTCGAAGGAGTGCGGGTGGTCGACGCGTCGACGCTGTTCGCCGGCCCCATGGCTGCGATGCACCTCGGCGACATGGGTGCCGACGTCATCAAGGTCGAGCATCCGAACCGGCCTGATCCTGCGCGCGGTCACGGACCCAGCAAGGACGGCCAGAACCTGTGGTGGAAGACGCTCGGTCGCAACAAGCGCACCGTGGCGATCGACCTGCACACCGACGGTGGGCGGGATGCGTTCCTCCGGCTCGCACAAACCGCTGACGTCGTGATCGAGAACTTTCGCCCGGGCACCCTCGAGAGATGGGGGCTCGACTACGCCGCGCTCTCCGCCCAGAATCCCGGACTGGTGCTCGCCCGCGTGACCGGGTTCGGACAGATCGGCCCGTACCGCCGCCGCCCGGGTTTCGGCACCCTTGCGGAGGCAATGAGCGGGTTCGCGTCGTCCACCGGTGAACCCGACGGCCCGCCGACTCTTCCTCCGTTCGGGCTCGCGGATGGGGTGGCGTCACTTGCGACGGCATACGCCATCATGGTGGCCCTGCATGCACGCGATCGAGGTGGCGTCGGCCAGGAAATCGACGTTGCGATCATCGAGCCCATCCTCGCCATGCTCGGCCCGCAGATCACGCGCTGGGATCAACTCGGAACGGTGCAGCCACGGACAGGGAACCGATCGGTCAACAACGCACCTCGAAATGCGTATCGAACCGCTGACGGATCGTGGGTCGCTGTATCGACGAGCGCACAGTCGATCGCCGAGCGGGTCGTTGCTCTGGTGGGCCGGCCAGACCTCGCTGATGAGGCGTGGTTCGCAAGCGGGGCGACTCGCGCTGAGCACTCGGACCTTCTCGACGACGCCGTCGGCGGCTGGATCGCGCAGCACTCGCGCGATGAGGTCATTGCAGCGTTCGAGGAAGCAGAGGCAGCGGTCGCGCCGATCTATGATCCGTCCGACATCGTCGCCGACCCGCAGTTCAACGCGCTCGGTACGATCCACCGCATCCATGATCCCGACCTCGGTGAGATGGCCATGCAGGGACCGCTGTTCCGGCTCTCGCGCGATGACGCGACCATCGCGTTCACGGGTCGGGCGCACGGTGCGGACACCGACGCCGTGCTGGTCGAATTGGGCTACACCGACGACGAGCTCGCGGCCCTGCGTGCTGACGGGAGCATCGTATGACTCAATTGACCATGGTCGCGCTCTACGCTCCGGCAGACCGACCGGAGCGGTTCGAAAAGGCACTCGACGCCGGGGCGGACGCCGTCATCGTCGATCTCGAGGATGCGGTCGCCGCATCGCGCAAGGCGGACGGCCGGGCGGCGCTGAGCGACTTCGCGGCGAAGTGGGGGGCCCGTGGCGAACGGGCACCCACGGTGCAGGTGCGAGTCAACGGGTCCGGATCGGCCGCGCACGACGCCGACCTGGCGGCGATCACCGAACTCCCGATCGCATTCGGCGTGCGCTTGCCGAAGACCCAATCGGCCGAGGACGTCGCAACACTCCGTGCCGCACTTCCGGGCCGCGAGGTGCACGCCCTCCTGGAATCGGCGATCTCGATCGAGCGCGCGTTCGAGATCGCCTGCTCGGGTGTCTCCTCGATCGCAACCGGTGAGGCCGATCTCCGAGCCGAGCTCGGCGTTCCTACGGGGCCGGACGGGGAGGCGGGGCTCGCCTGGTCGCGCAGCCGTATCGTCAATGCCGCCGCAGCGGCCGGGCTCCCGGCGCCTTTGATGGCCGTCTTCGCCGATGTTGCGGATCTCGATGGTCTGGAAGCGAGTTGCCGTGCTGGCCGAGCGCTCGGTTTCGCCGGGCGAACCGCTGTGCATCCGCGCCAGCTCGATGTCATCCGCACAGTCTTCACACCAGATACAGCCGACATTGCCCGCGCGCAACACATCGTCGACCGCGTGCGTTTCGCCGCTGCCGACGGCACCGGCGCATTCGTGCTCGACGACGGCACGTTCATCGACGTCGCGATGGTGCGGGCCGCCGAGCGTGTTCTGCGGCAGGCAGGGGTTCGGCGCGATCTCCAGAGTTGACGGCCCAGAGGCGCCGAGATTGGCGTTTCACCCCCCTGGGACAGCAACCCGGTTCTCGTACGCCCAGACCACGGCTTGAATCCGGTCGCGAAGGCCGAGCTTCTGCAGCACCTTCGACACGTGCGACTTCACCGTTGCTTCCCCGACGAACAGCTGAGTGGCGATCTCGGCGTTCGACATCCCCTGAGCCACGAGCTGCAGCACCTCGGCCTCCCGGTCGGTGAGGGTCTCGAGCGCGGCGGGCGGCGTCGCCGGCGTTGTGCTCGCTTCGACCGGTGACCCGAAACGCTCGATCACGCGCCTGGTCACCGCCGGGGCGAGTAGAGCATCACCCGAGGCGACGACGCGAACGGCGTCGATGAGCTGCTCCGGCGTCGAGTTCTTCAGCAGGAACCCGCTCGCCCCTGCCCGCAGCGCTTCGAACAGGTAGTCGTCACGGTCGAACGTGGTGAGAATGAGCACGGCGGATGCCACGGAGTCGTCCGCAACGATCCTCCGTGTCGCTTCGAGCCCGTCCATATCCGGCATCTGGACGTCCATGCAAATGACGTCCGGCGTCAGCTCCGCAGCGCGGGCGAGAGCCTCGGCGCCGGTGGCGGCTTCTCCGACGATCTCGATGTCGGGCTGGGAACCGAGGATGATGCGGAACCCGGCCCGCACCATCTCGTGGTCGTCGGCGAGGAGCACGCGGGTCGGGGTCATCGGTTACTCCTCGGCGGGAGCCGGTCGAGGGCCTCCGGTGTCGGGTCGGTGGCGGCATCCGTCGGGGTCGATGCCGACAAAGGGGGTGCAGAGGCGAGGGGAAGGCGGGCGCGGACCAGATATCCGCCGCGCTGGCGGGGGCCGAGCTCGAGGCTGCCGCCGAGCGCGTCGACACGCTCCCGCATACCGATCTGGCCGAGTCCGCCTGGGCGCGGGGTCAACGGAACGGTGCCTGTGTTGGTCACCTCGAGCTCGAGGGCGTCCGCGAGATAGCGGAGTCGCACGTCGGCGGTGGCACCCGGTCCGGCGTACTTGCGGGCGTTGGTGAGTGCTTCCTGGGCGATCCGGTACACGCTGAGGGCGACGAGCGGCGACACATCCGACGGTTCGCCGATGACGCTGAGGGTCGTCGGCATCCCCGACCCCGTCGAGTCGCCGACGAGAGCGTTCAGGGATTCGAGGCCGAGCGTCGATGCGCTCGTCGATGCCGCGTCGATGGGGTCGCTTTCACGCAGGGTATGCAGAAGTTTTTGCAGCTCATCGATGGCTGACCTGGCGCCGAGTTCGATGTTCGCGAGGGCATCCCGTGCCGCTGCCCTGTCCGAATCGAGAACCGTGCGTGCGGCGCTGGCCTGCACCCCCATGACCGACACATGGTGCGCAACGACGTCGTGCAGTTCGCGGGCGATCCGAACACGCTCGAGCGCGACGGCCTGGTCTGCGGTCAGTTCCCGTTCCCGTTCGAGCTCGTCGGTGCGGTAGGTGAGCAGCGCCTTCTGCCTCGCCGCAGCGTATGACCGGTCACCGAAGTAGTAGGCGCCACCGAAGTAGAGCAGGTTGGTGAGGATCTGGATCATCAGGAACGCGACGAGCGGTGAGAAGGCGCCGACGCGGGAGAACCCGTCGAGTCCCTCCGGGTTGGTGGTTTCACGGAGCATCGCGATCACGAGCCAACTGAGCATCGCCCCGATGATGAGCCCGCGCACGAGCATCGCTGTTCGCCGGTTGTCGACCCACGCGCCGACGGCATAGAGAGCCATGAACAGGGTGATGTTGCAGAACAGCAACTCGGGCACCCTCAGCTCACCACCGGCGATGAAGGTGACCGACACGATGATCGCGGCAGTGTTCGGGTATCGCCGCCGAAATGCGAGGGGAAGGGTGATGAGGACTGCCCAGATGAGGCTCATCCACATCGGTGCCGGCTCCTCGTAGACACCCGCGATGTCGTACAGCACGAGGCTCATCAGCGTGCCGACGAAGAGGACGGCCGCGAGAATGGCGTCGGCGCGCAGGTCCTTTGGCGACACCGCTGGCCGGCGCCACGCAGAGTCGCCCGGGTCGACGAGGTGCGAGGCTGAAGAAGTCACTCTCTCACGCTAACGAGTCGCGCGGTCACGTGGCATCCGTCGTGAGACGGAGAATCGTGTCAGGTAGCCGGGTCAAGCACGACCCGCGACAGCGATCCGGATGCTGCACCCGAGTCCCACAGGGCCGTCACCTCTGACGCGAGTTGTGCCTCGAGCCCGTCGAGTGCCTTCACGACGAAAATGGTGGCGGATGCCGCCGGTGCAGACTTCGCGAATCCCGCGGCAATCGCACGCACCCAGGTCTCCGCTGCAGCCTTCGCTGCCGCGTAATTGGCGCCACCCGGTGTCGGACGATCGACGCTCGTCGAGGAGACGATCACGAGCCGGCCGGCATCCGATGCGCGGAGGTCGTCGGTGAAGACGCGGGTCGTGTTCCGCAGGGTCGTGAGGACGCGGGAGTGCAGAAAGTCCCAGTCTTCGTCGGCCTGGCCCGCGAGCCCTCCGCCACCACGCCAGCCGCCAACGAGATGGATGAGCCCGTCGATCGGTCCGTTCTCGGAGTGCACGCGCTCGCCGAGGGCGACCACCTCATTGAAATTGCTGAGGTCGCAGACGTGCGTCAGGGCATCCGGAACCGCGTCGGTCACCGCTCGCAGGCGTTCAGCGTCCGATCCGACCGCGACCACGCGGGCACCCGCTGACGCGAGGCTTCGGCAGACCGCGATTCCCGCAGCGCTGGTCGCACCGGCGATGAGCACGGTACGACCAGCGACTGCGGTGACGGGGGAATCAGTCACGACCGGTGATCCCAGCGGTCGACTCGATCACGTCGCGCATCTTCTTCGAGAGTGCTTCGTAGAACATGCTGAGCGGGAACTCGTCGTCCATCACCAGGTCGGTGTACCCCTTCGGCGCCCCGGTGAGCACGTCGTCTGGCAAACCGCGCGCCCACTTCGATGCGGGGTGTGGCTCGACGGTGCCGGACACCAGTTCATATGCAGCGAGCCAGTGCGCGACCTTCGGGCGGTCGATCGAGCGCCAGTACAGGTCATCGATGGCGTTGCCGAGGGCGACGACGACATCGGGCACTTCAGCCCAATCGATCGTGAGCGCGGTGTCTGTCCAGTGCAGAACGTGGTGCTGGTGCAGCCACGCGAACAGCAGCTGCCCGCCGAGCCCGTCATAATTGCGCACGCGACTGCCCGTGAGAGCGAACCGGAAGATCCGGTCGAAGATCACCGCGTACTGCACCAGTTTTGCGTGGGCGAGGATCTCCGTCTCGGCCGCGCTCAGCTCAGCGGGGCTCTGCGCTGACAGCGTGCGCTCGAGCTTCACCGATTCGCGGAACGCGGTGAGGTCGCAGCGCAGTTCCTCGAGTGAGTAGAGGAAGAACGGCATCCGCTGCTTGATCATGAAGGGGTCGAACGGAAGGTCGCCGCGCATGTGGGTGCGGTCGTGGATGAGGTCCCACATCACGAAGGTCTCTTCGGTCAGCTTCTGATCCTCGAGCAGAGCCTGCGCGTCTGCCGGAAGTTCGAGCTTGGTGATCTCGGCCGCGGCTTTGACCACACGGCGGAACCGCGCTGCCTCGCGGTCGGCGAAGATCGCACCCCAGGTGAAGGTCGGGATGGCGCGCATCGCGACGGTCTCAGGGAACAGTACGGCCGAGTTCGTGTCGTACCCGGGCGTGAAGTCGACGAAGCGGATCGGTACGAACAGTTTGTTCGAGTAGTCGCCGGCTTCGAGTTCGGCGATGAACTCGGGCCAGAGCACTTCGACGATCACGGCTTCGACCAGGCGGTCGGTCGATCCGTTCTGCGTGTACATCGGGAACAGCACGAGGTGCGTGCGGCCATCGATGCGGTGCTCCTGCGGCTGGAACGCCATCAGCGAGTCGAAGAAGTCCGGCACACCGAAGTCCTCGCGGGCCCAGCGCTCCATGTCGAGGACGACGGCGTCGAGGTACGCGGCGTCCCACGGAAACAGTGACGCCAGCTCGCGGACCGCGCCGACGATCGTCGCGACGAACTCGCGGGCGGAGGCGTGAGCATCCGTCTCCGGGATCGATCCGTCCTTGACCTGCAGTGGGCGGATGCCGGCGGCAGCGTCCTTGAGGCGGAGCCAGGCCGGGTGGGTGGCCAGGTCGGTGCGGTCTTCAAGCACCTCGGGCTCGCCAACGATCACTTGTGCGTGAGATTTCGACATAACTACCCTCCCGGTGCTTGAGTGTGAGAACTGCGGATACGTCGAGCATATTGGCCCACGGTCAGGCGTTTTCTTGACTCTCACGACCGAGAGCTGCGTCGTTCGTCGCCGCGGCGCAGCTTTACTGCGTGGGGTGAGGTTGAGAGCCGAAGCTAGAGTGCCGGTATGACGGATGCGACAGCGCACGACGTGCAGGACGCGCTCGCCGAGGTGTCGTCGCCGGAGCGGGCCCTGAGCTCAAGCCGGTTCTTCAAGACTGGGCCAGGGCAGTACGGCGAAGGCGATGTGTTCCTCGGTGTGACGGTTCCCGCCACCCGCGCCGTCGTCAAGCGGTTCGTCGACCTTCCGCTCGTCGAGGTGGACGTACTGCTCGACAGCGCGGTGCACGAGCACCGGCTCGCCGGGCTGCTGATCCTCGTCGCGCGATTCGAGCGTGCGTCGAAACCGCGCGGCTTCGACGACCAGGCACGGCGGGAGCTCGCCGTGTTCTACCTCGAGGTGGTGCGTCGGGGCCGGGTCAACAACTGGGACCTCGTCGACTCCTCGGCGCCGACGCTGCTCGGTAGTTACCTGTTCGACCGGCCCCGCGACGTGTTGTTCGAACTCGCGGGGAGCGATGTGCTCTGGCACCGGCGGGTGGCGATGATCGCGACCGCAGCATTCATCAACGCGGGCGACCCGTCGACGACGCTCGAGCTTGCCGAGCTGCTGAGCGGCGATCGGGAGGACCTCATCCAGAAAGCCGTCGGCTGGATGCTCCGTGAGGTCGGCAAACGGAATGACCAGACCCTGCTCACCGGCTTTCTCGACACTCACGCGGCGGCGCTCGGTCGCACGGCACTGAGCTATGCGACCGAGCACCTGCCGGCCGAGGACCGCGCCCGCTACCGGGCGAAGCGCTGAGCGGCCGGCCCGCGGCATCCGTTCTTGCCGAACCCCGGTCGCGAATTCACTCGCGGCGGACGGATACGCCCGGCGCGCTGCGTGATCTGGTCCGCAACGAGTGAATTCGTGCGCCCTACGCCGCTCGCAGCGTCGCGCCCTCCAGCCGTTCCATCGCGAGCTTCTCGGCTGCGGCGAGCGTAGTCGTTCCCTGCTCCGCCGCCGACCGGTACACCGAGCGCAGAGTGTCACCGATGCCATCGACGCGGGTGAGGATCGAGTCGAGGTCGGCCCCCGGCCGTGACGCCATGTCGAGGTAGATCACTCCACCCGCGTTGACGATGAAGTCCGGCGCCCACAGGATGCCCCGCTCGGCCAGTTGTTCGGCGCCATCGCGTTCGGCAAGCTGGTTGTTCGCGGCTCCGACGACGGCACGGCAGCGCAACTCGGCGATGATCTCCCGGGTGAGCGCACCGCCAACACCGCAGGGGATGAAGAGGTCTGTCTCGAAAAGGTGCTCGTCGCCCGGTTCGATCCAACTCGCGCCAATCTCCTCGGCGAGGGCCCGGCGTGCGGGGTTCACGTCTGTGACGATGAGGGATGCTCCGGCAGCGGCCAGTGTGCGGGCGAGACGTCCGCCGACCTGTCCGAGCCCGGAGATGGTAACGTGCCTGCCGCGCACGAGCGGGCTCCCGAGCACCGTGTCGAGTGTCGTGAGAACGGCGGAGAACACACCGGCGGCTGTCGCATCGCTCGGTTCACCGACGCCGCCCCGATCGGCGGGGAGCCCGGAGACGTGCCGGGTCCGTTCCGAGACGATGGCCATGTCGTTGGCGCTCGTGCCGACATCCTCCGCCGTTTGATAGCTGCCGCCGAGGCTCTCGACCGCGTCGCCGAGGTCGAGCATCGCGTTCCTCCGTGTGGTGTCGTCGAGTGAGGTCCCGTGCGGCACGAAGATGACGGACTTGCCGCCGCCGCGGGCGAGTCCTGCTGCGGCGTTCTTGAGGGTCATTCCGGCGGAAAGCCGGAGGGAGTCCTCCACGGCTTCGAGCCAGGACCCGTAGTTCCAGACCCGGGCGCCACCGAGGGCTGGGCCGAGTTTTGTGGAGTGAACGGCGACACTGATCGTGAGAGAAGATCGGATGCCGCGGGTGACCAGGACCGTTTCGTGGTCGATGGTGGGGGAGTGCAGGGCGTCGAGGGACGCGCCCGCATGGAATGGTGACGTCATTGTCGAAATCTCCTTGTGGGTGATGGTGCTGCCCGTGGTGTGGGCGGGTTCGCATCGGCGCGGGTAGCGCTTCGCGAACACCTCCATCTCACCAACAACGCCGCAGTTTCACAAGAGACGCATCAGCTCCAGCGCTTGTTCACCCAGCGCTCGAACAGCCCGACGAGGGAGTCGGTGATCTTGCCGAGGAGGGCGAGGAGCACGATCGCCAGGAAGATGCGGTCGAGCCTGCCGTTGTTTTGGGAATCACTCAGCAGGAAGCCCAGACCCATGGATGCCCCGAGCAGCTCGGCGGCGACGAGGAACAGCCACGCCTGGGCGAGGGCGAGCCGCAGCCCGGAGACGACGGATGGCAGGACCGCGGGGAGCTGCACGGTGGTGAAGAGGCGGGCGCCACCCAGCCCGAACGCGCGACCGGCTTCGACGAGCTGGCGGTCGACGTGGCGGAGGGCGGCGGAGACGGTCGTGTACACGGGGAAGAACGCGCCGATCGCGATGAGGGTGATCTTCGACTCTTCTCCGTACTTGAGCCAGATGATGAGGAGTGGAACCCACGCGAGCGACGGCACGGCGCGGATGGCGCCGAGGCTCGGAGCGAGAAGGATGTCGCCGAGTTTGGAGAGGCCGACGATGGCCCCGAAAAGAAGGCCGAGGCCGGCGCCGATGGCGAAACCGATGAGCACGCGTTGGGTGGAGATTGCGGTGTAGAGACCGAGGTCACCGCGCTTGGCGAGGTCGACGGCCGCCTCCCACACCATCACGGGGGAGGGAAGCTGCGATACCGGGACGAGCTCGAGTGAGGTGACCAGCTGCCAGATCGAGAGGACCAGCACCGGGATCAGCGCGCCACCGAGCGCGATGAACCAGGTGCGACGCGTCAGCGGGCGGCTGATGACCGGGTCGTTTGCCGGACCATCGCCGACGGCATCCGCGGTTCGCCGATCACTCGTCAGGGTGTCGTTGCTCGTCATGCTCAGTCCTCAGAACGTGGAAGGCGGGAGCCCGGATCCGGGCTCCCGCCGGGGCGACTAACCGATCGCGTCGGGGTCTGCTTTCGTCGCGAAGCTGTCGTTGACGATCGACTCGAGTGCCGCGTCCACCTTCTCCTGAGTGGGCACGTCACCGGTTTCGACGAAGATCGGGCCGATGATCTCGAGGACATCGAGCTGGGCGCTGCCGGGAACCGGGTCGACGTCGAGGTTCGAGCGTTCCGCAATGACCTTGGTGGCGACCTCGAGGTCGAGACCCGCGACATCCGCGAGGATCTCAGCGGTCTCCTCGGGGTTTTCGGAGGCCCAGACCCGGGCGTGCTCGTAGGCGTTCACGACGGCCTGCGCGAGGTCGGGCTTCTCCTCGAGGAAGCTCTCGGTGGCGTTGAGGAATCCGTAGCTGTTGAAGTCGACGTTGCGGTAGATGAGATTGGCGCCTTCCTGCTCCGCGCCGGCCATGATCGGGTCGAGCCCGGACCACGCGTCGACGGAACCGTTCTGGAGCGCGGCCCAGCCGTCGGCGTGCTGGAGGTTCTCGATCGTGACGTCTGCGGGGCTGAGGCCCGCTTCTTCAAGCGCCTGGAGCAGGAAGAAGTACGGGTCGGTTCCCTTGGTCGCCGCGATCTTCTTGCCCTTGAGCTCGGCGACGTCGGTGATGGTGGAGTCGGGTCCGACGACGAGCGCCGACCACTCCGGCTGCGAGTACAGGTCGATGACCTGGATGGGTGAACCGTTGGCGCGGGCGAGAAGGGCGGCCGAGCCAGCGGTCGAACCGACGTCGACGGCGTTGGCGCGGAGAGCCTCGTTGGCTTTGTTGGAGCCAGCCGACTGGAGCCAGTTGACGGTGACGTCCTGATCCTCGAGGGCGTCCTCGAGCCAGCCCTTCTCCTTGATGATGAGGGAGAGCGGGTTGTAGGTGGCGAAGTCGATGTTGAGCTCGCCACCGGTCGTGACGGTCTCTCCGCTGGCGTCGGTGGTGGACTCCGATGCGCTTCCGGCGTTCTCACCGGCAACGCATCCGGTGAGGAGGAGGGCGGCTGCGCCGGCGAGGAGCGCCGCGGCCGAGAGGCGTTTGCGAATCATGAGGGTCCTTTGTGGGTTTAGTAGGGGAAGTGGGGGATCGCGGTGGTCGTTTCGACGCCGCGGGCCTGACCGTGGCGGTCGATGCCGAGGCCGTCGAGAAGGCGGCCGCGAAGCTCGGCGAGTTCCGCTGACCCACGGTCGCGCGGACGGGTCCCAGGAACGACGATCTCCTGGGCGATGGTCGACCCGTCGGCGTCGTTCGAGCGGCCGAGCAGGATGATCCGGTCGGCGAGCTGGAGGGCTTCGTCGACGTCGTGGGTGACGAGGAGAACAGTGGTGGGCGCAGCGGCATGCACGTCGAGCAGTAGATCCTGCATCTTCAACCGAGTCAGTGCGTCGAGAGCGCCGAATGGCTCGTCGAGGAGCAGAACGCCTGGATTGCGGGCGAGCGCACGGGCGAGGGATGCTCGCTGCGCCATCCCGCCGGAAATCTCCCGTGGGCGGTGCCCGGAGAAGTCGCTGAGTCCGACGAGTTCGATCAACCGGGCGACGCGGGCAGCGCCGTCAGCTTTGGGGGTTCCTCGGGGAAGCCCGAGGGCGACGTTGTCTGTGATGCTGCGCCACGGCAGCAGCCGTGGTTCCTGAAAACCGACGGCGGTGCGGTCGTCGAAGTCTGTGGCCGGCGTGCCGTCGATGAGCACACGCCCCGCCGTCGCGGTGTCGAGTCCGCCGGCGATGCGGAGCAGAGTGGACTTTCCGCAGCCGCTCGTGCCGAGGATGGCAAGGACTTCGCCAGGCTCCACGGTGATCGAGACGTCGCGAAGGACGGTTCGGGATGCTCCGCGGTCGCTGGGAAACGACCGGCCGAGGCCCTGAAATTCCACCGCGAACGCGGCATCCGCCGTGCCTGTGCGAGCGGACGCGCTGCCGGAGGCGGCGGGTGCTGTGCTGGCGAGGTACATGGGATCTCCGAGAGAGGAAGCGGGTATCTACACGGTAATGAGGTGCCCGCAACCCTGCTCGCTCCACCGAAACACTGTGTAACACTGGCCGACATGGCTGGCGTACCCTCGATCGTCTGGTTCCGCGACGACCTCAGAATTGACGACAACCCGGCGCTCGCCGCCGCTGTCACCCGAGGCGGACCCGTGATCGCGATCTATGTTCTCGACGAAGAATCAGACGGGTTCCGGCCCTATGGCGGCGCCGCACGGTGGTGGCTGCATCACAGCCTCGCCTCACTCGCCGCGTCGCTCGAGAAAATCGGTGGGCGACTCCTGCTTCGGCGCGGGCCTGCTGAGCAGGCACTTCCCGCACTTGTTGCCGAGACCGGTGCGAGCGCGGTGTTCTGGAACCGGCGTTATGGCCGGGCCGAGCGAGAGGTCGATGCGCGGCTGAAGTCCGGCCTGCGGAACGACGGTGTCGAGGTCTCGAGCTTTGCCGCCTCCTTGCTCTACGAACCGTGGACGATCGCCACTGGCCAGGGCACTCCGTACTCCGTCTTCACCCCGTTCTGGCGCGCATGTCAGGCGGCACCGCCTCCCCGCGCGCCGCTCGACGCCCCGACCGCGATCGGCGGCTGGGCGGGCACGGCCCTCAGTGACGACCTCGACGACTGGCAGCTTCTGCCGACGCGACCGGACTGGGGAGGTGGCCTGCGCGACGCGTGGGAGCCGGGCGAGGCATCCGCTCATCGTCTCCTCGACGAGTTCCTCCATGAGAAGCTCGCCGCCTACGACACCGAGCGCGATATTCCGGCGCAGGGCGCGACATCCGGGCTCTCTCCGCACCTGCGCTGGGGGGAGATCAGCCCGAACCGTGTGCTTTCCGAGACGGAGCAGGTTCGGCGGGGCGCCGGCGCTGCGGCGGCCGCAGGGGCGACCCGGTTTCTCACCGAACTGGGCTGGCGCGATTTCTGCTCTCATGTGCTGTTCGCTGCTCCCGATCTCGCGACCGTCAACTGGCGGCGAGAGTTCGACGCATTCCCCTGGCCTCCGCTCAACGAGTCGGCGCTCGCCAACTGGCAGCGGGGAACCACCGGCATCCCGATCGTCGATGCCGGAATGCGGGAGCTGTGGCGCACAGGGAGCATGCACAACCGGGTGCGGATGGTCGTCGCGTCTTTCCTGACGAAGAACCTGCTGATCGACTGGCGGCTCGGGGAGCAGTGGTTCTGGGACACCCTCGTCGACGCCGATGCGGCCAACAACGCTTTCAACTGGCAGTGGGTGGCGGGCTCGGGGGCGGATGCGGCGCCCTACTTCCGCATTTTCAACCCGGAGCTGCAGGCCAAGAAGTTCGACCCGCACGGCGAGTACATCCGCCAGAATGTGCCCGAGTGGGGAACGGATGCCTACCCGCAGCCGATCGTGGACCTTGCGGCGTCGAGAAAGGCGGCGCTCGCCGCGTACGACGTGGTGACGCGGGCAAAGCGGGAGACCGAAGAAGACGTGTCACGGTAGCCGTATTTCGCAGCATCGGTTTCCTCGCTAGGGTGGCTGGATGTCCGACGCCCGGCGAGACACGCTACGTCGGGCTTATCTGAGCCTTGGCGCTGGAGAGTTGATCGCGGCAGGAGTTTTCGCTGCCGTAGCCGTTACCGTCGTCTCCCCCCGGCTCGAGGCGACGGATCGGGCTGCGCTGTGGTCGGCTCTTGTGCCGTTACTCGCGATACTGGTGCAGGCGGGCATGTACTGGTTGCTGGCGCGAACCTGGGTGGGGCGTTCGCAGATGCCGTCCTTTGCCGCGAACCTCTATCGGGTGTTCCGGATCTGCAACGTGGGGCTACTCGTCGGTGGTCTCATCGGAATCGTGGTGTGGAAGCCCGACCAGGCCAGCATCCTCATGCTGGTCACGGCCGTGTGGCTCTTCGGCGCCGTCGAGTACATCAACTACTTCGTAGTTCGCCTGGCCTACCCGTTTCGGCGGTGGCTGAGAGAGGTTGTCCACTGGAAGAAGCCGCGGCTGGTGCGGGATCTCACGTCAGGCCGGTAAGGAACTACCGATCACAGTTGGCGTTCGGACAGCCACGAGGAGATCACGGCAATGAACTCGCGTGGATGCTCGACGCTTGGCAGGTGGGCGGTGTCGGGAAAGATGTGGCGGGTGGCGCCGGGGATCGTTGCCGCGAGGTATTCGAACTGCAGGAGTGCCCGGGAGATGTCGAATTCACCCACGGTGACGAGTGCAGGCACATCGATGTCGACGACGCGGTCGTATGCGGGCGGTTCGAGTTCGTCTGCCGGTGCGTCAACGCCCGGTTGGTGGTGCAGATTCGAGCGGCCGAGTTCGTAGGCGGTGCGGACGAACTCGGGATCGAGCTCGTCCTCGTTCCGGAGGGGACCGATCGCCCAGAGCCGCGTTTCGAGATCGAGTATTTTGCCGAAGTCTCGAGCTTCCCAGGCCTGGTCGATGTCGGTGCAGATCCGGTCTTCTTCGTCGGTGAGTTCCACCTCGGGAAATCCGCTGGGTCCCGATCCGACGGTCACGATTCCGGCCACTCGCTCCGGTGTTTCCACGGCGACGTCGAGGGCGATGCGCCCGCCCCTGGACGCTCCGATGAAGGTGGCCCGTGAGACGCCGAGATGGTCGAGGATCGCGCGTGCATCGTCGCGATCGGAGAACCCTGTGGGCTGGCTACTCGTCTGGCCGAAGCAGCGGGTGTCGTAGCGAATCACGTAGTGGTTTGTCGCGAGGGAGTCGATGAGCGGATCCCACATGCGGAGGGTGGCGATGCCGGCGTGAAGGAGGAGAAGTGGTTCCTCTGAGGCGTGACCGGCGGTTTCGTAGTAAAGCCGGGCTCCCGGCACGTCGACGTGGGGCATGATTCGAGGGTAGCGAGGCGGAGGGCGGACAGCTAGAGCCAGTGTGCAGCCCGCGGTCGTCGACCTGACAGAATGAGGGGGTGTCTGGCGTCCTCACGGGTTTCGGCGTCATCGGCGCCATCATCCTCGTGGGCTATATCGTCGGTCGGGCCGACTTCCTCGGGCCTCACGGTCAGCCGGTCATTGCGAGGACAGTGTTCTTCGTTCTCTCGCCGTTCCTGTTGTTCACGGTTCTCGCCGATGCCGAGGTCGACCGGTTGTTCTCGCCGCTCCTCGTGGTGTCACTGCTCGCCGCGGTTGCTGCGTTCGCTCTCTTCCTCGCGGTTGCCGCCGTGTTCTGGCGCCGGAAGCTGCCAGAGGCAACCATCGGCGCGCTCAGCGCCGGCTACGTGAATGCCAACAACATTGGCATTCCGGTTTCGGTATATGTGCTGGGGGATGCCGCGTACTCGGCGCCGGTTGTGCTGCTCCAGTTGCTCGTGTTCACCCCGATCGCACTGACGCTCCTCGATGTCGGGACCGGTGGCAAAACATCCGTCGGAAGGGTTCTCACCCAGCCGTTCCGGAATCCCATCATCATCGGCTCGTTGCTGGGGCTCATCGTCTCGGTTACCGATCTCGAGATTCCGGTGCCGGTCATGGAACCGTTCCGCCTCATCGGTGCTGCTGCGGTGCCAATGATGCTCATCAATTATGGGATGTCACTGCACGGCACGCGGGTTCTGGAACCGGGCGGCAGCAGGCGGGATGTTGTTCTTGCAACGTCGATCAAGCTCGCGTTCATGCCGGTGGCTGCGTGGTTGATCGGGCAGTACGGATTCGGGATCACGGGAACCGAACTCTTCGCAATCGTGGTGCTCGCCGGGCTTCCGACCGCTCAGAACGTCTTCAACTATGCCCAGCGATATGACCGCGGTGTCCTGCTTGCCCGTGACACCGTGCTGCTCACGACCTTCGGTTCGGTCGCGGTGCTGCTGATCGCATCCCTGTTGCTGCACTGAGCGTTGTTGCACTGACCGCTCTTGCTGCACCGGGCCGACGGCTCAGTCGCGATCACCGATCTCGCGTCCGAGGCGCTGCGATGCCCAGACCGGCAGGAGTGAGAAGAGGATCACGACCGTAGCGACAACGTTGACCATGCTCGCCTCGTTGGGGCGCGCCATCTGGTTCATCATCCACAGGGGAAGAGTGTCGACGCCGGGGGGAGCGGTGAAGATGGTCACGACCACTTCATCGAACGACAGGGCGAACGCGAGGATGCCTCCGGCGATGAACGCGGACCGGAACTGCGGGAAGGTGATGAGCCGGAAGGTCTGCCAGGGCGTCGCCCCGAGATCGCGAGATGCCTCTTCGACGTTCGGGCTCAGTCGGCGGAGTCGCGCGAACACGTTGTTGAACACCATGACGATGCAGAAGGTCGCGTGAGCGATGATCATCCCGAAGTAGCCGACCTGGATGCCGATTGGTTCCAGGAGCTGGTTGTAGGTGTTGTTGAGTGCGACACCGGTGACCACACCGGGCAGAGCGATCGGTAGCACCACAAGCAGGTTGACGCTCTGCTTGCCGAAGAAGGAATACCGCTGAAGCGCAAACGCAACGAGGGTTCCCAGGATCAGTGCGATCGCGGTCGCTCCGAGACCAACGAGTACCGAGTTCAGCAGCGCGGCACGAATCGGTTCGCTCACGAACGCTTTTCCCCACCACTCGAGTGAGAACTCGCGGATGGGCCAGCTCGCGATTCGTGCGGCGTTGAAGGAGTTCAACACAACGAGCAGAAGGGGTGTGTACATGAACACGAGGACGGCGGCGACGATGGTGCCGAGACCGATTCGGGCCCCACGGGAAAGTCTGAGCATGAGAGAACTCCCTACATCCGCTCGAGCGCGCCAGTGCGCTGCACGCTCAGCAGATAGACGACGACGAAAGCGATGGGCACGACCGCAAACGCCGCGGCGATCGGCGGGTTGAGGTTGATGTTCGACGCGATGATGCTTCCGATCATCTGGGTGGAGCCGCCGACGAATTTGGCCGCGATGTAGTCACCCAGACTCAGCGAGAAGGTAAAGATCGATCCGGCGATGATGGCCGGTTTGATGAGGGGAAGAACGATCGTGCGGATCGTCCGCCATGCCCCAGCGCCGAGGTCGGCCGATGCGTCGAAGAGATTGGCGGGGAGCTGCCGAATCGCTGTATAAACAGGAACGGCCATGTACGGCAGCCACAGGTAGGTCAGGGTCAGGATGACGGTGGTGATGCTGAAGCTGGGACCCGTGATCCCGAAGGGTGCAAGCGCCCAGTTGAAGAAACCGGCGTCTGTGAAGGTCACGCGCATTGCGAGAATCTTGACGAGATAGCCCGCCCAGAGCGGGAGTGTAATGGCGACGGCGAGCAGAGCGCGAAGCCATGGTTTCGCGATCTTCGCCATGAAGATGCCCAGGGGAACCGAGATCAGCATGCACAGCGCCGTCACGGCGAGGGCGATGAGGAGGGTGCGGACAGCCGTCGACAGGTAGGCCGGGTTCGCGATCAGTTGCTCGAAGTTGCGGAGAGTGAAGCCGGGTTTCACTTTCGACGTGAACGGGTCGGTCGTCCAGAACGCCGTCACAAGAAGCATGACGAGCGAGAAGATGTAGATGCCGACGAGCCAGAACATCGGCAGGGCGAGCAGTCCCGCAAGGTGAGCGCGACGCTTCATGGGCGTTACCTTTCAATCGAAGTGTGGCCGGTCTCAGCCGAAGATGGCTGGGCGGTGCCGTCGGGCACCGCCCAGCCTCGCGGGCTAGCCCTTGACGGTCAGCCAGGCGTCAGTCCACTCCTGGAAGTTCGTGCACTGCACGTCGGTGCGGCCATCGATGCACTGTTCGATGGGGGTGGTCCAGAACCACACCTTCTTGAAGTACTCCTCGTCGGTGGCGTTGAAGTAATCGCAGTGTGCTTTCGCTTCGTCATTGAGGTCGCAGAATGCGGCGTTAGCAGGAGCCATGCCGAATCCCATGGCGATCTGACCGTTCACCTCGGGGGCGCTGGTGTAGTCCATCCACGCGTACGCGCAGTTGGGGCTGTCGGATTCAGCGGAGATCATCCAGGCGTCGGACCAGCCGGTCGATCCTTCTTCAGGAAGGACGCTCTTGAATTTCTCGTCCTCGCTGAGCTTGCGCAGTACTTCCCACGACGTTCCGATGACGCTGTTCCCGCCGACAAACGACGTGATCTGCGCGGCAGGGTCTGCCCAGTACTCCGAGACGATCTTGTTCTGCTGCTTGAGAAGGTCGATCGCTGCAGCGAGCTGCTCCTTGTCGAGTGCGTAGGGGTTCTCGATGCCGAGGTCCGGCTCGTGCGCCATCAGGTAGACGGCGGCGTCCGCGATGTAGATCGGTGCGTCGTATCCGATGATCTTTCCGGCGTACGGGCTGTCGGACTCCCACGCCACAGACCAACTCGTCGGCTCTTCCGTCACCACTTCGCTGTTGTACTGCAGGATGTTCGCGCCGCGGCCGATGGGCACTCCGTACGACTTGCCGTTGATCGTGTCGTAGATCTGGCCCTTCATTCCCTCGACGATGTCGTCGCCGAAGTTCGGAACCAGGTCAAGGTTGATCGGGGCGACGTCGCCACCGGCGATGAGGCGCAAGCTCGCGTCGCCCGAAGCCGACACGAGGTCGTAGTCGCCGGTGCGCATGAGCTGAACCATCTCGTCGCTGGTGCCGGCGACGCGACGGTTGACGGTGCATCCGGTTTCGGCCGTGAAGTCGTCGGACCAGGCGGGCTCGACGAATCCGCTCCACGCGACGATGTCGAGCGAGTCTTCGAAGTCGCCCATCTTTTCGTGCATCGGGAGATCGGGTACGTCGATCTTGAGTGCGCCTCCGCCGGCGTCGGACTCGTCAGCGCTTGCCGTACAGCCGGTAAGCGCGAGGGCGGCGACCGCAACGACTGCGGCGCCGGTGAAGAACCTGCTTTTCATGGACTGCTCCTTGTGTCGGTATTTCCTGGTGCTGGATGAGTGATGTCGTGGTGTCAGGGCAAGGTGGCGGCGTGGTCATTTGTCCAGGCCACGCGCACTCTGTCGCCGCGTCTGACCTCAACGTCGGCTGCCGGGTGGTGACTGTTCTGGGTTTCGGTGATCAGCCGAATACCGTCGGCGGTATCCACGAGAACGCGTGTGGTTGGACCGGTGTACACGATCTCGGCGACCGTGCCAGCGAGGATGATGTCGTTGTCGGATGCCGTGTCCGCTTCGGTCAGGAGACGGACGCGCTCCGGACGTACGCTGACGACCCGCGCTTTCCCGGTGAGCCGTTCGACCGTGTCGGAGGGAATGATGTTCGAGAGGCCGAGGAACCGGGCGACGAACTCAGTCTGTGGGTACTCGTACACCTCCCTGGCAGTTCCGATCTGTTCGATTCGTCCGTTGTTGAAGACCGCCACTCGGTCGCTCAGGGTCAGGGCTTCTTCCTGATCGTGCGTCACGAAGATGAAGGTGATTCCGACGTCTCGCTGGATGCTCTTGAGCTCGATCTGCATTTCTTCTCGGAGCTGCTTGTCGAGTGCACCGAGTGGTTCGTCGAGCAGCAGAACCCGCGGACGGAGGATGAGCGCGCGAGCGAGGGCGATGCGCTGGCGCTGACCTCCGGAGAGCTGGTGGGGCAAGCGTTCTGCGACGTGTCCGAGCTTGACCTGCGCGATCGCGCTCGCGACGGCGGCCTCCCGGTCGCCCTTGGATTGCCCACGAACCCGCAGTCCGTACGCGACATTCTCGGCGATCATGAGGTGAGGGAAGAGAGCGTAATCCTGAAAGACCGTGTTGACCGGGCGCTGGTGTGGGGGCATCCGCGTGAGATCTTCGCCACCGATCCGGATGCTGCCGCTCGTCGCGTCTTCGAAGCCAGCGATCATTCGCAGAACTGTGGTCTTGCCAGAGCCCGAGGGGCCGAGCATGGACAGGAACTCGCCCTGCGGAACGTCGAGATCCAGATTCTGCACAGCGGTCAACTCGCCGAAGGTCTTGCTCACGCCGGTGAGGGACACGTCTCCCGCTGCCGTCGATGGAGCCATGGTGGTGGCGATGGGTGACGACATGCGGTTCTCTCCTCGGGACGACTCTGTGCTCCGTGCACGAGTAAACATATAAAACCAGATGTCATATTTCAAGCGTGTGTCACAATCGTGACATTCGCGTTCCACGACGCTGCCGGAGGGCGACAGGACGTGCCGGGTGAGAGGATGGGGATCGTGAGCAGCCAGCCCCAGGCGTCGGATCGGCGACCACATCGACTCCAGGGTGCGATGTTCCTCCCGATCGGTGACGCTGGTCGGGCCGAACTCGTGGAACGGCGAATCTCCGAGGCAATCACCGGAGGCCACCTGCGGGCTGGCGATCGACTCCCCTCGGAAGCAGATCTTGCGCGCACCATGGGCGTTGCGCCGGTCACCGTTCGCGAGGCTCTCCTCGGGTTGCGATCGCGGGGACTCGTCGTCACCCGTCGTGGCAGGAACGGCGGCAGCTTTGTCTCGGAAGAAGCCGATCCTTTTGAGTTTGCCCGTGAGACTCTCGTCGCGTCATCGCGATTCGCGATCCGTGACCTCGGAGTGCATTACGCCGCTTTGACGATGGCAGGAGTCCGGTTGGCTGCGCGTCGCTCGGCCCCGATCGAGGTCGCGGCCATCCGTTCGCGGCTGGGCAGGCTGGACGGTCTCGCCGGGCGGGAGCTCAGCCCAACTGAACTCGGCGCGTGGCGTCAGAACATGGACGATCTGGTTCTTGAGCTCGTAGCCCTGAGCCAGTCGGCGCGCCTCACTCGCGACCAGATGCGACTGCAGGCGGAGCTTTCGCCGCTGCTCCGTCTCATCGACGTCGATGCTGGTATCCGGGTGCACCACCGCGAGTTGTTCGAAGGTGTACTCAGCGAGGTCGAATCCGGCGACGAGGACGCCGCGGGATCAGCCATTGAACGGCTCATCGCCCACGCCATCGATGCGCTTGACGAGCTGCGTTTGCGGGCAGATGATGCCTGATCGGGTGCCGCCTGTGTACGATGCCGTTCACGGTGATGTCGCTTTGACGCAGCGCTCGATGATGGGAGACGGCATGTCCGCGACGACGGTCCCGACGCCCGGGGATGCTGTGACGACGGTACTCGAGTCCGCTTCCTCGATTGTTTCTGCCTACTTCGCCAAGCTGCTGCCCATGCTTGAGGAGCACGCCGCCCGGCTCGCGAGTGAAATCATCGAAAGCGGGAGCGAAGGGCTGACAGCCACTCGCATGGATGACCTCGTCGAACCGCACGCGAATGAGCTGCTCAACTTCGCCGATGAACCGATCTACGGTGCCGGCTTCATCGCCACCCTGGATCTGCTGGCTGACGCACCCAGTCATCTGGCGTGGTGGCAGGGCGCAGACCGGCGGAAGCTTGTATTCCCGCCGCAATCGATCAAGCAGAGCATCGACTACCGAGATCTTGAGTGGTTCCGGGTCCCATCGATCACCGGGAACTCGCACGTGGCAGGGCCATATGTCGATTACCTCTGCAGTGACGAGTACACGATGACGGCAGCAGCGCCGGTAGCAGTCGACGGCACTTTTGTTGGAGTCGCAGGTCTTGATGTGCTGATCGAAACGATCGAGCGGCGCCTGACGCCGCCGCTGCGGGCGCTCGCCAGCCCGGTGCTCCTCGTCAATGGGGTGAGCCGGGTCCTCGTCTCGACAGATCGCCGCTTTTCGGCCGGTGATGTTCTGCGAGCGGACCGCGTCGAGGTTCTCGAACGGCGCGGATGCGACGCTGTCGACCTCGAGGTCGTCATCCTCCGCTGAGGGCAGTCGCGCGGCGGCGCTGCGTCGTCAGAACGGTGGCGGTTCATCGGGTGTCGGAACGGGCGGCGCCTGCGGCAGTTCTCGCTGCTCGGGTGGTGCGGGCTTCGGCGGCGGCTGCGGGGCGGATCCGAAGCCGGGCGGAGTAAGCAGCACCTCAGGTTCTGTGACGTGGCTCCTGCCACCGGGGGAGACCCACTCGAGCACCCCCTCGCCCCGCTGTTCCACCTTCCAGGTGGACTGATGTTTCAATCGATGATGTTTTCGACACAGGTGCGACAGGTTCTCGCACTCGGTCCGACCACCGAACGCGGCAGCCTGCGTATGGTCGAGGTCACAGTGTGCCGCGGCTCGATTGCACCCCGGGAACCTGCAGGTGCCGTCGCGGTATCGCAGGTACCGCTTCATCGCTTTGGTTGGCCGGTACTGAGTGTTGTCGAGGGCAATCGGAGCGCCCGTTTTCGGATCGGTCAACATCCGGTACCAGGTCCTGGACTGCCCGGCGAGAGCTCGGGCGCTGTCTGCATCGATCGGACCATAACCCTCGAGAACGGCTGGGGAGTCCGTGATCCCCAGAAGCGTGAGTGCGGGAACCGCTACCATAACGGTCGGCGAAATACGCCGGAACGCCGATCCGGCACCAAGCGGCGACCCGGCGCCAAGCGGCGACCCGACCTCCTTGTTTCCTGGCGTTGGGGCAACCTCCCCGGACAGCCCAACCGACACAGCGTCGGTGAATACGTCTGCCGTCAGTTGCGTCAGGGTGCGAGCATCGCGCGGACTCTGCGCCGATATCGCGGCGTCGCGTGCGGCGCGATAGATCGACGAGGCCTCCGGGGCGGTCGTGTACAGGCTCAGCCATGCCATCCCGTCGTCGGCAGGCTGAAACTCGAGGCGGCGGCCCTTCGCGGAGCGGGCAACGCGGTCGGTGATCGACTCCGGGTCGAGGTTCTCACGCAACAGGCGCGTCTTGGCGCGGAATTTCGGAACCGTCAGAGTTCTCGCATGCGGCAGCGCCTGCTCCTCGAGCGCCAGGGCGGCATCGTTACCGAGAGCGGCGGTCTGGTCGACCATCACTCGAGCATGCCGATACGAGATGTCGCCAGCTCTGATGGCCCCCATGGTCGCTGGAAGCCGATGCATCAACGCCTCCGCTTCCGCGATCGTCCCGATCACCGTGGCCTCCGGCATCCGCAACGCACAGGCAAGTTCTGCGACCAGCGACCGTCGCGCCATCTCCTGCTGCTTCGCCGGCGACAACGTCGACCCCAGTATGGGCACCCCGTGCAGCGTCGCCTCGGATGCACGCCGCGCCTCATCGACGAGCTCGACCTTCCACGCTTGCCTTCGCGCCTCTGCCCGGTCGATCTCCGCGATCTCATCCACGATGCTCGAACAGCTTTCAGCGAGAACCCGGGTGTAGCTTGACTCGACAAATTGCGGGGCGGATGCCTCGGTGTCGTCGGGCGCTGCGTCGTCGAACTCCTGGAGAGGCGGCCAGGTGCCTACGAATTCCACGCCATCGCACTCCAGCGGCGATCTGGACGAGAGGTTCGGCTGCAGCTCAGCGCGCCTCTCGTTACTGTCGTCGTGGAGTTCTTCCATGCCCCAATTCTTCCGGCGGCCACCGACATTCCGCCGATACGAAGCCGGTGAAAAGACCCGGCTGTGGATAGTTTTCAAGCCAGAACAACCTGTGGAGAAACGGAAGCTCGCGCGCAATCCTTGACCCAACACCTAAACCGGTATAGTTTGAACCTAAACCGGTTAAGCTGCGCCGGGAAGCCGTTACTCAGCGTGGAGACGACATGGCACTTCGCAAGCCGACCATCACGGATGTGGCGCGCACCGCCGGAGTCAGCAAAGGCCTCGTCTCGTTCGCCCTCAACGACAAGCCCGGTGTCTCTCCCGAGACCCGAAAGCGAATCCTCGAAGTCGCCGGAGACCTCGGCTGGCGCCCCAGCCTCTCTGCTCGATCCCTGTCGACCCGCACATCATTCGCTCTCGGTCTCGTGATCCGCCGCAAGGCCGAAGTGATCAGCGCGGACCCGTTCTTTCCCGCCTTCATCGCGGGAGTCGAATCGGTCCTCACCGAAGAGGGCAGGGCACTCGTGCTCAGCGTCGTGCCCGACGCCGAAGCCGAGCTCCGCACGTACCGGACACTCGCTGGTGACAACCGCGTCGACGGAGTGTTCCTGACCGACCTCCGGGAGAACGACGAGCGCTTCGCCGAACTCGCCGACCTCGGGCTGCCCGCCGTCGCCCTCGGCCACCCGGCAGGCCGCGACGACATGCCCTTTGTCCAGGTCGATGACACCCACGGAATCACGAGTGCCGTCGAACACCTCGCCTCCCTGGGCCACACGCGCATCGCGCACGTCGCCGGCGACCCGCTCATGATGCACGGTGGACGTCGCCGAAGCTCATTCGACGAGGCGATGCGAGGAGCAGAGCTCGACCCGTCACTCGTGATCGACACCGACTTCTCCGCCTCCAGCGGAGCGGATGCCACGAAGCGGCTCCTCGACGACCCTCGCCCTCCGACAGCGATCGTCTACGCCAACGACCCCATGGCAATTGCAGGACTCGGCGTCGCACAGCAACGGGGACTTCGCGTGCCCGACGATCTGTCGATCACCGGTTTCGACGGCACCGACATCTCCGGCTATGTCTTTCCAGCCCTCACCACCATCACGAGCGACCCGGCGGAGTGGGGCAGGGTCGCAGCGCGCACCCTGCTGGAACTCATCGGCTCCGGCTCAGCCGAGAGCGTCGAGCTTCCGCCCGCCTCACTTCTCATCCGGGCCTCTACCGGCCCAGCACCATCAGACAGCGGCAAACGCGCCGCCCGCAGTTAAGGAGAAACACCGTGCAACGACGCACTCGGATCACCGCGACGGCCACAGCAGCCATCGCCCTTCTCGCGCTCACCGCCTGTTCGGGCGGAGGAGGTGGAGGGGGTGGCGCCAGCGACGCCCTCTCCGCTCGGGGAGACATCACCATCTGGTACTCGAACAACGAGCAGGAAGTCGCCTGGGGCAAAGCCATGGTCGAGGCGTGGAACGCCGAAAACCCTGACGAGCAAATCACGGGGCAGGAGATCCCTGCAGGCAAGTCGAGTGAAGAAGTCATCGGCGCTGCCATCACCGCGGGCACCGCGCCCTGCCTCGTCTTCAACACCGCACCATCCGCTGTGGGTCAGTTCCAGAAACAGGGGGGTCTCGTCGATCTCGCCTCGTTCGAAGACGGAGTCTCATACATCGAGGAACGCAGTGGAGAATCCGCCGCGCAATACGAGGCACCCGATGGCGGCTACTTCCAGATGCCGTGGAAGTCGAACCCCGTCATGATCTTCTACAACAAGGACATGTTCGCCACAGCGGGGCTCGACCCGGAGAACCCGGACCTGTCGACCTACGACGACTTCCTTGCGACCTCGCGGACGCTCGTCGAATCAGGAGCAGCCCCGTTCGCCATTAACCCGGCACCGACAAGCGAGTTCTTCCAGACCCAGTTCGACTTCCTCCCGCTGTTCGCCGCTGAAACCGGTGGCATGGGACTCGTGGAGGACGGCAAGGCCACATTTGCGGGAGAAGAGGGGATCGCGGTCGCCGAGTTCTGGAAGACGCTCTACGACGAAGGCCTCTCCGGTCGCGAGCAGTACCAGGGCGATGCATTCGCCGACGGCGAAGCTGCCATGGCGATCGTCGGCCCGTGGGCCGTTTCGGTCTATCAGGATGCCGTCAACTGGGGTGCCGTTCCGGTTCCGACGAGCGACGGGACCGCGCCGGAGGACACTTACACGTTCAGCGATGCCAAGAACGTCGGCCTGTACTCGGCCTGCGAGAACCAGGCGACCGCGTGGGACGTGCTCAAGTTCGCGACGAGTGAGGAACAGGACGGCCAGCTTCTTGAGCTGACCGGCCAGATGCCGCTCCGTGCGAACCTCCCTGACACCTACCCGGATTACTTCGAAGCGAACCCGGCGTACACGCAATTTGGTGACCAGGCGTCGAGAACCGTCGAAGTCCCGGCCGGCAGCAATACCGTCGAGATGCTGCAGGACCTCCGCGACGCGTACACCCGCGCCGTGATCTCCGGTGAAGGTGACCTCGAAGAGGCACTGAAGGCTGCGGCCGAGAAGGTCGACGCTCTGGCCGAAGAGGGCTAAGTCATGCCATCCGAGACACTCGGCCGCTCCGCGGGGGTCACCAGCCTCAGCGGGCCGGCCGGGTCGGGTGCACGCAAGCCGCCGGCCACGCAACGGGTGTTCGGCAAGAACCCGCTCGGCGCACTGCTCAGTGCGCCCTACCTGCTGTTCGTCGCCCTCGTCTTCGCATATCCGCTGATCTTCGCCGTGTACATGTCGCTGCACGACTATTTCTTCTCCGCACCCGGCGCGACGGTCGACCGGCCCTTCGTTGGAATCGACAACTACGTCGAAGCGCTGACGGACCCCGAAGTTCTCCGGTCGTTCCTCAACGTCGGTGTGTTCCTGATCATCAATGTTCCCCTCACCGTCGTCCTGTCGATCGTCCTCGCCACCGCACTCAACCGGGTTGTCCACCTCCGCGCGTTCCTCCGCGTGAGTTTCTATGTGCCATATGTCACGGCGAGCGTCGCGGTGGTCGGTGTCTGGCTGTTCATGTTCAGCGGCGGCGGGCTCATCAACACCGTGCTCGGACCGATCGCTCCCGACCCGTCCTGGCTGATCAACCCGACCCTGGCGATGCCCACCATCGCGCTCTTCGTCACCTGGAAGCAGCTCGGCTTCTTCATCCTGCTCTACCTCGCCGCCCTCCAGAACGTGCCGAACGAGCTCTACGAGTCGGCCTCGACCGACGGTGCCGGGCCGGTGAGATCGTTCTTCTCGGTCACCGTTCCCGGAGTGCGACCAGCCACGGTTCTCGTCCTCGTGCTCGCCACGATCACCGGGGCAAACCTGTTCACCGAGCCGTACCTCCTCACCGGGGGCGGTGGGCCGAACGGCGCATCGACCTCTCCGGTATTCCTGATGTACCAGCAGGGTCTCCAGCAAGGAAAACCTGGCTTTGCGGCCGCAATCGGTGTCGTACTCGTCATCGTCGTTCTGATTATCGCTTTGCTGCAGAACCGGTTCGCCGGTGGAAAGGAGCAGTGATGGTCATCCGTCGCCGCGCCCCCGGCGAACTCAGCCGCGGCCAGACGATCCTCCGTGGCGTCGTGCTCGGTGTTGGCGCACTCGTCTTTCTCTTCCCGTTCTACTACATGGTGATCGGGTCGCTGCAGACAGACCCGGACACATCGCTCGGCGGGATCTTCCCGAATCCGGCGAACATCACCGGCGAGAACTACGTCGCGATCAACGAACGCATCAACCTGATGACGGGCCTCGTCAACTCCGGCATTTTCGCCGGCGCTGTCGTGCTCGGCACGGTCGTGTTCGGGATGCTGACCGGTTACGCCCTCGCGGTTCTCAAATGGAGAGGCCGCGGGACCGTGTTCGCTCTCGCCCTGCTCGTGCAGGTCGTCCCGTTCCAGCTGCTGATGATCCCGCTCTACGTGATGATTGCCCGTGACTACGGCCTCGGCGACACCCATCTGGGCATGATCCTGCCGTACCTGATCAACTCGACAGCCGTCGTGATCTTCCGCCAGTACTTCCTGCAGATCCCCAAGGAATTGTTCGACGCGGCACGGATCGACGGCGCCGGGGAATTGCGGGTGCTCTGGCAAGTCGCCATTCCGCTCGTGCGCCCCGCGCTCGTCACGGTGATCCTGCTCACCTTCATCGGACCGTGGAACGAGTTTCTCTGGCCGTTCCTCATCACAAAGGAGGCGAGCCTGCAGCCGCTCGCCGTCTCGCTCGCGAATTACATCTCCACCGTGGCGGCATCCACGGCGAACCCGTTCGGCGCCATGCTGGCCGGCGCCGTCGTACTTGCCGCACCGGTCGTCATCCTGTTCATCTTCTTCCAGCGGTTCTTCATCTCCACGGACATCGGGTCCGGCGTGAAAGGTTAAACATGTCAGTTCAGTCCACCGGATTCCCGTACCAGCTCACCCGGGTCGGCGTCGTCATGACCCCGGAGCCCGGAAACAAATTCGAAGCAGAAGGAGTGCTCAACCCCGGCTCGGGTCGCGGGCCGGACGGCGAGCTCTACCTGCTGCCCCGGATGGTCGAGGCAGGCAACGTCTCCCGCGTTGGTCTTGCGCGTGTTGTGATCGAGGACGGCGTTCCTGTTTCGGTCGAACGCGAGGGCATCGTGCTCGCTCCCGACCGCGGCTGGGAACGCGGAGTCGGCAATGCCGGCGTCGAAGACCCACGCATCACCTGGATCGAGGAACTCGGTCTCCACGTGATGACGTACGTCGCATATGGTCCCCTCGGTCCACGGAGCGCGATCGCGACGTCGTCAGACCTCCGCACGTGGACCCGGCTCGGCCCGGTGCTGTTCGCCTATGACGACGATCTCGACATGGACCTCAATCTGTTCCACAACAAGGACACCGTGTTCTTCCCCGAAGCGGTGACCGCACCCGATGGCATCCGCAGCTTCGCCGTGCTCCACCGGCCGATGTGGGACCTCGACGAGGTCAAGCAGGGCCAGGGCATCCGCGTCCCCGCCGGGGTGGAAGACGAACGGCAGAGCATCTGGATCAGTTTCGTCCCCGTCGAAGACGTCGCGCGCGACATCCGTGCACTGACGCTGTGGCGAGGTCACCGATTCCTCGCCGGCCCCGAGTTCGCGTTCGAAGCGGTCAAGGTGGGCGGAGGACCTGCGCCTCTCCGCGTTCCTGAGGGCTGGCTGCTGCTTCACCACGGCGTGACCGGTGTTCTCGCTCGCGCTTTCGACCAGCAGCAGAACGTCAACTACGCCGCTGGCGGAATCCTCCTCGACGCCGACGAGCCCTGGAAAGTCGTGGCCCGCAGCGCCGAACCGCTCCTTTCCGCTGAAACCGAGGACGAGAGAAGCGGCATCGTCCCGAACGTCGTCTTTCCGACCGCGATAGAAAAAGTCGGCGATGTGCACTTTGTCTTTTATGGCATGGCAGACTCGAAGATCGGTGTTGCCCGGCTGGAGAGCGTAAGCTGACGGATACTCACAGCACCGGAGCTTGAGAGGAGTGGCGGATGTTCTCACGAGCGCGAAACAAAATCGCCGCGGTTCTGACCGTCGGGGCTCTCGCCATCGGTGCACTCGGTATCGCAGCACCTGCCGCAGCAGCGCCCGATCCGCTCACAAACCTCTCGCATCTCGACTTTCTTCTCGACGAAGTGGCGCCAGCCGACACCGCTGAGCACACCACCTACCGGCTGGCCGAAGAACCCGAACTCGTCATGCCATGGACCTACGCGGACGCGAGGGATGGCGGAACATTTGAGCGCGTCGGCGGCGGTCCACGCGACCCCGAGACCGGCCACTGGGGGCAGGGCGCATATAACGCCGACGATGTGACCCGCACCGCCGTCGTTTACCTGCGCCACTGGCAGCAGTTCGGAGACACCGCGTCCAGGGAGAAGGCATACGAACTTCTCCGCTCGGTCGCCTACCTCCAGACAGCGGCGGGACCCAACGCCGGCAACGTCGTGCTGTGGATTCAGGACGACGGAACGCTCAACCCCAGCGCAGAACCGGTCGAACTGCCCGACCCGTCCGACTCGGCTGAGAGCTACTGGCTCGCCCGCACGCTGTGGGCCTTGGGTGAGGGATACGCCGCCTTCCGCGATGTCGACCCCGAGTTCGCCGCCTTCCTGCAGGACCGTCTGCAGCTCAGCGTCGCCGCTGTCGACCGGCAGGTTCTCGACACCTATGGCACGTACCACATGGTCGACGGCGTAAAGCTACCGTCGTGGCTCATCGCCAACGGTGCAGACGCCAGCGCAGAGGCCGTTATCGGCCTCGCCGCGTATGCAACCGCCGCGCCGACGGATGCTGCCGCTCGTGACACCCTGTCGAAACTGGCTGAAGGTATCTCCAGGATGGGTGCCGGGAACGCTCGCACCTGGCCGTATGGGGCGATCCTGCCGTGGGCGGAATCGCGAACGATCTGGCACGCCTGGGGTTCCCAGATGCCTGCGGCGCTCGCTGCGGCATCCACCACTCTCAGCACGAAGAACCTGCTCGGCCCGGCCATCACCGACTCCGCGGTCTTCGATCCGATCCTGCTGACGGCGGGCGGCCCCGACAACGGCTGGCAGCCCACCCCAACCGATCGCACCCAGATCGCGTACGGCGTCGATTCGCGACTGCAGTCCCTGCTGGCCGTGTCGGACGTCGCGAAGTTGCCGGGCCTCACCGAGCTCGCCTCGCTCGTCGGAAGCTGGTACTTCGGAACCAACGCCTCCGGCGAACCGATGTATGACCCCGACACCGGCGTCACGTACGACGGGGTGTCAGCGGAGGGCGAGATCAACCGCAACAGCGGTGCAGAGAGCACCATCCATGGTCAGCTCTCGATGCTCGCCCTCGATGCACACCCCGACGTTGCCGCCCAGGCGACGGGCGTGAACACCGTGGAATCCCGATCCGGGCTGAGCACGGTCGAAGCAGAAACCGCCACATCGACCGGCTCGGTCGTGACCCCCGAATCGCGATGGACTGGAGAATCCCTCTACTCGGGAACCGGTTATCTCGAACTCAGCCGCGGGGAGACCGCGTCGTTCCGCCTGCCGGCGGCGACAGCACCACGAATCGTTGAACCCGTTGTGTTCTCCGCTGAGAACGGCAACGGGAGGTCCCTGTGGCGAAGCGGCGTCCTGCCGCTCGGCGTGCTCAAGCATGGCGTCGGCGCTCAGGGGATTTCGGCTGTGCCCGGTGCCCTCCTGCCCCAGCCGCTCCCCATCTCCGTGCCGGCCAAGCATTCTTCGGTATCCGTGACCGCGCTCAACCGCACGGTGTCGCTCGACGCGCTCATCGTGCGACCGGTCGTCGGTCGTCTTGTCTTCACCGGCGACGCCGGACGGACCGAACTGGCGCACTCGTCGAGCGCGACTCCACAACGGGTGCAGATGAACGCCGATGGGGGAGCGGGAACGCTCCGCAGCTACAACGCCGGCGGCAAGCTCGTCGCGTCACACAACATCTCCGGCCCGGCCACGGTCACCATCAAGCCCGGCGGATTCGCCATCGTCACGAACTAGACGGCTCGAACGAGCCTGACGAACGAGCCTGACGAACGAGCCGCGATCTAGAAGATCATCGGCCGATCGTCGTCATCCTCGGTCGGAAGATCGAGATCAACAACGACGGGAACGTGGTCGCTCGGGGCCTCGCCCTTGCGTTCGTTGCGGTGGATGGAGGCATCCGTCACGAGGTTCGCGAAGTCGGGAGAGCCGAGGATGAAGTCGATCCGCATGCCCTCGTTGCGGGGGAAGCGGAGCTGCTTGTAGTCCCAGTAGGTGAAGCCCTCAGGAACGATCGGCCGCACGACATCGGTCAATCCGATGTCTCCGAAAGCAGCGAGCGCGTCACGCTCCGGCTGCGAGACGTGGGTGGAGAGCCCCGGGATGACCGTGGGGTCGCCCATGTCTGAATCGAAGGGCGCGACGTTGAAGTCCCCCATCAGGGCGAACGGGACGCCAGGATTCGCGGCCAGCCAGGCGGCGGCATCCGTTTTCAACCGGGCGAGCCAGTCGAGCTTGTAGATGTAGTGCGGGTCCTCGAGAGACCGGCCATTGGGGACGTACAGGCTCCACAGCCGGACACCGTTGATCGTCGCACCCATCGCGCGGGCCTCGAGCGGAAGCCCGGGGCCCTCTTCGCCCTTGAGAAAACCGGGCATGTCGGTGAACGCGGTGACGACATCCTCGATCGGGAGCCGGCTGGCGAACGCAACACCGTTCCACTGGTTAAGTCCGTGGATCGCGAGTTCGTATCCCGCCTCCTCGAACACGTCGGCCGGGAACTGGTCCGGCCGGCATTTGATCTCCTGCATCGCGAGCACGTCGATGTCTTCACGCACCATCCAGTCGACGGTTCGACGAACGCGGGCACGGATCGAGTTGACGTTCCAGGTGGCAATGCGCATGGACTCAACGCTATCCGACGCCGGCGACACCGAAGTGTGCGCAAGGATGGGGGGATGGGTTCTCTCTCGGTCGGTTACGCCGCGATGCTGGAGCAGTTCGCGCCGCAGGAAGCGGTCGCTTTGAGCGCGCTCGCGGAGCAGCACGGGTTCACCGGGGTGATGGCGACCGACCACTTCCAGCCGTGGGTTCCTCAGCAGGGCCAGTCATCCTTCGTCTGGAGTGTTCTCGGGGCGCTGGGGGAGCGCACCACCGGTGACTTCGGCACCGGGGTCACCGCACCGACGTTCCGGCTGCACCCGGCGATGGTCGCGCAGGCCTCTGCGACCCTCGCCTCGATGTATCCGGGAAGGCACTGGCTCGGCCTCGGCTCCGGGGAGGCGCTCAACGAACACGTCGTCGGGCAGTACTGGCCCGAACCCGCCGAGCGCATCTCGCGCATGTTCGAAGCCGCTGACATCATCAAGAAGCTGTTCGCCGCGTCTCTCGCCGGACGCGATGCCCGGCACGCGGGCCAGCACTTCAAACTCGAGTCGACCCGGTTGTGGACCATGCCCGAGGTCGCCCCGGAGATCCTCGTCGCAACGGCTGGCCCCGTCACGGCGAAGCGGGCAGGAAAACACGTCGACGGTCTCATCACCGTCGGTGCTCCTCTCGAGAAGATCTCCATGCTGTTCGGCCGATTCGCCGAGGGTGCCCGCGAATCCGGCCGCGACGCAGCCACCATGCCCAAGGTGCTGCAACTCCACCTGTCGTGGGCGCGAACCGATGAAGAGGCCATGCGCAACGCGCTCGTCGAATGGCCCAACGGCGGCATGAGATTTCCCAAGGCCGACATCCGCTCCCCGTTCGAATTCGAGCAGATGGCCAAGATGGTCCGCGCCGAGGACTTCGAGGGGCGCATGGTCATCTCCTCCGACCCCGACGTGCACCGCGCCCACATCCAGCGCTTCGCCGACCTCGGCTTCGACCGGATCTACCTGCACAACGTCGGCCGCAATCAGCGCGACTGGATCGAGACCTTCGGCCGCGACGTGCTCCCGAAACTGGTGCGCTGATGCTGTCGATCTGGGCCCCGGACGGAATCGGTGAGATCTCCTCCGGTGACGACCTGGCGAGAATCGTGACGGATGCCGTCGGCGCAGACCTCGCCGACGGAGACATCCTCCTCATCACCTCCAAGATCGTGTCGAAAGCCGAGGGTCGCCGCATCCTCGCCGCCGATCGCGAACAGGCCATCACCGACGAGACTGTTCGCGTGGTGGCCCGTCGGGAGCATCCGAACGGGGTCACCCGGATCGTCGAGAACCGGCTCGGCCTCGTCATGGCCGCGGCGGGAGTCGACTCGAGCAACACCGACGAAGGCACCGTGCTCCTGCTGCCGGTGGACCCGGACGCTTCCGCCCGCGCGCTCCGCTCAGCTGTGCACAGTGCCCTCGGAATCCGCGTCGGCATCGTCATCACCGACACCGTCGGCCGGCCCTGGCGCGAGGGCCAGACCGACATCGCGATCGGGGCCGCCGGCATCCGTGTCGTCGATGACCTGCGCGGTCAGACGGATGCTTCTGACCGCTTGCTGACAGTCACCATCACCGCTGTCGCTGATGAGCTCGCGGCAGCTGCAGACCTCGTCAAGGGCAAGGCGTCGGGGCGCCCGGTCGCTGTTGTCCGCGGGCTCGCACACCTCCTCACCGAGGAGGACGGGCCAGGAGCTCGCGCGCTCGTTCGCAGCGCCGAGAAAGACATGTTCCGGCTCGGCTCCGACGAGGCATACGCCGCAGGATTCGCGGCGGGCACCGAGCGGTCGGTCTAGGTCGTGTCGAACGCGATCAACGGGCGCCCGGTCCGTGGGTGCTCGAGCACATCGGCTCGCACTCCGTAGACGTCGCTGATCAGGTCACCGGTGAGAACGGATGCCGCGGGCCCGGCAGCGACGACGGCACCCGCCTTGAGCACGATCACGGAGTCGGCGTACGCCGCCGCGATGTTGAGATCGTGGAGCGCGGCAAGCGCGGTGATCCCTGCCGCGGTCTGGGCACGGACGAGCGACAGCAGGCTGAGCTGGGCGCGCACGTCGAGGTGATTGGTCGGCTCGTCGAGGAGCAGGAGCCGGGGCTCCTGGGCGAGTGCACGAGCGAGGTGCACCCGCTGGCGTTCGCCGCCGGAGAGGGTGTCGAACGGGCGGTGCGAGAACTCCGTCATGCCGACGGCCGCCAGCGCGTCCGCAACGATTTGCCGGTCGACCGGCCCCTCTGACGCCCAGCGGGGAATATGCGGGGTCCTGCCGAGGAGTACGACGTCTGTCACCCGCAGACCCGTGTCACCGTCGCCGTGCTGTTCGCTGAGGGCGACGAGCCTTGCCCGGTCGCGTCGCTTCATCGCGAGCAGATCGTCGCCGTCGAACAGCACGGCGCCGGAATCCGCGGGGAGGGTTCCGACGAGCAGCTGGAGGAGCGTCGACTTGCCGGCACCGTTGGGCCCAATCACCGCACCGAACGACCCGACCGGCAGCGACACGTCGATACCGTCGATGACGAGCTTTCCGTCTCGCGCGAAGGTCAACCTGTTCGCGGTGAGAGCATCCTGCCCGGGGGCGGAGAGCGCGTCGCCGATCCCGGCGGCGGGGTTCGTCGTCGTCATCGAATCCTCCGGGCTTTCAGCAGCAACAGCGCGAAAACGGGCGCCCCGACGACGGCGGTGAGGATGCCGACGGGCAATTCGCGCGGATCGAACAGGGTGCGGGCCCCGGTGTCGATCCAGATCAGGAAGATGGCACCGGCGAGAGCGGACAGCGGGAGCACAACCCGGTTCCGCTGCCCGGCGACGAGCCGAACCGCGTGCGGCAGGATCAACCCGACGAAACCGATCGACCCGGAGACCGACACCATCGCCCCGGTGAGCAGCGCCGTCGCACTGAGCATCAGCCAACGGGTCGAATTCACCCCAACACCGAGAGCGGATGCTGCGTTGTCACCGAACGCGAACGCGTCGAGCGTGCGGCCGGTGAGCATGAGCGGGATCCCGACCAGCAGCAGCGCACCGAGCGCGATCGCGACGGCGGGCCAGCGCGCACCGCTCAGGGAGCCGAGCAGCCAACTGAGGATCTCGCGGTAGGTGTCACCGGTCGCCGACCAGAAGATGACGAGGCTCGTCAGCGCTCCCAGGAATGACGACACGGCGAGGCCGGCCAGAACGGTGCGGGTAGGGGTCAGCGCGCCGGCGGCTCCCGCAAGCAGGAGAGTCGCGAGCAGAGCGACAAGCGCGCCCGCAAACGCCGCGACGGGCAGGAGGACTCCGACGCTGAGAATGATGACCGCGACAGCACCGAGGGACGCTCCCGATGACAGTCCGAGGAGGTACGGGTCGGCGAGCGGGTTTCGGGTGATCGCCTGCATCACGGTGCCAGAGAGGGCGAGGCCCGCGCCGACCGCGGCGGCGGTGAGGATCCGTGGCATCCGCAGTTCCCAGATGATGCCGTCACGCAGCGGCGACAGTACGTTCCCGCCGAGCAGCGTTGGGTCGAATCCCAGGTGCCCGAGGATCGAACCCCAGACCTCGGCGGGGCGAATGTCTGCCGGGCCGAGCGTGACACTGAAGACGATCGACAGCAGCAGGATGCCGGAGAGCACGAGGACGAGCGCGACGGTGGGCACGCGCCCGCGCTCCCGCCGGGCGGATGCCGCCTCGGGTGCGCTCGTCGCCATCGTCACCGTCACAGTCCGAGTGCCTCCAGTTGTTCGACAAGAGCCTGTGCAGCTTCGACATTGCGGACGCCAGCCTCGGTCGCCGCGAACGGCACAGTGATGAACCGTTCGTTCACGACAGCGTCGAGCTTCGCCGTCGCCGGGTTCGACTGAAGCACGCCGATCTTCTTCTCAGCGCTGCCCCAATCCGACACGACGAGGATGATGACGTCGGGGTTCGCGTCGACGACGGCCTCCCAATTGAACGAGGTCCACGATTCGGGTACGTCAGCGGCGATGTTCTCGATACCGACGGCATCCATGATCATCTGTGGGGCCCCAGCGCCGGCACCGACATACGGGGTGTCGGAGCCGCTCGAGTACCACAGCGCGCTCGTTCCGGCAGCGGTGGTCAGTTCGCCCAGGGCGGCCCGCTGTTCGGCGACGAGTGTCGTGGCGGCGTCTTCCACGCCGAAGATCGAGCCGACCTCGGCGATCTGGTCGAAGACATCCTCGAACCGCAACTTGGCGGGTTTCCCTTCCGACTGGCAGGCGGCAGGGGAGACATAGGTGTTCACACCGAGGTCGGCGAGGGACTCACGATCGCCGGCACCGTCCGCCGAGAAGTTCGACTCCCAGCCCGCAAAAATGAAGTCGGGTTCGAGGGTCAGTACAGCTTCCTGCCCGGGCACCTTGTCGCTCACAACGGGAACGTCCTCACCGCCGAGATCTTCCGGGGTCGGACCGTCCGGGAACGCCTGGCCGATGAGCCGGTCTTCGAGGCCGAGTGCGAGCAGCATTTCCGTCGACGTGGACTTGATCGTCAGCACGCGCTCGGGCGCCTTCTCGATCGTGACCTCTGTGCCGCAATTGTCGACGGTGAGAGGATACGCGGATGCCGTCGGCGCGCGCGATTCGGTCGGCTCGGGGACCGGGCCGGCGGTGCATCCGGTCAGCGCGACGAGGCCGGCCAGAACGCCGGTGGCCGCCAGAGTACGACGGCGGGGCAGCATACGGCGGGGAGAAACGGGGGAACGGGAGATCGTCATGAGGCCTCGGATGGGGAGAAGTGGGCAGGGTGCAGCGCGAGATGCGGTACGACCTGCCACCCAAATCCGGGCAAGCTCACCCGGTCACAACCGACCGGTGGTCAGGTTCGAGAGTACACCTGTCGTGTTACGAGAGGATGTCCTTCGTCGTGAATCTGCTGTACGCCAGTGCGAAGAACACCACCGCATAGCCACCCTGCAGCAGCGCATTCGCGCCGAACGCGCTCGCGTCCATCGGCTGGCTCAGCAATCCGGCGAAGTCGAGCCAGGTGTCGGTGAACAGCCACGGATGCAGCCACTCCAGCTGAGGGAGGGCACCGAGAATCTGGGACACCACAGACACGACAACGGTCGCAGCCATCGCTCCGACAGGAACCGATGTCAGCGACGAGATGAACAGCCCGATCGCGCTGAGTCCGATCAGGGAGAGGCTGACGTACGCGGCGACGAGGAGGGCCCGAACCGCCGACTCGGGAACGCTGATCACGTCTCCGGAGAGCAGCGTCACCGGACCGATCGGAAACAGGAGAGCCCCGATGATCGTTCCCGCGAGCACGAGCGTGAGGGTGGCGACGATACAGAACGCGATGGCCCCGGCGAACTTCACGATCAGCAGGCGAAGCCGCCCTGCCGGGGCGACGAGCAGGTACCGCAGCGTGCCATGTGACGCCTCACCGGCGAGGGTGTCGCCGGCGACGACGCCGACGGTGAGCGGAAGGAACAGGGGGATCGCGACCACCATCGCGGTGAAGCTCACGAACAGGCCGTTCTGGGTCACCCGGTCGAGAAACGGTGGGCCCTGCCCCGGCTCGACACCGGCCGAGGTCAGCCGCAGCGCAACGGCGAGCAGGATCGGAATGAGCGCAACGGCGGCGAGCATCGCCCAGGTCCGGCGCCGGCCGAAGAGGATCCGAAGCTCGGAGGCGAGAAGTGAGAGCCCGGCGACTTGCCTCACTTTCGGTTCAACGGACGACATCGAAGCCCTCCCCGGTGAGGTCGACGAAGCGATCCTCGAGGCTCGGCTCCTCGATGGCGAATCCAGTAACGCGAACGTCCGCTGCGACCAGCGCGGCGACGATGTCGTTCGACGCGGCAAACCCGGGCGGGAGCAGGGCGGTGACGTCTGCGCTGGAGGCGTCATAGTCCTGTGAAGAGGGGTCGAGACCGAAACCGGCGAGGACGGATGCCGCGGGGCCGGGATCCGCTGTGCGCACGCGGACGTGCCGCTTCCCCGCGCCACGGAGCTCATCGAGTGAGCCCTGCGCGACGAGGGAACCGGCGCTCATGATCGCGGCGTGCGTGCACACCTGTTCCACCTCGGCGAGCAGGTGACTCGAGACGAACACCGTCGTGCCCTCGGCGGCGAAGGACCGGACGAGTGCGCGGACCTCCCGCGTTCCCTGCGGGTCGAGGCCGTTCGTCGGTTCATCGAGCACGAGGAGTTCTCGCGGCTGGAGGAGGGCGTTGGCGATCCCGAGGCGCTGCTTCATTCCGAGCGAATACGCCCCGGCCTTCTTTTTCGCCGCCGCGGTGAGGCCGACCCGCTCCAGCGCGCGGCGGACGCGCTCGGTGCGCGTGCGGGGCGAGGCGTGCCGGTCGGCGCTGTCGAGCCGTCGGAGATTGTCTTCACCGGAGAGAAACGGGTAGAAAGCGGGGCCCTCGACGAGAGCACCGACGCGAGGCAGGACGTCGAGGATCCGGCGGGGCATCGATTCGCCGAGAACCGACATGTCGCCGCTCGTGGCATCCGCGAGACCGAGGAGCATCCGGATGCTCGTCGTCTTGCCTGACCCGTTCGGCCCGAGGAACCCGAACACTGACCCGCGCGGCACCGCGAGGTCGATCCCCTGCACGGCCCTTTGGCGGCCGAAGTTCTTTGTCAGCGCCCGGGTTTCGATCGCGAGGTCAGGAGCGGTCATCCCTCGGCGGCCGCGGCCTGCAGTCGTTCGAGTGGAACGGACCCGGCCAGCACGCGGCCGTCATCGGTAAGCAGAACGGTGATGAGCGCGGTCGAGAACATGCGGCCCCCGTCGACCTTCGTGGTCAGCTGGTCGAGGAGCGGATCGGTTGTGGCGTCGCCGCTCGCGGTTTCCATGCTCACTTCGACGATGGCATCCCAGCCGGTTCCGATCACGCGAGGCTTCTCGCCGGAATCCACGTCCTCGGAATGCTTGTCGGAATGGTCCTTGTCGCTCGGCGCTGAGGGGAACGGCTTCTCTTCGACCGTGACTCCGTCGCCGGGGGTGAAAGTGAACAGGTCTGCAGACGGCTCGGCCAGATCGATCGAGGTGAAACCGACCGAGAACGCGGCGTCCTCCTGGCCATCCGCATGCACGGATACCCGGAGCGGAAGGCCGGTTTCGGAATCCACGGCGATCGACACGGACTCGGCGAGGGTCTCCGATGCCTTCGGTGTCAGCACGAGCTCGTACACCGTGCGGCCCGCCACCGTGGCATCCGTTCCGACGGAGAAGTTGGTGCTCGGCCCGAGTTCGTCGAGGAACCTGTCGGCAAGTTCGGCCGGGGTCGCCGTGTTCGCTGCACCCGTGAGCTTGTCGCGCATGGCGTCGCGGGCGTCGGCGGGAATCGCGACGTGTGTGGCGACGTTGGTTTCGGAGTCGTACAGCCAGGCATCCGTGGTGTTCATGATGGCGTTGCGTTCGGCAAGCTGGTCGGTGATCTGAACCCGGACGTTCTCCGAGCCGTTCACGAAGACACGCGCCTCGTGCGAGCCGCTCAGCATCTCGAAGGCGGAGCCGACGGTGTCGCCTGCGCCGGGCATTCCCTCCGGAAGCGTCGGCAGGCCGAGGTCAGCGTTTTTCTCGACCGTTCCCGAGAAGGAGTCTTCTGTGCTGGAGGCGATGAGCTCGAGAACCTCGTCAGCGGTCTTGTCCGGCAGATCGACGGATGCGCCGGCCGACAGCGGAACGAGGGCTATTCCTCCCACGACGAGGGCAGGAACAACGATGGCTGGGAGCCACTTACGGGATGAGCGCGACACGAGACATCCTTTGCCTGGAACGGATGCTGTCGATGCTACGCCGCGAAACCGCAAATGACACCCGGGTACGGCAAAGCCTCAGCGTCCCGGAGCTACGGTCGAGAGCGCCGCGGCGACGTCCGTCTGGCCCTCGCGGAGCATCCCGACCGTGACTCTGACGAACTGGCGCTCATCCGGCGCCGAGAGGTACGGCGTTCCACCCGTGACCCGGATGCCTGATGCGGCGAGCTGGACGAGGGCGTGGCGTTCGTCATCGACCTCGACCCAGGTGTTGAGGCCGTCCGTCTCGGCCGCAGGGCGGCCAATATCACGCATGGCCTCGGCGAACATTCGCTGCCGTGAGTAGTAGACGCTCCGGGCGGCAGACACGGTGCTCATGGCGTCGGAGCTCGTGAGCAGTTCGACGAGGATGGTCTGCACCATCCGGCTGGTCCAACCAGGGCCGAGCATCCGGCGGGCGACGACCTGGTTGATGAGGGCAACAGGACCGCCCAGGGCGGCAATCCGGAGATCGGGCCCATGTGACTTCGAATAACTGCGGATGTGGAGTACCCGCTCGGGGATCCACCGGCCGAGGCTGATCTCCGTCGACGCACTGATCCCCGCGGAGTGATCGTCCTCGATCACGATGAGCCCGCTCGCCTGGCGGCTGGCGGCGATGATGCGCGCGAGTTCCTTGCCGCGTTCGACGCTCATCGATATCCCGGTCGGGTTCTGGGCGCGCGGCTGAAGGAGCAGGGCGGCTGGACCGAGCTTCAGTGCCTGGTGGAGTGCAGCGGGCTCGAGGCCGTTCGCATCGACGGGAACCGGAATCCTGACAGCGCCGAGTTGGTCGAGAAGGTCGAAGAACGGCGGGAACGACGGATCCTCGACGATGACGCGGTCGCCGAACCGGATGACCTGCTCGAGCGACCGGGAGAGTCCGTCGAGTGCGCCGTCGACGACGGTGATCGCCTCGACGTCGTATGGCCACACCGTCTGCAGGTGTTTCAGCAGCGGCGAAATCACCGGTAACTCCTGATAGCTGAAGGTTCCGGCGTACTCGGAGACCCGGGAAAGTGCCAGGGTGAGATCGGGGAGAAGCAGCGGGTCCGGAGCCCCGCGGGAGAGATCGAGCCTCGCATCACCGAGATGCCCGGCCATGGACTGCACCCGCGGCGTCAGCCACGGCACCGGTGCGGACCGCACGAAGCTCCCGCTGCGGCCCTTTGAGATGATGAGCCCGACGCTGCCCATCGCCTGCCAGGCCTGGCTGACGGTCGCTGGGCTGACGCCGAGTTCCGCCCCGAGTTCTCGCACGGTCGGCAGCCGGTCGCCCGGCGCGAGGGTGCCCGCGGTGATGAGTCTCGCGATGGCCGCTGCGATTCCCTTGGGGGAGCGGTCGTCGATGATTTCTCCGTACGCCAGATCCATAAATCTGCCTTCCGCCCAAACTGGGTATTTACTCACGCGTCACGAAGGGAAACAATAGAGAAATGTTCAACTCAAATAATAACAAATGAGCGGAACAGTAAAACAGTCCCCGGACCGGGGTTTACCACTTCGGTAAGAGGACGCCACATCAGGCGTAATGCGCCCACCGCTCAATGACGATACGGAGGCTAGAGATGACGGTAGTTCGCGCCGCAATCACCCAGACAACCTGGACCGGCGACAAAGAATCCATGATCGCGAAACATGAACAGTTCGCCCGGGACGCTGCTGCTCAGGGAGCGCAGATCATTTGCTTCCAGGAGCTTTTCTACGGCCCATACTTCGGAATCACCGAAGACAAGAAGTACTACGAATTCGCAGAACCGGCCGACGGGCCCATCGTCCAGCGCTTCGCCACGCTCGCGAAGGAACTCAACCTCGTGATGGTTCTTCCCATTTACGAGGAAGACATGCCCGGTGTGTATTACAACACCGCCGTTGTCGTCGACAACGACGGAACCATCCTCGGCAAGTACCGCAAGCACCACATCCCCCACCTCGAGAAGTTCTACGAGAAGTTCTACTTCCGCCCCGGAAACATGGGGTACCCGGTGTTCGACACCGCTGTCGGCCCCGTCGGCGTCTACATCTGTTACGACCGCCACTTCCCGGAGGGCTGGCGTGAACTCGGACTCAACGGCGCGCAGATCGTCTTCAACCCGAACGCAACGAAGCCGGGTCTCTCCAACCGGTTGTGGGACCTCGAGCAGGCGACAGCAGCCGCGGCAAACGGCTACTTCGTCGCCGCGCCCAACCGCGTCGGCACGGAGGACAACGAATACGGCGACCTCGCCGTCACGTTCTACGGCACGAGCCAGTTCGCGGATCCCCAGGGCAACTTCGTCGGCGAACGCGGCAGTTCGGAACACGAGGACATCGTCATCCGCGACCTCGACCTCGACATGATCAAGAAAGTCCGCGACGACTGGCAGTTCTACCGCGACCGTCGCCCCGAGTCATACACGTCGATCCCCAAGCCATAACCGGTCGGTACTGAGAGGACAACCATGAAAACCCTCATCAAGAACGGCACCGTTGTGAACTCGACCGGCTCAGCCCCGGCCGACGTGCTCATCGACGGTGAAACGATCGCCGCCGTCCTCGCTCCCGGGTCGAACCTGCTCGGGTTCGACGTCGAGAACAACGTCGACACCGTGATCGACGCCGCCGGCAAGTACGTCATCCCCGGCGGGATCGACGCACACACCCACATGGAGATGCCGTTCGGCGGCACCTTCGCGAGCGACACCTTCGAAACCGGAACCCGCGCGGCTGCGCACGGCGGAACGACGAGCATCGTCGACTTCGTCGTGCAGTACGCCGGCGAGAACGTGCTCGACCAGTTCTCGCTCTGGCACGAGAAGGCACGCAGCAATTGCGCCATCGACTACGGGTTCCACCAGATCCTCAGCGACGTGCAGGATTCGTCGCTGACGGCGATGGACGAACTCGTCCGGGAGGGTGTGTCGAGCTTCAAGCTCTTCATGGCCTACAAGGGCGTATTCCTCTCCGACGACGGCCAGATCGTCAAGGCGATGCAGAGGGCGAGTGACAACGGCTCGATGATCATGATGCACGCCGAGAACGGCAGCGTCATCGACCTCCTCGTGCAGCAGTCCCTTCAAGCCGGCAACACAACGCCGTACTACCACGGCATGACGCGGCCCTGGCAGGCAGAAGAGGAAGCCACTCACCGGGCGATCATGCTCGCGAACCTCACCGGCGCTCCGCTCTACGTCGTTCACGTCAGTGCGAAGCAAGCGGTCGAACAAATCGCCCAGGCGAGGGACAACGGCCAGAACGTGTTCGGCGAGACCTGCCCGCAGTACCTCTACCTGTCGCTTGAAGACCAACTCGGTGCGTCGAGTGAGGAGTGGGGTGACTTCGAGGGTGCCAAGTGGGTGTGTTCGACGCCGCTTCGCTCGAAGCACGAGGGGCACCAGCACCACATGTGGCAAAGCCTCCGCACCAACGACATCCAGATGGTGTCGACCGACCACTGCCCGTTCTGCATGAAGGGGCAGAAGGACATGGGCCTCGGCGACTTCTCCAAGATCCCCAACGGGATCGGGAGCGTCGAGCACCGGATGGACCTGCTCTACCAGGGCGTCGTCGACAAGAAGATCTCGCTCGAACGCTGGGTCGAAATCACCTCGACGACTCCTGCCCGTATGTTCGGCATGTACGGCAAGAAGGGCGTGCTCCAGCCGGGTGCGGACGGCGACGTCGTCATCTACGACCCGAACGGCCACACCTCCATCGGAGTCGGCAAGACGCATCACATGAACATGGACTACTCCGCCTGGGAGGGGTACGAGATCGACGGCCACGTCGACACCGTGCTCTCGCGCGGCAAGGTCATCGTCGACGACAACCAGTACCTGGGAACGAAGGGTGACGGCAAGTACGTCCACCGCGGCCTCAGCCAGTACCTGATCTAAGGGCATCCATGGACTTCGGAGCAGTAATCCAAACCAACCCGCCCGCCTCGAGAACCGTCCACCTTGCCAAGCTTGCCGAGCAGTACGGCTTCAGCCACGTCTGGACGTTCGACTCTCACCTGCTGTGGCAGGAACCGTACGTCATCTACAGCCAGATCCTCAACGAAACGAAGAGGATCACTGTCGGCCCCATGGTCACGAACCCTGCCACCAGGGACTGGACGGTGACGGCATCCACCTACGCCACTCTCAACGAGATGTATGGCAACCGCACCATCTGTGGCATCGGCCGGGGCGATTCGGCGGTGCGCACCACCAATGGCGCACCGACGACGCTCAAGACACTGCGCGAATCGATCCACGTCATCCGCGAGCTCGGAAATTCCCGGCCGGTGGAGTACAACGGTGCCACCGTGCAGTTCCCGTGGAGCGTCGGGTCGACGCTCGACGTGTGGGTGGCGGCATACGGGCCGCTCGCCCTCAAGCTGACCGGTGAGGTCGGCGACGGTTTCATCCTGCAGCTCGCCGACATCGACATCGCCAAATGGATGATTCAGACGGTCCGGGATGCCGCGGAGAAGGTCGGTCGCGACCCGATGTCGATCAAATTCTGCGTCGCAGCGCCCATGTACATCGGCGATGACTGGGAGCACATGCGCGACCAGTGCCGGTGGTTCGGCGGCATGGTGGGAAACCACGTCGCCGACATCGTGGCGAAGTACGGCACGGGCGGGGCGATCCCCCAGGCCCTGACCGACTACATCAAAGGCCGGGAGTCGTACGACTACAACGAGCACGGAAAAGCCGGCAACACCCACGCGGCATTCGTCCCGGACGAGATCGTCGAACGGTTCTGCGTGATGGGCACGGCGAGCGACCACATCGCCAAGCTCGAAGAGCTCAAGAGCATCGGCGTCGACCAGTTCGCCGGCTACCTGCAGCACGACAACAAGGAAGAAACGCTGAGGGTCTACGGCGAGACCGTGATCCCAGCGCTCCGGGAAAAGATCGTGGCGACGGCATGACCGCTGAAACCCTGGCCCCAGCGATCCGGCGGCGCCGTGGTGCGCCCGCCCGGGAGCTGGCGCGCTGGGCGTACGGGGTGCTGGGCATCCTCGTTCTCGCGGCGGCCTGGGAGCTCTACAAGTTCCTCGGCCCGTCAGACGGGGTCGTGATTGGTGATGCCAGGATCCTTCCGCGAACCACCGATCTCGCGATGCCTCACACCTGGGAGATGCTCGCACGGCTGTTCGACCCGGTCACCCGTTCGGCGACGGCGAACCCGCTGTGGCTCGAAGTGGCGCTCGCCGCTCTCGTGACCCTCGGTATCGCTGCCGTCGGCTGGCTCGTCGGCATCGTCGTCGGGTTCGCGCTCGCGTTGATCATGCAGCGGTGGCGCCTCGCGGAGTGGGGACTCCTGCCCTGGATCATCCTCAGCCAGACCGTACCGCTCATTGCATTCGCCCCGGTCGTTCGCAGCTGGGGGTCCCGCATCGAGATCGGCGCATTCGAGTGGCAGGACTGGATGAGTGTCGCGGTCATCGCGTCATACCTTGCGTTCTTCCCGATCGCTGTCGGAGCTCTCAAGGGACTCCAGTCTCCCGACACCATCCACACCGAACTCATGCGAACGTACGGTGTCGGCTGGTGGAAGACCCTCGTCAAGCTGCGGGTCCCGGCATCCGTTCCCTACCTGCTCCCGGCTCTCCGCCTCGGTGCCGCGAACGCCGTCATCGGTGCCGTCGTCGCCGAAGTCTCGACCGGCATGCAGGGCGGAATCGGCCGCATCCTCATCCAGTACGCCGGCCAGGCCAGCGGCGACCCGGCGAAAGCATGGGGACCCATCTTCGGATCCATCGTGCTCGGCCTGGCAGCGGCAGGCTCGGTCGCCATCCTCGGCGCCATCCTCAGGAACTACCGACGTGTGGAGATCAACGCGTGACTCAGCTACCCGAAACCTCAGCAAGCCCGGCCCGAGCGGCCGACGCCGTCACCGTGACCGGTGTCGACAAAACCTTCGACACCCGCTCCGGCTCGGTCGACGCGCTCACCGGCATCGACCTCACCGTCTCGGCGGGAGAATTCATCTCGCTCATCGGCCCGTCCGGCTGCGGCAAGTCCACGCTGATGCGACTCATCGCCGACCTCGACCAGCCGACGGTGGGATCCGTGACGGTGTTCGGCAAGTCGGCGAAGCAAGCGCGACTCGACCAGGACTACGGCATCGCGTTCCAGCAGGCGGGTCTGCTGCCGTGGCGCACCGTCGCCGCGAACGTCGGGCTCCCACTCGAACTCCACGGGGCATCCGCTCGTGACAGGACCGCGAGGGTCGGTGAGCTCCTCGACATGGTCGGGCTGACTGACTTTGCCGACCGGTACCCCGACCAGCTCTCCGGTGGAATGCAGCAGCGCGTCGCCATCGCCCGAGCGCTCGCCGAGAAGCCCGATCTGCTGCTCATGGATGAACCGTTCGGGGCGCTCGACGAAATGACACGAGAGCGGATGCAGACCGAATTGCTGCGGATCTGTGCCGAAACCGGCGCAGCCGTTGTCTTCGTTACCCACTCGATTCCCGAGGCGGTCTACCTCTCCGACCGGGTCGTCGTCATGTCACCGCGACCAGGCCGCATCCAGGAGATCGTTCCGATGGCGCTCAACCGGGACCCGGCACACGCCGAAGCCCTCCGCGAGGAACGAGCGTTCTTCGACGGAGTGACCGCCGTGCGCGAAGCCCTGCACACCGGATCCCCGGTTCCTGCCGGGGCACGGGGAGTGGAGAACCGCTGATGGCCCTCACGCTTTCACCTCGATCGGCTCCCTCCGCCAAAACCGAGACGACACTGCGGATCGTCGCTCCTGTCGCCGTCGGTGTGTTCGTGCTCGGGGTGTGGCAGTTCCTCGTGAGCGTCGCCGGTGTCAGCGATTACCTGCTGCCGAGTCCCGCCGCGATCGTGGGCCAATTCGTCGAGTTCTTCCCGTCGATGGTTTCCGCGACCGCGATCACGGGACTCAACTCATTGCTGGGTCTCGTGATCGGGTCGATCCTCGGCATCCTGATCGCGGCGCTCGCGGCCGGCTGGCGCCCGATCGACCAGATGAGCGCCCCCATCGTCGCGTCTCTCGCGGTCATCCCGATCGTCGCCCTCGCCCCGGTACTGAACTCGATGTTCGGCGCGGACAGTCAGTTCGGCCGGCAGGCGATCGCCGGGCTCGCGTCGTTCGTGCCCGTCTTCATCAACACTCTCCGCGGGTTCCGGCAGACGCTGCCGGTGCACCGTGACCTCATGAAGGTCTACGCGGCGTCATCCGGACAGATCGTCCGGACCGTGACGCTGCCGACGGCGATCCCGTTCGTCTTCACCGGCATCCGTATCGCCTCCTCGCTTGCGGTGATCTCCGCGCTCGTCGCGGAATACTTCGGCGGCCCCCGCGGTGGCCTCGGTGGTCTCATCTCGACCTCTGCGGCATCGAGCGCATATCCGAGGGCGTGGGCGTACGTGCTCGCGTCAATCGCGCTCGGGCTGATTTTCTTCCTCGCCACTCTCGCCCTGGAACGCCTCGCAACGCGCGGCAGACAGAGCACATGAATGTCCCCGGCCCACCCGGACCGACGGTCAAACCCTCACCACGCACTCGCATGAAAGGACAGACCATGAAACACAGCACACGTCGCTTCGCGACAGTCGGTGCGCTCGCCGTCTCGGCAGCGCTCGTACTCTCCGCATGTTCAGGACCAGCCGACAACGGGTCAGGATCAAACACCGGTGGGGGTGACGACGAGCTCACCGAGGTGAAGCTGCAGTTGCAGTGGCTGCCCCAGGGTCAGTTCGCCGGCTACTTCGCCGCCCTCGACCAGGGCTACTTCGAAGAGGAGGGCCTCGACGTCGAAATCATCCCGTCCGGTGGTGACATCGTTCCGCAGGACGCCCTCGCCAACGGCGACGTCGACTACGCGATCGCCTGGGTTCCAAAGGTGCTCGGGTCGATCGAGGCCGGCGCGAACGTCACGAACATCGCGCAGATCTTCCAGCGGTCAGGAACTCTCCAGGTGTCGTGGGCCGATTCAGGTATCGACAGCGTCGCCGACTTCGAGGGCAAGAAAATCGGTTCCTGGGGTTTCGGTAACGAGTGGGAGATCTTCGCCGCCATGGCAGAAGAGGGTCTCGACTCCTCCACCGTTGAAATCATCACGCAGGACTTCAACATGAATGCGTTCCTGCAGGGCGACATCGACGCGGCACAGGCGATGACGTACAACGAATACGCGCAACTGCTCGAGACGGTGGACCCGGACACGGGTGAGCTGTACACCGAAGACGACTTCAACGTGATCAGCTACGAAGACACCGTTGGCGCCATGCTGCAGGATGCCATCTGGGCCGACTCCGAGAAGCTCGAGGGTGATGAGGACTACCAGGAGACCACCGTCTCGTTCCTCAAGGCCGTCATCAAAGGCTGGATCTTCGCGGCAGAGAACCCCGAAGATGCTGCCGAGATCACACTCGCCGAAGGCTCCGGCTGGGGCCCCAGCCACGAACTGTGGATGGTGAACGAAACGAACAAGCTCATCTGGCCGGCCGAGAACGGCATCGGCTTCATCGACCAGGCAGCCTTCGAGCGCACCGTCGCCGGCGCCCTCTCCGCCGTGAACGAAAGCGGCGCTGCCCTCATCACCGAAGAACCGCCAGCTGGCGTCTGGACGAACGACTACATCCAGCAGGCTCTCGATGCACTGGAGGAAGAGGGTGTCGACGTGACCGGCGAGAACTTCGAGCCCATCGAGGTCACCCTCAACGAGGGCGGCCAGTAGTTTCCCCCGGGTGGGCGGATACCGTTCGCCCACCCGGGATCCCATCGGTAACACGCAACAAAGGAGATGTCGTGGCACTTCCGCTCACGTCAGGCAACAATCAGCACACCCTCGACCTCGATCGCGCGCACGTCTTTCATTCCTGGTCAGCGCAGGGCTCGCTCAAACCGCTGGTCATCGCCGGTGGTCTCGGAACGAGGGTGTGGGACTTCGAGGGCACCGAGTACCTCGACTTCTCCAGCCAGCTGGTCAATCTGAATATCGGTCACCAACATCCGGCCGTCATCGCGGCCATCAAGGAGCAGGCAGATCAGCTCACCACCATCGCCCCGTCGACGGCGAACCTTACCCGCGGGGAAGCGGCGAAGCGCGTTACCGATCGCGCACCCGATGGCTTCAACAAGGTCTTCTTCACCAACGGCGGTGCGGATGCCAACGAAAACGCGATCCGGATGGCTCGCCTCCACACCGGGCGCGACAAGGTCCTGTCGACCTACCGTTCGTATCACGGCAACACCGGCGCGGCGATCGTCGCGACGGGGGACTGGCGCCGGCTGCCCAACGAATACGCACGCGGGCACGTGCACTTCTTCGGTCCGTACCTCTACCGTTCCGAGTTCTGGGCGACGACGCCCGAACAGGAGACCGAGCGCGCGCTGCACCACCTCGACCGGGTGATCCAGGGCGAGGGTGCGGCGACCATCGCGGCGATCCTGCTCGAGTCCGTTCCTGGGACCGCAGGCATCCTCGTGCCGCCACCCGGCTACCTCGCGGGCGTCCGCGCGCTCTGCGACCGTTACGGCATCGTGCTCATCCTCGACGAGGTGATGGCGGGGTTCGGGCGCACCGGTCGCTGGTTCGCGTTCGACGGGTACGACGTCGTTCCCGACCTCATCACCTTCGCGAAGGGTGTCAACTCCGGGTATGTGCCGGCTGGCGGCGTGGTCATCTCCGACCCGATCGCGGCGGACTTCGACGAAACGGTGTTCCCGGGCGGACTGACGTACTCGGGGCATCCGCTCGCCATGGCGTCGATTATCGGCGCCCTCGATGCCATGGCCGATGAGGGCATCATCGAGAACGCCGCGCGGATCGGCCGGGAGGCGATCGGCCCCGGCCTGGCCGCTCTCGCTGACAGGTACGACATCATCGGCGACGTGCGCGGTGAAGGCGTGTTCTGGGCGATGGAACTCGTCGCAGATCGAAGCACCCGCGAACCGCTTCCGGCGGCGACGATGGGGCAGATCAAGGCGGCCCTCGTCGGGCGCGGCCTGCTGCCGTTTGTGCAGGACAACAGAATTCACGTGGTGCCGCCGTGCACCGTCACCGACGACGAGGTAGCCGAGGCTCTGGCCGCCTACGACGCCGTCTTCACCACCGTCCAGGGAGGACACGCATGACCACATACATCGACCACTTCATCGGCGGATCGGCAACCAAGGGGAACTCCTCCCGCACGGCCCCCGTCTTCAACCCGGCGACGGGAGTCATCGAGAAGGAGGTGCGCCTCGGCAGCGTCGCCGATGTCGACAGCGCGGTTCAGGCTGCAGCCGCCGCCTTCCCGGCGTGGAGCGACGCGTCGCTGTCGAAGCGGCAGGCCGTCCTCTTCAACTTCCGTGAGCTCCTGAACTCCCGCAAGGGTGAGCTCGCCGAAATCCTCACCTCCGAGCACGGCAAGGTTCTGTCGGATGCCGGCGGGGAGATCGCGCGCGGCCTCGAAGTCGTGGACTTTGCCACCGGCATCCCTCACCTCCTCAAGGGCGAGTACTCCGAAAACGTCTCCACCGGCGTCGACGTGTACACGCTCAAGCAGGCGCTCGGTGTCGTCGGCATCATCAGCCCGTTCAACTTTCCGGCCATGGTGCCGCTGTGGTTCTTCCCGATCGCGATCGCAGCAGGAAACACCGTCGTGCTGAAGCCGAGCGAGAAGGACCCGTCCGCGGCCATCTGGATGGCCGAACTGCTCAAGGAGGCCGGGCTCCCTGATGGCGTGTTCAACGTCGTGCACGGCGACAAGGAAGCGGTGGATGCGCTGCTCGAGCACCCCGTTGTGCAGTCGATCTCGTTCGTCGGGTCGACCCCGATCGCCCGCTACATCTACGAGACAGCCGCCCACCACGGCAAGCGTGTCCAGGCCCTCGGCGGTGCGAAGAACCACATGCTCGTACTGCCAGATGCCGACCTCGACCTCGCGGCCGACGCGGCCGTCAACGCCGGCTTCGGTTCGGCGGGGGAGCGGTGCATGGCGATCAGCGTGCTGCTCGCCGTCGACACCATCGCAGACGACCTCGTCGCCCGCATTCAGGAACGGATGTCGTCACTCAGGACGGGAGACGGACGCCGCGGCTGCGACATGGGACCGCTCATCACCGAGGTGCACCGCGACAAGGTGGCGTCGTACGTCGATGTCGCGACAGCCGACGGCGCCACCGTCGTCGTCGATGGACGGAACCCGGAGGTCGACGGTGAGGACGGCGGCTTCTGGTTCGGCCCGACCCTGATCGACAACGTGCCGACATCATCGACGGTATACAGCGACGAGATCTTCGGTCCGATCCTGTCCGTCGTGCGCGTGTCGAGCTACGCAGAAGGACTCGGGATCATCAACGACAGCCAGTACGGCAACGGAACGGCGATCTTCACGAACGACGGTGGCGCCGCTCGCCGGTTCCAGCGTGAGGTGACCGTCGGCATGGTCGGCATCAACGTGCCGATCCCTGTTCCCGTCGCGTACCACTCGTTCGGTGGCTGGAAGAACTCGATGTTCGGTGACGCGAAGGCGTACGGACCGCACGGTGTCGAGTTCTACACGCGCGAGAAGGCGGTGACCAGCCGCTGGCTCGACCCGAGCCACGGTGGAATCAACCTCGGATTCCCCGAGCACGACTGATCGCTTGCTCGAGTTGCCCGGTTTCGCGGGTGTCCGGCGTTCCGGACCCGCGAAACCGGGCAACTCGCGTTTTTAGGTCCAGCGCGGTGACGTGAACGGCGCTGGATCTTCGACTGGGGCGTGTGCCCGCTGCAGCGCTGTCGCCTCGCGCTGCAGGGCTTCGGCGACCGTGCGCACGGCAAGGCGTTCGGCTTTGTCCGGCCGCATCAGCGCGACGATATGCCTCGACATATCGACACCGGTGAGCGGGCGAGTCACGATGCCGCGTTCGGGTCCGGATGCCGTGTAGCGCGGAATCATGCTGATCCCGATCCCGGCGGCAACGAGAGCTTCGGTGATGCGGCTGGAGGTGACCCGCTGCACAACGTCGAGCGACGCACCGGTCACCGCTTCGATCTCGTGCAGCAGCCGGTCGAAGGGATAGCCCTCCGGGACGCCGATCCACGGCTCGTCGACCAGGTGCTCCGGAGTAAGCACGCTCACTCCGGCGAGCCGGTGCCCGACCGGGAGCGCGATGTCGAGCGGTTCACTCAGCAGGTACAGGTTGCGCAGCCCGCGCCCACTCCATGACCGGCCGCCGGGTACGGAATGCGCGAGCACGATGTCGAAGTCGGTCGTGAGCGCGGGGAAGTCCTCGGCCTCCGGGTCACGATCCGCCATCGTCACGTCGAGGCCGGGGATGGAGCGCAGGGATGCAAGCACGTTCGGAACGAGCATCTGTCCTGCCGTCGGGAACGTCGCGACGCTCACCGTTCCCGTTGCGTCGTTGCGGTACTCATCCCAGACGGCGCCGGCGCGCTCCAGAGCGACCGCGATGTCGGTGGCGCTGCGGGCGAGCGCGCGACCGGCATCCGTCAGAAGGATGCCACGTCCGCTGCGTTCCGTGAGCGGAACGCCCGCCTCACGTTCGAGAACCTTGAGCTGCTGTGACACCGCCGACGGAGTCCGGTGCGTCGCTGCAGCGACGGCGGCGATGCTGCCGCGGTCTGCCAGTTCGCGCAGCAGGTCGAGACGTCGAACATCCATGTAGCAATGCTACTCAATCACTCAAGCTATCTGCGCTTGTCCTGAATAGTTGAAGCGTGCAGTATTGAGTTGTATCCAGCGGCACCCGCCGCATTTCACCCACGGAAAGGACTGGAATCCTCATGTTCGTATTCTTCGCAGGAATTGCAGCCTTGAGTGCTGCCGCCGCCGTCGGTAGCTTCGTTGTCGTGAAGCGCGACGGATACCGTCAGGTGCCTACGCGCACCTATGCTCTGCTGCCGTAAGGCAGTCCATCGATTTCGCGCCCTCCCGGGTGACCCGCAGCGCCAGATGCGAGAGTCCCCGGGGTGGGCGCGTTTTCGTTCTTAACGGCGCGGCATCATAGGGGTATTCGCTGCCCGCAACTGTGCGTCGCTAAACTGGCCAACGTGACCGACGCGCGCAAGCAACTTATCGAGTACATCACGGCGGATGCCGTGTTCCACGGGGACTTCACGCTCACGAGCGGCAAAAAGGCGAGCTATTACGTCGACCTGCGCCGGGTCAGCCTCGACCACCGCGTGGCCCCTCTCATCGGACAGGTCATGCTCGACCTCATCGCCGACGTTCCCGACGTCGTCGCCGTCGGCGGAATGACGATGGGCGCCGACCCGGTCGCCGCTGCCGTTCTGCACCAGGGTGCCGCACGAGGGCTCGCCTACGACGCGTTCGTCGTGCGCAAGGAGCCCAAGGATCACGGTCGCGGCAAGCAGGTCGAAGGACCTGAGCTCGCCGGCAAGCGCGTCATCGTTCTCGAGGACACCTCCACCACGGGCGGATCGCCGCTGGCCGCGATCGAGGCGCTCAAGAAGGTGGGCGCTGAAATCGCCGGGGTCGCCGTCGTGGTCGACCGCAACACGGGGGCCCGCGAGATCATCGAAAACGCCGGGTATCCGTATTTCGCCGCTATCGGCCTCTCTGACCTGGGACTCGAATAATGGCTGACGACTCCGGCCGCCGCGGTGACGACGACGAAACTCCGGTCGACCCGCCAACAGGTGAGGGAGATGTCGTCGGAGCCGACTGGCTGCTCTCTCAGCTCGACGGGGAACCGACCGGGCAGATGGATGCCGTCCGGCCCGCGTCCCACGACGCGGACGACGCCCAGCCGGAGAATACCGAAAAGACAGGCAAGGCCGACCGGCCCGTGATGGCATGGTGGCGCGAAAAACTCATCGCCGCTGAAGCAATTGTGAACCCCGAGGCCCGCACCCCCAAAGAGACGGACGGCGAGCCCACGGACTCCCCGGAGCAGAGCTCAAGCAACTCGGAGCAGGGCTCGAGCAACGAGCCCGACATGCCGGAGCCGGCGCAATTCGAGCCTCGACGTGCAGACCCCGTTATCGACGCCGAGCCGGCCGTCGAGGCCGAGCGGACCCAGGACGACGACTTCACCTTCGTGCCTGAACCCGCTTTCGCGCCACCGCCCGCGCCGGCACCTGCCCCGGTTTTTACCCCGGAACCGCTCATCGTCGAAAACGATGATGACGATGATGACGCCGAGACCCCGGCTGATGAGGCTGAGACGGGGCTCATTCCCTCGGCGGAACCGCCCCTCTTCAAGCCTCGATCTGCCCGTGAGCACATCGTCGAAGAAGAGGCGCAGTCGGACTACGTGATTCCCGCGTCCTCTCCCGCCCCGGAACTCACCGACGACGAACCGATCGCTGACGAACCAATCATCGATGAACCCATCGCTGACGAACCGATGGCAGGCAACTCCTTCGACGAACCCGAGAACCAGACAGAGGATCTCGACAACTTCAGCTGGAAGCTCTCCCCGAACGATGCGCTCGACCCGCTCGTCCACAAGGAGGGTTCCGCGACCAGCCCCGAGGACGCATCCGACTTCAGGTCCGACGAGGTCCCCGCACGCGACGCGACCGCTGTGCTTCCCGTCCAGGCCGCGCAACCAACAGATACAGACGAAGCAGACAGCTCCGACAACGACACGGACACCGGACTGCCCTCTCGCCGTCAGTTGCGCCAGGAGGCGGAGCAGCAGGCGCCTGAGCCCGTCATCATCCCACCAGTCGCTGGTCCCGCGATCACTCCGGGCCCGCGGAGAAAATCAGCCGTAGCGACACCAGCCGCCGCTGCTGCTGCCGCGGACAGCACAGGTGGGTCGGATGAGCCGCCAATGGATCGCCCCGCACGCCCCGCCGCAGCGCGCGCACCGCGAGCAGTGGTCATCGCTGCCATCGCCCTGGTCGCGATCCTGGTGCTTGGTGGTCTGTTCTTCCTCGGCTCGCAACTGCCGCGCCTCCTGGCTGGACCAGCACCGACCGAAACCGCTTCTCCCAGCCCCACCCCGACCGAAACGGCGACACCGACCCCCACCGCTCCCGCTGCTCCCGTCGGTCCCGCCGCTCCGGGCGAGCAGGACTGGACCGCTCTCGGCGGCGGCGAATGCCTCGAGCCCTACTCGACACCGTGGGCCGAGACCTTCACCGTCGTCGATTGCGGAGCAGGGCACACCGCCCAGATGGTGTTCACCGCACCGGTTGACGCCGACCCGGCCGCCGCCTATCCCGGTGAGGAGGCGATCCTCGCTCAGATCTCGCTGTGGTGCAGTGCGCCAGGAGTCCTGAATGCCGAGGCCGCTGGCGAGTACGACGACCTGCAGGTTCAGGGAACGTACCCGGTGACCGAAGAACAGTGGGCGAGCGGGGAGCGGAACTACTACTGCTTCGTCAGCCGTTCAAGCGGAGAACAGCTCACCGGCTCCCTCGCGACAGCACAGGGCTGAGCGAGGGGCAGCACTGTGCTGTCAGACGACCTCTGACTCGATCGGGTGCGGTTCGAGCAGATCCACCACGCCACCGAGAATCTCCGACGGCCGGAACGGGTACTTGTTGATCTCGGCCTCGTCGCTGATTCCGGTGAGCACGAGGATGGTGTGCAGCCCGGCCTCGATCCCGGCAACGACGTCGGTGTCCATCCGGTCACCGATCATTCCGGTGTTCTCCGAGTGTGCACCGATCTTGTTGAGCGCAGAGCGGAACATCATCGGGTTCGGTTTGCCGACGATGTAGGGCTCTTTGCCCGTCGCCTTCGTGATGAGCGCCGCAATGGCACCCGTGGCCGGCATCGGGCCGTCGGCGCTCGGCCCCGTGGCATCCGGGTTCGTTGCGATGAAACGGGCACCGTTGTTGATCAGGCGGATCGCCTTGGTGATGGCTTCGAACGAGTAGTTGCGGGTCTCGCCGACGACGACATAATCGGGCGCCGTCTCGGTCATGATGAATCCGGCCTCGTGGAGGGCTGTTGTAATGCCCGCCTCACCGATGACGAAGGCGGAACCACCCGGCATCTGGTCCTTGAGGAAAGCGGCCGTCGCGAGGGCGGAGGTCCAGATGAACTCCTCAGGAACATCGAGACCGGATGCCCGAAGCCGGGCGCTCAGGTCGCGCGGAGTGAAGATCGAGTTGTTCGTCAGCACCAGATACGGCTTGTTCTGGTCGCGCCACTGCTGCAGCAGATCCGCTGCTCCTGGAAGTGGACGGTTCTCGTGCACAAGCACGCCGTCCATGTCGGTCAGCCAGCATTCAACTTCATCGCGTCTCGTCATGCCGCAACTCCTTCGCTCGATGCCAGTTTAGGGTGGCGGGCTCAGGCGCTGAGCCAGATGGCCGTCGCCGCGTCCGCCGGCAGTTCCACGCGGGTCGAGCCCAGCACAATCGCACCCTCCTCGACGGACACCGTCGAACCTACATCGATTCCGGATGCCTCGAGGTCGCGCAACAACGCAGGGTCCCGGTCGCTGATTCGCAGCACGGTTCCGGTGTGTCCTGGTGCGGCCTCCTCGAGCAGAACGGCTCGTTCGCGTCGCACCGATCCGTTTGCCGATGGGATCGGGTCGCCGTGCGGGTCCCGATCCGGGTGCCCGAGCCGCTCGTCGATGCTCGCCAGCAGGCGGTCGCTGATCGCGTGTTCGAGCACCTCGGCTTCGTCATGTACCTCGTCCCAGCTGTATCCCATCTCCTGGACCAGCCAGGTCTCGACGAGACGGTGACGGCGGACCACCGCAACTGCCTCGGCCCGACCGGCGTCGGTGAGGCTGATCGCCCCGTACCGCACGTGGGAGACGAGGCCGGCGGCGGCGAGCTTCTTCACCATTTCTGTGACGGTGGACGGTGCGAGCCCGAGCCTCAGTGCGAGCGCGGACGGGGTGATGGCATCCGTCTGCCATTCGGTATGGGCATAGATGGTCTTGAGGTAGTCCTCAATGACAGGTTTCGACGGCTTCATGGAGTGACCAGCGTATCCGGGCTCACGCTGCTCCCGTGAAGAGCAGGAAGAGAAGAACCGCGTTGAGCGATACGAGCAAAACGGATGCCACGACCCCGGCCGCCGTGGTCAGCCAGCGGTTCGCGAACGTGCCGAGAACACTCGACCGGGCGGTGAGTATGACGAGGGGGATGAGGGCGAACGGGATCCCGAACGACAGCACCACCTGGCTCAGGACGAGGGCAGCGGTCGGATCGAACCCGATCGCGAGGATGACGAGCGCCGGAACCAGTGAAATGAGCCGGCGGGTGAGGAGAGCGATGCGCACTTTGAGGAGCCCCTGCATGATCTCAGCGCCCGCATAAGCACCGACTGAGGTCGACGCGAGTCCTGAGGCCAGCAGTCCGACGGCGAAGAGGGTCGCGATGACGGGGCCGATCGACGACTCGAGCGCGGCGTGGGCACCCTCGAGGCTGTCCGTCCCCGGCACGCCGGCCAAATTCGTCGCCGCGAGGAGCAGGATGGCGAGATTCACGCTCCCGGCGATGACCATCGCGATCGACACGTCCCAGCGGGTGACGGTGAGGAGCCTCGTCGTCGTCAGCCCTGCTGCACGGACGGCGAACCGGTCGCGGGTGAGCGCCGAGTGCGCGTAGATGGCGTGCGGCATGATCGTTGCGCCGAGGATCGATGCGGCGAGGAGCACGGAGTTGGTGTCTTCGAAGCGGGGGACAAGACCGGATGCGACGCCACCGGCATCCGGCGGATGGATGAAGACACCCGCGCTGAACCCGATCGCGATGATGATGAGCAGGCTCGCAATGACGAACTCGAATGCCCGCGGGCCGCGGCGGGACTGGATGGTGAGCATCACCATCGAGACGGCCCCGGTGATGATGCCGCCGACGACGAGCGGGAGGTCGAACAGGAGGTACAGCGCGACGGCGCCACCGATGACTTCGGCGACGTCGGTGGCCATGGCCACGAGCTCGGCCTGCAGCCAGTACGAGAGCCGGCCAGGGCGGGACTTGAGGCGCTCGCCGAGGATCTCGGGCAGGCTCTTGCCGGTGACGATGCCGAGTTTGGCCGACAGGTACTGGATCAGCCAGGCCATGATGTTGCCGGCGACGACGACCCAGACGAGCAAATAGCCGTACTGCGCCCCGGCGGTCATGTTGCTCGCGACATTGCCCGGGTCGAGATACGCGACCCCCGCGACGAGAGCCGGGCCGAGCAGCCAGAGCAGCCGTGGAGACTTCGCTTTTCGGAGCGGGGCCGACTCGGCGACCGCGACAGGTTTCGGCATGCCGAAACTGTAGCAATCTTTCGGTGTGCCGAAAAGGGTCCGCGATGGGAAAGGGCCGGCCGGCGACGACCGTAGGCTGGGGAGATGCCCAATCCTCCTGCCGAGAACCCGAGCCACGAGCTGTCAACGAACGGTGTCGGTCCATGGCAGGGCGAATGGCCGGAGGAGGACTACTTCGATCCGGATCTCCTCATCCACGGCGACACCCGCAACGTCATCGACCGCTACCGCTACTGGAAGCTCGAGGCGATCGTCGCTGACCTCGACGAGCACCGGCATCCATTCCATGTCGCCATCGAGAACTGGCAGCACGACATGAACATCGGCTCGATCGTGCGCACCGCGAATGCGTTCGGTGCCGATACCGTTCACATCGTTGGGCGAAGGCGCTGGAACAAACGCGGGGCGATGGTCACCGACCGCTACCAGCACGTCATGCATCACGCGGATGTCGCGGGGCTGGTCGAGTGGGCTCGCTCGGAGAACCTGCCCATCCTCGGCATCGACAACGTGCCAGGCTCTGTGCTGATCGAGACCTTCAGTCTGCCCAAGCGCTGCCTGATGCTCTTCGGCCAGGAGGGCCCGGGGTTGTCGCCAGAGGCGATCGAGGCATCCGACGCCGTGCTCGAGATCAGCCAGTTCGGCTCCACCAGGTCGATCAACGCCTCAGCGGCCGCGGCGGTGACGATGCACGCCTGGGTGATGCAGCACGTCAGTTTCGATGCAAACGGACCGGTGGCGCCCCCGACGCACTAGCGTGAAGCCATGACTGAGATCACTGACGATCTGCCCGCCATCCTTCTCCGTGAGGAGCACGCCGGTTGGAAAGCCATCCTCGAGGGCCGTGGCGGTGAACACTACGCACGGGCCATGACGCGCGACGCGCTCATGATCGTCGAGGGGGCATCGATCGGCCGGGACGACATCGCGGCTTCGTTTGCCGGAGTCGACCCGTGGGACTCATATGAGATCCACGAGCCGGCGATCATCCGCCTCGGCGACCGAGCCGGGATCGTCGCGTACCGCGCCGTCGCCACGCGGGGGAACACCACCGTAGAACTTCGGATGTCGACGACGTACCTCTATGGCGGCGGCAGCTGGCACATCGCCTTACACCAGCAGACCCCGGCGTAACAATGCTGGCGTTGTCCGCGCCGCTGTGTCTACGCTGACACCATGCGCAGTTCCCTCGAACGACGTCGCTCGAGGGGACAGTCATGATCGGATTCGATTCGGTATTCAAGAGGTTCCCCGACGGCACACTTGCGGTCGATGACTTCAGTCTGACGATTCCATCCCGCACCACGACGGTGCTGGTGGGATCGAGCGGCTCAGGTAAAACGACCCTGTTGCGGATGATCAACCGCATGGTCGACCCGAGCGCCGGCAGCATTACGATCGACGACGACGACATCTCCACGCTCGAACCGGTGAAGCTCCGGCGCAGTATCGGTTACGTCATGCAGAACTCGGGCCTGCTGCCGCACCGGACCGTCGCAGAGAACATCGCCACGGTTCCCCTGCTCTCCGGGGCGAAGCGGGCTGCCGCAAAGAGTCAGGCGCTCGAGTTGATGGACACCGTCGGCCTCGACCGATCGCTTGCCGAGCGTTACCCGTCCCAGCTCTCCGGAGGGCAGCAGCAGCGTGTGGGAGTCGCGCGCGGCCTCGCTGTCAATCCCAACATTCTCCTCATGGACGAACCGTTCGGCGCCGTCGACCCTCTCGTGCGGAGCGAACTGCAGCAAGAGCTGCTGCGCATCCAGAAGGACCTCGCCAAGACCATCGTGTTCGTCACCCACGACGTCGATGAAGCGTTTCTGCTCGGTGACCAGGTCGTCCTCCTCAAGACCGGCGGTAAGATCGCACAAGCTGGAACGCCGGCCGAGATCCTCGCCAACCCGGCCGATGACTTCGTGAACACGTTCGTCGGCGCTGACCGAGGTCGGCGGGCGCTCCGGATCGAAGAGGTCTCTGGTCGCCAGGTTGTGGTCGATGGAACCGGGCGGATCGCCGGCATCCTGAACGAGGGCTCACCGGCATGACCTGGGTGATCGCGAACATCGAGCAGATCTGGTCGCTCACCCTCGATCACATCATGCTCAGTGTTCCGCCGATCCTCGTCGGATTCCTCCTCGCCGTTCCGATCGGATGGCTCGCCCACCGCTACCGGGTATCGAGAGGCGTGCTCCTCACGGTGTGCGGCCTGCTCTACACGATCCCGTCGCTCGCCCTCATCGTGTCGATGCCGACCGTGCTCGGCACGAGAATCCTCAATCCGATGAATCTCATCGTCACTCTCACGATTTACGCGATCGCCCTCATGGTGCGAACGGCGACGGATGCTTTCGACGCTGTGTCGAAGGACGTGACGCAGTCCGCGACCGCTGTCGGTTTCGGCGGCTGGCGCCGGTTCTGGCAGGTCGAACTCCCGCTCGCCGGCCCCGTGCTGCTCGCCGGGCTTCGGGTCGTGTCGACGAGCACCGTCAGCCTCGTCACGCTCGGAGCCCTCGTCGGAATGTCCGGACTCGGGTATCTCTTCACCAACGGCTACCAGCGGAACTTCGCGACCGAAATTCTTACCGGTGTGGTCGGCACTGTCCTGATCGCCATCGTTTTCGACGTGTTGCTCGTTCTCCTCGGACGGATGCTGCTGCCGTGGGCGCGAGTCGATGCTGTGGCCCGCCGCAACGCCAGGACTGCGACAACCAAGGCGGTGACCGCGTGAACGCGATAGCCGAAGCGGTCGCGTGGATTGGCGACCCTGCCCATTGGACCGGGCCCGATGGCATCCCGACACGGATCACCGAGCATCTGGGCTACACGGGGCTGACCGTTCTCATTGCGGTGCTTCTCGCGGTCACGCTTGGACTGTACATCGGGCACACCGGACGATTCCGTGGTGTTTCGATCGCAGTGACGGGTGCGCTGCGAGCGCTCCCTACCCTTGGTCTCCTCACTCTTCTGGCGATCTTCTTCGGGTTCGGGATCCGTCTTGCCCTCATCCCGACGATCATCGTGCTCGTCGTCCTCGCTATCCCGCCTTTGCTGGCCGGCGCGTACTCGGGAGTGGAATCAGTCGATCCGCGAACCGTGGATGCGGCGCGCTCGATGGGAATGACCGAGTGGCAGATCCTGTGGAAGGTGGAGATCCCTCTCGCCCTGCCGCTGATCATCGGCGGCATCCGTTCTGCGGTTCTCCAGGTCGTCGCCACCGCGACGGTCGCCGCATACATCTCCCTCGGCGGTCTCGGCCGCTACATCATCGACGCACTGCCCGTGCGCGATTACACGAAGGTGCTCGTCGGCGCGCTGCTCGTCACCCTGCTCGCGCTGGCGCTCGAAGGCATCCTCATCCTGATCCAGCGACTCACCGTCCCCGCCGGCGTCCGGGCAACCCGCTCGGCCTGACGGCGACGTAGAAACCACACAGTAAGGAAGAACATGTTCACTTCACGACGCGGCCGCCTGGCCACAGGAATTCTCGCCGCGGGCACAGTGCTCGCCCTCACCGGCTGCGGCGGAGGGGGCGACCCGCTCGAGCCCGGCAGCGAGCCGTCCGGCGACAGCGAAACGATCATCGTCGGCTCCGCCGGTTTCGCCGAGTCAGAAATCATCGCCCAGATCTTCGCGCAGGCCCTCGAGGCCAATGACGTCACGGTCGAGTTCGCCGGCCAGATCGGCCAGCGGGATGTCTACATCACCGCACTCGAGGACGGCTCGATCGATCTCATCCCCGACTACAGCGGAAACCTGCTGCAGTTCTTCGACGAGGACTCAGACGCGAAGTCGAGCGAAGAGGTCTTCGCTGCCCTCCCCGATGCGCTCCCCGAAGGATTCGAGGTCCTCGACCAGGCCGAGGCCGAAGACAAGGACAGCTACAACGTCACCCAGGAGTTCAGTGAGACCAATGGCGTCACGAGCCTGGCGGATCTGGCGGATATCGACGTTCCGCTCATCGTCGGTGGCAACCCGGAACTGGCCGAGCGGCCCTATGGCCCGCAGGGACTCACCGAGGTCTACGGTGTCGACGCGGCGAACATCCAGTTCGTTCCGATCTCTGATTCGGGTGGACCTCTGACCACAGCTGCCCTGCTCGACGGCACCGTGAACATCGCGGACATCTTCTCGACGACCCCGTCGATCAAGGAGAACAACTTCGTGACCCTCGAGGATCCCGAGAACATGATCCTGCCGCAGAACGTGCTTCCGCTCATCAACTCGGAGAAGGCATCCGACACGGTGAAAGAGGTGCTGAACGCGGTTTCGACCGAACTGACCACCGAAGACCTCATCGAACTCAACGGGCGCAATCAGGGTGACGAGAAGGCCTCGCCCGAGGCTCTCGCCGCCGACTGGCTTGCTGAGAAGGACCTCTTCTAGGCGCGTCGGACCCGAAGCGGGCGAGGGGGGCCACCCGCTTTGGGTCCACGCGACTCACCCACCCCCACCAGACAGATCGCTCTTTTTCTGCCACCATGAAGAAATGCGTTTGCGTTTCCGATCCCTTGTCGCTGCCGTCTCACTCGCGGTCGTGGTGTCAGCGGTCGGTATCTCCGCACCAGCGGCAGCCGCGGTCAGCTACCCCAGCTGGGAGGACGTGAAGAACGCGCGTGCCAGCGAGTCCGCCAAGAAGGCGCAAATCGACTCCGTTAAGAAGCTGCTCGATGATCTTCGCAACGCGTCGGCGGCGGCCCAGGAGGCTGCAGCCACTGCCGCAGCCGAGTACCAGGATGCGCTGATCATCGCCGAAGCTGCCGAGCAGAAGTCCGCGGACCTCAAGACCCAGCTCGAAGAAGCCGAAGCATCGGCCGAGGCGTCAGCGAAGCAGGCTGGCTCGATGTTCGCCCGGATGGGCCGGACGAATTCGTTCGATGTCACCGCGAGCCTTCTCGTTGACTCAGAGAACGCCGATGACACCCTCTACAAGCTCGGCGCCATCGACAAGCTCACCGGGTTGTCTTCGCAGCTCCTCGACGATGCCAAGCAGGATGCCAACCAGGTCACGTCGCTGAGCGAGCAGGCCGTCGTTGCCGCCGAAGTTCTCGAAGCCGCCCGCGCGGAATCAGAGGTGAAACTGCAGGCCGCCGAGGACGCCGCCGCAGTCGCAGCGGCCGCGGTCGCCGAGCAGGAGAAGCACGAGGTGACCCTCCTCGGCCAGTTGTCTTATCTCGAAGGCCGAACAGCAAGCGTTGAAGCCGGCTATGCCGCCGGTGTCGCCGCCGCGAAGAAAGCCGCCGAGGAACGCGCCGCGCGCGAGCGCGCCGCCGCAGCCAAAGCAGCAGCAGAAGCAGCCAAGAACAACAGTGGTAGCGGAAGCGGCGGCGGCGGCGGCGGAGGAAGCAGCAGCGGCGGCGGCGGCGGCGGAGGCGGCGGGTCCAATGCGGGCGCGACCGGAACCTACTTCCAGCCGTCAGCCCAGGGCTGGTGGCGACCGCTGCCCGGCTACATCAGCTCCTGGTACGGCCCCCGCGCGATCAAGTGTGGCGGCACCGGTTGCTCCGTTCCGTTCCACGCGGGCATCGACTTCGCGAACCCCTGTGGCAAGGCCATCCGTGCGGTTGCCGGCGGTCGGGTCACCTTCGTCGGCAACGCCGGCGGGTTCGGTAACCGGGTCATCATCAACCACGGCGGCGGCGTCGAGACCGTGTACGGTCACCTCCAGTCCGGCTCCTACCGGGTCGGTGTCGGCAGTTACGTGAAGGCTGGTTCGTTCATCGCCAACGTCGGTCGCACTGGTGTCGCGACCGGGTGCCACCTCGACCTGAAAGTCCAGGTCAACGGCAGCCACACCAACCCGGCGCCGTTCCTCCGCGCCCGCGGCGTTTCGATCTAGAAGCACGGCCGCTGCCTGTGCATCGAGTGACGCGGTAGGCTGGTCGCGTGACTGGAGACAACCTGCTCGGAGTACCGGAGACACGCCTGCCGGCGGAACCGGAGGTCGTTGACGCCATCGACCGATCGTCAACGGTCGACGATCTCGCTGCCGTCGCAGCCGCGCACCCCACGTCGTCGCTGGCGTGGGCGCGTCTGGCTGAGGCATCCTTCGACTCTGCTCACCCGATTGCCGCATACGCGTACGCCCGGGTTGGGTACCACCGCGGGCTCGACGCGCTGCGCAAAGCTGGCTGGCGCGGACAGGGCCCCGTGCCGTGGTCGCACGAACCGAACCAGGGTTTCCTGCGGGCGCTGTACGCGCTGCGCAACGCTGCGGATGCCATCGGCGAAGTCGACGAAGTGGCCCGGCTGACCGAGTTTCTCCGTGGTGCTGACGAAACAGCAGCAGCCCGGATCGAAAACGAGGGTCTGCCTCTTGAGCCGCCGCCCTCGACTGAAGTTTTCTTCATCCGGGGCCAGGACTAGGCCGATTCGGCCGCCTGCCCGCCGGCGCCCCATAATTTTTTCCGCCAAGAAGGAGCATCCGCCATGCCAGCAATTGTGATCGTCGGCGCCCAGTGGGGCGACGAAGGCAAGGGGAAGGCAACCGACCTCCTCGGCAGCCGCATCGACTATGTCGTGAAGTTCAACGGTGGAAACAACGCCGGTCACACGGTTGTCGTGGGCAACGAGAAGTACGCGCTCCACCTGCTGCCATCTGGCATCCTGACTCCCGGCGTGACCCCGGTCATCTCGAATGGCGTCGTCATCGACCTCGAGGTGCTGTTCTCCGAGCTCGAAGCACTCAGCGCTCGCGGCGTGGATGTGTCGCGGCTGAAGGTGTCGGCCAACGCCCACGTGATCACGCAGTACCACCGCACGCTCGACAAGGTCACGGAGCGGTTCCTCGGCAAGCGCCAGATCGGAACCACCGGCCGTGGAATCGGGCCGGCGTACGCTGACAAGATCAACCGCGTCGGCATCCGGATCCAGGACCTGTTCGACGAGAACATCCTCCGGCAGAAGGTTGAGGGCGCCCTCGACGTCAAGAACCACATGCTGCTCAAGATTTACAACCGCCGCGCGATCTCGGCCGACGAGATCGTCGAGGACCTGCTCTCGTACACCGAGCGGCTGCGTCCGATGGTCGCCGACACTGCGCTCGAACTGCACCAGGCGCTCGAGCGCAACGAGACCGTTCTGTTCGAGGGCGGTCAGGCCACGATGCTCGACGTCGACCACGGCACGTACCCGTTCGTCACCTCCTCCAACGCCACCTCGGGTGGAGCGGCGACCGGTTCCGGTATCGCGCCGAACCGGATCGACCGGGTCATCGCCATCGTCAAGGCGTACACGACCCGTGTCGGGGCCGGCCCATTCCCGACCGAGCTGTTCGATGCATCCGGTGATCACTTGCGTTCGCGCGGGTTCGAGTTCGGAACCACGACCGGTCGCCCACGTCGCGTCGGTTGGTACGACGCCCCGATCGCCCGGTACTCGGCGCGGATCAACGGTGTGACCGACTTCGTGTTGACCAAGCTCGACATCCTCGATGAGCTCGACACCATCCCCGTGTGTGTTGCTTACGACGTCGACGGTGTGCGCCACGAAGAAGTGCCGGTGTCGCAGTCTGACTTCCACCACGCGACTCCCATCTATGAGGAGTTCCCGGGCTGGAAAGAAGACATCTCCGGATGCCGCCGCTTCGAAGACCTGCCGAAGAACGCGCAGGACTACGTGCTCGCGCTTGAAGCGATGAGCGGTTCGCGGATTTCCGCGATCGGTGTCGGCCCCGGCCGGGACGCCATCGTCGTGCGTCACGACCTGATCGGCTAGGCGTGGCGGAGCCGCTGGGCGAGGGAACAGGTAGCCCGGAGAAGGGTAACGCTGTCGCCACTCGGCGAGCGGCTCGAATTGCCCACGCAACGCAGACCGAACGACCCGAGAAGCGACCCTCTGCGATTCGCCGGATCGGGAGCGTCCTGCTGCAGAGTGTCAGCTGGATCGTCCTCATCGTGTGCGGCGCCCTGATCATCGGGTTTGTGCTGGTCCCGCGGTTGACCGGGTCGACGCCGTACACCGTGCTGACCGGCTCGATGCGGCCGACGATGCCCCCGGGTACGACCGTCGTGGTGAAACCGATCGACTTCGAGAACATCAGGGTCGGCGACGCGATCACGTACCAGATCCGGTCGGGTGAGCCGGATGTTGTCACGCACCGGGTGATCGGCGTCAACGTCACCCCCGACGGTGTGCGGCTCGAAACGCAGGGCGATGCGAACCCGAATCCCGATCCCGAACTGGTGCGCGAGGAACAGGTTCGCGGTAAGGCCTGGTACTGGCTCCCGCTGATCGGGTTCGTCACCAACGGTGTGACGAGTGACACTCGCACCTGGGTCGCCCAGGGCCTCGGGGTTGGGCTGATCGGCTATGCCGTTGTGACCCTCGTCGTTGTTGCTGTGCGAGGGAAGAAACGTGGCAAGGGTGCTGAGTCTGTTGCTACCGCTGAGCCAAGGTCGACGGATGCTGCTCCCGCTGAGGCAACTTCGGAAGACTCTTCAGAGCCATCAACCCGTTAGACCCTGACCAACGAGCTCGCGCGCCGTTTCGATGTCGATGGGGCCGAATCCGTCGAGGGCGGCCAGCTCGTCGCTCTTCCCGAGGAGGGAGAGCATCGGCACCGTCACCGTGACGTTCGGCTTGATCTTGCGGAAGGGGGCTACCGGTTCTGAGCCCGGCTTTGTGCCGGGCGATACCTCTGGCGTCGTTCGGGTGTTCTCGGTGTGGCAGTCGTCGGCTGAGAGACGGACGGTTCAGCCTCGCCTCTCTTGTCGATCAAGCCATCGAACAGAGCGTCGGCGCACACATCGGCATGGAGCTGCCCGAGCGTACGCGACTCCACCCGGCTCCGGAGGCTGACCGATTGGGTTCGGATCGCTGTGAACAACGCCCCGGCGACCGGCGCTGTTGTGTAGAGGTTGAGCCAGGCCATGCCATCGCGCGCCGGGATGAACTCGACCTTGCGATCGCTCGAGCACTTCTCCCGTCGGTCGACGGCGGACTCGGGCCGCAACTTCTCACGGAGGGTTCGTGCCTTCTGCCGGAACCGAGCCGGCGTCAGGTTGCGTGCGAAGGGGAGGGCACTGTCTTCGAGCTGCTCCGTGGCATCCGGATCGAGGGTTGCCGTCTCGTCGATGAGGTACTGGGCGTGACGATACGTGATCTCGCCCTCGCGGAGCGCGGCGAGAGTGAGCGGCAGGTGGTGCATCAGGGCTTCGCTTTCGTCGATCAGAGCGACGGCACTGCGCTCCGGGATCCGGAGTTCGCACGCAACCTCCGAGACGAAAGTGCGGCGGGCGAGGTCTTGACGTTGGGCGGGCGAGAAGTTCTTGCCAACAGTGATCACGGCCTCTTCGGTCATGAGCGCGATGCGACGGGCCTGGTCGATGAACGCCGCCTTCCAGGCCGACTGGCGGGCCTCGAGGCGATCGATCTGGGAGACGGCACCGAGCAGGGCGAGGGAGGTGTCGGCGATGATTGCCGCCGTGGCGGGCTCGATGTGAATGTCGAGCGTGGGCTCGTCGGGACTCTCGTCGGGGGAGTCGTCTGGGACAGCGTCGGTGCTTTCCATGCCCCCAGTAAACACCCGACCACCGACATTTGTTCGAGAGTCACACCTCTTGCGAATAACCGAAATAGGAACTGGTGTCTGGGGAGGACCGGAGCTCCAGATCCTCCCCAGCGATCACCACCGATGCGCGACGTCGATGACCAGGCGGCTCGTGTGAAGTGGCCCGTCCAGGATGAAAGCGCGGAACGGGAGACGCGCGCGAACTCCGAGCCCGAAGGTTGTTTGCCCTTCGAAACTTCCCGCATACGCAACCTGGCGGAACGTCGAGAACCCGGTCAGGGTGACGAGTTCGTTCGGGTTGCCTGGTCGCCAGATCTGCTGACCGGTCGAGGTGTAGTTCGCTATGAGAGCGATGACCTGGAGGTCGGCTGCGCCTCGCAGCGGCACTACGGTTCCCGAACCGTCCTGTTTGACTGCGCTGACGTATCGAATATCGAATCCGCGGACCTTTCCGTTGATGTCTATGACCATGCGGTCGAAGCATTCGTGTTGGCCGGCGCGGAGTCCGGTCGGATAGGCACCTGACGAGCCAATCCGCTGGGATTCGGCAAGCGAGCCCCAGGTGATGCCGCAGTACGGAGCAGCGGCGGCAGCAGGGCCGCTCGACGCAAGAAACACAGCGCCGAGCAGCATGCTGATGAGTAATGCAAAGGAACGCTTCATCGCGGTCCCCTCCTTCAAGGTTCAGCCCCCTCAGCGCAGATGGTACGCCTGCGGTTTCTGCTGTGGGAGAGCCTGAAGGTCACGAATTCGGCATCAATTGCGGATGCCGTCCGTTGCGTGATCGCGCTCTCATCGGCGCAGCGGCGCGAAATTGCGTCGATCTTGAGCAAGTCTTTCGCCTAGGGCCCGGAATTTTCCCAACCTTGCGGGTTCGCTGGTCGCATCTTGGGTTTCATTCGGAAGTATCAATCTTGTTCGAAGCGCAAGGCGAGAACATCACCGCAGCTCCTCCGCTGCCAGCCCAAGGGAAACACCATGAAGAAGTTCAACATGAAGAAGACCACCGCAGCAGCAGTCGCAGCAGCAGTCGGAGCAGCACTCCTCCTCGGTGGAGCCGGCACCCTCGCTTACTGGTCCGACACCGACACCAGCGCCGCGCAGATCATCTCGACCGGAACGCTCGACGTCTCGCCCACCACGGGCAGCGACTGGAAGTACGTAAGCGCAGCTGGCGTCGTCGGCGCCGCAGTCGACCAGATCGTCCCCGGCGACCGGGTGCAGACCACCATCAACGTCCCGGTCAAGCTCGTCGGAAAGAACCTCAAGGCGCAGCTCCAGGTCACTCGTGCCAACACCGAATCCCTCACCGGAGTAACCGTGACCACCAAGGTCGGCGACACGCTCGGAGCGGTGGACGCTCTCGTCGTCACCAGCCAGACGCTCACGACGCCGGCTGTCGCGCCGACCACTGCCGTCACCGTCCCGGTTGTCATCACAGTTGACTTTCCTTCCACGATCGCCGGCAAGGTCAACATGACGAACCCCGATGGCACCGTCTCGGCCAAGGCGCTCCAGTTCTCACTGACGTATCTCGTCAGCCAGGTCGCGTAACGCCAACTAGCTTCACCTTGCAGCGGAGGCGGGACCAGCTTTCGAGCTGATCCCACGGGCCCTGTCGTGTACCCGACACGGCAGGGCCCATTTTTCTGCCGCACCATCAACACCACCTGTACCCCAGAACGACCAGCAACACCAGCAGCCAAGCAGCGCACGGACGGAAGGAGCCACCATGAAGAAGTCAACCCGCACTCTTCTCGGCACCGCTACCGCAGCCGCACTTGGCGCCCTCCTGATCCTCGGCGGAACCGGCTCCCTTGCCTTCTGGTCTGACTCCTCGACCAGCGCGGCCCAGCAGATCCAGTCCGGATCCCTCGACTTGGGCACAGCCACCGGAATCAACCTCACGGCTGCCAAGATCGTCAATTGCGCCTCCACCTGCACGACAGCAGTGACCTACACAGGCTCCCCTCTCGTCCCAGGTGACACCATCACCGGAACAGCCACAGTCCCCGTCCGGCTCATCGGAGCGAACATGCGTGCAGCCCTCACCGTGACGCCGACGCTCACAGCGACGTCCAACGTTCCCGCAGACAATGCCCTTGCCTCGGCCATCTCGGTCACGGTCAAGAGCATCTACGGAGACAACGGGAGCGGAACCCCGAACGCAAGCCGCACGGTGAATCTCAGTCCGATGGATGCAACCATCCCGGTGGTCTTCGAAGTTTCCCTTCCCGCAAACGCCAGCAACGCCACCATGGGTGGCCAGGTCTCCATCGTCGCTTCATACGCCCTCACTCAGATCGCGGCAGCGTAGCCCGAGATGACGGAAGACTCGGGCGCTCGGAGCATCGACCAGACCAAGCGCAGCCACACCCTTTTCACCCGGATCGGTGCCGGCCTCGCCGCGACCGTACTTGCCTGCTCGATTTCGCTGGCCCGAGCTTCCGACGCCATCGCCGACACCACAGAGCGGTCGCTGAGCATCACCCGTCCGGACGGTTCACCCGTTGGCACCCTGTTCAGCGACTGGACGATGGTCCCGGGCGACCGGGTCACGACAACAGTTATCGCCCACCGCACCGGCGGCGGCGAATCGAGCCTGCTCATCACCCTCGGCGACAACCAGTCCGATCGAAAAGCGGCTCCGACGCCCGTCGAAGAAGACGTTGTCATCACCGTCGCCAGCAACGGGGTGGAACTTTCCTCGTCAGCAGCCACGCTCGTGCGAGGCGACGTCATGCTCGACCTCGGCCGCAGCGCAGCCGCAATGGTTCCCATTGATGTCACCTTCGAGCTGCCCTTCGAGTCAAACAACGCCACCCAGCAGCAGTCCATCGACCTGACACTCATGGTCGTTGCCGCCGACATCCCCACGTCGACAGACCCTGCTGACCCTGCTGACCCGGCCCTTCCTTCCGACCCGACACCGGCTCCCCTCCCCGGCTCCGACACTCCGACAGCGGATGACCCTGCCCTTCCTGCCCTGCCGTCCACCGGGGCATCGGTTCGTGACATCCTCATCGGCGCGGCCGTTGTCACCTGCATCGGACTCCTTCTTATCGGTATGCGCAATCGGCGTGACGAAGCGGTAGACCCCCACTAGAGTGACTGGTGGTCCGATGCCGTCGGATCATCGAGGGGCGCTCAACGGAGTGCACAGCACTTCCGGGGGGAACCGCAACACATGGCAGAAGACATCCGCCGCACCGCCGTCGTCATCGAAGACGACGCCGACATCCGAGGTCTCGTCGAAACAGTGCTGCGCCAGGCCGGTTTCGAAGTCACATCGACAGCGAGCGGCACAGAAGGCGTCGAGCTCGTACGCGAGAAGAAGCCAACCGTCGTCACACTCGACATCGGCCTCATCGATATCGACGGACTCGAAGTGGCACGCCGCATCCGCCTCTTCACCGACTGCTACATCGTCATGCTCACCGCCCAATCCGACGAAGCCGACCTCTTGTTCGGCCTCGAATCCGGCGCAGACGACTACGTCATCAAGCCATTCCGGCCCCGCGAACTGCGCGCCCGCATCGAAGCGATGCTGCGTCGCCCCCGCGCCGCGAGCCAGTTCGACACAGATGTTCCGGCACCCGCCACCGCTCCGGCTCCGGTCACGCAAACCCCGGCCCCCGTTCCAGCATCAGAAGCTCCCGCAAGCAATGACGAGCTCGTGTACACCCACAACGGCCTGAGCCTCAACGCAGACACCCGCACGGTCGAACTAGAGGGCAACGAGCTCGAACTCACCCGCACCGAGTTCGACCTCCTGCGTTCGCTGCTGCACAGCAAACGGCGCGTGCGGTCGAAGGCCGATCTCGTGCGGGAACTGCGCGACGAAGCGTACGTCGCCAACGATTTCGTCAGCGAATCCGAAGAACGGTCGATCGAAGTTCACTTCGCCAACCTGCGGCGCAAGCTGTCAGACGACCCGAAGCGTCCGCGCTGGATCGAAACTGTTCGCGGCGTCGGCTACCGGCTCTCACCGAACCGGGACTGAACGCCGGCTTCTCTGCCGCAGAACGCCTGCTCAGGCCGCGAGGTCGAGCTTGCGGAGGCTCGCCAGTTCGCGCAGCGTCGCATCTCCGACCGCCTGCAACGCAGGCAGGAACGGTTCGGCTTCGCTCAGCCGACCGGTCCGGGCCAGGCATTCCAGTGCGGCGCCGTAAGCGGATAGCTTCATCGCGCCGACCATCTGGGCGGCGACCTTGATGCTCAGTGCGCAGTCGTGGGCAGCAACGGTGTCAAGCGACCGGATGCTCAGTTCTGCGCGTTCCAGCCGCGCCGGCCAGTGTCCCATGAACCTCGCGACGAAACCGTCGAGCGCTGACTCATCGGATTCCAGCGAGTCGAGGAGCGCATCGAGGGCCGCAGGATCGAGAAGGGGCGGATGGCCGGTGTCGTCAGGATGAGTCGTGGTGAGGAGGGGGGTATTCACCACGTCTGCCAATCCTGAGTCGTATCACCGGGCATCCGCCCGTAGAGCGGCATTCGGGTTGCCGCTTAGTTAGATTCTGCAGCGCCACAATCAGGTTTGCAGGCCGTCCATGCTCAAGTTTCGCCTAAGTTCTGGCACACATTTCTGACACCCCTTCGGGGGCCGTGTTGAATTGGCGCAATCAGCGCGAGGTTACCTGCGAGAAACGACGGATGGCGAGCGGAATGAAGACCGCGAGAATCACGGCAACACCGATCAGTACGGCCAAAGCCGGGTTCTGCTGCACCCAGCTGTCGCCGATCGGTGTGCCGGCGGGAACGTTGCCGAACAACTCCCTGGCAGCCTGCACGAGGGAGGTCACCGGGTTCCATTCGGCGAACACGCGCAACGGAGTAGGGAGGGTCTCTGCAGGGACGAACGCATTCGAGATGAAGGTCAGCGGGAACAGGATGAGGAACGACACATTGTTGATGACCTCGGGGCTCCGCACCGTCATGCCGAGGAACGCCATCACCCACGACAGCGCGTAGGCGAAGAGCAGGAGGAGCGCGACGCCGGCAATCGCTTCGAGCAGGCTGGACCGGACCCGCCAGCCGACGATGAACCCCGTCGCCATCATCACAACCATCGAGATGCTGTTGATGAGGAGGTCACCGTTCGTCCGCCCGATCAGAACGGCCGACGGACTCATCGGCAGCGTCCGGAACCGGTCGATGATGCCGTCCTTCAGATCCTGTGCCATCGCTGAGCCGGAGTACGTGGATCCGAACACCACGGTCTGGGCGAAGATGCCCGCCATGATGAACTCGTTGTAGGTGCTGCCAGGGATGTCGATGACACCCGCGTAGACGTAGGTGAAGAGAAGGACGAACATTATCGGCTGAAGCGTCGTGAAGACGAGGATGTCCGGCACCCGCTTGATCTTGATCAGATTCCTGCGGGTAGTGATCCAGCCATCGTTGAACCAGCGGGCGGCGGGACCCGGCCTGGCTGCGGCATCCGGTTTCACCTCTGTCGCAGCGGTCATCGTGCCTTCTCCTTCGACTCCTCGACGTCGGCGTCTTCGGTGGTGCGACCGGTCAGGCGGAGGAAGACGTCATCGAGCGTCGGCCGCCGCATCCCGGCGTCGTAGAGGGCGACACTGCGTTGTTCCAGGTCGCGCAGGACGAGCTGCAGTGCTTCAGGTCCGCTCGAGACACTCACCGTCACCGTGCGGGAATCGTTCGACACCGCCGGTTCCGCGTTCCCGAAGCGCCTCAGCACCTCGACCGTCACCGCGGTATCGTCCGGCGTGACGAGATTCAGCTCGACGCGCTGCCCACCGACGGATGCCTTCAGCTCGTCGGCCGTTCCCCTCGCGATCACCTTTCCCTCGTCGATGACACTGATGTCGTCGGCGAGCTGGTCGGCCTCCTCGAGGTATTGGGTCGTGAGCAGCACGGTGGTTCCCTGGCTCACGAGCGACCGGATGATGTCCCACATGCCGAGCCGGGATCGCGGATCGAGTCCCGTCGTCGGTTCGTCGAGGAAGAGAACCTCGGGTTGGGTGACGAGCGCGCCGGCGAGGTCGATCCTGCGCCGCATGCCGCCGGAGAATCCTTTCACCGGCCGGTTCATCGCTTCGGTCAGATCGAAGAGTTCGATGAGTTCCTTCGCCCTGGCCCGTGATGCTTTCGCGCCGAGGTGGTAGAGCCTGCCCACCATGTCGAGGTTCTCGAACCCCGTGAGGTTCTCATCCACGGCGGCATACTGGCCAGACACCCCTATGATCGGGCGGATGTCATCCGGCCGCTTCACGACGTCGATGCCCCCGATCGTGGCAGTGCCGCTGTCGGGGATGATGAGCGTCGTCAGCACCTTCACCGCTGTCGTCTTGCCTGCCCCGTTCGGCCCGAGAATCGCGGTGATTGTTCCGCGAGGCACAGAGAGATCGAGCCCGTCCAGTGCGTGGACCGGCTCGGCGCCTTTGGGGGTGTACGTTTTTGTGAGGCCGACGGCCTCAACGAAATTCATCCTTCGACGGTACTCCTCGACCGCCAGCGGTCAAGAGGTAATTTCGACGGATTCAGACGACGCTGAAACCCTCCGGCAGCGTCTCGCGCCCGGTCAGCGCCATCAGCACCTGCTCACCGTCACCCTTGCGTGCAGCGATCCCGCCGGCGAGCGCCGCTGACTCCTCGATGAGATCCGGGTCGAGGAGGGGCTTCTGCCCGGTTGCCCTCGCGATATCGATGGAGTGAACCACCAGCTCGAACACCCGCGTACGCAGGTACTCGTCGAGCGGGATCCCCATGCCCCCGAGCGACACCAGCCGCGACGGTTCCTGCGCGAGGATCAGTTCGAGCGCCCGCGCCTTGAGCTCCTCGATCCGCCCGACCGGGTCGTCGCCGAGCGCGATGCCGGCGTCGATTCCGCGCTGGGCAATCGCCTGCGGATTCGTATAGATGAGGTAGATCTGCCCGTAGTAATCGCCGGCGGTCTCCATGTCGACCTGGTTCGCCGGGTCGAGCTCGAGATAGTCGCGAACGGTGATGAGCGCCCGGGTCGTATGCCCGACGAGCGAGCGCACATCCCACTCGCCCAGACCCGGTGCATCCCACTGGTCAGAACGGATGCCACGGACGAGGTCGACGAAAGCGTCGGCTGCGCGAGAGAAACTGGAGGCTGTGCCCATGCTTCATGCTGGCAGAAACTGCTGCCAGACTGAAGAGCATGGCTCAGCTTGACGTTCCCCACCCCCTGTTCTGGCTCGGCTCGTACACCGACGACGCCGGCGGAAGCGGGGCGGGGGTCACGGCTCTGCGCCAGGAAGAGCGCGGGACGCTGCATCCGTTGTCGTCGTCTGCCCTGGATTCGCCATCGTTCGTCGCCACCCACCCCACTCTTCCCGTCGTCTACGCCGCGCTCGAACCTTCTGGCACCGTCGAGGCTCTCGCCCGCCGCGGTGAGTTCGGGCTCGTGCCTCTCGGCAAACCGATCGAAGCGGGCGAATCGGTGTGCCAGCTCACCGTGACCCCCGATGGCTCCGCGCTCATCGCGAGTTGCTACGGCGACGGTCGTGTCGTCGTCTTCGCTCTCGCGGCAAACGGGTCGTTCGCCGCCGACGGCGTGGTCGCGGATGCTTCGCACGACCCGTACGGGAACCCTCTCGCCGCGAAGGCGGCATCTGACGAGCCGGTGGATTTCGGCGACGACCCGTTCGCGGAACTCGCGCTCGCCAAAGCGATCAGCGACGCCGCCGTCGACCGTCAGTCGCGGGCGCACGCGTCGCTCGTGTTGCCCGAGGGCAGGGTCGCGACCACTGATCTCGGACACGACACGGTGCGGATTTGGGCACGGGTGGGCACACGCCTGCTGCCAAGCGAGGAGATCGTCCTCCCGTTCGGCGTCGGGCCGCGCCACCTCGTGGCTCACCCGTCAGGCCACGTGCATCTCGTGACCGAATACTCCAATGAGGTCTTCACGCTGGGACGAAGCGACGATGGCAAGTGGCGTGTCGTCGCATCCGTTCTCGCGACAGCCGACTCGATCGAGGAGGGTGACAACGCCTCGGAGATCAGCCTCGCGGCGACGCGCGATTCGTTGCACGTGTCGATCCGCGGCAGCAACCGGATCGCAACCCTGGCGATTTCGGGCGACGGCTCGACGCTGCGCGCGGTCGGCGATGTCGAGAGTGGCGGCAACTGGCCGAGGCACCACGTCGAGTCGGGGGAGTACCTCCACGTCGCCAACGAGAGATCCGGCCACGTCTCAAGCTTCCGCCTCGATGGTCGAGGTGTTCCGTCGAAGCAGATCGGCGCCGTCGAGGTCGGTTCACCGACCTGCCTCGTTCGCGCTCGTCTCTAAACTGGCTGAGTGACAGCGACAATTCCGGAACCAGCACCACTCCTCGGCCGATTCGTGCGACTCGACCCGATGACGGTCGACGACTATCCGGGGCTCTTCGCCGCTATCGCGAAACCTGAGGTCTTCGCCGGCGGCTATGGCGGTGGCCCGGCCGGCCTGCCGCACGATCTCGAGCAGTTTGCCTCGTTCGCGGCCGGATATTACAACCGGGGAACGAACCAGTCCTTTACGATCCGGCTCGTCGGTGGCGAGTCGGACGGGCTCATCGTGGGCACATCGACACTCGGTGACTTCGACGAAGCGAGCGAACACGCCCATATCGGCTGGACAGCGTACGACCCGCGCGTCTGGGCAACGGCGGTGAATGCCGAAGCGAAACTCCTCCTGCTTGGCCTCGCTTTCGACTCCGGTTTCGGGAGGGTGAAGTTGCAGGCCGATGAGCGCAATGCGCGGTCCCGTGCCGCGATCGCGAAGATCGGCGCAACGTTCGAGGGGCTCATTCGCCGAGACAAGCGGCGGGCTGACGGAAGCTGGCGCACCACCGCGCTCTTCTCGATTCTGGTCGAGGAGTGGTCCGACGTCCGTGCGGGGCTCGAGGAGCGGCTCGCGAGCACCGACGGACCCGTCACGCTCCGAATCGAATAACGAGGGCAGGATTTCGTGGTGACGTGGCCGGAATCCGCCAGTACGAGGCATCCGCGGTCGTTAGATTGACTGAGTGACCACATCCACCACTCCCGGCCGACTCGGCACCGGCCCTGCGACCGCGCCTGTGCCAGCAGCGCAGCCACGAATCGTTCTGCAGTTCGTCGGTATGGGGCTGATCTGGGGATCCAGCTTTCTCTTCATGAAGGTCGCGCTGACCGGTGTCTCGTTCGGGCAGGTGGCCTGGACCCGGATCATGCTCGGCGCGCTCACCCTCGGCATCATCGCCCTCGTGACCAGGGCACGCCTGCCGCGGAAGCCGATCATCTGGTTCCACTTCACGGTCATCGCCGTCACATTCTGCGTCGTGCCGTACCTCCTGTTCGCCTGGGCGGAGCAATACATCTCGTCGAGCCTCGCCTCGATCCTCAATGCCGTCACCCCGATCACGACGGCGGTCCTCGCGACGCTCGCATTCCGGGTCGAGAAACTGAACCTCGGTCAGGTCCTCGGCGTGCTCCTCGGGATGGTGGGGGTGCTCGTCATCGTCGCTCCCTGGCAGGTCGGCACGCTCCTCGGCGATTGGCGCGGTCAGCTCGCCTGCCTGGGAGCCGTCACCTGCTACGGCTTCGCCCTCGGCTACCTGCGCAAATTCCTCGCGCCGCACAAGGTCCCATCGATCACCTCCGCATTCATGTACATCGGGCTCGCCGCCGCGATCATGGCGGTCCTCACACCGATCGTCGCGTGGCATCCGGTGTCCCTCGACCTGTGGGTGGTACTCAGCCTCGTCGGTCTCGGGGTGCTCGGCACCGGTGTCGTCTACATCTGGAACATGAACGTGCTCACCGCGTGGGGCCCAACGGCCACGAGCGGGGTCACCTACGTCACGCCAGTCGTCGGTGTAATCCTCGGGGTTCTTCTGTTGCAGGAATCGCTCAGCTGGCACGAGCCGCTCGGCGCCGTGCTCGTGTTTGTGGGAATCCTGCTCACCCAACAGCGCATCCGCCTGCACCGCCGTACCACCGTCTGACCGAACGTCACCCGGGAGGATGACGCCGGATCACCCGGGCGCACGATGTGCGGATGCCCCGGGCCGGGGAGGGTGGGAACATGAACTTTTATCCTCAGCCCACGAACGCCATGCCGCCCGCATCCTCCGCGCAGCGCCCGCCGATCCTCGCCGGCTCCGCTCTCGTGAAGACCTATGGGCCGAGCACAGCGCTCGCCGGAGTGGACATCTCCATTTCCGCGGGCGAATCGGTCGCCATTATGGGCGCCTCCGGCTCAGGCAAGACCACCCTTCTGCACACCCTCGCCGGCATCACCTCCCCGGACTCCGGGCACGTCGGCTTCTACTCCGCATCGGGCCTCGTAGACGTCACGGCGATGAACGAAAGCGAACGCTCGCGGTTGCGCCGTGAGTCATTCGGTTTTGTGTTCCAGCAGGGACTTCTCATTCCGGAACTCACCGCCCTCGAGAACGCGGCACTCCCGTTGATGCTCGCCGGCTACCCCCGCCGGGAGGCGGAGGGCCGGGCGCAGCACTGGCTGGCAGCGCTCGGGCTCGGCGGAATGGAAGCTCGCCGCATCGGCGAGCTCTCTGGCGGCCAGGCGCAACGCGTCGCGATCGCTCGCGCACAGGTCACCGGCGCAACGGTGATCTTCGCCGATGAGCCGACCGGTGCCCTCGACTCGACAACCGGCGAAGATGTCATGAGTGCACTTCTCAGATCCACGGTCGGGCAGGGGCACGCCCTCGTCGTCGTCACCCACGATGAGACCGTCGCCGCGCGGTGCTCTCGCGTCGTGCGGCTGCGTGATGGCCGAGTGGTGCCCACCACCCCAGCCGGTGCCGGCTTCGGATCGAACGCGGTGTCCGCATGACCGCCACGACCCTTGCGCCGCCACCAGCGGCATCCGCCTCTCGCTCTTCCGGGCGAGCTCCCATCGGCCGCCTGACCTGGTTGCTGTCACGACCGACGTCGCAGAGCGCTGCGGTTCTTGCGTTGCCTGCGATCGCTTTCGCCGTGACGACCGCGTTGCTGCTCATCGTGCTCGGCGGGGTCATGATGTTCTGGCGCTGGACCATCGCAGATGCTGGCCTGTACCAAATGCTGAGCGTGATCGCGCTCGTGCTCCTTGTTGTCCCGCTCGTCGCACTCGGTGGTGCGGCCGCACGTCTCTCCGCTCGCCGGCGTGACGACCGCCTTGCCACGCTGCGCCTGCTTGGTGCGACACCGGGCGTCGTCACCCGCATGACGGTACTCGAGTCCACGGCGGTTGCCGTGTGTGGTGCCGTCGCCGGCGTTGTGCTCTATCTCGTCGCGATACCGGTCGTCGGTCTCCTGCCATTCCAGGGGCAATCGATCGGTGCGGGCGCGCTGTGGGTGGGCCCCGGTGCAATCCTCCTCGTCATTCTCGCTGTGGCCGCCCTCGCCGCGATCAGCGCAGCCATCGGGCTGCGCCAGGTGACGATCTCCCCGCTCGGTGTTCGAACCCGGCAGTCGGCACCCCGGATGCACTGGTCGCGCGTCGTCATCAGCGTCGTCGCCGTTCTTGTCGCGTATGTGATGCTCGGTTCTCTCGGCTCGAGTGGCGACTGGATGCTCACGATCGTCGTGCTGGGGACAGGCCTCGGCATCGGTGTCGGCGTCCTCAACCTGATCGGGCCGTGGGCGATCGGCATCGCTGCACGACTTGCGCTCCGCCGTGCGAAGACGGCGTCGAAGCTCATCGCGGCGCGGTCCATCCTTGAGTCGCCGAAAGCGACATGGAGGCAGGTCTCCGGCGTCGCGATGACGAGCTTCATCGCGGTGGTTGCCGGCACAGGCGTCTCTTTCATGGACCAGTTCCAGGGTGACTATGACGCCCCCACCCGGATGCTCATGGCGGACATCCGCACCGGCATCCTCGTGACGGTTTTGATCTCGTTCCTCATGGTTGCGTGCTCGGTGGGTGTGAACCAGGCCGCAGGGATCCTTGACCGTCGCGACCTGTACGTGAGCCTCGACCGGCTCGGGATGCCACGAAGCGTCATCGAGCAGTCCCGGTCACGTGCGATCCTCGGACCGCTGCGCTTCACGACATTCGGGTCGGCACTCGTCGGCGGTGTTCTCGTCTTCCCGCTCACCTCCCTCGCGCTCATCTTCGCGCCTGTGTCGTTGCTGGTGATCGTCGGTTGCCTCGTCGCGGGCGTCCTGATGGTGTGGGGAACGATCAAGGCCACCGCGCCGGTGATGACGCGGGTTCTGTCGGAGCCGGAACGGATCTGATCAGTGGCAGTCGTCCGTTCCGAAGAATGAACCGTTCGTGCCGCTATTGGTGAAGCTCATCCCCGAAATCGGCACGAACTGCCACGAATACTCGCCGTCGCCGAGCACGAGCTTGAGAGGCCCGAACGCCACCCGGCTTCGGGCCTCCAGTGTTGGGATCAGTGGATCGGTCGTCGGCGTGAGGCCCTGAATGTTCGCGCCTCCGCCTCCCGCTGTGAACGCGCGGATTCCGTTCGGGTCCAAAACCGGGGTCGATCCGGACCCCGAGACCCCGATCGGCTTGAAAATCTCGCTGACGTGGTTGTGGCCGCTGATCGTGACGTCGACGCCGTTCGCGGCCATCAGATCCCACAGCGCAGACATCTGTGGGTAGGAGCCGTGACTCGCGCCGGTTGACCACCGGGGCCGGTGGGCCGCCACGACCGTGCACGAGTTCGATGACGCCAGCTGGTTCTGCAGCCACGTGTATTGCGGGCTGCCGACGCCGCACCCGCCTGTCACTCCACCGGTACCGCACTCGGTGTTCAGACCGATGAACGTCCACGCGCCGATCTGGGTTGAGTAGTAACCGTTCGGCCGGGTGCCGAGCGGGCCGGTCGACACGCCTGCCCCGTAGAAGTAGTCGAAGTACCCGTTTGTCGCGTCGAGATACTCGTGATTGCCGAGGACCGGCAGGGTGATCGGCTTGAGCGGACCGAAGGTGTCGTTATAGGCGCCGGGTGCCATAAATTGCGCGTAGGTGGCCTGCTGGTACTGCAGGTCTCCGAGCCCGATGAAGCGGTCGGGCCCTGCGGCCCGGATGAGCGATGCCACTTCTCCGTGTCTGCAGGCCGTCGATGTGGTCGGGACTCCTGACTGACAGGCGATATCACCCACCGCCATGACCGTTGCGCTTGCCGGTGGGGGTGGAGCTGCGTCGTCGGTGTAGGTGAGGTCGAGCACGGGGCGGGTGGCGCTCGCGGGGGCCTGGCGGGACCAGAGCCAGAGGCTGTCGGTGCCGGTGCCCTCGAGGGCGAGGGTGATCGAGCCGGCGGTCAGTGCCGACGGTGTGAGGGTCACCGCGTAGCGGGTGTTCGGGACGGTGCCGCCCGGCAGGGTGCCGAGTGCCGGGCCGGACACGGCGGGACGGTTGGTGTAGATCGTGCTCGCTTCGGACCAGTTGTCTGCGGCGGCGCGAACGTTGGCCGGGTTTGCCGACCCGGCCGAGGTGATGTTTGTTGTGCTCAGTCGCAGGATGGCGCCGGTCAGGGTCTGCCCCGACGGTGTCGGCGGAACGGTGAAGCGCAGAAGCGATGTGATCACCGGTGAGGAGTACGCGGCAAGCGACGCACTCGTGCCGTAGTTCGTCGACGGCGACGATGACGCCGTGTAGGTATCGGCGACCGCAGCGACACTCACCGTTGCGGGTTGCGCCGGGGGTGGAACTGTCGCGGTTGCCGGGGCAGACGGCGTGCTCGTGTTGCCCGCGGCATCGCGTGCCGTCACGCGGTAGTGCCAGGTCCCCGCCGGCCGATCGGGGTCCGAGGAACTCGTGCCCGATACGGTGGCGATGGCGGTGCCCACGGTGGGGGTGAAGTTCGCCGTGGACGAGCGGTGCACGGTGTAACCGGTCACGCCGATGTTGTCCGTTGACGCTTGCCAGCTCAGTGCGACGGTACTTCCGGTGGCGGATGCCGCAAGTGCGGCAGGCGAGCTGGGCGCGAACACGTCTGGGGGTGGAGCTGCGTCGTCGGTGTAGGTGAGGTCGAGCACGGGGCGGGTGGCGCTCGAGGGGGCCTGGCGGGACCAGAGCCAGAGGCTGTCGGTGCCGGTGCCCTCGAGGGCGAGGGTGATCGAGCCGGCGGTCAGTGCCGACGGTGTGAGGGTCACCGCGTAGCGGGTGTTCGGGACGGTGCCGCCCGGCAGGGTGCCGAGTACCGGGCCGGACACGGCGGGACGGTTGGTGTAGACCGTGCTCGCTTCGGACCAGTTGTCTGCGGCGGCGCGAACGTTGGCCGCGTTCGCCGACCCGGCCGAGGTGATGTTTGTTGTGCTCAGTCGCAGGATGGCGCCGGTCAGGGTCTGCCCCGACGGTGTCGGCGGAACGGTGAAACGCAGAAGCGATGTGATCACCGGTGAGGAGTACGCGGCAAGCGATGCACTCGTGCCGTAGTTCGTCGACGGTGACGATGACGCCGTGTAGGTATCAGCGACCGGTGACGCACTCACGACGGTGTCCGCTGCGGAGGCGGCTGGCGCTGTCAGCAGAACGGTCGCGACCACCATCGTGGTGACGGCAACAATGGCGCGGGATGTTTTCACGGGATGGCCTTTCTGAGAGCCGAAGCGGAACGCCGCGGCTGTAAACCCCCCTCTGAGAAGCATTTGTCCTCTCTTTGCCTTGCGCTGTAAACCCCCCGGGCGGGGGGTCCTCGCGATCGAAGGAGTGCTGGGTGTTCGAGCGGTAGATTGAGAGCATGGCCGACGACGAAGTAACCGCACAGCTCACCAGTCTCCGACGGAGTATCGACAACATCGATGCCGCCCTCATTCACATGCTGGCTGAGCGGTTCAAGGCGACCCAGCAGGTCGGAACCCTCAAAGCAGAGCACGGCCTGCCGCCGGCCGATCCCGATCGCGAGAAGCGCCAGATTGCCCGGCTGCGCGGCCTCGCCGAAGAGTCACACCTCGACCCCGCCTTCGCCGAGAAATGGTTCAACTTCGTCGTCGCCGAGGTCATTCATCACCACGAGCAGATCGCCAGCGGACACCGATGAACTGGGATCCGGTTCGGCTTCCTCGCCAAAACGGCCGCACTGTCGTCGTCACGGGAGCGAACGCGGGGATCGGATTCTGGACCTCGTACGCGCTCGCGGGCGCCGGAGCATCCGTCGTCCTTGCCTGCAGGGACGAGGGGCGAGCGGATGCCGCGGTGCGCGCGATCCGTGCTCACGTGCCCGATGCGGACCTGTCGGTGCTGCTCCTCGACACAGCGGATCTTGCGTCGGTGCGGTCAGCCGGCGAGCACCTCGCCGGGCTCGCCCGCCTCGATGCGCTCGTTCTCAATGCGGGCATCGTGCACCCGCCGAAGCGTCGTGCCGAAACCGGCGACGGACTTGAGCTCATCGCCGCAACGAACTTTTTGGGGCACTTTGCGTTGACGGCGGCCGCCCTGCCCGCTCTCGAGCGCACGCCGGGCTCGCGCGTCGTCTCGCTCGGGAGCATCGCCAGCATGCTGGTATCGCTGCGAACCGATGATCTTCAGCTGACGAGACGCTATTCGAGTTGGCAGGCCTATGCCCAGTCGAAGATCATGCTGTCGTCGTTTGGATTCGAGCTCGATCGTCGCTTGAGGGCGCAAGGGAGTGGCATCCGTTCTCTCGTCGCGCACCCCGGGTATTCGATCTCCGGGCGGACTCCGCGGGTGCCGGGCGTCAACGAGCCGAGCCGGCTCAAGCGCTTCGTCGACACGCTGCAGAGCCCGTTCACGCAGGGCAAGAATCAGGGAGCCGACCCGGTGCTCCGGGCGACCACCGACCCGGATGCCGCTGGTGGCTCCTTTGTCGGACCGCGCTTTCTTCTCAAGGGCGAGCCTCGCACCGTGAGGCCCGCTCCGATCACGACCGATGAGCGGGCAGCCCGGGCGATCTGGGCCGAAGCCGAGGTCGCGACGGGCACGACGCTGCTCTAGGTGCGGCGACTCTGACGCCGTCCTTACGCCTGGCGCGGGTCGAATGACGTTGCGCGGGTGCAATAACGCCCGCCCCGCGCCAAAAAACCAGCGCGACCACCCTCGGGTGGTCGCGCTGGTGCTCACTGCTGGGGCGGTGTGCTGCTACGCGGTCCGTGGCACCAGCTGTCGCACCGTCACCGTGCGGGACTTCGCAATGGCGATCGTCGTCGCGATGAGGGAACCTGCGGTCCACAAGACAAGTCCGACGATGGCGGCGCTCAGCCCGCCACCCGACGTGACCACCGCGTGGAACGCGTTCACCGCGGGTTGCACCGGCAGGAAGGTCAGCGCCTGATCGAGGGCTGCAGGCACCGTCGCGATGATGCTCGTCGCGATGAGCACGAGGGCCACGATCATGGACAGGAACCTGCCTGCTCCACCGAAGACGGCGTTGAGGGCCTGGTTCGCGGCCGAGAACGCGATACCGGTGAGGGCGGCGAGAGCGGCGAATCCGATCCATGCGCCGACCTCGAGCTCGAGGAGCGGTTGGAGGATGCCGGCGACAAGCACACCCTGCAACGCTCCGACACCGGCGGCGGGAGCCCAGGTGCGGAGGGCGAGCAGGATCGATGGCCGGGTGGATCCGAGCGACCGGACCGGCTTCGCGCGGAGGACGATGAGGCTGCCGAAGGCGCCGAGCCACAGCGCGAGAGCCGCATAGAACGGAACCCCGGCGGTGCCGAGCGAGAGGGCGTCTCCGCCGTCGGCGACCACGGGTTCGGCAACGACCTCAGCGAGGTTCTTGCGGTCCGACTCGGAGTAGCTCGGAATGGCGTCGACGGCCTCCGTAAGTCCGTCAGCGAGGCTGTTGACGCCTCCGGCGACACCGGTCACGCCCTCGGACAACCCGGTAGCTCCCTCGGCCAGGCCCGCGGCGCCCGTGCTCAGTTCGGTCACCCCGCTCGACAGCTGGGTCGCACCCGAGCTCAGGTCGGTACCGGCGGTGGAGAGGGTTGACGCGGCCGTTGCGAGTTGTGAGATACCACCGGTGAGGGCGGGAATGCCGTCGGCGAGAGACTGCGCACCGGATGCCACGGTGTCTGCTCCGGTCGCCAGCTCGCCGGGAGCGGCGATGGCTGCGATGGTGCCGGCAGAGATCGCTGCGTCCTCGGCTGCCTCGCTCAGCGCCTGGCACTGGTCAGGGTCGGTGATCGGCGGGGTGCACGCTGCCGTCGCGAGCCCGATGAGGGTCTCTGCTTGGGTCTGAAGCGACGTGGCCTGGCCGGCCAGGGCGAGCTGAAGCTGGTCGATGCCATCGGCGATACCGGCAGCACCGGTCGCGAGCCCCTGCACCTGCGTCGGAAGCGCGCTGGTCTGCCTGTTGAGATCGCCGAGTCCACCGGAGAGCTGCGAGACACCGCCTGCGTAAGAGGTGATTCCGGTTGCGAGGCTCGAGGCGCCCGTGGAGAGTTCGGCGGTTCCACCGGCGAGTTGCGTCGTTCCATCGGCGAGCGTGACCGCTCCGTCTGCGAGGGTGTTGGCGCCTTCACCGAGTTCGGCTGCACCATCCGCTGCCGTACCGAGCTGGTCGCCGAGGCTGTTGAATCCGACGTAGATGTTTTCGAGGTAGGTGGTGGTCAGTTCGCTGCCGACGAGCCCGGCGGCCGTCGTCGTGATGACCTGACTGACCGCGTCGTCGACGAGGCGGCTCTTGTCACTCGTTGTGACGTCGATGGTCGCCTTCTCGGCAGCCGAAGGCTCACCGGAGAACGAGGTGGCTGCGGCAGAGAAGTTCTCGGGAATGGTGACGACGGCGGCGAACTCCCCGGTGCTGAGGCCATCCGCCGCGTCTTCTTCGTCAGTGATCACCCAGGAGTAGTTGGTGTCGCTCGATTCGTCTCCTCCAACGAGGCCCGAGGCGAGCTGTCGCCCAAGCGGGACCGTCTGGCCGTCGAGCTCGACCGGGGAGTCGTTGTTGACGATCGCTCCGTTCACCTGCTCGAGCCGGTCCTGGGGGTTCCAGAACGCCCACACCAGCACGCCGGCGACGACGAGTGGAACGAGGATGATGCCGAGGATCGACAGCCAGGTCACCCGGCCTGAGGCGCGGGCGGATTCGAATCGTGCGAGTGGCGTGCTCATGCGGGTACCTCTGCTTCGTGCGACAGGTCTGAGAAAGTGAGGGCGACGTGGACGGCACCGGCTGCTCCGGGAACAACGTCGGCGAGTGCGTCGGGGAATGCGGTACCCACGACGACGGCAAGCGGTCGTTCATTCGCGGATGCCTCGGATTGCGCGTCGGAGATGGCGTCGCGGAGATTGCGCCGAGTGACGGCGTCGGTCACGGTGTCGATTCCGTCGAGAGTGAGAACCCGCGGCGACTCACGGATGGCGTCGGTGACGGCGAGAACAGGGTCGAGTGCTTCGCTCAGCGAGACGAACGCGACCCGTGCGCGAACGGATGTCGCACGCACCGGGAGGACGTAGCCGGCGACCTTGAGCTTTCCGTCGTCGGCCTTCATCCGTCCGGAGAGCGTCAGGAGCAGAGCGGTGACGCTCGCCTCCCGGTCTCCGGAGACGATGAGAGTGCCGCCATCGGGCAGTGAAGCGTCGACGTCAGCAAACAGCGGGTCGCGTGCGCCGGCGAGGGTAAGCCCCTCGGCGTTGAGAATGTCGGTCGAGGATGCCGTCGGCCACTCCCGCAATTCGATCTCGCGGTGCAGGCCCTCACCCTCGACGTCGAACGACGGGAGGCTGCGGTCGAGCCACCGGGGGATCCACCAGGCCTTGTCGCCGAGGAGTGCCAGCACAGCAGGCACGAGGGTCATCCGGACGATGAACGCGTCGACGAAGACACCGACGGCGAGGCCGAGTGCGATCGGTTTGATGTTGACGTCACCCTCGGGCACAAACGCGGCGAAGACGGCGAACATGATGACGGCTGCGGCGGTGACGACCTTGGCGGAGCCGACGAACCCGGTCTCGACAGATTCGCGCGCCTTGCCGGAGTGGACATAGTCCTCACGCATGCGGGCGACGAGGAAGACCTCGTAATCCATCGCGAGGCCGAACAGTACACCCATGAGGATGATCGGCATGAAGCTGATCACAGGGCCCTGCGAGACGTGCAGCGCGTCGGCGAACCAGCCGTACTCGAACACGAGCGCGACGACGCCGAAGGACGCGGCGACACTGAGCAGGTAGCCGAGGGTTGCCTTAATCGGCACCCAGATCGACCGGAACACCATTGTCAGCAGGATCAGCGAGAGTCCGACAACGATGAGACCGAATGGCAGCAGAGCGTTTCCGAGTTTGTCTGAGACGTCGATGCCGACGGCGGTGAACCCGGTGACCGAGAGGTCGACGTCGTATTCGTCGAGGAAGTAGTCGTGCATCTCACGGATCTCGGCGACGACGGCCTTGGTCTCCTCGGAGTCCGGGGCGCCGTCGGTGATCACCTGGATGATTCCGGTGTCTGCGGTCTCGTTCGGTGTCGCGAGGGGAACGGCGACGACCCCGTCGAGGTCTTCGATCTCGTTCTTGAGATCGTCCATGAGGCCAAGCGGGTCCGTTGAAGTGACGATGGAACCGGTGACGATGAGCGGTCCGTTGAACCCCTCACCGAAATTGTCTGAGACGAGGTCATAGGTGACGCGAGCCGGATCGTCCGCGGGCAACCCACCGGCATCCGGGAGGGCGAGTCGCAGGCCGAGAGCGGGGAGAGCCGCCATGCCAAGCACAGCGACGACGGCGAGGATCGTGACGATCGGGAACCGGGTGACGCCTCGAACCCAGCCGGTGAAGAACCGGTTGGGGCGATGCTCGGCCTTCGGAACGGCGACGGGCTGCTCGCCCGAAGCAGCGGCTGCAGCGTGGGCTTTGCGCTTCTGGCGCGACGGCTTCTTCGGCTTGGGCCGCAAGCGCTCGCCCGCGAATCCGAGCAGCGCGGGGATGAGTGTGACCGAAACGAGTACGGCAACCGCGACTCCCGCCGCGGCGGCGACGCCCATGGTCGTGAGGAAGGGGATGCCGGCGACACCCAGGCCGAGTAGCGCGATGATGACGGTCAGGCCGGCGAAGATAACTGCGGATCCGGCCGTGGCCGTCGAGCGTGCCGCCGATTCCTCGGCCGACATGTCCCCCCGGAGCTGTTCCTGGTGTCTCGCGATGATGAAGAGGGCGTAGTCGATCCCGACGGCGAGACCCAGCATGAGGGCGAGCATGGGAGTCGTCGAGTTGATCGAGCTGAACGCCGTGGCGAGGAAGATCAGGGCCATGGAGATGCCGACGCCGAGCAGGGCGGTGAGAAGCGGCATCCCGGCTGCGAGGAACGAACCGAAGGTGAGAATGAGCACGACGAGCGCGACAGCGACGCCGACGAGCTCGACGATGCTCAACACGGGCAGGTTGTTGCTGAACAGCTGACCGCCGAGCTCGGCGACCGCTCCTTCGGGCAGGGCGTCCTTGAGTTCGTCGATCTCGGCGCGCAGTGCGTCCTTGGTGCCAGCGGTGATGTCGGCGGTTTCACCGTCGAGCTGGATGCTGATGAGCCCCGCTGTTTCGTCCTCGTTGATGGCGCCGGACACGTTCTCGTCGAAGGGTGAGATGGCGCCGGCGACCTGGTCGACGTCGGAGAGGGCGTCGACGGATGCCTCGATCTGCGACTCGAGGTCGCTCACGCTCTCGCCGTCCGCCGCGACGACGATGACCTGTGCGCTCGCACCACTGACCTGCGGGAACGTCGTCGAGAGCGAGTCAAGCGCTGCCTGGGACTCGGTGCCGGGGATGGAGATCGCGTTGTCGAGGCCCTGGTTGAAGAGGAGGGCGCCGCCACCGATGAGGGCGAGGATGAGGATCCAGGCACCCACGACGATTCCTCGAGCGCGGAACGCCCATCGTCCGAGCGAATACAGCAGAGAGGACACAGGGGCTCCTGAAGTGAGGGATGGCGAGGCGTTTTGCGTTCGGGAAATACACCGTTGTATCCGCTTCACGAATGTATCCGATACACTGATGTATCGCAAAATGTTCCCAGTAAGGTGTCAGGATGCCCCCGGAGATTGAGACCGATGAGACCGCGCAGGTTGAGAGCGCCCGGCGCCGGAAGACGCGGGATCGGCTGATCGACGCTGCATACGAGGTGTTCGCAGAAACGGGGGTGCACGCGGCATCCGTCGAGATGATCAGTGAGCGTGCCGGGTTCACCCGGGGTGCGTTCTACTCGAACTTCGCCACGAAGGAAGAACTGTTCTTCGCGCTCGCGGAGCGGGAGAACCGCATTCGGCTCGAGCGCCTGCAGGAGGGTGTCGACGTCATCCTGCCCGAAGTCGGAGAGGCCGCGCTGACCGAGGAGAGCCTCGGTGAGCTCGTCACCCGGTTCCTCGAGCTGCAGTCCGACGACCGTCGCTGGTGCATCGTGCAGTCTGAGTTCAAGCTTCTCGCTATGAGGAACGCCCAGGTCGCGGCGAGTTACGTCGCGTACCAGCGGAACTTCCTTGAGCAGCTGACCGAACAGATCAATGCCGCTGTCGGCTCCGTCGGCCTGCGATTCACTATCGAGCCGATGGAGGCCATCGGCATCATCGTCAACCTCTACGAATCCGCCATGCAGGCCGCGATCCTTGAGGGCGAGGACGGCGACTCCGTCTCGGCACCACCGCTGGCGCGCGCGGCTCTGCCCGCGCTCGTTCACGCGCTGACCGAACCGATCAGCTGACGCGTCAGATCAGGCTGCCCGTCAAATCAGGGTGCGCAGGAGCTCCTCGGCGCTGATCCCGGCCTGGCGCGCTCGCTCGTGCAACCGCACGTGCTCGTCGTCGGTGAGCCACAGGGTGACCTCGTGAAGGTCGGGGTCATCGAGCGAGAACAGTGCGGGTGCCTCGGCGTCGATGTCGTCGTCGGCTGGAACGGTCTCCTGCACGGCAGGTTCGGCTGCGCGCGTGGCGGGCGGCGCGGCATCCGTCTCGTCATCGTCGCGGGGCCAGCCGGGGCCGTGCGGGATCGGGCGGCCTGCCTGGAACGCTTCGGAGACAGCGCGTGCGCGGGCATCGGCGGCTTCGTTCATCGGGTGCCCGGCATGGCCGCGAACCCATTCGAACGTGTAGCGGCGGCCGGCCATCGCTTCGTCGAGCTCTTTGACGAGTTCGAGGTTCATCACCGGTTTGCCGTCGCCCTTGCGCCAGCCCTTGGCCTTCCAGCCGTGCATCCACTTCGTGACGGTGTTGATCACGTACTGGCTGTCGCACAGCACGAGCAGGTCGTCGTCGAGGTGAGCGGTCGCGCGGAAGAGCTCGAGCACCGCTTTGAGCTCACCCTGGTTGTTGGTGGCGTGCTTCCAGCCGCCCGCCGCCCAGTGCAGGTCGTCGACGTACCAGGCCCAGCCCGCCGGGCCAGGGTTGCCGAGGGCGGAGCCGTCTGCGGCTGCGGTGATCGTCATGCGGGCCCTTCACTGTGAAAACTTCATCGTATCGGGGCGGCCCAGTGCCTTCGCGTTCGCGAGATCGCACTTGCGTACTGAAACTGCTCAATTCGCCGGCGTTTGGGTGTGCAATTGCTATCTCGGGTGCCAACCAGCTGCGAGGAGCGCGGCGCGGATGGTACGGATGCGACCGTGTGCACCATTGCGCATGTGCTCGCGATGGACGCGGATCACGCGCCATCCCTCGGCCATGACGAGTTCGAGTCGGTCCACGTCGTGGTGCCCCTGTTGTTCGGTGGCGAAGTGATGGGCGCCGTCGTATTCGATGAGGATCTTTTCCCTGGGATAGACGAGGTCGCCCAGAGCGATAAAGCGGCCGAAGCCGTCCCGAATCTCGACGTTAACCAACGGTTCGGGCAGCCCCGCGTTCACGATGCACAGGCGGAGACGCGTCTCCTGTCGAGAATCGGTTCCCGGACGGATGCGTGCATGGGCCGCCTGGAGAGCGCGGGAGCCGCGTCGTCCCGCCGAGCGCGCGACGGCATCCGCCAGTTGATCCGTCGTCGCGAGCGGCCGTACCCGCCGAACGAGGCCGTCGCCCATCTCGACGAGCTCGTCGACCGACAGGACCGATGCGAGTGCGCACCACGTGTCGACAGCGGATGCCACGGGGACTCCGTCGATCGAGACCACACGAACAGAACCGGGGTCAACGTGGTGCCCGACGATTCCCCGTGCACGCGGTGCGATGGCAGGCCGGACCGCCGTGATGTGGACGGTCTCCTCAGAGTCCGCGCGGGGTGGTAGGTAGAGCCCATGGATTCTCGCGGCGGTGACGTGCGAGAAGAACTGGCCGGGACGCAGACGCCGGGCGGTCGACGCAATGACGCCGATGTCGCGGTCCGCAGCACCATAGACGCCGCGCACGATGCGCGTCACATCCGCCCCGCGCAAACGGCCCCTGCTCACTCCTGCAGCCGCAGCATCCCGGCTCGTGAACGGACCGGAAGCGAGGTGATGGGGGAGAGGGACACGTCGTGGCATCCCGAGAGTGTGCCGTACCGCGGGCTCTTCTCGTGTTCCCTCTCCACAGCACAGGACGCGAAATGGCAGTTACGCACCCAAACGGAGCGAAAGGCTCGGTTTTGAGTGCGCAACTGCCATCTCGGCGGGGCTGCGTGGGCGGGGACTACCCGAACGCGGCCGGGAGGGTCGCCGTGTGCGTCGCGCGGAGCTCGTCGATCGTCGCGGTGAAGAGGTCCTGGATCTCGAGTGAGTTCGACGCCTTGTCGGTCACTCCCATGCGGAGGACGGGGTAGTTGCGACCCTCGCACAAACCACGGAACTTGACGTCGTCCTCACGCGGAACGGACACGAGCACGCGGCCGGTCGACTCAGAGAACAGCGCGGTGGCCACATCGACGCCGTCACGCTCGAGGATGTCACCGAGCCACACCCGTGCGCCGACGCCGAAACGCAGAACGCTCTCGGCGAGAGCCTGCGCGAGGCCGCCGTCGGAGAGGTCGTGGGCAGAGGCGATGATCGAGGACTGCGAGCCGGCGTGCAGAAGTGCGGCCAGGTCCTTCTCGCGGTCGAAGTCGACAGCGGGCGGGAGTCCGCCGAGGTGATCGTGGATCGTGCCTGCCCACGCCGAACCGGAGAGCTCTTCGCTCGTGACGCCGAGCAGGTAGATGTTGTCTCCGTCGTCCTGCCACCCGCTGGGAACCCGGCGGGCGACGTCGTCGATCACGCCGAGTACACCGACGACGGGCGTCGGGAAGATCGGGGTGTCGCCGGTCTGGTTGTAGAACGAGACGTTTCCACCGGTGACCGGCACCTCGAGTTCGAGGCACGCGTCGGAAAGGCCCTCGACGGCCTGCGAGAACTGCCACATCACCTCGGGGTTCTCGGGAGAACCGAAGTTGAGGCAGTCGGTGACGGCGGCGGGGACTGCGCCGGTGCAGGCGACGTTCCGGTACGCCTCGGCGAGAGCGAGCTTCGCGCCCTGCGACGGGTCGAGCTGGCAGTAGCGGCCGTTCGCGTCGGTCGCGATGGAGAAGCCGAGTCCGGACTCTTCGTCGACACGGATCATGCCGGCGTCATCGGGGAAAGCGAGCGCGGTGTTGCCCATGACGTAGTAGTCGTACTGGTCGGTGATCCAGCTCTTGTCGGCGAGGTTCGCAGAGCCGAGCAGCGAGAGGAACTGCGAACGGAGCGCCTGGGCATCCGTCGGCCGTTCGAGAGCGGATGCCGTGTCGGCCTGCAGTGCGTCGAGCCAGGTCGGGTACGCGACCGGGCGTTCGTAGACGGGGCCATCGACCGCGACCGTCGATGGGTCGACGTTCACGATCTCCTCGCCGTGCCAGTTGATGATCAGGCGACCCGTGTCGGTGACTTCACCGAGGACGGACGTTTCGACATCCCACTTGGCGGTGATTGCGAGGAAGCCCTCGAGCTTGTCGGGTTCGACGACGGCCATCATGCGTTCCTGCGACTCCGACATGAGGATTTCCTCAGGTGTGAGCGACGGGTCGCGGAGGAGGGTGTGCGACAGCTCGATGAACATGCCACCGTCGCCGTTCGCGGCGAGCTCACTCGTGGCACAGGAGATGCCGGCGGCACCGAGGTCCTGGATGCCCTCGACGAGCTTCTCCTTGTACAGCTCGAGGCAGCACTCGATGAGGACCTTCTCGGCGAACGGGTCGCCGACCTGCACGGCGGGGCGCTTGGTGGGGCCGGCGGCGTCGAATGAGTCCGAGGCGAGGATCGACGCCCCGCCGATGCCGTCGCCACCGGTGCGCGCACCGAACAGCACGATCTTGTTGCCGATGCCCGACGCGTTGGCGAGGTGCAGGTCCTCGTGGCGGAGCACGCCCACCGAGAGGGCGTTGACGAGCGGGTTGCCCTGGTAGACCTTGTCGAAGTAGGTCTCGCCACCGATGTTCGGGAGCCCGAGGCAGTTGCCGTAGAACGAGATGCCGCTCGTGACACCGTGCACGACTCGTGCGGTGTCCGGGTCGTCGATCGCGCCGAAACGGAGCTGGTCCATGACGGCGACCGGGCGTGCGCCCATCGAGATGATGTCGCGGACGATTCCGCCGACTCCGGTCGCAGCACCCTGGAACGGCTCGATGTAGCTCGGGTGGTTGTGGCTCTCAACCTTGAAGGTGACGGCCCAGCCCTCGCCGATGTCGACGACGCCGGCATTCTCGCCCATACCGACCATGAGGTTCTTCTTCATGGCGGGGGTGACCTTCTGGCCGAACTGCTTGAGGTAGATCTTGCTCGACTTGTAGGAGCAGTGCTCGCTCCACATCACGGAGTACATCGCGAGCTCGCCCGACGTGGGGCGGCGGCCGAGGATCTCCTTGATCTTCTCGTACTCGTCGGGCTTGAGCCCGAGTGCCGCGTACGGCTGCTCCTTTTCAGGAGTGGCGATGGCGTTGGAGACGGTGTCGGCGACCGAAGTTGCGGGGATGCTCACGGGGAAAGGGCTCCTAGATCGAGGGATGCCGGATGCCTCGATTCTATCCGTGCGAACGGATGCCGTCTGGCAACCCCCTTTCTCAGTGGTCGCCGCCGGGAGGGCCGATCACGAGAAGCGTCGCAAAGATGGCGACGAGCGCGACGGTAAAGATCACGGCGAGCAGCACCGGGTGGGTCAGGAACCAGCGCAGCAGGCGGTCGACCCACATCTTGTCGCGCGGGTCATCGGTTTCGACCCGGCGCCAGGACCCGTCGAGCCTTCCGGTGCGGTCTGCCCACAGATCGAACGGGATCGTCGCGTACGGCACGATCGCGGTGACGACGCCGAGTGCGATCGTCGAGATCTTCCAGCGCTGGTTGAGGCCGACGAGAACGACGGTCATGCCATAGGCGAGGAAGACGAACCCGTGAATCGTTCCGCCGATGCGCACACCCAGGTCGCCCAGTTCGCCGAGCTTCCAGACGTACTTCATCATCAGCCCGATGATCAGGAGCGTCCACGTCACCGCCTCAGCGATCGCGAGCGTGCGGAAGATGCGGCGGGGAGACACGGGAGAAACTCCAATGGGTGGGGCACAGCGGATGCCACAGGGCGCGGCAATCGGGATGGCCCCATTCTCTCAGGGCGGGGCGGGCGTCGCGTCGTCCGAAAGACTGAGCCAGCGGCATTCGCCGTCATCTCCACCGCGCGGGGGATGTTCGGGAGCGAAGAACCCTGCCAAGGTAGAAGCGCACCCCCGCCCATCTACTTCAGGAGCAGAATGCCAACGGGAGTCCCCATAGAATTCGCCGGAATCACGAAACGGTTCGGTCCGGTGGCCGCGGTCAACGACCTCAGCTTCACGGTTGAACCCGGCCGGGTCACCGGCTTCCTCGGGCCGAACGGCGCCGGGAAGACAACAACCCTCCGGATGCTGCTCGGTCTCGTCGCGCCGTCGTCCGGCTCAGCAACGATCGGTGGCGTCCGCTACAAGGACTTGCCGTCTCCGCTCGGATCCGTCGGTTCCGCCCTCGAAGCCGCGAGCTTCCACCCCGGCCGGACCGCTCACGATCACCTCGCCGTCTACGCGAAGGCCGCGCGAATCGACCCGAAGCGGGTGCCGCTCGTGCTCGACACCGTCGGGCTCAGCGAACACGACAAGCGTCGCGTCGGCGGTTACTCGCTCGGGATGCGCCAGAGGCTCGGTCTTGCCTTCGCCCTCCTCGGCGACCCCGGTGTGCTCGTGCTCGACGAGCCAATCAACGGCCTCGACCCCGAGGGCATCAAGTGGATCCGTGGATTCCTGCGGCAGCTCGCCAGCGAAGGACGCACCGTGCTCATCTCGTCGCACCTCCTCAGCGAAGTGCAGCAGAGCGTCGATGAGGTCGTCATCATTGCCCGAGGTGAACTCGTGCACCGCGGCACGCTCTCGAGCCTTGAGATCGAAGGAGCTGCGACCCGGGTGATCGTCGACTCCCCGAGTCGGGAGGCGCTGATGGCGGCGCTCGCCGCGGCATCCGTTACCTTCGAGGTCGCGCGTGCCGGAATCCTCGTCTCCGGTCTCGAACCGGGTCAGGTCGGCCATATCGCCTTTACAGCCGGAGTGGAGGTGAGTTCGCTGCACCGACAGAAGTCGGGACTCGAGGACTCATTCCTCGCGCTGGTCGGAGAGGGGGGATCGCTGTGAGCATGTTCTTCGCGGCCTTCCGTGCCGAAGTTTCCAAGCTTCTCACCACGAGGACCTGGTGGATTCTCGCCATTATCCTGTTCCTGTACATCGGTGCTGTATCCGGAGGGCTTGGGGCACTGTTCGGGTTCTTCACCACGTCGGAAGGATCCGGCATGGGGGATGAGGCGCCTCCGACGGAGTTCCTCGCTCCGATGCTCTACGGATCGGTCAGTACCTTCGGCTACGTCTTCCCTGTCCTGCTCGGCGCCCTGGCCGTCACGACCGAATACCGACACCAGCTTCTGACCCCGACCTTCCTCGCTACACCGAAGCGCGGCATGGTGCTGGGGGCGAAGTCGCTGGCGCTGTTTTTGTTCGGTCTGTTGTACGGGCTGATTGGTGTCATCGCCTCAGTGGGGCTCGGAGCGGGAGCGCTCGCGCTCTTCGACCTCGACACGCAGCTCGGCGACAGTGATACCTGGGCCATGATCGGCAGGGGAGTGCTCGCCCTCGCCCTGTGGGCGATCATCGGAGTCGGTCTCGGGGCACTCATCCCGAACCAGGTCGCTGCGATCGTTGTGATCCTCGCGTTCACGCAGTTCGTCGAGCCAACCCTACGGGCGGTCGTCATGTTCGCTGACTGGGCTGCGTCCCTCGGCCGCTTCCTGCCTGGTGCTGCGAGCGACGCGCTGGTCGGCGCGCCCAGCCTCTTCAACGCCGGCATGGCCGTCGGAGGCCCGGACCCGCTGGAGTGGTGGCAGGGTGGGCTTCTGCTCGGTGCCCTCGCCCTGGTGCTCACCGTGATCGGCTACTTCGTGTCGTGGAAGCGGGATGTGACCTAGGTCGCGTACCGCGACACCAAAAGGGCCCCTGCCCGCGCGAATGTCGCGGGCAGGGGCCCTTTTCGGTATCTCGGAACGAGAAAGCGTCTAAACCGTCTGCAGCGCAGCGATTGCGCTCGTGAACAGGGTGAGTCCGTCGACGCCTGAACGCATGGCATCCGTTGTGTCCGGTCCGAAACCGGGTTCGACAGCGTGCTCCGGGTGCGGCATGAGCCCCACGACGTTTCCGCGGGCGTTGGTGATACCGGCGATGTCGCGGAGCGATCCGTTGGGGTTTTTCTCGAGGTAGCGGAAGGCGACGAGGCCCTCGCCCTCGAGCCGGTCGAGTTCGTCTTCGGAGGCGATGAAGCCGCCCTCGCCGTTCTTCAGCGGGATGACGATCTCGTCGTTCGCGGCGAAGTTCGTCGTCCACGCGGTGTCGGCGTTCTCGACCCGCAGCTTCTGGTCGCGGCGCACGAAGTGGCCGCTCTCGTTGCGGATGAGTCCACCGGGCAGGAGGTGCGCCTCCGTGAGCATCTGGAAGCCGTTGCAGATGCCGAGCACCGGCATTCCCCTGTTGGCCGCGTCGATGACTTCGGCCATGATCGGGGAGACGGATGCGATCGCACCGGCACGCAGGTAGTCGCCGTAGCTGAAGCCACCGGGGAGGACGAGGGCGTCGACTCCGTGCAGGTCGTGCTCGCCGTGCCAGAGGGCGACGGGTTCGGCGCCGGCGATGCGGATCGCCCGCTGGGCGTCACGCTCGTCGAGCGAGCCCGGAAAAGTGATGACGCCGATGCGCATGACTACTCGGCCTCCGGGTAGGTGATCGCGACGACGTCTTCGATAACCGAGTTCGACAGGATTTCGTCGGCGATCTTCTGAACATCGGCACGGATCGCATCCGTGATCGGGCCATCGACGGTGAGTTCGAAGCGCTTGCCGATGCGCACATCGGTGAATTCGGACTTGCCGAGCCGGGTCAGAGCGCCCGAAACCGCCTTACCCTGCGGGTCCAGCAGTTCAGCCTTCGGCATGACTTCGACGAGAATTGTGGGCACGGCATGACTCCCGGGAGTTCGAGGTAGGGGGTTTTCCCATCCTACCGGCACCTCGAACTATCGATGGATGCCGCCTGGAGCGGCCAGACGTAGGCTTTCGGGGAAAGGGAGACCATGAACCACTCCGCCCTCACTCCCGTTTTCGCGGGCCTGCGCTGGTCGCTGCACTCGCTGCTGATCGCGCTCATCGCCGTTGTTCTCGTTCGTTCCGTTCTGACCGAGGCGCCGGGCAGTGCACAGATCCACGCCCTCGCCACGAGCCTTCTCGCCGTGTATCTCGGTGGCTCCCTCCTCGCTCACCTGCGGCCGGACAGCATCCGCTCGTCGCGATGGGTTCCCTGGCTTTGGGTCGGGTCGCTCAGCGTGCTGTGGCTCTGCCTGATGTGGCTGACACCGGATGCTGCGTTCATCGTCTTTCCGCTCTTCTTCCTCTATCTTCAGCTTCTTCCCTCCCGGGTGGCGCTCGGCGCCGTCGCGGTATCAACAGCGTTGTCGATCGTCGCGATCAGCCTTCACTCGGGGTTCACCGTCGGCGGTGTGATCGGCCCGATGATCGGAGCTGGTGTCGCCGTCGCGATCGGGTTCGGGTATCAGTCGCTCTACCGTGAGGCTGAGGAACGTCAGCAGCTCATCACGGAACTCGTCGAGACCCGGGGTGAGCTCGCAACGGCCGAGCGGGCGGCGGGGATGCTCGCCGAGCGTGAGCGACTTGCCCGTGAGATCCACGACACCGTCGCTCAGGGCCTGTCGAGCATCCAGCTCCTCCTGCACGCCGCCGAACGGCTTGACGGCGATCGGCCGGGTCTCGAACAACTCCAGCTCGCCCGGCAGACCGCAGCGGAATCGCTCGTCGACACCCGCAGGATCATCCGTGAACTCACCCCGCCGGCGCTCGACGATCGCACGTTGCCCGGTGCGCTGGCGCGACTGGCCGACTCCACCGCCGACACCCTCCGTGCCTCGGGAACACCTGCCGCCGTCAATTTCCAGCTCGAGGGTGACCCGGTGCCGTTGCCGATGAACGTCAACGCCACGCTGCTCCGAATCGCGCAGGGAGCGATCGCCAACGTCGTGCGGCACGCGCGAGCCAGCCGGGCTGACATCACACTGACCTACCAGTCCGACAGTGTGTCGCTCGACATCGTCGATGACGGTATCGGGTTCGACCCGGACGCTGCTCCGGTCGGCAACGCCGACGTTTCGTTCGGGCTGCGCGCCATCAGCCAGCGGGTCGCGTCGCTCCGCGGCGTTCTCAGCGTCGAGTCCGACCCCGGTGAGGGGACGGCCCTTGCCGTGACAATCCCGGTCCGCGAGGTCACCCCGGTTGACGCGTCGCGGCCAGGAGTTCGGGCATGATCCGCCTCCTGATCGCCGACGACCATCCGGTGGTGCGTGCCGGGCTCCGCGCGCTGTTCGCGACCGAATCCGACCTCGACGTCGTCGGTGAGGCAGCGACCGGTGAAAGCGCGGTCGAGCAAAGCGAGGCCGGTGTCGACATCGTCCTGATGGACCTGCAGTTCGGTGGCGGCATGCAGGGCGCCGAAGCCACCCGCCGGATTCGCGAGATGCCAGGAGCGCCGCACGTCCTCGTGCTCACGAACTACGACACGGATGCCGACATCCTCGGCGCGGTCGAGGCGGGCGCTTCGGGCTACCTGCTGAAGGATGCGCCCCCGGCCGAACTCATCGCCGCCGTGCGATCCGCTGCCCGGGGCGAAAGCGCACTCGCCCCCGCCGTCGCCGGACGGCTCGAAGCGCGGCAGAACTCCGCGGACGGAGCGCTCACCGGCCGCGAGGCAGAAGTGCTCGGCCTCGTCGCCGACGGGCGGTCCAATCGCGATATCGCCCGCACCCTGTTTTTGTCCGAGGCAACAGTGAAGAGCCACCTCGTACACATCTTCACGAAACTGCAGGTGTCGTCGCGAACTGCCGCCGTGGCATCCGCCCGCGAACGCGGCTACATCCGGCCCGCCTGAGGATCTATTCGTGCAGCGTGCGCAGGGCAGTAACGACGTCTGCGTGCCAGCGACGGGCGAGCGGCACCACCTTCGTGTACATCGCTGCCTCATGCGTTGCGCCCGAGTAGCGGACGGCGCTTGCCTCGACGCCGCTTGAGCGCAAGGCGAGTGCGTAGGCCTCGCCGTCCTTGCGGAGTGCGTCGTATTCGGAGGTGAGGATGACGGCGGGTGGCAAACCCGCGTGCGACGAGGCCCGAAGCGGCGAGGCGTACGGCTGCCGTGCGCGGGACCGGTCGCCGAGGTAGGCGTTCGCGACCTGGACCAGCTCGCGCCGCGCGAGAAACACAGGGATGCGCATCTCGCGGATCGGGCCGAGGTCGATGCTTTTCCCGGTGAGGTCGGTGACAGGAACCTCGAGGATCTGCAGTTGCAGCGGGTGGTTGGCGCGGTCGCGGTTGAGGAGCGTTACCGCGGCGGCGATGTTGCCTCCGGACGACGTGCCGTTGATCCCGATCCGGTCGGAGTCGATGCCGAAGTCGCTGGCCCTGCGGAACAACCAGTCGAGGGCGGCATAGCCCTGCTCGATCTGGGTCGGGTACCGGTGTTCGGGAGCGAGAGCGTAGTCAACGGCGACATGGATGACGTTCGCGTCGGCGGTTCGCATGCGGAACGTCGCGTCGACGCTCGTGTAGTCGACCCCGCCGAGCTGGAATGACCCACCGAAGAATGCCAGGACCGCCGGGAGCCCATCGTTTTCGCTGCCGAGCGGTCGGTAGATCCGCACCCGGGCCGCGGGATACCCGGGAACCTCCACCGTGACATCCGTCGTGTCGACGTCTGGAGGGGTGAGTCCGACGCGACCGTACAGTTTGGCGTCCCATTTCTTCGCGTTGCGTCTCTTCCACCCGGGAGTTTTGCGCTTCGCCTTCTCCTCCGGTGACAGCGGAGGTTTCGGTCCGATTGCAGCGGGGGCCCGGGATGCTTCGGCGCCCGCCACTGCCGTCCCGGCCGCTGTCGTTCCGACGGTGCGCGACGGGGATTCGACGAGCGCACGGCGGGAGCCGGCACGTCGCCACGGGAAGAGCTTCGCGATGATCCCGGTCAGGAATCCGGTGACGACGCCTCGCGTCTCAGCGATCATGTCGCGGCGCCGAGCCAGGTACATGTCGCGGAAGTACGGATCGAGTGGCACGGGGTCCCCTTCAGTCGTGGGGTACGACAGTACCAACTCGACTCGGTGTGGAAGCTCCGGGTTGACCCCAAGACGTTGCGCTCGGTTCACCGGCGCTTTACCCGATGACGAGTTGCCGTTGGGCCAGTCTCCCTAGCGTGAGGTGCAACGAGGGGGAGGACCGCAATGACGCGACAACTAATTTCTGAGGTAGGGCGTGATGTCCTTGTGCGCCCGTCACCGTTCGCGATGGTGTGGCAAGGCAAAGGTTCACCGCACGAGGCGCTCGCCGTTCCCGGTGTGTCGCTCGGGCAGGGCGAGTTGCTCGTCGAAGTGGAGCTCGCGACGATCTGCCGCTCCGACGTGCACACCGTGCTCGGCCAGAGGGAGGCACCGACGCCGGTGATTCTTGGGCACGAGCAGGTCGGCAGGGTCGTTGCGGTCGGTGAGGGCGCCGTTTCGTGGTCGGGAACGCCGATCGTCGCCGGGATGCGCGTGGCGTGGTCGGTGACGGTCAGTTGCGGCAACTGCGATCGCTGCTCTCGCGGCCTGACCCAGAAATGCCGCACCCTTGCCCGATATGGCCACGACCGCGTGCACCGTGGGTGGGAGCTGAGCGGAGGTTTCGCCAGCCACGTTCAGGTGCGTGCCGGATCAGCCGTTGTGCTCGTCGGGGAGAGCCTGCCCGCCCGTGTCGCAGCCCCTGCGTCGTGCGCGACCGCGACCGTCGCTGCTGCGCTGGAGGCGGCATCCGCTCACGTTGCTCTTGCCGGGGCGACGGTACTCGTGCTTGGCGCTGGGATGCCCGGGCTCACCGCGACCGCGATGGCGACGGATGCCGGTGCGCGCGTGATCGTGTCGGATCCGAATCCCCTGCGCAGGAGTGCCGCCTTTGACTTCGGGGCGGACGCCGTAGCCGACCCGGGTGTCGGCTACCTCGCGGTCACCGGCCTCGGGGGAGTGCTCGCCGCGTCTGCTGCTGCCGGTGCCGCCGAGCCGCTCGTCGTGCTCGAGACCTCGGGGTCGCCCACCGCAGTTCGCTCCGCGCTGCGAGCGGTAGGGGTCGGCGGGATCGTCGTGCTCGTCGGCAGCGTGTCACCCGGCGGTGAGGTCGCGCTCGACCCGGAGCTGCTCGTGCGGAATTCGCTGACGGTCCGGGGAGTGCACAACTACTCGGGCAGGCACCTGCAGCAGGCCATCGACTATCTGAGCGAGGCGTGGCACAGCCATCCGTTTGCGGAGCTCGTGGGAAAGACGTTCCCGCTCGCACAACTCGACGAGGCCTTCGAATGCGCGGGATCCGGCCTGTACCCGCGGGTCGGTATCGACCCACGGGTGTGAATCGCGGCTGGGGAAACTAGACGGTGACGCGGATGAGGTTCGCCCACGGGTCATCGAAGCTCAACGTTCGTCCGTCGTTGCGGGTCTGGATTCTGTGGTGCGTGAGCCGCTCGGAGAGCTCGCCCACGGCATCCGTCTCGCCGACCTGAATGTCGATGCGGCCGAGTCCGAGCGCCGGCATACGGGGGCCTGCGCCACGCGAGTTCCAGACGTTCATCGCCATGTGGTGGTGGTAGCCACCGGCGGAGACGAAGAGTGCCTGGTTACCGAGCGACGCCGTGGCGTCGAAGCCGAGCGTGTCCACGTAGAACGACCGGGCGGATGCCACGTCACCGACGGACAGGTGAACGTGGCCGATGCGGGCGCTACCGAAGACAGATTCGTCGCCCGGGATCGTCTGCCCCTGTTCGGTGAGATGCTCCGAGAGGTATTCGTTGGGATCGAGATACAGTGTGGCCATTTCGACCTGGCCGTGGACCCAGCTCCACTCGGTGCGATCGCGGTCCCAGTACAGCTCTACGCCGTTGCCCTCGGGGTCGGTGAAGTAGAACGCCTGGCTGACGAGGTGGTCGGCGCTGCCGGTGAAGGTGCCGGGTGCCTTGCGGGCGACCGAGTACAGCGCGGCGGCGAGTGCGGCCTGGGTCTCGAAAACGATGGCGGTGTGGAACAGGCCCGCGGAGCCGGGTGCGGCGTGCTTGAGGTCGGGTGCGTGCTCGAGGATCACGGCTGGCACTCCGCCGCGACCGAGCGTGACGGTGTTGCCGGTGAACGAGAGGGGACGCAGGGTGACGGCATCCGTGTAGTAGGTCGTCATCGCGTCGAGATCGGCCACGAGGAGGGTCACAGGACCCATGGCGGTGTCGGCGGCGAGCTTGTCTGCAGTCGGTGTCGTGTTCATGGTGTTATCTACAATAGTTGTAGCAACAACATTTAGCAAGTGCTCCCGTGCTGATCAGAGCTCCCGACCGAGCGAGACCGTTTTCAGATTGTTGGCGTAATGGCCGTAGTTCGGGATGTCGGAATACCCGGCCGAACGGTACAGCGCGATCGCTTCCGGATGGTTCTCGTTGGTTTCCAGGATCATGAACGTCACACCGTGCTCGCGCGCCGAATCCTCGAGCCAGCGCAGCATCGTGCGTGAGTAGCCATTGCCACGGTGACTGTCGTCGACGAACATACGTTTGAGCTCCCCATGATTCTCGCCAACTCGCCTCCAGAGACCCATGGCCACGGGTTCGTCGTCCACATACCCGACCGCGACCGCGCCGCGAGGTGGCACGAATTCGGCACCGTCGATCGGGCTGCGATCAGGGCCCCCGTAGACCCGGGTATAGAGGTCCTGAAGCTGGCCGATCAGCCGAACTGTGTCTGGGTCGGAGTACTCGCGGCGAACGATGACGAGGAGTGAATCGTCAGGCATGGCACACGTCAGGACGAAGCCTGTGCGCGCTTGCGCAGGTCGAGCAGGCTGAGGATCAAGGCGACCCCGAGCAGGGCGACGATGATCGTCGTGCCGCGCCCGTAGGCGTCCCGGTAGATCGTCACGGGGTTGGCGAGTCCCTGCTCGGCATAGAGCGTGGCGAAGAATGTGCTCGACGCGACGGCGACACCGATCGCGGTTCCCACGCGCTGGCCGACCTGTGCGACGGAGCCGGCGACGCCACCCTGGGTGATCGGCACGTCCTGCAGGGTGAGGGTCTGGTTCGGAGAGATGACGAAACCGCCACCGGCACCGGCGACGGTGAGCACGGCGGCCATGAGCCACGGCGTCCACTCTTCGGAGGCGAAAGCTGCGATGGGAAGAGTGGCGCCGATACCGATTCCGGCGAGTGCAACACCGAGGACGACGATGGGGCGGCCGTAGGTGTTCACGAGGCGTCCGCCGAGCCAGGAGGTGACGGCGGAGGCGAGTGCGAACGGGATGGAGACCATGCCGGCGAAGACTGCTTCGAGACCAAGGCCCTGCTGCAGGAACAGCGTGACGATGAGGAACATCGCCGGGATCGCTGCGAAGTACGCGGTGGCGATGAGGATCCCGTTCCGGTACGACGACAGGCGCAGCAGCCCGAAGTGCACGACGGGAGACTTGCCGATTCGCAGATACCGACGTTCCCACCAGACGAAGGCGGCCGCTGCGACGACGAAACCGATCAGCCAGAACCAGCGGTTCGGGTCGTCGTCCGGTCCTCCGGTGGTGAGCACGAACGGCAGCATGAGGCTGAACGTCGCGGTGCCGAGGAGCAGGATGCCCGTCACGTCGAGGCTCTTCACATCGGCGTCATGGATTTGCTTGCGCGGCAGAAGTCGCCACGCGAACCAGATCGCGATGAGGCCGAGCGGAATGTTCATCCAGAACAGGAGTCGCCAGCCGTTCTCCAGCCCTCCGACCGCGATCAATAGACCGCCGATCGTTGGCCCAAATGCCGTGGACAGTCCGATCGTTGCCCCGAAAAGCCCGAACGCTTTGCCGCGCTCCCTGCCCTGGAACAACTGCTGGATCAGGCCGAGGACCTGTGGCATTTGAATACCCGCGGCAACGCCCTGCAGGATACGGCCGATCACGAGGACTTCGATGGTGGGGGCGATCGCGCACAGAAGGCTCGCGAGCATGAACGAGGTCAGCCCGATGAGGAACATATTGCGACGGGAACGGATGTCACCCAATCGGCCGGCCGGGACAAGCGCGAGACCGAACGCGAGCGCATAGCCGGCGACGATGAGCTGCAGCTCGGTGGCACCGCCGCCGAGGGACTCCTCGATCGACGGCAGGCCGACGTTGACCTTGGACAGGTCGAGGATCGTGAGGCTGGCCACACCGGCGCAGACCCAGAAGCTCTCCCACTTGACGCGGGTGGCGGTGGATTCTTTGGGAGAGAGTTCAGACATCTCTCGAAACCTTACGCCGTCAGTCGCTCCAGCAATTCGCGGTAGCGCGCTGTCGTTTTTTCGACTATCTCTGTCGGCAGTCCAGGCGGGTCTCCGGCCTGGTCCCAGTTCGCCGCGAGCCAGTCGCGGACGATCTGCTTGTCGAAGCTCGCCATGCGCGCCTCTGCCGTCTCAGCGGTTGCGTAGGTGTTCGCGTCCCAGTACCGCGACGAGTCGGACGTCAGCACCTCGTCACCGAGGGTCAGGGCGCCATTGACCGGGTCTCGACCGAACTCGAATTTGGTGTCCGCGAGGATCACGCCCCGTTCTTCTGCAATGGCGGATGCCTGTGCGTAGATCGCGAGGGACGCGTCACGCAACGCCGTGGCATCCGCCTCACCGACCAGCTCGATGCTCTGCTCGAACGAGATGTTCTCGTCATGCTCACCCATCGGAGCCTTGTATGCCGGGGTGTAGAGCGGTTCGGGCAGGCGGTCACCGTTCTGTAGTCCGTCGGGGAGGGGGATGCCGCAGACGCTTCTGGACGCGACGTATTCCTTCCAGCCGGATCCGGTGAGGTAGCCGCGCACGACACATTCGACCGGGAACATGTCGAGCTTCTTCACGAGCATTGCCCGACCGGCGACCTCGGCAGGGATGAGGTCGGTCACCGTGCCGTCGTCGCCGAGCGCCTTCTCGGCGAGGAGGTGGTTGGGCACGTCGAGGCGGTCGAACCACCACAGGCTGAGCGTGGTGAGGAGTTCGCCCTTGCCGGGGATGCCGGGGGAGAGCACGTGGTCGAAGGCGCTGACCCGGTCGCTCGCGACGACGAGGAGGGAGTCCGAGTCGCCCGGGCGCTCGTAGAGGTCGCGGACCTTGCCTGAGTAGAGGTGGGTCCAGCCGGGCAGATTCGTCGATGTGCTCACCCGTCCATTATCGCGTCACGGGGTGCACGCGGTGTGCGGTCGTGATGACGGTTGTATCGACATGGCAGTTACGCACTCAAAACACCGAGTTTTTGGGATTTAGAGTGCGTAACTGCACTCTCGCGTCAGCGCGCGACGCGGGCCGCGATGTCGGTCCGGTACTGCGAACCCTCGAGGGAAATGTTGCCGATGACCCGATACGCACGGGCGCGAGCCTCAGTGAAGTCGTCGCCGAGCGCGACCACGCTGAGAACGCGACCACCGGTCGACACGAGCTGGTCGCCTGACTGCGCCGTAGCAGCATGGGCGAGGTGGACGCCGGGAACGGCATCCGCATCGGTGAACGTGCCGAGGGGGCGTCCGGTGACGGGAGTGCCCGGGTAGTTCTCGCTCGCGAGCACAACGGTGACGGCGGATGCCGCGGCGAACGTCGGGCGGTCTCTGTCGGCGAGCGTCCCGGTTGCCGCAGCGTAGAGCAGTGACGACAGGGGCGACGTGAGGCGGGGCAGAACGACCTGCGTCTCGGGATCGCCGAAGCGGGCATTGAATTCGATGACCCGGATGCCATGGTCAGCGTCGTTCTCGCGACGCGAGGTCAGGATGAGACCGGCGTAGAGCAGCCCGATGAACGGCGTCTGCTCCTCGGCGAGCTGGGCCACGACGGGCTTCGCGATGGTCTCGAGCACCTCGGTGATGAAGGCTTCTTCGCTGCCGAAGGTCTCGTCGAGCCAGGGGAGCGGTGAGTACGCACCCATGCCGCCGGTGTTCGGGCCTTCGTCGTTATCGGCGAGGCGCTTGTAGTCCTGCGCGGGGGAGAGTGGAACAACGGTGTGACCGTCGCTCACGAAGAACAGCGAAACCTCCTGGCCGTCGAGGAACTCCTCGACCAGGACGCTGCCGAAGTCGAGGTAGGTGCGGGCGTGTTCGATGGCTGCGTCGCGATCGGTGGTGACGAGAACGCCCTTGCCTGCGGCGAGGCCGTCGGCCTTGACGACGTAAGGGGAACCGAACTCGTCGATCGCCGTCTCGACCTCGGCGAGGGTTCCAGCGCGGCGGGCGCGTCCTGTCGGAACGCCGGCTTCGTCCATCACGCGCTTGGCGAACGTCTTCGAGCCCTCGAGCTCGGCGGCGGCCTTGCCGGGACCGAAGACGGGAATGCCCTGCTCACGCAATTCGTCGGCGACACCGGCAACGAGGGGAGCCTCCGGCCCGATCACGACGAGGGCGATGGCTTCGGCGATCGCGAAGTTCGCGACGGCGACGGGGTCGTTGGGATCGAGCGCTACGGTCTCGGTGACCTGCGCGATGCCCGCGTTACCCGGGGCCGCAACGATGTCGTGTTCTTCCTCTTCGCTGAGGAGGGACAGGATGATGGCGTGCTCTCGCGCGCCCGAACCGAGGACAAGGATCTTCACGAGTACTAGCCTAGAGCGCATGGCACGTGCCCGTATTCCTGATGACGTAGGGCGCGAAGCGGTCGACCTGGCCGTTCGCGAGGCGGCGTCGCGCGACGAGATCGCGACCGCCGTTCGCTACACCCTCCAGCTGCTCGCTGAGCGTTCGAGCGGCAACACCCTCGAAGTGCGGGTGCCCCCGTTCGGCGCCGTCCAGTGCATCGAGGGTCCTCGGCACACGCGAGGCACCCCGCCGAACGTGATCGAGACGGATGCCGAGACCTGGCTCGCACTCGCGACCGGAGCGTTGTCGTGGACCGACGCCGCGGCATCCGGAACCGTGCTGGCATCGGGGCAGCGTGCCGACCTCACCGGTCACATCCCGGTGGTCCGCGGAATCGGAACCTGACCGGGCGCGAACTCAGGGTTTGTGCGTTTCGCCCAGCGAACGGCGAGCGAGAAGCGTTGCTCCCGCCGCGGCCGCTGGCATGGTCACGAGGGCGCCGAGCGGCACCAGAAAGAGCAGGAACACGGCGATCCCGAAGCCGAGAGTTGTCGATCGCTGGGCACCGAGTGCCTTCCGGCGCTGTTTGAGTGCGAGGCCACGGCGCTCGAATGCCGGCGTCGACAACTCGAGCGCGAGGAACCAGCCGCCGGTGATCGCACCCAGGATCCAGGCGAGGATCGTGCCGATGAGCGGGATGAACCCGAGCACGAAGAGCCCGAGCCCGATCGCGACGGTGACAACAAGCAACCGGAGTGATTCTCCGATGCCCCGGGCGATCGAGGCGAGAAGCGGTGCCTCGACCTCGTGCGGCACGCCACCGAGCGACTGCTCGACCCGCTCGGAGATCTTCTCGAAGAACGGCTGGCCGATGAGCAGGGTGATTGCCGTGTAGCTGTAGACGAAGACAAGGAGGCCTGCGCCCACGAGGGCGGCCATGACGAGAAAACGGATGCCGTTCCGGTACACCTCGTCCCAGTTCTCGGCGAACGGCGTGACGGCAGTGGCGATGTTCTGGAGATTGAACGCGAGCACAATGGCCGCCGCGACGATGAGGATGAGGGTCACGAGTCCCGGGATCGCACCGATGAACATGAGCCGCGGTGACGTGCTCCACATCCGGAAGCCCCGCCCGAGGAGGCGGATGCCCATGCTGAAGCCGGCCAGAAACCCGGTCTTGGTCGTCGCGCCCATCATGGAATCAGGGTAGCGCCCGGCGGAGCGCACGCTCGGTTTCATGGGCGACAATAGGAGTATGAACACTGAGCCAGCCCGTCCTGCGCCAGACTCCCCACCCGCAGACACGAACACGTCCGCTTCGCCGGACGGTCGTCAGCGTGTGGCCGTGAGGCGCTCTCCGAAGTTCGCCAACTTCGCCATGCTCGGTGCGCTCCTCGGTGCTGTGGTGGCCTTCATCCTCACGGTGTCGATTCCACGCGACCTCGAATACGCCCGTGCCAACGGCTTCGCCGAATATTCGCAAATGCAGATCTTCGGTTTCCTCCTTCTCATCGGCGTCGTCGTCGGTATCGCCATCGCGCTGACGATCGCGATCCTGCTCGACCGTAGGAGCAGTAAGAAGAGGCGCTACCTCGAAGCGGATAAGGTGGACGTGCGCGAGGCTCCAGCCCCGTCCGCCGACATCGAAACGGATGCCGTCGACGCGGCATCCGCACCGGCTCTCGAGCAGAATCCCCCGCAGACTTCTCCCACCACGAACGAGGGCAAAGCGTGAGCACATCCACCCCGGCCGACGACTCCTCCTCGAGTTATCGGCAGGCTGGTGTTGATACCGCCGCCGGTGATCTCGCCGTCTCGCTGATGAAGTCCGCCGTGTCGAACACGCACGGTCCCGAGGTCCTCGGCGGAGTAGGCGGGTTCGCGGGTCTCTTCGACGTCTCCTTCCTCACGTCCTATCGCCGCCCGCTGCTCGCCACGTCGACAGATGGAGTCGGTACCAAGGTCGCGATCGCCCAAGCCATCGACAAGCACGACACCATCGGGCAGGATCTCGTCGGCATGGTCGTCGACGACATCGTCGTGGTCGGAGCGAAGCCCCTGTTCATGACCGACTACATCGCGTGCGGCAAAGTGGTTCCACAGCGCATCGCCGACATCGTCGCGGGCATCGCTCGCGCCTGCTCGGCCACCGGTACGGCACTCGTCGGCGGCGAAACGGCAGAGCACCCGGGCCTCCTCGGGCTGGATGACTACGACGTCGCCGGCGCAGCCACTGGTGTGATCGAAGCGGACGACCTTCTCGGCGCCCACCTCGTCCAGGATGGTGACGCGGTGATCGCGCTCGAGTCCTCCGGGCTCCACTCCAACGGCTACTCCCTCGTGCGGCACATCCTCGCCGAGCGGAACATCGCGTTCACAGACACGTCGGCCGAGCTCGGCGGTGTCGTCGGCGAAGTGCTCCTCGAGCCGACCCGCCTCTACACCTCACCGCTGCTCGAGCTGATCGGCCGCCACCCGGGCGCCGTTCACTCCCTCTCCCATGTCACCGGAGGTGGAATCGCCGCCAATCTGGCGCGCGTGCTTCCCGTCGGCAGCTGGGTCGAGGTCGATCGCACCACCTGGTCACCCGCTCCCGTGTTCCGTGCGCTCAGCGACCTGGCCGGCTCAACGCTCGAAAGCGCCGAGGGAACCTGGAACCTCGGCGTCGGATTCTTCGCCGTCGTGTCAGCGGATGCCGCGAGCGCCATCACTGCGGACCTCACCGCTGGCGGCATCCCCGCCTGGCAGGTCGGTACCGTACACACCTCGACCAGGGACCTCATCGGTTTTGAGCAGGGCGCGAAGGGTGTCGACGGCGGCGCCGTGCGCCTCGTCGGAAGCTACTCCCATTAAGATCACCACCACGCAAGGAGCCCGCTAGGTATGTGCGGCATCGTCGGCATCGTCTCACCGGAACCGGTCAACCAGCAGGTCTATGACGCATTGTTGCTGCTGCAGCACCGCGGGCAGGACTCCACGGGGATCGCGACCGCTGACGGCCCCACCTTCCACATCCACAAGGCCAAAGGTCAGGTGCGCGAGGCGTTCCGCACGCGCGACATGCGCTCGCTCCAGGGCAAAATGGGCCTCGGCCACGTGCGGTACGCCACCAAGGGCATCGCCGACAACGAGCAGGAAGCCCAGCCGTTCTACGTGAACGCGCCGTACGGCATCATCCTCGTGCACAACGGAAACCTCACGAACACTCGCGAGCTGGCCGATGACCTGTTCCACATCGACCGCCGCCACGTGAACTCCACGAGCGACACCGAAATGCTGCTGAATGTATTCGCCACCGAGCTGCAGGCACAGATCACCGGGCTCGAACTGGACCCAGACCAGGTCTTCACCGCTGTCTCGCAGGTGCACGAGCGCGTCGAGGGATCCTACGCCGCGATCGCCATGATCGCCGGTCACGGTCTGCTCGCCTTCCGTGACCCATACGGCATCCGCCCCCTCATCCTCGGCCGTCGTGCTGCCGGTCTGCTCGGTGACGAGTGGATCGTCACGTCGGAGTCCCTCGTGCTCGAGAGCGCCGGCTACGAGGTGGTTCGTGAGGTTGCACCGGGCGAAGCCATCTTCATCACCACGTCGGGAGAGATGTATTCCCGGCAGTGCGCCAAGAACCCGCGGCTTGTGCCGTGTTCGTTCGAGTACGTCTACCTCGCCCGCCCCGACTCGGTCATGAACGGTATCTCCGTCTACGAAGCTCGACTTCGCCTCGGCGACCGGCTCGCCGACACGATCGCCGAGTATACGCCGATGGGTGACATCGACGTCGTCATGCCGATCCCAGACTCCTCCCGGCCAGCGGCCATGCAGGTCGCCCAGAAGCTCGGCATCGAGTACCGCGAAGGCTTCTACAAGAACCGGTACGTGGGCCGCACCTTCATCATGCCCGGCCAGGCACAGCGCAAGAAGAGCGTGCGGCAGAAGCTCAACGCGATGTCGACGGAGTTCACGGGCAAAAACATCCTTATCGTCGATGATTCGATCGTGCGTGGGACGACGTCGAAGGAGATCGTCGACATGGCCCGTGCCGCCGGCGCCAATAAGGTGACGTTCACCTCGGCCGCCCCTCCCGTGCGCTACCCGCACGTGTACGGCATCAATATGCCGTCGCGGTCGGAGCTCGTCGCCCACAACCGCAAGATTCCGGAGATCGCGCGGGAACTGGGCGCTGACCGCCTCATCTACCAGGAGGTCGAGGACATGAAGCAGGCCATCATCCAGGGATCTTCCGTCACTGAACTCGAGATGAGCTGCTTCACCGGTGACTATGTCACCGGCACGGTGACCCCGGAATACCTCGAGTGGGTCGAGCGCAACCAGCTCTCGTAGCCGCGGGAGCGGCACCCGGCGAGCCGTATCGCACAAATCGCTCCACTGTCAATGCTGCGGCGTTGTCCCTCAATCGTGAAACAGTCGTTTACGAGGGAGTGAAGACAACATGAGCGTAATCACACGGCACAACGAACGGCGTACGAGCGTATTCAGCGAGGTACGCGAGGCGGCACGGGACGAACTCCTGATGGTCGTCGCTGGAGCAACGGGCATCGCCTCGGTGGCGACAGCCATCGCGTGGACCGTCGTCGCAACAGCCTGACTTCGCCGCAGAATCTCAGTTCCGGGCTCTACCGTGAATGCATGGTCTCCGAAGCCGAACTGAACGATGACATCGCCGCCGGCGAAAACCCGAACCGGCCTGTGCGCAGGATGCTTCGGAGCATCCGCTCCTGGATCGACACCCGCCCCAGACTCCGCACGATCCACCGGATCAGCGTCGGCATCCTCGGTGGGGTCATCGCGGTTCTCGGGCTCGTTCTCGTGCCGCTGCCAGGACCGGGATGGCTTGTCGTGTTCCTCGGCCTCGCGATCCTCGGAACGGAGTTCCGCTGGGCGAAGCGTGCGGCGAACGCCCTGAAGCGACTCCTCGCCCGATTCTGGGCATGGTGGAACGCCCGGAAAGCGGCGCGAGCATAGGTCGCCCCGGTGATCGTACTTCGACGGGCTCAGCAACCAAGCGACGTCGAGCTCAGGCCCGCTTGGGCTCTCCCGCTGGGAAGTCGTCGGTGTATTCCGACCACTTCGCCGCCTCGTCGCTGTAAGTGTCGTCGTGTGAATGACCCGTGAGCTCGCGCTCAAGAGCGTCGTAGTTCACATCAGGACTAAACGACTTCAGCTCACGCGCAATCTTGGTGTGCTTTGCCTTCTGACGGCCACGCCCCATGCGAGACCCCCTTACGAATTAGTAGCGGGGCGGTGAAGATCCGCCCTATGGTTTTCACCCACCAGGGAACGATAAAGACTAACGTCGATCTTAGCATGACGGCCCGGCTCGAAAGGCCGCAGCTGGACCGGCGCGCGGCGCAACAGGCTCAGGCCGGAACCCTCCCGGATCCCGGCCTGAGCGCGATGTCGCGCGGGTGCTATTCCGTTGTCGTGCCGAAGGTCGCGCGGATGCCGTTCCGCACGCGATCGAGATCGTCGCGCAACTGGCGCACGGTCGCATCCGTCAGTGCGCCGGTCTCGACCTGCTTGCGCAAATCGGATCGGAGCTGCTGACGGAACTCGGTGATCACCGTGTCGGCGTCGTGGAGGGCGATTCGGCTTGAGGTCCGGACGTCGGGCTGTTCGGTTGAAACAAACGGCGCACCGGATGCGGCCTGCTTGGCCTGCCGCGCGGCCGAGGCGAGGTCGGCCTTGAGGCTCCGCATCGCGTCCGTCACCCCGGTGCGCACCTCGTCGGCCAGTCGGCGCACCGAGTCGGTGAGTTCGAGTTCGATCGCGTCGAGGTCGCCGCGGCGTTCCTCAAGTTCCAGGCGACCGGCATCCGTGATCGAGTACACGGTCTTGCGGCCGTCGCTCTCCTTGGTGACGAGGCCGTCCTCTTCGAGCTTTGCAAGGCGGGGGTAAATCGTGCCGGCACTCGGCGAGTAGGTGCCGCCGAACCGTTCTGACAGCGACTGGATGAGCTCGTAGCCGTGCTTCGGGCCCTCCGCGAGGAGGCTCAACAGGTAGAGGCGGAGGCTGCCGTGGCTGAAGACGGGGCTCATGCCAGGCCCTCCGTCGAGAAAGCGTCGTCGGTGGACGTCGAGGGGGCTTCCGCCCGACGAATGACGGTTACGTTGCCCGAGACCGAATTGGCGACAACGTCGGTATAGAAGTTCCCGTCGCCCTCCGTGGTGCTCGTGAATCCGCGACCCCGCGTGCCCTTAATCACCGAGCTGTCGAGCTGCAGTTTTCCGGACACGGTATTGACGACGTAGCGGGTGCCGACGTCGGGCGACAACCGCGCGGTCAAGTGGCCCGAGACCGTATTGGTCGAGATTCGGTCACAGTGCCCGTGGGCGTCAACGAAAACATCTCCGGAGACCCCGTCGCTCGAGAATTTCGTGATGTTGCCGGATGCCGTGATGTCGCCGGAGACGGTGTGGGCGTTGATCGCGCCGGTGTGGGACTGCACGCTCATCTCGCCGGACACGCTGTTGAGATCGAGATCACCCGTCACGCCCTCGACTTGAAGCTCGCCGTTCACGGTCGAGAGGCGGGCGCTCGTGTTCAGCCCTGAGATGAGGGCACTCGCCGAAACCATGCCGAAGGTCAGTGCCACCCGGCGCGGAACGAGGACGCTGATTTCGGCTTTCGCGGAGTTCTGCCCGAACGACTTGAAGACGTCGAGAAAGTTCTCCCAGCCGAGTTGCGGGTGATCGATCTCGAGCACGTCGCCGTCGATGGAGATTTTCAGATCTTTGCCCGAGACGGTGTGCACTTCGACGCGGGCGGAGTCTTCGTCGTGGCCGATGATGTCGATCTGGCCGCCGATGAGTCCGACTTTGAGCTTGCGGACGAGTTCAACATCGATGACGCGCGACTCCCCGGGGAGTACGACCCATTTTTCCAATGCCATTGTTCTTCCTTCTCTGCCGGCCTCACGGCCGAATTCGACGTCGCGATATATCGCGACCTGCTCACACGATATATCGCGAGTGAGGGAAGATCAAGGAGTTTCGAGGAACACTCAGGAAGCGGCTCAACCCTGGGTGGTGGGGAGCCCGGCGTCCTGCCAGGCGTGGGTTCCGCCCTCCACATTGACGGCGCGATAGTCGCGTTCTTCGAGGTATTCGGCAACCCGGGCGCTGCGGGCGCCTGACGCGCAGATCAGATAGAGCGTCTCGTCGGCGGGAAGTTCGCCGATGCGCTCAACGAATTGGCTCATCGGGATGCTTGTGGCACCGACCGCCCGGACGGCGGCAAATTCGTCGGGCTCGCGCACGTCGATGATGGCCGCGTCCTTGAGCTTGGCGAGTTCGGCGACGGTGATGGTGTCCATGGTGTCCAATCTGCAGGGGTGTCCGTGTGATTATTCGTGAGCGGGCCAGCATCCGCAATTCGGATCTCGTTCTTGACCTTGACGCTACGTCAACCTCTATCGTTGGAGAGAAGTAAGGAGGGGTGTCATGGACTGGTCCATTCAGGAGATAGCCCGCCACGCGGGAACGACGAGCAGGGCGCTGCGGCATTACGGCGACATCGGATTGCTGGCGCCGAGTCGCATCGGAACCAACGGGTATCGGTATTACGACGAGCAGGCGCTCGTGCGGCTCCAGCGAATACTGCTCCTTCGGAATCTCGGGCTGGGGTTGCCGGCCATCGCCGACGCCCTCGCCGCGTCGACCGAACCGGTCGAGGCGCTCACCACCCATCTGGACTGGTTGGGCCGGGAGCGAGAGAGACTCGCGCTGCAGATCGCGACCGTCGAGGACACCCTCAACACCTTGAAAGGAGGTGAACAACTGATGGCAGAGAAAATGTTTGACGGGTTCGACCACGCTCAGTATCAGGACGAGGTCGAAGAGCGCTGGGGTAAGGATGCCTACGCCACGAGCGACGCGTGGTGGCGTTCGATGAGTGACGTCGAGAAGATTGAGTGGCAGGAGCGGGTCTCCGCTCTTGGCGCAGACTGGACCACGGCAGCCCAGTCCGGCATAGCCGCGGACAGCGATGAGGCTCAGGCCCTTGCGCGCCGCCACGTCGAGTGGCTCTCATCGGTCCCTGGAACGCCCGGCGAGATGAAGGAATACGTGACAGGCCTCGGCGACATGTACGTCGCCGACGAGCGATTCGCTGCGAATTACGGCGGGGTCGCCGGCGCTGAGTTCGTGCGGGGTGCCCTCGCGGTGTACGCGGACCGCAACCTGTAAGCCCTTCGTGGCGAGCGGCATCCGTTCTTCTTCGCGAAGATCGGATGCCGCGTCAGTTGGCGGGGGAGTCGACGAGCGGTTCGCTCGGCTCGACCGAACCTTCGAGCCCACGACGTGTGTCGTCACCGGGGAGCTCGATCCGGAACCACGGAATGGTGATGTTGCAGAGCGGCCCGACAAGGAGCGCGAAGAGAACGGTACCGACGCCGACATTGCCACCGAGGATCCACCCGGCGGCGAGGACCGATACCTCGATGAGCGTCCGCCCGACCCAGATCGGCCAGCCGGTGCGCTCGTGAATACCGGTCATGAGGCCGTCGCGCGGGCCGGCACCGAATCGGGCGCCGAGATAAAGGCTCGTGGCGAGGGCCAGCACGAACAGGCCCGCCGGGAACATCAGAATCCGGAGCCACAGGTCGAGGCCCTCGGGAATCAGCCACAGCCCGAGGTCCGCGGCCGGGCCGACGAGCAGCACGTTGAGCACTGTTCCCACCCCCGGCTTCTGCTTGAGCGGAATCCACAGCAGGAGGACGATCACCCCGATCGCGATGGTCAGCGTGCCGAAGCCCCAGCCGGTCTTAATCGAGAGCCCCTGGGTGAGGACGTCCCACGGGGCCACGCCGATGGCGGCACGGACGATCAGCGCGAGCGCGATGCCGTAGAGGAAAAGGCCAATCAGTAGTTGGAGGGAGCGTCGGAGCATAACCACAATCCAATTTTAGAATTGGCCTTTCGACAAGAGGCCAATCGATCTAGAGTGGCCCCATGTCTGAGGTCCACATCACGGCCCGAGCGCTCGCCGCCCTTCTGGGGAGGTGGCGCACCGACGATGAAGCCGCATATCGTTCGCTGGCCGATCGCATCCGTCTCCTCATCGTAGACGGGCGGATTCCCGCTGGCACCCGGATTCCCGCCGAGCGCGATCTGGCCGAACGCCTCAACGTCTCGAGGACGACGGTCACCGCCGCGTATCGCGAACTCCGCGACAGCGACTATCTGGAGAGCCTGCGTGGATCCGGCAGTGTCGCGCAGCTGCCCGGAGTGCGACCCGGCCCCGGGCCGTCGAGTGCCCTCGGATATCTGGATTTCAGCAAAGCGGCGCTCCCGGCCGAGCCCCGGCTGGTGGAAGCTGCACAACGTGCAGCCGCGAGGCTTCCGCACTACCTCGATCAATTCGACTACGACACGATCGGGCTCCCTGAACTGCGGGCGGCGATCGCCGACCGCTACATCGACGCGGGGCTTCCGACCTCACCCGACGAGATCCTCGTCACCCTCGGCGCCCAGCACGCAATCGGTTTGATCGCGAGGACGCACCTCTCGCGGGGTGACCGGGCCGTGATCGAGCACCCCACCTACCCGCACGCGCACGACGCGCTGCGGTCGGCGGGCGCCCGCCTCGTCCCCATCGCTGTGACGGCCGACGGCGGCTGGGACACCGATGAACTCGAGCAGGCGATCGACAGGTCCTCGCCGACGCTCGCGTACCTCATGCCCGATTTCCACAACCCCACCGGCGCGACGATGCCCGCAGAGACCCGCCGCCGGGTCTGCCAGGCGGCCGCACGCCAGGGCACCGTGCTCGTCGTCGACGAGACCACGGCAGAACTCGACATCGACCGGGGAACTCCGTTCGTGCCGTTCGCAGCCTCCGACGATGCCGGGGCGAAAATTCTCACCGTCGGATCCGTTGGCAAGACCATCTGGGGCGGACTCCGCGTCGGCTGGATTCGCGCGGACCGGGGTGTGATCCGCAAACTCGTCGCCGCCCGCAGCATCGGCGACCTCGGTACCCCGGTGCTCGAGCAACTCACCGTGCTCGAACTGCTGCCCGAGATGGATGCCATCCTGGCCGGGCGGCGCCAGCAGCTCGCGGCGACGAGGGACCGTGTCGAGGAGATCCTCGCCGACCGCTTGCCGCACTGGGAGGTTCCGCACGTGCAGGGCGGGCTTGCGATCTGGGCCAGCCTCGGCGCGCCGGTGAGTTCCCAGCTCGTGCTCGCGGCACGCAGCCAGGGACTCCTCATCGCAGCGGGCCCGCGATTCGGCGTAGACGGCGCGTTCGAGCGGTTCCTCCGCATCCCGATCACCTATGCCGTCGGCGACACGGAACGCGCCCTGGACGCCCTCGCGAGCGCCTGGCAATCGATCATGCGGGCGCCTGTTCCCGACGCCGCGCTGCTCGCCGAGATGGTCTGAACTGGGAGCATCCCCTGAGGTGCCGGATTCGCCGGGCAGTCGGTGATGGGGCAACCCGCCCCTGTGACAGACTTTTACTGGCTGAGCGGCCTAAAGATCGCTCGCTCCGTCGCGATCGCGGCATCCTTCGCTGGCCTTCAGGAGAATCGTGCACGCCCTCGCCGTTCTGAGCATGAAAAACCGTGCGCTCATCGCGCTCGTGACCATCGTCGCCGCCGTGTTCGGCGGTATCGCGTTGACGAGCCTCAAGCAGGAGCTCGCGCCGAGCGTGCAGTTCCCGCAGCTGGCCGTCATCACCAACTACCCGGGTGCTGCTCCCGCCGTGGTCAACGACGACGTCTCGACGCCGATTGAGACAGCGATCCAGGGTGTCGCCGGCCTCGAATCCACTGCGGCAACCTCGTCGACGAACCTCAGTCTGATTTCGGCGACCTTCACGTACGGCACGGACCTCGCGACCGCTGAGCAGAAGATCAACCAGGCGATCAACCGGATCAAGTCGCAGCTCCCCGCCGATATCGATCCGCAGGTTCTCTCGGGCAGCCTCGATGACCTCCCCGTGCTGCAGCTCGCTGCCACGGGTGCAGATGGCGACACCGACGCGCTTTCCGATGCCCTCGCCCGCACCGCCGTCCCGGACATCGAAGACGTCGAGGGTGTTCGCGAAGCCGCTGTCGTCGGAGATGTTGGCCAGCGCGTCACGATCACCCCGGATGCCGCCGAGCTGCAGGGCGCAGGCCTCACCACTGCGGCGATCAGCCGCACCCTTCAGCAGAACGGCGTCCTCCAGCCGGCCGGTGAAATCACTGAGAGCGACACCACCTTCGCCGTGCAGACCGGTTCGAATCTCGGCTCCGTCGAGGACATCGCCGCACTGCCTCTCGTCGGCCAGTCGGCCGGTGAGGTCCGCACTCTCGGCGACGTGGCATCCGTCGCCCTGACAGACAATCCCGTGACGAGCATCTCCCGCGTCGACGGGCAGCCAGCGCTCACCATCGCGGTGACCAAGCTGCCTGCCGCGAACACCGTCGATGTGTCGAACGGTGTTCGAGCCCTGATTCCCGGACTCGAAGAAGCCCTCGGGAGCGACGTCGAGCTCGCGATCGTCTTCGACCAGGCGCCGTACATCGAGGAATCGATCGAGGCGCTCGCGACCGAGGGACTGCTCGGTCTCGTGTTCGCGGTGCTCATCATCCTCGTGTTCCTGCTCGACGTGCGCGCGACGCTCGTCACCGCCATCTCGATCCCGACGTCGGTTCTCATCACCTTCATCGGCCTCCAGGCCAGCGGCTACACCCTCAACATCCTCACCCTCGGTGCGCTCACGATCGCCATCGGGCGCGTGGTTGACGACTCGATCGTCGTCATCGAGAACATCAAGCGGCACATGTCCACCGCTCGGGACCGCAGCCCTGACGGCCGCGCCTTCTCGATCCTCACCGCCGTGCGCGAGGTCGCCGGAGCGATCACGGCGTCGACGATCACTACCGTCGCCGTGTTCCTCCCGCTCGCGTTCGTGGGTGACATGACCGGAGAGCTGTTCCGTCCGTTCGCGCTCACCGTCAGCATCTCGCTGCTCGCATCACTCCTTGTGTCGCTCACCATCGTGCCGGTGCTCGCGTACTGGTTCCTCCGAGCGAAGGAGACGAAGGCCGACACCGGGAAGGCCCGCCCGGCGCGCGTCTCCCGTGCCGAGGCCCGAATGGCAGCGAAGGTTTCAGACAGCGCAGACGCAACCGCCCCCGAGGTTGTCGAGCCGGCCACGACGCCCGTGCGCGAACTCCCCGCCGGTGTCTTCGCCTCTCCGGCGATCGTCGGCGCCGAGCACCTCCAGGCACCGCAGCGCGCTGCTGTCGCCACGGACGCCGAGGCTGCGGGGATCGCGGCCACCGGCTCTGAGGCGCCGACCACCGTCGCCGTGCTTCCCGCCGAAGACGCGGTGCCCGCAACCGCCTCACCGGGCACCGTCACTCGCCGTGGCCGCAGGAACGGCGGTGAGATCGACGACGAACTCGACACCCCGACGCGGCTGCAGAAGGGTTACCTGCCGATCCTCAACTGGACGCTTCAGCACTCTGTGGTGACGATCCTCCTCGCCGTGCTCGTTCTCGGCGGAACTCTCGCCCTCGTGCCGTTCATGAAGACCAACTTCCTCGGAGACTCCGGCCAGAACACGCTCAACGTGTCGCAGACTCTCCCGGTTGGTGCGAGCCTCGAATCGCAGGATGCCGCCGCGACCCTCGTCGAGGACGCCTTGCGCGACATCGACGACATCGAGAGCGTCCAGCTCTCCATCGGGTCGTCCGGAAGTTCGATCCGAGACGCGTTCGTCGGCGGAGGATCGGGAAGCATCACCTACTCGATCACCACCAACGAAGACGCCGACCAGGAAGCCCTGCAGTCGCGCGTGCGCACTGAACTCGGCGACATCGAGGGAGCGGGCGAGATCGAGGTGGCGGCATCCGGTGGATTCGGTGCGTCGAGCGACATCGAGGTCGACATCACCGCTCCGGACGAGGAGACCCTGCGCGAGGCGACGGATGCCGTGACCGAGGCGGCGAGGGACCTCGACGGAATGCGTCAGGTCACCAACAACCTCAGCGATTCGCGGCCATACATCGCGGTGCAGGTCGACCGGCTCCGTGCGGCAGAGGCCGGCTACTCCGAGGTCGCCCTCGGCGGCCTCGTGTCCGGAGCAATGCAGCCGTCGACGATCGGTACCGTCGTCATCGACGAGACCACCGTGAGCATCTACCTCGCGAGCGAGGACCCGCCCGCGTCGGTCGAGGAACTGTCTGCCCTGACCGTTCCGACGGTGCTCGGCCCCGTGCGGCTGGACTCCCTCGCGACGGTCGGCGAGGTCGACGGACCGTCGTCGATCACGACGGTGCGCGGCCAGCGGTCAGCGACCGTGGCGATCACCCCGGCGAGCGACAACATCGGGACAGCGAGCGCCGAGGTCGCGACCGCGGTCGATGAGCTCGACCTCGATGGCGGAGCCACCGCAACCCTCGGAGGTGTGACGGCCGACCAGTCAACCGCGTTCGAGCAGCTCGGCCTCGCCCTGCTCGCCGCGATCCTCATCGTGTACGTCGTCATGGTCGCCACCTTCCGATCGCTGCGTCAGCCGTTGCTGCTGCTCGTGTCCGTGCCGTTCGCGGCAACTGGCGCGATCGGCCTGCAGGTGCTCACCGGTGTTCCGCTGGGCGTGGCCTCCCTCATCGGTGTGCTCATGCTCATCGGAATCGTCGTCACGAACGCGATCGTTCTCGTCGACCTCGTGAACCAGTACCGGGACAAGGGCATGGCCGTCGCCGACGCCGTGCGGCATGGCTCGAGCCGCAGGCTCCGCCCGATCCTCATGACGGCACTGGCGACGATCTTCGCGCTCGTGCCGATGGCCCTCGGTATCACCGGTCACGGCGGCTTCATCTCGCAGCCGCTCGCGATCGTGGTCATCGGCGGGCTCGTGTCGTCGACGTTCCTCACGCTCATCGTGCTCCCGACGCTCTACAACCTCGTCGAGGGTGCCCGCGAGCGGCGACTCGCGCGACGGGCCGCGGCCGACGCGTAGGCGGCATACGGGTCGCGCTACGGGTCGCTTCAGGGATCGATGAGGCCCGCGAGCAACTCCACGAGCAGGCGCTCGGTCAGCGGTGCCGGCAGGGATTCGAGCAGCGCGAGCAATGGCGCCATCCGCTCGGGGAGAGCGCCCCCCGTGCGAATCCCGATCCCGGCAAGCAGAGCGGATGCCTCGGCCGAGTCGATCGGACGGCCCCGGTTCCCGAGACTCCCCAGCACGTCGCCGAACCCGACCGGCAGGCCGCTGAGCACGTCGTCCGCCGCGGGGACGCCGCGGACCTCACCGGCTGCGGTTCGGAGGGCGGAGATCAGGTCGGGAAGCACCGACTCGGTCACTGGTGTGATGGTGAGGTGCGTCGTGTGGGGCAGACGGCTGCCGTCCGACTGCAGCAGCCCCGGCTGCAACTGCAGCAACCAGCCGTGCGACCGTACCCGGTCGGCCCAGTGGTGGGGGTCGACGCGTTGTGCCGCCGGGAGGGACTCGTCCGTCGCCACCGCACACAGCGGCCCGGCGGGGGAGCCGACCACACGGAGACCCTCAATCGCGTTGATCGCGATGGTGACGGCATCCGTCGACCGGCGACAGGAAGCGGCAAGGTCCGCGAACCCGGGCTCGCCGAGCCGCTCGACGATCGCCCACGCGGCGGCCAGCGCACCCGCCGACTTGGAGCCGAGCATCGTCGCGTTGACGACGGGGTAGCCAGGCCAGCGCCGGGTGGCGAAGTACTGGGCACGGTGGCGGTCGCGACCGCGGTGCAGGAGAACGGATGCCCCCTTCGGCGCGTATCCGAACTTGTGCAGGTCGGCAGAGATACTCGAGACTCCGGGGGCGGCGAAATCCCACGTCGGGAGCGGGTCGGCAGGCGACCACCACGGCAGCACCCAGCCGCCGATGCAGGCGTCGACGTGGCACGCGATGCCCGCCGCCTGGGCGGCCGCGGCCACCGCGGCGACCGGGTCGAGCGACGCATGGGGGTATGCGGGTGCGGACACGACGGCGAGCGCGACATCCGGACCAAACCGTGCCGTGAGGGCATCGGCGCTGACCTGTCCGTCCGGGCCGACCGGCACGAGGTCGAGGTCGAGGCCGAAGTAGTGCGCTGCCTTCGAGAACGCGGCGTGCACGGTGACGGGTGCGACCAGCCGTGGGATGCCGGCTCCTCCGGAGGCGCGCCACAGGTCCCGCGCCGTCTTCACGGCGAGCAGGCAACTCTCGGTGCCACCCGATGTGACGGAGCCGGTGACGTCGTCGCCCCCGTGCAGCATCCGCCGGGCGAAGCCGATCAGGTCGCGTTCCATGGCCGCGACCGACGGGAACGTGGTCGGGTCGAGCCCGTTCACGGGTTGCATGATGCGGATGGCCTCTGCCGCGAGTTCGTCCAGTTCGGCGAGTCCGGAGTCATAGACGTAGGAGAGGACCCGGCCGCCGTGGGTCGGGGCGTCTGCCTGCCTCAGTTCGGCGAGCCGGGCGAGGATCTCGGTGGATGAGGCGGTCAGGGCGGATGTCATTGGGCAGCTTTCCGGTCGCGGTGCGGCTGGGCAAGGGTGTCGATGTCTGTTCGTCGAAGGCGATACCGGCGGAGCGGGACCAGGCTGGCGACGATCAGCAGCGCGGGGACGACGCTGAAGCTCACGATGATCCCGGCGATCGCGGTGCCGGACTGTTCGACCGACTGGCCGGCGATCCGTTCGGTGTAGCCCGTGGCGGCGAGCACGAGGGTGAGTGCCGTCGCGCCGAACGCCATGCCCATCGTTTCACCGGCGGTCCACACCCCGCTGAAGGTCCCGGCGTGACCGTCGCCCGAGGTGCGGGCATCCGCGGAGATGACGTCGGGGAGCATCGCGAGCGGCAGCGATTGCATGCCGGCGTACGCGGCACCGGCGAGCGCGACCGGTGCGTAGACCCAGGCGCCTGGCGCCACCAGCATCCCGAGGAGGCAGAGCGCGGCGAATGCGAAGAGAGTGCTGGCGAGAGCGAACGCATGCTCCTTGCCGACTCGTCGGGCGAACCGGCCCCAGAGCGGCGCGCACAGCAGGGCGGGTGCGATGAGCGCGACGAACAGGAGGGTCACGGCTGCCTCGGATCGCAGCACCCACGTCGCGACGTACTGGGCTCCGGCGAGCATCATGCCTGTCGCGAGCGCCTGCAGCACGAAGGTCGCCAGCAGGGTGCGGAACGGCAGGCTGCGTCGCAGCGCCGCGACGGCGGCACGGTAGCTCTCGGCGAGAGGCGCGTTCGGCGACCGTCGGGCGATCGGCGGGTGCCGGGGAGCGACGGATGTCGAGACGAGAAGTCCGGTGCCGATCACGACGCCCGCCACGACGGCCATGAGCAGATACCCCGCGCGCGGGTCGTCGCCCAAGCCGCGAAGCACGGGCCCGCCCGCTCCGAACAGGAGGATCGCAACCGTCAGCACCACCACGCGCCAGGTGAGGAACCGGGTTCGGTCGTCGTACCGCCGGGTGAGTTCGGCGGGGAGCCCGATGTATGGCACCTGGAACAGGCTGAACACCGTCGCACAGCCGAGAAATGCGATCGCGACCCACGCCATCGACGCGGCCGGGTTGAGTACCGCGGGCACCGCGAAGGTGAGCACGAAGAACACCGGAAGGGTGAGGGAACCGATCAGCATGAACCGTCGCCGGGATCCGGTCGTCGCGAGGCTGTGGTCGCTGCGGCTCCCGATCACCGGGTCGATGACGACATCCCAGATCTTGGCGACGGCAACGAGTATCCCGGCGGCGAGGGCAGCCACACCGAGCGTGTCCGTCAGGTAATAGACGAGCACGAGCCCGGGAAGCGTCGCGAACCCTCCGGTTCCGAGCGAACCGATCGCATACCCGGCGAGGGTTCTCCGATCGAGCGGCTGCACCGTTGCGTCCATGACCGCAGCCTAGGGCCTGGCGCGCCACCGGCCGAGAACCGCGTTCGGGGGCAGAGGTTGATCCCGACGCATGTCCGGGATCGCAGACGCACGCGACGAACGGATGCTGTCGCGTCGCGGCATCCGCTTGCTAACGTTCCCCCATGGGTACTCCCGCGCTGCCGACCGATCCGCTCTGGCCGCGCGCGGGCGACTGGCCGGGCGACGTCGCCGGACCGATCGACCTCGCGCTCGTCGGCATCCCGACCTGGCGAACGTCGCTGTCTCCGACGTCGGCCCACGCCACCCCTGCCGCTGTGCGGGCGGCGCTCCGACGGTTCACCCCGTTCGCGGCGACGATGAGTGGGCGGAACGTCGATGAGCTGGTCCTCGCTGATCTCGGGGATGCGGCCGAACCGGACGGTCCGGATGGCGAGCCGGCTGCGCGCCGGTTCATGGCGGATGCCGTCGCCCGGTCGAGAATGACGGTCGCGCTCGGCGGCGACAACGCGGCCACCGTGCCCGCCGCTCTCGGGGCGTGGGGCGACGGCATCCGCTCGGCCGGGCTCGTGACGCTCGATGCCCACCATGACCTGCGGGACGGGATCTCGAACGGATCGCCGGTGCGCCGGCTGATCGAGGCTGGGCTCGACGGGCGACGGGTGGTGCAGGTCGGGATCGCCGACTTCGCGAACTCGCGGGCGTACACCGAGCGGGCGCGCGACCTCGGCATCACCGTGATCCCGCGCGATGCCCTGCATTCGCGTCCGATGGCTGACGTCATGGCCGAAGCCTTGGAGATCGCCGGGGCTGGGGAAGGACCGATCCATGTGGACCTCGACGTCGATGTCTGCGACCGGTCCGTCGCGCCGGGCTGCCCGGCATCCGTTCCCGGCGGTATCGCTGCCCACGAGTTGCGGGCGGCTGCCCGGGCGGCGGGCGCCGACCCGCGGGTGCGTGCGGTCGATATCACCGAGGTGGACGCTCTCGCCGACGCCCCCGATGGCCGCACTGTCCGGCTCGCAGCTTTGTGCGTCCTCGAGGTGGCGACGGGACTCGCGGCCCGCTGAGAGCGAATCAGCCGGCGACGCGTGCCCCGTCTTTCCAGACCCGGGCGACGAGCGGAACCCCCGGTCGATAGGCGAGGTACCCGGTGGTGGGGGCGCGCAGCTGCAGCAGGTCCGCCCGCGCACCGGTCACGATGCGCCCGACATCCGTCCGTCGCAGCGCCGCCGCTCCACCCGCAGTCGCCGCCCATACCGCTTCGTCCGGCGTCATCCCCATCTCGCGGACGGCGAGCGCGATGCAGAACGCCATCGACGAGGTGAAGCTTGAGCCGGGATTGCAGTCGCTCGCGAGTGCGACCGTCACGCCCGCGTCGATCAGCCGCCGGGCATCCGGATACGGCTGCTTCGTCGAGAATTCGACGCCGGGCAGCAACGTGCACACGGTGTCGGATGCCGCGAGTGCGGCTACGTCGCTCTCGCTCAGTACCGTGCAATGGTCGACACTCGCTGCGCCGAGTTCCACGGCGAGGAGCACCCCGCCACCCGCCCCGAGCTGGTTCGCGTGCACCCGTACGCCGAGCCCGCGCGCGGCTCCGGCTTCGAGCACGCGGCGGGACTGTTCCACCGAGAACGCCCCGGTTTCACAAAACACGTCGATCCACCGGGCATGTGGCGCACACGCGTCGAGCATGGCCTCGGTGACGAGGTCGACGTAGTCGTCGGCCCGGCCTGAATACTCCGGCGGAACCACATGCGCTCCGAGGAAGGTGACCTCGGGCGTGACCTCGGCGGCGAGCCGCACGAGCCGCTCTTCGTCGGCGACGCTGAGGCCGTAGCCGCTCTTGATCTCCATGGTCGTTGTGCCCTGGGCGTGCAGTTCGGCGACGAATCCCGCCAGGCGGGCGCGAAGTTCGTCGTCCGTCGCGGCGCGGGTCGCCGACACTGTGCTGCGGATGCCACCGGCCGAGTACCGCTGCCCGGTCATGCGGGCGTCGAACTCCGCCGAGCGGTCGCCGCCGAACACGAGGTGGGTGTGGCTGTCGACGTAACCGGGCAGGACCGCCGCGCCCTCGGCATCCGCTCGCGTGTCCGCGGCGGGAGCGTCGACCGCTCGCCCGACCCACGCGATGCGACCACCGTCGATCACCACAGCGGCGTCAGGAATCGCGCCGAGGAGTCCGTCTCGTTCGGGATCGTTCGTGACGAGCTGCCCGATGCCGATGAGGAGTTCGCTCATTCCGACTCCAGCATGGGCACCCGGAGCCCACGATCCCGCGCGACCTCGGCGGCGCGGTCGTAACCGGCGTCGACGTGGCGCATCACCCCGGTGCCCGGGTCGTTGACGAGAACCCGCGCGATCTTCTCCGCGGCGAGCGGGGTGCCGTCGGCGACGATCACCTGACCGGCGTGAATCGACCTGCCGATGCCGACGCCCCCACCGTGGTGAATCGACACCCAGGTCGCCCCGGATGCCGTGTTGAGCAGCGCGTTGAGAAGCGGCCAGTCGGCAATCGCATCCGAGCCGTCCGCCATGCCCTCGGTCTCCCGGTAAGGAGAGGCGACCGACCCGGAGTCGAGGTGGTCGCGACCGATCACGACCGGTGCGGAGAGCTCGCCCGATGCCACCATCTCGTTGAATCTCAGCCCCGCGAGGTGCCGTTCCTGGTAGCCGAGCCAGCAAATGCGGGCGGGCAGCCCCTCGAATCGCACCTTCTCCTGCGCCTTCGTGATCCAGCGGTGCAGGTGTTCGTCGTCTGGAAAGAGTTCGAGCACAGCCCTGTCGGTCGCGGCGATGTCGGCGGGGTCGCCTGAGAGCGCGGCCCAGCGGAACGGGCCTTTGCCCTCCGCGAAGAGCGGACGGATGTAGGCGGGCACGAACCCGGGAAAGTCGAACGCGCGTTCACACCCACCGAGCTGCGCTTCGGCACGGATCGAGTTGCCGTAGTCGAAGACCTCGGCACCGGCGTCCTGGAAGCCGACCATCGCGGCGACGTGTTTCGCCATCGACGCCCGGGCACGGTCGGTGAAAGCGGCCGGATCCTCGGCGGCGAGAGCGCGCCACTCGTCGACCGAGACGCCCTCCGGCAGGTACGAGAGAGGATCGTGGGCGCTCGTCTGGTCGGTCACGACATCGATCGGCACCCCGCGGTCCAGCAGCTCGGGAAAGACCGTCGCCGCATTGCCGACCACGCCGATCGACAGCGGGGTCCTGGATGCTTTCGCCTCGAGAGCGCGCTCGAGGCCAGCGTCGAGCGACGGGGCGAGTTCATCGAGATAGCCATGGTCGACGCGGCGCTGCAGCCGGGTGACGTCGACGTCGACGAGAAGCACGACGCCGTCGTTCATCGTGACGGCGAGGGGTTGGGCGCCGCCCATGCCGCCGGCACCGCCCGTGAGGGTGAGGGTGCCGGCGAGGCTGCCGCCGAACCGCTTGGCGGCGACGGCTGCGAAGGTCTCGTAGGTGCCCTGCAGGATTCCCTGCGTTCCGATGTAGATCCACGACCCGGCGGTCATCTGCCCGTACATGGTCAACCCGAGGGACTCCAGGCGCCGGAACTCCGGCCAGGTTGCCCAGTCGCCGACGAGGTTCGAGTTCGCGATGAGCACCCGCGGCGCCCACTCATGGGTGCGGAACACCCCGACCGGTTTGCCGGACTGCACCAGAAGAGTTTCATCGGACTCGAGCGACTCGAGCGTGCGCACGATGGCGTCGTACGCCTCCCAGTTACGCGCCGCCTTGCCCGTACCGCCGTAGACGACGAGGTCATCCGGGCGTTCGGCGACGTCCGGGTCGAGGTTGTTCATGAGCATCCGCAGCGGTCCCTCGGTCTGCCAGCTCTTGGCCGTGAGGGTGCTGCCGCGGGCGGCGCGGACGGGACGGGGCGTGCTCATGCGAGTCCTTTCGTGACGGATGCCGCGGCATCCGTTATCGATCCGGTGCAGACGAGGCCGTACACGGCCTCGATCTCGGGGGAGAGGTGGCGGTCGGGGCCGGGGCCGGCGGCGACAGTGCGAACGGCAGCCAGTGCGGCGGCGGTGGCCGGAGCAGGGGAGAGCGGAGCGCGCAGGTCGAGCGAGCGCGCCGCCGTCATCACTTCGATGGCGAGGACGCGGCCGAGCCCGTCGATCGAACGGCGCAGTTTGCGGGCCGCGGCCCAGCCCATCGAGACGTGGTCCTCCTGCATCGCCGACGAGGGAATCGAATCGACGGAGGCGGGAGCCGCGAGCCGCTTGAGTTCGGAGACGATCCCGGCGGCGGTGTACTGGGCGATCATCAGCCCGCTGTCGACGCCGGGCTCGTGGGCGAGGAACGGCGGAAGGCCCTTGTTGCGGGCGACGTCGAGGTGCCGGTCGGTGCGACGCTCGGACATCGACGCGACATCGGCCGCAGCGATCGCGAGAAAGTCGAGCACGTAGCCGATCGGGGCGCCGTGGAAGTTGCCGTTTGATTCGACCCGCCCATCGACGGTGACGACCGGGTTGTCGACGGCGCTCGCCAGTTCGCGGGTGGCAACGGATGCCGCGTGGTCGGCGGTATCCCGAGCAGCACCGTGCACCTGTGGGCTGCACCGCAGCGAGTATGCGTCCTGGATCGTCGTGCATTCCGGTCCGGCGTGCGAGGCGGTGATCGCGGAACCTCTGAGGAGTGCCCGAAGATTCGCCGCCGAGAGCGACTGCCCTGTCTGGGGTCGCAGTGCGTGCAGGTCTGCCGCGAAGACGGCATCCGTTCCGAGGAGCGCCTCGACGCTCATCGCTGCCGCGATGTCGGCGGTGGTGAGCAGCATCCGCAGGTCGGTGAGGGCGAGAACGAGCATGCCGAGCATGCCGTCGGTGCCATTGATGAGAGCGAGCCCCTCCTTCTCAGCGAGTTGCACGGGCGCCAGGCCGGCGGCGCGAAGAGCGTCTGCGGCGGGGAGAAGCGTGCCCGTCGCGTCGCGGACATCGCCCTCGCCCATGATCGCGAGCGCGCACGAGGCGAGCGGGGCGAGGTCTCCGGAGCATCCTAGTGATCCGTATTCGCGCACAACCGGGGTGATGCCCGTATTAAGCATCGCCGCGTACGCCTCGGCGGTCGTCGCGCGGACCCCGGTCCGTCCGGTCATCAGGGTCGACAGGCGCAGGAGCATGAGCGCGCGCACGACCTCACGTTCGACCTCGGGGCCCGAGCCAGCGGCATGCGAACGGATGAGGCTCTGCTGCAGTTGCGTTCGCTGATCGGCGTCGATGTAGGTGGTGGCAAGCGCACCGAAACCGGTCGAAATGCCGTAGTGCGGCTTTGGGTCAGCGGCGAGGTCGTCGATGATCGCGCGGGTGTCGCGCACGCCGTCGAGAGAGGTCCGGTCGAGTTCGACGCGCGCTCCGCCGCGTGCGACGGCGACGATGTCGCCGAACGAGACGCCGCCGACTCCGACGGAAACGGCATGCGCCGTGGTGGCAGGGATTGCGGTGTTGGGCATGATCCGAGTCGACCAGCCCGGCGGGTTCGCGGCAACAGCCGTATGCTCGGAGGCGTCCGGAATCCCAGACAAAGGGAGAGCCCCCATGACCGACTCGAAGGTCCCGGCCGCGGATGCCACGCTGCGCATTCTGAGTCACCTCGCGACCCAGCGGGGTCCGGTCGCGGCCGCATCCATCGCCGCGGCGCTCGACTTGCCGCGCTCCACGGTCTATCACCTGCTTGCTGTGCTCCAGGAGCACGGGTTCGTCGTGCACCTGCCCGAAGCGCGCCGCTACGGGCTCGGCGTCGCCGCGTTCGAGCTCTCCGGCGGCTTCGCCAGACAGCAACCGCTGAGCCGGCTCGGGCACCCCCTGCTCGCGGAGCTTGTCGACCGGGTCGGTGAAAGTGCTCACCTAGCGGTTCTCCACGGACGCGACGTGCTCTATCTCGTCGAGGAACGAGCTCCTCGCCGGCCCCACCTCGTCACCGACGTCGGGGTCCGCTTGCCGGCCCACCTCACGGCGTCCGGCCGGGCGATGCTCGCTCGCCTGCCCAAACAGCAGGTTCGGGCACTGTTCCCGGATGCCGCCGCGTTCGTCGACCGCACGGGTGTCGGCCCCAGCCGCTACCGCGAGTTGCGATCACTGCTCGACGCGGTCGGCGCGGGCGGGATCGCGACGGAAGATGGAGAGGTGACGGGAGGAATGGCGTCCGTCGCCGCTGCCGTCACCGACCACGTCGGCTGGCCGGCCGCTGCCATCGCGGTGACCTTCCCCTCGGGCCACGAACCGTCCGGGCTCGCCGGCGAGGTATCTGCGGCAGCAGTGGAGTTGTCTCGCCGGATCAGCGGCCGGTCCTGAGCTGCGCGCTCCTCGCGTTTGCGGGAGATCCTCATCGTGACCCGGTCGACCACAATTCCGAGCGCGATCGCGAGGACGACGCCGAGAGCGGCGCCGACGAGCGGCTGGTCCTTGACCCAATGACCGGCGAGGACACCGATGAGGACGGAATACACGGCCCACGTGAAACCGGCGATCAGCGTGAGCGGCCAGAACCGGCGGTGCGAAAAGCCGACGGCGCCGGCCGTCATGTTCACAGCGATCCGGCCGATCGGAATGTAGCGGGCGGTGAGGATGAGGGCGGCCGGGCGGCGACGGATGCCCCGCGCGGCCCAGTCGAATGCGCGCACGGTGCGCGGGTGCCGCATCCACGCAAACCGCTGAGTGCCGATCGAGCGGCCCAGCGCGAACGCGATGTTGTCACCGATCGCCGCGCCGACAGCGGCGATGCCGATGATGAGCCAGGGGTTCGGCGCTCCGGTCGACACGCCTATCGCAGCCGCAGCCACGACCACGGTCTCGCTCGGAACCGGCGGGAAGAAGCCGTCGATCACGACGACGGCGAAGACGATCGCGTAAATCCAGGGGGAGGCGACGGTCTGCAGGATGGCGTCGGAGATCAAGTCCATGTCATCGACGCTAGAGACGTGGCGGTTCATGTGAGTCCACCGCAGGTATCGCCGGTGTCAGACCAGCGGACGACATGCGGGCGTCGGGCTGTCCGAAAGTGCTGGCCGTCGCAAGCCACCCCGGCGCTGCCTGGGTCGCGTTCCGATCGCGGTCAGGGCGAGAGCGTCTTCGCCATGCAGTAGCTGTACTTTTCTCCGATGTACTGCCCGAACTGCGGGATGGGAGAGTAACCACAGCGCGTGTAGAGCGACTGGGCGTCGCTGTGAAGCGTGCCTGTCTCCAAAACGATCTGGCGCACGCCCCGTGCACGCGCGGAGTTCTCGATGCTGCCCAGCAAAGAGGTGGCCACGCCACGGCCACGAGCGTCCGGGTGGACGAACATGCGTTTCAACTCGTTGACAGCGCTGCCCCACGGAACGAGGGCGGCCATGCCGATCGCTTGGCCGCCCTCGTTCCTGGCGATGTGGACGCTGACGCCGGGGCGTTCGAGTTCATCGACGTCGAGCAGAAAGTTGCTCTCCGGCGGGTATAGCGCCGGGCGAACTCGGATCCGAGCCGGAGGAGGTCGACAACCTCGTCCTGGCGCGGGTTCTCGACCGTGATCGAGATTCGCGATGCCTGGTGCTCGACGGGAAAAGACTGTGTCATTCCATCAGTTCACCGCGGCACTGTTTCGGCGCCGTTACAGCGGGCTTAACTCTGGGCGGTCTGCTCACCGATCGCGAAGCGAACCGCGCCGGCTTCGTCAACATCGGCGTCGAGGATCTTGTCACCGAGCAGTGCTGCGGCGTTCTCCTCGAGGAAGATGCGGGCTCCGGCTGCTTCGACAACCTCGTCCTGCGGCTCGGGGGCAGGAGCGACAGCGACGGCCAGGTCGGTGCTTTCCGGTGCAGGACTGGAAATGCGCAGCCCGCCCTCTTCGGCTCCGGAAGTCTGGGTGGTGATGGTTCGGACGATGGTGCTTGCGTTCTCGGTGAGGGTGAGCATGTGCTTCCTTCCGGTTGGCGAATAGAAGTTTCCTACCCTTCCGCACCCCGCTGACGATCTCAACATTTGGGCCCGGTTCGGAGGCCTTTCACATGAAGACCCATCACATGAAAACCCGAAAAAAACGGATGCCTCCCCGCTGTGGGCGGGAAGGCATCCGACGTGCAGGTCGCGGGTTACGCGGCCTTGCGCGAGTTACGCGTGAAGAATCCGTAGATGAGTAGCACGATGATGGAACCGACGATGGCGGTAAGCCAGCTTTCGATGCTCCAGAACTCGTTGATGAGGTCCTTGTTGAAGATGAGACCGCCCAGCCAGCCGCCGAGCAACGCCCCAACAACGCCGAGAATGAGCGTCATGATCCAGCCGCCGCCCTGCTTGCCAGGAAGGATGGCCTTGGCGATCGCACCAGCGATCAGACCGAGTAAAAGAAAAGCGAGGAAGCCCACGGCTCCACCTCCATTTGTTCGGTACGTCGTCCCGAGCCCGGGACCCGGGTTCACCGCCTGGTTAGGCGGGTGTAACTGAATGATACCGCCGATCAAGCCCATTCTGGGGATTTGCCTCGAATATGTGATCTCATGGGCCAAATCTTCACTTTTGCGTGACATCCGGCTCGGACTCCGGTAATGTTGCCGGGTCGGCTCTGGACACCGCGGAATGTACCGCGGAAGGGTTTGTAAGTCTGGTGGGCCGGTTGTACGTCGCGATAACGCGTACGTATTCACACGATGTGAAACGGTCCCGGCCATCGACTGCTCGGGTATAAGAATGCCGCGGTTTTGCCGCGCGCGCTTTGCGATTCATGCATATTTAAAACCCGGAAAGTACTATGCCCAAAAATAACAAGCCAGCTGGCGGACGCCCCGCCAAGAACTTCGATCCCGGCTACGCCCGCAAGAGTGGCGGACCGGCTGGAGCGCCCGGCAGCCGTAGTGCCGGACACCGCGGCTACCGTCCCGTTGAGGGTGACGCCCCCAAGAAGGCTCGCTGGAACGCTGACGAGCGTGCCGCCCGCCGTCACTCCGACGAGCCGCGCGAACAGCGTGCCCCCCGCAACGAGCGCTACGACGCTCCTGCCGCGCGCAACTCCGAGCGCCCGTCGTACAACCGTGGTGAGAACCGCCCCGACCGCAACGAGCGCCCGTCGTACAACCGTGGCGAGAACCGTCCCGACCGGAACGAGCGTCCCGCCTACAACCGGGGCGAGAACCGTCCGGACCGCAACGAGCGCACTGAGCGTCCCGCCTACAACCGTGGCGAGCGGACCGAGCGTCCCGCGTACAACCGTGGTGAGAACCGTCCGGACCGCAACGAGCGTCCCGCCTATAACCGTGGGGAACGCGCTGAGCGTCCCGCGTACAACCGTGGTGAGAACCGTCCGGACCGCAACGAGCGTCCCGCCTATAACCGTGGGGAACGCGCTGAGCGTCCTGCCTACAACCGTGGTGAGAACCGTCCGGACCGCACCGAGCGTCCCGCGTACAACCGTGATGCCGAGCGCGCCGAGCGTCCCGCGTACAACGGCGGCCGCCCGAACTTCACACGTGGAGAGCGCATCGAGCGCCCCTCGACAGGCCGCACGTCGACCGGTCGCGACGACCGCCCGCAGCGTTCATTCAGCGATCGCCCCGAGCGCGGTTCCTACAACCGGGACGACCGTGGCCCCCGCAAGGACTTCGGCACCGACCGTCCCCGCCGCGACGCCGGCGAGAAGAACTTCTACCCGAACCGCGACGCCAAGGGTAACTTCACGCCCGAGGACGACGTGGTGCTCGAGCGGCTCGAAGCACAGGCGACCCTCGCGACTGACGTCGTCGGTGTGAGCTTCTCCGACCTCGGCCTCGGTGGCAACATCGTTGCCGCGCTCGCCGAGCTCGGCGCCCCGAGCCCGTTCCCGATCCAGGCAGCGACCATCCCCGATGTCATCGCCGGTCGGGACGTCCTTGGCCGTGGCCGTACCGGATCAGGCAAGACCATTGCCTTCGGTGCGCCGCTCGTCGAGAAGCTGATGGAGAACGGTGGAGGCAAGAAGCGCGCCATGGGCCGCAAGCCCCGCGCCCTCATCCTTGCTCCGACCCGTGAGCTGGCACTTCAGATCGACCGCACCGTTCAGCCGATCGCCCGCAGCGTCGGCCTGTTCACCACGCAGATCTACGGCGGTGTTCCGCAGGCCCGCCAGGTCGGTGCCCTCCAGCGTGGTGTCGACATCATCGTCGGAACACCCGGCCGCATCGAAGACCTCATCGAGCAGGGTCGCCTTGACCTCTCAGAGGTGACGGTCACCGTCCTGGACGAGGCCGACCACATGTGCGACCTTGGCTTCCTCGAGCCGGTCCAGCGGATCCTCCGCCTCACGGCTCCCCGTGGGCAGAAGCTGCTCTTCTCGGCAACGCTCGACAAGGGCGTCGCGTCACTCGTCAAGGAGTTCCTGCCGAACCCGTCCGTGCACGAGGTCGCCGGTGAAGACCAGGCCTCAGCAACGATCGACCACCGCGTCCTCGTTGTCGAGCACCGCGACAAAGACCGCCTCATCGAGGAACTCGCGAACCGCGACGAGAAGACCCTGATCTTCTCGCGCACCCGTGCGTACGCCGAGCGTCTCGCGGACCAGCTGGAAGATGCCGGCATCCGTGCTGTTTCACTCCATGGTGACCTCAACCAGGCCCGTCGTACCCGCAACCTCGCGCAGCTCACCTCCGGGCGAGTGAACGTGCTGGTCGCGACCGACGTCGCCGCGCGTGGCATCCACGTCGATGACATCACCCTGGTCATCCAGGCTGATGCGCCCGACGAGTACAAGACCTACCTCCACCGTTCGGGCCGCACCGGCCGCGCCGGCAAGGAAGGAATGGTCGTCACGCTCATTCCGAAGGCACGCCAGCGCCGGATGACCGACCTCCTCGGCCGCGCCGAGATCGAGGCGGACTACGTCAACGCTCGCCCCGGCGACGAGATCGTCGAAGAGATCGCCGGTCGCATGACCAACGCGAAGCTCACGCGATAACACCTGCTGTACCGGAACACCCGTTCCGGACGAACTCACCCGCTCCACCGGGTGCTTTCGTCCGGGGCGGGTGTTTTCGTTGGTCGAGCGGTTCGGGTCGCGGCCTCAGAACAACATCGGCTGTTCGGTCGCCGGCAGGATGCGGGCACCCGTCGACCCGTCGTCGCTGGCGAAGGCGACGCGCTCACCATCGTCGTTGCGCAGCATCCCGAGCGCTTTCGATCGGATGCCGCCCGTCGACGGGTCCTCGCGCCCCCGCTCCAGCCCATGGGCGCGGATGAGCGGTGAGATGCGGTCGGCCAGCCACTTGCGGTACTCCTTGGGGGCGTACTGGCCGCGGGAGTAGAGCTCGGTGTACTTCGGAACCAGTTCCGGATGCTGTCGCTCCAGCCAGTGCATGAACCACGGCTTCACTCCCGGCTTGAGGTACAGCGAGGTGAAGAGCACGCTCGTGCCTCCCGCCTGCTTCACCCGCCGCAGTGCCTCATCGAGGTGTGCTTTGGTGTCGGTGAGGTACGGCAGGATCGGCATGAGGAAGACGCTGCAGTCGAGCCCGGCGTCGCGCACGGCGGTCACGGTCGCGAGCCGGGCCTTCGCCGAGGGGGTACCTGGCTCGATCGACTTCTGCAGTTCGTCGTCGTAAATGGCGATCGACATCGCCAGGTCGACCGGGACCGTCTGGGCGACCTCGGCGAGCAGTGGCAGGTCACGCCGGAGCAGCGTGCCTTTCGTCAGGATCGACAGCGGAGTGCCCGACCGGGCGAGCGCCTCGATGATTCCGGGCATGAGGCTGTACTTGCCCTCAGCGCGCTGGTACGGGTCGGTGTTGGTTCCGAGCGCGACGGGGTGCCGGCCCCAGCTCGGCTTGGCGACCTCTTTGGCGAGCACATCGGCCACGTTGATCTTCACGACCACCTGGTTGTCGAAGTCGTCGCCGGCGTTGAAATCGAGGTATGTGTGGGTCGGTCGGGCAAAACAATAGGCGCACGCATGGCTGCAGCCACGGTACGGATTGATCGTCCATCCGAACGGCATTTGCGACTGCCGGGGCACCCGGTTGAGCGCAGACTTGGCCAGCACCTCGTGAAAGGTGACCCCGGCGAACTCGGGCGTCGATACGCTCCGCACGAGGTTGTTGAGCTTCGCAAGACCCGGCAGCGCCGACGGCTCTTCGGTGCCCAGCTGTTGTGCATCCCATCGCATCTCTTCATTAGAACATAGATTCGAACAGGCGGCGCGTTCATCACCGATCTGTGGACAATCTCCCCCTTGAAATCTGTCGAGAGCGGCGTAGCATTTCTCTTACGAAGCGCAATTTTGAAGCGAAGGCCCCGCAGGGATTCACACGAATCCCTGCGGGGCCATCGCCGCGAAGGTGCTGCTTGCTCCGAGTGGGATCACCCGAGGTAGCCCGCCAGCACGAGAAGCCCTGCGCCGCACAACCAGAACAGCCCGACGAAGACACCATCCCGCGCGCGCAACGGGAGTGAGTGCCGCTCGGTGCGAGAGTCGTGGGCACCGAAGGCGCGCGAATCCATCGCGAACGAGACCCGCTCAGCGTGCCGGATAGCCCCCGCGAGCAGCGGAACGATGTAGCCAAGAACCCGACGGATGCCGGCGACCGGCCCGCGTCCTCCCGATACTCCCCGCACGCGGTGAGCCTGCCGGATCAGGTCGAGGTCGTGGCGGAACCGCGGCACGAAGCGGTACGCGGCCAGAGCCGTGTAGCCAACCCGGTACGGCACTCGAAGGTGCTGAACCGATGCGCGGACCAGGTCGGGACCGGTCGTCGTCAGCCCGGGGATAAGCGCGAGCGTGAGCACGGCGCCGAGCCGTAGTGCCGTCGCAAGTCCGATCAGCCACGCGCCCTGGAAGAACCGGAACTCTCCGAGCTGGAAGACGAGCGGCGTCGTGTCGACGCGCGAGGCATCCGTCCACAGTCCGAAGCTCAGCGAGAGCACAAGTACGACGGCTGGCAGGCCCGCAACGAGGAGAAGCAGCGCGCGCCACGAGAGTCGTGCTCCGGCGAGGATCGTGACCATAGCGAAGACGAGAAAGAGAAGAGGAGTCCACACGTCCCGCACGAGCAGTAACCACAGCATGAACGGCAGTGGAGCGGCGAGCTTCGCCAGCGGGTTGAGCCCGGAGAGAAAGTACCCGGGCGTGACCGTTGGTGGCGCAAACGGGTCGGTCATGCCGGTGCTCCCGGGAGATCGGCAATGCGGGTGATCGATTGCCACTCGGGATGACGGGTGACGCCCCGGAGTGCCCGGGCAAGTGGCGGCGGGCGGAGTCCGGCTTGGGCGATGAGCTCGGCGTCCCCGAGGATCTCGGCCGCCGGGCCGTACGCCAGCAGCCTGCCCGCCGCAAGAACGGCGACCGACGTTGCGTGTTCGGCAACGAGCTGCAGGTCGTGGGTCGCCGTGACGATCGTTCGTCCCGCCCGGTTCAGGTCAGAGAGCAGATCGAGCAGCTCACCGGCGCGCTCCCGATCCTGCCCGAACGTCGGCTCGTCAAGCACGAGGACAGGAGCGCCTGTCACAAGAACGGTGCCGACCGAAAGCCGGCGTTTCTGGCCACCGGAGAGGAGGAACGGGTGAGCATCCCGCAGGCTGGCGAGCCCGAACCGCTCGAGCATCGCGCTCACTGTCGACTCAACTTCTGCGGCCGACAACGGAGAGCGTCCCCCGGCAAGCAGGAGACCCCGGGCAAGTTCGTCCTCCACCGTGTTCTCGACGAACTGGTGCTCGGGGTTCTGGAACACGAACCCGATTCGAGCGGCCAGAGCCCGTACATCTGTGGTTGCAGGGTCCAGACCGCCCACACGGATTCGTCCGCGCGGCGGTGGAACGACCCCGGCGATCGCCTGGACAAGGGTCGTCTTGCCCGCCCCGTTCGTGCCGATCACCGCCGTGAAGTCACCGTCCGGGATGTCAAGAGAGATCGCATCCAGCACTTGCGTCTTTGCCCGCGTCACGGAAAGATTCCGCACGGTGATCGCCGGTGTTTCGCTCCGCGGGCGTCGAGCCGGTGGGCCAAGCGGGGGGAGAGAGCGGATGCCGTCGAGCGCCGCCGTGAGCTCCCCGCCGGTCAGGGGAAGGGATTCGAATTCCACCCCGACCCGGCGCAGGCGCAGCGCCGCGAGAGTCACGACGGGTAGCCACACTCCGAGCGCCGCAACCTCGTCGGCGTGATCGGCGAGCACCTCCCGCGTCGGTCCGTCGAGCGCGATGCGTCCCTGCCGGTCGAGCACGATGACCCGGTCGACGAGGTCGATTGCGGCATCGAGGTTGTGTTCGATGAGCAGGATGGACAGGCGCGACGTCCGCGTGAGCTCCCGGAGAACGGCGTAGACCTCGTCGATCCCCGCCGGGTCAAGGTTTGCGGTCGGTTCATCCAGTACGAGGAGTGGGGACCTCATCGCGAGGGCGCAGGCGATGCTGAGCCGCTGGCGCCCACCGCCGGAGAGAACATCGGGGTTGTCGGCCCGCCGTTCCCACAGGCCTACCGCGCGCAGCGCTTCCTCGGCCCGTGCGAGCACGACGTCGACGGGCAGCAGCAGGTTCTCGGGGCCGAAGCACACCTCGTCGAGCACCGAGCCGGTCACGATCTGGGCGTCCGGGTCCTGGAACACCATCGCGACCTTTTCGGAAAGCCGCGCCACCGTGGCATCCGCCGTATCGAGTCCACCGGTGAGAACCGAACCGGACAGCCGTGCGGGAACCGCGTGCGGAATGAGCCCGTTGAGAGCGAGCGCGAGCGTGGACTTGCCGCACCCGGACGGACCGAGCAGAAGCGCGACTTCACCGGGCGCGATGTCGAAAGAGACGCCGTCCGGGGTGTTGCCCGGGCGCTGGTCGTGGCGGATGCGCACATCGCGCACGCTCACGGGAACCTCGAATCGCGTGTCCATCCCGGTCAGCGGCTCACGCCGCGACCATCAGCGCATTCGTCATTTCCCTGCGGCCTGCGCGGCGGTCGATCTCGAGCTGGAGACCACGCGCCACGCCCGTTTTATCGAGCCGGCCCGCGATGATCCTCCCCAGCCAGGTGACGACGACGGGGCTGATCGCGAACAGGGCGAAGTAGACGAGGTTGGCCCAGCCGGCGAAGTGCTCGAGGCCGATGAACACAAATACGCCGAGCCCGAACAGGAGGCCAGCGAAGGCCGCTGCGAGGTAGAAAATCCACGCCCGCCAGTAGCGGTAGCGGGTGACGAGGAACGGCAGCTCCTGGAGCAGACCGATGGCGAGCCCAGCGCCGAGGTAGCGGAAGAACCACTGCGGGCTGAACGCAGCGGCGACGAGACCGGCGAACAGTCCGGTAAGGAGGGCGACGCCGCCGCGACGGAGCAGGGACTGGGCGATGACGCCGGGGAAGAAGTAGATGCCGACGAGCGAGCCGTAGAGAATCGGCAGGGTGGCCGCCATGAGTCCCTGCACATAGCCGCTCGCCACGAACACGAGCCCGCCTCCGACACCGATCGCCGCGCAGGTGAGGAGGAGCCGGGTGCTGCTGTTTCGCATGGTCGCTCTCTACTGAAATGACGGGGATCGCGGAGCCGAAGCCTCCCCTCAATTTAGCTGAGGCTTGCCTAAACTGCTAATGCCGAGCGACCACCGATCCGAGACGGCGTCGGCTCCGAAGTACAGTGGATACGACGGGAGACTTTTATGCGAGAACGACGGATGCGGGTGGTGCGCGGGCTGACCGCCGCCGCCGTTTCGACGTTCGCCGCCGCGTTCTCCCACGGCGCCGCCGCCGGGACCGCGCCGAGCGTTGTGGCGCTCGCCGTGGCATCCGTTCTCGCTGTCAGCGTGTGCGTCGCTCTTGCCGGCCGGGTTTCGGTGCTGCGTCTCTCGCTCGCGGTCGTGCTCAGCCAGGGCGGCTTCCATGCTCTCTTCGCCGCGTTGCCCGCGAGCTCCGGCACGGCGACGATGGCGGGACACCACGGCATGGTGTCGCTCGCTACGGATGCTTCCGCCCACGTTCACGCGAGCGAGGGCGCCGCGATGTGGCTGGCACACGCGGCCGCGGCTCTCGTCACCGTCGCGGCGCTGCACAGCGGCGAGCGGGTGCTCCGCCAGTTCGCGACCACGCTTCTTCTCCCACTTCGCTCGATCCTCGCGGCAATCAGCCCCGTCCTCGTAACGACCGCGCCGCCCGCCGCGCCCGGCTGGCCGCCCGTTCTCGCCGTGTCGACGGCACTGCTGCCATCGACGGCCAGCCGCAGGGGCCCGCCGCTCGGCGCGCCCGCTTTCGCCTGACGGCCGGTATCGGCCCCGTTTTCTCTCCGGCATCCCGGCGCGCGTTGCCCGGAACCGCCGCATTCTCGTTCCCTTCTTTCGCAAGGACTTCTTTCGCATGACTCTTTCCCGTACCCGCCTGGCGGTGACCGGCATCCTCGCCGGCTCAGCCCTCGCTCTCGCCGTTCCCCTCGCCGCCGCCGCGCACGTCACCGTCTCGCCGTCGTCCACGACGGCCGGCTCGACAACCCAGCTCACGTTCTCCGTCGGGCACGGGTGTGATGGTTCCGCCACGACCGGGCTCACCTTCACGATCCCCGAAGAGATCGTCTCGGTGACGCCGACGGTTAACCCGAACTGGAGCGCCGAGAAGGTCCTCGTCGACCTCGCCGAACCGATCACAGACGCCCATGGCAACTCTCTCGTGCAGCGAGTCGGTGAAGTGGTCTACACCGCCGCCACGCCGCTCGAGGACGGGTTCCGCGACACCGTCACGCTGCAGCTCACCCTCCCGGCCGAAGCAGAAGGCACGACGCTCGTCTTCCCCGTTCTTCAGACGTGTGAGGCCGGCGAAACCAACTGGAACGAGATTGCCGAAGACGGTCAGGATCCGCACGACCTCGCCTCCCCAGCACCGACCATCGACGTGACAGCGGCCGAGAATTCTCATTCCGGAGAAGCGGCCGGTGTCGACCTCGCCGCCGGGCCGACGGCATCCGGCGCCGCAGTACAGTCGGAACCAGACCTCGTCGCCAGAACCCTCGGGCTCGGCGGCCTTGTCGTCGGCCTCGCTGGCATCGTTCTCGCGATTCTCGCCAGCCGCCGTCCCTCCGCGGCTGCATCCTCGAAAGGTTCGAACTCATGAAGCTCCGCACACTGACCGGTATCGGCACGATCGCCGGGATCGCCCTGGCGACTCTCGTCGGCCTCGCACCCGCGAACGCCCACAACGCGTTCGTGTCCTCGGCACCCGCGTCCGGAGCGGTGGTGACCGAGCAGCCCGGCATCGTGGTGATCACGACGAGTGACGCCCTGCTCGATTCCGGTCTTGACAGTCCCACCACCTTCCTGCAGGTGCGAGGCCCCGGCGCCGAGGAGCTGTACTACGGCGACGGCTGCGCCACCGTCGACGGGACGAGCATCACCATGCCGGTCTCGCTCGGCGAGCCGGGCGATTACACGATCGCCTGGGGAGTGGTCTCGGCCGACGGCCACCCGATCACGAGCGCCGACAGTGGCGGCGACATCGTCTTCACCTGGCAGCCGGCGGAGGGCCAGGAACTGGGCGACGGGTTCCCGGTTCCGCCGACCTGTGGCGAGGCACCGTCGGCATCAGGATCCCCGGCGCCGGACGAGGCAACGCCAGCACCGGCACCGGATGCCACGGACGAAGCGTCGACAACGCCGGCGGCCGATGCTGAGGACACCTCCACGACGGCCGCATCGGACATCGTGTGGATCGGTGTCGCGCTCGGCGTTCTTCTCCTCGCCGCCGTCGTCGTCTTCATCGTTGTCCGTCTCCGCCGTCCGGCAGCAGGCGCAGACGCGACCGACGACGACCCGGCGAACCCGACCGTGTAGCGCAGCATTCAAAACCGGCCGTCCCTGTTCTTCGGGGCGGCCGGTTTTTGTCGTTGGTCACCCCGGTGGAATTCGCCGGTTGTCAGGGGCGCAGGCTATCGTTCGTGAGGTGACAACCGCCCCGACCCCCAGTCCGACCGCCGTTCGCCCCACCGCGAGCGAGGTCCTGTCGCGTGTGTTCGGTTTCGACTCTTTCCGCAGCGAGCAGGAGGCGATCGTCGACCAGGTCGTTGCCGGCGGTGACGCTGTCGTGCTCATGCCCACCGGGGGCGGCAAGAGCCTCTGCTACCAGGTGCCGTCGATCGTGCGTGAGGGCACCGGCGTCGTTGTTTCTCCGCTCATCGCGCTCATGCAGGACCAGGTCGACGCGCTTCTCGCCGTCGGAGTGAGCGCCGCTTTCCTCAACTCGACGCAATCACCCGAGGAGCGTGACCGGGTGGAGCGCGCCTACCTCGCCGGCGAACTCGACCTCCTTTACGTCGCGCCGGAGCGGCTCGGCTCGGAGTCGACCAAACGGTTCCTCGCCAACGGAAAGATCGCCCTGTTCGCGATCGACGAGGCGCACTGCGTCTCCCAGTGGGGGCACGACTTCCGTCCCGACTACCTCACCCTCGGCGACCTCGCCGAGCGCTGGCCAGACGTTCCGCGGATCGCCCTCACCGCAACGGCGACGGATGCGACGCATCGCGAGATCACCGACCGGCTCCACCTTTCGAACGCCAGGCACTTCGTCGCGAGCTTCGACCGGCCGAACATCCAGTACAGGATCGTGCCGAAGAACGAACCCCGCAAGCAGCTCGTCGACTTCATTCGTAAAGAAGGAGCGGGGCAGGCCGGCATCGTCTACGCCCTGAGTCGCAACACCGTGGAGAAGACCGCCGCGCACCTGCAGGCCAACGGCATTACGGCACTCCCGTACCACGCCGGCCTCGATTCGTCGCTGCGCCAGCGCACCCAGTCCCGGTTCCTGCGTGAAGACGGAATCGTCATCGTGGCAACCATCGCCTTCGGAATGGGCATCGACAAACCCGACGTGCGGTTCGTCGCGCACATCGATCTTCCCAAGAGCGTTGAGGGTTACTACCAGGAGACCGGGCGAGCGGGGCGCGACGGAGAAGCATCCGTCGCCTGGCTTGCCTACGGGCTTCAGGACGTCGTTCAGTTGCGTCGGATGATCGATGAGTCGCCGGGCGACCTCGCGCATCGCCGCCGAATGGCCGCGCACCTCGACGCGATGCTCGCGCTCTGCGAGACGGTGGAGTGCCGCAGGCGTAATCTGCTCAGCTACTTCGGCCAGCCCTCCGAGCCGTGCGGTAACTGCGACACGTGCCTCGACCCGCCGGCGGTGTGGGACGGCACGATTCCGGCGCAAAAACTGCTGTCGACGATCGTTCGGCTCAAGCGGGAGCGCAACCAGGAGTTCGGTGCCGGGCACCTCATCGACATTCTCCGGGGAAAGACGACGGCCCGCACCACCCAGCACTCGCACGAAACGATCGCGACGTGGGGGATCGGCGCAGACTTGAGCGAACAGCAGTGGCGCGGAGTCGTGCGTCAGCTGCTCGCGAAGCGATTGCTCGCCACCCGTGGCGAGTACGGAACGCTCGGGCTCACCGAGGGGAGCGCGGAGGTGCTTTCCGGGTCGATGCCCGTTCCGATGCGGACCGAGCCGGAACGTCGAGCGTCATCCGGATCGGCGCGAAAGGCCGCCGTCGCGGACCTGGCACCTGCCGACCAGGAGCTGTTCGAGGCGCTCCGGGCCTGGCGTGCTGCCGAAGCGAAGGAGCAGGGCGTGCCCGCGTACATCGTGTTCGGGGATGCCACACTGCGCGAAATCGCGACGGCCCGCCCCGCGACGGTGGAGGACCTCGGCCGCATCAGCGGAATCGGTGAGAAGAAACGCTCGAGCTACGGTGCCGCACTCCTCGAAGTCGTCGCCGCGGCGTAACAGGCAAAAAGAAGGGCGCTGCACCGACCCGGGGGTCGGCACAGCGCCTACGTGTGTGGGAGGTTTAGCCCTTGCGGGCCTTGTCCTCGCCCTTCTGCTTTTTGTCGGCGCGCTTCTCCTTGAGGGACTTCGCGGGTTCCTTCTTCGCAGAGTTCTTCTGGGGTGACTTACTAGGCATCCGTTACTCCTTTGACCTGCCGGGCTGTACCGGCGTTGTTCCTCGACCATACGCTGTTATTCATGGCGGTGGTGAGGCGCGGCGTAATCGTTCGGTTCAAGCGTCGCCGGTTGCGCCGCCTTTGTGGACAGTAGCTGTAAATACGGGTCGCCCCCTGTAGGTTTCCTCAAGCGGGTTCGGCTCGTCGCCGGGAGCGTTTGTAGCCCGGGGACGGGGTATTTCTCCGGTGTGGCGAAGACTCGTACCGTGGAAGAACACGTGCTTGAAGACATCAAAGACGAAGGAATTCCCATGGTTGACACCACCATCAGGACCGCTGACACGGTCGACGACGGCATCCTCGACGACCACGCCGCTGAGGGGATCCGGATCAACACGGACGAGCTGAGTGAGAAGCTGCTCGGCAGCTGGCCTGAGCAGAGGCGTGCTGCACGTCGGCTCTCTGCCCGCCCGGAGTTCCACCGCATCGAGGGCCAGAACCTCGCCGAGCACCGCGAGCGCGTTTTCGGCCAGCTCAAACTGCTCGTAGAGAACGGCCAGGTGCACCGGGCCTTCCCGAAGCACCTCGGCGGTATGGACGACCACGGCGGGAACATCGCCGGTTTCGAAGAACTCGTCACCGCTGACCCGTCGCTCCAGATCAAGGCGGGCGTGCAGTGGGGACTCTTCGGTTCCGCCGTCGTGCACCTCGGCACGAAGGAACACCACGACAAGTGGCTCCCGGGCATCATGAACCTCGACATCCCGGGCGCCTTCGCGATGACCGAGATCGGTCACGGCTCAGACGTCGCCTCGATCGCCACAACCGCGACCTATGACGCCGACACCGAAGAGTTCGTCATCCACACGCCGTTCCGTGCCGCGTGGAAGGACTACCTCGGCAACGCGGCCGTGCACGGCAAGGCCGCGACCCTGTTCGCGCAGCTCATCACCAATGGCGTCAACCACGGTGTGCACTGCTTCTACGTACCGATCCGCGACGAAGACGGCAACTTCCTGCCCGGTGTTGGTGGAGAAGACGACGGCATCAAGGGCGGCCTCAACGGCATCGACAATGGCCGCCTTCACTTCACCGACGTGCGGATCCCGCGCACCAACCTGCTCAACCGGTACGGCGACGTCGCAGAAGACGGCACGTATTCGTCACCGATCGCAAGCCCGGGCCGCCGCTTCTTCACGATGCTCGGCACCCTCGTCCAGGGACGCGTGTCGCTCGATGGAGCCGCGGTCGCGGCATCCGCTCTCGCCCTTCAGATCGCGATCACTTACGGCAGCCAGCGCCGCCAGTTCAACGCGGCGAGCGATGTGCAGGAAGAAGTGATCCTCGACTACCAGCGCCACCAGCGCCGCCTGCTGCCGAAGCTCGCAACGACATACGCGCAGAACTTCGCGCACGACCAGTTGCTCGTGAAGTTCGACGGTGTGTTCAGCGGCAAGCGCGACACCGACGACGACAGGCAGGACCTTGAGACACTCGCCGCAGCGCTCAAATCGCTGTCGACGTGGCACGCGCTCGACACCCTGCAGGAAGCACGCGAGGCCTGCGGCGGTGCCGGCTTTATGGTGGGCAACCGCTTCACGAGCCTCCGCGCCGACCTCGATGTGTACGTCACGTTCGAGGGCGACAACAACGTGCTGCTGCAGCTCGTCGGGAAGCGTCTCCTCGGCGACTACGGCAAGCGGTTCAAGGGTGCGGATGCCACGACGCTCGCCAAGTTCGCGGCCGAGCAGGCCCGAGGAAAGGTCGTTCACGGCACCGGACTGCGGTCCCTCGCCCAGACGGTCGCCGACTTCGGCTCCACCGCCCGCTCCGTTGGCCGGATGCAGGAAGAAGACGCCCAGCGCGAGCTGCTGACTGACCGGGTCGAGAGCATGGTCGGCGCGATCGCCGGTCGGCTCCGCGCTGCGAGCAAGCTGTCGAAGGCCGAAGCTGCCGCTCTGTTCAACACCAACCAGAACGAGCTCATCGAAGCGGCCCGTGCGCACGCCGAGCTGCTGCAGTGGGAAGCGTTCACCGAGGCGCTCGCGTCGATCACCGATCCGGGCACGAAGAAGGTCCTGACCTGGCTCCGCGATCTGTTCGGTTTCGAACTGATCGAGAAGCATGCGGCCTGGTACCTCATCAACGGGCGCATGTCCGGCCAGCGCGCCCAGTCGGTCACGGCCTACATCGACCGGCTGCTCACGCGCCTGCGTCCCCACGCCGTCGACCTCGTCGAAGCGTTCGGGTACACGCCGGACCACCTGCGGGCACCGATCGCGACGGGCATCGAGGCTGAGCGTCAGGACGAAGCGGCGGCATACTTCGCTGCTCTCCGCGCGTCCGGTGAGATGCCGATCGACGAGAAGACGGCAAAGTCGTCGTTCGATGCGCTGAACCACAAGAAGTAACGCGAGACTCGCGAAACGGCGGCGGTTCCCTCCCGGGAGCCGCCGCCGTTTTTGTTTCCCGATCGATCGGTCCGAAAGGGTCGTTCAGCCTGCGAATGGGTCGCCCTTTCGGACTGATCGAATGCGGGAACAACCTTTTGGGCCCGATCGATGCGTCGAATCACCGCAAACTGCTGCAGAACGAACGAATCGCCACACTCTGTCGCTCGAGCGGTGCAGGAACGACACAGTGCGGCGATCCGATCGCACGCGTGGGGAATCAGCCCGCAGACACCGCCGCCGCGATGGCCGCGGGGATCGGAGTCTCACCCGAGATGAGGTCCCAGGAGTGACCGGCGGTCTCCGGGAACGTAAGCACCGCGGCGATGAACCCCGCGACGTCCGCGCGCGCAATCGAGTCGCGCTCGGTGTGCTCCCCGAGCGTGATGAGGTCGGTCGGCTCGTCGTCGGTCAACCCGCCCGGCCGGAGAATGGTCCAGTCGAGACCGGTGCGCCGCAAGGCGTCGTCCGCGTCCCGCTTCGCCTCGACGTACGCGGTCCACACCTCGTCGGCGTCAGGCGCAGGGCCCTCATCGACGCCGATCGCCGATACCTGCACGAACCGCTGCACGCCCGCCTGCTGGGCAGCATCCGCCGACTTCACGGAACCCTCGAAGTCCACGGTGCGCTTGCGGGCCGCACCGGAGTTCGGTCCGGCACCGGCGGCGAAGACGACAGCATCCGCCCCGGTCATCGCGGGAACCAGGTCCGACGCGGATGCCGTCTCGACGTCGCACACGAACGGCTCAGCCCCGAGGGCCTCGATGTCAGCGCGGTGGTCAGGGTTACGGAAAACACTCACCACGCTGTCGCCGCGGGCGACGAGCTGCTGGGTGAGCAGGCGGGCGATGGAACCATGCCCACCGATGATGACGACTCGACTCATGATCGGCCTTTCGTTCGGAGTGGGAAGAGGATTCAGGACGGGCGCGTCTCGGGCGACACCGTCTTGCGCGGGTCGGTCTCCGGGATCGACCCAAGGGCCTCATCGATGCGCGACAGGGTGTCGGCGTCAAGCTTCACTCCCGCTGCTTTCACGTTGTCGCGGACCTGTTCTGGTCGAGACGCACCGATGATGGCGGATGCGACGTTGTCGTTCGCGAGGACCCACGCGATCGCGAGCTGCGCGAGGGTGAGTCCCTGCTCGTCGGCGATCGGCTTGAGGGCCTGCACCGCGGTGAGAACGTCGTCGCGGAGGAAGCGCTTGACGGCATCCGCCCCGCCCTTCTCGTCGGAGGCCCTGCTGCCCTCTGGCAGCGGCTGCCCCGGCAGGTACTTGCCGGTCAGGATGCCCTGGGCGACGGGGGACCAGACGATCTGCGAGATGCCGAGGTCGAGTGAGGCAGGAACGACCTCTTCTTCGATCACACGCCACAGCATCGAGTACTGCGGCTGGTTCGAGATCAGGGAGATGCCGAGGTCCTTGGCGAGGGCGCTGCCGCGGCGCAGCTGGTCGGCGTCCCACTCGGAGACACCGATGTAGAGCGCTTTACCCTGGCGGACGACGTCGGCGAACGCCTGCATCGTCTCCTCGAGTGGCGTTTCGTGGTCGTAGCGGTGAGCCTGGTACAGGTCGACGTAGTCGGTACCGAGTCGCGTCAGGGACCCGTTGATCGACTCCAGAATGTGCTTGCGGCTGAGTCCTGAGTCGTTCGCGCCCTTCGGCCCGGTCGGCCAGTAGACCTTCGTGAAGATCTCGAGCGACTCACGCCGCTCGGAGGCGAGCGCCTCGCCCAGAACGGTCTCCGCCGCGGTGTTCGCGTAAGCATCCGCGGTGTCGAACGTGGTGATGCCGCTCTCGAGGGCGGCGGCGACGCACTGGCGCGCCGTGTCGTTTTCGACCTGCGAACCGTGGGTGAGCCAGTTGCCGTAGGTGATTTCGGTGATCTTGAGGCCTGAATTGCCGAGATAGCGATAGTCCATGACGCCACGCTATGCCCGATACCGGGCCAGATGCTAAAGGAGCCCGAGTGCTTGCACCTGCTCACGTTCTGTGGCAAGTTCCGCCACGGAGGCGTCGATCCGCTCGCGCGAGAAATCGTCGATCTCGAGGCCGTCGACGATGCGCCACGCCCCATCGATGCTCTCGGCCGGGAACGACGACACGAGGCCATCAGGTACGCCGTAGCTTCCGTCGCTGGGCAGTGCGACACTCGTCCACCGTCCGCGGTGCCCATTCACCCAATCGTGCACGTGATCGATGGTCGCGCTCGCCGCTGAGCCGACTGAACTCGATCCGCGGACCTCGATGATCTCCGCGCCGCGGTTCGCGACCCGCGGGATGAACTCGTCGCGAACCCAGCTCTCGTCGACGAGAGCCAGCACACGCTTGCCTGACGCGGTGGCATGCGACAGGTCCGGATACTGCGTCGCCGAGTGGTTGCCCCAGATCGCGACGCCGTCGATCTCGCCTGCGGGTACGGCGAGTTTGTCGGCGAGGAGCCCGACAGCGCGGTTGTGGTCAAGCCGGGTCAACGCGGTGAACCGCTCGCGCGGGATGTCCGGGGCGTGCGCCGCAGCGATGAGCGCGTTCGTGTTCGCCGGGTTGCCAACGACGACGACACGGATATCGGATGCCGCGCCGGCGTTGAGCGCTGCGCCCTGCGGCCCGAAGATGGCCCCGTTGGCTGCCAGCAGGTCGGCGCGCTCCATGCCGGGGCCGCGCGGCCGGGACCCGACGAGCAGCGCAACGTTGGCGCCATCGAATGCTGTGCCCGCGTGATCGGTGACGGACACGGCGTCGAGGAGCGGGAACGCGGCATCCGACAGCTCGAGGGCGGCCCCCTCTGCGGACGCCAGGCCGGCCGGGATCTCGAGGAGATTGAGGCGGATCCGTGTGTTCGGCCCGAGCAACTGGCCGGAGGCGATCCGGAAGAGCAGGGCATAGCCGATCTGGCCGCCAGCGCCGGTCAGCGTGACGGTTGCCGTTGTGGTCGCGTTCATGGGAACTCCTCGGTCTCGGTGGCACGATGGCGGCGGGCTCGATTTCGAGGGGCACAGCATCGATGGGCACAGCGTTGATGGGGCACAGCATACGCGCGGCACTGGATGGACGGGAGTACCGTCGAAGGATGCGCATGCTCTACCCCGAGATCGAACCGTTCGACGCCGGCCACCTCGACGTTGGTGACGGTCAGGCCGTCTATTGGGAGACCAGCGGGAACCCGGATGGCAAGCCGGTCGTGTTCCTGCACGGCGGACCCGGCGGTGGCACGAGTGCCACCCATCGCCGGCTGTTCGACCCTGCCCGGTACCGCATCGTCCTGTTCGACCAGCGCGGTTGCGGACGCAGCACGCCGCACGCGAGCGCGCCGGACGCCGATCTGTCTGCGAACACGAGCTGGCATCTCGTCTCCGATATCGAGAAGCTCCGCGAGCACCTCGGTGTCGACAGCTGGCAGGTGTTCGGTGGGTCATGGGGGAGTGCGCTCGCCCTCGCCTACGCCGAGACACACCCCGACCGCGTGAGTGAGCTCGTGCTCCGGGGTATCTTCACCCTGCGTCAGGTCGAGCTGGACTGGTTCTATGAAGGCGGCGCCTCCGCGATCTTCCCCGACCTGTGGGAGGGATTCGTCGCGCCGGTCCCCGTTGACCAGCGCGCCCACCTCATTCGTGCGTACTCACGATTGTTGAACGACCCCGACCCCGCGGTCCACGGCCCGGCCGCAGTCGCGTGGTCCCGCTGGGAGTCCTCCACCATCACGCTGCTGCCCAACGAGGCGAACATCGCGCGGTTCACGGAGCCGTCATACGCCGTTGCCTTCGCCCGGATCGAGAACCACTACTTCATGCACGGCGGCTGGTGGGAAGACGGGCAGCTGATTCGGGATGCCGGCCGGCTTCGTGGCATCCCCACCGTCATCGTGCAGGGACGATACGACATGTGCACCCCACCGATGACGGCCTGGGCGCTCGCCGCAGCGATGCCCCACGCCGAGCTGCGAATGATCCCGGACGCCGGGCACGCCTTCGACGAGCCGGGGATCCTCGATGCGCTGCTCGAGGCGACGGACCGCTTCGCGTCCTAGCCCGGATCACTGGCCCCGCGCAATCAGTGGCCCGGCCGCCGTCGCGGGGATAAATTGGGCCCGTGACTTTCAACCCGAACTCTGACATCTCCGGCAGCAACGTTCGCAAGCGCGGCCGCGGTCGTGGAACTGCCATCGGCGTCGGCGGTGGTGGTCTCGCCGTCGTTGCGGTGTTCCTCATCGCCCAGTTCACCGGTGTCGACCTGAGTGGATTCATCGGCGGGGGAGGCAGCGCGGGAGGACCGGCGCCCGACTCGACATCGCTCGCCGAATGTCAGACCGGGGAGGACGCGAACGAGAGCGTCGAGTGCCTCATGGTCGGAGCGGGAGCGTCGATCGACGATTTCTGGCTGGAGAATTACTCCGCGGTCGCGAGCAATGAGTACCGCACTCCGGAATTTGCCCTGTTTGAAGCGTCGACGACCACCGGGTGCGGGGCAGCGTCGAGCGCCACCGGCCCGTTCTATTGCCCCGGTGACGAGACGATCTACATCGACACCTCCTTCTTCCAGCAGTTGCGTGAGCCACCGTTTGCCACGACGGGTGGCCCGCTCGCTCAGCTCTACATCGCGGCGCACGAGTGGGGCCACCACATTCAGGCCATCTCAGGGATCATGGAATCCGCCGACCGCTCGGGTTCCGGCCCGGACTCAGACTCGGTCAGAATCGAGCTGCAGGCCGATTGCTTCGCCGGTGCCTGGGTTGCCGGCGCAAGCGAAACCGACGACGCCAGCGGGACCAATTACCTCGAGACGCCGACCCAGGCGCAAGTGACGGATGCCCTCGATGCGGCGGCAGCCGTCGGAGACGATCGCATCCAGGAGGGCTCAGGCCAGGGTGTGAATTCGGAGGCGTGGACCCACGGTTCGAGTGAGCAGCGCCAGCGCTGGTTCACCACCGGGTACGAACAGGGGCCTGGCGCCTGCGACACGTTCTCCGTCGACGGTTCGCGGCTGTAACTCTCAGCTCGAGGAGTACGCCCGCCGGTGCCACGGGTGACGGTACCGCGGTACGAGGAATCACCCGCAGTCATGCCCCGCGGGAGGACGCGACAGCACGTGTTTCGCTCGTAATCTCGCAGCATGATCGAAGCACAGAACCTCACCAAGACCTACGGTGCCAAGACCGCGGTGAACGACATCACGTTCACTGTGCGGCCTGGAATCGTCACCGGTTTCCTCGGCCCGAACGGAGCAGGAAAGTCCACGACGATGCGCATGATCGTCGGACTCGACCGCCCGACACACGGCTCGGTCACCGTCAACGGTCGGCCCTACGCCGACCACGCCTCACCCCTCCACGAGGTCGGAGCGCTGCTCGACGCGAAGGCGATGCACACGGGGCGGAGCGCCGAGAACCATCTTCTCGCTCTCGCCGCAACCCACAGCATCCCGAAACGCCGCGTGCGGGAGGTCATCGAACTTACCGGCCTCGAGTCCGTCGCGCGCAAGCGAGTCGGTGGCTTCTCGCTCGGTATGGGGCAGAGGCTCGGCATCGCCGCTGCCCTGCTCGGGGACCCGCAGACGCTCATCCTCGATGAGCCGATCAACGGACTCGACCCCGAAGGAGTGCGCTGGGTTCGCTCACTGGTCCGCAGCCTGGCCGCCGAAGGGCGCACCGTTTTGCTGTCGAGCCACCTGATGAGCGAGATGGCCGTCACCGCTGATCACCTGATCGTGCTCGGCAAGGGACGTGTAATTGCCGATGCCGCTGTGAAGGATGTGATCGGTGGGGCTGCCCGCGCGAGCGTCCGGGTTCGCTCACCACAGGCATCCGTTCTCGCGTCCGCACTCGCATCGCCCGATGTCACGGTCACCCATGTCGAACACGACCTGCTCACCGTCACCGGGCTCGACGCGGGCTCCGTCGGCGATCTTGCCGCGCTCGGCGGAATCGCCCTCCACGAACTCACTCCTATCCACGCCTCCCTCGAAGAGGCCTACCTGCAACTTACGAATGACGACGTGGAGTACCGCACCGGTGCCTCCGCACGAGACCTGGAGGTCACACGATGACTACCGAAACGCTGACCCCTGCGCCACAAGCGCCACACCTGCGGATACCGTCGGCCGCGTCCACGAATCCGGTCCGTTTCTCCGGCATCCTGCGTTCGGAGACGATCAAACTGCGCAGCCTGCGTTCGACCGTCTGGTCCTACGCCGTCCTCGTGCTGATCTCGATCGGACTCGCCGCGCTGATGGCTGGGACGCTGGCGAGCAGCATCGAGGGGCAGGTCCCGGCAGAAGCCCAGACCGCGATCGTCATGCAGGTGAGTTCGTTCCCCGTTGCGCTCGGACAGCTGGTTGCCGCTGTTCTCGGTGTGCTGTTCATCGCCGGCGAATACGGCACGGGCATGATCCGATCGACACTCACTTCGGTGCCCAGGCGGCTCCCGGTGCTGTGGGCGAAGAGCATCGTGCTGTTCGCGGCGACGTTCGTCGTCGGCCTCGTGTCGACGGTCGGCGCGTACCTGATCGGAAGCCCGTTCCTCGCGGCGAGTGACGTTGCCGCCCCGATCACCGATCCGGATGTTCTGCGTGCCGTCGTCGGCGGGGCGCTCTATCTCGCCCTCATCGCCGTCTTCGCCCTCGGAGTCGGTGCCGTGGTGCGCAGCTCGGCCGGTGGGATCGCCGTTGTGCTCGGCATCATCCTCATTCTTCCGACCGTCCTGCAGCTGATTCCCGCGGACTGGGCAGCGAACATGATCCCGTATCTTCTCTCCGATGCGGGGCTCGGCGGCCTCGGAATAGAATCGGGTATCCCCGGCGGCCTCGAGCCCTGGCAGCAGTTGCTTGTCGTGCTCGGCTGGGTGGTCGCCTCGCTGAGTGCTGGGGCCATCCTGATGAAGCGGAGGGACGCCTGACCGAGACGCCGAACAGCTCCCCGTCGCACACCCCTGAGGGTGTGGGCGGGGAGCTTCGTCTGCCTCGGGCACCCGGCGTCATCCGACTGTTCTGGGCGAGACACGCTCGCGCGGCCGATGTCCTCATCACGCTTCTTTACGCGATTCCTGAGGGGATCGCCCGTGTCATTGCCTACCTGGACGGGTCGACCCCTCCGGTAGCCAACACACTCGCGTTATTCCTGGGGGTGGTCACCAGCGTCGCTCTCTACAAGCGGCGGAGTGCGCCGGTCACCGCCCTCATCATCGCCATCTCGGTGACAGCGTTGTTCATCTGGGACGCGAACGGCATGGGCGGGATCGCGCTCGCCATCGCGCTCTACTCGGTCGCTGTGCACCACAGTGTCCGTGCGGCGTGGATCGGCCTCGGAGCGACCGCGTTGGCTGTCGCACTTGCCGGCCTGTCCACGATGGGGATGGCGACGGATCCGGCGGATGCCGATGTCTTCTCCACGATCGTCGTCGGACTGTTCGCGGTGCTCATCGGCATCAACATCGGCAACCGAAAGCGATACATCGGTGCGCTCGTCGACCGTGCCGGCCAGTTGGCTCGAGAACGTGACCAGCAGGCGCAGCTGGCCGCGGCATCCGAACGATCGAGAATCGCGCGGGAGATGCACGACATCGTTGCGCACAGCCTGTCGGTGATGATCCGCCTGGCCGACGGCGCCGAGGCGATGGTGGAGAAAGACCCCGACGCGTCGCTCACCGCGATCCGCAACGTCGGGTCGACCGGGCGCGCCTCGCTTGCCGAGATGCGGCGACTGCTCGGGGTGCTGCGCGACGAGGAGAACGAGCTCGCCGAGCGCACACCCCAACCCACCCTCGAAGAACTGCCTCAACTCGTCGAAAGTTATCGGGCAGCCGGGTTACCGGTCACGCTCTCCGTCACCGGAGTTCCCCCGGTGGGCCAGGGCGCTCAAGTCACGATCTATCGTGCCGTGCAGGAGGCGCTGACCAATGCTCTGCGTTATGCGCGGCAGCCGAGCCGCGTGGATGTCGTGCTCGAATGCTCCGGCGGCGCGGTCACCGTCACGGTGACCGACGACGGCGGACCGGGGGAGGCGCCGGCGTCGGAGGGGACGGGGCGCGGACTGATCGGAATGGCAGAGCGGGCCGCCCTCTTCGGTGGAACCGTCAAGAGTGGGCGGTTGCCGGGTGGAGGATGGCGCGTGCAGATGACTATGCCTGAAACAGGAGAGAACCCATGACAATCCGCGTGATGATCGTTGACGACCAGGACCTGTTGCGGATGGGTCTCGCCATGGTGCTCGCCGGTGAGAGCGATATGGAGGTTGTCGGGGAGGCGGCAGACGGAGCGACCGCGATCGAGCGGGCCGCTGCTCTGCGCCCCGATGTCATCCTCATGGATGTGCGGATGCCGTCCGTCGACGGCATTGAGGCGACGCGGCGAATTATCGCGGACCGCCCGGACGCGAAGGTCATCATCCTCACGACGTTCGACCTCGACGAGTATGCGTTCGGCGGGCTCAACGCCGGGGCGAGCGGATTCCTCCTCAAGGACGCGCCTCCGGCCGAGTTGCTGAGTGCCGTGCGTGCGGTCGCAACAGGTGAGGCGAGCGTTTCGCCCCGGATCACGCGACGGATGCTCGATCTCTTCGGTGGGAAACTCCCCGTTGCAGGAGCGACGGCTGGACCGGGGCGCCTCGCGGTACTGACCGAGAGAGAGCGGGAGGTCCTCGAGGCGATCGGCAAAGGGCTGTCGAACCCGGAGATCGCGCGAGCGTTGTTCCTCTCCGAATCGACGGTCAAAACCCACGTCGGGCGCATCCTGCAAAAGCTCGAGTTACGCGACCGGGTGCAGGCCGTGATTCTTGCCCATCAGGAGGGTCTGGCCTGATCAATCCGGATTCCCCACCTAGTGATACCCCCTAGGTGGGGGACACGGGTTGTCGTGTAGCGTGGCGCCGTAGGTCGTCGATGTGACACTGTCTCATTAATCACGTAGCATGGCCCACTTATGGGGGTCAACATACGTAAGGGAAATGTTATATAAATGCATAGTTTGAATACCGATGTCGCGCCCGAACCGCGACAGATCCCGCGCTGGCGGTTTTTAGCCGGCGCGGTTATTTTTGCCCTGGCGTCGTCCGTGATGATGCCGGTCGCGGCATCCGCAGCGGTGACGACGACGGAAGTGGTCCTCTCACCGACCGCAGCCACCTGGTCATCCGCACGAACCCCGAGCACTCCTCTCGGAGACAAGCCGTACCTGAGCGCATCGAGCTCGCAGGACACCGCGTACCTGAAGTTCAACGGCGCCGAGCTGGCGGGCAAGAAGGTCGTCAAGGCGTCCCTCGAATTGAACGTCTCGTACAGCACCGCGACGACCGGAGGAGTCGTCATCCGCCCCACGTCCACGACCTGGGCTGAGAAGACGCTGACTCACGCCAACAAGCCAGCCCTCGGCGGGACCGCGCTCAACACGGCTATGCCCGTCGCTAAGACCGGAGCACGCCTCACGGTTCCGCTCTCGAACCTGAGCGCTGTCACCTCCAAGGAGATGGCCTTCGGCCTGAACTACACGCAGAAGTACGTCAGCAACAACTTCTCAGCGGGCTCCAGTTCGCTGCCGAAGCTCCGCGTGACCGTCGAGAACGCGGCTGCGGTCGCCGCGCCGGCACCAGTACCTGCTCCTGTCGCCAAGCCGACGGGTTCCAACGGCAAGAAGGTGTTTGCTCACTACTTCCCGCCGTACCCGATCTCCATTGAGAATGCGGCACCGGCGAACGACTACTACGCGAAGAACTACCTCAAGGCTTCCGGCGAGAATGGGATCCACTCTGCATACGGCGGTCTCCTCCGTGACCGGCCGATCGGGCGCGCTCCGCTCAGCGGCTCGGACTGGAAGATTCAGGACCTCAAGACCGAGGTTCGCCAGGCCATGAACGCGGGAATCGACGGATTCACGCTGAACATCATGAGCACATCAGGTCGTAACTGGGAAGCCAGCGTCAACCTGATGAAAGCGGCAGCGGCCGTGAGCCCGAACTTCACGATCATCCCGATGATCGATGCGTCTGCCAACATCGGATCGCAGACGCCCGCGGCGATCGCCGCCAAACTGGCCGAGTTGTACGCGTACTCCTCCGTGGAGAAGGCAGACAACGGTGCGCCGGCACTGTCGTCCTTCAAGGCGGAGAACAAGAGTGTGTCGTGGTGGTCCTCGATCATTTCGGGCCTGAAGAGCCGGGGAATTACCGTCTCGTTCAGCGCGATTTTCCTCAACGCCAGTGACACCAACATGAAGGCGTTCGCGCCGATCAGTGACGGAGTCGGCAACTGGGGCACCCGGACCGTGTCCACGGTCACCAATGGTCCCAACAACGTTGCCCGTGCGCATGCACTTGGCCTGGAATGGATGGCGCCCATTGCCGTCCAGGACGTTCGGCCCCGAGCGGCGATCTATGACGAGTCCGCCAACACGGAAACTCTCCGTGCGATGTGGACCCGGGCCATTACCGATGGCGCAGACTCAGTGCAGATGGTGACGTGGAACGACTACAGCGAGTCGACGCAGTTCGCTCCGAGCGCCGCGCACGGTTCGACCTTCCTCGACATCAACGAGTACTACGTCAACCGCTTCAAGACGGGCAAGTCGACGACAACAGAGGACGCGATGTATGTGACTCACCGCATCCACGCCTACAACGCGAAGCCATCGACGTCGCACAAGCTTGCGTCGCCGACGCTGAGCGGCAGCTCGACGAGCCCGAGGAACACGGTCGAAGTCCTCACCATGCTCACGGCGCCCGCGAGCGTCACGGTCACCGTCGGTGGTTCGAAGACGACATATGACGCTCCTGCCGGTGTATACGCCAAGACCGTCCCGCTTGTTGTGGGTAAGGTATCGGCCAGCGCCACGCGGAGCGGGTCGACCATCGCTTCGGTCGCATCGCCGTACACCGTGGTTGCAACACCGCTGGTGCAGGACCTGCAGTACTACGGAGTGAGCAGCAAGCGCTGATCACCCGCCAGTGATAGAGGAGCCGTTCGTTTGGGCCGCGAGAGCATTCGCGAGCACAGCGAGCGGCTCCTTCAGCATTCCCTCCACCGTGCGGTAGGTGGACGCCGACTGCTGCCACGGGTCCATGACGTCATCGCCGTCACCCGCCGATGGCTGGTTCAACCCGCGACCCGCAGCAATCAGCCTGGTGAGCCTCGATACGGCATTCTCATCCGGAAGGGTCGGTGCATCCAGCGGTGCGAACTGAAGGAGCCTCGCGGCCTGGCGGAGCGTGAAGATCCGCGGAAGGGCGGGCGGATGCATCCGTGCCACCACCGACCGGTGACTTCGTTCCGCCGTGAGGATGAGATCGGCCGATCGCACCATCTGCCGCTCCAGTTGCCGCGAGCGGAACGTGTCTGTCCTGATGCCGACCTGCTCGAGGATGGCGGCCATCGGTGGCGCGACAGGTTGATGCAGAAGCGCCTCCGTGCCCGCAGAGCGCACGGCGATTGACGTGATGTGGCGCTGGGCCAGGTGGTTTCGCAGGACGAGTTCGAGGTACGGCGACCGGCAGACGTTACCGGTGCAGACGAAGAGGATCATTCCACCCGGGTGGGCAACAGGCGGCAGCACGTTTGCTGGCGTCATCGAACATCAACCCGGGGCTTTTTGGGTGCGGGGAGGGGTGGGTCGGCCGGAGGCGGGTTGAGGGGAATCGGCGCCGGTGCGGTGGTGGCCGGCCGGACTTTGTCTCGCGACGGGCGTGACGACGCTTTCGGGGCGGGTTGCGGCGAGTACGTCATTCGATACCGTCCCATGACGCTGGCCGGTGCGAGGTTGAGCACGGTTCCGAGGATGGGCGCATCAACGACGGACATGCGCTCGACGGCCCTGCGAAGTTCACGCGTCTCCACCTTCTTGGCGCCGACGACCAGGATCGCACCACCGAAGAGGCGAGCGAGAATGGTGGCATCAGTAACCGGAATCAGCGGAGGGCTGTCGATGATCGTGACATCGAAGCGGTCCCGGATCGACGTGAGAATCTCTTCTGCCCGAGCGGATCCGAGCAACTCGCTCGGGTTCGGCGGGATCTCCCCTGAGAGTAGGACGCGAAGTCCGTCTTTGCCCCACGGCTGGAGCACGTCGTCGAGGTCCGCTTCGCCGGCGAGTAGTGTCGTGAAGCCAATTCCGCCCTCCAGGTCGAGGATCCCTCCCAGGGTCGGCCGGCGGAGGTCCGCTTCGACGAGACAGACGGACGCTCCGGATGCCGCGATGGTGGCGGCGAGGTTGGCGGCCGTTGCGCTCTTTCCTTCTCCAGGGATGGATGACGTAAGCACGAAGACTTTGTGGTCATCGTCGGCCTGCAGAAAGCGCAGGTTGGTGCGGAGCTGACGAAACTCCTCCGCTCGAGGCGACAGTTTGTTCGATCGGAGAGCCATCGGATCTGCCGCCGTTGATTTGTCATAAACGATCGAGCCGAGAAGATTGGAGCCGGTCGCTGCCTTGATCTGCTCTGCGGTACGCACTTTCGCATTGACGTACTCCCTGATCGCAACTCCGCCGACGGCGAGGGCAAGTCCTGCAAGCAGACCGAGCGCCACCGAGAGGCTGATGCTGGGGGACGACGGAAATGCTGGCACTGTCGCGCTCTGCACTGTCTTGAGAGAGATGGGGAAGGTGCCGTCGGGGAGCTTCGGAACCAGCTTCTCGACGGAGCGCGAGAGGCTCGTGGCGATTGCGTTGGCGGTGGCAGCCGCGCGTTCAGCATCCGAGTCTCTGACCGAGATGGAGATGAGAGACGTGTTGAGTGGCACGGTCGTCGATATCCGTTTGCGGAGCGCCTTGACCGTTGTGTCAAGCGCGAGAGTGTTGATTACCGGCTGGAGCACGATCTCCCGCGTGGCAACCGCACTGTAATTGCGGGCCTGCTGCTGGGAGTAATTGCTCCCCTGAGCCAGCTCACCCGTGTTCTCACCAGTGGAGACAGCGACGAAGAGCTCGGTATCGGCGGTGTATTCGGGGCTGGCCAGCAACGTGTACCCGAATCCGAGCGCGCCACCGAGTGCGGTAACGAGGAGCACGCTGAGCCAGTGCAGCCTCAACAGGTTGAGAAGTCCCCGGTGTTCCACTGTTATTCCCCTCGAAAAGTTGGCGATTGCCAGCGTCTGGTTCCCGGCGTTCGCACTGCGTGATTTGCCCCGTTTCGGGGGCGAATCGGGCGTGGGCGCCTGCGCTGACGTATGTCATGATATGCACATGACACCCCCAGACGTGAGCGGATCTCAGCTTTGTGCCCTGTTATGGGTGTGCGCTGTGCCGAGTCTTTCTCCGGCGGGTTGCCGCTTGTGACTTCGACGGGAACGGTGAAGGCAGGTGGCGTTGCGGAGGTACCGCCCAACGGGCAGTGGGGGAGGTCAGCCGCTCTGGTTGCGGTTGCCGTCGTCCTGGCAGGGGTCGTCCCTGTCACTCTTGTTGCCCAGATCGACGACGTCGGTCGCAGTGACGCCTGGATCTTCACCTTGTCGATCATCGTGTGGGGCGGCATCCGGCTGGCCTGGCTCATCGTCACCGGCGCTCCGCGGCTCTTCGATTTTTTCTTCTGGATGTTCTGTTACATCTTCATGGGGATCGCGCCTACGGTTCAGATCCGCTCCGGCGTGACCTCACGGACGACCCCCGGGATCGACGAAGGCCTGTACGTGCCGACCGCCCTGGTCGTCTGCGCCGGGCTGCTGACCTACGAGGTGTTCCGGGCCGTGTGGATCGGTCGGGAGCGACGTCGCGCTGCACCGGGTTCTTCCGGTCTCATCGAGGGTGGGGCAGTGATTGCCCAGGTGGACCGATCGCGCACCCTGCTTCTGGTTGGGTTCGGTCTCCTGGCGAGTGCCTACTTCCTCGCGTCTGTCGGGCCTGCAGCGCTGCTCGGCAGCAGGGAGGCGTCGTTCGACGCACGAAACGCGGCATGGCCGGACCCGGCCGTGCGCTCGATCATGTATGCACTGGCCATCTATCCACTCCTCGTCGGTGCCGGAGCTCTCGCTCAGCTGCGTCGCGGTTCACGGGGGTTGCCCGTGGCGCGGTGGTACCTTGCCGGGCTTGTCGCCTGTGTCGTCGTGCTCCTGCTGATCGTCAACCCGGTTGGCAGCGCCCGGTACACGTTCGGAACTGTCGCTTTTGCGCTGATCTCATACGCGGGTGCGATGCTGACACCACAGCGAGTAAGGCTGGCGCTCGCCGGAACGCTTGGGGCATTCCTGTTCCTCTTCCCGCTCGCCGATGCCTTCCGCAGTGAGGAGGTCAACCTCACCAGGAACGGGTTCTTCGGTGAATACATGGGCAACCCTGACTACGACGCGTTCTGGCAGGTGGCGAACGCGTTCTCGTACTGGGTCGACGGGCTGGTCGTTCCGCTCCGCCAGATCCTGGGGAGTGCATTGTTCTGGGTTCCGCGCTCCTTGTGGGCTGACAAGCCGACGGACACGGGAATCCTGCTGGCCCAATACCGGGGCTACAGTTTCGACAACCTGTCGGCACCACTCTGGGCGGAGATGCTCGTCAACGGAGGTGTGATCGCGCTGATCGTCGGTTTCGCCCTCGTCGGGATTGGCCTGCGTTTCATGGACACGCGCCTGCTCCTGTCCTTCGCGTCCGGCGGGCTGTGGTCGATCGTCGGTGCGATCTTCCCCGTCTACATGACGATCCTCATGAGGGGGTCGCTGCTGCAGGCCACAGGAGCAATGGCGGTCGCCGTAGCCTGTGTCCTCGTGGTCAGGAGCCGCCCTCGGCAGCCGGACGCCGCTCAACTGGAATAGACAGCCTCGAGAGTGTCAGCGACGGCAGGCATGCTGAGCTCGTCGCGGGCGGTGCGTGCGCCCCGTTCCCCCATCTCCCAGGCCGATTCCGGGTCGGACAGGAGCCGGCGAACCGCCTCGTCGACGGCTTCCTGGCTCTCATCTGTGACGATGCCGCAGTCGGCACGAGTCACGATCGGTGCAAGACCGCAGGACTCTGTGATCACAACCGGAAGGCCATGCGCCATCGCCTCGAGCACGGACATCGGGAACGGCTCATCCACGGACGGAAGCACGTAGATCGAGGCCGACGACATCCGCCGGCCGGTCTCCTCGGGAGCGAGGGGGCCCTCCCATGTCAGATGGCCAGACGTGGCCTGCGACACCGCGCGCGCGACGCCCGGGCCCTCTCCCTCGTCTGGTCCGACAAGCGTGAACCGGACTCCGGGGTGTTCGGCGGCCAGGCGGTTCGCGGTCTCGACGAATACCATCGGGCGCTTTCGCGGGGCGAGGCGGGCCAGATACAGAACTTCGGTCGATCCGGGTCTTGCTGGTGCAGCGCCTGGAGTTGGTACACCGTTCGACAGCTCCTGGAGGGAAAGGTCGCTCCCGCCCACAGCAAGGAGTCCCCGTTTCTCTTCCGGGGTGAGATAGAAAACCCGTTTCGCTTCGCGGAGGAGCGGGCGAGTGAGAAAGGTGTCGAGCGGTCGTGACAGGGGGTTCGACGACGGATCGATCATGCCGTGGGTCTGGAGAATGAACGGAACACCCGCTCGGCGAGCGAGCCGTGCGGCGGGGAGCGTGACAAAGTCCCTGGCCGCATGGATATGCACGATGTCGAATCCCCCGATGTTACGTCGCAGCCAGCGATCGAGACCGGGAGACGCAAGACCGGCAAAGCCGACGCGCGGAATGATCGTTCGTCCCGGAAAGAGCGCGGTCGGAACCCCATCCAGCTCGTCGGGTACTGCGCCGGCGAAACCCCGGTGCGCGCCTGCGACCATGACGTCGTGCCCGCGTGCCATAAGCGCTTTCGCCTGGTTGAGGGCGACCCGCACCGGGCCGCCGTAATCACCGTTGGGTGTGATCAGGGTGACGATCGAGAGAATCCTCACGCGGCCCGCCCGCCCGGGAAGTGGTTCGTGGCAGTGGGGCCGAGAAGGACCGATCCGGGGGTGACGTTTCCCCGGACAAGGGCGGTTGCGCCAATGACCGAGTCATGCCCGATGACCGTTCCGCGAAGAATCGTCGCCCGTGCAGCAATCCACGCCCCGTCCTGGACGACGATGGGTGCGTTGTCGAACTCGAATGTCGGAGAGCGACGATCGTGGCTGCCGGTGCAGAGAAAGACGTCCTGTGAAATGCAGACATCGTCGCCGATGGTGACGGGCTCCAGATTGAGTATCCAGGTCTGCTCGCCGACCCAGCTGTTGTCGCCGATCGTCAGCTTCCACGGCCAGTGAATTCGCACCCCATGGCGGATGTTCACACCGCGCCCGATCGTGGCGCCGAAGCCGCGGAGTATCGCAGCGCGTACCGATGGTGGGCACCACCACCGCGACGTGACGAGACCCGACGTGAGCAGCCAGCCGATCTGCCACAGCGTGTTCCGTCCCCTGTCGTAACCTGCGCCGGTGAAGCCGGCGAGATGCCGGCGAGACACGGCGGGTGCTGGCGAATCCACTCGTTCCGCAGTGGCCGATTCGGGGTCAATGCCAAACGTCTCCATGCCGTCAGTGTACGCACGGTGCGAAGCGTCAGGCGCGCTTTCCGAAGGCCCCCTTATGGGGTATTTGAGGAATCCTCGCTAACGGCGGTAGCGTGGGTGGGCACGGATTTCCGTGCTGTTTGCTGGGTGGAACTCCCAGGAGGGGGAGTCGTGTCGCGAGGGGCAGGTCGGTTGGCCGGTGCCGCGTTTGGCGCGAACAAAATGGTCGGATACGGCGTCTCGATGCTGGTCCTCGCCATTGCCTCGCTTGCCATCATCCCGGTGATGATCGCGGCCGACGGGCCCCAGGCGTGGGCCTCCATCGCAGTCGGCCAATCGATCGGCGCTGTCGCGGCGGTGGCGATCGGCTACGGCTGGGGGCTGACGGGGCCAGCCGTCATCGCTCGTGCGACCGCGCCGGACAGGGTGCGCGCGTACACCGAATCACTGTGGGTGAAGTGCCTCCTGCTCGTGCCGTTCGCAGCAGTGGCCGCACTCGTCGCTCTACTCGTCGTGCCAGGGCGCCCGGAACTGGCCGTCGCTGGTGCGCTCTCCACAGCGACAGTCGGGCTGACGGCCGGGTGGTATTTCGTCGGGCTTTCGCGACCCTATGCGATGTTCGTCCTTGAGACTGTTCCCCGTGTGCTCGGAACGGGACTCGGCATCGTTCTCATGCTCCTGGGCAACGGCGCCCTCGTCGGCGTTCTGTGCCAACTCGGGGGAATGCTTGCCGCGTTCGTCATCGCATCCGTGTGGGTCTTCCGTTCGGCCAGTGTCCCGAGAGCGGCGCGGCTGCCTCGCCGCCGGACTCCTGTCGTCCTTCGTTCGCAGGGAATGGGAATGAGTTCGATGCTGATGTCGGCCGGCTATGTGGCAGCTCCCATCATCATCGTGTCGGCGGTCGCCCCGATAGCTCTTCCCGTTTACGCCATCGTCGACAAGGTGCAGCGTCAGGTCTCCGTGGCGCTGAACCCAATGGTCACCGTCTTTCAAGGCTGGGTGCCGCGAGCCAGCGGTGAGAGACTCCGGGGACGCGTCGGAAAGGCGTTGACGTACTCCGCCCTGTTCACGGCAGGACTCGGCATTCTCATGTACGTCGGCGCCCCGTACGTCATCCTCTGGCTGGGAGGAGCGCAGATCCGGCCGTCCCAGTTGACACTCGTCCTGATGAGCGTCTTCGTGGCTGTGAACATGTTCGAATCGGTGGTCAGCAAAGCGGTCATGGTCGCTATCGAGCGGGTCCACATTGTGGCGACGGCAACTCTCGCCGGCAGCATCGTCGGGTTGCCGCTCGTTGCGCTGGGTGCAGTCTTCTTCGGAGCGGGAGGTGCGCTCGCCGGGATACTGTCGGGACTGCTCGTCAGGCTCGGAATTCAATTGTTCAGCATCGCCCGATTCATGGGGCACCGAACGAGCACGCCGCTCGCAACGCACAACGAGGAGCCCGAACGTGAATACCTATAGAGCGGGTGCGCTTCTGGCGGCCTGGTTGCTGCCGGCCGGACGAAGCAAGAACCGGTTGCTGAGGCGGCTGGGGCATGACGTTCATGACACAGCGCGGGCGCGATCCAATTTCGTCTGGAGGGTCGACTCCGTCGTCATGGCCCCACGCAGCCGGGTCGGCAGGTGGAACCTCGTCAAGCACATGAAAATACTCTCGGTGGGCTCGGGCGCGTCAATTGGCCGGCTGAACGTCATCTCGTCGCATCCGGTCTACGCGAGGCTCTATCCGGGTGGGGCGTCTCTCACATTGGGATCCCACGCGAAGATCACCAGCCGGCATCAGCTCGACTGTTCCGGCTCCCTGGAGATCGGCGAGCTCTCGTCGATCGCGGGGCACGAGACACGTGTCCTGTCGCACAGCGTCGATCTGAGTCGAGATGCCCAGGTTGCGCATCCGATTACCATTGGGGAGCGCAGCTTCGTTGGAGCTCGATGCCTTCTGCTCGGGGGAGCTCACCTGCCGTCCAGGTCTGTTCTCGCAGCCGGGTCTGTCCTTCCGCACCGGAAAGCGGATGCGATGCCCGGACTGTGGGCGGGAGTCCCGGCTGAGTACAAGCGGCCAGTAAGCGGGGCGTGGTTCGAGAGAACGTCGACCTCCACGAGTCGCGTCTTCATTCCAGAGACCGGTGAGACAGTCGAGAATGCCCTCTGATTGATCGTTAGACGGCTCTGAGTTCGCGGAACCACTTCGCGAGGAGCAGGGCTGCAAGAATCGTGTTCGCGATGAGCAGCAACCCATACGCGCTCTGGAACAGCGACGGGATTCCCCACAGGACGAAACACAGTGCCAGAACTCCGTAGTCCGCGGGCAGGAGCGCGAGGGCGCGAGCGGTCGACGGTGCCGACGAAGCTTGCGAGGTGGAACCAGGTGGAAGGGTTCGTTTGAGCAGCTCCGTCAGGGTGCCGCCGGCGAACATGAGGGTCGCGACGATCTGGAAAGCGAGCGGTACAAGAAGCCATGCCGGCTCGTGGGGCGTCCGCAGCCACACGGCGACGAGGACAGCGCCATGCACGGCCACCATCTTCGCGGCATCCACGACGTGGTCGAGCCATTCACCCGCCGGTGAACTGCGGTTGGACAGTCGCGCTACCTGGCCATCCGCCGAATCGAGAGCGAAGCCAAGGACGAGCAGCGACGCCACTGCCACCCCGGTGAGCAGCGTCGGATCCTGGCTCACCAGGATTCCGAGTGCTGAAGCGGTCGCGATGGCGGAGAGGAGGGTCACCTGGTTGGGGCCAACGCCTGCGCGGTGCAGAGCGGCCGCAAGGACGCGGCCAAACGGCCGGTTGACGAACCGCGAGTAGAGCGAGACGCCCTTACGCGGCTTCTGCGCGCGCGAGAGCTCGGTGAGGGCTGAACGGAACGTCGTCACTGTGCGGTCCTGACGTCATGCCCGGAGCGCGGGCGGTGGAGTGTCTGTGTGTGCAATCTATCCCACCGATTCGAGGATCACTCAGCTTTACCCCTCACTTGGGGTAATTGTCACCCCCGTAGAAACGTGAGTAACCTTCACATGTTCCACCCGCGCTTTGGGTGTCTCTTCGACCCGAATCCGGAACCACCACTACCACCCTTGGGCCGGCCAGCGCCGGCACCGTCATCTGATCGGGGACTCCATGCGTTCACGCGTTCTGGGCAGCGTCATTGCCATTTTTGCCCTTGTCCTGGGGGCGGTCGTCGCCTCGCCATCGCTTCAGGGAGCATCAGCGCTCTCTCCCGGTGTGCATTTCAGTGCGGACGATCTCCCCACATGGCAGACGAATGGCGTGGTGTACGCGCTGGGCCAGTCGAACGGAAAGGTCGTCGCGGGCGGAACGTTCTCGCAGATCCGTCCCCCGACCGGCGGCTCGGGGACGGCTCAGAACCGAAACGCGCTCGCCGTATTCAACGCGGAGACGGGGCAGCCGGACAATTGCCAGTTCACCCTCGCGCTCAGCGGCGGGACTCCGACGGTGCGCGCCATCGTCACTTCGGATGACGGGAACACGGTCTACATCGGAGGCAACTTCTCGAGCATCTCCGGTGTCTCGGTCTTCCGCGCCGCTGCGTTGAACGTGAGCACCTGCACCGTCCTGCCCTTCCGGCCCAGCAGCATCTCCTCCTTCGTCTACGGGATGGCGATTCATGGGGAGACGCTCTACCTCGCAGGGGCGTTCCAGACCGTCGCCGGTCAGGAACGACTCCGTTTCGCGGCAGTGAACGCGACCACCGGCGCATTGCTCCCCTGGGTCGCCAACGCCGAACTGACCGGACGGGCCGTGGCAGTGTCGCCGGACGGCTCCAAGGTGGCCATCGGCGGGGACTTCTTCAACGTCAACGGACAGAATTCTCACTCCATCGCGGTTGTCGACGGCACGACGGGTGAAAACATCCGCAACTACCCGCTTGGATTCATCCCGCGGACATCGGTCACCAAGACCCTGTACTCGAGCGGCGACGCCTTCTACGGCGGCAACGAAGGGACCGGTGGCGGAGTCTTCGACGGCCGGTTCGCGATCGACTGGAACACGCTCAACCAGAAATGGCGGGACTCCTGCCTCGGTGCAACCCAAGCGGTTCTTGAATATCAGGGCACCCTGTACGCTGCGCACCACGCCCACGACTGCTCGTCCAATAACGCATTCCAGGATGGGCGCCGCATTTATTTCTCGGCGCAGAACACCGAGACGGCCGAGATGCTCGGCTGGTTGCCGGCAGGAAACGACGGCACAGGTGAGGGCATCGGTCCACGCGCTCTCGTGGTTGCGAACGGCAACTCCACCGGACAGCCCTATCTCTGGGCCGGCGGTGAGTTCACCCGCATCAACGGTGCCGCACAGCAGGGCCTCACACGATTCAGCCCGGTTGACACCGGCAACCCGCCAACCCCTGTCGCCACAGCACAGGCAACGAGTTCCGGGTCCATTCAGGTGCGATTCCGCAGCGTTGTCGATGCCGACGACAGCGTGCTGACCTATCGGGTCTACCGCAACAACTCGTCGACTCCGATCTGGGAGGGAACCGCCAGCTCGGTCTGGTGGAAGCGTCCACAGGTCACTTTCGTCGACACCGCAGTCACCCCGGGAACCCAGTACTCGTATCGAGTCACCGCGTCCGACGGCACCAACACCAGCGGTCTCTCAACTGCCGTGACGGCGCGCTCGACGGCCGCCGTGGCTGACTACCCGGCACAGGTTCGTGCCGACGGGGCGCAACTGTACTGGCAGTACGACGGAACCTCCGGCGCCTGGGTGCAGGACAAGAGCAGCTCCGCGTCGAAAACCGACGGCATGAGCGGTATCGCCGAGAACGCAGTTGGCAACTCCGCTGATGGCGCTTTCGACGGTGACACCACCGGTTCGGCTGTGTTCGACGGCGTCGATGACTACGTCTGGGAGGACAATTACGCCCCAGCTCCGACCACCTACACAATCGAAACGTGGGTCAAGACCACCTCGACGACCGGTGGGAAGATCATCGGATACGGCAACGGTCGCCCCCGGACCGACACCGGGGCCACCGTGAACAGCTCCAGCTATGACCGCCACATTTACATGGAAAACGGCGGGCGACTCAACTTCGGTGTTTACACCGGGACCCAGGTGAACATCCGCAGTGCCGAAGCGTACAACGACGGCGAGTGGCACCACATCGTCGCGACTCAGGGTGCAACCGGTATGGCGCTCTACGTTGACGGCGTCCGGGTGGGATCGAATGGAACCACCGCTGCGCAGTCGTACTCCGGAGTCTGGCGGATCGGTGGCGACAACCTTTCGAGATGGCCGAACCGACCTTCGTCCGATTTCTTCGCTGGTCAGATCGATGAGACAGCGATCTACGGTACCGTTCTCGACCGCCAGCAGGTCCTGAACCACTACACCGTCGCCGGGGGCACTGCCGAGATCAACCCTGCACCGGCCGACGGTTACGGCCAGGCCGTATACGAAAGTGACCCTGACCTGTACTGGCGACTTGCCGAGACCGATGGGACAACCGCCGCTGACTCATCGATGTTCGGTGCGACCCCCGGCGTCTACGGCGCTGCAGTAGAACGAGGCACAACCGGCATCGTCGGCGGAAACGCAGCGGCGACCACGAACGGCAGCCAAAGCGGCACGATCGCTACTGCGGTCGCCGGTGGCTCAGTGCGTACCTTCGCCACCGAGCTGTGGTTCAGGACGAACTCGACCACCGGTGGAAAACTGATTGGCTTCGAGAGCACCCAGACAGGGAACGGTTCCAACTACGACAAGCAGATCTACATGACCAACTCGGGAACGCTGATCTTCGGTGTCTACACGGGCCAGCAGGTCTACCTGCAGAGCCCGGCGACCTACAACGACGGATCATGGCACCACGTTGTTGGAGTTCAGGATCCGGCGGGCATGAAGCTGTACGTCGACGGATCGCTCGTCGGGTCGAACAGCACGACGGCAAACGAGTCGTTCACGGGCTTCTGGAGGGTCGGTGGGGGTAACCTCAACAGCTGGCCCTCGGCTCCGTCGAACTTCTACTTCACCGGGTCGATCGACGAGGTCGCTGTCTACTCTCACACACTGAGCGCAGCAGAGGTCGCGGGGCACTATGGCATCGGCCTGAACGACACAACGGCACCGACCGTGCCGGCCAACCTTGAGGGCTCCTTCACCGAAGGTGCCGTCGAGCTGGAGTGGGACGCGTCCGCGGACAATGTCTCCGTCGAGGGCTACCGCGTCTACCGCGGCGCTGACGCTGACTTCACCGCTGACGCTGCGAGCCTTGTGGATGAGGTCTCCGCGACGACGTGGGTCGACGAGGAGCCCGAGATCGGGACCTTCTTCTACCGCGTCACGGCTGTCGACGGCAGCGGAAACGCGAGCGCTGCCACTGGCGCCGTCGAGGTGACAGTCACCGACACCGTTGCACCCTCTGTGCCCGCGGATGTGACGGCAACAGTGAGCGGATCGAGTGCGGCTGTCACGTGGTCGGCTTCCACGGACAACGTGGGTGTCACCGGCTACACGGTCTACCGCGGGAATGCTGCCGGCTTCGAGGCTAACGAGTCCAGCAGAATCGCCGAGGTCACCGGTACCACCTACACCGACGCTGGTCTCGAACCAGGGGACTACTTCTACAAGGTGACGGCCGTTGACGCAGCGGGCAATGCCAGCGCGGCGTCCGACGCCTCGGCAGAAGTGACCGTCGTTGCGCCGGACGAGACGGCTCCATCGATCCCGACGGGCGTCAGCGCGACGGTCGATGAGTCGACGGTCGACGTCGACTGGAGTGCATCGACCGACAACGTCGGTGTCACCGGGTACGTGGTTTACCGCGGAACGACGAGTGGATTTACGGCGAATGCATCAAGCCTCGTCGCCGAAGCTACCGGCACGCAGTACACGGATGCGGGCCTCGCGGCCGGGAGCTACTACTACAAGGTCACCGCGGTCGACGCGGCGGGCAACGCCAGCGCTGCATCCGCCTCCTCGAACGTGGCGACGATCGTGATCGTCGACACCCAGGCCCCTACAGCTCCGTCGAATGTGACGGCGGCTGTTGACGGCTCGACCGTCGACCTGACCTGGACTCCCGCGACCGACGATGTCGGGGTCACGGGGTACGTCGTGTACCGGGGAACGACGGCCGGCTTCGCTGCAGACGCGGCGAGCAGGATCGGCGACTCCGACACCACGTCGTACTCCGACGCCGAGGTGGCGGACGGAACCTGGTTCTACCGGGTTACGGCGGTCGACGCCGCCGGTAACTCGAGTGCTCCGACAGCAGCGGTTTCCGCGACCGTCGGGGAGCCGGCCGGAGAGCCGGTCGTGATCCAGGTTCCGACGTTGGAAGACTCGATGGTCGTTCAGGCGGCGCCTTCGACGAACTACGGTTCCAGCAACCAGATCTCCGCCCGGGCGTCCAGCTCAGCAATCGAGTCGTACCTCAAGTTCGTGATTCCAGCCGCTCCTGCGGGAACGACCCTCAGCGGTGCGAGCCTTGCTGTTCGGACGTCCACTGATTCGACGGCAGGGTCGACGGACACGCACTCGTATTCGCTCGTTGCCCCCAGCTGGGAAGAAGGAGCGATCACCTGGAACAACCGGCCGACGGCGGGCGGAACGACGCTGGGAACGCTCTCGGGCGCAACAGCCACGAACACCGCTTACACGTCGACGCTCGCGCCGGGCGCTCTCGCCGGGCTGACCGGCCAGACGGCATCCCTGAGGCTCACGAGCTCGGGGGCGGACAACGTGCGGCTGTGGTCAAGTGAGGCAGCGAACGCCTCATACCGTCCGGTTCTGACGCTGACGTTCACCCCCGGTGCGGGCCCCGCGCCGGACGCGGCCGCCCCATCGGTGCCTGCCGGAGTATCGACGTCGGTCAACGGCTCGGCGGTCTCGGTGAGCTGGACGGCGTCAACCGACAACGTCGGCGTCACCGGCTACACCGTGTACAGGGGCACATCGAGCGGTTTCACGGCCGATGCGTCCAGCGCGATCGGCGAGGCGTCGGGGACAACGTTCACCAACACCTCCGTCGGTGTCGGAACGTGGTACTACCGGGTTGCGGCCAGGGACGCCGCAGGCAACGTGAGTGCGGCATCCGACGCGGCATCCGCCACCGTTGCCGCGCCCGCGGCTGAACCGATCACTGTGCAGGTGGCACCAACCGATGACGCGATGGTTCTCCAGGCGAGTGCAGGAACGAACTATGGCTCCAACACCCAGGTGTCTGCGCGTGGAACGGGAACGTCGTTGATCGAGGCGTTCTTCCGTTTCACCCTGCCGGCTGCGCCTGAGGGATACGCCCTCGTGGGTGCGACGATGGGCGTCAGGACATCAACGGACCCAACAGCGGGCTCGGTGGATACCTTCACCTTTGCGACCGTCGCCGGTGACTGGACCGAAGACGGGGTGACCTGGGCGAACCGGCCGACTGCCGGCGGCGCCACGCTCGGGACGCTCTCAGGGGCAGGCGCAACGAACACGCCGTACTCAAGTGTCCTCGACGCTTCGAGCGTGCAGTCGCTTCTTGGCCAGACCGTTTCAATCCGCCTCGCTGGGAACGGATCGGACAACCTGCGGTTGTGGTCGTCTGAAGCGGCAGCCGCCTATCGTCCCGTGCTCACACTCAACTACGAGCCGATCGGCTGACGAGATCGGGCTCACAGGGCCGATGCCGGGCTGGATCCGGTGTCGGCCCTGTGAGCGTATGCAGGTCGAGAATGCTCTTGCCCCTCTCTTGGGGTGGTTGCCGACCCCAGAAAAACGTGAGTAACTTTCACATGACAAACTCGCTTCCCCGGAGACGCTTCGCGCCGGCGATGGGATGACACAACACAACACAACACGACCGGCCGGAAGCGGCCACCACAATCTGATCGAGGCATTCATGCGTCCACGCATTCTGGGCAGCAGCGTCGCTGTCCTTGCCCTTGTCCTCGGAGCGATCATCGCCGCTCCGAGCGTGCCGACGGCATCCGCACTTTCTCCCGGTGTGCATTTCAGCGCAGACAATCTCCCGACCTGGCAGACGAACGGGGTTGTGCGTGGTCTCGCGCAGTCGCGCGGGAAAGTCGTCGCGGGAGGCACGTTCTCGCAGATCCGGCCACCGACGGGGGGCTCAGGGGCCGCTCAGACACGCAACGGGCTCGCGATATTCAATGCGGAGACCGGCCAGCCCGACAGCTGTCAATACTCGATCGCGCTCTCTGGCGGCACGCCCACCGTTCGCGCGGTTGTTGCATCCCCCGACGGCAACACGGTCTATGTCGGCGGAAACTTCTCGAACATCGGCGGCGTCAGCGTCGCCCGGGTGGCCGCGCTGGACGTACAGGCCTGCACCGTTCGCCCGTTCCGCGCCTCGAGCGTCTCATCGTTCGTCAACGGCATGGCGGTCTTCGGCAACACCCTGTACATCGCCGGAGAGTTCCAGAGCGTGGCCGGCCAGCAGAGGCTGCGCTTCGCAGCCCTGAACGCGACCACTGGCGCGCTCCTGCCCTGGGTAGCCAACGCGGACCGGATCGGTCGCGCCGTCTCCGTTTCACCCGATGGGTCGAGGGTTGCCCTCGGCGGTGACTTCTTCGCAGTCAACGGCCAGGCCTCGCACTCGATCGCGGTGGTCAACGGATCGTCAGGGACGAACATCCGCAACTACCCGGTGGGCTTCATTCACCAGAACTCCGTGACCAAGGGGCTTTACTCGAGTGGCAACACCTTCTACGGCGCGAACGAGGGATCCGGGGGTGGAGTTTTCGACGGGCGGTTTGCTATCGACTGGACCACGCTCGAACAGAAATGGCGGGACAACTGTCTCGGTGCCACGCAAGCGGTCCTGGAGTATCAGGGAACGCTGTACTCCGCGAACCATGCACACGACTGCTCGTCCATCGGTGCATTCCAGGATGGCAAGCGCTCGTACTTCATCGCTCAAAGGGCTGACAACGCGGCGCTCCTCGGCTGGAATCCTCTCGCGAACGACGGCACCGGTGAAGGCATCGGTCCCCGCGCGCTCACGGTAGCGACCGGCAGCGCGACCGGCCGCCCGTATCTGTGGGCCGGAGGTGAATTCACCCGAATCAACGGCGCTGGCCAGCAGGGTCTGACGCGCTTCAGCTCCACTGACACGGGGAACCCGCCCGTCCCGGTCGTGAGAGCAGAGGCGACCAGTTCCGGTTCGATTCAGGTTCGTTTCCGGACCGTGGTGGACCCCGACGACAGTGTGTTGACCTACCGTGTCTACCGAAACGGTTCCTCAACGCCCATCTGGACCGGCCAGGCGAACTCGGTCTGGTGGAAGCGCCCACAAGTCACGTTCGTCGACACGGCAGTCAGCGTGGGTAGCTCGTACTCATATCGGGTGACCGCCTCAGACGGCACGAACACCAGCGGGCTCTCCTCGGCGGTTTCTGCGCAGGCCACCGCCGCGACGAATAACTATCCGGCGCGCGTGCGCGCGGACAACCCGCAGTTCTACTGGCAGTACGACGGCACGACCGGCACGTGGATCCAGGACAAGAGTGCTGCCGCGACGAAGACGGACGGTCTGAGCGGCATCGCCGAGAATGGGCTCGGCCACGCAACCGACGGAGCGTTCTCCGGAGACACAAGTGGGTCAGCTCGATTCGACGACGTCGACGACTACGTCTGGGAGGACAACTACGCTCCAGCGCCCTCCACGTACACGATCGAGACGTGGTTCAAGACGACGACGACCACGGGCGGAAAGATCGTCGGCTATGGCAACGGCCGCCCGCGGACGGACACTGGCGCCACGAGAAACAGCGGAAGTTACGACCGCCACATCTACATGGACAACAGCGGGCGACTGACCTTCGGCGTCTACACCGGATCCCCGGTGACTCTTCGCACCGCAGCGTCGTATAACAACGGTGCCTGGCACCACGTCGTGGCCACTCAGGGCGCGAACGGAATGCGGCTATATGTCGACGGCACTCTTCTCGGGCAGAACACCACAACCGCAGCCCAGTCATACTGGGGTGTGTGGCGCATCGGTGGGGACAACCTCAACGGTTGGCCGGATCGCCCATCCTCCGACTTCTTCGGCGGTCAGATCGACGAAACAGCCGTCTATACCAACGCACTCAGTGCCCAGCAGGTGCAGAATCACTATGCGCCTGTTCCGGATGCTGTCGCTCCATCCGCCCCGACGGGCGTGACGGCTACCGGCAGCGGCACTTCCGCGTCGGTATCGTGGGCTGCCGCGACGGACAACGTCGGGGTCACGGGATACGCCGTGTACCGTGGCACGTCTCCCGGGTTCACGGCCAACGCCACCAGCAGGATCGCGCAAGTCACCGGTACCTCGTATACCGATGCCGGGCTGGCTCCTGGCGGCTACTACTACAGGGTCACGGCATCAGATGCGGCGGGCAACAACAGTGCTGCGTCGGCAGCCTCCAGTCTGGTGACCGTCGCCGCGGGGGCGGATTCCATCGCACCATCGGCCCCGACCGGCGTCGCGACCTCGGTCAACCAGTCCACCGTCACCATCAACTGGGCGGCGTCGACCGATAACGTCGGCGTGACCGGATACTCGGTCCACCGGGGCACGACGAGCGGCTTCGCCGTGGCAGCGGCAAACCGAATCGGTGATGCGACGGGTACGTCCTTCACCAACACCGGGGTGGCTGCCGGGACCTGGTATTACAAAGTGACGGCGCGAGACGCCGCTGGGAACGTGAGCGGAGCATCCGCTGCGGCTTCAGCGACAGTGACAGCGTCGACCGGGACACCGGTCACAGTGCAGGTTGCTCCGACGGATGATGCCATGGTGCTTCAGGCGGCCCCGTCGACGAATTACGGGACCAACACACAGCTGTCTGCGCGTGGTGCGGGTACATCACTCGTTGAGTCGTTCCTCCGGTTCACCCTTCCTGCCGCGCCGGCCGGCCACACCCTGAGCGGCGCAAGCCTCTCATTCCGGACATCGACGGATGCCGCCGCAGGCTCCGTTGACGCGTTCACCTTCGCGGTCGTCACCGGCAACTGGACCGAGGCGGGGGTGACATGGGCGAATCGGCCGACCGCCACCGGTCCGACGCTCGGTACGTTTACGGGGGCGACGGCCACCAACAGCCCATACTCGAGTGCACTTTCCGTCGGGGCGGTACAGGCCCTTCTCGGGCAAACCATATCGGTGCGGCTCGCTGGAAACGGCACGGACAACGTGCGGCTCTGGTCAAGCGAAGCCGCGACAGCGTCCTACCGCCCCGTGCTCACCCTCACCTACACACCGATCGGCTGACCGGATGACGTCAGTGGGGATTGGGCGACGACACCTCGTTCTGGGGGGAGCAGCAGTACTGCTGCTCTCCTCGTGCGCGCGGCCAGACGTTCGGCCGGCAGCCCCGAATCCGCCGACACCCGTCAGCCCCGCGGGAGTGGCGACCATTGCCCAGCTGTTCGATCTCGCTCCCTTCTACATCGCCCACCGAGGATCCGGTGATAACTGGCCGGAGCACACAGCGACCGCTTACCGGAGCGCCGCGGAGGCGGGCGCGCATGCCATTGAGATTTCGGTGAACGCGACATCCGACGGTGTGCTCGTTTGCCACCACGACCAGACCACGCAACGACTGACCGGGGTGGACCGCAAGATTGCAGACACGACCTGGAAAGAATTGTCAGGTCTGAAGAACAACGCCACTGCGTGGCTCGGCCCGAGCGTCGCCCCGGAACCCATACCGCTTCTGAAGGATGTACTGGACGAGCTCGCTGACGGCAGAGTTCTCTTCATCGAGGACAAGCAGGGGACGAACACGAAGGCGCTCCTCGACCTGCTCGACTCCTATCCAGACGCCACCAGCCACATGGTGTGGAAGCAATGGGCCGGCGGGCAACAACACAAGCTGGCACGCGAGCGTGGATACAAAGCGTGGGGGTACTTCACGTCGGAGATCCAGCCGACTCAGGATATCGTCGACAGCTTTGATTACCTGGGAGCTCACCACTCGGCAACCGACGAGTTCATCACAGATCTGGTCGCGACGAAGAAGCCCGTCATCGTCTGGGAGGTTCACTACCGGTCAGACCGGGACCGCCTCGCCGCGCTGGGGGTCGTCGGGATGATGTGCTCGAACATCCCCTATGTCATGTCGTCGTCGGCCCTGGCGATGCGCGACAGCTTTGCGGCCGGCGTGAGAGCGGCTGGTGACTTGCCGTGGACCGTCGATCTGGGCTGGAAGGTGCAACCGAAGATCACAGCGAAGACCGGCACGGTGCTCCTCGACTATCCCGACATCCAGAGCTACCTGATGGGGTCACTCTCACCCATCGATTCCACGAACTTCGAAATCTCCTTCCGGCTCCGCTGGCCCGAAGAGCTCCCCGCTAAAACCCAGCACGCCGGAATCGCGTTCGGGCTCGACAGTGACCTGCCATATCGGGTGGGTGTTCCGTCTCAGGTGAGCGGGTATCACGCCGTTTTGCTGGCGGACGGGTCTCTCGAGCTGTACGAACGCGAAGAGGGGTCAGCGGAGGGCCGCATGCTCAGTTTCGTGTCGACGCCCGCCCCGAAAGTTGGCGAATGGATCGACCTGGTCGTCTCCGTGAGTGAGTCGCGGGTCGCGATCAGCAGGGATCGGAACCTCGCGTGGGAGGCTGCGGCAAATGACACCAGCCACCGCGGAGGGTACTTCTGGCTCTGCAAGAACTACGCGGAACCGATCGCGGTCGAGTACTCGACGGTCGTCGTCGAATGATCAGAAGCCGCCAGTTCTGAAATGATGGCGGTGAATCGCGAGATCGAACTTTCGGCGGTCAGCATGTTCCGTCGGAACTCCTGCGCTGACAGGCCGTGACGCGCCGCCCGTTCGGGATCAGCGGCGAGTTCCTCGGCCGCGAGCAGGAGGTCGATCGGTCGCGTCGGATCGACGATGGGCCCGGCGTCGGCTGAGCGCAATTCCTCCGCAGTGGTGCTCCGTTCGTCGACGGATCCGATTACCGGAAGGCCGGTCGCGAAGTACGACGTCAGCTTGCTGGGAACCGACATTTCGGTCAGTCCGGGCAGTTCATTGACGAGCAGAATGTCGGCGGAGGCGAGCGCCGCCTCGAACGCGCCATCCGGCAGCGGGTCAAGGAACTGGAGCCTCGGATTGGGGCCTTCGGCCTCGAGGGTTTCCCTCATGTTCCCGTCGCCGAGGAGGACGAACCTGATGCGGGAGCCGCGTTCGTCCGCCAATTGCGAAGCACGAACGACGTTGAGAAGGCCCTGTTTGGCGCCCATGTTGCCCGCGTGCAACACGATGATGTCATCGGATTCCCAGCCGAAACGTTCGCGAATGGACTCGTCGTGGCGGAGGGCATCCGTGTCGATGTGGGACCAATTGCGAACGACGTCGATGGAATCCGCGTCGATCCCGAGGTTCGCTGACAGGTACCGACGGAACCGGTCATGGATCACGACGACTCTGCTTGCCGCCCGCAGTGACGAGCGCTCGATGAGGGCGACAGCACGGGCCGCCCTGCTTCCTGCTCCCGTCTCAGCGATGCCAAGGGAGTAGATGTCCTGGACCCACACGCACGTGGGGATGCGGGCGAGTCGTGCACGCAGTTGGATCAGTCGGGTAGCAAAGAGCGCCGGGGTGACGAGGATCACGACGTCTGGCGCTTCCCAGGGCGAAAAGAGGGCTCGCACACCGAAGTGCAGCTCCATCGCCAGCCGCTTCAGGCTCGTTGGCTTCCTCGGAACGTATGGCTTCACCCGCAGGACGGAGACGCCGTCGATCTCCTCTTCGTGGGTCTGCCCGGTGTAGCCGGCTGCAATCTCCCACTGGGGATAGTGCGGATACGCGGTCACCACATGGACAGCGTGCCCTCGCGAGACGAGTCCTTCCGCGAGGCCGGCAGTGTACGGGGCGATTCCGGTCGGTTCGGGAGAATAATTGAGCCCGACGATCGTCACCCGCATCGCGGGCTTGTCAGCGTCCACGGATATCAGCGCCTTCCGAAAGGAACCAGTCATAGGTGTCGCGGATGCCGTCGGCGAGGCCGATCTGCGCGCGCCATCCAAGAGCGTGAATGCGAGAGACATCGAGCAGTTTGCGCGCGGTCCCATCCGGTTTCGAGGTGTCAAACCGGAGGGGTCCGGAGTAGCCCACGATCGACGCAACCAACTCGGCGAGCTCACGGATGGAACAGTCGACGCCGGTTCCGACGTTCAGATGCGACAGCATCGGTTCGGTCACCGAGGCATAGGTCCCGTAATCCAGGTTCATCACGTGCACACTCGCTGCAGCCATGTCGTCGACGTGAAGGAACTCCCGACGGGGCGTCCCGCTTCCCCAGATCACGACTTCGTCGGCGTAGGACTGCTTCGCGTCGACGAACCGCCGCATGAGCGCCGGGAGAACGTGGCTGTCGGTCGGGTGAAAATTGTCGCCCGGGCCATAAAGGTTGGTCGGCATGACGCTGCGATAGTCACGACCGTACTGGCGGTTGAAACTTTCGCACAGCTTGATCCCCGCGATCTTCGCGATGGCGTATGGCTCGTTGGTTGGCTCGAGCGTGCCGGTGAGCATGCTCGCCTCATTCATTGGCTGCGGCGCATTCTTGGGATAGATGCACGATGACCCGAGGAACAGGAGTTTGTTCACATCGGCGTCGTGAGCCGCCTTGATGATGTTCGCCTCGATGAGGAGGTTGTCGAGGATGAAATCAGCCGGGAAGGTGTTGTTCGCGTGGATGCCTCCGACTCGTGCGGCAGCCAGGTAGATCTCATCGATCGCGCTGGACTGCACGAAGGCCGAGACCGCTCGTTGATCGGTCAGGTCGACGTCCTCCCTGCCGATCGTGAGCACCTCCGAGTTTGTGCCTTCGAGTTGCCGCACGATAGCCGATCCGACCATCCCGCGATGGCCGGCAACCCAGACGCGCTTACCGGCGGACATTACGACCCCAGGGCGACGGGAACCGCGTAGCCGTGCTTTTTCAGCAGAGCCACTCGCCGCATGGCATCGAGGTCGGCGTGAACCATTTCGGAGACCATCTCACGGATGCCCACCTGAGGGTGCCAGTCGAGGAGGAACTGCGCCTTCGTCGAGTCTCCCAGGAGGCTGTCGACCTCGGCGGGACGGAAATAGCGGGGGTCGACCCGCACGATGACGTCACCGGGGGAGAGGCATGCTGCCGCTTCGCCCTCGACCGAGTCGACGATGCCGACCTCGTTCACGCCAGACCCCTCGAAGCGAAGCGTGATGCCAAGTTCTGCTGCGCTCCATTCGACGAACTGCCGCACCGAGTACTGCTCGCCTGTCGCGATGACGAAATCCTGAGGAACGTCCTGCTGAAGCATCATCCACTGCAGGCGGACATAGTCTTTGGCGTGGCCCCAGTCACGGAGGGAATCCATGTTGCCCAGATACAGGCACGGGTCGAGTCCGAGTGCGATCTGGGCAAGCCCGCGCGTGATTTTCCTCGTGACGAATGTTTCGCCACGGCGGGGTGACTCGTGGTTGAAGAGAATCCCGTTGCAGGCATACATGCCGTAGGACTCGCGGTAGTTGATTGTGATCCAGTACGCGTACAGCTTGGCGACGGCGTAAGGCGACCGGGGGTAGAAGGGAGTCGATTCCGTCTGCGGTATCTGCTGGACGAGGCCATACAGCTCGCTCGTGGATGCCTGGTAAAAGCGGACGGACTCCGTGAGCCCGAGCAGGCGAATCGATTCCAGCAGCCGAAGCGTGCCCAGGCCGTCGACGTCAGCCGTGTACTCCGGTTCCTCGAAGCTGACGGCGACGTGGGATTGCGCGCCGAGGTTGTAGATCTCGTCGGGCTGCACGTCCTGGATGATGCGCGTCAGGTTCGTTCCATCGGTGAGATCGCCGTAGTGGAGCTGGAACCGTTGGTTCTCGGTGTGCGGGTCCTGATAAATGTGGTCGATCCTGCCGGTATTGAGCAGCGAAGAGCGGCGTTTGATGCCGTGCACTTCGTAGCCCTTCTCGAGGAGGAGTTCGGCCAGATACGAGCCGTCCTGTCCGGTCACTCCGGTGATGAGAGCGGTCTTTGCCATGATCGTTTCCTTTTGTTCTGGAGTCGTAGGTCAGCGACGTTCAACGCTGCTGTTGCTGTCGGAGTCGACGCCGGCGAGGCTGTCGAGGGCGCGGCGCAGAATCGTGCTCGAGGTGGACAGCGTGTAGGGAAAGTAGACGACTTCGACGCCGACGGCGGCGAATTCTCGTTCGAGGCGCATGCCACGCTCGGTTCCCTTCCAGTCGTCGCCTTTGAAATAGACGTTGAAGCCCACGTCGCGCCAGGTGTCGAGCTTGTCCGTGTGCACCTCAGCGATCGCCTCGTCGACGACGTCGATGCTGCGCACGATTTCGAGCCGTTCGACCAGCGGAACCACGGGTGTGATCCCTTTGTTCAACAGCAGCATCTCGTCAGAAACGACCCCCGCGATGAGATGGTCGCACTGGCTCTTCGCGTGGCGGAGGATATTGAGGTGTCCGATGTGGAAGAGGTCGAATGCTCCACCGGCGTATCCGATTCGCTGTGTCATAGGTGTTGTCTCCGGGTTGTGACATTCATGTCAGTAGGCGCCGACGGGCTTGAGCAGGACCTTGACCGTGCGCCAGACGATCATGAGGTCCCCGGTCAAAGACCAGTTCTCGACGTAGTACAGGTCGAGCCGGACGCTTTCGTCCCAGCTGAGGTCGCTTCGGCCGTTCACCTGCCACATGCCGGTCAGGCCGGGCTTGATGTACAGGCGGCGGTGGACGTGGCTTTCATAGGCCTCGACCTCCCGGGGGAGCGGCGGACGCGGCCCGACCAGGCTCATTTCGCCGACGAACACGTTCCACAGTTGGGGAAGTTCGTCGAGCGAGAACTTGCGGAGGACGCGACCGATCCGGGTGACGCGTGGGTCGTCCTTGATCTTGAACAGAAGACCGGATCCCTCGTTCTTCGCGATGAGGGCTTCGAGGTCGGTCTCGGCTGTGGTGACCATCGAGCGGAACTTGAGCATCATGAAGCGGTTTTCGTTGCGGCCGACACGTTCCTGGCTGAAGAGCACCGGCCCGTCATCGTCGAGCTTGATCGCCAGAGCGACGAAAGCAAAGATCGGAGCGAGCGCGATAATCCCGAGGCCCGAGGCCACGATGTCGAATGCGCGCTTGAGAACGTGCTTGCCGCCTTCGAACTGCGGGATCTCCACGTGGATGAGCGGCAGACCCTCGACCGGACGGAAGTGAATGCGGGGGCCTGCGACATCCGTGAGCCGCGAAGCAAGTACCAGGTCTGTTGCCGTTCCTTCGAGCCGCCAGCCAAGGCTGCGGATGAACTCGGCGCCGCCTTCCGGCTGGCCGGCGACGATCACGGCGTCGGCTCCGACCGCTTTCGCGGCGTCGGCCGGGTCAACTCCGGTGAGGACGGTGACGGGCTTGGGGCCCGTGGTGACGGTGTGCAGCTGTTCATCGGCATCTGACACGACTGCGCCAACCACGTTGTATGCGGCTCCCGATTTCTGCTGAATCTGACGGATGACGTACCCGACTTCGTCCAGCGTGCCGACGACGACAGCACGGCACAGGTAGTGATCGTGGTTTCTCTGCGAGATGAGCCACTTACGCCACAACCAGTGGGCAGCTAGGAGCCCCAGAGTCCCAACGGGGAGGGCGAGGAGGAAGTATCCACGCGCGACATCGATGTTGAAGATCAGGAAGAGAATCGCGAGCAAGCCGAACGTTGTCGCACTCGCGTTGACGATGCGCTTGTATTCGCTCGCTCCTGCGCCGATGACCCGGGAGTCCTGGGTGCGGAATGCAGCCAGGGCGACCAGCCACGCCACGATGATGGTGACGGAGATGAGACTGTATTGGGTCTCGACCCGAGCGAAGTCGTTGATCGACTCGTCAAGTCCGAACCGCACGAAGAACGCAAGGCCGACGGCTCCGAACACAGTGATGGCATCCGTCACCTGAAGACGGTGCCGGAAGTTGCGGGACCAGACGCGCTCGGTCGCTTGAGGGGCAGGCGTGGCGGTTCGCGGACTCGGCGCGGTGGCAAAGCGTTCGGAGTGCGCGCGGAAGCGAGGACGCACCGGGCTGGGCGCCACGAGGCGCTGCTTGACCTCCGTCATCGGATTGCCCCAGCGCCGGCGGCTGCGGCCTGGCAATCGGGGTGGGTGGTGGCGGGCATGCTGGCTCCTCTCGGCGGACAGTGAACCCGAGACCTCCCCCAGGGGGTACGGAGCCCGCTTCGAGATTAAAAGCGAGGTTGTCTCATGTTCGGCGTAGTCTCGACAGTAGCGGCCAACGCGAGCGCGGCGGTGCCCCCAGATATAGGGGTGAGGATTCCTCAGTTCTTAACATCGCGTTCATTTCATCCCGATATCCTGCGGGCGCGTAAGCAGAAAGTCAGCGACGGAGTCCGGCGCGAATCGTCAGCGTGCGGAGGCGTTAAATGAAGAAATCCCCGCAAGTAGAAGCCTTACGAGGATTTCAGTGGCTCCGACGGGCGTCGATCCCGTGACCTCACGATTTTCAGTCGTGCGCTCTACCAACTGAGCTACAGAGCCCAACGGCTTAATGCCGCTGGAAGGTGAAAAACCCCTCCTTTCGGAAGGGCTCTTCACTTCAGCGACCCTGACCGGACTTGAACCGGCGACCTCCGCCGTGACAGGGCGGCGCGCTAACCAACTGCGCTACAGGGCCTTACTTTTTTACTTGTACTTCAGTGTAGTAGCTATGTGACCCCAACGGGATTCGAACCCGTGCTACCGCCGTGAAAGGGCGGCGTCCTAGGCCACTAAACGATGGGGCCGAGAGCCTGTGAGGGCTCCGTAACTACCGAGAAGAAGCATACGGGTCTCAGCGCGATTTGCCAAAACGAGATCCGCTGAGCCGAAAAATCAGGGTGCCGGGAACGAAAAACCCCGCAGGCCGGCGTCGGCTGCGGGGTTCTTCGCACGAGAACGGATGCCTAGTGGCTGCCTTCTTCACGCAGCTTGACGATGCCGGCTTCGACAATGGCTTCCGCCTCTGCGGCGTCGCCCCAGCCCTCGATGGTGACCCACTTGTTGGGTTCGAGGTCCTTGTAGCGAGCGAAGAAGTGCTCGAGTTCCTTGCGCGTCTGCTCGGGAACATCGGTGATGTCCTGGATGTGTGCCCAGCGCGGGTCCTTGTGCTGAACGCAGACGACCTTGGCATCGGAGCCGGCTTCGTCGCTCATGTTGAGCACGCCGACCGGACGCACCTTGATGCCGACGCCGGGGAAGACCGGGTACTCGAGAAGCACGAGCGCGTCGACGGGGTCGCCGTCGAGCCCGAGTGTGTTCTCGAAGTAGCCGTAATCGACCGGGTAGCTGAAAGCGGTGAACAGAACCCGGTCCAGGTACACCCGGCCGGTTTCGTGATCGACCTCGTACTTGTTGCGGCTGCCCTTGGGGATCTCTACGACGACGTCATATTCGGCCATGAAGGTTGTGCTCCTTTGGTTCTGAAAGTCTGCAATAACGTTACTTGATGCCCAACAACAGTTCTCGCCGCCATCCGCCGCTCTCCCCGGCGGTCGCCGACGTGCGCCTCGGGGTCCGCCGAGCCCTCACCGCTGTCCGGAGCTCCGGGCTGGCGGAGGGGTCACTCGTGCTTGTGGCACTGAGCGGTGGCCCCGATTCCCTCGCCCTCGCTTCCGCGACGGCTTTCGAGGCCCCGAAACTCGGACTGCGGGCTGGCGCGGTGATCGTCGACCACGATCTGCAGGTCGCCTCGGGCGAGGTGGCGAACCGGGCGGCTGCGGCTGCAGAGCGTCTGGGCCTGGCGCCCGTCGTCGTTCGGCGCGTCGAGGTGTCGCGGGGGAGCGGGCCCGAGTCCGCGGCGCGCGATGCGCGGTATGGAGCACTTGTCGAGGTCGCGGGGGAGACGGATGCCGGTGCCGTTCTTCTCGGTCACACGCTCGACGATCAGGCAGAAACGGTGTTGCTTGGACTGGCCAGAGGCTCAGGCCCAGCCAGCCTCCGCGGCATGGCTCCGGTGAACGGCATCTACCTGCGGCCGCTCCTCGGCATCCGCCGCGAGACGACCCATGCCGCGTGTGCCGCGGAGGGGCTCGAGCCCTGGACGGATCCACACAATTCGGACTCCCGGTTCAGCCGGGTGCGGGTGCGCGACACCGTTCTCCCGACGCTCGAGCGTGAACTCGGACCGGGAATCGCCGACGCGCTCGCCCGCACAGCCGAGCAGCTGCGGGAGGACTCCGAAGCGCTCGACCGCATGGTTGAGGAGATAATCGAGGAGATCTGTGAGCCCGCGGAGGCGGGCATTGCGGTGTCGGTGAGCGCCCTCGCGGTGAACCCGGCGGCACTTCGCAACCGGATTGTGCGCCTCGTCGCGTCGAGCGAGTTCGGCCAGTCGCTTGATCGCGGCCACACTCTCGAGATTGCACGCCTCGTGACCGATTGGCGTGGGCAGGGACCGATCGATGTTCCCGGCATCCGGGTGAGGCGTGACGGGGCCCTGATCGTGTTCACCGCACGCGGGAACGATTCCGAGTCCCGGATAGGATGAGGACATGGAATCGAGCGACATTGCAGGCGACCTTACGACCATCCTCGTCACGGAACAGCAGATCCACGACAAGCTGGAGGAGCTCGCCGCTCAGATCGACTCGGATTACGAAGGCAAGGACCTCCTCCTCGTCGGCGTGCTGAAGGGCGCCGTCATGGTCATGGCTGACCTGTCGCGGGCGATGAAGAAGCACGTCTCCATCGACTGGATGGCTGTTTCCTCCTATGGGGCCGGAACAAAGTCGAGCGGCGTGGTTCAGATCCGCAAGGACCTCGACTCCGACCTCACCGACCGTCACGTGCTCATCGTGGAGGACATCATCGATTCAGGACTCACGCTGTCCTGGCTTCTCGACAACTTCGCGTCGCGTGGCGCGGCATCCATCGAGGTCTGCGCGTTGCTCCGCAAGCCGGAGGCTGCGAAGGTTGAGATCGACTGCAAGTACGTCGGATTCGACATCCCCACCGACTTCGTCGTCGGCTACGGACTCGACTTCGACGAGCGCTACAGGAACCTGCGAGATGTCGCTGTGCTCGCTCCGCACGTTTACGCCTGATCCGCGCGCCGTTCTCCCTTCGGCGAACATAGAGGGCTCGCCCAGCGTTCTGGGGATAGCCTTGAGTTCACGGGGCGTTCGCCGCCCCGCCGTACCTTCAGAAAGGGTGTTGGGCATCCGCTCATCCGAACTATGAACTTCAAGCGCATCTTCAAGGGCCCGCTCCCTTACATCCTGATCGCCATCATTGTTTTCTGGGTCGGGTCGAGCCTGCTCAACGTCAACGGCATGCGCGAAGTCACGACCGATCACGGTCTCGAGCTGCTCAACGACGGCAAGGTCACCGCGGTCACCCTCACCGAGGGCGACAACCGGGCGGACCTCACCCTCGCCAAGGCCGACGGCGACAACGGCAAGCTCGTGCAGTTCTACTACCTCACGGCCCGCGCTGAAGACGTCGTCGCAGCCGTCGATGCCGCAGCGCCCAGCGATGGATTCACCGACAAGGTTCCCCAGCCGAGCTGGTGGCTCTCAGCACTCGGCCTTCTTCTCCCGCTCCTTCTGATCGGTGTCTTCTTCTGGATCATGCTCTCGAGCATGCAGGGCGGCGGATCGAAGGTCATGCAGTTCGGCAAGTCGAAGGCGAAGCTCGTCTCGAAGGAGTCGCCGAAGGTCACTTTCGCGGATGTCGCGGGCAGCGACGAAGCGATCGAGGAGCTTGAAGAGATCAAGGACTTCCTCAAGGAGCCCGCCCGGTTCCAGGCCGTCGGTGCCCGCATCCCGAAGGGTGTCCTGCTCTATGGCCCTCCCGGAACAGGAAAGACCCTGCTCGCCCGCGCGGTCGCGGGTGAAGCCGGGGTTCCGTTCTACTCGATCTCGGGTTCGGACTTCGTCGAGATGTTCGTCGGTGTCGGTGCGAGCCGCGTGCGTGACCTCTTCACCCAGGCCAAGGAGAACGCCCCGGCCATCATCTTCGTCGATGAGATCGATGCCGTCGGTCGCCACCGTGGCGCAGGCATGGGCGGCGGGCACGACGAACGCGAGCAGACGCTCAACCAGTTGCTCGTCGAGATGGACGGCTTCGACCCCAAGGCGAACGTCATCATGATTGCCGCGACGAACCGTCCGGACATTCTCGACCCCGCTCTTCTCCGCCCCGGCCGCTTCGACCGCCAGATCGGCGTCGACGCCCCCGACCTCAAGGGACGCACCCGCATCCTGGAGGTTCACGCCAAGGGCAAGCCGATGGCTGAGAGCGTTGATCTCGACGTGCTCGCGCGCAAAACCCCTGGCTTCACCGGTGCTGATCTCGCCAACGTTCTGAACGAGGCAGCTCTACTGACCGCGCGGTCGAACGCACAGATCATCGACAACCGGGCTCTTGACGAGGCCGTCGATCGCGTCATGGCGGGCCCGCAGCGCCGCAGCCGCGTGATGAAGGACCAGGAAAAGCTCATCACCGCTTACCACGAGGGTGGTCACGCCCTCGCGGCATCAGCCATGCGCAACACCGACCCGGTGACCAAGGTCACGATCCTTCCGCGCGGCCGCGCCCTTGGTTACACCATGGTGCTTCCGCTCGAGGACAAGTACTCGGTCACGCGCAACGAGCTGCTCGACCAGCTCACCTACGCCATGGGCGGTCGAGTCGCCGAGGAGATGGTTTTCCACGACCCGACCACGGGAGCCTCGAACGACATCGAGAAGGCGACGGGCATCGCGCGCAAGATGGTCACCGAGTACGGCATGAGCGCGAACGTCGGAGCCATCAAGCTTGGTCAGTCCAGCGGTGAGGTCTTCCTCGGCCGCGACATGGGTCACCAGCGTGATTACTCGGAGGAGATGGCCGAGACGGTCGACGCGGAGGTCCGCGCGCTCATCGAGCAGGCGCACGACGAAGCGTGGCAGGTTCTCAACGACAACCGTGACATCCTCGACCGTCTGGCTGCCGAGCTCCTCGAGAAAGAGACGCTCGACCACAACCAGCTCGCCGAGATCTTCGCGAACATCCGCAAGCTCCCGCCGCGCCCGCAGTGGCTCTCGAGCTCGAAGCGCCCGGTCTCTGACCACCCGCCGATCGCCGTGCCGATTTCGAAGGCCCCGATCGACCCGGGTGTGACCGACGGAGGCGTCGAGAGTGGCACCCCGCCGGTCCGCGCACCGCAGGTCAACCCCCGACCGGCAACGGCGTAACCCGATGGGGGGCACCGGAGCCGGCCGGATGGACCCGGAACGCATCCGGCGCGCCGTGACGGAACTCCTCGTCGCGATCGGCGAGGACCCGGAACGCCCAGGGCTCGCGCGAACGCCGCAGCGGGTGGCCGAAGCGTACGGGGAGTTCTTCCATGGGCTGGGCGAGAACCCTCTGGATCTTCTGTCGGATGCCATTCCGGTCGGCAGCGACGGACCGGGTGAAGCCGTCGTGGTGCGTGACATCTCCTTCCGCTCCATCTGTGAACACCACCTGCTTCCCTTTCTCGGTGTCGCCCACATCGCTTACCTGCCCGACGAAAAGGTCGTCGGCCTCGGCGCGCTTCCGAGGGTCGTCGATGTGCTCGCCTCCCGACCGCAGGTCCAGGAACGGCTCACCGAAGAGATCGCCGATGCAATCGATCGCGGGCTGAGCGCGCGCGGCGTGCTCGTCGTCCTCGACGCCGTCCACGGCTGCGTCACCACTCGGGGATCGCGGCAGGAGAACTCGTCGACCCTCACCGTGGCGAGCCGCGGAGAACTCAGCGAACCCGCACGGCGGGCGGAGATCATCTCGCTTCTCGCGCGGCCGGGGTCATGACGACCGGTGCCTCGCGGATGCACGTCATGGGCATCCTCAACGTCACGCCGAACTCCTTCAGCGACGGCGGGCAGTACCTCGACCACGCGTCCGCGATCGCGCACGGCAGGGCGCTGGCCGCAGCGGGCGCGACTCTGATCGATGTCGGGGGCGAGTCGACGCGTCCCGGCGCCGAGCGTATTGGCAGCGAGGAAGAGCAACGGCGCATCCTGCCGGTGATCCGCGCTCTCGCTGCCGACGGTATCCGTCTCTCGGTCGACACGATGAACGCCGACACCGCCAGCGTCTCCGTCGACGCCGGAGTCGAGATCATCAACGATGTCTCCGGCGGGCTCGCCGACCCGGCGATGGCATCCGTCGCCGCGGCGACAAATGTGACGTTCGTACTCAGCCACTGGCGCGGTCACAGCGCCGAGATGGACTCGCGCTCCTCCTACGACGACGTGGTGAACGATGTCCGTTCGGAACTGCTCGACCGGCTCGCTGCAGTCGAAGCGGCTGGTGTTGCGCGCGACCGAATCGTTCTCGACCCGGGGCTCGGTTTCGCGAAAACGGCCGAGCACAACTGGGAACTCCTGTCACGGCTGGACGAACTCCAGTCGATCGGCATGCCCGTTCTCGTCGGTGCGTCGCGCAAGCGCTTCCTGGGCGCTCTGCTCGACGACGGGGCGCCCATGACAGACCGTGACCTTCCGACCGCCGTGCTGAGCGCCCTGCTCGCCGATGCGGGGATCTGGGGGGTTCGCGTGCACGATGTCGGTGCGACGACACTCGCGCTCGACGTGCACAAGCGACTCCGCTGCCGTTAGAGGTTTCCGTCACAGATTGTCGTTCCGGCTTGCGCCGACACAACAACCGGCGACCCCTCGATTACGGATAGTGTGTTCTGCAGTGCCGCCAACGCGGCATGTGCGCATCTGGGAGAACACATGACGACTGCAACCCTTGCCCCATCGAGACTGACCATCGCCGACCGCGTTGTGCCCCGCACCGTGGCGAACAACATCGCGCTCATGCTCGTCGGCGTCGCCGTTGTCAGCGCGACGGCCCTCATCGAGATCCCGATGTGGCCGGTTCCGGTCTCAGGGCAGACGCTCGGCGTCCTGCTCGTCGGTGCGTCGCTCGGCGCCTGGCGCGGCGCAGTGTCACTCGCCACCTACATGCTGCTCGGCCTCGCGGGCATGCCGATCTTCGCCGGTGCGACCGGCGGCATCGCAGCCCTCGCCAAGCCGTCGTTCGGATTCATCATCGGCTTCATCGCCGCCGCTGCCTTCATCGGCTGGCTCGCGGAGCGCAACTGGGACAAGCGCCCGGTGCTGTCGCTGTTCGCGTTCCTCGGAGCGAGCCTTGTGCCGTTCCTGTTCGGAATCCCGTACCTCGGCATGATCCTCGGCACGATGGGCCTCGCCAACGACATCGGAACCCTCCTTGCGGTCGGTTTCTACCCGTTCATCGCCGGTGGCGTCGTGAAATGGCTGCTCGCCGCGTCGATCCTTCCGGTCGCCTGGCGCCTGGTGAAGTCGGTCGACGACAAGCGCGACGCGAACCCGGCCTGAGAGCGCATGTCGCTCCGGGCGGCAAACCAGGAAGTGGCAACGTGACTACCGCCGACAGCATCATCCTGACCGGACTCCGCGTGCGGGCACACCACGGGGTCTACGACTTCGAGCGGGAGAACGGCCAGGACTTTTTGATCGACCTCACCGTGGGTGTCGACCTCTCGGCAGCGTCGACGTCGGATGATGTGGCACAGACCATTCACTACGGCGAACTTGCCGAGCGGGTGGCCGCCGCCGTGGCATCCGACCCGGTCGATCTCATCGAGACGGTCGCCGAGCGCGTTGCCGCCCTGGTGCTCTCCTATCCCGCAGCGAAGAGCGTGCGTGTCACCGTGCACAAACCGGATGCCCCGATCTCGGTCCCGTTTACCGACGTCGCCGTCAGCATTGAACGGTTCGCCCGCAACCCGCAGTCGGCTCGATGATGTCGCCCATTCCCCGCCCGAACATCCACCCCCCGGTTCGCCCGCCAGCTCCGGCGAAGGTCGTGCTCGCATTTGGGAGCAACCTTGGTGATCGTGCCGGCACCATCCGTGCCGCGATCGATGCGCTCCCCGCCCGCGGCGTCACCGTGACGGCCGTGTCGACTCTCGTCGAATCGACCGCTGTGAAGCCCGATGGCGAAGACGAGGCGGCGCCGCGATACCTCAACGGTGTCGCGCTTGCCGAAACCGCGTTGCCCCCGCACGCCCTTCTCCGGGCCGTTCACGCGATCGAGGCCGAGTTCGGACGTGTGCGGAAAGAGCACTGGGGCGATCGAACGCTCGACATCGACATCATCGCGTACGGTGACATCCGGCTCACTGATTCCGATCTCGTTCTCCCTCACCCGCGGGCTGCTGAGCGGGACTTTGTGCTCGGCCCCTGGCTCGAGATCGCCCCGGACGCGGTGCTGCCCGGTGCCGGACCGGTCGCCGGCCTTCTCCAGCGCCGCGGTTCGAGGAGCGACACGTGAACCGCACGCGAGCGACTCCGCTGATCGGCCTCGCCGCTCTCGGGTTCGTCGCCGGATTCCTGCTCGAGTACGGCCTCGAGGCGTTCGGGCGGGCACTGCTCGTGCCGCCGGTCACGATGCCACTCACCCTGGTGGCGATCGCCATCATTCTCCTCGGCTTTGCCATTCCGATCCGCCGCACGGTGACAGGCAAACGGCAGGCGCGAATCGACCCGTTCAAGGCCATGCGCGTCGTTGTGCTCGCGAAGGCCTGCAGCCTCGTCGGCTCGCTGCTCACCGGCTCTGCGCTCGGAGCACTCGTGTACTTCGCGACCCGCCCGGTACTGCCCGCGCTAGGCTCGATGTGGCTCGCGATTGCCTCCTGCATCGGTGCAGCGGCGCTCACGGCCGCCGGACTGATTGCCGAACACCTCTGCACGCTCCCGAAGGATGAAGATGATGACGCACCCGGAGCAACCCTGGACTCCTGACTCGACACTCCCTGAGCCGGTCGGCGAACAAGCGCCAGCGCGGCTGCAGACGGGGGAGATGGTTGCCGATCCCGACGAGAGCGAAGCCCCCGCACCGCGCCGTATCGATACGGCCGGCGAGTGGAGACGGGTGTCACCGAAGTACATTCTCGTCGACCTCATCGGCTCCGCCATCGCCGCCGTCTTCGTGATAGCCGCTGCCGTCGTTTTCTGGTTGATCTTCGAGCAAACCTGGTCATGGTGGGTCACGGGCGGTCTGCTCCTCGCCATCGTTCTCGGCGCGCTTTTCACGCCCCGTCGCATCCGCTCCATCGGGTACCAGTTGAGGCAGGACGACCTGCTGTTCCGTCGCGGCATCATGTGGACCCGCATGGTCGCTGTTCCCTACGGCCGGATGCAGCTCATCGACATCAACCGCGGCCCTGTCGCTCGCGCTTTCGGACTCGCAGAACTGAAGTTCGTCACGGCGTCTGCGGCGACGGCGATCGTGCTCCCGGGACTGCCCGCCGAAGAAGCTGAAGATCTGCGCGACCACCTCGTCGAGGTCGCCGAGAGCAGACGGACGGGCCTATGACCGACGAGACGGATGCTCCGCGCCCGCCACTCGGGAACCATCCTCCCCAGCAGCCCGGCTACGGGGCAGTACCGGAGCCCGCCTACGGGTCAGCACCGCAGCCCGGCTACGGGTTACCGCAGTCCGGCGACGGCACGGAACCGCAGCCGGGATATGCGCCGCAGCAAGCGTATGCGCCGCACCAGCAGCCGCAGAACCAGCGAAACCTCACCGACGGTGAGTGGCATCGCCTGCACCCCGCGACGCCTCTGCTCCGAGGCGGTATCGCGTTCCTCGCCATTACAGGTTTCGTCATTGCAAACCTGCGCGAGCGGCTGATCGAGCTGTTCCTGCCGGGCGCCGGCGACATCGATGAAGAGAACTACGACCCTCTGACCTATGTCTGGGAGCACGGCTACGTCGGTCTCGCACTGCTCGCGGTCTTCGTCGTCCTTCTCGTCGTGATGGCCGGTTTCTTCCTGTCGTGGCGCATGCACACCTTCCGGGTGACGGACGAAGCGGTCGAGGTGCGCAGTGGCATTCTGTTCCGCACGCACCGCAACGCCAAGCTCGACCGCATCCAGGGTGTCGGAATCTCCCGCCCGTTCCTGCCCCGCCTCTTCGGCGCGGCCAAGATGGAGGTGTCCGTCGCCGGAGCGGACGCGAGCGTGAAGCTCGAGTACCTGTACTCCCGCGACGCCGACAACCTCCGACGCGACGTCCTCACCCTCGCGTCCGGCGTGCGCCTCGCCGAAAAAGGTCTTGCCCCCGCGCCGACCGTCGGGCCGGATGGCATCGAGAACGAGCAGGTGATCAGCCGGATCGTCAACGAACGGGTCTCCGAGTTCCTCGCTCCCGAGCTCGACCCGGGTACCGCGCCGCCCGAATCCGTCGTGCGGATCCCGGTCGGCCGCCTCATCGGGTCGACGGTGCTCAGCATGGGTTCTGTACTGATCGTCGCCCTCGCCGTCGTGATGATTGTTTCGCTCGTCAACGGCCAGATCTGGTCACTGTTCTGGTTCATCCCCAGCGTGATCGGGCTCGGCAGCTACTTCTGGTCCACCATCACCAAATCGCTTCGGTACTCGATCGCCGGCACACCGTCCGGTGTGCGGATCGGATTCGGGCTGTTCTCGACGAGCAACGACACACTCCCTCCGGGGCGCGTGCACGCGATCGAGATCTCCCAGTCCATTCTGTGGCGCCCGTTCGGCTGGTGGCAGGTCAAGATCAACAAGGCTGGACTCTCGGCGGAAGACGCGATCGGAGGCAAGGGCAACACGACGGTCCTTCCGGTCGGCACCCTCACCGACGTCTCCCGCGTGGTCGAGCTCCTGCTCGGACTGCCGCCCACCGAAGACCTCCGCGACAAATTGCAGCTGGCGATCAACGAGCCATCACGCTCCGGTTTCACGCTTTCGCCCCGGCGCGCACGCTGGTTCGATCCGTTCGCGTGGAAGCGGACCGGCTACTCGCTGCGCGACGGCCTGCTCCTGTTCCGCAAGGGCGTCGTCTGGCGCAAGCTCGACATCCTTCCCCTCGCCCGCATGGTGAGTTTCTCCATCTCGCAGGGACCCGTCGAGCGGATGTTGCGCCTCGCTTCCGCTCGCGCCCACACCGTGCTCGGACCGATCACCCCCACGCTGCCCGTCATCGGCACGGCCGAGGCCGCGCGTCTCTACGAGGAAGTCTCGGCGGGAATTGTTGCCGCGTCACTCACTGACCGCAGCCACCGCTGGGCGCAGGTTTCGGCAGCTCAGGACACCCCGTCGTTGCCGGAAAGCTCATCGTGACGGCACGAGCCGGACGTCTGGGCATCGGGATCATCGGGGCAGGCAGGGTCGGTCCCGTCCTCGGCGCGGCACTCGCCGGTGCCGGTCACGCGATCACCGGGATCAGTGCCGTCTCCGACGAGAGCAGGGATCGCGCCGAAGCGATGCTTCCCGCTGTGCCGATCCTCGACATCCCGAGCATCGTCGAACGCAGTGAACTCGTCATCATCGCGGTGCCTGACTCCCAACTCGAGTCGCTCGTCGCCGGACTCGCGGCGACGTCGAGCTGGCTCCCCGGCCAACTGGTGATGCACACCGCCGCCGGTTTCGGAACTTCGGTGCTTGCCCCGGCGCAGGCCCAGGGAGCGATCCCGCTCGCGATTCACCCCGCCATGGACTTCACCGGTACGAGCATCGACATCACTCGCCTCGCCGAAAGCTGGTTCGCGGTGACCGCCCCGACGCCGGTTCAACCGATCGGGCAGGCACTTGTCGTTGAGATGGGCGGGGAACCTGTCCTCGTCGCCGAGACGGATCGTCCCGCCTACGCCGAAGCGATCGAAATCGCGACGGCGTTCTCCCGGTCCATCGTGACACAGGCCACCGGCATCCTCTCGCGGATCGGGGTCGAGCATCCCGGTGGGTTCCTGTCGTCGCTCGTGCGGTCTTCCGTCGACAATGCGCTGCAGCAGGCGGGTCGCCCGGACTCACTGGAAGAGGAGCTCGGCGATGGGCTGCCGCCACCTGCCGGTACCATCGGTGAGTGACAAACAGTATCGCTGACATCCGTTCCCGCATCGCCGACGCCCGTCAGGCAGCGATCGGCGCTGGGAACCCGCGACCGAAAGTGGTACTCGTACCCACGATGGGTGCGCTGCACGCCGGACACCTCGCGCTCGTGGATGAGGCATCACGGCTCGGCGACATCGTCGTCGTGTCGATCTTCGTGAATCCGCTGCAGTTCGGCCCCAGCGAGGACCTCGACAACTACCCCCGCACGCTCGAGCAGGACGTTGCCCAGCTCGCCGACCGCGGAATTTCGCTTGTTTTCGCTCCGACAGCCACTGAAATGTACCCGGACGGCGACGCCGGCATCCGGCTGACGGCGGGAGATATCGGCGCCAGTCTCGAAGGCGCGACACGGCCGGGCCACTTCGACGGAATGCTGACCGTCGTCGCCAAGCTGTTTCACATCGTCGGCCCCGATGTGGCCGTCTTCGGCGAGAAGGATCGCCAGCAGCTGTTCCTCGTGAAGCGGATGGCGAAGGACCTCAACTTCCCCGTGGAGGTCCGCGGCGTCGAAACGGTGCGCGCTGCAGACGGCCTCGCCCTGTCGAGCCGGAACGTCTACCTCGATGCGAGCGACCGCAGGGCGGCCCTTGCGCTGTCGGCAGCGCTCGCGGCGGCGGCACGCAGCGACAACGCCGCAGACGCCCTGCAGGCCGCAAACGCCGTTCTCGCCGCAGAGCCGCGGGTCGACCTCGACTACCTCGCTCTCGTCGACCCCACCTCTTTCACCCCCGTCGACCCCGAACACCGCGGCCGGGCGATCATGCTCGTCGCAGCCCGGGTGGGCAGCACCCGCCTGATCGACAACCGCACGATTTCGATCGGCTGAGGCCTGCGCCTCGAGACTCCGCTCGCACCGTAAACTGGGGCGACCCCACAAGGAGACGCTTTTTATGACTGCCCCCACGCCAGACCAGCCCGTCGAACCGACCGCTGAAGAAATTTCCGAGCAGAAAGCCGTTCGACTGGCGAAGCGGGCGCAGCTCATCGAGAACGCGAAGGATGCCGCCGGCGGCGCGTACCCGGTCTCGGTTCCGATCACGACCACCATCCCGGCGGTGCGCGAGAAGTATGGTCACCTCGCTGCAGACGAGACCTCCGGCGATGTCGTCGGGGTCGCCGGACGCATCGTGTTCCTCCGCAACACGGGCAAGCTGTGCTTCGCGAGCCTCCAGTCCGGTGACGGCAGCCGCATCCAGGCGATGGTGTCTCTCGCGGAAGTGGGCGAAGAGTCCCTCGCGTCGTGGAAGGAACTCGTCGACCTCGGCGACCACCTCTTCGTTTCAGGCGAAGTTATCTCCAGCCGACGTGGTGAACTGTCGATCATGGTGCGCGAGTGGACCATCGCATCGAAGGCGATCCTCCCGCTCCCGAACCTGCACAACGAGCTCAGCGAAGAGAGCCGCGTCCGCAGCCGATACCTCGACCTCATCGCCCGCGATCAGGCCCGACAGAACGTCATCCAGCGCTCCAAGGCTGTCGCCAGCCTGCGCCGCACCTTCACCGAGCGCGGCTATCTCGAGATCGAGACCCCGATGCTCCAGGTGATGCACGGCGGAGCATCCGCTCGCCCCTTCGTCACCACGTCGAACGCGTTCGACACCGAGCTCTTTCTGCGCATCGCTCCCGAGCTGTACCTCAAGCGAGCGGTCGTCGGCGGCATCGACCATGTCTTCGAGATCAACCGCAACTTCCGTAACGAGGGTGCGGACTCGACCCACAGCCCCGAGTTCGCGATGCTCGAGGCATACGAGGGCTACGGCGACTACAACTCGATCGCCGACCTCACTCAGACTCTGATTCAGGATGCCGCGCTCGCTGTCGCAGGATCCCACACGGTGACGTGGGCGGACGGCACCGAGTACGACCTCGGCGGCGACTGGGACCGGATCTCGATGTTCGACAGCCTCTCCGAAGCCGTCGGCCGCGAGATCACCCCCGACACCCCGATCGAGGAGCTCAAGGAGCTCGCCGATCGCGAGGGGATCGTCGTTCCTCACCCGATCCACGGCAAATACATCGAAGAGCTCTGGGAGCACTTCGTCAAGTCCGCTCTCGTTCGGCCGACCTTCGTGCGCGACTTCCCCGTCGACACGTCACCACTTGTGCGCGCTCACCGGTCAATCCCCGGTGTCGTCGAGAAATGGGACCTCTACATTCGGGGCTTCGAGCTCGCGACCGGGTATTCCGAGCTCGTCGACCCCGTCGTGCAGAGGGAACGTTTCGTCGAGCAGGCACGACTCGCCGCTGGCGGCGACGTCGAGGCGATGCGTCTCGACGAGGAGTTCCTCCGTGCCCTCGAGCACGGCATGCCCCCGACCGGAGGAATGGGAATGGGCATCGACCGACTGATGATGGCGCTGACCGGACTCGGTATCCGCGAGACCATCCTGTTCCCCCTCGTGAAATGAGCGAACGATGAGCGATTACCTTCCCAAGGAAGAACTGAACCCCAAGGATCCGCGGAAGCCATCGACGAACCGCGTCATCATCTGGATCATCGTCGGCGGCATCGGTGCGTACCTCGTGATCTCGGGTGTCATCGGCATCGTCTCCGGGGGCAGCTGAGCACGATCGGCGGGGTATCCTAGTCACAATGGACAACTACTGGGTCAACGCAATTTGGTCGCTCATTCCGACGGTTCTCGTCGGAGTGATCTTCTGGGCCGTTCTGCGCGGCATCATCCGCGCGGACCGCGTCGAGCGCGCTGCCTATGCTGATCTCGAAGCCTCCGAGCGAGCCAGGCTCGGCCTGCCGCCCGCGCCGTCGAACGCCCAGGGTGGGTCGGCAGAAAGCTCGGTCTGATCCGCCGGTAGGCTGGACGCACCCTTCCCGACGACAGGAGCCGGTGCGTGGACCTAGCGTCGCTGTGGGCGAGTATCGCCGATGACTGGACGCTCGTCCTTTTCTTCGTCATCGACTTCATCATCCGGGTCATCGCGATCATCGTTGTTCCCCGGAACCGCAGGCCATCGGCCGGCATGGCGTGGCTCCTCGCGATCTTCCTCATCCCCTATGTGGGCGTGATTGCCTTCATCGTCATCGGCCACCCCAAATTGCCGAGAAAGCGACGCGAGATCCAGGACGAGATCAACGATTTCATCCGGATCGCGGGGGAGAACCTGCCCAAGCAGGAACTGCAGCCGGGCCGCCCGCTGTGGTTCACGAACCTCGTCAAGCTGAACCAGAACCTCGGAGCCCTTCCGCTCCTCGGCGGTAACGAGGCCGAGCTGCTCGGCGACTACAACACCACGATCGCAGCGATGACCGCCGAGATCGATGCCGCTCAACGCCACGTCCACGTCGAGTTCTACATCCTCAGTTGCGATTCGACCACCGCGCCGTTCTTCGACGCTCTCGAGCGTGCGGTGAAGCGCGGTGTCACGGTGCGGGTCCTGCTCGACCACGTCGCCAACCTGCGTACCAAGGGTTACTCAAAGACCAAGCGTCGCCTGGACCGGACCGGTGCCGAGTGGCACCTCCTCCTTCCGCTCCAGCCGTGGCGCGGAAAGTTCCAGCGTCCTGACCTCCGGAACCACCGCAAGATCCTCGTTGTCGATGGGGTCGTGGCGTTCATGGGATCGCAGAACATCATCGACCGCAGTTACAACAAGCGCGGCAACCTCCGCAGGGGACTGCAATGGCAGGAGCTCGTTGCCCGGGTCGAAGGCCCCGTGGTCGGTGGCATCAACGCCATCTTCCTCAGTGACTGGTACAGCGAGACCGGCGAGCTCGTGAGTCGTGAGGTCGACGTGACGGACCCCGATCTCGAGAATGGTGACCTGGATTGCCAGGTGGTGCCGAGCGGTCCCGGTTTCGACGGTGAAAACAACCTCCGTCTCTTCCTCGGCCTCCTGTACGCAGCGCAGAAGCGCATCGTCATCACGAGCCCGTACTTCGTGCCGGACGAGTCGATGCTCTACGCCATCACCACCGCGGTTCACCGCGGAGTCCCTGTTGACCTCTTCGTCTCCGAGATCGGCGACCAGGCGCTCGTCTATCACGCGCAGCGCTCCTACTATGAGGCGCTACTCCGCGCCGGGGTCCGGATATACCTCTACCCGGATCCGTACATTTTGCACGCGAAGCACTTCACCATCGACGACGATGTCGCCGTGATCGGGTCGAGCAATATGGACATGCGGTCGTTCGGGCTCAACCTCGAGGTCTCGCTCATGGTCCGGGGAGAGTCCTTCGTCTCCGACATGCGCGCGGTCGAAGACGGTTACCGGCAGAAGAGCCGCGAACTGACCCTCGACGAATGGATGAAGCAGCCATTGCGCTCGACCGTTCTCGACAACCTCGCGAGGCTGACCTCAGCCCTCCAGTGACGACGCGCGCACGAGCAGGTCTCCGACCTCGCAGTCGAGGGCATCGCAGATCGCAACCAGCGTTGAGAAGCGAATCGCCCGCGCCCGGTCGTTCTTGAGCACGGACAGGTTGACGATGCTCACGCCGACCCGCTCACTCAGTTCGGTGAGGGTCATTGACCGCTCGGCGAGCAATTCGTCGAGCCGACACCGGATGCCGGTGGGCCCGTCATCTGCGCCGCTCACTAGACGAGGCCTCTCGTATCGCTTTGAATCCGTTCGCCCATGCGGAACGCCGCAGCAACGGCGACGAGGGCCAGCCCGATAAAGATCGGCCAGAATTCGATCGATGCCGCGAGTGACGGTTCCGGCAATCCGTGTGCGAGCGCGTCGGTCGGCTCGACCGCAGTGCTCGACGCCCATCCGTCGATGCGGAGTGTCTGCTCCGAGGCGAGGAAATCTCCGATCGCATTCAGGACTTGCCAGACGATCCCGCCGATTCCGAGTGTGATACCTGCGCCGGTCAGCGCGGTCGTGACCGACGATGCGAACGGAGCGTCGCTTCTGAGCTGACGGCAGAGCATCGCTACCACGGTAGCGAGGAGGACGAAAACCGCGCCTTCGACGAGGGTTCCCCCGGCGAGGAACAATCGTGCAGGCAGGTCGAGTCCCTCGACCCGAACGTCGGCGACAGTGAAGCCCCCGGCCACCACCTCCGCCGTCGGCCCCGTGATATCGAAGACGCCCGGACGAGGTTCCGGCCAAAAGGAGGACACAGGAATCGACACGTCGACCTGGGGCGCAACCAGGGTAGAGACGACGGACCAGAGTGTTCCGACGGTCACCAGAGCCGCGTAAACGATCGCGCCGACCATGGTGACGCGGAGGACGGATGAGTCACGAGCCACACGGTCGGAGGTCTTCCGTCCGGTCACAAGCGAGACAACGCCGATGCCGATGAGGACACCGATGATCGCGACGGCGAGGAGAAGGAGCGAGCCCATCAGACAAGTCCCTCGGTTTCGCGCTGCAACCGTTCTCCGATGGAGAAAGCCATCGAGACGAGAGCGAGGGCGAAGCCGACGATGAACGGAGTGGAGTCAATGTGCATCATCATCGGAAACTCGGTGCCGATGGGGTCGGTGTTGAGCTCGGTGGCGACCTGAAAGTTCCCGAAGCCGTACAGGGCCTGACCGAACATGCCTCCAGCGAGGACGGTGACGGCCAGCGCTGCGATGAGACGGCGGAGCGCCGTAACGAACGGACGGCCGTCGAGGAGCTGCCGGCAGAGCACGACGATGGCAATGGCGATCATGACCTGCACGAGGACGAGAAGAAGGGTGCCGCTGCCCAGGAGGAGGCGTGCGGTCATGGTCAGGCCCTCGACGGTCATCTCTGCGGTCGTGGTCTCTCCGCGCACGATGGCTGCCCGACCGTCGGTCTCAACGTCGGTCAGGAAGATGCTGACAGGCTGGGTGACTGCCACGCCTTCGCTGGTCAGCGTCTGGATGAACCCGAAGACGCCGATGATGAGCGCGCTGCCAGCGAAGAGGACGCCGAGCACGGAACATACCTGCAGGAGGCCGGTATCCATTCGGCCGAGAATCGGCTTGAGAGCCATGCGAAACCTCCAACGATTATCGATAACAACGAATATCGATAACTTATCGATAGTCGTTATGGCTGTCAATCATTTTGCTGCTTGCGTTTCGAGCGGAAGTCCGGCTCCTCAATCTTCCGGGCGCTGGGCTGCCGCCTTTCGCGCAGCTTCGCTGCGCGCACAGCGAACAAAGCACATTTCGCAACCAGCGGTGGTTACGCTCTTTCTAACGGTGTCCCCCACCCTGCCCGGACGCCCAAGGAGCGAATTATGTTTGAGAGATTTACCGACCGCGCTCGTCGCGTCGTTGTTTTGGCCCAGGAAGAGGCCAAGATGCTCAACCACAACTACATCGGAACCGAGCACATCCTGCTCGGTCTCATCCACGAGGGCGAAGGCGTCGCAGCCAAGGCACTCGAGTCCCTCGGAATCTCGCTGGACGCTGTCCGCGAGCAGGTCCAGGACATCATCGGCCAGGGCCAGCAGCAGCCGACCGGTCACATCCCCTTCACGCCGCGCGCCAAGAAGGTGCTCGAGCTGTCGCTCCGCGAGGCACTTCAGCTCGGCCACAACTACATCGGAACCGAGCACATCCTGCTCGGTCTCATCCGCGAGGGCGAGGGTGTCGCTGCTCAGGTACTCGTCAAGCTCGGTGCCGATCTCAACCGCGTTCGCCAGCAGGTCATTCAGCTCCTGAGCGGTTACCAGGGCAAAGAGACCGCTGCCGTCGGCGGCAACACGACGGAGACGACCGCGCAGGGCGGATCCCAGATCCTCGACCAGTTCGGACGCAACCTCACGCAGGCTGCCCGCGACAACAAGCTTGACCCGGTCATCGGCCGCGAGAAGGAAATCGAGCGGGTCATGCAGATCCTGTCCCGCCGATCGAAGAACAACCCTGTTCTCATCGGTGAGCCCGGCGTCGGCAAGACCGCGGTCGTCGAGGGACTCGCGCAGGCGATCGTCAAGGGCGAAGTGCCCGAGACGCTCAAGGACAAGCAGCTGTACTCGCTCGACCTCGGTTCGCTCATCGCGGGAAGCCGCTACCGCGGTGACTTCGAAGAGCGTCTGAAGAAGGTCACGAAGGAGATCCGCACCCGCGGTGACATCATCGTCTTCATCGACGAGATCCACACGCTCGTGGGAGCCGGTGCCGCTGAGGGCGCAATCGACGCCGCCAGCATCCTCAAGCCGCTCCTCGCCCGTGGTGAGCTGCAGACCGTCGGCGCGACAACGATTGACGAATACCGCAAGCACTTCGAGAAGGATGCCGCGCTCGAGCGCCGGTTCCAGCCGATCCAGGTCGCTGAGCCGTCGCTTCCGCACACGATCAACATCCTCAAGGGACTCCGCGACCGCTACGAGGCGCACCACAAGGTGTCCATCACGGACGGCGCACTCGTTGCCGCCGCGAACCTCGCCGACCGCTACGTTGCCGACCGGTTCCTTCCGGACAAGGCCATCGACCTGATCGACGAGGCCGGCGCCCGCCTGCGCCTCTCGATCCTGTCGAGCCCGCCCGAGCTCCGCGAGTTCGACGAGAAGATCTCGGTCGTTCGCGGTGCCAAGGAGACGGCAATCGAGGACCAGGACTTCGAGAAGGCGGCATCGCTCCGCGACGAGGAGAAGAATCTCCTCGGCGAGCGTCTTCGTCTCGAGAAGCAGTGGCGCTCAGGTGACGTCAAGACCACAGCGACGGTCGATGAGGGACTCATCGCCGAAGTCCTCGCGCAGGCCACCGGCATCCCGGTCTTCAAGCTCACCGAAGAAGAGTCGTCGCGACTCGTCTTCATGGAGAAGGCGCTGCACCAGCGCGTCATCGGCCAGGAAGAAGCGATCTCGGCCCTGTCGAAGACCATCCGCCGCACCCGTGCCGGTCTCAAGGACCCGAAGCGTCCGTCCGGTTCGTTCATCTTCGCCGGCCCGACCGGTGTCGGAAAGACCGAACTCGCCAAGGCGCTCGCGGAGTTCCTGTTCGACGACGAAGACGCGATCATCTCGCTCGACATGAGTGAGTACGGCGAGAAGCACACGGTCTCACGGCTGTTCGGTGCTCCTCCCGGATTCGTCGGCTTCGAAGAGGGCGGGCAGCTGACCGAAAAGGTCCGCCGCAAGCCGTTCAGCGTCGTGTTGTTCGATGAGATCGAGAAGGCTCACCCCGACATCTTCAACTCCCTCCTCCAGATTCTGGAAGAGGGACGGATGACGGATGGCCAGGGCCGCCTCGTTGACTTCAAGAACACCGTCATCATCATGACCACGAACCTCGGTTCGAAGGGCATCGCCGGCGGACCGGTCGGTTTCCAGGTCGAGGGTGACACCACCGCGACATACGAGATCATGAAGGCAAAGGTCACCGAAGAGCTCAAGAAGCACTTCAAGCCCGAGTTCCTCAACCGTGTGGACGACACCATTGTGTTCCCGCAGCTGTCGAAGCCGGAACTGCTGCAGATCGTCGACCTCTTCGCGAAGCGACTGAGCGAGCGCCTGCTCGACCGCGACATGACGATCGACCTCACCCTGTCGGCGAAGGAGCGCCTGATCGAGGTCGGGTTCGACCCGGCCCTCGGTGCGCGCCCGCTGCGTCGCGCCATGCAGAACGAGGTCGAGGACCGCCTGAGCGAGAAGATCCTGCACGGTGAACTCAATTCCGGCGACCACGTTCACGTGGACTTCGTGGACAACGCCTTCACGTTCCTCACCACCCAGCGTGAAGAAACCGTCGGAGCCGGCCTGAACTCGGGCCGCTCGCTCGGTACGGGTTCGGCCACGCCGGACCTCGCCATCACCAGCGAATAAGACGCAACGACGAAGGGCCGGGGAGAGATCCCCGGCCCTTCGTCGTTTGTTCGGTGTCAGACCATCCGGTCGAGATACCGCAGCAGCACACCCTCGCGAGTGGCCCACGGCGAGACATCGAGTTCGCGAACGCCGAAGGCCGCCATCGCCTCACTGAGCACGATGCCACCTGCCACGATCTGGAAGGTCCGGTCTGGCGTGATGCCGGGGAGGGCCGGCCGGGCGTCAGCCGGGATGCGGGCAAGTCGCGGTACTCAGTCGTCGAGCCGGTTGCGGCGAAGGGTGAGGCGGTCCTCGTCGCCGACGCCGTCGGACTCCGACCCCGCGAGCCGGGCCAGGGAACGGATCGTCTTCGACGACCCGACGATCTGGCCGGGCTTACCGAGCTGGGTGAACTCCGCTCGTGCGGCCTCGAGCACACCCCTCGCGTGCTCGCGCAGAGCGCTCTGCTGGGCAGGGGTCGGCGGATCGTTGTGCAGGAACCCGATCGTCGAGCGACCGGCGCCCAAAGGAAGCGACAGGGCGACATCCGGTTCTTCATTGTTCCCCAGCGCGATCTCGAGTGAACCGCCACCGATATCGAACAACAGGATGTTTCCGGCTGACCAGCCGTACCAGCGCCGCACGGCGAGGAAGGTCAGGCGTGCTTCGTCCTCCCCACTCAGGACCTGCAGATCAAGACCGGTCTCCCGTTCAATGAGGGCGAGCACCTCCGGCCCGTTGGACGCCTCGCGAATCGCGGACGTCGCCATCGGGAGAAGCTCGTCCAGATTGCTGACACGCGCGATCTCGGCTGCCGCGCCGATGGACTGCACGAGCGATGTGACGCCCTCGTCGGTGATCGACCCATCGGTGTCGATGTAGCGCATCAGGCGCAAAACCGACTTGTGCGACGCCTTCGCAACCGGACGGGCGCCGGTGTGTGCGTCGACGATCAGCAGATGGACGGTGTTTGAGCCCACATCGAGCACTCCGAGTCGCATAACGACAGGGTACCCCTCACTAAACTGAGACACATGACGACTCCGGGGGCCCGCGACTACACCGTGCGGCGTGCCCGCACCTCCGACGTTCCCGCCATCCGAACGCTCATCGAGCCCCTCGTTGCCGAGCGCATCCTCCTCGGCAAGGAACGTGTTGTCTTCTACGAAGCGGTCCAGGAATTCCGGGTCGCTGAGACGCCGGACGGCACCCTGATCGGATGCGGAGCGCTCCACGTCATGTGGGAGGACCTCGGAGAGGTTCGAACGCTCGCTGTCGCGAGCGACTGGCTCGGCGCTGGAGTCGGGTACGCGATTCTCGAGCGGCTTGAGTCGGATGCCCGTGAGCTGGGTCTGACGCGACTGTTCTGTCTGACGTTCGAAGTCGGGTTCTTCACCCGCAACGGGTACGGCGAGATCGGGGAAGGGGTCATCGACCCCGAGGTGTACTCCGAAATGGTCCGGTCGCCTGACGAGGGTGTGGCTGAGTTCCTCGACCTCGCGCGGGTGAAGCCCAACACCCTCGGGAACTCTCGCATGCTCAAGCTGCTCTGATTGCTCATTTGTTGATCCTCTTGTGAGGTTCCCTCACGGGCGGCTAGCTTTTACTCACTGTTTACCCCTCGGGTGAATCGACGACACACGGCGACCCTAGCCTTGCGGGTGTTGCTGCGTGACCTCTGGCCAGTGCCGCAATGACGCGCACTGCCGGTGCGCCGCATTCAGCCGTCGACGAAACTCGGGAGACCAATGTTGCTGTCCAAGCGCCTCTGGCGTACCACCGCCCTCGCATCCCTGGTCGGTCTCGCGGCCGCACCGCTCGCGGTACTACCCGCATCCGCCAGTGTCGACGGCACAGGGGTGGTGATCAACGAGGCGTACCTCTCCGGCGGCAGCGCCGGAGCGGCGTTCTCGAACAAGTTCGTCGAGCTCTACAACCCGACCGATGCCGAGATCGACATCAGTGACTGGTCGCTGCAGTACCGATCCGCGACGGGCGAAGGTGCGCCGTCGAGCGTGGTCGACCTCAACGGAACCATTCCGGCGAAGGGCTATTACCTCGTCGGCGGAGGCAGCAACGGAAACAACGGCAGCCCGCTGCCCGTCCCGGATACGTCTCTCGGCGGTTTCAACATCTCCGGCACGTCCGGCACGATCCTCCTCGCCAACGTGCCGACCGCGCTCACGCCGGACCAGCTCCCGGCGGGCTCGACCACCGGGAACACCTTCATCGTCGATGCGCTCGGCTACGGGACGTCGAACACCTTCGAAACGGCGTCGGCGACGGCACCCGCCGGAAACACTGACGTCAAGAGCCTGAACCGAACCGGCTTCGCCGACACCGACAACAACGCGTCGGACTTCACCCTCTCGACAACGATCACCCCGCAGAACATCGCGAGCAGCGACCCGAGCGTCCCGACGGATCCCACCGACCCGCCGACGGACCCGGAAGAACCGACCGACCCGACCGACCCTCCGGTCGAGCCTGGGACAGTGACGATCGCCGAGATCCAGGGCACAGGTGACGCGAGCCCACTCGTCGGTGACACGGTCACCACGTCGGGGATCGTCACCGCGGTCTATGAGACCGGCGGATTCGACGGCTTCTACCTCCAGACCCCGGGAACGGGCGCGAATGCAGCCGGCCAGGCGGCATCCGACGCGATCTTCGTCTACTCGCCGAGCACCGTCGCATCCGTCGACACGGGAGCCTACGTCGAAATCACCGGCGCGGTCTCCGAATACTTCGGCATGACGCAAGTGACTGTTGCCGACCCCGATGGGCTCACGCCACTCGATGCCACCACGGTGACAGCACCGGTGCCGGCAGCCGTCGCGTTCCCCGCCGATGACGCCGCGCGTGAGCGACTCGAAGGAATGCTGATCGCGCCGGCGGGCGACTACACCGTCACCGACGTGTACAGCACCAACCAGTACGGCGAAATCGGGCTCGTCGCCGCGACGACGCCGCTCGTCAACCCGACATCGCTCGGTGCCCCGGGAACCCCTGCCCACGACGCAGCGACTGCTCGGTTCGAGACAGAACTCGTCACGCTCGACGACGGGTCTACGGTCAACTTCCTGAGCTCGGCCAACAACGGCGCGAACAAAGATCTTCCCCTGCCGTACCTGTCGACGACCGCCCCCGTGCGCGTCGGAGCGCCGGTAACCTTCACCGACCCGGTGATCCTCGACTTCCGCAATAACAACTGGAAGTTCCAGCCGACTCGTCACCTCACCGGTGACAACGCAGACACCGTGCAGCCCGCCACCTTCGGCAACACGCGTACCGCTGCGCCCGCGAACGTCGGGGGCGACATCACACTTGCAACTTTCAACGTGCTCAACTACTTCGCGACGACCGGTGCCGAGCGCACCGGCTGCACCTTCTACACCGACCGCGACGGCATCCCGATCACGGTGAACAACTCGGATGCCGCCGGTTGCGGCGTTCGCGGCGCAGCGGATGCAGCGAACCTGGCTCGCCAGCAGGCCAAAATCGTCAACGCGATCAACGCGCTCGACGCCGATGTCGTCTCACTCGAGGAGATCGAAAACTCCGCTCGAGTCGGCAAGGATCGCGACTTCGCCCTCGGTGTCCTCGTGGACGCGCTCAACGCAGACGCCGGGAGCGACGTGTGGTCGTTCGTGCCGTCACCCGATGACGTCCCCGAGAACGAAGACGTCATTCGCACCGCCTACATCTACAAGGCGGATGCCGTCGAAACCGTCGGTTCGGGACGCATCCTTCTTGACTCTCCCGCCTTCGGCAACGCACGCGAACCCAACGCGCAGGCATTCCGGCCGGCAGGGGGAGCAGACTCCGGGACGTTCATCGTGATCGCCAACCACTTCAAGTCGAAGAGCAACTCCGGTGCCACGGGGGACAACGTCGACACGGGGGAGGGCGCGTACACGGGCGACCGGGTCCGCCAGGCTGAAGCGCTCGTCGCTTTTGCCGATGAGCTGGCTGCCGAGTGGGAGACGGAGCGCGTGTTCCTCACCGGCGACTTCAACTCCTACGCCCAGGAATCCCCGATCCAGGTGCTCGAAGACGCCGGCTACATCAGCCAGGGCGACAAGAGCGGCAAGTACACCTACCAGTTCGGCAAGGCCGTCGGTTCACTCGACTACATCTTCGCCTCGAACGAAGCCGACACCACGGTGACCGGCGCCGACGTCTGGAACATCAACTCGGTCGAATCGATCGCCCTGGAGTACTCGCGCTACAACTACAACGCGACGAATCTCTACGACGAAAGCCCGTACCGGTCGAGCGATCACGATCCCGTGCTCGTCGGCATCGACGCGGACTCGACCACGTCGACCCTCAACCTCCTGAACATCAACGACTTCCACGGACGGATCGACGCCAACACCGTGAAGTTCGCTGGAACGATCGAATCGCTGAAGGCACAGTTCGGCGCTGACCAGTCGCTGTTCCTCTCGGCGGGCGACAACATCGGAGCGTCCCTGTTCGCATCGTCGTCGTTGCTCGACCAGCCCACCATCGACGTGCTGAACGCGCTCGGCCTTGCTGCGGCAGCTGTTGGCAACCACGAGTTCGACCAGGGCTACGACGACCTCGTCGACCGGGTGATGAACGGCGGGCAGAACGCCCGCTTCGACTACCTCGGAGCGAACGTCTACCTGAAAGGCACCACGACCCCTGCGCTTGACGAGTACGCGATCTTCGAGGTCGACGGAGTCGACGTTGCGGTGATTGGTGCCGTTACGGAGGAGACACCAACCCTCGTTTCCCCTGCCGGAATCGCTGACCTCGACTTCGGGGACCCCGTCGAAGCAGTCAACCGCGTCGCCGCTCAGCTGAGCGATGGCGATGAGTCCAACGGAGAGGCAGACGTCATCGTCGCCGAATTCCACGAGGGCGCAGGTTTTGGCATCCCCGACGGATCAACCCTTGAAGAAGAGGTTCTCGCCGGCGGTGCCTTCGCCGACATCGTGTCGAAGACGTCGGCCGAAGTCGACGCCATCTTCACCGGGCACACCCACAAGCAGTACGCGTGGGACGCACCGATCCCCGGGGTAAGTGGCGAAACCCGGCCGATCCTCCAGACCGGAAGCTACGGCGAGAACATCGGACAGATCGTTCTCACCGTGGACACGGCCACGGGGGAGGTGACGTCCTACGAAGCGAGGAACGTCGCCCGTCTGGCCACCGACGACGCCGAATTGATCGCCACCTACCCGGCGGTCGCCGAGGTCGACCGGATCGTGCGTGCGGCCATCGCGGAGTCGGACATCATCGGAAACCAGGTGGTCGGAAGCGCCACGGCACCGATCACGACCGCTTTCGCCAATGGTGTGCGTGACGACAGATCGAGTGAATCCACGCTGGGAAACCTTGTGGCGAACTCGCTCGTCGAATCGCTCAGCTCGGCGGATCGAGGCGGTGCCGAAATCGGTGTTGTGAACCCCGGCGGACTTCGCGCCGACCTGGCAGCAGGCGACATCACCTATGCCCAGGCGAACGCAGTCCTGCCGTTCCTGAATAACCTTTGGACGACGACGCTCGATGGCGAACAGTTCAAGGAGATGCTCGAGCAGCAGTGGCAGCTCGACGAAGACGGCAACGTCCCGTCTCGCCCCTACCTGCAACTCGGACTCTCCGACAACGTCAGCTACACGTTCGACCCCGCGCGTGCGCAGGGTGACCGGATCACGAGCATCACTGTCAACGGCGCTCCGATCGATCCGGCAGCGGATTACCGGATCGGGTCGTTCAGCTTCCTGCTCCAGGGTGGTGACAACTTCCGCATCTTCAACGAGGGTGCCAACACGAGGGACTCCGGTCTCGTCGATCGCGATGCCTGGATCGACTACATCCGGACCAACAGCCCGCTGTCGCCGAGCTTCGACCGCCGCTCGGTCCAGGTGACCGGCATCCCCACCGGCCCGGTCGTCGAGGGCAGCACGCTCACGCTGAACCTCGCGAAGCTCGACCTCACGTCGACCGGAAGCCCGGTGAACACGACCGTTACCGCCGCGATCGACGGCACGACAGTTGCGACGGCCCCGGTAACCGGTGGGGCAGCGACAGTGTCGTTCACCGTGCCGGAGGGCGCGGGTGAGAAGACGCTGACGATCGTCGCCCAGGAGTCGGAGACGACGGTGACCCTGCCGCTGACCGTCACCTCGGGCGCGCCGACACCGGCGCCGGAAGACCAGCTGACCGAGGCGCTGAAGGACCTGATCACGGTGATCGGTGCATTCGTCCGGGGTGAGGATGTCGCCATCCAGCTCCTGCAGGAATGGATCGGAAAGTACGTGTCGATCTGGCTCTACTCCGAGCCGGTGATGCTCAGCGACGGTCTTGTGCAGGTCGGCGAAGACGGGCGTGTCATCGTGACCGTTCCCGAGGACGCCCCGCTCGGTGAACACCGGGTCGTTGCGCTGGACGAAAACGGCGACGTCATCGGCTGGACGGATGTCGAGGTCCTCGCCGCAGCCGCGGGGCCGGGCGACCCCGGAGAGCCGGGAGCTGGCGGAGGAGCCGCGGGCCCAGGTCGACCTGGCTCGTTGGGCAACACCGGTGGCGAGATCGCCCCTGCGGTCGCTTTCGCCCTCCTGTTGCTCATGGCCGGCGCAACCGCCGTGATCGTGAGCCGCCGCCGCAAGGCATAGCTGCTCAGAGGACGCGCGGAGGGACGCAATCGCGACCCTCCGCGCGTCCTGTGCGTGCGGCATCCGCCCGCTGGTTATCCTGAACCCATGTCGAGAACCGATGGCACCGGCCGCGCGCCACGCAGCGTGTACGTGCGCAGGCGGCTCTGGGTCCTTGCCGGCCTCGTCGCCGTCATCGCGATCATCGCACTCGTCATCTGGAAGCCGGGCTCGACGGGGGCTGAGCCCCGTGAAACGCCAGCGGCGAAAAGCGTGCCGACCGCGACATCGACACCCGCCGAGACGCCGGGGGCGATCGCCGACTGCGCTGACGGGGACGTTCTCGTCGAGGCACTCACCGACAAGAACACCTACGGTGCAGACGAGCGTCCGCAGTTGTCGCTGCAGATCACGAACACGACGGACGAAACCTGCAGCATCAATGTCGGCACGGCTGCCCAGGTGTTCACCATCAAGAGCGGAACCGACGTCTACTGGACGTCGACCGACTGCCAGATCGAGCCCGCGGACGCGGTCGTCGAACTTGAGGCCGGACAGGTGGTCGCCTCAACCGCCCCCATCGCCTGGGACCGGACCCGGTCAACCCCGTCGACGTGTGATGGGGAACGTCCCGCCGTCCCGGCCGCCGGCGCCTCGTACCACCTGTCGACATCGGTTGGCGGGTTCGAGAGTGAGACGTCGAAGCAGTTCATCCTCGCCGGATAAGCGACTCCTGCTGAGCGCGGACCCCACAGGCTCTGCAAGACTGGACACCATGTCGAAAAAGAAGAAGCAGCTGTCGTTTCGATCCGACACTCTCGCGGAGGCGCTGGCACAGCAGGACATGGCCGCTGTCGCTTTCGCGTTGCGCAACGACTGTGTTGTCGTACCGCTGATCAGCGCTGGTCAGCAGGACAAGCCGACCGACGCCGGCGAGGTCTGGACCTACCGTGAAGCCGACACCGGACGGATTGCATTGCTTCTGTTCTCCGATGCGGAGAACAAACCGGCAGCCTTGCCGCCGCTCGTCGGGCTGTACGATGGAGTCTGGTTGCACACCTTCTTGCGTACGCATCAGGAGCAGATCCACACGGTCTTTTTCGATATCGCCGGTCCTCACCCGATGCAGGCAGCACCGGACGAACTGCTTCGGGTTCTCGCCCTCTAACTCAGAAGATCGTTTAAAAAACGCTGTCGAGCTCTTTGTCGAACGACGACCCGGCGGCGTTCTTCGCCGAGGCGAGGGCTTCGCGGATGCTGCCGGCCCTGGCGTCGACGATCGTCCGGTAACCGAGACGAGTCGCCTCAGCCGTGCGTTGTTTCGCAGCGGCGACGGGCCGCACCTCACCGGCCAGGGAGATCTCACCGAAGGCAGCGAAATCGTGCGGTACCGGGTAGTCCGCGGCAGCCGATGCGATTGCGATGGCGATCGCGAGGTCTGCGCCGGGCTCGGTGAGTTTCACGCCGCCGACCGTTGAGACGTAGACATCTTTGTCGTGAAGCTTGATCCCGGCGCGCTGGGAGAGAACGGCGAGGAGCATCGCGACGCGCGACGAGTCGACGCCGTTCGTCACGCGGCGCGGGTTCGGCATCGGGGTGTCGAGCACGAGTGCCTGGATCTCAACCGGGATGGCGCGCTTGCCCTCCATCGACACAGTGACGCACGTGCCCGACACCGCTGCTCCGCGACTGAGGAACAGCGAACTCGGGTCCGGTACCTCAGCGATACCGTCGCCGGTCATCTCGAAGCACCCGACCTCGTCGGTCGGGCCGAACCGGTTCTTCAGCGCACGCACGAATCGCAACGACGTATGGCGGTCGCCTTCGAACTGGCAGACGACATCGACGAGGTGTTCGAGCAGGCGAGGACCCGCAATGCTGCCGTCTTTTGTGACGTGGCCGACGAGAAGCACAGGCAGCCCTCGCTCCTTGGCGACCCGGATCAGTGTCTGCGCGACTTCGCGCACCTGACTCGGTTGCCCGGCAATGCCGTCGGACAGTGGACTTGAGACGGTCTGGACCGAGTCAACGATGAGGAGCTGCGGTTTCACCGCGTCGATCTGGCCGAGGACCACACCGAGGTCGGTTTCGGCCGCGAGGAACAGGTTGTCGCTCAGCGCCCCCGTCCGGCGGGCGCGAAGCTTGACCTGGTTGACCGACTCCTCGGCGCTGACGTAGAGAACGCGCGACTTCGCCTTGGCAGCCTTGGCGGCGACCTCGAGAAGGAGGGTGGATTTGCCGACTCCCGGTTCACCGGAAAGCAGAATCGCTGCGCCAGGGACGATGCCCCCGCCGAGCACGCGATCGAACTCGTCGATCCCCGTCGGCCAGTGCGCGACATCCGCTTCGGTGAATTCGGTGATGGGGCGCGCCGACCGGTCCGCCGAGACGGGGGAGGAGGTGACGCGCGAGATGAGACCGGTTTCGGTCGCGACGTCGACAACGGTTCCCCACTGCTGGCACTCGCCGCACCGGCCCGCCCACTTAAGGGTCTGCCACCCGCACTCGGTGCACTTGAAGGTCGAGGTCGGTTTAGCCATGCTCCGAGCCTAACCGCGGGGTACGACACTGCTCGGTTCGCGCGCGCTCTGTTGATCCATTACACTCGACGGCGGTGGCGTGTCCGAGCGGCCGAAGGTGCAACTCTCGAAAAGTTGTGTGCGTCTAAAGCGCACCGTGGGTTCAAATCCCACCGCCACCGCCAACAAGAACCCCCGTGACCTCGGTCGCGGGGGTTCTTTCCTGTGCCGGAGGGATCGCCTCTAGACTGGCGCCGTGACTGATGCCGCTCCCGTACTTGGACTCCTGCTCGACGTCGATGGCCCGATCGCCAGCCCGGTCAGCCGGAGCGTCGCCATCCCCAGCATTGCCCGCGATCTGGTGGAACTCGCGAACGGGGGAGTGCCGATTGTCTTCAACACCGGCCGCTCCGACGCGTTCATTCGCGACGAGGTGGTCCCGCAGCTGCTGGCAGCCGGCCTGGGCGATGCCGCTCGCGTCTGGGCTATCTGCGAGAAGGGCGCTGTCGTGGTGAGGATCACCCCCGCCGGTTTCGGCGAAATCGACGTCGATGAGAAGCTCGCGGTTCCCCCTGCCTATGCCGACGCGATTCGTGAACTTGTCCTGGCGTCGTACGACGACGTGGTGTTCTTCGACGAGACGAAGCGCGCCATGGTGTCTGTCGAACAAAAGATCGACGTATCGGCCGATCATTTCAACGCCCGCCGGGACGCTTTCGATTCGGACGCCGCTCGAGAGCTCGAAGCACAGGGTCTTGGCTATGAGTGGGGGATGACCATCGTGACGGATGCCGCGGGCAACGTCCCGTTCCGTATCGACCCGACGATCATCTCCACCGACATCGAGTCGGTCAAGCTCGGCAAGGACCTCGGAGCGAGCAAGTTCCTCGCCCTGCTCGAGAAGGATGGCGCGGTACTTCCGTCTCGCTGGCGCACCATGGGAGATTCCCGTACCGACTACGCCATGGCGGACTGGCTTCACGAGCAGGGATATGACGTTGTTCATGTCGATGTTCGCCCCGCCGACGGAGTACCGGAGACGCCGTATCCCGTGCGGCACCACTCCACCCTGATCCACGACGAGGCCGGTGCTCTGTATCTGGGGGTTTGGGTCCGGATGCTCCGCGGCGAGCTCGGCGACGACGATTCCGTCTAGCCCGGCGAAACCCCCGGAATTTCGGGGTTGTCGGATGCGACACGCCCGGACCGCTCAGGCAATTTGCGGGGGTACCGGGATGTGCGTAAAGTAATCACTCGTCACCCCAAAGGTGCGGCAGAGCGAATAGCTCGCCGGCCTCATGCGGGACCAAATCCCAGGTAAAAGAACAGGCACTCTTGAGTGTCGGCGTTTACTGCCTTAGGATTAACAACCTCCACTCGAAGAAGCTGAAGAAATTCAGGCGATTGTTTGGTGCGCCGACTTTTACAGTCGGAGCCGAAAACACTCGATTTGACAAGAACTTCTAGAGTGGTAAGTTAGAGAAGTTGCCCTGCGGAGCAGCCCGGAAGGGTGAAAAGCAGGAGCATCCGATCCTTGAGAACTCAACAGCGTGCACAATGTCAAATGCCAAATACCCGTCGGCTTGATCTTTTGATCGAGTCGCGGATTCCTTTGGAAAACATTTAAACAACAAAGCAAGTCAGTAATGATTTGTTCTGTCAGTTTCAAACTCGCAGTGCTTTCACCTATTCCGGTGGGGTGCTGCAACTAATGTGCCGGCGCCTTCGGGTGTTGTGCAATTAAACATTTACGGAGAGTTTGATCCTGGCTCAGGACGAACGCTGGCGGCGTGCTTAACACATGCAAGTCGAACGATGATCCCCAGCTTGCTGGGGGGATTAGTGGCGAACGGGTGAGTAACACGTGAGTAACCTGCCCTTGACTCTGGGATAAGCGTTGGAAACGACGTCTAATACCGGATACGACCAGCCCCGGCATCGGGTGTTGGTGGAAAGAATTTTGGTCAAGGATGGACTCGCGGCCTATCAGGTAGTTGGTGAGGTAATGGCTCACCAAGCCTACGACGGGTAGCCGGCCTGAGAGGGTGACCGGCCACACTGGGACTGAGACACGGCCCAGACTCCTACGGGAGGCAGCAGTGGGGAATATTGCACAATGGGCGAAAGCCTGATGCAGCAACGCCGCGTGAGGGACGACGGCCTTCGGGTTGTAAACCTCTTTTAGCAGGGAAGAAGCGAAAGTGACGGTACCTGCAGAAAAAGCACCGGCTAACTACGTGCCAGCAGCCGCGGTAATACGTAGGGTGCAAGCGTTGTCCGGAATTATTGGGCGTAAAGAGCTCGTAGGCGGTTTGTCGCGTCTGCTGTGAAAACCCGAGGCTCAACCTCGGGCCTGCAGTGGGTACGGGCAGACTAGAGTGCGGTAGGGGAGATTGGAATTCCTGGTGTAGCGGTGGAATGCGCAGATATCAGGAGGAACACCGATGGCGAAGGCAGATCTCTGGGCCGTTACTGACGCTGAGGAGCGAAAGGGTGGGGAGCAAACAGGCTTAGATACCCTGGTAGTCCACCCCGTAAACGTTGGGAACTAGATGTGGGGACCATTCCACGGTCTCCGTGTCGCAGCTAACGCATTAAGTTCCCCGCCTGGGGAGTACGGCCGCAAGGCTAAAACTCAAAGGAATTGACGGGGGCCCGCACAAGCGGCGGAGCATGCGGATTAATTCGATGCAACGCGAAGAACCTTACCAAGGCTTGACATATACCGGAAACGGCGAGAGATCGTCGCCCCGCAAGGTCGGTATACAGGTGGTGCATGGTTGTCGTCAGCTCGTGTCGTGAGATGTTGGGTTAAGTCCCGCAACGAGCGCAACCCTCGTTCTATGTTGCCAGCACGTAATGGTGGGAACTCATGGGATACTGCCGGGGTCAACTCGGAGGAAGGTGGGGACGACGTCAAATCATCATGCCCCTTATGTCTTGGGCTTCACGCATGCTACAATGGCCAGTACAAAGGGCTGCAATACCGTAAGGTGGAGCGAATCCCAAAAAGCTGGTCCCAGTTCGGATTGAGGTCTGCAACTCGACCTCATGAAGTCGGAGTCGCTAGTAATCGCAGATCAGCAACGCTGCGGTGAATACGTTCCCGGGCCTTGTACACACCGCCCGTCAAGTCATGAAAGTCGGTAACACCCGACGCCGGTGGCCTAACCCTTTATTGGGAGGGAGCCGTCTAAGGTGGGATTGGTAATTAGGACTAAGTCGTAACAAGGTAGCCGTACCGGAAGGTGCGGCTGGATCACCTCCTTTCTAAGGAGCATGTGCCAGTCCGTCTGTCTACAGCGGAACAACTGGCCAAGTCAGATCAGGACGAACGTTCCTGGCTGGCGCTCATGGGTGGAACATTGACATTGATGCGGATTCGAAGAGTCCGGTATGAGTACACCTTCCCTTTACGGGGTCGGAAGGAAAGCACCGGGTTGGCCGGGTTCGTATATTGCACGCTGTTGGGTCCTGAGGGACCGGAACGGAACACGGAAGTGTTTCGGACTGTACCTCTGGACCTTCTCCTGTTGGCAGAACCGTTTGGTGGCCGGCAGGGTGGGTACCGCCCGTACTTTGAGAACTACACAGTGGACGCGAGCATCTTAGATTTGAACACGCAAGTGTTCAAATCATATTGACTCAGCGTATTTAGGCCGGCTCTTTGAGCTGGTGTGATGCGTTGGGTTATCAATTGATCTGATTTATCAGATTCATTGGTCAATTTTTCCGAAACGAAAAATCGATTCAAACTCATGTGATTGCAAGTTTTTAAGAGCAAACGGTGAATGCCTTGGCATCTGGAGCCGAAGAAGGACGTAGTAATCTGCGATAAGCCTCGGGGAGCTGATAAACAAGCTTCGATCCGAGGATTTCCGAATGGGGAAACCCCGCCAGGCGGAGCAATTCGACCTGGTGACTCCCGCCTGAATATATAGGGCGGGTAGAGGGAACGTGGGGAAGTGAAACATCTCAGTACCCACAGGAAGAGAAAACAACAGTGATTCCGTCAGTAGTGGCGAGCGAAATCGGAACAGGCTAAACCGAGCATGTGTGATACCCGGCAGGGGTTGCATGTTCGGGGTTGTGGGACTTTTCAGTACTGGCTGCCGCTGGTACGGCGTTACAGAGCGTTATAGACGAACAGGATTGAAAGCCTGGTCAGAGAGGGTGCGAACCCCGTAGTCGAAATGACGTGATGGCGCGAAGAGTATCCCAAGTATCACGGGGCCCGAGAAATCCCGTGTGAATCTGTCAGGACCACCTGATAAGCCTAAATACTCCCAGATGACCGATAGTGAACAAGTACCGTGAGGGAAAGGTGAAAAGTACCCCGGGAGGGGAGTGAAATAGTACCTGAAACCGTTTGCTTACAAACCGTTGGAGCCTCCTTGTAGGGGTGACAGCGTGCCTTTTGAAGAATGAGCCTGCGAGTTAGCGATATGTGGCGAGGTTAACCCGTGTGGGGTAGCCGTAGCGAAAGCGAGTCTGAATAGGGCGATTCAGTCGCATGTCCTAGACCCGAAGCGAAGTGATCTATCCATGGCCAGGTTGAAGCGCGTGTAAGAGCGCGTGGAGGACCGAACCCACTTAGGTTGAAAACTGAGGGGATGAGCTGTGGATAGGGGTGAAAGGCCAATCAAACTTCGTGATAGCTGGTTCTCTCCGAAATGCATTTAGGTGCAGCGTTGCGTGTTTCTTGCCGGAGGTAGAGCTACTGGATGGCTAATGGGCCCTAAAAGGTTACTGACGTCAGCCAAACTCCGAATGCCGGTAAGTGAGAGCGCAGCAGTGAGACGGTGGGGGATAAGCTTCATCGTCGAGAGGGAAACAACCCAGACCACCAACTAAGGTCCCCAAGCGCGTGCTAAGTGGGAAAGGATGTGGAGTTGCACAGACAACCAGGAGGTTGGCTTAGAAGCAGCCACCCTTGAAAGAGTGCGTAATAGCTCACTGGTCAAGTGATTCCGCGCCGACAATTTAACGGGGCTCAAGCACGCCACCGAAGTTGTGGCATTGACGTATTAGGTAGGCCGCACATTTAGTGTGTTGGTCCAGCCATGTTGATGGGTAGGAGAGCGTCGTGTGGCCAGCGAAGCGGCGGTGTAAACCAGCCGTGGAGGCCACACGAGTGAGAATGCAGGCATGAGTAGCGAAAGACGGGTGAGAAACCCGTCCTCCGAATGACCAAGGGTTCCAGGGCCAGGCTAATCCGCCCTGGGTAAGTCGGGACCTAAGGCGAGGCCGACAGGCGTAGTCGATGGACAACGGGTTGATATTCCCGTACTGACGAAGAACCGCCCAAACCAACCCAGTAATGCTAAGTGTCTGAATCCTTCTGATTGATCCCTTCGGGGTGAGACGGGAGGCCTAGCGCACGACCCTATGCTGGCACGGTTAGCGTATTAACAGGTGTGACGCAGGAAGGTAGTCGGTCCTGGGCGATGGTTGTCCCAGGCCAAGGTCGTAGGCCGAGAGATAGGCAAATCCGTCTCTCATACAGGCTGAGAACTGAAGGGGAGCCCGCAAGGGCATGATCCGATGATCCTATGCTGCCAAGAAAAGCATCGACGCGAGGTTCCAGTCACCCGTACCCCAAACCGACTCAGGTGGTCAGGTAGAGAATACCAAGGAGATCGAGAGAATCGTGGTTAAGGAACTCGGCAAAATGCCCCCGTAACTTCGGGAGAAGGGGGGCCTGACACGTCAACGGATTTACTCCGGGAAGCGTGGTAGGGCCGCAGAGACCAGTGGGAAGCGACTGTTTACTAAAAACACAGGTCCGTGCCAAGTCGCAAGACGATGTATACGGACTGACGCCTGCCCGGTGCTGGAAGGTTAAGAGGAACGGTTAGCCGCAAGGCGAAGCTGAGAATTTAAGCCCCAGTAAACGGCGGTGGTAACTATAACCATCCTAAGGTAGCGAAATTCCTTGTCGGGTAAGTTCCGACCTGCACGAATGGCGTAACGACTTCCCAGCTGTCTCAACCGCGAACTCGGCGAAATTGCACTACGAGTAAAGATGCTCGTTACGCGCAGCAGGACGGAAAGACCCCGTGACCTTTACTACAGCTTGGTATTGGTGTTCGGTGTGGCTTGTGTAGGATAGGTGGGAGACTGTGAAGCTGGCACGCTAGTGTCGGTGGAGTCATTGTTGAAATACCACTCTGGTCATATTGGATATCTAACTTCGAACCGTAATCCGGTTCAGGGACAGTGCCTGGTGGGTAGTTTAACTGGGGCGGTTGCCTCCTAAAAAGTAACGGAGGCGCCCAAAGGTTCCCTCAATCTGGTTGGCAATCAGATGTCGAGTGTAAGTGCACAAGGGAGCTTGACTGTGAGACTGACAAGTCGAGCAGGGACGAAAGTCGGGACTAGTGATCCGGCAGTGGCTTGTGGAAGCGCTGTCGCTCAACGGATAAAAGGTACCTCGGGGATAACAGGCTGATCTTGCCCAAGAGTCCATATCGACGGCATGGTTTGGCACCTCGATGTCGGCTCGTCGCATCCTGGGGCTGGAGTAGGTCCCAAGGGTTGGGCTGTTCGCCCATTAAAGCGGTACGCGAGCTGGGTTTAGAACGTCGTGAGACAGTTCGGTCCCTATCCGCTGCGCGCGCAGGAAATTTGAGAGGATCTGACCCTAGTACGAGAGGACCGGGTTGGACGAACCTCTGGTGTGTCAGTTGTTCCGCCAGGAGCACCGCTGATTAGCTACGTTCGGGATGGATAACCGCTGAAAGCATCTAAGCGGGAAGCCGGCCTCGAGATGAGATTTCCACGCCTTCGGGCGAGAGGCTCCCAGCTAGACTACTGGGTTGATAGGCCGGATGTGGAAGAGAGGACTAACGACTCTCGGAGCTGACCGGTACTAATAAGCCGATAACTTGATAATCAAACCCACCCTTGAGGTGGGAGCATGAAATTTGTTTCGATGTTTCGAAAAAATTGCATGATGCTCCGCGTCCACTATGTGGTTCTCGATGTACGGTCGAGAACCGAACAGACTTATGTTTGTTCGATTCAGTTTTGACTAACGTCAACAATTGTTTCGGCGGCCATAGCAAGAGGGAAACGCCCGGTCACATTCCGAACCCGGAAGCTAAGACTCTTTGCGCCGATGGTACTGCAGGGGGGACCCTGTGGGAGAGTAGGACACCGCCGGACTTAACTTAGATAGACCAGAAAAGCCACCCTTCGGGGTGGCTTTTCTGCGTTAACGCGCCGTTCTTCAGGAGCGGCCGAGGAACGACTACTCTCGGAGACACTAACGCTCACGAACGAAGGAGTTCCGTGGTCAGCAGGGTTTTCATCCGCGCCGAGAAAACACTCGGTGAGAGACGGGTTGCCGCAACGCCCGAGAGCGTCCGGAAGCTCCTGGCAGCTGGGCTCGAGGTTCACATCGAGACCGGTGCCGGACGCACGGCCGGAATTCCCGACGCCAGCTACCTGGCTGCGGGTGCCGAGGTCGGAGAGGTCCCGGCGCTCACCGCCGGCGATGTTCTCTTCCACGTTCGACCACTGTCGGTGGAGGACATACGCACACTGTCGAGCGGTGTGATCACCATTGGCACCGTGGACCCCTTCCGCCACCCCGACGTCCTGAAGGCATCCGCGTCCGCCGGAGTGACAGCATTTGCTCTCGACCTTCTTCCGCGGATCTCCCGCGCCCAATCGATGGACGTGTTGTCGTCGCAGGCTCTCATCGCCGGCTACAAGTGCGTACTCCTCGCAGCGGATGCCTTCGAGCGTATGTTCCCGATGACGATGACCGCTGCCGGAACTCTCGCTCCTGCGCGGGTCCTCGTGCTCGGCGCCGGAGTCGCCGGTCTGCAGGCGATCGCCACGGCGAAGCGGCTCGGCGGGGTCGTCAGCGCATACGACGTCCGCTCCTCATCGGCCGAGGAAGTCCGTTCGGTCGGAGGAACGTTCATCAGTCTCGACCTCGAGGCGGCGGACGCCAGCGGCGGTTACGCCAAGGAACTTGGCGAGGCACGTGCCCGGCGACAACAGGAACTCCTGACCCCGCATGTCGAAGCCGCAGACATCCTCATCACGACCGCTGCCGTTCCCGGCCGGCCGGCCCCGCGGCTGGTTACGTCCGCGATGATGACCCGGATGAGGGCGGGTTCGGTCGTCGTTGATCTCGCGGCGGAATCCGGCGGCAACGTCGAAGCATCCGTTCCAGGTGAGAGGGTGCCGTTCGCGGTGAACGGCGGGACGGTCACGGTCATCGGAATCCGCGACATCCACTCGGAACTCGCTGTCGACGCATCGAAGCTCCTGGGGATGAACTTCGCCAACTTCCTTGCGGTGCTGGCGGTGGACGGTGCCGTTGTTCCCGACTTCAGCGATGAGCTCGTGAGCGGGTCGTGTCTCACGCGCGGGGGAGCGATCGTGCACCCGCGCCTGGCCGACGTCGTGGCAGAGGAGGTGACCCGCTGATGGATGTCTTCGCCCTCGTCACGATCACCGTCCTCGCCGTGTTCCTCGGCTTCGAGGTCGTCTCGAAGGTCTCGAGTACGCTGCACACTCCGCTCATGTCCGAGGCGAACGCCATTCACGGGATCATCCTGCTCGGTGCGATCATGGTGGCCGGGCAGGCCGATGACCCACTTCTCCTCGCGGTGTCACTTCTCGCGGTCGTGCTCGCGACCATCAACATCGTCGGTGGCTTCGTGGTCACGGACCGGATGCTCGTCATGTTCGCTGCGAAACCTCGCCGGGCGCGCAAGAGGGATGGCTCATGAAACTCCTCAATGAGTCTGCGGTTCTCGCCGGCTACCTTCTCGCGGCGGTGCTCTTCATCCTCGCCCTGAAGGGCCTCAGTTCACCTCGGAGAGCTCGACGGGCCAACAGGCTCGGCGCCGCGGGCGCCATCGTCGCAATCGTCGTCTACGTGCTCGGGCACGACATCGCCAACGGAGTCTGGATCACCGCTGCGGTTCTCGTCGGCACCCTCATCGCCGTCCCAGCGGCACGTCGGGTACAGATGACGCAGATGCCGCAACTGGTGGCCGCGTTCAACGGGGTGGGTGGCGGTGCCGCCGCCCTCGTGGCCGTCGTCGAGTTCACCCACGCGCCCGACGGGTGGGCCAGTTCGGTGATCGCGTTCACGGTCTTCATCGGCGGACTGTCGCTCACCGGCTCTTTCATCACCTTCGGAAAGCTTCAGGGCATCATCACGTCGCGGGCGGTGATGTTCCCCGGGCTCGGTTTTCTCCTGGCGATCCTCGTGGCGGGGGCGGTGGCATCCGCCGTCGCAATGGTGCTCACGGGAAGCATGCTCTACGCGATCGTGCTGCTCGCCCTCGGCCTTGTCGTCGGGGTCCTGTTCGTGCTGCCGATCGGCGGCGCGGACGTGCCGATCGTCATCTCGCTGCTGAACGCCTTCACCGGGCTCGCCGTCGCGGGGTCCGGGCTGGTGCTCTCGAACGTTCTCCTGCTCATCGCCGGCACTCTTGTCGGCGCGAGCGGAACCATCCTCACCGTGTCGATGGCGACAGCGATGGGTCGCAGTGTTCCCGGCATCGTTTTCGGCGCGTTCAGATCGGTCGCATCGGGCGGGGCGGATGCCGGTGGCGCCGATCGCCCCGTTCGTACGGTGAGCGCGGAGGACGTCGCGATCCTGCTCGAGTACTCGAGCAAGATTGTGATCGTGCCCGGCTATGGTCTTGCGGTGGCCCAGGCTCACCACGCCGCAGCCGAGCTTGCCGAGGTCCTCACGGCCAAGGGCGCTGATGTCGTCTTCGGCATCCATCCCGTCGCGGGCCGGATGCCCGGCCACATGAACGTGCTGCTGGCCGAGGCCAACGTGCCGTACGAATCGCTCGTCGAGATGGATGTCGTGAACGGACAGTTCAAATCCACCGACCTCGTCCTCGTCATCGGCGCCAACGACGTGGTCAACCCTGCGGCGCAGTCCTCACCCGGCTCGCCGATCTACGGAATGCCAATCCTCCACGTCGCCGAAGCAAAGCAGGTTATCTTCCTCAAGCGCAGTCTCAAGCCCGGGTTCGCGGGAATCGAAAACGAGCTGTTCTTCGATCCGAAGGTGTCCATTGCTCTCGGTGACGCGAAGGCGACCCTGTCGGAACTGCTGACCGCAGTGAAAGCGGGCGTCTGACGGGAGTTGAAGCGGGCACTGTCGGACTCTAGGCTGGGAAACCGTTCGGACGAGGGAGGCGAGATGGAACGACTGACGGAAGTTCAGATCCGGGAATCGATGGTGAATTGTTCCCGGGAGGAAGCATCCGCCCTGTTCGTGCCGTCGGGACTGGCCTTTGCGCCGTGGGATGAACTCGACTACTTCGGGTGGGGCGATCCGAACTCTCCTGGCCGCTTCTCGCTTGTGTACTGGCGCGGAAACCGGCCGGTGGGAATCGTGCTCAGACGGGCTGATCGCAGGTCGTCCCGCCGGCCCCAGATCCACATGTGCAGCTTCTGTCATACGTCCCAACCGGCGGGGGAGGTCGCGCTGTTCACCGCCCCGCTTGCCGGGATCGCCGGGCGGAACGGCAGCACCGTCGGAACCTACATCTGCGCCGAGCTGACCTGCTCTGCCCATGTGCGGGCGCAGCCGGTCGCTGCGCCGATTCCAACGACCGCATCGACGATTCTGCGAGGAAGCAGGACCCAGCTGCTCGAGCGGCTCGATCGGTTCGTTGCCGACGTCGAACGCCCCCGGTAGCGCCGGTTCAGGTCTGGCAGCGTGCGCACCAATAGGTGACCCGCTCCTGCAGGTCAGTCGGGCCGAGTTCGCCGGTTCGGATGCGGGTGCCGCACCGACGACACGGTTGCCCGGCCCGGCCATACACCCAGGTGCGTCGCCCCGGCCGGGTGTCTCCGGTCGTCGTGCGCTCGGTCCGGTCCCGGTTGGCGAGGATGAGGCGCGTCGACAGCGCGACAAGAGCCGCGGCATCCGTCTCGCCGATCGGACGGGTCGGCAGGATGCCACGGACGAAACAGATCTCATTGGCATACACATTGCCGAGGCCGGCGAGGTTGCGCTGGTCGAGGAGCGCGACGGCCGTTGAGCGCTCCGGCGCAGCTTCGAGCCGCGCGAGAGCTTCGGCAGCGTTCCAGTCGTCGCCGAGCAGATCGGGCCCCAGATGCCCGACAACGGTGTGTTCATCTTCGCGGGCGATGAGCTCGACGATGCCCAGTTCAAATCCGACGCTGAGCCACTCGGCTGAACCCACGAGTGCCCGGGCCTGGAATGCCGGGCGCTTCCAGCGCGAACCCGGCTGGTAGAGGTGCCACGAGCCCTCCATTTTGAGGTGACTGTGCAGGCTGAACTCACCGACGCGGTGAAGAAGGTGCTTGCCGCGGCTGACGACACCCTCGATTCGCTCGCCGGTCAGGTCGCTCGTGGCGAAGGCGGGTACGCGGATGTCCCACGTCGTGACAACGGCACCCGCGAGCACGTCGTTGAGGTGGCGGGCAGCTCGCCAGACGGTATCGCCCTCAGGCATGCCGCATCCTCAGCCCGCGCGGGGTTTCAGTGAACCCCGCTTCGCGGAGAGCAGCGCCCGCTGGCGTGCCGAGCACAAAGCCGCCGTTCACCTTCTCGACGGCGAGCTTGTCGACTCGGCCCTGGCGGACCAGGCCGGCAAGGGATGCCGCAGCCACGGCGAGGACGGCCTCATCATCGGTGAACGCGAGCAGTGTCTTTCCTCCGCGCTCGACGTAAAGGATGAGCGCGCCGTCGACGAGGGTGACGAGGCTCCCCGCCTTGCGGCCGGGGCGGTGCTTCGTGCCTGGACTGTCGACCGCCGGCCAGCCCAGCGCCGCGCCGTACGGGTTCGCCGGGTCGGTGGCCGCGAGGCTCACAACGACCCGGTCTGCTGCGTCCGGAACGTCGTTGGCGTCGTTGCGCGCGAACGACCGCAGCCGGTCGATCGTGCCCGCGGTTGCGAACTGGGCGGCACCAAGTCCGTCGATGAAATATCCGCGCCGGGCCCTCCCGGTGTCTTCGAACGTGCTCAGCACACGATAGGTGAGGGCGAATCCGCCCGGAACGCCCTCGCTCATCACCGACCCGCGGGTCACGACGCCGTAGCGCTCGAGCAGGGTCTCGGCCGTCGCCGCGGTGCGCACCGTGGCATCCTGTTCGGCGAGGGGGAGGACCGACCAGCGTCCGCCGAGGGCGGGAGCGACTCGTGTCTTCATGCTGGGCCGGCTGAGCGGACGCCCGCGGTACATCCGCGATCGGGGTGCGGCGCGCTGGGTTCGGTGCGCTCCGCCCCCGTGACCGGTGAGGGTTCGCAACGGAGCGAGAGTGTCGTTGGTGATGAGACCGGCCCACACCAATTCCCAGAGTGCGGTGACGAGGGACGCGTCGTCGGCGGACCCGGTCACTTCGGCGAGCTGGGGGAAGAAGAACGCGCCACCGCCGCCGAGGGCGAGGAGCACCTCGCGCTGCAACTCGTCAGGCTGGTGCTCCGGTACGAGGGGAAGGGTGAGGTGGGCGGTCTCGGCGAGGTGCATCGCGACCCAGCCGTCGTTGCCCGGCAGGGATCCGGCGCCGGACCACAGCACCTCGCCGGTCGCCGTGAGCTCATCGAGCATCGCCGGTGAATAGTCCAAAACCCGCTGCGGGAGAATGAGCGACTCCCACGCCGATGCCGGAATATGGGCGCCAGCGAGCTGATCGATGACGGATGCCACACCGTCGACCCCCCGCAAGCGGCTGCCCACGTTCTGCCAGCTCGGCAGGAACCGTGCAAAGGCATGCTGCTCCACGGGTTCGACCTCATGCCGCAACGCTGCGAGGGAACGAACCCGGAGGCGGCGGAGGACCTCGGAGTCGCACCACTCGGTGTTGTCGCCGATCGACTCGCGACCGGTGGCGAGGAACTCACCGCGCATCACCCGGCGAGCATCCGCGAGCCGCACCAGCGTGTGCTGGGCGACGGCGCTGCCCAGGCCGAACCGGTCGGCAGCCTCCTGTGTCGTGAACGGCCCGTGGGTGCGGGCGTAGCGGGCGATGAGGTCACCGACCGGGTCGGCGACGGGTTCGATGAAGGCGTCGGGAACGCCGATCGGCAGCGGAACGCCGAGCGCGTCGCGAAGCCGGGAGGCGTCTTCGATCGCCGTCCACCAGTCACGGCCGGCAAAAGTCACATTGAGGACGCGTTTCGTGCGCACCAGTTCGGCGAGGTGCACCGTGGCATCCTCGAGCGGATGCTCCGACTCGAGCCGCTCGGCCGTCTCGTCGAGCGTGAGCGGACCAAGCATCCGCAACAGGTCGGCGACGCCCTCGACACCGCGGGCCTTGCGGGACTCCGCGAGTCGCTGCAGTTCGCTCTCGGTCTGCGTGATGACGCCGGGATCGAGCAGCTCGCGGAGTTCGACCTGGCCGAGCAGCTCCGCCAGCAGGGCGGAATCGATCGTGAGCGCCGCCGCCTTGCGTTCGGCGATCGGGCTGTCGCCCTCGTACATGAACGCCCCGACGTACCCGAACAGGAGCGACTTGGCGAACGGCGACGGCGTATCCGTCGTGGTTTCGACGATCCGGATGCCACGACTCGCGAGCTTCTTCGCGATCCCGAGCAGTGCGGGAAGATCGTAGGCGTCCTGCAGGCACTCGCGGACGGTCTCGAGAATGATCGGAAACGCCGGATACTTGCGGGCGACGTCGAGCAGCTGCGCCGACCGTTGGCGCTGTTGCCAGAGTGGGGCACGTTTGCCAGGTGAGTAATTGGGCAGGAGAAGCGCACGAGCGGCGCACTCGCGGAACCGTGAGGCAAACAACGCGGACCCACCGACCTGCTCGGTGACAACCGCTTCAAGTTCGTCGGCGTCGAAGACGAACAACTCGGCGCCCGGTGGCTCGAGTTCGGTGTCTGGAATGCGCACGATGATTCCGTCGTCGCTCGCGATCGACGCTCCGTCGATGCCGAATCGCTCCTGCACGCGCGCGCCGACGGCGAGAGCCCATGGCGCGTGCACCTGCATGCCATACGGGGAATGGAGGATGACCCGCCAGTCTCCGAGTTCGTCGCGGGAACGTTCGACGACGAGTACCTTGTCGCTCGGGATGTGTCCGGTGGCGGTGCGCTGCTCAGTGAGGTAGGCGAGGAGGTTGGTGGCGGCGCGCGAATCGAGGCCAGCCCGGGTGAGCCGGTCGGTGGCATCCGTCGCTGTTGCGGTGTCGATGTCGCGCCGGAACGCTCCGACCGCTTCGCCGAGTTCGGCTGGGCGGCCGAGTCCGTCGCCCTTCCAGAAAGGAAGCCGGCCGGGTTGCCCGTATGCCGGTGTCACGATGACGCGGTCGTGGGTGATCTCCTGGATCTTCCAGCTCGTTGCACCGAGGGCGAAGACGTCGCCGACGCGCGACTCGTACACCATCTCCTCGTCGAGCTCGCCGACCCGGGAACCGGCACCCGATGCGTCACCCGACGCCATGTACACGGCGAAGAGGCCACGATCGGGGATGGTTCCGCCGCTCGTCACGGCGAGGCGTTGCGCACCGGGCCGGCCGGTGAGGGTCCCGGCGTCGCGATCCCAGACGATGCGGGGGCGCAGCTCGGCGAATTCATCGCTCGGGTATCGTCCGGCGAGCAGGTCGAGGGTCGCCTCGAACGCCGAGCGTGGCAGCCGGGTGAATGGCGCGCTGCGCTGTACCTGCTCGAACCAGACCTCGACGTCGATGGGCTCGAGCGCCGTCGCGGCCACGGTCTGCTGGGCGAGGATGTCGAGCGGGTTGGTGGGGACGGCGAGGGATTCGATCTGCCCGGACACCATGCGCTCGGATGCCACGGCCGAGTTGACGAGGTCCGCCCGGTGCTTCGGGAACAGCACCCCACGGGAGATCTCGCCCACCTGGTGGCCGGCGCGCCCGACCCGCTGGAGCCCGCTCGCGACGGAGGGAGGCGACTCGACCTGCACGACGAGGTCGACCTCGCCCATGTCGATGCCCAGTTCGAGGCTCGAGGTGGCGACGACGCAGCGCAGGCGACCGGATTTGAGGTCGTCTTCGATGAATGCCCGCTGCTCTTTCGACACCGACCCGTGGTGGGCGCGGGCGAGCTGCGGGGCTGCTTCGTCGCGGGCGGCGGTCTGCCCGCTCGCTCCGATCAGGGCTGCTGGCGGCCGCGGGCCGCTCGACGCGCCCCCGCCGACAACGACGAGGTCATCGGCCGGCTGCTGCTCGGCCATGCGCTCGTCGTAGATCTCGTTGAACCGCGCGGTGAGACGCTCGGCGAGTCGCCGGGAGTTGCTGAACACGATCGTCGATCGGTGTTCGAGGATCCGGTCGACGATCGCTTCCTCGACGTGGGGCCAGATCGAGCCGGCCCGTTCACCGTCTGGAACGACGGCACCCGCTGCCGACCCTTCGCGCGGTTGGGCGGCTGAAGCGAGGTCGGTCATGTCGTCGACGGGAACGACGACGCGCAGGTCGAACCGTTTGGACGCCGGTGGAGCGACGATTTCGACCGGGGCGGTGCCGCCGAGGAACCGGGCGACCTCCTCGCGGGGGCGGACGGTAGCGGAGAGACCAATCCGCTGTGCAGGTGCCTCGAGCAGCGCGTCGAGTCTCTCGAGCGACAACGCCAGATGAGCGCCGCGCTTGGTTGCGGCGACGGCGTGAACCTCGTCGATGATCACCGTCTCGACGGAACGCAGGGTCTCGCGTGCCGCTGACGTGAGCATGAGGAACAGTGACTCAGGAGTCGTGATGAGGATGTCTGGTGGGTTCTTGGCGAGATTCCGCCGATCGGCGGCGGGAGTGTCGCCGGAACGGACGCCGACGGTGACGTTGGGGACGCTGGAGCCGTGACGGACAGCGGTTTGCGTGATGCCGACGAGGGGCGCCCGGAGGTTTCGTTCGACGTCGACGCCGAGCGCCTTGAGCGGCGAGATGTAGAGCACGCGAGTGCCCGTCTCCTCCGGCCGGGGTTCGGAGATCAAGCGGTCGATCGACCAGAGAAAGGCCGAGAGGGTCTTGCCTGACCCCGTCGGGGCGACGACGAGCGCGTGTGAGCCGCGGGAGATGGCATCCCACGCCCCGGTCTGGGCGTCGGTGGGCGCGGCGAACGCGCCCCGAAACCAGTCGCGGGTCGCGGGGGAGAACCGCTCGAGAACGTCGCTCACGTTCCCATCCTGCCGCACACCACCGACATCGATCAGGGGTAGCGGATGCTGCCGGTTCTAGAGCTGGCGCTCGATGAACCCACGCACGTCGGCGAGTTCCTGCTGGGAGATCGCGTGGGTCAGGCCCTCGTACACGCGGCCGACGAGTCGGGAATGGGCGGGCAGCCACTCGGTGGTGTGGGCGATCGCCCGCGCGGGGATGACATCGTCGAGTGTTCCGCGGCCCCAGAACACCGGCGGGCGGCGCTCGGCGAGGGCTTCGTCGCCGGGGTGGGAGCTGATGGCGCTGTAGCCGGAAAGGTTCACCGCGAACGAGAACCGCTCGGGAGCGGCGCGGAGAAGTTCGATCGACATCGCGCCTCCCTGCGAGAAGCCGAGCAGGCCGATGGAGTCCGGTGTGTACGGGAGGCTGTCGAGCCAGCTGAGCACGGCCTCGGTCGACGCGGCGAGCCCGGTTTCTTCGGGATGGCCGGGCTGGTCGATCGGGTACCAGGACCAGCCGTCGATTGGGAACGGTGCGACCAGCGGTGCGCGCAGTGCGGCGATGACCGGTTCGAGGGGCAGGAACGGAGCGAGCTGGAACAGGTCGGCTTCGTTCGATCCGTAACCGTGCAGAACGACCAGAAGCGAACGCCCCTCACGGTCGTCGCCTGCAGCCGACCAGAGGACGGCATCCTCATCGATGGTGTGCGTGGTCATGTATCCGTCTCCCTGAATTTCCGGCCAGCGACCAGCCTACCGAGGGCAAACCGGGTGTCCGCCGTGCCCGGTGTCAGGGAACCGGGTAAGAATGGAGCATGAGCGTTCGCACCCCAGACCCCGACCAGCCGCAGGACCCGTCACCGGACCCCACCCCCGGCTGGCTCAGCGACATCGAACTGGAAGAGGTGCGGAGGCGGCTCCCGCTCCTGTACGTGGAGGCGATCCCGGTGCGGGTGGATGGCCTCGGTGTCGTCACCGAAGTGGGCATCCTGCTCCGGGCGACAGCGACGGGACAGATGACCCGCACCCTCGTCTCTGGCCGGGTCATGTACGGCGAAACCCTGCGTGACGCTCTGTTCCGGCACCTCGAAAAGGATCTCGGGCCGATGGCGTTCCCGCTTCTGCCCGCATCGCCGACTCCGTTTCACGTCGCGGAGTACTTCCCGATGCCCGGTATCTCCGCGTACACCGATGATCGCCAGCACGCTGTTGCGCTCGCCTATGTTGTTCCCGTCACCGGGACCTGCGACCCCCGCCAGGACGCCCTCGAGATTACGTGGATGTCGCCCGAGGAAGCCCAGTCGGATGCTCTGAGTGCCGAGATGGAGGGTGGGCGGGGAACACTCCTGCGCCTCGCTCTCGCGTCGGTCGGTCGATTGCGTTAACGACGAAGAAGACGGATGCCGTGGCATCCGTCTTCTTCGTGAGCGTTCGTGGACCGCTAGCGAACGTAGCGGACTTCGTGAATCTCTTCGCCGAGGAACGGCTCGGTGTGCTCAGCGCCGTCGGCGACGAAACCATTCTTCTCGTAGAAGTGGCGGGCGCGACCGTTCGCCGATGAGACCCACAGGTAGGCGGGTTCGTCTTTGTCGATGGCTGCGTCGAAAAGCTTCTGCCCAGTGCCTGTGCTGCGGAATTCAGCGAGCATGTTGATGAAGTAGAGCTCACGGTCGCGCGGTGCATCGGCGTCACGGGCTGGACCGGAACCAGAGAAGCCGATGATCTCGCCATCCTTCACCGCGGCGAACTGGCGGTAGGCGGCGCCCTGGTTCATCCAGTGGGTCCAGAGTTCAGCCATCCGGCGGGGCGAGAGCCGCTCCAGCGCGGCTTTGGAGATCAGCTCGTCGTAGCTTTCGTGCCAGCACTGCGCATGAACACGGCCGAGCGACTCTGCGTCGACATCGCGTACGGGGCGAACAATGATCTCTGAAACGGAGGGAGCTGCAACATCGGTGTCCATACCGTGACCATACTCCCGGGTAGCGCGGGGTGTGAAATCGGCCGAAACACCCCTTGACACTTGTGCGGGAATCCACGGGGAGGCGCGAAAAAAGCCACCGTCCGGCTGGCGCACCCGGAGATGAGCCGGCGCGAACCGGTGGCTTCTTTTCGGGGTGCTTAGTGGCCGGTGGAGACGCGGCGGTTGGTCCGCTGTCCGCCGGTCGAGGCACCGCCAGACGTTGCCGGACGAGCCGAGCGCTCGGGGCGACCCTGTGCTGGGCGTCCCTGTGCCGGGCGGCCCGAGGCTGCACCCTCGTGGCGACGGGCCGACGAGCCTGCCGTCGATGTCGAGTAGTCGCGAGATCCGGAACCTGAACGGGTCCGTCCTGCGCCCTGGCCGTCGCGAGCCGAACGCTTGCGCTGGGCGTTGGCGCCCTGCGACCGTCCGCCGCCCTGTGCCTGGACGACGCGGGGGACGGGCTTGACGTACGCGGCGACCTCGCCGACGAGGGCGGTCACTTCGGCCGACTTCGCGGTGACGGAGACCGGGGTGACCTTGATCTCGGCCTTGCGGAGAAGAACGGCAAGGTCCTTCTTCTGGGTCGGAAGGCAAATGGTGACGACGTCACCGGCGCTGCCGGCGCGGGCGGTACGGCCCGAGCGGTGCAGGTACGCCTTGTGCTCCATGGGCGGGTCGACGTGGATGACGAGTTCGACGTCGTCCACGTGAACACCGCGAGCCGCGACATCCGTTGCCACGAGAACGCGCGCCGATCCGTCGCTGAAGGCGGCGAGGTTGCGGTCACGCTGCGGCTGCGACAGGTTGCCGTGCAGGTCGACCGAGGGGATGCCCGAGTCGGTGAGCTGCTTGGCAAGCTTCTTCGCGTGGTGCTTGGTGCGCATGAAGAGGATGCGGCGGCCGGTTCCGGAAGCGAGGGCCTCGATGAGGTCCTTCTTGGAGTCGGGGCCGTTGACCTCGAACACGTGGTGGGTCATGGCCGAGACGTGGCTCGTGACCTCGTCGACGGAGTGCATGACCTCGTTGTGCAGGAAGCGCTTGACGAGCTTGTCCACACCGTTGTCGAGCGTTGCCGAGAAGAGGAGGCGCTGTCCGTTGGACGGCGTCTTGTCGAGGATGCGTGTGACGACGGGGAGGAACCCGAGGTCGGCCATGTGGTCGGCCTCGTCGAGCACAGTGATCTCGACGGCGTCGAGGTTGACGAAGCCCTGCTTCATGAGGTCCTCGAGGCGGCCGGGGCAGGCAACGACGATGTCGACGCCGGCCTTGAGCGCAGTGACCTGGCGGGTCTGGTTGACGCCACCAAAGATGGTCGTGGTGTTGAGGCCGTATGCAGCCGCGAGCGGGGTGAGCACAGCGGAGATCTGCGTGGCGAGCTCGCGGGTCGGAGCGAGGATCAGGCCGAGCGGGCGACCCGGGCGGCGCTTTCCGCCGGCGAGCTTGCCGCCGAGGCGGGCAGCCATCGGAATGCTGAACGCGAGCGTCTTCCCCGAGCCCGTCTTTCCGCGGCCGAGGACGTCGCGTCCACCCAGGGTGTCCGGAAGGGTGTCGACCTGGATCGGGAAGGCGAGGGTCTTGCCGTCTGCGGCGAGGGCCGAGACGAGGGCTGCCGGGACGCCGAGGTCGGCGAAGGTGGTTTCTGGCATGGTTTCTGACAAAGTGGTGCCTTTCGGGGCATCAGCATCCCGTACGGATCTCGACAGGCGAAATCGCTGGAGCGGGAGAGAGTGGCGAAGGTGGCGAAGGCCACATCCGTTCGCCGTATGAAGAGTCATCGACCCGGAATCCTTATCGGATGTGCGGGGAGAGAGGAAGCGTTCTACGACGCAAGGGGCACAATGATGGGCCCGCAAGTACTCCCACCCTAGCGGATCAGCCTGCTCACTGCCTGACAGCGCCCCGTGAGCACGTCCGGTGACCCCAAATTCAGGAGATCCGGGCCGACACGCCGTCCAGACGCACCGCCACACGGCGTGTCGCGTCAGTTCTCCTGAATTCGATCAGTTCTCCTGAATTTGGTTGCGCGAGCCGAACTCCTCGGAGGTTTCCGGCTGCACCGGCTCGAAGCCCCAGTTCGGCGCCATCTCCTTCAGACGGATGCCGCGCCACTGCCACATCGTCCACATCGGCATCCACAGGGCGGCAGCAGCCGGGCCGCCGAAGTCGAGCCGGTCGCGATAGAGGGTGCGGGTCGGATCCCCCGGCTCCGGAGCTACGGCCATCTGGTGCTTCCAGTTCTCGAGCAGGCTGAGCGGGCCCGTGAGCGGGCGACCGGAGTCGACGAGGATCCGCACCCCGGGCATCCGGGTCAGATCGAAGTCGAGGTCGATGCGCTGCCGCCCCACCGGAACGACGCCGGCGCCACGCACGGTGACGTCCATGCTGCCCGGCTCCCACAGCGTTGGCACGGGCCCGCCGGGGTCGAGCTGGAGCAGTGGCGAGTAGAGCTCCCGCAGCACAGCAGGGGAGCGGAGTGCTCGCCAGGCGTCGAACGGATCGCAGTCGAGGATCATCTTGAGTTGCACGCGCATTCCCCCAGTCTCACCCGCCGTGCGCGGCGGCGTGCCGAAATGCGGATACTCGGACCGAACTCCCCGCAAACAGCACCGGATCAGTGCGGTGGGCGCCGAATCACCGAAGTTCGGAACACCACGTGCGCTAGACAGGGAGCATGGCGATTCGATTCTGGCTGGTGGTGGCGTCACGAGACCACGTGCGCAACGCCGTCGATCAGGGAATCGCGCAGGTCAACCATGGGTCACGTGCCGGGCTCGACTCGATGGGCGAATCAGACGGCATCGTCTACTACTCGCCGAAGACCGAGTACCCAGACGGCGAACCGCTCAAGCACTTCACCGCGATCGGACGCATCGCGAGCAATGAGCTGTATCAGGCACTCTCGCTCGACCGCCGGCCGTGGAGGCGCAAGGTCGACTGGGACCTCGGCGCCGAGCCCGCGCCGATCCGGCCTCTTCTCGGGGCCCTCGATTTCACGCGCAACGCGCCGAACTGGGGCTACCAGCTGCGCGGGGGACTGATCGAGCTTTCACGGCATGACTTCGAGATCGTTCGGGATGCCATGCGTCGCCCCTCTCCTGACGACCGCCGCTATCCGGAGGAACGTCACTGGCTGTAACACGAGGGGGCACGCGAAGCAGCCCTCGTTACCCTTGAACCATGTCGAACAGCACTGCCCCGTCAGCCCCGCCCGTCGTCTCACCGGCCGCGCAGGCGAAGTACCAGGTCCGCTTCGACGCCGGCACCGCCGGTCTCGAGCGGGTCGCTGACGTCGACCTGCTGATCTGGGTGGATGCGCTCGCGCTCGCCGATGCTGCCACCGCACTCGACACCCCAGCAGCCACCGTGGTTGCGGCCAACCTCACCAACCGGAGCGCCGTCGCCGCCTGGGCGCTCGAGCACCAGGTGCGCCTGGGCCGTCGCGTCTCGATCGCCGTCATCGCCGGCGGAACCGGCGCGGCCGACTCGCTCGCCGCCGGTGCCGTCATCGATGCGCTCGTCGTCCGTGGCATCGACTTCACCTCGCCCGAGGCGGCTGTCGCGTGTGCAGCGTTCGACAGCCTCAGGAACGCCGTCGGACACCTGTTTACGGCATCCGTCAATGGTCAGACGCTGATCACCGCTGGCGACCGCGAGCGCGTCGTCGCTGCCGCCCGGGTCGACTCCACAACCGAGGTTGCGATCCTCCGCGACTGAATCCTCAGGGCCCGAACCTGTGCGGTCGGGGGTTGCGCGCGTATGCTGCAGCCATGAAAGCCACACATCACGACACGGTTCTCGCCGAAGCGCCCGAGAGCGACCTCGTTAAAATCGAGGGCAACTGGTACTTCCCGCCGTCGAGCCTCTCGAGTGAGCTCTTCACCGAGAGCCCGACCCCCTACACCTGCCCCTGGAAGGGCGCTGCGCAGTACTTCACCGTGACCACCGGCGGAGAACCGCGGAAAGACCTGGCCTGGAGCTACCCGACGCCGTACCCCACAGCTTTCGACCGGGTCGGCAAAGACTTCTCCGGCTATGTCGCGTTCGATCGCTCGGTGACGATCAGCGAGTAACGGCGGCCTCGTCGCGGTTCGCGCGCGCCCGGTGCGAGCGAACCTTGTGCCGGTTGCCGCACCGTTGCATCGAGCACCAGCGGCGGTTCCCGGCACGTGACGTGTCGAGGTAGATGAGGTTGCAGTCCTCGGCGTCACAGCCACGGATGCGGCCGCTGGTTCTCCCCGAGAACAGCGCGACAGCATCCCGGGCGATCGTCGACAGCGCCTGTGCTGCCCGCGGTTCGGTGCGACCGGCCTGCAGGCTGCCGCCGGCGAGCCGGGGCGGGATGTCGGGGGTCGCCGCATACAGGTTGAGCAGGTCGATGTCGCGGCCGTCGCCGAGCGTGCCTGACAACGCTGCGAGCGCGAGGTTGCCGATCGCGGTGCGGAGGGTGAGGGCGTCGGCGAGGTCGCGGTCGCCCGCCGGTGTGCCCGGAAGCCGGTCGCCGAGCCACCCGGTCAGCCCGGCGGCGTCCTGCAGAATGTCTCCGGCATGCCCGGACGGGGCCTCGCCGCCGACCGGTCCTGTCCACGCGAAGTCGAGCGCGAGTGAGCCGGAGTCGAACCACCAGCGAGTTCCTTCGGCTGAAGTGAACTCCTGCCCGGTTGCCGGGCTCAGCCCGGTCGTGTCACTCATGCCTTCAACTGTATGCGGTCGTGCACGCGGGACTGTGCGGCACTGAGGGAGGCGCCCGTTCAGAGGAGCTTGCGCAGGGTGCGCAGGTTACGGGTCGTCGTCAAAATGCCCGGGGTCCGGGCCGTGCGTTTCGAGAAGGTGCTGTCGGTCGACAGCCCCTTCTTCACCTCCCAGTAGAGAACGCCGTCGCCTGCCTCAACCCGCTCGACGTTCTCGTCGAGATCGCCGGCCAGATCGGCCAGGGAACGGATGTCGCCCGAGTCCGACACGAAGATGACGTACGGCTGACGGTCGTCGACTTCATCGAACGGATAGGCGTCAACGATCCGCCGCACCGTGGCCTGGTCGGTGAGGATCACCCGGGCGGCATAGCCGAACCCCACCGAGAGGGCCTTCTCGATCGCTGTCGTCTGCTCGGCGCGGCTGCCGGCCCCGGAGAACAGGACGTTCCCGCTCGCGAGCACGGTCTTGACATCGGAGAAGCTGAGCCCGCGAAATACCTCGGCGAGGGCCTGCGATTTGACGGTCACCCCACCGACGTTAACGCCACGGAGGAGCGCGATGGTGAGGTTCGCGGAACTCATGACGCTTGAGCCGCCGCCCGCTGGCGCATGGCCGGGGTGATCACGCGGTGTTCCCACGAGAGTACGAAGCGGGGGTCGAAGCGGCGGGAACACACGCCACAGGAGGTATGGTTCTTGGGTTGGCGATACCGATAGAGGGTGTGGCCGTTCGGGCACGACCCGACCCACGGGGCGAGTTCGTCTGCGGTCTCGCCGTGGTGCACCCGGGAGCCCTCGTAGCCGAGGTCGGCGGCGATGCGCTTCCACGCCTGGCCATGCCCGGCGCGTGGGCCGGCCAGGGCGTGGGCGACCTCGTGCAGGAGGATCTGGTGGATCTCGTCGTCGTCGAACCGGGATGCGAGATACCGCGACACCGTGATCCGTTTGGTCGTGAAATTGCACAGCCCGGCACGCCGCTTCGCGTTGTCGAACCCGAACGACCACACGGCCGGATCGAGATGCAACTTAATCAGTGAGTCGGCCCACAACCGGACTCGGACCAGATCGGACATGGCAATACGCTAGCGCGTGCCTCAGACATTCGTCCGGAACCGCGCTCAGCGCCCGACGAACGACTCCGTGACGGCGACGGCGATAAGGGCGGATTCGAGCTGTTCATCGGTGGCGCCGAGGTCGGTCCGGAGACGCACGGCGGTGCGGAAGTCAGCGAGCGCAGCCGTGTACTCGCCCTGGTCGAAGTAGACCCGGCCGCGGTGCTGCAGAGCGAGCGCCTCGAGCAGGGTCCACTCGTGGGTGTGGGCTTCGTTGGCGAGCGACGAGAGTTCGTGTAGCGCCTCTTCATAGGCGCCGCGGAACTGCAGAACCTGGGCACGGAGCATCCGGGGCTGCATGAGTCCCTTGCGGTCGCCGGTGAACCGGGCGAGCCGCACGCACTGGTTGGCCACGTCGAGGGCTTCGTCGAGCTGGCCGGCGACCTTGAGCAGCCACGCCTTTTCGCACAGGGCGCTCAGGCTGCGCATGTCGCCCAGCTCGGAGAGTCGATCCCCAACAGCTTTGAGGTCGACTTTCTCACGCAGGGTTCCGGCGTCATAGCCAAGGATGATGCTCAGGGTGTACTCCAACGATGTCCGGAGCCCGGACGGCGGTTCGAACCCGGGCTCTCTCCGACTTTAACCCGCGGTCCCGGGAAGGGGTGTCAGCCGCGCGCGCCTGTCGTTATTCGGAGGCGGAAATCTCAGCCTTCGACGAGGGGTGTGAGCTCGACCTGGATCAGCCGGTCATCATCGGGGCTGGGTGAACCGCGGCCGTCGGTGTTGTTCGTGAGAAGCCACAAGGTGCCGTCCGGTCCCGGTGCCACGTCACGGATCCGGCCGAACTCACCCTCGAAGTACGCGGATGCTGTCACGACGCCCTCGAGACCGTGGCTGCCCTCGGGGACGTGGATGCCGTCGAGAATTCCCCACAGTCGTTCACCGCGCAGGGCGGCCATGAACAGTGTGTTGTCGACGATGGTCAGTCCGCTCGGGCTCGCCTCGCTTGTCGACCACTGGTAGGCGGGATCCACGAAATCTGCGTTGCCCGCCTCGCCCTCGACGATCGGCCAGCCATAGTTCTTGCCCGGTTCGATGAGGTTCAGTTCATCCCACGTGTTCTGCCCGAATTCGCTGGCCCAGAGCCGCCCGTCGGCATCCCACGCGAGACCCTGCGGATTGCGGTGGCCGAGAGAGAACACGGCTGAGCCCTCCACCGGGTTGTCCTGGGGCACGTCTCCTGTTGGAGTCACACGGAGGATCTTGCCGTTGAGCGAGCCGGGATCCTGAGCGGAGTCGGCGTCGCTCGCGTCGCCGACGGTGATGTACAGCATTCCGTCGGGGCCAAACGCGATCCGCCCGCCGTTGTGATTACTTGCTTTCGCGAGCCCGTCGAGGATGACCTCGGGTGTTCCCAGGGTGAGGCTTCCCGGGGAGCCGCCGAGCGGCATCCGTACGACACGGTTGTCGTCTCTCGCCGTGAGATAGGCGTAGACCCAGTGCTGCTCGTCCTGGGTGCGGGCGGCGAGGCCGAGCAGGCCGCCTTCACCGACGGCGTCGACACCGGGCACGACGGTGACCTCGCGGAGGTCGTCTGCGGGGGTGAGTTCCATGATCTGGCCGGTGTCGCGGTAGCTGAGCAGCGTGCTGTCGCCGAGGGGGAGGATCGACCAGGGAGCCTCGAGGCCGGTCGCGAGAACGGTCGTTTCGCCGGTCGGGTAGACCGGTGGCGTTCCCGTCGGCGACGGTGCTGGGGTGTCAGGCCCCGTCGGGCGTTCGTTCGGCATCGGGGCTGATGCGGTGCAGCCGGTCACGAGCAGAACGGCAGCGAGAGCTGCGATTACCGGGATGCGCCTCGACATCATTACTTCCCCGATCGGACCTGGAAGATGGTTTGGGCTGGTGTGGGTGATGGCACCGCGGTGTCATCGGTGACGACAGAGGCACCGGCGAGAAACTGGCGGAGCTCCTTCCCGGCCACGGCCTTGGCAGGGTGGGGGCCGCCGGCGAGCAGCCGCGGGATGAAGTGCATCGGAAGCTCGGAGGGAGAGCCGATCAGCACGACATTGCCGAAGCGCCTGCCCTTGAGGATCTGGGCCTCGGCGAGAACCGCGGCATGGCCGAGTACTTCCTGGACTGTTGCAGCCTGGCCGCGGGCGAAGGCGAGACCCGGGCCGTCGGCGATATTGACGACGAGGATGCCGTCGGGCGCGAGGAGCGCTGCCGCCTTGCGATAGAACTCGACACTCGTCACATGCGCGGGGGTGCGGGCGCCGGAGAAGATGTCGACGACGACGAGGTCGACGCTTCCAGCCAGCCCGGCGGGGAAGCGGCCGAGAACCTCGCGGGCGTCGCCGTATCGGACCCGGATCGCGGCGCGCTTCGACCACGGGATGTGCTCGCGGACGAAGTCGATGAGATCCTTCTCCAATTCGACGACCTGCTGCCTGCTGCCGGGGCGGGTGGCGTCGATGTAGCGAGGGAGCGTGAGCGCACCTGCGCCGAGGTGGACCGCGGTGATCGGTTGGCCCGGAGCACGGACCTCGTCGATGACGTGCCCGATCCGCTGGATGTACTCGAAGAACAGGTTCGTCGGGTCGTCGACGTTGACGTGCGACTGGGGTGTTCCGTCGACAACGAGCTGGAAGCTGCCCGGGACCCATTTGTCGGCCTCGATGACCGCCACCTGGCCGCTCGACGCGAGGCGGATCTGGGGGTTGTCTGTCTCTCGCGCTGCCATGCGTCGAGCCTACCTTCGGCGGTAGCCTGAGCGTATGCGCGTCGACCTCAACTGTGACCTCGGCGAGACGGTCGACGGCCGTCCGACCGCGGACGACGCCGCACTCTTTCCGCTTCTCTCAAGCGCGAACATCGCGTGCGGGTTCCACGCCGGCGACGCGGACTCGATGCTCTCGTCCTGCCTCCTCGCCGTGCAGCACCGTGTCGCCGTTGGCGCTCATGTCTCCTATCGCGACCGCGCCCACTTCGGCCGCGCCGACCTCGAGGTGTTGCCCGCCGTCCTCGCCGACGACGTGATCGAGCAGCTCACCGCCCTCGCGGCGATCGCCGACAAGGCGGGCACCGGCATCCGTTACGTGAAACCGCACGGAGCCCTCTATAACCGCATCGTCCACGACGATCGAAAAGCGGACGCCGTCGCGAGCGCCATCGCGCGGTTCTCGCCCGGTCTTCCCCTGATGGGTCTTGCCGGATCCCGGGTGGAGTCGGCCGCTGAGGCGCACGGGCTTCCGTTCCTGCGCGAGGCGTTCGTCGACCGGGCGTACCAGCACAACGGGTCGCTCGCGCCCCGGAAGTGGCCGGGCGCCGTGCTGCACAGCGTCGATGAGGTCGCGGATCGTGCTGCGCGGATGGTGACGGAGGGCACGGTGCGTGCGCTCGACGGCACGATGCTGCACCTCCAGGTGGACTCGTTGTGCGTCCATGGTGACACCCCGGATTCCGTTGCGATGGCGACAGCGGTGCGGGCGGCGCTCGCCGCAGCAGGCATCGACGTGCTGGCGGCGGTATGAGAGCGCTGCAGGCCGTCGGCGATCGTGCGGTGATCGTCGATTGTGCCGACCTCGACGCTGTACTCGCCCTGCACGCCGCGCTCGCCGTGTCGCCGCCAGCCGGTGTGATCGACCTCGTGCCTGCTGCCCGCACGGTGCTCGTCACGTTCGACCCGGCGGTTCTCGCACCGGACCAGGTTGCCGGGTGGATCCGTTCGACGCCGCCGGTGACCCGCGCCTCACTCAATGGCACCGGCGATGCCCTCGTTCTCGACGTGGAGTATTCGGGGGAGGACCTCACCGAGGTCGCCGCCCTTCTCTCCCTCACCGAGCAGGAGGTCGTCGACGCGCACACGGCATCCGTCTGGCGCGTTGCCTTCGTGGGATTCGCGCCGGGCTTCGGGTACCTCGTGACCGACTCCACGCGGCTCGCGGTGCCGAGGCGGTCGAGCCCGCGCACGAGCGTTCCCGCCGGTGCCGTCGGCCTCGCGGGGGAGTACACCGGTGTGTATCCGCGGTCCTCGCCCGGTGGCTGGCAGTTGATCGGGCGAACGGATGCTCCGCTCTGGAACGCGGACGCCTCACCTCCCGCTCTCCTCACCCCCGGCAGAGTTGTCCGGTTCCGGGAAGCATCATGACCGCGCTGACCGTGCTGCGCGCCGGGCCGCTGACGACGGTGCAGGACCTCGGGCGTCCCGGGTTCGCTGCGCTCGGCGTGAGCGCATCGGGTGCTCTCGACCGCGGCGCGCTCACGCTCGGCAACCGGCTCGTCGGGAACGATGAGGGTGCTGCCGGGCTCGAGATCACGGTGGGCGGGTTCTCGGGTGTCGTCGACCGTGATGTCTGGATCGCCGTGACGGGAGCGTGGGGCCCCGTGACGCTCGGTGGGCGCGCGATCGACCTGAACCATCCGGTTTTCGCCGCCGCGGGGACTCCGCTGGAGATCGGCGTTGCGGAGTCCGGGTTGCGGTACTACCTCGCGGTGAGCGGGGGTGTGGCGGTCTCTCCCGTCCTCGGGTCGCGCTCGAGCGACATCCTCTCCGGAATCGGGCCCGCCCCGCTGCGCGACGGCGACGTGCTGCCGATCGGGTCGCCGCGGACGGGAGCGATTCCCGCGCTCGACGTCGCGCCGTGGAGCCCGCCGGAGCAGGGGAGCGTGACCGTTCCGCTGCATGTCGGGCCGCGGGAGTCGTGGTTCACGCCGACGTCGCTCGAGCTCTTGTTCTCCGAGCCCTGGACGCTCAGCTCCGCGTCCAACAGGGTCGGTGCCCGGCTCGAGGGTCCGGCTCTCGAGCGTTCTGCCACCGGCGAGGGTGAGTTGCCGAGCGAGGGGATGGTCGCCGGGGCGCTGCAGGTGCCGCCGTCGGGGCAGCCGACGGTGCTGCTCGCCGACCACCCGACGACCGGCGGATATCCCGTGATCGGAGTCGTGGCATCCGCTGCCCTCGACGTGTTCGCGCAGGTACGCCCCGGTCAGCGCGTGCGCTTTCGGCATGCGCGCCCGCTCTGACCGCGAGTTGCCCACTTTCGCGGGTGTTTGCCGCTCATAACCCGCGAGACTGGGCAACTCGCGACGCAATGTGGCGACGGATACGCTCGATCAGGCAGCGAGGATCGCGCAAGTCCGCGGCGGTCACCCTGATGATGCGCCACCCCTCGTCCTCGAGCGCGTGAGTTCGGTCGATATCCCGCTGCCATTGCGCTCGGTCGGTGAGGTGTTGGAGTCCCTCATATTCGAGGATTAGTCCGAACTCTCGAAAGAGGAGGTCCGCGCGGGCAAGGAAAATCCCGCTGGAGTCGAAGAGTTCGACGTTCACTTCGGGGGCGGGCAATCCCGCGAGCATAATCTCGACCCGCAGTCGTGACTCGCGGGGCGATTCGGCATGGTCGTTGAGCAGGGCGGAGGCGAGTCGAAGCTTTTTGACACCTCGCTGGGCGGAGTATCCGGTGACCGCGGCGTCAAGCCGCTCCCGCTTCGTTCGGGCGGACCGCCAGAAGATGAGCCAGTCGCCCGCAGCGACGAGGTCACCGAGCGAGAGCGTCCGAGCGAGATCACACCAGGTGCGCTCAAGTGAGGTGAGTCGACAGTCGTCCCTTGTGACGACCTCGCCGGGGCGAATGTCGTAGCTGTGGCCGGAGACCCCAACAATATGTACAGCACGAGTGTTCTTCGGCAGGCCAACGTGCAGGGACGGCATCATCGACGGTCTGCTGGGTATGGGAATGCCGTGGAGGAGCGCGGCGGTCGAGCCGCAGAAGAACGCGTCCCGTGGCATCCGCAGTAAGTAAGCCCTGCAAAGTTGTCGGGTGAGATCGCGGTGCAGCTCGAAGGAGTCCAGTCCCTCGGGTGCCGCGGGAGTCGGCATCCGCACTCCCGAGAAGGGAGTGACGAGGTCGCTGGCCGAGAGACGGCCCGCGCTGACGCCGTGAGCGTGAGCTTCTGCCGTTGAGAACGCGCGGTCGGTGAGGGCGGTAGGGAGGGGAGTTCGTTGGGTCATCCCGTCAGCGTGCGACGGATGCCGATCCAAGCGGTCGCGAGTGTGGATACTGTGAATCGTCCCGATGATTTTTGGGCCTGTGAAGGGCTCGCAGGGTCGCGAGTTGCCCGGATTTACGGGTGTTCGGCGCCCGACACCCACGAGAGTGGGCAACTCGAGCCCCGGTTATACCGCAGCGAGCGGAGCTCGTCAAGGATTGTGCTGGACACGGCGCGTCAGAAGACCTATGATTGATCTTTGCGCTCCCAGACGTTCCCATGCCTTCATATTGCGGTCGGCCCAGTGTTTCTTTCTCAAGAAAGACGCACCATTTTTGATGGCGTTTGACGAGTTCTCCATTACTACCAGTAACTAGAGCCTGTACGAGGGCCCACGGAGGTTATTTCCTTGGCTGCTGCGCGCAACGCATCCACCAACTCACCCAAGAACGGCCGCGACGCATCGCGTCTGTCGTTCGCGAAGATCACCGACACCCTGACGGTTCCGGATCTGCTTGCTTTGCAGACCGAGAGCTTTGACTGGCTCGTGGGCAACGACGTGTGGAAATCACGCGTCGATGAAGCCACGAAGGCCGGACGCCAGGACCTGCCGACTCACTCCGGACTCGATGAGATCTTCGAGGAGATCTCACCCATCGAGGACCTCGGCGAGACGATGCAGCTGAGCTTCACCAGCCCCTTCCTGGAGCCGGAGAAGTACTCGATCGACGAGTGCAAGGAGCGTGGCAAGACCTACGCTGCTCCTCTCTACGTCGAGGCCGAGTTCATGAACCACCTCACCGGTGAGATCAAGACTCAGACCGTGTTCATGGGCGACTTCCCGCTCATGACCGAAAAGGGCACATTCATCATCAACGGCACCGAGCGTGTCGTCGTGTCCCAGCTCGTTCGTAGCCCCGGCGTCTACTTCGACCGCGCCCAGGAGAAGACCTCCGACAAGGACATCTTCTCTGCTCGCATCATCCCGAGCCGTGGTGCATGGCTCGAGTTCGAGATCGACAAGCGCGACCAGGTCGGCGTTCGCATCGACCGCAAGCGCAAGCAGTCGGTCACCGTGTTCCTCAAGGCCCTCGGCCTGACGAGCGAAGACATCCTTGAGAAGTTCAAGGGCTTCGAGTCGATCGAGCTCACCCTCGAGAAGGACACCATCCTCACGAAGGAAGACGCGCTTCGCGACATCTACCGCAAGCTCCGTCCGGGAGAGCAGGTCGCCGCTGAGGCTGCCCGCGCGCTCCTCGACAACTTCTACTTCAACGGCAAGCGCTACGACCTCGCGAAGGTCGGTCGTTACAAGATCAACAAGAAGCTCGGCCTCGACGCTCCGCTGAGCGACTCGGTCCTGACCGTCGACGACATCGTCGAGACGATCAAGTACCTGGTCCGCCTGCACTCGGGTGCGACCAGCTTCACCGGTCTGCGTGACGGCAAGAAGGCGGAGATCCGCCTCGACATCGACGACATCGACAACTTCGGTAACCGTCGCATCCGCGCCGTCGGCGAGCTCATCCAGAACCAGGTCCGCACCGGTCTGTCCCGCATGGAGCGCGTCGTTCGCGAGCGCATGACCACGCAGGACATCGAAGCGATCACCCCGCAGACCCTGATCAACGTGCGCCCCGTCGTCGCCGCGATCAAGGAGTTCTTCGGTACCTCGCAGCTGTCGCAGTTCATGGACCAGAACAACCCGCTCGCGGGCCTCACTCACAAGCGTCGCCTGTCGGCGCTTGGCCCCGGTGGTCTGTCGCGTGAGCGCGCAGGTGTCGAGGTTCGAGACGTTCACCCGTCCCACTACGGCCGCATGTGCCCGATCGAGACCCCTGAAGGCCCCAACATTGGTCTGATCGGTTCGCTCGCGTCGTTCGCACGCATCAACGCATTCGGTTTCATCGAGACCCCGTACCGTCGCGTTGTCGACGGACTGGTCACGAAGGACATCGACTACCTCACGGCGATGGAAGAGGACGACTACATCGTCGCCCAGGCCAACGCACCGCTGAAGGATGATGGCCGCTTCACCGAGGACCGCGTCCTTGCCCGCCGTAAGGGCGGAGAGGTCGACCTGTTCCCGGCTCAGGACATCGGCTACATGGATGTTTCGCCTCGCCAGATGGTGTCTGTCGCGACGAGCCTCATCCCGTTCCTCGAGCACGATGACGCGAACCGCGCACTCATGGGTGCGAACATGCAGCGTCAGGCTGTCCCGCTGCTCCGCTCGGAGTCGCCGATCGTCGGAACCGGTATGGAGGGCTACGCAGCCATCGACGCCGGCGACGTGATCACCGCCGACAAGCCCGGTGTCGTCATGGAGGTGTCGGCCGAGGTCGTCACCGTCCAGCTCGACGAGGGTGGAACACAGGACTACTACCTGCGCAAGTTCGACCGCTCCAACCAGGGCACGAGCTTCAACAACCGCGTCATCGTCTCCGCGGGTGACCGCATCGAGGCCGGCGAGGTCATCGCAGACGGTCCCGCAACGGAGAACGGCGAGCTCGCACTCGGAAAGAACCTCCTCGTGGCATTCATGTCATGGGAAGGCCACAACTTCGAGGACGCGATCATCCTGAGCCAGAACCTGGTGAAGGACGACACCCTCTCCTCGATTCACATCGAGGAGTACGAGGTCGACTCTCGCGACACCAAGCTGGGTAAGGAAGAGATCACCCGTGACCTTCCGAACGTCAGCCCGGAGCTCCTGAAGGACCTCGACGAGCGTGGAATCATCCGCATCGGCGCCGAAGTCCGCCCCGGTGACATCCTCGTCGGAAAGGTCACGCCGAAGGGCGAGACCGAGCTTTCCGCCGAAGAGCGTCTGCTCCGCGCGATCTTCAACGAAAAGAGCCGCGAAGTTCGCGACACGTCTCTGAAGGTTCCCCACGGTGAGCGCGGCACGATCATCGCCGTCAAGGAGTTCAACGCCGAAGACGGTGACGACGAGCTCGGCTCGGGCGTCAACCGCCGCGTCGTTGTCTACATCGCCCAGAAGCGCAAGATCACCGAGGGTGACAAGCTCTCCGGTCGTCACGGCAACAAGGGTGTCATCTCGAAGATTCTGCCGATCGAGGACATGCCGTTCCTCGAAGACGGAACCCCGGTCGACATCATCCTCAACCCGCTCGGTATTCCGGGTCGAATGAACTTCGGCCAGGTCCTCGAACTCCACCTCGGCTGGATCGCTCAGCAGGGCTGGAAGGTCGAAGGAAAGCCGACGTGGGCGAAGGGCCTCCCCGCCGAAGCACTCGAGGCTGCCCCGGGCACGAAGGTTGCAACGCCTGTGTTCGACGGCGCGTCAGAGATCGAGATCGCTGGTCTTCTGGACTCGACCACCGTCACCCGTGACGGCGACCGCCTCATCGGCTCAAGCGGAAAGGCCAACCTGTTCGACGGCCGCTCCGGCGAGCCGTTCCCGGAGCCGATCTCGGTCGGTTACATGTACATCCTGAAGCTGCACCACCTCGTCGACGACAAGATCCACGCTCGCTCGACCGGACCGTACTCGATGATCACCCAGCAGCCGCTCGGTGGTAAGGCGCAGTTCGGTGGCCAGCGGTTCGGAGAGATGGAAGTGTGGGCCCTCGAGGCCTACGGCGCGGCATACGCGCTCCAGGAACTCCTCACCATCAAGTCGGACGACATCCTCGGCCGCGTGAAGGTGTACGAGGCCATCGTCAAGGGTGAGAACATCCAGGAGCCGGGTATCCCCGAGTCCTTCAAGGTTCTGATCAAGGAAATGCAGTCCCTCTGCCTGAACGTGGAAGTGTTGTCTGCCGACGGCACCGCGGTCAGCCTCAAGGACACCGACGACGACGCCTTCCGCGCAGCGGAAGAACTCGGAATCAACATTTCCTCCAGGTTCGAGTCCTCGTCAATCGACGAGATCTAAGCCTGGCCAACCGAAGACTTCAGAGACCTTTCTTTAGGAGAGAAATTGCTCGACGTAACAACATTTGACGAGCTTCGCATTGGCCTGGCTACCGCTGACGACATCCGTCGTTGGTCGTACGGTGAGGTCAAGAAGCCCGAGACAATCAACTACCGCACCCTGAAGCCCGAGAAGGATGGTCTGTTCGGTGAACAGATCTTCGGACCGAGCCGTGACTGGGAATGCTCCTGTGGCAAATACAAGCGTGTCCGCTTCAAGGGCATCGTTTGTGAGCGCTGTGGCGTTGAGGTCACCAAGTCCTCCGTGCGCCGTGAGCGCATGGGGCACATTGAGCTGGCTGCGCCCGTCACCCACATCTGGTACTTCAAGGGCGTTCCGTCGCGCTTGGGTTACCTGCTCGACATGGCACCGAAGGACCTCGAAAAGGTCATCTACTTCGCTGCCTACATGGTCATCTCCGTTGACGAGGATGCTCGTCACCAGGACATGCCGGGGCTCGAGAACGAGATCCGCCTTGAAATCAAGACGCTCGGCGACCAGCGGGACTCCCGCATCGCCGACCGCCTGAAGAAGCTCGAAGACGACCTCGTCGCCCTCGAAGCCGAAGGTGCCAAGGCCGACCAGAAGCGTCGCACCAAGGACGCCGCTGAAAAGGAGATGAGCCAGGCCCGCAAGTCGTACGACGAGCAGATCGCTCACCTCGAGCGCGTGTGGGAAGACTTCCGCACCCTCAAGGTCGGCGACCTCAAGCCTGAGGATGCCGTCTTCCACGAACTGCAGGACCGGTTCGGTCTGTACTTCGAAGCGTTCATGGGCGCAGAGGCCATCAAGAAGCGTCTGCTGAGCTTCGACCTGGCCGCCGAGAGTGAGCTGCTGCACACGCAGATCGCCGAAGGCAAGGGTCAGAAGAAGATCCGCGCCATCAAGCGTCTTCGTGTCGTCAACTCGTTCCTGTCGACCGGCAACTCGCCGGCCGCCATGGTCCTCGACGTCGTCCCGGTGATCCCGCCCGAACTGCGCCCGATGGTGCAGCTCGACGGTGGCCGCTTCGCGACCTCTGACCTCAACGACCTCTACCGTCGTGTGATCAACCGCAACAACCGTCTGCGTCGACTGCTTGACCTCGGTGCCCCCGAGATCATCGTCAACAACGAGAAGCGCATGCTTCAGGAGGCCGTCGACGCACTGTTCGACAACGGCCGCCGCGGTCGTCCGGTGACAGGAACGGGAAACCGTGCCCTCAAGTCCCTGAGCGACATGCTCAAGGGTAAGCAGGGTCGATTCCGCCAGAACCTGCTCGGAAAGCGCGTCGACTACTCCGGTCGTTCGGTCATCATCGTTGGTCCTCAGCTCAAGCTGCACCAGTGTGGTCTGCCCAAGCAGATGGCTCTCGAGTTGTTCAAGCCGTTCGTGATCAAGCGCCTGATCGACCTGAGCCACGCTCAGAACATCAAGGCAGCGAAGCGTATGGTCGAGCGCAGCCGTCCCGAGGTCTGGGACGTTCTCGAAGAGATCATCCGCGAGCGCCCGGTCATGCTGAACCGTGCACCAACGCTGCACCGCCTGGGCATCCAGGCCTTCGAGCCTCAGCTCGTCGAAGGTAAGGCCATCCAGCTGCACCCGCTCGTCTGTGCTGCGTTCAACGCAGACTTCGACGGTGACCAGATGGCTGTCCACCTGCCGCTCTCCGTTGAGGCACAGGCCGAAGCTCGCATCCTGATGCTCGCTTCGAACAACATCCTCAAGCCCTCCGACGGCCGCCCGGTCACCCTGCCCACGCAGGACATGATCATCGGCCTGCACCACCTCACCACCCTCAAGGAGGGTGTCGAGGGCGAAGGCCGTGCGTTCTCCTCGATCGCGGAAGCAATTCTCGCGTTCGACCAGAAGTCGCTCGACCTCAACGCCAAGGTGCGGATCCGCCTGCACGACATCACCTTCGGCAAGGGCGAAGGCCCCGAAGGTTATGACGGCAGCGGAGTGGCACTCGTCACGACGACGCTCGGTCGGGCTCTCTTCAACGAGGCCCTCCCGGCGGACTACCCGTACGTCGAAGACGTTGCAGACAAGGGCAAGCTCTCGTCGATCGTCAACGACCTCGCCGAGCGGTACCCGAAGACCGTCGTCGCAGCAACGCTGGACAACATCAAGGATGCCGGTTTCCACTGGGCAACCCGCTCCGGTGTCACCGTCGCACTGAGTGACGTTCTCACCCCGCCGAACAAGCGCGAGATCGTCCAGGGCTACGAGAAGCTGGCAGCCAAGGTTCAGGGCCAGTTCGAGAAGGGACTCACGACCGACGCCGAGCGTCGCCAGGAGCTCATCAAGATCTGGACCGAAGCAACCGAAAAGGTTGCAGAGGCCATGAGGGCGAACTTCCCCGAGGACAACACGATCAACCGCATGGTGACATCGGGTGCTCGTGGTAACTGGCTGCAGATCCGCAACATTGCGGGTATGCGAGGCCTGGTGAACAACCCGAAGGGTGAGATCATCCCTCGCCCGATCATCTCCTCGTACCGCGAGGGCCTGAGTGTTGCGGAGTACTTCATCGCAACCCACGGTGCTCGTAAGGGACTGGCAGACACGGCGCTTCGTACGGCCGACTCGGGTTACCTCACACGTCGACTCGTCGACGTGTCGCAGGATGTCATCATCCGCGAAGACGACTGCGGAACGACCAAGGGCCTCGAGCTCGCGATCGCCGCTGTCGACTCGACCGGAACCCTCGTGCGTGACGCAAACGTGGAGAACTCCGTGTTCGCCCGTTCGCTCGCTGCCGAAGCCGTCGACCCGAAGGGCACGGTTGTTGCCGAGGCCGGTGCGGACGTCGGAGACGTTCTCATCGACAAGCTCGTCGAGGCCGGTGTCGAGAGCATCAAGGTGCGCTCGGTCCTGACCTGTGAGTCCTCCGTCGGAGTGTGTGCAGCCTGCTACGGCCGTTCACTCGCCACCGGACAGCTCGTCGACATCGGAGAGGCCGTCGGAATCATCGCGGCCCAGTCGATCGGTGAGCCCGGAACGCAGCTCACGATGCGTACGTTCCACACCGGTGGATCGGCATCCGCTGATGACATCACGCAGGGTCTTCCCCGTGTGCAGGAGCTCTTCGAGGCTCGTACCCCCAAGGGTGCGACTCCGATCGCCGAGGCCCCCGGCCGCGTCACGATCGAAGACACCGACCGGAGCCGCAAGATCATCCTCACGCCGGACAACGGCGACGAGGCAGTGATCTACCCGGTGCTCAAGCGTGCATCCCTCCTCATCGAGGACGGGCAGCACGTCGAGCTCGGTCAGCCGCTGCACCTCGGTGCCGTCGACCCGAAGGAAGTTCTCCGGGTTCTCGGTGTTCGCGAAGTTCAGAAGCACCTCGTCGGTGGCGTCCAGGGCGTTTACCGCTCGCAGGGCGTGCCGATCCACGACAAGCACATCGAAGTTATCGTGCGCCAGATGCTCCGTAAGGTGACCGTGGTTGACCACGGTGACACCGGACTCCTGCCGGGCGAGCTTGTCGACCGGATGAAGTACAACGAGCTGAACCGTGCCGCTCTCACCGAGGGCAAGAAGACCGCATCCGCCCGCCAGGAAGTCATGGGTATCACCAAGGCTTCTCTTGCGACCGAGTCGTGGCTCTCCGCCGCCTCGTTCCAGGAGACGACCCGCGTTCTCACGCAGGCCGCCATGGAAGGCAAGAGCGATCCTCTGCTCGGCCTCAAGGAAAACGTCATCATCGGAAAGCTCATCCCCGCTGGTACCGGCCTCGGCAAGTACCGCAACGTCACCGTTGAGGCGACGGAAGAGGCGAAGGCTGAGCGCTACCCGAACCGCATCTTCGCAACGGATGGTGTGTTCGACGAGTCCGACCTCGGATTCGTTGACTTCGACACCTTCTCGAACGACGATTTCACCCCGGGAACGTACAACTAGGTTGCTCTCCCGGCACAGTTACTGAGTAGCTGAGCGCGAAAGGCCCCGGCTTCGGCCGGGGCCTTTTTGCATTAATCGTTACCCGACTGCCGCGTGACCCGCTTCGCGCGCACGCCGCCGCCCGAGTAGGCTCGCGGGCGAACACCAGTACCGAAAGTAGAGAGACATGCGTCAAGCAGCATCACCCTCGACTGTGCGCGGGCGCATCCTGCGCCGCATCGCAACGGCGGGGACAGCAGCGTTCCTCACCGTCGCCTTCGTGAGCGGATGCTCCGGCGCGACAAATCCGGACGACACCGCCGAGCCGACTCCCACCGCGACAGAACCGGGCCCCCGCCCCACCCCGTCGACCGTTGAAGGTCCCACTCCCGTTGGCACGATCCTGCCCGGTGAGTGCGAGGACATTTACGGACCCGACATGTTCGCGGGGCTCCAGGAGGACGTGCCACCCCTCAACGATCCGTCGATGACGGACCCGAACTTCTCCAACATCGACGAGCTCGAAGAGCTGGTCCGTTCGGTCGAATACCTGCAGTGCACGTGGGGCGGTGCCGGCGAGATGGGCATCGTGACCGCGGTCACCAAGGTGTCCGAGGAGCAGTCCACCGAAGCCCAGGCCATCATGGAGTCGAGTGGATACGACTGCTATCAGCAGCTCCAGGGAACGCGCTGCGTCAACCGCGAAGAACTCGAGGGCAACGCCGTGGGCGAATCGCACTTTCTCCGCGACGATGTCTGGCTGTCGACGCTCTGGGTGAACGCGCCAATCCGCGGTTACACCGAGAACATGGTCAACGCCATTTGGGGATAGCCCAGCCAGCTTCTCGCGAACGACACCGGATCGTGATCTGGTGCTCCTATCGCCCCCCGATTTCCTTCGGTAGCTTGAGCAATATCAGGCAATAGGAGGAAACCTCATGTCGCACGACGGCCGGGACGGAGCGTTCCCACCATCTCAGTTCATCGGGAATTCTCCGAAGCACCGCCGCCGGGCAGTACTGACCGGATCCGTCATCACAGCGCTTCTTTTCGGAAGTGTGACTGCCGCCTACGCGCTCGGTACCGCGATGACGCCGCAACCGGACGCAGCGCCGTCGGCCGACGTCCCGATTGTGTCCGGTCCGAGCATCCCGTTGCCGCTCGCAGAGGACGACCGGCTGCCGGTGGCGGAGGATCCGCCCGTGGACGTGACGATCCCCGGCCCGCCTCCCGGGTCAGAAATGACGCCCGTTCCCGTGCTGCCCGTCGACTTCGAGACCACTGACGTTCCCGATGAGTGCTCAGGCCTGTACAGCGCGTCGATGTTCGAATACCTCGCGATCGACGAGAACCTTCCGCTCAATGACGGCACAACGTTCGACCCTCCGTTCTCGAAAATTGCGCCGGTCGCCGCGCTGCAGGAGGGCCTGCCCGGCCTGGTCTGCACGTGGGGCACCGCCGGGCACTTCGGGCTGCTGACTCAGGTGAACGAAGTCTCTGCCGAACAGGCCGACGTCGCGGAACAGACGCTCCGGGTCATCGGCTTCACCTGCGAGGACCGCGACGGCGGCACCCGGTGCGTGACGAGCGATACCGAGGAGGGTGAGGCATGGGGTGAGACCCACTTCCTCCGCGGCAACGTCTGGATCTGCACCTTCTGGGCAAACTTCACGCCTCCCGGCTACACCTCCGACATGGTCGACACTCTCTGGGAGTGACCGAGGGAAATAAGAGAGCGGATGCCACGGCATCCGCTCTCTTATTTGTGGCACGTACCGCGAATGGGGGCTATCGAATCCCCAACGGGGGACTGTGCCAGGGCACCGGGGCCCAAGTAGCTTTGCAAGGCTGCCTGTACCCGGAGGTGATCGATATGGCATCCATCATGGAAACCCTGATCCTTCAGGGCATCCTGCCGTTCGACCAGCTCGATCGCGTGAGCCGCAACCAGGCCGACGACGAGACGGCGCTGACCGGCCTTGTCACGCAGGGGCTCGTCACTCCCGTCCAGCTCGCTCGCGCGCGCGCGACGCAGGCCCGTATCGGGTTCGTGGAGCTCCTCGAGTATCCCATCGACCGTGCTGCCGTGAGCCTCGTGCCGCCCGTGCTGTGCCGTCGGCACGAACTTCTGCCGATCGGTATTGCGGATGGTGTGCTGCAGCTCGCCATGGTGGACCCGAACGATGTGTTCGCCGTCGATGATGTGCGAGCAGCCACGCACCTGCAGGTCGAGCGTGTGCAGGCGGAGCGAGCCGACCTTCTCAGCGCGATCGACCGGCTCCTTCGCGCCGACGATGAACTGAGCGATCTCACCTCGACGCTCGAGGAAGAATCCGCACCGCACGATAGCGGACTCGGGATCGCGGAGAACGGCGACGACGACGCGCCGATCGTGCGCTTCGTCAACCTTCTCGTCTCTCAGGCCATCCAGGACAGCGCCTCGGACATCCACATCGAGCCGGGAGAGTTCGAACTGCGGGTCCGATACCGGATCGACGGAGTGCTGCACGCCATGCAGAGCGCGCCGAAGAGCATCCAGAACGGTGTGGTCTCCCGATTGAAGATCATGGCTGAGATCGACATCGCCGAGCGACGCAAACCACAGGACGGCCGAATGTCCGTCATGCACGGCGGGCGCAAGATCGACCTCCGCGTCGCGACTTTGCCGACCGTGTGGGGCGAAAAAGTCGTCATGCGAATCCTGGACAACTCGAACACGAGCCTCGACCTGCGCGACCTGCAGTTGCTCGACCGCAACTTCGAGGCGTACAAGAAGTCATACACGAAGCCTTACGGCATGATTCTCGTGACTGGGCCGACGGGGTCCGGCAAGTCGACGACGCTCTACACGACCCTCAACACCGTCGCGAAGCCCGAGATCAACGTCATCACGGTTGAAGACCCCGTCGAGTACCGGATGGCGGGCATCAACCAGGTGCAGGTGAACCCCAAGGCGGGGCTCACCTTCGCGAGCGCGCTGCGGTCGATCCTGCGATCGGACCCGGATGTCGTTCTCCTGGGTGAGATCCGTGACCACGAGACCGCGCAGATCGCGATCGAAGCGTCGCTCACCGGCCACCTCGTGCTCTCGACCCTGCACACCAATGATGCGCCGAGCGCCGTCGTGCGGCTGACCGAGATGGACATCGAACCGTTCCTCGTCGGCTCTGCCCTCGATTGCGTCGTTGCCCAGCGGCTTGCCCGCCGGCTCTGCGACCGCTGCAAGGTTCCAGCCGAGTATTCGGAGGAGGACCTGCTGCGCATGAAGTTCCCGCTGGTCGAGGTGAGCCGGCGGATGCCCGGTATCTTCAAGCCGGTGGGGTGCACCCAGTGCTCCAACACCGGGTACCGCGGGCGCATTGCGATCCACGAGGTGATGAGCATCACCGAGGAGATCGAGCGCCTCGCGGTCGCCAGGGCATCGAGCGCCGAGATCGGGCGGATAGCGCGTGAGCAGGGGATGCTGACGCTCCGCGAGGACGGGTACACCAAAGCGACGATGGGCATGACATCACTCGAGGAAATCCTTCGGGTCGTGGTCTGAGCATCGCAACAGTTTTTCTTTCTGCCGAAACACAGCACACAGCACATTTGAGGGAGTGACGCGTGAGCGATCCGATTTATGAAATTCCGATACTGCCGCCAGGCGCGAATGTCGGCGGCTGGACGCCCGGAATCAAACCACGTTCGGATGCCGACGCGCTTATCCCCGAGGATTCGAACCCCCGGTTCGCTGCCAGAGGCGGATTCGACGACTTCAACAGGGGAATCGAGACGCGGGACCCAGCGACCGAGATCCTGACCACGCCGAACGACCCGGCAACCGAGGTGCTGAACCGGCAGAGCACGCTCTACTCGCCTCCGGCGCCGCCGGTGTACGACCTCCCGACGGTCGGCCAGCCGATGACCCGCGGCGAAGCGAACCGTTTGGCACAGCGTGCAGCGGCCGAGCGTGCCGCGCAGGACGCCCTGACCGTCGAGCCCGCCGAAGTGGCGCAGCAGGCCGCCGCCGCTCAGGCCCTGCCTCCGGCGACCGCACCCACAGTCCCGGTCGCCGCTCCTGAACCGCCTGCGTTCGCACCGTCTCAGTCGTGGCAGCCCCCTGTCGCGTCGCAGCGCCAGCCGGAGAACCACAACCCGACGTGGTCGTTTGCCGAGCCTGAGGCCGCGCCCCAGCCTCTCCGCGCTGTCACCCTGCGCGAGGCCCTCCAGGAGGTCGTGAGGCTGAACGCATCCGACCTGCACGTCACGGTCGACGCGCCTCCGATGGTCCGCGTGAACGGTGGCCTGCGGGCGATCGAGGGCGCGGCAGTGTGGTCGCGGGACACCATCGTCTCCGAACTGAGTGCCCTCCTCAACGAACGGCAGGCCACTGCCTTCGAGACCGAGCTGGAGCTCGACTTCGCTCACACGCTCTCTGAGGAGAGCCGCTTTCGTGTGAACTACTACCAGCAGCGCGGTGCCATCGGTGCGGCGTTCCGGTTGATCCCGACCGAGATCAAGAGGCTCAGCGACCTCGGCGTGCCCGACACGGTCAGCCGGTTCGCGACCCTGCCGCGAGGACTTGTGCTCGTCACCGGGCCCACCGGTTCGGGTAAGTCGACGACGCTCGCCGGCCTCATCGACCTCGTGAACCGCACCCGTGCCGACCACATCGTGACGGTCGAAGACCCGATCGAGTTCATGCACAAGAACCAGAAATCGATCGTCAACCAGCGTGAGGTCGGGTCGGACACCCACAGCTTCGCGAACGCGCTCAAGCATGTGCTGCGGCAGGACCCCGATGTCATCCTGATCGGCGAGCTCCGTGACCTCGAGACCATCTCGGTCGCACTCACCGCAGCGGAGACCGGGCACCTCGTCTTCGCCACGCTGCACACGCAGGATGCCGCCCAGACGATCGACCGCATCATCGACGTCTTCCCCTCGCACCAGCAGGACCAGGTGCGTACGCAGCTCGCCGGTACGTTGCAGGGTGTCGTGAGCCAGGCCCTCGTGCCCAAGGCCAGCGGTTCCGGGCGTGTCGTTGCCACCGAGGTCATGGTGATCACGCCCGCGCTCGCTAACCTCATCCGCGAGGGCAAGACGTACCAGATCCTCTCCGCCATGCAGGCGGGCAAGGAGCTCGGCATGCACACCATGGACCAGCACCTCGCCGAGCTGGTCAACTCGGGCCGCATCACGGCTGAGGCCGCGAAGGCCAAGGCGCACGATCCCGACGGATTCCAGCGGATGCTTCACGGCGTGCAGTCCCCGACGGAGCAAGCGGCGCGTGCGATGCAGGCATCCGGTATCGATTTCGGCGACTCGTTCTCGACCAAGCTGGAGCGATAGGTGGCTACCACCGTCGGCTACGCCTACAAGGGGCGTGACGCCGCTGGGAAGGTCGTCAAGGGCAAGGTGGATGCTTCGAGCGAGGCGGCCGTTGCGGCGCGGCTTCGCACGATGGGGCTTTCTCCCATCGCGATCACCGCTGCGCCGGACGGCACGGGGCTGAGCAAAGAGATCACCATCCCCGGGTTCTCGAAGGGTGTCACACTCAAGGACCTCGCGATCATGAGCCGGCAGATGTCGACCATGACGAGCGCCGGGCTGTCACTGATGAAGACGCTGTCGATTCTGGCGGAGCAGACGGAGTCGAAACCACTCGCGAAGATTCTGGTGAGGGTCCGTGACGACGTTGAGACGGGTTCGTCGCTGTCGGATGCCATGCGCAAGCATGACCGGGACTTCCCACCCATCATGATCAACATGGTGCGTGCGGGGGAGACGGGTGGATTCCTCGACAGTGCGCTCGAGACGATCGCGACGAACTTCGAGAAGGAAACGGAGTTGCGCAACAAGATCAAGAGCGCGATGACGTACCCGATCGTCGTGGTCGGCATGGTGGTGCTCGCGGTTGCCGGCATGCTGCTGTTCATTGTGCCGGTGTTCAAGGAGATGTTCGAGGGGATGGGCGGCAGCCTGCCGTTGCCCACCCAGGTGTTGGTAACACTGTCTGAGCAGATGATCTGGCTGGGACCGCTCACGCTTGTCGTATCCGTTCTCGGGTCGATCTGGTGGAAGAAGAACAAGCACACCGAGGCGGTGCGCAAGTTCCTCGACCCGCTCAAGCTCAAAATGCCGGTGTTCGGTGTGCTCATGACGAAGCTCGCCGTTGCCCGTTTCTCGCGCAACTTCTCGGACATGATCGGTGCCGGTGTGCCGATTCTGCAGGCGCTTCAGATCGTCGGCGAGACGTCGGGCAATTACGTCATCGAGGAATCGTTGAAGAAGGTGGCCGACTCCGTGCGCCAGGGCAAGTCGATTGCCGCTCCGCTGGCTGAGGAATCCGTGTTTCCGCCGATGGTCATCCAGATGGTCGCTGTGGGTGAGGACTCCGGAGCTTTGCAGCAGATGCTCGCGAAGATCGCCGACTTCTACGATCAGGAAGTAGCGACAATGACCGACGGACTCACGGCTCTGATCGAGCCGCTCCTGATCGCGTTCCTCGGGATCGTCGTCGGTGGCATGATCGTCGCGCTCTACTTGCCGGTCTTCAGCATCGCCACAGTGATGCAATAATCTGAGGTTTCTTCACGAATTGCTCAACTGCCCCCGCTCTGGGGTGGCGATTTGCTCAATTCACCCCCATTGGCGTGGCAAGTGGTGAGGGCGGACTCGCATACAGTCAGAGTTCCGGCAGCCAGGGGGCCGTCCGGATCCCCCCCACAGCACCAAGAATGAAGGTCAACCTCATGGTCTCTCGCATCACCGCCGCTCTCGCGGCACGCTCCAAGACAGCTCAGGACAAGGAAAAGGGCTTCACCCTGATCGAGCTCCTCGTCGTCGTCATCATCATCGGTGTGCTCGCCGCGATCGCGATCCCGGTCTACCTGGGCGTGCAGAACAACGCCAAAGAAAGTGCAGTCGTGGCCGACCTGACCAACGCGAAGGTGGCTGTAGTTGCTTATCAGACCGACAACAACGGCAAGCTTCCGTCCACGGCCGCAGAGATCGCCGCCGCTATCACTCAGCCGGATGCGGATAACTACAGCACAGGAACTCCGTTGAACTACCAGGCCGGTGGCACGGACAAGTTCTGCATTTCGGCGACGAGTAGCAACGGCATGGCAATTGCCGTAGACGCTTCGTCTTCCCCGCAGAAGGACTCGACCTGCACCGACGGAGAGATTGCTACCGCCCCGTAGTGGACTTGAGGGAAGTGGGCGGCCAGAGCGGTTGCCCACTTCCTCCGTCACTAGCGAGACAGGGATAGCGATGAGGAAACGGGCCGTACTGACCGCCGACGAACGCGGCCTCGGGCTCATCGAGATAGTCATCGCCATGTTTCTCATCGCGATCATGGCACTCGCTCTTCTCCCCGTATTCGCCAGTACCCTTCAGCTTTCACAAAAGAACATCGAGATCGGCCGCGCCGCCCAGATCGTCAACGCTCAGGTCGACCTCGCGGCGCAGCAGGCGTCGGCCACCGCAACCTGCAGTGCGATTCGAACGCTTGCAGTGGCATCCGGAACGCCGGTGCCCGGTAGTCAGAACGCCGACTTCCGCTACACGAGAGCCGTGTCGGCCTGTCCCAGCACTTACCCGGCGACAATGACGGTGACCATTTCGGTCACCCGATCGACGGATGGCGAGCAACTCGCCGGAGCGAAAACGCTCGTCTCAGTTATTTCAGATTAGATCGGCCATCATGACCCGGACCCGCTGGACGGAGATTTCCCGCAGCGAACGCGGGATGAGCCTTGTCGAGCTTCTCGTGTACATGGCCCTCCTCCTCATCGTGGTGGCGGTCGTCGGTAGTCTTCTGGCTTCTTCGGCTTCCGCGCAGAGAACAGTGCAGGAGTCCAGCTCTGTTGTGCAATCAGCGAAACTTGTCACCCAATCGGTGACCCAAGGCATCCGGAACTCGATCGGAGCAACGGTCCAGACCATCAGTGCGTCCGGCGACCAGGTTCTTCGAGCGAAGCATCTCGTGGTTCGGAAGAGCAGTCCCGCTCCCGTGCAGACCTGGGTCTGTTTGGCCTGGTACTTCGACCGCTCCACCGGTGACCTCTTCACGGCCCGCTCCGCCGGTGGAGCGCTCGCCGCTCCCACTGAGGCTGCGCTACAGGCGGCCCCCTGGGTGCAGCTCGGGTCTGGGCTCGCGCCCATCAACGGCGCCAGTGGAGTCTTCTCCGGTTCCGCTACGCAAATCGGCCTCAACTTCACCGCCTCGGCAGGCGACCGAAGCCCGAGCTCGTACTCAACGGAGATCATCCCGCTCAAGATTCCGCTCCCCACCGGCAACCCAACCGCAGAGGCCTTGACATGCTCATGAGAATGCTTCACACGCGTATCGCCTTTCGGGCTCGGGCTGTCACCCATGAATCCGAGCGCGGCGTCGCGCTCCCGTCGGCCATCGGGATCATGGTCGTGATCCTGATCATCGCCGGCGTCGTGCTCAGTGCCTCTGTGTCGGCCGCTGGATTCTCGACATCCACTCGCGCAGCGGTCGAATCGCGTGCCGCGGCTGGAGCTGGAATTGAGGCGGTGCGGGCAAAGATGCTCGGCGGTAACTTCGTGTGCAGTCTGAGTGGCAGCGAGCCCGCATTCACGGCGACGGTCACATACACAGACGAAGCTGGCACAGCGTTGCCATGCAGCGCCGGAGTCCTCACCGGCACCCCGGGAGGGGCCCGGATCGTGTCGGAAGGACTCGCGACAGCAAAGGGCGTCGCCGGAGTCAGCAGCGAAGACCGCGCGAGTGTCGGCGCCGACGTTGATCTTCAGGTCACCCCAGGCGGGGTATCCCTCGATCAGGCCATCTTCACCGAAGGCAAGCTGACACTGACGAACAACACGCAAGTGAACTCGTCAACTGTTGGAGCGCTCGATGGCAACGTCTACAGCAACGGCGCGGTCGACTGCCTGACGCAAAATATTATCCAGGGGACGATCTACGCGCGGGGTGGACTCACAATCGCCAACACGTGCCAAGCGCTCGGGACGGTCTGGGTCGAGGGTGATGTGGATCTCGCTGCATCAGCGGTGAACCTTGCCGGCAGTGTTTTTGCCACCGGCAAAGCGACTCTCGGGGTGGGCCACGTTGGCGGAAGCGTCATCGCCAACGGAGACGTGAGCATGACGGATGCGTCCTCGAAGGCGTGCTCGGCAGGCGGAGTGGCCAACGTCTGCGGGTCGATCTACTCGCTCAACGGCGGCATCGTCTTCGGCAACAACGGACCGATCGTGAAGGGCAGCGCGTACGCCCGACGAGATGTGGTCCTCGGCAACCGCACCCTGTCGCCTGGGCAAAATGTCATCTCCCTGCTCGGAAAACTCACCGGCGCCGGCAGCGCCAGCCTCGGTGGAACGGCGAAGGTCGCCCAGACGATCGCCCTCAACACGACGCCGCTGTCGAAGACCGGATGGTGCAGTTCGTCGTCAGGCTACACGGCCTGCCCGGCCGGTTCGCTGGTCCTTCCCTTGCCAACCGCCGCAGCACCGAGCTTCGCCGTCGAACTGCCGATGTTCAGCCCGCAAAATGCGCCCAACCTCGGAACGCCGACCGACATCGTCAAGGTCGTTGCTCCGGTTCGGCAGGGTATGCCAAAGATCCTCTCGTCGCCTGCGGCTATCCTCGCGAATTGGACCGGTTGGGTCCAGCCAGCCATATCGTCGAGCCAGTGTGCGTACAGCAATCAGTCGTTCTCGACCTTCGTCAACTCGACCATCGCAGCGCACCCGACCGGCACCAAGATCCTCTTCAACTTCAAGAACTGCTCCAACGCAATACAGCTGAGTGGAGAGACGCTCAAGCTCAAGGGCGACCTGGCTTTGATGGCTCCGCAGGGATTCGCATCGGCGAACGAACTGAGGATCACCTCGATCGCCGGCGCGAATCACCAGTTCATGATGATCGCGCCGTCTGACCACGTGACCGTTGGCTGGTCGACCTCTGACTCGACCAATTATCCGGGCCAGCTGTCGCCACACTGTCCCCAGAGTCCGCAGGCACCGGACATTGGGATCGACAAACTGGTTCCTGACCCCGGAATCAAGGTCTTCATCTACACGCCATGCGACGTGAAAATCCAGAACGGCGGCACCTTCGCGGGCCAGATCTATTCGGGGACGGCGAGCTATCCGGCCGGCATCACCATCACTCGAGCCGTCATGGCCGTCCCGGGTGTTGAGATTCCCGGAGGGCCGTCCAACTCAGCCTCCTATCGTGCAGACATCCTGTCGCGATACGACGTGAGCCGGTAGGTCATGGCAATACTGGTCGGCCTTTTCGGGTCCCTCATCGGTTCCTTCCTCAACGTGGTGATCTACCGCGTGCCGCGGAAGCTCTCCGTGGTGAGCCCGCCGAGCTCCTGCCCGGGGTGTGGGTCCGGCATTCGCGGGTTTGATAACGTCCCTGTGGTTTCGTGGCTCCTGCTTCGCGGCAAGTGCCGCTCGTGCAGCACCCGGATCTCTGCACGGTACCCGCTCGTTGAAGCCGGGGTTGGAGTGTTCTTCGGGGTTGTTGCTCTGTGGTGGGTGTCGGCTGCCGGGATTTCGCCAGACTTGATCACCGACTGGGGCTCAATCACTGGCTCAGTTCTCGTGTTGCTTGCCTTCCTGTGGCTCGCCGCCGTCAGCGTCGCGCTCGCGCTGATCGACCTCGACACTCACAAGCTTCCGAACGCGATCGTTCTCCCGAGCTACATCGTCGGCGGCGCGCTGCTGGCGACCGCCGGCATCCTGAACGGCAACTATGACGCCCTGATCCGTGCGGGGATCGGCCTCGCCGCTTTGTGGGTGGCCTACCTCGCGATGGCGTTCGCGTACCCGGGCGGCATGGGGTTCGGCGACGTCAAGCTCGCCGGCGTTCTCGGCATGTACCTCGGCTTTCTCGGCTGGGCCCCGCTCCTCGTCGGCGCCTTCGCCGCCTTCCTGCTCGGCGGACTCTTCGCGTTGGCTCTGATCCTCACGCGGAAGGCGAACCGCAAGAGCGGCATCCCGTTTGGGCCGTGGATGCTCGCCGGTGCGTGGGTCGGCATCTTCGCCGGGGAACCCCTCTGGACCTCATACCTGTCGCTCGTCGGCCTGTCGTAACCCGAAAGTAGTGATCATGTCTCGAAGCATTGTGGGAGTCGACATCGGCAGCGGAGCCGTTCGCGCCGTCGAACTGGAGGGCGCCACGACGAGCCGGCCGACGCTCGTCCGGTACTCGGAACTCGCACTCCCCGCAGGGGCGGTACACCGGGGTGAGGTCATCGAGCCACGCACCGTCTCTTCAGTCATCAAACGGTTGTGGTCAACGGGCGGATTTCGAAGCAAGCATGTCGTGATCGGCATGGGTAACCAACGCGTTCTCGCTCGCGACCTGACCCTCCCTCGGATGTCGCAGGCACGCATCCGTGAGGCGCTTCCGTATCAGGTGCAGGAACTTCTTCCGGTGCCCGTAAGCGAAGCAATGCTCGACTTCTACCCGGTCTCTGAAGAGGAGACATCGAGCGGACCGGTCGTCCACGGTCTTCTTATCGCAGCGATCAAGGAAGCTGTTCTCGGCAACGTGCGGGCCGTCGAAATGGCCGGCCTGAAGGCATCCGCTGTCGATCTGATTCCTTTCGCCCTCGCGCGAGTCATGCTTCGTGGAGAAGCCGCGACAGGAACCGTCGCCATCATGGACCTCGGCGCGACGGCGACATCCATCGTCATCGCGACCAACGGGGTACCGCAGTTCCTCCGCATCATCCCGGCCGGCGGTGATGACCTCACCGAAACCCTCGCACGGCGACTTGAGGTTCCTGCGGAGCACGCTGACGCGCTCAAACGCGGGATCGGCCTTCGTACGCGGGTCGATGATCCGACGCACGAGATGCCGATGCAGATCATCAACGAGAAGGCGACTGAACTCATCGTCTCGGCCCGCAACACGCTCGAATACTTCACCCAGGCCAGGCCGGACGCCCCGATCGAGCGAATCATCCTCACCGGCGGCGGAGCCAACCTCGAGGGGTTGCGGGATGCTCTCGAGGAGCTGACCCGCACGCCGGTCGTCGGCACCGACCCGTTCGCAACCATCGACGTCGGACGCTCGCTCAACCTCGATCAGCTCCGCGACCAGCAGTCATCGCTGCTGGTCGCGTTGGGCCTCGCGCTCGGAGGAATGTCATGAGCAAGGTTCACGAGGCTCTCGTCATCGGCGGAACGCCATCGGCCGACCTGCTTCCCCCTGAAATCCGGAAGGAGCACCGGGGTAGGAAGACAAGAGGAAAACTGCTGTGGGGCATCCTCGGAGTCGTCCTTCTCGTCTTCCTCGGCACCGGCGCCTCTTATTACTTTGCGCTGACCTCGCAGATGGCACTCACCGTTGCGCAAAATCGCACGAACGACCTCATGCTCGAGCAGCAGAAGTACTCCGAGGTCCGCGTCATCCAGGGTGACATCGCCACGATCGAAGCAGGGCAGCGCGTCGGAACCGGGACCGAGATCGACTGGAAGGCCTACCTCAACGCGCTCGAGGGCACTTTTCCCGATGGTGCTCTGGCTGGAGCGGTGACGGTCGACGCGGCATCCCCGTTGATCGACTACCCACAGGCCGATATTCCCTTGCAGGGTCCGCGGGTGGCGACGCTGAGCATGCAACTCACGACAAAGACAATTCCGGATGTCTCGACCTGGCTCGCCAAACTCCGCGAACTTCCCGGATTCGTCGATGCCGCTCCTGGGGCAGTCACCCGTGACGGCGCTGATTCATACGGTGTAACGATGACACTGCACATCAACGAGGATGCTTGGTCGCAACGCTTTGTTCCCGAAGAAGAAAAGGAAGCGGCTGAATCCGACGCTGCCGACGACACCGGCGTACCTGCGAAGGACGGTGAGTGATCATGGATAAGAACCGCATGTGGATCCTCGGGTCGGTGATCGTCATGGTCGGCGTTCTCGTTCTCGGCTGGTTCATCGGAATTCAGCCGCAGCTCGCCGCCAAGGCGCTCAGTGACGTGCAGCGCTACTCTGTCGAGGCAGAGAATGACGCTGCCGAAACGGCAATCACCGCGCTCAAGGCCGACTACGACAACATCGAGGCGCTACGCACCGAGCTCACCGCTCTTCGTGAGTCCATCCCAGCCGCAGCGGGGATCTCGTCATTCCTCACCGAGCTCGACGCGATCCAGGCTTCGAGTGACACGACAGTAATGTCGATCAGCGTGTCTGATCCCGTTCCGTATACGGTGCCCGTGACGGCAGTGGTTGTGCCTGAGGTGCCCGCAGAGGGCGCAGAGGGCGCGGAGGGTGCAGAGGGTTCCGTCGAAGGGGAGACCGACGAGCCGACGGATGCCGTTGCGCCCCCAGTCCCGACCGGACCCGTTGCGCCGCTGGTTCCCACCGACCCGGCCATCACCGAGAGCAACTTCGTCGCAATTCCGATTTCTCTGTCGATCGACGGCTCGTACGCAAACGCGCTCAACTTCGTCGAGAAGCTGCAGCACGGCAAACGGCTCTTCATGCTCACGCAATTCTCGTCGACGTCGGGCGAAGGCTCTGCTGCCCCTGAGGAAGGCGACGAATCGGCAACCTCCTCAGGGAGCGCGACGACCAGCATCAGCGGATACATCTACGTTCTGCTTGACGAGTAACTGTCCGTCCTGCGGGAGTTGCGCTGTCGCCGATCGAGTAGCCCTACGGAGCGTATCGAACGCCATGTTCCAGCCGGCGCAATGTCAGCGGCACGGTGTTCAATTGAGGTATGAACACGCAGCGGCAGGTACTCGGTAGATGCGACTTCTCTCGCCAACGAGCGTCGCTGCTGCCCTTCCCCGTTTCGAAGTTAGGTTCGACTATCTCTGTGGATAATCTCTCTTTGTTTCGAACACTTTGGTAAAATAAATCATGGCTAAAGTATCCGAGCAGATTCGAGAGGTTGCCTTGAAGGTGTGCGACCAACTCGCTCGGTATGAAGACGCCATCGAAGCAGCCGGCGCTGCAAGAGACGGCTTGAGCCAAGGCCCCGAAACCCGGGCACGCGACATCCGACCAACCGGCACCGCTCATCGCAGCGGTGCCGGTTCTTTGTTAATGGGGGCTGCATCGGAAGCAATTGCGGTCACGGGAGTGGGTAAGGATTTTGGGAATTCTGCTGACGCCGGAGAGCCTGCCGCTGCTCCACTTTCGATGATCCTTGACCAGGCAGTCAACGTGGAGCTCGAGGCGTTGCTGCGCGATGCGGCTCGGGCGAAGTCCGAGTTCGACGAGGTCATCGCTGCGGGCGCCGGCGTCGCTGCGAAGCGCTCGACTCGTGAGTTGGGGTACGCAGGGTGGGCGCAGTCCACGGGTGACCGTACGGCGGTCAATCTCGTTCAGCGGCTGACCGGGTCGACCAAGACTGAAGCGTTCCGGCAGGTGCGGCTCGGTGAGGCGATGGGCGAAGCAGATGCAGCATCCCATCCCGTCGCGTTTTCACCCGGCGCCTTGGGGAACGGTGGCCATGATCCTGACGGACTGCTGGATCTGAGCCCGGAGTCAGGTCAACATCAAGGCACAGACGAGACCACTGGCGGGGAGTGGGTGCGCCCGACCCCGATCATTCCCTGGCACGAGCCGTTGACGCGCGCCGCGCGCGACGGCGTCATCCGGTCTGAAGCGGTGACCATCATCATGCGAGGGCTCGGCGTGCCCAACGAACGCGTCGGCGCCGAGACACTGCGGGTGGCAGCCGAAGAGCTCGTGGCGGATGCGTCCGGCGTGCACGCCGACGAACTCGGCTTCCGCGCGCGGCAGATCCGGGACCGCATTGATCCAGCCGGCGTGCAATTGAGGTGGGATGAACGCCACGCCAACCGGAAGTGGCGCTTCGGCCGTACCGAAGACGGAACGAAGACCGCATATGTGACCTTCGAAGACGAGGGCGCGGCGTGGATGGAATCCATCGTCGGTGCGGCGATGCGAGCTCGACGGGGAGGCCCCAGAATGGTGGATCCCGTCGAGGCCGAACGAGCGGAGAAGCTTCGGCTCGATCCACGAACGAACGACCAAATCGTCTACGACACGTTGATGGCTGCCTTGCGTACCGGAGTGCAGGCAGACCCAACGACCACATTTGGTTCCAGGCAGCCGGGTGTGCGGCTTGTCATCACGCAGGAGCAACTGGATACCCGGATCCCAGACGACGACGGTATCGATCGTTCTGTCGGCACCGGCTATCTCGAAGACAACAAGGATGCCGTTCCTGCCAGCATGATCGAAAAGCAGATCTGCATCAGCGGGATTCGGCCAGTCTTGCTGGACTCCTCAGGCTCGCCGCTCGATGTGGGTCGAGAGCAGCGATTGTTCACGACGAAGCAGCGAATCGCGATGTCGGTTCGAGACGGTGGCTGCCGAATCGAAGACTGTGAAGCGCCACCGTCACAATGTGAGGCCCACCACATCGATGAGTGGGTCGCGCACGATGGGCTTACTGACCTTGCCGACGGACTGCTTCTCTGCCCGTTCCATCACCACCTCGTCCACAATCTGGGTTACCGGGTCGTGCGAATGGAGGGTGAGTACTGCCTGATCTCGCCACCGGGAGTTGACGGTGCACGAATACCGATTCGCATGCCGTCAAAGTCACCTCTCGAGAAGGAACGGCTGCGTCGCAAAGCGCTCGAGGCTGGGAAAGCCGCCGAGCAGGCTGCGGCTCGTGCTCTCGGGGAAGCGACCGGCGGAGTCCGGCAGAGAACGAGCAACCCGATCCCGGGGGAGAGCTCCGTCAATCCGCCGCCCCAAGTGGGGCGAGTGTTGATCGAGTAGCGACGAAGGAGCGTATCGAGATCGGGTCTCGATACGCGGCCTCGCTTCGCTCGGTCGCTACTCGACCAGCGCGGGTGTTGGGTGCGGTCTCGATACGCGGCCTCGCTTCGCTCGGTCGCTACTCGACCAGCGAGGGTGCAGTCGCTACTCGACCAGGGAGGGAGCGGTCACCACTCGACCAACGAAAGTGGTGGGCCAATTCGGCATAAAAGAGCGCGGACGAGCGTTATGAGAACCGTAACCGTGCGTCACCAAGTTTGGCGCGCGCCCACAGGCGGCTTACGCTCACTGAGGCATTCGCAGAGGTCCGATCGACCCGGATGCCACGTTCCACATCGAAAAGGAAACCCACCTATGTCTTCACGTTTCTCCACAATCGTCGCGGCTACCGTCGCAGCTGGACTCGCCGTCACGCTTGCCGGGTGCTCAACAGCATCCGAGTCAGGGGGAGGAGAAACACCGCCCAGCGCACTCGAGCGCGTCACCGAAGCCGGAGTTCTCGTCGTCGGAACCGAGGGAACCTACAAGCCATTCAGCTACCACGAGGGTGGGGCTGGCGAACTGACCGGATATGACATCGACGTCGTCACGGCCGTCGCCGAAAAGCTCGACCTCGAGCTGGAGTTCCAGGAGACCCAGTGGGACGGCATCTTCGCCGGCCTCGAAGCAGAACGCTTCGACATCATCGCCAACCAGGTCTCGATCAACGAAGAACGCCAGGAACAGTACACCCTGACCGACCCGTACACGGTCTCACCCGGCGTGCTCATCGTCGCCAAGGACAACACCGACATCACGTCGCTCGATGACCTCGAGGGCAAGACCACCGCTCAGTCGAACACGAGCAACTGGTACGGCGTCGCCGAAGAAGCCGGCGCGAACGTCGAAGCCGTCGAAGGCTGGGCCCAGGCGATCGAACTGCTCGAACAGGGCCGCGTCGACGCCACCGTCAACGACCAGCTGACCTACCTCGACTACCTCAAGACCAAACCGGATGCCGGCATCAAGGTCGTCGCCGAAACCGACGAAGCATCGCAGAGCGCTTTCGCCCTCAAGAAGGGCAGCGACGACCTCGCCGAGGCCATCAACGAAGCGCTCGCCGAACTGAGCGAAGACGGCACTCTCGCTGAGATCTCCGAGAAGTACTTCGGTGAGGACGTCAGCAAGTAGGGCTTCGGCTGCGATACTGCCCTCATGACCGAGTGGCATCTCTTTCCCACAGCGGTAACTGCCGCGGCTGACGGAGCAGGCACCAACTGGGAGCTTGCCCTCACCTCGCTCTGGCCGCTGATCTCGGGTGCGATCATGGGCACGATCCCGCTCGCGCTCAGTTCGTTCGCGCTCGGGCTCGTCCTGGCGCTCGTCGTCGCCCTCATGCGGCTCTCGCGCAACAGAATTGTGTCTGGCATCGCCCGCGCCTACGTGTCGGTGATCCGCGGAACACCGCTGCTCGTTCAGCTCTTCGTGATCTTCTACGGTCTGCCATCGATCGGCGTCAAACTCGACCCGTGGCCGAGCGCGATCATCGCGTTCTCGCTCAACGTCGGCGGTTACGCGGCTGAAGTCATCCGGGCGGCGATTCTCTCCGTCCCCAAGGGGCAGTGGGAAGCGGCGTACACAATCGGGATGTCACGCGCTCGCGCTCTCCGCCGCATCATCCTTCCGCAGGCCGCACGGGTATCCGTTCCTCCGCTGTCGAACACGTTCATCAGCCTCGTCAAGGACACCTCGCTCGCGTCGCTCATCCTCGTCACCGAGATGTTCAAACAGGCACAGAAGATCGCGGCGTTCTCGAGCGAATTCATGCTCGTCTACATTGAGGCCGCTTTGATTTACTGGGTTATCTGCCTCGTCCTGTCGTCGGGGCAAAGCGTCATCGAGAAGAGGCTGGACCGCTATGTCGCCCACTGACCCGCGCCCAACGACCGAGCCCCTCCTCACCGTCACCGGCCTGCACAAGGCATTCGGCGACCACGAAGTCCTCCGCGGCATCGACCTCTCCGTCGACCCGGGCAAGGTCCTCGTGCTCATCGGGCCATCGGGTTCCGGCAAGACCACGGTCCTGCGCTCGATCAACGGCCTCGAGATCCCGGATGCCGGTGTCGTCACCGCGACGAACAGCATCCGTGTCGATTACGGCGCCAAACCGCCGCGTAAAGACATCCTCGCCCTGCGCGACCGCACCGCGATGGTGTTCCAGCACAACAACCTCTTTCCGCACATGACCGTGCTCGAGAACATCATCGAGGGCCCGGTCCAGGTCAAGGGCATCACCAAGAAGGACGCGACAGCTGATGCGGTCGAGCTGCTCGGTCGCGTCGGTCTCGCTGAGAAACGCGACGCCTACCCGTTCCAGCTGTCGGGCGGACAGGCGCAGCGGGTCGGCATCGTCCGAGCGCTCGCTCTCAAACCCGAACTGCTGCTCTTCGACGAGCCGACAAGCGCGCTCGACCCCGAACTCGTCGGAGAAGTGCTCGCCGTCATGAAGGAGCTCGCCGACGAAGGCTGGACCATGGTCGTCGTGACCCACGAACTCGCCTTCGCGCGACAGGTCGCCGACGAAGTGCTCTTCATGGACGGCGGTGTCATCGTCGAACGTGGTGCTCCACGCGACATCTTCACCGCACCGAAGCAGGAACGCACCAAGCAGTTCCTGCACCGGATCCTCTCGCCGCTCGACTGAACGTTCTTCGCCGAGGACACATCGAGAAGCGGTCGGCTCACGCGCCGCCAGCCTGCGCAGAAATGCCCGCTCTCGCCGGTAATGTGACTCGAACGGGGCCGAACCAGGCCCTGATCGACGAGGAGTGTCACCATGAGCAACACCACCCCCGGCCCTGGCGAAGAGCACATCGACGGCACCGAGCCGACGACGGACTCCGCTGTGAACGAGGACTCCTCGCAGAACACCACCCGCGAGTACGACGCCCCGCTCGCCCCGGCGATCCCGGCTGACGAGTACGCGCAGTCCGAGGAGCCCCGAACGGATGCTTCCGCTCCCGTTCCCGAGGAGTTCGACCCTGAGGCGTTCCGCGACTCCGTTCCCGCCGACGAGGAATCCGCTGACCGTGCGCCCGCCGAGCCGGTCTTCTCCGACGCGACTGTCGACACCGACAGTGCGGCAGCGGAGCAGCACCACATTCCGGAGGTTGCCGACGAGGCGTACTCCGAACCCACAGACACCCATGTCGTCTCCTCCTCCGAGCCGACTGTCCTCACCCAGGCCGACCTGCGCGAAGAAGAGGTCCGTGCCGAAGAAGCCGACACCGCCGTGTATGCCGACTCGACCGCTCCCGTCGTGCCCACACCGGCCGCCGAGGAACGCCAGGCCCCTGAACCCGACCGTGAGCCCGCCCGACAGCCCGAGCCCGAGCGAGCACCCGAACCGCAGGCAGCGCCGGCGCCGGTCCGTCAGCCGGTCTATGTCCAGGCCCCGAGCGAACCGAAGCCCAAGGGAAACCGTGGTTTCGGCATCCTTGTCTCGCTTCTCGCGACCGTCGTCTTCGCCGTTCTCTACGCCGCCGTTCTCGCCCTGCTGCTTCTCGTCAATGTCGGCAACGTCGACATCGTCGGTGACGTCCTCGTCCAGGCTCCGTTCTGGATCCCGGTCATCTTCTTCTTCCTCGGCATGGTGCTTCTCGTCTCGGTCGTGAACCGTGGCGGCTGGTGGGCGTACGTGCTCGGCGGTTTCGTCGTGGCCGCCATCGTCTACGGCTCGTACCTCGGTGGTGTCCTGATCGAACAGGCCGCAGACATCGCTCCGAGCCAGGTCGGCGGGGTCGTGCAGCGCGCGTTGCTCTCACCGGCAGCGGTCATCTCGTTCGTCATCGCCCGTGAGGTCCCGATCTGGTTCGGCGCCTGGGTCGCCTCCCGCGGACGCAAGGTCAAGGAGCGCAACGCTGAGGCTCAGCGTGAGTACCAGCGGATCCTCGATCAGGGTCCCGTCCTCGCCTCATAACCCCGTGGCATCCGACCCTCTCAGCCTGCGCAGAGCCCTGCTCACCGCAGCTGGCCTGCTCGTCGCGCTCGCGATCGGGGCGGCGCTCGTCGGTTCGCTGACCTCCCTCACCGGTACGGATGCCGTCGGCTGGCTCCCGCCCGTCATGGTCGTCGCGTCTGTTGCCGGGTACCTGGCCGTCCTGCTCAGGCTGAGCGGAGCATCCGGAACTCTCAGCGCCCTTCTCCTGCCGACACTCGGCGCGGTCGCGGCGTTCGTGATCGCCGGGGGAGTGCTGTTCGGACTTGGCGGAGGGGACCCGTTACGCGGCCCTCTCTTCGCACTCGGGCTGTTCACCGCACCTGGCGTGTATCTCGTCGCCGTGCTTTCTCTGATCGCCGCGGCGATCTTCCGGATGGGTACTCCTCCACATCGCGGCGCGCCGCACCGCTCGATAGGGTAGGGGCATCCCGGTCCCGGCGACATTTCTCGCCGGGACCGACCTGTGAGCAAGGACGACGATGCGCCTCAAACTGACCTATGCCCGTCCGACGGGTACCCGCGATGACATCATCGTCACCACGGATGCCGGAGCCACCATCGCGGAGGTCGCATCGACGATCGCGCGGGTCGACCCGGCAGAGTCGTTTGCGGGGGATGGGAACTACACCTTGCAGGCAGCATTGCCTGGGCACTCGGAGTGGCTCGCCCTGCCACCGGACGCGCCCGTCGGCGAGTCCTGGATCGGCTCCGGTGCCACCGTGCACATCTCCGACGCCGGCAAGTATTTCTCCCGGGCGAAGACCGGGCATGCCCCAACCCTCGCGACCATCACCGTCCTCTCCGGCCCTGACGTCGGACGGAGCATCCCGCTGTCAGCCGGGAGCTACACGGTCGGTCGCGACGAGTCCTGTGAACTCGTGCTCAACGACAAGATGGTGTCGAAGAAGCACGCGCGCATCGAAGTCGGTGACGCGGTCGACGTCGTCGACCTGGGTTCGGCAAACGGTGTCGAGGTCGACGGCGGCATTGTTCCCCGGTTGCGGGTCACCGAGACAGAGACCGTGCGCCTCGGAGACACCGACCTGAAGATCGCCCTGCACGAGTCCGTTGCCGAGGCAGGAGTCGCTCCGAAAGCAGGACCGATCTTCTTCAACCGCTCCCCGCGAGTGGAGCAGCGATACGGCGGGCAGGAGTTCACCGCACCCGAGGTTCCTGCTGAAAAGGATCCGCCCCCCTTCCCGCTGCTGGCGATGCTGACGCCCATGCTCATGGGCGGTGCGCTGTTCATGCTCAGCGGAAATCCGATGTCGCTCATTTTCGTCGCGATGACGCCGATGATGCTCATCGGTAACTACATCACCAACAAGCGACGCGAGAAGAAGGCCCTGAAAAGGGCGATAGCGAAGTTCGATACCCGGCTCGCTGATCTCGACGAACTTCTGAAGAAGGAGAGCGTCACCGAACGTGCCCTGCGGCTCGCCGAGGCGCCGTCGACGGCGGAAGCGCTCGAGGGGGCGATGAGGCGCGGACAACTGCTCTGGACCCGGCGTCCAGAGCACTGGTCATTCCTCAACGTCCGCCTTGGCACCGGTTCGATGGTCTCCCGAAACACGATCAAGACGAGTGAGCACGGCGACCTGCTGCCCAAGTTCCAGGAACGTCTCGAAGAACTGATCGCCAGGACGAAGTACGTCTCCGGCGTTCCGATCATCGACAACCTCCACGACTCGGGCGCCCTCGGCATCGCCGGCACCCCCACGGGAGCGATCGGGTCGCTCAACTCGATCCTTGTGCAGCTCACCGCCCTCCACTCGCCGTCTGAACTCGCCGTCGCCGCCATGGTCACCCCGCAGTGGGCAGACCAGCTGGCCTGGCTCAAGTGGATTCCCCACACGTCATCGCCGCATTCACCGATCGAAGGCATCCACCTCGCCGACAGCGCCGGCAGCGCCGCCAACCTCATGTCGGCGCTCGAGGAAATCATCGAATCCCGTGTCGCCGAGAAGAAGGCGAAGCTGCAGCGCCGCGGCGCCATGGCGCAGAAGGCCGCAGCTCTTGAGCGGGGTGCCGAGGTGGGCGCATCGAACGATGAAGGATTCCTGGCCCCGCTGCCCGCAATCGTCGTGCTCATCGCCGACGACGTCTCGGTCGACAGGGCCCGACTCGTTCAGCTCGCCGAAACGGCAGCGGATGCCGGCGTCTACCCAATCTGGATCGCTCGCGAGGTTGCTGCCCTCCCCGCCGTCTGCCGCACCTGGCTCTCGGTGCCCGAAGACGACGGCTTCTCGACCGTTGGGTATGTCCGCATCGGTGAGACCATCACCGACGTGGTCACCGAGCTCATCGAACCGCAGACAGCACTCGACTACGCCCGGAGGATGGCGCCGGTCATCGACGCCGGTGCCCTGGTCTCGGACTCCAGCGATCTTCCCCGGTCCGTCTCCATGGTCGCTCTGCTCGGCCACGACCTCGTCGAGCAGAGCGACGCCGTCATCGACCGGTGGCGGCAGAACACGTCGATTCATGATCGAACCCCTGGCATCGAGCCGAAGAAGCGACGCGCGGGCAAGCTCAGGGCCACGATTGGCTCCGGTGGTGTCGACGCCATGCACCTCGACCTCCGAACGCAAGGTCCGCACGCGCTCGTCGGCGGAACGACCGGTTCGGGTAAAAGCGAGTTCCTCCAGGCCTGGGTACTTGGCATGGCCGCCGAATACAGCCCCGACAGGGTCACGTTCCTGTTTGTGGACTACAAGGGTGGTTCGGCGTTCGCCGATTGTGTCAGCCTTCCGCACTGTGTCGGGCTGGTCACCGACCTGAGCCCTCACCTCGTCCGCCGCGCGCTCACGAGCCTCCGCGCCGAACTTCATTTCCGCGAGCACCTGCTCAACCGCAAGAAGGCCAAAGACCTGCTCGAACTCGAGAAGCGTGGCGACCCAGACAGCCCGCCCGCTCTCGTGCTCGTGATCGACGAGTTCGCGGCGCTCGCCGGAGAGGTCCCCGAGTTCGTCGACGGCGTCGTCGACATCGCCCAACGCGGGCGGTCGCTCGGCATCCACCTCATCATGGCCACGCAGCGACCAGCCGGTGTCATCAAGGACAACCTGCGCGCCAACACCAATCTGCGGATCGCCCTGCGGATGGCGGACGAATCCGACAGCGTCGATGTTGTGGGTGTGAAGGATGCCGCCCACTTCGACCCGGCGATCCCGGGTCGTGGACTCGCCAAGACCGGCCCCGGCCGGCTGCAGACCTTCCAGTCCGCGTACGCCGGTGGCTGGACATCGAGAGAGCCCGAGCGACCGGGCATCGACGTCACCGAACTGCGCTTCGGGGCCCAGGGGCGATGGGAAGAGCCAGGGCGAGGTGATGTCGACGAATCCCGCGACCTCGGCCCGACCGACCAGCAGCGACTCGTGGCATCCATCGTCCAGGCCTCAGACGCGGCCGAGATCCCGCCCCCGCGCCGGCCGTGGCAGGACGAACTCGCGACCGCATACGACCTCGGTAAGCTGCGCCAGCGCACCGATTCACAGTTGCTGCTCGGGGTGAGCGACCTGCCCGAGAAGCAGCTTCAGCTCCCGGTCTACTTCTCACCGGATGTCGACGGTCACCTGGTCATTTACGGCACCGGCGGATCCGGCAAAAGCACCGTGCTCCGAACACTCGCGACAGCGGCGGCGATCACCCCTCGCGGGGGACCGGTTGAGGTTTATGGGCTCGACTTCGGCGGCGGCAGCCTGCGGATGCTGCAGGACCTGCCCCATGTCGGATCGATCATCAACGGCGATGACACAGAACGTGTGATCCGGCTGATGCGGCAGCTCAAACAGGAGTTGGAGTCTCGCGGTCCGCGTTTCGCGGAGGCGAACGCGTCGTCGATCGTCGATTACCGTCGCCTCGCCGACCGACCCAACGAGCGGCGGATTCTCCTCCTCATCGACGGATTCCAGAACTTCCGTTCAGAGTTCGAGATTCCAGCCGGCCGCTCGCAGTGGTACGGGGTGTTCTCCGACATCATCTCCGGCGGTCGCCAACTCGGAATGCACGTCGCGTTCACCGCGGACCGCACCGGGTCGGTGCCGAGCTCGATCAGCTCGAGCGTGCAGCGCCGCGTCGTTCTGCGGCTCGCAGACGAGACCGCGTACGCGATGCTCGACGTGCCCGGTGACATCCTGTCGACCACCTCTCCAGCAGGACGGGCCATCGTCGACGGCGAGGAGACCCAGATCGCGGTTCTCGGCGGTTCGTCATCGCTCACCGACCAGTCCGTCGCGACCAAGGGACTCGCGGCGGCGATGACGCGCGCCGGCGTGATTCCTGCGCAGCCCGTCCGGTCGCTCCCGAAGGAGTACCCGGTCAGCGAGCTGCCCACCCGGGTCGGTTCGTTCCCCGCGATCGGCGTCAGCGACGAAGATCTCGGCCCCATCGGGATCGAACTCGCCGGGACGTTTCTCATCTCCGGTCCACCAGCCAGTGGTCGAACCACCGCGCTTCGAGGTTTCGTTCAGTCAATCGCGCGCTTCGACCCCCAGGTGCGGCTGTACTACATCGGCAACAAGCGATCCGTCGTCTCGCGAGACCCGCGTTTCATCTCGGCAGCGGTCACGATCGAGGATGCTGCGACGCTCGCCAAGGAACTCCTCGCCGCGATCGTCGACCCCGACACGGAAGGCACCATCGCCGTCTTCGTCGAACAGATCGCCGACTTCCTCCAGACGGCGGCTGACAATCCGATCGTCGACATGATCCGGGCGATCAAACGCAGCGATCACTTCATCCTGGCCGAGGCCGAGTCGAGCTCCTGGTCCAGCTCGTGGCCGCTGCTCGGCGAGTTCAAGAATGCGCGGCGAGGCATGCTGCTTCAGCCCGAAACCATCGACGGCGACATCGTGCTCAAAACCAGCCTGCCGCGCATGCAAAGGGTGGAGTTCCCGCAGGGTCGTGGCGTGCTCGTCTCGGGCGGAAAGTTCTCGCGGGTGCAGTTGCCCCTCGTCCTCGACGACTAGCGACACGACATGGGGAGTGGTCCCCATCGACGTGCCCGCTTCTGCTCCGTTAGGTTGATCACGTGGGGGCGATCCATACGGGATCTCCAAACCAAGGATTGGACTATCACCATGGCAAACATCAACGTAACCTTCCAGGACCTCAAGACCGCTTCCGGCCAGATCATCACCGGCAAGGGCGCCCTCGAGGACAAGATCAACGAACTGCAGCGCCTCGTGACCGACCTCGTGTCGAGTGGCTTCGTCACCGACCAGGCATCGGGCGCCTTCCAGGAGTCCTTCACCACCTTCACCCAGGGCGCAACCCAGGCTGTCGGCGGCGCACAGGGCATGGCTGACTACCTCACCAAGGCCGCTGACTCGCTGCAGAGCGCAGACACCGAGCTCGCAGCAGCTATTCGGGGCTAAGCTCCACAGCTTCTTCGGGGAGGGTCGGCTTCGGCCGGCCCTCCCCGACATCTTCATCCGACATCTTCCTGGGGGGATCTCATGAGCGACCAACTCGTCGTCAACGGCCAACTGCTTGAGCAGACGCAGACGAATCTGCAGTCGATCCTGACCGAATTCGAGGGCGCGGAGGAATTCAGCCAGACCGTGGCAGATCTGACGGGGCATTCGCGCCTCGCAGCACGGGTCACGGATTTCGCCACCAGCTGGAACATCAAGCGCGAAGAGACCGTCGAATTGGTGAAAGCGCTCAAAGACAGCGTCGGTGGTATCGCCGACACCTTCGACAGTCTCGACGCTGATCTCGCCGCTGCGCTCGCCGAAACGTCCGGGCCGCTCATTCCCGGCGTGCCGAACGCCGTCTAACCGCCGTCCTTTCGTTCTCCGTCCTGACTAGTTAGGTCCTCACTCCATGTCGTTCCCTCAAATCACCGGCGACCCGACCCAGCTGAAGATATACGCCAACCGGTACCTCAACCTCGCGGACGCCATCCGAAGTGCATCCGACACGCTCACCGCCGTCGGGAACAATTCCGACGGGAACAGGTCAGAGGCTGTGGACGAGATCCGGGTCAAGGCCAAGAAGGGCGGCGAGAGCATCGGCCAGGCCGAAGCGCGATACCGCACGACCGCAACGGCTCTCAACACCTATGCCACGGCGCTCGAAGAAGCCCAGGAAAAGGCTGCGGAAGCGCGAACCGAACATGAGAGCGCAAGTTCGAGTCAGGCCACAGCGCAGGCTCGAGCTGATGAATTCGCCGACAAAGCTGGAGTTCCCGGGGAGGATCAAGCAGCCGACTCTCGCTCCCATGCGGTCTGGAGCGGTCAGGCGACTACCTTCGGCGGCGCGGTTTCGGCCGCCCAGACGAAGTATGACGAGGCGGTCGCCGCCAAGGAGGCCGCAGGCAATGTCGCAGCCGATGCCATCGAGGCGGTTGTCTCGGGCGACGATCTCAGCGACAGCTGGTGGGACAAGCTCGTCGACTTCGTTGAGAAGATCGGCGACTGGGTTGCGATCGCCGCTCTCCTGCTGTCGTGGGTACCCGTGCTCGGCCAGATCCTCCTCGCTGTTTCCGCGCTGATCAGCATCATCAAACTGATCGACTCACTGATCAAATTCGCCAATGGGGAGATGACGCTCGGCGAAGTCATCGGTGCGGCCGTGGGTGTCGTCCTCAGCCTCATCGGTGGCAAGATTCTGACCGTGGCCATCAAGGGGGTAAAAGCCGCACGCACGGGTCGAGCTCTGTCAACGGCAACGAGGGCCCAGCAGAACGTATTGCGAACTGCGACCGCGCAGACAAGGTCGAAGGGTGTCACTCGAACGCGGAATCTCGCCGACAAGGCACACCGAAAGAGCATGAACGAGCTCAAGGATACGTTCGCGCCGAGGACCCTGGCCAAGGAGCTGAAGGACGATGCGGTCAAGCCGTTCAAGGATCTGAAGGATGCTTTCAAAACCCCGCCAGAGGCATCCGAATTCCTGCGGTCGCTTACCGAAGGCAAAAACGGCAAGTTCATGGAGAAATTGCAGCAGGGAGACGTCACCGACTTCTCGGAACTGCTGCGGTCAGCGGACTGGTCCGATATGCCGGCCGATGTCCGAGCCGAGATCATCCTGGAGGGCACCAACGTGTTTGGGGGCGCCGCCGAGACTCTCACCGCGCCGTTCATTGATCTGCCTCTGTCAGAAGACTCACTGGTCTCCGCGGGCTCCGACGCCGTCACGTCGCGGATCAGTGACTCGGTCGATGCCCGCTAGCGGGAAACAGTCCCCTCACACGACGGATTCTGTAGGGTGGCGTAAATGACTGCAACAGAGATCGTCGGCGTGCGTCTCGACCTCCCGGACGACTGGTACGACGTAGACCTCGACGCGGAGGACGCGGCTGCATGGATCGACTCGCTTCCTGTCGTTTTCGACGACAACGTCGACAGGGATGTCTTCGCCGGGATGCTGACCTCTTTGCGCGACGCCCTGATCACCGACGAGGTCGACGTGGCAGCCATCCAGCTGAGATCACCGAACCGCGGAAGCATCGGCGCGGCCATGATGCTTGAACTCCTGCAACGCGGAGAGAACGACACACCAGAGAGCTTTCTTGCCTTTGCCGAGTCGCACCGGAACCTCCGGAGCCCCGAACTCAACATCAGTGCATTCTCGTCCTGGGCCGGCACACATCCGTTCGGCGATCTCGTCGGTTTCGCTTACCTCGCTCTGGTGACGGATGTCAGCAGTGGTGAAGGCACCCTCGAAGAACGTGCGGTCTTCACGATCTTCCCGGATTCGACCACTCAACTGGTGCAGATCACCTTCCGGACCGCTCGACTCGGCGTGTTCGAGGATCTCGCTGAGGAAACCTCGGCGATTGTCGACAACATTGAGCTGGAGATGGAACCGGCATGACGCGTCAAGTGAGTCTCACTGGGGCGGATCTCTCCCTGATCCTCCCGGGATCGTGGGCCGTGGTTCCGCTGACCGACACGGCCGCCGCTTCGGCTCGAATCGCTGCCCTCATCAAGAAGCAAGTAGGCAGGAATGATCGTCTTGCCCATGTGCGCCGCGAGCTGAAAGCGAGCCTCATCCAGTCGGCAGAAGAAGCCATCGCCATCGGCGCCGTCGGGTTCGCTATCTCGCTCGAGATACTTCCGGGTATCCCATTCCCTGCATCGCTCATCATTGTCCCCGGTGACTGGCCAGCGCCCGTCGAGAACGACGACCGAACCGAAACACAGCGTCTCCTTGCGGCGTATCCCGGATCGACCCTCGTCGATGACGAGGCAGAGCGGCCAATCGTTCGTCGGCACGAACTGGTGAGGACGACCTACGAGACAGAAACGTCGACGGACCTGCGCGTCAACTACTGGCTCCCCGCCGGGGACGGTTCACGGCTCGCCCGCGTGCACGTCAAAGCGCCGATGGCACACACACCCGCGCTGTGGCTCGAGTTATTCGACACCATCGTTGGCTCGCTGGGTTGGCTCAGTGAACCATCGCGCGAAAATGAAGGAGCAGGGGTTGTCTGACAATGTCTCAGAGGCCGGCACAGCAGACTCCGGAACACCCGGCAGCGGTGAGCGCACCCGCAAAGTGATCGCCGTCATCGGCAATACCGTCGGTGCCCTCGCCCTCGTTGTCGCCATCGCTGTCGTCGTCGCCATCCTGTGGTTCACCAACGCTGGAGTTTCGATCCGTGAGGTCATCGAAGACGACCGGTCCGGCACAACCACTATTGCGTTTCCGACGCTCATGCTGCTGCTCTCCCTCATCGGGTTCTTCTTTGGCCAGTTCGCGGCCCGCGGGCGCTGGGGAGTCGGTCCGAACACGTCCACCTGGAGCAGCGGTACCTTCCGGGTTGTCCTGAATCCGCTTGGCGTGCCGATGCACGCCGCTTTCCTTGTCCTCGCTCTGCTGGCCTGGGCGCTTGTTCTCCCGCTTCCGGTCTTCCTCGAGTCGTCCGGCCGGCTCACCCTCGACGAAGGGGGGACTCCGGCCGAACAGTTCTGGTTCACCGTCGTCGTCTACGGCGTCGTTTCCGGTGCCATCGCGGCGATTGTGGGCGTCTCGCTCCTCAAGAAGCTCAGCTACAACCGGAATCTCGACCGCGGACGTGCCTCGATCGTCGATGGCTCACCGTCTCAGGTGCTCTGGCGACGGTTCTCGCACATCTGGCGCGGTGAGCTCATGGTCGCCGCGCTCGGCGGAGCAGCTCTGGGCCTCGCGCCCCTCGGATTTCACCTGGACAGCGCCGCGTACGGGTTCTCCTGTGCGGCTGCCGGAGTCGTGCTGCTCATCGTCGCGATCGCGCTCGCACTCAACTCATGGCGGTCCGGCCTGCCCGTCGAGCGCGTCGAGTCGTACACCTAGATCCGCTCGGCGGGGGAGCCAATGGGTACGTGTACCCATTGGCTGTGCCCGCCGCCGCTCCTAGGGTGAGAGACGTGACCTTCCCCCAGCGCGATCCCCGGTGGCGACGTGTACGGCGACACTGAGCAGATTCGGCTCCGTGCCACAGAATTGCGCGGAGTGGCGAGTGACCTGCGGGAGAAAGCATCCGTCCTGATCCGTGCGGCCGACGCGGACTGGGTGTCGACCGCCGCAGCAAAGTACGCCGAAGAAGCCCGGCAGAAAGCCGTGAAGCTCGGTTCGCTGGCTGACGACGCGGATGCCGCTGCCCAGGCGGTCGAGGACCACGCCGCAGCCGTCGACGCGATGAAAGCCGCCATCGAGAGTGCAGCGGACTGGCTCTCCGACCGGTGGAACGATGCCAGCACGCTCGTCGGCAACACGGTCGAGACGCTCAAGGAGGGTGCAGGCAGAGTCTTTGAATTCTTCGGCAGAGAAGTCCCCGGCGCCCTCGTCAACCAGGCCAGAAACCTGGTCAGCGGCATTCCGCGCCTCCCCGAACCCGGCTCGATCGACTGGCTCGACGCGGCCGAAATCACCAAAAGAAACGGATGGGCCGAATGACGGTACCGCTCGCCGACGCCCGGCGCACCCGCTTCCTGCTCTCCGCCGACGAATGGCACGTTCTCACGTCCCGTATCGACGCGATCCGTGTTCCGGTCGAGTTCGTGTCGGAGTGGGACGACACCGTCTCGCCCGCTGAGCGGGAACACCGAGAAGCGGCGGCACTGGCCTCGCTCCAGCAGCGCAAGCTCGTCAATGCCGGAGTCCGCCCGGATGAGCCTGACCTGACGAGTTCCCTGCACACCGCCCTTGGCACGGTGCTCTCCCTGCCGCAGGTCGCGACGACCGTGATCGACATCGCCGCGTGGGGGTCGTCGAGAAGCGTTCTTCAGTCACTGTCCGTCGCCGGCGGGTTCTGTCTCGGTCTCGTCCGCACCCAGCGAGTGGTCGCGGCATCCGACGCGAACATCGAAACGGATGCCACGGGCCGCGTTCTCGACGAAGACGCGGTCGAGATTACCGCGTGCGCCACGACCGACCTGGTCGACGAAACCCTGCGGTCACTGGATCTCGTCGACGACCGGTCGTCGACCAGGGCCGGGCCGGTCACCGTGCTCAGCATCGCTGACGCGACAGCGATCGTTCTCGCCGCCCGGACGGGGAACCCGGCGCTGGTGCAGGAAGCGGCCCGGCGGGCAGAGCTGGGCGACGACGCCGCGGGCGTTGCCGCGCTTGCCGGCGCGATCGCCGGTGGATTTTCGCTGCGAATGCACGACACCTCGACCGGCGCGTCGTGGGCACCGGCCTGGTTGTTCACGGCCGAGGGCTGGGTCCGTCTCGGGGTCGATGTGGGCACCGGACCGGTAACCGCCCACGGGCTCGCCGAGAGCGGGCAAGTGAGCGTCAGCACATCGTCTCGAGCAGCCATCACCGCGGAGATCCTCGCCGTGGTCGCGACGAGACTGGGGTACTGACGTGGGTGATGTCACGGTCTCAGGAGGGGTCGGCGGGGTCGGCGCCAACCTCGAGGACATGCGCACCCAGGCTGCGAACCTTCGTGACCTCGGCGGGCACCTCGCCGGCAAAGGAGTGGACGCCGGTCGGGTCCTGCTCGACCCGAACTACCTCCAGTCCGTCGTGCTCTCACCGGTTACCGCGGGAGGCGTCGCTCTCCAGGTCGCGAACGTCACCGGTGGGCTCGCGCTGCTCGCGACCGAGGCCACCGTCATCGGGTTGTTCCTCGACGGCGCCGTCGTGACGTATGAACTGGTCGACTCAACACTCGCGGCGCTCGCCGAAGACCTCGCCAACGCAGCGACCTTCACCGTCGGAGTCTTCGCCGTTCCGCTGGTCGTCGTCACCGCTGCCGGTGCGCTGCTCTTTGCCGGTGCAGCGGGGGTGGACGCACTGATCGACGAGTCGGTCGATGCCGTGACCGCCGGTCTGGCCGGCACCGCCGCTGCACTGCTCCGGAACCCCTGGCTCGCAACGGACCCGTCAGCGTTGATGATCATCCTCGCCCAGCAAAGTGCGGCGAACTTCTCCGGCGATGATGTCGTCGCTGACTTCTCCGACACCATGACCGACGCGCTGCAGGACCTCAATGAACTTGCTGGTGAACAGAGCTGGTTCGTCGACGTCATCGCAAACGGCGCACCTGGTTTGCTCACCGGGCTTTCGTTCGACCTGACCGCACTCATGCCGGCGCACCTCGGAGCGATGACCGCGCCCGCAATCAATCAAGCTCTCTCGTCGCTCACCGGAGCCCCGTGGCCGCCGCGCACCTATGAAGAGGCGCTGCAGGCCATCATTGGCGGCGGGCAGAAATTCGGAGCATTCGACGACGGCGGGGTGGAGCTGTTCGACCTGGAGCCACCGAAAGGAGAAGCGATCAGTCCGCCGACCAGTATTGAGGACCTCATGCACTCCTCGCACAGCATCGATGCCCAAGACGGTGACAACACCTACGCACGTATTCGTGTGGTCTCAGCGGGAGGGGAGCCGCCGCACTGGATCGTGCAGATTCCCAGCACCCAGGCCTGGTCGCCCGAAGCCGGCTCCACCCCGAATGACCTCACCAGCGACCTGCACGCCATGGCGGGGAACCCGACGGTTCTCGCTGCAGCGGTTGAACAGGCGATGGTCGCAGCAGGGATCGACCCCACCGACCCGGTCATGCTCGAGGGTTTCAGCCTCGGGGGCATCACCGCCGGCCTCCTGGCGGCAGACGAGTCCCTGCCATTCAACGTCACCCACGTGGTGACCGCCGGCTCACCGATCGCGCGCTTTCCCATCCCGTCCGACATCGAGGTGCTCTCTCTTGAACACTCCGAAGACCCGGTCGCTCGACTCGATGGTCGAGGCAACCCGGTCGGCGCCAACTGGACGACCGTGCAAGCCGACGCTCCGCTCCTCGAGGGTGAGACGGCTGCCCCGGGGATTGCCGCCTCTCACAATGCTGAGCGCTACGCTGAGACGGCTGCCGCCGCGAGCGAGATGGGCGACCCGAGTTACGACCACTTCGTCGACTCGGCGTCTGACTTCTTCAGCGAGGAAGGCACAGTCATCGACCAGGGAGCGAGACGCCCATGACTTCTCGAACGCGTACACGATCGACCGTGATGCTCGGAACGACCGCGCTGCTCGCCGCCGGGATGCTCAGCGCCTGCTCGTTCGGCGGCGGCGCCGCGCGGCCGGGCGGCACGCCGAAAGCTGCTCACTCTCACAGCGACGCAGAGGATGCCATCTCCGGGCTGCCCGGGATCACGTCCGCCGAGATCGCCACGTCGACAGAGGGCACACCGAATCAGGTGCTCCTGCTCGCACGGGTCTCAGCGGAGTATGCGGCAGACCCCGCCGCTCTTCTCGACTACGTGCTTCAGGAAGCGTGGTCGACGACGGATCAGAAACCCACCACGACCGTGCGCGTGGAACTCGTCATCGACGGCCAGGATCTCGACCTCGAGGCGCTCGCCGAACAGATCGGACTGGCGGGGTCTGTCAACGCGAAGAACAAGTACGACGCGAGCGTGCGAATCCAGGTCGACGAGATGGCGACGGCCTACGGTCCGTGGCCTGGCGCGGTGCCGTCACCACCGAAATTCCTCACGAACCCGACCGAATGACGAATCGCTGTCGCGTCGGCCGCCTCGATGGGCACAACTCCCCATCGAGGCATCCAGCCCGGATCCATAGGATGGCATGAACATGGCTGCCCAGATAGAGATCATCACAACGTCACGCTCGGTCGTGACGGTCAGTGTCACCGGGCGGAGCGAGACGGGTCACGTCCGCGAGCACAACGAGGACAGCCTGATCGCATCGGCTCCGATCTTCGCCGTTGCCGACGGTATGGGCGGGCATTCCCGCGGCGACCTCGCGAGCCAGGCCATGGTTCACCAGTTGTCGCACAGCATCCGACCGGGCGAACCGACGACACCCGAAGCGGTCTTCACCGCCATCACGGCCGCCAACTCCTTCATCAGAAGCTGGGCGGCACAGTCAGGAATCGCGGGAACGACCGTCGCAGGACTCGCGCTCGTGAGCCTCTCGAGCCAGGCCGACTGCCACTGGATGGCGTTCAACATCGGTGACTCCCGCGTGTACCTGTGGGACGACAACATACTGCGCCAGGTCACCGTCGACCACTCCGCGATCCAGGAACTCCTCGACGCCGGCTCGATCACCGCCTTCGAGGCGCTCACCCATCCCGAGCGCAACGTCGTGACGCGCGCCGTCGGTGTCGAGGTGGATGCCGACCCGGACGTGTGGCTGCTGCCGGCCTCGGACCAGCAAACCTTCCTCATCTGCTCGGACGGACTCACCCGTGAGGTGTCGACCGAGCAAATCGAAGCCGTTCTCCGCTCCGGAGTCGACGACCCCGCCGACCGGCTCGTCGAGCTCGCGCTCGAAGCAGGCGCCCATGACAACGTCACCGTGCTGATTGTCGACTCCTCGACCGTCGACACGGCCGCGCCCCGCCCGGGATATCATGAAAACCGGTCGCTTGGTTATCTCGAGCAGACCCTGCCGAGAGTCTGAGGGGTGACATGAGCGGCTACAGCTACGAACCTGCGCAAGCTTCCGATTGGCTGGCCGTCGCGACGGCCGGCCGTCTTCTTGTTGCCCGTATCGATGAAACGTCGGACCGTGTGGCGCGACTTGCCGCCACCGCCGACCCCGAGGCATCCGTTCAGGACGTGCTCGACATCCTCACGGCAGACGGCCTCACTGCCACGGGTCCCTTCGCCCTCCTGTTCTGGGTCGACGGCGATCTCACGACGAACGGACTCGGGGTCATCCTGCGCGGCGACGCTGTTGTCATCGTCGACACCGCAGACGGAGAAGTGACGGTCTCGTCGCGGGGCGTCACCACCTGGACCGAACAACTCATCGAACACCCCACCGGATTCCGCGTCGACGTCGACCCGTCTGCCGCACCCAACCGGGCACGTCTCCCGCTGGAACAGGGTGCCGCCTGGGTAAGGCGGGTCAGCCTTGACGCTGCCAGGTCAGGCAAGCGAGCACGCTCAGCTCCCGCGCCGGAGAAAGCGCCCACGCCGGAGAAGGCTCAGCCGGCAGCGAGCCCGGCGCCCGTCGCACCGAACCTGGCAACGCCGGAGCCTGCACCGGTGCACGAGGAAACCCGGGTCTTCCACACGACAACGACGAACCACGACCCGGATGCTTCGGAGTCGGGCGAAAACGAAGCGAACGCCACCGGAGCAGCTGAACCCGAGGCAGACGGCTACGACTATCTCTTCGGGGCGACGGTGTTCCGCCCGGTCGGGGCGGCAGCGGTCCTCGCCGCCGAGAACGACGACGATGCGTCCCCGGCGGCCGACCCGACACCGGCGACGAGCGCCGAGAGCCCCGCACCGGCTGCTGCACCGGCACCGGCCGCTCCAGCGCCTGCCCCGGCCGCTCCGGCACCCGTCCTTGGTGACCATGACGGCAGGACCATGCTCGCGTCAGACATCCATGCTGCCCGGCAACGGGCAGGCTCTGCTCCCTCGACCCCGGCCGCGTCGGTCACTCCGCCGCAATCGGCGGGCTACACGCTCCAGCTCCCCGATGGGTCGACGAAAGCGCTCACCGCCCCGGTAATCCTGGGACGCGCGCCGAGCGTGTCGAACGTGCCGGCATCCGTTCTTCCTCATCTCGTCACGCTCACCGGTGACGACATCTCCCGCAGCCACGTGCGTGTCGCCGTCGAGGGAGACACCGTCGTCGTCACCGACCTGCACTCCTCCAACGGCACCCACGTGATCGCACCGGGCAAGCTGCCTCAACTGCTCCGCGCCGGTGAGCCGACACCCGTCATTGCGGGAACGAAGATCGACCTCGGCAGCGACGTGCTCCTGCACGTCACAGAGGCGTAAGCGTGGCCGCGCGCGGTGTCGCGACGCCTCCCGAACTGCCAGGCCTCCGGTACTCCCGGCTGCTCGGCTCGGGCGGATTCAGCGATGTGTATCTCTATGAGCAGGAGCTTCCCAAGCGCCTCGTCGCCGTGAAGGTCCTCGCATCCGACGACCTCAGTGACACGTCGCGGGCCGCGTTCGTTGCCGAAGCGAACCTCATGGCGCAGCTGTCCGCACACCCGTACATCGTCACGATCTACCATGCAGCCGTCGCTCCGGATGGTCGCCCGTACTTCGTCATGGAGTACTGCTCGGGCCCGAGCCTCGCCGAGCAATACAAGCGCGCACAATTCAACGTCGCCGATGCGCTCCGCACCGGGGTGCGTGTGTCGAGCGCCGTCGCGACCGCGCACGCCGCAGGCATCCTGCACCGCGACATCAAGCCGGCCAACGTTCTCACCAACAGCTACGGCTGGCCGGCCCTCACCGACTTCGGAATCTCGAGCGCCGTCGACATCGAGCTGCCCGTGAACGCAGCAACACGCGCGGCGAACAACGCCGGGGGAGCGACGGCAACGGGCAGCATCGGCATGTCGATTCCCTGGTCGCCACCCGAGATGTTCGACGACCACCCGCAGCCGGACGTACGCAGCGACGTCTTCTCGCTCGCGGCCACCCTCTACACGCTCCTCGTCGGGCACACGCCGTTCGAGGTTCCCGGAAAGCCCAACGGCACCGTCGACCTCATCGGCCGGATCGAACGCGGCACGATCACCCCGATCACGCGTGCCGACATCCCGCGTTCGCTCGTCTCGATCCTCAACAAGGGGATGGCCGTCTCCGCCGACGACCGGTTCGCGACGGCTGTGGACTTCGCCCGGGCCCTGCAGCGGGTCGAGATGGAACTCTCCTACGCGCCGACGGCGATCGACGTGCCGAACCTCACCGTGCTCGAGCGCGTGCACGACGAGGAAGCAGCAGACGCCGGCGACGTCACCCGCATCCGCGGCGTCTCCACCGTTCACGCCCAGCCGGTCGCGCCGGCCGCACCCCCGGCAGCGACGCCAGCTGCGCCAGCGCCATCGGACGGCGCCGACCCCACGGTCATCCGACGGATGCCTTCGGTCCAGCCCCACGAGTCGCCCTCCGGTTCTGCGGTCGGTGAGAACACGGTCATCCGGCCCCGTGCGTCGGCGGAACCCGAAGCCGAATCAACCGATCAGACCCCCGCCCCCCGCCGCAAGCTCTGGCCGATTCTCACCGGAGCAGCGGGCGTTCTCGTGATCGGGGGAGTCGTTGCCGCGGCCCTCGTCTTCGCGCCGGAGGGCGACGAACCGAAACCGACCCCCACCGCGACATCCGACATCATCACCGTCGGCGTTCCCACCCCAGACTCGGTCTCGGTCGCGCCGAACCAGGCAGGCACCAGTTTCACCTTCACCTGGGCGAACCCGGACCCGCAGGACGGCGACCGGTACATGTGGCACCGCAGCGACGGGTCAGACACCGGCAACCCGGTGTCGACCGAAGACGAGTCGGTGACCATCGACGGTGTGACGAACGGCGACGAGGTCTGCATCGAGGTGTCGATCCGCCGCAGTTCGGGCAAGACGTCCACCGAGCCACTGGAGATGTGCAGCCAATGAAAGCTCCCCGCGTCGAGTTCTGCGGTGAATGGTACGACCTGACCCCGGGCGAACCGTTCTTCGTCGGTCGTGAATCGGACCTCGTGATCGACGAGAACCCGTTCCTGCACCGCCGGTTCCTCTCCATCAGCCAGGAGAACGGGCTGTGGTGGCTGTCGAACGTCGGTAACCTGCTTGCGGCGACCGTGACAGACACCACCGGCCAGGTTCAGGCGTGGCTCGCGCCCGGTGCCCGGCTTCCCGTCGTCTTCCCTGAACTGCAGGTCATGTTCAGCGCCGGGTCGACCACATATGAGTTCACCATCCACTCGGAGTCCGAGTACTTCGGCACAACGTCGATGACAACGATGCAGGCGGGAACCACCACGGTCGGTCCGGTGCACCTCACGAGCAGCCAGCGACTGCTCATCGTCGCGCTCGCCGAAAACGTGCTCAAGCAGGACTCGCCCGGACGGGGAGAGATCCCGGCGTCAGCGGATGCCGCGGCGCGGCTCGGCTGGACGCAGACCGCCTTCAACCGCAAACTCGACAACGTGTGCGACAAGCTCGACCGCATCGGTGTCCGCGGGCTCCGAGGAGCCCGCGGCAAACTCGCGACCGGTCGCCGTGCCCGCCTCGTGGAATACGCGGTTTCCTCGCGCCTCGTCGATACCGCAGACCTCGTGCTCCTCGACCGCGAGGCATCCGCCCCACCCACGACCTGACCCCGTTTTGCACTCGAGATTGCAGTTGTGACCCCATAGACCCTCTCGTGGCGGTTTTTCGGGTCGCTAGTGCAATCTCGCGTGGCGCCGATCCCATGCATTGCCATGAAATGCCCGTTACCCCGGCGTGTTAGCGTAGAGCGCCGGACAGGGGTGTCCGCTTTTTACTGTGTAGTACTCGTGGGGGGACGACAGCGTGCTGAGCTGGCTCAAGGGACGCAAGGTCACGGCATCCGTCGTCGCACTCTCTGTCCTCGTAGCCGTCCCCGTCACCGTCGCCGTGCTGCACGAGGGGTTCCCGGTCACCGACGTCGACCTCAGCGCGCGGGATGTCTGGGTCACCAACGGCACCGAACTCATGGCCGGGCGCCTCAACCGTCAGATCGAAGAGCTCAACGCTTCGGTCGCCACTGTCTCCAACGACATCGACGTTCTGCAGAACGGTGAGAACGTGCTGCTCCACGACCGCTCGGCGTCGAGCGTCGAGCGCATCGACTCGGCATTCACGACCCTGATCGAGCGCGCAGACCTGCCGCCGAACGCCGAACTGTCGCTCGGAAACACCACCCTCTCGATCCTCGAGCCAGACAGCGGCGAGCTCTGGGTGACGCCGACGGCCGATGAGCTCCGCTTCTCGACCATCGACACGGAGCCGATCACGAAGCTTGGCGACAACGCGAAGGCGGTCGTTTCAAGCGAAGGCACCCTGTTCGCGGTATCCGCCGAGCGCAAGAAGCTCTACGCCTTCCCGCGTGCCGGTGGCGACCCCACCATCACCGACCTGCCCGCGCTGACCGAATACCAGTTGACGGCGGCGGGGGAGCAGGCCGTCATTCTCGACCTCGAGAAGAACCGCATCGTGACGGATGCCGAGAACTCCATCGCGCTCCCCGATCAGGGCCTCAAGATCCAGCAGGTGAGTGCGACCGGGGGTGAGGTGATCGTCGCCACCGGGTCCTCGCTCTTGCGTGCCCGGCTCAACAACGACACCCCGCAAACCATCAAGGCCAACATCACCAACGCCGTGACGAAGCCGCGCGAGATCTCCTCACCCGTGAACCTCAACGGCTGCGCCCACGGCGCCTGGTCGGGCGCGAGTGCCTATCTCGCCGTCTGTGGCGACGCATCCCCGTCGCGGCAGGCGATCGAGCCACTCGCCGAGGGTGCCACCCTCGAATTCCGGGTCAACCGCAACGTCATCGCGCTCAACAACCTGCAGACCGGCGAGGTGTGGCTCGTCGACGCCAACATGCGTCTCGTCAAGAACTGGGAAGAAGTCACTCCTCCCCAGGAGGAAGACGGCGAAGAGGGTGACGAGAAGGCGTCGACGCAGTCCTTCGAAGACACCCTCGCCGACCGCACCGAACAAAACCGTCCACCGATAGCGCGCGATGACGACCTCGGTGCGCGTCCAGGCAAGAGCACCATTCTCCCCGTGCTCGACAACGACACCGACCCGGACGGCGACGTCCTCACCATCGGGCGTAACCTCCAGGGCCTCGCGCCCGAGTCCGGCACCATCGAATTCATCGACGGCGGCCGTGCCCTTCAGTTCACCCCAAACCCGGAACAGAAAGCCGGAACCGTCTCGTTCCGCTACTCCGTCTCCGACGGGCGCCCGGGTGGCGTCGCCGAAGCCAACGTGAGCGTCACGATCATGCCCGCCGAGGCGAACAGCGCCCCGGTCGAGCAGCGCAAGGGTGCTGTCTCGGTCGAGGCGGGCCAGTTGATCACCTACAACCCGCTCATCGACTGGCGAGACCCCGACGGCGACGACGTCTTTCTGCAGTCAGCGGCATCCGACACCGGTGACCAGGTCCGGTTCTCCCACGACGGATTCGTCACGGTCACCCACACCTCAGGGCAGCTCGGCCCGCGCGACATCGTCTACGTCGTCTCTGACGGAACGGAGACGGCATCCGGAACCTTCACCGTCGACGTCAAACCGGCCGGGACCCTCAATCCGGTCGGTACCCCCGACCACGTCGAAACCTTTGTGGGCGAACCGGTCGAGGCATTCCCGATCGCGAACGACCTGTCGACCAACGGTGCGCAGCTCTCACTCCTTGGCGCTGAAGCGCTGGCCGGTGGGCTTTCGGTGACCATGAAGCCCGACACCAACTCGATGCAGATCGTCTCGGGCAAGACCGGTACCTATTACATCCAGTACACCGTCGGCGCCGGTCCGGCGACAAGCATCGGGATGCTCCGGGTCGACGTCAAGGACGTTCCCGAGAAGGTGCAACCCCCGATCGCGGTGCACGACACCGGGTATCTGCGCCCCAACGAGCCGACCGTGATCAACGTGCTCACCAACGACGTGTCACCGAGCGGCAAGGTCCTCGCCATCCGTTCCCTCGACATCCCCGAGGAAGCGCGTGTCCTCTCCATCGAGGTGCTCAACTCGTCCGTCGTTCGGGTGACCTCGAGCGCCGCGGTGACCGAACAGCTGCAGTTCAGCTACACCGTCTCCGACGGCGAAAACGAGACCGTCTCCACCGTCGCCATCGTTCCGGTTCCGCCGCTCACCCGGCACCAGGCTCCGATCGCCTCCGACGACTCGGTCACCGTCCGCGCCGGGGACATCGCGAGTGTGCCCGTACTCGACAACGATGTCCACCCCGACAACGCGGTCATGACTCTCGCACCGGAACTCGCTGAGCCCGTCACAGGCGGACTTGCTTTCGTCTCCGGTGACCGGGTGCGGTACCAGGCACCTCGCGAACCCGGCGTGTACACCGCCACATACGCGGTCACTGACGACTTCAAGCAGAAGGATGTCGCGACCGTCACGTTCACGGTCGTCGCAGCCGACGAGGACGACAATCAGGAGCCCGCTCCAAAGACGCTGACCGCACGCGTGTTCGCCGATTCCCAGGTCACCGTCAATGTGCCGCTCGACGGCCTGGACCCCAACGGTGACTCGGTCGTGTTCGACGGTCTCGCGAGCGCCCCGGCCTACGGCAGCGTCGTCGAATCCGACAGCACGAGCTTCACCTATCGGGCGGCTCCCGGATCAGCCGGCACCGACGTCTTCAGTTACAAAGTCAAGGACGTCTACGGCGCAACGGCCCTCGGGGTCGTCCGGATCGGTGTTATCGAGCGCCCGGATCAGGACTCCCCGCCGATCGCGGTCGACGACACGATCGAGGTCCAGCCTGGCCGGGTCGCGACGGTTCCGGTGCTCGGAAACGACTCCGACCCCAACGGCTACATGATCGAAGTGAGCAAGAAGCTCAAGGACGTGCCGGACGGCATCGTCGCCAAGGTTCGCAACAAGAATGCTGTCGAGATCGAGGCGCCTGACGAAGAGACCAGCTTCGTCGTCCGCTATGAGATCACCAACGGCCAGGGCGGATTCGACACCGCTTTCGTTCAGGTGCGGGTCACCGAGGACGCGACGATCGCCCCTCCAACGGCGATCGATCACCTCGTCGAACCCGAGGACGTCGTGGGTGAGAAGTCCATCGACATCGACGTCACCAAGGGTGCGAACAACTCGGGTGGCCGGGTCGATGACCTCGAGATCTCTGTCGAAGGTCCTAACGAGGGCAGTGCCCAGTTGCTTGACAACGGACTGGTGAGGGTGACGCTCGGGGATGCCCGGACGGCCATCGCCTACCGGCTCACCAACACTGCCGACGACCTCAGCACTGCTGCGTTCATCGTCGTGCCGCCGTTCTCCGATGGCCTTCCGCCGCGGATCAAACTCAACCTGCCCACGCAGTACGTCGACATGAACGAGACGAAGGCGTGGAAGCTTTCCGACATCGCCGAGTCTCCGTCCGGCAAAGACATCCAGATCACCGACGCCAACACGGTGAGTGCGATCAAGAGCGACGGAACCCCGAACTTCGTCGACGACCAGACGCTGACATTCACCCCGTTCCTCGACTACCGCGGACCGGCGAGCATCACGTTCGAAGCGTCAGACGGATCGAGCACGGGCGTCGCGATGCTCGTCCTGCCCATCATGGTCGGCGACCCGGAGCAGAAGGACGTCCCCCCGACGTTCACGCCTCCTGAGCTCACGGTTGAGGCAGGCGAGCCGGCCCAGACGATCGACCTGCGGCAGTCGAGCGACCACCCGAACCCCGACGTCCTGTCTGCATTGAGCTACAGCGGCCTCACTGCCGCAACCGGCGGGATCGAGGCGGGGCTCTCCGGCTCGACCCTGACCGTGTCAGCGCCGCTCGGTGTGCAGCCGGGAACCGCCACAACTCTCAACTTCACGATCACGTACAAAAAGTTCACTGTGCCTGGCACCGTCCACGTTCGGGTGGTGTCGTCCTCGCGGCCGATGCCCTCCGCCGTCGATGACTCCTTCCCCGACGGTCGCTCGAGCAAGCCCGTCACACTCAACGTGTTGCAGAACGACTTCAACCCGTTCCCTGACACGCCCCTCAAGATTCTCTCCGCCGACGTCAGCAACGGCGCGAACGCAACAGTGAGCATCAGCGGACCGAACCTCATCATCACGCCTGGCCCAAACAAAACACAGCAAATCAGCATCATTTACAAGATCGAGGATGCGACGAAAGATCCCAACCGGCACGCCCAGGGCCGTGCGGACGTCATGGTGACGAGCGCACCGGACCGTCCGCTGGCACCGACGCTGGTCGCAGAGGCGGATCGTATCCGAGTCACCATCAACCCGTCACCGTCGAGTAACGGCGCTGCGATCACCGGTTACACCGTGACGCGAACGGGAGGAGGCGGGAACGTCGTCCAGCAAGGGCAAGCCGGTAACGTCCTCTCCTTCGCCGGTACGAACGGCACCACATATACATTTACGGTGGTCGCGACGAACAAGGTCGGCGATAGCGAGACGTCGCCCTCTGCGTCGGCAACGTCCTACGGAAAGCCCAGTGCGCCGACGGGCGTCACCTTGGTGCATGACGGAAGCTACGCCAAAACAGCGCTCACTCTCCAGTGGGGACGCCCGGCAGATACCGGTGGAAGCATCACAAGCTACAACTGGGAGGTAAATGGTGCTGGGAGTGGGAACGTTACCGGTACCTCGACCAGAACGAACCAGGTTGACGCCGGAACGTACAACAAGGGGCGGGTGCAGGCCTGCGGGCAGGGCGGTTGCGGCGCGTGGGGACAGGTATCGAATAGCGTGACGGTCGAGAACGTACCACCGCCTCCGCCGCCGAACCCACGGATCACGGACGTCTACGGGACCGATGGCCCCCAGACGCGGAACGACCCCTCCGGTCGGCCGGTGTCCAACACCTACCTCGTGGCCTTCTCATGGGCTGACTACCAGGGGGGATCCTTCAACATCACCCCGCAGTACTGCAGCGGTGGCAACTGGTACGACGTCTCTCGCACCTACAGCGTTCCGATGAATGGCACCGGGTCACACAAACTCACCGCTTTCGCACAAGTGCAGCTTGCCTCGTGCGGTATCCGGGTCCTCGTCAACGGAACCCCCAGCGACGGATACTCCTTCCCCTGATCGGCTTCCGGTTCACCAGATTTCCTCCCCAACGAAAGAGACAGCAGTGTCAGTAACGCAAGAACAGACAGAGTGGTTCGCCGGGGCATTCGATTCCCTCGTGTCAAACGTCGGCCTGGCGATCCTGGGCAAGGAAGAAACGATCAAGCTCGTTCTCGCCTCCATGCTCTCCGAGGGTCACGTGCTGCTCGAGGACTTCCCCGGCACCGGTAAGACGGTGCTGGCGAAGGCACTCGCGAACACGCTCGAGGGAACGAACTCGCGCATCCAGTTCACCCCAGACCTGCTGCCGTCAGACGTCACCGGTGTCACCATCTACAACCAGTCGACCAACAAGTTCGAGTTCCACAAGGGCCCGATCTTCGCCTCGGTCGTGCTCGCCGACGAGATCAACCGCGCAAGCCCGAAGACACAGTCCGCTCTCCTCGAAGTGATGGAAGAGGGTGTCGTCACCGTCGACGGCGAAAGCTACCCGGTCGGCAAACCGTTCATGGTCATCGCCACCCAGAACCCGGTCGAGCAGGCCGGAACCTACAAGCTCCCCGAGGCGCAGCTCGACCGTTTCCTCATCAAGACGTCGCTCGGTTACCCCGACCGCACCACCGCCGTGGACCTGCTGCTCGATTCAGCGAACCGCTCGCGTGCCGCGCAGATCAACCCGATCATCGGCGGCGCGTCCCTCACCGCCATGTCGCAGCTGGCATCGGCTGTTCACGTCGACCGCTCGGTGATGGAGTACATCACCGACATCGTGCACGCCACCCGGGCCCACAAGGACATCGCTCTCGGCTCGAGCATGCGTGGCGGTCTCGCCCTTGCCCGCATGATCAAAACCTGGGCGCTCGCCCACGGTCGCGCATACGCCACCCCCGACGACGTCAACCAGCTCGCCGTTCCTGTGCTCGCACACCGGCTCATCGTCGACGCCGAGAGCGAATTCGCCGGCGTGCGTGCCGAGGATGTCGTCGCGGGCATCCTCGTCGACCTCCCCGTTCCCGCGTACCGCGCAGCCTGAAACCGAGCCCCCGAAACCCGATGACCACCGCAGTCACCAGCGAGCCCGATGAGGCGCTGCTTGTCGACCCGCAAACGGATGCGACGCCCGCCTCGCCGGAGCCGGTCGCGACACCTCGCGCCGGTCGCTCCGCGACCGTCGCTCGTCTGCGCCAGGTCGGGCGGAAGTCCGGTGCGCCGTTCACCTGGCTCTGGGGCATCGTTTCGTCGTGGGGTGTCTGGCTGGGGCGCACGATCTCGCCCTACCTCGCGGTCGTTTCCGGTCTGGGTGCTCTCGTGCTTGCAAGTGCGATCGTCGCACTCGTCGCCGGGCTCATCCTCGGCTGGGCAGAACTCACGGTCGTGTCGATCGCCCTGTTCGCCGCCCTCGCCGTTGCCGCGCTGTTCCTCATCGGACGCGCGACCTACGCAGTCGACATCGCGCTCAACCCGCGAAGGGTCACAGTGGGGGAGCGGGCGATCGGGCGCGTGCTCGTCACCAACACTGGCAAGAAGGTGTCGACCGCCACGACACTCGAGGTTCCCGTCGGTGAGGGTCTCGCCGAGTTCTCGATCGGGGCGCTTGCACCGGGGGCTGAGACCGAAGAGCTTTTCGCCGTTCCGACCAACCGCCGTGCCGTCATCCTCGCCGGCCCCGCGGTCTCCGTCCGTGGTGACCAGCTCGGCCTGTTCCGCCGTGCCGTGCGCTGGACCGACCGGATCGAACTGTTCGTGCACCCCGTCACCACCCGGCTGCACCCGACGGCCGCTGGCCTCGTCCGCGACCTCGAGGGCCAGGTCACCAAGAAGATCACGAACAACGACATCTCCTTCCACGCCCTCCGCGCCTACGTCACCGGTGACGATGTGCGATACGTGCACTGGAGGACCTCCGCCCGCACCGGGCAGCTCATGGTGCGTCAATTCGAGGAGTCGCGCCGCAGCCAGCTGACCATCATTCACTCGAGCGATGAGCGGTATTACGCCGACGACGCCGAGTTCGAACTGGCGGTGTCCGTCACGGCATCCATTGGGGCGCAGGTGATCCGCGACGGCACCCAGATCAGCGTCGTCACCGAGGGCAGGATCCTTAAGACCCACTCGGTCACCTCGCTCCTCGACGACAGCTGCCGCGTCGAGAAAATCGTCGCATCGACGGCGACGCCGCGCGAATTCGCCCGCGAGTCCACGAAACGCCTGCCGCCCCCCAGCGTCGTCGTCATCGTCGCAGGGTCGGCAATGGATGCTCCGGATTACCGGGCGATCCAGCGGTTGTTCGGCGGAGAGACGAACGTCATCGCGCTCCGCATCGAGCACGGCTCGCGGCCGCGCGTGCAGGATGTCGCCGGGCTGTCGATCGTGACGATCGGTGCACTCGGCGACCTGCCCCGCGTGATGGCGAGGGCGGTATGAGCGACGCCACCGGGCAGAAGCCGCCCCGCGCAGCGCGGCAGCCGAAGGAGCCGAAGGCAGCGAAGGCGCCCAAGGCAGCCAAGCAGCCGAAGGCACCGAAGCAACCGAGACAGCCGTCTCCGAAGCTCGAACGCGGCACAGTGACTCCCGCCAGCTGGCGCGACCTCGCCGTCATCACGGTGCTCTCCGCCCTCGGCATCTGGGGATTCGCACCCGCGTTCAGCGATAACGGGTACCTGCTCGCCGGGCTCGGCGGTCTGGTCGTCGGCACCGGCGCGGCCTACCTCTCGCACCTGTTCCGCCTCAATGCATTCTTCACCGGGCTCGGTGCGATCGCGCTGTACTTCCTCCTCGGCAGCGCGCTCGCGATGCCCGGGTACGCGCTGTTCGCCGTTCTGCCGAGCCTCACGACCCTTCGCGGTCTCGCTCTCGGCGCGGTGTTCGGCTGGAACGACATGCTCACCCTCGCCGCACCGGTCGGCGCTCCCGACTACATCACGGTGCTTCCGTACGCTGCGGCGTGGCTCGTCGGACTGGTGTCGACCGTTCTCGTGCTTCGCTGGCTCCCGCGCAAGGACCGCTCGGCCGGTCGCCTCGCCGTTCTGCTTCTCGGCCCCCTCGCGCTGTACCTGCTCAGCGTTCTCTACGGAACCGGCACGCCGTTCCTCGCCGTCGTGCGCGGCATCGCCTTCGCCGTTCTTGCCCTGCTCTGGCTGGGCTGGCGGCGCGGAACAGCGACCAACGCGAGCCTCCAGCAACGCCGCGGCATCAACCGGACCAAGCTGGTCGGGAGCGCCATTGTCGCGGTGGCAGCGATCCTCGTCGCAGCGGTCGCCGGCTCGATCCTCGTCCCCGCGCCCGAGTCGAGGTTCGTGCTCCGTGATGAGGTCGTGCCCCCGTTCGACCCCCAGGACTACCCGAGCCCGCTGAGCGGGTTCCGCAAGTACACGAAGGATCTGGGCGACACCGAGCTGTTCTCCGCGACCGGGCTGACGGCATCCGACCGAATTCGTCTCGCCGTCATGGACAGCTACGACGGGCGATTGTGGGATGTCTCCGGCGCCGCGCAACAGACGGACGGCTCCGGTTCCTTCCGCCTGGTCGGCGACGAGCTGCCCACACCGGACCTGCTCGATTCCTCCGCCGGGCGATCGGTGACCATCACCGTCGACGGCTACTCAGGGGTCTGGCTGCCGGTCGTCGGTTATCCGGAGACGATCAGCCTTCCGACGGAACCGACCGATACCACCCAGGACCTGCGCTATAACGCTGAGACTGCGACGACCGTCATCACGTCCGGTGTCGAAAAGGGCTACGGCTACAGCTTCACCTCGAACGTGCAGGATGAGTTCAGCGACGACGCGCTCGGTAACGTCCCCGTCGCAACAGTCGAATTGCCTCTCGTCGAGCGGGTGCCGGACGTCGTTGCGGCAAAGGCCGCCGAATACGTCGGCAGCGCCGCCAGCCCCATCGACCAGCTCCGTGCCATGGAGCAGGCCATCAAGATCAACGGCTTCCTCAGCCACGGACTCGCCTCAGACAGCGTGCCGTCCCGCGCCGGCCACGGGGCCGACCGGATCGAGGAACTCTTCACGCGCAATCAGATGATCGGCGACGAGGAGCAGTTCGCGGCGGCGTTCGCCCTCATGGCCCGGTCGCTCGGCTACCCCGCCCGAGTGGTGATGGGTTTCGCGCCTGAGGGTACGGAAGAGGGCGAGCCCGTCACCGTCACCGGCGACGACGTCACCGCCTGGGTCGAGGTTCCGTTCGACGGTGTCGGCTGGGTGAGCTTCACCCCGACTCCTGACGAGAAAGAGATCCCCCAGGATCAGAACCCCAAACCCAAGACGGAACCGCAGCCGCAGGTGCGTCAGCCACCGCGGGCGGAGAAGCCCGACGACGACCTGCTCACCGAGGTCGACATCAACGACAGTGAAGACGAGGAGAAGAACGACGACGCCTTCACCGTTCCGCTCTGGGTCTGGATCCTCGCCGGTGCCATCGGCATCCCGCTTCTCCTCTATTTCGTGCCGCTCGCCATCGTCGCCGCGATGAAGAGACGACGGATGCGACGCCGCCTCGAAGCGGGGACGGCCGACGCACGCGCAGCCGGTGCCTGGGACGAACTGCTCGACCGATACGCCGAGGTCGGCTACGTACTGCCGGAGACCGGAACCCGCCGGATGATCGCCCTGAGCCTCGGCGGCCAGGTCGAGTCCCTTCGAGCGCCAGGAAACGAGACGGATGCTTCCGTCGAGAGCCCGGGAGGGCTCGCCATTCTCACCCGCCTTGCTCGCGGCACGGACGAGGCCGTCTTCGCCGGCAGGGATGCCTCCGAGGAGCACATCGACGAGCTCTGGCAGACGACGACATCCTCGACCGGTGCCGCAGCCGCGGAGGTAGGCTGGTGGCGCCGACAGAAGAGCAGGTTCCGGATTCATTCGTCGAGAACGGTCACGGAACGGCTCACCGCTCCCGGCACCAAACAACGGGGTCGCGCGAGAACGCAAAGCCAGACGGACAGAGGGACGAAATGACCGACGACGGCGTCACCGAGTGGAATGGACACGCGGTTCCTCCGCGCCCCCCGCTTCCTGTTCCGCCGGCTGATCCAGCTCCTTCCATCCCGGCGCCGGAGCCGGCCCAGGCCCCGGACGCCACGGCGTCGGCTCGCCCGGCTCCGACGGTGCGCAAGATCGGCATGCCGCCGGGCATGGAACCTGCTCTCGACACCGTTCCGTCATCGGATCATGCCGTCCCCATTCCGGTAGCCAAACCGGAATTCGGGCTCGCCCCGATCCCGACGCCGACCGGCGGTATCCGGAACGAGCCGAGCGCTCCCGTCACCGCCCCCGCGCCGGTCGCAACCCCGCAGCGAAACCCGCGCCTCGTCCTGCCGGACGGGCAGGTCCTTCCGCTCGATCACGGCATCATCGTCGGCAGGGACCCGCAACACCAGGACGGGTACGGCGTGACCGAACGGGCAACACTCCACGATGTCGAACGCAGCGTCTCCAAGACCCACGCGGTGCTTGGCTTCTCGGACGGCCGGGTCTGGGTGCTCGACCTCAACTCGACGAACGGAACCGTCCTCATCGACGAGGACGGCGCCGAAACCCTCTGCACTCCCGAGGTCGCGACCCCCCTACCAGCGAACGCTGATGTGCGCTTCGGCGAGTATCGCGTGCGCATCACCTTCGACTGACCCATGTTGGATCCCAGCCAGGGAATGCGCGACCCGGGCCGGCCGGCATCCTTTCCCTACGTTCTGATCGCGTTCGCCGCCGTGCTCTACTTCGCCCTCGTGGTGTGCGCGTTCGGTTTCGTCAGCCTCCTGACAGACACCGACGTGGTGACCCAGGCGGATGCCGGCCCGCTCGTCGGCCCTTTCGCCACAGCTTCCGCCGTGGTGACCGTTCTTCTTTACCTGCTGGGAATCGCCCGGCGGTTCGAGCGGGAACAGCGCATCGCCATCCACTCACGGGCGGGAGACCCGGTGAAGCTGCCCCTCGGGCGGGCGGTCCTGATCGGATTCGTGACTTGCGTCGTCTACGTACTCGCTGGAGCGTTCGCCTACTCGGTGGCCACTGCGCAACTGTTCACGATCGTCATGTTCGCGGCCGGTTCCGCCGTGAGCTGGTACGGCCTGTCCGTCGGCGTCCTCGCGGCGGGAATCGCCGCCCTGTACATGCTCGTTCTCGCGAGCGGCGGGGAACATCCGGCGCGTCCCTTATGGCCGTGGGAGCGGTAGGGCGAGTACTCTCGGAGTCATGGACCGGTCGCTCGACACCCGAGTGAGCCAGGCAGTCGACGCGTGGCTGCGCTGGCTGCCACGCTGGCAACCCTCCACCCACAGGGGCAGGACGAGGCTCTGCCGGCGCTGCTTCGGCTCGCCCATCATGGCCGCCGTCGGGCTCGACCACGATGTGCCGCATGCCGTCCAGCACGGGCTGTCGACCCGGATCAAAGCCATCGTCGATGACATCGTCGACGATTACACCCAGCGGAATCTCCCGCTCCTCCAGCGCGAGCTGCACGAGGCCGACCTGCGGCGGGCACGCCAGTACCGGCCCGAGAAGGGGCTCGACCCCGAATTCGACGGGCTGCCGGTGGACCCCGAGCCTGTTCCGGGTGAACCGTACCTCTTCACCCTTGCCGGCCTCGCCGGTGACGAACCGGCCGACGACGAGGAGCTGCCGGTCCCTCTCACCGAAGACGAAAAGGCAGCTCTCCGCACCGAGATCCGGCTCGCTGACGAGTGCGCGATTCACGCGGGCAAACTCGTGTGCATCTCCGTTGAGACGCACCGGGAACGCATCCAGGCCGCCGTCGCCCTCTACGTCGAGCCGCAGATCGAGGCGCTGCTCGCCGATCTGACGCTCGAGCTGGACTCGCCGCCGTCGTGGTGACACGCGGCATCCGCTCCGGTGGGTAGTTCTGCCCCTATGGCTGGGGTCGGGCGGGTCGCTAGGGTATGGCTACAGCCTGCAAACCGACAACGGGGGACCGCATGACGAACGACAACGACGGACAGCAGCCCAACGGACCGTGGGGGGAACCCCCGGTGAACCCGCCAGCTGCCCCGCCGGTTCCCCCGAACCCGTTCTCGCAAGTGCCACCGGCCCAGCAGCCGCCGGAGAACCCGTACTCCCAGCCGCAGGTCGCGCCGGAGCAGCAAAACCCGTACACGCAGCAGCAGCAACAACAGCAGCCGCCATACGCCCAGACTCCGCCGAACCCGTACTCCCAGAACGCATCCGGCCAGCACCCGACGGGTGAGCAGCCGCCGGTCGCTCCGAACCCTTACAGTCAGGGCCAGCAGTCACCGGGTGCATACGGGCAGAACCAGCAGGCCGCCCAGCCGCAGAACCCATACAGCCAGGCGCAGCCGACGGCTTCATACCCGCCGTCCGCGCAGCCGACAGCCGCGTACCCTGCAGGAGGCTCGGCGCAGACCGAGGCCTACCCGCCCATGGGCGGTCAGCCCCCTCTCGGCCCGACTCCGCCGAAGAAGAAGCGCAGCAAAGCGCCCTGGATCGCCGGCGGCGTCGTTCTCCTGCTTCTCATCGTCGGCGGCATCGTCGGCATCAACCTCGGCAACGCCGCGCATGCCCCCCACCTCCCGGTGGCGGCTTACCTCGACGCCCTGAAAAAGGGCGACGCCGAGGGTGCGTTGAAGCTCGCGAAGGTCAAGGTTGACAAGACGGACCTGCTGCTCACAAACGAGGCGTACAAGAACGTCGAAGACAGGATCACCCGCTACACCATCGGCGAATCGAGCGTCTCGGATGAGACGGCAACCGTCGAAGCCTCGATCACGCAGGGCGGCGAGAAGTACGACACCGAGTTCACTCTCACCAAGACAGGTAAGGACGCCGTGCTCTTCGACGTCTGGGAGCTCGACGCACCCCCCATCGGGACCGTCGCGGTCAGCGTTGCCGCACCCGAGGACGCGGTGGTCGAGGTTGCCGGTCTGGATGCCACCTCGGCGCTGGCCGAGGGCGCGGCTGAGCTGCGCGCACTGCCAGGCACCTACTCCGTTGCCCTCGGCGGAGACGGCGAGTTCTTTGAGGCTGAGCCGGCCAGTGCCTCTGTCATCGGCTTCACAGCAGACACCGTCGAAGCGGAACAGCTCGCTGTGGCCCTCACTGAAGCCGGTACGACGGCGGCAACGGATGCCGTGAACACCTGGCTCGACGCCTGCATCGCCTCGAAGGAGCTCGCGCCTGAGGGCTGCCCGTTCTTCGCGACGAACCCGCGAAACTACAAGCTTTCCAACATCGTATGGACGGTCACGAAGCCGACGTTCACGGTCGGTGAGTACAGCGCAGGCGGATGGTCGGTCACGAGCGACACGGACGGAACCGCCAAGGCGACAGCCTCCGCTGAGGGAGCAGGCACGACCACCAGCGGCGAGCTGCCGTTCGACATCGCCGGAGTCGTCGAAGGATTCTCTGACAACGGGGCGATCTTCGTTCCCACCGTGTGACGCCATTTGACCGCGATCTACCCAGCGGATAGAATTCATGAGGTGTGTGCTTTGTCACGCTTCGGATTCGTGCCTTCGGGCGCGTCGAGGGGCTTGAGAACTTCACCACATCGGGCCGGATAGCTCATGCGCCGGCCCCCACGGCATACCCACCACTTTCAGCAACGCTCTTCTGCGCTGCCGGTGGGTCCAGATGAACTCGCCTCGCGCGAATGCTAGCAAAACATTGCAGCTGTCACCGTGCAGCAAAAACAAGGAGAAGTAGTGCCAACTATTCAGCAGTTGGTCCGTAAGGGACGCACGCCGAAGGTCGTCAAGACCAAGGCCCCCGCCCTGAAGGCCAACCCCCAGCAGCGTGGCGTATGCACCCGTGTGTACACCACCACCCCGAAGAAGCCGAACTCGGCGATGCGCAAGGTCGCTCGTGTGAAGCTCTCCAACGGCACCGAGGTCACCGCCTACATTCCCGGTGAAGGCCACAACCTGCAGGAGCACTCGATGGTCCTCGTCCGTGGCGGACGAGTGAAGGACCTCCCGGGTGTCCGTTACAAGATCATCCGCGGCGCGCTCGACACGCAGGCCGTGAAGAACCGCAAGCAGGCCCGGAGCCGCTACGGCGCCAAGATGGAGAAGAAGTAATGCCTCGTAAGGGACCAGCACCAAAGCGCCCCGTCGTCGCAGACCCCGTCTACGGCGCACCGATCGTCAGCCAGCTCGTCAACAAGATTCTTGTTGACGGCAAGAAGGGCCTCGCCGAGCGCATTGTTTACAACGCACTCGAAGGCGTCGCTGCCAAGAACGGCCAGGACGCCGTCGTCACCCTGAAGAAGGCACTCGACAACGTGCGCCCGACCCTCGAGGTCCGGTCGCGCCGCGTCGGTGGCTCCACCTACCAGGTGCCCGTCGAAGTCAAGCCTCACCGCGCCAACACCCTCGCGCTCCGCTGGCTCACCAGCTACGCCAAGGGTCGCCGCGAGAAGACGATGACCGAGCGTCTCACCAACGAGATCCTCGACGCATCAAACGGCCTCGGTGCCGCGGTCAAGCGCCGCGAGGACACCCACAAGATGGCCGAGTCGAACAAGGCCTTCGCTCACTACCGCTGGTAGCCGCGATCGGATGCTCCGGAGCGTTTACCCGTTTCGGAGCATCTGCGCCGCCTGTTCGACCAATCCACACTCAACTTCCTGGAGGAACCCGTGGCACTTGACGTGCTCACCGACCTGAACAAGGTCCGCAACATCGGCATCATGGCGCACATCGATGCCGGTAAGACCACCACGACTGAGCGCATCCTGTTCTACACCGGCGTCAACCACAAGATCGGCGAGACCCACGACGGTGCCTCCACGATGGACTGGATGGAGCAGGAGCAGGAGCGTGGCATCACGATCACCTCAGCTGCGACAACCTGTTTCTGGGGCGACAACCAAATCAACATCATCGACACCCCCGGTCACGTCGACTTCACCGTCGAGGTGGAGCGTTCGCTCCGCGTCCTCGACGGCGCTGTCGCAGTGTTCGACGGCAAGGAGGGCGTTGAGCCCCAGTCCGAGACCGTCTGGCGCCAGGCCGACAAGTACGACGTCCCGCGCATCTGCTTCGTCAACAAGATGGACAAGCTCGGCGCTGACTTCTACTTCACCGTCGACACCATCATCAAGCGACTCGGTGCCAAGCCCCTCGTGATCCAGCTCCCCATCGGTGCTGAGAGCGAGTTCGAGGGCGTCGTCGACCTCGTCGAGATGCGCGCGCTCACGTGGCGTGGCGACTCGAAGGGTGATGTCGAGATGGGTGCCAAGTACGCCATCGAAGAGATCCCCGCCGACCTCGTCGAAAAGGCAGCTGAGTACCGCAAGCTCCTCCTCGAGACCGTCGCCGAGACCGATGACGCACTGCTCGAGAAGTACTTCGGTGGAGAAGATCTCACCGTCGCCGAGATCAAGGGCGCAATTCGCAAGCTCACCGTGAACAGCGAGATCTACCCGGTCCTCTGTGGCTCGGCATTCAAGAACCGCGGTGTGCAGCCGATGCTCGACGCAGTCATCGACTACCTTCCGAACCCGCTCGACGTTCCGGCAACGGAAGCGCGCGACCCGCGTGACGAAGAGAAGATCATCCTCCGTCACCCCGACGCGGCCGAGCCGTTCGCTGCTCTCGCGTTCAAGGTTGCCGTTCACCCGTTCTTCGGTCGTCTGACCTATGTTCGGGTCTACTCGGGCCGTCTCGACTCCGGCGCTCAGGTCATCAACTCGACCAAGGGCAAGAAGGAGCGCATCGGCAAGATCTTCCAGATGCACGCGAACAAGGAGAACCCCGTTGATTTCGTGACCGCAGGTCACATCTACGCGGTTATCGGTCTCAAGGACACCACGACGGGTGACACTCTGTGCGACCCGAACGCACAGGTCGTCCTCGAGTCGATGACCTTCCCCGAGCCCGTCATCTCGGTTGCGATCGAGCCGAAGACGAAGCAGGACCAGGAGAAGCTGGGAACAGCCATCCAGAAGCTTGCAGAAGAAGACCCGACGTTCCGCGTCGAGCAGAACCAGGAGACCGGCCAGACCGTCATTCACGGTATGGGCGAGCTGCACCTCGACATCCTCGTCGACCGCATGAAGCGCGAATTCAAGGTTGAGGCGAACGTGGGCAAGCCCCAGGTCGCCTACCGTGAGACGATCCGTCGCGCGGTTCCGAAGCACGACTTCACTCACAAGAAGCAGACGGGTGGATCGGGACAGTTCGCGAAGATCCAGTTCGGCCTCGAGCCGATGGAAATGTCTTCAGACAAGATCTACGAATTCGACAACAAGGTCACGGGTGGTCGCATCCCCCGTGAGTACATCCCCTCCATCGATGCCGGATTCCAGGACGCACTCCAAGTCGGAATCCTCGCCGGTTACCCGCTCGTCGGTGTGAAGGCGATCCTGCTCGATGGAGCAGCCCACGATGTTGACTCGTCTGAAATGGCGTTCAAGATCGCTGGATCGATGGGCTTCAAGGAAGCCGCACGCAAGGCCGACCCGGTTCTTCTTGAGCCGCTCATGGCCGTCGAAGTGCGTACTCCCGAGGAGTACATGGGCGACGTCATCGGCGACATCAACTCTCGCCGGGGACAGATCCAGTCGATGGAGGATGCTTCCGGCGTCAAGGTGATTGCCGCGAAGGTCCCGCTGTCGGAGATGTTCGGTTACATCGGTGACCTGAGGAGCAAGACCTCCGGCCGCGCCGTGTACTCGATGACATTCGAAAGCTACGCGGAGGTTCCGAAGGCAGTAGCCGAGGAAATCATCCAGAAGAGCAAGGGCGAGTAATCGCCCTGCGGCGGGGGAGGGTCAGGAGCCTCTCCTGTGCAATCCCCTGCCGCAACCTAGTAACATAAACACACAAATCCCCGTAGCTGCCCGGTTGCAAACCAGTGCCCGGTTTCGCTACATCAGTCCTGAGGAGGACCATAGTGGCTAAGGCCAAGTTCGAGCGGACCAAGCCGCACGTAAACATCGGTACCATCGGTCACGTCGACCACGGCAAGACCACGCTGACCGCCGCCATCTCGAAGGTGCTTGCTGACAAGTACCCCTCGGCGACGAACGTCCAGCGTGACTTCGCGACGATCGACTCGGCACCGGAAGAGCGCCAGCGCGGTATCACGATCAACATCTCCCACGTCGAGTACGAGACGCCCAGCCGTCACTACGCTCACGTCGATGCACCCGGCCACGCCGACTACATCAAGAACATGATCACCGGTGCCGCACAGATGGACGGCGCAATCCTCGTGGTTGCAGCTACCGATGGCCCGATGGCCCAGACCCGTGAGCACGTTCTGCTCGCGAAGCAGGTCGGCGTTCCGTACCTCATGGTCGCGCTCAACAAGTCCGACATGGTCGAGGACGAAGAGATCCTTGAGCTCGTTGAGCTCGAGGTTCGCGAACTTCTCTCCAGCCAGGGCTTCGACGGCGACAACGCTCCCGTGGTTCGCGTTTCCGGCCTCAAGGCGCTCGAGGGCGACGAGAAGTGGGTCAACTCGGTTCTGGAGCTCATGCAGGCCGCAGACGACAGCATCCCGGACCCGGTCCGCGACAAGGACAAGCCGTTCCTTATGCCGATCGAGGACGTCTTCACGATCACCGGTCGTGGAACGGTCGTCACCGGTCGCGCCGAGCGTGGAACCCTCCCGATCAACTCCGAGGTCGAAATCGTTGGCATCCGCCCGACGCAGAAGACCATCGTCACGGGTATCGAGATGTTCCACAAGCAGCTCGACGAGGCATGGGCCGGCGAGAACTGTGGTCTCCTGCTCCGCGGCACCAAGCGTGAAGACGTTGAGCGCGGCCAGGTTGTCGTCAAGCCGGGTTCCGTTACCCCTCACACCAACTTCGAGGGCACGGCATACATCCTGTCCAAGGACGAGGGTGGGCGTCACAACCCGTTCTACGCGAACTACCGCCCGCAGTTCTACTTCCGCACCACGGACGTCACCGGCGTCATCACGCTGCCTGAGGGCACCGAGATGGTCATGCCTGGCGACACCACCGAAATGACCGTTGAGCTGATCCAGCCCATCGCCATGGAAGAGGGCCTCGGCTACGCAATTCGTGAGGGTGGCCGCACCGTCGGTGCAGGCACCGTCACCAAGGTTCTCAAGTAACTCCTGAACCTGTAGCTCCGTAAGAGGGCCCGGCCGAAAGGCCGGGCCCTTTTTCGCGCCTGCGTCACCACCCCGAACTGGGGGAGCGCGATGCCCCACAAAAGGATGTGAAGGATCCTCAGGTCTGGCAGGGTGGAGTCAGCCGTGACACACCCCCTCGGTCACGACCACCGGCGGCCCCACCCCCTCAGGGGCCGCCGGCTGGGGGAAGTCCAACCGGCGCGCTGTGGACGCCCAGGCAGAGCCAAGCAGCGAGAACAAGCGGGTCCGGCCTCAGGCCGGGCCCGTTTTTCTGTGAAGAGACTGCGCGCCGGTGGGGGCACCGCGCGCGACACGCCCGGGTTGCACAATGTCACTCTTTCTGTCAGACTCATCTAGTTCAACATTTCTCGTGCGTGCCATCGTGCCGCGTGGGAATCACTGCCAGGCAGTGCATAGGTCACGTTCGATATCGAGCAAGTAAACCTAGGCCGCGGGTAGCAGAACATCGACTTGGTCGACAATCCCCAACACTGGCGAAAGCCGCAAACGCAGGGTATCCCTGTGCGCGCGGAAGGACCCCGTGGGGGAGAGCGACAAAGACTTGACAGTAAAACAGTGGTGCGACAGCAAGTAGTGCCCAGCGTTGTTCTCAACGCTAAGAAGCGCGTCCAATGCGAAGGAATTCGTAAGACGCAAGACAGAGAGCGAGTCACAAATGGCGGGACAAAAGATCCGCATTCGACTTAAGTCATATGACCACGAGGTCATTGACACCTCGGCGCGGAAGATCGTCGACACGGTAACCCGCGCGGGTGCCACGGTTGTCGGCCCGGTGCCGCTTCCGACGGAGAAGAACGTGGTGTGTGTCATCCGTTCTCCCCACAAGTACAAGGACAGCCGGGAGCACTTCGAAATGCGCACCCACAAGCGTCTGATCGACATCATTGACCCGACGCCCAAGGCCGTCGACTCGCTCATGCGACTCGACCTGCCGGCCGACGTCAACATCGAGATCAAGCTCTAAGGGAACGCATGTCTACGCAGAACAAGACCAGCAAGGGTCTGCTCGGCAAGAAGCTTGGCATGACTCAGGTCTGGGACGAGAACAACAACCTCGTGCCCGTGACCGTAATCGAAATCACCCCGAACGTCGTGACTCAGGTCCGCACGCCCGAGGTCGACGGCTACAACGCGGTTCAGATCGCCTATGGCCAGATCGACCCGCGCAAGGTCAACAAGCCTGACGCAGGACACTTCGACAAGGCAGGCGTCACGCCTCGCCGTCACCTCACCGAGGTTCGCACCGCTGACGCTGGCGACTACACCGCCGGCCAGGAGCTCACCGTTGATGGAACGTTCGAAGCCGGCCAGAAGGTCGACGTCGTCGGAACCAGCAAGGGTAAGGGCTTCGCCGGTGTGATGAAGCGCCACAACTTCAAGGGTGTTTCCGCATCTCACGGTGCTCACCGCAACCACCGCAAGCCCGGTTCAATCGGTGCTTCGTCGACCCCGAGCCGTGTCTTCAAGGGCATGCGCATGGCCGGTCGCATGGGTGGAGAGCGCGTCACCGTGCTGAACCTGCACGTCCACTCGGTTGACGCCGAAAAGGGCCTGCTGCTCGTCAAGGGTGCCGTTCCCGGCGCTCGTGGCCGCATCGTTTTCGTCCGTAACGCAGTGAAGGGAGCGTAGTTAGATGGCCAACGCAACTAGCACCGCAACGCTCGACGTTCTCGACACGAAGGGCAAGAAGTCCGGCACTGTCGAACTGCCCGCCGAGTTGTTCGACGTTCAGACCAACGTTCCGCTGATCCACCAGGTCGTTGTCGCCCAGCTCGCTGCGGCACGCCAGGGAACCCACAAGACCAAGCGTCGTGGTGAAGTTTCCGGTGCAGGCCGCAAGCCGTTCAAGCAGAAGGGAACCGGCCGCGCCCGTCAGGGCTCGATCCGCGCACCTCAGATGACCGGTGGTGGCATCGTCCACGGACCGCAGCCGCGTGACTACTCGCAGCGCACCCCCAAGAAGATGATCGCCGCCGCCCTGCGCGGAGCGCTCTCAGACCGGGCCCGTGGCGAGCGGATCCACGTCGTCGAAACCCTCGTGATCGCTGAAGAGCGCGTCACCAAGGCCGCAGTCGACTACCTGGCAACCATCGCAACCTCTCCGCACGTCCTCGTCGTTCTCGAACGCGCTGACGTCGAGAGCTACAAGGCGGTTCGCAACATCCCAACCGTTCACGTCATCAACCATGACCAGCTGAACGCCTACGACGTGCTCGTGGCAGACGACATCGTCTTCACCAAGGCAGCTTTCGACGCTTTCGTCGCCGGCCCCGCCAAGGGCAAGTCGGTCACGGCTGTCGCTTCGTCCGCTGACGTCACTGAGGAGGCCTAGCCATGACCAACATCAACAAGGACCCGCGCGACGTCATCATTTCGCCGGTCGTTTCAGAGAAGAGCTACGGCTTGATCGATGAGGGTAAGTACACTTTCGTCGTCGACCCCCGTGCGAACAAGACCGAGATCAAGCTCGCTATCGAGAAGATCTTCAAGGTCGAGGTTGCATCGGTCAACACACTGAACCGCACCGGCAAGACCCGTCGTACCAAGTTCGGCATCGGCAAGCGCAAGGACACCAAGCGCGCCATTGTGACGCTCAAATCCGGTTCCATCGACATCTTCACGGCTGTCGGCTAGGAGCGTAAGGAAAAACTATGGCTATTCGTAAGTACAAGCCCACGACCCCTGGTCGCCGTGGATCGAGCGTCGCTGATTTCGCTGAAATCACGCGTTCGACTCCCGAGAAGTCGCTTCTGCGTCCCCTCTCGAAGACCGGTGGCCGTAACAACCAGGGCCGCATCACGACCCGTCACATCGGTGGTGGCCACAAGCGCCAGTACCGTGTCATCGACTTCCGTCGCAATGACAAGGACGGCGTCAACGCCCGCGTCGCTCACATCGAGTACGACCCCAACCGCACGGCACGCATTGCGCTCCTGCACTTCGTTGATGGCACCAAGCGTTACATCCTCGCTCCCAACAAGCTCTCACAGGGCGATGTTGTCGAGTCGGGTGCCGGCGCCGACATCAAGCCCGGCAACAACCTGCCGCTGAAGAACATCCCAACGGGTACCGTCATCCACGCAATCGAATTGCGTCCGGGTGGAGGCGCCAAGATGGCTCGCTCAGCTGGGGCATCGGTTCGTCTCGTCGCCAAGGACGGCATCTACGCGCAGCTTCGCCTGCCGTCGGGTGAAATCCGCAACGTCGACGCACGCTGCCGCGCCACGATCGGCGAGGTCGGCAACGCCGAGCAGTCGAACATCAACTGGGGAAAGGCCGGCCGCAAGCGCTGGAAGGGCGTTCGCCCGACCGTCCGCGGTGTCGCCATGAACCCGGTCGACCACCCACACGGTGGTGGTGAGGGCAAGACCTCCGGTGGACGCCACCCGGTCAGCCCGTGGGGCCAGAAAGAAGGCCGCACTCGCCACCCGAACAAGGAAAGCGACAAGCTCATCGTTCGTCGCCGTACCGCCACCAAGAAGCGTAAGTAGGAGTTGTAGAAGATGCCACGCAGTCTTAAGAAGGGCCCCTTCGTTGATGACCACCTGCTCCGCAAGGTGGTTCGCGCGAACGAGGCCAAGAGCAAGAACGTCATCAAGACCTGGTCGCGCCGTTCGATGATCGTACCGGCAATGCTCGGACACACCATCGCGGTGCACGACGGTCGCAAGCACATCCCGGTGTTCGTCACCGAGACCATGGTCGGGCACAAGCTCGGCGAGTTTGCACCCACCCGCACCTTCCGTGGACACGTGAAGGACGACAAGAAGGGTCGTCGCCGCTAACGCGGTGGCGAAAAGGAGGAGAGAAATGGTGGAGTCAGTCGCACGCTTGCGTCACATCCGCGTCACCCCCATGAAGGCCCGCCGCGTCGTCAACATGATCCGCGGCAAGCAGGCCGCTGAGGCCCTGGCCATTCTGAAGTTCGCGCCGCAGGGCGCGTCAGAGCCCGTCTACAAGCTGGTTGCCTCTGCTATCGCGAACGCTCGCGTCAAGGCAGACAAAGACAACCAGTTCCTGGACGAGCAGGACCTGTACATCGCCAAGGCATTCGTCGACGAGGGTGCAACCCTCAAGCGTTTCCAGCCGCGTGCCCAGGGCCGCGCATTCCAGATTCTGAAGCGCACCAGCCACATCACTGTTGTGCTCGCCACTCCTGAGGAGGGTACGAAGTAATGGGTCAGAAAGTAAACCCGTACGGCTTCCGCCTCGGCATCACCACCGACCACGTGTCGCGTTGGTTTGCCGACAGCACGAAGCCGGGCCAGCGCTACAGCGACTACGTTGCTGAAGACGTCAAGATCCGTCGACTGCTTGGCAAGTCGCTTGACCGCGCCGGTGTGTCACGCATCGAGATCGAGCGCACCCGTGACCGCGTTCGCGTCGACATTCACACTGCCCGTCCGGGCATCGTGATCGGTCGCCGTGGCGCCGAGGCGGAGCGCATTCGCACCGACCTCGAGAAGCTCACAGGCAAGCAGATCCAGCTGAACATCCTCGAGGTCAAGAACCCCGAGGCTGACGCTCAGCTGGTCGCGCAGGGAATCGCCGAGCAGCTCGCAGCACGTGTGGCCTTCCGCCGCGCGATGCGTAAGGGCCTGCAGGGCGCTCAGCGCACCTCAACAGTCAAGGGTGTCCGCATCCAGGTCTCCGGCCGCCTCGGCGGCGCCGAGATGAGCCGTTCGGAGTTCTACCGCGAAGGCCGTGTGCCACTGCACACCCTGCGCGCGAACATCGACTACGGCTTCTACGAGGCAAAGACCACCTTCGGCCGCATCGGCGTGAAGGTCTGGATCTACAAGGGTGACATCACCAACAAGGAGCTCGCACGCGAGCAGGCCAACGCCAAGTCGAGCCGCCCCGAGCGTAGCGACCGTCCGCGTCGTGCACCGCGCGCTGAGGCTCCCGTCGCAGAAGGGGCAAGCGCGTAACCATGCTTATTCCACGTCGAGTCAAGCACCGCAAGCAGCACCGTCCCCACCGCACTGGCCAGGCCACCGGTGGAACCGTTGTCAGCTTCGGCGAGTACGGCATCCAGGCCCTCACCCCCGCTTACGTGACCAACCGTCAGATCGAGTCCGCTCGTATTGCCATGACGCGTCACATCAAGCGTGGAGGAAAGGTGTGGATCAACATCTACCCCGACCGTCCGCTCACCAAGAAGCCCGCTGAAACCCGCATGGGTTCCGGTAAGGGTTCGCCCGAGTGGTGGGTCGCGAACGTCAAGCCCGGCCGTGTGCTGTTCGAGGTCGCCGGCGTCTCTGAGACGCTTGCCCGCGAAGCACTGACCCGTGCAATCCACAAGCTGCCTCTCAAGGCACGCATCATCAAGCGCGAGGAGGGCGACGCATAATGGCGATCGGTTCCAAGGAGCTCACCCCCGTTGAGCTCGACACATTTGAAGACGAACGTCTTGTCGACGAGCTGCGCAAGGCCAAGGAAGAGCTGTTCAACCTGCGCTTCCAGGCCGCTACCGGCCAGCTCGAGACCCACGGCCGCCTGCGTGCCGTGAAGCGTGACATCTCTCGCATCTACACGATCATTCGTGAGCGCGAGCTCGGCATCCGGGCAACCCCGGTCGCCGAAGAGGTGCCCGTCAAGGCTGCGAAGAAGACCAAGAAGAAGGATGCTGCGGCTGACGCAGCACCCGAAACCGAGACTGAGGAGGCCAAGTAATGGCTAAGTCTGACGCTAAAGGCGCAGCACCCGAGGTCGCCGCAGTAGAGGCCGAGGCCGTTGTTCGTGGCTACCGCAAAACCGCACGTGGTTATGTCCTCAGCGACCGCATGGACAAGACCATCGTCGTTGAGGTCGAAGACCGCGTAAAGCACCCGCTTTACGGCAAGGTCATCCGCCGCACCTCCAAGAGGAAGGTGCACGACGAGCTCAACGCCGCCGGCATCGGTGACCTCGTTCTGATCAGCGAGACCCGTCCGCTCAGCGCTACCAAGCGCTGGCGCCTGGTCGAGATCCTCGAGAAGGCCAAGTAAGCCTCGCGGCTTGCTTGTCATAAGGAGTAAGTAATGCTTCAGCAGGAATCCAGGGTCAAGGTCGCCGACAACAGCGGCGCCAAGGAACTTCTCACCATCCGTGTTCTCGGTGGATCAGGCCGTCGTTACGCCGGCCTCGGCGACACGATCGTCGCCACCGTGAAGGACGCGATCCCCGGTGGGAACGTCAAGAAGGGTGACGTCGTCAAAGCCGTCATCGTTCGCACCAAGAAGGAAGTCCGTCGTCCGGATGGCTCCTACATCAAGTTCGATGAGAACGCAGCAGTGATTTTGAAGAACGACGGCGACCCCCGCGGTACCCGTATCTTCGGACCGGTCGGTCGCGAGCTTCGCGACAAGAAGTTCATGAAGATCGTCTCGCTGGCACCGGAGGTAATTTAGTCATGGCGAAGATCAAAAAGGGCGACCTCGTCCAGGTCATCTCTGGCCCGACCCAGGCTCGCGGCGGTTCACGCGGCAAGCAGGGCAAGGTCATCGAGGTTCTGGTCGAGAAGAACCGCGTCATCGTCGAGGGCGTCAACTACGTCACGAAGCACGTGCGCCAGGGCCAGACCCAGCGCGGGACGAAGACGGGCGGCGTGGAGACCCACGAAGCTCCGATTCACATCTCGAACGTCGCGCTCGTTGACCCCGAGACCAAGAAGCCGACTCGCGTCGGTCACCGCAACGAGCAAGTAACGAAGAACGGCGTCACCAAGACGGTCCGCGTTCGTTACGCCAAGAAGTCAGGTAAGGACCTCTAATGACTGACACGGCAGTGGTGGCTGGCAAAATCCAGCCCCGCCTCAAAGAGAAGTACAAGGCAGAGATCCAGGAGCAGCTGCTCAAGGAACTCGGTCTGACCAACGTGCACCAGATCCCGACGCTCACCAAGATCGTCGTGAACATGGGTGTCGGCGAGGCAGCACGCGACGGCAAGATCATCGATGGCGCCGTCGCCGACCTCACCAAGATCACCGGTCAGAAGCCGCAGATCACGAAGGCACGCAAGTCGATCGCGCAGTTCAAACTGCGTGAAGGACAGCCCATTGGAACCCACGTCACGCTTCGTGGAGACCGCATGTGGGAGTTCCTCGACCGCCTGCTGAGCCTCGCGCTTCCTCGTATCCGCGACTTCCGCGGCCTGAGCCCGAAGCAGTTCGACGGCACTGGCAACTACACGTTCGGTCTCACGGAGCAGTCGATGTTCCACGAGATCGACCAGGACAAGATCGACCGCGTCCGCGGTATGGACATCACGGTCGTCACGACCGCGAAGTCCGACGACCAGGGTCGCGCGCTGCTCAAGGCGCTCGGTTTCCCGTTCCAGTCGGCCGACAAGTAGTAAGTATTCGGATTCCCCGGCGATGGCGCACAGCGCCGCCGCCGGGGCACCGTTCAAAGACTCAGCTAAGTAACGGTATATTGGGTCGGTTGCTTGCAGCCGATCTCGAGCCGCAACACAACTGAAGAACTTGATTGCCAGCGGCGCCGGTCGACCGATTTCCTCGCGAAATCGGTAGGCCGGCGCATCGCGGCGTCGAGATCAGGGGGGCGGAGCATCCGCTTCACCCCTAACCACCACAGGTCGTCATTCGTGTAACGGGTGAACGAAACCTGGTGATCAGAAGGACATCACATATGACAATGACAGATCCGGTCGCAGACATGCTGACCAGACTGCGCAACGCGAACTCGGCACACCACGAAACCGTGTCGATGCCGCACTCGAAGCTCAAGTCGCACATCGCCGACATCCTCACTTCTGAGGGCTACATCTCCGGCTGGGAAGTTGCAGACGCTCGCGTCGGCCAGACCCTGACGCTGAACCTCAAGTTCGGACCGAACCGTGAGCGCTCCATCGTGGGCATCAAGCGTGTTTCGAAGCCCGGCCTCCGTGTCTACGCAAAGTCGACGGAGATCCCTCAGGTTCTCGGTGGCCTCGGCGTCGCCATCCTGTCCACCTCCTCCGGTCTGCTCACTGACCGCCAGGCTGAGAAGAAGGGCGTAGGTGGGGAAGTCCTCGCCTACGTGTGGTAGCCACAAATGTCGCGAATTGGAAGACTCCCCATTGAGATCCCCGCAGGGGTCACCGTTGCGGTTGACAGCTCCGTCGTCACCGTCAAGGGCCCGAAGGGTGAGCTGACGCTCTCCGTCGCCAAGCCCATCGAGGTCGCTGTGGAGGATGGCCAGGTTCTGGTTACCCGCCCCGACGACGAGCGCGAATCGCGCTCCCTGCACGGGCTCACCCGTACCCTCATCAGCAACCAGATCATCGGCGTCACCCAGGGCTACACCAAGGGCCTTGAAGTTGTCGGCACCGGTTACCGAGTGGCACAGAAGGGCAGCTCCGTCGAGTTCGCCCTCGGTTTCTCCCACCCGGTCCTGATCGAGCCGCCCGCTGGCATCACGCTCACCGTCGAAGGCAACAACAAGCTCACGGTGTCCGGGATCGACAAGCAGGCCGTCGGCGAAGCTGCTGCCAACATCCGTAAGATTCGCAAGCCTGAGCCCTACAAGGGCAAGGGTGTGCGTTACGCCGGCGAGATCGTTCGCCGCAAGGCCGGAAAGGCTGGTAAGTAACCATGGCCGTAAAGTCCAAGTCGGCTGCCCGTGACCGTCGTCACGCGCGCCTCCGTAAGAAGATCGAGGGGACCGCGGTTCGCCCGCGTCTCGTCGTGACCCGTTCGGCTCGTCACGTATTCGTCCAGGTCGTTGACGACAGCAAGGGTTTCACCCTCGCGTCGGCATCCACCCTCGAAGCTGACCTCCGTACCTTTGACGGTGACAAGACCGCCAAAGCCAGGAAGGTCGGCGAGCTCGTTGCAGAACGTGCAAAGAGCGCCGGTATCGAAGAAGTCGTTTTTGACCGAGGTGGAAACCGTTACGCGGGTCGCGTTGCGGCAATCGCCGAAGGTGCTCGAGAGGGTGGGTTGAACCTGTGAGTGAAGCAAGCAAGGTTGAGGCCGTTACCGCGGACCAGCCAGTCGAAAAGCCGGTCGAGACCGCTGCAGGCACCGAGAGCTCCGGGCGCGTTGACGCTCGTGGCGACCGGGGCAGCCGCGGTGGACGTGGCGAGCGAAACCAGGGCCGCGAGCGTAACAGCCGCGACGCTGACAAGAACCAGTTCCTTGAGCGCGTCGTCACCATCAACCGTGTCTCCAAGGTCGTCAAGGGTGGTCGTCGCTTCAGCTTCACCGCTCTCGTCGTCGTCGGAGACGGAAACGGTCTCGTCGGCGTCGGCTACGGCAAGGCACGCGAAGTTCCGCTGGCCATCTCAAAGGGTGTCGAAGAAGCGAAGAAGAACTTCTTCCGCGTACCCCGCGTCGGCTCCAGCATCCCGCACCCCGTGCAGGGTGAAGCCGCTGCCGGAGTTGTCCTCCTGCGTCCGGCCGCTGCAGGTACCGGTGTTATCGCCGGTGGTCCTGTCCGCGCCGTACTCGAGTGCGCCGGCATCCACGATGTTCTGAGCAAGTCGCTCGGTTCCTCGAACACGATCAACATCGTTCACGCCACCGTTACGGCGCTGAAGATGCTCGAAGAGCCCCGCGCCGTTGCCGCTCGCCGTGGCAAGGAGTACTCCGAAATCGCTCCTGCCAAGCTGCTGCAGGTCGAGGCTCAGGCCGCTGCTGCTGCGGCTTCCGCAAAGGTAGGTGCCTGATGGCTCAGCTGAAGATCACGCAGACCAAGTCCAAAATTAGTGAGAAGCAGAACCAGCGCGACACATTGCGCAGCCTGGGATTGCGTCGCATCGGTGCTGTCGTTGTTCGTGAGGACAACGCCCAGAACCGTGGTTACGTCAATACTGTTGCTCACCTCGTAAAGGTTGAGGAGATCGACTAATGGCTGACGACAAGAAGGACGTCACCGAGGAGACCGCCAAGAAGGCTCCCGCGAAAAAGGCGCCTGCCAAGGCCGCAGCCGACAAGGCTCCTGCCAAGAAGGCTCCTGCCAAGGCCGCCGCCGACAAGGCACCTGCCAAGAAGGCGCCCGCCAAGAAGGACTCCGCCAAGGCTGAGACCGTCGCGGCTGACGCCCCGAAGGCCGCTGCGAAGGCTCCTGCCAAGAAGAAGGCTGAAGCCGAAGCGCCTCGCGCCCAGGTGCTCAAGGTCCACCACCTCCGTCCCGCTGAGGGTGCGAAGAAGTCCCGCATCCGTGTGGGCCGTGGTGAGGGTTCCAAGGGTAAGACTGCCGGTCGTGGTACCAAGGGAACGAAGGCTCGGAACACGGTTCGCCCCGGATTCCAGGGCGGACAGCTTCCCCTCCACATGCGTGCTCCGAAGCTGCGCGGGTTCAAGAACCCGTTCCGCGTCGAGTACCAGGTGGTCAACCTCGAGCGTCTCGCTGAGCTCTACCCGAAGGGCGGCGACGTCACTGTCTCCGACCTCGTGGCCAAGGGCGCCGTTCGAAAGAACGAGAAGGTCAAGGTCCTCGGAAACGGCGACATCGACGTCAAGCTGAACATCTCGGTAGACAAGATCTCCGGATCTGCTGTCGAGAAGATCGTTGCTGCCGGCGGTTCTGTCAAGTAATTTCACAGACGCCGGTCTGTCCCTCGCGAAAGCGAATGGTCGCCGATTGTTCGACAGGCCCGGTAATCGAGTAGATTCGATTGCCGGGCCTGTTTGACGACAGGGCCATTGACCGGCACCAAGAGCCGCATCAACCGGCTCGAAAACAGGAGGCCTTTTTTGTTTAGCGCCGTTGCGCGGATTTTCCGCACGCCAGACCTTCGCCGGAAGATCGGGTTCACCCTGGGCATCATGGCCCTGTACCGGCTCGGCTCGTTCGTGCCGGCCCCTTTCGTCGACTTCGGCAACGTTCAGGCCTGCCTCGAGCAGAACCAGGGCACGTCGGGCCTCTATGAGCTCGTCAACCTGTTCTCAGGTGGCGCGCTGCTCCAGTTGTCGATCTTCGCGCTGGGCATCATGCCGTACATCACGGCCTCGATCATCACGCAATTGCTGCGTGTGGTCATCCCTCACTTCGAAACGCTGCACAAGGAAGGGCAGGCGGGTCAGAGCAAGCTGACGCAGTACACGCGTTACCTGACGATCTTCCTCGGTATCCTGCAGTCCACGACGCTCATCACCGTGGCGCGAAGCGGCGCCCTCTTCGGTACCAACACGAGCGCCGAGTGCAGCCAGTTGCTGACAAACGACACCTGGTACGCAGTCCTCCTCATGGTCATCACGATGACCGCGGGAACAGGGCTCATCATGTGGTTCGGTGAAATGATCACCGAACGCGGTATCGGTAACGGGATGTCACTCCTCATCTTCACCTCCATCGCCGCGACCTTCCCCGGCTCGCTCGTCGCGATTGCACAGTCGAAGGGCTTCGAGACCTTCCTCCTCGTGCTCGGTGTCGGCCTGCTCATCATGATGGCCGTCGTTTTCGTCGAGCAGTCGCAGCGTCGCATCCCGGTGCAGTACGCCAAGCGGATGGTCGGACGCCGGACCTTCGGCGGCAACAACACGTACATCCCGATCAAGGTCAACATGGCCGGTGTCATCCCGGTGATCTTCGCGTCGTCGCTGCTGTACCTGCCCGCCCTGATCGCGCAGTTCAACACGCCGGCGGCCGGTCAGGAGCCCGCAGCCTGGGTCACCTGGATCACCACGTACCTCACGAGTGGGGACCACCCGCTGTACATGGCGCTGTACTTCCTGCTCAACGTCGGGTTCACCTACTTCTACGTCGCGATCACCTTCAACCCTGAAGAAGTCGCCGACAACATGAAGAAGTACGGCGGCTTCATCCCGGGCATCCGGGCCGGTCGTCCCACCGCCGAGTACCTCGACTACGTGCTCACCCGCATCACGCTCGCCGGCGCGCTGTACCTCGGCTGTGTCGCACTCATCCCGTTGATCGCTCTCGCCCTCGTCGGCGCGAACCAGAACTTCCCGTTCGGCGGCGCAAGCATCCTGATCATCGTCGGGGTCGGACTCGAGACCGTCAAGCAGATCGACGCGCAACTGCAGCAGCGCCACTACGAAGGGCTCCTGCGATGAGCGCACGTCTCCTGATTGTCGGACCTCCCGGAGCGGGAAAGGGAACCCAGGCAGCCGTGCTCGCGGACGCACTCGGTGTCCCCGCCATCTCGACGGGCGACATCTTCCGCGCGAACATCAAGGAGGGCACGGAACTGGGCCTGAAGGTGCAGGAGATCGTGTCATCCGGTGGCTACGTTCCTGATTCGCTCACGAACGCGATCGTGCGGGACCGGTTGCACCAGCCGGACGCCATCGACGGATTCCTCCTCGACGGCTACCCGCGCACCCGTGACCAGGTCACAGAGCTGGACAGCATCCTCGCCGAGACCGGATCTGAACTGAACGCTGTCGTGCAGCTTGTGGCCGACCCGGACGAGGTCGTCACCCGCCTGCTCAAGCGCGCTGAAGAGCAGGGGCGAGCAGACGACACCGAAGCCGTCATCCGGCACCGCCAGGACGTGTACCACGAGCAGACCGAGCCGGTCATCGCTGCGTACAAGTCGCGTGGCATCGTCGTGGAAGTCGACGGCCTCGGATCGGTCGACGAGGTCAGCGACCGCGTTCGCTCGGCTCTCGCCGAGATCAGCATCGCCTTCTGAGTTCGGTAATGCTGCGCAAATCCATCTACAAAACCCCGGCCCAGATGCGTCTGATGATCGAGCCGGGTCTGGCAACGGCCGCGTCGCTCGCGGCCGCGCGGAAGACCCTCCGGGTCGGCGGTACGACCCTTCAGGCCGATGCCGCTGCTGAATCAGCGATCGTTGCCCTCGGCGGGCAGCCGAACTTCAAGCTCGAACCCGGATACTCGCACACCGTTTGTGCGTCCGTGAACGAAGACGTCGTGCACGGCATCCCGAATGACCGACCGCTCGAGCCCGGCGATATCGTCTCCGTCGACAGCGGCGCGATCATCGGCGGCTGGAACGGCGATGCGGCGTTCAGCGTGGTGCTGCCGGACCCGTCGCGGCCGGAGCTCGTCGCCGAGCGCCAGAAGCTCTCCGACGTGACCGAGGGGTCACTGTGGGCCGGCATCGCGAGACTCGCAACGGCGAAGTACCTCAACGAGGTCGGCGACGCGGTGCAGGGGTACGTCGAGAAGCAGGGCAACTACGGCATCCTCACCGATTACGTCGGACACGGGATCGGCCGCTCCATGCACGAAGCACCGCCGGTGTTCAACTACCGGGTGCGGCCGAAAGGCCCGGAAGTGAAGCCGGGACTCGTCGTGGCGATCGAGCCGATGATCGTGCTCGGCGGCATTGACACGCACACCAAGGACGACGACTGGACCGTCGCGACCGATGACGGGCTCGCCTCAGCGCACTGGGAGCACAGCGTCGCCGTTCACAAGGACGGCATCTGGGTGCTCACGGCAGAAGACGGCGGAGCGAAAGGCCTCGCGCCGTTCGGAGTCACGCCCACGCCGCTGGCCTGAACGGGCCCTTGTCCGCGCTAGTGTCGTTCCCATGACGACGCCTGTTGTGCTTCTGGTCGACCCGATTCCCGCGGATGCCGCTGGCACCGTCCGGGAGGACTCCTTCCGGTTCGCGGAAGCAACCGACCCCATCCTCTCGGCGTTCGACGCGGGGGCGGGGCGGGGCGACGGCATCTTTGAGACGATCGGCGTGAATGACGGCCGAGCGCGTGGCGTCGATGCGCACCTGGACCGCTTTGCGGCATCCGCGTCGAAACTCGACCTGCCCCAGCCGAATCTCCCGCAGTGGCGCGGCGCGATCGACCGTGTGCTCGGGGTGCTACCCGACACAGGCCAGGCGTCGATCCGGCTCGTTCTCACCCGGGGGACCGGTTCGGGCACTCCGACGTGCTGGGTGACCGGCACGATCGTCGATGGCGACTTTCCCGAGCGGACCCGTGGCATCCGTGTCGTCACCCTCAGTCGCGGCTATGCGAATGATGTGGGGGAGCACGCACCGTGGCTGCTCGTCGGCGCGAAGACCCTGTCGTACGCAGTCAACATGGCGGCGCTGCGCGAAGCGAAACGGCGGGGTGCAGACGACGCTGTTTTCGTGTCGACCGACGGTTTTGCGCTCGAAGGGCCGACGTCGTCGCTTCTCCTCCGGCAGGGCAACACGATCGTGACGCCCGCGATCCAGCACGGAATCCTCGCCGGAACGACCCAGGCGGACCTGTTCGACATCCTCACCGCCGAGGGGTTCACGTGTGAGTCGCGTCGAATCGAGACTCGCGAGCTGCTGCGATCGGATGCCGCGTGGCTCGTCTCCAGCGTGCGGCTCGCGGCTCCGATCACCGCCGTCGACGGCTCGGATGTCGCGACCGACCCCGAGCTCACCGCCCGCATGAACGCTGCGCTGCTCGGCTGACCCGCTCGCGGTCGTGTTCGGCTGCGCGCGTGCATTGCTCGGCCACTTGTGGCTGGACCCGGCCCTGCTCGGCCGCTTTTGGCTGAAAATCCTCGACCGGAGCGACCGGAATCGACCGAGCAAGCGATCCCGGCTCACGGATGCCGCGGCATCCGCTCGCGCGCCCGTGCTGCACCTGCCAGCGCGGTGTGCGCGTCAGGAGTCCATCGTGTGCACGAGCTCGTCGATGAACGCCGTGAAGTCGGTCGACCGCCGCACGATCCGCTGCACGTCCTCGCGTTCGGAGAACACCTCGACGAACTGGTCGAACACGCGCTGGAAGTTCGCCCGCTCACTCGCGCTGAAGGCGATGAGCGCAACGACGTTCACCCGGTTCTCGCCCCACGGCATGCTCGACTCGTTCACGGCGATCGCGATCGACGTGCTGCGCGCCGTCATCTCCATGGCGTGCGGGACAGCGAGCGAATCGGTGAACGCTGTCGACGACATCCGTTCGCGTTCGATCGCCCCGTCGACGTAGTCCTCGTCGATGATGCCGCGCGCGACCATGAGGTCGCCGAGTCGCCGGATCATCGCCGCCTCGCTCGACGCGGTCTCGTTGCGGAGGAACAACGACGCGTCGAAGTACTGCAGCACCTCATCCTTGATGAGCGCACGGCGGTGCACCCGGCGGATCCGGCTGACGACCTGCCGTACGCGGTCGGCGTCGCCCTGGGTGAAGAACGGCTGGATGACGAGAACTCTCTCGTCGGGCACCGGCGGTTCGATCGTCGTCAGCACGATGTCGGCGTCGAGGTCGGCCCAGACCACATCGGAGCGCGTCACCACCCGCACCACCTCGATCGCGTCACCGAGCATGAGCGTCACCCGGTCACGCAGCAGCAGGTGCATGTCGTAGTAGTTCGGGCAGACGAGAACACAGCGCAGCACCTCATCCGACCGGGACTGCTGCTGTTGCAGGTGCGCCCCGACGTGCATCGCGATATACGCGATCTCGTCATCGTTGATCTCCACCGCGCCGTGCTGCTGCAACCTGCTGGCGATGTAGACGGCGAGCTCATAGATCATCGGATACGACGTCTTGATCGACCTGGCCATCGGGTTCCGGGAGTACGAGTGCTCGTGCGCCCGACGCAGCAGGTTCTGCACGTGCAGGGTGAGACGCGTGATGAAGTCCTCATCGGACAGGTCGACGAGGTACTCCTCGCCCGCGTTCTTCACGATGCTCCGCACGACATCGAGGTCGGCCCGGTTGAGGTACCCGGGGTCGGCGGCGTCCGGCGCCCGCATCACCGCCCGCGTGGTGAGCAGGTAGGAGAGGTAGTCGATGTCTGCGGCGCCGAGAGCCGTGTCGAAGTGGCGCGCGATGAGCGCCGACAGGTCAGAGGGGATGCCGTCGGCCGGCTCCGCGGCGGCAGCGGCGGTCTCCGGGACGTGACGGTCCTTCGACACCCGGTCGACGGCGATCGCGATGTGGAGGAGGACGTTGTCGATTCCGTAGTCGTTGAGCGAGTAGTTGCGCTCGGTGAGCATGTCGATGAGCGCTGTCTTGAATTCGCTGAGGCTCTGGAACGAGAACTCACGCTGGATCGCCTCGAGCTCGATCATGCCGCGCTCCGTCTCTTCGCGGAACATCCGCGACAGCAGCCGCCGCCTGGCGAGTTCCGTCCCGGTAAGCGCGACCGTGCCGCCACGCCTTGTGAGTGAGAGCTCGGCTTCGGAGAGCAGCAGGCGCACCCGGGCGAGGTCGGACTCGACCGTCGACTCCGACACGTGCAGGCTGTCGGCTAGGTCGAAGACGTCGAGCCCGTCCGGGCTGTCGACGAGCCGGCGCACGATGCCATACAGCCGGTCCCGCGGCGTCTCCGTCACATCGACGACGGCCGCTGACCGGAACGCGGCGTAGGCATCCGCGTCGACGCGATAGCCGTTCGGTCCCGCCTCCACCACGGGCTGACCGGCAGCGCGTGCCTTGATGGCGGTGACATAGCTGCGGATGCTGCGTGGCGTCACCCCGAGGACGTCGGCGAGTTCACCCGCTGTCACCCAGGTGCCCGCGCGCGAAAGGTAGGCAAGGATCCTGTCCTGTCGATCGCGGGTCATGGTGCGCTCTCCTTCTGTCACCGGCGCTGAAGCTCGTGCCGGCGGTGCGTCCATGTCGAGTCAACCATCGAAAGGGCGGCGCCGGTGGAGGAAACGGTTGCTTTCCGGGGAGGCGGAAGAGTTCATGGTGGCAGTCGGGCGGAGTTCAGCGGGAGAATCGGGGCAGCCCGCGAGCAGCAGCGGGATCAAGGACTGTTCGGGACGGCAATGGAGGCGGATCGATGAGAATCCTCGTGGTGTGTGGCGCAGGCGCGTCGAGTACCTTCGTCGCCCGTCGCATCCGCACGTCTGCCACCTCCCGGTCCCTGCCCGTGACGGCGGAGGCGTGCCCTCTCGATTCGATGCCCGAACGACTGCCGGGTTCGGACGTCGTGCTGCTCGGCCCGCACCTCGGGGATCGCCTCGACGACGTCCGCCGCAGCGCCGACTCCGCCGGAGTCGCCGTCGCGGTGCTTCCGGCCACCATCTTCTCGTCGCCATCCGGCGACGAAGCCCTCGACCTCGCCCTGGAAGCTGCAGGGGCGTTGTCGATGCAGGGGGAATCACAACGCAGCGACGGAGGACCCACCCATGGTTGAACGCACCGTTCGAATCGGATCGAGCCACGGGCTGCATGCGCGGCCCGCGAAACTCTTCACCCAGGCCGCGAGTGCATCAGGGTCGAAGGTCACCATCGCCAAGGGCAGCGGCAAGCCCGTGAACGCCGCGAGCATCCTCGGGGTGATCTCGCTCGGCGTCAACCACGGTGACTACGTCACCCTGACCGCAGATGGCGACAACGCCGAGACCGTTCTCGACGAGCTCGTCGAACTCCTGGTGACCGACCATGACGAGTGAGCCCGAGCGCACCCTCACCGGGACCGGCATTGGCCAGGGCGTGGCCGTCGGTGTTGTCGCACGCATGTCAGACCCACTCCCCGAACCGGCCGATACCCCGAGCGCGCGAACTCAGGCCGAGGAATCGGAGAGGGCGCGGGCATCCCTCGGCGTCGTCGCGAGGGAACTCGAAGCTCGAGGACAGTCCGCCGGTGGTGCCGCAAAGGACGTTCTCGAAGCCCAGGCCATGATGGCCGAGGACCCGATGCTCTCCGACGCGATCGACGAAGCGCTCGCCGCAGGAAAGACGGCGGAACGCGCCGTGTTCGAGGCGTTCGGGTCTTTCCGTGACCAGCTCGTCGCCATGGGCGGTTATCTCGCTGAACGCGCCGCCGACCTCGACGACGTGTCGCAGCGGGTCATCGCGGACCTCGGGGGAGTGGCCGCGCCCGGCGTGCCCAACCCGGAGCATCCGTTCATTCTCGTCGCCCGCGACCTCGCACCCGCCGACACCGCCATGCTCGATCTTGACAAGGTTCTCGGCCTCGTCACGAGCGACGGCGGCCCCACCTCACACACCGCGATCCTCGCCCGCGAGAAGTCCATCGTCGCCGTCGTCGGCGCAGCGGATGCCACGGGGCTGGCCGAAGGAACCCGCGTCATCATCGACGCCCCCGCCGGCGTCGTGATCGCGGACCCGAGCGATGAGCAGATCGCAGATGCCGAACGTCGCATCGCCGAACGTCAGGCTGCCGCTGTTGCGCCGGTCACACCGGGAGCGCTCGCCGACGGCACAGCCATTCCGCTGCTCGCGAACCTCGGTTCGTCCGCCGGCGCACAGGCGGCGGCCGATGCCGGAGCCGAAGGCGTCGGGCTGTTCCGCACCGAATTCCTCTTCCTCGACGCCGGTGGCTCGGCCCCAACCGTCGAGCAACAGAAGGAGCACTACACGCGGCTGCTCGAGGCGTTCGGCGGCAAGAAGGTTGTCGTTCGCGTCCTCGATGCCGGTGCAGACAAGCCACTCCAGTTCCTGAACGACGCTCACGAGGAGAATCCCGCCCTCGGTCTGCGTGGTCTCCGCGCACTCCGCGCGAGTGAAGACATCCTCCGGGAGCAGCTCACGGCGCTCGCCGAGGCGGATGCCGCGACGGACGCCGAACTCTGGGTGATGGCCCCGATGGTCTCGACCGTCGAGGAGACACAGTACTTCGTCGCGCTCGCCCGCGAATTCGGCATCAAGACCGCCGGAGTCATGGTCGAGGTTCCGTCGCTCGCTCTCCTCGCAGACAAGGTCGCGGCCGAGAGCGACTTCGCGTCGATCGGAACGAACGACCTCACGCAGTACACGCTCGCCGCCGACCGCATGCTCGGTTCCGTCGCGGCGTTCCAGGATCCGTGGCATCCTGCCGTGCTTCGCCTTGTCGGTGAGGTCGGCGCGGCTGGCGCAGCAGCGGGTAAACCCGTCGGGATCTGCGGCGAGGCTGCGGCAGACCCACTGCTCGCTGTCGTGCTCGTCGGGCTGGGAGCCACCAGCCTCTCCATGTCCACCCCGGCGCTCGTCGACGTCCGGGCTTCCCTCCTGAAATTCACTCTCGACGAGGCTCGACACCTCGCCGGCATCGCACTGGCCGCCGACGGGGCGGCCGAATCCCGCGCAGCGGTTGCCGCCGCTGCACTCACCCTGAAAGAGGCACGATCATGACGACGACGTCTACCCCCAACAAGCCGGGAGGTGCCCGGGTCCGCGTCCAGCGGTTCGGCACGTTCCTCTCCGGAATGGTGATGCCCAACATCGCAGCGTTCATTGCGTGGGGCCTCATCACCGCGTTCTTCATCGCCACCGGCTGGATGCCCAACGGCATCCTCGGCGGCTTCGGCGACGCGGATGTCATCGGCTGGCAGGGCGCGGCCACGACTCTCGCCCAGACCGATGAGGGCGTCACCTTTACCCAGTACGTCGGACTGGTCGGGCCGATGATCACCTATCTGCTCCCGCTCCTCATTGCGAACACCGGTGGCCGGATGATTTACGGCGAACGCGGTGGTGTGGTCGGAACGATCGCGACAATGGGTGTCATCGTCGGATCCTCGATCCCGATGTTCATCGGTGCGATGATCATGGGCCCGCTGGCCGCGTGGCTGATGAAGAAGGTCGACAGTATCTGGGACGGCAAGATCAAAGCCGGATTCGAGATGCTCGTCAACAACTTCTCCGCCGGTATTCTCGGTGCCATCCTTTCGGTTGTCGCGTTCTTCGGCATCGCCCCGATCATCACAACGCTGAGCTCCTGGCTTGAGGCGGCGGTCAACTGGCTCGTGAGCCTGTCGCTCCTCCCGCTCGTGAGCATCTTCGTTGAGCCGGGCAAGATCCTGTTCCTCAACAACGCGATCAACCACGGCGTCTTCACCCCGCTCGGTGTGCAGCAGGTGGAAGAAAGCGGAAAGAGCATTTTGTTCCTGATCGAGGCCAACCCCGGCCCCGGGCTCGGAATCCTCCTCGCCTACTCGTTCTTCGGACTCGGCATCGCCCGTGCGAGCGCCCCCGGGGCGATCATCATCCACTTCTTCGGCGGAATCCACGAGATCTACTTCCCGTACGTGCTGATGAAGCCGGCTCTCCTCCTCGCCGTCATCGCGGGTGGAATGTCCGGTGTCGCCACCAACGTGCTGTTCTCGAGCGGACTGCGTGCGCCGGCGTCCCCCGGAAGCATCATCGCCGTGCTGATCCAGACGGCGAACGACAGCTACCTCGGTGTGATCCTCTCGGTTCTTGTCGCGACCGCCGTGTCATTCCTCGTCGCCGCGATCATCCTGCGGGCATCACGCAAGCGTGACCTCGCTGCAGGCAACGCCGGTGACATGAGCGCCGCTGTCGCAGCCACCGAGGCGAACAAGGGCAAACAGAGCAGCGTGCTCGGCGGCCTCGTCAACGAGGGAACCACCGACACGGGTTCCGCGGGAGGCACCGCAACGACGACGCTCGTCAAGAACATCGTCTTCGCCTGCGACGCGGGAATGGGCTCGAGCGCGATGGGAGCATCCGTCCTGCGCAACAAGATCAAGAAGGCGGGGGTCGACGGCATCACGGTGACCAACCAGGCCATTGCGAACCTCACCGGCGACGCGGACCTCGTGATCACACACCAGGACCTGACCGACCGGGCGCGAGAGAAGTCGCCGAACTCGCAGCACGTCTCCGTCGACAACTTCATGAACAGCCCGAAGTACGATGACGTGGTCGAGATCGTCAAGCGCAACAACCAGGGGGGAACAGCATGACCGGAAATATCCTGACCGTCGACAACATCAAGGCAAAGGGGTCGGCCACAACGAGGGACGACGCCATCCGCGAAGCCGGAGAGCTCCTTGTCTCCGCGGGCGCGGTGAAGCCCGGGTACGTCGACGCCATGCTCGAACGCGAGGGATCCGTCTCCACCTACATGGGGAACTACCTCGCCATCCCGCACGGCACCAACGAGGCGAAGGACACGATCACCCGGTCGGCGCTCTCGATCGTGAGGTACGCCGAACCGATCGACTGGAACGGTGACGAGGTTCGCTTCGCCGTCGGCATCGCCGGACTCAACAACGAGCACCTGGAGATCCTCTCGAAGATCGCCATCGTGTTCTCAGACGAGGACGAGGTCCAGAAGCTCCTCAACGCGTCAGACGCGAACGAACTGTTCGCGCTGCTCGAGGAGGTCAACGCAGAATGAAAGCCGTTCACTTCGGCGCAGGCAACATCGGTCGCGGATTCGTCGGCCTGCTGCTTCACGACGCCGGCTACGAGGTTGTCTTCGCCGATGTGAACGCGGAGCTCATCGACGCGCTCGATGCGGCACCGAGCTATGACGTGCACGAGGTCGGTGAGGGTGGCCAGGTCCGCACCGTCACCGGCTTCCGTGCGATCAACAGCGCCAGCTCCGAAAACGAATTGATCTCCGAGATCCAGACGGCCGACGTCGTCACGACGGCCGTCGGCCCGAACATCCTGCGATTCGTCGCCCCGGTGATCGCCCGGGCACTCGCCCTGCGCGATTCCGGGCTTCCGCCACTCGCGGTCATGGCGTGTGAAAACGCCATCAACGCGACCGACGTGCTCAAGACCGAGGTGCAGGCAAGCGTTGCGCCGGAGGAGTGGGAGGCGCTGAGCCCCCGCGCGATCTTCGCCAACACGGCCGTCGATCGCATCGTCCCCGGCCAGGCGGGTTCAGCGGGGATCGACGTCACGGTCGAGACCTTCTACGAGTGGGTCATCGAGTCCGGCCCGTTCGGAGCGAACGCGCCGGACATCCCCGGCGCGACATTTGTCGACGCGCTCGGCCCGTACATCGAGCGGAAGCTCTTCACCGTCAACACCGGGCACGCCACCGCTGCGTACTACGGGTTCGCTGCAGGGATCGACAGGATCTCCGACGCGCTCGCCACGCCCCAGGTCGCGGATGCGGTCCGCCTGGTCCTCGAGGAAACGAGCGCGCTCCTCGTGGTCAAGCACGGCATCGACGCTGAGACGCAGGCCGCATACCGGGAGAAGATCCTCGGGCGGTTCGCCAACCCGCACCTGCCCGACACCGTACAGCGGGTCGGCCGGCAGCCGCTCCGCAAGCTGTCACGGAGCGAACGGTTCATCGGCCCGGCCGCGGAACTCGCCGAACGGGGGATGGGACACAGCGCCCTCCTCGACGCCATCGGGCAGGCGCTGCGCTTCGACGTGGCCGACGATGAGCAGAGTGCCGAAATGCGGCAGCTGCTGGCAGAACTCGACGCTCCGGCGTTTGTGGAGCGCGTCACCGGACTGGCGCCGGAGCATCCGTTGTTCGGTGAAATCGTCGACGTGGTGTCGAAGGCCAGAGCGTGAGAATCGATTGGCGAATCTGCGCCAATTAACATAGGATTGTCCGTTGGTGCTTTGTGCACGCTTTCTGTGTGTTCTCCAAACGGAGCAAGCAGCACCACAATCCATCCGCACGACCAGTGCGACCTACTTTGAGCGACAGTGAGTGTATGGCCAAAAAAGACGGTGTCATTGAGATCGAAGGCGCAGTAGTCGAAGCTCTGCCCAACGCGATGTTTCGCGTTGAGCTGACCAACGGCCACCGCGTTCTTGCCACGATTAGCGGCAAGATGCGTCAGCACTACATCCGCATCCTCCCCGAGGACCGCGTGATCGTTGAGCTCAGCCCATACGATCTGACCCGCGGCCGGATCGTTTACCGCTACAAGTAGGACGCGCTGTAAGTAACGGCCTCTATGCCCATACCGGGCATGCAGGCACGACGACAGCGAAAAGAGAGAATCACATGAAGGTCAACCCCAGCGTCAAGAAGATTTGTGACAAGTGCAAGGTCATTCGTCGCAACGGACGCGTCATGGTCATCTGCGACAACCCGCGCCACAAGCAGCGCCAGGGTTGATCACCCCGGACGCGCAGCGTTCGGAGTGATCAAGATCGAGTGTTCCGGGCACGCTTGCCCGGAACGTATCGAGATCTGATCTCGATAACTCACCGCACGACCAGCAACAACATATTCGGCAGTTCCAGATCTCATTCGAGTGACACCTCGGGTCGGAGGCCCGGGCACAGGAACTGCTCCACACCTCCACTAACTCCTAGGAGAAGCCACCATGGCACGTCTCGCCGGCGTAGATATTCCCCGCGATAAGCGCGTGGAAATCGCACTGACGTACATTTACGGTGTTGGACGCACGCGGTCTGTACAGACCCTCGCGGACACCGGAATTGACGGAAACATCCGCGTGAAGGACCTCAGCGACGACCAGCTGATCCAGCTCCGCGACTACATCGAAGGCAACTACAAGGTGGAGGGTGACCTCCGCCGTGAGGTTCAGGCCGACATCCGCCGCAAGGTCGAAATCGGAAGCTACGAGGGCATTCGCCACCGTCGCGGCCTGCCCGTCCGTGGTCAGCGCACCAAGACCAACGCTCGTACCCGCAAGGGCCCGAAGCGCACCGTAGCCGGCAAGAAGAAGGCTCGCTAGGCCATCGGCCTCGAGTCTCGCCAGAAGAATTTAGGAGTAATCAATGGCTGCACCCAAGTCGGCTGCTCGCAAGCCGCGTAAGAAAGAAAAGAAGAACATCGCAGTGGGCCAGGCCCACATCAAGTCGACGTTCAACAACACCATCGTCTCGATCACGGACCCCACGGGCGCCGTCATCAGCTGGGCTTCCTCCGGTGGAGTGGGCTTCAAGGGTTCGCGTAAGTCGACCCCGTTCGCCGCTCAGCTCGCCGCAGAATCGGCAGCACGCCAGGCGCAGGAACACGGCATGAAGAAGGTTGACGTCTTCGTCAAGGGACCCGGCTCCGGCCGCGAGACCGCGATCCGTTCACTTCAGGCTGCTGGCCTCGAAGTCGGTTCGATCAACGACGTCACCCCGCAGGCGCACAACGGCTGCCGTCCGCCCAAGCGTCGCCGCGTCTAAATCTCTACTCATGGTCGATTGAGCAGTGCCTGGCAGGCACTGCTCAATCGACCGTTGACGACACAACTTCATACCTCGCCATTGCAAGTGTCATATAGCGGACACTTAGCCGAAAGGAACACATAGTGCTTATTGCACAGCGCCCAACGCTCACCGAAGAGAACATCTCAGAGTTCCGCAGCCGGTTCGTGATTGAGCCACTGGAGCCTGGCTTCGGTTACACCCTCGGTAACTCACTTCGCCGCACCCTGCTTTCTTCCATCCCGGGCGCTGCTGTAACCAGCATCCGCATCGATGGCGTACTGCACGAGTTCAGCACCATCCCCGGTGTGAAGGAAGATGCAACCGAGATCATCCTGAACATCAAGGGCCTCGTTGTCTCGAGCGAGCACGACGAGCCGATCACCGCTTACCTCCGTAAGACCGGTGCCGGCCAGGTTACCGCCGCAGACATCTCGGCTCCTGCCGGTGTCGAGGTGCACAACCCGGAACTCGTCATCGCCACCCTGAACGACAAGGCGAAGTTCGAACTTGAACTGACGATCGAGCGTGGCCGTGGCTACGTTTCCGCCACGCAGAACCGCAACGAGTTCTCCGAGGCCGGCCAGATCCCGATCGACTCGATCTACTCACCCGTTCTCAAGGTCACCTACCGCGTCGAGGCAACTCGTGCCGGTGAGCGCACCGACTTCGACCGCCTGGTCGTCGATGTCGAGACGAAGGCGGCCATCACGCCGCGCGACGCCATCGCCTCCGCCGGTAAGACCCTCGTTGAACTGTTCGGCCTCGCCCGCGAGCTCAACAACGCCGCTGAAGGCATCGAGATCGGCCCCGCGCCGGTCGACGCTGTGCTCTCCAGTGAACTGTCGATCCCGATCGAAGACCTGGACCTCTCAGTTCGGTCATACAACTGCCTCAAGCGCGAGGGCATCAACACGGTGTCCGAGCTCGTCGCCCTGAGCGAGACGCAGCTGATGAACATCCGCAACTTCGGCCAGAAGTCGGTCGATGAGGTTCGCGACAAGCTCGTGGAAATGGGCCTCTCGCTCAAGGATTCGGTTCCCGGATTCGACGGCGCCCACTTCTACTCGGGTTACGAAGACGAGACAAGCAACTAAGGCTCGTCCTCGACGCCTTTTCATTATTGACACTGGAGATTAACGACAATGCCTACTCCCACTAAAGGCCCCCGCCTCGGAGGCGGCCCAGCGCACGAGCGTCTCATGCTCGCCAACCTGGCCGCAGCCCTGTTCACCCACAAGAGCATCAAGACGACCGAGACGAAGGCCAAGCGCCTCCGTCCGATCGCCGAGCGCCTCATCACCTTCGCGAAGCGTGGAGACCTCCACGCCCGTCGTCGCGTCATGCGAATCATCGGAGACACCTCGGTCGTCCACGAGCTCTTCACCGAAATCGCGCCCCTGGTCGCCGAGCGTGAGGGTGGATACACCCGCATCACGAAGCTTGGTTTCCGCAAGGGTGACAACGCATCGATGGTTCAGATCGAACTGGTTCTCGAGCCCGTCACCCCCAAGGTGAAGAAGTCGAAGACCACCACGGAGAAGGCTGCACCGGTCGTCGCCGAGGAGACCGCGGCTGACGAAGCTGTCGTCGAAGAAGCCCCTGAGGCCGAGGCTGTTGAAGCCGACACCGAAGCTGCTGACGCCGAGAAGGCCGAAGACAAGTAGGCATTTCGCGATCAGCGAAGCCCCCGGTATCCATACGGATACCGGGGGCTTCGTCTGTTTGCGCCCCATAGGCTTGAGGGATGGATTCAGACCGTGCCCCTCTCAGCCACCGAATCGATGCCCCGCGAGAACTGCCGCTGCCGAGTTCCCCTGACGTCGTTCTGTGGCGCCCGGCAACCCGCGAGGACATCGACGCGATTCATGCAACGCAGATTCTCTCGGACCGGCTCGACCACCCGGAATGGGCGGCAACGCGCGAGGACCTGGAGGACGACTTCCGCGCCGCCCACATCGACATGTCCCGTGACTCGCTGGTCGCGATCGACTCCGACGGCGCGGTTGCTGCGTACGGGTTCGTGATCCTCGGCCCAGGACAGGACAGCCGGGTGCAGTCATATCTGCCGGGAACCGTGCGGCCCGACCTGCGCGGACGGGGTATCGGCCGGCGCCTGCTCGACTGGCAGCGTGCGCGTTCACAGCAGCAGCTCGCCACGTCGGAGAAGACGGTGCCGGGCTGGTCGATGATCGACGTTGCACACGGCAACGACGCGGCCCTCGCGCTCGCCCAGGACATGGGCTTCGTGATCTCGCGCTACTTCACCACCATGAATCGCGTCGCGGCGGAACCTGTTCCCGTGGTGGCCGCGCCCGAAGGCATCCGTATCCTGCCCTGCACTCCGAACCTGTTCGAAGCGGCACGACTGGCGCGGAATGATGCATTTCGCGATCACTGGGGCAGCCAGCCACGGATACCGGAGGAGTGGGCGAAGTTCACCGGCAGCTCGAAGTTCCGGCCAGAGCTGTCGTGGGTCGCTGTCGATGGCGAAGGGGCGGATGCGCGCGTTGTCGCGTTCGCGCTGACCTCGCTCAACGAGCACGACTGGGAGGCCCAGGGCTTCAGCTCGGGATACATCGAACTCATCGGTGTCGTGCGCGACTGGCGTGGCAGGCGGCTTGCCCCCGCGCTCATCTCGCGCTTGCTCACGTCCTTCGGAGAGGCCGGACTGGAGCGAGCCGTTCTCGATGTCGACACCGCAAGCCCGACGGGCGCCAACAGCCTGTACGAACGGCTTGGATTCCGCGCGACAACCCAGGAGATCGCGCTCGTCATCGAGTACTGACGGCGACCGTAAACTGTGGGGGTGACCCAGATCCAGCGATTCCGCCTCGACATCGCGTACGACGGAACCGCGTTCTCCGGGTGGGCGAAGCAACCGGGCCTCCGCACGGTGCAGGGCGTTCTCGAGGACGCGATTACGACCATCCTCGGCCAGCAGGGCGAGAAGATCCTCGTGGCGGTGGCCGGACGAACAGACACCGGGGTCCACGCCACAGGTCAGGTAGCGCACCTCGACCTTGACGCTGACCGCGTCGAACGCGTTCGGCGCGGCCGGGTGACCCGCGATGGGTTACACCCGACCGGCAGCGCCCTCCGCCGCAAGGTGAACGGTGTCCTCGGCCAGTACCCCGATGTCGTGATCACGAACGCTGTTCCGGCCCCGCCGGGTTTCGACGCCCGTTTCTCCGCGGTCTGGCGGCGGTACGAGTACCGGATCGCTGACAGCCTGTCGTTCCGGAGTCCACTGGAGCGCGCCCAGACCACGTGGCATCCCGCCCCGCTCGACGTGGCGAGGATGGATGCCGCTGCCAGCAGTCTCACGGGACTGCGGGATTTCGCGACGTATTGCCGTCCGCGTGACGGGCGTACGACCATCCGCACCCTCCAGCGGTTCAGCTGGCGCAGGGACGCCCACGGAGTTCTCGTCGCTGACGTGCGTGCCGATGCGTTCTGCCACAGCATGGTGCGGGCGCTCGTCGGTGTGTGTGTCGCTGTGGGGGAGGGGAAGCTCGACGTGGAGGACGCCGAACGGTTGCGGGCGGAACTCGAGCGTTCCAACGAATTCGCGGTGATGCCCGCCCGGGGCCTCACCCTGGCCGAGGTCGGTTACCCCTCGGATGCCCTGCTGGGGCAGCGCGCCGAACTGACGAGACAGCGCCGGTCGCTCGGCGACGGCCCGGATCCGTTCGCCGAGTTTGACCCCGATGATGAGGCCGGGTAGGCTTACCCCTTGGTGTCTGCGCTCACTGCAGTGCGGCATCCGAAGTTGAGCCCTCCACCTGCGGCGTTCCAGTTCTGGAACTCCCAACGGAGCGGGATTCACGACCAACCAACTTACGACAAGAAAGCAGCACTACTGTGACGCGCACTTATACCCCCAAGGCATCTGAGATCCAGCGGGACTGGTTCATCATCGACGCCACCGACATCGTGCTCGGCCGCCTGGCCAGCCACGTCGCCATCCTCCTCCGTGGAAAGCACAAGGCAACTTTTGCGAACCACATGGACACCGGTGACTTCGTCATCATCATCAACGCCGACAAGGTTGCCCTCACCGGCCAGAAGCTCCTCCAGAAGAAGGCCTACCGTCACTCGGGTTACCCGGGCGGCATCAAGGCTGTGACTTACGCCGAACTGCTCGAGAAGAACCCGGGTCGTGCGGTGGAGAAGGCCGTTCGCGGCATGCTCCCCAAGAACTCCCTCGGCGCTGCGCAGCTGCGCAAGCTGAAGGTCTACACCGGTTCCGAGCACCCGCACGCCGCTCAGCAGCCCAAGACGTACACCCTCGACCAGGTCGCCCAGTAAGCGCCGAAGAGACATAAGGATTCCTACAGTGGCGAATATTTCAGATTCCATCGCATCGGCCCCGGAGAGCTTCTCCACCGAGACGCCCAACGAAGCAGCTCCCAAGGCAGCTCGCCCGGCACTCAGCGTTCCCGGAGCAGCCGTCGGCCGTCGCAAGCAGGCCATCGCCCGCGTGCGCCTCGTCCCCGGCTCGGGCACCATCACGGTCAACGGCCGTGAGCTCGCCGACTACTTCCCGAACAAGCTGCACCAGCAGCTCATCAACGACCCGTTCACGGTTCTCGACCTCGCAGGTGGATACGACGTCATCGCACGTATCTCCGGCGGCGGCCCCTCCGGCCAGGCCGGAGCCCTTCGTCTCGGTATCGCGCGTGCGCTCAACCAGATCGACGAAGAGAACAACCGCGCAACGCTGAAGGCAGCCGGCTTCCTCTCCCGTGACGCTCGCGTCAAGGAGCGCAAGAAGGCCGGACTCAAGAAGGCACGTAAGGCACCTCAGTTCTCGAAGCGCTAATCGCGCCTCGGTCCTGGACTGCTTGTCATGTCTCGCCTGTTTGGTACTGACGGTGTTCGCGGTCTCGCGAACGTCGACCTGACGGCAGACCTCGCTCTCGGCCTTGCCCAAGCCACCGCAGTGGTGCTTGGGCAAGGCCGTAGTGCTGAGGCCCGCCGCGCCGCCGGGAAACGTCCCGTCGCCGTTCTCGCCCGCGACCCCCGTGTCTCCGGCGACTTCCTCGCCGCCGCTGTTGCCGCCGGCCTCGCTTCCAGCGGAGTGGACGTTCTCGACGCCGGAGTCATCCCGACTCCCGCCGCGGCCTTCCTCATCGCCGACATCGACGCCGACTTCGGTGTCATGATCTCGGCGAGCCACAACCCTGCGCCCGACAACGGCATCAAGATCTTCGCCCGTGGCGGTCGCAAACTGCCGGACGACGTCGAGGCGCGGATCGAGCACTACCTCACCGAGCCGAACCTCGCGCCCACCGGGCCAGGCGTCGGCCGCATCCGCCGGTTCGCGGATGCTGAGGACCGCTACGTCGTGCATCTTCTCGGCAGCCTCCCGCATCGCCTCGACGGCATCCATGTCGTCCTCGACTGCGCCCACGGTGCCGCAGCGGGCGTCTCGCCCGAGGTGTTCCGCGACGCCGGTGCGACGCTCACCATCATCGGGAACGACCCCGACGGCATGAACATCAACGATGGCGTCGGATCGACCCACCTCGATCTGCTGGCGAAAGCCGTCATCGAGCACGGTGCCGACATCGGTATCGCGCACGACGGCGACGCTGACCGCTGCCTTGCTGTCGACGCCAATGGCACCGTCATCAACGGTGACCAGATCATGGCGATCCTCGCCGTCTCGATGAAGGAACGCGGCCACCTCACGGACAACACCCTCGTCGCCACGGTGATGAGCAACCTCGGTCTGACCATCGCGATGGAAGAGCACGGCATCGCCGTGGTGAAAACCAAGGTTGGTGACCGGTACGTTCTCGAAGCCATGAATGAGAACGGCTACGCCCTCGGTGGCGAGCAGTCCGGCCATGTGATCATGAGTGAATTCGCGACGACGGGAGACGGCATCCTGACCGGTCTCCACCTCGTCAGCGAGATGGCGCGTACCGGAAAGACCGCCGCTGAGCTGGCTGCGGTGATGGATGTGTACCCGCAGATCCTGGTCAACGTCAAGGACGTCGACCGCAACGGCATCCACACCGATGAGGTCCTCGCCGCAGCCGTGCTGTCGGCGCAGGAGGAACTCGGTGAGACCGGCCGGGTCCTGCTGCGGCCCAGTGGCACCGAACAGCTGGTCCGCGTGATGGTCGAAGCGGCTGATCAGCCGACCGCTGACCGCCTCGCTCATGCTCTGGCGGATGTCGTGCGGGAGCGTCTCGCCGTCTGACATTCCAGGTTACGAAAAAGCCCCGATCGCTCGAACGAGAGACCGGGGCTTTTTCGCTGGCTCAGACCTTCCGGAGAAGAACCTGGCTCACCGTGTGGTCTGACGCCTTCCGGAGCACGAGCTTGGCTCGTGCGCGGGTGGGACGGATGTTCTCGAGCAGGTTCGGTTCGTTGACCTCACGCCAGTAGAACCGCGCCTTCGCTCGGGCCTCATCCTCGGTGAGTGACGCATACACGTTGAAGAACGAGTTGGGGTTGGTGAACGCTCCACGCTGAAGCGCCATGAACCGTTCCTCGTACCAGGCGGCGATGTCGGAGGACCGGGCGTCGACGTAGACGCTGAAATCGAAGAGGTCACTCACCGTGAGGCGGTTTCCGTTCCCGGCGGGCTGCAGCACGTTGAGCCCCTCGACGATGAGCACATCCGGCCGGCGGACGACGACCTGGGCGTCCGGCACGATGTCGTACTTCAGGTGGGAGTAAAACGGCGCCCGGACCTCGTGCGCACCGCTTTTGACGGCGCTGACGAACCGGAGCAGGGCGCGACGGTCATAGGACTCGGGGAACCCCTTGCGATCCATGATCCCTCGGCGCTTGAGTTCAGCATTCGGGTAGAGGAACCCGTCCGTGGTGATCAGCTCGACCCGCGGGGTGTCCGGCCAGCGCGACATGAGCTCGCGGAGGAGTCTGGCCACCGTCGACTTGCCGACGGCAACGGAGCCGGCGACGCCGATGACGAATGGCGTGCGCTCCGTCTTTTCACCGAGAAATGCGCTCGTCGACTCGTGCAGCTTCTTTGCGTTGGCCACGTAGAGGCTCAGCAGGCGGCTGAGGGGCAGATAGACCTCTTCAACCTCCCGCAGGTCCAGGCGGTCACCCAGGCCACGCAGCTGGAATACCTCGGCGTCTGTGAGCGGGGATTCGGCGGTGGGGGCGAGTCTTGACCAGTCAGAACGGTCGATTTCCACGAACGGGGTGGGCTGGGCGGTCGCGGTTGAGCCGTGGGAGGGGTCCGACATAAGGTTCCCAGTCTATTGCCGCTATCGTTGAGCCCATGTGTGGAATCGTCGGTTACGTTGGCAGCAACGACAGTATTAATGTTCTTCTCAGCGGTCTCGGCCGTCTGGAGTATCGCGGGTATGACTCCGCCGGCGTCGCCGTTATCGACGAGACGGGTGCAATCCGTACCCGGAAGCGCGCTGGAAAGCTTGCCGTCCTCGCCGGAGACGTCAAGGGCAGCGCCATGGAAGTCAGCCACACCGGGATCGGACACACCCGCTGGGCCACCCACGGTGCCCCGACCGACCAGAACGCCCACCCTCACCTCGGTGATGACGGCAAGCTCGCACTGATCCACAACGGCATCATCGAGAACTTCGCTCCGCTCAAGAAGGAACTTGTCGCCGACGGCTACACGTTCATCAGCGAGACCGACTCCGAGGTTGCCGCGGTGCTCCTCGGCCGTGAATACCGCAAGACCAAGAACCTCCGCGAGGCGTTCCAGCACGTCGTCGCCCAGCTCGAGGGAGCCTTCACGCTCCTCGCTGTGCACGAAGAAGAGCCCGGCCTCGTCGTCGGAGCGCGCCGCAACTCGCCGCTCGTCATCGGCCTCGGCGACGGCGAGAACTTCCTCGCGTCCGACGTCGCCGCGTTCGTTGAATACACCCAGAGTGCCCTCGCCATCGGCCAGGACCAGATCGTCTCGATCACCCCGGACGCCGTCTCTGTGACGGACTTCTTCGGTGAGGCCGTCGAGGTCGAGCCGTTCGAGATCCAGTGGGATGCCTCGGCTGCCGAAAAGGGCGGCTGGTCGAGCTTCATGGCCAAGGAAATCGACGAAGAGCCGGATGCCGTCGCCAACACCCTGCGCGGCCGCATCGACGAAGAGGGCCGGGTCGTCATCCCCGAGCTCAACGGTCTTGACGAGCTGTTCGCCGATATCAACCGGATCGTCGTCGTCGCATGCGGAACGGCGTCCTACGCTGGCCAGGTCGGCAAGTACGCCCTCGAGAAGTGGGCCGGCATCCCGGTCGACGTCGAGCTCAGCCACGAGTTCCGCTACCGCGAACCCGTCATCACGCCGCAGACCCTCGTCGTCTCCATCAGCCAGTCCGGTGAGACCATGGACACACTCATGGCGGTCAAGTACGCAAGCGACGCCGGCGCCAAGACGCTGTCGATCTGCAACACGCAGGGTGCGACCATCCCGCGTGAATCGGACGCCGTCGTCTATACCCACGCCGGGCCAGAGGTCGCCGTCGCATCCACCAAGGCGTTCGTCGCCCAGATCACCGCGCTGTACCTGTTCGCGCTGCACCTCGCTCGCGTTCGCGGTGCCCAGTCGAGCGAGATGCTCGCGGAGCAGTCCGCCGAACTCCTCGCCATCCCGGAGAAGATCCGCACCATCCTCGGTGAGCAGGATGTCGTCGTGCAGCTTGCCCGATGGATGAGCGACTCCCGTGCCGTGCTGTTCCTCGGTCGCCACGTCGGCTTCCCGATCGCCCTCGAGGGTGCGCTCAAGCTCAAGGAACTCGCGTACATCCACGCTGAGGGCTTCGCCGCCGGTGAGCTCAAGCACGGCCCGATCGCGTTGATCGAACCAGGCCAGCCGGTCTTCGTCGTCGTTCCGAGCCCGCGTGCCTCCGCGACCATTCACTCGAAGGTCGTCTCCAACATCCAGGAGATCCGTGCCCGCGGCGCGAAGGTCATCGCGATCGCCGAAGAGGGCGACGCGTCGGTTCTGCCGTTCACCGACGTGGTGCTCCGCATCCCGCTGGCCGCGCCGCTGTTCGAGCCGCTCCTCGCCGTCATCCCGCTGCAGATCTTTGCGATGGAGCTGGCGAGCGCGAAGGGTCTCGACGTCGACCAGCCCCGCAACCTGGCCAAGTCCGTCACCGTCGAGTAGCAGGACTCCCGGCGGGGGAGAGAGGAACAGCGTGATCGTCGGCATCGGAGTCGACCTGGTTGATCTGGCGCGATTTGAACGCGCTGTCGACCGGACGCCCCGGTTGCGCGATCGTCTGTTCGCTCCCAGCGAACAGGATAAGCCTCTTCGCTCCCTTGCCGGCCGCTTCGCGGCGAAAGAAGCGCTCATCAAGGCCCTCGGGAGTTCGGATGGCGTGCACTGGCTCGAAATCATCGTGACCAACGACTCGCAGGGCGACCCGCGGTTCGAGCTGTCCGGTGAGACGGCGGAGGTGGTCGCCGCTCGCGGCATCACCTCGCTGCACCTCTCGATGAGCCACGACGCCGGGGCAGCGATCGCTTTCGTCCTCGCCGAGCGTGCAGAACCACTGCTGGTTGAGACCACGACGGATGCCGCATGACGGCGTTCCGTGAGGCGGTCGTCGACCTCGGGGCGGTGACCGCGAACATCCGCACCCTGCGCGCTCGAATCGGTACGCCGCACCTCGTCGCGGTGGTCAAGGCCGACGCATACGGCCACGGTGCCGTGCCCGTGGCCCGCGCCGCGCTCGCCGGCGGAGCTGACTGGCTCGGGACCGCCGACATTCCCGAGGCGCTGGCGCTGCGCTCCGCCGGTATCGACGCGCCCGTGCTCTGCTGGCTGCACGAGGAGGGAGCGAACTTCGCGGCAGCGGTGGACGCGGGGATCGACCTCGGCGCCTCATCGGCCGCCCAGCTCGATGCGATCGCCCGCGGCGCCGGAACGTCCCGTGCGGCTGTGCACCTCAAACTCGACACCGGTCTCAGCAGAAACGGCATCGCCGAAGCCGACTGGACTGACGTTTTTGATCACGCCCGCCGTCTCGAAGAGGAGGGGACGCTCACGATTCGGGGCATTTTCTCGCACCTCTCGAACGCGTCCGTCGACGACGACCTGGCCGCCGTCGCTGTTTTCCGCCGCGGGCTGGACCTCGCCGAAAAAGCGGGACTGGCGCCCGAACTCGTTCACCTCGCGGCGACGGCGGCGGCGATCGACCTGCCTGAGTCACGATTCAACACCGTGCGCATCGGCATCGGCATGTACGGCCTCTCGCCGTTCGACAATCGCAGCTCGGCAGATCTCGGGCTCGTGCCTGTGATGACGCTGAGGGGCAGGATCGCGGCTGTGCGCCGGGTTCCCGCTGGCAGCGGCGTCTCGTACAGCTACACCTACCGAACGACCGGTGAATCGACGCTCGCTCTCGTTCCGCTCGGATACGCAGACGGCGTTCCGCGCCAGGCCTCGGGCGCCGGGCAGGTCTCGATCGCCGGTTCCCGGTTTCGGGTCGCTGGCCGCATTGCCATGGACCAATTCGTCGTCGATATCGGAGACCTTGTCGTCGCCGTCGGAGACGATGTGATTCTTTTCGGTGATCCCACCTCTGGTGTGCCAAGTGCGACCGAGTGGGCCGAGGCCGCCAACACGATCAACTACGAGATCGTCACCCGGATCGGTGCACGCGTCGCGAGGCGGTACGTCCCGTGATCGAGTTGCCGTTCGAAGCGACGGTCGACACGTCGGACGACATGCACGAACTGGGAGTCCGGCTCGGCGCGTCGCTCCAGGCGGGAGACCTGCTCGTGCTCAGCGGCCCGCTTGGGGCAGGCAAGACCACGCTGACCCGAGGTATCGGAGAGGGGCTGGGCGTTCGCGGACCAGTGACGAGCCCCACCTTTGTGCTCGCCCGCACACACCCGAACCTCGTCGGGGGGCCACCACTTGTGCACGTCGACGCGTACCGGCTGAGCGAGGCCATCGAACTCGACGATCTCGACATCGATTTCGCCAGGAGCGTCGTCATTGTCGAGTGGGGCAGGGGGCTTGTCGACGCGATCGCCCCGGGATGGGTCAATGTCGAAATCGAGCGGCCGACCGGCGCGTCCGAAAGCGAACTGGACGCAGACGCGGCGGATGCCGGGGACGAGCCCCGTCGCATCCGCATCACCCGGGCGACGCCCGGCACCGTCTGACTGCCTGAGCGCGTAGGCTTGACTGCGTGCTTCTCGCCATAGATTCCTCCACCGGCACCTCCGTCGCCGTGGTCGACCGGGACGGCGGCATCCTCGCCGAACAGGCGATCGATGACACCATGAGCCACGCCGAGGTCGTCGGGGCGCTTCTGCGCGACACCCTCCGCGAGGCAGGTGTCGCACCCGCGGAACTCTCCGCGATCGCGTGCGGCATGGGCCCCGGACCGTTCACCGGGTTGAGGATCGGCATCGCCGCTGCGCGCGCATTCGCGTTCGGCGCCGGCAAACCCGTCGTGCCTCTCGTCAGCCACGATGCCGTGGCCTTCGCCTGGTACTCGGCGGGCAACAACGGCAACCTTCTCGTCGAGACCGACGCGAGGCGCAAAGAGCTGTACTGGTCGGCGTACACCGGCCTGTCCGCTGCGGGTCTTCCGGTCCGCGTCGGCGGCCCCGGGCTGGCAAAGCCCGAGGATGTACCGGCGTCTGCCGGCACTCGGCTCGAGGCCGCAGCCGTGTCAGCGGGAGCTCTCGGAATGCTCGCCGAACTGACCTGGGCGGCCGGGAAAGACTTCGCGGCGGACGAACCGCTGTATCTGCGGTCACCGGATGTCAGTATGTCGTCGCGCAAGCGGGTGACGTCATGACCTGGCAGTTGCGCCGCGCCGTCGTCGCCGACCTTCCCCAGATCCTCCGGATCGAGCGCAGCGTCTTCGCGACGGATGCCTGGTCCGAGTCGATGTTGCGCGACGAACTGGAATCGAAGAACACGTCGTACGTTGTCGCGACGCCGCTCGGCGCTCCGGAGATCATCCAGGGCTACGCCGGGCTGATGCTTTTGCCTGGCGCAACCGAAGCCGACGTCCAGACGATCGCGGTTGCCGCCGAGGCGCGCCGGATGGGACTCGGTCGCGTGCTCATGCACGCGCTGATCCGGACGGCCAGGGAGGCGGGTGCGCGCGAGGTGTTCCTTGAGGTGCGGGCTGACAACACCGCAGCGCAGGCGCTCTACGACTCCCTCGGCTTCGTCGGTATCGGCGTGCGCCCCGGCTACTACCAACCAGACGACGTGGATGCCATCGTGATGAAACTCGTCCTCGCCCGCCCGTCAACAGTGGTCGGCGCTCCATGAGCGGGCTGAATCGCGAGGCACCGCTCGTCCTCGGTATCGAGACGTCGTGTGATGAGACCGGGATCGGCATCGTCCGTGGACGATCCCTGCTCAGCAACACCATCGCATCGTCGATGGACGAACACGCCAGATACGGCGGCGTCGTGCCCGAGGTCGCCGCACGTGCTCACCTCGAGGCGCTCGTGCCCGCGCTCACCGCGGCCGTCGCCGAGGCGGGAATCACGCTCGATGACCTCGACGCCGTCGCCGTGACATCCGGCCCCGGCCTGTCCGGTGCGCTCATGGTCGGTGTCGGAGCGGCCAAAGCGCTCGCCGTGGCTCTCGACAAGCCGATCTATGCCGTGAACCACCTCGTCGGCCATGTCGGCGCTGACATTCTCGACGAGTCCGGCACACCGTTCGAGTACCCGACCATCGCCCTCCTCGTCTCGGGCGGACACACGTCGCTGCTTCTCGTCCGCGACCTCGTCAGCGACGTTGAACTCCTGGGCGAGACCATCGACGACGCGGCGGGGGAGGCCTTCGACAAGGTCGCACGACTGCTCGGTCTCCCGTACCCCGGCGGTCCCGAGATCGACCGGCTCGCCGCGCTCGGCGACCCGACGGCGATCCGGTTCCCCCGCGGGCTGACCCACCCCAAGGACATGGCGAAGCACCGCTACGACTTCTCGTTCTCCGGGCTCAAGACCTCGGTCGCGCGGTGGGTCGAGAAACAGCAGGACCTCGGCAACGAGGTACCGGTTGCGGATGTCGCGGCGAGCTTCCGCGAAGCGGTCGCCGACGTGCTCCTCACCAAAGCGATAGCGGCGTGTGCTGACCACGGGGTGCCGCGCCTTCTCCTCGGCGGTGGCGTGGTCGCCAACTCCCGCGTGCGTGAGCTTGCCGCCGAACGGGCCGCTGCAGCCGGAGTGGCGTTGCGTATTCCGCCGCTGTCGCTGTGCACGGACAACGGCGCGATGATCGCTGAACTCGGCGCCCAGCTGATCATGGCGGGCCACGCCCCGTCGACCCTCGACTTCCCGGCCGATTCCACGCTGCCGGTCACCGAAATCCAGGTGCGCTGAGAACACTCGCCGTTCTCCGTGGCCGGAAACCAGCCAGAGCCAACCGGGCAATATACCGGATGCGGCGCGCATGCGGATTCACTCGAATTCCCGCGATAGGGTGTCACTCTGGATGCCCGCTGACGCTGTCGGAGGGTTCCACCGCCCGCGTGCTTCGGCGACAGGAGAACCTTCGTGACAGACCCCCAGCGCCCCGAGGATCTGCCGGAGCGCCCACCGCTTCCGCCCCAGGCGACTCCTCCCGCAGCCGAACCGCAGCAGATGCCTCCGGCATCTCCTCCGCCGTACCGTAGCCAGACGCCGCCACCGAATCCGTACGCCCAGGCGCCAGCCGGGCGACACGCGCCGCAGGCGCCGTCCGCTCCGCAGAGGCACACGGAATTCGCGCCGCCCAGCTCGCCGGGCTTTGGGCCGCAGGGCTCACCGGTCGCACCGGCCACCCCTGCCACACCGCTTCCGTACGGACAGCAGCCAGCCCAGCCGCAGTACGGTCAGCAGCACCAGGGCTCGCCGTACGGGCAGCCCGCGTACCCGGGTGCCGGCACACCGACCGGAACCCAGCACCAGCCCTACTCATCCGCGGCCCCGGTTCCGGCTTCCAAGCCGGCCCGACCGGCATCCCGCCTGGCCACCACGGGAGTCGTTCTCGGCAGCATCGGCGTGCTCGGCGGCATCATCTTCGGCTGGACCCTGCCGCTGTCGATCGTCGCGATCGTGCTCGGGTTCATTGCTCGTTCGAAGGAATCCCACGCCAGGGGCATGGCGCTCGCCGCCATCGTCACCGGGATCGTCGGTCTCGTGTTGTCGGCGGGGTGGCTGGCGTACAGCATCATCACCTGGCTCGCCCTGACGTCGTCGTAGCAAGGAGCCGCACGTGAGCGTGAACCCTGCCGTCCTCTTCACCGCAGCGACGACGAGTTATGTCGCCAATTGCGCCCTCGGCGCGGCGGTCGCCACCGGCACCCTGAGAACCGGTCGCGCGCGCTGGGTGCACCACGCCCTCTATATCTCCACGGCCAGCCTCGCGGGCATCGCAGCGAGCTCCCTGTTCTGGAGCCGCAATCGCGCTGGCCTCCTGCTGCTCCCCGCCGCCGTGCCGCTCGTCCTCATTCCCGCTATCAGCTCACACTCACGCAGGCACATCGTCACAGCGCTGTCCGCAGCGCCGTTCTTCGTGGCGAGCCTCATCAAAGCCTGGAGATAACCGATGGATTTTCTCGACGTCGTCCGCCGCCGCAAGACCACGAACGGCCCGTTCCTGCCCGATCCCGTGCGGGAGGAACACCAGCGACTCCTGATGGAACTGGCCGGTCGCGCACCGTCCCAGCTCAACAGCCAGCCGTGGCGGTTCGTGATCGTCGAAGAAAAGGACACGATCGAGAAGATCGCAGCGATCAGCGGCGAGAGCATGACGGAGGCGATGTCGAACGGCACCTTCTTCGAGCGCTACAAACCGTACTTCCGGTTCAGCGCCGAAGAGATGGCGACCCGGCGCGACGGGATGCTGTTCGACAAGCTCCCCGCGGCCCTGCGGCCGTTCACGAGCCAGGTCTTCACCGCGCGCGGGCAGAAACTCATGAACACGATGCGCGTTCCGCAGAAGCTCGGTGAGGAGAACCGCAAGCTTGTCGCCGGGTCGCCTCTGCTCCTCGGCGTGATGCTCGACCGGTCCGAATACCGGCCGGGGGAGCTCTCATCGTTCTACTCGGTGTTCAGCATGGGTGCCGCAATGGAGAACGTCTGGCTCGCGACCGTGGAACTGGGCATGGGCATCCAGTTCGTGTCGTTCCCGATGGAGGTCCCCGGCAACTGGGCGAAGATCGAAAGCCTCCTGCAGGTACCGGACAGTCTCGAGCTCATGGCCGTGTACCGGCTCGGTTACCTGCCGCCGGAGCAGCGCCGCCCAGCGATCGACTGGTCGAGCCACGAACGCAAGTTGCCGTCGCAATACGTCTTCCGCGGCACATGCGAAACGCCCCAGACCGGGTGGGATACCTCCGTCGAAACGGGGAACCCGGTCTGAGGCGTTGCGAGAGCTCTAGCGTCCGGTTGCGTCCGGTGAGCGGTCGACCGATCCGCGCCATGCGCCGGTCTCAAAGCCGTTCGATTCGATCAGTTCCTTGAACTTTTTGAGGTCCTTCTTGATCTGCATGTCGTCGACCTGAAGCAGCGCGCCGGCAGACTCGACCACGCCCTGTGGTGTCCAGTCCATCCGCAGGGAGATCCGTGTTTCGGAGTCGCTCAAGCGGTGGAAAGTGACAACGCCGGCGTGATCTTCGCCGCTCGTGCTGTTCCAGGCGATCCGCTCGTCCGGAATCTGCTCGGTGATCTCAGCGTCGAACTCACGGGTGACCCCGGCGATCGAGACCTTCCAGTGCGTCTGGGTGTCAGACTTCTGGACGACCTCATCCACTCCGCCAAGGAACTGCGGGAAGGATTCGAACTGGGTCCACTGGTTGTAGACGCTGGAGATGGGAGCTGAGACGTCGATATCGGAGTTGACAGTTGCCATGGGGCATCCTTCTCTCTGTTCGTGTGGTGAGTTCTCAGGACATCACGCGCCCGAGAGAGATGTCGAGGGGTTGCGACGCCATGCCCCGACGTGCCACGCGAAATCGGATGTGCTGTGAGGTGCTCAGCTGCGTTCACACAGCAGCGCAGCATGCCTCCCGGCAACACGGGTGAGGAAGAGCGTCGCGCTGTTGGGGCCCTTGAGACTCATCCGGGTGCGGAACGCCGCGGGGTCGATGTCTGCCCCGCGCTTCTTCACCTCGAGGGTTCCGATGCCGCGCGCACGCAACTCCTTCTTGAGAGTGCGTTCGTCGAGCGAGAAGCGCTCGATCACCCGGAATCGGGTTGCGAACGGGCTGGAGCCGGTGTCGTTGCCGGTGAGGTACGCGATCCCGTCGCTGAGCATTCCGGCACCGAGCGCCCGCGCGACATCACCGATGAGACGGGCACGGATGACCGCGCCGTCCGGCTCCCAGAGGTAGTCGCCGAGCTCGACCGTGTCGACGTCGTCGCTGTCAGCGGCGGCGTGCAGCTCATGAGTCCCGTCGGCGTCGAGGACGAGGGCGGAACGACGGATGCCATCGCGAGCGACAGCGCCGAACCACAGACCCAGCTCCACCACCTGGCCGTCGACACTGACCCACTGCGCTTCCGCCTCATCCGTGATCAGGGACCGATCGAAACCAGGCCCGAGCTTCACCCCGGTAGGACGTGTCGCCGCCGAGGCGAAGACGAAGTCGAGCGACGGAGTGTAATCCGAAGGGTCGGTCAATCGCGCCGTGTTCTTGTGGCCCGCCGTGCGCCTCGCCGGGTCGAAGTACAGACCGTCAAACCGGTCCAGATCCACGTTCCCCGCTGAGGCGTGCTCCACCCGCGCCGACTCGAACGGTGCCAGGTTGTAGCTGGCGACCGTTGCTGTGACCTCGTCGACGTCGACGGCGGTCACGTCGAGTCCGAGCGCGGCGAACGCCATGGCATCCCCACCGATACCGCAGCCGAGGTCCGCGACCCGGGACACTCCGGCCGACTGGAACCGCCCGGCGTGCAGGGCGGCGACCCGGAGGCGCGTGGCCTGTTCGAGTCCCGCCTCGGTGAAGAGCATGCGAGCGGCGAAGTCGCCGAACTTCGCTCGTGCCTTGAGGCGCAGGCGCCCCTGTGTCAGGGCGGTTGCGACGAGTGTGGGGGAGTGGCCGGCCGCGCGCAGTCGTGACACGGTCGCGACGACATCGCTCCCGGCATCCGTTTCGGCGACCTCATCGACGAGCCTCAGTCCCTCCGGCGTCAGTAATTCGACAAGTTCGGCTCTCTCCATCCCGCAAACCTACCAAGCGAAAGCGCCGGAACTTCGCGGCGTTGGCACTCACGTTGCGAGAGTGCCAACGGATCCCTAGACTGGCGTTAGCACTCTCGATGTGAGGGTGCTAACTCAAGTCTTAGTTTCAGAAAGAGGTCAACCGTGTCGGTCTCCATCAAGCCGCTCGAAGATCGCATCGTCATCAAGCAGGTCGATGCGGAGCAGACAACTGCTTCCGGTCTTGTCATCCCTGACACCGCTAAGGAGAAGCCCCAGGAGGGCGTCGTCGAAGCAGTAGGCCCCGGCCGCATCGACGACAACGGCAACCGCGTTCCGCTCGACGTCGCCGTCGGCGACAAGGTCATCTACTCCAAGTACGGCGGAACCGAAGTGAAGTTCGACGGCCAGGACTACCTGGTTCTCTCGGCTCGCGACGTGCTCGCCGTGGTGGTTCGCTAACACCGCAAAGCACTCGAACCGATATCCCGGATGGTGAAAACCGTCCGGGATATCGTGTGTTAACGGCACCGTCGGAAGACGGGACTAGCATCAAGGGGTGCCAACAGCTTCCGACCCAGCAGACACCGGTGTCGTGACGGGCGGTGTCCTCGCGACGGCAGGTGCTGAGTCGTCGGATCGGCTCAACCGGTCCGGCCTCGCCTCCGCTGTCACCGCCTACGTGCTCTGGGGAACCCTGCCGCTGTACTTCCTGCTCGTCGCACCGACGGGGCCGTTCGAGCTGGTCGCCGCCCGGGTGGTTTTCTCCCTCCTCTTCTGCGCGCTGCTGCTCACGTGCACGCGCGCGTGGAAGCCGTTCCTCACCCTGCTTTTCACGCCCAGAATCAGCCTGACGCTGGCGCTCGCCGGAGCGCTGATCTTCGTCAACTGGCAGACCTATATCTATGGTGTGCTCACCGGCCACGTCGTCGAAGCGGCGCTCGGCTACTTCATCAATCCCATCGTCACCGTGTTCCTGGGCGTGTTCTTCCTTCGGGAGAAGCTGCGTCTCATCCAGTGGATCTCCGTGGGGATCAGTATCGTCGCCGTTCTCGTCCTCACGTTCGCCGGCAGCGGCGTGCCCTGGATCGCTCTCGTTCTCGCGTTCTCATTCGGCTTCTACGGTTACATCAAGAAACGGGTCGGGCCGCGGGTGGATGCCGTCTCCGGGCTCACCCTGGAGACCGCCTGGCTGATGCCCGTCGCCATTGTCCAGTTGATCGTCGTCGGACTGACGACGGGACTGACAATCGGCACGGTGAGCCCGATGCACACCGCCCTCCTCGCCGGGACCGGTGTGATCACCGCCGTCCCGCTCCTCTTCTTCGCCGCAGCGTCGAGGCGTCTCCCTCTCGTCTGGATGGGATTCATCCAGTTCTTCGCGCCCGTGATCCAGTTCCTCGTCGGGGTGCTCGTGCTGCGCGAAGAAATGCCCCCCGAACGGTGGGTAGGCTTCAGCCTCGTCTGGCTCGCACTCATCATCCTCACGACCGATATGGCGATGACGGCGCGGCGGTCGGCCGCACGACGCAAGAAAACGGCTTCTACGGCGCGCTGACCGCAGCGAATCATCACGAACTGTAACGATTGCGTCCCTCGTTACACGGATGTAATGCCGATGTATTGTTCCCTGACGATTGCTCGAATAGGTTGGCACAACGACAGTACAGAGCCTGTCGATCGGATACGACACACAGCAAGGAGCAACATGGGCGTTTTCACCCGGGCTACGGCCTCCCGCTCACGCACCCGCACAGCCACCCTCACCGGGCTGGCATTCCTCGGAGCCAGCGCGCTGGTTCTCACAGGATGCTCAAGCCCCGGCGGAGGCGAAGGCGGGGACAATGAAAGGCCGGAAGGCGACCTGACCATGAAGATCGGGACGCTCCTGCCACAGACAGGCCAGCTGGCCTTCCTGGGCCCGCCAGAAGAGGCAGGCGTCGGCCTCGCCGTCAAGGAAGTCAACGACGCAGGCCTTGGCATCGAGATCGACGTCACCTATGGCGACTCAGGCGACCCCGACAACAAGGCATTCGCCACCACTGTTCCCAAGCTGCTCGGTGAAGGCGTCTCCGCCATCGTCGGCGCTGCGTCCAGTGGTGTGACCAAGCTCGTCATCGACGAGGTGACGGGAGCAGGAGTCATCCAGTTCTCGCCGGCGAACACCTCGGCTGACTTCACCACCTGGGATGACAACAACCTGTTCTGGCGAACAGCCCCCAGTGATGTGCTCCAGGGCGAGGTTCTCGGCAACCTGATCGCCGAAGACGGTAACGAAACCCTCGGAATCCTGTACCTCAACGACTCCTACGGAACCGGTCTCACCAACTTCACCAAGGAAGCGTTCGAGAACGCCGGCGGTGAAGTGGTCGAAGAGGTGTCGTATAACGCTGGTGACACAACGTTCGACGCGCAGATCAGCTCGCTCAAGGCAGCCAACCCCGACGCGATCGCCCTGATCGCATTCGAGGAGACCAAGACGATCGTTCCTGGTCTGTCTGGCTACCCCGCCGAAAAGATGTACTTCGTCGACGGCAACCTTGCCGACTACTCGAAGGACTTCCCGGCAGGCACCCTGACCGGTGCAAAGGGAACCCTTCCCGGCCTCGACACCGACGAACTCGGAGACTTTACCGACCGTCTTCAGTCGTTCTGGCAGGACGAAGGAAACGACGAGCTGAGTGACTACAGCTACGCCGCTGAGTCGTACGACGCCGTCGTGCTTCTGGCGCTGGCCGCACTCCAGGCGGGCTCCGTCGAAGGTGCTGACATCGCCGCAGAACTGCAGAGCGTTTCAGGCGGTGGAGACGAGGAGGGTGAGAAGTGTGAGACCTTCGAAGACTGCGCCAAGCTGATCAACGAAGGCACCGCGATCGACTTCGACGGCTACTCGGGACCGGTCACGTTCGATGAGAACGGTGACCCCACCGAAGCGACCATCGGCATCCACCAGTACCAGGAAGACAACACCTACGAGCGGATCAACTAGTCCATTCGCAGAACACCTGAAGGTGGCCACGGGATTCGTCCCGTGGCCACCTTTTTCTGTTCCCAGCGCAGTCGCGGCATCGCCAGCTACGCAAAAGCCCCGCAGACGCCGTCTGCGGGGCTTTTGTGTGGATGTCGTCGCGTGTGCTCAGTCCTCGTCCTGTCCCAGTGTTCCGAGGTACAGGCCGATGACCTTCTCATCGTTGAGCAGTTCGCGCCCGGTGCCGGTGTAGGCATCCGTTCCCTGGTCGAGGACGTAACCCCGGTCGCAGATCTGCAGGCACCTGCGGGCGTTCTGCTCGACCATGATGGTCGTCACCCCCGCCTTGTTGATGTCGGAGACACGGATGAAAGCGTCGTCCTGGCGGACGGGGGAGAGGCCGGCACTGGGCTCATCGAGGAGGAGCACGTGCGGGTTCATCATGAGGGCGCGCGACATCGCCACCATCTGGCGCTCACCACCGGACAGGGAGCCCGCCCGCTGCTTGAGCCGCTTGCCCAGTTCGGCGAAGATCCCGGTGACGAACTCGAGTCGTTCCGAGTAGATCTTGGGGTTCTGGAAGAGCCCCATCTGCAGGTTCTCCTCGATCGTCAGGCTCGGGAAGACGTTGTTCGTCTGCGGCACGAAACCGACGCCTCGGGAGACGAGCTTGTCTGCCTTGAGGCCGGTGATGTCCTCTCCGTTCAGCCGAATCTCCCCACCACGAACCTTGACCTGCCCGAAGATGGCCTTGAGCAGCGTCGACTTACCTGCACCGTTGGGGCCGATGATGCCGATGAGTTCGCCTTTGGCGGCGACGAGGTTCGCCTCGTTGAGGATGTTGACGCCGGGGAGATATCCCGCCGTCAGGTTCTTCACTTCGACGACAGCCTCTGGGGCCAGTGTTGCGGTCACTTGGTGTCCTCGTCCTTCTGCGGGCCGGTATCCGGGGTGTGCGGAGTGCCGACTTCGGCGTCGATCTCCGCGAGGAGTTCTTCAGCCTCAGCGGTCTTCACGCCGGAGATCCGGCCGGTCACGACCCCGAGGTCGACATCCTGGTGGCTGCCGAGGTAGGCATCGATGACGGCGGGGTCCTCCATCACGGTGTGTGGATCACCCTCGGCGACGACACGACCCTCTGCCATGACAATGACCCAGTCTGCGATGTGGCGCACCATGTGCATGTCGTGCTCGACGAAGAGCACACTCATGCCCTCCTGCTTGAGGTTGAGGATGTGATCGAGGAGCGACTGCGTGAGGGCCGGGTTCACACCCGCCATCGGCTCGTCGAGCATGACCAGTTTGGGCGAGCTCATCAGGGCGCGCGCCATCTCGAGAAGCTTGCGCTGGCCACCGGAGAGGCTCGCGGCGAAGTCATCCTTCTTGGTGTCGAGCTTGAACCGGGCAAGGATTTCCATCGCCCGTTCCTCGATTTCGCCCTCCTGCTTGATCCAGAGCGGCTTGATGAGGCTCGAGAACATGTTCTCGCCGGTCTGCTTCTGCGCGCCGAGCTTCATGTTCTCGAGCACCGTGAGCAGGCCAAGGGCCTTCGTCAGCTGGAAGGTGCGAACCTGTCCCATCCGGGCCACACGGAACGCGGGGACACCGTTGAGGCGCTTGCCGTCGAAGGTCCACGTGCCGGTGTCCGGCTTGTCGAACCCGGTCAGCAGGTTGAACAGGGTCGTCTTGCCCGCACCGTTCGGCCCGATGAGCGCGGTGATCGCGCCGCGCGGGACCTCGAGGTGGTCGACGTCGACCGCCTTGAGACCACCGAAGGTTCGCGTGACGTTGTCGGCGATGATGATCGGATCGACCTTCGCGACGCCTGGCGCGGCATCCCCGATGTGCAGTCCGGTGCTCTTGACCGGTGATTGCGCTGAGCTATTGCTTGACAAAGGTCAGCTCCTTCTTGTTTCCGAGGATGCCCTGGGGCCTGAATATGACGATGAGCATCAGCGCGGCTCCGACGAGGATGAACCGGAGCGTCGCCGCCTGGGTCGTCGACATGAACGGAAGCAGTCCGCTGGAGGCCATTGCCGGCAGCACGTTGGAGAGGAAGCCCATGATCACCCAGAAGATCACCGCCCCGAGGATCGGCCCGAACACGGTGGCCGCGCCTCCGAGTAACAGGATCGTCCAGATGAAGAACGTGAGACTCGTCACGTAGACGCTTGGCACCACCGCCGACGGCAAGGCGAACACCACCCCGCCGAGAGCGCCGAAGAGGCCACCGACGATGAGAGCCTGCATCTTGTAGGCGAAGACGTTCTTGCCGAGCGCGCGGACGGCATCCTCATCCTCTCGGATCCCCTTGAGAACGCGACCCCACGGGCTGCGCATGAGGAGGAAGACGAGAAGGGCCGCGATGATGAGCAGGCCGATTCCGAAGACCCGGACCCACCATCCGTTCGCGTTGTATGTCCACGGGCCGAACCCGTATGTGCCCTCAGGGAACGGGTTGGCCGCACGGAAACCGGCGTGATAGTTGCCGAGGCCGTCAGCCGAGTTCGTGACCGAGTCGAAGACCTGCGTTGTGAAGAGCAGGCGCACGATCTCGGCCGCCGCGATTGTCACGATCGCCAGATAGTCGGCTCGAAGTCTCAGCGTCGGTATACCGAGGATGAACGCGAAAACGACGGATGCCAGCATCCCGACGATAATTCCGACCCACCACGGCAGACCGAACGTCAGGATCGAGATTGCGTAACCGTAGGCGCCGAGCGCCATGAATCCGGCCATGCCGAAGTTGAGCAGGCCGCCGTAACCGAAGTGCACGGCGAGGCCGAGTGCCGCGAGGGCGTATGCGATGGTCTCCGGGCTGATCAGCCAGGAGGCGGTGTTCGAGAGAATTGATTCCCAGTCCATGGCGTCCTCCTAACCGATTCGTTCTTTACGGCCGAGAAGGCCCTGGGGTTTGACGAGCAGGACGGCGATGAGCACGACGAGCGCTCCCACGTATTTGATGTCTGACGGGATCCACAGCGTCGAGACCTCGACGAGAAGTCCCACGATGATGGCGCCGAGGAGGGCGCCGAACGCCGTTCCCAGTCCACCGAGGACGATCGCGCCGAAGACGAGCAGCAGGATCTGTGTTCCCATGTCCCACTTGATGCCCGGGCGGAAGTACGCCCAGAGGATGCCGGCGAGACCCGCGAGTGCCGCGGCGAGGATCCAGACGATGCGGATGACCTTGTCGACGTCGATGCCGCTGGCTGCAGCGAGCGAGGGGTTGTCGGAGATCGCTCGCGTTGCCTTGCCGGTGCGGGTGTTGACGAGCCACCACGCGACACCGAGGAGGACGACGATCGACGTCGCCATGCTCACGATGTCGGTGACCGAAAGAGTGACCGACCCGAACAGCGCGATCTGCGCGCCACCGGCGCCGGGCAGCTGGAAGGTGCCACCGCCGATGAAGTAGAGGAAGACGTAGCGGACAAGGAGCGACAGGCCGATCGAAACGATCATCACCTGGACGATGCCGACGCCCTTCTTCCTCAGCGGGCGCCAGAGCCCGGTATCGAGGAAGTACCCGAACAGACCGCTCATCACCACCGCTGCCGGGAGTGCGACCCAGATCGGCAGCTGCAGGTTGGTGAACACGAGCGCCATCACGGCACCGAAGGTCACCATCTCACCGTGGGCGAAGTTCGACAGGCCCGTCGTTCCGAAGACGAGAGAGGCGCCGATCGCCGCGAGTGCGAGGAGCAGGCCGAAGTTCAGCCCGTTGACCGTGCGTTCGACCAGTTGATCGAAGAAGCTCGTGGTGACGCGTACCCCCTCACCGAGGAAGTAGTTCACGATCTTCGAGTTCGTGAGGGCGATCTCGGACTCGACCGACGCGGATCCCTCCGCGACGATGACGCCCTCAGGAAGGGTCTCCTCATCGAGGGTGACCGTGTACGTGCCTTTCTCGGGAACGCCGATCTTCCACTTGCCTTCAGCGTCTGTCTCGACCTCGGCGTTGTAACCATTGCCGTCGACGGTGATCGTGACGTCTTCGAGAGCTTCGCTCTCGTATTTCACGTTTCCGGCGAAGTAGTAGTCGTATTCCTCACCGACCTCGTCAGCCTGAGCGGGTGCCGCTGTCGCCGTCTGCAATATCAGCGCGCCGAACAGCAGTGCGAAGAACAGCAGGATCGAGCGCGCGCGGCGCGGGGCTTGGACTGAATGAGGGGAACTCACTGCACCTCCAGTGCGGGACCGCCAGGTCCCTCGGGCAGGAAACCGGGAGGTCCCCTGAAGTACTTTCGCCAAACGGCTCTGTTAGACGATACGACCCGATTATGACCTACATGTTTCGAACATGGGTATTCCTCACCTCAAAGTGCCCAGTTTCGGGGCATAATCGTTACCCTTCTGCGGTTAGCATTAACTACCGGTCGCGATGTTCTGTTTATCAGGCATCCGTCGCGCTGCTGACGCCGGTAATTTCACCGCGAAGGGAAGCAATGGAAACCTCAGACCCGTTCGGCTTTATCGGACTGACGTACGACGACGTTCTGCTGCTGCCCGGGCACACGGATGTCATCCCCAGCGAGGCCGAGACGTTCTCGCGGCTCACTCGCCGCATCACGGTGGCGACCCCGCTCCTCTCGAGCGCGATGGACACCGTCACCGAGTCACGCATGGCGATCGCCATGGCGCGCCAGGGCGGAATCGGCATTCTGCACCGCAATCTCTCCATCGGCGAGCAAGCCGAGCATGTCGACCTCGTCAAGCGCAGTGAATCCGGGATGATCACCAACCCGGTCACCACGACGCCGGATGCCACGGTCGCCGAGGTTGACGCGATTTGCGGCCAGTTCCGGGTTTCCGGGCTCCCCGTCATCGACAATGAGGGCGTGCTCGTCGGCATCATCACCAACCGCGACATGCGGTTCGTCGCGCCGTTCGAGAAGGCGACCACTCCCGTCCGCGACGTCATGAGCCGGATGCCGCTCATCACGGCCCCCGTCGGAATCGACCCCGACGACGCGATCGCGATCCTCGCCGAGCACCGGATCGAGAAGCTTCCGCTCGTCGACGGGGCGGGCAAGCTCAAGGGCCTCATTACCGTCAAGGACTTCGACAAGAGCGAGAAGTACCCGAACGCGACCAAGGACGACGAGGGCCGGCTCCGTGTCGGTGCCGCCATCGGCTTCTTCGGTGACGCCTGGCAGCGCGCCGGCGCCCTCGTCGACGCCGGTGTCGACGTGCTCGTCGTCGACACGGCCAACGGCGACTCCGCTGGGGTTCTCGACATCATCAGGAAGCTCAAGTCCGACAAAGCGTTCGCCGGGGTCGACATCATCGGTGGAAACGTCGCGACCCGGTCGGGCGCGAAGGCGATCGCCGAAGCAGGCGCTGACGCGGTGAAGGTCGGCGTCGGTCCAGGCTCGATCTGCACCACGCGCGTCGTCGCCGGTGTCGGCGTTCCCCAGGTGACCGCCGTGTACGAGGCATCCCTCGCCGCCCGCGAATACGGTGTGCCCGTCATCGCCGACGGCGGACTGCAGTACTCGGGCGACATCGCCAAGGCGCTCGTCGCCGGTGCTGACACCGTCATGCTCGGCTCGCTCCTCGCCGGGTGCGACGAAAGCCCGGGAGAACTCGTGTTCGTCAACGGGAAGCAGTTCAAGACCTACCGCGGCATGGGATCGCTCGGCGCACTTCAGACACGCGGTGAGAAGACCTCGTACTCGAAGGACCGCTACTTCCAGAACGACGTTCCGAGCGACGACAAGCTCATCCCCGAGGGCATCGAGGGCCAGGTTCCCTACCGCGGACCGCTCTCCGCCGTCGCGTACCAGCTCATCGGCGGGCTCCGCCAGTCGATGTTCTACGTCGGCGCCCGCACAATCGACGAGCTCAAGTCGAAGGGCAAGTTCGTGCGGATCACCTCCGCCGGGCTCAAGGAGTCGCACCCGCACGACGTGCAGATTGTCGTGGAGGCGCCGAACTACCGCCGCTGAGCTACTCGCTTCACGAATTCACCCGTTTCGGACGAATTCACCCGTTACACCGGGACGGGTGAATTCCTTCAACAGACGACTCCCGAAGACGGCTGGGAGTCGCCGTCTTGTTCCCGGGATTACCTTGGTTAGGGCTGCCGCCGTTCGCGGAGCTTCGCTCCGCGCCTTTCGCGGAGCTTCGCTCCGCGCGGGTAGGCTGGGGGAGTGAGTATGGAAACTGAGATCGGTGCATCCAAGCGTGCACGTCGCGCGTACGCCTTCGACGACATTGCTGTGGTGCCCTCCCGCCGGACCCGCGACCCCGAGGATGTCTCGGTCACGTGGGGCATCGACGCGTACCAGTTCGACATCCCGTTCCTCGCGGCTCCCATGGACTCGGTGGTCTCCCCGACGACCGCGATCATGATGGGCAAGCTCGGCGGCGTCGGCGTGCTCGACCTCGAGGGGCTCTGGACCCGATACGACGACCCCGAGCCCCTGCTCGCTGAAATCCGTTCACTGTCCGACGCTCAGTCGACCGCTCGGATGCAGGAAATCTACTCCGAGCCGATCAAACCCGAGCTCGTCACCCAGCGCCTAGCCGAGATCCGCGCCGCAGGAGTGACCGTCGCCGGGGCCCTCTCGCCGCAGCGCACGCAGGAACTGCACGAGACCGTGCTCGCGGCCGGAGTCGACCTCTTCGTCATCCGCGGAACCACCGTCTCGGCTGAGCACGTCTCCAAGAACCAGGAGCCGCTCAACCTCAAGGAGTTCATCTACGAACTCGACGTGCCCGTCATCGTGGGCGGCGCAGCTACCTACACCGCGGCACTGCACCTCATGCGCACGGGCGCAGCCGGCGTTCTCGTCGGATTCGGCGGGGGCGCAGCGTCGACCACCCGCGCGACCCTCGGCATCCATGCCCCGATGGCCACCGCCGTCGCAGACATCGCCGGCGCTCGCCGCGACTACATGGACGAGTCAGGCGGACGGTACGTCCACGTCATCGCCGACGGCGGCCTCGGCACGGCGGGCGACATCGTCAAGGCCGTGGCATGCGGAGCAGACGCCGTCATGCTCGGAACCACACTCGCACGGGCGACGGATGCTCCTGGCGGAGGCTTCCACTGGGGCACAGAGGCGTACCACTCCCAGCTGCCGCGCGGCCGCCGGGTCGAGGTCGGCCAGGTCGGCTCGCTCGAGGAGATCCTCTACGGTCCCGCGAGCGTCGCAGACGGGAAAGCGAACCTCGTCGGCGCCCTTCGCCGCTCGATGGCGACCACCGGATACTCGGACCTCAAGGAGTTCCAGCGGGTCGAGGTCGTCCTCGCCCCGTACCACTCCCGCTAATCGCTGATCGCGGGCGTCCTCAGTCGAAGATCCGGCGGAGGACGTTCGTGTTCGCGAGATCGATGAGCTCTTCGCCGCGACCGGAAAGCACGGTCCGGATGGCGTAGAGAGTGAATCCCTTGGCCTGCTCGGCAGTGATCGCCGGTGGAATCGACAGCTCCTGACGAGCGGTGACCACGTCGATGAGCGCGGGTCCGTCATGAGCGAACGCTTCGGCGAGTGCAGCGGGCAGGTCATCCGGACGCTCCACCCGGCTGCCGTGGATTCCCATAGCCGTCGCCATGTCGGCGAAGTTCGGGTTGACCAGGTCGGTACCGGCGTTCACGAGCCCAGCCGCTTTCATCTCGAGTTCGACGAAGTTGAGCGAGGAGTTGTTAAAAACGACGACCTTCACCGGCAACTTGTTCTGAACGAGGGTGAGCAGTTCGCCGAGCATCATGGTGAGGCCACCGTCACCGGCGAGTGCGACCACCTGACGAGAGGGGTGGGATGCCTGGGCGCCGATTCCCTGCGAGACCGCGTTTGCCATCGTGCCGTGGCTGAAGGACCCGATGAGCCGTCTGCGCCCGTTCATCGTCAGGTACCTGCTGGCCCAGACGACGGGAGATCCGACGTCGGGGAGGAAGACGGCGTCGTCGTCGGCAAGTTCATCGATCAGCCGGGTCAGGTACTGCGGGTGGATGGGTGCCCGGTTGCGGTCGTTGGTGGCGAGGTCATCGAGTCCTTTCCTGCTCTTCGAGTAGTGCTTGACCGACCGCTCCAGGTGCCCGCGGTCCTCCTTGCGCTCGACGAGGGGGAGCAGCACCTGTGCTGTTTCTCGCACGGTGCCCACAAGCCCGAGGTCGAGCGGTGTGCGTCGGCCGAGCTGTTCGCCGCGCACATCAATCTGGATGACCTTCGCGTTCTCAGGGAAGAACTGCGGGTACGGAAAGTCGGTGCCGAGCATGAGCAGCGTGTCACACGACAGCATGGCGGAATAACCCGAGGCGAAGCCGAGCAACCCGGTCATGCCGACGTCGAACGGGTTGTCGTACTCGATGTGCTCCTTGCCGCGCATCGCGTGGACGATCGGGGCGCCGAGGGCATCCGCGAGCGCGAGGACCTCGGAGTGTGCTCCGGCCACGCCGGCGCCGGCCAGGATTGTCACCTTGTCAGCGCCGTTCAGGAGCCGGGCGGCCTCCGCAAGTCCTTCGGCCGAGGGGAGGACGGAGCTCGACGTCGGACGGATGGCGACGGTGCGCGGGCTCTGGGCCGTCTTCTGCAGGATGTCTCCGGGAATCACGATGACGGCGACGCCCTTGCGTTCGATCGCTGTGCGCATGGCGATCTCGAGGATGCGCGGCATCTGCTCGGGTGAGCCGACCATTTCGCAATACACGCTGCACTCCCGGAACAGCTCCTGGGGGTGGGTCTCCTGAAAGTAGTTGGACCCGATCTCCGAGCTCGGGATGTGGCTCGCGATCGCGAGCACGGGCACACGCGATCGGTTGGCGTCGAAAAGACCGTTGATGAGGTGCAGGTTCCCAGGTCCGCAACTGGCCGCGCACACCGCGAGTTCACCGGTGAGAGCGGCTTCGGCCGATGCGGCGAGAGCGGCCGCCTCCTCGTGCCGGACATGCACCCAGTCCAGCTCTCCCCGAAGCGCGTCGGTGAGCCCGTTGAGGGAGTCCCCGGCGATCCCGTAGATGCGGGACACCCCGCTCGCTTTCAGCGTCTCGACCATGTTTTCGGCGATCGTGCCCATAGTTACTCCTCACGAGGCGGGGTGGATGTGCATGTCGAGTCCAGCACAGTCCGCACGGATATGTAAGAGCGCCGTGCGTCGGCGCAAGGCCGTTGTTCTGCTTGACACGGTGCGTTAGCGTCGAAAGACATGTGGTGGCGTAGCCTGTCGGTGCCATCTGAGCGGCAGTCCGGGAATCGTGACAGGTTCGATCCCGGTGGAGGCAAGAATGGCCAATAAAAACACCGTTTCACGTTCGACCAAACTCGGTATGGAGGAACGCTCGGCTGCGATCGAGGCACTCAAGACCAAAGAGCTCGACATCCTCGTCGTCGGCGGCGGGATCGTCGGCGCCGGCAGCGCACTGGATGCCGTCACTCGCGGACTCTCCACCGGCATTCTCGAGGCACGTGACTGGTCAAGCGGCACGTCGAGCCGGTCGTCGAAACTGGTGCATGGCGGCATCCGTTACCTAGAGCAGCTGGATTTCCGGCTCGTCCGCGAAGCGCTCATCGAGCGTGGACTTCTGCTCCAGCGGATCGCGCCCCACCTCGTCAAACCGGTCAAGTTCCTGTACCCGCTCAACCGCCCCGTCTTCGAGCGCCTCTACATCGGCGCGGGCATGCTGCTCTACGACCTCTTCAGTTACACCGGCGGACGCCCGCCCGGCGTACCCCACCACCGCCACCTGTCGAAGCGCCAGGTTCAGAAGTCGATCCCGTCGCTGCGCAACAACGCGTTCGTCGGCGGGCTGACCTACTACGACGCCCAGGTCGACGACGCCCGCTACGTGGCATCCCTCGTGCGTACCGCCTCGTCGTACGGCGCCCATGCGGCCAGCAGGGTGCGGGTCGAAGGGTTCCTCAAGGTCGGCCAGCGTGTGGTCGGTGTGAAGGCACACGACCTGCAGACCGGAGAACGGTTCGACGTCCGCGCTCGCCAGGTGGTCAATGCGACCGGTGTCTGGACCGACGACACCCAGGCGATGGTCGGCGAACGCGGGCAGTTCAAGGTGCGCGCGTCGAAGGGTATTCACCTTCTCGTGCCCCGTGACCGGTTCCAGTCGACGATGGGACTGCTGCTCCGCACGGAGAAGAGCGTGCTCTTCGTCATTCCGTGGGGACGCCACTGGATCGTCGGAACGACCGACACCGACTGGGATCTCGACAAGGCGCACCCGGCAGCGACCGCCGCCGACATCGACTACCTGCTTGAGCAGGTGAACAAGGTCCTCGCCATTCCGCTCACCCGCGACGACGTCGAAGGTGTCTATGCGGGACTCCGGCCCCTGCTCGCCGGCGAATCCGACCAGACTTCGAAGCTCTCGCGGGAGCACCTCGTCGCTCATTCGGTGCCGGGGCTCGTCGTGATCGCCGGCGGCAAGTGGACCACCTATCGGGTCATGGCGAAGGATGCCATCGACGCGGCCGCCGATGCCCTCGACGGCAAAATCCCCCAGTCCACCACCGACAACATAGCCCTCCTCGGGGCGGAGGGCTATCAGGCGGCGTGGAACAAACGCGGCAAAATCGCCCGCGCCTTCGGAGTGCACAAGGCGCGGATCGAGCACCTGCTCAACCGCTACGGTGTGCTCACCGACGAGCTGCTCGACCTGTTGAGGGACCGCCCCGAACTCGGCGAACCGCTCCCCGGCGCAGACGACTACATCGGCGCCGAGGTCGTATACGCGGCGACACACGAGGGAGCACTCCACCTCGAAGACGTGCTCGCCCGTCGCACACGCATCTCGATCGAGTCGTGGGATCGCGGTGCGTCTGCTGCGCCCGTCGCCGCGCGGCTCATGGCCGACGTGCTCGGCTGGGACGAGGAACGGGTCGACCATGAGGTCGCCACCTACCTCAAGCGAGTCGCAGCGGAGCGCGCATCGCAGGAGCAGCCCGACGACGAATCAGCGGACCGGGTGCGGCTCGAAGCCCCCGAGGTCGTTCCCGCGAAGTGACGTCTGGCCCGCCTTCCGCCCTCACGGCGGGAGGCGGGTGCCTCCGGTAGACTGGGGAGGACCTGCCGCACGTCCGTGACAAGCCCGGCGAGATTTCGCGCCCGGAGCACCTGTAAGCGTTGAACGCCGTGTCACAGGCGCCGGCGACGCAGTGACCAGAGCGAAGCGAGACGAACATTTCCAGCAGCCCCGCGGCATCCGACCCCCTCGCGCAGCCCACCCTCCGGCAGACCATGCTCCAGGCCCGCTGGATCGCGATGCTTGTGCTCGCCCTCGTCGTCTCCGGGGCCTTCGCCTGGCTCGGACAGTGGCAGTTCGAGCGCGCCGTCGTCTCAACCGAGAACGCCGAGCGGCCGACGGAAACCGTCGTCCCCCTCGACAGCGTTGCCACCGCGGGCGAGCCGCTCCGCGACGACGTCATCGGCCAGCTCGTTGAGGTCGAGGGCACGTGGGTACCGGGCGACTTTCTCGTCATCACCGAACGCGTGAACCTCGATGTGGTCGGCTACTGGGTGGCCGGACATCTGTCGACCGGACCCGATGCCGGCGCAGCGTCTGTCGCGATAGCCCTCGGCTGGACCGACGATCGCGCCGTCGCCGAGAGCGTGGCGGAGGACCTCAACGCGGATGCCCCAGCATCCGTCATCGAGGTCACCGGCCGTCTCAACGCGTCCCAGGGAGCAGAGCTGCCCGCCGACGGGGAGGACCCCTTCGACCTGAACCGCATGTCGGTCGCCGCCCTCGTCAACGTCTGGCCGGGAATGTCCGACCGGCCGGTGTACAACGCCTACGTCGTGGCGGGCGAGGCACCCGAAGCGCTCGTCACCATCGACGCGCCCGCGGTAGAAGGCGAGACCACCGTCAACTGGCTCAACATCTTTTATGCCATCGAGTGGGTCGTGTTCGCCGGCTTCGCGATCTTCCTCTGGTTCCGGCTGGTGAAGGACTCCTGGGAGCGCGACCAGGAGGAGCGGGAGATGCTCGCCGCCGGGATCGACCCCGAAGCCGGACGCGTAGAATAGAGTCATGCCCCTTCCTCCTCGTGAAAGAGACCTGCCGCGAATTCCCGGCGCTCTGAGGTTCTACAAAATCTCGTCGATCATCACCGGTGTGCTGCTTCTCCTGCTGTGCGCCGAGATGATCATGAAGTACTTCTTCGGCCTCGAACTCGAGCTCGGCGGGGCCTACGGGTTCCTCGCGTTCGTGCCGAGCGAGAGCCTGCAGGCGATCAACCTCTCGCTCGGGATCCTCATGGTCCACGGCTGGGGTTACGTGGTCTACCTCTTCGCCGACTTCCGGATCTGGAGCCTCATGCGCTGGTCGTTCCCCAAGTTCCTGCTCATCGCCCTCGGCGGCGTCATCCCGTTCCTCTCGTTCTTCCTCGAAGTCCGCATCGTCCGCGAAGTGAAGGCGTATCTCGCGTCTCGCACGGCATCCGCCAGCATCACCCCCGAATCAGTGGAGGCATCCCATTAGCGAGCAGGCAACCAGCGCCCGCCCCGTTCTCGTCGTCGACTTCGGCGCCCAGTACGCCCAGCTCATCGCACGGCGCGTGCGAGAGGCCGGCGTGTACTCCGAGATCGTTCCCTCCACGATCACCGCAGCAGAGGTGGCAGACAAGAACCCGGTCGGCATCGTCCTCTCTGGTGGGCCGTCGAGCGTGTACGAAGAGGGCGCCCCGTCACTCGACGCGCGAATCTTCGACCTCGAGGTTCCCACGCTCGGCATTTGCTACGGCTTCCAGGTCATGGCCCGCGCCCTCGGCGGCGAAGTCGCGAACACCGGCCTCCGTGAATACGGGTCGACGGATGCAGCGCTCTCGACCGACGGTGGCGTGCTCCTTTCCGGCCAGCCCACCGACCAGACCGTGTGGATGAGCCACGGCGACTCCGTCTCGCAGGCGCCCGAAGGATTCACGGTGCTCGCGTCGACAGCATCCACTCCCGTCGCAGCCTTCGGAAACGACGAGCGCAAGCTTTACGGCGTGCAGTGGCACCCCGAAGTGAAGCACTCCTCGTACGGGCAGGACGTTCTCGAGAACTTTCTCCACCGCGCTGCGGGGATCCCCGCCGACTGGAATCCGGGCAACGTCATTGCCGAGCAGGTCGGGCGCATCCGTGCGCAGATCGGCTCGGGCAAGGTCATCTGCGGTCTCTCCGGTGGAGTCGACTCGGCTGTCGCCGCTGCTCTCGTTCACGAAGCGGTCGGGGACCAGCTCGTCTGCGTCTTCGTCGATCACGGGCTCCTGCGGCAGGACGAACGCCGCCAGGTCGAAGAGGACTACGTCGCCGCAACCGGCGTGCGCCTCATCACCATCGACGCCCGTGAGCAGTTCCTCAACGCGCTCGCCGGGGTCAGCGACCCGGAGACCAAGCGCAAGATCATCGGCCGCGAATTCATCCGCACCTTCGAGAAGGCCCAGGCCGACCTCATCGCCGAGTCCCTCGAGGACGACGGTGACCCGATCGCGTTCCTCGTGCAGGGCACCCTGTATCCCGACGTCGTCGAATCCGGTGGCGGTTCAGGTACCGCGAACATCAAGAGCCACCACAACGTCGGCGGGCTCCCCGACGACCTCACCTTCGAGCTCGTCGAACCGCTCCGCACCCTGTTCAAAGACGAGGTCCGCGCGATCGGACGGGAGCTCGGTCTTCCTGAGGTCATCGTCGGCCGCCAGCCGTTCCCCGGCCCAGGTCTCGGCATCCGAATCGTCGGAGAAGTCACGGCTGAACGGCTCGACCTGCTGCGCAAAGCGGATGCCATCGCCCGCCACGAACTGACGGCCGCCGGTCTCGACAACGAGATCTGGCAGTGCCCGGTCGTGCTGCTCGCCGACGTGCGCTCCGTTGGAGTCCAGGGCGACGGCCGCACCTACGGTCACCCGATCGTTCTGCGTCCGGTCAGCTCAGAGGACGCGATGACCGCGGACTGGACACGGCTTCCGTACGACGTGCTCGCGAAGATCTCGAACCGGATCACCAACGAAGTGGACGGCGTCAACCGCGTCGTTCTCGACGTGACGTCGAAGCCACCGGGGACTATTGAGTGGGAGTAAGTGTTTGGGCTGAGGGTCGAGTATTTCGCTCCTCAGCTCGAACAATGACGAATTCCGGACCGGCTCACTCGAGCCGGTCCGTTTTCGTTGGTAGAAGGTCCAGCAAACCGGAGCCGGCCGGGAACTCGTCATAACTCGACACCCCGCACAACCCCCGACCCTCACCGCCGGGGTGGAGCGGTTGATCGGGCAGCCAAGGCGCCGCAAAGCATCTACTACTCCTCGCCCGCGGAGGTGGTGTCCGGCGTCAGGGCCGCGGCGAGGGTCGTCTCCGCCATCTCACGGGCCAGGGAGAAGGGGGTCGGGAACGTTCCCATCCCGACGGTGACGATCGCTCCCTCATAGAGGAGCATCAGCATCCGTGCCGTGCCGTCGGGATCACTCACACCCGCGTCGCGGCTCAGGTGAGCGAAGAGCCCCAGCAGCCACGTCTTCTGCCGCGAGACCTCCGGCAGCAGGGGTCCGCCGTTCGCGATGCCGATTTCGGCACGGGCGTTGATCGCGCTGCAGCCCTTGGGGCTGTTCTCGCCCGACCACGAGATCGCGGCGTCGAACACTGCCAGGATCCGCGCAGCACCCGCATCGGGAACCCGGTCGAGGGACGCATCGAGGTGTTCCCGCCAACGTTCGTCCCTTGCCTTCAGGTACGCGACGACGAGCGCCTCCTTGGAGCCGAACCGGTCGTAGAGCGTCTTCTTCGTGACGCCGGCCTCCTCTGCAATCGAATCCACCCCGACGGCGTGGATGCCTCGTTCGTAGAACAGCCGAGACGCCGCGTCGAGTACGCGCTGGGCGGCGGGGGTCAGGATCGGATCGGCCGTGGTCATAGCCTCGACTATACCAACCTGTATAGTCGAAAGCATGAGTAAACAGATCGGTATACTTCGGAGTGGTGTGACCGTGCTGGCTGCTGCCGCCTTCGTCGGTTCATGGAGTTCCGGATTCCTCATCGCTGCGGTCGCGACGGTCGACGTTGCGGCGACAACGTTGCTGCTTTGGCGGTTCGTGCCGGTGGCGCTTGTCCTCCTTGCTATTACGCTGACCACACACGCTGCCCGCGGAGTTTGCCCCGCCACGCTCCGGCGGCAGGCGATCGTCGGGATCTTCGCCCAGTTCGGATACTGCGCCTTTGTCTACGCGGCCATTGGCTCGGGGGTCGCGACGGGAACCACCGCGCTCGTCGACGCCGTCCAGCCGCTGGTGGTGGCCACGCTCGTCGGGCCGCTGCTCGGGCTCCGCGTCCGCGGTGCGCAATGGTGGGGCCTTGCCGTCGGTGCGCTCGGCGTTCTACTCGTGGTGAGGTCGCAGATTGGAGACTCGTCGGCCCCACCGATCGCGTACGCCCTTCCGGCCCTGGCCATGGCGTGCCTCATCATCGGGACCTTCCTCGACCGCCGGTCAACAAGCACGCTTCCCGTCATCGTGACCCTGACGATCCATGTCACGGTGACAACGATCGCGCTTCTCGGTGTGGCGGCTGCCACCGGGACGCTGGTCCCGCCCGCTGTGCCGATGTTCTGGGTGCAGGCCATCCTCGCCGCATTGTTCCCGACGGTTGCGGCGTACGGTCTCTACTGGTGGTTGCTCAGAAGGATCGGCATCACGGCACTCAACGCGCTCCTGTTTCTGGTCGCTCCGGTGACGGCGGCCGCTGGAGCCCTGTGGCTCAGCGAGCCGTTGACCGTTCTGACCGTCGTGGGTTTTGGGTTGTGCGGCGGGGGAGTGGCTCTCGTGCTGGTGAGCGAATCGCGTGGAAACCGGGCGGAGCAGGCCCGTGACGCGCAGAACCCTGGTGCGCATCCGCTTGCGGCCGACGTTCCCATCTCCTCGGGATAACGGCATCACGATGTCGAGGCACGATTTTCAGGGGATCACACAATTTGCAGGAGGGTTCAGGCGCTTTCATCCTGCAAATCGTGAGATCTCCTGTGAATGATCGCAGGTGGGGCTCAGGCGCCGGGTGCGTAACGGTCGGCCCGCACGAGAATGACGCCCGCGAGGATGCCGACGCCACCGACGAGCTGGAGCGGCCCGGGAAGCTCGGCGAGCAGGAGCCACGACGCGAGTACAGCGAAGACGACCTCCGAGAGCCCGACGAATGAGGCGATGCGGGTGCCGAGGCGCGCCGTCGCGACAATGCCGGTGACGTACGCGGCGACGGTGGAGATGAGTGCGAGGGCGAGGATGGGCACGAGCCACGATGTCCGCATCCCGATCATCGTGACATCAGCCGTCGAGAACTCCAGGGGGAGCAGGCCGATCACTCCGCAGATCGCGACGACGATGGTGCCGATCACGAGGCCGCCGCCGGCGAGGACGAGCGGGGGGAGGTCATCGCTGATGCGGGTACCGAGAACGAAGTAGGTCGCGAGCGATACCGCGGCGAGAAGCGCCCACGCGACCCCGAGGGGATGCACCGTCTGTGCGCCCGTGAGGTCGAGCACGAACACCATCCCGACCACCGCGATCACGGTGCCGAGGATCGTGCGGATGCCGGGGCGGCGTCTCGTTTGCGCCCAGACCAGGAGGACGAGAAGAACCGGTGCCAGGTATTCGATGAGGAGGGCGACGCCGACGGACATGTACGAAACGGCGTTGAAGAAGCCGACCTGCGCGCCCGCGATGGCGACGGCGCCGTACAGTGCGATCGTGGATCCGCTCGTGCGGAGTGTGCGCCAGCGCCCGCGCATCATCCACAGGGTCGGGATCAGCAGAACGAGCGCCGCTCCGCCGACCCGGACCAGAACAGCGGCGCCGGGCGACCAGCCCGCATCCATGAGCGCTTTCGCGAACGGACCACTGAGGGCGAAGGTGAACGCAGAGACGAGGGCAACGACGATACCCGCCGCCTGCGTGCGTGAGGCGGGCCGAACGGCATCCGACTCGGTCAGAGCTGTGGTCATGCTGGGATCCGCCCGGAACGCTGACAGCGACTGTCAGGAATGAAAAAGGTTATGCTCATGACAGTAAACCCGAATCGCGTCAGGAGTCAACATGCTTTTTGCACATGACACCGAGGTGTCGCTCGCCACGGCGGCCGCGCTCATCAACACCGAGCCACAAGCGTCGCACAGCGGGGACGATGAGTTGTCGACCCCGGAGCAGGTCGTGGCATTCCTCGACAGGTTTGGCTTCACCGGATCCCGGGCCGGCGACGAGCAGGAACTCGGCGAGATGCGTGCCCTGAGGCCGCGGCTGCGGGAATTGTGGACTCGCGACAGGGACAGCGTCGTCGAGCTGATCAATGAATTCCTGCGTGAGGCGAATGCTCTGCCGCAACTCGTGCGCCACGGTGACTGGGACTGGCACCTGCACGCGACGCCGCCGAGCGCCCCGGTCGCTCAGCGAACCCTGGTGGAGACGGCGATGGCGGTCATCGATCTTGTGCGTGCCGACGAACTCTCGCGATTGCGGCTGTGCGCCGCGGACGATTGTGACGCCGCCGTCGTCGATCTCTCGCGCAACCGGTCGCGCCGCTATTGCGACGTCGGCAATTGCGGTAACCGGATGAACGTCGCCGCGTATCGGCAGAGGCTGCGCGACGCGTAAGCCCGCTCACACGTGTGAGCCGGCTCAGCCCTCGACGATGATGCCGAGCTGAGCGGCGAAGAGCTGTGCGAGCTCCGTGACCTGCACGTCGTTGACCGTCGCGCCGGCGAGTCCCTCGAGACCGTGCACAGCCCGGAAGTCGAGCCCGCGCAGGTCGACATGCTTGAGTGTGGCCCGCGTGACATCCAGCGTCTTCACGGTCGTACCGGGGAAGGCGACCCGGGTCGCGGTCACACCACCGAGGTCGAGCTCATCGATGGTGCAGTCCTCGAAAACCACGTCGGTGAGCGACGATCCGCGCAGATTCACGTAGCCGAGCTTGCACCCGCGGATGCGGACGGAGTTCCAGGTCGTGTCGAAGAGTTCGGCTGAGCCCAGGCGCGACCGCTCGAGCACGACGTCTTGCCAGCTGGAGCGCGACATCCGGAGCACGGGAGCGTTCACGCCCGACAGCGTGGTCTCGATGAACCGGGCGCCGCGCAGGTTCGCGTCATCGAGGTCGACGCCATCGAGCGCGCACTCCCGCAGCGTCACGCCGGTGAGGTCGCGGCCGCTGAAGTCGGCGCCGGTGAACGACTCCAGTTCAAAGTCCCCGTCGGTGTCGACGGATGCCGCGTCGCCTTCCTCGCGCAAAACGGTGCGCAGCGCATCGATCCTGGGCGGGTGGGTGCGGGATTTCATGTCATGCGTCCTGACTCGCGTGGCTGGCGAAAGAAAAGCCCCCGCCGTGCCGGCTGAGCCGGTCGGCGGGGGTCGATTCCGAAACGAAACTAGTCGCGGGTGATGGCGATCATGCGAAGGATTTCGAGGTACAGCCAGATGACCGTGACCATGATGCCGAACGCTCCCGTCCAGCCGAACTTGCGCGGTGCGCGGTTCTGCACACCCTTCTGGATGAAGTCGAAGTCGAGCACGAGCGAGTACGCGCCGAGAACGACGCAAAGGAGGCCGAGCACAAGACCGAGCGGAATACCGGTGCCGAGGAAATCAGCGCTGCGGAGACCGAACGCGTTGTCGGTCAAGCCGAACATCTGCATTCCGACGTTGATGAGCGAGAAGACGAGGTAGCCGACCATCGCGATCATGAAGACCTTTGTGGCCTTCTTCGACGCGCGGATCTTGCCGCTGGCAAACAGCGCGAGGGTCACACCGACGACGGTGAGGGTGGCGAGAACCGCCTGGATGACGATGCCTGACCACATCTGCTCAAAGATGAACGAGATGCCTCCGACGAACACACCCTGAGCTGCAGCGTAGGCGAGGATCAGCGGAGCGGACGGCTCCTTTTTGAAGATGTTGACCATCGCGAGGATGAAGCCGATGATCGCCGCACCGAAGACGAGGGCGGGCATCACTGCGCCGAGTGCCCAGCCGGCGACAGCGCCGACCACGAGAACGCCGAAGGCGATCCCGCTCTTCATGATGGTGTCTTCGACGGTCATCCGGTCGGGCTGCGTCGCTCCGGCAGCCGGGCGGTTGTACATGTCCTGCAGCTCGGTCGCGCTTGCCGTCTGCACGGCGAGTGCGTTTGGCTGCGTGAATGCCGGGTTTTTGAACGCCGGGTTGTTCGTTGCCATGTCTTCGTTGTTTCCTTCTCAGTCGTAACGGCTGGAATGTGGAGGGACCGCGAAGCGGAACCTGTACCCAATCTAGCGGGTCTTAGCTGTGAAACGCTGAGTACACCGGGGCTATTCCAGACGTTCATTCTGTCTGCCCTGCTCTCGAACTAGGCTCGGAATCATGACAGTATCCGGCCGAGTTCCGCCGCTCATCATCGGCCACCGTGGTGCCCCCGGGTACCGCCCGGAGCACTCGGGGTCCTCATACGAGCTCGCCCTCACGCTGGGTGCGGATGCCGTGGAGCCCGATATCGTCGCGACGAAGGACGGAATCCTCGTTCTCCGTCACGAAAACGAGATTTCAAGCACCACCGACGTTGCCTTCCGGCCGGAGTTCTCCCACCTTCGCGCAACGAAATCCGTGGACGGCACAGAGCTGACGGGGTGGTTCACCGAAGACTTCACCTGGAACGAACTCGCGACGCTGCGGGCCAAAGAGCGAATTCCCGCGATTCGCGCGTCGAGCGCGAGCTTTGACGGTTCGTCAGGAATCCTTCGATTGCGTGACCTCATTGACATCCTTGACGGCGCGTCAACGGAGAGTGGCCGGGACATCGGCATGGTCGCAGAAATCAAACATGCGACCTATTTCGCGGACGCAGGCCTTCCGCTCGATGAGTTGCTGGTATCCGAACTGGCCGGCACCCGATACGCAGACGGAACCGGCCTCGTTGTCGAGGCGTTCGAGAAGACCGTGCTGCACCAGCTCGCCGCTCGAGGGACCCCCGCCACGTACATCTATCTCATCGAGAAGAAGGGACGGCCGTTCGATGCGGTCGCCGCTCTGGGCAGGAAGGCACCCAAGTATGCCGAGACACTGACCGACGCCGGCCTCGACGCCCTCGCTGCAGACACAGTCGTCGACGGGATCAGTGTTGCCAAGTCACTGTTGTTCTCGGCCGGCGGATCGACCAACGATCTCGTGGACCGTGTCCATGCCCGTGGGCTCACTGTCTTCGCCTGGACCCTCCGGCCCGAGAACAACTTCCTCCGCAAGCCATTCCGGTCCGATGGGCCGCAGGAGGCGTTCGGGAACTGGGAGGCGGAGTTCGACGCAATCCTCCGAACCGGTATCGACGGTGTGTTCTGCGACCACCCGGACCTCGGCATTGCGGCGAGGGACGCGCTGAAGAAGTGAGCGATGTCGGATGCCCGGCCTAAACTGGAAGGGATATGGCGAGCACTCCTACCCCAGACACGCATTCAGCGACCCCGGTCATCATGGACGGGTGGAAGACGGCCGCCATCCCCGGGGCGGGTGGCGAGAAGCAGCACGGCGGGAGCCGGCTCCTCGACGGGCTCAATCCGCAGCAGCGTGAGGCCGTCGAGTATCGCGGGCAGGCGCTCCTCATCGTCGCCGGCGCCGGTTCGGGCAAGACCAGCGTGCTCACCCGCCGCATCGCGGGCCTGCTCGAAAACCGCGAGGCCTGGCCGAGCCAGATCCTCGCCATCACCTTCACCAACAAGGCAGCGGCCGAGATGCGGGAGCGCGTTCGCGCGCTCGTCGGCGGGGCGGCCGAGGGCATGTGGATCTCGACCTTCCACTCCGCGTGTGTGCGGATCCTGCGGCGTGAGGCCGAGAACTTCGGCTTCACGAGGAACTTCACCATCTACGACTCGTCCGATTCGCGCGTGCTCATCAAGCGGATCATCAAGGAGCAGGGCGCAGACGTTCTCGGGTTCACTCCGTCGAATGTCTCGGCGAAGATCTCGAAGCTCAAGAACGAACTCGCCGATGTCGACAGCTATGCCCGCAACGCCAACATGGAAGACCCCAACGAGGCAGCGTTCCTCCAGATCTTCCGGGCATACACGCGAGCGCTGACCGCCGCGAACGCCTTCGACTTCGACGACCTCATCGGCCAGACCGTCTACCTGTTCCGGGCGTTCCCGCAGGTCGCCGCTGCGTACCGCAAGCGGTTCACCCACGTACTCGTCGACGAGTACCAGGACACCAACCACGCCCAGTACGCGCTCATCCGCGAACTGACCCGGCCGCCCACCCTCGAAGACGACGCCCTCGTCGCGTCCGGCAACGGGGCATCCCTCACCGTCGTCGGTGACTCGGACCAGTCGATCTACGCCTTCCGTGGCGCCGACATTCGGAACATCGTCGAATTCGAGCGGGACTTCCCCGGCGCGAAGGTCATTCTGCTCGAGCAGAACTACCGCTCGACCCAGAACATCCTCACCGCCGCGAACTCGGTCATCGCCAACAACTTCGATCGCAAAGACAAAAAGCTGTGGACCGCGGTCGGCGACGGAGAGAAGATCGTCGGATACACCGGGTATTCCGGGCACGACGAAGCCCAGTTCGTCGCCGACGAGATCGAGAAGCTTCACCTCGCCGGCACCGCGTACAGCGACATCGCCGTGTTCTACCGCACCAACTCCCAGACCCGTGCACTTGAAGAGATCTTCATCCGGTCGGCGCTGCCGTACCGGATCATGGGCGGCACCAAGTTCTACGAGCGTGCCGAAGTGAAGGACGCCATGGCGTACCTCATCTCCGTCGCGAACCCCGCAGACATGCTCGCACTCCGGCGCGTGCTCAACACCCCGAAGCGTGGCATCGGCCCGGCGACCGAGACCGCACTGTTCAGCTTCGCCGAAGACAACGGCTTGAGCTTCCGCGAGTCGATGCGGGAGGCAACGGGCCTTGGGCTCGGCCCCAAGGTAACGAACGCCATCCTGTCGCTCTCTGCGCTGCTCGACGAAGGCGAGAAGCTCGTCGCCGAGGGCAAGGTTTCCGACGTCCTCACCCTGCTCGTGACCAAGAGCGGCTTGATCGAGGCTCTTCGTGCATCCCGCGACCCCCAGGACGAGGCTCGCGCAGAAAATATCGAAGAGCTCATCGCCGTCGCGAAGGACTTCGAGCGGAACAACCCCGATGGTGAACTCGTCGACTTCCTGACCGAGGTGTCGCTGGTCGCCGCGGCAGACGACCTTGACGACTCCAGCGGAACTGTGTCACTCATGACGCTGCACACGGCGAAGGGCCTCGAGTACGACGCTGTCTTCCTCACCGGAATCGAAGAAGATTTGCTGCCACACCGGATGTCTGCTTCTGAACCAGGCGGACCCGCCGAAGAACGGCGCCTGTTCTACGTCGGCATCACCCGCGCGCGCAAGCGGCTCTTCCTCTCCCTTGCGATGACGCGCGCCCAGTACGGCGAGACCGCCGTCGCAATGCCCAGCAGGTACCTGCAGGAGATTCCCGCCGAACTCATCGAGTGGCGTCAGTCGCCCGGGACGGCGAACTCTCGCGGCGGCAGCCAGCCGCGCGCGCTCAACGCCAATCGCTCGAAGTGGACGAGCGGAACCGGTGACGCGCTGTCAAACCGCCCGCTGACCGAGAAGCGGGACTGGCCCAACCGGATCACGAACCAGGTCCGCAACAACGGGGACCTCGAACTCGCGTCAGGGGATCGCATCCGCCATACCGACTTCGGCGACGGGCGCGTGCAGTCCGTCACCGGTGAGGGGGCGAAGCGCATCGCTCACGTCGCCTTCGACTCCGCCGGGTTCAAGAAACTGCTCATCAAAATCGCACCGATTGAGAAAATCTGATGCTGCGCACCATGTTCACGGCCAAGATCCATCGGGCTACCGTCACCCACGCCGACCTGCACTATGTCGGGTCGATCACCGTCGACCTCGACCTTCTCGACGAGGCAGACATTCTGCCGGGTGAGTTGGTGTCGATCGTCGACGTGACGAACGGAAGCCGGCTCGAGACGTACACGATCGCGGGGGAGCGGGGCAGCGGCGTGATCGGCATCAACGGCGCCGCCGCGCGACTCGTGGCCGTCGGAGACACCGTCATCCTCATCGCCTACGGGCAGATGACGACAGAAGAGGCCCGCGAGCTCGTTCCCCGGGTCGTCCACGTCGACGCCAACAATCGCGTCGTCGCGGTCGGCAGTGACCCTGCCGAAGCCGTCACGAGCGGGCTCGAGACTCCGCCCCACGCGCTGCGGGCCTAGAAACGGAAACCGGCGAAGATGAGCGGTCCGACGAAACATCGCGGCGGACTGCTCCGGCCAGAGGAGGGCGACGCCGCCCACCGGGTCACGTTCGTCGAGCTGTTCTTCGACCTCGTCTTCGTCTTCGCCGTCACCCAGATCTCACACTCCCTGATCGAGCACCAGGATCTGCTGACCCTCGCGCAGACACTCATCCTCATCGGCGCCGTCTGGCGTGTCTGGGTCGACACCACGTGGGTGACGAACTGGCTCGACCCTGATCACGGCCGGGTGCGGGGGATGTTGTTCGTCCTGATGCTTCTCGGAGTGCTGATGTCGAGCGCGATCCCCGAAGCGTTCGGCGATCGCGCGCTCCTCTTCGCCGGAACGATGGTGACGCTCCAACTCGGTCGCAGTGTCTTCACAGCCCTCGCTTTCCGGCGCACGCGACCAGACAATTACCGCAACTACCTGCGGATCATCGTCTGGAATCTGGGCACGAGTGTGCTGTGGATCAGTGGCGCCTTCGTGCCGGAGGAGACGCGACTCTGGATCTGGCTGGCGGCCGTGATCATCGACATGGCCGGGCCCCGGCTTCGCTTCGCGGTTCCAGGATTCGGGCGATCCGATGTGGACTCGTGGAACGTCTCCGGGGAACACATGGCTGAACGGGTCAGCCTCTTCCTCATCATCGTCCTCGGCGAATCCATCCTCATCACCGGCGGCTCCTTCGCCGACGGCAACCTCGGGCCGCTCGACGCCCTCGCGTTCCTCGCCGCGTTCACGAGCACCGTGCTCATGTGGCTCCTCTACTTCAACCACGGCCAGGAACACGGAAGCGACTACATCAGCGAATCGTCACGGCCCGGTGCCGTTGCCCGTGCCGCATACACCTACATCCCGATCCTCCTCGTGGTCGGCATCCTCCTGACCGCCGTCGCCGACGAGATCGTGCTCGTCCACCCACTCGGTGGCGAGGAGGGCCCCGGCCTCGAACGCTGGACCGCCGGACTCATTTGCGGGTCGAGCATCGTCTACCTCCTCGGGAACCTTCTGTTCAAGCACGCCGTCGGGCTCCGGTGGCTGAAGTCGCACCTCGCGGGTGTCGCCGGCCTTCTCGTGCTCGCGCTCACGTTCTCGACGATCGCTCCTCTGCTCCTGAGCTGGCTCGCCAACCTGATCCTCGCGGCCGTTGTCGTCTCCGACCACATCAGCCATCGCAGGCACGCGCGTGAGAGCGTCAGCCCCGGAGCCGCCTGAGGTAGTAGCGCACGGGCAGAAAGCGGATGCCGCGGGGAACCGCCGGCCAGATCGCACGCGTGATGCGGAGCATCCGGTCGAACCGGCGCTGTTGCCGTGGTGTCCAGCGGAAGCCGAACGGCTCCCGGAGACGGGGAGGAAGAAGGCCCGCGGTCACGAGCCTCACCACGGGCAGAGCCACGCGCAACCAGAGGGGCGCTCGCCGAAGGGTGAGCAGCTGCGCGGCCACGCGGGAGGCTTCCGCGGTGACGTGGAGCCTGTCCACCTCCGCGTCGAACCAGGCACGGAAGTCAGCGCGGGTCTCCGGCCAGAGTTCGGCGGGCATCTGCAGGCCGGTGCCGAGAACGGCATACTCGCGGTACAGCTCGTCCGCCGCCGGAGCAGGAAGGGGGCCGAAGACGAGATCATGGACCTGCACTGCTGTGTCGTAGAGCGTCGCCGCAACCCAGAGCTGGAGAGCGGGATCGAAAGCGGAATAGCCGGGGGAGGGGGCGCTAGCCGAATCCGACACCGGTCCGTGCGCCGCATTGACCCGACGGGCGACGGCCTGACGGTCCGCGTCTGTGCCGTAAGCCTGCGCGTAGCAATACATCAGGGTCCCGTGCAGCCGGTCCAGGGGCCGCGCCGTGAAGTCGCTGTGCGCGGCGACGCCGGCGCCGACGGCGGGGTTCGCGATCTGGAGCAGAATGGCGCGAGCACCGCCGGCGACGAGGATGGCGTCGCCTCCGATCTCGCGCAGGGTACTCACCCGCGCCACTGTAGTCGACCGCACAGCGCCCGTGTTCGGGCCTGGCCGCGACGAAGTAGAGTGGAACCGGCCCATATTTCTCTCGGCGTCGAGATACCTCACGCCGGGATCGCCAACGCGAACACCAGCATCACACCCAGCGGAACGGAAACCCACGTGGATCTTTACGAGTACCAGGCACGAGACCTGTTCGAAAAATACGAGGTCCCGGTGCTCCCGGGTATCGTCGCGGAAACGGCGGAGGAGGTGCGCGCCGCTGCTGAGAAGCTCGGCGGTGTTGTCGTCGTCAAAGCCCAGGTGAAGGTCGGAGGCCGCGGCAAGGCCGGCGGCGTCAAGGTCGCCAAGAACCCGGACGAAGCCTTCGAAGCAGCGCAGACCATCCTCGGCCTCGACATCAAGGGCCACGTCGTCAAGCGCGTCATGGTTGCCGGCGGCGCCAGGATCGCCCAGGAGTTCTACTTCTCGGTGCTGCTCGACCGGGCCAACCGGTCCTACCTGTCGCTCACGAGCGTCGAAGGTGGAGTCGAGATCGAGGTCCTCGCCGTCGAACGCCCCGAGGCACTCGCGCGTATTGAAATCGACCCGCTCGAGGGCATCGACGCTGCGAAGGCGCGCGAAATCGCCGTTGCAGCGAACTTCCCGGCCGAGCTCGTCGACAAGGTCGCCGACGTCTTCGTCAAGCTCTACAACGTCTACAAGGGTGAGGACGCGACGCTCGTCGAGGTCAACCCCCTCGTGCTCACCGAGGAGGGCGACATCATCGCCCTCGACGGCAAGGTCACGCTCGATGAGAACGCAGACTTCCGTCACGCTGCCCACGCGAAGCTCGAAGACAAGGACGCAGCCGACCCGCTCGAGGCGAAGGCCAAGGCCGCCGAACTCAACTACGTCAAGCTCGACGGCGAAGTTGGTGTCATCGGAAACGGCGCAGGCCTCGTCATGTCGACCCTCGACGTCGTCGCATACGCCGGTGAGAACCACGGCGGCGTGAAGCCGGCCAACTTCCTCGACATCGGTGGCGGAGCATCCGCAGAGGTCATGGCCGCCGGACTCGACGTCATCCTCGGTGACCCGCAGGTCAAGAGCGTCTTCGTCAACGTTTTCGGTGGAATCACCGCGTGCGACGCTGTCGCCAAGGGCATCGTCGGCGCGCTCGCCGAACTCGGTTCAGCAGCCAACAAGCCCCTCGTTGTTCGTCTCGACGGCAACAACGTCGAAGAAGGCCGACGCATCCTCAACGAGGCAAACCACCCGCTGGTCACCCTCGCGGCAACCATGGACGAAGGCGCCGACAAGGCCGCCGAGCTGGCTTCGAAGTAAAAGGACGAACGAAAACATGTCAATTTTCCTCAACAAGGACTCCAAGGTCATCGTCCAGGGCATCACCGGCGGCGAAGGCACCAAGCACACCGCCCTCATGCTCAAGGCAGGCACCAATGTCGTCGGCGGCGTGAACGCACGCAAGGCAGGCACCACCGTTCTGCACGGTGACGTGGAACTGCCCGTCTTCGGCACAGTGGCTGAGGCCATCGAGAAGACCGGCGCCGATGTGTCGATCGCTTTCGTACCGCCCGCCTTCACCAAGGACGCGGTCATCGAAGCCATCGATGCCGAGATCCCGCTTCTCGTCATCATCACCGAGGGCGTGCCCGTCGGAGACTCCGCCGAGTTCTGGGCGTACGCGCAGAAGAAGGGCAACAAGACCCGGATCATCGGACCCAACTGCCCCGGCATCATCACACCGGGCGAAGCTCTCGTCGGCATCACCCCGGCGAACATCACCGGCAAGGGCCCGATCGGCCTCGTCTCGAAGTCGGGAACACTGACCTATCAGATGATGTACGAGCTGCGTGAGATCGGCTTCTCGACCGCCATCGGTATCGGCGGAGACCCCATCATCGGAACCACACACATCGACGCGCTCGCCGCGTTCGAAGCAGACCCCGAGACCAAGGCGATCGTCATGATCGGCGAAATCGGTGGCGACGCTGAAGAGCGCGCGGCCGACTACATCAAGGCACACGTCACCAAGCCGGTCGTCGGCTACGTTGCCGGCTTCACGGCTCCTGAGGGCAAGACCATGGGCCACGCCGGCGCCATCGTCTCCGGTTCCGCAGGAACAGCCGCCGCGAAGCAGGAGGCCCTCGAGGCCGCAGGCGTCAAGGTCGGCAAGACGCCTTCCGAGACCGCACGCCTGATGCGGGAGATCATCGCCGGGCTGTAACGAGCCAGCACGAAAACTACGCGAGGGCGGCAGGAAACTGCCGCCCTCGTCGTGTTCAACCCGGCTCCCCGCCCCTGGCCAGCTAAACTTCGAGTCGAATGAACCGCACAACAGTCGCCATGCTCGCCGCGCTCGAGGCGCTCATCACCGTCGCCATCGGCATCGGTATCTCTCTCGTCCCCCTCACCATCCTCTGGGCCGTCGAAGCGGGTTTCTCCCTCGACTGGATGCTGTTCTGGCAGGGGGCCGTCGACATCTGGCTCCTCGGAAACGGTGTCGACCTCTCGGTGACTCTTCCCGCCGGAGTCGTCGCAGCGACCGGCCTCGCTGCAGCGAGTGACCCGTTCCCCGTCACGATTGCTCCGCTCGCCCTGACCCTCTTCATCGTGATCATGGGAGCCCGCGCCGGCATCCGGGCGGCCGCGACGCGTTACTGGCAGACCGCCGTGCTTTCCGGCCTCGGCACCGTACTTGTGCTCAACGCCCTCGCGGCTCTCAGCGCGCAGGGTGAATTGCTGCGTCCTTCGGTGCTCCAGGCGCTTCTCCTGCCGATGCTCGTTTATGGCCTCGGCCTCACCATCGGTGTCGTGCGCGGAATGCACCGAATACCCGATGGCCGCGGTGGCGCGGTCGGCCGGCTCCTGACCGGTGTGCAGGACCGCCTCGACGAACGCTTCGACCGGACCGACCGGGCCGTGGCCGCCGCCGCATTCCGGGGTGGCTTCGCCGCCGTCACCGGAATCATCGGGGTCTCTGCCGTGCTCTTCGCCGTTCTGATCCTCGCCAATTTCGGTGTGGTGACGAGCCTGTACCAGGGCTCCCAGCTCGGAGGGATCGGGGGAGCGGCAATGACCATCGCGCAACTCGCGTTCATTCCGAACCTTGTTCTCTGGGTAGCGTCCTGGCTCGTCGGACCCGGGTTCGCGCTCGGCGCAGGCAGCGCGATCTCGCCGGTGAACACGGTCGTCGGCCCCGTGCCCGGGCTGCCGATCCTCGGCGCGATTCCCAGTGGCGACTTCGCGTTCGGGTTCGTCGGCCTGCTCGTGCCGGTGCTGATCGGCTTCTTCGCGGCGTCCCTCGTTCGGCCCCGCCTCGTCGCAGCTCTCGCGGGGCGGCCGCTCGTCGTCCGGCTGCTCATCGCAGCGGTGGGAATCGGCGTCATCGCCGGGCTGATCCTCGGTCTTCTGGCCTGGTTCTCCGGTGGAGCCATCGGCCCTGGCCGGCTCGCTGTCGTGGGTCCGAACCCGCTCCTGGTCGGTGTGTTCTGTGCCATCGAAGTGGCGATCGCCGCTGCGATCGGCATGGCATCCGGAAGCACTAAGCCTGAGACGGCCCCCGCCGCGTCCCGGTTGAGGACCGCGGAACGAGCACGGTAGCGCTCCGACATCTGGCCGGTGCGTGGCCTCGCCCACCGGTAGAATCGGCACGTGCTCTCAATCGTCGTGCTGATCTCGGGCACGGGGTCCAATCTCCGTGCTCTCCTCGAAGCTTCCGCAGACGCTGAGTACCCGGCGCGCGTGATCGCCGTCGGTGCGGACCGCGAAGCCCCGGGGCTCGCGCACGCCGAAGAGTTCGGAGTGCCGACTTTCCTCGTGCCATACAGCTCCTACGAATCGCGGGAGGCATGGGGTGCCGCCCTCCTCGAGCAGATCCGGGTCTGGAACCCGGACCTCGTCGTGCTCAGCGGCCTCATGCGGCTCCTGCCATCCGGCGTCGTCGACGCTCTCTCTCCCCACCTGATCAACACCCACCCGGCGTACCTGCCCGAATTTCCGGGGGCACACGGGGTGCGGGATGCCATCCGCGCCGGAGTCGACCAGTCCGGAGCATCCATCATCGTCGTCGACAACGGAGTCGACCAGGGACCGATCATCGTCCAGGAACGCGTCGCCGTTCTCCCGGGCGACACCGAACACGATCTCCACGAACGCATCAAACCCGTCGAACGTCGACTGCTCGTGCAGACGGTCCTCGACATCGCCAACGGACTCGACCTCGGCGCGCTGTCGACGAGACCCCTTCCCGCATCAATCAAGGAGTAGACCATGGCAGGCCCCAGCCACGACAGAAGCCTCTACCGCGAACGCGACATCGTTCCGATCCAGCGAGCGCTCATCTCGGTCAGCGACAAGACCGGACTGATCGATCTCGCCCGAGCACTCGCGGGTGCAGGTGTCGAGATCGTCTCGACCGGGTCCACCGCACAGACCATTCGGGATGCCGGATTCGACGTCACCGACGTGGCATCCGTCACCGGGTTCCCCGAGTCGCTCGACGGTCGCGTCAAGACGCTTCACCCGTCGGTCCACGCAGGCCTCCTCGCCGACCTGCGCCTCGCGTCACACGAACAGCAGCTCGATGAACTCGGAGTTGAGCCGTTCCAGCTCGTCGTCGTCAACCTGTACCCCTTCGTCGAGACCGTCGCGAGCGGGGCAGAGAATGACGATGTCGTCGAACAGATCGACATCGGCGGGCCGGCGATGGTTCGCGCCGCCGCAAAGAACCACCCGAACGTCGCCATCGTCGTCTCTCCCGAGAGCTACGGAGAGGTCATCGAAGCGGTCAAGGCAGGCGGCACCAGCCTTGTCCAGCGCCGGGAACTCGCCGCACGGGCGTTCTCGCACACCGCCGCGTACGACACAGCGGTTGCCGGCTGGTTCACCGACACCGCCGAGGGGTTCGGTGCTTCGCTCACCATCCAGGCCGAGCTCGCGCACGTGCTGCGGTACGGAGAGAACTCGCACCAGGAGGCAGCGCTGTACCTGCGGGCAGGTGGGCAGGGCATCGCCCAGGCGACACAACTCGGCGGCAAAGAGATGAGCTACAACAACTTCGTCGACGCCGACGCTGCTGTGCGGGCAGCATACGATTTCAGCGAACCGGCCGTCGCGATCATCAAGCACGCGAACCCCTGCGGGATCGCCGTCGCGGCCCCCAAGGCACCGGATGCCATCGCCTCGGCACACAGCCGCGCCCACGCCTGCGACCCGGTCTCGGCCTTCGGCGGAGTAATCGCCGCCAACCGCATGGTCACTCTCAAGATGGCCGAGACCATCCGGGAGATCTTCACCGAGGTGCTCGTCGCCCCCGGGTTCGATGAAGACGCGCTCGACGTGCTCCGCACGAAGAAGAACCTGCGACTTCTGCAGTTGCCTGACGGTTTCGCTCCCGAACCGCTCGAGGCGAAACAGGTCTCCGGCGGCATCCTCGTCCAGCAGGCCGACCGCTTCCCGCGCGAATCGGTCAGCTCCACCTGGACACTCGCATCCGGGGAAGCGGCAGACGCCGAGACGCTCGCCGACCTCGCCTTCGCGTGGAAGGCATGCCGGTCCGTGAAGTCGAATGCGATCCTGCTCGCCAACGCCGGGGCATCCGTCGGTGTGGGCATGGGACAGGTCAATCGGGTCGACTCGTGCCACCTCGCGGTCAACCGTGCCGGTGACAGGGCCGCCGGTTCCGTCGCGGCGTCTGACGCGTTCTTCCCGTTCGCCGACGGATTGCAGGTGCTCCTCGACGCCGGAGTGCGTGCCGTTGTTCAGCCGGGTGGGTCAGTGCGTGACCCCGAGGTCATCGCTGCGGCGCAGGCCGCAGGGGTGACGATGTACTTCACCGGAGAGCGCCACTTCTTCCACTGAGGCCGGTGAAGGGCTTCAGTCGCAGGCCGCTAGGCTGAAGCCCATGACACTTTCGTGGGGCCGCCGGCTCGTTTCCTCGTTCCTGGCCGCCCTCAGCGTTGCGGTCCTCACCCACGCCGCGAGCGTCTTCCTCTTCTTCGTCTCGCAGCAGTACCAGCCGACGACGCTGCCGCAGGTCAGCGACTTCTACTTCTTCTCGACGCTGTTCAGCATCGTGCTGCTCTTCGTCTTCGCGCTGGTCGGCGGCTTCACGCGCTGGTACACGGCGCTCGCCTCCGGGCTCTTCACCGCCATCGTGGCGTGCCTGATCGGCACAGGGATCTCGACCCTGGCCCAGGGGTTCGCGATCGACTCGGACACCATCTCCTACCTGTGGGGCACCTTCCTCACCCTCAACGGCGTCTATGTCATCGTCGCGTCGATCCTCGCCGCAACCGTGGGCCGCGCCGTCTATCACCGGGCCATCGCTTTCAGGACCGGAATCGAGGAGGGCGCGGAACGTCGCATCGCGCTCGTGCGGATGCCGGCCGGGAACCTCGCCGAGGGACAGCTCACCCACCTCGAACGCACTGATGTCGACACCGAACTGGCTGACAAGCAGTGGGACGGTTACGTCGCTGCCCTCGAGGACAACGGCTGGACGACGCGCGAGGTATCGTTCGCTGACACACTGCCGGACTCCGTCTTCGTCGAGGACACCCTCGTGCTGCTCGGGAGCACTGCCGTCGTCACACGCCCGGGAGCCAAGAGCCGCCGCGAAGAGAACGACGCCGCAGAGCAGACCGCTCAGGACCTCGGGCTCACGATCGAACGGATCATGAGCCCAGGCACCCTCGAGGGCGGCGATGTGCTGAAGGTCGGGACAACCCTCTACGTCGGCCGGTCCAGCAGGACCAATGCAGACGGCATCCGTCAGTTGCGCGCCATCGCCACCAAACTGGGCTACACGGTTGTCGTCGTTCCGGTGACCCGTGCGCTGCACCTCAAGTCGACGGTCACCGCTCTGCCGGACGGCACAATCCTCGGGCATCCTGACCTCGTTGAGGACCCCGCATTCTTCCCGCACTTCGTCGAGGTTCCGGAGCGGGAAGGCGTCGCCGTCGTCGTGCTCACCGAGGACACGCTCCTCGTGTCGGCGGCCGCGCCGAAGACCGCCAGCCTCCTCGAAGACCGTGGCTACACGGTCGTTCCCGTCGACATCAGCGAGTTCGAGAAGCTCGAGGGATGCGTGACCTGCCTCTCGGTGCGGGTTCGATAGCCCGAAAAAAGTTCTTGCCTCGCATGCGACGCCAGTAATAGGGTTGAGGGCTGTCGCGATGCGGTTCCTGCCGCTTGGCGAACGCAGTTGAGGACACACTCAACGGGCTCGAGGAGGATTGTCATGACGTATTCCAGCACGCCGGCACCAGTAGCGGCGATCACCGACGTCGCAATCCGAAGCGCCTCTCCCGGGCGCCGCCCGGCCGGATCCTAGGCCGGTACCGCTCCGCGCTGTGGCGCACCCTGTGTTCGATTCCTGAGATCAGGAATCCTCTCTCTCCGTTCCGCGTTCAGGCAAGGAACGTCTCCCCATTTCCGGGTATGTGCAGCGTTGTCCGCCGTGACCACGCAGGAAGACCAGTTTCCCCATGTCTCGTCAACCTGACGACAAGAAGTCCCACCAGTCCGAGCTGTCGACCGCTCGAGCACTCTGGCGAATTCTGCCCTACGCCCGTAAGGCACTGCCGCGGATCTCGCTCGGCATGGGCGCTGCCCTTGCGGCAGGCCTTGTGGCGCTCGGGATTCCGCTGATCCTCGAGAGCCTCGTCGACGGCCCGTTGTCGACGGGGGACACCTCCCAGATCTGGTGGGCGGTCCTCGCGGTGCTCGGGCTCGGTGTGCTCGAGGCGGCGATGATCGCGTTGCGGCGGTGGTTCGTGCTCAAGCCGGGCACATACGTCGAAGCCGGAATGCGGAACGCCCTGTACGCCCGCCTGCAGGACCTGCCGGTGTCATTCCATGACCGGTGGCAGTCCGGCCAGTTGCTGTCGCGTGCCGTCAGCGACCTGAACCTCATCCGGCGCTGGCTGTCGTTCGGTCTCGTGCTCCTCGTCGTCAACGCGGTGACCGTCGTCATCGGCGCCGTCGTGTTGTTCTACTGGCACTGGTTGCTCGGGCTGATCTTCCTCGTCCTCGCCGTGCCGATCTGGATCTACGGCTTCGTCTTCGAGAAGAAGTACTCGATCATCGCGCGTCGCAGCCAGGACCAGGCAGGTGACCTCGCGACCGCCGTCGAGGAATCGGTTCACGGCATCCGTGTGCTCAAGGCATTCGGCCGCGGCAAGTACGCTCTGCGCAATTTCGAGTCCCAGGCGGAGAGCCTGCGCGGAACCGAGATCGAGAAGGCAAAGGCGATCGCCGGGATCTGGCTGTGGCTGCTGTTGCTGCCTGACGTGGCGTTCGCCCTGTGTCTGCTCACCGGTGTCTGGCTCGCGTCCACGGGCGAGATCACCGTCGGGCAGTTGTTCGCGTTCTTCGCGACGGCGACGGTGCTGCGGTTCCCGATCGAGTCGATCGGGTTCCTGCTCTCGATGACGTTCGACACGCGCTCGGCCACCGACCGGTTCTTCGAGGTGCTCGACACTCCGAACACGATCACCGATCCCGAGAACCCCACAACGATCGCGGACGTTCGGGGCCGGCTCAGCTTCGAGAACACCCACTTCCGGTACCAGGACTCGCCCGCGGATGTCCCCGACCTCCTGAACGGCGTGACGCTGACGCTCGAGCCGGGGGAGACCATGGCCCTTGTCGGGCTCACGGGATCGGGCAAGTCCACCCTGACCGCGCTCACCACGCGCCTGTACGACGTCACCGGTGGCGCTGTGACGCTCGACGGTGTCGACGTCCGCGACCTCACGCGGGAAGAACTGCGCAGGCACATCGCGATGGCGTTCGAGGACGCGACGCTGTTCTCGGCATCCGTTCGCGAGAACATCCTCCTCGGGCGTGGCGATCTCGACCCGCACAGTGCTGAAGCGAACGCGGTGCTCGACGAAGCACTCGACATCGCGCAGGCGAATTTCGTGCGCGACCTCCCCGACGGCGTCGAAACGACGGTCGGCGAGGAGGGGCTGAGCCTCTCCGGCGGCCAGCGCCAGCGACTCGCTCTCGCCCGTGCGGTTGCGGCGAAACCTGCCGTGCTCGTGCTCGACGACCCGCTGTCGGCTCTGGACGTCGACACCGAGGCGCTCGTCGAGGCCGCGCTGCGGCGCGTTCTCGCCTCGACGACGGCGCTCATCGTCGCGCACAGGCCATCCACGGTGATGCTCGCCGACCGGGTCGCGCTCCTCGAGAACGGCGAAGTGACGGCCGTCGGGCGTCACAGCGACCTCCTCGTGAGCAGCGAGCACTACAAATTCGTGATCTCAAGCCTCGAAGACGAAGAACGGCGTGAGGCCGCCGAGAAGATCGACAAGACTCTCGACGAAGCGGCGAGCACAGACACAGTGGAGGCGGGAGCATGAGCACGAGCACAGTTTCTGGCGTCGAGGGTGAGGAACGCGACGACTTCACCAAGCAGGAGAGCGCACACATCCGGTCCCGGTCGCTGCGGCTCCTCGGGTCGCTCCTTCTGCCGCTGCGGCTGCGCGTCGTCCTCACGATGCTCGTCGTCGTGGTGTCGACCGCATCGCAAGTGGCGGGCCCAGCGCTCATCGCCTTCGGCATCGACCGCGGCCTGCCCGCCGTGCTCGAGCGCAACGACTGGATGCCGGCGTTCCTCATCGTCGGTCTCTACCTGATCACCGGTGTGATCGGTGCTGGTCTCATGGCCTGGTACACCGTTCTCAGCGCGAGGATCAGCCAGGCCATCCTGATCGACCTCCGCAAGCGTGTGTTCCTGCACACCCAGCGGCTGAGCCTCGAGTTCCACGAGAGCTACACCTCCGGGCGGATCATCTCGCGCCAGACGAGCGACCTCGACGCCATCAAGGAACTCCTCGACTCTGGCATCAACCAGCTCGTGTCCGGGTTCCTCTACATGCTGTTCACAGGCATCGCGCTGTTCCTCCTCGACGGCACCAGCGGACTCGTTCTGCTCGGCGCGCTCGTACCGCTGTACTTCCTCACCCGCTGGTTCCAGAAACGATCCCAGACGCTGTTCCGCCAGTCGCGCGTGGCATCCGCCAAGGTCATCGTGCAGTTCGTCGAGACGATGACCGGCATCCGTGCCGTGAAGGCGTTCCGCAAGGAGAAGCGCAACGAGAAGCAGTTCGGGCAGCTCGTCGAGGACTACCGCGACGTCAACGCCCGGGTGATCCAGCTCTTCGGCGTCTTCGACCCGGGGCTCGTGCTCATCGGCAACGTCGCGGTCGCCACCGTCCTCCTCGTCGGCGCCTTCCGCGTCGTCGACGGCTCGCTCGCCATCGGTGCGCTCCTCGCCGTCGTGCTCTACACCCGCCGGTTCTTCGACCCGATGGAGGAGATGGCGATGTTCTACAACTCGTACCAGTCGGCCGCCGCGGCACTCGAGAAGATCTCGGGTGTGCTCGAGGAGAAGCCCACGGTGCCTGACCCGGTCGAACCCGTCGACCTTTGGAAGGCACGCGGTCACGTGAACTTCGACAACGTGACGTTCGCATACAAGGGCGACCAGGTCGTGCTCCCGAACTTCACGCTCGATATGCCGGCAGGGCAGACCATCGCCCTCGTCGGGTCCACGGGCGCGGGCAAGTCCACGCTGGCGAAGCTCATCTCGCGGTTCTACGACCCGACGGAAGGTACCGTCACCCTCGACGGAGTCGACCTGCGCAAGCTGCACCCCAAGGACCTGCGCCGCGCGATCGTCATGGTCACGCAGGAGGCTTACCTGTTCTCCGGCTCGGTCGCCGACAACATCGCGATCGGCAAACCGGATGCCACTGCGGAGGAAATCACGGCGGCCGCGAAGGCGGTCGGTGCCGATGAGTTCATCCGTTCGCTTCCGAACGGGTACGACACCGACGTCAACAAGCGCGGAGGACGGGTGTCCGCTGGCCAGCGCCAGCTCATCTCGTTCGCCCGTGCTTTTCTCGCTGACCCGGCGGTCCTCATCCTGGACGAGGCGACGGCGTCGCTGGACATCCCCAGCGAGCGGCTCGTGCAGGAAGCGCTGCAGACACTTCTCGCCGACCGCACCGCGGTGATCATCGCGCACCGGCTCTCGACCGTCGCGATCGCCGACCGGGTGCTCGTGATGGAACACGGCCGGATCGTCGAAGACGGCACCCCGCGTGACCTCATCGCGGGAACCGGTCGGTTCGCCCAGCTGCACGCCGCCTGGCGGGACTCGCTGGTCTAGCGTTCGTGAACGTTTGCCTCAGGGGGACGCGACGATCTCACTCGCGTGCGCGATGGCATCCGGGGTGTCGGTGAAGATCCTGCCCTGCTCACGCAAGTGGGGAGCGGTCCCCAGCCTGCGCAGGATCTCGCCGTGGCCTGGCCTGACCCCGGAGACGAGCACGACGATGCCGCGGCGCTCGAGCCGGGCGATCGCGTCGTCGAGCATGAGACCGCCCGTCGCGTCGAGCGTTGTCACGCGGCTCATCCGGAGGATGACAACAGACACGTCACTGACGTCGGCGAGTTCGAGCAGAAAGCGGTGGGCGGCTCCGAAGAAGAGCGGACCGTCGAACCGGTAGGCGACGATGTTCTCGTCGGCAAGCGCTCGCTCTTCATCTGAGTGGTCCGTGGTGTCGAGCGGGACCTGTTCCAGTTGAGCGGACTGTGCCACTGCCCGGAGCGCGAGGATCGCTGCGGCGGCGAGGCCGACGACGACAGCGATGACGAGGTCGACGAGCACTGTGACGAGAAAGGTCAGCACGAGGACAACAGTGTCCGAGCGGGTGGACCGGAGGAGCGCGCGAACCGCTCCCACCTGAACCATCTGGACAGTCCTTGCCAGGAGCACACCGGCGAGGGCGGCGAGTGGGATGAGTCCGACAAGCGGGCTGATCGCCAGCACGACGATGAGCAGGATGGCCGAGTGGCTGATCGCCGACAGTCGCGACGCGGCCCCCGCGCGGGCGTTCACGGCGGTCCTGGCGATCGCCGCCGTCGCCGGGACGCCGCCGAAGAACGGGACCACCACGTTCGCGATGCCATGCCCGAACAGCTCCCTGTCCGGGTCGTGATCCTCGCCGACACGCATCCCGTCCGCGACCGTCGCGCACAGGAGACTCTCCAGCGCGCCGAGCGCTGCGACAGCGATCGCGCTCGGCAGCAGGGATGCCGCGTTGCCCCAGTCGAGGAAACCAGCAGACGGGTTGCCGATCGGTGCGGGGAGTTCACCGATCGACGGCAGCGCGAACCCGGCCGCGACCGCCGCCGCCGTCACAGCGACCACGGCAATGAGCGACACGGGAAGCGATGGCTTCAGCCGGGCAACGATCAGGATTGACGCTGCAACGACGACGGTGATGACGGGAGGGATCCAGGTGGGGTCAGCGAGAAAGCGAGCAGCGGCATCCGCGGCGAGGGGAAGAACCTGTTCCTGGTCGCCGGGGGCCACGCCGAGCATGTTCGGGACCTGCTGGAGGGCGATCACCACGGCGATGCCCACGGTGAAACCCTCGATGAGGGAAGCGGGGAGGTAGCGAACGAACTTTCCGACCCCGCTCACCGCGAGAATGATCAAAAGAACACCGGCCATCAGGCCGACCTGCAGCACGCCGCCGACGCCGAAGTTGTGCAGGACGGGAACGAGGACGACCGTCATCGCGCCGGTCGGGCCGGAGATCTGCAGGTTACTGTCGCCGAAAACGGCCGCGATCACGCCAGCGCGGATCGCGGTGGTGAGTCCGGCACCCGCGCCGGGGTTCTGACGGCCCGGCCGTCACGCTCGTCGGCTCTGGGCATCGTTCAATCGCTCGATCAGAGAAAAGCGGATGCCGCGACGCGGTAACCGCCGTCTGCACGCGTCACGAGAGGGGTGCCCTCCGCGCGGTAGTGCTGAAGGGCCTCGTCGTCATGGCACGACGGAGGCAACCCGCCGGCGCGAACCACACGCCACCACGCGACCTCGCCGCCGTGCAGGGACATCACGCGGCCGACGCCGCGTGCAGATCGCGAGCCGAGCGTTGCGGCGACCTGGCCGTACGCCATGACGCGCCCAGGGGGAATCGCCGCAACAACATCGAGGACGGCGTCGACGAATTCGTCGGGGCCCAGCCGATCGGGATCAGAGCTTGCGGACGGCGATGGTCTCGCCATACTGCGTCTCGCCGACCGGCTCGAATCCGACGTGGAGGAAGAATTGCTCCGGCCCGGATTCACCCGGCTCGAAGATGACATTGACGTGGTCGAAGCCACGCCTGGTGGCTTCCTCGCTGAGCGCCTTGACGGCGTAGGTGCCGACGCCGCGGCCTTGGTCGTCTGCGTCGACGTTGATCCGCCACAGGATGCTCGCGAACTCGTCGTCGCTGTCCTGGTCGAAGTTCGCCTGCACGAATCCGACGACCTCGTCACCGTCGAGAATCACCCGCTGCCAGCTCGTTTCGGGGTTCACAACCGCTGCAGCGACGGAGTACGACACCGGTGCAACGAACTGCTCCTGGCCTGGCTTGAGCGTCAGCGCATTGACCGCGACGATCGTTGAGGCGGACAGTTCTTCAAGTCTGAGCTCAGGCATGCAGCCAAGGGTATCGGCAAGTCGAGCCGGACGGGTAGCTCGATTACGGGGAGCGGCACATTTCACGCAGTGTTCATTCCCGGAATCGCAGGCAGGAACTAGCCGGCGAGATGTCTCGATATCAAGATAGTTGCGCGCCTCGGGTAAGCTGGACCGCGGCCGGTAAGGCCCCACAGACTAGGAGCTCTTCATTGTCAAAAATTAAGGTTGAAGGCACCGTCGTCGAACTCGACGGCGACGAGATGACCCGCATCATCTGGCAGTCCATCAAAGACACCCTGATCCACCCGTACCTCGACGTGAACCTCGAGTATTACGACCTCGGCATCCAGAAGCGTGACGAGACCGACGATCAGATCACGATCGACGCCGCACACGCCATCCAGAAGCACGGCGTCGGCGTCAAGTGCGCGACCATCACCCCCGACGAAGCACGTGTCGAGGAATTCGGCCTCAAGAAGATGTGGCGGAGCCCGAACGGGACCATCCGCAACATCCTCGGAGGCGTCATCTTCCGCGAGCCGATCATCATCTCGAACATCCCGCGCCTCGTGCCCGGCTGGAACAAGCCGATCATCATCGGCCGTCACGCGTTCGGTGACCAGTACCGCGCGACGGACTTCCTCTTCAAGGGCAAGGGAACCCTCACGGTGGAGTTCACCCCCGAGGACGGCTCTGAGCCCCAGAAGTTCGAGGTCTACCAGTCCCCGGGCGACGGCATCGCCCAGGTACAGTACAACCTCGACGAGTCCATCCGTGACTTCGCGCGTGCCAGCCTCAACTACGGCCTCACCCGCAACTACCCGGTGTACCTCTCGACCAAGAACACCATCCTCAAGGCATACGACGGCCGCTTCAAGGACATCTTCCAGGAGATCTTCGATGCAGAGTTCAAGGAGCAGTTCGACGCTGCCGGTCTGACCTACGAGCACCGCCTCATCGACGACATGGTGGCATCCGCCATGAAGTGGGAGGGCGGCTACGTCTGGGCCTGCAAGAACTACGACGGAGACGTCCAGTCCGACACCGTCGCGCAGGGCTTCGGCTCGCTCGGCCTCATGACGAGTGTTCTGGCTACGCCGGACGGGAAGATCGTCGAAGCTGAAGCAGCGCACGGCACCGTGACCCGTCACTACCGTCAGCACCAGCAGGGCAAGCCGACGTCGACCAACCCCATCGCGTCGATCTTCGCCTGGACCCGTGGACTGGCGCACCGCGGAAAGCTCGACAACAACGACGCGCTCATCGAGTTCGCCGCAACGCTCGAGGACGTCGTCATCAAGACGGTCGAGTCCGGCAAGATGACGAAGGACCTCGCGCTCCTCGTCGGCCCGGACCAGGCTTTCCAGACGACCGAGGAATTCCTCGCCGAAATCACGGCGAACCTCAAGACCCGCCTGGGCTAAACCCCGCACAAAACGGATGCCCCCGATCGTGTGATCGGGGGCATCCGTCGTTAACGCATGGTTGAGATCAGGGTTTGCAGACCGCCTGCACGTCGGCGAACGTCGTCTGGATGTCTCCGAGTGCGTCGGTCAGCGCCGTCGTCTCGATGTTGTCAGGGTCGTCCGCGGCAGTGCGCATCTCGACGGCGAAGGCATCGAGCGCCTTCTCGGCCGCGTTCGTGGTCTTCTTGACCTCTTCGTTGCTGATCTTGTCGTTTGCTCCGGAGAAAGACGCGGCCAGATCATCGACGGCGTCGGCACCGGCGGCGGGGTCGCTGCCGAATGAGGTCACGCTCTCCGAGAGGTCTTCCTGAGCCTTCTCCATGGTGGTCTGCACGATGGTGCAGGCGTCGGCCGTTGACTGGCCGCCGGCGCAGCCCGTCAGCAACAGGCCGGCGACGGCGACGATGCCGAGGGCTGAAACTCGGGCGGAACGGATTGTGGGCACAGGGGGATCCTCTGGTTTTTTCGTCGGGGGGATTTCGCACACACACTATCAGCCGCTCTCTGGAAAACACCGGGGGAGAGGTTCTGCCAAACTGGGAGACAGGAGCAAAGAAAGCAGGCGCTATGGCAGAGATCGTGATCGTCGAGAACGCACAAGCGGCCGGTGAACTCGTCGCCGATGCGATCGCATCCCTGATTGCGTCAAAGCCGGATGCCGTGCTCGGGCTCGCGACCGGGTCGACACCCCTTCCGGTGTACCAGGCACTTGCCGCGCGGGCATCGGAACTCGACCTCGGGCGGGTCTCCGGCTTCGCGCTCGATGAATATGTCGGGCTACCCGTATCGCACCCGGAGAGCTACCGCTCGGTCATCACGCGTGAGGTCGTCGAACCGATCGGGTTCGATCCGAAGCTCATCCATGTTCCCGACGGGACCGCCGAGACCATCCAGTCCGCCGGCGGTACGTACGAGAGTGCGATTCTTGCCGCGGGTGGCGTCGACCTGCAAATTCTCGGTGTCGGCACCGACGGCCACATCGGATTCAACGAACCCGGCTCATCGTTCGCCTCGCTCACCCGTGTGAAAACCCTGACCGAGCAGACCCGCCGCGACAACGCCCGCTTCTTCGACTCACCGGACCAGGTACCGATGCACTGCATCACGCAGGGCCTCGGAACCATTTCGCGCGCGCGTCACCTCGTTTTGCTCGCGTTCGGCGAGGGAAAGGCGGCCGCCGTCGCGGCATCCGTCGAGGGACCGGTGACGGCGATGGTTCCCGGCTCAGCAATCCAGTTGCACCCGCACGCGACGGTTGTCCTCGACGAGGCGGCTGCGTCGCAGCTCAGGCTCGCGGACTACTACCGGTACACCTGGGCCAACAAGCCCGAGTGGCAGGGGATCTAGCCGCGAGTTGCCGGGTTTCGTCGGTTTTCGGCGCTCTCAACCCGAAGAAGTGGGCAACTCGCGTCGCCTAGAACACCTTGCCGGGGTTCAGGATGCCCTGCGGGTCGAAAACCTGCTTGATCTGCCGCTGCAGATCGAGCTGGTCGTCGCCGAGCTCGAGCCCCAGCCAGCGCTTCTTGAGGATGCCGATCCCGTGCTCCCCTGTGAGGGTGCCGCCGAGCCGGAGGGCTGTCGCGAACAGTTCGTCGGCCGCCTGCCAGATCAGTTCTGGCACCTCGGTGCCCTCGAAAATGAAGTTCGGGTGGAGGTTGCCGTCTCCGGCGTGAGCGACGGTGGGAATGCGGATGCCGTACTGCTGCTCGATCCGGACGATCTCCGCGAACATCGCGGGCAGCGCCGTGCGCGGCACGGACACGTCCTCGATCAGGGTCGTCCCCAGGCGTTCCATCGCCGGGTGCATCGACCGGCGGACGGCGAGCAGGCGCTCGCCCTCAACGGGGTCGGTCGACAGCGACGCGCGACCGCCGAGGGAATGCAGGATCGCGAGGGCTGCGTCCGCTTCCTGCTGCGCGGCCGGTCCGTCGGTCTGGACGACGAGGTGCGCTTCGCCGGTGGTGATTCCCGGCAGGGCGAGGAGGGTGGAGACCGCCTCGAGTGAGGCGGAGTCCATCAGTTCCATGACGGAGGGCTGGATCCCCGCCGCGGTGATGGCGGCGGCCGCTGCCGCGGCATCCGTCACGCTCGGAAAGTAGGAGGCGATGGTCGCGATGACGCCGGGGACGGCCCTGCGGATGCGCACGGTCGCCTCGACGATGACCCCGAGGAGTCCCTCCGATCCGACCATGAGTGCGGTGAGGTCGAGCCCGGTGACGCCCTTGACGCTGCGGTGGCCGAGGTCGAGCAGGCGGCCGTCGGCGAGCACGACCTTGAGGCCGAGCACCGCGTCGCGGGTGACGCCGTACTTGGCACACAGCAGTCCGCCCGCGTTCGTGGCGATGTTGCCGCCGACCGTTGAGATCGCCTTCGAGGCAGGGTCGGGCGCGAACCAGAATCCGCGCTCGGCGAGGATCTCGTTGAACCGGCCGTTGAGGATGCCGGGTTCGACGACGGCGAGCTGGTCGGCTTCGTTGATCTCGAGGACGCGGTTCATCGCCATGGTGGAAAGCACGATCTCGCCGCCGGACGCGATCGCGCCGCCGGCGAGTCCGGTGCCCGCCCCGCGCGTGACGACCGGAGTGCCCGTGCCCGTCGCAATGCGCAGAACGGCCTGCACGTCGGCGATCGAACGCGCCTCGACGAGAGCGAGGGGAGCGGATGCCGACCGGTGGCCGGACTTGTCGGCCTGCGTGAGGGAGAGGGCTGCTGCATCCGTCACGACGGCGTCGCCGAGTTCGGCGACGAGCCTCGCGAGGGCGTCGGTCACGCCAGTTCCCGCCTGCCGTTCACGACGCCGCTGATGGTGGCGAGGAGCCCGAACGCGAGGGCGACGATCGGCACGCCGAGGTCCCACCAGGCGAGCGCTGCCGCACCCATGACGGCGATCTCGACGATCGCCTTGCCGTACACGTCGATGGAGAACACGGCCTTGGGAGAACGGAAGAGCGCCCAGAGCAGGATTGCGACGACGGGGAGCACGATGCCGATGACGATGTTCCACGGCAGGGGCCAGGACAGGAATCCCCAGATGCCGAGGCTGATCACCGCGAAGATTTCGAGGAAGAAACGGAGGATGTCGTTGGGGGTGACACTGACTTTGTCGCTGGATTCCGGCACCGGTCCAGTGTAGACGTTCGTCATTTGAAGATGATCGTACGGGCGCCGTCGAGGAGCACCCGATCCTCGGCGAACCACTTGACCGCCTGGGTCAGTGTCCGGCTTTCTTCGTCCTGGCCGATGGCGACGAGTTCGGATGCGCTGCGGGAGTGGTCGACCCGGACGACGTTCTGTTCGATGATCGGGCCCTCGTCGAGGTCGCTCGTGACGAAGTGCGCCGTCGCCCCGATGAGCTTCACACCGCGGGCATGTGCCTGCCGGTATGGGTTCGCGCCTTTGAAACCGGGGAGGAAGGAGTGGTGGATGTTGATGGCCCGGCCGGCGAGGCGTTCGCACAGCTCGGGGGAGAGGATCTGCATGTACCGGGCGAGCACGACCAGTTCGATGTCGAACTCTTCGACCGCTTCGAGGATGCGGGCTTCGAACGCGGACTTCGACGCGGCATCCGTCACCGGGCGGGACTCGAACGGTACACCGTAAAACGCGGCGATGTCGCGGAGGGTGCCGTGGTTCGAGAGCACGAGCGGGATCTCGACGCTCAACTGCCCCGCTCGCTGCCGGAACAGCAGGTCGTTGACGCAGTGGGCGGCCGTCGACGCGAGAACGAGCGTGCGCAGCGGGCGGCCGACGTCATCGAGCCGCCAGGTCATCTCGTACTTCTCTGCGATCGGAACGAGAACCGCCTCGAACTCGCCGCGATCGCCGGGGGATTCGACCTGCAGTCGCATGAAGAACCGGCCGGTGTCTGCGCTGGAGAACTGCTGGCTCTCGGTGATGTTGCCTCGAGCAGAGACGATCGCTCCGCTGATCGCGTGAACGATGCCCGGGCGGTCGGCGCAAACGAAGGTCAGAACCCAGTGGTTGAGGGGCTCGCGTGGGGCGTCGGGGATAGTCACGCTCCTAGGCTATTGCAGTCGGATGCCGCTGAACGCCCGGTCGGCCACCCTCGGTTAGACTGGTCGACGGTCAGCGCATTCCGCTCGGCCCTGGGCGCGCACATCGGCGCGTAGACGAACTCGGCTCTCGCTTCGGCGGCCGAGTGAACGCCGTCGTTGGAATTTCCCGATGACCACTTCCCCTCTCCCCGTTGTGCCGCTTTCTGTACGGCCACCCGCGGGTCCGCTCCCGTTCCCGTGGATCGGGCTCATCGCCCTCTCGGCGACCGTCTTCCTCTCGGTGTCGAGCGAGATGATTCCGACGGGCCTCCTCCCGGAGATGAGCTCGTCTCTGGGGGTCTCACCGTCACAGGTCGGACTCCTCGTGACCGTGTTCGCGTTCACCGTCGTGGTTTCGAGCGCTCCGCTCACCGCCCTGACGGTCCGGGTCCCGCGGCACGCCCTCATGCTCGGGATCCTCACCGTGCTCGGGCTGAGCAATCTCCTCACCGCCCTCGCACCGACCTACGAACTGATCGTCGCGACGCGTGTGTTCGGCGGGCTCGCGCACGGCCTGTTCTGGGCGATGGTTCCCGCGTACGCCGCGCACCTCGTCGACCGGGAGCACATCGCCAGGGCCGTCTCGATCACCCTTGCCGGCGGAACGCTCGCCCTCGTGCTCGGAGTGCCGCTCGGCACCGCACTCGGTCAGGCTGTCGGGTGGCGCTGGGCGTTCGCCGCGATCGCGGGGGCGCTCTTCCTCGGCGTCCTCGCGATGCTCCTCTGGCTGCCGCCGGTGGAACGCGACAGGACCGTTTCCCCGGATGCGGGTTCGCGCCGAGACCCGACGATCCTCGCCGTCGGGGTGCTGTGCGTCACCGTCGCGATCGTGATGATCGGCAACTACACCTTCTACACGTTCATCGCGCCGTTCCTCATCGACCGGATGGGAGTCGCGCCCGAATACCTCAGCGCCGTGCTCTTCTCGTACGGTGCGGCCGGCGCCGTCGGACTCGTGCTCGCCGGAACGATCTTCGGACGGCGGACAGGGCTGGGGCTCATGCTCGGCCTCGTGGCCACCGCCGTCGGCGTCGGTGTCGCAGCGGTCGCGTCGTCGACCCTCTGGCTGTCACTCGCGGGAATCGTGCTCTGGGGCCTCGCCTTCGGGCTCGTCCCTCCGCTCCTCCAGACACGGCTGCTGCACACGGCAAGCGCGAGGATCCGTGACACCGCCAGCGCGTTCTACACGACAGCGTTCAACATGGGAATCGGAGGAGGCGCACTGGTCGGCGCGCTCCTGCTCGACTGGAGAGGGCTCGGCGCATTGCCCGTTGCGACAATCGTTTTGGTGCTCGCCGGTCTCGTCGTGGTGGCTGCAACCCTCTTCGCCGGGCGTCGCCGAACCGGTAACGCGCACTAGCCGTCCTCGGCTGGGAAACTCCTGTGGTCTTTTCGGAGGCTCAGGCCGGTTAAACTGGGGAGTAACTCTCTGACGCAATCCGAAAGACCTCCATGGTGCTCATCCTGCTGGCCTTCTTCGTGGTTTCGTGCGCCACGGGATTGCTGACCAGATGGCTCTCGACCCGGGTCTTCTACCTGTTCTCGCTCCTGCCGTTCGGTACGTTCGTGTACACGCTGACGCAGACCCCCGCGGTCATCGCCGGGGGAGCGGTCACAGAGAGCCTCCCGTGGATTCCGCAACTGGGCATCGCCCTGTCGTTCCGGGTGGACACCCTGGCCTGGCTGCTCGCGCTCATCGTGACGGGCGTCGGCGGTCTCGTCCTGGTCTATTGCGCCAGGTACTTCGCCCACGATGAACCGGGGCTCGGACGATTCGCCGGGCTGCTCCTCGCATTCGCCGGCACCATGTATGGTCTGGTGACCGCCGACGACATCATCGTCATGTTCATGTTCTGGGAGATCACGAGTGTGCTCTCCTACCTGCTCATCGGGCACTACGTCGACCGTAAGGAGAGCAGGGGCGCCGCCCTTCAGGCTCTGCTCGTGACCACCTTCGGCGGCCTGATCATGCTTATCGGCGTCGTGATGATCTCGGTTCAAGCAGGGACGACGTCGATCGCGTCGATCGTCGACCAGGGACTCGAGGGACCGATGGCCACCGTCGCCATCCTGCTGATGCTCGTCGGCGCTCTGTCGAAGTCTGCGATCGTTCCGTTCCACTTCTGGCTTCCCGCTGCGATGGCCGCGCCGACCCCCGTCAGCGCCTACCTGCACGCCGCCGCCATGGTGAAGGCCGGAATCTACTTCGTCGCGCGATTCGCGCCGGGATACGTGGACACACCCGGTTGGACTCCCGTGCTCGTCGGGCTCGGCGTCTGGGCGATGCTTGTCGGAGCCTGGCGTTCATTGCGCCAGTATGATCTCAAACTCGTCCTCGCGTACGGGACGGTCAGCCAGCTCGGGTTCCTGATGGTGATCGTCGGGTTCGGCGGCCACGACGCGGCACTCGCAGGCGCGGCGTTGCTCCTTGCCCATGCCATGTACAAGGCGGCGCTCTTCCTCGTCGTCGGAATCATCGACCATCGAACAGGGACGAGGGACTGGCGGAAACTCTCCGCCGTCGGCCGGCAATCGAGGATGCTCGCCGTGATCTCGCTCGTCGCTGTCGCGTCTATGGCAGGCATCCCGCCGCTCTTGGGCTTCGTCGCGAAGGAAGCGGTGTTCACCGCGTTCCTCGAAGCCGGTCTCGCCGGGGACCCGTGGGGATGGATCGCCCTCATCGGCACAGCCATCGGTTCCGTCCTCACCGTCGCGTACAGCGCCCGCTTCTTCTGGGGCGCGTTCGCGACGAGGAAGAACGTCGAACCCACGAAACTGCACGCCGATGGCTGGGGAATTCTCATCGCCCCCGGCGTCCTGAGCGCAGCAACGATTCTGCTGGGGCTCGGAGCGAGCACGCTTGTCGACCCCGCTCTCCGGCCGTACGCCGAGACGATGCCTGGCCCTGGCGACTACCACCTTGCCCTCTGGCACGGCTTCGAACCGGCACTCGGGCTGTCTGCCCTCGTCATCGCACTCGGTCTCGTTCTGTTCTGGCAGCGTGCGCGGGTCGCCAAATTCCAGGACGCCCTCCCGGCGACCATGGACGCCTCACGGACCTACTGGCTCAGCGTTCGTCTCGTCGACCGGCTGGCCGCCCGCACGACGATCTTCGCGCAGCAGGGTGGACTGCCCCAGTACCTGGGCACGATCCTCATCGTGTACGTGCTCACCCTGGGGGTCGCGAGCTCCCTGAACCGGTCCTGGCCGGACAGCATCCGCCCCTGGGACTACCCGGAACAGGTGTTCATCGCGGTCGCCATCGCGATCGCCGCCATCATGGCGGGGCAGGCCAGGCAGAGGATGAGCGCCGTGCTGCTCGTCGGAATCACCGGATTCGGCATGGTCGCGATCTTCGCCCTGCACGGTGCCCCTGACCTCGCGTTGACCCAGGCGTTGATCGAGATGGTCACCCTCGTGGTGTTCGTTCTCGTCCTCCGTCGCCTGCCGACCAAGATCGCCCAGCGGAACAAGCCGGTCAAACGACTGCTCCGGGCCACCGTCGGCATCGCCGTCGGCGCGACCATGGCCGTGGTCGCGGTGATCGCCCTTGGTGCACGCCAGGAAGAAAGCATCGGCAAGGAATGGCCGAGGCTCGCCTCCGAAGAGGCACACGGCCTCAACATCGTCAACGCGGTGCTCGTCGACATCCGGGCCTGGGACACCATGGGCGAGATCTCGGTCCTCGTCGTCGTCGCGACCGGCATCGCGAGCCTGCTCTTCGTCACCGGCCGCGCCGGCCCGATTCCACGGCTCCGCGGCTCGCGAGAGCAGCGGAAGCGTGAGAACCGCAGGCGGGTCCTCGTCGACCCGCTGGCTCCAGGCCCCGAGCCCAGCTCGAGCCGGATGAGCTGGCTGCTCGCGGGGCGCACCCTCGCTCCCGATCACCGATCGGTCCTGCTCGAGGTCCTTGTGCGGCTGCTCTTCCACCCCGCGATCCTCGTCTCGGTGTACTTCCTCTTCGTCGGGCACAACCAGCCCGGTGGCGGTTTCGCCGGAGGGCTCCTCGCCGGACTCGCTCTTGTGGCCCGTTACCTCGCCGGAGGTCGCTACGAACTCGCCGAGGCAATTCCGGTCGACGCCGGAAAGATCCTCGGCGCGGGCATCGTGCTCGCCGCGGGGGCTGCGGCCGCTTCGCTCCTGTTCGGAGCTGAGGCGCTGACGTCCGCTTACTTCGAGGCCGATGTCCCATTCCTCGGCCATCTGTCCTTCGGAACGTCGACGATCTTCGACATCGGTGTGTATCTCGTGGTCGTTGGCCTTGTTCTCGACATTCTCCGAAGCCTCGGCGCCGAGATCGATCGCCAACAGGAAGAGGCCGACCTCGCCGAGGAATCACAGGACGACTTCTCCGAGAGCGAGGCAGCACGATGACCGCCTCAGCCACCCTCATCATTCTGATGGCGGTTCTCTACGCCGTCGGCATCACTGTGATGCTGGAGCGCAGCCTCACCCGGGTGCTCATCGGATTCATGCTCGTCGGTAACGCCACCAACCTGTTGATCCTGATCGTCTCAGGGCCCGCCGGAACGGCACCCATCGTCACGGGTACAGCCGCAGATGACGGCATGGCGGACCCGGTTCCCCAGGTCCTCATGCTTACGGCGATCGTGATCAACTTCGGAATCACCGCGTTCGTCCTCGCGTTGATCTATCGCTCCTGGTGGCTCGCTCAGCTCGGCGACCAGGGCGATGTTGTCCCCGACCAGCATGTCGGAGAGACCGAGCACACGACGGATGCCGCGTTCGATCCGGTAGACCACGACGACGCGGCCGTCAAGAAGTTGCTCGCAGACAGTGATGAACGCCCAGAGGAACCCAATCACGGACTGGAGGAAAACCGATGAGTGCCATCGTTCCCCTCCTCGTGCTTCTTCCCCTCCTGGGAGCCGCCGCCGCTCTCGTGCTCGGTGCCTATCGGCGCGCGCAGGTCGCCATCAGCGCGCTCACCCTGACAGCCGTCAGCGTCATGAGCGCCTTCCTGCTCGTTCACGTTGACCAGGAAGGTCCCGTTGTCGTCGACGTCGGCGGCTGGGACGCCCCATTCGGCATCGTGCTCGTCGCCGACCGGCTTGCCGTCATCATGGTTCTCATCGCCGCGCTCATGCTGCTCGGCGTTCTCGTCTTCGCGACTGGGCAGGGAATCGCGGACGGCGACCGTGAAACACCCGTCTCCATCTTCCACCCGACCTACCTCGTGCTCGCGGCTGGCCTGTTCGACGCCTTCATCGCCGGCGACCTGTTCAACCTGTATGTGGGTTTCGAGATGCTGCTCTCGGCGAGTTATGTGCTCCTGACGCTGGCAGGAACCGGCGCCAGGATCCGCGCCGGTGTCACTTACATCATCGTCAGCCTGACCTCGTCGATCCTCTTTCTCGCCGCTATCGCTTTCATCTACGGGGCGACAGGCACCGTGACGATGGCGCTCGTCGCGGAACGGGTCCGAGACCTGCCTGCAGACGTGCAGATGATTCTCTGCATCGCCCTGCTCGTCGCATTCTGTATCAAGGCGGCAGTGTTCCCGATGTCGTTCTGGCTACCCGACTCCTATCCGACCGCGCCAGCACCGGTCACCGCGGTCTTCGCCGGCCTCCTCACGAAGGTGGGTGTCTACGCGATCATCCGCACCGACACGGTGATGTTCACAGACGTGGACATCGATATGCCGCTGATGGTGATCGCGCTGCTCACCCTGATTGTCGGTATTCTCGGCGCACTCGCTCAAGCCGACATCAAGCGACTGTTGTCATTCACCCTCGTCAGCCATATCGGCTACATGATCTTCGGGATCGCGATCGGCAGCCAGGCCGCACTCGCTGCGACGATCTTCTACATCATCCACCACATCATCGTGCAGACGACGTTGTTCCTCGCCACGGGCCTCGTCGAGCGGGTCGGCGGGACGACGTCAATCAACCGTCTTGGCGGCATGCTCCGCGCATCCCCGTTCGTGTCGGTTCTCTTCTTCATCGGCGCCATGAATCTCGGTGGACTCCCGCCGTTCTCCGGTTTCCTCGGCAAGATCGGACTGTTCGACGCCGGCGTCGCCCTCGGGTCTCCGATGGCGTACGTGCTCATCGCGGCGGGAGTTGCGACCTCGCTTCTCACGTTGTACTCGCTCGTGAGAGTGTGGAACATGGTGTTCTGGCGGCCGAGCGGTGAGGTCGAGGGATACTCATCGCCGCTGCTCGATTCGCTCAGCGAGGGCCCGGAAGACCAGGGCGGGACCGTCCGGACGAAGAGCGTCCCCAAGCTCATGCTCACGGCGACCACCGGCATGGTGGCCCTCACCGTCGCGCTCACCATTTTCGCAGGCCCTTTGTTCGATCTCGCCAGCCGGACGGCGTCGGACTTCGAATCACCGTCCACCTATGTCGACGCCGTCTTCCCCGGAGGTGTGCAATGAGTCCCGAGTCCGGTGCTGACCGTATCTCCATACGCAGCCAGATCGTCCTGCTTCTCGGACTCGTCGCACTCTGGTGCCTGGTATGGGGGCAGTTCACTGTACTCAGCGTGACGACCGGCATCCTGCTCGCGGTGGGTATCTCGCTGCTCTTCTACCTTCCCGCCATCGATCTCAGCGGCAGGGTCAACGTTTGGTACACGGTCGTGTTCTTCGTGAAGCTCGTCATCGATATCGTCTCCGCGTCGCTCGAAGTCGCCTGGCTCGTCATCAACCCGCGTTTCAGACCGTCCAGTGCAGTGCTCGCCATCGCCCTCGACACCCGGTCCGACCTGATCATGACGTTCACGGCCGAGGCGATCTCGCTCGTCCCCGGATCGATCGTCGTCGATGTCGACAGGCAGGAGTCGGTTCTCTACGTGCACGTCATCAACGTGAGGACGGAGGAGGACCTCGAGACGGTTCGCTCCAAAGTGTTCGCCACCGAAAGACGGCTCGTCATGGCGATTGGATCGAAAGACGACGTGTGGCGCGTTCAGCAACCGAACGAGTTGACACGGTCACTGCGGCGGGGGAGGAACTGATGGGTATCGCGATCATCATCGCCGGCGTGCTCTTCAGCGCCGGCGCGGTCACCGCCCTGTACCGGGTGGTCACGGGGCCGAGTCTGCTCGACCGCGTTATCGCCACCGACGTCTTTGTCGTGACGATCATGTGTGTGCTCGCCGCCGAGATGGCTCTGAATCACCACACCGAGACACTTCCGGTGCTTCTCGTGCTCGCGGCGTTCGCCTTTCTCGGTTCGGTGAGCTTCGCGCGCTTCATGGCAAAGCAGGACCAGACATGACCGGTGAAGCGATTCGTGAGGCGATCACCGTCGCCCTCATCCTCCTGTCGGCTCTCATGTGTTTTGCTGCCGGCGTCGGGCTCATCCGTTTCCCTGATGTGCTCTCGCGTCTGCATGCCGCGACCAAACCTCAGATCCTCGGTCTGATGGCGGTCGCTGCGGCGATCGCGGTGAATAACCCGAGAATCGGAACGTTCGCCCTCCTGACCGCCATCATCATCTTCCAGGGGCTGACGGCGCCCATCACAGCGCACATGGTCGCGCGCGCGGCGTATCGTTCCGATCACCTGCGTCACGATCTGATGATCAAGGACGAACTGTCGGTCAGGGTCGACCGAGTCGAGCAGAGCGAGTCAGGCGCGGCCAACGACCAGGCAGACGCCGACGAGCGCTGAGCGACTAACAGACCCGGGCTCCGGCCGCCCAGACGGCGCTCGGCGTCAACGAACCGTCGAGCAGTACCGCGTCCGCCGCGAAACCAGGCTCCAGTCTCCCGAGGTCTGCTGACCGGCCGATCGCGCGGGCCGGGGTCTCGGTGAGTGCGGTCACGGCGACCGGAAGGGTGACCCCGACCTCGAGAACCGCACGGCGGAGCGCAGCGTCCTGCGTGAGGGTCGAACCGGCGATCGAACCTCCACCCGCCAGCCTGGCGACGCCGTCGACGACATCGACGTCGAGCGAACCGAGCCGGTACCTGCCTTCCGATGAACCGGCGGCTGCCATGGCATCCGTCACGAGGGCGATGCGCCCGGGGGCCGCACCGAACGCGATCCGCACCACGTCGGGGTGTACGTGCACTCCGTCGTTGATGATTTCGAGGATGACGGACGCCGATGACGTCGCCGCTGCGATCGGTCCTGGGTTCCGGTGATGAATGCCGTTCATCGCGTTGAAAGCATGGGTCAGGATGCTGGCACCCGCGTCGAACGCGCGTTCAGCGCCCTCGAAATCGACGTCGGTGTGACCGACCGCAACGGCGACCCCGGCTGACGTGAACTGCCGGATGGCGTCCATGCCGCCTGGCAACTCAGGCGCGAGGGTGACCTGCCGGATCGATCCGCGCCCTGAGGCGATCAACCGGTCGATCGAGATCGGGTCAGGGGCGCGGAGGAGGGACGGGTCATGTGCACCCTTGTGCCCGACGTCGAGGAACGGACCCTCGAGGTGCGAGCCGAGGATGGTCGGATCGGCGTCCGCCAGGTCCGCGATGAGCGCCACACGGCGCACGAGGTCGTCGATGGTTCCGGTGACGAGTGACAGGACGGAGCGGGTGGTGCCGTGTGCCCGGTGGACGGCAAGAGCGGTGCGGATGCTTTCGGCGTCGCCATCGAAGGAGCATCCGCCGCCGCCGTGGCCGTGGATGTCGATGAAGCCGGGAACGAGAATGGCGCCTGCTGTGTCGACAACGTCCGCCGCGTGCAGGGACTGCCAGTCGTCTCCCGTGCCTGTGGCAGTAATGACCCCGCCGGAGAACGCGACGTATCCGTCCGCGATCTCCTCCCCGCCGGAGACGACACGGGCCGAATGAAGGACGAGGTCAGTGCTGTTGGGGGGAGGAGTCACGTCGCCACGATAACGTCGATGCCCGCCTCGGCGAAAGCTCGGGTCTGCGCGGCGGTGATCCCTTCGTCGGTGATCAGTGTGCTGAACGTTTCGGCATCGCCCACCGTCGCGAACGCCCGCTGTCCGATTTTCGACGATTCGGCGACGACGATTGCGTGATCGGCGCGGGTTGCCATGAGCCGGTTGATGCGTGCTTCGCCCTCATCGTGGACGGTGGCTCCGATGTCCGGATCGATGCCATTCACACCGAGAAACGCGAGATCGAGCGTCACCTCGCGCAGCATGAGGTCGCTGTACGGCCCGACGAGTTCGTACGAGCGCGGGTGCACGACCCCACCCGTGACGACGACCTTGAACTGGGGCCTCACGGCGAGCTGAGCGGCGATGTTCACCGCGTTGGTCACGATGGTGAGGCTCGTCGCCGGGGACGGTTCGGTCAGGTCTGCGCGAGACGTCAGGAGACTCGCGATCGCCGTCGACGTGGTTCCACCGCACAGACCGACGACGGCACCCAGGGGAATGAGCGCGCTCGCCGCCCGCGCGATTCGTTCCTTCGGCGAGGTGGCCTGATCCTGCCGGTACCGGCGGGGGAGGTCGTAGGAGACGGAGTGCGCGACGGCGCCGCCGCGAGTCCTCGCCAGCAGCTGCTGCTGGGCGAGCGAGTCGAGGTCACGTCTCGCGGTTGCCGGCGAGATCCCCAGCCGGCCCACCAGGTCATCGACGTCGACCCGGCCATGTTCCGCCAGCAAATCGAGGATCGCGGTGAGACGTTCTGAGCGGTTCACTCCTCGCTCCCGGCGAAGAGCCGGAGCAGCCGCTCCGCCTCGATGGCAAGCGCGTCGCGACCCGCGGAGAGATAGCGCCGGGAATCGACAAGGCCCGGATCGGCGTCGAGGGCGGCGCGGACCGCGCGGGTGAAATGACCGTTGATATGGGTGGAGACATTGATCTTCGTCATTCCCGCCCGGATCGCGTGCCGGATCTCGTCGTCGGGCACGCCGCTCGAGCCGTGCAAGACGAGCGGAACCGTGATGGCGTCGCGGATTCGCCCGATGAGGTCGAGGTCGAGCCGTGCCGTCCGTTCCGCCATGGCGTGTGATGAGCCGACCGCGACAGCGAGAGCGTCGACCCCGGTCGCCGCGACGAATGCGGCGGCGTCAGCCGGATCGGTCCGCACACCGGGGGCATGCGCGCCGTCCTTGCCGCCGATCTCCCCGAGTTCGGCCTCGACGGAGATCCCGGCGGAGTGAGCGGCGTCGACGACGCGGCGGGTGGCAGCGACATTGTCTGCATAGTCAAGGGTGGCGCCGTCGTACATGACCGACGTGAAACCGAGATCGATGGCGGCCAGGGCGAGGGACTCGTCTGTCGCGTGGTCGAGGTGGACAGCGACATCGACAGTGGACGAATGGGCCAGGGCGAGCGTCGCGGCGGCGAGCGGCACAAGGCTGCCGTGGGAGCGCACGCAATTCTCGGAGATCTGCAGGATCACCGGTAACCCGGCGGACTCCGCCGCGGAGACGATACCTTCCGCGGTCTCCAGCGAAAGGACGTTGAAGGCACCGATCCCGGCCTGAGCTGACTGCGCGCTGCGAATCAGGTTCCCTGTTGGCGTGAGTGGCATGAGTCCTCGATCAGCTGGTTTCTACGGTGATGGTCAGGCGGCGTTCGATCGCATCGCAATCGGGGTGCACACTGCCGGCCTGGGGTTCCAGAACGGCTGCTGCACCCCAGGCGCACGCGCGGGACAGGATCCTCCGGATGTCGCGTTCACCCGCCGCGAGGAGGGATGCCGCGCCCGCGACGGCCGCATCACCTGCTCCGGTCGGATTTCCCGGCAGCACCGCGTCGAGTCGTGCGTAGAGGACGGGGCCTTCGCGAGGTACGGCCATCATGCCGTCCTCGCCGAGTGAGACGAGGATGAGGCTCGCACCCACCCGCTGGAGTGCGCGGGCGCCGGCGAGCGGATCCGCCTCCCCGGTGGCCTCGGCGAGCTCGCGTCGGTTCGGTTTCAGCAGCGTGGCGCCAGCGGCAGCGGCACTGAGGAGGTAAGCACCGGAGGCGTCGGCAATGCTTGGGATGTTCGCATCGGTCGCGAGGCGGACAAGGTCGGCGACGAGCGAGTTCGGGGAACCAGGCGGGACGCTCCCGGCTACGACGAGACAGTGGGTTTCGTCGAGTCTTGAGCGGACGGCATCCGCTACCCGCTTCCAGGTCTCCGCGGGAACCGGGCGGCCCGATTCGTTGAGCACCGTTGTGCGCCCCGCCTCGCTCTCGACGATCGCGGTCGATCGTCTGGCCGGTCCGGGGACGGGCACGAGGAGGGCGGGGATTCGGCCGAGGTCACGCTCGAACTCGTCGAGGTCGTCGCTCCCAACCGGGGCGACGGCGAGCGTGTCGTACCCCTGTTGCAGAAGGACCCTGGCGACATTGATCCCTTTGCCTCCGGCGCGCGTGACCGCTGGTGTCACGCGGTGGCTTTCGCCGACATCGAGTTCGTCCAGTGTGATGGTGCTGTCGAGCGCGGGGTTCGCGGTCACGGTGAGAATCATGGAGTCGGTCCTGAGAGACGTTCGCGGGCGCCGAGCGCTGCACCGACGAGGCCGGCGTTTTCCCCGACCGTCGCGGGCAGGAGCACGGGGCGTCGGTGGAAGGTGAGGAGGGAATTCAGGCGCCGCTCGACCGGTTCGAACAGGTCGGCTCCGGCCTGAGCGAGCCCGCCGCCGAGAACGATGGCCTCAGGGGCGAGCAGGGCCACGACCGACGAGAGAGCGAGGCCGAGAGCATCCGTCGCGGTGTTCCAGACCGAGACGGCGATGTCGTCTCCCGCCCGGGCACGGGCGAGGACCTCACGTGCACCAGCGACGGGAACCGGGGCTGAGGCGTTGTACTGCCGGGTGATGGCACCGGCGGAAGCGATGGCTTCGAGGCATCCGTTCCCGCCACACGCACACGCGATTCCACCGGGCTCGATGACCGCGTGTCCGATCTCCCCGGCATACCCGGAGGCCGAATACGGCACGCCGTCGAGAAAGATGGCACTCGCGATCCCGGTTCCGATGACCACGACGAGCACGTTGCCGTAGCGGCCAGCGGCGCCGAGCCGGTACTCGGCTGTCCCGGCCGCGCGAACGTCATGGGTGAAAGCGACCGGCAGGCCCAGCGCCGCGCTCGCCGCATCACGGAACGGCACGTCTCGCCAGCCGAGGTTCTCGGCGTATACGCCCGTTCCGGTCTCATCGTCGACGAGGCCGGGAACGATGAGTCCTGCTGCGGCCGGTTCGAGGTCAGGATGCCGCGTTGCGAATCCCTGCGCGAGGACGATCAGCTGGGCAAGAACCGCATCGCCGCTGCCATCGGTGCTGTACGGCGTCGGTACCCGGACGACCTCGCGGAGGGTGCCGTCGGAGTCGAAGAGTCCGGCTTTGGTGTCCGTCCCACCGACGTCGAAGGCGAGGACGGGCGAACCGGCGCCGAGGATTCCGGTCGGGGTCATGCGTCGAGGATGACGGAGCGGCTCAGGTTGCGCGGGGAGTCGGGGTTGAGGCCGGCGCGCAGCGAACGGTCGAGGGCGACGCGGTGTGCCCGGACGAGGTCGGCGAGAGGGTCGAGGGCCGAGTCCTCGAAGTGGGCACCGGTGGCGGCGACGTCTCCCGCGAGGCCGGATGGGGCATCCCCGAACATCCAGACGGCACGACCGGGCGCGGCGATCGCGAGCGGTCCGTGACGGTATTCCATGGCGGGATACGACTCCGTCCACGCCTGGCACGATTCGCGCATCTTGAGTGCCGCCTCGTGGGCGATGCCCACGCTCCAGCCGCGGCCGAGGAAGGTGACCTGTTCTGCGGAGAGCAGTTCGTCGCTGAGATCCTCGGTGAGCGCTGTTTCAGCGTCGCGGATGGACGCGGACACGTCCTCTCCGGTCGACGCGCGGAGGAACGTCAGTGCCGTCGTGGCGAACCGGGTCTGCACGACACTTCGCTCGTCGGCGAACGGCAGCCCGACGATGTCGTCGGCGAGATCGACGAGGGGGCTGCTCAGGTCTCCGACGATACCGATCGTGCGGGTTTTTCCCTTGAGCCCGGTGAGCAGCTCGAGGACTTCCGAGGTCGTTCCCGACCGGGTGATCGCGATCACAGCGTCGTAATCACGGTCGAGGAATGCTTCGGATGCCGCGAACGCGTCTGTCTGTCCCTGACCGGATTCCTCGCGGAGAGCCGCGTAGGACTGTGCCATGAACCAGCTCGTTCCGCATCCAACGACGGCGACGCGTTCGCCGGGCGCGGGCAACACCGCACGTTCCGCCGTCAGGTCGGCTGCCCGTGCCCAGACCTCGGGCTGGCTTCGAAGTTCTTCGTTCATCCATGCGCCTGCTGTGGTCATCGACAACGCTCCTGCCGGTTGGGCCGCCGTGCGGCCGGGTGATTGATCCTGATTGCTCGACTGCTCAATCGAGCAGTTTCGATCATTCCAGAGTTTCAGGTGGAAGACCAGCCGAGGCGGATTGGTCACGGTGGGCGGCGATGCCCAGCGCGGTGAAGCGCGGGTCCCAGAGGGCGAGCCGAGTCGAGAAATCCGCCCAGGTGCGGTTCTCCTTGTTGGACCAGCCGATCTCGGCGACGGCAGCGAGCCGCGGGAAGGCCAGGTAATCGATGTCTGCACTCGTGACGACCGTTTCGGTCCACAGCGGTGCTTCGACGCCGAGCATCCGGTCCTCCGGCACCCCGGGCAGCACGTCGGTGGGCTCCCACTCGTACGCCGATTGCACGCTCGTCGGGCCGCCGGCCCAGGCCTGCCCGATGGGCGTCGATTCGTCGTAGGTGATGTCGAGGTAGGCGACGTCGGCGGGGGAGAGAATGAGCGAACCGCCCTGCTCGACGAAAGAAGCGGCCAGTTGAGCGTGGTTGTCCTCGGGAGTGGCGTAGCCCCAGTACTGGCCGATCGTCCCCGCTGCGAGGTTTTCGGATCGGCCTGCTTCGTGCCACGCGATCGGGATCTTCCCGTGCGAGGCGACGAGGGCTGTGGCGCGGGCGATGAACTCGGGGAACTCTTCGGGGGGAGTGGTGTGCGACTCGTCGCCGCCGATGTGCAGGTAGGGCCCGGGGGTCTGGGATGCCACGGAACCAAAGACGTCGTCGAGGAACTGCCACGTGGCATCCGCGTGCACATCGAGGCTCGAGAAGCCGACCTCCATACCGGTGTACACGGCCGTCGACGAACCCTGAAGGCCGATCTCGGGGTAGGCGGCGATCGCCGCCTGGGTGTGGCCGGGAACATCGATCTCGGGAACGATCGTCACGAACCGGTCGGCGGCGTAGCGCACGATGCTCGCGAAGTCCTCGTCGGTGTAGAAACCGCCGGGGCCACCGCCGACGGCGGTCGATGCTCCGACCCCGGTCAGCTCTTCTCTGCCGTCGATCGAGATGCGCCAGCCCTGGTCGTCGGTGAGGTGCAGGTGCAGGGTATTGATCTTGAACAGCACGATCTTGTCGATGTAGTGCTCGACGGCTGCGACGTCGAAGAAATGCCTCGCGACGTCGAGCATCGCCCCGCGCCAGGCGAAGCGCGGCCGGTCGGTCACCGTTGCCGATGTCGCCTGCCAGGCCACGCTCTGGACCGAGTGCTTCTCGACCTCGGGTGGGAGCAACTGGCGGAACGACTGGACACCGTAGAACAGTCCAGCAGGGGTGGCGGCGGTGATCGACACGCCGGCTTCCGACGTGATGAGGGTGTACCCCTCCGCGCCGAGGTTCGCGCTGTCGGCGAGGTCGAGGTGCAGCGCGATGTCAGCGGGCCCGGCAACGTCGCCGTCGACCGGGCTCACCACGGGCAGCGGATAGCCGGTGGATGGCCGCAGGATCCCCGCCAGATAACCGGCGACGGATGCCGCGGCATCCGTCGCCAGAATCCGTGACGACACGATCAGGGTGAATGGCGCGGCACTGCTGGCGATGCGCTGTTCGGTGGGCTGCGGGATGATGCGGGTGGGACTCATACGAACTTCCTCGGTCGGGTTACGCCCCATCCAAGCACGGAAGCACCGCCGGTGCGGAGGGGGTTTACTCACGGTCACGCTGGCCTCGACCGGCTCCGCTGCTATGATCGGTCTGTCGTAACTGGCGTGCAGGCGGAAGGTAATTCCGCCTCGGATGGTCACCATCGGGGAGCGACTGACACGGATTCGGCCGAACGCCTGGGTTGATACGGATTACCTGAAATTTGTCCGCCGCTGTCTTAAGGAGCCAGTTTTGTCGTCAACATTCAATGCGCCTCTCTCCGAGGTCGACCCCGAAATCGCCGCCGTCCTCGAGCAGGAACTCGGTCGTCAGCGCGACTACCTCGAAATGATCGCGAGTGAGAACTTCGTTCCCGTCTCAGTTCTGCAGTCGCAGGGCAGCGTTCTCACCAACAAGTACGCCGAGGGCTACCCGGGCCGCCGGTACTACGGCGGCTGCGAGTACGTCGACATCGCCGAGTCGCTCGCGATCGAGCGGGCGAAGAGCCTGTTCGGCGCCGCGTACGCCAACGTTCAGCCGCACTCCGGTGCCACCGCCAATGCCGCCGTTCTCTCCGCGATCGCGACACCGGGCGACACGATCCTCGGCCTCGAACTCGCGCACGGTGGACACCTCACCCACGGCATGAAGCTCAACTTCTCGGGCAAGCTGTACAACGCCGTCTCCTACGGCGTCGACCCCGAGACCTTCCTCGTCGACATGAACGTCGTGCGCGAGAAGGCGCTCGAGCACAAGCCGCAGGTCATCATCGCCGGCTGGTCTGCCTACCCGCGCCAGCTCGACTTCGCCGCGTTCCGCGCCATCGCCGACGAGGTCGGTGCCAAGCTCTGGGTCGACATGGCGCACTTCGCCGGACTCGTCGCGGCCGGACTCCACCCGTCTCCCATCCCGTTCGCGGATGTCGTCTCGTCGACGGTGCACAAGACGCTCGCCGGCCCGCGCTCGGGCATCATCCTCAGCCGTGACATGGAGCTCGCCAAGAAGCTCAACTCGAACGTGTTCCCTGGCCAGCAGGGCGGACCGCTCATGCACGTCATCGCGGCGAAGGCCACGGCGTTCCTGCTCGCTTCGCAGCCTGAGTTCAAGGACCGTCAGGAGCGCACTCTTCGTGGCGCCCACATCCTCGCCGAGCGGCTCACAGCTGACGACTCCCGGGCAGCAGGCGTCGACGTGCTCACCGGCGGCACCGACGTGCACCTCGTGCTCGCCGACCTCCGTAACTCCGAGATCAACGGCCAGCAGGCCGAGGATGCCCTCCACGAAGTCGGGATCACGGTGAACCGCAACTCGGTTCCGTTCGACCCTCGCCCACCGATGGTCACCTCGGGGCTCCGCATCGGTACCCCTGCGCTCGCCACCCGAGGCTTCGACGACGTCGAGTTCACCGAGGTTGCCGACGTCATCGCGACCGCGCTCAAGCCTGGCGCCGACATCCAGGGTCTCCGTGCGCGCGTGAAGTCGCTCACCGACCGGTTCCCGCTGTACCCCGGCCTCTCCCAGTGACCGCGGAGATCCTCGACGGCAAGGCCGTTGCATCCGTCATCAAGTCCGAGCTCACAGAGCGCGTCACAGCACTGCGCGAGCGAGGGATCGTCCCCGGCCTCGGCACGGTTCTCGTCGGTTCTGACCCCGGTTCGCAGTGGTACGTCGCCGGCAAGCACAAGGATTGCGCCGAGGTCGGCATTGAGTCGATCCGCCGTGACCTGCCCGAGTCGATCAGCCAGGAAGAGCTCGAAGCGGTCCTCGACGAACTCAACGCGGATCCGGCCTGCACCGGCTACATCGTGCAGCTGCCGTTGCCCGCCCATCTCGACACGGACGCGATCCTCGAGCGGGTCGACCCGGAGAAGGACGCGGACGGCCTGCACCCGACGAACCTCGGGCGGCTCATCCTCAACGTCAACCGGCCGATCCACACGCCGTTGCCGTGCACGCCGCGTGGCGCGATCGAACTGATGCAGCGCCACGGCATCGAGCTCAGCGGTAAGCACGTCGTCGTCGTCGGCCGCGGTGTCACGGTCGGCCGCGCGATCGGACCGCTGCTCACCCGCCGCGAGTTCAACGCGACGGTGACGCTCACGCACACGGGCACCGTCGGACTCGACGACCTGCTCCGCAGCGCCGACGTGATCGTGGCTGCTGCCGGTGTTCCCGGAATCGTGAAGGCGTCCGCTGTGAAGCCTGGCGCTGTCGTGCTCGATGTCGGCGTCAGCCGGGAGACCGATCCGGAGACCGGCAAGAGCCGCGTCGTCGGCGACGTCGACCCCGCTGCTGCCGAGGTTGCCGGGTGGATCTCACCGAACCCCGGCGGGATCGGGCCGATGACCCGCGTGCAGCTGCTCACCAACGTGGTCGACACGGCGGAGCGACTGAACCCGTAAAGCCCTGCCCTCACCACATCAGGCAAACTCACCAAATTCAGGAGAAGCCACCAAATTCAGGAGATTCGCGCGACACGCCGGCGTGAGAGCGCTCCCGTACGGTGTGTCGCCCCGGATCTCCTGAATTTGGAGTGGGGTCACTAGGATTCCGGGCATGACCGAGACCCGTCACCCGTCCGTCGATCGTGTCGTCTCAGAACTGAAGGCAGGCGGGATCGGCGGCGACGTGCGCTGGTTCGACGACGCCACCCCCACGGCTGCCCACGCCGCAGAAGCCCTCGGCGTCGACGTCGGAGCGATCGCCAACTCACTCATCTTCACCCTCGATGGCGAACCGGTCCTCGTGCTCACCTCCGGCGCCCACCGCGTCGACACGGCCTGGCTGGGCGAGCAGCTCGGCGGCAGACTGAAACGAGCGGATGCCGCGACGGTCCGGTCTGCGACGGGGCAGGTGATCGGCGGGGTCGCCCCCGTCGGTCATCCCGCCCCCGTCCGCACCTACGTCGATACCGCGCTCGCCGCGTACCCGGAAGTGTGGGCCGCTGCGGGGCATCCGCACACCGTGTTCCCGACGACGTTCGACGAACTCGTGCGCCTCACCGGAGGAGCACCGACCGCGGTCGAGCCGGGCGGGAGCTGACGCGTCAGTCGACCCGGGAGGCTCCGTCGGCGGCGGTCACTGTGAACAGGTCCGGCTTCTCGAAACCGCGCTCGTCGAATGCCGCGAGGACGGCATCCGATACCGCCGCCTGGTCGGCTCGACGCACGAGAGCGATCGCCGCTCCACCGAAACCTCCGCCGGTCATCCGGGCGCCGATGGCACCGGCCGTGAGAGCGGTGTCGACGGCGACATCGAGTTCGGCAACCGAGATCTCGAAGTCGTCGCGCATCGAGGCGTGCGACGCGGTGAGCAGGTCGCCGATCGCCTCAGGGCCCTCGAGTCGCAACGTGCGCACGGTGTCGAGAACACGCTGGTTCTCAGTGAGGATGTGGCGGATGCGACGGAACGTCTCGTCATCGAGGACCTCGCGAGCACGCGCCAGGTCATCGACGTCGAGGTCCCGCAGCGATTGGACCCCCATCGCGTGGGCGCCGCGCTCGCACGACGCGCGACGGTCGGCGTAGCCGCCGGTGGCGTGGGCGTGCGAGACGTGGGTGTTGATGATGAGGAGCACGAGCCCGGCGGCTTCGAAGCCGAGCGGGATCACTTCGGCGTCGAGGCTGCGGCAGTCAAGGAAGACCGCGGCGTCCTTTTTGCCGAGCAGGGATGCCGACTGGTCCATGATGCCCGTCGGCGCACCGACCGCTCTGTTCTCGGCCAGCTGCCCGACGCGGGCGAGGGTCTCCCGGTTGAGGTCGAGCTGCCACACCTCGGTGAGGGCAGCGGAGACGGCGCACTCGATGGCCGCCGACGATGACAGGCCGGCACCGATCGGAACGTTCGATTCGATGTGTGCGTCGAAGCCCGTCGCCGCGGACAGATCGGCGCCGAACTCACCGAGCGCCCACACGACACCGAGGGGATACGCGGACCAGCCGGAGACGGCATCCGGGGTGACCTCGTCGAGGCTGATCCGGACGATGTCATCGGTGTGCGCCGTCGTGATCTGGATCGTGCGGTCCTCGCGTGGCGCGAGCGCCACAACGGTCGAGCGGTCGATCGCGAACGGAAAGACGAAACCGTCGTTGTAGTCGGTGTGCTCACCGATGAGGTTGACGCGGCCGGGAGCGCGCCAGACCCCGGCGGGTTCGCGCTGGAATCGTTCGGTGAACCCGGCACGGGCACTGCTGCTCAACTGGCTCATACGGGGTTCTCCTGGTCGGCGCGGGCGATGGCCTCACGCACTCGTTCTGCGGTCTGCTCGGGTGGGATATCGCCGATCCATGCCCCCATCGCTGCTTCTGACCCGGCGAGGTACTTCAGCTTGTCCGCGGCGCGGCGCGGCGACGTCAACTGCAGCATCAGGCGGATGTCGTCGCGACCGATCGAGACCGGCGCCTGGTGCCACGCGGCGATGTACGGTGTCGGCGCTTCGTAGAGCGCATCGATTCCGCGAAGCAGCCGCAGGTACAGCACCGACAGTTCGTCGCGCTCCTCGTCCGTGGTTCCGGCGAAGTCAGGCACGTGGCGGTGCGGAAGCAGGTGCACCTCGATCGGCCAGCGCGCCGCGAACGGCACGAATGCGGTCCAGTGCTCGCCGCGCAGGACGACGCGCTCGCCGTCCTGTTCGCTCGCGAGGATGTCGGCGAAGAGCGTCGGGCCATAGTTCTCGACGGATGCCAGCAACCGCTGGGTGCGTGGCGTCACGTACGGGTACGAATAGATCTGCCCGTGCGGATGATGCAGCGTCACGCCGATCTCCACACCGCGGTTCTCGAACGGGAAGACCTGCTCGATGCCGGGCAGGGAGGACAGGGCTTCGGTCCGCGACGCCCACGCTTCGATCACCGTGCGGGCGCGGGAGCGGCTGAGCGAGCCGAACGAGCCCTCGTGTTCCGGGCTGAAGCACACCACTTCGCATCGCCCGACCGAGGTGCGGGTGCGGCCGAGGCCGATCTCGGTGAGGTCGTCGAGGCCGCGGGGAGCATTGTCGTCTTCGAGCAGCGGCCCGAACGACGGCGAACGGTTCTCGAAGACGGCGACGTCGTAGTTGCTCGGCACCTCCGACGGGTTCGTCGGGCTCTGCGGCGCGAGGGGGTCGAGGTGCGCCGGCGGCAGGAACGCGCGGCTCTGACGTGCTGAGGCGATCGAGATCCACTCGCCGGTGAGTGGGTCCTGGCGCATGGATGCCGTGGCCGGCCGGTCGGGGAGGTTACGGGAGTCTGCGGAACGTTCGGGGCCGAGGGTGGAGTCGGCGTCATCGAAATAGATGATCTCGCGGCCGTCGGCGAGCACATCCGACTGGGAGGTGATGGAAGACATGCGGGGGTCGCCTTTCCGGCAAGAGCTTTCGATTACGAAACCAATTCTAGATCGCACCCGCTCCATTGACAACCAAATGAAAGTAAATGAAGATGTGGCCATGGCTTTGTCGAAACGACCCTCAGCGGGTGAGGATGCCGTTCCCGCGGTTGTCCGACGCCAGCGCATGACAGAGTTCGTCACTCGACGGGGCTTCGTGCGGGTCGCCGAACTCGCCGACGAATTCGCGGTCAGTGAGGTCACAGTGCGCAGCGACCTCGCGGCCCTCGACGACGACGGAGTTCTCCGCCGGGTGCACGGGGGAGGGATGCCACGCGAGGCGCGCGTTCGCGAGTCCAGTTTCGAGGAATCGCTCGAGGCATCCGCCTCGGGCAAGAAAGCGATCGGCCGGCTGGCGGCGTCGCTCGTGGCATCCGGCCAGAGCATTCTGCTCGATGTCGGTACGACTACGCTCGCCGTTGCGCAGGCGCTCAAGGAGCGTGCTGACCTCGAGGACCTCGTCATCATCACCAATGGCCTGCACATCGCGCTCGAGCTGGAATCGGAGATCCCGCGCTTCACGGTGATCGTCACCGGCGGAGCTCTTCGGCCGCTGCAGCACTCGCTCGTGCAGCCGCTCGCGCGAGCCGTTCTCGAGCAGGTGCATGCCGATGTCGCCATCCTGGGCTGCAACGGCGTCGATGTCGCCGGCGGTGTGACGAACGTGAACCTGCCCGAGGCCGAGGTGAAGCAGCTCATGGCCGCGGCGGCGGAGCGCGTGATCATCGTCGCAGACGCGTCGAAGCTCGGCCGGGTCAGCCTCGGCACGATTGCCCCGCTCGACAGGGTCGATCTGCTGGTGACGAACGACGGTGCGGACCCGGCGCTGGTCGCCGAGCTGTCGGCGGCCGGCGTCGAGGTCCTCACCGCGTAATGGCTACTCCAGGACGAAGGTGATCTCGAGGACGACGTGCCAGGCGGTGATCTTGCCGTCCTGCGCTTCGATCTTCTGATCCTTCACCCACGCGCCGGACACGTTGCGCAGGGTCTCGCTCGCGCGGGCGACCCCGACGCTCACGGCGTCATCGAAACTTGTCTCCGAACGAGCGCTGATGGTAGTGACGCGGGCAACTGAACTCATGTTCTCCTCCTTGAGTGGTCGAGTTTGGTCCGATTCTGCTCCCCGGGGCGTCTGAGCGATAGCCGTCGCCTGGAGATTGCGAAGAGGCTACGCTCGGGGAGGAAAACGTCTCGAGGAGCAAACCAGCCATGACCTTCGCCACCGGTGAGCAATTCGACCTTCGACTGGATACTCCCTCCGACGGCATCGTCGAGGCAACGATTACGCAAGTTGCCGCAGGCATCCGTCGGTTGAGGGTGCACGGGACCGACATCATGCCGCCGTATGACGTAAGCCGACCGCGACCGCTCGGCAGCGGAATGATCCTCGTGCCCTGGCCGAACCGCGTCAGGGATGGACGATGGATGCTCGACGGCAGCCCCCAGCAACTCGCCCTCACCGAGCCGGCGAAGAACAACGCCAGCCACGGTCTGCTGCGTTTCAGCGCATACTCGGTCGGTGCCCGTACCGACTCGACGCTGCGGCTCGAGGCCACGGTGTTCCCGCAGACCGGGTACCCCTTCCTTCTCGACACGGCCGTCACCTATCGGCTCGTCGACGCCGGCATCGAGATCACGCACACGATCACCAACCGGTCGGATGCCGCCGCGCCCGTCGCGATCGGCGCCCACCCCTTCTTCACGATCGGCGACGTCCAACCCGAGGAGCTGACGGTGCGGGTGAACGTCACGACCCGGTTCGAGTCCGACGACCGGTCGCTGCCGACAGGGGAGGTCCCGGTCGATGGCCGATATGACCTCCGGAAAGGAGTGCGGCTCGGTGAGCTCGACCTCGACGCCGGGTTCGGGGGAACGGTGATGCATGACGGCATCTCGGAGCATTCGGTGTCGGCGCCGGACGGACGCACCGTCACCGTGTGGGGCGACGACAACTTCGCCTACTGGCAGGTCTTCACCACCGAGCTGTACCCGGGCCAGTCGAAAGCGGTGGCAATCGAACCGATGACGGCACCCGCCGATGCTCTCAACTCGGGCACGGGCCTGCAGTGGCTCACCCCCGGTGCGACGTGGGAAGCCAGCTGGGGCGTGCGCGCAGACGGGTTCGCGCCAGACTGAGCCCTCGCCCGCTGGACGTTGCTCGGCCGATAATGGCTGGATCTCGCGCGAAAGTTCGACCATTATCGACCGAGCAACGGGAATAGCCCGATCAGGCCTCGTCGCCGGCCGTCACGTCTGCAAGGAACTTGCCTACACGCTCCCGCAACCCGTCGATCTGTTTGTCCCGCGCGGCGTACACATCGAAGCCGAGGTAGGCAACGGCAGGCAGTTTGCGGGCGTTGCGGGAGCACCCGAGTTCGGCGCACACGAGCGTGCCGACGGTGTTACCCCTCCGGCCGGCCGGCCCGGTGCGCTTTGCTCCGTAGAAGACGACATCGTCGGCGAGAGTGATGTCGTGGCACCAGGAGCACAGCACGCGAGCGGTCGGCCGCGCCTCGGCTTGTTGGAGCAGGATGCCGACGGGGACGTCGTCTTGCCGGAGCACGACGTACGCGCGCCGCGGCAGTTTGCGGTCGCGCCAGCCGAAGAAATCACGCTGCTCCCAGTCGACGGTGTCGAAATCTGGCGGAAGGGTGAGGTCAGCAACCTCCTTGCGGGAGGCATTGACGAAGGATGAACGAATGTCTTTTTCGGTAAGGGGAAGCATGTCCTGAGGTTTCGAGTGATCAAGCAAAAAGGATGGGTCAGGAAAGAGGAACTACCTCGTGCCGGCGAAGAAAACGCCGGCAACCTCCTGACGCCCCAGGGGCGAGATCTCGAAAAACAGCATGGGAAAAGTCTAGCGAGCGATCAGGCAGCGCCGAGCCGCCACAGCGACGTGACCTCGGCCGACCGTGCCGCGTGCAGCGGGTCGGAGCGGTCAGCGGCTCGCGCGTGCGTCGGGCGGGTGTCCATCCGGGCGATCACGCTCAGGCCGGCGTCATCGATGGCGTCGAGCAGGTCGCCCCGCGACCGCAGCCCGAGTCGTTCGGCGATGTCGGAGATCACGAGCCAGCCCTCTCCGCCGGGCGTGAGGTGGTCGGCCAGGCCCGAGAGGAAGCCCGCGAGCATCCGTCCGTCCTCGTCGTAGACCGCATAGTCGGTCGAGACCTTCGGGGTGGCGGGGATCCACGGCGGATTGCAGACGACGAGATCGGCGCGGCCGTCGGGGAACAGGTCGGCCTCGGCCACGACAGCGGCGTCGGCGAAACCGAGCCGGTCCAGGTTCTTCCGCGCGCAGGCGAGAGCCCGGGGGTCGAGATCCGTCGCGGTGATCGAACGGATGCCACGGCGAGCGAGAATCGCTGACAGAACGCCGGTTCCGGTTCCGATGTCGAACGCGGTGGCGGCATCCGCCGGGAGAGGGGCGGTGGCAACGAGGTCGAGGTACTCGCCGCGGACAGGAGCGAACACCCCGTAGTGCGGGTGGATTCGTGCACCCAGGGCAGGGACGTCGACGCCGGTGGTTCGCCACTGCTCGGCGCCGAGAACGCCGAGCAGTTCACGCAGTGAGACGACGGATGCTTCGGTGCTCTCGCCCCAGGCATGGGTCGCAGCGGCACGGATGTCTGGGGACCGGCGGAGGGGGATGGTGCCGTCCGCGTCGATCGGGATGAGAAGCATCCCGAGGATCGTCGCCCGCCTCAGTGCGTCCTCGCGGGAGCGGGCGAACGCGGCGGACATGGTGTCGTTCCTGGGCGGTCGGGTGTCGCCGAGCCGCCTGCCCATTGCGCTGAGCAGCTGTCTGGCGTTGTGGAAGTCATCGTTCCAGAGGATCGCTGTTCCGGCGGAGGCCAGCTGGAGCGCCGTCGCCGCGGTCATCGTGTCGTCGCCGGGAACGACGCGGGTGGGTGCCGGCCAGCCGCTCTCGGAGCGCCAGAGGGCGGAGCGGGGAGAGGAGTTCTCGATCCAGTCGATGCGAGCGGGGGCGGGAACGGGCGTCGGATCCTGGGCGGGAGTCCTCACGGACATACGGCTGCTTTCAGGGCATTTCTGCCGGTTCGCGGTGGGGTTTTCAGTATCGCACGGGCGTGGTTCGCCGACGCTTCGGGAGCAGCGGGAAGCTCTCAATTGGTGACTCTCCCGGGATGATCTGCCCGATTGACTTTATCGAACATGTGTTCGACTATTAATGCATGTCCCTGTCCGTCGCTTCTGCCAGACCCCTCTCCGGTGCGCCCGTCGCATCGGCGGTGAGCCAGGTCGCTGAACTGCAGGCACGGATCACAGGCATGCAACGTACCCGGATAGATTCGCACGGGCTACCGACATCGCCCGGCATCGCCGAGCTCCTGCCGGGAGGAGTGCTCCGCGCCGGTGCCACCTACTCCGTCCAGGAATCGACGAGTCTCGCGCTCGCCCTGCTGGCGGGTCCGAGCGCCGCAGGGCACTGGTGCGGTGTCGTCGGCCTGCCGGCGCTCGGCGTCGAAGCGGCAGCCGCTGCCGGTGTCGACCTCGACCGGCTCGTGCTCGTACCGCAACCGGGAGAACAGTGGCTGCAGGTCACCGCCGCGCTCGCCGATGTCGTCACCGTCGTGCTCGCCCGGCCACCGGCATCTCTCAGCGCTGCCGAGGTGGCGAGGCTTGCATCGCGGCTGCGGCAGAGGGGATCGACGCTCGTCGCGCTCGGCGACTGGCCGCAAAGCGAGGCCACACTACGAGTCTCGGACGACCGCTGGATGGGACTCGGTGACGGCCACGGTTACCTCGCCGCCCGCCGGGTCACGGTGTCGGTGACGGGGCGCACCCTCACCGGCAAGCCGAGGCGCAAACAACTGTGGCTCCCGGACAGCGAGCAGGCGATCCGCCCGGCCGGACTCGCCGGGGTGCCCGTCGCCCTGCCCGATCGCCTCCGCGAAGCGGCCGTCTCATGACCGGGCCGGTTCGCACCCTCCTGCTCTGGTGCCCGGACTGGCCGACCAACGCCGCCCTGGCCGAGCACGGGTTCGCCCCCGATGCCCCGATCGCGCTGATCGACCGGGGCGAGGTCTTCGCCTGCTCGGCCACCGCCCGCGCCGACGGCGTTCGCCGCGGCCTCCGGGTTCGTGAAGCGCAATCCCGGTGCACAAGCCTTGTCGCGCTGCCGTACGACCCGGTGCTCGACCACCGCGCGTTCGAACCCGTCATCGCCGCCGTCGAGCAGATCGTTCCCGGCGTGCAGCTCTCCCGCCCCGGCACGTGCGTGATGCGGGCGCGGGGGCCCAGCCGGTACTACGGCGGGGAACAGCAGGCGGCTGAGGCTTTGCTCGACACTCTCGCCGCGCTCGGCGTACGCGCGCAGGTCGGTATCGCCGACGGGCCGTTCGCCGCCGGGCAGGCCGCGAAGCTCCGGTCGTCGACCGCGTCGGATGCCATCCGCATCGTTCCCGCACACCGCTCGCCCGAGTTCCTCGCCCCGTTTCCCGTCGAACTGCTCGACCGCCCCGAGCTGGCAACCTTGCTCCGACGACTCGGCATCGCCACGCTCGGCGATTTCGCCGCCCTCGAGTCGATGCAGGTGCGTGACAGATTCGGACCGGACGGCGTGCTCGCCCACCGCCTTGCCTCCGGGTTCGACCCGAGCGACGTCGACGCCCGGGTGCCCCCGGCCGATCACTCGAGCGTTCTCGAATTCGAGCCGGCACTCGACCGCGTCGATCAGATCGCGTTCGCCTTCCGTACCGCAGCCGAGGAGTTCGTCACACGACTGCAGGCGTCGTCGCTCGTTGCGACAGCGATCCGGATCGACGTGTCGACCGAGAGCGGGGAATCCAGGTCCCGCACCTGGCTGCACCCCCGCTGGTTCACCGCCGGTGATGTGCTCGACCGGGTTCGCTGGCAGGTGCAGGGAGCGGGTCTCGCCGGGAGCGGACTGAACAGCGCCATCTCCAAGCTCCGCGTCGAACCGGAGAGTGTGGATCCGGCCGGCAGCCATGAAGCCGGGCTGTACGGCGGCGCGACCGATGAACATATCCACTCCGGGCTGTCTCGCGTGCAGAGCATGGTCGGCCACACCGGCGTGCTCACCGCGCGTATCTCGGGCGGCAGGCAGCCGTCGAGCCGCCGCGTTCTCGTGCCGTGGGGCGACCTGCCACCGGGCGGAGAGGCATCCGTTCGCGCGTCACACGAACTGCCGTGGCCGGGCAAGCTTCCCGGCCCTCCACCGGCCACCGTGTTCCCGGAACGCCAGCGCGTCGCCGTCACCGCTGCCGGTGGCAGGGAGGTCGTCGTCGACGAGCGGGGAGAGCTGTCGGATGTTCCGGTGGAGTTCACGCCGCCGGGCAGGAGCCCGGGACCGGTCGCAGCGTGGGCGGGGCCGTGGCCGGTGACCGAACGCTGGTGGGAGTCGGGAGGCTCGCGGCTGAACCGGTTCCAGTTCGTTGACGACGCCGGGGGAGCGTGGCTGCTCGTGCTCGACGACTCGGGCTGGTGGGCGGAGGCCCGCTATGACTGACATCGCCGCATGCACGAAAGGACGGAACCATGGGCTGGCATAACCCGCCGGTGCCCTGGTCCGAGTTCGAACGCGCGCTCTCGGACGCCAACCGCCCCGGTTCACCGCCGCCGGGAGCCGACGGTGGGGACAGCCCGGCGTGGTCACGCAAACGCTCGGCCTATGTTCCCAAGAGCCAGGACTTCCCGCCGGCCGAAGCGGTCGTGCCCTATGCCGAACTGCACGCCCACTCCAACTTCAGCTTTCTCGACGGTGCCTCCTCGCCCGAGAAGCTCGTCGAGGAGGCAGTGAGGCTCGGCCTCGACGGGCTCGCCCTCACCGACCACGACGGGTTGTACGGCATCGTCCGGCTGGCCGAAGCCGCCGAGGCGCACCCCGGTCTTCGCACGATCTTCGGTGCCGAACTCTCGCTCGGGCTCAGCAAACCGCAGAACGGCGAACCTGACCCTGAGGGCACCCACCTCGTCGTGCTCGCCCGGCGGGAGGAGGGGTACCACCGCCTCGCCGGAGCGATCACCGCCGCGCAACTCGCGCACGGCGCCGAGAAGGGCAAGCCCAGTTACGACATCGCCGACCTCGCTTCGGCGGCCGACGGCACCTGGCTGGTGCTGAGCGGATGCCGCAAGGGCGCCGTCCGCATGGCTCTCGCTCTCGACGGCGCGGCCGGGGCACGACGCGAGCTCGAGGAACTTGTGCGGCTGTTCGGGCACGACAACGTGGTGGTCGAACTGTACGACCACGGCAACCCCGGGGATTCAACAGCGAACGACACCCTCGCCGACCTGGCCGCTGAGCTGGGGTTGCCGGTCGTCGCGACGACAGGGGCTCACTACGCGACGCCGGCGCAGCATCCGCTCGCTTCGGCGCTCGCCGCTGTCCGCGCCCGCCGCAGTCTCGACGATCTCGATGGCTGGCTGCCGGCATCCGGGTCCGCCCACCTGCGCAGTGGTGCGGAGATGGCCCGCCGGTTCGCGCGGTATCCGGGCGCCGTCGAGCGCACCGTTGAGATCGCCGACGAGCTCGCGTTCCGGTTGCGGAGCGTCAAACCGGGTCTTCCGCTTCAGGAGGTACCGGAGGGGCACACGCCGATGACCTGGTTGCGCGAACTGACCTGGCAGGGTGCGGCGAGACGCTACCCGGGTGCGGACGCCTCCGTCACCGAACGGATTTCCCGCGAACTCGACGTGATCGAGCAGAAGGACTTTCCCGGCTACTTCCTCATCGTGCACGAGATCGTGCAGTTCGCCCGCAGCCGCGGCATCCTCTGCCAGGGTCGCGGCTCAGCCGCGAACTCGGCCGTCTGCTACCTGCTCGACATCACCGCCGTCGACTCGATCGCCTATGGACTGCCGTTCGAAAGGTTCCTGTCGAGCATGCGCGACGAGGAGCCGGATATCGATGTCGACTTCGACTCCGACCGGCGCGAAGAGGTCATCCAGCACGTCTACGAGAGGTATGGCCGGTTCAACGCCGCTCAAGTGGCGAACGTCATCACCTACCGGCCCAAGTTCGCGGTGCGTGACATGGCCAAGGCGCTCGGGCACAGCCCCGGGCAGCAGGATGCCTGGTCGAAGCAAGTGGAACGCTGGGGTTCGGTGACCTCGAGCGAGGACCACGACATTCCGGAACCGGTGGTCGACCTCGCCCAGCAGGTGCTCTCGTTCCCGCGCCACCTCGGCATCCATTCCGGCGGGATGGTGCTCACCGACCGACCCGTCGGAGAAGTATGCCCGATCGAGCATGCACGGATGGACGGCAGGACCGTGCTGCAGTGGGACAAGGACGACTGCGCGTGGATGGGGCTCGTCAAGTTCGACCTGCTCGGACTCGGCATGCTCGCCGCCCTGCAGTACTCGTTCGACCTCGCCGCCGAACACTGCGGTGAACGGTGGGACCTGCAGTCCATGCCGAAGGAGGAACAGGGGGTCTACGACCAGCTCTGCCGTGCAGACACCGTCGGGGTATTCCAGGTCGAAAGCAGGGCGCAGATGGGCATGCTGCCCAGGCTCCAGCCCCGCCGCTTCTACGACCTCGTGATCCAGATCGCGATGGTGCGGCCTGGCCCGATCCAGGGCGGGGCGGTGCACCCGTACATTCGCAGGCGCACCGGGGGAGAAGAGGTCACCTACCTGCACCCGGACCTCGAACCCGTGCTCAAGCGCACCCTCGGTGTTCCGTTGTTCCAGGAGCAGCTCATGCAGATGGCGATGGTCGTCGGCGGCTGCACCGGTGAGGACGCCGACCTGCTGCGGCGGGCGATGGGCTCCAAACGCGGGCAGGAGAAAATCGAGTCGCTCAAGGCCAAGCTGTACGAGGGAATGGCCGCCAACGGCATCACCGGCGATGACGCAGACACGATCTATCTGAAGATCCAGGCCTTCGCGAACTTCGGGTTCGCCGAGAGCCACTCGATCAGCTTCGCCCTGCTCGTCTACGCGAGCGCGTGGATGCGCCTGCACTACCCGGCAGCGTTCCTCGCTTCGCTGCTCCGCGCGCAGCCGATGGGGTTCTATTCACCGCAATCCCTCGTCGCGGATGCCGCGCGGCACGGCGTCGAGACACGGCGCCCTGACATCCAGCTCTCGGGTGTCGAGGCGGGGCTCGAACTCCTCGATCCCTCTCTCGGTGATCGAGTAGCGAGCGTATCTTTCGCTGATCGAGTAGCGAGCGAAGCGAGCGTATCGAGATCCACCGGACCGGACGCGTGCCTCGACCCGCACCAGCCGGAGGTGGAAGCGTTCGACCTCTCGGCTCCGTTCGATCCGGCTGAGCACCGGCGCGACGGCCGCTATGCGGTGCGGCTCGGTCTCGCCGCGGTGTCCTCGATCGGGGTGCGCAAAGCAGAGCAGATCGTCGCCGAGCGGGAACGCGGCGGTTGGTACCGCGACATGCGCGACCTCGCCCGGCGGGTTGGACTCAACTCCGCCCAGCTCGAAGCGCTTGCGGCGGCGGGTGCTTTCGACACGCTGGGCCTGTCGAGGCGGGGCGCCCTGTGGGACGCCGAGCAGGCATCCCAGGAACGCCCTGACCAGTTGCAGGGCAGCCACCTCACCGTGCAACCGCCGCTGTTCGCGATGCTCACCGGGGAGGAGCAGGTGATCAACGACCTGTGGTCGACCGGGGTCACGCCAGACGACCACCCGATCCGTTACGTCCGCCCGGCGCTCACCGAACGCGGGGTGAAGAGCGCAGCCGACCTGAAGACGGGCGAATCCGGGCGACGGGTCGAGGTGGGCGGGGTCGTCACCCACCGGCAGCGGCCGGCGACGGCGAGCGGGATCACCTTCGTGAACCTCGAGGACGAGACAGGGCTCGTGAACGTGATCTGCAGTGTCGGCGTGTGGGGACGCTACCGGAGGACGGCGCGGGAGGCCCCCGCGATGATCGTGCGTGGCATCCTCGAACGCTCCCCTGAGGGCATCGTCAACGTGATCGCCGATCGGCTCGAGCCGCTCCCGCTCAGCGCGCGAACCCGGTCGAGGGACTTCCAGTAATCTTCACCGCGATCGCGAACTGGACTTCGCCGGAACTTCGCTAGACTGGCGGCATGGCTTTCGTCGTCTCCTTCGCGCTGTTCCTGGCAGGCATCTTCCTCTTCTACTTCGCGTTCAACGTCGAAACCCTTCAGGCGCTCGTCTTTTTCGCCGGCATCATCGCGATCAGCCTGTCCTTCGGCATCCCCGCGCACGTCCTCGCCAAGCGCTAGAGGCACCCGCCCGGCCGCTCGCTGAGTTCACGCCCTCCAGCGCGCTTCGAGGGACGCAAACTGTTGTCACCAGTCGCTTGAGCGACATTTTGCGCCCCTTGAACGACGTCCGCGGCATCCGTTGTCCCTCTCGTTCGCTCCATGCCACCAGCGCACGTCGCGTTCACCTTTCGGCAACCTCTGAGCCCACCGGTGTCCCTATCGTCGGCACGTCATGCTTCCGACCGAAAGGTTCACCCGTTGAACTCGCACTCCTCCCGCCGACGCGCGGGCAGCATTCTCGCCGCCAGTACAGGACTCGGCATTCTCCTCACCGGAATGGGCGGCGGTGCCGCCCTGGCCGCCGAACCGTTCCCCGCTGACGACCTGACTCGCACCTACCCCTCGAACACCGCGTACCCGTACGAGTCGATCATGGACTCCTTCTCCGCGCTGCGGAACGATGAGGCGATCGTCGCACACAACGACGCGACCACCATTGCGATCAACCGCTCGGCGACCGCTGAGCAGGTGGATCGAGCAATTGTCGACCAGTACGCAGACATGTCGGTCTCCATGGCGGACGGGCTCGGAGTGAACCTGGGCGCACTCTATGCGGCAGGACGCGAGAACGGCGACCTGCCGAAGGTGGAGGCGCTCCTCGCCAAGAGCGGTGGACTCATCGGCTATCACTCATCGTCGAACCCGTCGAAGGAGTACTTCTCGTACGACCGCCCATACATCCGCTTCGGCGAGAAGCTGCAGTACCGTGACAAGCCGGACGGCGACGCGTGGAATTCGACGAGCGGGGCTTTCCCGAGCGGACACACCTCGCAGGCCTACTGGCAGGGCACAGCGCTGTCGGTGATGCTGCCGGAACTCGCGCCGCAGATCCTCGCCCGAACGGCTGAGGCAGGCCACAACCGCATTGTCATGGGGGCGCACTACCCACTCGATGTCATGAGTGGACGCATGATGGGTAACCACATCGTCGAACGCCGCCTCACCGACACCGAGTTCCGCCCGCTGATCGAGGCTGCCGCCGCCGAACTGCGCACGTATCTCGAGACCGGGTGTGGCGACACGCTGAACGCGTGCATCGCCGCGGACACGGCGTATCTCAGCGATGCGGATGCTGTCGACGTCTTCGAGGAACGGATGACGTACGGCTTCGAGCAGACCGGCGCGGCAGGGCAACCGGTTACCGTTCCGGTGAACGCTGAATCCCTCCTGCTCACCAGCCATCCCGACCTCACCGGCGAGCAGCGCCGGCGAGTGCTCGAACTCACCGCGATCGACTCCGGTTATCCACTCGATTCGGGGAACACTGTTGCCGGGTGGCAGCGACTCAATCTCGCCCGAGCGATGTCGGCGGACGTCGTCGTCAACGCCGACGGCACGGTGTCGCTGGCTGATGACGACGTGACGCCCGTCCCGGTGCCCGATCCGGCCGATCCCGGCACGTCTCCTGAGCCGACGGATCCGGGAACGTCTCCCGAGCCGACGGAACCGGGAACCGCTCCCGAACCGACAACCCCGGCAAGCCCGGTCGAGCCTGACGACACGACTCCGGCCGCCGACGCGAACTCATCGGCGGGAGAACTGGCTGACACCGGAGCCGACGCGCCCATCGCCGGGTTGATCGCGGGCATTGCCGCGCTGCTCGCCGGCGCTGTGCTGCTCGCCGTTCGCCGGAAAGCCGCGAGCCGGTAGAACTTGTACAGGAAGGGGATCCGGCGAAGCCGGGTCCCCTTTTTGGTGTTTCGCGAGGAAACACTTGTGCTCGTAGATGTAGTAGTTCTACTATCGTTCGTATCAGTTCTACGGAGGCACCATGTCGGCTGTGATTGAAGCAAGAGACCTGCAAATGAGTTACGGGAACCGGGTCGTTCTCGACGGGATCGACCTCACCGTCAACCTCGGGGAGCTCGTCGTCATGCTCGGCCCGAACGGCGCGGGCAAGACGACAACCATTGAGCTGCTCGAAGGTTTCCGCAAACGTAACGCCGGAGAGTTACGGGTGCTCGACGTTGATCCCGCGACAGGCGACGACCGTTGGCGGGCGCAAATCGGGGTCGTCCTGCAGTCGTGGCGGGATCACTCCCGCTGGACGGTCCGGCAACTGCTCGACCACATCGGCCAGTTCTACACGCCGTACTCGACCGCAGCGTCACCCCGGCCCCTCGACACCAGTGAGGTCGTCGAGATGGTGGGGCTGCGCGGCAGGGCGGATGCCCAGGTCCGTTCGTTGTCGGGCGGGCAGCGGCGCCGGCTGGACGTGGCCATGGGAATCATCGGGCGGCCTCGGGTACTCTTCCTCGACGAACCCACGGCGGGCTTCGATCCGCAGGCGCGACGGGACTTTCATGAGCTCATCCACCGACTGGTCGATTTTGACGAGACCACGGTGCTTCTGACCACCCATGACCTTGCCGAAGCCGAAATCCTCGCCGACCGCATCGCCATCCTCGACGGCGGCCGGATCCTGGCATCCGGAACCGCGGAGGAGCTCGCGCGCTCGGTCGCGGGAGCCACCGAGGTGAGCTGGGTCCTCGACGGCACACGCCACGTGCACAGCACGAGCGATGGAACAGCGTTCGTCCGCGACCTCATGGCCCGTCACGGCGACGCGGTGTCCGAACTCCGGGTGAAGGAACAGACACTCGAGGACACCTACCTGGCGATGGTTGCCCGACACGAAACTGCCGAAACGGAGACGGTCCGATGAACCCCCAATGGAATGCAACACGAATCGGCATCCGACGCGGATGGCGCGAGTGGATCATCTCGCTGCGGAATCCCGGCGACGTGACGTACACGATCGTCGGAATCGGGATCGCTGTCGTGGTGGTCTTCCTCTATCGCAACGACACCCTCATGCCCGGCGTCGCCACTCCCATGGCGGTGTACGTGCTGGCGAGCATCCTCGCGGTCCAGGTCACGTTCACGTCGGCCTATGCACTGGCCACCCTCATCTCGACGGAACGTGAGGACGGCACTCTCCTGCGGATGAAGTCCCTGCCGTTCGGTCTGCGCGCCTACGCCGTCGGACTGATCGCCCGATCGCTCTTCGAGTTCGCGGCGACGGCCGCGGTGACGATCCTCGCCGCCGCGATCATCCTGTGGCCGGGGCTGGCTCTCTCGGCCGTCGACGTCCTGGTCCTGTTCGGCGTCCTCAGCCTCGGTATCGCGGCGCTCACCTCGTTCGGCTTTGTGATCGGGTCGCTGTTCCGCAGCCCGCGCGCGGTCGGCGGGTGGGGTCTTGTCGTTGTCGGTGGTCTCGTATGGGTATCCGGGCTCATCCAACCGCTCAGTACGATGGCTGGATGGGCACAGGTTCTCGGGCAGGCATCCCCCCTCTACTGGATGGGATTGGGCATTCGCTCAGCCTTGCTTCCCGACGAATTCACGGTGATCGAGCTGGGCGACGAATGGCGGCTCGGGATGGTGTTCCTCGTTCTCGCCGGGTGGACAGCAGCGGGGCTCATCCTGGCACCGGTCCTGCTGTCGCGGATGGCGCGGCGTGAGACCGTCACCAGTGTCGAGCAGGGCAAACAGCGGGCCCTCCAGCGTGTCTGAGCCGACGCGGCCAGGCGAGCAGGTCGACGCGGTCTACAACAGGCTGGCGATGCTCCGGGCGGAGCGACGGGTGTCGCGGCGTGAACTGGCGGATGCTCTCGGCGTCCACTACCAGACCGTGGGCTACCTCGAACGGGGAGAGTACAACCCGAGCCTGCATCTCGCGCTCCGGATCGCAAGGTTCTTCGACGTGCCGCTTGAGTTCGTGTTCTCGACCGAGCCCTTCCCACGCATCGGGCCTGGTTCACAAGACGGATGACCACTCGGATGCCGGTGCGCTAGGGTTCGGGGCACCCACCGTTCCCACCCTCGAAGGGTTCCCCGCATGACTACCTGGTTTCTCACCGGATGCTCCACCGGCCTTGGCCGCGCGCTCGCCGAGGCGGTGCTCGCCCGGGGTGATTCCGCCGCCATCAGCGCTCGTGACCTCGACAGCATCCAGGACCTCGTCGATGCCTACCCCGATACGGCTCTCGGTCTGCCCCTCGACGTGACGGATGCGACGCAGGTCACGAGCGCCGTGCGGGCCGCGGAGGAACGGTTCGGATCGATCGACGTGCTCGTGAACAATGCGGGATACGGCTACCGTGCGGCCGTGGAGGAGGGCGACGACGGTGACGTCGAGCGCCTGTTCGCGACGAACTTCTTCGGACCGGTGGCGCTGATCAAAGAGGTCCTGCCGGGGATGCGCGCGCGGCGGTCTGGCGCGATCGTCAACATCTCGTCGATCGGCGCGCGGATCGCCCCTCCCGGCTCCGGGTACTATGCGGCATCGAAGGCGGCGCTCGAGGGAATGAGCGCGTCGCTTCGGAAAGAGCTCGAGCCGCTGGGGATCTCGGTCATGGCGGTGGAGCCCGGCGGGTTCCGCACCGACTTCGCCGGCCGCTCCCTCACCCAGTCGGCCGTCCCGATCGAGGACTACGCCGAGACGGCAGGCAGACGCCGCAAGGAAGCTGACACGGTGCACGGCACGCAACCCGGTGATCCGGCGAAGGCGGCCACGGCGATTCTCGCAGCGGTCGACTCGCCCGCGACGCCAGGGCTGCTCCTGCTCGGGAGCGACGCGGTCGACGGCTTCCGCGAGGTGGTCGATGCACAGCGTGCTGAACTCGACGAGTGGGAGACAGTCAGCCGGAGCACCACTCTCGAGAGCTGATCTCGATCGGTGTCCGTCCGTGGACGGTGGCTGCGAGGGTGGGCCCCGCCGGGCTCGAACCGGCGACCCGCGGATTAAAAGTCCGATGCTCTACCAACTGAGCTAGAGGCCCCAACACACTTAATCTACCGGTTCCCGCTGGACGATGTGACCACGCGCCCACACCGGGTGCGGGGTACCGTTAACCGTTGCGAATGCGAGAGGGGGAGAGCCATGGCTGAGGAGTTCCACAAGCCGACCAAGTTCCCCGGCAAGATTTTCGAATCCTTCCAGGGCGGAATCGACCCGGCCGAATCGAGCCGGATCGCCCATGAGACGGCGATGGCGCTGCTCGCGCGCGTGCGGCATGACCCTGACCCGGATGTCGTCGACCGGCTCATCGCCTACACCGACGAGAACGGCATCGACACCATCGCCGAGCTGTGGTCCCGCGCGACCGCGCGCAGCCTTCCGGGTGCCCTGTGGCGGATCTACCTGCTGCGGCTGATGATCCGCGAGGACCCGCACGAATCGAGCTATCTGTTCCAGCGCGGGAGCGAAGTGATCGGCACGATCGACCCCGTTGTCGCCGGGGCATCCATGCCGACGGGCCCAGATGAAATCCGGACCCTTGCCGACCGCATCCTCCGCGGCGTCTTCGAGGGGGACTTCGCCGTCGCACTCGAGCGAGCGGCGGCATTCTGCCGGGTGTCAGCCGCCGGTGCTGCGAGCGTCGCAGACGATTCGGATGCCACGGCGCCAGCCCGGTCGGCGGACCTCACCACGCGCGCGTCACGACTCTCGACCCTCGCCCAGGAGCTCGGCAGTTGCGCGAAACTGTGGCGCCACGAGTCACTCGACTGACCCTTCCCGCGGGAACCCGGTGCTGGCTACTGTGGGGGCATGAGCCCAAGCAGTGCGGCACACCCGATCCGGTTGCTCAGGCGCGCCGCCGTTCTGCCCGCCTGGGTCCGGAGGATCGACGCCGCCGTCGGCCGCCGGATCAACGCACGCCGCACGCATCCGCTCATCGATCGAGGATTCGTGCGGTTGTCGCACTCCGCCGACCGCAGCGTGCTGTGGTTCACCGCTGCGGCCGTGCTGGTGCTCCTCACTCGCCACCGGGCGGCGCTTCGCGGTGTGGCGTCACTCACCGTCGCGAGTGCGATCGCGAACCTCGTCGGCAAGCGGCTCTTCGGCGGGGACCGACCGATCCTCAAGGACATTCCCGTCGGGCGCAGGCTGGCGAAGCATCCGGAGTCCGGCTCATTCCCCTCCGGCCACGCCGCCAGTGCGGCGGCATTCGCCACCGGGGTGGCAATGGAGTCACCCCCGATCGGCGCCGTCACAGCTCCGGTAGCGGGTGCGGTGGCCTATTCCCGGCTGCACACCGGCGCGCACTGGCTCTCGGACGTTCTCGGCGGCATTGCGATCGGAGCCGGTGTTGCCCTGCTCGGCAAGATGCTTTTGCCGCTTCCCCCGCGGCGGGCACCTCGCGAAGGTGGCGTACCGGTCCGTCTTCCTCCGTCGGACGACGGCGAGGGGATTTTTCTTGTCGCGAACCCCGGTTCCGGCGCTGCCGTCGTTGGGCGCCAGGATCCACTGCCTGTCCTTCGGGACCGTCTCCCAGCGGCGCGCATCCACGTCCTCACCGAGGACGATGACGTTACCGCGATCCTGTCCGAGGCGCTCGAGGGGACGGATCCGCCCCGGATCCTCGGTGTCTGCGGCGGCGACGGAACCGTGTCGGCGACGGCGCAGATCGCACGCACGGCGAATCTGCCGCTGCTGATCGTTCCCGGAGGAACCTTCAACCACTTTGCCCGAACGGCGGGAGTCGAATCGGTCGACGACGCGCTCGCTGCCCTGCATGCAGGGGAAGGGCTCGTCGTCGATGTGGGCGAGCTTCGACTCAGCACGGGGGAGCCGGAAACGGTGCTCAACGCGGCATCCGTCGGAAGTTATCCAGACTTCGTGACCGAGAGGGAGAAGCACGAGGAACCGCTCGGCAAGTGGATCGCCGGGATTCTCGCTGCGACCCGGGTGCTGCGCAGAAGCGAGCCGGTCGAGCTCGTGGTCGATGGCCGGAACGTCCGCGCCTGGTCACTCTTCGTCGGGATCAATCGCAACCATCCGATCATCCCCGCACCGCTGCAGCGCCGCCGTCTCGATGATGGACTCCTCGACGTGCGTATCCTTCACGCTCGAAGCCGTGTCCATGCGATCGCATCTCTGTCGTTCGGCAGAAAAACCAGTGCGCTCATGCACTGGCTCCTCCCGGTGACGTCGGCGGTCGAGTCGTTCACCGTCCCGGAGCTTGCCGTGGCCGTTCTTCCGCGTGAGGGTCAGGCGCCCGGCTTCGCTCACGATGGAGAGGTCGACATCGCTGCGGACGACCGCGGGATGCCACAGGGCGGCTACCTTTCGACCGTACGGATCGTCGAGGGCGGGCTCCGCATCTACGCGCCGCACCGGTAGCGAACCGTAGCGGCTCACGCGCCCGTGAGCCAGTATGTTCGCGACCCGAGAACAGGGAACATTCCCGAGTGCGGGTTGTTACACTTGATCAGGCCGGGCCGCATAACCCCGGGCTCCAATTTTTGCCGCTGCGAGCGGCCTTCCGCCGAGAGGCGTTTTGCGGCCCGGTCCTTTTCTTTTAAGCCGCTCGTTCGATCGAGATCGCAGTAGTGGCCCTACCATCGGGACTTTTCGGGCGCGTACTGCAATCTCGATGACCGGCAGCCGCGAAGTCTGGCAGTTGGCTGAGATCAAAGAACCACGGCAAACCAATTCGCGAACCGCGCCGAACCATGAGCAACCCACCCGGTGACAATCACCACCAGGGCACCTTCCAAGGAGAACCTCATGAAAAAGGCAACACCCCTCGTCGGCGCAGCACTCGCCGCAGCCCTTCTTCTTTCCGGCTGCAGCATGGGCGCTGCAAGCGAAACCATGTCCAGTGACGAGAGCACCTCGTCGAGCACGGGCATGACAGACACCGTCAACAGCGACGGCGCAGCCCTCCGCGCAACCCTCACCTCGCAGTTCAGCGACCACGTCTATCTCGCCAGTGCAGCCCTTCATGCAGCGCTCGCCGCTGGTGGAGACCTGACCGAGCCGAAGACCGCTGGAGCCGTTGCAGCACTCGACGCGAACTCCGTCGACATCGCCGCATCCGTCGGGTCGGTTTACCCGGATGCCGAGGAGCCCTTCCTCGAGTCCTGGCGCGAGCACATCGGATTCTTCGTCGACTACACGCTGGGTGAAGCGACCGGTGACCAGGAAATGTCCGACATGGCAGTCGCCAGCCTCACCGAGTACTCGGCTGAATTCGGTGAACTGCTGAACTCGGTCGTTCCGACCCTGCCCGCTGAGGCTGTCGAAGAGGCACTGAAGATGCACGCCGAGACGCTCATCGCGGCGATCGACGCGGACATCGCCGGTGACCCCGAGTACTACACCCTCCTCAAGGACGCAGCGGGCCACATGCCGATGACGGCAACCGCCATCGCCAGCGCCATCGCTGAGGACCAGGAAATCGAGTAACATCCTTCGTTCTCGGGCGGGCGACGGTATCACATCCGTCGCCCGCCCGAGCGGCGTCACCCGAATGGCGATGAACCTGACATGCTAGTTCTCGTGGAGAATGCACCAGGTACCGAGAGCAACGTCGTGGCTCCCGGCGACCTCGACACCTTGCTCGGTCAGATTGCGACCGGCAACCAGCAGGCATTCGCGTCGCTGTATGACCTCGTCGCCCCGCGTGTTCTCGGCCTGATCCGCAAGGTCCTCATCGACCATGCTCAGTCCGAAGAAGTCGCCCAGGAGGTCTTCCTCGAGATTTGGCAGAACGCGACTCGGTTCGAATCGAGCAGGGGAGCGGCATCCTCCTGGATCATGACCATCGCCCACCGCCGGGCGATCGACCGGGTTCGAGCCTCACAGGCCGGCCGGGACCGCGACGTGAGAATCGGCATCCGTGACTTTCCCGATGCTTTTGACGAGGTCGCGGAATCGGCTGAAATCTCGATCGAACACGATCGCGTCAGCCGGGCCATGGCCGCACTCACCGAAATTCAGCGACAGGCTGTGTCGCTTGCCTACTACGGCGGATACAGTCAAAGCGAGGTTGCGGAGATTCTCTCCGTTCCCCTCGGAACCGTGAAAACCCGTCTGCGTGACGGAATGATGAAACTACGAGACGAAATGGGGGTGGCATCATGACCGAGAACCGGAACCCTTCCGAACTTGCCGGAGCGTACGCCCTCAACGCACTAAGTGCCGAGGAACGCGCCGAATACGAGGGCTACCTGGCCACATCCGCCGAAGCCCGCCGAGAAGCGGACAGCTTCGAGAGCACCGCGGCGGCTCTCGGCCTCGACGCCCCGCCAGTGCAGCCGTCGGCAGCCCTGCGCGCTAACGTGCTGGCAGCGATCGCATCGACCCCGCAGCGGCCGCGTGAAGACGCGCAGAAGGCGGATGCCGCCGGGCAGCCATCGACGACGCCTCGCGCCGCGGAAACTCCCGAGCCCGCGCAGCAGGCACAGCCCACGCGACTGACGTCGGTTCCAGCGACTCCAACGGCTCAGGGTCCAACAACTCAGGCCCCCACGACGAAGGCATCGATGCCGACGTCGACGAAGGCGCAGCGCAAAGCGACCAGGCGCTGGTACACCCAACCGCTTGCGGCCGCTGTTGCCGCCGTTGCGCTCGTCGTGACGCTGATCGGTGTCAATGGAATCACCACGGCGCTCAACAATGGGAACGGCCTGCCCGAGGCCCTGCAGCTCGCGCAGATCAACGCTCAGCCCGATTCGCAGCGTGAAACGGTCAAGCTGACGAACATCAACGACGGTGAGCAGGTTGTCGCCACCCTCGTCTGGTCCGGGCAGCTCGGACAGTCGGTTCTCCTCGTTGACGGCCTCGCGTCACTCACCGAAGAGCAAACCTACGAACTCTGGTACATCCGCGAGGACGGTCCGATCTCGGCTGGAACCTTCAACACGACCGGGTCCGGCGACAGCTGGCGCGTGCTCGACGGAGAGATGGGCGAAGGCGACGCCGTTGGCGTCACCGTCGAACCGGCTGGTGGATCTGAACAGCCGACGACCGACCCACTCATCGTGATCCCGACCGCGTAGGCGCTTAACGACACAAGCAGGAGGAACAGTAGTTCCTCCTGCTTTCGTTGCCCCCCGGCCGGTGCCTCGAACCGCGGATTGTTATCCGAAGCGACCCGAGACGTAGTCCTCAGTCGCCTGGACGGTCGGCTGAGTGAAGATGGTGTCTGTGTCGTTGTACTCGATGAGCTTGCCCGGCTTCCCGGTGCCGGCGATATTGAAGAACGCCGTCCGGTCGGACACCCGCGACGCCTGCTGCATGTTGTGGGTCACGATGACGATCGTGTACTCGTTCTTGAGTTCCTCGATCAGGTCTTCGATGGCGAGGGTGGAGATCGGGTCGAGTGCTGAACACGGCTCGTCCATGAGGAGAATGTCCGGTGACACGGCGATGGCCCGCGCGATGCAGAGGCGCTGCTGCTGACCGCCGGAGAGGCTGGAGCCGGGCTTGTCGAGACGGTCCTTGACCTCGTTCCACAGGTTCGCGCCCCGGAGGGACTTCTCGGCGAGGTCGTCAGCCGCCGACTTCGAGATGCGGCGGTTGTTGAGCGTCACCCCGGCGAGCACGTTCTCACGAATCGACATTGTCGGGAACGGGTTCGGCCGCTGGAACACCATGCCGATGTTGCGGCGCACGAGAACCGGGTCCACGCCGGTTCCGTAGAGGTTGTCACCGTCGATGAGCACTTCACCCTCGACCCTGGCGCCGGGGATGACCTCGTGCATGCGGTTGAGCGTGCGGAGGAACGTGGACTTGCCACAACCCGATGGGCCGATGAAGGCGGTGACGCTGCGGGGCTCGATGGTGAGCGAGACGTCTTCGACGGCGAGGAACTTGCTGTAGTAGACGTTGAGGTCTTTGACTTCGATGCGCTTGGACATGTTTTCCTTTGGAGCTAGCGGCCCAGTTTGGGCGAGAAGAGCCGGGCGACGATTCGGGCGATGAGGTTCAGCGCCATCACGATGAGAATGAGGGCGAGGGCAGCTGCCCACGCACGGTCCAGGTACGCCTGTGCGTCGGTGCCCTGGCTGACATATGAGCTGTAGACAAAGACGGGAAGGCTCTGCATCCGGCCCTCGAACGGGTTGTAATTCATGTTCTGGGTGAACCCAGCTGCAACGAGGAGTGGGGCCGTCTCGCCGATGACTCGAGCGATGGCGAGCATCACTCCCGTCGTGATTCCGGCGAGTGAGGTCGGAAGCACGACCTTGAGAATGGTCAGCCACTTCGGGACACCGAGCGCGAAAGCGGCCTCGCGCAGCTCGTTGGGAACAAGCCGCAGCATCTCTTCACTCGAGCGGACGACCACGGGGATCATGAGCACGCTGAGAGCCACAGCACCGGCGATACCCAGCCGGATGCCGGGACCGAAGACGAGGCTGAAGAGCGCGTAGGCGAACAGGCCGGCCACGATCGAGGGGATGCCGGTCATGACGTCGACGAAGAACGTGATCGCGCGGGCGAGTGCTCCGCGTCCGTACTCGACCAGGTAGATCGAGGTGAGCAAACCGACGGGGACCGAGATGACCGTTGCGATACCCGTCATGATGAGGGTTCCGATGATGGCGTGGAGGACTCCTCCGCCCTGGCCGACGACGTTCCGCATCGACTCGGAGAACAACTGAAGGTCGAATCGCTCCGTTCCCCTCGACAGCACAGTGATGAAGAGAGAGATCAAGGGTGCCAGCGCGATGATGAAAGCGCTCGAGACCAGCGTCGTGACCAGGCGGTCCTTGGCCTTGCGAATCCCCTCGACGAGAAGAGCCGTGACGTAGATGAGGACGCCGTTGAGGACACCGGTGAGCACGATGGCTCCCGCGACGTTGAAGTCGCCTCCGGATGCCGCCTGGAACAGCGCGAAGATAGCCAGGCTGACGAGGAGGGACACTCCGAGGATCGCCCACGGAACCCAGGGACCGAGGCGCCCGCTCGCGTAGACGTTCGACATCTGCCCGCGGGGAGGAGGGGTGGGGGCGCTCATGCGCACCGACGGAGCTGCTGTTGTCTGTGCCATTAGTTCGCTCCCGAGAATTCTTTGCGGCGGCTGATGACATACCGCGCAAGGGCGTTGATGACCAGAGTGATCGCGAAGAGCATGAGGCCGGTCGCGATGAGCAGGTTGACGTTGAGGCCGTATGCCTCAGGGAAGCTCAGCGCGATGTTCGCGGCGATCGTGCTCGGGTTGGATGAGGTCAGCAGCGCGACAGTGATGGCGCCGGACGACGAGAGCACCATGGCGACCGCCATTGTCTCGCCGAGCGCCCGGCCGAGGCCGAGCATTGCTGCTGAGATGATGCCGGCGCGACCGAACGGCAGCACTGCCACGCGGATCATCTCCCACCTGGTGGCACCGAGGGCAAGAGCGGCCTCTTCGTGGAGGACAGGGGTCTGGAGGAAAATCTCACGGCAGAGGGCGGTGATGATCGGCAGGATCATGACGGCGAGGACAACGGATGCCGTGAGAATGGTGCGGCCGGTGCCAGAAGCCTGCCCGGCGAACAGCGGGAACCAGCCGAGGTTCTCGGTCAGCCAGCTGTAGAACGGCTGCACCGCGGGGGCGAGGGTATTTGCACCCCACAGGCCGAAGACGACCGAAGGCACTGCGGCGAGAAGGTCGATGACGTAGCCGAGTCCCTGCGCCAGCCTGCGCGGGGCATAGTGCGAGATGAAGAGCGCGATGCCGATGGCAACGGGCACGGCCAGGACGAGGGCGATGGCGGCTGACCAGACGGTGCCGTAGACGAGGGGCCAGACGTACGACCAGAAGCTCTGCCCGGAGAGGATTGAGATGTCATTCGGGTCCGTGGTGACAGCGGGAACACTCTGCATCACCAGGAACGCGGCGACGGCGGCGAGGGTGGCGAGGATCAGACTTCCCGCGGTGAGTGCCGCGCCCGAGAAGACCCGGTCGGCGAGCCGTTGGACCGGCTTCGGGTGGGCGGCTGGCGCCTGGGCGACCGCTGGCGTCGACATCTGCTGGGTTACTCCTGTAGTCGATGGGGTGGGTGCGGAGGTACCGCAACCCGTTGTGACCCCGGGTGCGCCTGGAGAGGCGCACCCGGGGTCATCGTCGGTGTTACTTGATGAGTTCGATTGCCGCCTGTGCCTTTTCGGTCAGGTCTGCAGAGATCGGTGCGGAGCCCGCGGATTCCGCAGAAACAGTCTGACCCTCTTCGCTCACAATGTAGCTGAAGTATTCCTTGACGAGCTCGCCGGCTTCGGCGTCCTCGTACTCGGCGCAGCCGATGAGGTAGCTGATCAGGACGATCGGGTAGACACCTTCTGCAGTCGACGCACGGTCGAGTTCGATGGCGAGGTCGCCTTCGCCGCGGCCTTCGGCAGCGGGAGACGCGTCAACGATGGCCGCAGCGGCTTCTGCGGAGTACGGGACGTACTCTTCGCCGACCTTGACGGCGACAGTTCCGAGCTCGCCGGCGCGGGACGCGTCAGCGTAACCAATGGTTCCGGATCCGCCGGTCACGGCGTCGACGACGCCGGAGGTCTGCGATGCAGCCTCTCCGCCGTCAACCGGCCACACGCCGTCAGCTTCCCAGGTCCAGACGTCAGGTGCGGTGACGTTGAGGTAGTCGGTGAAGTTCTCGGTCGTTCCTGAGTCGTCCGCGCGGTGCACGGCGGTGATCGCCAGGTCGGGAAGCTCTGCATCGGCGTTCTGCGAAACGATGGCCTCATCGTTCCAGTTCGTGATGTCGCCGGTGAAGATGCCCGCGATCGTCGCAGGGTCGAGATTCAGCGTCTCGATGCCCTCGAGGTTGAAGATGACGGCGATGGGGGAGACGTATGCGGGCAACTCGACGATGCCGGTGCCGGGGACGCACGCTGCGAAGTTGTCCTCTGCGATTTCCTCATCGTTGAACGCACGGTCCGAACCTGCGAAGGAGCTGCCGCCGGCGATGAACGTGTCGCGCCCTGCGCCGGATCCGGCGGGGTCGTACTCGATGGTCACATCAGGGTTGGTCTTCTGGAATGCAGAAACCCAGGCTTCCTGGGCTGACTGCTGCGACGACGCGCCGCCGCCGACGAGGGTGCCGGTGAGCGTGCTCTCGGAGTCGGTGTTGTCTCCCGCGGATGCGCCTTCGTTCGCGGCACATGAGGTCAGGGTGAGAGCGGCAAGTGCTGCGACAGCCGCGACGCGGCCGAACTTGTTGAACTTCACGGATTTGTGTCCATTCATTGTGATTTCGGGACGGACCGGTGCAGGCCCACGAAGTACGTTAAGCGCGTGGCCTTACGAGAGTCCCTCACAATGGTGAACGGGAGGTTAACGACGACCGACCAGTGGGGTCGGCATCGCTCACGCCCGTGGCTCGTGCGTTTCGATCGAGATGATTCCCGAACTCGGATTCGTCGCAGAGAGATGCACGACGCTGAATGCGCCGGTCGGCAGATCCGCGGCGCTCGAGAGGTAGGAACCGCTCAGACTTCCCGTCGCGAGGGCGATCTCCCGCAGAATCTCCGGCAGCACCGGCCCGTGGCTGCACAACACGGCCGTCTTTCCGGACCGCACCCGTTTGCCGACCACTTTGCGCACGTCGGCTTCGCCGCGTTCGTAGGCGTCCTGGCTGATCAGATCCGTCCGGCGAAGATCCAGACCGGATGCCGCGGCGAGCGGAGCCGCCGTCGTCACGCAGCGAACGGCGGTGCTCGAGACGATGCGCTTGACGCCGAACGCCTGCAGCGTGGGGACGACGCTCGACGCCTGCTCGACTCCGCGCGCGGTCAGCGGACGCGTGGCGTCGGGCCCCGCCCACGACGACGCAGGGATTGCTTTCCCGTGCCGGAGAGCGATGATCGCGAAGGTTGACGAGATGCCGTCGTCGAGCAGGTCCGTGAAGGTCGACAGAATTTCGACATCCGGGGCGTGGCTCAGGTAACTGCGTGCCTTGCGCGGGGTCACCCACTCGAGTGCGGCGACTTCGTCGTTGGGCACGAAGGTCGAGGAGCGGACGGCGCCGTCGCTGACCTCAGCCGCCCAGTAATGCACGATCTTTTCCCGCCCGGATGACAGCGGGTAGCGGGATACCCCGAGCGGCACGCCGAGCGACACGGCCAGGCCGGTCTCCTCGAGGATTTCCCGTACAGCGGTCTGGGGGAGCGATTCGCCCGGGTCGACCTTGCCCTTCGGGAGGGAGACATCCGCATATTTGGTGCGGTGGATGACGAGCACGTGGATCTTGCCGTCGATCCTGCGCCAGCACACGGCGCCTGCGGCGTACACGGCCGTCGTCACCGTCGGGTCCTCGGCCGGCGGCGGAGGCTGGTCTTGAGCATCAGGCGGTCCTGCAGGTCGACGAGCGCAGCGCCGGATTCGTCCGTTGAGTGCCTCTCCCAGATCCCGTCCGCCCCGAGGTGCCACGTCGACGTCTTGTCGTCCATGGCGACGTCGAACAACGCCCCGATCTCGCTGAGGTGGGCGGGTGCAGTCAGGCGCACAAGCGCCTCGACCCTGCGGTCGAGGTTCCGGTGCATCATGTCCGCGCTGCCGATGAAGACGCGGGGATCGCCGTCGTTGACGAACGAGAAGACCCGCGAGTGCTCGAGGAACCGGCCGAGGATCGACCGGACCCGGATGTTCTCGCTCATTCCCGGCTGCCCCGGCCGCAGGCTGCAGATGCCGCGGACCCAGATGTCGACAGGAACTCCGGCCTGGCTTGCGCGGTACAGCCCGTCGATGATCGCCTCGTCGACGATCGAGTTCACCTTGATCCGGATGCCGCTCGGCTTGCCGGCCTCTGCGTTCCGTCGTTCCTGATCGATGTGCTTGAGCAGGCCCTTCCTGAGGTGGAGCGGGGCGACGAGGAGCCGCTTGAACTTCTTCTCGATCGCGTATCCGGAGAGTTCGTTGAACAGGCGGGTGAGGTCCTTGCCCACCTGCGCGTCAGCGGTGAACAGGCCCAGGTCCTCATAGATCCGGCTTGTCTTCGGGTTGTAGTTGCCGGTACCGATGTGGCTGTAGTGCTGCAGCGTGCCCTTCTCCTCGCGGATGACGAGGGCAAGCTTGCAGTGGGTCTTGAGGCCGACGAGGCCGTACACGACGTGTACACCCGCCTTCTCCAGTTTGCGCGCCCAGGTGATATTGGCCTGCTCATCGAATCGTGCCTTGATCTCGACGAGGGCGAGCACCTGCTTCCCTGCCTCGGCGGCATCGATGAGTGCCTCGACGATGGGGGAGTCACCGGAGGTGCGGTAAAGCGTCTGCTTGATCGCGAGCACCTGGGGGTCGGCGGCCGCCTGCTCGAGGAACGCCTGCACGCTCGTCGCAAAGGACTCGTACGGGTGGTGGACGAGAACATCCTGCCGGGCGATGGCGCCGAAGATGTCCGCCTTGGCGTTGGGCTCGGCCGGCTGGAACTGCACAACCGTCGTCGGCACGCGTGGCGGGTAGCGCAGGTCGGGGCGGTCGATCCCTGACAGGCTGAACAGGCCACCGAGGTCGAGCGGTGCCGGGAGCCGGTACACCTCCTGGTCGGTGACATCGAGTTCGCGAACGAGCAGGTCGAGAGTCACGTCGTCCATGTCCTCGGTGATCTCGAGGCGGATCGGCGGGCCGAACCGGCGGCGCAGCAACTCCTTCTCGAGGGCCTGGATGAGGTTCTCGGTTTCGTCCTCTTCGATTTCGACGTCTTCGTTGCGGGTGACGCGGAAGACGTGGTGCTCGATGATCTCCATGCCGGGGAAGAGGTCCCCGAGGTGATTGGCGATGAGGTCTTCGAGTGGAATGTACTGCACGTTCTCGAGTGATGCGTTGGGGTCGACCGGCACGAAGCGGGGGAGCATCTGCGGGACCTTGAGGCGGGCGAATTCCTGCCGGCCGGTCTTGGAGTTCCTCACGCGAACGGCGAGGTTGAGCGACAGGCCCGAGATATACGGGAACGGATGTGCCGGGTCGACGGCCAGGGGCATCAGGACCGGGAAGATCTGCTGGCCGAAGTAGTCGCGAAGTCGTTCGTGGTCGTCGTCGGTGAGGGAATCCCACGTCACGACATTGACACCCGCGGCGGTGAGATCGGGTTTGACGAGTTCGGACCACGCCCGGGCATGACGCGCCTGCAGCTCGTGCGCCGTCTGGGAGATGTCGCTCAGCACGTCGGCGGGAGCGCGACCCACGTTCGTCGGAACGGCGAGGCCGGTGAGCACGCGCCGCTTGAGCCCGGCGACACGCACCATGAAGAACTCGTCGAGGTTCGACGCGAAGATCGCGAGGAAGTTGGCGCGCTCGAGCGCCGGAACCGTTGGGTCCTCGGCGAGTTCGAGCACCCGCTGGTTGAACGCGAGCCAGCTCACTTCCCTGTCGAGATAGCGGCCTTCGGGGAGGGCGGGATCGTCGCGTTCGAATACCGGGTCGAAGTCGTCGTCGTCGCCGCCAAGGCCCGAGTCGAGCGCGATGCTGTCAGCTACCATGCAAACATCTTGTCACCTCGGGCGCGGCCGTGGAGCCAGCGCAAGCGAACAGTCGGCGACGGATCAGGCAGACGCGCGCCGACGGTACTGGATGTCGACCGTGTGGTCGGTGAACCCCAGCGACCGGTAGAGGGCCACTGCGCGCTCGTTGTCTCCCTCGACGTAGAGAGACGCCGTCGTCACTCCGGCCTCGCGCAGGCGATCGAGCCCGGCGATCATGAGCTGCCTGCCGAGGCCCCTGCCCGGTTCACCGACGCCGATCACGTAGATCTCCCCGGACTCTCCGTCGACCTTGAGCCAGTTGTAACCGATCAGGCGACCGGCGTCGTCGCGCGCAAGGAGAAAATCATCGGCGTTGAACCACCGCTCAGCGCGCCTTGCGCGCAGGTCTTCGATGGTGATGCGGCCCTGCTCCGGGTGGTCCAGGAACACCCGGGCGTTGAGTTCGACCCACTCGGCGTCGTCGACGTCTGGCCGAAAGGCGGAAATCCCCTGCGGGAGGGAACGGATGCGGTCGCTTGGTTCCAGCGGCATCCGCAGTTGAAGAAGGGTGCGCACCCGCTCGAAACCGAACCGGGCTGCGAGGGCACGGGAGGCGGGGTGGTCCCCGTGCGCCCAGGCGAGCAGGTCAGGCGGAGCATCATCGAGGATTCCTGCGAGCATCGTCGTGCCGACACCGGTACCGCGCCACTCGGGATCGACAACGAACTCGAGTTCTCCCTTGCCGATGAGGGCCGCGCCGACGAGGAGTTCCGCGGCGCTCGGGGACTCCGGCGGGTTGACGGCGAAGACGAGCGAACGGGACCCGTCGACGGCATCGATCAAAGCCTGGTCGTTGAACGGGGATGCCCCGTCACCGGCGACCGCGCGGCGAACGAGACGATCGAACGCGGCGCGTGGCGCAGCATCCGCGAGGTTACGGGAGCGGAGTACTGGTTTGCGCACTGTCATCCTCGTAGACGTTGAAGCGGTAGCCGACGTTGCGGACGGTGCCGATGAGCTGTTCGAGGTCGCCGAGCTTGGCTCGAAGCCGCCGCACATGCACGTCGACGGTGCGTGTGCCGCCGAAGTAGTCATAACCCCACACTTCGCTCAACAGCTGCTCACGTGTGAATACCCGGGACGGATGCCCCGCGAGGAATCGGAGGAGTTCGAATTCCTTGTAGGTGAGGTCGAGGGGTTTGCCCTGAACCTTCGCTGAGTAGCTTGCCTCGTCGATGACGACGCCTGACGTCTGGATCTTGGTGCTCGTCGTCTCGAGCGACTGGCGTCCGATGGCGAGACGGATGCGTGCGTCGATCTCGGCGGGGCCGGCCATCTCGACGATCACGTCGTCGACACCCCAGTCCGCGCTGACCGCACTGAGGCCGCCCTCGGTGAGAATGACGAGGAGGGGAACGGTCAGTCCGGTGGTCCGGAGAATCTTGCACAGGGCCTTCGCCCCGGCGAGGTCCGTCCGTGCGTCGATCAGGATCAGATCACTCGACGGCGCGTTGACGAGCTGGGCAGGCTGAGCGGGTATCTGACGCACCCGGTGACTGAGCAGCCCGAGTGAGGGCAACACCTCATTGTCGACCTGCGAGGTCAGAATCAACAGTTGCGCCACGAGCGTCCTCCAGTGATTACGTGGACTCATACTAGCTTTTGCGACGAGGGGCCTCTGACCGCAAGCGCTCCCACGTCCAACGCTGTCAGCGGGATTCAGGCAGAATAGGGGAATGACAGACGCTCCGATGACTCCCTCGCGCATCTGGCGCAGCATCTTCGGTGTCTGGGGAGCCGCCGTCCTCGGCGCGATTCTCGTCGCGATATTCGCTCCCGCCGGATTGCACTTCACCTGGCTGTCGCTCACCCTCGCCGCGTGCACCCTGCTCGCGTTCGTTCTGCAGCTGGCGACGCACCAGAAGGTCGGGTTCATCGATCGGTTGTCGATCACGATCGTGGGCGTTGTCGGTATTCTCACGGTTGCTGCCGCTGTTCTTGGCCTCGCCGCACTCTTCGCGGGATAGACTGCCGGTATGGATCTCGTCGCACTTGAACTCTTCTTCGTCGGCCTGCTTGCCCTTGCCAGCCTCGCCATCGGGGCAATCTCCGTCGTGGTGCTCGTCAACCTCTTCCGCGGCCAGCGCTGACACCTGGCGCGCCGATGATCGAAATCCCGACCGGCCTGCCCGCCGAGCTCGTCCCGCTGTCCTGGCTGATCGGTGTCTGGGAGGGGACAGGTGTCATCGATTACGCCGGCGCCGACGGTCCGGTGAGCGCGGAGTTCGGCCAGCGCGTCAGCTTCAGCCACGACGGGCTGCCGTACCTCAATTACACGTCGAGCAGCTGGCTCCTCGATGAGGAGCGCACGGCCCTCACCGCCGAGACCGGGTACTGGCGGCTGCACCGGCCGCAGCGCGCAGGAGACCCGGGTCCAGCGATGCTTCCCGGGATCGGTGACCGCCCGTTCCAGAACGCCGACGAGGTCGAGACCCTCCGCAACGCTGCCGGCGGGTTCGACATCGAGGTCGCGCTTGTTCACCCCGGCGGAGTGAGCGAGCTCTACCTTGGCCAGGTTCGCGGGCCGCGCATCGACCTCGCCACCGACGCCGTGCTGCGCACAGCCGGGGCAAAGGAATATGCGGCTGCAACCCGGTTGTACGGTCTCGTGGACAGCCACCTGCTCTGGGCGTGGGACATCGCCGCCCTCGGCCAGAACCTCCGTACCCACGCCTCAGGGCGTCTTTCTAAGGCCGACTAATGACCGCTCCCAGCCCGTTCCTCTCCCGCCAGGGAGCCGTCGTCCTTCCCGACGTCGCCGATCCGGGAGTTCCGTCCCACTACGGCAACCCGAATATCGAACAGCGGATGCTCCAGGCAGGCGAGGCGATCGTCGATCTGTCCTCCCGCGGCATCGTCTCCATCACCGGCGCAGACCGGCTGAGCTGGCTCAACTCCATGACATCCGCAGAACTCACCCGGCTCCCTGCCGGAGCGTCGAGTGAGACCCTGTTCCTCGATCCCAATGGCCGGCTCGAATACGCCGCGGGAATCGTCGACGACGGCGTCACGGCGTGGCTGCTCGTCGAAGCGGACGACGTCGAACCGCTCGTCGCATGGCTCAACCGGATGAAGTTCATGATGCGCGTGGAGATCGCCGACCGGTCCGCCGAGTTCGCCCGCATCGGGGTGATGCCGGCAGAGTCGCCGCTCGATCTTGCGGTCGCGTCGCCGAACGGTGTTCCGCTGGTGTGGACAGACCCGTGGCGGGAGGTCGTCGCTGGTGGCCACCAGTACGCGCGCGGCGAGCATCCGTCTGCCGAGTGGCGATGGACCGAAGTCCTCGTGCTGCGCGAAGAACTGACGGCGCTCGCCGCAGGCACGCTGCCCGCTGCCGGTTCGCTCGCCGCCGAAGCGCTGCGGATTGCCGCCTGGCGGCCACGGAAGTCCACGGAGACCGACGAAAAAACCATCCCCCACGAGCTCGACTGGCTGCGCAGCGCCGTCCACCTCACCAAGGGCTGCTACCGCGGCCAGGAGACCGTGGCGAAAGTGCACAACCTCGGACACCCGCCCAGGCGGCTCGTCCTGCTCCACCTCGACGGTTCTGACTCCGTTCTGCCTCGCCACGGCGCGAACGTTCTCGCCGACAAGAAGGGCGAGCTCACAGGGGTGGGGTCAGTGACGACGGCGGCGATGCACCACGAGCTCGGTCCGATCGCGCTCGCCGTGGTTCGCCGGAACGTCGATCCAGCCGCACGCCTGACCGTCGACGAAGACGGGACAGCCATCGCCGCCGCGCAGCAGGTCATCGTTCCGTCTGACGCGGGTGCCGTTGCCGATGTGCCGCGGTTGCCGCGGCTCGGCGCCGTCCGCCGCGACCAGTAGGCGCAAACGACGCATTCCGTGCCTCCACTCGGCGCATCGCTAGAGTGGAGGCATGTCTTCGCCATACACACTCATCCTGCTCCGCCACGGCAACAGCGACTGGAATCAGAAGAACCTGTTCACCGGCTGGGTCGACGTCCGTCTCAGCGAACAGGGCGTTGCTGAAGCTCACCGGGCGGGTGAGCTCTTGAACGAGTCGGGGCTTTCCCCTGACATCCAGTACACCTCGCTTCTGACCCGGGCGATCCAGACCGCCAACATCACCCTCGACGTCGCCGATCGCGCCTGGATCCCGGTGAAGCGCACCTGGCGTCTCAACGAACGCCACTACGGCGACCTTCAGGGCAAGGACAAAGCCCAGACTCTCGCCGAATACGGCCAGGAGCAGTTCCAGACCTGGCGCCGGTCTTTCGACGTGCCGCCGCCCCCGATCGCCGATGACAATGAGTACTCCCAGGCGAATGACCCCCGCTACGCCGGCATCGACGGCGAGGTGCCCAAGACTGAATGCCTGAAGGACGTCATCGACCGGATGCTTCCGTACTGGCACTCCGACATCACCGGCGACCTTGCCGAAGGAAAGACCGTCCTCGTCACCGCGCACGGGAACTCGCTGCGGGCGCTCGTGAAGCACCTCGACGGCATCTCCGATGACGAGATCGCTTCACTCAACATCCCGACAGGGATCCCGCTCGTCTACAAGCTCGACGAAAACTTCGTGCCGATCGAGCCGGCCGAATACCTCGACCCCGAGGCCGCAGCGGCCGGCGCCGCAGCGGTGGCATCGCAGGGTAAGAAGTCCGAAGGTTAGGAGCGGAGCTCCTAACCGAGGAGATTGAGCACCTATGCAGGAGCGCCACGGCGCTCCTGCACGGGTAGTCGAAATCCCCACTCCGACAGAGAAAGGGCGGGAACCGATTCGGTTCCCGCCCTTTCTCGTCAACTCAAGCTGTTGTCAGTCGTCGCTCTCCGCCGTCCAGTCGCCGGTGGCGAGGTACTGGACCTTTTTCGAGATCGACACGGCGTGGTCAGCGAAACGCTCGTGGTAGCGCGAAGCGAGTGTCGCGTCGACCGTTGCGACCGGCTTGCCCTTCCACGTTTCGCCGAGCACCTTGTCGAAGACCCTGACGTGCAGTTCGTCGACCTTGTCGTCCTCGTTGCGAATCTCTTCCGCAAGACGCACATCCTGGGTGCGCAGCAGCTCGGTGAGCTTGAGCGCGATCTCGACGTCGAGGCGACCCATCTCGGCGAAGGTCGAGCGGAGGCCCTTGGGCACCGCGCGCTCCGGGTAGCGGTAACGCGCGAGCTGGGCGATGTGCTCAGCCATGTCACCCATGCGCTCGAGGGACGAGCTGATGCGCAAGGCGCTGACGACGATGCGCAGGTCGCGGGCGACCGGCTGCTGCCGCGCGAGAATGTTGATCGCAAGTTCGTCGAGGGCGACCGTGAGCTCATCGATTCGTACGTCGTTCTCAATCACTTCTTCGGCGATGGAAACGTCCGACTCGCTGAACGCCTGCACCGCGTTGGTGATGGAGATCGACACGAGCTCGGAGATGGCGACGAGCCGTTCCTGCACCTCGGCCAGCTCCTGCTGGAATACTTCACGCATCTGATCTCCATTCGGATGTCGGGGGTCCGGCGCCCACATTTCAGGCGCCCGGGAACAAGCCCCGCCGCAACTGTGCCCGTCGCAGGTTAACGTTTGGTGGCGTACTCCTGAACAGGGGCCCAAATGCCCTGATGAGAGCACACCGCCCGGCGGGCGTCGTTCGGCTATGCCTCTAACCTAGTCGTATGGACTCTCCCTGGCTGGTGCTTGCAGCCCTCCTGCTCGGGCTCGTCGTCGGTTCCGGGTTCGCCATCGGACTCATCTCCGCAGCACGCCGTGGGGCTCGGGTCGCGACGGTCGTCGCCCCTTCTGTGCCCGACGGAGTCAGTCAGGTCCTCGACGCCCTCGAAAGCGCCGGGATCGTCGTCGATCCGTCGGGGAACGTGGTGAAAGCATCCCCGGGGGCGCTCGCCCTCGGACTGATCCGTGACGGTATGCTCGCTCACCCCGAATTCGTCGCCCTGGCCGACCGGGTTCGCGACAGTGGCGAGCCGGTGACCGAGGACATCGATATCGTCCGCGGCCGGTTCAGCGACGTCATCCTGCACCTCGGCGTGCGCGGTGCTCGTCTCGGCACGAGGTACGTCCTTCTCCTCGCGACGGATCACACCGAGTCCAGACGGCTCGACGAGGTGCGACGTGACTTCATCGCGAACATCAGTCATGAACTGAAAACTCCCATCGGAGCAGTTGGGCTTCTGGCCGAGGCACTCGAGCCGGCGGCGGACGACCCCGACCAGGTACGCAGGTTCGCGGCCCGGCTGGGCACCGAAGCGTCACGCCTCGCCCGTCTGACCGGTGAGATCATCGACCTGTCCCGGCTGCAGGCAGCCGACGCACTCAACCAGCCGGAGCTGCTCGACATGGACCGCATCGTCGCGGCAGCACTCGACCAGAACCGCGTGGCGGCAGATGCCGGTGGCGTCACGCTCGTGTCGGCCGGCGACAAAGGGGCGAAGGTATACGGGGATGAAGCGCTCCTCGTCGTCGCCGTGCACAACCTCATTTCGAACGCCATCACCTACTCACCGCCGCGCGGCCGGGTCGGGGTGGGAATCTCCCGCAAGAACGGCGTCATCGAGATTGCTGTTGCCGATCAGGGGCCTGGCATCCCCGAAGAGGACCGTGACCGCGTATTCGAGCGGTTCTTCCGGATCGACCAGGCCAGGTCTCGGAACACCGGCGGCACCGGCCTTGGGCTGTCGATCGTGAAGCACACCGTTCAGAACCACGGGGGCGAGGTGAAGGTCTGGTCGCTCGTCGGAAAAGGCTCGACGTTCACCATCCGGCTCCCCGAAGCCTCCGAAAAGCCCCTCACCGGGCCGATTCGGCTCCCCGTCGATACCGACGCCGTATCGAATCCAGACACCGTACGTGAGGAATCCATCAGATGACCCGCATTCTCCTTGTCGAAGACGAAGCAGCCCTGAGCGAGCCACTCGCGTACCTGCTCGGTCGTGAGGGATACGAGATCGACGTCGTTGAAGACGGGCCGAGTGCCGTGACAGCGTTCGCCGCCACTTCACCGGATCTCGTGCTTCTCGACCTCATGCTTCCCGGTATCCCGGGAACCGAGGTGTGCAGGCAGATTCGAGCGGTGTCCACGACCCCGATCATCATGCTGACGGCGAAGGATTCCGAGGTGGACATCGTCGTGGGGCTGGAGCTCGGAGCGGATGATTACGTGACGAAGCCGTACTCGAGCCGTGAACTTCTCGCCCGCATCCGTGCTGTGCTCCGTCGTCGCGGGACAGATGATGAGGTCGATGAGTCCGTGCTCGAGGCCGGCACCGTACGGATGGATCTCGAACGACACACGGTCGAGGTGAACAGCGTAGAAACGGGCATGCCGCTGAAGGAATTCGAGTTGCTCGAACTCCTGTTGCGAAACGCCGGTCGGGTGCTCACCCGCGGACAGCTCATCGACCGCGTGTGGGGGAGCGACTACTTCGGCGACACCAAGACACTCGATGTCCACATCAAGCGGATCCGTTCGCGCATCGAGGAGAATCCCTCCGAGCCGCGGATGCTGGTCACCGTTCGCGGGCTCGGCTATCGATTCGAAGCCTGATCAAGCAAAAAAGCGCGGTGCCCCAACCGGGGCGCCGCGCTTTTCTGAGGAACTGTTATTCGCCTTCGGGCGTAGCTTCAGGCGTGCTCGCCGGGGTCGCGACCGGGGTCGGCGACGCCGTCGGCACGAGGTCGCTGTACTCGGGCAGCGAGCCGTCGAGCACGGGGACAAGGATCTCCACACCGGTCTCGTTGCCGTACTGGAAGAACACCGTCGTGAGGGAACCGGGAAGGGCGTCGACACCCTCGAGCAGGATCGGGTCCTCAGCCGCTGTGCCGAACGACACGGTCGACGCTTCGGGGACCTGGACAGTTGCGGTTCCGTTCTCTCCGTCACCAAACTGGATGTCGAGAGACTGTGCATCGCCACCGTTGGTCAGGGACACGATGAGGTTCCCGTCAGTGCCCTCTTCGCCCATGATGATCAGGGCGTTGCGGATCTTCACGTCGCCGACGCGACCCGAGACACCATCGCTGGGGTCGTAATTCTTCGTCGTGGCCTGCGGGGCGACCAGGTTGCACGCGCTGGTGCCCAATACGACGGTGGCCGCCAGCACGACGGATGCGATCAAACGCGCCTTCACAGGTCCTCCAAGAACACAGGGGTGCGCACGCGGAAACAGCGTGCGGGAACGAGTCCGAGTTTAGTCTAGCCAGCCGCTCTGCCCGCCCAATGCTGAGCGAACTTTAGTGCATACCCCCTGTGGTATTCTGGTAGATGCTGAAGGGATACACATCCATGCTTTTTGAGGTTGGCGAAACCGTCGTATACCCCCACCACGGAGCCGCAACTATTGCGGAAGTGAAAACTCGGGTCATCAAGGGAGAAGAGAAGCTTTATCTGAAGCTTCGCGTCACCCAGGGTGACCTCGTTATCGAGGTGCCCGCTGAGAACGTCGACCTGGTCGGCGTTCGTGACGTCATTGGTAAAGAAGGTCTTGAGCGCGTCTTCGACGTGCTTCGTGCGCCGTTCACTGAAGAACCCACGAACTGGTCGCGCCGGTACAAGGCCAACCTTGAGAAGCTCGCCTCCGGCGATGTCATCAAGGTGAGCGAGGTCGTGCGCGATCTCTGGCGCCGTGACCAGGACCGCGGCCTCTCGGCCGGCGAGAAGCGCATGCTTGCAAAGGCACGCCAGATCCTCATCTCGGAACTCGCCCTCGCGGAGAAGACCGATGAAGAGAAGGCCTCGAACGTGCTTGATGAGGTTCTGGCTTCTTAGAGGCCTGATCTCTGATCTCGACAGGCTTGATCACCGGGTTTTTTGGTGGTCGAGCTTTTTGTCGTTTTCAAAGCGCCGTTCGACCGGGTTCCGATGGTCAAGCTTCGTCGTTCTCCGGTCGCTCAGAGCTGAGCTCGGCGGGTCGGTAGGCTCGGGAACATGAATACGCGCTCCCCGATCGTCGGCGTCATCGTCGTCGCCGCCGGCAGCGGAACGCGCCTCGGCGCCGCCCGCCCCAAAGCTTTCGTCGACTGCGCCGGACGCACCGTGCTCGAACGCTCCCTCGACTCCGTGTTCGGTATGCAACGGGAGGCGCAGGTCGTCGTCGTCGCACCGGCGGACCTCGTCACCGAGGCGGAAGGGATGGCGCGCCGGGCAGCCGGTCCTGCAGAAGCATCCATCTCGGTCGTCGCCGGCGGCGATACCCGGCAGCAGTCCGTGTCGAATGGTCTCGCCGCCCTCGATGACGGCATCCGGATTGTCCTCGTGCACGACGCTGCACGAGCGCTGACTCCCGCCGCCATCTTTGACGACGTCGTGACGGGTGTCGCCCAGACTGCATCCGGAATCGTGCCGGGGGTTCCCGTGCAGGACACCGTGAAGCGAGTCGACGATGATGACACGGTCGTCGAAACGATCGACCGGTCCGAATTGCGGTCGATCCAGACGCCGCAGGGGTTCCCGCGGGCATCGCTCGCCGCCGCGTACGTGGAAGCCGACGTCGAATACACCGACGATGCGGCCCTGTTCGCCGCCGCCGGGCACCCGGTCTCCGTGATCGACGGCGACGCGCTCTCGTTCAAGATCACGACCCCGTGGGACCTCAGGAGGGCCGAGGGGCTCCTCTCGAGCGTGCCAGCAGGCATCCGTGTCGGGATCGGAACCGACGTCCACGCCTATGACAGCGAGTCCGAGCTCTGGCTGGCCGGCTTGTCCTGGCCGGGCGAGCGTGGTCTCTCCGGTCACAGCGACGGAGACCCCGTCTGCCACGCAATCACCGATGCGCTGCTCTCAGCGGCTGGGCTGGGCGACATCGGCAGCGTCTTCGGCACGAGCGACCCGGTCTTCGCGGGCGCGCACGGCGAGACCTTCCTGACCGCCACGCGGTCGAAACTCGCCGCCGAGGGCTTCGCCATCGGAAACGTGGCTGTCCAGCTCATCGGCAACAGCCCGCGATTCGCCCCGCGTCGCCAGGAGGCCGAGTCCTTCCTCAGCGGTCTGCTCGGCGCGCCGGTGAGTATCTCAGCGACGACGACAGACGGGCTCGGCTTCACGGGCCGAGGCGAGGGTGTGTGCGCCATCGCGACCGCCACGGTGTCGCGCCAGTACTCTTGAGTCGTGGCAATCCAACTCTATGACTCCCGGGCACAGGCCCTCCGTGACTTCACCCCGCTCGTTCCCGGCAAGGTCGGAGTGTATGTCTGTGGACCCACCGTCCAGTCATCCCCGCACATCGGTCACTTGCGATCGGCGCTCGTCTACGACCAGATGCGCCGCTGGCTGAACTACTCCGGATACGACGTCACCCTCGTGCGCAACGTCACCGACATCGACGACAAGGTTCTCGTCAACGCGTCCGAGAGCGAGGAATGGTGGGCGTTGGCCTATCGCACCGAGCTGGAGTTCACTGCCGGGTACAGCGCCCTCGGCATTCTGCCCCCCACCTACGAACCGCGCGCGACAGCGAGCATCCAGCACATGCACACGATCATCGAACGGCTGATCGATCGCGGCCACGCCTACGTCGCCGAAGACGCCTCGGGCGACGTGTACTTCGACGTGCGCAGCTGGTCCGAATACGGCGCGCTGACACGGCAGAACATCGACAGCATGGACGCAGCAACGGATGCTGATCCCCGCGGCAAGCGGGACCCTCGCGACTTCGCCCTGTGGAAGGGACACAAGGCTGACGAACCCGTGTCGGCTGCGTGGCCCAGCCCGTGGGGCGACGGCAGGCCCGGCTGGCACATCGAATGCTCGGCCATGGCAAGCCGTTACCTGGGTGCCGCTTTCGATATCCACGGCGGCGGCCTCGACCTGCGCTTCCCGCACCACGAGAACGAGCTCGCGCAGTCGACGGCGGCCGGTGACCCGTTCGCGTCGTATTGGGTGCACAACGGTCTCGTCAACGTGAACGGGCAGAAGATGTCCAAGTCGCTGGGCAACTCCGTCTACGCGGCCGACCTCCTCGGTGCTGCACGCCCCATCGTCGTTCGCTACTATCTCGGGCAGGCGCACTATCGGTCGACAATCGATTACCACGACGGTGCCCTTCTCGAAGCCGAGGCAGCGCTCGATCGCATTGAGAGCTTCCTCGAGCGGGTCACCCGCAGGCTCACCGGGACGCGTTTCGCGGGGACGGGCACGGAGCAGATTCCGGATGCCTTCGCCGCCGCGATGAACGACGATCTGTCCCTTCCGCAGGCGCTCGCGGTATTGCATGACACAATAAGGCAAGGCAACGCGAGCATTGACGGGGAAGACCTCGCCTCAGCCGCCGTGGCGCAAGGGCAGGTGATGGCCATGACCGAGGTTCTCGGAATCAACCCTCTCTCGCCCGAATGGTCCCGCGGTCAGGACACAGCAGCATCCGCGGCGCTCGACACGCTCGTCGACAAACTGCTCGATGAGCGCCAGCAGGCCAGGGCGGCACGCGATTTCGCGGCCGCCGACAGGATCCGCGACGTCCTCACGACAGCGGGAATCACGATTGAAGACACCTCAACGGGTGCACATTGGAGTATTGATGGCCAGTAAGGATGGCCGCCCAGGGGCGGTTCGTAAGACGAAGAAGGGCCCGGCAAAGGGAACAGGTGGCCTTGGCCGCCGCTCCCTCGAGGGCAAGGGACCGACGCCGAAGGCTGAAGACCGTACCTACCACGCCGCTGGAAAGCGCAAGATCGCCAAGGAGCGGCTCAACCAGGCCCAGGCCAAGTCCGGTGGGCGACCGAGCACCGCGCCCGCCGCTGGTCGCAAGCCCAAGCAGAAGCAGGCTGACGACAGCGAGATCGTCACGGGTCGCAACTCGGTGCTCGAAGCGCTTCGGGCCAAGATCCCCGCTTCTGCGCTCTACATGGCCACACGGATCGAGTTCGACGACCGGGTGAAAGAAGTTCTTGCCCTGGCGACGGCTCGCGGTCTCCCGATCCTCGAGGTCATGCGGCCAGAGCTTGACCGTCTCGCCGGCTTCGACTCGGTGCACCAGGGCCTCGCGCTCAAGGTTCCGCCGTACTCATACGCCCACCCCACCGAGCTGCTCGAGCAAGTCGTCTCGCGCGGCCAGGTTCCACTCTTCGTTGCGCTCGACGGCGTCACCGATCCGCGTAACCTCGGCGCGATCATCCGCTCGACCGCGGCGTTCGGCGGCCAGGGTGTCATCGTTCCGCAGCGGCGTTCCGTCGGGCTGACAGCGTCGGCCTGGAAGACGTCCGCCGGCGCGGCGGCCCGCACGCCCGTCGCCATGGCGACGAACCTGACCCAGACGCTCAAGGCGTTCAAGGCCGCTGGCGTTTTCGTCGTCGGCCTCGACGGCGGCGGAACAGTCGATCTTCCTGACCTCGAACTCGCCGACCGGCCCCTCGTTGTCGTCGTCGGAAGCGAAGGCAAGGGACTGTCGCGCCTCGTCACCGAGACCTGTGACGCGATCGTGTCGATCCCGATCTCGGCAGCGACCGAGTCGCTGAATGCCGGCATCGCGGCATCCGTCACTCTCTACGAGATCTCGAAGCTGCGTTCATCGGGTAAGAAGGCGAAGAAGAAATAACGTCTGCTTGTGGGCGCTGGCGCGGCCGGGTCTCAGACCCGGTCGCGCCAGTTTTCGTCCGGGGCCGCGACCACAGCGGTCGGCAGGGTGATGGCGCCGGTCGGGGGAGTGATGACCGTTGCTTCGTCACGGCGGTGGCGCAGGATGTCGTTGATGTACGAGGTCAGTGCCTCGGAGAGCGGAACGTCCCTGGCCTGGTTCTGAGACATGAACCAGCGGTGTTCGAGCAACTGGTGGAACACTTCTGCCGGCTCGAGCTTGCCCTTGAGATCGCGGGGGATCGACTTGACCACGGGCTCGAAGACGCGAATGAGCCACTCGTGGGCCATCATCTCCTCGTCCATGTTCGCCTTTGCGAACGTGGCACCGTAGGAGTCGAGGTCGTTGAGCAGCCGTCGGGCCTGGTTCTCTCCAGCGTCGAGGCCGGTGAGCCGCAGAAGACGGCGCTGGTGGTGGCCGGCGTCGACGACCTTCGGCTGAATCCGCACACGGGAGCCGGTCTCGTCCGTTTTGATGGCGAGCTCCTCGATGTCGAAGCCGAGTTCATTGAGACGGTGCACCCGCTCGTTGATCCGCCAGCGTTCGCTCGATGAGAATGACTCGGAACCCGTGAGTTCGGTCCACAGGGACCGGTAGGCGGCGACGATGCCGTCAGAGAGCTTGATCGGGTCGAGGGCGTCGTCGACCCGTCCGCCCGCTTCGAGGTCCATGAGCTCGCCGGCGATGTTGACGCGAGCGATCTCGAGGTCGTTCTCCCTCTGACCGTTCGACAGTCCGCCACCGTACAGTTTTCCGGTCTCGGCGTCGACGAGGTAAGCGGCGAACGCGCCAGCGTCCCGACGGAAGAGAGTGTTCGACAGCGAGACGTCTCCCCAGAAGAAGCCCGCGATGTGGAGCCTGGCGAGCAGGACGGCGAGTGCGTCGACCAGCCGGCCGGCTGTGTCGGGACGCAACTGCTGAGAGAACAGGGCGCGGTAGGGGAGTGAGAACTTGAGGTGCCGCGTGACGAGCACGCTCGGCAGCGGGTCACCCGATTCGTCTGAGCGCCCGGTGATGACGGCAACGGGGTCAACGCACGGGATGTCCATGCGCTGAAGCGTGCGCAACATGTCATATTCGCCGCGCGCCATCTCGGCGGTGGTTTCCTTGACGGCGACGACATAGCCGGAGAGGTTCGCGAAGCGCACGAGGTGGCGCGAGATTCCCTTGGGAAGTGACGCGATGGTTTCGTTGGGCCAGTTCTCCAGCGGGAGGTCCCACGGCAGGTCGAGAAGCGCCGGGTCGACGGTGGCTGCGGTGATGTTGAGTGATGCGCTCATGGTGAGTTAAACAGTAGCGCCGGCTGGCGGGGTGAAACCCTGCCAGCCGGCGCGATGCTGTTATTCGGCCGAAACGGCTGCGTTCATGCGGAGTCCAGACTCGACGTCGAAGACGTGCAGGTGGCGCGGCGTGGGAATCAAGAAGACCTTCTCACCGGCGTGCGCGTGGGTGCGTCCGTCGACACGGGCGACGAGGTCGGTGCGCTTGCCGTTGACGTCTGCGTGCCCGTAGAGGTAACCGTCAGCGCCGAGCTCTTCGACGAGGTCGACGTGGACCTCGAGGCCGTTGCCTGGCTCTGTCGACACTTCGATGTCCTCGGGGCGGACACCGACGGTGACCTGCCTCGCGCTGGTCTGGCCGATGATGTCGCGGTCGACCGGAACGACGCGGGCACCGAACTGGATGCCGCCTTCTGCGAGGTCTGCGGTCAGCAGGTTCATCGCGGGAGAGCCGATGAAGCCGGCGACGAAAACGTTCTGCGGCTTCTCGTACAGGTCACGCGGTGTTCCGACCTGCTGCAGGACGCCATCCTTGAGCACGGCGATGCGGTCACCCATGGTGAGTGCCTCGGTCTGGTCGTGCGTGACGTAGACCGTGGTGACGCCGAGCCGACGCTGGAGCGACGCGATCTGCGTGCGGGTCTGCACGCGGAGCTTCGCATCGAGGTTCGACAGCGGCTCGTCCATGAGGAAGACCTGGGGCTGGCGGACGATCGCGCGACCCATGGCAACACGCTGACGCTGACCACCGGAGAGTGCCTTCGGCTTGCGGGTCAGGTACTCCTCGAGGTCGAGAAGTTTCGCTGCCTCGAGGACGCGGGTTGCCCGCTCGTCCTTGTTGACGCCGGCGATCTTCAAAGCGAAGCCCATGTTCTCGGCGACCGTCATGTGTGGGTACAGCGCGTAGTTCTGGAAGACCATCGCGATGTCACGGTCCTTCGGCGGCACGTCGGTGACGTCGCGGTCACCGATGAGGATGCGGCCGTCGTTGACCTCTTCGAGGCCGGCGAGCATGCGCAGGGAGGTGGACTTACCACAACCGGACGGGCCGACCAGAACGAGGAATTCGCCATCGGCGACCTCGAGGCTCAGCTGGTCAACAGCGGCGCGGGTACCACCTGGGTACATACGTGTGGCGTTGTCGAACGTTACGGATGACATGTTGTGCTCCTTCACCGGCAGGTACGTGCCGGACGATCCGAGTGAATGGATTCATGCATTGCGTGCTGCGCTGCATGCGCGCGGTCGTGCGGGTACACGATCGCGAAGCTTCAGTATGGCATGAAGTGAGGCGACCAGTGCAGTTTGGTGAGGTGCCCGTACCTGCGGCACGCAGCATCCGTTTGGGCATTTCCCAGACTGCGCAACTACGATCGGTGGGTGTTGGCCACGGCAACCCGACCCGCAACCGACCGAATACTCACCCCCGAAGCGAGGATTTATGCACGACGACGCACCAGAAGTTCTTCCGACGAAGAACGAGCGTCGCGAGGCGACCCGCGAGAAGGCAAAAGAGTTGCGGGAGTCGCAGAAGAAGCGCGACAAGCGCAATCGCGTGCTCCTGCAGGGTGGCATTGTCGTCGCAGTTGTGGCTGTCATCGTCGGTGTCGCGTTCATCATCACGAGCGCAATCCGCCCGCCGGCGCCAGGACCGGCGAACATGGCCAGCGACGGGATCGTCGTCGGATCAGCACTCGAGGTCGTGGAGACGCCGGCCCTCGCGGCCGGAGCGTCACCCGTCGCGACGAAGGTCGACCCGAAGGTTCCCAACATCCGGATCTACGTCGACTACCTGTGCCCGGTGTGCGGTGAGTTCGAGCGTGCGAACGCCAAGCAGCTGTCGACCTGGGCCGAGAAGGGTACGGCGACTGTCGAGTATCACCCCATCGCCCTCCTCACCGGACGGTCGGCCGGATCCCAGTACTCACTGCGTGCAGCGAACGCTGCCGCGTGCGTCGCCAACTACGCGCCGAACGGTTTTTTCGACTTCAACTCTCTCCTGTTCAAGAACCAGCCTGAGGTTGGCACAGCCGGACATTCCGACGAGGCCCTCATGGAACTCGCGGCGACGGCGATCGAGACCGAAGCCGGCACTGCTCCGGCCGGACCGGTTCAGTCGAATATCGATTCCTGCATCAGGGACGCCACCTTCACCCCGTGGGTGCAGTCGGCAACGGACCGCGCCACCACGGAGAAGGTGCCGTACTCTTCCCTCGACAAGGTCAAGGGAACCCCGACGGTTCTTGTGAACGACAAGCAGTACACCGGGTCGATCACCGACGACGAAGAGTTCCAGGCCTTCGTGCTTTCGGTTGCGAGCGAGACGTACGCGAAGTCGAGCCCGAGCCCGAGTCCCTCACCGTCCGCGCCTGCGGAGTAACGGCTAGATCTTCTCGTCGCGCTTGCGGCCCAGCCGCACCTGAACGCCCATGAGCGGGCCGACGAACCGGCGCTGGATCCGGCGTGCCGGGCCAAGCGCGTTCTGCACCAGGTATTGGCCCAGGATGGCGCCAGCGGCGAGGGCGACGGCGACAGAAGCTGCTTCCAGCATGCTGAGCAGCCCGTCGATCGAACCCGCGCTCAACTCCAGTAGGCCCCGAAAGAGGATCAGTCCGGGAACGAGCGGGACAAGTGCCGAGACGACGAGCGGCAGGGGAGGAGTCCGCACCAGCCGCGATGCGAGCGCAGACAAAACACCGACGGCAACGGCGGCGGCCGCGGCTGACCATGCAACACCGAAGCCAGCCTCCTGACCACTCGTGTAGACGAGGTAGGCGATGACCCCGAGCACGCTGACCGCCCAAATGGCCCGCGCAGGCACTTCGACCGCGAGCGCGAAACCGAGGATGATGACGACGGATGCCATCAGCAACAACCAGATGTTGGCGAACGACGGCGGCACGTAATCTGCGATGTCGAGCACGAGGCCGAACCGGGCGAGGAGCATGCTCGTCCCGGCGACACCGGCGACGAGCCCTCCGGTGATGAGGAGTGCCTCGAGGACGCGCGCTGTACCCGTGACGTAGAAGCCCGACAGGACGTCCTGCACGGCGCCGAACGACGTCACGCCGGCGAGCAGCACAATGATGGTCGCGACGACAACGAGAAATGGGCTGGCCGCTGGATCGAGAAAGTGAACGAGCGCGGCGACAACAGGCCCGACGGCTCCTCCGGCGAGGGTCTGGTAGAACACGCTCATCCGCGTTCGCGCGAGAGCGGTCGTGAGCGAATCGACGAAGAAGGTGGCAACGAACGCTGCACCGATGACGAGCGGCCCGCCGCCGAGGAGCAGGGCCGCTCCAGCGCCGACCAGGCTCCAGCCGAGCCGCCGGACGAGCACCGGATAGATCGGGCGGGCGGCGATGATGGTGTTGACTCGCGTCCGGGCTTCGCCGACCGACATCGGGGTGTGGAGCAGGTCGTCGACGAGGGTGGACATGTTCGTCAGCCGGGTGTAGTCAAGCGTTCGGTACTTGACGTTTCTCGAGCGGGTCACCGAGTCGCCCGTCGATGAATCGTCCCAGGTCAGCGTGATGACGGTGTGTGTGACATCCGCTTCACAGCCCTTGAGTCCGTATGCCCGCGTGACGGCGAGCATGGTCGCTGTCGCATCCTCCGCGCTGGCGCCGGAGGCGAAGATGACTTCCCCGCAACGAATGGCGAGGTCGAGGATGCCTCTGCCCGTTTGTTCTGTCGTGGCGGGTGCCTGGGACTGCTCGGGCATGCGTGTGTTCCTCGTCGTGGTGGTCTCTCAAGGATGTCATGGCAGGACAGGGCGCGCGGGTTCGTTATGATTGACGAGTCCACGCCGCCTTAGCTCAGTTGGCCAGAGCAGCGCACTTGTAATGCGCAGGTCGTCGGTTCGAATCCGACAGGCGGCTCCATGTGCAGATGCTCGATGTGTCCCCGGTGACCGCGGTGAACCCGCGGGCGGGAATTCCACCCTGGCTCGCCATCATCATCGCCGCGGCCTGCGGTGCGCTCGTCGCTGTGCAGACCCGACTCAACGGAGCCCTCGGCCTCGCGATCGGAGATGGCTTCGTCGCCGCGGTGATCTCGTTCGGGTCTGGCCTGATCATCCTCACCGTCTGTTTGATGTTCGTCCGCAACGGGCGAACCGGCCTCGGAACCATCGCCGCCGCACTCCGGGACGGAAGTATGCCGTGGTGGACGGTGCTCGGCGGTCTCTCCGGCGCATTCCTCGTCCTCGGTCAGGGCATCACCGGCGCGGTCGTCGGGGTTGCGCTGTTCAGTGTTGCCCTCGTCGCCGGCCAGACCGCCTCCGGCCTGATCCTCGACCGGATCGGTTTTGGACCGAACGGGCAGGTAGCCACCACGTGGCCACGGCTCCTCGGCGCCGCTCTCGCGATGATCGCCGTTTTGTGGTCTGTCTCCGGGCAGATTGGCGGGGATGTTCCACTGTGGATGCTCGGGATGCCATTGCTCGCCGGCTTCGGCACCGGCTGGCAGTCGGCAGTGAACGGCCGGGTCCGTGCTCGGGCTCACAGTGCACTCACCGCAACGTTTCTGAACTTCGTGGTGGGAACGCTCGCCCTCGTAGCTGTTCTGCTCGTTCGATCCTTCTTTGTCGGCTGGCCCGAGCATCTCCCAGCGGAACCTCTCCTCTACCTCGGCGGAGCGATCGGCTGCGTCTTCATCGGCGTCAATGCGTTCCTCGTCGCCCATACCGGTGTCCTGCTTCTCGGACTCGGAACCGTCGCTGGTCAGCTGGTCGGGTCGGTCGTCATCGACGCTGTCGCTCCGGGCGGCGCCGATCTCGGCTTCACCACGGTCAGCGGCGCGGCGCTGGCCCTCGTCGCCGTGAGTGTCGCGACATTCAGGCGGCCTAGAGCTCGCGGATGAGCGCTTCGGCGTCGATGGGCTTGCGGGATCCTGCTTTGGCGCCCTCGGGGATGCCACCGACGTAGAGCCAGCCGAGCAGATACTCGTTCTTGCCGAGCTTGTGCATCTTGCGAACCGGCTTCGATCGCGTGTAACTTCCCGTGCGCCACAGGACACCCCAGCCGGCATCGTGCAGCAACAGGCTGAGCGTGTGTGCGACGCCGGAGGCCACGGCCTCCTGCTCCCACGCGGGCACTTTCGAACTCTTCTTGAGCGACACGACGATCGCGATCAGAAGCGACGCCCGCAGAGGCTTGGATGACGGATGGTCGTCTCCCTCCGCCTTCGCTATCGCTTTACCGAGTTTTTCGCGCGCCGGACCGCGCAACTCGAGCAGGCGCCACGGTCGCAGGGCGCTGTGGTCCGCGACACGGGCGGATGCTGCGACGAGCGGAAGGAGGTCCTCGTGCGTCGGCGCATCCGCTGTCACGCGCGACCACGACCGGCGCGCCGCGACGATGTCGACCAGACGAACCACGTTACTCGACGGGCGCGAAATTGAGCGCGAGCGAGTTCATGCAGTACCGGTCACCGGTCGGGGTGCCGAATCCATCGTCGAAGACGTGGCCGAGGTGTGAGTCACACGTGGCGCACCGTACCTCTGTCCGCACCATCCCGAGCGAGTTGTCTTCGATGAGGTTCACAGCTTCGGGCCGCACGGACTCGTAGAAGCTGGGCCAGCCACAACCGGAGTCGAACTTGGTTCCGCTCTTGAACAGCTCTGCGCCGCAGGCTGCACAGGTGTACAGACCGGAACGGCTCTCGTCGAGCAGCTCACCGGTCCACGGACGCTCGGTTGCAGCTTCACGCAGCACCGCGTACTGCTCACTGGTCAGTTCCTCGCGCCACTCGTCATTGGTCTTGTTCACCGGGGTCTTGTCCACGGGCTGGGTCATACTGCTCCTAACGGATAATGCTTGCCTCTTATCTAACCCCTTCCCGGGCCATCATGTTCCCGTCTTACGTTCAGGCTGGGCAATACCTGAGCATCGTCCGCTCGCCTCCTCCGACGCGCCACGCGCGAAGCAAATGCGCGTCGGCCACGCCTTAGGATGGCGGCACGGTCTTCGAGCGCACAAGGACTTCGAGCGGTGGTGGATATGGGTGACAACGGTTCTCCGAACGAGACGAGCCCCGAGCTCAGCGAGCGTGACCTCGCGATCCTTGAGTTCGAGAGCCGGTGGTGGCAGCATGCCGGCCAGAAGGAAGAAGCGGTCCGTGCCGCGTTCGGTTTCTCTCCCACCCGGTACTATCAATTGCTGGGCGTGCTCATCGATTCGCCCGCAGCCCTCGTTCACGATCCGCTCCTCGTCAAGCGCCTGCACAGGCTGCGCGACACCCGGCAGGCCGCACGCCGGGCTCGAGCCAGGAACGCTGACTGAACAGCGATCGCTTCCGGGTTCGCCGATCGTCTCCCGAACGCAATCTGACCGAAAAGCCGTCTGACCGAACATCGTCTGACCGAAGAACACAGAGGACCTGACAGCAGCGACATGGCACAAAACTTCGCCAAGGACAGGTTCGACGAGATTCCTGAAGACCTTCAACGGGTCGGGGCGCATCGCGCGCCCGTGCCTGCTGGCAGGGGCTGGTTCCTTCTCATGTGGGCAGGGCTCGCGACTCTCGTTCTCGTGGCGGCAGGAATCCTTGGCCTGACACTGCTCGGTGACCGCGTCAACTTCGTCGAGGCGCCTTCTCCCGCTGCGACCGCGCCCGAGCCCACGGACACACCGGCGGCGGTCGCGACGATCGACCCGGACTCGATGGTCACGGTGCTGAACGGGACGTCTACAAGGGGCCTCGCCACCCGTGCGATCGAGAAGCTCAACTCGGAGGGCTGGACCCAGAGCATTACGCCGGGGAGCGCCTCGGCAGCCGACGTCGAAACCACGACCGTCTATTACGAGGACCCGTCGCAGGAAGGGGCTGCGCGTGGACTCGCTGAAGGCCTCGGAATCGGGAACATCCAGCTGTCGACGCAATTCCAGATCCCGGTCGACGATGGGGAGGAACCTCTCCTACAGCTCACGGTCGTTCTCGGGTCGGACTACGCTGCCCAGGAGTGAGAAAGCGCGATGCGTTCCACGACGGATAGGAGCATCGCGGTGCGGGTAGGAACTGCTTTTCCTCTGGTCAAACCCCTGTTCGGGCGACAGATCTTCTCGCTAGGATCTGGAACTGGTCATGATCGTGCCCTCGCCGGAGGCTGACGAGCCGGCACGATCGCCGGGCCCAGGCGCCGGCTGACCCGGGCTGGCGCCTGCCTGCACGGAGAACACTGCATTGGGAGTGACACATGGCGAATGGAACCGTGAAGTGGTTCAACGCTGAAAAAGGCTACGGCTTCATCACCGTCGACGGGGATGGGCAGGATGTCTTCGTCCACTATTCCGCGATCGACAGCACCGGATATCGCTCACTCGAAGAGGGCCAGCAGGTGAGCTTCGAAATCGGCACCGGCGCGAAGGGGCCTCAGGCCGAGGCCGTTCGCGCGGTCTGATCCTCGCTGCCGGGCGCCGTCCACCGGTGGTGGGCGGCGTCGCTTCGTTGGGGGCCCGGATGCGGCCTCTGTCTCACGCCCGGCAGCGAGCTTGCACTCACAGGGGCAGAGTGCCAGAATCGTGTTAGCACTCGCATTCGTAGAGTGCTAACTACGTTCATTACGTCCGGGAGGGACGAAAAACCACATGGCAAAAATCATTGCTTTTGACGAGGAAGCCCGCCGCGGCCTCGAACGCGGTCTGAACATTCTGGCCGACACCGTCAAGGTAACGCTCGGCCCACGCGGTCGCAACGTTGTCCTTGAGAAGAAGTGGGGCGCGCCCACGATCACCAACGATGGTGTCTCCATCGCCAAGGAGATCGAGCTCGACGACCCGTACGAGAAGATCGGTGCCGAGCTCGTCAAGGAGGTCGCCAAGAAGACTGACGACGTCGCAGGCGACGGCACCACCACCGCTACCGTTCTTGCCCAGGCACTCGTCCGCGAAGGCCTGCGCAACGTCGCTGCCGGCGCTGACCCGATCTCGCTCAAGCGCGGCATCGAGAAGGCCACCGCTGCGGTCATCGAAGAGCTCATCGCCAACGCGAAAGAGGTCGAGACCAAGGAAGAGATCGCGGCTACGGCATCCATCTCCGCCGGTGACGCCGAAATCGGCGCCATCATCGCCGAGGCCATCGACAAGGTCGGCAAGGAAGGCGTCGTCACCGTCGAGGAGTCGAACACGTTCGGCACCGAGCTCGAGCTGACCGAAGGTATGCGCTTCGACAAGGGATTCCTGTCGGCATACTTCGTCACCGACCCGGACCGCCAGGAAGCAGTGTTCGAGGACCCCTACGTCCTCATCGCCAACTCCAAGATCTCCAACATCAAGGACCTGCTCCCGATCGTTGACCAGGTCATCCAGTCGGGCAAGCAGCTCCTCATCATCGCGGAGGATGTCGACGGCGAAGCCCTCGCAACCCTCGTCGTGAACAAGATCCGTGGCATCTTCAAGTCGGTCGCCGTCAAGGCTCCCGGCTTCGGAGACCGTCGCAAGGCTCAGCTCCAGGACATCGCGATCCTCACGGGTGGACAGGTCATCTCGGAAGAGGTCGGCCTCAAGCTCGAGAACGTCACCCTTGACCTCCTGGGCCGTGCCCGCAAGGTCGTCATCACCAAGGACGAGACCACCATCGTCGAAGGTGCCGGCGACGTCGAGCAGATCGCGGGCCGCGTTGCCCAGATCCGCAAGGAGATCGAGAACACCGACAGCGACTACGACCGCGAGAAGCTGCAGGAGCGCCTGGCCAAGCTGGCCGGTGGCGTTGCAGTCATCAAGGCCGGAGCCGCGACCGAGGTCGAGCTCAAGGAGCGCAAGCACCGCATCGAGGACGCTGTCCGCAACGCGAAGGCTGCCGTCGAAGAGGGCATCGTCGCCGGTGGTGGCGTTGCGCTCATCCAGGCTGGCAAGACCGCATTCGAGAAGCTCTCGCTTTCGGGTGACGAAGCAACCGGGGCGAACATCGTCCGGGTCGCCATCGACGCTCCGCTCAAGCAGATCGCCCTCAACGCGGGTCTCGAGCCCGGCGTCGTTGCAGACAAGGTCCGCAACCTGCCCGTCGGACACGGCCTCAACGCCGCGACCGGTGAGTACGTCGACATGCTCCTCGCGGGCATCAACGACCCGGTGAAGGTCACCCGTTCGGCGCTGCTCAACGCATCGTCGATCGCGGGACTGTTCCTCACCACCGAGGCCGTCGTCGCCGACAAGCCGGAGAAGAACCCGGCTCCGGCCGGCGACCCGACCGGTGGCATGGACTTCTAAGTCCGAGCAACTCGCACGAACTGGCGGGGCGTCTCCTTCGGGAGGCGCCCCGCTTTCGTTGTCTTCACAAGCCGTGCCGATCGCATCCGTCACATGCGGAACATGTTGGCGTTGGTTCTTTCGATCTCCTGGTACTGGCTGCCGGCCCGCGCGAGCGCGGTGTTGATGTGCACGGCACTCTCTTCGACCCTCCGCTGGGTGCCGCGCCAGTCGGCAACGACCCCCTGAAACGCGTTCGACGCTTCTCCTGTCCACGTCGACTGCAACTCGGTCAGCTGGCGCATCATGGCGTCGACCTCCGACTGGATCGTCTCGATCCGCGCCCGGACGGAACCGGTCGTCCCCATCACAACATCGCTGTCCACCTGGTATCTGGTCATGACTCCTCCTCTGGATTCCGGACGCGCGGGGCGCGGCATCCGTTCTCCGACCGTACGGGCGCGTGGGCACGCTCCCGGTGGGGAACGGTCAGGCGTGGACGGCCTCCGGCGGTTCCTGCTCTGGGGAGGAATCACCGAGGCGGCGAGAGTCACCGAGTCTGCGGCGACTCAGCTCGGCGGCAGGGGAATCGCGGTGTCTGCGAGTGGGAAGCTGACGCGGAACGTCGCTCCGCCGCCCGGCGTCTCGGTCACGGACACGGTGCCGTGATGAGCGGCGACGATGGATGAGACGATGGCGAGCCCAAGGCCGGAACCACCGGTCTCCCGCGTGCGGGACGAATCGGCGCGCCAGAAGCGCTGGAAGATCTTCTCGCGAATCTGAGGGGGGATGCCGTCGCCGTGGTCGATCACGGCGATCGTTGCCGTGCGTGTCTTCAAGTCCGCGGACACTCCAATTTCAAGTGGACTGTCGTCGGGTGTGAATCGGAGGGCGTTGCCGACGAGGTTCGTGACGACTTGGCGCAGCTTGTTTTCTTCGCCCATCACGATCGCGGGAACCTCGGGTTCCGGATCCGGAACGACGGCGAGGTTCGACCGAATCGTCAGCGCGGGGCCCGTGTCAGTCTGCTTGCGCGGGCGCCGTTGGCGGAACCGGGCGAGCGTAGCGCCGGCGAACGCGATCGGTCCCGTCGCCGTCGATTCGTCGTCGGACGGCGTGGCACGAGTGACCGCGGATGCCGTCGGAACGGGTTCCGTCAAAGCCGGCGCCGGAGGGAGTGGCGGTGTCGGCGGGCAATCCACAACGACACTCACCGTGCGACGTGGCGATGATGCGTTCGCGTCCAGCGCTGCGTCTCTCGCAATCGGAGTGAGGTCGACCGGGGTCAGGACCATCGGCTTGGTCTCGTCGAGTCGAGCCAGTTCGAGCAGGTCCTCGACGAGGCCGCCCATCCGGATCGCTTCTTTCTCGATGCGGCTCATCGCCTGGGTCAGGTCGTCACTGTTCTGCAACGCCCCCATCCGGTACAGCTCGGCGTATCCGCGCACGGTGACGAGCGGTGTCCGCAGTTCATGACTGGCATCGCCGACGAAGCGGCGCATCTGGTCGATGGTGCGCGCCCGGTCCGCGAAAGCTTTGTCGATTCGCGCAAGCATGGTGTTGAGTGAGCGGTTCAGCCGCCCGACCTCTGTGTTCGGGGTCGCGACGGCGAGGCGCTGGCTGAAGTCTCCGTCGGCGATCGCCGCTGCCGTGTGTTCCACCTCTCGCAGGGGGTGGAACGTACTGGTGACGAGGAGACGCGTGAGCAGGGCGCCGATGATGATGACACCGAGCCCGAGGCCGAAGAAGATCGTCAGGTAGGTGGCGATGATTGTCTCGGTCTCCCGCATCGAGATCGCGACAAGAACAACGCCGATGGACCCCTGGTGGTCCCACTGGTAGGGAACGACGACGGCGTGGTACGTCGTCTTGCCGTCGATGCTCGCCAGCTGGAAGACGCCGGTCTGTTTGACGGCGTCTGACAACTCGAACGTTCGGCTGATGTTCGGCAGCATCCCCTCGGGGCGGTCCTGCCAGGTGGCGGCGCGAAGTTGACCGTCAGCGTCGTAGATCGCGGTGAAGTAGTCCGAGGACATCGCATCCTTGACCATGTCACCGGCGTTGTCAGCCTCTTGCTCCTCGACATTGAGGAATCCAGGAGGAACCGGGGATTGCGCCGCTGTAACGAGATCGGTGTTGACCTTGTCGACGAGGGCCGGCCGCAGCATGACGACGGTACCGACGCCGGCGACGAGCAGTCCGAAGGTGAGGACGAGCACGGTCACCCCGGTGATCTTCGTGCGCAGTGAAATCGCGTTCCACCACTCGGCTATGGGATCGTGCATGTACCCGTATTCGGTTTACGCCTTCGCTGTCTTCAGCATGTAGCCGAATCCACGCTTGGTCTGGATGAGCGGTTCAGTCGAGAACTGGTCCAGTTTGCGTCGCAAGTAGGAAATGTAGCTCTCGACGATGCCGGCGTCCCCATTGAAGTCGTACTCCCAGACGTGGTCGAGGATCTGCGCCTTGCTCAACACCCGGTTCGGGTTGAGCATGAGGTACCGCAGAAGCTTGAACTCGGTGGGGCTCAACTCGATGGGTGTCTCGCCGACGAGAACCTCATGGGTGTCCTGATCCATGGTGAGTTCGCCTGCGCGGATGACGGCATCCTCATCAGCATGCATGGTGCGTCTGAGGATTGCCTTGATGCGGGCCACGATTTCGTCGAGGCTGAATGGCTTGGTGACGTAGTCGTCGCCTCCGACGGTGAGGCCCATGATCTTGTCCTCTGTGTCGTCCTTCGCTGTGAGGAACAGGATCGGAGCGGTGTAGCCGGCCGATCGGAGGCGCTTCGTCACGCCGAATCCGTTCATATCGGGCAGCATGACGTCGAGGATGATGAGGTCGGGCTCTTCCTCGAGCACGGCGGAGATGGCCTGGGCGCCGTTTCCGACAGCTCGCACGGCGAAGCCGGCGAAGCGGAGGCTGGTGGTGAGCAGGTCGCGGATGTTCGGTTCGTCATCGACGATGAGAATTCGTGGTCCAGTCATGTGCCCAGTATCTGCGTGTTGGCTGCGTTCTTCCTGAACGTCTTCGGTGTGTCATCGATGCGTCCAACCGGACAGGATGCCGTGAGCCGCGGGAACGGCGACCAGGACAGTGTCGCGTGCGGCACGATGGGAGGATGACTGTTCCCCTGCAATCGTCCGACGATCGGATGTTCGTCCCGGCACTGCCGAGTCGCACTCTGGGAACGCGGACCTTCGACTTTTCCCGGCAGGTCGCGGTGATGGCCGTCGTGAACCGCACACCGGACTCGTTCTATGACAGGGGAAGCACCTTCGGGCTCGACGAGGCCGTGGCGGCAGCCCTCCAGGCGGTCGCGGACGGAGCAGACATCGTTGACATCGGTGGCGCACCGTTCGCGCCGGGCCCTGAAGTCGCCGTCGCTCGGGAAATCGAGCGGGTTGTTCCGGTAGTTGAGGCGGTTCGCGCCGAAGCGGATGTCGTCATTTCGATCGACACGTTCCAGCCTGAGGTGGCGCTTGCGAGCATTGCAGCAGGGGCGGACGTGATCAACGACACCACGGGACTGCGGAACCCGGCGATGATCACTGCGGTCGCGAACAGCCGCGCCAGCGTCGTGATCACCCACAGCCTCGCCGAGCCCCGGTCGCCGTTCGCCCGCCCGCAGTACCACGATGTTGTCGCCGAGGTCCGAGCGTTCCTCTCAGAGCGCGCTCGCGCGGCGCTCGACGCCGGTATTCCCGCCGAGCGGATCATCGTGGACCCCGGCCACGACCTGAACAAGAACACCCTGCATTCGCTCGAACTGACCAGACGCTTCGGCGAGATCGCCGCCCTGGGATTCACAACCCTCGCCGCGGTGTCGAACAAGGATTTCATCGGCGAGACCCTCGATCGCGATCGAGGGGAGCGCGTCTACGGGTCACTGGCCGCTGCGGTGGTCTCCATCCTCAACGGAGCGAGAATTCTCCGGATGCACAACGTGGGCCCTGCTGTAGAGGCGGTGAGGATGACAGAGGCCATCCTCGGATTCCGGCAGCCCGCTTACCTCCGTCACAACATGGGGGAGAGCAATGACTGAACCCGCTGTGTTCCCCCTCACGCCCGGCGACCCGCTCACCGACGACGAGATCACGGCTTTCTATTCCGTCGACGATCGCGCGTCGACCTGGTTCCGGGTGAACTTCGTGTCGAGCATCGACGGGGCAGGAACCCATGACGGTCTCACTGCTGGCCTGGGAACTCCCGCCGACCGCCGGGTGTTCGACATCCTCCGTCGGCTCTCGGACATCGTCCTCGTCGGGGCGGGCACCGTTCGGGCGGAGGGCTACGGGCCCATGCGCCTCGAAACCCCCGCCGTCGACTGGCGACTGGCACACGGGCTTTCCGAGCAACCTGTGTTCGGTATCGTCTCGGCTAGTCTTGACCTCGATCCCGGGCACCGCATCTTCACCGATGCCCCGGTCCGGCCGGTTGTCGTGACGGTCGAGGAAGCCCCAGAGGACAGGCGATCAGCGCTCAGCGAGGTCGCCGACCTTGTCGTTGCGGGCGAGTCCACCGTGAGCATCAGCACGGTGAAATCGGTCCTTGCCGAACGCGGGCTGACGCAAATCCATTCGGAGGGGGGTCCACGCCTCTTCGCAGACGCACTGGCACTCGACGCGGTCGACGAGGTCTGTTTGACGATCAGTCCGTTCATCGAGGGACCCGGCGCCGGGAGAATTGTCGCGGGTGATGCTGACGGCATCCAACGGAGCATGTCGCTCGCGTCGGTTCTCAGCTCCGAAGGAACGCTGCTGCTGCGATACCTCCGGCTGGACGCCTAAGCCGCGAGCGCGTGCGCGTCAAGGATGGTGTAGCTGTAACCCTGTTCTGCGAGGAACCTCTGCCGGTTTTGCGCGAAGTCCTGATCGACCGTGTCGCGGGCGACGAGCGTGTAGAAGTTCGCGCTGAGTCCCGATTCCTTCGGCCGGAGCAAGCGGCCGAGCCGTTGTGCCTCCTCCTGGCGGGACCCGAACGACCCTGAGACCTGGATTGCTACTGTTGCTTCGGGCAGGTCGACCGAGAAGTTCGCGACCTTCGACACCACGAGAACGGAGATCTCGCCGACCCGGAACGCCTGGAATAACCGCTCCCGTTCATCCACCGGCGTTGAGCCCGTCAGCTGGGGAGCGTCGAGGGCCTCGGCGAGGTCATCGATCTGGTCGAGGTATTGCCCGATGACCAGAATCCGCTCGCCGGGATGCCGCGCGACGAGGTCCCGCGCCACCTGGAGCTTGGCTGGTGCCGTTGCCGCGAGTCGGTACCGTTCGTCGTCGGATGCCGCGGCGTAGCTCAGGCGATCCTCCTGCGGGAGGTCGATGCGAACTTCGAAGCACGCGGCGGGCGAGATGAAGCCCTGGGCTTCGATCTCCTTCCACGGGGCATCGAAGCGCTTGGGCCCGATGAGGCTGAAGACATCGCCCTCGCGACCGTCCTCACGAACGAGGGTCGCCGTGAGTCCAAGGCGCCTGCGCGCCTGCAGCTCGGCCGTGAGCTTGAAAACGGGAGCGGGGAGAAGGTGTACTTCGTCGTAGATGACGAGGCCCCAGTCCATGGCGTCGAGGAGGGCAAGGTGAGCGTATTCACCCTTTCTCCTGGCCGTGAGGATCTGGTACGTCGCAATCGTGACCGGCTTGACCTCTTTGAGCTGCCCGGAGTACTCGCCGATCTCGTCGGCGGTCAGACTGGTCCTGCGCAGGAGTTCGTCGCGCCACTGCCGGGCGGACACGGTGTTCGTCACGAGGATGAGGGTGTTCGTTTTCGCCGTCGCCATCGCTCCGGCGCCGACGAGAGTCTTCCCGGCGCCACAGGGAAGGACGACAACGCCCGAGCCTCCCTCGAAGAAGTTGTCGACCGCCTTCTGCTGGTAATCGCGGAGATGCCAGTCCTCCTCGAGCAGGTCGATCGCGTGTGGGGTGCCGGGCGTGTATCCGGCGAGGTCCTCCGCCGGCCAGCCGATCTTCACCAGCTCCTGCTTGAGCGCTCCGCGAGCCCACGGCTCGACGAGGTAGGAATCCGAAGAAGGATGGCCGATCAACAGCGGTGCGATCTTGCGTGCACGAGAAATCTCGGAAAGCACGGCTTCGTCGCTGGACTGGAGGACCAGATCGCCGTCGTCGTTGCGCTCGATGACGAGGCGGCCGTATCGGCCGACGGTCTCGGTGATGTCGATCGAGACGGTGGGCGGAATCGGAAACTTCGAGTATTTCTCCAGCGTGGCGAGCATGTCGGCTGAGTCATGCCCGGCGGCGCGCGCGTTCCAGAGACCCAGGCGCGTGATCCGGTAGGTGTGGATGTGTTCGGGTGCGCGTTCGAGTTCCGCGAAAACCGCCAGGTCGTGTCGCGCGTCTTCCGCGAGCGGGTGCGCCACTTCGAGCAACACGGTGCGGTCACTTTGAACGATCAGGGGGCCATCAGACATAGCGGTTCAGCCTAGTCTCTTCGCCTGAATACGACGGGCCCTTGCCTACTTCAGGGCGAGGATGCTGGAGAGGGGCAGGGTGCGTTCGATGTCTGCCTTCTTGTCCCGCCCGCGGAGTCTGCCGCCGGCGACGCCCGTCGGTTCGAGCACGAAGTCGACCGGGCCTGACCGCGGAACGTCGACGGTGACGGTGACCGTTTGTTTTGCGCGGATGGCCGCGTCGAGCTGGCGGGCGATCCAGGCGAGATCGGTGTCGCCTGACACGTCTGCCTCGACCTCCCGGAGCCTGCTGATCAACGTGCCGTGATCGGGAACGGGCGGGGGTTCGACGGGCGGAGAAACGCGACGCCGGCGCAGGCTGATGGGTGTCCCATCGGCGGTTTCGGCGGCGACGGGGTAGCGCGCATCGCTGATCGCCCAGAAGACGACCTCGAACTCGAACCGGCTGAGCAAGCGGTTGTGCCCATCAGGGCGCAACCCGACAGACGCGAGGGCCTGGTCGACCTGGAGCAATCTGAGGAGGGCATCATCATCGGACCGGACGTAACTTCTCGCGTGAGGGGAGGCGTCGTGATCGGACTCGGGCAATGCTCCAACGCGAATAGCACCAAACCGTGCCGCCGCCTGTGAGATCAGGTAGTCGACGGGTTGCGGGATGCCGGTCAGCGAAATTCCCGCGAGGAACTCCAGCATTCCTCTGGCCGTCTCGCCGCCGGAGAGCGCGCGGTTGACGCTCTCGGGCGACAGCCGGTAACTGAAAGCCTGCGCCCGACCCTCGAGGTCAGCGAAGCTCCGCAGGCGCAGGTCCAGCTCGGGTTCGAGCGGACCGGGCGCAATGATCGTGAGGTCATGCTGCAGGTAGACCTGCCGGACGTGGGTGGGGAAGTGGGAGGACATCGCCGTTGCAGCGGCCGCGGCATCCGTCTCGAGAAGAATTCGTCCGGCGGTACTGGGCACCTGGGTCTCGGGGGAGGATCCGCTTGTGATCCCGAGCATCGCAGCCTGGTCTGTGACACGCGTCACCTGGTTGGAGATCCACTCGCCGCCTGCCGGGTACAGCCACCGGGCATAGTTCTGGAGTGCACTGCCCCACGTGCAGCGGGTCCGAGCGACGAGGACAGAGCGAACCTGTCGCGGCAGTGCGTCGAGCCACGCGGCAGCGAGCACCCGCCAGCGGTCGCCCGCGGTCAGAACCAGCCAGTCCTCACCCTCAGGGGAGGTGAGCCAGAGGCCCGGTTCGTGGCTGACGAGTCCCGCGCGAACGGTGAGGTCGAGGTACGCGTCGATGGTCGAGCCGGGCACATGCATCGCCAGTGAGAGCCGTTTGCGCTCAGGCTGCGCCGGCCCACCCTTGCCGAGCTCGCGCGCGGGGCTGGCGAGGAGTTCGCTCAGTAGTTCGGCGCTCGCCGAGGTGGTGGCGAAAGCCTGTTCTGCCGCGCTGAGATCGGTGAGAGCAGCGGATGCCTCGGACGGTGCCGGGGGGAGCAGAGGGGCGGGGTCAGATGCCAGGTGCACCGCGATCGGGGAGCCTGACGTCGGCCACGCGGCCAGAACCGATTCCACGGCGTCGATCGAGCTGAACCCGTTGTCTGCCCGGGTGAGAAGTCCCTTGTCGGCGGCGGAGGATGCACGGCTGGCAACGTCGTCGACGTCGGTGTCCTGCGATCCGAATGTGGCCAGGCGTTCGGCGATCCCCGCGGCGGGCAGTGCTTCCGGTGTCGCGGCAGCGATGACGCTGAGGATGTGGCGGTCGAGTCGCTGGAGTGCATTCCGGATGTTTGCCGGGTCGAGGAGCAGCTCGGCCAGATCGAAGAAATCCTGCGCCCGGGCGGCTGGCGTGATTCCGCGCTCCGTCAGGAGCTCCTCGAGCGCGGTGTCGGAGAGCGCCCGGAGGTTACCTGCGAGGGTGAGGATATCGGTCATGGCAGCCGGCTCCCCGGTCAGCGCTCCGGCTGGTCTCGGCGGGTTTCCCGAGCGCGCCGGACGGCGCTGGAGATCATCAGGGTGATGAGGAGCACGATCGCCAGCGGAAGGCCGATGTATGGCACCATCACGACGACGGGCCAGATGCCGGTCGCGAAGTCCTCGGATCCCATGCCCTGCGCGGTGCCGACCATGATCGCCACGAATGTGCCGACGGAGAGCAGGACCAGAGCGAGCAACATGAACGCGAGGATCCGCTCGAGGCGGCTGGCGTTGTGCGGAGAAGGATCGGTCACAGTTCTCAGGGTATCGCCACAGCGCTCCGGGACCGAACGCGTTGAAAGGTGCCGGGCTTGTCACCGACGCTCTAAGCTGGAAGAGCGGGTACCCTCCCGCTCGTTGGCGGCCTTTGCCGCAACGACAGCACCGCACGCTGGCCCAGAGCCGGCGTGTCCAGTTCACAGCGAGGTTCGTCCATGCCCACCGGCAAGGTTAAGTTCTACGACGACGAGAAGGGCTTCGGCTTTATCTCGAGCGACGATGGCCAGGAAGTCTTTCTTCACGCCTCGGCTCTGCCCGCGGGAGTGACCTCGGTCAAGGCTGGCACCCGGCTTGAGTTCGGCATCGCCGACGGAAAGCGCGGCGTCCAGGCGCTTTCTGTCCGGGTCCTCGACGCTCCGCCGAGCCTCGTCAAGATGAAGCGCAAGCCCGCTGACGACATGGCGATCATTGTCGAGGATCTGGTGAAGCTGCTCGACGGCCTTGGCGGAGACCTCCGCAGGGGTCGCTACCCCGATAACGCCCACAGCCGCAAGGTTGCACTGTTGCTGCGACGCGTGGCCGACGAACTGGACGCGTGATCGCCGCGCCAGGCTGGGCCCGCCGTCTTTTCCAGAGGAGCACTCCGATGACAACCGCCGAGAACTCCACCACCGAACCGACGGTCGAGGCAATGGTCGCCGACGCTCACGCGCCGGAAACCGAACGCGCACCCGAGACCTCTGCACCGGAGGCTTCCGCCGCCGAGGACGCAATGATCGACGCGGCCCGGGATGCGAACGAAACCGAGGCGGAAGCATCCGCCCCTGAGCCCGGAGACACACCGACCGCGGACAACGTCGCGGACGCGAAAACCGAACAGGCTGTTGCCGACGAGCCGGCCGACCGCCCGGCTCCGGTGACCGACGAGATCCTGCTCGCCTCTGTCGACATTGCGCGCGCAGCCTTGCTCGAGGTCACGCCGGCGGACACCATCGGTGAGCCCGTCGGTCATGCGGCCGAAGACGACCACGTGCTTTCGCTCTACTTCGACAGCAAGCTCAGGGGCTACCCGGGCTGGCACTGGACGGTTACCCTCGCTCGAACCGACGACGGCCCTGTCACGGTGCTCGAAACCGAGATGATGCCGGGCGACAACGCGCTGCTCGCTCCCGAGTGGGTGCCGTGGTCTGAGCGTCTCGCCGACTATCAGGCCGGCCAGGAGAGCGAGGCACGCGCTCTAGCCGAGGCAGCCGCCGTGCTCGACGAAGACGAGGACGATGACGACGAGGAAGAATTCAGCATCCTTCATGCCGGTGACGTCGACGGTGTCGACGTCGACGAGGTCGACGAATCTGATGACGACGAGTCGGTAGCCGACGACTCCGACGACGATGAGTCCGATGACGACGAGTCGGATAACGACGACTCGGATGATGACGACTCCGCCGACCAAGACGGACCCGAGCGCAGCTACTGAGCGTTCATTCGCGGATAGTACGAGAAAGGCCCCCTCCTCGGAGGGGGCCGTTCTCGTGCGGTTCTAGAGGGCGTCGACGACGAACTCGATGCAGCGCGTCAGCTGCCGTACCTCGTCTGGCTCGATGGCCGTGAACGTCGCGACCCGCAACTGGTTACGTCCGAGCTTGCGGTACGGCTCGGTGTCGACGATTCCATTGGCGCGGAGCACCTTTGCGATGGCGGAGGCGTCGATGGCGTCATCGAAATCGATGGTGACGACGACCTGTGACCGGTGCTCCGGGTTCGCAACGAACGGCGTCGTGTACGACGTCTTCTCGGCCCAGTCGTAGAGGTGCGACGACGACTCGAGAGTGCGTGCAGACGCCCAGTCGAGGCCGCCGCTGGCGTTCATCCACTCGATCTGGCTGTCGAGCATCACGAGCGTCGACACCGCAGGGGTGTTGAGGGTCTGGTTGAGGCGCGAATTGTCGACGGCGTTCTTCAGGCTGAGGAACTCGGGGATGTAGCGACCGGATGCCGCGACTCGCTCCACGCGCTCGATCGCGGCGGGGGAGAACAACGCGAACCACAGGCCGCCGTCCGACGCGAAGTTCTTCTGCGGTGCGAAGTAGTAGACATCCGTTTCGGATGCGTCGATCGAGACGCCACCCGCGGCACTGGTCGCATCGATCACGGTCAGTGCGCCATCGTCACCGGCGACCCTGCGGACGGGCGCCATGACTCCGGTCGATGTTTCGTTGTGCGGCCAGGCGTAGACGTCGATGCCTGCGGTGACCTCCACTTCGCTGCGCGATCCACCAGGAGCGTCAAGCACGAGGGGTGCGTCGAGCCACGGGGCCGCCGCCGCTTTTGCGAATTTCTGGCCGAACTCACCGAACGTCAGGTTCTCGCTGCGCTTCTCGATCAGCCCGAATGCGGCTGCGTCCCAGAACGCGGTCGATCCTCCGTTGCCGAGGATGACCTCGTAACCGTCGGGAAGGGAGAAGAGAGAGTCGAGTCCGGCGCGAACGCTGCCGACCAGGTTCTTCACTGGGGCCTGGCGGTGCGACGTGCCGAGAAGGGATGCTCCAGCGCGCGTGACAGCATCCACCTGCTCTGCGCGCACTTTGGAGGGTCCGCATCCGAAGCGGCCGTCGGCGGGCAGGAGTTCTTGGGGGAGGGAAATCTCAGGCATTCTCCGATTCTAGAAGCCTGCGCGCGCAGCCTCTCGCTCCGGTCGATGCGCGAGGCTGGCGCGGCACCGAGCTGTCGCGCCGGACCGCTAGGCTGGTCGGAACTGCGCTGAACCCTGGGAGACGTCAATGACTGACCTGATTGACACCACCGAGATGTACCTCCGTACCATCCTCGAGCTGGAGGAAGAGAACATCGTGCCACTGCGCGCGCGGATCTCGGAACGACTCGGTCACTCCGGTCCCACGGTGTCGCAGACGGTCGGTCGGATGGAACGCGACGGTCTTGTCGTCGTGTCAGGCGATCGCCACCTGGAACTCACGGTCACCGGCCGTCGCAAGGCTGTGCATGTCATGCGCAAGCACCGGCTCGCGGAGCGGCTGCTGAGCGATGTCATCGGACTCGAATGGGAGTTCGTGCACGAGGAAGCCTGTCGCTGGGAGCACGTCATGAGCGAACAGGTGGAGCGCAAGCTGCTCGCCATGCTCGACCACCCCACAGAGTCGCCATACGGTAACCCCATTCCCGGGCTCGACGAGCTGGGCGATACCCCCGCAGCGACGTTCTCGCACGGCGTGACGAACATCGTTGAACTGGTCCGCAGCAACACCACCCCCGTCACGGCAACCATTCGGCGCCTCGGTGAACCTGCGCAGGTCGACCCCGAACTCCTCCTGCAGCTCAAGCAAGCCGGTGTGATGCCAGGAAACGTCGGCGTCTTCTCCGCCGTGGGGTCTTACGTTCTGGTGCGGGTTGAAGGCTGCGGAGATGGGCTCGAGTTGCCCAATGAGGTCGCCGGACACATCTTCGTTCAGGACGCGTAACTCCGCGGATCCTGCTGGCCGTCCGATGGACCCGAGCTCGTTGGCGGGTAGCATCCGTGGCGACCGGTCGTTATGAATTTGTTAAAAACCTGTAAATGAAGGTGACAAATTGGTAACGGTCCCGTAACGTCGGGGAGGTCCGAAGGTCAGAAACCGACCGCAGGACCCGGCACAGGGCGCCTCTCTCGCTCGTTCCCCTGTGTTGTGAGACCCGATATTCACTGCGAACGAGACAGCAACTGCCCTAAACGCTGTGCGAGGCGCCGGAGGTTTTGACCTTGGCCACACGCTCTCATCCTGATTCTGTCGGGGACTCGTTGCAGCCCATGGGCTCCGGCACCGGCACGAACCAGGACGTCGCCTATTCGCGCCGCGCGGTCGCCGGGGCTGCCGCAACCTCCCGCGCAAGGCCCCGCGCCGCCGGGAAGCCCGGCACGTGGAAGACCTGGCGATCGACGGCCATCATGGCGCTCGTCGTTCCCGGGCTGTTCGCCACTGTCGCACTGCCGGCGTATGCCTTCACTCCGACCGCCGACGACACGGCCGGCAGCTCGACGCTTCAGTCGCAGAAGGAGTCCGGCGCACAGTCGCTCTCGGTCGACGCAGGTGTCACGGCCAACGCCGTCGCCCGCGACGGTTACTCCGCAACGACGGAGGCTGAGCTCGCAACCGCGCGGGCAGCAGCAGAGGCCGAGGCTCGACGCGCCACCTTCGTCAGCACCCAGCAGACCTTTGCCGGTCCCTCCGCTGAAGACCACCTCGCCGCCCCGTCCTACCCCAGCTTCAGCCTCGACCAGGTGTTCGCCGTCGCGCTGCAGTATCAGGGCGTTCCGTACGTCTATGGCGGCGCAACCCCGGCCGGCTTCGACTGCTCCGGTTTCGTGAAGTACGTCTACGCCCAGTTCGGTATCAGCATGCCGCACTCCTCAACGGCCCAGGGCAATATGGGTACCCGGATCTCCGTGGCAGACGCGGTTCCCGGTGACCTCGTCGTCAGCGCCGGGCACATCGGCTTCTACGCCGGCAACAACATGATCCTGCATGCATCACGTCCGGGAACACCGCTGCGCATCGGCCCGATCTACGCAGACAACTGGTGGGTCGTCCGGATCGGAATCTGATCGACCGGCTGCTGTCCACTTGGTGAACAGCACCCGCACCACCTGAGAATCGGCGTGCCTTCGGGAGAAGGCACGCCGATTGTGGGTTACATTAAAGCCCTGACCTTTGGAAAGTGCGGGAAGCTCATGGATCGAATACCCGGTATCCACACCACGGATGCATGCGGTTGTCTCGGTCACGGGCCTGCCGGCCACACATGTCACACCCTTATATCGGTTGTGAATAGGCGCTGTCTGTAAAGACAGCGCCTTTTTGTTTGCCCGGATCCTCACTTCTCCTCAGGTCGGAGAACACCGAATGACCGTGAAGCCGTCACGGCGATTTGAGAGGAACCGACATGCGCACACTGGTGTTGAACGCCGGGTACGAACCCCTTGCCATCGTTTCGTTTCGACGGGCTCTGGTGCTCGTCATGAATCAGAAGGCATCGATCGTCGAGATCGACACCGGCCACCCGGTGTGGGCGACCGATGGAGCGCATGACCGGCCTTCCGTTATCGTTCTGACGCGGTATGTGAAGATCCCGAACTCCCGACGGGTGCCAGTGACCAGGCGTGGGGTTCTCCGCCGGGATGCCAATCGGTGCGGCTACTGCGGCAACTCCGCGTCGACGATCGACCACATCCTTCCGCGCTCGCGAGGGGGAGCCGACACCTGGGAAAACCTCGTCGCCTGCTGTCTTCGGTGCAACAACGCGAAAAGTGACAGGACGCCGGCCGAGATGGGCTGGTCGCTGCGGACGAAACCGCGGATGCCGTACGGACCGACCTGGGCGGTCCGCGGCGCCGAACGAGCAACGGAGTCGTGGGATCAATACCTCACGCCCGCTGCCGCAGCCTAGGTATGTGAGGCGGAGCCGGTCGGGTGCCGTGCGGCGCGTCGGTCCGGCTCCGCTAAACTCTGAGAGTCAGCCTCTGTAGCTCAACGGAAGAGCACCTCCGTCCTAAGGAGTTGGTTGGGGGTTCGAATCCCTCCAGGGGCACCACAGGTTCGGCCCACAAGCCGACGGTCTTCGGCATCGATTTGCCCCAAAAGGTTCTCCAAAGTCGATGGAAACGACCTTTTGGGGCAACTCGATTCCCCCTCCTTCTCATCGCCCGACCTCATCGGAGGCGGGTGAGGCTGGCACCCCACAATTCATATGAGCTGCGGAGCTGTTCTCGCCGAACGTTTGCCTCGTGACGCTCGCTCGCCGACGGCGATCGGCGGCGGCTCGGCCGGACCGGTCGGCGTCCCCACGTGATGAGAGCGACTCCGAGGTAGAGGGCTGCCCGGTCCACGAGGCCGACGCGTCGCACGGGCCGCTGCTCGAGCTGCAGGGTGGGTTGGGGCGGGTGGTCAGAGCGACGCGGTGTGGTCGCCAGTTGCGTTTTCATGATGGTTTTCCTTGATACAGGCGGATCCGGGCGCGCCAGAGAGCGCGTTCGGGTCGCCGAAGAGAACGGTGGCCGCAAGAAATGCGACCGGGGAATGACGCGTCAAACCGCGTCATAACGGGGTGAGGTGACCTGAAGGCAAAGCATGAACATGCCTGCTGGTCCTTCTGGTCGAGCTTCGGAAGCGTCACCACCGTCTGGGCCGGTGGGGTTTCCTACTGGCCGATCAGGCGGTGAAGACGCCGACGAAGCCGGCGGTGTGAAATGCGATTGCATTGGCGATAATCATTACGCTGACTCCTTTCGTCATTGTGGCGCAGGCACGACAGTACTGGAAGGCAGGTTCGGAGCGCAACAACTTTTTTGGAGCGACGAATACCGCCGAATTGCAGGCAACTCAGCGAAAACCCGGTGGTGCTACCGGTGTTTGCCCCTCTCACCGCTTAGTGTGTGGGTTGTGTGGCGGCTAGACAAGAAACCAGATGAGCGCGATTTTGATATCGACGCCAATACTTCGCTTGCGCTCTCGGTCACCAGCCCGACTGACCTGAGCGCCGGCGATCCGAACTTTGCGGTGGGCAACGTGGCAGAAACCGAACGGCAGCGCTGGCGCAGCCAGCTCGCAGCAGTGGGAGGGCGCTCGCCCCTGCTCCACTTCGTCGACGAGCCCCGCACGCGCATTGAGCTGAGCTCGACCCACCCGGGAGGGCTGCCGCAATTCATCACCGGGCACTCGACGTTGCTGTCGAACCTGATCCGTGATGAGCTTGCCCTGCGGAGCGCCAAGGCGGCCGCCGACCAGATCACAGTCAAGGGCGTCGAGCTTCGCACCGTCCGCGGTATCGAGTCGGTCCACCTCGCGATCGGCCTCGCGCAGTGGCGCAACAATGGGGAGGACTTCTCGGCCCCCGTTCTGCTCCGCCCCGTCGCGATCCGCCGGTACGGCCGCGACTTCGAACTCAAGCTCAAGGGCGCTCCCTTCCTCAACCCGGAACTTGCCCGCGCGCTCCACGAGCAGTACAAGATCACCCTCGACGCAGACGCTTTCGAGGCACTCGCTGTCACGAACGGTGTGTTCAAGCCGCAACCGGTCATCGACCGTCTCCGCGGCCTGACCCAGCACCTCGAATGGTTCAGCGTTCAGCCCCGACTCGTTGTCTCGTCCTTCGCAGATGTCGGCAACGCCCTCGTGCGCGACGCCCGCGACCTCGAGCACCCCGTCCTCGACGCGCTCGCGGGAAACCCTGGCGCGCGACGACTGGTTGAGGGAATGTTCAGCCCGGTGGATGCCATCGGCCAGGACGAGCGCCCCCCGACAACTGACACCCTTCTCCTCGACGCAGACACCGAGCAAGAGAACGTGATCGCGCAGATCTCGGCCGGCCATTCCATCGTCGTCACCACCCTCCCGGGGACCGGCGGCACCCAGACCGTCGTCAACGCCATCGGCGCCCTCATCTCCCAGCACAAGCGCGTCCTCGTGGTCAGTGCTCGGCGTTCCAGCCTCGACGGCATCCGTCACCGCTTCAGCAAGGTCGGACTCCCTGGCTTCACCGTGAGTCCGGCGACCATCCGGCGTGACCTGATTCAGGCGATCTCGCGCAACGAGAAGGCGGTTGCCCCCAAGGTCGCCGAGGTCGATGACGCCCTGGTTCGACTGCGCAAGGTGCTCCTCGACTACCGGGGTTCCCTCCGCCGGATCGACAGCGGTCTTGGCGTGAGCGTGATCGATGCTCTCGAAGCGCTCACCCGGATCGGAAACCTCCAGGTCCCGCCGACGACGTCGGCCCGGCTTGACCTCGGCAGCCTCGAGAAGCTCGCAGGCAACCGTCAGATCGTCGCCCGCAAACTCGCGACGGCGGCTTCTCTCGGCGAATTCCAGTACGGGCCAGACGATTCTCCCTGGTACGGCGCGCATTTCGCCAGCACCAAACAGGCGAAGGCAACCCACGACCTGGCCAAGAAGCTTCACCGCACCGAATTGCCGCGGCTCCTCGAGCGCGGCTACGAGCTCATCGGGCAGACCCGCATGCGGGCATTCGAGTCCGTCGAAGAACTCGGCGTCTATCTGAGGCTCCTCCTCGACGTACGCGAGACCCTCGACAAGTTCCAGCCGAGCGTTTTCGACCGTTCCCTCGGCGAGCTCATCGCCGCGACGAGCAACCGGCGGGATGCCCCGGCCATGTCGGGTGCGAACCGTCGCCGCCTGAAGAAACTCGCCCGTGAGTACGTGCGCCCCGGCGTTCACGTTGCGGACATGAATGCCGCACTCCGTCGCATCCAGCAGCAGCGGACCCTCTGGCAGCGTTACGTCGCCGCCGGTGTCACCCCTGAGGTGCCACTCGGTATCGCCGACGTCCAGGTCGCCTACCAGCGTGTTGTCGAGGATCTCGGCAAGCTCGATGTTCCGCTGGGGCGCGACAAATCAGCCGCGCTGATCTCGCTCCCGGTGAAGGAACTCGTCCGGTTGCTCTCTGGCCTGGCCGCTGACTCCCAGGTGATGGAGAACCTGCAGGAACGCACCACTCTCATCGCTGAACTGCGTGAAAAGGGTCTTGCCCCGCTGATCACCGACCTGTCCGTCCGGCACGTGCCCGAGGACCAGGTCGCCGCTGAACTCGAACTCGCGTGGTGGCAGTCGGTGCTCGAGCACATGCTCGCAACCGACCGGGCACTGCTCGGTGCCAACACGAGCGTCATCGATCGCCTGGAGGCAGACTTCCGGCTGGTCGACGAGGCGCACGCGTCAGCATCCGGCGCCCTTCTCGGCGCCATGCTGGCCGACACCTGGAAGATCGGTCTCGTCGACTTCCCCGATGAGGCGACAGCACTCAAGAAGCTCCTCCGCGGGGAGGGCGCGACTCCGGCGAAGCTCGAAGCGACGGCGCCTCACCTGTCGCGAGTGCTCTCGCCAGTCTGGCTCGCGTCACCGTATGAGGTTCCCGTGCTTCCCGAGGGCGTGCGCTTCGACGCCGTTTTCCTCGTCGACGCCGGGGCGACAACGCTCGCCGAGAATGCCACGGCGATCCGCCGCGCCCGGCAGATCGTCGCAGTGGGTGACCCCGTCACGCAGAGCCCGACACCGTTCGAGATCGCGATCGGAAACGCCCCCGAACCGCATGCCGCCGACGACGTCGACGCGCGCCACGCCGATTCCGCGCTGGCTCACCTCTCGAACCTCCTTCCGACGCTCACGCTGACCCGCAGTTACCGGGCCGGCGGCGAAGACCTCGCCGAGCTCGTGAACCACCGGTTCTACGGCGGCGAGATCGAATCGCTTCCGTGGGCGGGATCATTCCTCGGGCACGGCAGCCTCACCCTCGACTACGTCCCCAACGGGCACGGGATGCCCGACCCGGAGACCGGGGGAGTCGAGAGTGTCGATGCCGAGGTTGCCCGCGTCGTGAACCTCGTTCTCGAACACGCCATCAACCGGCCGCGCGAGTCACTCATGGTGATCACGGCGAGTGAAAAGCACGCCACACGCGTGCACCAGTCGGTCATCTCGGCGTTCGCGACCCGGTCTGACCTGTCTGACTTCATTCTCAAGGAGCGCGCCGAGCCCTTCACGGTGCTCACTCTCGAACAGTCGGTCGCTGAGAGCCGTGACCGGGTCATCTTCTCGCTCGGCTACGGCGTCACACCGCACGGTCGAGTGCTGTCGAACTTCGGTTCACTCGGCGAGCCGGGGGGAGATCGCCTCCTCGCTGTCGGCATGACCCGCGCCCGCAGGTCCATGGTCATCGTGTCGTGCATCCGGCCCGAAGACATCGACGTCGACCGCATGCAGCACGGTATCGCTGCGCTCACCGAGATTCTCCGGCAGCCGGTACAGCACGAGCCGACGCCGCCGGCGACGGATGGCGCTGAGCCGATGCTGCTCGACCTCGCCGAGCGGCTGTACCGCACCGGACTGTCCGTCGAAGTCGGTTACCGCGGCAAGCTCGCGCTCGTCGCGTCATACGACGGTAAGGCAATCGCCGTGGAATCCGATCCCGAGGTCGGTTCGGACTCACTGCGCGAATCGCTGCGACTGCGCCCTGATGTTCTGCGCAGGCTGGGCTGGCATTACCTCCGAGTGCACAGCTTCGATCTGTTCAGCGACCCGGACGGTGTTGCAGCGAAGATCGTTTCCATGCTTGGCGCACCTGTATCGCACAAGGATGCCGCGTCCGACGACGCCTGACCCGCTGGCGCCGCTTAAACTGGGACCATGTCTGACGTCACCCCCTCCGCTGAGGCGACCGGTATTCCGGTGACGCGCCTTCGCGGGTCGCGGCGCGTGGTTCGGCCGGGAGCACCGGGTACCGACCTGACCCCCCAATCGACGAAGGATGCCGTCCGGGCGGCCGAAGACACCGACACGTCCTGGAGCACGCGACCCTCCGACAGCAACGACGACCAGTTGAAGCAGGACGTCCCGCCGCACTGGGGCTGACTTCGCGTTAACGAACGAACCGCGGGCGGCCGAAGCCACCCGCGGTTCGCGTTCGCCGGGTTACGGGCGCATATTGTTCTTGGCGAGCAGGTCGCGGATCTCGGTGAGCACGTCGATCTCGGTCGCGGGCGCATCCTCTTCGACGACTCCGGCCTTGCGGCGGGATTCGGCGTGCTCCTTCATCTTGTTGATGGGGAGAACGAAGATGAAGTAGACGACGGCGGCGACGATGATGAACGTGATGACCGCGCCGATGACCGCCCCGAACTTCAACTCAGCATCACCGATGGTGAGAATGAGCGAGTTGTCGAGGCTGTCCGCCTTGAACAGAGCCGCAATCAGCGGGTTGAAGATGTTCTCGACGATGGACGTGACAACCGCCGTGAAGGCCACACCAACGACGAAGGCGACGGCGAGGTCGATGACGTTGCCGCGGACGATGAAGTCCCTGAAGCCCTTGAGCATGCTGATGTCCTGCCGATCTGTTACGAGGATGTGGCGGCTGAAGCACCTGCCGAAGATCCGCCGGAACTACCAGCGGCTGAAGGCGACGATACCGTCTTCTCGGTCTTCTTGGCGGGCGTCTTCTCGGATTTCCGTGAGTCGTTGCGGTAGAAACCGGAGCCGTTGAATGTCACGCCGACGGCGCTGAAGAGCTTGCGCAGTTTTCCGTCACACGTCGGGCACTCGGTGAGTGACGAGTCGGTGAAGGACTGCTGGATGTCAAATGCGACGTCGCAGACGGTGCATTTGTACGAATACGTAGGCATGGTGGTTTCCTGGCTGATTGCGGCAGTGTGCCGGGTCTGGAGTGCTAAAAGTCGAAGATGCGTGATGGTGTGACGACGCCGTTGACCGGCTGGTCGTGAAGCTCACGCGGAATCGCGTCGAGAACCTCGTGGTCGTAGACGACGGCGTAGACCGGCGGGCACTTCTCCATCGAACCGAGCGTCTTGTCGTAGTATCCGCGGCCCCAGCCCAGTCGCGTCCCATCCGGGCTGATGGCAGCGGCGGGAACCAATATGAGGTCGACGTCATTGATCGCGATCGGTCCGAGGGCCTCGCCGACGGGCTCCGGCATCCCGAACATGCCCTGTTGTTCAGCATCGCCTTCCGGGCTTCCGACGGTCCAGTCGAGGAGCCCGTCTTCGCGGGTCACGGGGAAGAGGACCCGGACGTCGTTCGCGAGCGCCCAGTTGAGGAAGGGACGGGTGTCCGGCTCGTTAGGTGCGGAGAGATAGCAGGACACGCTCCGGGCGTCGAGCCCCGTGACGAGAGCGACGAGGTTGTTCGTCAGGCCGATGGTGGCGTGCTCCCGCTCATTCGCGGTGAGATGCTGTCGCCGTTCGCGGAGTTCGGCACGCAAAGCGCGCTTTTCATGATCCGCTGGGGTGGGCATAGACCCATTCTACCGAGCGGATGCAAACCAGACGGCATCCGTTCACTGCAAGCCTGTCCCGGTGAAAATCGCTGCCCACTACGATTGAGCCATGTCGTCATCAGTTCGCAAAGTTGTCATCCCCGCCGCAGGCCTCGGAACCCGGTTCCTCCCGGCCACGAAAGCAATGCCGAAGGAGATGCTTCCGGTTGTCGACAAGCCCGCGATCCAGTACGTGGTCGAGGAAGCAGTCAGCGCTGGACTCAACGATGTGCTGATGATCATCGGGCGCAACAAGAACGCGCTCGCGAACCACTTCGACAGTGTTGTAGAACTCGAACTCGCGCTCGAGGCAAAGGGAGACACGAAGCGCCTCGACCGCGTCGTCGAGTCGAGTGAGTTGGCCGACATTCACTTCCTCCGGCAGGGAGACCCCCGCGGCCTCGGTCACGCTGTCTCGCGTGCACGCCGCCACATCGGGAACGAGCCGTTTGCAGTTCTCCTCGGCGATGACCTCATCGACGCTCGTGACCCGTTGCTCACGACGATGATCGCCGAACAGGAGAAGCGCCAGGCGACCATCATCGCCCTCATGGAGGTCCCTGCATCCACCATCCAGATGTATGGTTGCGCCGCGGTCGAGCCGACCGACAACCCTGACGTCGTCCGGGTGACCGGCCTGGTCGAAAAGCCCGCTCCCGAGGATGCCCCGTCGAACCTCGCCATCATCGGCCGGTACGTGCTGACTCCCGAGGTCTTCGACATCCTCGACCGCACGGCACCGGGTAAGGGCGGCGAAATCCAGTTGACTGACGCGCTGCAGGAACTTGCGGCCGACGAGTCCATCGCCGGGGGAGTGTATGGAGTGATCTTCCGGGGGCGTCGTTACGACACGGGCGATCGCCTCGACTACATCAAAGCCATCGTGCAGCTCGCATCGGACCGTGAAGACCTCGGAGTCGAGCTCAAGCCCTGGCTCAAGGACTTCGCCGCGAACCTCGACTAGCTCGCTGCCCGAAGGAGAACCGCGGTGGCCCAACCCGTTCCCGTGCTGATCGACGGTCCTATCACCGTCCGTCCGGTCCGAATCCGCGATGCGAAGGCCATGGAGCACGAGCTTCTGAGCAACCGATCGTGGCTCCGACCGTGGGAGGCGACCAGCCCATACGCTCCGCGCTCTTTCGACATGCGGTCGAGCATCCGTTCGCTGCTTCAGAACGCCCGCGCCGGCGGAGGGCTGCCGCTCGTCATGGAATATGACGGAGAACTGGCCGGGCAGCTCAACGTCTCCGGTATCACCTACGGGTCCCTGTCATCAGCGACCCTCGGCTATTGGGTCTCGGAACGGTTCGCCGGTCGTTCGGTCACACCGACCTCAGTCGCTCTTGCGACCGACTACTGTTTCACCGAATTGGGACTGCACCGGATGGAGATCTGCATTCGTCCCGAAAACCGGCCGAGCCTGCGCGTCGTCGAGAAGCTGGGCTTCCGATACGAAGGTTTCCGCCGGCGGTACATCCATATCAATGGCGACTGGCGCGATCATTTCTGTTTCGCTCTCGTGCGGGAGGAAGTTCCCGAAGGAGTGCTGAACCGATGGAAGAGTGGGAAGGTTCCTTCGGATGCGGCTGAGGTTCCCGCCGTCGACCGGGTCGCCGCGCAGTCTCCGCTGGTGCCGCGACCGCCGCTGTTTTAACCTTCAACCTCAACTTTCGGGTGACACACCCAGCGCAATGAGAGCCGAAGTGCCGACGCGCTCGTAGTTTAGAGCCATGACTGGTGGCGGACTCCTGAGTGGCGGAATGGTCTTTGCTGTTGCCGCGGTGCTCTGGATCGTCTACCTGTTGCCGACCTGGATGCGGCGGAGCGAGTACGTAGCGACGGAACGTAATGCGATCCGGTTGCAGCAGACCCTCCGGATTCTCGCTCAGACGGCTGAAGCGCCCCAGGAAATCAGGGTGGAAGCGACAGCGCGCGACGTCGCCGAGCAGCAGAAAATTCTCAAGCGGCTCGAGGCGGAAGCCACCGAGCGGGCACGGCTCGAGGCGACCGTGTCAGCGGAGGCTGCACGAGCGAGCGCAGCTGCGGCCATCGCAAGCCTGCGGGCAGAACCCCGGGTTCGGATCGCACGTGCGCGTCGCCGAGCGCGGCTGGCAACGACAGGCGTCCTCGTTCTGTCTCTGGCAGTTGCAGCAGCCGGCGGCTGGACTTTCGCCACGGGGGGCTCCGTACTTCTTCTCAGCGCAGGTGGTGCGACCGCAGCCATCGCACTGGGCCTGATCGTCCGGATGGCGAAAGTGGGCGCGCGAAGCACCGGTATCACGGTCCAGCTTCCCGCCGTCCGGAATGCGGCGGTGTTCGAGCCCGTCGAGATGGAGGCAAGCGCTCCAGCCGCTGCCACCTGGACGCCAACGCCGCTCCCCAAACCGCTTCACCTGTCACAGGGCTCAATCGCAGCAGAAGCAATCGCTCAGGCGGACGCCCACGATGCCCTTCGCCGAGCCGCGCTCGCCCAGGTGATGGCTGCCCGCGCGGCCGAGAGCGCTCCTGCCGTCCCAACGATCATCGCAAAGCCCGTCGAACAGCCGGCCTCCACCTCGTCCGGGTCGCCGAGCAGGTTCGCTGGCATGGGAATCGTCGACGAATCCGAGCTTGCACCGACAGACATTTCTGCGATTCTCCAGCGCCGCCGCGTCGCGAGTTAGTGAATTCCACGCGGCCGATCGCGTGATAATCTTGACGACATCAGGGCCTATGGCGCAGTTGGTAGCGCGCCTCGTTCGCATCGAGGAGGTCAGGAGTTCGAATCTCCTTAGGTCCACCCTGAACAGCTGTTTCGATTTCCCCGTGCCACCACCGCCAGACGCACTGTCCGGCTCCGAGTTTGGAAGGGCACACGATGTCCGCTTCAAAAAAGAAGAAGAACAAGAAGCACAAACGGCTCGACAAAGGTCTGTATGAAGCTGAACTTGCGCGGCTGCAGATCGAGCTGGTGACGATGCAGCGGTGGATCTCAGCGAGCGGTGCACGCGTACTCGTCGTCTTCGAAGGCCGGGACGCCGCGGGCAAGGGCGGCGCAATCAAGCGAATCGTTCAATACCTCAACCCGCGAACGGCTCGAGTCGTCGCCCTTCCGACTCCGAGCGAGCGTGAACGCGGCCAGTGGTACTTCCAGCGTTACATCGAGCACCTGCCGACAGCGGGTGAGATCGTCCTCATGGACAGGTCCTGGTACAACCGTGCTGGAGTCGAGCGCGTGATGGGCTACTGCACTCCCGAAGAGTACGACAGGTTCGTCGCGCAGGTCCCGACCTTCGAGCGGCTCCTCGTCGAGGACGGCATCATTCTTCTCAAGTACTGGTTCTCGGTCTCCGATTCCGAGCAACAGTCGCGCTTCCGGTCCCGGCTGAAAGACCCCATGCGCCGGTGGAAGCTCTCTGACACCGACCTTGCGTCGATCACGCGGTGGGAGGACTACTCCCGGGCCAAGGACAGCATGTTCGAGGCGACGGATACGCCGGATGCGCCGTGGTGGACCATCGAGAGCGACGACAAGCGGTCAGCGCGGCTGAACACCATCGCCCACCTTCTCTCGCAGGTGCCGTACGAGGCGAGCGAACCACCGACGGTGAAAATCCCGGATCGACCAGACGCGACGGAGACCGCGCGGCCCAATCGGGACGACCAGCGTTTCGTGCCCGACGTGACGAAAGCGTTGTCAGCGAAGGCGTGACCATCGTCGCCTCGCGCGACCTTCTTCGCAACCGTTCACTTGAGCAGCCGCGACAGCACACGATCGGCGAGCGGTTTGCCTCCGGTCTGGCACGTCGCGCAATACTGGAATGTCGAGTCGCTGTAGATCACCTGCCGCACCATGTCTCCGCAGACGGGGCAGGCTTGTCCGGTGCGACCGTGCACCTGCATCGCGATCTTCTTCTCTTTCTTCAAGTCGGATGCCGCGACGCCGTCTGCGCGTTCGATCGCGTCGAGGAGCGTGGCGCGCATCGCGTGGAACAGACGCTCTGCCTCATCCGTGGTCATCGACGCCGGCTTGAAGGGTGACATCCGGGCCGTGTGGAGGATCTCATCGGAGTAGGCGTTGCCGATTCCCGCGATGAGGGACTGGTTGCGGAGAACACCCTTGATCTGCGAGCGCCCGGCCGCTGCCAGAATCCCGGCGAAGACATCGAAGGTGAAGCCGGGGGAGAGGGGGTCCGGGCCAAGCCTGGCGATCCCGGGCACCTCGAGAGGGTCGCGAACCACGTAAACCGCGAGGCTCTTCTTCGTGCCCGCTTCGGTGATGTCGAAGCCTGAGCCGTCGTCGAGCACCAGTCGCGCCGCCAGCGCTGTGCGGCCCGGCTTGCTCATCGCAGCGGGCGGATCGGGGCGCCAGCGCAGCCAGCCGGCTCGAGCAAGGTGGACGATGAGGTGCAGGTCACCGATTGTCAGGTCGAGGAACTTGCCGTGTCGGCCGACGGCCCCGACCGGCGCGCCGTTGAGGGCGCTGACGGGCGGATCGAACGTCTTGAGCGCGGCGAAAGAGATCAGGTCGAACCGGTCTATCGTGCGCCCGGTCAGGCGCGAACGCAGGTCGTCGACGAGCGCGTGGACCTCTGGCAGTTCTGGCACCGTCCCAGTCTGGGACAGACCGCTGACATCCGTCCAGCGGTTGTCAGCCGGTCTGCCTCGAGTACAGCCACGCGAGAAGGTACGTCCTGCTGTTGCCATCGTCGATCCGCTCCTCCGGCAGCGCTGCGACCGCCCCGAGAGCGCTCGTCGCGGCATCCGGTCCTGCGAGGGCGGAGTACATCAGCAGGTAGTCCCCGAAGAGTACGTCGAAGCCGTCCGGTGCTGCCTCGGCGACGTTGGCCTCGATTCGCTCCGGGTCGCCCGCCAGGTAACCGGCGACGGGGCTCATCGGCAGAACGAGAATCCCCAGCATCGCGCTGGGTTCCGCGGAGAACCAGGTCGCGTAGTCGCGTTTGCCTCCCCACACGAGAGAAGTGACGGTGTGGTCGAAACCGTCGTAGATCGCCGCGTCCAGCGGGAAGTCCGTCCAGTACGCTCGCGCGGATGCTGCCTCGGTCGACAGCATCCATACCGCTTCCTGGTGGAGCGTGGGCTGGTCGCTGGCCGCAGCCCACAGAGCAAGACCGTTCCAGGCCGTGACGGCCTCGGAGCTGGATTCCTGGTTGTTCCCGTCGGCGAAAGGAGACGTCCCGCTGGCCCAGGAGTGCCCCGCGTACGCGTCGAAGACGCGGCGTTCGGGGAACCACTTACTCCGTCCGCTCGTTGCGAGGTCTGCGGCGAGGAGGTTCATCACGGGCGCCCAGTCAGCGGCGAGTTCCGCGTTGTCCGCGGCCACCACTCCGGCGGCATAGAGAAAGTAGCCGTAGTGGAAATGATGGTCGTTGAACTCGTCGGAACCGAACGAGGGCTCCAGACCGACGATCCCGCGGGCCGCTGGGTCGTATACGAAACACCGTGACGAACGTCTCTCACAACCGGCAGGATCCATCCACTGGCCGAGTTCCGCAGTGAGCCGTTCCTCGAGAACGGTGACGGCGTCCGCGGCATCCAGCTGACGCGCAACACTCAGGAGGTTTGCCGCCCGGTACAGCGCCTTACCCCCGAAATACGTGTCAGTGGGGAACGGAGTGGTTGCAGCGACGTCGGCGCCGAGCGAAGCGAGAAGGTCGGTTCGTTCGCCAGCGGCCAGACCGGACAGCTCGACCGAGCCGGAAGGCTCGAGAAGCGGTACATCCCAGGTCAGGGTCGGTGTGCGGCAGAGACGGAGATCCCCGTAGATACTCGGGTACGTTCCCAGCGCGCAATCGATACCCGCCGGTTCCTGGTGTGGCATGACAGCCACGAGGGTCCCGGAGTCGCTGCTGGTCCGGTAGGTGATCGCTGTGGTCGCTGTTGTCGCACCCACTCGGTATTCGACGGAGGTCTCGATCACCGGATGCCGCGCGGCAGCGGCAAGGTCGTCGAGCGTCCCGTCCTCCGGCACCGCGAACCAGGTCACAGTGTCACCACCCGAGAGGGAGAGGGTTGTTCCGTCGGCCCCCAGCGTTCCGCCGGACACCAGCCCGTATTCGTCCCCGGCCACCACAGCGGTCGCAACCGAATCCGACGAGCCGGGCGTGAACTCGTTCGACAGAGTCACCGCGGTGTCGCTCGTCGCTGTGAACGACACGAACGGTGAGCCCTGCGCCACCACGGTGCGGCCGACCTCGGCGCCGTTGTCGCTGTGCGCGATTGTGACGGTTGCCGTGTCATAGGCGACCACGATGTGCTCATCCGCACCGACGTCGGCACGAATCGCGGCGAAGAAACCACCCATGATCACCGCTGGCGATGTCGATACCTGGGGAACGCCGAACGCCATTCCGCCGTCGACGAGCTGGAAGGACAGCGGAAGCGGGAAGACAGGCATCGACGGCTCTCCGAACACCAGCCCCGAGAACCAGCGGTTCGTGGGGGGAACGAGTCCGTCCGCCAGTCGTGCAGGGGGAAGAGGAGTCACGGTGCGCTGGGGGAGTACATCGACCAGTGGAGCCACCGCTTCTTCCGGAAAGATGGGTTCCCCGCCCCCTCGTGCTGCCGTTGAAGGGGAGGTGGCTGGTTGTGCCGACCAGGCGCATCCGGCGAGGAGGCTGATGACTGCCATCCCAACGAGAGTCTTGCGAAGCGTGTGTGATGGCATGTCAGACCCCGATCTTTCGGAGGAAATCGAACAGGTTGTCGCTCAGCCCGGCGAAGATGCCGTCGTTCCGCAGCTGGAGCATCGCGCTTACCGGTGTTCCGCGCGCCATGAGACCGTGGTGGCCGCCGTCGACGAGCGAGTTACTCGTCACGGTGACGGATGTCGTCGCCTTTCCGTCGTTTGTCGTGACGGTGATGGACGACACGCGGCCGGCGATGCGCTGGTTGTCGGGGAGAACGATTTCGACGTCGGCGCCGTCCTCGATTCGTGCGTAGTCACCGCTGGTGAGCTCGTATTCCGCGGCGACGAACAGCGAGCCCGCGCGATCGATCGTCGCGAGAACCTGCCCGGCCTGCACGAACGATCCCCGCTCCGTCGCGATGTCGTGGACCGTTCCCGCGACCGATGCCGTCAGCGTGATGGTTCCGTCTGACGTCACCGCATAGGCGATGGTCTCGGGTTTGAGCAGCCCTTCGGCAAGGTCGGCCTGCAACGTCGTACTCAGGATGACGAAGAGTGTGTCGCCTTCCCTGACCCGATCGCCGTTGTTCACCGTGCGCTCGACGACGGTGCCTCCGTAGTCCATGCCCACCGGGAACCGCTCGGCCTGGACCGATGCGGAGTCACTTGCGACCTGGGATTGGCGCTGGGTGAAAACGAGGGTCAGGACCGTGACCAGAGCGAACACGCTGAGGAGGCCGACGAGCAGTTTGAGCCTGCTCCGCCAGGTCATGATCCAACTCCTGCCGGCGTGGCCGACGTCGTAACCTGCGGTCGAGTCGCCGGTTGCATGGTGGGGAGTATCGCGGTGGCTGAGCGTTTACCTTCGCGGAGTGCCGTGGCAACGAAGCTGCCGAGGATCACCGTGTTCGTGACATTCCATGCTGTCGCGAGCGTGAGCATCCCGTGGCCGACATCACGCCAGATGGCGACGATCGAGGTGAGCAGGAGAAAGGTGAAGAACAGGACCTGCGGAATCATGACGTTGAACGCCGAACCTGCACGATTCCTGTCGCCGGTTGCCGTCCACGTCTGCTCCCGGTCGAGCAGGACGTTGAACAGCGCCGTCACGTAGATGGGGAACGAGGCCGTTGCGAGCATGAGGGTCTCCCACCGGAAGGAGCCCATCGTGTAAAAAGCGAGGACGATCTGCATCAGATAAAAGCCTGCATAGAACAGGAGCCAGGTCAGCACGGTGGTCGAAAGGTGCACGGGTCTCAGATCGAAGTAGATCTCGAGCGGCGGAACCAGCAGGAGAAGCAGGGGAGAGATCCCGGTGAGGTAGAACGACCCGGTGACGAGGTACTGCAGCCTCTGATCAAGGCTGAGTTTGCTCTTGCGGCTGAACAGATTGTGTCGGAGGAGAATTTCAAAACCGCCCGTTGCCCAGCGCAATTGTTGCTTCGTGTATGCCTCGATGGTGTCCGGAGCGTCACCGACAGCCAGAACGAGCGGGATGTACACCGTTCTCCAGCCGCGTTCGTGCAGCATGAGGGAGGTCCACACATCCTCCGACTTGGAGTCGGTGTACAGTCCGCCGATGTCGTCGACAGCGCTACGCCGGAACACCACGTTGGTGCCGACGCAGAAGGCAGCGTTGAACCTGTTGCGTCCCGGCTGGATGAACCGGTAGAACACGGACTGCATGTAGGCGGCTCCGCGCGAAATAACGTTGTGCAGGTTGCCGTAGCTCTGCGGGGTCTGCACGAAAGCGACGTGTTCGTCTGCGAAGAACGGGATCGTTTCGACGAGGAACTCGGGCTGCGGCGCGAAGTCAGCGTCGAAGATTGCGAAAAACTCCCCGTTCGAGAGCGCGACCGCATGGTTGACGTTCCCCGCCTTCGCGCCTGAGTTCCCGAGCCGGCGCACATATCGTGCTCCCAGCTCGGCGGCAAGAGCCTTCACGTCGTCGGACTTGCCATCATCAAGGACCCAGGTCACATGGGATCCGGTCATCGCCAGCGCCGCCGTCACGGTGCGCCGGATGGTGTCAAGGTCTTCACCGTACGTCGTGATGAACACATCGATCGAGACAGGGGAGTTGCCCAGGTGAACCGCCCAACGTTCCGGCGAATCGGCGTATCCATCGCGCATGATGTCCCGTGAACGAAACAGCGAACCGTGTGCCTGATGGAACGCAAAATCACGTGGGTCGTGGGCCGCCGACAGGATCGTCCACATCGAGAGGAAAGCCTGGGCGATCAGGATCGATTCCGCCGCGATCACCATGACGTACGGCAGCCAGTCGCCCCGGCTCTCAGGATTCAGCAGGAAGGCCGCGTAGGCGAGGATTCCGACGGTTGCCACGACGACGAGGAGGATCAGCGAGGGTGATTGGGGTCTACTGGCTCCTGCGGAGCGCGAGGGGAGGGCAGGTTCGGTGATGACAGATGAGGACAGGCGGGATCGGGATTCCAGGGACGTCATGCGGGCTCGATTCGGGTGAGAACTGACATGGCCTCGTCCGAAACAGCGGATCGCCGGTGTAACGGTCGAGGAATCGGCGCGACATCGTTGGCACTGGGCGGAACGGAGCCGGTGAGCCCCGCACTGGTCTCAACCTAAGAAGAGTGCCCCTAACGTGACAACCCCTCACGATTTCGGGCAGGTGAATAGTTCGTGTCGTTCGGGAGACGGCGACGTTCACTAAACTGGTATCCGACGCGGAGGAGACCATGTTCGAAGGTGGCAGCTGGATTTGGGGCATCGCACTCATCGCGATGCTCGTCGTGGTGATCGCGCTCTTCGGACGCCGACTCAAAGGTGCGTTCTCAGCTGAAGGGTCAGCGCGGTTCGACACGACCGAGATCCCGCCGGACGACCCGGGATCGCGCGAGTTCATCGTTCGTGACGACCAGACCGGATCCCGCATGCAGTTCGTCACCCTGCACGAGCAGGGGCGGGTCGTCAGCGTCGTCGTTCCGCAGAAACACCTGAGGAAGGGCGTCGAGGTCGACCTGTTCGAGGCGGTCGTGCCCACCGCTCCGCAGGTGCGTCGCTGGACCTGGCCGCAGACGACTCCCGACGGGTACGCGGCACTACAGATCATCGCGAGGCGGATGCCGGACCTCGAGTTCATCGACGCCCAGGGAAACCGCGTGTCCTGAAGCCGTCAGGTCGGCGGGGCCAGCGGCGTGCCGCACCGCCAGCACGAATCCGCCAGGCCCTCACGAAGCGCACCACAGGTGTCGCAGACGAGATTGAGCCAGCAGACCGGGTCGCCGGGAGGCTCGTCGTCTTCGGGCCTCATGGGGTCGCGTCGAGTGAGCCCTCGGCGTTCGAGTGCGCGTGGGCGATGAGTTCGCGCAGAACGTTCTCGTCAACGCTCTCCAGCTTCTTGATGTAGACGCAGCCCTTGCCGAGGGAGTGTGGACCGAGGCGCGCGAGCAGCTCCTCACTGGACGGGTGGCCCTGGAGGCCATAGAGGGTCAGTGAACTCTTTCGCGGCGCAAAACCGACCTTCATCGTGTCGCCCTCGTGTCCGCTGGCGTAGCGGTAGTGAAACGAACCGAACCCGATCATGCTCGGCCCCCACATCACCGCCTGTTCTCCGGTGACCTCAGCCATGAGCGTGCGTAAGCGCTCGGCATCCGTTCGCCGCTTCTCGTCCTCGATCGATGCGAGGAACGCGCCCGGATCGGATGTCGTCTGGACGTTCTTCTGCTCAGCCATGTGCCCATGATGGCACCGCGGCTGTGGCGACTCAACGCCGGCCGGAGAACTCCTGCGGTCGTCCGGCGGGCCGTGTGCGGCCGGTGGGCCAGCCCCAGGCGGGCCGCCCCGCATTCAGCTCCACCGCTTCGGAATAGTGGCCGATGAGAGCACCACACACGCTGCTCCACGTTCGCGGCTCGACGCTCGCCCTGGCAGCCGTCGCGAATGCCCTGCGTTTCGTCTCATCGCCAGCGAGATCGGTGACTCGGCTGCGCAACTCGTCCAGATCCCCGGGGCGATACAGCCAGCCGGTCCTGCTGGAGTCGACGAGGTCCAGTGGTCCGCCGCGGCCGGTTGCAACGACAGGGACACCGCTCGCCATCGCTTCCTGAATGGTCTGGCAGAACGTTTCTGACTCACCGGGGTGAATGAAGACGTCGAAGCAGGCGACAACCGTCGCGAGTTCGGTGCCGGAGAGGAATCCGAGAAACAGGGCGTCGGGAAGCAAGCGCTCCAGCCGCTCCCGCTCCGGCCCGTCCCCGACGATGACGACTCGTGTGTTCGGGATGCCCGCGAGCGCTTCGAGATCTTCGACCTGTTTCTCGGCGGCAAGCCTGCCGACGTAACCGAGGATCCGCTCGCCTGAGGGCGCAACACGCTGCCGCCAGTCCTCGTCGCGGTTAGCGGGAGAGAAACGCAGGGAATCGACGCCGCGGACCCACAGCCGAACCCGGTCGATGTCGTGGCTGTCGAGTTGGTCGAGTGCGTAGCGAGAAGGCGCGAGTGTGAGGGTCGAACGCTGGTGGATCCGCCGAACGTGATCCCAGAGGAGTGGTTCAGCCAAGGGATACCCGTAGCGCGCCGCGTACGCGGGCACATCGGTCTGGTACACGGCAACGGTAGGCAACCCGAGACGCTCCGACGCCCGCAACGCCCGCCAGCCCAGCACGAACGGTGAGGCGAGGTGCACGACGTCGGGACGAAAAGCGGCCAACAGGTGTGTCAGCTTCGCCACGCTACCCGTCGCAAGGCGCACGTTCGGGTATGAGGGCAGGCCGAAGGCCGGCAGCGAGGCCACAGGATATCCGTGGAGTTCGGACGGGGTGGCGGATGCCCTCGGTGCGATCACGAGAACGTCGTCGCCGCGATCGGCGAGGTGATCGAGGATTCGGAGGAGGGAGTGGGTGACGCCGTTCATGTGCGGCAGGAAAGACTCGGCAACCAGTGCGATTCTCATGGGCCCAGCTTCACTGGCGGAGGCCTACCCCTGTGGACGGGAGAGCGTCGAGAAGTTGACCGTTGGGTAACAGTTCTGGGTTAGCCGCCGAAGACGGTGGTCGCGATGGTGAAGATCACGAGCCCGGCGAGAGCCCCGACGACGGTTCCGTTGATGCGGATGAACTGCAGGTCCTTGCCCACCTGCAGTTCGATCTTGTCGCTCGTTTCCCTCGGGTCCCACCGTTCGATGGTCTCGGTGATCACCCCGGCGATCTCGTGACGGTGCTTGTCGACAAGCGCCACCGCGGCATCCGTCACCCAGTCGTCGACCTTGTCCGTGAGCCGGTCGTCGCGGCCGAGGCGCTCGCCGATGTCCATGAGCGTGGCGGTGATCTGACGCCGAAGGCCGCTCTCCGGGTCCTCGAGCGAGACGATGAGCGCCTCCCTGGTCGTGTTCCAGGCTCGGCTGGCGAGGTCGCGCACGCGCGGGCTGTCGAACATTTCGCTCTTGACCCGTTCGAACGCGGCAATGGTCTCCGGGTCGTCCTGCAGTTTGTGTGTCAGCTCCGAGAGGTAGCGGTCCAGCGCAACGCGGGCGGTGTGCTGGTCGTCCGTGCGCATCCGGTGCACAAAATCGACGGCTTCGCGGTAGATGCGTTCGTCGACGAGGCGATCGACGAACGAGGGCAGCCAGCCGGGGAGGCGCGCGGATACGAGGCGCGAGAACGCCGCGGGGTTGGTCGTGAGCCACTCCTCGAGCCCGTCGAGAAGGAGGTTGACGGCGTTCTGGTGTCCGCCATCCGCGACGAGGCGCTCACCCCAGGCCCCGAGATGCTCGCTCCAGCTGGGATCGATGATGTGGGTTCGGGCGAGTTGCTCGACCACGTCCTGCACGTCGTTGTCGTCGAGGAGTTCGAGCGTGCTGCGTGCGGCCGCTGCCGCGTCATCGGAGAGCCTGGTCGCGTTTTCGGGCCGCGCAAGCCAGGCGCCGACCGTGCGCCCGATGGCGACGGATTCAAGCTTCTCCCGCACGACGGCGGTCGAGAGGAAATTGGATTCGACGAATTCGCCGAGGCTCGCGCCGATTTCGTTCTTTCGCCGGGGAATGATCGCGGTGTGCGGAATTTTCAGGCCGAGCGGATGCCGGAACAGTGCGGTCACCGCGAACCAGTCGGCGATCGCACCGACCATCCCGCCTTCGCTCGCCGCGCGCACCCACGCCAGCCACGGGATATCGTCCTGAAGCGCGAAGGAAACAAAGAAGATGACGGCCATCACCGCGAGCAGGCCGGTCGCCGTCCGCTTCATCCGGACGAGGGCCACCCGGCGTTCGGCGTCGAGCGGGCTGTCGATCAGTAACGTCATTCGCCCATCGTATGTCGAGGGTTCGGTGAGTCAGACGGGCTTGCGATCAGCCGCAACCGCGCCTTCGGCTTCGGCGTCCGCCGGAGCGGCAGGCGGGTTCGCCGGCGCTGCCCCGGCCTCGGTCGGGAGCGGTGGGCGTGGCGGGAGGGCCTCATGCGGGTAACCGGAGGGACCTGGCGGGCGGGCGGCGCCGGCGGGGCGCTTGCGCCGCACGAGCCAGACGATGAGGACCGCGAGAAGGGCGAGCGGCACGAACCACGGAAGCACGATACCGAGGACGACAAGGAACCCGCCGAGAAAGGCCATCAGCGAGGTGAAGCCGACGACGACGCCACCCCAGAAATCTCCGGGAGCGGCCCCTGCTACCTCGCCGGGCATCGTGATGTACATCTCGACGGTCGCGAGATCGACGCGATCCCTGAGCGAATCTCGCTGAGCGGTCAGTCCGTCGAGTTCCGTCTGGCGTTCTGACAGCGCCGCCTCGAGGTCGATGAGGTCAGCGGTGGTCGTCGCCTGGGACATCATGGTGAGCAGGCGGTTGACGCTCGTCTGGAGTGCCTTGATTCGTGCGTCGAGGTCGGCGGCTTGTGTGGTGACATCCGTCTCATTCAGAGAGGACCGGAGGAGGTTCCCCAGCGTCTTCAACTCGATGAGGGTCGCATCGAGAGAGTCCGACGGCACCCGGAGGACAAGCTGGGCTGAGCCGTTGCGGGACTCCTCGGCGGGAGAATCGGTGCGGCTGTCGACGTGACCACCGACCTCGAGCACGACATTGACGGCGTCATCAGCGACCGCGACGGGATCCGATGAGGAGAGTGAAATGGACGCTGAGCTCACGACCTGACGGCCGGTCTCATCACCACCGAGGTCTTCCGATCCTTCGACCTGTGGCGCCTGAACGCCTCCTCCTTCGGAGGAGTCGCTGCCCGACATGCCGGCTGAGCATCCGGTGAGCAGAGCGAGAACGAGAAGCAGGGCCGTCACAGGAGCGGCACGGCGGCCGCTTTTTCCGATCGGTGAGGGGTTCATGGCATCACTCTAGGAGGAGGTTCTCGCCGGGCCGAGAGGTCGTAGCTTTCGGTACGGTCACGATTCGCGGAGGTGAAATGTGACGATTTGTCACATGCCCCCTCCCTTGGGGGACTTGCACGGTCCCCCAAACGGAGGATCCTAGAGATCACGCATTCCGGGTTGCCCCACCTGAAATGTTGCGTCATTGTCCTGAAAATTCCCGCGAGGACTGCTGCCCCCAGTATTCGCCTTTGCTGGAGAAATTCATCTATGTTTACAAGCTCTACTGACCGGGGACCCGAAACTCCTGTCAGGCTCATGGTTATCATCGGCAGTGTCCGTCCAGGTCGTCTCGGACTGTCCGTCGCTCTCTGGGTACACGAACACGTCACCGCACGCGGCGGATTCGACATCGATTTTGTCGACCTCGCCGAGCTCAACCTTCCCCCCGTCGATGAACACCGGCTGCCGAGAACCGGCCAGTACGGGCGCAGGCACACCGCGGCGTGGAGCGAGCGCGTGCAGAATGCGGATGCCTTCCTCTTCGTCTCCCCAGAAATCAACTCGAGCTTCGCTCCTGCTCTCAAGAACGCCCTCGACTTCCTGTTCCACGAGTGGAGCCGCAAGCCCGTCGGACTCGTGAGCTACGGAGGAAAGGGAGGTGGCGCCTTCGGCGTTGCCGCCCTGCGCCCTGTGCTGTCTGACCTTGGCCTCGTCGCGGCGAGCACACACCTTGATATCTCCCGTGTGTCCCAACAGGTCGACGACGGGTTCTTCCTACCGAGCGGCGACCAGACCACCCGGCTCGACGGTTTGCTCGACGAACTCCGTGCGCTCGCTCCGGCGTTGCGCTCGGTACGCGAGGCAACTCTCGTCGCGAGTTAGCTGACGATTGATCGGTCCAGGTTCTCCGTTAGCCGCGGGGAACCTGGATCGGTTCTGTGTCGGGGATCGGGCTGGCGTCCCGCCCCCGAAGGTCGGGGTGCCAGCGCTTGCCGAGGAGCGGAACGAGGAATCCGACGAAGGCCAGGGCTGCGGCGGCCCAGAACGCACCGACCGCTCCGTTCTGATCGATGAGCAGCCCGGCGACGGCTGAGCCCAAAGCGGCACCGATGAGCTGGCCGGTTCCGACCCAGCCGTACGCCTCAGCGGTGTCGCTGAACTTCACACTCGCCGACACCATCGCGAACAGCACGGTGAGGGCAGGCGCGATCCCGATTCCGGCAACGAAAAGCGTGATCGACAGCATGACGGCGCTGGAGAAGAACATAGAGATCGTGATGCCGGCGAACACGATGAACATGCGCCGGGCGAGCGCCCATGGACCGATGGGGATGTGCCCGAACGTGAGCCCCCCGGCCAGGCTGCCGAGAGAGAAGATGCCCAGGACGATTCCTGCGTCGAGTCCGTCGTGGCCGAACGTCGCCACGACGCCGGCCTCGAGGGCGGCGCACGCACCGATCAGGAGGAAGCCCACGACGGTCGCGAGGAGTACGGGAGGGCGTTTCAGAACCACCCCGATCTTGCGTTTGCTCCTGGGGATACGGACCCGGCTCACCTCGGGCGAGGCGATGAACCATAGACCGCCGAAGACCATAATCACGACGGCGGTGAGGATTCCCCAGTCAGTGCCGACCTGCGTCGAAATGAACGTGGTGATCACCGGGCCGAGAACCCAGATGATCTCCTGCGCCGAAGCATCCAGCGAGAACAGAGGGGTGAGCTGCTTGGAGTTCACCATTTTTGGATAGATCGTGCGCACCGCTGGCTGGACCGGGGGAGTTGCAAGCCCGGCGACGAGAGCGAACGCCATATAGCCGGGAACCGTCATGGGCACGATCGCAACGGTGGTGACCGTCACCGCGCACACCACGAGCGTGAGGATGAGGACGGGACGCATGCCCCAGACGCCCATCCACCGGCTGGTGAGGGGGCCTGCGGCGGCCTGCCCGACACTCGCCGCTGCGAGCACGAGTCCCGCGGCGCCATAGGAGCCCGTGACCTGCTCGACGTGCAGAAGGAACGCAAGCGACAGCATCCCGAAGGGGAACCGGGCGACGAGCTGGGCGGCAATGATTCGAGCGACGCCTGACGTTTTCAACAGGCTCGAATATCCGCTCATGGGTCACAATTCTACGGATGCGATGGGGCCCGGATGAACACCCGATCGGCCGGTTCGCGACACGCCGGGCAAGTGTCGTCCCGCCGAAAATTAATGTCGGACGTGCGGCGTAGCGTTCTATCTGTGGAGAAGCCGCCCGGGAGGGCCGCGAACCTGTGCCAATCCGCACTTTTCGTCCTTCAGGCCTCTGTGGATAAAAGGGTGGACAAACGGTGGAAAACGGAACAAAACGGTGGAATTGGTTGTTGATAACTACAGACGTGTAACTACTACTGGTTGGGGTTCGCCCCAAGTCGACCAACTATATGTAGTATTGGACCACCGGCAAGTCAGTGCCGCTCACCAACTTGTGGAAATACAGAAGAAGGGCCCCAGTTCGATGACAATCACGGTCTACACCAAGCCTTCGTGCGTTCAGTGCACCGCGACCTATCGTGCGCTCGACAACAAGGGCATCGAGTACGAAGTTCTCGACCTCTCAGCTGACGAGAACGCTCTCGAAGCGGTCAAGGCGCTCGGTTACCTCCAGGCCCCCGTGGTCATCACCGATGAAGACCACTGGTCCGGATTCCGTCCGGACAAGATCAACGAGTTGGCGTCGCGGCTTTCCTGAGGTTTCGACAAGCTCAACCACCGTTGAACCGAGGTTCGATCTCCTCGGTTGAGGACGTTGCAGTGAGGGGTGGACCCATGACGAAGCTGGTGTACTTTTCCAGCATTTCGGGGAACACCCGTCGCTTCATCGACAAGCTCGATGTGCCGGCGGCACGGATCCCTCTTCACTCGAAGGACCCTGCGCTCACGGTCGACGAGCCGTACGTGCTCGTCACTCCCACCTACGGCGGGGGAGACGGCAAGGGCGCGGTGCCCAAGCAGGTGATCCGGTTCCTCAATGATGAGCGCAACCGGAAACTGCTGCGAGGTGTGATCGCCGCTGGGAACACAAACTTTGGATCGGCATATGGGCTGGCCGGAGACATCATCTCCGCGAAGTGCCAGGTGCCGAACCTGTATCGCTTTGAAGTATTCGGAACACCGGACGACGTTCGAGTCGTCCACGAGGGATTGGAATCATTTTGGCTGGAACAGTAGTGACTGAGGTGCCCATGGACACCGGTATGGACTACCACTCGCTCAACGCGATGCTTAACCTGTACGGCCCGAACGGTGAGATCCAGTTCGAGAAGGACCAGGAGGCGGCGCGGGAGTTCTTCCTGCAGCACGTCAACCAGAACACCGTCTTCTTCCACTCGCTGCGTGAGCGCCTCGACTACCTGGTCGAGAAGGAGTACTACGAGAAGGCCGTTCTCGACGCGTACTCGTTCGAGTTCATCACGAAGCTCAACGACCTCGCCTACTCCAAGAAGTTCCGGTTCCAGACCTTCCTCGGCGCGTTCAAGTACTACACGTCATACACGCTCAAGACATTCGACGGCAAACGTTACCTCGAGCGTTTCGAAGACCGCGTGGTGATGACCGCCCTCGGTCTCGCCCAGGGCGATGAGAAGCTCGCTGTCGCGCTTGTCGAGGAGATCATCGCCGGGCGCTTCCAGCCCGCGACGCCGACCTTCCTCAACTCGGGCAAGGCCCAGCGTGGTGAGCTCGTGTCGTGCTTCCTGCTCCGCATCGAAGACAACATGGAGTCCATCTCACGCGGGATCAACTCCTCGCTGCAGTTGTCGAAGCGTGGCGGCGGCGTAGCCCTCCTGCTCTCGAACATTCGCGAAGCCGGTGCCCCGATCAAGCAGATCGAGAACCAGTCCAGCGGAATCATCCCCGTGATGAAGCTCCTCGAAGACTCTTTCAGCTACGCCAACCAGCTTGGTGCCCGTCAGGGCGCCGGCGCGGTGTACCTGCAGGCGCACCACCCCGACATCATGCGGTTCCTCGACACCAAGCGTGAGAACGCCGACGAGAAGATCCGGATCAAGACGCTGTCTCTCGGCGTCGTCGTCCCCGACATCACGTTCGAACTCGCCAAGAAGGGCGAGGACATGTACCTCTTCTCGCCGTACGACGTCGAAAAGGTCTACGGCGTTCCGTTCGGCGACATCTCCGTCACCGAGAAGTACCACGAGATGGTCGACGATGCGCGGATCAAGAAGACGAAGATCAAGGCCCGCGACTTCTTCCAGACGCTCGCCGAGATCCAGTTCGAGTCCGGTTACCCGTACATCATGTTCGAAGACACCGTCAACAAGGCGAACCCGATCGAGGGGCGCATCAACATGTCGAACCTCTGCTCCGAGATTCTCCAGGTCAACACCCCGACGACCTACAACGCCGACCTGTCGTACGACGTCATCGGCAAGGACATCTCCTGCAACCTCGGCTCGATGAACATCGCGCTGTCGATGGACTCACCGGACTTCGGCCGCACCGTCGAAACCGCGATCCGTGGCCTCAGCTCGGTGTCCGACCAGAGCCACATCGAATCCGTTCGGTCAATCGAAGACGGTAACGACAAGTCGCACGCCATCGGCCTCGGCCAGATGAACCTCCACGGTTACCTCGCCCGTGAGCGGGTTTACTACGGCTCCGAAGAGGGCATCGACTTCACGAACATTTACTTCTACACCGTGCTGTTCCACGCGCTCCGCGCCTCCAACCGGATCGCAATCGAGCGCGGCATCGCGTTTGACGGTTTCGAGAAGTCGACCTACGCGTCCGGCACGTTCTTCGACAAGTACACCGACCAGGTGTGGGAGCCGGCAACGGCCCGCGTCGCTGAGCTGTTCGAGAAGTCAGCCGTTTCGATTCCGACGCAGGCCGACTGGGCCGCGCTGAAGGCATCCGTCATGGAGCACGGGATCTACAACCAGAACCTCCAGGCCGTTCCTCCAACCGGCTCGATCTCGTACATCAACAACTCGACGTCATCGATTCACCCGATCGCGTCGAAGATCGAGATCCGCAAGGAAGGCAAGCTCGGCCGCGTCTACTACCCGGCACCGTTCATGACGAACGACAACCTGGACTACTACCAGGACGCGTACGAGATCGGTGCTGAAAAGATCATCGACACCTACGCTGCTGCGACGCAGCACGTCGACCAGGGCCTCTCGCTGACGCTGTTCTTCAAGGACACCGCCAGCACACGCGACATCAACAAGGCCCAGATCTACGCATGGCGCAAGGGCATCAAGACGATCTACTACATTCGTCTGCGCCAGCTCGCGCTCGAGGGTACCGAGGTTGACGGCTGCGTCAGCTGCATGCTCTGATCTCGGTCTCTTCGAAAACCTAAGGAACGCAAATGATTGAGAAGCTCAAGCTGGTCGACCAGGTCCAGGCGATCAACTGGAACAAGATCGAGGACGAGAAGGACGTCGAGGTGTGGAACCGCCTCGTCAACAACTTCTGGTTGCCCGAGAAGGTTCCGCTGTCGAACGACATTCAGTCGTGGAACACACTGACGCCTGAGGAGCAGCAGCTCACCATGCGGGTGTTCACGGGGCTCACGCTTCTCGACACTCTGCAGGGCACCGTCGGTGCCGTGTCGCTGATCCCGGATGCCATCACCCCACACGAAGAAGCGGTGTACACGAACATCGCCTTCATGGAGTCGGTGCACGCGAAGAGCTACTCCTCGATTTTCTCGACGCTGTGCTCCACGAAGGAGATCGACGAGGCATTCCGCTGGTCGATCGAGAACGAGAACCTTCAGAAGAAGGCCGCGATCGTCATGGGTTATTACATCGGTGACGACCCGATGAAGCGCAAGATCGCGTCGACGTTGCTCGAATCGTTCCTGTTCTACTCCGGGTTCTACCTTCCGATGTACTGGTCGAGCCGGGCGAAGCTCACCAACACGGCCGACATGATCCGCCTCATCATTCGCGACGAGGCTGTCCACGGTTACTACATCGGATACAAGTTCCAGAAGGGCCTCGAGAACGAGACCGAGGAGCGCCGCCAGGAGCTCAAGGACTACACGTTCAACCTGCTGTTCGAGCTCTACGACAACGAGGTGCAGTACACCCAGGACCTCTACGACACCGTCGGTCTGACCGAGGACGTCAAGAAGTTCCTGCACTACAACGCCAACAAGGCCCTCATGAACCTCGGCTACGAGCCGATGTTCCCGAAGACGGTCACCGATGTGAACCCGGCGATCCTGTCGGCTCTCTCACCGAACGCTGACGAGAACCACGACTTCTTCTCCGGGTCGGGTTCGTCGTACGTCATCGGTAAGGCTGTTGTCACCGAAGACGAGGACTGGGACTTCTAACCAGGTGTAGGTTCCGAGCGAGGTTTGCAATTCCGATTTACTGTGAGACGTCACGAAACATGAGCCAAGCCTCGAATTAGTTGAGCTAAAGCCACGAAAGTTGAGCCATTCACGGAAGTTGAGCCAAGGTCTTGTTTGTCGAAGTTGGAAGCGGTTTCGCGGAGTTAGTCGCGCAAGTCTCGGGCAACCTATCGACCAGCGTTCGGCGAGTGTGCGAACGGCAAGCTGATGGGTAGGACGTCCCGAGCGTCCCCGAAAGAGTTGACCAAGTCGTGGCCAGAGGGGAAGAGCGATGACCCAATCGGTGAGATTGCTCGGCTATTCGCGCAGAACCTCCGCGCTGGAATCGGTTCGAGAAGCGTCCGTTCGGTGGCAGCAGCTTCGGGTCTGAGCCACGTGACATTGCTTGCGATTCTAGACGGGCAGGTGTGGCCAGACCTGGCGACAATCGCTCGACTCGAGCGAGGGCTGGGCGCAGAGCTTTGGCCGCGGGACGTTGGCGGTTCGTCAATCTAGCGCTTGGGCTTCCTTGTGCTCGTAGAGGAGCTCGAGCCTCCTGTGTCGGCAAGTTTCGGGGTTAGATGCCCTGAGGGGACGAGATCGTCCACCTTCGTCAACTCGTCTCGAGGAAAGGCGCTCGAGAGAAACGAGAAAGAACCTCCGTCGTCCGCTGAAGGCCCATGTCGCTGCTCTTGGTTTCTCGAAGAACGACATCGAGATCACGATCACGATCACGGAGACTCCTCGCGTGAGTTGGGTAATCAGGGGAGTGCCTGCCGATGATCTGGAGTTGAACTACTCGGTCGACGTCTGACTTTCTCATGACCAAGCGGGTAGCCAGAGCGACGCTTCCCCCAAGCGGTCTTCGAGCCCTGCTTCTTTACGATGCCGCTGGCCAACGTGCGGCGTCCGCAAAAGGTGCGTCAGTGCGAATCTCGCGCGGGCGGGTGCGCTGGGCACCGGAATCGTGGGGGAGTGTCCGCTGAAGGTCCGGCTAGCGGTCCGGTTCTGAACACGCTGCAAGTGAGCATCGCTGAATATTGGCCGACGCCTTCCATGCCGTGGCATGGTCGAGAGCGCTCCCGCAACCATCGAGTAGCTTGACCATTGGTGAAAGAAGCCGCGCAGCATTCCGAAAGGTAGAGATCGTGCCATGGAACCCCGTCTATCAAGACGACCACTCTTACCCGTCGAGTCTCGCAACGTTCGAGAATACGATCGGACGCCTTCTGCACGACGGAAGACCGGTCGGGTATCTATCCTTTCGGGTGGGACAAAGGGCGGATCAGATAGCCGGAGCGCTGTGGTGGCGGCGATTCTCGGACCCCTACGACGTCGTCTATTACATGGAGTGGCTCCAGCCGGACACTCCCGACGAGCGAGTGGATGACGGGGAGTTTACTTCGTCTGAGGCGGAAGGAATCGATTTGGACAACTGGCCGGTCCCTGCCTGGCAGTTGGAAACCGATCCGGAACCCGCGGATGACTGGTTCGACAGAGCACCTGCCGTATTACGGGTCGAGTTTCTCACTGGGGACGCGCGCGGTGAGGCCTGGGAACGCTACGGGTGGGGGGACAGCTGACGGCTCTTGCGCTACCTCGACAATGCTGCCGCTCACCGGCCTACCTGGACTCGCCCCGCTGGGTGTTCCGCCAATCGGTCCGGTAGATGTTCCGTTCACAGTGGGGTCGATTATTGCTCTACTTCAGAGGCCTGCCGATCCTCCGATGATTGCTGTGCCGCGTCCTGCATCTGTCGACGCGCGCGGCGAGACGGTTTCTCGCGTGCGAGTGGATACTTCTCATCGAGATGGGGTTCCAGGTAGAGCCTGCGCATTGCGAGCAAGATCATCGTGCCGCCGATCCAGTAGCCCAGGAACAGGACCAGTCCCTGTGCGAAGGTGAAGCTGAGCAGGGTGAGAACGACGCCGATGCCGATGTAGAGCCATCGCCAGGCGCCGGTGATCCGGTCGCGGGCGACCTGCTGTTGATGGGTGCGGTCCTCGAGCGAGTCGACGCGGCTGCTGAGTCCGGCATCGTCGATAGCGGTGAAGAGGTCTCGGACGGAGACGCGCAAGGCTTCCGCGACGAGCGACAACGTTTCAAGGCTCGCGTCCTCTCCCGCTTCGAGGGGTTGGACCGTTCGGAGTCCGATACCGCTCTCGGTCGCGAGTCGTTCTTGGGTCCACCCCTGCGCTTGTCGAAGCTCGATAATTCGTGTCTTGTTCATAGAACCCATGTTTGCTCCGACCGTGTGCCAGCACCACGCCACGACGACGCCAATGGGCCGCCACACGACCGCCAGAAGGCCGCCACCCAATACTCGCAGCACGCGCTATTGAATGGCAGGCGCCACATCGAGTGAAGGTCGACCGCTCGGGGTTCCGTCCCGTAGAGGGTTCCCGATGAGAGTCCGACAGGTTCCGCTGTGGGAGTTTCAGGCGGACTTTGCGGCACCGTATGATGGAGGGGTGCATTTGTATTTCTTGTGACGGCTGAGTAAGGCCCACCGCGCTCGTTGAGTTATCCGAGCCTGCGGCGGCCGCTCGTTTTCGACCCCTCGTGGGTCGCCGTCATTTGCGCGCCGTCCTGCCCTCGCGGGTTCCTCTGGCGCGTCGTTCCGAAGGATTCGAATGCTCACCCCCACCAATCATCTACCGGCGCGCCAGCGCGCCCAGCTCATCGCTTCCGATATCTCCGTGATGCGCGGAGCCGCCCGTGTTCTCAACCACGTCGACCTCACAGTGGCGCCCACATCGCGCGTCGCGATCGTTGGAGAGAACGGGCGTGGGAAATCGACCCTTCTCCACGTGCTCGACGGCGCACTGGCTCCCGACGCCGGCACTGTGCAACGCATCGGGACACTGGGCATCGCTGAACAGGAGATGGCAGCAAGCGACGATCGCACCGTAGGGCAGGAAGTTGCGAAAGCGATAGCCGAGCCACTCGCGGCGCTGGCATCTCTCGATGACGCGGCACGTGCGCTGTCAATTGGCACGGCTGGCGCTGCTGAACGTTATGCCGCCGCGTTGGAGCATGCCGAACTTCTCGACGCGTGGGACGCCGAGCGACGGGTGAAGATCGCGCTCGAAGCGCTCGACGCAGAGACCGACCCTGCCCGGTTGCTCGGTGACCTCTCCGTGGGGCAGCGGTATCGAGTGCGCCTAGCATGCCTGCTCGGCGCGGATGGCGATTTCCTGTTGCTCGACGAGCCAACGAACCACCTCGACCGATCCGGGCTTGAGTTCTTGAGCGCGCAGTTACGGGCACGTGCTGGCGGTGTGGTCGTCGTCACGCACGATCGCGCGCTGCTCTCGGACGTCGCGGAGACCATCGTCGACCTCGACCCGACGCTCGACAATCGCGCCCGGGTATACGGCAGCGGGTACGCCGGGTATCGCGAGGGTCGGCAGGCCGAGCGCGAACGGTGGGAACAGGAGTACGAGCGGCAACAAGCCGAGCATTCTCGTCTCCAGGACAGCCTCAGCTCGGCGCAGAACCGTCTCGTCTCGGGTTGGCGGCCGGAGAAGGGCACCAACAAGCACGGTCGTGCCACCCACGCGGGTGGTCTCGTGCAGAGTGTCCATCGTCGACAGGAACAGCTTGAAGCGCACGCGGTGATCGTGCCGGAACCGCCACTGCAATTCCGTTTCCCTGACTTGCCGACCAGGACCGGCGCAGTGCTTCTAAGCGCGGAGCACATCAGCGTGGAGGGCCGGTTGGCCAGCCCTGTAACGTTCTCGCTCTCGCACCGCGGTCGCCTGGTGGTAACCGGTGCGAATGGTGTTGGCAAGTCGACCCTGCTGGGCGTGATTGCGGGCGAACTGCAACCCGATACCGGTTCGATTCGGGTGCCGCAGACCGCTCGCCTCGGATTCCTCCGACAGGAGACGGACTTACCTTTACAACGACGAGCGAGCGAGGTCTACGCCGCCCACGTCGACGCGCTCGTGGCGGCCGGGAAACTCCCCGCGTCGGAAGCGGTTGGCCTCTCTCAGCTCGGTATCCTGCGCGCTCGAGAATCGAGCAAGCGCATCGGTGAGCTGTCGATGGGACAGCAACGCCGCCTCGACCTCGCCCTGGTACTCGCGACGAAACCACACGTGCTGTTGCTCGATGAGCCCACCAACCATCTGTCGATCGCGCTCGTTGACGAACTCACCGACGCACTCAGCGCGACCCAGGCAGCCGTGGTGCTTTCCACCCACGATCGCCAACTCCTCCGCGACGTCGACGACTGGCCGGCGCTACGTCTAGGCGCGATAACGGAGAGCGAGGTGTTGGTATGGGAGGGGCGAAAGTGCCGCTTGGATTCCTCGCGTCGCTCATGACCTACCGCCACGTTTCACCAGAGGAGATGCGGATCCCAGTAACTGGCTCATCCGGCGAAGGACGCCTGGACGCCGGTAGAAGTCAGCACGCGATGGCTGAATCGGATCGCCGCTCCGGCAGAAATGGTCATGTTGCGCGAGTGCGGCCACTTCCCGATCGAGGACCCAGGACTGGCAGACCTGGTCAACGCGGTCGAACGAGCGGCCCGCCGCGCCCTGCGCGGCGACGCCTTACCGCCCCTCGCGTAGTGGCACCGCCCAGGCAGGGAACGCGCGCTGTCATGGTGAGCCATTCGCTTTCAGAGACGCCTCTACGTCCCGTTGAGGGTTTCCAGCTGACGCGGTCGTTGCGCGCTTTTCGACCGCGTTAGCTGGTGGGCGTGGAACGTCAGTGTTCTGATCGCAGTTGTCGTTCAATCGTTCGGTAGACCGTTGACCTTGCGACGTTGAAGAGCTCAGCTATTTCTGCGGTCGAATGGGTGCCAGCGTTGTGCACCTCCATGAGGTGCTTCTGCTACGTGTTGGAGAGTTTGGGCTGGTTTCCACGCAGCCGTCCTTTCGCCTTCGCAATCTGCATTCCTTCCCGTGTTCGCGCGCGTATGAGGTCCGATTCGAACTCGGCGACCATGGCTAGAACGTTGAAAAGCAGGCGGCCGACGGGGTCGTTCGGGTCATGGACGGATCCACCGATGCTGAGCTTGACATCTTTAGCCGTGAGCTCATCGATGATGTCCTTCGCATCGCGGAGGGAGCGGGCAAGCCGATCGAGTTTGGCGACGACCAGTGTGTCGCCGCTGCGGCACGCTGCCAAGGCTTCTCGTAAACCGGGGCGGGCACGGTTGGTGCCGGTGAGGCCGTGGTCGGTGTAAATCAATGCCGGCCTCACACCGAGGCGTTCTAGGGCGTTTGTTTGGGCGGTCAAATCTTGTTCATTAGTGGATACGCGTGCGTAGCCAATCAGTAATTCGGTCATGACGCGCAGACTGATATCTCAGCCCGTCAGGGTCAAGGACCGACGCGTTGAACGTCCGTATTGCGGACTCGCTGCTGAACGACGTTTTCAATAGAGAGGCGGCACGCCGCTTGCGCACATTCAGGGCTGGGGGGGGTATGCCACCATCTGGCTCGCCGTACACTTCGGAGCTTGGACGCTCTAACGAGGCGCCACTGGTCGAACGTTTCTGATCGGCACGCTGTGCTCGCCGCTTCGCGGCCAGAGCGCATGAACCCATCCGTCCTCTACTAGAGTCACCCGACCAACATCGCCAGGCTGAATGATCAGGTCAAAGACTGGCTCGGCAATGTACTCGACAAGTTCCCCAACTGAGTACGGCACGTTTCGATCATTTCACGACCGGATCGCTCCGGAAACACAAGCTCAACCTTTGCGCTTGTCGTTCCCGTTCAGCCTTCCCGTACAGCATTCCCAAGCGACTCCAAGGCTCGTTTCGCCAGGTTTGGCTGGAGGGTCCCCGATTCTACGTCCGTACGTCCGTGCAGGGCTGCGCAGCTAACTCTTATGGATCAGGAGATGTCACGGCGTGAGTTGTCGATCTTTGGAGCGAGGTCCCCGTTGTCATACATATCGACTGCTCCGGGTCTGCCCGAGTAAGCATGCCGGCAGCTGAGCTTCGTTGAATCCGTCTCCAGAAGAATCAAAGCCGCCACGTTTGGCTGGGGTCATCGTCCGTCAGGAACCCCCAGAGGACGATTCCGTTCAGAAGCGCCATCGCGAGAAGCGCCCATCCTCGATAGTCCGCCGCGTCAAGGATGAGGAACCAGACCCCAGCGATCACGAAGAACAGGCCAAGCACAATGCCGAGCCACGTCCGCATCCTCCGCATCGCCTTCATGGACCCCATGATACGCACGGTGGATTCGCGGGGTATAGGCGGCCACGCAACCGCAATGTGCTCAATGAACCTCTTACGGTTGCGGAACACCGACGTCAAGTGCAGTAAGGGTTCGCCTTATGGAGTTAGGTCGTGACCTGCTCACGATTTGAGCCCGTCCAGGTCCGGCCAGGACTTCGGCATCGCATCGTTAGCGCCGGAGGGCAACACCGCTTGCCAGGGAGTAATGGTGCGCCACTCGTCGCCTTCTGCGGTCAGGAAAAGCGTGACGCTCGCACCGATGTGTTGCTCAAGCGGATCGCCGGCCCGCGGGTATGGTGCGTCGCCAGGACGGCAGCCTTCGGGCGTTGAAGCCACCTCGATTTGTTGAGAGCTCTCGCCCTTCTGCCAACCGGTGATGTTCACGTTCCACACGTTCGCCACAACATCACTGATGACTCGCTCGCCGCTCACTCCGCTTATCGTCCCGGACACCACCAGGTCGGAGTCCTCGACGGTCTGTTCGGTCGTCTCGTACACTCGCCAAAAGCAGGGATCGCTGCTGTTGATCGAGCACGCGGGGAATGACCCAGCGATCAAAACGGCCGCTACCAGAGCGGCTGCGCTTCGGGCTGAACGAGCATGCTTCGGATCCACGGCCATAGCCTGCATGCTACGACCGATCCATGCCATTGGACAGAACCTGGAAAGGAGCGCGTCTTGAAGGGTGCCTTGATGGGGTTTATTTGGGACCAGGATGCATTAGCGTGACGCGTCTAGCGACGCGGCTCAGACCTAGACGAGACAAGGCCAAGGCAAAGCCACGCGGCTTCCGAGGTCACGGCCGACCTCGACACCCCTGTTCCGGAGGACGTCGGATCCCGCCGGGCCTCGCTGTCGGACTTGCCGCTGGCCGGTCGGTCGTGACCGGCCAGCGGGCAAGGACTCAGACGCCTGCGGCCGTCGCTACAGGTTCCGATGAAATCTCTCGGATTGCCAGGTAGGGGACCCGATAGTCGTGTGTTCCATGTCCGACTGTCTCGCGTGCCTCACTGAGAATGTCCACCTCCGCGGTCACTCCCACTGGAACCTGGACGCGAGCGACGAACGAGCCCCCCTCTATGTGCCACGCAACTTCGATGCGACCGTAAGGGGACTCGTGGACGGCGGTAGCTGACGTGAGTCGGGCATCGGGTTGAGGTTTGACGGCGATCCGTCGGTAGCCGGGGGAGATACTGCGCAACCCACCGATGGTTCGATGCATCCAATCAGCCACTGCGCCGAGGGCATAGTGGTTGAAGGAGGTCATGCCGCCTGGATTCACGGTGCCGTCAGGCAGCAAACTGTCCCAGCGCTCCCATATCGTCGTTCCGCCTTGCTTCACGGTGTAGAGCCACGAGGGGCATTCGTCCTCAAACAGGAGATCGTATGCAGAGGCGAGGTGACCGGAGGCCGTGAGCGCATCGGATATGACCGGCGTTCCGGCGAAACCGGTTGCGATCCGGTTACCAGCGGCGGCCACGAGTTGGGCGAGGCGATTACCCGCGAACTCTCGTTGTGATTGGGTTGGCAATAGGTCGAAAACGAGGGCAAGGGAATAGGCCGTTTGTGCGTCACTCGTGAGTTCACCGCTCGGGAGTACGTATTCACGCGCGAAAGCGTCCCTCACCTTCCGGGCGAGAACACGGTAGTGGTTTGCGTCCTCGTCAAATCCGAGCTCGGCTGCTGTTTGGGAGAGCCGTTTGGCAGACTCCGCGAAATACGCCGTCGCGACGAGGTAACGGTCAGTTGTCGCGTCGGCGGGGTCGTTCGGTGGTGCGGCGGGATCCAGCCAGTCGCCGAGTTGGAAGCCGTCATTCCACAGGTGGTCGTCACCCGCGAGTCGGTCGACGAGATCGAGCCACCGTTTCGCGCTGTCGTATTGTGTTGCGAGCACGCCGCGGTCGGCAAAGCGTTCAAACAGGACCCAGGGCGTTAGCACCGCGACGTCGCCCCATACAGCGCCGGGGCGGATTGGTGTCCACTCGTCGCCGCCTGGGATGACCGGTACGTACCAAGGGACCGTTCCATCCTCGAGTTGCTCGGCCTCGACATCTCGCAACCATGAACTCAGCAGTCCCGAGCAATCGTAGAGATAGGATGCCGTCGGCGCGAAGACCTGCAGGTCTCCGGTCCATCCAAGTCGCTCATCGCGCTGCGGGCAGTCGGTGGGGAGCCCGACGAAGTTGCCGCGCATTCCCCACACGACGTTCTCGTGCAGGCGGTTGAGGAGAGGGTCCGAGGTCTCGAACCATCCGGTCCGCTCCATATCGCTGTGGTAAACCAGCGCCTCGACTTGGGACGGGTCGAAATCGCCAGGCCAGCCGGTGATTTCCGCGTAGCGGAAACCGTGAAAGGTGAACCGCGGCTCCCACGATTCTTGCTGGGCTTGGCCTGTTGCGTCCTTTTTCCCGGCGAGTGTGTATCGGTCGGTGGAGAGTGCGCCACGCAGTGGTCGTGTGTAGATCTCTCCGTCCTGCATCACTTCCGCGTGCCTGAGCGTGACGGTGGCGCCGGCTTCTCCGGTAACGCGAATGCGAAGCCGGCCGACGAGGTTCTGACCGAAGTCCAGCACCGTCGCACCGGAAGGGGACGTCAGAACTTGCTGAGGTTGCACAATTTGCGTGTTGCGGACCGGGGGGCCTTGGGGCGCGACGAGAGTGGAGGAATCTCGGTGGGTCACTATGACTGGGCTGAATCCCGCAGCGTCGAACCCCGGACGCGACCAGCCTGGGCGCTCTTCTCTGGCGTCGTATGATTCGCCGAAGTAGAGGTTACTGGTCAAAATGGGGCCGAACCCCGCTGTCCAGGTGGGATCTGTCGCGATGGTGGTGCGGCGACCGTCAGAATGCGTGACTTCGAGTTGCGCGATGAGCGAGATGTCGGACCCGTAGAGGTTCGGATAGCCACCGTGGAATCCGATCCGACCGCGGTACCAGCCATCGCCAAGCCATGCCCCGATTGCATTCTCCCCGCTGACGAGAGCCTCAGTCACATCGTATGTTCGGTAGGTGAGTCGCTCGCCGTAGACAGTCCAGTCTGGTGCGAGCGCGTCTTCGCCAATGCGATTGCCGTTGATCTCGACCTCCGCCAGGCCGTGTGCGGTGACGTACAGCCGAGCCGACATGATGTCACGGACCAGCGGGAACTCTCGTCGTACCAGAGGCGGGCGGCGCTCCGCCTCTGGGTCTTCGGTCCATGCGGGACCGATGGGGACGGCGACCCAATCTTCCGGTTGGAGGAGTCCGGCCTCGACCGCTGTCGCCTCGCTCCAGCTGGACCAGCTGCCGTCGTTCCCTCTCACTCGGACGCGTACGGTGACCACATCACGTGAGGCAAGGTCTTCGAAGGGCCAGGGCACTAATACCTGTTCTGCTGATTCGACGATGTCCGAAAGTCGGATGTCGCTGTGGCGAGTCGATTCGAGCTGGTACGCCGTTTGCGTAAATTCCGGATCGAGTTCGCCGCTGATCTTCCACGACACTCGGGGGGTTGGGACACCGATGCCGAAAGGTTCTGCCAGGTGCTCGAAACGCGGTGCAGAGATCTGAGCGGACGAGACGACTGTGGTCTGCGACGGATCGGAGGGGAAAAAAGACATGGCGAGAGGCGCCTTTCTACGAGCCGCTCGCGGCTTGTTGTCGAGGGTGGTGCTGAGAATGAGGCTGAGACGGCCGGGATTAGCCCTTCACTGAGCCGGCGGTGAGACCCTTCATGACGCGCTGATTGAGCGCGAGGTAGAGCACGAGGGTCCCGAAAACGTTAATGCAAATGGCGGCGAACAGAGGGCCGTACTGCGTTGCACCGAACTCGCCTGTGAAGTTGAGCAGACCGACCTGAATGGTTCGGAGGTCAGAACTGTTGGTGAAGGTCAGGGCGATGAGAAGGTCGTTCCAGATGAAGAAGAACTGCACCAACGCAATGGTGAAGATGCCGTTGCGGACCATTGGGAAGCCGATGGTGAAGAAGGAACGGATGATTCCAGCTCCATCGAGTGTCGACGCTTCAAAGACTTCGCGAGGGATGGAGCGGAAGAACGTCGCCATCATGAAGACAGTGAGAGGGAGCCCGATTCCCGTGTAGGTGATGATCAACGGCCATAGTGAGCCGGACAGGCCGGTCTGGAAGTACACGGTGAACAGGGGCAGCAGAATCATCTGCCCAGGGACCATGATGCCGATAAGAAAAGCGAGCAAAACGCCGTTGCGCCCTTTCCAAACCATGACTTCGAGTGCAAACCCGGCGGCGGTGCCAAACAGGATAATCAGCGCGAGTGCTGGGAAGACCGCGAGGGCACTGTTAGCCAGGTATTGACCCATATTGCCGGTGGTCCACGCGTCGATGTAGTTCTGCCAGTTGATTGCCTGCGGCAGAGCGAACGTATCTCCGTTGATGAACTCGTCGTTTGTTTTGAACGAGCTCAAGAGCAGCCAGATCATCGGGTAGATCGTGACGACCAGAATGAGCGCGACGAGGATGTTCGCCGGCAACTTCATCAGGCCTCGTCTGAGGCGACGACTGGCTTGGGATGGGCGCATCTTCTGGTGCCCGGACTGAGATGTATCTGCGCCGGTGGGGGCGAGCGAGGTGGAGGTCATCGGGGTCACGCTTTCGTGAGGTCGCGACGCGAGGAACGGAAAATGAACACAGTCACGACGAGGCAGATCATTGTCAGGAGGAGAGCGATCGTGCTGCCGTACCCGTACTCGCCATAGGAGAAGGAAGTCTGGAACATGTACAGCGTGAGGGGACTGGTTGCGTTGCCAGGGCCGCCGTTCGTCAGGGCGATGATCGAGTCGAACACCTTGAGGGTGCCGTTAATGCTGAAGATGATCGCCGAGAGAAGCACCGGCAACGAAAGTGGAAGCACGATGTGCCGGACGAGGCTCCACCCGGTGGCTCCATCGAGTCGGGCGGACTCGAGCGTGTCTTCGGGAATCTCGACAATTCCGGCGTAGAGCAATACGCCGTAGAAGCCGATGGAGCGCCAGATGTCCATGATGGCGATGACGAGGAAGGCGTTTGCGCCGCTGCCGAACCAGTCGACAGAATCACCGCCGAAGCTGTTGATGACCGAGTTGACGACGCCAGTCGCAGGCGCCACCTCGAACATCTTCTGAAACAGCAAAGCAACCGCCACCGTCGGTAGGACGACGGGGAAGAACACCAATGTACGGATGATGTTCGATGATTTCTTCAGCACGAAGACGTACAGGAGGGACATCAGATAGCCGATGAATACCTGACCAACGGTGACGACGAATGCGTACTTCAGGGTGAAGAGCACAGCGTCCCACACTCTCGGGTCACCGACCATGCGTGTGAAGTTGTCAAAGCCAACGAACGAGAAGCCGACGATGGCGTTGCCCTCGAATACGGTGTACCCGAGAGACCAGATCACCGGAATCAGCATAACTGCGGTATAGACGAGCAGAGCTGGGCCAAGAAGGATCGCGATAGCCCTCTTATCGCCAAGAACATGTTTCATAATTCACTCATTCCTTGCCGAGAGGGATGTCGAAGTTCCGGGTCGGCGATGGGTGGGGTGAGGCAGTCAGTCGACCACCTCACCCCGGTCGATCAGTTGTCGAGGTCTGCCTGGACGAGAGACATGAATTCCTCTGGGCTGATAGCCCCAGTCACAAGCTGTGCGGCGTTCGTCTGGCTCGTAGTGGTCGCCTTAGTCGTGAACAGCGCCTCGAACCAGAGCACGCTTGAAGTGGACTCGGAAATGGTTGACTGGATCTCCTCCGTGAGTGGGGCAACTCCGGTCACTTCGCTATTGGTTTTGAAGCCCGAGATGGTGCCCTGATCCTGAAGCGCCGCACTGCCGTAGTTTTCTGCGATGCAACCGAGCCAATCGGCGACCCTGTCGTCATAAACCTTTGCGTTCATCGTCGTCGGCAAACCAACGTTCGCCGGGTACTCGTCGATGGAACCCTTGCCGCCCTCAACCGCGGGGAACGGCATGAATCCCACGTTGTCGATGCCGATCTGGTTGGCTTCCTCATCATTCATCGACTCTAGGATCCAGCTACCCATATAGAACATCGCGGCTTTGCCGGTGAGGAACTGTGAGGCCGCAGTGTCGTAGTCGATCGACCCGATTCCTTGACCGAAGTAGCCGTTCTTGCCGAGTTCGGCGACGGCTGCCGCAGCCTTCACGTACTCGGGATCGGTGAGCTTCGCCTCCCCGTCTGCCACCCTTTGAAGTGCGTCTGAGCCGAGATCACGGAAGATATAGTCGCCGACGAGGCGGGTGAGCGGCCATCCCTGTTCGCCGGAGGCCGCGAACGGAGTAACGCCTGTCTTTGAGATGACGTCTGCTGCGCTGACGAGGTCGTCCCAGGTCTCGGGAATCTCGACGCCGACGTCGGCGAAGAGCTGCTTGTTGTACCAAATTCCTTCGATGTTGTACTGAAATGGCAACACGTTGAATTTGCCGCCATAGAGCGCCTTGATGGTGCTGATTGCGGCCGGTTCGATGTTGTCGAGGGCGTCGAGATCCGCCAGTGCCTTTTCGAAGTCGACGACATTTCCAGACTCATCGAGGGTCTTGGTCAGGTCGGGGGCGTTTCCGGCGGCGAACATGGGCGGCAGCGAATTCTGGCCAGCAAGGAGTTGGAGCTTCTGGTCCAGGTTCGTCTGCGGCACTGTTTCCACTTTCAGGGGCAGCGCAGTGTTCTCGGTCTTGCACTGATCCTCGCTGAGCGCGGTGATTTGGCCCGGAATCATGGTGTTCTCTGAGTTGATCAGGTAGGTGAACTCTGTGGCAGCCTTGCTCGCGCCGCCACCTCCGCCGCAACCGGTGAGTAGAAGCGCGAGCGCGCCGGCGCTTGCAAGGATCGGCGCCGCTACGGCTTTCCGACTCATGTGTCGTGACATGTGCAATTCCTCCTTGAATGCAGGCGCCGTGTGGTGCCGAATGCGTACTTGATGCGCATCAATTGATGCGCATCAAGTACATTAGGTGCGATATCCTCAATTTGCAAGAGAATTTGTGTAACGATTCAATTGAGTCGGAATCTCCGGCCAAGATCGAGGAGTGGACATTGGTGTCAACCTCACGCATGCGTGCCCAAGGTGGGGACTCCCGGATGATGGACGTCGCACTACGTGCCGGTGTATCGCACGGCACCGTCTCCAATTTTTTCAACAGGCCGCACCTGCTGAGCGAACGTACGCGGCAGAAAGTAGCGTCGGCTGTGGACGAATTAGCCTTTGTCCCGAATGATGCCGCGCGTCGGTTAGCCAAGGGGACCGGAAACACCATCGGTGCAGTTCTGGTGGACATCGGGAACTCCTTCTTCGTCGACATTGCTCGAGGAATTGAAGTGGCTGCCGCAGCGAACAGCCTTAAGGTGCTGCTGGCCAATAGTGACGTGGATCGCACCCGTCAGAACGAGTATCTGGAGTTGTTTGATGAGACTCGCGTCCGAGGCATCATTCTTGCGCCGCTTGACGGCGAGCAAGCGGGTGCCGCTCGAGTTCGCAGTCACGGCCGCCCGGTTGTCTTTGTGAACTGGCCAGGGGTCGAGGGAGAAAGCTGCGGGGTCATCGTGGATGAGGAGTATGGCGGGTATCTTGCGGCACGTCATCTCATTGACGCTGGTCGCCAACGCTTACTCTTCGTGGGCGGCCCGTTTACGCTCCATGCGGTCGCCGACCGTTTGAAGGGTGTTAGCAAAGCGGTTGAAGAGTCCCCTGGGGTGGGGCTGGAAATCATCGAGACCACGGGCCTGGCGGTGCGCGTCGGACGCGGCGTTGGAGATGACATCGCGGCGCGGGCAAGCGCTGACCGCCCAGACGGGATTGTTTGCGCAGCTGACTCTCTCGCAATTGGCTGTATCGAGCGAGTGTTATCGGCCGGTATTGCTGTGCCGGGGTCCATCGCCTTTACGGGCTATGACAATAATCAGCACGCCTCTGAAAGCGCAGTACCGGTGACGACGATCGCGCAACCCGGACATGAAATGGGAGCTCTTGCGGCCGCACTGTTAGAGGAGGAAGTGGACAATTCGGAGGCGCATGTCCACCGGACCGTTGTCTTGAAGCCTGACTTGCTCGTTCGTCGGAGCTCCGTCTCGTGAGCACAACGGTTTCTGTCGATCACGGCAGGCTCGGACGCCATGGATGATCGACGGATAGGGCAAGTTGCAGTTGGCCCGATCGGCTTTGGTGCCGCAGCCCTCTCGTTGCGGGAAGACCTTGACGACGATCATGGCAAAAGGGTTCTTAGCGCCGCGCTTGACGCCGGGTTCTCCCTCATCGACACGGCACGCGCATACAGCCGAGCTGATGAAGACCATCACAACGAGCGCCTGATCCGCGAAGTGCTTTCGGATCGGGAAGATAGTGTGACCGTTGTAACGAAGGGGGGACACTACCGGTCCGGCCATCGCTTTGGCATTGACGCTTCGCCTCAGTCCCTTCGCTCTGACTGCGAGGCGAGTCTAAAAAAGCTTTCGATTGACTCGTTGCCGCTTTATTTCATTCACAAGCCGGATCCTCGCGTCCCAATCGAAGAAAGCGTCGGCGCTTTGGAGGAATTGCGCGCTGAAGGCAAAATACAGGCAATCGGGATATCGAACGTCACCGAGAAGGAACTAGCAATCGCTCGCAGAGTCGCGACGATTACCGCCGTGGAGAATCCACTCTCGCCCCTTGATCGAACTCACCAGAGGATGGCCGAGCGTTGTTCTTCAGACGGCATCGCATTCCTCGCATACTCGCCACTAGGCGGATCTGAGAAACTTTCAATGCTCGAGCAGTTGCTGCCTTTGTCTGTGGCGCGGGCGGCGGTACTCGGTGCAACGATCCAAACGATCGCCCTCGCGTGGGTTGGATCGATCGGACAGACGGTGATTCCGCTCAGCGGCGCCTCGCGGGTTTCAACAGCAATCTCGACCGCCAGGGCAGTGAACTTTGTCCTTGATGTCGAGACAGCGCTGTTGTTCGAGTCGGAGCTTGCGGGGTTAGCCCGCTGAGTGCAACTCGCAAATAGATTGGCCGTCCACACGTCTTGCTGACTCAAGAGTGACACGAACCTTCTCTGAAAGTTGTGGCGCGGACTCCACATATGAAGCTATCAGCGCTTCTCCTGGGTGCGGAGCTTCAAAGGACCACTGGACAAGAAAGAGCTGTCGCCCTTGAGCCCGCAGCGTGAAAACGACGGCCGCTGCGGCTCGGTTGCCGCGTTCTGAGTATTGGGTCCTAACCGAGCTAGTTACCTGCTCTTCGTGTGGACATGGGAAGAGTACAAAAGCATGCCAAACGACAGCAGAGGCCGCTTGGAACGTGACATTGAGGTGTCTACGATGTCCGCCGAGAAGATCCTTGAAATGGACCACGAGCATCCCTCTTATGAGACTCGCCACTCAGGTCGCCATTTTGGGGGCAACCGCGATCCAGGGAAGATTCGTGTTCACGCCCGCGGCGTTGGGGTTTCGCTTGCGCTGAAGGAACTATCCGCGGGTGGCCACTGGCACGAGTGTCGCGGCGCGTGGCGACCAATTCCGTTTCGAGATCAACGTTCGGTTCCTCCCAGCTGGCGCGCGGGGTATGCACGATCAATCCGTCGCCCTTAGGTGGTCCGCAGAGGGTTGCTCCGTGACGATGGGATAGTCGCCTCATCTGGTTTCCCACAGGTACGATTGCCTTCTGCTGTGGCTGGCCGTCGCGCTGTCCGGGCGACCGCGGCACGAAGCCTTCCAAAGTTGGAACCCACGTTTCGTGCGCCAACCGAACCAGATTCGAAGGGACACCATGGATCTCGACGATCTTCCGCGTTCGCTGAATGCCGGCCAGACCATCACCGGGGACTCACCACTGCACGAGGTCATGCACCGAGTCAGCCAAGATGCGCTTCGCATCACCGGAGACCTCAACAACGGATACCGTGAACCCGCCAGGGTTCGGGAGTTGCTGGCTCAGCTCACCGGCACACCGGTAGACGAATCTGTGACGGTGTTCCCGCCTTTCTACTCGGACTTCGGGAAGAACATCACGCTCGGGAAGCGAATCTTCATCAACTCCGGATGCAAATTCCAGGACCAGGGCGGTGTGGTCATAGGGGACGACTGCTTGATCGGGCACAACACGGTTATGGCCACGCTCAATCATGACCTTTCGTCCAGCCGACGCGCCGATATGCATCCGGCTCGGATCGTCATCGGCCGCAACGTGTGGATCGGCTCGAACGCGACCATTCTGGCGGGTGTGACGATCGGTGATAACGCCGTCGTTGCTGCTGCGTCCGTGGTCACGAAGGACGTACCAGAGAACGCCATTGTCGTGGGCTCTCCCGCGCGAGTGGTGCGCTCCGTGACCGATTGAACCGCGCTCGTCACTCCGCTGAGGGTTCCCGCTAACGACCGTCAATGATGGACATGAATCCGGCGAACGCAAACAGGCCGGGCACTACGTAGAGAAATGTGAGAAGACCGAGCCACCCAACGGCGCCGACCACGGAAACGAACCCGTTATGGCGCACACGCATGCCCAGTCGGCGGCCGTCCGGGCCGATCAGGGGACGAGGCGCCACCCATGGAACGTCGGGATGATCGAGCGCCGCCCGGATCGACGAGATCACCGGCGCAACCTGTTGCCCTGGCACCCGTTCATCTCGGTACCGCCGCGCGCTTGCCGCGATTCGTGACGCGATGTCGCCGAGAATCGCGTGAATGGACTCCCACGGTCCAGACGTCGTGAAGTTGACGGCTGACGGCGCGAACAACACAAGAGTGTCGTCGATGATCTCACCGTTGTAGCCGCTGGCCGTGTCAATGAGCGCAGCCATCGCATCGGGAGTGAGGAAGTACAGCGCGTCGGACCGGTACTTGACCGACGCGTACAACTGGAACCATCGGTCGAAATCCTTTTATGCCGATAACGGATGCTTCCGGCATCCGCGGTTGCCCACCCGATGTCGGTGACCCCGTCGAGGGCGCACTTTCGGCGAGTTGCTCGGTGTCCCGAACCAGTTGATCGACAGCGCCGCGTTCGTGGGCGCCGGCGTCGACGACCATCCGTGCGACTTGGCGCATTGCTTGGCCGGGTCTCAACCACCCTTGCCCGTTGGTTTGGCGTCCTTTCCGAACAGCGGCATGAAAGTGTCGGTTTCAACATGAGGGGCACCACGACGCAAGTTAGGGTCCGAGTCCTGGGGGGATTCAGTTTGACCGAGCGGACCCAGTTAGCGTCGCTTGAAGCGCTCGCCCCGGGTCAAGGGGTCTCTAGCTGGAGTTATGCCCGTACGCGGTTGGACCATGCTCGGGTCCGATACGACGGTGCTGCGGATGCGCGGCGGCAAAGCTTGCCGAGGAACGGAAACTGGTCATCGTGCTGCTGTTGCCCGCTCGTCACAACCGAGGCGACCGCTACGCCATCCCACCGCGCTGAACGTGGCGTTCGACGGCTCGCCGCAGTGCAGCGGTCCCTTGTGCGAGAGCGTGTAGCTCGTCGACAGACAGCTCGGTGAGGAACTCGTCTGCCTCATCGCGGAGCCCGAGTAGATCATCGTAGACCGCTCGACCTGCCTCCGTTACTGAGAGCCGTTTCACTCTCCTATCCAGCACGGAATCATCTCGCGCGACGAAACCTGACTCCACCAAACGTTCCACCATGACTGAGACAGTGGGGGCTGACACATGAAGGTGGTGCGCGATCTCTCGGCCGGTAGTGGCCTGTCCGGATGCGACGAGAAGCACGAATCGAAGCTGTTGAATCGTCAGGTCGAGTGCCAGGAGTGGATCTAGTCGGCGTCTTCCCAGCGCCTGCGCGATCGCAGTGCGGTCCTCGGCCAGCGCGGACATAAGCTCGGGTGCTTTGCGTCGGCTCACTATCGGCTCCCTCCCAGATAATAGTTGTTGACTAATTAATAGTTAGCCTAGATCAAACTAAGCAGGGAGGGGTTCGAGATGACTGATGTCTGGTGTGTCGTTGGTGGAGGCGATGGCAGGGATCGATACGTCGCCGAAGGACTGATCCGAGCGGGTAACACCGTCGCGGTGCTCAAACACAATGTCGCGCAGCTTGCAATGCTGGTAAACGAATACGGTGACTCCATCCTGTCGATCGAGGTTCGCGATGCGGAAGAGGAGACGTTGGAGGAGGCGCTGCGGAATGTTCGGCACTCATTCGGCCATGTGGACTCAATCGCTGTGATTCTCGAGCCCTGGGAAGATGGGCTCGGAGAGTTCAAAGATTCCGCCCGACGCCTCGCTCCAGGGGGCAGCGACTTCGCTCGCGCAGTGGGCCTCCTTACCGCTGGCTTGCCAGCATCGAACCTGGTCATCATCACGGGCGGGACGGATTCGAGCGCCGAAGACCGACTGACGTCTGGGATGTTGAATGCAGCTCTCGAGAGTCGGCTTCGCCGGGCTGCCTCCACACGACAGGGCAGTCGTGATGTCTCGGTGCATGAGATCACGGACTTCGTCGCTGGTCTCACGCCGACGTTGGCCGTGCCCGGGTAGCTACCGGAGCCGGAAAAGCCCATTTCTATTCGTCTCGTGGTTGCTGTGGGGCACACCGATTGCCTTGAGCTCCATGTACCCCCGAACCCTTTCGTGGTGGGGGTGTCCGGTTCGGGGAAGAGCACAATCGGAGCACTTCTCGCCGGCGCCCTCGGTGTTCCGTTCGTCGACGGCGATTCACTCCACCCGCAGTCCAACGTAGAGAAGATGGCTGGCGGTCATCCGTTGAACGATGGTGACCGCTGGCCGTGGCTCGAGACGGTAGGGAAGACGCTGGCGGATGCCGGCTGGCAGGGGAGCGGGATGGTCATCGCCTGCTCCGCTCTCCGCCGTGCGTACCAAGATGCAATCCTGAGCGCGGCTCCGAGCACCCGCTTCGTGCATCTCTCCGGGTCTCGTGAGGTCCTCGCTTCACGGCTCGAAGGGCGGAGCGATCACTTCATGCCCGCTGCGCTGCTCGACTCGCAGTTCGCCACTCTCGAACCACTGGCGGAGAATGAACCGGGAATCGTCGTCGACATCGACCAGTCCGTGACAGCCATTGTTGGTCAGGTCATCCCAGCGATCGGCGCAGCCACGACCGACCCGGTTGGGCACGCTCTCAACTCGAGCCAGTCGGAACTTCTTGTCTGAGCAAACAAAATCTCAATAACAGACGCTCCGGAAAAGGAGTGCTTGACTCAAGAGCCGTTCTTGGTCGACAAGTTGCGGCTCTTGTCGCTTACTGTCTGGGTGCCTGCCGAGTTTCAGTCTGGAGTTCGTGCGCAGCTCGACATCTCCGCCGTGCCGGTGGTCACGTTCGCACTCCATCGCTGGAGAATGCTTCCCGCGCCAGTTGGGCTTAGCAGCTCAGCGGGCAAGTACTGGGACTTCTCACCAGGGATTCCCGAGAAAGCGGTCGCCCAATGGGCGGCCGCTTTTCTTGTTCGCCGTTTCCCTCGCCGCGACCCTGTGACAATGGGAGGCGTGAGAGCGCATGCAGAACGGATGGAACGGCGCCAGGTGCCGCTCTATCTGGGTGCCCTCCTGGGCGGGGCCGCGATCGGCCTGTGGATGCCTGCGGTTGCGCGCCCCGCTGAACTCGCCATCACCCCGGTTCTCGGGTTGCTGCTCTATGCAACGTTCCTGGGGGTGCCGTTCGCGCACATCCGCCTGGCTTTTCGGGACCGTCGATTCCTCGCCGCCGTTCTCGTCGTGAACTTTGCTATCGCCCCCGCGATCGTGTTCCTGCTTTCCCGATTCGTTGCGCACGACGACGCGCTCCTCCTTGGAGTGCTCTTCGTCCTGCTCACCCCGTGCATCGACTACGTGATCGTGTTCACCGGGATCGCTGGCGGCGCGAGGGACCGGCTCGTGGCGGCGACGCCGCTCCTCATGCTGGGGCAGCTGCTCCTTCTGCCCGTGTACCTCTGGTTCATGGTGGGGCCGGCGTATGCCCGAACGGTCGATCCGGGACCCTTCATTCAGGCATTCCTGCTCCTGATCGCACTGCCGCTGGCCGCGGCCGCACTCACACACTTTGCCGCGCGCACCCAGATTGGGCAGATGGTTCGCGAGGTTGTGATGAGCGCCATGGTGCCGCTGATGATGCTCACGCTGGCGGTCGTCGTCGCGTCCCAGATCGGCGGGGTGAGTCAGGAACTTCCCCGGCTTCTCGCCGTGGTTCCGATTTTCGTTGCCTTCGCCGCGGTCATGACGCTGGTCGGCATCGGCGCGGGTCGCGTGGCAGCGCTCGATGTCCCGGCTCAGCGCGCCGTGGTGTTCAGCGGGGTGACCCGCAATTCCCTCGTCGTGCTTCCCCTCGTGCTTGCGTTGCCTGCCGCGTACGCCATGTCGCCGCTCGTTGTCGTCACTCAGACGCTCATCGAGCTGCTCCTCATGGTTGCCTTCGTCCGGGTCATCCCGCGCGTCGTCCGGATGCGTCGTGATCCGGTTGTGAGCTGACGTCGACTTCGTCGTCGTCGTCATCGGCGGAGAGCAGCTCGAACGGGGAGTCGACGTCTCCTCGCCAGGCTTCGATCCCTTCTCGGATCGCGAACGCGGCGATCACCAGCGCGGCGACAGCATCCGCCCATCCCCACCCGAGTACGGTGTTGAACAGAAGACCGAGAAGAACAGAGCCGGAGAGCCAGGCGCAAAGCAGAAGCTGCCGGGCATCAGCCATCACGCTGGCCGAGCCGAGTTCCTTGCCTGTTCGCCTCTCGAACCAGGCGAGGGCCGGCATGATCACGAGGCTGAGCGCCGCAATGGTGATCCCGAGCGGGCTGTCGTCGACTTCTTCGAGGCCTGCGAGCGAGAGGACCGAATCGACGATGACGTAGGCGGCGAGGGCGAAGAAGGCGATGGCGATGATCCGCACCGTGGGCTTCTCCCAGCGCTCCGGATCTTTTCGCGTGAATTGCCACGCGACAGCAGCTGCGGACAGCACCTCGATGATCGAGTCGAGACCGAACCCGATGAGCGCCGCCGACGAAGCGAGAGCGCCAGCGGTGATCGCAACGATCGCCTCGATGATGTTGTAGCCGATCGTGAACGCGACAATCCACCGCACTTGCCGGGAAAGAACGGCCCGGCGTTCTGCGGGAAGGACGGCGCTCACGCGCCGGCCTCGCAGCAGCCGGGGACGGTGCAGGCGTCGTCAACGCACGGAGCGTTTTCGTCGACCGCGAGCGTGACGCTGACCAAAGTGTTGAGAGCCTGCGCCAGGTGGGCATCCACAATCTCGTATCGGGTCTGCCGTCCCTCCGCCTCGCCGACGATGATGCCGCAGTCCCGCAGGCAGGTCAGGTGGTTCGAGACGTTGGATCGGGTGAGGTCGAGGTCACGCGCGAGATCCGCCGGGTAGCTCGGACCGTCGATGAGGGTCAGAAGTATTCGCGATCGGGTCGGATCTGCCATGGCGCGGCCGAGCCGGTTCATGATCTCGAGACGTGAGGCAATGGTCAGCATGGAATGACTATACAGCCAATACTGAACTGTTTTTGTGGCGTCCGTACTCCGTTGGCGCGGACGGTGAATGTCGGTGGTCGGGTGTTCACTTGAGGTATGGAAAGCAATGAGGCTCCTGACGAAATCGGTGGCGGCGACGCCGATGAGGTCGCCGGTGGCGACGAATCCGTCGCCGTCGTTAAGCCGGAGTTGCCCTTGTCGGCGCTGGTCGCTGAGACCTGCAGCGCGATGCTTGACGCAGTTGCGGTTATCGACCGGATCGAGGCGAAGCAGGACGCCTGGAAGGTCGAGTTCCTCGATCAGGCCCGACGCATCGCAGAGACCACGGAGCACGGGGTCATAACTCTCGGGTCGACGTTGACCGAGGTGCAGCGGCGGGAGATGGTTCGCCGGTCGTTCGTCGCCGAAGTGGCGGCAGTTCTCAGAATCCCGGAGGTCACCGCTGGCCGCCTGATCGGCGACAGCGAGGTGCTGCTGCATCGGTTGCCGTCGACGCATGCGGCGCTGAGAGAGGGTGACATCTCCCTCCGTCACGCGCGGGCCATCGTCGACCAGGTTGCAACCCTGTCCGACAGCCTCGCGCTCGAGCTCGAGCAGGCCTCGCTCGAATACGCGAAGAAGCTGACAGTGTCGAAATTCAGCCAGAAGGTACGCATGCTGCGCGAGCGAATCGACGCTGATTCGATCACCGAGCGCCGCGTGACGTCAGCGAAGGACCGGAGGGTCGAGTTCGTTCCGGCCCACGACGGAATGGCGTGGCTGAACCTGTATACGACGGCTCCCGAGGCAACTTCCCTGTACGCAAGCATCCGAGACGCGGCAAGAACGCTGCAATCCGCAGGAGATACGCGAACGCTTACTCAGCTTGGCGCTGACGTCTGCGCCGATGCGCTTGCGACAGGACTTGTCAGCGGGATGCAGGCCTCCGGACCCGCGAAGTCGAAAGCGCAGGTCCCGAGCAGCCCCGAATCGGATGCCACGGGGTTGGGTTCTTCAGGTCTGCGTCCGGCGACGGCCTTCAGTCGGATTTCCCCCACCGTTCTCGTGACCGTTCCAGCGATGACACTGCTCGGCAGAAGCGACGAACCGGGTGGCCTCGCCGGGTATGGTCCGATCGATCCTGACACGGCCCGCAAACTCGCCGGCCAGTCGGAGACCTGGTACCGGCTTCTGACCGATCCTGACACCGGCGCCCCGCTTTCACTGGGTCAGACGAGGTATCAGCCGACGAAGAGGATGCGGGCGTATCTCGAACTGCGTGACGGCACCTGCCGGTGGGAAGGCTGCAACCGGCAGGCGAAGCACTGTGACATCGACCACACCGAAGCTTGGGAGCACGGTGGGCGGACCGAATGCGAGAACCTCAGCCATCTGTGTCCTAAGCACCACCGTATGAAACACGAAACAACGTGGCATCCGCGGCAACTCGGGGGTGGGGTGATCGAGTGGACGTCACCCGACGGTCGCATCTACATCACGGAGCCGGAGGTGGCGCTTCCGCCGCCTGAAACAGTGAGCGTGTCTCGTGCAAGAGGGAGTTCTTCCCCTCCGGCGGCAGCGTCGCCGCATTCGCCGGAGTCGAATGAGCCCCCACCGTTCTGAGCGGACGCTCCAACCCGCCCGCGCGCCGCTACCAAGAGAATCTTCTGCCCGCCGCTAGCCTCGGTCTGGCGGCGCGAAGCGACTGGGAGGTGCGACTTGCCATCCCTGTTCTCAGACATCGACGAAGGATCTGTCCCCGACCGGTCCGCGGAGTTCGATCATCGGGCAGTCCGACGACGACGTCCGGTCGATGGCAAGCGCCGGTGGCTCTCGTTCGCCGTGGCTTTTGTCGGGATTCTGGTCACGGTTCGCGCGATTGGCGCCACGACGGAGTGGGAACTGGGCACGGCTGCACAGGATTTCGTCACACTGTCGAGCAGCGTCGTCATCGAATCCCTCCCGTTCGTGTTCCTCGGGATCGTTCTATCCATCGTCGTGCAGGTCTGGCTTCCCGAGAACTTTCTCCTTCGCCGTCTGCCGAAGGCCGCTGTTCCGCGCCGATTCGTGCTCTCTTTGCTTGGGGTCCTTTTTCCTGTGTGCGAATGCGGAAACATGCCACTCGCCAGGGGACTGATGCTCAAAGGGCTCTCGGTTTCTGACTCCATCACGTTCCTGCTTGCCGCCCCGATTCTCAACCCGGTGACGATCATCACGACGTACCAGGCTTTCGGCTGGGACAACGGCATCCTCGTGTCGCGAATCCTGGGTGGCCTCGTCATAGCGAACCTGCTGGGTGCCATGGTGAGCAGAAACCGGAATCCGGAACGTCTCCTGACCCGCACCTTCCAGGCGACGTGTGACGCACAGGGCCACGAGCACGGCACGGAATCGAAAAGCCGACGCAGTCTCCGCGCTTTCGCCGAGGAGACGTCGGCGATGCTCCCCGCTCTCTTCGTGGGTTCGGCGCTCGCCGGCGCGATCCAGGTCGGCGTGCCGCGGGAGGTTCTTATTTCGCTGGGCAGCGATCCGCTGGTGTCTGTTCTCGCGCTGATCCTCCTCGCCTTCATCATCTCCATTTGCTCCAGCGTCGACGCGTTCTTCATCCTGTCTTTCGGGTCTACGTTCATGCCCGGTGCGATCGTCGCCTTCCTCGTCTTCGGCCCGATGATCGACATCAAAATGCTCAGTTTGATGCGCACCACCTATTCGACGCGGCTCCTGATCTTCCTTACTGCCGTCGTCGGCGTGTGCAGCCTGCTCCTTGGCCTGGCGGTGAATCTTCTTGCTTAGGTCGTTTCTGGCGCGGTGGCAGGGGCTCGTGCTCACCCTGATCGGAGTTGTCGCGACTGCGTGGCTCACGCTGAGCGGCCAGCTCGGCCTGTACATCCATCCGCGATACGCGATCTTCACAGTGGTGATGTGCGCCATCGGCGGCCTTCTCGCGGTCGCTGCGTTCGCCGTGCCGCGGGAATCCGCCCCTGACCACGAAGACCAGCGCCCCGGATGGCATACGCCGCTGCGGGTCGCTGGATCCGTTGTGCTCGCCATGGGCGCGCTCTTTGCGCTACTGGTGCTGCCACCGGCAACCCTCACCGAGTCGACCGCGCAAAAGAGAGCGGTGAACAGTTCGTTTTCGAACGACGCCGTGGCAACGTCGAACTCGTACGAGGGGGAAGAGACGATCGGGGAAGGGACGGACGTCTCCGCGTTCACCGTGAAGGACTGGGCCATCGTGCTTCAGCTCGGGATGAGCGAGCAGTTCCTGTCGGCGAACCCCGCAGATCTCGTCGGCTTCATCAGTGCTGACGACGCTGACCCATCGAACGTCTTCTACGTCGCCCGGTTCGACATCGCCTGCTGTGCTGTCGACGCGACGCCGTATGGCGTGGCGGTGTACTCGCCCGGCTGGCAGGAGCGGCTCGAGGTCGGAGAATGGGTCCAGGTGCGCGGGATCCTTGTGCCGAACCCAAGCGCGACCAGTGCTGAAAGGTTCGCCATCGAGCCGGCAGAGGTCACACAGATAGCGGTTCCCACCGATCCATACCTGTACTAGCCCAGAGCCAGAAGTTATGCACGGCGGCATCGCCCCGTCGTTCTGGCAGGGCTGGCGGTGCGCCCCGGTTACAACTTGGTTTCGTGCGCGAAGCGCTTCCCATCAGTTGAGTTAGTCTCGATGTACCGTCTGGGTAGACGTAGCGACCTTTAAGGAACAGAACCATGCGCAGAAAATCTCTTCTTGCACCTTTCGCACTCGCGGCAGCAGCTGCCTTCGTGCTGACCGGATGCGTCAACAACGAGGAAGCCCCCACTGGCGGTTCGAGCGCCGGAGGCTCCGTCAGCGCTGACGAAGAGCTCGCCAACCTCGTCCCCGATGACATCGCGGAGGCCGGCGTGCTCAAGATCGGCGTCGACGCCAGCTACGCCCCCAACGAATTCGAAGCGGACGACGGATCGGTCACCGGCTGGGATGCAGAACTCGCCGAAGCCGTCGCAGCCAAGCTCGGCCTCGAGGTCGAGTGGGAGAAGTCGCTCTTCGACGCCATCCTCCCGAAGGTCGCGGGCGGAACTCTTGACCTCGGCTGGTCGAGCTTCACCGACAACGCTGAGCGCCAGGCTCAGGTCGACTTCGTCGACTACTACAACGCCGGATTGCAGTTCGCCAAGGGCGCGGATGCTCCTGACCTCACCGAATACTGCGGCGTGACAATCGCCATCCAGGCGTCCACCACCTCCGAGCAGTTCCTGCAGGCCGAAAGCGACGCGTGCGTCGCGGATGGCAAGGCCGCCGTCGACATGCTCAAGTCTGACGGACAGGACGAAGCGACGAACAACGCCGTCCTCGGTCGCGCCGACTACCTGCTCGGTGACTCGCCCATCATTCAGTACGGTGTCGCCCAGTCGGATGAGAAGCTCGTTCTGAGTGGAGACGTGTTCGACGCAGCACCGTACGGGGTTGTCATCGAAAAGGATGGCGAGCTGGTCGAAGCCATTCAGGCAGCGATGCAGGCTCTCATGGATGACGGCACCTACCTGGACATCCTCACCGAGTGGGGCGTCGAGGCTGGAGCCGTGACCGAGGCAACAGTCAACGCCGGCTGACGATAGTGGACCCCGCTACCGAACCGATCAAGGCGGTCAGGCTTCGGCACCCGATCCGTACGGCTCTTGCTGTCGTCATTCTGCTGCTGGTGGTCCTGTTCGTCTGGGATGCCGCCACCAGGGAGGCCTACCAGTGGCCGCTCGTCGCTCAGTACCTGTTTGATCGCCGGATCAGCCAGGCGGCAATCGTCACGCTCGCCCTGACCATCTTCGCGATGGTCCTGGCGATCGTGATGGGGCTGCTCCTCGCGGTCATGCGTCTGAGCGACAATCCGGTATTGAAAGCTGTCTCGTGGGCATACCTCTGGCTGTTCCGCGGCACGCCCGTGTACGTCCAGCTCGTGTTCTGGGGTCTGCTCGGCACGATTTATCGGTCGGTAAGCGTCGGGGTCCCGTTCACCGACATCGAGTTCTTCACGGTCTCACCGTTCGAAGCCATCGACCTGTTCTGGCTCGCCGTTCTTGGTCTCGCGTTCAACGAGGCCGCATATATGGCGGAGATCGTCCGTGGCGGCATCCTCAGCGTCCCGCGTGGACAGGATGAGGCGGCGCGCGCTCTCGGCATGAGCTGGCGTCAGACCATGCTTCGGATCGTCGTTCCGCAGTCGATGCGGGTGATCATCCCGCCGACAGGCAACGAAGTGATCTCGATGCTCAAGACGACGTCGCTCGTCACCGCACTCGGCTTCTCACTCGAGTTGTACGCGCGGACCCGAGCCATTTCGGCGCAGATCTACGCGACGGTTCCGCTGCTCATCGTCGCAAGCATCTGGTACCTGCTGGTCACGAGCGTCCTGATGATCGGTCAGCACTACCTCGAGAAGTACTACGGCCGCGGCGTCGCCCCGCAGCGGGCTCCGGAGACCGACCCGGTCGCCACCGGCTCGGTCACCACGGTGGCTGGTTCCGCAGCGCCCGGCACAGCGGGGCCCGACGCGACTACCGTTCCGCCGCCCACGAGGGAGCACCAATGACCGATGTCCCGATGGTCCACGCGGACCATATCGTCAAGAGCTACGGCACCCACGAGGTCCTCAAGGACATCTCCGTCACGGTCAAGCGCGGTGAGGTCGCGTGCCTCATCGGACCCAGTGGGTCCGGCAAGTCGACGTTCCTGCGGTGCATCAACCACCTCGAGGCCATCAACGGCGGCCGCCTCTCGGTCGACGGCGACCTGATCGGGTACCGGCAGCGTGGCGACAAGTTGTACGAGATGTCGCCGTCGGAGGTGTCGAAGCAGCGGGCGGACATCGGGATGGTCTTTCAGTCCTTCAACCTGTTCCCGCACATGACAGTCCTCGAGAACATCATCGAGGCGCCGACTCGGGTCAAAGGCATCAAGAAGTCAGAAGCGGTTGCGACAGCCTTCGAGCTGCTCGAGCGCGTCGGACTGTCGCACAAGTCCAAGGTTTATCCCGCTCACCTCTCCGGTGGTCAGCAGCAGCGCGTGGCCATCGCCCGTGCTCTCGCGATGAGCCCGAAACTGATGCTGTTCGACGAGCCGACGAGCGCGCTCGACCCCGAACTGGTCGGAGAGGTCCTCGACGTCATGAAGGGCCTGGCCGAGTCCGGAATGACCATGATCGTCGTGACCCACGAAATCGGCTTCGCCCGCGAGGTGGGTGATTCGTTGTTCTTCATGGACGGTGGCGTGATTGTCGAGTCCGGCGACCCGCGTGAGGTGCTGAGCAACCCGCAGCACGAGCGCACCAAGTCGTTCCTGTCGAAGGTCCTCTAGCCGGCCAGCACTTTGCGGATGCGCTGCAGGGAGACGGTCTCTGCAGCCCCGATGTTCTGTGCGAACAGGCTCAACCGGAGTTCCTCGAGCATCCAGCGCGCCTTCACGAGGTGTGGGGGAGCGAAGGGGTCGAGTGGAATGCTCCCACCAGCGGCCTCGTAAAGCTCGGTGGCGGCCTGGATCTCGTTCATCCAGACCCGGTCACGGCTCGGATTGTCCGGCAGCTTCTCCGCGCGGTGAGCGATACCCGCCAGATAGCGGCGCAGGGACGCCAGTCGGACGTTCCCGGTCGCCGAAACAAACCCCGCGAAGACGAGTCCGTTCAGTTGAGCCGTGGCATCCGAGAGAGCGGGAAGCAGGGTGAGGCTTGTCGCGCGTTTGAGCGCCTTCTCTGCCGTCCGTGCGGCGGTGAGAACCTTCGCGACGAGGGATACGGTGTCGAACATCGTATTCATCATCGCGCCCGATACCCGGTCGCGAACCATCTCGAACTCGGCGCGCATGAAGATGCATCCGTCGGTCGAGACCCGGAACAGGACGTCGTCGATACACGCGACGAGGCAGTCATCGAAGAGAGCCTGGGTTGACGGGTACGGGCTCGTCGCGAGGACGAGTTTCTCGGCTGAGGTGAGGTGCTGCTGCACGTACGTCACCGGCGACGGGACGGCGAGGAGCAGCAGGCGGCGAACCCCGCCCGGCATTGCCCGTCGCTGGTCTGCCTCGGTAGCCATGATCCGGATCGCGACGGACGTGCGCTCGTCGACGAGGGCCGGATAGCCGCGGATGGTGTTCCCGGCGTGGCGGGTGTCGACGTAGCGGGGGAGCTCGTCGAAGTCCCACCGGGTGATGCCGGAGCGCTCGAGGGCATTCGGCGTCGCCTCCGCGACCTTGGCGACGCTCTCCCGGGTGCGCGAAGCGAGCCGGCGCTGCAGGTCCTGGAGGTCTTTGCCTGCCGCGACCTGGCGGCCCTTCTCATCGACGACGCGGAAGGTCACGCGGAGGTGGCCGGGAATCCGCGACAGGTCGAAGTCGGATGCCTCGATCGGCATATAGGAGAGTCGCTTGATCGCGATGGCGAGGTGTGCAGCGAGCGTGTCGTTGTTCGTCGCCTGCGGCGCCGGTTGCGGCGGCGACGTCGGCAGCTCAGCCATGAGCTTGCGCGCCCAGTCGGCAGCCGGAACGACGTTACGGCGAATCGCCTTGGGCAGCGATTTGATCATGGCTGTGACGAGGTCCTGGCGAAGGCCGGGAACCTGCCAGTCGAACCCGGCGGGGGAGAGGCGCGGGAGCAGCGGAAGCGGCACCTGTACGGTGACGCCGTCGTCCTCGGCACCGGGTTCGAACCGGTATCGGAGACTGAGCTTCTGGTCGCCCTGCTTCCATATCGGCGGGAACTCGGTTTCGTCGACTTCAGGTGCGTCGTCGGGCAACAGGTCTTCCTGCCGCATGGTGAGCAGGTCCGGTGTTGCCTTTTTGGCGTCGCGCCACCATCCCTCGAAGCTGCGGGTCGAGAACACGTCGGCCGGGATGCGGGAGTTGTAGAAGTCGAAGACAGCCTCGTCGTCGAACAGGATGTCACGACGCCGGGTGCGCTCTTCCAGTTCGGCGAGTTCCTTCCGCAGTTTGCGGTTGGCGCGGTCGAACGCCTGGGGTGAATCCCATTCGCCCTCGACGAGCGCGTGCCGGATAAACAGTTCGCGGGAGAGCTCGGGGTCGATGCGGGAGTACTGCACGCGGCGGCGCGGAACGATAGCGAGTCCGAAGAGCATCACCTTCTCCCACGCGACGACGGCGCCCTGACCCTTCTCCCAGTGCGGCTCCGAGTAGCTGCGCTTGACGAGGTCACCGGCGATGGATTCAGCCCATGCGGGATCGATCGAGGCGTTGGTGCGGGCGAACAGACGGGAGGTCTCCACGAGCTCAGCGGCCATGATCGCGTTCGGCTGCTTCTTCGCGAGCGCGGAACCGGGGAAGATCACGAACCGGGTCTGCCTCGCGCCGATGTAGTCACCCTTTTTCGGCGGTGCAGGGCGAGCACCCTTTCCGCGAGCTGAATTCGCAGCCGCTGCCGCGGCATCCTTCAATCCGATGTGGGAGAGAAGGCCGGCGAGGAGCGACTTGTGAATGCCGTCGGGGTTGATCGTGCGGTCGCCGAGCGTGAGCCCGAGGGGCTTCGACAGCTGGCGAAGCTGGCGCACGACGTCCTGCCACTCGCGCACCCGCAGGTAGTTGAGGTACTCGTTCTTGCACAAGCGACGGAACGCGCTGGAGCCGAGCTCTTTCTGCTTGTCCTCCAGGTAGTTCCAGAGGTTGAGCAGCGTGAGGAAGTCACTCGTCGGGTCGACGAAGCGGGCGTGCTGCTCGTCGGCCTGGGCACGGCGTTCGAGCGGTCGTTCCCTCGGGTCCTGGATGGTGAGGGCGGCGACGATCGCCATCACCTCGCGGGAGACCCCGTGCCGTTTCGACTCGACGACCATGCGGGCGAAGCGGGGATCGATCGGCAGCCGCGAGAGGTCGCGGCCGACGCGCGTGAGCGTCGGCGTCTTGCCCTCTGCCACGGTGATCGCGTTGAGTTCGCGCAGAAGATCGATGCCGTCCTTGATGCCGCGCGAGTCCGGGGGCTGGAGGAACGGGAAGGCGGCGATGTCGCCCAGGCCGAGCGACACCATCTGCAGGATGACGGCGGCCAGGTTGGTGCGGAGGATCTCCGGTTCGGTGAATTCCGGCCGGGCTCCGAAGTCCTGCTCGGAGTAAAGCCGGATCGCGATGCCGTCGCTCGTACGGCCGGAACGACCCGAACGCTGGTTCGCGGATGCCTGCGAGATCGCCTCGATCGGGAGCCGCTGGATCTTGGAGCGGACGCTGTAGCGGGAGATCCTCGCCGTGCCGGCGTCGATGACGTACTTGATGCCGGGAACGGTAAGGCTCGTCTCGGCGACGTTGGTGGCGAGCACGATGCGGCGGCGAACGCCGGCGATCGAACTCGGCTGGAAGACCCGGTGCTGCTCGGCGCTTGTCAGCCGCCCATACAGCGGGAGGACCTCGGTGACCCCTGCCCCGCCGGAGGCATATCGGGCGCGGAGAGCGTCCGCGGTGTCGCGGATCTCGGTCTCGCCGCTGAGAAAGACGAGGACGTCACCCATCGACTCCTGTGCGAGTTCATCGAGCGCCGCGGTGATGCCGTCGATCGGGTCGCGGTCAGGTTCGGTGTCGGATGCCTCGTCCGGGTCAACGTCCTCGGCCGGCGCGTCGGCGACGAGTGGCCGGTACCGGATCTCGACGGGGAACGTCCGGCCGGACACCTCGACGATCGGCGCGTCGTTGAAGTGACGCGAGAAGCTCTGGGGGTCGATGGTCGCCGACGTGATGACGACCTTGAGGTCCGGGCGCTTCGGCAACAGCTGCTTGAGATATCCGAGAAGGAAGTCGATGTTGAGGCTGCGCTCGTGGGCCTCGTCGATGATGATCGTGTCGTAAGAGCGCAGCATCCGGTCGCGGTGAATGGCGTTGAGCAGGATGCCGTCGGTCATGAGCTTGACCTTCGTGTCCTTGCCCGCCTGGTCGGTGAACCGCACCTGGTAACCGACAACACCACCGAGTTCGACACCGAGTTCTTCGGCGATGCGCTCGGCGATCGTCCGGGCTGCGAGTCGCCTCGGCTGGGTGTGCGCTATCGACTCGCGGCCCAGTTCGAGAAGGATCTTCGGCAGCTGGGTGGTCTTGCCCGATCCGGTCGCGCCGGCAACGATGACGATCTGGTTATCGCGAAGAACCTCTTTGATCTCGTCCTTCATCTGGCTGACGGGCAGCTCGGGAGGGTAGGAGATCGTGAAAGACATAGCCCTCCATCGTAGGACACGCTGTCCGCGAGTTACCCGGTCTCGCTGCGGAGGCGCGGCGCAGATCGCGAAAGATCTGCAAAGCCATTGACACGGCAAACTACTTTGCGTTACAAAGTAGATATGGCACGATCACAAGGAGCCGCAATGACCGAGAACACAAGGAATGGCGCCGAGGCGCACGACGATGAAGAGGCGCTGGATCCGGCTGCCATGCTCGAGCTGATGCAGGCACAGCAGCGCAGTGTGACTACACAGATGGGAAGCTTCGTCGGTGCCATCACCGCAACGTGGGGACTGGCCTGGCTTCTCGGTTTCGGAGCGCTCTGGCTCATCGACGGACTGCGACCATCGTTCGGCATCCCCCTCCCCGTTGCCGCGTGGACCTTCGGCGGACTCATCGCCGTGGCGATCGTCATCTCGATCGTGCTCGGGGTGCGCAACACCGCCGGTGTCCGGAGTAGCCGGGCGTCCGCCTTCACCGGAGCCGTCTACGGCTCAACCTGGTCGGTCTCCATGATCGCCCTCTACATCTTCGGAGCGGGACTTATCGCCAACGGGATGTCGCCGTCGCTCGCGACGATCTACTTTCCCTCCGCGTTCGTTCTGATGACCGGAGTTCTCTTCATGATCTCCGGTGCGATCTGGCACGCGGTCCCCGCACTGGTGTGTGGGATCTGGCTCGTGCTCGTCGCTGTCGTCGCCCCGTTCTTCGGCTATCCGAACCACTACCTCTTCCTCGCCCTCGCCGGCGGTGGAGCGTTCCTCGCCCTCGCGGTCGGGGCCGGGCTCTACTCGCGGCGTGTGCGTCGGGTTGCGAGCGGGGTGGGTCGTCGTGGCTGATCTCGATCCGGTGATCCACGCGCAAGCCCGGCTGCGGATCACCTCTGCGCTGGCAATTCTCGAGCCGGGTGAAAGCATCTCCTTTCCCAGGCTCCAGGAGATTCTCGACATGACAGCGGGCAATCTCTCCACGCATCTCAAGAAGCTCGAGGATGCCGCCTACGTGCTCGTCACGAAGACACACCAGGGCAAGACGCCCGTCACCTATCTCGAATTGACCAGGACCGGGCGCCGCGCGTTCGAGGATTACACCGAAGCGCTGCGAGCGCTTCTGGGAGGTAGCTCATGAATCCCCTCGCACGATTCGAGTCCGTCACCCGGCGGTTTGGGCCTGTGACCGCGCTCGACAACGTCTCGCTCGAGATCGAACCAGGGCGCATCGTCGGGTTGCTCGGTCCGAACGGTGCAGGCAAGACGACGCTGCTCACCCTGTTGCAGGGACTCCGACGCCCCACCAGCGGAACGGTGGAACTTTTCGGCTCCAGCCCCTCGGACTACCGCACACGCCGTTCTCTCGGATCCACCCCGCAGGAAACGGCCCTCCCTCCCACCCTGCGTGTTGGTGAGGTGATCGACTTCGTCGGCAGGCATTTCGATGACCCCGTTCCAACCGGAGCGATTGCCGACGAGTTCGGACTCGGGACGATGCTCAGGAAACAGACCGGTGCTCTCTCCGGCGGGCAGAAACGCCGGTTGAGTGTGGCGCTGGCTTTCGTCGGCCGACCGAAGCTCGTTCTGCTCGACGAACCGACGACCGGCCTCGATGTCGACGCACGGCGCACCCTGTGGGATGCCGTCCGGCGGCAGCACGACGGCGGTGCAACGGTCGTCATCACCAGCCACTACCTGGAAGAAATTGAAGCGCTGGCGGAACGCGTGGTCGTGATGGGGGAGGGCCGGATTCTTGCCGATGACGACCTCGGCGCTGTGCTCGAGCAGGTCGGTCTCCGCATGGTGCGGATCACGACGCCGGACGTGTCTGCCGTCGAAGCTCTCTCCGGGGTCACCTCCTCTCGACAAGAGGATGACGGAAGCCACACATTCTTCGTGCGCGACGCCGACTCTGTCGTCACGAACCTCGTGCGATCCGGCATCCCCTTCACCGGGCTCGGTGTCCGTGGCGCCAGCCTCGAGGAGGCTTTCCTCACCCTGACCGGCGCGGTGGGCGCCGGTGTCCCTCTCGAGAAAAGTGCCCGATCATGAGCGTCCTCAGCCTCGCCCTCGTTCACACCAAGTACTCCCTCCTCGAAACGATGCGTGTACCCATTGCCGTCATCGGTTCCCTCGTCTTTCCGGCACTCGCCCTACTGTTCTTCGTCGTACCTCAGGAGGTCGTGGCGGCTGATCCGCTCTTCGCGACGCAGGCGGTCATCTCGCTCAGCGTCTTCGCCGTCATGAGCAATTCCCTGTTCAGCTTCGGCCTGTCGATCGCCGAAGACCGGGAGAAACCGTGGGATCCCTACCTGCGCACCCTCCCGGCACCCGGCATCTCGCGAGTGCTGTCGTACATTTTCTCGATCGGGCTGATGGGCCTCGTCGCGATTGTTCCGGTCATTGTCGTCGGGGGGCTCCTCACCGCGGCCGAAGCGCCCGCGTGGCGCATCCTCGTCGGGTTCGCCGCCCTGGCGGTATCGGCACTCCCGTTCATGCTCATCGGTATCGCCGTCGGGTACTCGATGCCGTCAAAAGCGGCGATCGCCGTCGTCCAGGTCGTCATGTTCGGGTTCGCCTTCGCCGGTGGGCTGTTTTTGCCGCCGATGCTCTTCGCGCCCTGGCTGAACATGCTGTCGATGTTCTTCCCCTCGCGGCAGGCACGTGAACTCGTGATCTGGGCCGTGCAGGGCGGCGACCTTGAACCGTGGGTGTGGATCGGGGTGCTGGTGTGGACGGCCGTGATGCTCGCTGTCGCCCTCCTCCTGTTTCGTCGCGACCAGGGCCGCCGATTCCGCTGATGGCGAAGAGGCACATCCACGGGTGCCACACACGCCGCAAGGGTGGTTAGCTGGAGCAATGACGACAACGTGGACCGGTCCGGTACTTTCCCTCAACTCGGGTGCAACCATCCCGCAGCTCGGCTTCGGCGTGTTCAAGGTCGACCCGGCAGAGACCGAGCGCATTGTGAGCGATGCCCTCGAACTTGGCTACCGCCACATCGACACCGCGGCGATCTACGGCAACGAAGAGGGAGTCGGGCGCGCGATCGCAGCCAGCGGCATCCCGCGCGAAGACCTGTTCATCACCACCAAGTTGTGGAACGACGACCAGGGCACCCAGTCGGCACACGATGCCATCGACGCGAGCCTCGAGAAGCTCGGCCTCGACGCCGTCGACCTCTACCTCATCCACTGGCCTACCCCCCAGCGCGACCTGTACCGCGAGAGCTGGAAGGCGATGCAGCAGATCCAGGCTGACGGAAAGGCGACATCGATCGGTGTCTCCAACTTCCTCGCCGAACACCTCGAGAAGCTCCTCGCCGACGGTGGCACAGTTCCGGCCGTCAACCAGATCGAGTTGCACCCCGCGCTCCAGCAGCGCGAGGTCGTCGAATTCTCGAGAGCGAACGGCATTCAGATCGAGTCGTGGGGGCCGCTCGGACAGGGCAAGTATCCCCTGTTCGACGAGCCCAGCGTGACGGATGCTGCGTCGGCACACGGCAAGACACCCGCTCAGGTCGTCCTCCGCTGGCACCTGCAGAACGGCATCATCGTGTTCCCGAAGTCGAACAGCCGGGCCAGGATTGCGGAGAACCTCGACCTCTTTGACTTCGAACTGACGGACGCCGAAATGGCCGCCATTACCGCTCTCGAGCGTGACGGCCGGGTCGGGTCACACCCGAACGACGTCAACTGACGGGAGATTCTTTCCATGGCGCTGCCTGACACTTTCGATTCGAGCACGGACAGCTTCGCCGCTGACTGGGCCACCTGGCATGAGGCGCGAGAGCGGGCGACCGGTTCACCGCTCGGTGTTGCCTCTCTCGTTGCGACCCACTGGCTCGCCGGAGCACCATCCGAACTCGAAGGTGTTCCGGGTCGATGGCACGCAGCACCCGAAGGGATTGTCGGTGCCGGGCACGAGCTCACGGGGCTCACTCTTCTGCAGGGCGGACGCCCGATTGACGTGATCGAGGGGAACACCGTTGCCCTGACCGCCGGTCAAGACGTCGAGTGGGGCGAGAAGCGTCTTCGCTATTTCGAACGCGACGGCGCGCTTGCATTGCGCCTCCTCGACCCCGAGGCACCGTCACGGTCGACTCTCAAGGGAATCGATGCTTTCGAGCCGAGTGAGGACTTTGTGATCGCCGGACGGTTCCGTCCGGCCGCGCCGGACGCGAGTGTTGAATTCACGACCATCGACGGACATCGTTCCGATGATGCTCCCGCTGGGTTCGTCGATCTCGACCTCGCCGACGGACCGGTCTCGCTCACCGTCACGCTCGAACGCGGGCGCCTGCACGCAGTCTTCGCCGACGGCACCAGTGGTGCCGAAAGCTACCGTTTCCGGTTCCTCGACCTCGCCCTGCCCGACGGGGACGGATCGGTCATCGCCGATTTCAACCGGGCCTACCTGCCTCCGTGCGCGTTCAGCGACTTCTATGTCTGCCCGCTTCCGCCGGCGGGCAACCGGTTCGGCACACCCGTCCGCGCGGGCGAGAAGAACCTCATCCGCGCCGCCTGAGTTCCGGTTACGCCGTGTTGCGCCCGTCTGGCACGGCACCCGCCAACCGGCGTAGCGTCGCAGCATGGTCGAGAACACCCGCAACCGCCCCCTGAGAGTCGTCGCCGTCAGCGGCAGCCTCCACGCCCCGTCGAAGACGAGCGTGCTGGTCACCGCCATCCTCGACGAGATCGCCGCACACCACGAGATCTCACGACATGTGATCGAGCTCAGTGACATCGGACCGGAGTTCGCCGGCGCGCTCACCCGGAACGACCTCTCTGAATCCGTCGAGGACGAACTGCGTCGCATCGAGGAAGCCGACCTTCTCGTCGTGGCCAGCCCCGTCTACCGCGGTTCTTTCACCGGCCTGTTCAAGCACCTGTTCGACTTCGTTGGCCAGTACGACCTCGTCGACAAGCCCGTCTTGCTCGCCGCGACCGGTGGCGGCGAACGTCACGCGCTCATGCTCGAGCACCAGTTTCGCCCACTGTTTGGCTTTTTCCAGGCGCTCACCCTGCCCATCGGTGTCTATGCGTCGAACACGGACTTCACCGAATACACCCTCACCTCCGAGGCCGTGAAAGCGCGCGTCGAACTTGCCGTGTTGCGGGGCCTGCCCTTCGTGCACGGGTCGGAGCGGGACAGCCGCGCCGTTTCCGCCTACGTCGGAGCCTGGTAACCGGGCCGATTCGGAGCCTAGGCTGGGCGCATGGTCAATCGGCTCGCAACCTCCCTCAGCCCGTATCTCCGTGCGCACGCCGACAACCCCGTCGACTGGCGCGAGTGGGGGCAGGACGCGTTCGACGAGGCATCCGTCCGCGACGTTCCCGTCTTCATCTCGATCGGGTACTCCACCTGCCACTGGTGCCACGTCATGGCCCGGGAGTCGTTCCGCGATCCCGAGATCGCGGCGATCCTCAACGACAACTTCGTGAGCATCAAGGTCGACCGGGAGGAGCATCCGGGAGTCGACGCGAGCTACATCGCCCAGGCGGCGGCATTCACCCGGCAGCTCGGCTGGCCGCTCAGCGTGTTCACGACGAGTTCTGGCGTGGCGTTCCACGCCGGTACGTACTATCCGCCGGTCCCCATCCAGGGGCATCCGTCATTCCGGCAACTGCTCACCGCCGTCCTCGACGCGTGGACGAACCGGCGCACCGAGGTTCTGCAGAACGCGCGCGCGATCGGTGACGCGATCGCGTCATCACCGGTTCCGGCGGGCGGGGCTCTGCCCGCCCCGGCGGACATCGACCTGGCCGTCAAGCGGATCGCCGATTCCGAAGACCTTCAGTTCGGCGGGTTCGGTGCCGCGCCGAAGTTCCCTGTCGCGCCGGCGGTGAACTTTCTGCTGGATACCGAGTCGGGGTCGGAACTCGGCGCACGAACACTCGAGCATATGGCGGCGTCGCCGTTGCGCGACCCGGTCGAGGGCGGCTTCTTCCGCTACGCCACTCAGCGCGACTGGAGCGATCCCCACTACGAGCGGATGCTGTACGACAACGCGATCCTCCTCGATGCGTACACGACGACGTGGGCTCACGACACCGCCAGGGACTGGGCGGCCGAAACCGCCGCCGGTATCGCGGGATTTCTCGGCAATGTCCTGCAACTGCCATCCGGCGGTTTTGCGAGCGCACAGGATTCCGAGTCCGTGATCGATGGCGCACGGTCCGAGGGTGGATACTATGCCCGCGACGCCGCGGGACGAAAAGAACTCGAGCCGCCCGCACTCGACGAGAAGGTCCTCGCCGGCTGGAACGGTCTGGCGATCGGCGCCCTCGCCCATGCGGCCGTCGTGTTTGACCGCACCGACTGGCTCAACTCGGCTCGCGAGGCAGCCGACCATGTTCTCGCCCACCATCGCGCGACGGACGGTCGGCTCGTCCGCGCCTCGGTCGCCGAGCGGTCCTCGAACGCACCGGCGGCGCTCGAGGACTACGGGATGCTCGCGGCGGGCCTGCTGACCCTGGCGGGGGCCAGCGGCGAAGCGTCCTATGCCGTCGAAGCGCGGGCACTCGTGGACGACGTCCTCGCCGCGGGGAAAGCGGCGGGTACCGTTTTCGCCGAGCCAGGAGGAGGCGACCCGATCCTCGCTGCCGCCGGAATCGTGCTCGCCGGGGATCCGTCTGAGGGCGCTTATCCGTCCGGCATCAGTTCCTGCGCCACCGCGGCCTGGCACCTTCACTCGCTCACCGGGGAGCGGCGCTACATCGATGCCGCGATCTCGGCCCTCGAACCGATCGCCGAGCTCGCGCTCGCCAATCCGCTGTCGTTCGGCACATCGCTCGCCCTGCTCTCCCGGCTCATCCGCACGCCGGTGCAGCTCGTTGTGGTGAGCCCGGATGGGTCGTCGCCGGGGGAGAGCCTCCCGACGACGATGCGAACGCGCTCCACTGACGTCACCGCACTCGTGACCGAGCGGCAGGCAGCGGTGTTCGCAGCAGCTGGGTTCGAGTTGTTCGACGCCAGGACCCCACAAAACGGCGCGAGAGTCGCCTACCTGTGCGAAAACTTCAGCTGCCGGCTTCCTGAAAAGGTCTGAGTCAGCACTCGATCACGTTGACGGCGAGACCGCCCTCGCTGGTTTCCTTGTACTTCGTCGACATGTCGATGCCGGTCTGCCGCATGGTCTCGATCACCTGGTCGAGAGAGACGAGGTGGGTTCCGTCGCCGTGAAGAGAGAGCCGTGCCGCACTCACCGCTGTGGTTGACGCGATCGCGTTGCGTTCGATGCACGGTACCTGCACGAGCCCACCGACCGGGTCGCAGGTGAGGCCGAGGTGGTGTTCCATCGCGATCTCTGCCGCGTTCTCGACTTGCCCGGGCGTGCCGCCGAGGACAGCACAGAGGGCGCCGGCAGCCATCGCGCAGGCCGAGCCGACCTCGGCCTGGCAACCACCTTCGGCACCGGATATCGACGCGTTCGCCTTGAACAGCGATCCGATCGCGGTGGCCGTGAGAAGAAAGCGACGGATGCCGTCGGCTGACGCCCCGGGAACGAACCGCAGGTAATACGATGCGACGGCGGGGAGAATACCCGCCGCCCCGTTCGTCGGTGCGGTGACGACACGTCCGCCAGCGGCGTTCTCCTCATTGACCGCGAGGGCGAACGAATGAAGCCACTCACTCGCGAGCTCGCGTCCGCTCTCGGCCTCGGCGGCCTCGAGGTGATCGCGAACCGCCGCCGCCCGGCGTTTCACGTTCAGCCCTCCCGGAAGGATGCCGCGCCCGGCCAAGCCGTTCCGGACCGACTGGTCCATCGCGGCCCAGATGGCATCGAGCCCGGCGTCGACCTCCCCGGGCGTGCGCACCGCCTCTTCGTTCCGCCTCGCGATCTCGTCGATTCGCAGGCCGTGTTCGGCGCACAACGCGAGAAGTGTCGCCGACGTCGCGAAGGGCATCGGGTAGGCCGGCGCGGGGCGGGCGGAGAGATCCTCCCCCTCCCGGCGGATGAAACCACCGCCGACCGAGTAATAGGTTTCGCTCGCCACCGGCTCAGCCGCTGACGACCACGCCGCCAGTGTCAGGGCGTTGGGGTGTCCGGGCAGGCGGGTGCGCGGCTCGAAGCTGATGTCCTCTCTCGAGAACGGGATCGGATGAGCTGCCTCAAGAAGGATCGTGCTCCCCACGGAGAGTTCTGACCAGGCGCTCTTCACGACGGCGGGATCGCACGTCTCGGGTCGCGCGCCAGCGAGTCCGGCGACGACAGCATCCGGTGTTCCGTGGCCGATGCCCGTCGACCCGAGTGACCCGTAGAGGACGCAGGTAATGCGTTCGACCTCGGCCAGACGGCCCGAAGAAGCCAGCCGCTCGGTGAAATCGAGGGCAGCCCGCATGGGTCCGACGGTGTGCGAACTCGACGGACCAATGCCGATCGAGAACAGGTCGAATGCCGAAACATACGCCGTCATGCCGCCTCCTCGCGCCGTCCAGAGCTCCCGGCTACTCTATGCCGGAAGCGAACGAATCGGGCAGTCTGCGTGGTTCAACCAACGCCGGTTGCACGAAAACGGCACTGACCGCGAGATGGACGCAGCAAATCAGCGGGCAACGCCGATTAGCGGAGGCCCTTCTTCGAGCTGATCTGGCCGGTGTCGAACCCGAACAGATTGAGCCCGCCGTGAAAACGGGCGTGCTCGACCTTGATGCAGCGATCCATGACCACCGTGAGACCGTTCTCTTCGCCGTATCGGGCGGCCTCTTCGTTCCAGATGCCGAGCTGCACCCAGACGGTCTTCGCTCCGACAGCGAGCACGTCGTCGATCACCGACGGGATGTCACTGGCCTTGCGGAAGACATCGACGATGTCCGGCACTTCGGGCAGCGAGGCCAGGTCCGGGTACGCCTTCTGCCCGAGGATCTCGTCGGCGTTCGGATTCACGAAATAGACCCGGTAGCCGCTCGACTGCAACAGGTAGGTGCCGACGAAGGAGCTCGATCGTGCCGGGTTGGGCGATGCGCCGACGATGGCCACCGACTTCGCAGCCCGCAGGATGCCGAGGCGCTCCTTCGCGTCAGGGCCGACCCACGTACGCTGCGTCTTGAGCAGCTTAGCGAGGGGGGAATTCGCCGGGAGCGAGCAGGTCAGACCGTTCTTCAACTGGGTGGTCACGAGATCCGACACGATTACACCTCCACTGCCTGGCCGAGTGCCTGATCGAGATCATAAATGATGTCGTCGACGTCTTCGATACCCACACTGAGCCGCACTACACCGGGAAGAACGCCCGCGTCGGTGAGCTGCTGCTCGGTGAGCTGGGCGTGCGTCGTCGACGCCGGGTGGATGATCAGGGTCTTCGTGTCGCCGATGTTCGCGACGTGGCTCGCAAGGTCGACGGACTCGATGAGCTTGCGTCCGACTGTGCGGCCGCCCTTGACGACGAAGCTGAACACGCTTCCGGCACCCTTGGGCAGGTACTTCTTCGCACGGTCGTGGTGCGGGTGCGACTCGAGGCCGGCCCAGTTCACCGCTTCGATCCGAGAGTCCTGTTCGAGCCAGGTCGCGACGGCGCGGGCGTTCTCGACGTGGGCCTGCATCCGGTAGGACAGGGTTTCAACGCCCTGTGCGAGAGCGGCTGCGGAGGTGGCGGAGAGCGCGGGGCCGATGTCGCGCAATTGCTCGGCGCGCAACCGGGTGAGGAACGCGTACTCGCCGAAGTTGCCCGACCACTGGAGGCCGCCGTAGCTCGGGACCGGCGCATCGAACAGCGGGAACTTCTCCCCGCTCCAGTCGAACCGGCCGCTCTCGACGACGACACCGCCGAGGGTCGTGCCGTGCCCGCCGAGGAACTTCGTCGCGGAGTGCGTGACGATGTCCGCTCCCCACTCGATCGGCCGGTTGAGGTAGGGCGTCGCAATGGTCGAGTCGATGATCAAGGGCAGGCCGTGGGCGTGCGCGACGTCGGCGAGGCCCTCGATGTCGGCGATCTCACCGGACGGGTTCGCGATCGTCTCGGCGAAAATGAGCTTGGTCTTGTCTGTGATCGCCGCCGCGTAGTCCTCGGGGTTCGAGGAACGGACGAACGTGGTCTCCACTCCGAACCGCCGCAGCGTCACGTCGAGTTGCGTGATCGATCCGCCGTACAGATTTGCGGATGCCACGATGTGGTCACCGGCACCGACGAGGCTCGCGAAGGTGATGTATTGCGCGGCGAGTCCGGATGCCGTCGCGACGGCGCCGAGCCCGCCTTCGAGGCTTGCTACCCGTTCCTCAAAGCTCGCGACGGTGGGGTTCGCGAGCCGGGAGTAGATGTTGCCGTACTTCTGGAGGGCGAACCGCGCGGCAGCATCCGTCGTGTCGTCGAAGACGAAAGCCGTTGACTGGTACACCGGGAGCGCGCGCGCACCGGTCGTCGAGTCGGGGATGTTGCCCGCATGGATTGCCCGGGTGCGGAAGCCGTATTCGCGATCTGCCATGTCATCGAGGCTATCTGCTCGGATCGGGCACCCATTCCGGCGTCGTAACACTGTGACGCGAATCCGGCCAGTCCCTCAGCCGACGAGGGAGACGGCCGCGAAAGCGAGTCCGGCGATCAGCAACCACGCCAGCAGGCCGACGAGGAGCGCGCGCCATCCGGTGGTGACGAGGCGGCGCAGGTTCACTGAGGCACCGAGCGCGAAGAGCGCGAAAGCGAGCAGGGTCGTCTGGATGCCGTCAGCCGTGTCAAGGACGGAACCCGGGATCGGAACGAACGTCCGGAGCAGGATCGCGGCGATAAAACCGGCGACGAACAGCGGAACGATCGGCGGGCGGCTCATTCCTTCGCCGACAGCCCTGCGGCGTTCAACGACCCCGGCGACGGTGACGATCGGGGCGAGGAGGAGGACGCGCGTGAGCTTGACGACGAGGGCGACGGCGAGTGCACCGCTCCCGGCGAGTTGCGCCGTGGCGACGACCTGGCCGACGTCGTGGACTCCGGCGCCCACCCAGTGCCCGAATCCGATGTCGGTGAGACCGAGCGGATGCCACAGGGCGGGGAGCACGAAGATGGCGAGCGTGCCGCAGAGCGTGACGAGAGCGATCGGCGGTGCCTGCTCCGAACTCTTCGCCCTGACGACGCCGGCCATCGCGCCGATGGCGCTGGCGCCGCAGATCGCGAACCCGGTGGCGAGGAGGAGTGGCTCGTGCCCGGGGAGCCGGAACAGTTTGCCGAGCGCCCAGGTTCCGGCGAAGCTCAGCAGCACGACGGCGACGGTCGAGACGAAGACGCCCCAGCCGAGCCCGGCGACGTCGATGAGGCTGAGCTTCAACCCCAGCAGGACGATGCCGATGCGCATGAGGCGCCTGGCGGAGAAAGCGATGCCGGGCGCGAGGATGCCGTCGAGCCCGCGGCGGAGCGACGGAACCTGACCGCAGGCGATTCCGAGCATTACACAGACGGTGAGGAGGGGGAGCGCGGGAACGAGCGTGTGCACGCCGGCGGCGACCAGCACGGCAGCGGCGGCGACGAGGAGTCCGGGGGCACGCGAGCGCCAGACGGAAGGCGCAGCCTCAGTGGCGGTCACACCCATGACGGCAACCAGGAGTGCAGCATCCAGAACCAGTACGGAACAGTTGTGGCGGACCACAGCGGGTACCAGAAGGCGCTGACGAGGGCGGCAGAGGCGACGAAGAGCACGGTGAGTGAAATGCCGCGGCTCCTGCGCCACGCTTCGTCGCCCGGCGAACCGAGGATCAGCCCGAGAACGTAGACGAGGCCGAGCACGAGGTACGGCAGAAAGACGATCGTGTAGAACTGGAACACGGTGCGTTCGGTGTACAGCAGCCACGGCAGATATCCGGCGACGATACCCATGAGAATCAAACCGACGCGCCACTCGCGGTGCCGTGCCAGTCGGTAGACGAGATAGAGGAGCGCTGCGACGCCTGCCCACCAGATCAGGGGGTTCGCGATCGAGGTGATCGCCTGGGAACAGGGTTCGACGGCGCAACCGGGAGTTCCGGCATCCGGGGAGGCGTACCACATGCTCGTCGGCCGGACCATGGTGAGCCAGCCGAGCGGGTTCGCCGCGTACGGGTGTGACTGGCTCAACCCGACGTGGAAGGTGTAGATCGACTGTTGGTAGTGCAGGAAGCTCTGCCAGGCAGGCGGCACCCAGGCGAATGCCCCGGTCCAGGCGTTCGAGGCCTGCTCCGCCCAGTTGCGGTAGTACGCATTGTCGGAGACGAACCAGTTGGTCCAGCTCGCGAGGTACACGACGAGCGCGGGCGGAACGAACAGGAGGAATGTCGCCGGGCCCTGCTTGAGCACCGACGCGCTCGTCCACAGCCCGAGGCCGAGGCGCCGGCGTGCGAGCGCGTCGACGGCGATGAGGTACAGCCCGAACGCGGCGAGGAAGTACAGACCGCTCCACTTGACGCTCGAGGCGAGACCGAAGAACAGCCCGGCGGCGAGCACCCATGGCCGCCACCAGATCACCGGTCCCCACGCCGGGTCCCTCCCGGCTGCGCGGAGGCGAGCCACGCGCTCGCCGAGGACGCGTTCGTGCCTCGACCGATCGAGCATGACACAGCCGAAGCCGAGCAGTGCGAACAGCATCACCGAGTTGTCGAGGATGGCGACACGGGACATCACGATCGCCTGGCCGTCGATCGCGAAGAGGAAGCCGGCAAGAACGGCGAGAAGCGTTGAGGCGAGAAGTTTGCGCGCAACGAGCATGAGCGCGACCACGGCGAGCGTTCCGATCAGGGCCGTCGAGATGCGCCAGCCGAAACTGTCACCGGCCCCGAACGCGGCGAGACCGAGTGCGATGAGCCACTTGCCGAGAGGCGGGTGCACGACGTACGACGGATCGTTCGAGTACCCCGAGGTCTCACCACGGTTGAACGCCTCATCGGAGTTCTCCGGCCACGATGACTCGTACCCGTTTTGCAGCAGAGTCCAGGCGTCTTTCACGTAGAAGGTCTCGTCGAAGACGAGGGAGCTCGGGTGCCCGAGATTCCAGATGCGCAGGATGCCGGCAAGCAGCGCGATGAGGAGGGGTGCTCCCCAGTACCACGCCGTCCGTCTGGCGGGAGTGGACAGCATCCGCTGGGACCAGTCGTAGAGTCGGGAGCCCCGTTCCCCGGGGGCCGTGTCGTCGATCGCGCTGGGTCCGGCTGCATCACCGGTCGCGCCGGGTTCTGCCGGGTCGCTGGTCGCGACCGGGGCGAAGGGGTCGCGATGCGGGACAGACACCCTGCAATGCTAACCATGCGAGCGGTCCACCCGATGGCGGGTGGGAGACTGGGGTCATGATCATCCTCGCAGCGACCCCGATCGGAAACCTCGGGGACGCCTCGAAGCGCCTCGTCGACGCACTCAGCTCGGCGGAGGTCGTCGCCGCCGAGGACACCCGGACGACGGTGAAGCTGCTCAAGGGACTCGGCATCGCCCACAAACCTCGACTGGTGAGCCTTCACGAGCACAACGAACGCGAGAAATCGGCCGAACTGATCGAATTCGCGCGCGAGGCAGATTTGCTCGTGCTCAGCGACGCCGGCATGCCGACCGTGTCGGATCCCGGCTACCACCTCGTGGTCGCCGCTGTCGACGCCGGCGTGGAGGTTACTGTCCTGCCCGGCCCGAGCGCCGTGATCACGGCACTTGCCGTCTCCGGCCTGCCGACGGACCGGTTCACGTTCGAGGGCTTCCTGCCCCGCAAGCACGGCGACCGGGTGACGTCGTTCCGGTTGCTGGAACACGAACGCCGCACGATGGTCTTTTTCGAATCCCCGAACCGTCTCGCCGATTCCCTCGCCGACGCGGCATCCGTTTTCGGAGCCGACAGGCGGGTGGTCGTCTGCCGTGAGCTCACGAAGATGTTCGAGGAGGTCAAACGCGGCACGGCGGCCGAACTCGCCGAGTGGGCTCAGGCGGGTGTGCGCGGCGAGATCTGTATCGTCGTCGCCGGTGCCGAGAAACGGGAGTTCGACCTGCACGACGGTGTCGTCCAGGTGCTCGAACTCGTCGCGGCGGGCGAACGGCTGAAGGATGCCACGGCGCAGGTCGCCGAGGCGACCGGGCTCAGCAGGCGCGAGCTCTATCAGGCGGCGCTCGCCGTGAAGAACTGACCCGGCGTCACACGCTGGGCAGCGGCTCTAGGATTGTCCCTATGGCCAGCGGCAATTCGTTCTACATCACCACGCCCATCTTCTATGTGAATGATGCGCCCCACATCGGTCACGCCTACACGGAGGTGGCCGCTGACGTGCTCGCCCGCTGGCACCGCCAGGCCGGAGATGACACCTGGTCGCTCACCGGCACAGACGAGCACGGTGAGAAGATCCTCCGCACGGCGACGGCCAACGGCAAGACGCCGAAGGAGTGGGCAGACAAACTCGTGAACGAGGCGTGGAAGCCGCTGCTGTCGACCATCAACATCAGGAACGATGATTTCATCCGCACGACGGAAGAACGCCACGAAACCAATGTGCAGCTCTTCCTCCAGCGGCTCTACGACGCCGGATTCGTTTACTCGGGGGAGTACGAGGCCCTGTATTGCGTCGGCTGTGAAGAGTTCAAGCCGCAGTCGGAGATCGTCGACGGCACCGGTCCGTTCGAGGGCCAGAAGGTGTGCGCGATCCATTCGAAGCCGCTCGAACTGCTCAAGGAGAAGAACTACTTCTTCCGCATGAGCGACTTCACCGACCGGTTGCTCGCTCTGTACGAGGAACGCCCGGACTTCATTCAGCCCGACTCCGCCCGCAACGAGGTCATCCAGTTCGTCAAGCAGGGGCTGTCCGACCTGTCCATCTCACGGTCGAGCTTCGACTGGGGTGTCAAGGTTCCGTGGGACGACTCGCACGTCGTCTACGTCTGGTTCGACGCGCTGCTCAACTACGTCACCGCCGTGGGCTACGGGCAGGACGACGAGGAGTTCGCCCGCCGCTGGCCGGCGACCCACATCGTCGGAAAAGACATCCTCCGTTTCCACGCCGTCATCTGGCCGGCGATGCTCATGGCCGCCGGGCTTGAGGTGCCCAAGCAGATTTTCGGCCACGGCTGGCTCCTCGTCGGGGGCGAGAAGATGTCGAAGTCGAAGCTCACCGGCATCGCGCCCACCGAGATCACCGACACCTTCGGTTCAGACGCCTTCCGTTATTACTTCATGCGTGCCATCGCCTTCGGGCAGGACGGCTCGTTCAGCTGGGAGGACCTGTCTGCCCGGTACCAGGCCGAACTCGCCAACGGCTTCGGCAACCTCGCGTCTCGCGTTGTCGCGATGGTCACCCGCTACTTCGACGGGGTCGTCCCGTCCGAGGGCGAACCAGACGACGCAGAGCGGGCGATCCACGCCGTCGTCTCCGCGGCATCCGACCTCGCTGACGCATCGATCGAGAAGCTTGCCGTGCACGACGCGCTCGCAGCGATCTGGCGGATCGTCGACGAGCTCAACGGTTATATCACCGACTCGGAGCCGTGGGCGCTGTCGAAGGACCCGGCGAACCGCGAACGGCTCGGCACCGTGCTGTACACGGCGGTCGACGGACTGCGCGCTCTCGCCGTGCTGCTCTCTCCGGTTCTGCCGGAGGCGACAGCCCGGCTGTGGACGGCTCTCGGCGGACCGGATGCTCTCGGCCCGCTCGAGGACCAGCCGCTCCGCGATGCCGGCCGATGGGGCCAGCTGCCGGCAGGCACCCAGGTGTCGGCGCTCGAAGCGTTGTTCCCGCGGATCGAAACCGCCGTCAGCTGAGCCGGTCGCGCCACCGGATTCGCGACGCAAGTGGGGTACCGTCGAAACCATGACTGATCCCGCTTCCGCGCGCCCGGAACTTCGGTACCCGCCGCTGCCGGAAGCGCTTCTGGTGCCGGTGTATGACAACCACACGCACCTCGACCCGTCCGTTACCTCGGGAAGGCCCGTCGCCGAGGGAGAACTCGGTTACCGGGAGCACCTCGACCGTGCGTCGAGCGTCGGTGTCCGCGGGATCGTGCAGGTCGGAACGGATGTCGACACCTCGATCTGGAGCGCCGAGACAGCGGCGATCGAGCCGCGCATGCTCGCTGCGGTCGCCATCCACCCGAACGAGACGCCCCTGCTCGAGGCCGAAGGCACCCTCGATGACGCACTCGCGATCATTGCTGAACTCGCAACACGGCCCCGCGTCCGCGCCATCGGTGAGACCGGCCTCGACTACTTCCGCACGGGGGAGGACGGGCGGTCGGCGCAGCAACGCGCATTCGAAGCGCACATCCAGATCGCCAAGGACAACGACCTCGCCCTGCAGATCCACGACCGTGACGCCCACGATGACGTCCTCGCCACCCTTCACCGGGTCGGTGCTCCCCGCAGGACCGTCTTCCACTGTTTCTCAGGTGACGCTGAACTCGCGCGCGAGTGCGCCGACAACGGCTGGTTCATGTCGTTTGCCGGGACGGCGACGTTCAAGAATGCGCAGAACCTCCGGGACGCGCTCGACGTCGCCCCGCGGAACCTCCTTCTCCTCGAGACGGATGCCCCGTACCTCACGCCCATGCCGCACCGCGGCAAACCCAACGCACCGTATCTCCTTCCCCACACCGTGCGCTGGATCGCCGGCTACCTCGGCACCGATCCCTCCATGCTCGCCGCCCAGGTGTCCTCGAACACCGAGTACGTCTACGGGCATTGGGACGACGAGCCCGTCACCTCTCCGCCGAATCCCTACGGCACCCCCGACCAGAAAGACGGCGAATGAGCCTCCTCGGCCCCGCAGAAATCCGTGACCTCGCCGAACTGCTCGACGTTCAGCCCACCAAAAAACTCGGACAGAACTTCGTCGTCGACGCCAACACCGTCCGCCGCATCGTCAAGGTGGCTCGGGTCACCGCCGGCGAGCACGTCGTCGAGGTCGGGCCGGGGCTCGGTTCTCTCACCCTCGGGCTCCTCGAGGCGGGCGCGAGCGTCATCGCCGTTGAGATCGACCACCGGCTCGCCGAGCAACTCCCGAAAACCGTCGAACTGATGCAGCCCGGTGCACCGCTCACCGTGGTGAGCGCCGACGCCATGCGGATCACCGAGCTCGAGGGCAACCCGTCCCGGCTCGTCGCCAACCTCCCGTACAACATCTCGGTGCCGGTGCTGCTGCACCTGCTCGAGCACTTCGAGTCGATCCGGGCCGGTGTCGTCATGGTGCAGGCAGAAGTCGGACACCGGCTCGCCGCCCAGCCCGGATCGAAGATCTACGGCAGCCCCAGCGTCAAAGCCAGCTGGTACGGCTCCTGGCGAACAGCGGGAACCGTCTCGAGGCAGGTCTTCTGGCCGGTACCGAATGTCGACTCGGTGCTCGTCGGCTTTGACCGCAGAGACGAGGCCATCGGTACGGAAGAGGAACGCGTTCTCACGTTCTCGATCGTCGACGCCGCTTTCCAGCAGCGCCGCAAGATGCTGCGCCAGTCGCTCGGCCAGCTGCTCGGCGGCTCCGCCGCTGCGACGGATGCCATGACGGCAGCCGGGATCGCCCCCACCGCTCGCGGAGAGGAACTCACGGTGCATGACTTCCTCGCGATCACTCGCCAGGTGGGCAGCCTCTGATGCTCGTTTTCCGCCGGCGAGCCCTGCCTGCCGCCCTGCGTTAGGTTTGTTGCATGACCGCTCCGCTCGCCCAGAAGTTCGCACACGCCCGGGCGCCTGGAAAGATCAACGTCTTTCTCAAGGTCGGCGAACTGATGGAGGACGGGTATCACGATCTCGCGACCGCGTTCCAGGCGGTCTCGCTCTATGAGGACGTGCGGGCATACCAGGCACCGGACTTCTCCGTGAGCTTCTCCGGCCCCATCGACACATCGTCACTCTCGGTCGACGGCAGCAACCTCGCCATCAAGGCGGCACGGATGCTCGCACGCAAGACCGGGTACCGGGGAGGTGTCCGGCTCGAGATCGAGAAGCACGTGCCCATCGCCGGAGGAATGGGTGGCGGGTCGGCCGACGCCGCGGCGACCCTCCTCGCCTGTGACGCGCTCTGGGGAACAGAGCTCTCCCGCGACGAACTTCTCGCCCTCGCCGCGAAGCTCGGAGCTGATGTTCCCTTCGCGATGACCGGAGGCACGGCCATCGGTACGGGGAAAGGCGACAGGCTGAGCCCGGCGCTCGCCAAGGGAACGTTCCACTGGGTTCTCGCCATCGCCGAGTTCGGGATGTCGACCCCTGATGTATACCGGGCGCTCGACGAGCACCGCGAACGTCACGCTCAGGACATCTTCCCCGCCTCGGTCCAGCCGACCGTCGACACCGAAGTGCTCCAGGCGCTCCGCGCCGGCGATGCCCGGCTGCTTGCCGATGCTCTTCATAACGACCTCCAGGCGGCCGCGCTCCACCTTGCTCCCGGTCTCGGCGGCATCCTCGAACTGGGTGAACAGATGGGCGCGCTTGCCGGGATCGTGTCCGGTTCCGGACCGACCGTCGCGTTCCTCGCACCGGATGCCGACACCGCCCTCGAACTGCAGGTCAGCCTCAGTGCATCCCGCCTTCATGTCCTCCGGGTCACCGGCCCCGTCCACGGGGCGCGGCTGCTTCACGACTGATGGTGAGGAGCCTCGCTCCCGGCGCTTAGGCTGGGAGAGTGGCCCATCTTCTCGGAGCGGAACAGCTCCACCTTGAATACCCAACCCGTGTGATCTTCGACTCCGTCACTGCGGGGGTGAACGAAGGCGACCGGATCGGCGTCGTCGGCAGGAACGGAGACGGCAAGTCAACGCTCCTCTCCCTCCTCGCCGGCAGGATCGAACCTGACGGCGGACGCGTCACGCGTCGCCGCGGCGTCACCGTCGGGATGCTCGACCAGCGTGACGAGCAGCCGGATGACCTCATCGTCTCGCAGGCGATCGTCGGAAACGCTGAAGACCACGAGTGGGCGGGAAGCGCCCTCATCCGTGATGTCATCGGCGGACTGATTCAGGACATCCCCTGGCACGCCACGATCGGTTCCCTCTCCGGTGGCCAGCGCCGCCGCGTCGCCCTCGCTGCTCTCCTCGTCGGTGACTGGGACGTCATCTTCCTCGACGAACCGACGAACCACCTCGACGTCGAAGGCATCGCCTGGCTGGCGAACCACCTCAAGAAGCGGTGGTCGCCGTCGAGCGGTGGCCTCATCGTCGTCACCCACGACCGGTGGTTCCTCGACGAGGTGTGCACGGCCACGTGGGAGGTCCACGACCGGCTGATTGAACCGTTCGAGGGCGGATACGCCGCGTACATCCTCCAGCGGGTGGAACGCGACCGGATGTCAGCGGCGAGCGAAGCGAAGCGCCAGAACCTCATGCGCAAGGAACTCGCGTGGCTCCGTCGTGGTGCCCCCGCGCGAACCACGAAGCCCAAGTTCCGGATGGATGCCGCGTACGAGCTGATCGAGAACGAACCGGAACCCCGCAACACCGTCGCGCTCGCGCAGATGGCGACATCGCGGCTCGGCAAGGACGTCGTCGATCTCCTCGATGTCGGTGTCGTGTACCCGGACCCGGAATCAGCAACCGGAACCAAGACGGTGCTCAAGGACATTGAGTGGAGGATCGCACCGGGGGAGCGGACCGGAATCCTCGGCGTCAACGGTGCAGGGAAGTCGACGCTGCTCGGTCTTGTCACCGGAACAGTTACGCCGACGAGTGGTCGGGTCAAGCGGGGAACGACGGTACGCATTGCGAGCCTGACCCAGCAGCTCGACGAACTGAAGGACGTTGAGCACGAGCGGGTCTCGACCGTTGTCGGAATGCAGAAGACCTCGTACGTCACCGGGGACAAGGAAATGACGCCAGGGCAAATGCTCGAAAGGCTCGGCTTCACGAGCGCTCAGCTCTCGACCCCGGTCAAGGACTTGTCCGGTGGACAGCGTCGCCGGCTGCAGTTGTTGCTCATCCTCCTCGACGAGCCCAACGTGCTCATCCTCGATGAGCCCACCAACGACCTCGATACCGACATGCTCGCCGCTATCGAGGATCTTCTCGACTCGTGGCCGGGCACGCTGCTCGTCGTCTCGCATGACCGGTACCTCGTGGAACGGGTCACCGACCAGCAATACGCCGTTCTCGACGGTCATCTCCGTCACCTCCCCGGTGGAGTGGACGAATACCTCGCCCTCCGCGCCGGGCAGGACTCTGCACCGCTCATCGCGCCGCTCGCGTCGGAGTCGTCCGGAGCGCCGCAGGCACAACCGAAACTCGGGGGAGCGGAGCTGCGCAACGCGCAGAAGGAGATCGCGTCGACGGATCGCAAGATCCAGAAGATGCGCCAGCGAATCGTCGACACCCACGAGATGCTCGCGGTTCACGACCAAAATGACTATGTCGGACTCGGCGAACTCAGCGACAAACTTCGCGGATTCGAGTCGGACCTCGTTGCACTCGAGACCCGCTGGCTCGAACTCTCCGAACTTCTCGAGTAGTCCAGGGGCACAAAAAAGCCGGCCTTCACGGTTTCCCGTGAAGGCCGGCTTCTCAAAGAATTACTGTCAGCCGAGGCCGACGGAGTAATAGTTTTGGTTACAGCGGGCGGATGTTCTCTGCCTGCAGGCCCTTGGGGCCCGTTGCGGTTTCGAATTCAACCTTCTGGTTCTCTTCGAGCGAGCGGAAGCCGCTGGAAGCGATGGCCGAGAAGTGAGCGAAAACGTCAGCGCTTCCGTCATCGGGAGCGATGAATCCGAAGCCTTTTTCTGCGTTGAACCACTTGACTGTTCCTGTTGCCATGATGATCTCCTTAGGAGTCTTGCGTGGATGACGACTGTCGTCATCCCAATTGCGGCGTACCTGTCCGCTCCTACAAGAAACGGCGGCTCTTCAGATGAAGGAACCGCCGTAAATCAATCACTGCGTAACACTACTACTGCGTTGACCACACTAACCCAGGCTGTGGCGAGATGCAAGCGAATCGCGCAATCGGCTGAGTATATGCCGTATCCCGTACTGTAATCGCTTCAGGGAATATGTCCTCACGTAGTCTCTGGAATATCCCGAGCATACGCTCGTCTTCATCACGGCTGGGAAGCCGGGCCTACCATTTTGGGAGGTGCCATGACGCTTACTGCGACTCTTGGCCCAGTACGAAAGACCACAACACGCATCAACGGGCTCGAAAACCCGACCACAACTTTCGCAGCGCTCCTCAAGACGGTTCGCGAGGCGGGCCTCCTCAAACGCCGCACCGGCTTCTACATGATGCTGCTCACGGGCCACGCGCTCGCTCTTGCCGGCCTCACGACCGGGTTCATCCTTCTCGGCGACTCCTGGTTCCAGCTGCTCATCGCCGCTGGCCTCGGCTACATCCTCACCCAGGTCGCCTTCGTTGCCCACGAAGCGTCGCACCGCCAGGTCTTCGAATCCGGCCCCGCGAACGACCGCCTCGGACGCATCCTCGCCGACGCCGTCGTTGGCATCAGTTACGCCTGGTGGATGACCAAGCACACACGTCACCACGCCAACCCGAACACGGTCGGCAAGGACCCCGACATCGAGATCGACACGATCTCCTTCATGGAGGAGGACGCGTCCAAGGCCAAGGGCTTCCTCGCTTTCATCACCCGCCGTCAGGGCTACCTGTTCTTCCCGCTCCTCACGCTCGAGGGTCTGAACCTTCACCGTCACGCGATCGTGAGTCTGATCACGACGGAGAAGGTCGACAAGCGCTGGCTCGAGCTCACGTTGATCACGCTCCGTCTCGGACTGTACGTCGCCGTTCTATTCACGTTCCTTCCCGTCGGACTCGCCTTCGCCTTCCTCGGCGTCCAGCTGGCAGTCTTCGGCGTCTACATGGGAGCGTCGTTCGCGCCGAACCACAAGGGGATGCCACTCATCGCCGAAGGCGCCAAGGTCGACTTCCTCTCGAAGCAGGTCCTCACGAGCCGCAACATCCGCGGCCGCGGAATGAGCTATTTCATGGGCGGACTCAACTACCAGATTGAGCACCACCTCTTTCCAAGCATGCCTCGCCCGCACCTCAAGAAGGCGCGTGAGATCACCATCGAGCACTGCAAGACAATCGGCGTCCCGTACACGGAGACCACCCTGGTTCGCTCCTATGCCATCGTCATCGATTACCTCAACCGGGTCGGGCTCTCAGCCCGCGATCCGTTCGATTGCCCGATGGTCAACCAGTTCCGCCGTCCATAACGGCACCGAAAACCCGCCGAATTCGGCACAGCGCCCGGTCTTTGACCGGGCGCTTTTTCGTGCCCAACCGGCGGTGGGGGCTTGTGCGCGCTCTACAACGCTGTAAAGATAATGCCGTCCACAAGGGAGTGAACATGAGCGACTTTCACCGTCTGTCCCGCCGCACCGTCCTGCTGGGCGGGGCCGCCGTCTTCGGAGGGGCCGTCCTCGGCCCCAGTCTCGTCGGCTGCTCTCCGCTCGGCGCCGAGGGTGCTCGACCGCTGAAGTTCTGGCATCTGCTCTCGGGCGGTGACGGCATCGTCATGGCAGGTCTCGTCGACGAGGCCAACGAAGCGAACCCGGAGTTCTACGCCGCCCAGACGGTGCTTGCGTGGGGAACGCCGTATTACACGAAGCTCGCGATGGCATCCGTCGGAGGCCGCGCGCCAGACGTGGCAATCATGCATGCGTCACGATTGCCCGGGTACGCGCCCGGCGGGCTCCTCGATCCGTGGGACCGCGACCTGCTCGAGGAGTTCGGCGTCTCGGAGTCCGACTTCCCCGAGAGGATCTGGGAGAAGGGGATCATCGACGGCGACCTGTTCTCGATCGCGCTCGACGCGCATCCGTTCATCATGATGTACAACACCGATGTCGCGGAGCAAGCCGGGGTTCTCGGTGACGACGGCCAGTTGGTGGAGATCACCTCGCCTGACCAGTTCCTCGAGGTCGCGCGGGCGATGCAGCAGGTCACCGGGCGACGAGGTCTGTCATACGGCTATCTCGGTGACGGTGCGCAGATGTGGCGATTGTTCTACACCTTCTACAAGCAACAGGGTGCGGAGATGAGCCTCGAGCCCGGTGAACCGGCACAGGTGGACGAAGAGGCAGCGGTCACCGCGCTCGACTTCATCAAGCAACTGCTCGACGGTGAGATCGCAGCGACGAACGGTGACTACGCCACTGCCGTTGCCGAATTCGTCAATGGCGAGAGCGGGATGTTCTTCACGGGAGTGTGGGAGCTGCCGACGGCAGTGAATGCCGGAATACCGTTCGATGCCCAGCCGATTCCCAACCTCTTCGGCACCCCAGCCGCGTACGCGGATTCCCACGCTTTCGTGCTGCCGCACCAGTCCGACCCCGATGAAGCCCAGAGGCGCGAGGTTTACCGGTTCGTGTCGAGCATCCTCAAGGGATCGTTCGACTGGGCCGGAGCCGGCCACATTCCCGCATACTTGCCGATCATCGAGTCCGACGGGTACGCGGACCTGCTCCCGCAGGCACATTACGCGTCAGCTGCCGACGTGCTCAACTACGACCCCCCAGCCTGGTTCACCGGGTCAGGGTCCGACTTCCAGACGTACTTCGCCGAAAACGTCCAGGGCGTCTTCCGCGGGGGAGACTCGCGGGAAGGCATCCAGGGCTTCGTCCGACGACTCAACGTTCTCCTCGCCAAACCCAACCCGGTCGCCTGAGTCAGGAGCCTGCCGTGTCAACATCCGCAGTTAGCAACCGCGCACAGGGAACCGGTGTCGCGCTCAAGGATTCCCGCCAGTCCAGGCGGCGAACAGACAACCTCGTGGGGTGGGCGTTCTTCGCCCCCTTCGGAGTGTTCTTCGGCCTGTTCCTCATTTGGCCGATCCTGTTCGGTCTCTACCTGAGCTTCACCGGCACGACCCTCACGGGGGCCGGTGGAGAGTTCGTCGGCTTCGACAACTATGCCGAAGCGCTCGGTGACGCCGACATGTGGCGCTCGATGCTCAACACTCTCTGGTTCACCGTGTTGTCGACGATCCCGCTCGTGCTCATCGCTCTGATCATGGCGTTGCTTGTCGATCTGGGACTGCCGGGGCAGTGGCTCTGGCGATTGTCGTTTTTCATGCCGTTCCTCCTGGCATCCACCGTCGTGTCGCTGTTCTGGATCTGGCTGTTCAACCCGCAGCTCGGCCTCATCAACGATATGCTCGCGCCATTCGGTGTCGAACCGATCGCCTGGCTGCAGGATCCGCAGTGGGCGATGCACGGCGTCGTCATCGCGACCGTCTGGTGGACGGTCGGCTTCAACTTCCTGCTCTATCTCGCCGCGCTCCAGAACATTCCGGAGCAGCAGTACGAAGCGGCGTCGATCGACGGAGCGGGCAAGTGGCGTCAGCTCTTCTCGATCACGATTCCGCAGCTTGCGCCGACCACAGCACTCATCGTGATCCTGCAGGTGCTTGCCTCGCTCAAGGTCTTCGACCAGATCTACCAGATGACCCAGGGCGGTCCGGCCGGAACGACTCGCTCCGCGGTCGTCTACATCTTCGAGACCGGCTTCACCGGATACCGCTTCGGATACTCGGCAGCGATCTCGTTCGTGTTCTTTGCCGTGATCATTCTCATCTCGATCATCCAGATACGCATCACCTCGAGAAGGGGGGCCCGGTCATGACCGCCGTCGACACCACCACCGCCCCGGTCGCCACAACCCCGGCGACGTCACGCAAGCCGGGGGAGCGTCGCTTCGGTGCGGGCAGGATCGCCGCGTTGATCGTGCTCATCCTGATGGCTGTGACCTGGTTGCTCCCGTTCGCGTGGGCCCTCGTCACATCGCTCAAGAGCGAAGCGGATGCCGGCGCGACGCCGATCTCGTGGCTCGCGCCCAACGGTTATACGATCGAGGCCTATGCGAACGTCCTCGGCGAGGGCAACATCCCGATCTGGGCGTTCAACAGCCTCATCAGTTCGGCCATCATCACCATCCTCACCGTCGGCACGTGCGCGCTTGCCGCCTACGCCTTCTCCCGGCTCGACTTCGCCGGGCGGAAGTGGCTGTTCTTCGTCGTCATCGCGTCGATCATCATTCCGCCCCAGGTGCTCATCATCCCGTTGTTCTACCAGATGCTCGCCTTCAACATGGTCGACACCTACTGGGGGCTCATCCTGCCGCAGGTGGTTGCACCGCCGATGGTGTTCATCCTCAAAAAGTTCTTCGATCAGATCCCGATCGAACTCGAGGATGCGGCCCGTGTCGACGGAGCGAACCGGCTCCGGATCTTCTGGACAATCGTTCTTCCGCTGTCCCGCCCGATCCTCTCCGCGGTCGCCATCTTCGTTTTCATCGCCGCGTGGAACAACTTCCTCTGGCCGTTCATCATCATCAACGACACGTCACTCATGACCTTGCCGGTTGGGCTTCAGACGGTGAAGAGCGCCTACGGAGTGCAGTACGCGCAGAACATGGCCATGGCTCTTCTCGCAGCGGCGCCGCTGATCATTCTCTTCCTCTTCTTCCAGCGACAAATCATCAAGGGAATCGCCACCACCGGTTTCGGCGGCCAGTAACAGGTGCCGGCTTTGGGCGGCACACGAAAGGACACCATGACATCGGCACGGATCACGCTCGCACGCGACTTCACGGTGGGCGATGTGCCCCGTCGGCTGTTCGGATCGTTCGTTGAACACATGGGCCGCTGTGTTTATACGGGTATCTTCGAACCCGGACATCCGGCGGCCGATGAGTCCGGATTCCGCACAGACGTGCTCGAGCTGGTTCGGGAGATGGGGCCGACCGTCGTTCGCTACCCCGGCGGAAACTTCGTCTCCGGGTACAACTGGGAAGACGGCGTCGGGCCGGTGGAATCGCGGCCACGCCGTCTCGACGGCGCGTGGCACACGCTCGAGACGAATGCCTTCGGCCTGCACGAGTTCATGGACTGGTCGCGTCTCGCTGATGTCGAGGTGATGCAGGCCATCAACCTCGGTACCCGGGGAGTGGACGCAGCCCGTGAACTGGTCGAATACGCCAACCATCCGAGTGGCACCTATCTGTCCGACCTGCGACGCAAGAACGGAGCGGAGGAACCATTCGACATCCGGCTGTGGTGCCTCGGCAACGAGCTCGACGGCCCCTGGCAGATCGGCCACAAGACGCCAGAGGAATACGGGCGGCTCGCCAAGGAAGCCGCGAAAGCCATGCGGTACGTCGACCCGACGATCGAGCTCGTCGCCGTCGGCAGCTCGAACTCCGGAATGCCGACCTTCGGTGAGTGGGAACACACCGTGCTCAGCCACACCTATGACGAAGTCGACTTCATCTCTCTGCACGCGTACTACCAGGAGCATGACGGTGACGCCGCGAGCTTCCTCGCCTGCGCCCTCGACATGGACTACTTCATCGAATCCGTGGTGGCGACGGCCGACGCCGTGCGTGCGAAAGGCCGGCACAAGAAGCGGATCAACCTCTCTTTCGACGAATGGAACGTCTGGTATCAGCGAGGCCTCAACACGGAAGACCAGCTGCACCGCGTCAGGGAATCCGGCTGGCGGGAGCATCCGCGCCTGATCGAAGATGAGTACACGATGACGGATGCCGTCGTCGTCGGCACCCTGCTCAACTCCCTTCTTCGTCACGGGGACCGCGTCCACATCGCGAACCAGGCCCAGCTCGTCAACGTCATCGCTCCCATCCGCAGCGAAGAAAATGGTCCCGCCTGGCGCCAGGCGATCTTCTGGCCGTTCGCGCGCATGGCGGAACTCGCGCGGGGGCGCATCCTCTCGGCATCCGTTTCGAGCGAAAAGATGTCAACCGCCCAGTTCGGTGATGCCGACATCGTCGACGTCAGTTCGACGTGGGACGAAGAAAACTCCCGCGTCGCGGTGTTCCTCGCCAACCGGAGTCTCGACGATGCGGCAGACGTCGACCTCGCGCTCCACGGGTTCACGGCGTCGGGGATTGCGCGCGCCGAAGTGCTGCAGGCACCGGATGGGGCGGACCGTCACGTGTCGAACGCGTCAGACGCTGAGCGCGTGCGGCTGCAAAAGCTGCCGGGCGTCTCCGTCGTCGATGGCGGCGTGAAGTTGAGCCTGCCCGCGCTGTCGTGGGCAGTCCTCGTCATCGACGTGACGGTGTAGTGCCCGTCCCCGACATATGTGGGGATTTCGTCGAAATGCGTTTGCCGAGGCGGGCGGCGGCGGGTCGTGTGGGCACGCGGTACTGATATCGAAGAATCCATGGATGCTTCATTCGTGCGCGAAATTTTCTGTTACGTGGCGTGACCCGACGCTTCGCGTTTGAAAGATTTCCCAGCTATTTTTGGAATGTGCCTGCGCAGACGCGGCGCAGCCTCCCTTCTCTCTCCGTTCTTGCGGATCGTTCGCTGTGCCCGCCCTCGCTCGCTTCCACAGCCGAGATATCACAAAGGATTCCCCGTGAAAAAGCACACTCTGAAGAAGCGCTTCCTTGCTTCTCTTGCCATCGTCCCGCTTGCCGCGCTGCTAGCCGGATGCGCCGGAAATGCCGGTACCGAGGCAGAAACCGAGACCGTACGCATCGGTGTCGCCGGCGCGAGCGACGAGTACTGGCAGACCTACGTCGAAGCGGCGGCAGAAGAAGGAATCACTGTCGAACTCGTCGACTTCTCGGACTACAACCAGCCGAACCCGGCACTGACCGAGGGCGAAATCGACCTCAACCAGTTCCAGCACACGATCTTCCTCGCGCAGTACAACGTGGCGAACAAGCAGGACCTCGTGCCGGTCGGCGCCACCGCGATCTACCCGCTCGGCCTGTACTCGACCAAGTACCAGGACGTGGAGGACATCCCTGACGGTGAGACCGTCGCCGTCCCGAACGACCCGACGAACCTGTCCCGCGGCCTTCTCGTCCTGCAGTCGGCCGGCCTGATCGAACTCGCAGACGGCGGAAGTGCCTACTCGACCCTCAACGACATCGACACTGACGCCTCGCGCGTGAAGGTGACCGAACTGGATGCCGCGTTGACCGCGACGTCGCTGCCCGACGTTGCCGCCGCGATCGTCAACAACGACTACATCCAGGACGCTGGTCTCGAGGCGACGGATGCTATCGCGCAGGACGATCCTTCGGACCCCAACGCGCTCCCGTACGCCAACATCTTTGCTGCCCGCGCCGAGGACAAGGACAATGAGACGTACAAGAAGCTCGTCGAGATCTACCAGAACACCAAGGCAGTGACCGACGGAGTGATCGAGAACTCGGGCGGAACCGCCGTCATGCTGACAACCCCGGTCGAGGAACTCGAGGAGTCGCTCGCGACCGTGCAGAAGCAGATCGAAGAGCAGGGCTAGAAGCACACCCAGCGAAAGTGCGAGCGGCGCCGGGGGAGACCCCGGCGCCCGTTCGCGTCTCTGCCCGTTCGCGTCTTCGCCCGTTCGCATCCATGGAGAAGAAATCCTATGAGCATCGTCACCCTCACCGACGTGGTGAAGTCATACCCGCCAGCCCAAAAGGGCGGCGCTCCCGTCGTCGCCATCGATTCAGTGAGCCTCGACGTTGGGAAAGGTGATGTCTACGGGATCATCGGCTACTCAGGGGCGGGGAAGTCCACCCTCGTCCGTCTCGTGAATGCACTGGAGAAGACGACCTCCGGAAGCATCGTGGTCGACGGTCGCGAGATCACCACGCTCCCGGAAAGTGAACTCCGCGCCGTTCGCGGCGACATCGGCATGATCTTCCAGCAGTTCAATCTGTTCAACTCCAAGACCGTTGCGAAGAACATCGCTTACCCGCTCGAAGTCGCGGGTCGGCCGAGGGCCGAGGTTCGCGCGCGGGTCGCCGAAATGCTCGACTTCGTCGGGCTGAGCGACAAGGCAAGGAACTACCCGGACCAGCTCTCGGGCGGCCAGAAACAGCGCGTGGGCATCGCACGGGCCCTCGCAACGTCGCCGTCGATCCTCCTCGCCGATGAAGCCACGAGCGCCCTCGACCCGGAGACCACCGGGGAGGTGCTCGCACTGCTCGAGCGGGTGAACCGCGAACTCGGCGTCACGATCATCCTCATCACCCACGAGATGGACGTGATCCGCAGCCTCGCGACGAAGGTCGCCGTGATGGACAGCGGGCGCATCGTCGAACGCGGTGACGTCTTCGACGTGTTCTCGAACCCGCAGAATGCGGCATCCGCCCGGTTCGTCCAGACCGTGGTGCAGGGCATACCCACCAGAGCCGAAGTCGATGCGCTTCGTGCCCGCCACGACGGCCGCATCGTCACGTTCTCTTTCCGTGACGGTGACAGCTCACAAGCCCAGGTCTTCCTCGACCTCGCAGCAGCCGGCGTCGGGTTCGAACTCGTCTACGGCGGCATCAACGACATCCGCGGGCGGGCCTTCGGCCACCTCACACTCGCACTCACCGGTACGGATGCCGCGATCGACAGTGTCATCGCGCGCATCTCCGAACGCTCTCTCGTCACGGAGGCCAACTGACATGGACCGGCTCCTCGAACTGCTGCCCGAACTGGGCGAAGCCACCGTTGAAACGCTCTACATCGTCGTCATCTCTCTCTTCTTCGGGGGGATCGGCGGTTTGCTCCTCGGCCTCGCGCTGTACACCACGCGGGCTGGGAGCCTTTTCGAGAACCGGGCGGCTTTCACCCTGCTGAACATTCTCGTGAACATCTTCCGGCCGATCCCGTTCATCATCTTCATCGCGGCGGTTCAGCCCCTCGCGCGTCTGGTGCTCGGAATCGGAATCGGAAACAGCGCGCTCATCTTCGCGATATCCCTCGGCGCGACGTTCGGAATCAGCCGCATCGTCGAACAAAACCTGCTGACTGTTTCTCCGGGCGTCATCGAAGCAGCACGGGCGGCGGGCGCGGGGCCGTTCCGCATCATCCGGACTGTCATCCTGCCCGAAGCGCTCGGTCCGCTGATCCTCGGTTATACCTTCGTGTTCGTCGCGATTGTCGATATGTCGGCGGTCGGTGGCTTCATCGGCGGCGGCGGAATCGGTAACTTCGCCATCCTCTTCGGTTACCGCCAGTACAACCCGGTGGTGACCTGGGCGGCGGTGCTCGTGATCATCCTGTTGGTCCAGCTCGTGCAATTCTCGGGCAACGCGCTGGCCCGCAAAATCCTGCGGCGGTAGACGGAATCCGGCCTCCCCGCGTTGCGTGGGAAGCCGGTTGCGCGACTACCATGGGTGGATTCCGACCGCAGAGAACGTGGAGACCATGTCTGCAGGCACCGATAAAACCCCCCTTTCAGAATCACCCGACGAACCGGCGAGCCGAAAAGTACGCCGGATCCTGGACGAGCTGACCGAAGCGAATACGACGGTTCACCCGGCGCTGATCCCGGGGATCGGCGTCGAAGACACGGGGCGCAAGTTCTCCACCAACTGGTGGGTCTTCGCGATCGCCGCGGCGTTCGTCGCTGGGTTCGTCGTCTGGGGAGCGCTTGACTCCGATGGGTTGAGCGCGGCCTCGAGCGCCTCGCTCTCGTGGGTATCGACGAACTTCGGCTGGTTGTTCTCCCTGCTGACGATCGCCGTCTTCGCCTTCATGATGGTCGTCGGCTATTCACACACCGGGCATATCCGCCTGGGCGCTGACGATGAAAAACCCGAGTACTCCTTCGTCTCCTGGGTCGCGATGCTCTTCAGCGCCGGAATGGGAATCGGCCTGCTGTTCTTCGGACCGTACGAACCGTTCGAGTACTTCATGAACGTGCCGTTCGGATTCGAGGTCGAACCGGGCAGCCGCGATGCGATGCACAGCGCGATGGCCCAGACGATGTTCCACTGGGGCCCCATGGCGTGGGCGTACTACGCCCTTGTCGGCGGCGCGATCGCCTACTCCGCGTACCGTCGCGGCCGTTCGCCCCTCATCTCCGCGATCTTCGACCCGATCTTCAGCCAGCGTACCAAGGGCGTCTTCGGTGCGATCATCGACATCTTCGCGATCATCGTCACCCTTTTTGGCACGGCTGTCTCACTCGGGATCGGCGCGCTCCAGATCGGCAGGGGAATCGAGGTTGTCGCCGGGATCGGCGAACTCGCGAACGGGATCATCGTCGGCATCATGGCCGTGCTCACCGTCGCTTTCATCATCTCCGCCGTCTCGGGAATCAAGCGCGGCATCCGGGCCCTGTCGAACGCGAACATGGTCCTCGCCCTGAGCCTCGGTTTGTTCGTGTTCATCACCGGTCCGACGTTGTTCCTCCTCAACTTCATCCCTGCCGCCGGCGTCACGTTCTTCGAAGAGCTCGGCACGATGCTGCAGCGGTCGGGTGCAGAAGGCGGCGACGCTGCGGCGTTCATGGAGACCTGGACGACCTATTACTGGGCATGGTGGGTGTCGTGGACACCCTTCGTCGGCATGTTCGTCGCGAAGATCTCGCGAGGGCGGACGCTTCGGGAGTTCGTGACCGTCGTCATCATCGTGCCCTCGTTCGTCTGCCTGATCTGGTTCGGGATCTTCGGTGGAACCTCCATGTGGCTCGAGCAGACGAACGGGGCGATCTCCGCTGCCGAAGAGAGCCAGGACATCCTCTTCGTCGTGCTCTCCGAGTTGCCGTTCGGTGCGATCACGTCGCTGATCGCGATGCTCTCGATCGTCATTTTCTTCATCACGAGCGCGGATTCAGCGTCGATCGTGATGGGATCGATGTCGCAGCGCGGGAAGCCGGCGCCTTCACACTGGGTGACGATCGTCTGGGGCTTGTCGCTGACAGGGATCGCGCTGACGCTCCTCCTGGCGGGCGGCTCAGGTTCGCTCAATGCGCTGCAGGCACTGGTCACTGTTTCGGCGCTGCCGTTCGCATTCGTGTTGATTCTCATGATGGTCGCCTGGTGGAAGGACCTGCGGACCGACCCGTACATGATCCGGCACCGATTCGCGCGCGTCGCGATCTCCGAGGGCGTGCGCGCCGGTATCGAGGAACACGGTGACGACTTCGTCTTCGCGGCCGGCGCCGTCGCGCCGGAACACGGAGCGGGCGCGTGGCTCGACACCGAGGACCCGGCGCTGTCTGAATGGTACGAGGACGCACGCACCGGAGCGATCGACACCATCGATGTCGACGCGGAGATCGCGCCGGGCTCGATCTCGAAAAAAGGTCCTGAGGACCCGAGCCGCACTGCATCGGGTGACGCGGCGACGACCGCCGAACCGAGGCAGGGCACCGAAAGCGGCGACGACAAACCCTGAGTGCGGTCAGCTCTGATCGAAACCCATGCTCAGCTTGCGGAGCAGCGACGCGAGTCGTTGCTGGTCGGCGGGCGACAGCGCTGCGAGCATGTCGGCTTCGGCGTCGACGAGCCGCGTGATCGCTGCGTCAACCCGCGTCAGCCCGGTCGCCGTCATGACGACGAGGATGCCGCGACCGTCACCCGGGTCCGCCTTGCGTTCAACGAGACCGGATGCCACGAGGCGGTCGATCCTGTTGGTCATCGTCCCGCTCGAGACAAGAGTCTGCTGGAGGAGTTGCTTCGGGCTCAGGGTGTAGGGGTCGCCTGCCCGGCGGAGTGCACTGAGAACGTCGAATTCCCACGACTCCAGTTTTGAGCGGGTGAAGGCGGTGCGACGCGCCCGATCGAGGTGCCGTGTCAGTCGTCCGACCCGCGAGAGAACCTGCAGCGGAGCGAAACTGAGATCGGGGCGCTCGCGCTGCCAGGCCTCGACGATTCGGTCGACTTCGTCGTTGTCTTCGGGCATGCGTCCATTATGGCGGCGAAGCGGCGGCGCGACGTGCGGTCACTATCTGGCAGACTTGACTACTGCACGCGAGTGCGGTCCGCCTTAGTGTAATGGCAGCACGGCAACCTTTGGAGTTGTTCGGTCCAGGTTCGAGTCCTGGAGGCGGAGCGGAACGAGACGGCTTCGAGCCGCGTCGTACTTCATGCGGGCTTCATGCCCGAGCACACTTCCTGGGGAGAACCGTGACAGACAACAACCTTGCCATCGTGATCCTGGCCGCCGGCCAGGGCACACGGATGAAGTCAGCGACTCCGAAGCTGCTCCACCCGATCGCCGGGGTTCCGCTCGTCGGCCATGTGCTCGCAACCGCGCGGGCTCTCGACGCCGCGCACGTCGTCGCGGTCGTGCGCCACGAACGCGATCGTCTGGTCGAGGTCATCTCCGCCGAGCTGCCCGACAGCATCATCGTCGATCAGGATGAGATCCCCGGCACGGGCCGCGCGGTCGAGCAGGCTGTCGACGCGCTTCCGCAGGACTTCGACGGCGACGTCCTCGTCGTCAACGGCGACGTTCCCCTGCTCGACGCCGAGACGCTGTCATCGCTCGTCGCGCGACACCGGGAGGCCAGGACGGCGGCGACACTGCTCTCCGCTTTCCTCGACGACGCCACCGGTTATGGCCGCATCATCCGTTCCGACAGCGGCGGGCTCGACCGGATCGTCGAGCAGAAGGATGCCACTGAAGAAGAGCGTGCCGTCCGGGAGATCAACGCGGGGGTCTACCTCTTCACCCTCGGCGCGCTGCGGGCCGAGCTCTCGCACCTCACGACGAACAACGCGCAGGGAGAGAAGTACCTGACCGACATGGTCGGGTTGCTCCGAGCCAGCGGGGGAGCGGTCGACGCCGTTCCCGTGGCCGAAGCCTGGCTCGTCGAGGGCGTCAACGACCGTGCGCAGCTCAGCGTCCAGGCCGCACGGCTCAACGCGCTCATCGTCCGCGGCTGGCAGATGGCCGGGGTCACCGTCGTCGATCCCGCTTCGACCTGGATCGACCTCAAAGCGACCCTCGCTCCTGACGTGACGGTGAAGCCCGGAACCCAGATTCTCGGCGCCTCAGCGATCGAGACCGGGGCCATCATCGGACCAGACACCACGCTTGTCGACTGCGAGGTCGGTGCCGGTGCCGAGGTGAAGCGCACAGACGCAACCCTCGCGGTGATCGGTGCCGGAGCATCCGTTGGCCCGTTCTCGTACCTGCGACCGGGAACCATCCTGGGGGCTGACGGCAAGATCGGAGCGTTCGTCGAGACGAAGAACGCGAAAATCGGAACCGGGAGCAAGGTCCCGCACCTGTCGTACGTCGGTGACGCCGAGATCGGCGAACAGTCGAACATCGGCGCCGGCAGCATCTTCGCCAACTACGACGGTGTGAAGAAGCACTCATCGGTTGTCGGCTCCCACGTACGCACCGGTTCACACGGCGTCTTCGTCGCTCCGGTTACAATTGGCGACGGGGCGTACACCGGAGCAGGAACCGTCGTCCGCAAGGATGTACCGGCCGGAGCGCTGGCGATCAACGTCGCCCCACAGCGAAACATGGATGGCTGGACCGAGTCCCGTCGACCAGGCACGCCGGCAGCAGAAGCTGTTGCCCGGGCCCGCAACACTTCCCACGAAGAAAACTAAGCACCAACGCCGATCAGATCGGCAGGAAGCAGGGCTCGTGTCGGGCATCAAAAGCAGCGGAGTAAAACGACTGGTCCTCGTCTCTGGACGAGCGCATCCGCAACTGGCCGTCGACATCGCTGCGGAGCTCGGATCCGAGCTCGTTCCAACCGACGCCCGCACCTTCGCGAACGGCGAGCTGTACGCACGGTTCGACGAGAGCGTTCGTGGCTGCGATGCCTTCGTGATCCAGTCGCACACCGCCCCCATCAACGAGTGGCTGATGGAACAGCTGATCATGGTCGACGCGTTGAAGCGCGCGTCGGCGAAGCGCATCACTGTCGTTGCGCCGTTCTATCCCTATGCCCGCCAGGACAAAAAGGGCCGCGGCCGCGAGCCGATCTCGGCCCGCCTCGTCGCCGACCTGTTCAAGGTTGCCGGCGCCGACCGGATCATGTCTGTCGACCTCCACGCCGCACAGATCCAGGGCTTCTTCGACGGGCCCGTCGACCACTTGTTCGCGATGCCTGTTCTCCTCAACCACTTCCGCGAGAAGCTCGACACCGAGACCCTCACCATTGTGTCTCCCGACATGGGGCGGGTTCGGGTCGCCGACATCTGGAGTGACAAGCTCGGCGTACCGTTGGCGATCATCCACAAGCGGCGTGACCCGCTCGTGCCGAACCAGGTCTCCGTGCACGAGATCGTCGGCCAGGTCGAGGGCCGGGTGTGCCTTCTCGTCGACGACCTCATCGACACCGGGCGCACCATTGTTCGCGCCGCTGAAGCGCTCAAGGCGGCCGGGGCGCTCGGCGTCATCGTCGCGGCCACCCACGCCGTCTTCAGCGATCCCGCTACGGAGATCCTCCAGAGCGACTTCATCGACTCTGTCGTGGTCACCGACACGCTTCCGATCCCGGAGGAGAAACGCTTCCCGAGCCTCACCGTGCTGCCGATCGCGCCGCTTCTGGGCCGCGCCATCCGCGAGGTCTTCGAGGACGGCTCTGTAACGAGCATGTTCGACGGAGCTGCATAAGGCGGATGCCGCCGGGCAGGGGAGAGGGCGGAATATCCCGACTATCCCGCCCTCGAAGGTCCTCCGGAATATCCCGTCGTCCGGGTACTCTCACTAGCACCTAAGCGGGGTAACTCGGGGGAGAACCTTGTATTGCTGAGCCTAGGTTTCCGGCGTCCCCCTGTACAGGGGCTTGACAGTTTCTCGCCTTGTGATCTCGCTCGGTCGACCCGTCAGCTGGAGAAGTTACCGGGCTCTGCACCGGCGATCCGGGTGCTCTGCTCGATCAGCTCGTCCTCCGAAATGGCGATGCCGGCATCAGCAAACCTCTGGCGGAGAGCCTCGAGAACGTCAGCCTGATCGTGGCCGGCGAGGTCTGCTTCTTCCTGGATCAGGATGCCGGCGACTTTGTCGTCGAGCGGCTGGGGGTGCTGATCTTCGATCGGTGCATCCTGCGTGTTGTCGGTCATGGGATTCTCCTCGCGGTCGGTGTTCCCATTGTCTCGCGCGGGGCACCGCCCACCTATGGACCTTGCACTTTGCCCGCTGGGTCAGTAGAGGAAGACCGCGAGCCAGTCCCGGTTGTGCGAGTGAAGCAGAACGAGGAACAGCACGAGGTCGAACAGGAGGTGCACGCTGACGATGTACGACAGCGATTTGGTCTGCTTGAAGATCCAGCCCTGCACGAGTGCGAACGGGAAGATGAGGAACGGTCCCCAGGAGTGGAAGCCCAGTTCCCAGAGGAACGAGGTGAAGAGGACCGCCTGGAGAAGGTTGGCTTGCCAGTCGGGGAAGTGCCTGCGCAACAGCGTGAAACAGGTACAGATGAAGAACAGTTCATCCCAGATACCGAGCGCGTTCGTTCCCAGGAACAGCCGCGCGATCGAGCCGGGATCGGACGCCGCCGGCCAGTTCTCGTAGACACCGGTCGGGATCATGTAGACCGGCAGGAGGAACCAGCCGAGCACGAGCACAGCGATGAGGTACCACAGCTCGACGCGCGTCCAGCGCTGGCCGGTCAGCACAGGGAAGCGGATGGCGTGATCGCGGTAGAGGTAGCGCGACGCGAGGTAGGGGACCAGGACGGCCGCGGCGAGGGCGATGCCCATCACGATCATGTGATCCCACGAGATGTCGGTGTTGATCTCGACGAGGCTGATGATGATGAGGCCCGCGGCGATGAGCGCCAGGTCCTTGGCGAGAGCCCGGTTGACGACGAAGGCGGCGATCAACGCAGCGGCGAGGACCACATAGCCGCCTGGGCGCCAGTGAAGGCCGAACAACAAGAGCCCGGATGCTGCAATCAAAACGCCGGGCAGGAGGTTCCAGCTGAGCGCACTGTGAGTCGTCGGTGCGCTCTGGGGCAACTTCGTCGTCATGGGACCTTCCGGGTTGGGAGCGTTCGAATTCGAGCGTAGCGTGCCGGATGCGCGAAACGCCCTGTCGGCCACTCCGGGGAGCAGCCGACAGGGCGTCGACGGATCAGTGGCTGTCTGTGGCCTGGATTTCGCTGCGGTCGCCAGACCAGAGGGTGTGGAACGTTCCCTCGGCATCGACGCGCTTGTAGGTGTGAGCACCGAAGAAGTCGCGCTGGCCCTGGACGAGTGCCGCCGGCAGACGATCGGCGCGCAGTCCGTCGTAGTACGACAACGACGAGGAGAACGCGGGCGCGGGGATGCCGGACTGGGCGGATGCGACGACGACGCGACGCCAGGCATCCTGCGCCCCCGCCATCGCCTCGGCGAAGTACGGAGCGGTGAGGAGGAGCTTGAGGTCGGGAACTTCGCTGTATGACTCGGCGATGCGGTTGAGGAACTGCGCGCGGATGATGCAGCCGCCGCGCCAGATCTTCGACACGGCGCCGAGGTCGATGTTCCAGCCGTGCTCGTCAGCACCGGCCGCGATGGCGTCGAAGCCCTGCGAGTACGCGACGATCTTCGACGCGTACAGGGCGAGCCTGACGTCCTCGATGAAGGCATCGTGGTCGTCGACGGTCCACGCGTCGCTCGGTCCGGGAAGGTCGGATGCCGCCTCCCGCTGCTCGGGGTGCGACGACAGGCCACGGGCGAACACTGCTTCGGCGATACCGGAGACGGGGACGCCGAGGTTGAGCGCGGTCTGCACGGTCCAGACGCCGGTGCCCTTGGAGCCGGCCTGGTCGACGATGACGTCCACGAGCGGCTTGCCCGTCTTCGCGTCGACCTGCCGGAGGACCTCCGCGGTGATTTCGATGAGGTAGCTCTCGAGCTCTCCCTGGTTCCATTCGGCGAAGACGTCGGCGATCTCGGCGGGGGACTTGCCCGTGCCGCGGCGGATGAGGTCGTATGCCTCGGCGATCAGCTGCATGTCGGCGTATTCGATGCCGTTGTGGATCATCTTGACGAAGTGGCCGGCGCCGTCGGTGCCGACGTGGGTGACACAGGGCTCGCCCTCGGCGATCGCGGCAATTGAGGACAGGATCGGACCGAGGGTCTCGTACGCTTCAGCGGAACCGCCCGGCATGATCGACGGGCCCTTGAGTGCGCCTTCTTCGCCGCCGGAAATTCCGGCGCCGACGAAGTTGATGCCGGTCTCACGAACGGCCTTCTCTCGGCGGATGGTGTCGGTGAAGAGCGCGTTGCCGCCGTCGACGATGATGTCGCCCGGCTCGAAGAGCTGGGTCAGCTGGTCGATGACCGCGTCTGTGCCCTTGCCGGCCTGGACCATGATGATCGCCGTGCGTGGCTTCTGCAGCGACGCGACGAAGTCTTCGATCTTCTCGGATGCGATGAAGCCCGCTTCGGGGTGCTCGCTGAGAAGGGTGTTCGTCTTCTCGACGGAGCGGTTGTACACCGCCACGGTGTTTCCTTCGCGGCTGGCGAGGTTGCGGGCGAGGTTGGAGCCCATCACCGCCAGACCGACGACGCCGATGTTGGCCTGGGCCGTTGTGGTTTGGGTCATGGGAATCTCCTCTTGTGGTTCGCGGTCAATAGTTCGGATGGTCCTCGAGAAGAGGAGGGATGCGATGGGGCGCTGACGCGGACTCCGAGTACACGCTAGCAAAACGGGCGAGCGCGTTCCGGCACATGACGCCGGGCAGGATCGCCGGGACCGTCGGGATGGCGTGCGCTACCGTTGACCGGAGCCAACCGAAGACGGCGAGCATCGCCGGGAGGATCGTGACATGTCGAGCGAGGACGTAGCCGAAGACAACGGGGCGCCTCGAAAAGCTCCTGCGCCACGGCGCTCGCCGTGAGGAACGGGCGAGCGGATGCTCCCGCTCCCGTCCGGATCGTTCACATCGGCCTCGGCTCCTTCCACCGCGCGCACCAGGTCCGGTACACAGCTCATGCGTCGGACGCGTCGGACGCGTCGGACGCGTCCGACTGGAGAATCGCCGCGTTCACCGGGCGGAACGCCACGGCAGCCGAAGAACTGGCGTCCCAGGTCGGGCTGTACACCCTTGTTGAGCGATCAGCCGACGGTGACGTCGCCTCGGTCATCACGAACATCGTCGAGGCTGTTGACGGCGCAAACCTTGCCAGGTTCGTCGAGCTTCTCGCCGCGCCCTCGACAGCGCTCGTGACGACGACCATCGACGAATTCAGTCACCATAGCGACGTTCACCTGCCAGGCACCAAGTAATCCACCCTCCACGATCAAGGAATCATCATGAAAATCGAGAAGGCCGAAGTCATCGTCACGAGTCCCGACCGGAACTTCGTCACGCTGAAGCTCACTACCGAGGACGGACTCACCGGCCTTGGCGACGCAACCCTCAATGGGCGCGAACTGTCTGTGGTCGCGTACCTGAAGGAGCACGTGGTTCCCCTGTTGATCGGCCGTGAGGCCCACAACATCGAGGACACCTGGCAGTTCCTGTACCGCAGTGCATACTGGCGTCGCGGCCCGGTCACGATGGCGGCGATCGCCGCCGTCGACGTCGCCCTCTGGGACATCAAGGCCAAGGCAGCGGGGATGCCGCTGTACCAGCTCCTCGGCGGGGCATCACGCACGGGTCTCATGGCCTACGGTCACGCCTCCGGCAAGACTCTTCCCGAGCTGTTCGACAGCGTGCGCGAGCACCAGGAGCAGGGGTACAAGTCGATCCGCATCCAGACCGGGGTGCCCGGACTGAAGTCGATCTACGGCATCGCCTCCAATGCCACCTACGAAGCGAACACCGGCGTCCGTTACGACCACGAACCCGCCCAGCGCGGTGCCCTGCCCAACGAAGAGGACTGGGACACCCGCAGCTACCTGCGTCACGTGCCCACGGTGTTCGAGGCGGTCCGCAACGAATTCGGCCCTGAGATCCCGCTGCTCCACGACGGCCACCATCGGATGACCCCGATCCAGGCCGCGAAGCTCGGCAAGTCGCTCGAGCCATACGACCTGTTCTGGCTCGAGGACTGCACGCCGGCCGAGAACCCCGAGGCGCTGCGGCTCGTCCGCCAGCACACCACGACGCCGCTCGCGATCGGGGAGATCTTCAACACGGTGTGGGACTACCAACAGATCATCCGTGAGCAGCTCATCGACTACGTGCGCAGCGCGGTCACGCACACCGGCGGAATCTCGCACCTCAAGAAGGTGCTCGACTATGCAGCCCAGTACCAGATCAAGTCGGGAATGCACGGTCCGACCGACATCTCGCCCGTCGGCATGGCCGCCGCGATGCACCTCGGCATGGCCATCCACAACTTCGGCATTCAGGAGTACATGCAGCACGGCGAGAAGACCAACAGTGTCTTCGAGCAGTCCTTCACCTGGAACGACGGCATGCTGCACCCGGGCAACAAGCCGGGCATCGGCGTGGAGCTCAACGTCGACGAAGCGGGCAAATACCCGTATGAAACCGCCTATCTGCCGTACAACCGGCTCGCGGACGGCACCGTTCACGACTGGTGACTGGAAGAATCGACGCATGACAACGAACAGCGGAACCTCCGAGGGCATCCAGATCATCGTGATGGGTGTGTCCGGATCGGGCAAGAGCACGATCGGGGCGCTCATCGCCGGTGCCCTCGGGGTTCCGTTCGTCGACGGTGATTCGCTGCACCCGCAATCCAACATCGAGAAGATGGCGGGCGGTCAGCCGCTGAACGACGACGACCGCTGGCCGTGGCTCGCAACCGTCGGGCGCACCCTTACGGATGCCGGTCGGCGGGGGACGGGGATGGTCATCGCCTGTTCAGCGCTGCGGCGCTCCTATCGGGAGGCCATCCTCGAGACAGCTCCGAAAACCCGGTTTGTGCATCTCGCCGGTGCCCGTGAGGTACTCGCCACCCGGGTCGAAGGGCGCAGCGACCACTTCATGCCGACCACGCTCCTGGACTCGCAGTTCGCAACGCTCGAGCCGCTCGGCGACGACGAACCGGGCATCGTCATCAACATCGACCAGACTGTCCCGGCCATCGTTGCCGAGGCCGCGGCGGCACTGACGGAGTCCTCGAGCGCCTGACTTCGGCCTCAGCGAGAGACGGGCTCCGACTGCCCGAGGGTTGCCAGCTCGCTCCGGCGGGGAAGACCTTCCCAATCGCCTTCGGACAGGCAGGCATACGCGCCCGCTGCGACAGCGGTACCGAGCCGTGCCTCCATGTCAGCGCCGGTGAGGTAATCGGCGAGATAACCCGCGACGAAGGCGTCGCCGGCCCCGACCGTGTCGACGGGGTCGATTCGAACGGCCTCGCGGGCGTACTCGTGCCCGTCGGCAACGGCGACAGCGCCGCGCGCACCGAGCTTGATGATGGCCTCGGTCGCACCGAGGTCGATGAGCCCCTGAGCGAGTTGGGTCGGCGTTCCCGCGGGAACAGCGAGGGAAGCCTCATCGTCTCCGGCGAAAACGACATCGACGAGGGGGAGGATCCTGCGATACGCGTCGCCCGCGGCATCCGCTGACCACAGCTTGGAACGGAAGTTGAGGTCGAATGACACGGGCACACCCACGTCGTTGGCCACCCTGGCCGCCTCGAAGACGACGTCGGACATGCCATCGGACAGCGCGAGCGAGATCCCGGTCAAGTGGAGGAGCGATGCGTTCTGGATGAGGTCGAAGTCGATATCGGTTACCGCCAGTCGTGACCCCGCGTGCCCGGACCGGTAGTACCAGACCCGCGTGTCCGTCCCCGTGCGCCGCTCCTTCACCATCAGCGCGGTCGGCGCTGAGGAGTCCCGCACGGCGAGAACCCGGACTCCTTCGGCACGGATCTCTCGCTCGACGAGATCGCCGAGGGCGTCGGAGCCGACCTTGCCGATCCAGGTGACGTCGATACCCAGCCGCCGCAGGCCGATGGCGACGTTGCTCTCCGCCCCACCGATTCCCAGGTCGAGTGACGCGTTGTGCTGCAGAGGCCCGAACCGCGGCGTCGACATCAGCGCCATAGTTTCGCCGATGGTGACCACGCCGGTTACCGGGGCGGGGATCGGACTGCTGGTCGTGGATACCATGAAATACGTGTCCTTCGAGAAGCGGAGTGTCCCTAAACCCTAGGGCCAGCGCCGGCTGGGCACCCTTCCGATCCCGTCGCATCCGCCCGCGAGAAGAGGCGGTGAAGCGATGGGGTAGACTGGCCACTGAACTTCGGCGAGGGATGCTGCGCGTTACGGCGCAGGCGGCATCCGTGATCGACGCGGTGGGCAAGGCACCCATGGTTTCCCTCAGGAACCGGCTTTTCCTCACGCTGACATGCGTTCGAGTTGACTGGAGTCCGGTTTGCCGGCCTCCTCCCAGACCATCCGGAGCCACCTCCGGTTTCACGCGAAAGAGCCCCGGCTCACCCAAGGAGAACACCATGGCTGACGACAACAAAGTAGTCGCAGAAACACGTACCAAGTTCGGCAAGGGCGCAGCCCGCAAGCTCCGTGCTGCCGGCAAGATCCCCGCCGTCATGTTCGGTCGTGGCACCGAGCCGCAGCACCTCGCGCTGCCCGCGCACCAGATCGGCCTCATCATCCGCAAGTCGAACGCGGTTCTCGAGCTCGACATCGATGGCAAGCAGAGCCTCGCCCTCGTCAAGGACGTTCAGAAGGACCCCGTGCTCCGCATCATCGAGCACCTCGACCTCATCGTCGTCATCAAGGGTGAGAAGGTCACCGTGGACATCCCCGTTCACATCGAGGGCGAGCCCGCTCCTGGTTCCGTCGTGAACCGCGACGCGACCACGCTGTCGATCGAGGCAGAGGCCACGCACATCCCCGAGTACGTCGTCGTGTCGATCGAAGGCCTCGAAGTTGGCACCCAGATCCTCGCCAAGGACGTCGTGCTGCCCTCGGGCTCCAGCCTGCTCAGCGAGCCCGACCTGCTCGTCGTCGCCATCGCAGAGCCGGAAGAGACCGAAGAAGAGGCCGAAGCTTCTGCAGAAGCAGAAGCAGAAGCCGCGGCACCCGCAGCCGAGTAATTTCGGTCGTAAGCCTGTCGAGCCTGTCCGGTTCGCGATTTCTCGAAAATCGCGAACCGGCGGGCTCGTCGCCTTAACAGCAGCATCACCGAATCGCTGAAGGAACACGTATGTGGTGGAACAGGAAGAAGGAGCCGATCGTGGCGGAGAACACCTGGCTCGTCGTCGGCCTCGGTAACCCCGGCCCTGCTTACGCGCGCAACCGTCACAACGTCGGCCAGATGGTCGTCGATGAACTCGCCGGCCGCATCGGTGCAGGATTCCGCAAGCACAAGACTCCCGCCATGGTCGCCGAGGGTTTCACCGCTCCTGGGGGCCCGAAGCTCGTTCTGGCCAAGCTCAACAGTTATATGAACGTCTCAGGTGGGCCCGTCGCGGCGCTCCTGAAGTTCTACTCCCTTGACGCCTCCCGGCTCATCGTCGTCCACGACGAACTCGATATTCCGTTCGACACCCTCAAGCTCAAGCAGGGCGGTGGGCATGGCGGCCACAACGGACTGCGCGATATCGCTAAGGCCACAGGGACCCCGGACTTCGTCCGGGTCCGGGTGGGAATCGGGCGTCCTCCTGGGCGCCAGGACGCGGCCGACTTCGTGCTCAAGGACTTCGCCGGCGCTGAACGTGACGCGCTCCCCAACCTCTTGAGCGACGCAGCGGATGCCGTCACCCTCGTCGCGGAGAGCGGGCTCTCGGCCGCGCAGCTCAAGGTGCACTCTCCGTCCTGACGCTCGGCCGAATCGCTCCTGTTGCCCTGTCAGGTTCGCTGTCGGAGGGGCCGCGTAGACTGTCCCGGTGATCCTTTCGGGCTTAATCGATGCGCTTTCGCGCGCCTCCACGTTTGACAACGCCCTCGGCTACGCCACGCGGGACGCGGATTTCTCCGTCACCGACGGCCTCCGCGCGCCACTTCTCGCCGGATTGCTCGGCGCGCGGCGCGCATCAGAGAAGCCGGGTGCGCTCTTCATCGTCACACCGACAGGCCGTGATTCCGAGTCCCTGCGCGGGGCGCTCGAGAGCGTTCTCCCGGATGCGATGATCATCGACTTTCCGGCGTGGGAGACCCTCCCGCACGAGCGGTTGAGCCCGAGCGCCGAGATCGTGGGAAAGCGGCTGGCCGCACTCCGGGTGATGGCAGACTGGGACGGCTCGAAGCCGCTCGTCGTCGTCGCATCGGTGCGTGCGGCACTCCAGCCCGTCGCCGACAACCTCACCGACGTCGAACCCGTCCGCCTCATCGCCGGCGGACGCGGTCACGACCTTCAGAAACTGTCGACGGAACTGGTCGAACTGGCCTACGTTCGCGTCGACATGGTCTCCCGTCGCGGGGAGTTCGCCGTGCGCGGCGGAATTCTCGATGTCTTCCCACCGGTGGCGGAGCATCCGTATCGCGTGGAGTTCTTCGGCGACGAAGTCGAGCAGATCCGTGAGTTCTCGGTCGCCGACCAGCGCTCCATTCCGGATGCCGTCGCCGAGATCTCGCTTCCGCCCAGCCGCGAACTGCTGCTGAACGCCGCCGTGCGCCAGCGCGCGGCCGAGATGCAGCACGAGTTCCCCAGCATGGCCGGCATGCTCGAGAAGATTGCCAACGGCATCCCGGTCGAGGGCATGGAGTCGCTCGCGCCTGCACTTCTCGAGCGGCTCGTCCCGGTCAGCCACTACTTCCCGGCCGGTACCGCCGTCGCCGTGATGTCGCCCGAGCGCGTTGCCACTCGCGCCATCAGCCTCTCCGAAACCAACCGGGAGTTCCTCTCTGCAGCGTGGAGCGCGGCGACCGCGGGAGCCCAGGCCCCGATCGACCTCGCGAGCGGGGAGTTCATCAGCCTCGGTGACCTCCGCGACGCCACCCGCTTCACCGCCCCGGGGCAGCCCGCCTCCGACCACCCGTGGTGGACGTTCAGCACTTTCCAGCAGGGGCCGGACGATGTTCTTCCCGAGGAGCGGGAGATGGACGAGCTTCTCACCGTCCGGGTCGCCGCCGATCCCGTCCCGAGCTTCTCGGGCAATGTCGACGGTGCGATCGCGCACGTCGCCGAACGGCTTCGCGACGGCTGGGTCGTGGGCATCGCTGCCCGTGGCTCCGGCCTCGTCGAGCGAGCTCGCGATGTCCTCGCTGAGCACGAGGTTCCTGCGCGGCTCGTTGCCGAGTTCCCCGCGGACCCCGAGCCGGGCGTCGCCTACCTGGTGCAGGCCACCGCCGAGAGCGGCTTCGAACTGACGGAGGCGAAGCTCGCGCTGATCAGCGAGAACGAATTCTATGGGCGCACGATCGGCTACGACTCGCGCCAGGTGAAGAAGCTCGCGTCGCGACGCAAGAACGTCGTCGACCCGCTCCAGCTCAAGGCGGGGGACTACGTCGTTCACCAGACCCATGGGATCGGGCGGTTCGTCGAGCTCAGCCAGCGCGAGGTGTCCAGCGGTGGCCGCAACCCCACGAAAACCCGCCGCGAATACCTGACCCTGGAGTATGCGCCGTCCAAGCGCGGGTACCCCGGCGACAAGCTTCTCGTACCCACCGACCAGCTCGACCTGCTGAGCCGCTACGTCGGTGGTGAGGCTCCCGCCCTGTCGAAGATGGGCGGCAGCGACTGGTCGCAGGCAAAGAGCAAGGCACGCCGGGCCGTTCGAGACATCGCCGTCGAACTCGTGAAGCTGTATTCGGCGCGGATGGCGTCGAAGGGTTTCGCATTCAGCAAAGACACTCCGTGGCAGCGAGAACTCGAGGAAGCATTCCCGTTTGCCGAGACACCCGACCAGCTCACGACGATCGACGAGGTCAAGGCCGACATGGAACGGCCGATCCCGATGGACCGGCTGCTCTCGGGAGACGTCGGTTTCGGTAAGACCGAGGTCGCGATCCGTGCCGCGTTCAAAGCGGTCCAGGATGGCAAGCAGGTCGCCATGCTCGTACCGACGACACTGCTCGTCAAGCAGCACTTCGAGACGTTCTCCGAGCGGTTCGCCGGATTCCCCGTGCACCTGCGCGCCCTCAGCCGGTTCCAGACGGCGAAGGAAGCGAAGGAAACCCGCGACGGGCTCGAGCGGGGAACCATCGACGTCGTCATCGGCACGCACCGCCTGCTGAGCGAGGGGATGAAGTTCAAGGACCTCGGACTCGTCATCATCGACGAGGAGCAGCGGTTCGGCGTCGAGCACAAGGACGCCCTTAAGAAGCTCAAGACGAACGTCGACATCCTCGCCATGAGCGCGACGCCGATTCCCCGCACACTCGAGATGGCGGTCACCGGCATCCGGGAGATGTCGACCCTCGCGACCCCACCCGAGGAACGGCATCCGATCCTCAGTTTTGTCGGACCGTACAACGAGAAGCAGGTCGGTGCGGCTATCCGTCGGGAGCTCCTGCGCGAGGGCCAGATCTTCTTCGTTCACAACCGGGTGTCGAGCATCAACCGCATCGCGGCGCAGATCGCCGAAATCGTGCCGGAGGCGCGAATCGCCGTTGCCCACGGACAGCTGTCCGAGAACGTGCTCGAACGAGTCGTCGTCGATTTCTGGGAGCGCAAGTTCGACGTTCTCGTCTGCACGACGATCATCGAGACCGGACTCGACATCCAGAACGCCAACACGATCATCATCGACCGCGCTGACAAGTATGGGCTGAGCCAGCTTCACCAGCTCCGGGGGCGTGTCGGCCGTGGGCGGGAGCGGGCGTACGCCTACTTCCTCTACGACGAGAACAAGCCGCTGTCGGAGACAGCGCACGACCGGCTCTCGACGATTGCCGCCAACAATGAGCTCGGCAGCGGTATGCAGGTGGCGCTCAAGGACCTTGAGATCCGCGGCGCGGGAAACCTCCTCGGTGGCGAACAGGCCGGACACATCGCCGGCGTCGGATTCGACCTGTACCTGCGCATGATCGGTGAGGCCGTCTCCGACTTCCGTGGCGACGTCGCCGAGGGGCAGACCGAGCTGCGGCTCGAGTTGCCGGTTCACGCGCACATCCCCGAGGATTACGTTGACAGCGAGCGGCTGCGCCTCGAGGCCTACCAGAAGCTCTCTGCGGCATCCGGCCCGGCTGCCGCAGACGACCAGATCGGCCTCGTTCTCGATGAACTCACCGACCGGTACGGTGAACCGCCGGCCCAGGTGCAGAACCTCATCGCGATCTCGAAGCTACGGCAGCGCGCACAGCGTGTCGGCCTCAGCGAGCTCGTGGCCATGGGAAGCAACCTGCGGGCGGCCCCTGCGAACCTTCCGGACTCGCTGCAGGCGCGCCTGCGCCGTATGTATCCGGGCGGCAAGTACCTCGCCCAGGCGAGCGCGCTGATCGTTCCCATGCCCCAAAAGCACGGCGAGGCCCTGACCGACGCCGAGCTCATCGCGTGGGTCGGCCAGTTCCTCGACGCTCTGTTCCCGTTGCCGCCCAAGGAGGCACAGGCCGCGTCCTGAGGTTGTCGGTTCTCTCTCGTCCACGGCATGGAATAGTGTGGGAATCCGCAGCATCCAATGGAGGTATCCGTGGTTTTCACCGTCGCACACGCCCGAGTCCTGGTTACCGGAGGAGCGTCGGGAATGGGGCGGCTCTATGCCCAGCGAGCGGTTCAGGAGCAAGCGGAGTCCGTCACCCTCTGGGACATCGACCCCCTCACGCTGGATGCCACGGCGAGCGCCCTCTCCGGGCACGGCACGATCATCCACACTCGCGTCGTCGACGTCTCACGGCTCGAGGACGTGCGGGCGGCTGCGGCTCACGAACTCGACGAGGGGCGCGTCCCCGACGTGCTCATCAACAACGCGGGGATCGTGCGCAGCAACGACTATTTCTGGAACACCGACTCCGAGCGCGACACCGAACCAACGATGCGGATCAACGCAATCGCACCGATGCACATCACGCGCGAGTTCCTCCCGGCGATGATCACCGACGCTCCCCGCGAAAAGCGGATCCTCAACGTGGCATCTGCTGCCGGTACCCTCTCGAACCCGCGAATGAGCGTCTACGCGGCGTCGAAGTGGGCTCTCATCGGGTGGAGCGACTCTGTCCGCCTCGAGCTCGAACGCTCGGGCAACAGGCACGTCCGGGTCACCACCTTTTGCCCGTCCTACGTCGCCACCGGCATGTTCGAGGGCGTTCGCGGCCCGCTCATGACACCGATCCTGCTGCCGGACATCGCCGTGGCGCGGGCATGGCAGGCGATGCTCGCCGGAAAACCACAGCGCATGACACCGTGGACAGTCGGCCTCGCCCGTACCCTCAAGGGCGTGCTGCCCCAGCGCGCCTGGGACGTCGTCGCCGACCGGGTGTTCCATGTGTACTCGAGCATGGATGAGTTCACCGGGCGTGCCGAGGACCGGCCGACGCACCAGAAGGAACGCGAAGCGGAGAACCGGGCATGACTGACGTGATGACCCCATCGACCATCGCCCGCGTCGCTGTGGTGCGGGACACGTTCCGCTCCGGTCGCACGAAACCGCTTGCCTGGCGCATCCGGCAGTTGCGCTCGATCCGGCGGATGCTCCTCGATGAGGGCGAAGCGTTCGAACGCGCACTCGCCGAAGACCTTGCGAAGAATGCGACCGAAGCGCAAATGACCGAGATCGGTGTTGTTCTCGGCGAGGTCGACAACACGCTGAGGCACCTGCGCCGCTGGCTTCGCCCGAAACGCGTGTCCATTCCGCTCGCCGTCGCACCGGCCGCAGCACGCGTCATCCGTGAACCGCTCGGCGTCGTGCTCGTGATCGCGCCGTGGAACTATCCCGTCCAGCTGGCACTTGTGCCGCTCGTCGGTGCGCTCGCAGCGGGGAACGCCGTCGTTCTCAAGCCCAGCGAACTCGCGCCGGCGACCTCGGCTCTTCTCGCCCGCATCCTCCCGGAGTATCTCGACACGTCGGCCGTTGCCGTCGTCGAGGGGGGAATCGAGGAGACGACCGAACTCCTCGCTGAGCGGTTCGATCACATTTTCTTCACCGGCAATGCGACCGTCGGCAGGATCGTCGCCCGCGCAGCCGCGGAGCACCTCACCCCGATCACGCTCGAGCTCGGCGGCAAGTCGCCCGCGTATGTTCACGATGACGCCGACCCGGTTTCGACCGCCGACCGCCTGGTCTGGGGCAAGTTCCTCAACGCCGGCCAGACCTGCGTCGCCCCCGACTACGTTCTCGCGACACCCGAGACGGCGCGGAGGCTTCTTCCCCACCTGCGGGATGCCGTCACGCGGCTTTACGGGGACGACCCCGAGTCGAGCGCTGATTACGGCCGCATCGTCAACGACCGCCAGTTCACCCGTCTCTCCGGGCTTCTCGACACCACGACACCCGACATCGGCGGCGAGCGGGATGCCGCGACGAGGTACCTCGCCCCGACGATTCTCAACGGTGTCGATCTGGATGCTCCACTCATGCAGGAGGAAATCTTCGGTCCGATCCTGCCGATCGTTCACGTGTCCGGACCGGACGAAGCGATCGACCTCATCTCGGGTCGTGAGAAACCACTCGCCCTCTATCTCTTCACGGAGTCGAGAAAGCTCGTGCGGCGGTTCCTCCGTGACACCTCCTCCGGCGCCCTCGGCGTCGGCATCCCTGCCGCCCATCTGCTCGTGCCCGGCCTTCCGTTCGGGGGAGTGGGAGAGAGTGGGATGGGCCGCTACCACGGTGAGTTCTCGATTGACACGTTCAGCCACCGCAAGGCTGTGCTCTCGAAACCGACCCGGCCAGACACGCTCAAACTCATCTACCCTCCCTTCAGCGCACAGCGGGACCTTTTGGTGCGCCTGTTCATCGCCCGGACCGGCCGTCGCCGCTCATCGTGACCGTGCCCGAGCTTTCCAACATGGACGCGCTCGCCGCGTCGATGAGCGCTGTGCTCGACACCTGCGTGTGGAGCCAGACGATGACGCACGCCTCACTCGTCACTTACCTGATCGAGGAGAGTTACGAGCTCATCGACGCCGTCGAGGCTGAGGACCGTGACGTCATGCTCGAGGAACTCGGCGATGTGTTGCTGCAGGTCGTCTTCCATGCCGAGATCGCGCGCAGGACGCCGGCAGAGCAGTTCTCCCTCGATGACATCGCGCGGGCCGCGAACGAGAAAATGATCCGAAGGCATCCGCATGTCTTCGGCGACGAAACCGCTCACACCGTCGAGGATGTCTGGCGTGTGTGGAGCGCCGCAAAAGCAGCCGAGAAATCGACGCGGACAAGCGCGCTCGACGGCATCCCGCAGAGCATGCCCGCCCTCGCACTTGCCGAGAAGGTTCTCACACGAGCCGAGCGGGCGGGTCTGCCGGATCCGCGGTCGCGCGGCACCGAGGCCCCGCGGTTCGCGGACGAGAAAGAACTCGGCGAGGTGCTGCTCGACATCTCGGCAGCAGCCCGTGCCCAGGGGCTCGACGCGGAGCGTGCTCTTCGCACCGCTCTTCGCGACCTGCAGGATGGCATCCGGGAACAGGAGCGCGGGGGAGCGCCGGCCTGAACCGGGCGTCAGGGGAGGCCATGCCAGAATTGAGGCATGGCCTCTCCTGTAACTCCGCCCCGTGGCATGCGCGATTTTCTTCCCCGGGACAAGGCCAGGCGGGAACACGCCCTGGGTGTCATCCGCTCCGTGTACTCGTCGTTCGGATTCGATGAGATCGAGACCCCCGTTGTCGAGGACTTCGCGCGGTTGCACTCCGGTCTCGGTGGCGACAACGAGAAGCTCGCCTTCAACGTCCTCAAGCGGGGACTGGCCCCGGCCGATGCCGTCGCGGCGGCTGACAGGGGGAACCTCGACTCCCTCGCGGACCTCGGCCTCCGCTTCGACCTCACTGTTCCGCTTGCCCGGTTCTACGCCACGCACCGTGCCGAACTGCCGCCCGTGTTCCGCGCCATCCAGATCGCTCCGGTGTGGCGTGCCGAGCGACCGCAGAAGGGCCGCTACCGCCAGTTCGTTCAGTGCGACATCGACATCATCGGCGAGGCGGGGCCTCTGGCCGAGATCGAGCTGATCACCGCCACCTCTGCCGTGCTCTCCGAGCTCGGCCTCACCGGCTGCCGCGTCCGGATCAATGACCGGCGCCTGCTCGTCGGAATGCTCGAGGCCTTAGGGTTCGCTGAGACCGAGCACGCGAGCGTTCTCATCACCGTCGACAAGCTCGACAAGGTGGGAACCGCAGGTGTCCTCGCTGAGCTTCGGGAGCGGGGTGCAACGGCTGCCGCCGTGAACCGCCTCGAAGAGTTCTTTGCGCGACCGAAACCGGAGGAGCAGCCGTTCGGCGAGGCGCAGATTCGCTCACAGCTCCCGTCCGGTGTCAGCGACGACGTCATCGCTGAGCTCGCGTTGATCGGCACCGCCGCCGCCGAGTCGGGGAGCGGCACGGCCACCCCCGTCATCTTCGACCCGTTCCTCGTGCGCGGCATGGGCTACTACACCGGCCCGATCTTTGAGATCGAGCACCCTGACCTGGGCTACTCGCTCGGCGGCGGCGGCCGCTACGACGGCATGATCGGCCGGTTCCTCGGGCAGGACGTTCCCGCCACGGGCTTCTCGATCGGCTTCGAACGCATCGTCGACCTGCTGGAACTGCCTGAGGATGCCGCGAGCGACTCGATCACGCTCGTCTACGACCGCGACGTCACACCGGGCACACTCATCGCGCTGAAGTCCGCCCTCGTAGCGTCGGGCACGAGGGTTCGGCTGGAGAAGCGTACGAAGAACCTCAAGGTTTTGCTGGACCGCGTGACCGGTGAGGGATTCCGCTCGTTCGCTTTCGTGACGAGCGGGACGGCATCCGTCTCTGACCTGGAGGTCAAGCCGCTGGGCTGACCTCTTGCAGGCGTCAGGTGATCAGGGAAACAAGAAACGGACCACGGATGCCTGTCGGCATCCGTGGTCCGTTCCCTTTCAGCTGGGTCAGACGGAGTCTGAAGCCTCTCGGCGGGTGGTCATGACCATCCGGCGGATGAGGAGACCCGCTACCGCGAGGACCACGAGCAGGAGAATCACCCAGAGCATCGGAGAGCTGGTGAGCTCTGCGAGGCTGAATGCCGCTGCGCCGCTGTGGAGCTCGGTGGTTCCGTCGCTGATCTCCGTGTTACCGGCGGCGAGGGTCTCGGCTCCGTCGGAGAGGGTGGTGGTTCCCTCGCTGAGCGTTCCAGCGCCCTCGGCCAGCTCGGTGGTTCCCTCGGCGAGCGAGGTGGATCCAGCTGAGAGTGTCGCAAGCCCGGCGTTGAGCGTTGAGGAGCCCTCCGCCAGAGTCTCAGTTCCCGTGGAGAGCGTTGAGGCGCCAACCGCGAGTTTGCTGTTGCCCTCGGAGAGACTTTGCGACCCCGCGAGGAGTGTGCTGAGTCCGGCGTTGAGCGTAGTGGAACCGGCGAACAGCTTGTTCACACCGGTGGAGAGGTTCCCGGCTCCGGTGGAGAGCGTTGCTGCACCGTTGCGGAGGAGAACCGATCCGGGGAGGAGCTCGGTGCGGATGCCACTGTCCAGCTGCGCTGCGCCATCGGAGAGTGCCGGCAGGTTGGCTGCGAAGAGCAGTCCACCGGTGGGGAGCACATCCTTGATCGGCGCTGTGGTTCCGAGTCCCGCCGCTACCTGGCCCGCGCCTGCACTCAGGGTGGGAAGGTTGGCCGCGTACAGCAGTCCGCCGGATTCGAGCCCCGCGGTCGGTGCGGTTGTTCCGAGTCCCGCCGCGATTTGGCCTGAGCCAGCGGTCAGGGCAGGAAGGTTGGCGGCGTACAGCAGTCCGCCGGATTCGAGCCCCGCGGTCGGTGCGGTCGTTCCGAGACCTGCAGCGAGCTGACCGGCGCCGGTCGCGAGTGCCGGAACGTTCGACGCGTACAGCAGTCCACCGTTCGGCAGGGCGCCTTCGATGGGGGCGGTTGCTCCGAGGCCAGCGGCGAGGTTCTGTGCACCGGTGTTCACCGCGGCGAAGTTCGCCATTCCCTCGGCTGCCGGCGCGAGCTGGGCGAGGCCACCGGAGACCTGGCCGGAACCGGCCGCGACCTTGTCAGCGCCATCCGAGATCTGCTCGAGCGTGCCGATGAGGAGAGGGCTGGCGCCCTGCACCTTCAGGCTCGCGATGACCGCGTCGAGCGAGGTGGCGACAGTTGTCGCGCCCTCTGTAACGTTGCCTGCTCCGGTCGTGATGGTGGGGAGGTTCGCGTTGAGTGCGGCAGCGGCGGGAGCGAGCTGACCCGTACCGGCGGCGAGAGTGTTCGCGCCGTCGCTCAATGCGACGACTCCGGTGTGCACGCGGGCGGTGCCGCCCGCCAGTTGTGCGGCACCGGGAGAGAGCTTCGTCTGTACCGCGTCGGTGATCTTCGCCACACCGCCGGCGACCTGGCTGGCACCGGGGAACAGCTTTTCTTCAACGGCTGCCTTGATCTTGTCGACACCGCCGGACACCTGTGCGGCACCGGGGGCGAGCTTGCCCTCGACCGCTGCCTTGATCTTGTCGACACCATTCGACACCTGGGTCGCACCCGGTGCGACCTTGCCGTTGAGACCCGTGTAGAGCGAGGAGGCTCCAGCGGAGAGGTCCGACGACCCTGCGGCGACGCGACCCGCGCCCGCCGAAGCAGAAGCGGCACCGTTGGCGAGAGTTGTTCCGCCTGTTGCTGCCTTCTCAGCGCCCGCTGCGAGCTTCTGTGCTCCCGCTGCGGCGCTGGTCGCTCCGGTGGAGAGAGTGAGCGCACCATCCGCTGCGCTCCGTGCACCGGTCGCGAGCTTGTCGCTGCCTTCAGCCGCGCTCACGGCGCCTGTCTCCAGCTTCTCGGCGCCGGCGGCAGCACTTTCGGCTCCCTCGGCGAGCTTCGCAGCTCCTTCGTCAACGGCGGTGGCGCCGTCGCTGAGATCGCCCGATCCTGCGGCGGCCAGGGACGCGCCGTCATCGAGTCGCTGCGCACCATCGCTGATCTTCTGCGTAAAGAAGAAGAAGAAGGCGATCGCGGCGATCATAAGGATGCTCAGGAAGATCGTGGCGATCTTCCACGCGAGAACGGGGGACTGGCCGTGTTGGGAACTGCTGCTCACGAAATTCTCCTGAAGTATTCCGAAGGAACCGTGGCATGACAAAGAAACCGTGCAGTCGCCGGTGCGGGCGAAGGCGGAACGCGAAAAGTCTTCTTTGACGTGCGTTAGTTCGTGGTGCCGGCGAACCGGCAGGGTGTCGGGCGGTGCTCGCAGGAGCCGGCTTGTGGCCGTTGACCTGGCGGCGCTGTCGACTTTGACCAGTGCTGCCGGGACACTCCCTGTGCAGGGCGAACGTAGCAGCGTTAGCGATGGTGAACGAGGAATCCTCCGTTTTGTTGGGGATCCCCACAAGAGGAATCCGAGCCCAATCACCCTTCTTTGTGCACGGGGTGCAAGAATCCGGCCCTTCGGGGGGTAGAGAGAAGGATGCACTCGTAACGCGGGTAATGCGGATGGCTAGACTGAACCCCGGGTCAACGTCGCTCCACACATTCCACCAGCACCACCCCTGAACAGGAGAAAAACTGTGGCACTCATTGACGCTGTAGGCGCTCGCGAAATTCTGGACTCACGCGGTAACCCCACCGTTGAGGTCGAGGTCCTCCTCGACGATGGAACGATGGAGCGCGCGGCCGTTCCCTCCGGTGCATCGACCGGAGCATTCGAAGCGTACGAACTCCGCGACGGCGACGCCGACCGCTACCAGGGCAAAGGCGTCCTGAAGGCTGTCGACGGCATCCTCGACGAGATCGGCGACGCGGTCGAAGGGCTCGAGGCCGACGACCAGCGCCTCGTCGACAAGACCCTGCGCGACCTCGACGGAACGCCCAACAAGGAGCGCCTCGGCGCCAACGCCATCCTCGGTGTGAGCCTCGCCGTCGCCAAGGCGGCAGCACAGGCCGCGAACCTTCCGCTCTACCGTTACCTCGGCGGACCGAACGCGCACGTGCTTCCCGTGCCGCTGCTCAACATCATCAACGGCGGATCGCACGCTGACAACGATGTCGACATCCAGGAATTCATGATCGTTCCGCTGGGCGCCGAGAGCTTCTCCGAGGGCCTGCGCTGGGGCGTTGAGACCTACCACGCGCTCAAGGCGCTGCTGAAGTCAAAGGGTCTTGCGACCGGCCTCGGCGACGAGGGTGGCTTTGCCCCCAACCTTCCGAGCAACCGCGCAGCGCTCGACCTCATCGTCGAAGCGATCACCAATGCGGGCTACACACCCGGTAAGGACATCGCGCTCGCGCTCGACGTTGCAGCCACCGAGTTCTTCAAGGACGGCGCCTACCACTTCGAGGGCAAGCAGCTCTCAGCCGAGGATCTCAGCGCGTACTACGCCGAGCTCGTCGAGGCGTACCCGCTCGTGTCGATCGAGGACCCGCTGGAGGAGGAAGACTGGGCCGGTTACCAGCACCTCACCGCCGAACTCGGCGACAAGGTCCAGATCGTCGGCGACGACCTCTTCGTCACCAACCCGGAGCGTCTCGCGAAGGGCCTTGAGCTCAAAGCGGGCAACTCGATTCTCGTCAAGGTGAACCAGATCGGAACACTTACCGAGACGCTCGATGCCGTCGCTCTCGCACAGCGCTCCAGCTACACCGCGATCCTCTCCCACCGTTCGGGTGAGACCGAGGACACCACCATTGCCGATCTCGCCGTTGCGACCAACGCCGGCCAGATCAAGACCGGTGCGCCTGCCCGGTCCGAGCGGGTTGCTAAGTACAATCAGCTGTTGAGGATCGAAGAAGAGCTGGGTGAATCCGCTGTCTACGCGGGTCGCTCCGCATTCCCGCGGTTCTCGGCGTAGACCGTTCGAACAACTCCCGGTACGCGTCGAATGACGCCTGCCGGGAGTTGTGCTTAACCGCCAGGCACCAACTGCCGAGACGACAGAGGGGAACGGCCCGTGAAGAAACGACCGGGACGCACCGAACCGACGTCGAAAGCGCGTCGGGTCGCAGCGCGGGAGACCGCCCCGGCCGAGGTCGAGGCGGGGAGCTGGATTCGCGGCATCCGTTTCTCCGGATTCGGGCTGCTGATGATGAGCCTCCTTGTGCTCGGGATCATCGTGATCGCGCCGAACCTCAAGGCCTATGTGGAGCAGCGCCAGCAGATCGCGCAATTGCAGGCATCCGTCGACGCCGCCGAGAAGGAGATCGACCGGTTGAGCGCCGAGCGGGAGCGCTGGAACGACAGCACCTATGTGAAAACCCAGGCGCGTGACCGTTTGTTTTACGTCAACCCGGGTGAGGTCAGCTTCATCGTGCTGAATGACGTGGATGCCGCGCTGTTCGGCGCGGACGAAGCGCCGGTGAGCACCGAGCTGACGCCGACCCGCGTCAACTGGGCCGAGTCCATGCTCGCGTCGTTGATCAGTGCGGGTCTCGCCGATGTGTCGACCGCCCCGGCGCCCGCAGAGACGCCGACGCCGGTACCCACACCCTGAGCAGGGATAATGGACGCATGACGACACCGCCCTTCGACCCTGTGACGGCTGACGACATCCGGGCAGTTTCTGCCCAGCTCGGCCGACCGGCTCGAAATGTTGTCGGCATCGCCGCGCGTTGCATCTGCGGGGCACCGACCGTCGTCTCCACGGCCCCGCGGCTCGATGACGGAACGCCGTTCCCCACGTTCTACTACCTGACCCACCCCGCGGCCACCGCCGCCGTCTCGACGCTCGAAGCCACCCAGGTGATGAACGAGTACAACGACGATCTGGCGACCGATGAGACCCTTCGCTCCGCCTACTCTGCGGCGCACGACGCGTACCTCGCGGACCGGGAGAGCGTCGCGGTCGTCCCTGAGCTGGCGAACATCTCCGCGGGCGGGATGCCGGTGCGCGTGAAATGCCTGCACGCTCTCGTCGGCCACGCCCTCGCTGCGGGGCCGGGCGTCAACCCGATCGGCGATCGGGCGCTCGAGCGGGCAGACTGGTCGCCGACGGTCTGCCAGTGCGTCGCTGAACAGACCGATCCAGCGGGGGAGTGAAACTGCGCATGCAGAAGCAACGGGGGATTTTCGCGGGAGGGCTCACGGCCCTGATCGTGCTCGGCACGGTGACGGCCGGCGTGACTCCCGCATTCGCCGACCCGGTTCGCGACGCACAGTACTGGCTCTCCGACTACGGGATTTCGGATGCCTGGGGATACAGCACCGGTGAAGGGGCAACGATCGCGGTCATCGACACCGGCATCGCAGAGGGGCCTGCCGAGTTCTCCGGCGCCGTCATCGCCGGGCACGACGCCTCGGGTGTCGGCAGCGCGGACGGGCGGACACCGGTCGGCAGCGCGGACGAGAACCCGCACGGCAGCTGGGTGGCGTCGCTCGCGGCTGGCCGTGGAAACGGTTCGGGGAACGGCGTCATCGGGGCCGCCCCCGGTGCCGATCTGATTTCCATCTCGGTCGGTTTCGGCTCGAGCGGCTCGACGATCCCGTTCCCGGACCAGATCGCCGACGCCATCCGGTTCGCCGTCGACAACGGCGCCGACGTCATCAACATGTCGCTCACAACCAACACGAAGGACTGGCCCGAGAGCTGGGACGAAGCCTTCACCTACGCCTATGAGAAAGACGTCATCGTCGTTGCTGCCGCGGGAAACCGCGGGAGCGGCACTGACGAAGTCGGGGCACCGGCGACCATCCCCGGTGTGCTCGTCGTCGCCGGTGTCGATCCCGCCGGAAAAGCCAGCTATGACGCGTCGAGCCAGGGCATCACCCTCTCGGTTGCAGCACCGAGTGAAGAACTCGTGGGTGTCTCGCCTGATGGAAGTTATGTCCAGTGGGCGGGCACCAGTGGCGCGTCACCGATCGTCGCCGGAGTCGCTGCCCTCGTGCGGTCCCGGTATCCCACGATGGACGCCGCGAACGTCATCAACCGGATCATTCGTACGGCCCGTCCGGTTGAGGGCGAGTCGCTCCCGAACGCGGTTTACGGGTACGGCTACCTGAACGCGGCCGCCGCCCTCACGGCCGAGGTCGCTCCCGTCGAGGAGAACCCGATGGGTGACCTCGCCGCGTGGATAACCCAGCACCGCAAAGCAGAGGCAACGCCCGAATCGGTGCCGCAGGACACCGGTTCGGTGCCCGAAGTGCCGCCGCTCGACGCCGCGCCCCCGGCGCCGAACCCGTTCCTGCCTACCCGGGAGACGCTGTTGTATGTCAGCCTCCCGCTCGCCCTGTTCCTTGGAACTGGTACCCTGATAGTGCTCGGTGCCATCGGCGCCACCCGGCACCTCAAGCGGGTGGCTCGCAGGTAGTAGTCTGTTTGAGTCCTTGCGACCCCACAGTAGGAGAATTCTCACCGTGCCAAAAATTTTGATCGTCGGCGGCGGCTATGCCGGTTTCTACACCGCATGGAAGCTCGAAAAGTGGCTTCGTAACGGTGAAGCCGAGGTCACCGTTGTTGACCCGCTTCCGTACATGACCTACCAGCCGTTCCTCCCCGAGGTCGCCGCAGGATCGATCGACCCGCGTCACGCGGTCGTCGCCCAGCGCCGTCACCTCAAGAAGACGAACGTGATCACCGCCAAGGTGACCAACATCAACCACGCCGAGAAGAAGGCGACCATCGTTCCCGCCGTCGGCGATTCGTACGACTTCGACTACGACATCGTCGTGGTCACCGCCGGCGCCGTGTCGCGTACGTTCCCGATCCCGGGCGTGGCTGACGAGGCCATCGGCCTGAAGACGATCGAAGAGGCCGTCGCGATTCGCGACCGCGTCCTCTCGAACTTCGACAAGGCATCCGGTCTTCCCGCCGGTCCCGAGCGCGACCGTCTGCTCAACTTCGTCGTCGTCGGTGGTGGATTCGCCGGTATCGAGGTGTTCGCCGAGCTGCGTTCGTTCGCGAGCGCACTGTTGAAGAACTACCCGCAGATCTCGTTCGACGACATCCAGTTCCACCTCATCGAGGCCATGGGTCGCATCATGCCCGAGGTCAGCGAGAAGACGAGCCACTGGGTTCTCAAGAACCTCGCCGAGCGCGGCGCACTCGTGCACCTCGACACCCAGCTTTCTTCTGCCGTCGGCGGCAAGATCGAGCTGTCGACCGGTGAGACGTTCGAGTCCGACCTCATCGTCTGGACCGCCGGCGTCATGGCGAACCCGCAGATCGTTCGCAACACCGACCTCCCCATCGAAGAGCGCGGCCGCCTCGTCGTTCGCCCCGACCTCCGCGTCGGTACCGACGACGAGATCATCCCGGACGCCTGGGGTGCCGGTGACGTGACCGCGATCCGCGACCTCTCCGGTGGCGGTGTCGGCGGCTTCTGCGTGCCGAACGCGCAGCACGCTGTTCGTCAGGGCAAGCTCATGGCGAAGAACATCGTCGCCGTCCTCCGCGGCGAAGAGCCCAAGGAGTACTTCCACAAGAACATGGGAGCCGTCGCCGGCCTCGGAATCGGTGTGGGTGTCTTCCAGTCCGGCAAGATCGCGATCAAGGGCTTCCCGGCCTGGGTCGCTCACCGCGGTTACCACGGTCTCGCCATGCCGAGCTGGGAGCGCAAGCTCCGGGTCGTCGCCGGCTGGGTCGGCAACGTCTTCCTCGGCCGCGACATCGTCAGCCTGAGCGCTGTGCAGAACCCGCGCGCTGCGTTCGAGGAGTTCGCCTCCCGGCCGAAGCCGCCGGCAGCTCCCGAGTCGGCGAAGCCGGTCGAGGCCAAGAAACCAGCGACCAAGAAGGCCGCGAAGCCCGCGGTCGAGAAGGAAGCCGTCACCGCTTCGAAGTAGTTTTTTGCGAGGAAGCCCGGTCCGATCTGGACCGGGCTTCCTTCGTTAACGCGAGTCGCGGCATCCGCTAGTCGTCTGGGCGGATGCCGCGACCGCAATAAGCTGGAACCGCACGCCCCCGTAGTCCAATGGCAGAGACAGGCGACTTAAAATCGCTCCAGTGTGGGTTCGAGTCCCACCGGGGGTACTTCTTTGGGTGCATCGGCGACCGTTTGATGCAACTCATTGCAGGTGACCGTGACCGTGACCGAGACCGTGACCGCCATGGGCAGCACAAAGCGGTGACCGGGTTGCGAAACCCGGACACCGCCTCGTAAATCACTCAGACGAATCAGCCCGCTGCGACCGCGATTTCGTTGGGTGTGCCTGGCAGCTCGGCTGAGGTGAGGACCTTACCCGTCTCAAGGTCCACCGCATGGATCGAATCGGACGCAGGCTCGGTCACGTAGGCGATGCCACCGTTCACGACGAGTGCGGGGTGCGGGTCCTGCCATTCAACTGGACTTTCCCACGGGTCGATAACGGGGTACGACGCGGTGATGTCGCCCGTCGTCTCGTCGAGGACGTGCAGGTTGCCGTCGCTGCCGAGCAGGTAGACGTCATCACCGGGCCCGCGGGCGACGTCGCGCCAGGTGTACCCGACGCCGTCCGGCAGTTCCACGACCGTCATCGATTTCGCTTCGGTGTCGATGAGGGCGAGCTCGGTGAGGAGGTAACCCTCGGAGTCGGGGTTCGAGTTGTAGTCACCCACGGCGATCGGGCTCGTGTCGGTGACATACGCGTTGCCCATGCGTCCGTACTCATCCGGCGCCGGGATCTTGGTGATCTCGCCGCCGTCGTATGCCAGCGCGCCGTCGCTGCAACCGAAGACGACGACCTCATTCGCCGCCGTACCCTCACCGTGGACCGACGGGCACTCATCGCTGATGGCGATTTCTTCGCGATCGGCGTCGAGAACACGGATGCCGGAGCGGCTCTCCTCGTTTCCGACGGTGGTCAGCAGCGTTCCGTCCTCCAGCTGGATCGACACACCGTGGTGAGCTTCGGGAGCAGGAACGACCTCGGTCTCTGGCAGTTCGCCATCAAGTTCCAGCAGGTCGTCGGTCTCGAAGATGGTGGTGTCGCTGGTGCCGTCGGCGTACAGGATCGTCTTGCCGCCGTGTTTGACGACATGCCCCGCGGCATCCGCTTCGAAGATGAGATCGGTGAGTTCGGGATCGGCGACATAGCTCGCCCCGTCGATGGTCCAGGTGCCGGCGTCAAGGATCTGGAATCCGCTCGGTACAGTGACGAGAACATGGCGTCCGTCGCCCGCGGAATTCACGCGCGTGAAACCGTCGATGGGCAGGTCCGCGGTTTGCTCGAGGCTTGTCCCGTCGAGCACGAGGATGCCACCGTCGTACGTCACGGTGACGCGGGGTGTCGTGGCATCGACCTGCTTGCCCTCCGCGGACGGTTGCGGGTCGCCGGATGCTGTCGGTGAGGCGCACGCGGTGGCGAGCATCGCCGTGCCGATCAGTGCGACGGCTGCGCGAGACAGCCGGGAGTGTCGTGGTGTCATGGTTTCTTTCTGTTGTGGCTCTCGATCACGAGAGCCCGGTGGCGATGCGCTCAGTGTTGATGCGCATCATGGTCAGGTAGGAGTCCGCACCCTCGCCCGGTTTGGTGAGAGATTCGGTGTACAACTCGACGACCGAGACGTCGACGCCCGCCTCATCGGCAAGCACCTGGGCAAGGCGGTCGGGTTGCGAGGACTCCGCAAAAATGGTTCGTACTCCCGCCTCGGTCACCGCGGACACGAGGTCGCGGAGGTCTGAAGCGCTCGGAGCGGCAAGGGTCGTTCCGCCGGGGATGATCGCCCCGATCACCCGAAAGCCGAACCGCTGAGCGAGGTAGCCGAAGACATGGTGGTTCGTGACCAGCGCGCGGCTCGACTCGGGGATGGCTGCGAATTCGGCCGTCATCTGTGCATCGAGCTCTGCCAGCGCTGCGAGATACCCGTCGGCGTTCGCTTCGATGGTTGCCGAGTCGGCGCTGTCGATACGTGACATCGCGGTCGTCAGGGCACGGACGACGTCGATCATACGCTTCGGGTCCGTCCAGAAATGGGAGTCCGGCATGCCCGCGGCATCGCCGACCGAGTAATCCAGAACGTCGATGTGGTCACCGGCAACCAGTGTCGGAACGCCGCCAGCCGATGCGCTGTCGAGGTGCTTCTGCAGGCCCTCCTCAAGACCCAGGCCATTCGAGACGACGAGGTCGGCATCGTGAAGCCGCGCCGCCTCCCTGGCCGAGATCTCGAAGGAATGGGGGTCGGCGTTCGGCTTCATCAGGGTCAACACGTCGACCTCGTCGCCGGCGATGTTCGAGACGACGTCGCCGAGGATGTTGGTGGTGACGACGACGAGGGGGCGATCCGAGGGAATGGGAGCACAACCGGCGGCGCCGAGCAGCACAGCACAAGCGCATACGGTGGCAAGAAAGCGGGATGCCATCGGGTCACCGTCCCGTTTCTGCGAGGAACAGCGGGATGCCCCGGGTTGGGAAGGTCCTCGCGATCCGCGCCGAATCGGCGAAGTCGATTTCGTAGAGTCGCTGCTCCGAAGGGGCGTTGAGATACGCGCGTTGCTGGTCGACCACGAGTCCGACCGACGCCAGCAGCGCCGGGTCGGCGATCGTCTCGGGAAGGAGCGGTTCTGTCGTCGCCAGGGTGGACCCATCCGCCGCGGAGATCACGGTGACGCGACCGTCGGCGGTCAGCCCCAGCAGGTGCCCCTCCTCGTCGTCGACGGCAACCACCTGAAGCAGCTGCGTCTCCGTCGGAATCAGGAGGAGGCTGCGCTCGCGGGTATCGAGCAGCCAGACGCCCGCGCCGCCCGCGAGGCCAGCGACACTCGGGCGGCCCTTTCGTGCGGCAAACGACGGGGCGGCAGGTGCCGCAGACTCCGGGTAACCAATGTGCTCGAATCGGATGCCGTCAGCGCTCGTCGAGGCAAGCAGCGCACCGTCGGTGCAGGGAAAAGCCACACCGACCGACGTCGTGACCGGGGCGCCGGCCTCTGCGCACGCGGCGGACGCACCGTCGATCGCGTGTCCGTCCGCGTCCAGTGCCTCGACCCCGGATGCCGTGCCAGCGGCATCCACCGTCGTCACGAGCGCACCTGACCCCAGCTGTACGAGGGAACCGTCGTGCGGGTCGAGTTGCACACGGGCGCGTTCGACGATCTCGCCATTCCCGAGCGCGGTGTTGTCGAGGAGCACAGCGACTCCGGTTTCGGGATAGAACAGCCCCGTCGCGGTACTGCCCGGACTCACCGTCGCCGGGCCCTCGCCGTCGACCGTTCCGACGACTCGCGGTGACGCCCGGTAATAGTGGAAGTGATCCTCGTGATTCCGGGTCCACATGCCACTGTCCACGACCGTGACCGTTCCGCTGTCCGAGTCGGAGGCAAAGACGAAGCGTCCGTCTGTGGTCGAGCCGGTGACCCTTCCGATCGCTCCGATGTCGTCCCAGCTCTCGTCGAGCAGGTCCATCTGGTCGACGGAGCCGTCGGCTCCCAGCGTGAGGAGATGAAGCGGTGGCTCCGCAACTTCTTCTGCGCCGGCGATGTACCCGTGACCGTCTCCAACATCGCTCGTGGGAGCGGGGGAAGCCGCCTGCGGGCCGGGTTCCGAGCAGGCCGAGAGAGCGAGTGAACTGAGAAGGACGACGGGGACGATTCGGTTAATTCGAGGAAGCAACAGCATCTTTCAGGGTGAGGGCGGGGCGATCAGGTGCAGGGGAGGGGAGCCAAGACGCGGATAACGCGCTGCGAAGCGCAGCGGACAGGAACGCGGTGCCGACCGCGGCGGCGGCGATAGACGCGCCCGCAGCAGTTCCGGTGTGCCAGGAGACCAACAGGCCGGCGACGACAGCGCCTGCCCCGACAGCAGCCGCGAGCATCATGGTCGGCACGATCCTCGTCGTCCAGCGGCCCGCGGCCACGGCGGGGGCGAGCAGCAGGCCCACGACGAGGAGTGAGCCCACGGCCTGGTACGACGCGACGACCGCGATCGTCACCAGGCCGACGAGCATCACCTGGGCGAGATGAGGGCGCAGACCGAGCATGCGCGCCACCCGCTCATCGAACGCGAGGGCGACGAACGCGCGGTGGAACACCGTGGCGACGATGAGGGTGATCGAAAGGGCGATGCCGAGCGTCGCGATTTCCGGCCACGAGATCGCGAGCACGTCGCCGAACAACACCGCGGTTGCGTCCGTGGCGAAGCTGCCCGAGTGCGAAATCACGATGACACCGAGCGCGAGCATCCCCACGAACAGGAGGCCGATGCTTGTGTCGTGTGAGAGGCGGCCCGAGCGCCGGATGAAACCGATGCCCGCGCTCATCACAACGGCGCTGAGCACCGCCCCAGCGAGAACCGGGGCTCCGATCAACGTGGCGACCGCGACCCCGGGCAGCATGCCGTGGGCCATCGCTTCGCCCAGGAACGCCATGCCTCGCAGAACAACCCAGACGCCGACGACGCCGCAGATCATTGCCACGAGAATGCCGCCGAGCAGCGCCCGCTGCATGAATTCGACGCTGAAGGGATCGGTGAACCAGGACATGGTTCGAAACCCTAGCGTTAACGATAATGATTATCAATTGCTACAGTCGAGACTATGACCGCCTCCCCTGACCTCGTTGTCCTGACCGCCGCGCGCATCGAACGCGAGGGAAGAACCCTCCTCGATCACGTGAATTTCCCCATCCGGCGCGGATCACTGACCGTGGTCACCGGAGCGAACGGAAGCGGAAAATCCACTCTCCTATCGGTTCTCGCCGGGCTCCACGCCCTCGCCGAGGGGGAGCTCAGGGTGGCACCTGGCGTCCGCCGCGCTCTCGTGCCACAGCGCAGCGAAGCGGTCGATTCCCTGCCCCTGACTGTCGCGGATGTCGTCGGCATGGGGCGGTGGTTCGGGCCGAGGAAACGTTCACGAGCTGAGGATCGCTCCGTCACCGTGAGATGCGTCGAGGCGGTTGGCCTGACCGGCCTGGAGGGGCGGCGGCTCGGTGAGCTCTCCGGAGGGCAACGGCAACGGGCGCTCCTCGGCCAGGGCCTGGCGCAGTGCGCAGACATCCTTCTCCTTGACGAGCCGACGACCGGTCTCGACGACGGGGCCATTGAGCTTCTCTCAGCGTGCATCTCCAACGAGAGGAGGCGCGGTGCCGCCGTTGTCCTGGTGAGCCACGACAGGAACCACGTTTTCGCATCCGCACGCAGGCTGCACGTGAGCAGCGGAACCGTGTTCGTCGCCCCGGCGCGACACGGCCAGCAACACCCTGAGCAGCCCCTGACGGCGCACACCTCCCGGGCGTAAGCTTTTCGCCCTCGGCAAAGGATCGGACATGACGATCGAAAACGCCGTTTCCCGTCATTACGGCAACCCGGAGCTCGAGGAGCGAATCCTCGACGCGATCCGCGACAGCGGCCTGGATCCGGAGCGCCTCGACCCGGATGCCCTCCACGGGGTAGACCAGTTTCACGTGGGCGGTGCCCAGGCCACACGTGATCTCGTTGGCGCCGCGGGAATCACGCGAGGGTGTTCCGTGCTCGACATCGGGTCGGGAATCGGTGGGCCCGCGCGGTTCTTCGCGCATCACCATGGTGCGACGGTCGTCGGAATCGACCTCACTCCGGAATTCGTGCAGACAGCGACGAGCCTCACCGCTCGCACCGGACTCAGTGAGAGCGTTGCGTTCGTCGAGGGGAGCGCGCTCGCACTGCCTTTCGCCGACGACGAATTCGACGTCGCGACGGTGCTCCACGTGGGCATGAACATCCCCAACAAAGACGCACTGGTGATGCAGGCCGCTCGCGTTCTCCGGCCTGGAGGCGTCCTGGCGGTGTACGACATCATGAGGATCGGCGATGGCGAGCCGGCCTTCCCGCTGCCGTGGGCGGCATCCGCCGATATCTCGTTCCCCGCAACGCCGGATGCCTACCGGCACGCACTCGAGGCAACAGGATTCTCGGTCGAACTCACCCGCAAGCTTCGCTCGAAAGGTATCGACTTCGCGAGTCGACGATCGACTGGTGCGCCGCCGCCGCTGGGAATGCACCTCGTGATTGGCCCGGACGGTCCGCTTCGGATGAAGAACCTTCTCGAGGCCATGATCGCCGGAATTCTCGCGCCGGTCCAGATGATCGCGCGCCTCGACTAGGAGCTCGGAACGGCCCGCACGTTATTTCGCCTGGTCATAACTCGAGACAGTGGCGACTGAGAGTGCGAAGTCGACAGGAAACGTTCCGAACAGCAGTTTTCCGACGTCGTTCGCCGCATCGACGATCGCGGTACTGACGGCATCCGCAAGATGCGCTGGCGTGTGAACCATCACTTCATCGTGCAGGAAGAGGACGAGGTGCGGTTGCGCGCCCTTCTCGCCGAGTACGCTGAGCCGTTGCCGGAGCCCCGCCATCCAGCACATCGCCCACTCTGCAGCGGTGCCCTGAGCGACGAAGTTGCGGGTGAACCGCCCCCAGTCACGGGCCGCCTGCCTGGCCGCCCGGCCGTCCGTCGCCGGGGCATCCGTTGACGGCACCGCGTCGGCACCCTGCCAGTCGTCGCCGGGAAGGGGAGAACTTCGGCCGAGCCACGTGCTGACCTGTTCGCCGCGCTCGCCCGTGCGGGCAGCCGCCTCAACCAGCCCGATGGCGCGGGGAAACGCGCGGGTCAGCCGGGGCATGAGGCGGGCGCTCTCACCGCTCGTCGCACCGTAGAGCGCACCGAGCATGGCCATCTTTGCGTGCGCACGGGTATCGACAACGCCCGCGTCGACAAGTCCCTGGTACAGGTCCTTCTTTCGGCCAGCCTCGGCCATCGCCTCATCGCGCGACATCGCCGCGATGATCCGTGGTTCCAGTTGCGCGGCATCCGCCACGACGAGGGACCACCCGTCATCGGCCATCACCGCGCCGCGGATCTCGGACGGCAGCTGGAGGGCGCCTCCGCCACGTGTCGCCCAGCGACCGGTGACGACCCCGCCGACGACGTATTCAGGATGGAACCGGCCGTTGCGCACCCACGCGTCCATCCATGCCCAGCCGTTCGCCGAGAGCAGCCGAGCGCCCTTCTTATACTCGAGGAGAGGTTCGATTGCCGGATGCCGCAACTCGCGTAACTCCCATTTGCTCGTTCCGTTGACGGGAAGGCCCGACCGTCGGAGCGCGCGGAGGAGATCCGGCTGGGAGTCGGGGTTGAGGTCCGGGGCGTCGAGTGCCGAACGGATTCGTTCGGCGAGAGCCTCGAGCTTGCCGGGTCTTCCGCCGAATTGCGGACGCGGTCCCAGCAGTTCAGCCAGTTTTGCGGAGTGCACCTCTGCCCGCCATGGCATGCCCGCGAATCGCATCTCCTCCGCGATGAGCGCCCCACAGGACTCCGCAGCGAGAAGCAGGTGCAATCGAGACGCACGGGCGGCATCGCGCACTGCTACCTCGTCGAGGGTCTTTCTCTGCAGGAGGAATTCGGCCACGGCATCTGCGCCCTGTTCGGCGCTGTGATCGTCGAACAGGGTGTTGACGTTGTCGGCGGCGGGAACGGGAGCTTCATCCCACGCATTCGGGGCTGCGTCGCGAAGCAAGGTGCCGCGTGTGGCATCCGATAACCGGAGTACCCGGTGCGCGAGCCGCAGGTCATGGGACCGCTCGACCCGCACACCGGATTCGAGAAGCACCGGATACCAGAGAGTGGTGTCTGCCCACACCCAGCGCGGGCGCGCCGGCTCGCGTTCGGCCACGGCCTGGGCGAGACCACCCGGACGAAGGACAACGGGCGCCGCAACGGTTCCGTTCTGCTCTACCTCGGTGAGGGCGACCCGACTGCGGGGGGAGCCGGTGAGAACAATGAACACCACCCCATTCTCCCGGCAACCGCCGACATCGACCGCCGCAGCTCAGTCCGCGCTGAGGTGCGGCTGAACGACCCGGCGCCAGATCCACAGCGAGAGTCCCAGAGCCCCGAATGCGAGAAGGATGAGGAATCCCACCAGAACAGCACTGTTGGTTTGCCAGACGTCGACAACGGGGGCGAGGAGGGCGAATAGCACGGTGAGTACCACGAACGCCGTCGCGAACCAGATCGGCCGTGACCAGACCAGCAGGGCGCGGCCGTCGAGCCTTCCGAGCGGTACCAGCAGAATCGCGGCCGACCCGATTCCGGCCACTGCGGCGATGTTCGCCACCTCGGTGAGAAGGGTGTCGACGAATCCCGAGGGTGCGCCGAGCAGAGTTGACGCCAGCCACGCCACGAGGCCAAAGACGAAGAGGGTGGCAATCCGGATGCCGGCGAGAGCACCGCGGGCAGCGCGCGTTCCCGCCAGCGCGCTGACGGTGAAGACCACGCCGAACAGGAGCGCCGGCTGAAGATCAAGAATCCGTGAGAGGAGCGCAACGGCGGCGACAGTCAGGAGGAACCTCGGGAACAGGCGGACATGCGCTGAACCGATGCCCAGTCGAGGTGCGAGGGACTTCGGGATGAGCGTCGCAGACACGTTGAGGAGCGCTATCGCGATCACCGAAGCGAGGAAGACGCGCAGGTACTCAGGCTGGCCATGCACCGGGTTGGCGAAGAGGATAATGCCACCCGCGATGACCACGAGCGAAATCGCGGTCACCAGCGCTCCTGGTGCGGGCGCTATCGGGGCCGGGTCGTCGTGCGTCGGAAGTCGGTTGCGTCCGGTGACGCTGATGGGTGAAGCCGCGACGCGGCGGGCGCCGACCGTGGTGGCGAGCATCCGGGCGGGAACGAGCAGCAACAGCACGGCAAGCACGGCGAGGACGAGGGCCCGAAGCCACGACGGGTCACCGGTACCGAGAGCGGAGGGAACTCCGGTGGTGAACGGCGTGACGGCCTCCCACGGGCCTGTCGGAGGTGGAGGGGATGCCGCTCCGGGCGGAGCCGGGGTGGTCTCGCTCGGTTCGGGCGAGGCCGCTGGGGGATCGACCGGGGCTGCAGGATTTGCCGGAGTCGCGTCGTCGGCATCCCTGGTGGGAGCCGGGTCGGGTTTTCCGGTGGGCGGCGCGGTGACCGTGAGTGCGCGAGGAGCGCTTCCGGGGCCAACGTTACCGGCAGCATCCGTCTGGAACGCGGTGATCCTGGCCGAACCAGGCGGCAGGGAGGAGCCCGAGCAGCTCCAGATGCCCCCGGAGACAGCGGTGGAACACAGCTGGAGGTCGCGCCCGGCCGAGGTCACTGCGAACACCTCGACGGTCGAGCCGTTTTCGCCGGTGCCCGAGTACACGGCGCCCGTCGCCGGCACGGTACTTCCGCCGCGGGGAGCGGTCATGGTCGGCGCTTCCGGTGGCTCCGCGTCGAGACGAATGGTGAGTGGGGCGCTGGGGTTGGATGTATTCGGCGCGCTGAACGGTGTCGACTGGGTGGCTGAGACGGCGTACGTTCCGCTGCCGACCGAGCGGGGAAGCACGTACGCCCAGTTCCCGTCAGGTCCGGCGGGGAACCTCCAGCTCGAGCCGCCGCCGATCGTCAGGGTGATGGTCGCGTTCGGGTACCCGCGGCCCTGCATGAAGCCGTTGGTCAACATCCCCTCGCTCCCGCTGATCGCGGGAGGGGCGAGGACGTCCAGCGTCACAGGCTCGGACCGGAGATCGTCGTCTCCGTCAACCAACTGGACGGCGATGAGGGGGATGTCCGGACCGCTCGGCAGCCGCGAAACGGAACAGGAGAACGACGTACTCTCGCCTCTCACCGTGCAGACATTGGTGCGCGACGCCCCGGCGAGGATCTGGACCTCAGACCCTGCGGCCTTGGTACCCGTGATCACGGTGCTCGCCGAGCCGAGGAACGCGCCGCTCGTGGGGGAGGTGATCGTTGGCCCGGGTGCGACGAGCGACGGCGGAGGAGTTTCCGGTGCAGCGTGTGCCACAGTCGGAAGTCCGAGAGCGAGGAGAACCGCGACGGATGCCACGGCGAGAGTCACGAGCGCGCGCGAACTTCGCCGGGTCAGCAGCGCCGACCGGCCCCCCATGTGTCGCGCAGAACTGAGAATCCCCACCGTGTTTCCATTTACGATGGCGCCTCGACCGAAGTCAAACCGCCACGCCCGTTTGGGGGTCTTTCACAGCCGCCCGAGCCAGTATCGGGCCCGCGGAAACCGCTAACGTGGAGAGGGACGAGAGGAGTTCCGATGGCGGTCGTGCTCTCTGCTGTCGGTACTGCCGACCAGACTCCGGCTCCATGGCTCGATCCGGCTCGATACTGGGCATCGCTTGCGACGGCCACCGAGGGTCTGGAAAGTCCCCTCGGAGTTCTCGAACTCGGAGCCCTGCGTTTCAATACTCACGACCTTGTCCGTCGCGCGGCAGGAAAGCCGATTCGGGTCGCGAGCAAATCGATCCGTATTCGTGGGCTGACCGAATCGCTGCTCGCCACCGATGGGTATGCGGGCGTCCTCGCCTTCACACTTCCAGAGGCGCTCTGGCTCGCCGCGACGGTCGACGACGTCGTTGTTGGCTACCCGACCGCCGATGCCGCAGCCATCCGCCAGCTTGCGTCGGATCCCGTCGCCGCAGCCCGGGTCACCCTCATGGTCGACTCGGTCGAGCACCTCGACTTCATCGATGCGTGCATCGCACCCAACCAGCGCGAGACCCTGCGTCTCTGCATCGAACTCGATGTCTCCTGGAGTTCACGGGTGCCGGTCGGGCACGTCGGCGTCTGGCGCTCGCCGCTTCGCACGCCGGAGGACGCCGCTGAGCTTGCCCAGACGGTCGACAGTCGGCCAAAATTCCGGCTGGTCGGGATGATGGCGTATGAGGCGCAAATCGCCGGCCTCGGGGACCGGGACAGCCCGGCGGCCGCCTGGTCGAAGTCGAAGAGCTGGATCAAGCGCCGGTCGGTTCCCGAGCTCACCGAACGACGGGGGCGCGCGGTCGAGAGCGTCAGGAACGTGGCGGAACTGGAATTCGTCAACGGGGGCGGCACCGGTTCGCTCGAGACGACATCCCAGGACGACTCGGTCACCGAAGTCGCCGCGGGCAGCGGGATCCTCGGCGGGCACCTGTTCGATCTCTACCGTTCGTTCCACCCGGCCCCTGCGGCATCCTTTGCCCTGTCCGTCGTTCGAAAACCGACGCCAACGATGGCGGTCATTCTCGGTGGGGGATGGGTGGCATCCGGGCCCCCTGGCGACGATCGGATGCCGCAACTCGCCTGGCCGGCTGACCTCCATTTCGTGAGACGCGAGATGGCGGGCGAAGTGCAGACGCCGGTGCACGGGAACGGTGCTGCAGCACTGCAAACCGGGGACCGGGTCTGGCTTCGCCACGCGAAGTCCGGTGAACTGAGTGAACGGATCAACGAGTTCGCGGTGGTGGACGGGGATCGGGTCGTCGATCAGCTGACCACATACCGCGGCGAAGGAAAGGCATTTCTGTGACAGCGACCGGAGCGGTCTGGCGAAACTGGGCCCGAACCGAGCACGCAACACCGTTGCGGGTTGAACGCCCACGATCGACGGCGGCGGTGCAGCGCGCCGTTCGCGCGGCCGCGGGGTCCGGTATCCCGATCAAGGCGGTCGGCGCGGGCCACTCGTTCACCGGCATCGCCGTGACGACCGGTGTTCAGCTCGCGCTTGACGACCTCTCGGGAATGATCGGCCGGCCAACAGCGGATGGCCGGGCGTCCTTCTATGCGGGGACTCGGCTCCACGAGATCCCGCGACTGCTTGCACCGTACGGGCTCGCCATGACGAATCTCGGCGACATCGACCGGCAGAGCATCAGCGGAGCGATCTCGACCGGCACCCACGGAACAGGAGCCGGATTCGGGGGGCTCGCCACTCAGATTCGCGGGGTTACCCTGATCACCGGCGACGGCGAGATCATGCGCATCGACGAGGACGACAATTCCGAGTTGCTTCCCGCCGTCGTGCTCGGTCTCGGCGCCCTCGGCATTCTCGCGGAGGTCACAATCGCTTGCGTTCCCCGATTCCTGATCGAGGCGGTCGAACGATCGGAACCCCTCGAGGACGTTCTCGACACGGTGGCAGAGCGCGCGGCATCCGTCGATCATTTCGAATTCTTCTGGTTCCCGCACACGTCGACGGCTCTGACCAAGACCAATACGCGACTGCCGCTCACCACACGGCGCAAACCGCTACCGGTCCTCAAACGCTGGGTCGATGACACCCTCCTCGCCAACGGTCTCTACCGGGCGACGTGCTTCGCCGGGACAGTCTTGCCCCCGGTGATCCCCCCGGTGAACCGGCTCGTCGAGAAACTGACCGGCAACCGCAGCTTCACCGACATCTCGCACCGGGTCTTCACGACGAAGCGCACGGTGCGCTTTCGGGAAATGGAGTACGCGCTTCCGGCAGAGAACGTCGAAGCGGCCGTGCGTGAAATCGAGGCCCTGATCGCCAGGAAGCGCTGGCGGATCAGCTTTCCCATCGAAGTCCGATTCGCCGCTGCGGATGACCTGTGGCTGTCGACGGCGTACGAGCGCGCTACCGGATACATCGCCGTTCACCGCTACGTGCACGAGAACCCTGCTCGCTACTTCCAGGCGGTGGAGGAAATCCTCCTGGGCCTCGGCGGTCGGCCGCACTGGGGCAAGATGCACACTCTGGATTCCGCGTCGCTGCGGGGACTGTACCCGCGCTTCGACGATTTCCTCGCGGCCCGCGACCGCCTCGACCCCCGCAGGCTCCTCACCAACACCTACCTGAACCGCGTGCTCGGGCCCTGAGGCCGAGCATTTGCCTTGAGACAACCGCCGCCCACGGGAGGCCGTCTGTGCTCACTTGTAGACTGAAGCCGATCAACCGCACGCACAGCACGCAAACTTAGGGAGCTCTCGCAATGGAATGGCTCATTCCGGTACTCATCATCGTCGCACTGGCGGTCATCGTCGGTATCTACTTCTGGGTGACGTACAACTCCCTGGTATCGCTCAACGTGCGGGTGGATGAGGCGTGGAGCGACATCACCGTCCAGCTCAAACGACGTGCTGACCTGATCCCGAACCTCATCGAATCGGTCAAGGGCTACGCTGCCCACGAACGAGCGGTGTTCGAGAACGTGACGCGCGCCCGCGCTGAAACCCTCGGCGCGCAGGGCCCGGCAGAGGCGTCAGCGGCAGAAAACCACATGCAGCAGGCACTCAAGTCGATCTTCGCCGTTGCTGAGGCATACCCGCAGTTGCAGGCGAGCCAGAACTACCTCCAGCTGCAGGGCGAACTCGTCGACACCGAAGACAAGATCCAGGCCTCACGCCGCTTCTACAACGGTGGTGTCCGCGAGCTCAACACCAAGATCAAGATCTTCCCCAACAACCTCATCGCGAAGAACCTCGGCTTCAGCGAGCGTGACTTCTTCGAGGTCACCGACAACGCGGCGATCGCTGAACCGCCACGCGTGCAGTTCTAATATTTCTGTGATGGGCTCGGGCGCGCTGGTTGCGCCCGGGCCTTTGCTGTCTCACCCGAAAGGACGTTGAATGTACAGGGCCATCCGCCGGAACAAAATCAACACGGTGGTGATCATCGCGTTCTTCCTGCTCATCATTGGCGGGCTCGGAGCCCTGGCCGGGTACATCTACAACAGCCCGACGATCGTCATCTTCACCATCGTCGGCGCCACCCTGTACGCGATCTTCCAGTACTACTTCGCCGCGAGCCAGACCCTGGCCGTCAGCGGCGGACGGGAGATCGAGAAGCGCGACAACCCGCGCCTGTACCGCGTCGTCGAGAACCTCGCCATCACGACGGGCATGCCGATGCCGAAGGTCTACCTCATCGACGATCCCGCGCCCAACGCGTTCGCTACCGGGCGCGACCCGCAGCACGCCTCCGTCGCCGCGACGACCGGGCTGCTCGACATTCTCACGGACTCCGAACTCGAGGGCGTGATGGCCCACGAGATGGGCCACGTGCGCAACTACGACATCCGGGTGTCGATGATCGTCTTCGGACTCGTCGTCGCGGTCGGCTTCCTCGCGGACATGTTCCTCCGCATGGCCTGGTTCGGTGGGGGGAACCGCAACAACAACGGAGGAAGCCCCATCGTTCTGGTCTTCGGTCTCGTCGCGATGATCATCGCCCCGCTCCTCGCCAGCATGGTCCAGCTCGCCGTCTCACGCCAGCGTGAGTACCTGGCGGACGCGACGGGTGCGATGACCACGCGGCATCCGGATGCCCTCGCGAGCGCCCTGTTGAAGCTGCAGGCCTACGGCCGGCCGATGCGGCGGCAGAACTCGTCGATGGCCCACCTCTGGATTGCGGACCCGCTGAAGCCGGGCGCCGTCGCCCGCCTCTTCGCCACGCACCCGCCGATCGAGGAACGTGTCGCCCGTCTCCGCAAGATCGGTGGCGGTTTCTAGCCTGCCGCCGGTGGAACGAGAAAGCGGAGCGGGCCAGAAGGCCCGCTCCGCTTTTGTGGTCCTGCCGACGGGGCAGGTCCTGAGTGTTTAGTAACCGCTGAGGTCTTCGACCGTGACCTTGTCACCATCGATGACGACGTTCCCGGAGATTCCCCAGTCATCCCAGGTGTAGGTGCCGGTTCCCTGGCCACCCGGGTAAGAGAGCTCGCCGGTGGCCGTAGCCGAGACCTGTCCGTCCTCGGCTTCGAACCGGGTGCCGGTGTCGTTCAGCGTGATCACCGGGTACTTGACGACCTTGTACGCGAACTTCGGCTCACCGCTGAAGTTGATGTAGTAGTTACTGCGAAGGTTGCAGTCCTCGGGGTTCGGAGTGGTCTCCTTGGCGCAGGTGTCGAGGAACGCGTTGACCTGCTTCTGGATGCCTTCGGTGAGAGCGTCCGTCGGCGTCATTTCGAGTTCGACCGAGTCGTAGCTCGCCTTAGAGCCTGTCGCCGCGATGAACGTCTGGGGTTCAGCTTCGAAGAAGTCGCTCTTCGGCGCGCCGACCTCGTAGGCAGCCGGGTAGGCAGCCATCTCGTATTCCTTGCCGAAGTCGACATCCTTGCCGTTGATCGATACCGAGGTGCCCTGGTTCGAGTACACGTAGACCGCGCCGAGCAGCGGCTTGTCGATCTTCCAGTTGTCGAAGAAGACGGCCTGCTTGCCGTCCTTTGACAGGTCGATCGAGCCGTCGTATGCCGTTCCGTCGATGCTGTAGGAGATTTCGACGCGCGCGGCGTCGCCACGGGTCTGAACGTCGGTAACCTTCGCGTTCTTCATGAGAGCCTTCGACTCCTTGAGAACGTCGTTGGTCAGGAGAGCGCCGCCATCCTTGCCAACGCCAGGCTCGACGAGCTTGTTGGCTTCAGAGGCGTTTCCATTGCTGATGGCGCTCAGGTACGCCTTGACCTTGGCCTCGGGGCCGTACTGCGTGCTCCCAACCACGTTGATGACGATCGAACCGATGATGAGCAGAAGCACCAGACCAGCGGCAATCGCCGAGATGAGGATGATCTTCTTCTTTTTCTTCGGGTCCATCGGGGTCCGCTGAGCCGCGGGCGGGTAACCGGCGGGGGTCGCGCCCTGCGGGTAACCGGGCTGCTGGGCGCCCTGCGGGTAACCGGGCTGCTGGGCACCCTGGTCGTACGCTCCGGGCTGCTGAGCGCCCGGCGTGTACGCGCCCTGCTGCGGTGCCTGGCTGTAGGCGTCCTGCGGAGCGCCGGGGGTGTACGCACCCTGCGTGTATGCGCCCTGCGTGTATGCACCGGCCGCCTGAGCGCCCTGGTTGCCGCCGGTCTGCGGCTGGCCCTGGGTGTACGGGTTCTGCGCGGGGGACTGGCCATACGGGTTCTGTGCGGCGTTCGGGTCCTGGACGTACGCGCCCTGCGAGTAAGCAGCTCCCTGGGTGTAGGCCTGCTGGTCAGGCGTACCCGGCTGTGTCACGTCGGTAGAACCGCCCTCAGGCACCGTTCCCTCCGGATTGTTCGGGTCTGGTGTCTTATCGTCCGTGGCCATGTAAGTAGTCCCCTTCGTCGAGCGTGATCGATGCAAACCTAGCATTGAACGTCCCCCGTCCGTGGGCGCGGGAAGCCCGGAAACGCGCGGATCTATGGGTAGTTCTGCCCATCGGCGTCTGGCGTCACTCCCAGAGCGCCGGCAAGCTCGCGCGCAAGGGTCCCCCGACCGGACACCGTGATGCGGTCGTTCTGCTGCCACGCGGCGGCGTCTCGGACGAGCGCCGCGACCCGCTCCACGGCGTCCGACGGGGCTCCGGGTTCCGCCCATGCCGCCTGCACCCGCAGCGTTCGGGCGGCCCGGTCATTCTTGAGGTCGAGGCGGGCCGACAGGTGATCATCGAGAAGGACCGGGAGCACGTAGTACCCATGTACCCGCTTGTGTTTCGGTGTGTAAATCTCGATCCGGTAGTGAAAGTCGAACATCCGAAGCGCGCGGTTCCGCGCCCAGACGACCGGGTCGAACGGGGAGAGGAGCGCGGATGCCTCGATGCGGCGCGGGCGGCGGGCGTCGCGGTGAAGCCAGGCCTCGCGCGGCTGGGACCCCCGCATCCATCCCGGAACTGTGACGGGGAGAAGCTCGCCGGCGTCCTCCAGATCGCGCACTGCTATCCGAGCGTCTGAGGCAGGCAACCGATAGTAATCGGCGAGGTCGTCGAGAGTTCCGATTCCCGATGAGACGGCAGCCCGGCGGACCAGCTCACGGACGGCATCCGGCCGGAGGACCTGACGGTCGAGAACCTCGCTCGGCAGCACCTGTTCCGGGAGAGCGTACCGCCGTTCGAAACCGGAGCGGCCAGCGGAGACGATCTCACCCCAGCGGAACAGGGTCTCCAACCCGATCTTGACGTCTGACCACCCCCACCACGGACCCACCCGTTTGTTCTGGTCATGCTCGATGTCGCTCGCGGGCATCGGACCGTTCGCAGCCAGCTCGTCACGCAACGACTGCAGGAAAGGCGCGTTCGCATTCGCCCAGCTCTGGGGGTCGGCCAGGCTCTTCTGCCGGTAGGCGTCCATTCGCCAACGGAACAACGGCCAGCTTTCACGAGGCATGATCGTGGCCTCGTGACCCCAATACTCAACGTATCGGCCGGAGCGGGCGAAGGTGAGCCGGTCGAGCGCCGCCTTGTCATAAGCTCCGAGCCGCGCGAAAACGGGAAGGTAATGGCTGCGCTCGAACACGTTGACCGAATCGATCTGTAAAACACCCAGCCGGTCGATCAGAGCGTTCAGCTGGCGAGTCCCCGGATTGTCGTGCCGCGGCACGCCGAAGCCCTGAGCCGCGAGAGCGATCCGCCGGGCGAGAGCCGGGGAAACAGTGTTCGTCATACCGACAGACGTTAGCGCGTGGGTCCGACACCCTGCGGCATAGACTGTTCCGGTGGCGAAATCGACTGAGAAAACGTGGTTCGGCCGGGTATTCCGCCCAACGGAGTCCAGCGCGCCGGAGCATGTGAGCTCGAGTGAGATCACCGATGACGTACCCCGGGCAATGCGCATCGCCGGAGCCTGGTCGTGGCGCCTTCTCGTCATCGGCGCAGCGCTCGCAGCTGTGGTGTTCCTCGTCGTACAGTTGCGGCTGATCGTCATTCCTCTGCTCATCGGTGTGCTGATTTCTGCACTCCTCACGCCCTTCATCACTTTTCTCACGCGGCATCACTGGCCACGGGGGCTCGCCATCGCCACCGGGATCCTCGGTACCGTTGCGATCGTCGGGGGACTGCTGTGGCTCGCGATCTGGCAGATCACGAGTGATTTCAGCGAGGTGCGCGCACGAACGATCACCTCGTTCGAAGATCTGAAGACCGCTCTGCTCGAATCGCCCCTGCACCTGACCGAGACCCAGATCAACGATTTCATCTCGGATGCCGTCTCCGCGGTCCAGAATGACGGCCAGGCTCTTCTCAGTGGAGCGCTCTCGCTCGGATCAACGCTGGGACATGTCGCAACCGGGTTGTTCCTGGCACTGTTCTGCCTTCTGTTCGTTCTCATCGACGGGCGCAGCATCTGGGCCTGGCTCGTGCGCCTCATGCCGAAAAAGGCCCAGCCCGCGATCGATGGAGCGGGGAAGGCGGGCTGGTTCACGCTGACGAACTACGCGCGCACGCAGATCCTCGTCGCGTCGATTGATGCGGTCGGCATCGGACTGGGTGCGTTCCTCCTCGGCGTCCCTCTCGCCATCCCCATCGGCGTCTTCGTCTTCCTCGGCGCGTTCGTGCCGATCGTCGGTGCAGTGGTCACCGGGATCGTCGCCGTCTTCATCGCGCTCGTCTACAACGGCTGGGTCGTCGCCCTCCTCATGCTCGGTGTCGTCCTTCTCGTGCAGCAGCTCGAGGGCCATGTTCTGCAGCCCCTCCTCATGGGGGCCGCCGTCAAGGTCCACCCGCTCGCTGTGGTTCTCGTCGTCGCAGCGGGAACGCTCGTCGCCGGCATCCCCGGCGCATTGTTCGCTGTGCCGGTCGCCGCCGTCATCAACGTGATGTTCCGCTACATCTCGTCTGGTGCCTGGCGTGCTGTCGGGCCACCATCGCAACAGGCGATCGGCGACGTGATCTGGCGAACCGTTCCGAGTGCCCGATACACCCAGAAAACCGGGGGAACTACGCCCGCCCCGCTGAGCCCCGACCCTAAGGGAACACCGAATGACTGATGCCGCGCCCTCGGGCCCCACTCTGGAGCAGTTCGAGACGGCGAGAATCGTCGTGTCCCGAGTCGCCCAGGAGACCCCGACCGAGAGTTCGCGCTACCTCGCGGAACTCCTCGGCGCTGATGTCTACCTGAAGTGCGAGAACCTGCAACGGACGGGTTCCTACAAGATTCGCGGGGCATACAACCGCATGGCGCAACTCACCGACGCTGAACGGGCACGCGGCGTCGTCGCCGCTTCGGCTGGAAACCATGCACAGGGCGTGGCCTTCGCAGCGCGGGAACTCGGCATCGCGTCGACCATTTTCATGCCGATCGGCGTGCCGCTGCCCAAGCTGCAGGCGACGAAGGCGTATGGCGCGCAGGTCGTGCTCCGCGGGCACACTGTCGCCGAACCCCTCCTCGCCGCCGCCGCGTACGCCGAGGAAACCGGTGCAATCTTCATTCCGCCGTTCGATCACGAAGACGTCATCGTCGGGCAGGGCACCCTCGGGCTCGAGATCTGGGATGCCGTTCCCGATGTCGAGACGGTCATCGTTCCCATCGGTGGCGGTGGCCTCATCGCCGGGGTGGCTTCGGCCATGAAGCTGCGTGCGGCAGCGGCCGGGCGCACGATCCGGGTGATCGGAGTGCAAGCGGCGAATGCGGCTGCCTACCCGGCGTCACTTGCGTCGGGCGTTGCGACCGAGGTCCCCGTGCAGGCAACCATCGCCGACGGGATCGCCGTCGGCAAGCCAGGCACACTGAACTTCGAGATCATCCGGGATGTCGTCGATGACGTCGTCACCGTGTCTGAAGACGACATCGCCAAGGCGCTGCTGGTCCTCCTCGAACGCGCAAAACTCGTCGTCGAACCGGCGGGTGCCGTCGGTGTCGCGGCCATTCTCGCCGGTGAAATCGAGCCGAGCGGCCCGACGGTGGTCATCCTGTCTGGCGGCAACATCGACCCTCTCCTGATGCAGCGGGTGATCAGCCACGGCCTGGCGGCATCCGACCGGTACCTCACTCTCCGTGTTCCGCTCCCTGACCGCCCAGGGCAGCTTGCGCGCACGGCTGAGCTCGTCGCCCAGGCCAACGCGAACGTTATCGAGGTACTCCACACCCGTCACGGCCACGGCCTCAAGATCGGAGAAGTGGAGCTCGAGCTCAGCGTCGAAACGCGCGGGCCTGAGCACCGCGACCTCGTCGTTGAGACGCTTCGTGCGGGAGGATACGACCCTCGCATCGTCGAGGACTGACGCTCAACGCACGAACGGCCCGGCGAAAAACTCGCCGGGCCGTGTTGTGCTGCTGAGATTTACTGACCGGTGTAGGTCTCAACCTTGGTGATCTTCACCGTGATCTCCTTGCCATTCGGAGCGGTGTACTTCGTGCTCGCGCCGACCTTGAGGCCGAGGATCGCAGCACCGAGCGGGCTCTGCTCGCTGTACACGTCCAGATCCGAGTTGGAAGCGATCTCGCGGTTGCCGAGGAGGAAGACTTCTTCGCCACCGGCGACGGTCGCGGTGATGACGGTTCCGGATTCGACGACTCCGTGGCTTTCGGGAGCGACACCGACGGTGGCATCCCGGAGAAGCTGGGTCAGGGTGCGGATGCGTGCCTCCTGCTTGCCCTGCTCGTCCTTCGCAGCGTGGTAACCGCCGTTTTCCTTGAGATCGCCCTCTTCACGAGCCGATTCGATCTTCTTCGCGATCTCCTCGCGCCCGACAGTGGACAGCATCTCAAGTTCGCCGGCGAGTCTGTCATAAGCATCCTGGGTCAGGAACGTGACCTGAGTGTCAACAGCCATGGCGAACTCCTTACATAAACGGACGCCCTGACGAGGTGCGTCAGGGCGTATCAAAGCGACCCGGCGTTCGGGTATCAGAGGAGCTTATGCCAACCAGCAGCGATAAATCAAACCCGTCGAGGCGAGTTCTGTTGTTGTGAGCGTCTCGGTGAAGGTGCGGGTTCGCTGTTCCGAGCCCGGGATTTCGACGACTTTCCATCCCACGATCGCGAAGGTGTCATTGAGTGCCTGAACAGCGCAATAGCTCGTCGTGCCGGGTTCAACGGACAGTTCGAAGGTGACCTCGACCGTGCGGTCGTCGACGACAACGTGAGCGGTATCGCGGACGTCAAGTGCCGCGGGTCCGACCGCGTCGAGCGCCGCCCACATCACCCAGGCGCAGAAGATAGCCGCGAAGACGCCCCCGACGATCCAGGCCAGACGGCGCTGGCGCTTTTTGGAGTTCGGTGACCGCCCGTATCGTTCGTCAAGAACGGATGTGTCGTGCCCCGTGTTCGAAACCATCAACCCTCATCCTGCGAACGTTAGTCTGTATGGACAAGGCTAATCGCTCCCAGCCTCCGCTCTCTCACCGGAAGACCAGATCACCGTGACCCTTCGCATGCTCTCGGTCCACGCACACCCGGACGACGAGTCCAGTAAAGGTGCAGCGACGAACGCCTACTACCGCTCACGCGGTGTTGAAGTGATGGTCGTCAGTTGCACCGGCGGCGAACGTGGCGACATCCTCAACCCCGAACTCGAAGCCAAAGCGATGGGCGAGCGAGACCTCGCCGGATTGCGTCGCCGTGAGATGGCCGAAGCCGCCCGCATCATGGACATCCAGCACCGCTGGCTGGGATATACCGATTCGGGAATGCGGCGCGAAGACGGAACCCTGCCGCTCAACGCCTTCGCCGCTATTCCCGTCGCCGTGTCTGCCGAACCCCTCGTCCGGATCATCCGCGAGTTCAAGCCGCAGGTCATGGTGACGTACGACGAGAACGGCGGCTATCCGCACCCGGACCACGTGCGTTGCCACGAGGTATCGGTTGCCGCGTACGAGGCCGCCGCCGATGCATCCGCTTACCCCGAGGCCGGCCCGGCCTGGCAGGTCTCCAAGCTGTACTACGACCACATCTTCAACGCTGAGCGCATGCAGGCCAACTTCGATCAGCTGCTCAAGCAGGAGCCGGACTCGCCGCTCGTGGAGCAAATGTCCGAGATGCTTTCCTGGATGAAGGATCGCCCCATCCGCTCGACAACTCATGTGCCTGCCGGAGAGTTCTTCGAGGTTCGCGACGCAGCACTCCGCGCGCACGCCAGCCAGGTGGCCGCTGACTCCAGCTTTTTCTTCTGGTCCAACGACCTGCAGCGAGCGGCGTGGCCGTATGAGGATTTCGAACGGGCGCGCAGCATCGTGCCACCCATTGCGAACGAGAGCGACTTGTTCGCCGGAATTGAGGACACTGAATGAGCGCCAGCTGGAACACCGTGACGGATGCCGCGTGGCGCCTGGCCACGACACCGTCACCGACACCGTCACTTCAGATCGACCCCAACGACGTGACACCCGGTCCGGCAGGCTTCTTCATCATCGCGCTCATCGCGGTGGCCGTCTTCCTCATCGTGTTCGACATGCAGCGCCGGATCCGTCGCGTCAATCATCGCGCCGAGATTCGTGACCGGCTGCAGGCCGAGCTGGACGAGCGTGACGGCGTCACGCCAAGCGCCGAGTCCGACACCGACGCGGGTCCTTCCACCGATCCGCGCCCGGGAGACCGTCCGCTCTAGCGACGGTCCGCCAGCGAGCGGCGCATCTCCAGCTCGTCCCGCGTTGGATCGAGGTTGTACGGAATCCTGCGCCCGGTCAGTTGGTACCCACGGCGTCGGTAGTACGCGATCGCGCGGGAGTTGTCCTCATGCACGTGGAGAGTGAGGGTATCCGCCTGCCCGCGCGCCCAGTCCTCGATCCCGTCGAGGAGAGCATCCGTCACGCCGGCAGACCTGCCGCGAAACCCGGGCGAGACGAAGACACCGACGAGAAGCGGGCCACCGACATCCACGCGATCGACGAACCCGCTCATCGTGCCCACCCAGACACCGGACGTATCGACGGCCACCAGCTGGATACTGTCGGGAGTCGAGCCGCGGTTGGCGCGCATTCGCCACGTCTCATCTGGCAGCGCCTCGGCTTCCTCGATCGTCTCCATGAACGCGTGGGGTGTGTCCCTGAGCATCTCGAGCCGGAGATCCCGAACCCGGTGCCAGTCGTCCACGGTTGGGGAGAGAATCGTCACTGTGCTCACCCGGAAACTCTACGACGCTTCGTCAGGGCACCCCGGCCGCGTCGAGCGTGCGGCGGAACACCGTGGCAGCTTCGCGACCCGCGGATTCCGCGGCGACGAATCCATCGGGGCGGATGAGGTAGAACCGCCCCGGGACCAGCCGGCTGTTCCCTGTGGTCGGGAAATGGTGGAACGGCAGGGACAAGAAGCCGCGCACGCGGACGGCGTCGCGGGGAGAGACCGCACCGTACGCGTGCACCTGCCAGTCGAGGCTTCGGAGAACGTCGAAGTTTGTTCCGGTCCACGGCAGTCGCCTGCCGACCACGGATCCCCGTCGCCCGGTACGCCGTGCCTTCTCGCTCATCCAGTAGTGGATCCGGACCTGTGACACATACTCGAAGAGCCTCGGGGAACCCGGAAGACGCGGCAGGAGACGTACAGCGATCGGGAGGACGAGTGGTACGAGGCGGCGGCGGAGAAACACCGCCGGCCGCGACCTGCTCGTGACCGCCCCGAAGGCACGGTCCGTCGTCGAGATGAGGCGCGATGCGACCGGTCGCCGCTCAGGTTCGTACCGGTCGAGCGTTGATGGTAAATAGCCACGCCTCAGGACTCCCGTGAGTGTGAGCGCGAGGTTGTGGGCATCCTGAAGGCCGGTGTTCATACCTTGTGCCCCGACCGGCGAATGAACGTGCCCCGCATCGCCAGCCAGGAACACGCGGCCCTGTCGGAAGGAGGCCGCCACCCGGTGCGAAATCCGGTAGGTCGAGAACCACGAGGTCGTGTCGTACGTCACCCCGAAGACGGCGGTCAATCTCTCGCGAGCCTCCTTCTCGGTCACAGCCTCTTCGGAACCGGTCAACCGGATCGTCCCCAACAGGCGGACATGCCCGCCCGGACCCATGGGAAAGGTGACGAGAAAGTCGTCCGTGCCCAAACGGACGTTGATTCGGTCGGCGGAGAGTCCGCTCACCCCGTGAGCGTCCGCCACGTAAAACATGTGCTCGTTGGTGACTCCCTCGAAGGGGATGCCGCTGCGTTTGCGCACGAACGACGACGCGCCGTCTGCACCGACACAATACGCGGCGGTAATCGCTCCACGGCCTCCCGGCCCCTCAACGACAGCGTCGATACCGGAGGGTGTGTGGGCAAGGTCCGTCATCGTGTGTCCCCAGAGCACCGTCACGCCGAGTGCCGTCAGCCGGTCAGTGAGAATGCGCTCGGTCCGGGACTGTTCCAGCATATGGATGCCGGGGAACGGTGAGATCCCGGTGCCGAGCTGGCCGATCGGCACCGTGCCGAACGAGCGGCGTTCGAAACCCGGGCTCACGACGGTCGCCGTGGTGGACTGGGAGAGAAATGCATCGGCGATGCCGAGCTGGTCGAGAATCTCGAGCGTCCGTGCCTGGATGCCGAGAGCGCGGGACTCGCGAGTCGGGCCGAGTTTGCGATCCACCACGAGCACATCCACACCGAGTGTTGCGAGCGCGACGGCGAGCAGGAGGCCGGTCGGACCGGCTCCTGCCACGAGTACCTCGGTCGATCGTGCAGGTGGCGCATTCACGCCCCCATGCTGGCACGCTGTGGCGAGGGGCGATAGGCGTCTCATCGTCTTAAACTGATCCTGTCGGTGCAGGTGCACCGGCAGGAAGAAGTGAACGATGCCACTGACCGGCGAATACGAACCGAGTACGAGCACCTGGGCACGGAACCAGGTCGAAGAGTACGAAGCATCCGGGGGCACGAAGGCCACGACGCTGCACGGCCGACCCGTCATCGTCCTCACCACTGTCGGAGCGAAGAGCGGCAAGCTGCGCAAGACGGCACTCATGCGGGTGGAGCACGACGGCGAGTACGCGATCGTTGCGTCGCTGGGAGGCTCACCGAAGCATCCGGTCTGGTACTTCAACGTTCTGGCGAATCCGCACGTCGAGCTGCAGGACAAAACCGAGAAGCACGACTACACGGCGCGTGAAGTATTCGGCGAGGAGAAGGCCACGTGGTGGGAACGCGCAGTCGAGGCGTACCCGCCCTACGCGGACTACCAGGAGAAGACGACGCGGGAGATTCCGGTTTTCGTCCTGACCCGCAGGGACTGACCGGGACTTAGCCGACCGGGTAGGTGGGGTCGATCGCGAGCAACAGGATGCCGATCCAGTGGCATCCGAAAGCGAGCACCGTGCAGGTGTGGAAGATCTCATGGAATCCGAAGTGCCCTGGCACCGGATTCGGCCGCTTCATCGCGTAAACAACGGCACCCCCGGTGTAGAGGAGCCCGCCGACCATGATGAGGATCATCGTCGTCGGGTTCACCAGGAGGATGTCGAAGAGATACATGACCGCGGCCCAGCCGAGGACGATGTACAGCAACACATAGAGCCAGCGAGGCGCGTGCAGCCAGAACATCCGGAACGTGATTCCGATAATCGTGCCTCCCCACACCAGGACCAGCAGCAGGGTGCCCTTCTCCGGGGGAAGCGCGAGCACGGCGACGGGTGTGTAACTTCCCGCGATCAGAAGGAAGATGTTGGCGTGGTCCATCCGCTTGAGCAGAACCTTGGACCGGGGTGACCAGTTGATCCGGTGGTAGAGCGCTGAGATCCCGAAGAGGAGAAGCGAGCTCAGGGCGAAGACCGCTGTGCTCCACTTCGCTGCTGCCCCGTCCGCGAGCGAGATGAGGACAATCCCGCCGACGATGGTGAGGGGGAAAGTGCCCGCGTGGATCCAGCCGCGCCAGGTCGGCTTCGACTCCTCGGGCCGCGCGATGGTGTCATCGAGCAGCGGGATGTTCGGGAGATCCGGACCGGCGGCGTCGTCGCGGGCGACAGCCGCATCCACCTCGGGATCCGGCCCCGCTGACGCCTTTCCTCGAGAGGGATCCGGGCGTGAGGAAGGGAACGACGACTGGGGCATAGATCACAGGATACGCGGCACCCCCGGCTCAAACTGCACTAACGTAACGGTGTGATGAACAGCCAGTCAGAGCCGGGACCCGGGTTTCTCTACAACCTGTACCAGAAGCGGCTTCGCCGCGCCCTCAGCTCGGAGACGCTGCCCCACCACGTCGCCATGATCATCGACGGCAACCGTCGGTGGGCGAAGCAGCTCGGCTACGAAACGGCCGCCCACGGGCACCGTGCCGGCGCCGCAAAGATGCGCGAATTCCTCGAGTGGTGCGACGACCTCGGTGTCAAGGTTGTCACGCTGTATCTGCTCTCGAGCGACAACCTCACCTCCCGCTCACCCGAGGAATTGCACGACCTCATCGAGATCATCGCCGACCTCGCCGAAGAGCTCTCGCACTACCGCAACTGGCGAGTCAAACAGGTCGGCGCAACGGCCGGCTTGCCTGAGCCTCTCGTCGCCGCGCTGAATGCAGCCGACTCCCGCACCGCCCAGAAAAAAGGCATGCACATCAACCTCGCCGTCGGTTACGGAGGACGCACCGAGATCGTGCACGCCATGCGGAGCATCGTCGAAAAACACCACCTCACCGGCGGCAACCTCGAATCCCTCGCGGAGCTCCTTACTCCCGATCTCATCGGCGAGCACCTGTACACGAGTGGCCAGCCGGACCCGGACCTCGTCATCCGGACGTCGGGCGAACAGCGGCTCAGCGACTTCATGCTCTGGCAGAGTGCCCACAGCGAGTTCTACTTCGTTGAAGCCCTCGGGCCCGACCTCCGCGAGGTCGATTTTCTGCGTGCACTCCGCGACTACTCGAGAAGACAACGCCGCTTCGGAGGATGAGAATGACCGGGATCGACGACTACCTGAGCGGATTCGGAGAGGAATCCGGGTATCTCGACTACGGCAGGGTCGGGCCCCTCGCCGGAGCGGTGCAGGCTGAGATCCGTTCGCAGGTCGACCTCCTCGGCCGGGCGCGATACGGCGTGATCGACCAGCTTCACGGGCAGGACGAGCGCATGCGCACCGCAGTCTCCGCTCTCCTCGGATTCCCGCCGGGCAACATCGTCAGCCAGCCCAACACGAGCATGGGGCTCATGCACACGATGTTCGGGATGACCGGCTCGGTGCTGCTGTCTGCGGGGGAGTTCCCCAGCCTCACCGTCGCAGCGGCTCGCGCAGCCGAATCGATGCAGGCGCTCACCCCGACGTGGCTCGAGACCGACCACGGCCGGGTCACCCCACACACCATCCGCGAACAACTGACCCCGTCGATCACAGCCGTTGCCGTGAGCCTCGTCGACACCCGCACCGGGTACCTCGCCGACCTCGATGGCATCCGACAGGTCATCGGTGACCGTCTGCTGATCGTCGACGCGATCCAGGGATTCGGGGTCGCGGACGCTCCGTTCGAGGCGGCGGATGTCGTGGCATCCGGTGGGCAGAAATGGGTGCGGGCGGGCTGGGGAACAGGTTTCCTTGCGCTCAGCGATCGTGCGCTCGAACACCTCGAACCGGTCGTTAGCGGCTACACCGGAACAGATGGGCCCGAACCGTGGGATGTCGTGCCTCCACCGTCGGCGACGGCGCGCGCATACAGTGTCGCCAATCCGGACTTTTCGGCCGAGGCCCGGCTGGCGGCGGCGCTCGAGGAAGTCGTCGGCGCCGGAATGAGGAACATCAGCGCGGCCGTCGCCGACCGCGTCGATGAAGCGCTCAGCCTTGCCGACGAGTTCGCCATCGGTGTCGTCTCGCCCCGCGCCGAACACGAGCGCGCGGGGATCGTCATTCTCGACCCGCCAGAAGACCAGGTGGGGTTGCTCAGTGCATCCCTGCACAACCACGGTGTGACGACCACGATCCGGCAGAACCGGATCCGGCTGAGTGTGCACGCCGGGACCACGAGCGAAACTCTCGGGATGCTCCGCGATTCGTTCGTGTCGTTCTCGACCGCGATTGCATACTGACGCCCGTTCAACTGGCACACAGGGAATGTTTACCTTTCCGCAATGTCAACCCTGCGTGTCGTCGTGGAAACTCCCTGCACCGAGTCGTAACGTCTGAGTTACCAGGCACGGCGCCTGGTCGAGACGGCCACATAAGTTCGACTCGGAACGTACGTGGTCGCACTCGCTGGAGAACCGAACCGAAAGGTTCGGCTGGGAGTGGCAATGACCGCGACACGTACCCACGCACTGCAGCACAACACAGAAGGGCAGCACCAGACCACAACGTCACAATCAGCACCTCAGAAGCAAACCGAGCGTACCTATGTTTTGGATACCTCGGTTTTGTTGTCTGACCCGAAGGCGCTGTTCCGGTTCGCCGAACACAGTGTCGTCATTCCCGTCATCGTCATTTCCGAGCTCGAGAAGAAGCGGAACGATCCGGAGATTGGGTATTTCGCCCGCCAGGCTCTGCGTCTACTCGACGAGTTGCGGGTCGAACATGAACGTCTCGACTTCCCGGTGCCGGTCGGTGACGGCGGGTCCCTCCGCGTGGAACTCAACCACTCCAACATGTCGGTGCTTCCGAGTGGGCTCCAGCTGGGTGACAACGACTCCCGGATTCTCGCCGTGGCGCAAAACCTCGCGAACGATGGGCTCGCCGTGACCGTGGTCTCGAAGGACCTGCCGTTGCGGGTGAAGGCCGCGTCGATCGGGCTGATGGCCGAGGAGTACCTCGCCGAGCAAGCCATCGATTCCGGCTGGACCGGTATGGCCGACATCACGATCTCCGCGAACGCCATGAGCGATCTGTACGAGACGGAAGTCGGGCTCTCGAAAGAGGTCGAGAATCTGCCGGTGAACACGGGTCTCGTGATCCACTCCGACCGAGGATCCGCACTCGGCCGGGTCACCGGCAAACGCGAATTCAAGCTCGTTCGCGGGGACCGGGATGTTTTCGGACTGCACGGCAGGAGCGCAGAACAGCGTCTCGCGATCGAGATGCTGCTTGACCCCGAGATCGGCATTGTCTCTCTGGGAGGTCGAGCCGGGACGGGGAAGTCTGCGCTCGCCCTCTGCGCGGGACTCGAGGCGGTACTCGAACGCCAGCAGCACCGCAAGATCATGGTGTTCCGGCCGCTCTACGCGGTCGGCGGCCAGGAGCTCGGCTACCTGCCAGGGGACCAGGGCGACAAGATGAGCCCGTGGGGCCAGGCGGTGTTCGACACCCTCGGATCGGTCGTGTCGCAGAACGTCCTCGAAGAGGTGATCGACCGCGGCATCCTCGAGGTGCTGCCGCTGACCCACATCCGTGGCCGGTCGCTGCACGATGCCTACGTGATCGTCGACGAGGCACAGTCCCTCGAACGCAACGTGCTGCTGACCGTGCTCTCGCGGATCGGTCAGAACTCCCGCGTCATCCTCACCCACGACGTCGCCCAGCGGGACAATCTCCGGGTGGGTCGCCACGACGGCGTCGCATCCGTCATCGAAACGCTCAAGGGACACGGTCTCTTCGGGCACGTCACCCTGACCCGGTCCGAGCGGAGCTCCATCGCGGCGCTCGTCACCGAACTCCTGGAGGGCAACGAACTCGCCTGACCCGCCGACCGGGCTGTGGATAACCGCCTTCGGGCGCCACAGCCCGGTTAGCGTGTCGGCATGGCGATCGGGACTGAACCGCAGATCACGACGGATGCCGGTGAGCGGCGTGCGCGTCGCACCGGGCGTATCGCGGTCGCCGCGGTGCTCGGGATCCTCGCGATCGTCGCAATCGGTCCGGACGCGCGGCTCCTCGGACCGGGATATCTGGCCTGGGTGAGCGCCGACCTTGCCAGGATCGACATCGAGTCGCATCGGCTGCCGAACCGGCTCGTGCTGCCCGGGTATCCTCTCGCACTCGCCGGGATGGCCGTGCACGGACTGGTCACGGGCTTCGGACCCGCCGCCGCACTCGCGTGCGGTGCCGGGTGGTTCCTGTTCTTCCTGCTGCTGAATCTCGGCGGCGGAATGGGGATGGGAGATGTGAAACTCTCCGGTCTGCTCGGACTGTGCCTCGGCTCGATCGGTGTCGTGCCTGCGGTCGTCGGGATCGCGCTCGCTTTTCTGTTCGGCGGAATCGGCGGCCTGCTCGTGCTCGCGAGGCGGGTTGGCGGGCGTGGAACGCACATTCCTTTCGGACCCTTCTTGCTCGCCGGGTTCTGGGTCACCGTTGCGATTCTGCCGGCACTCGCAACCCCTGTGCACTGAACCGTGGATTGCGCAGCCGCACCCCTAGGCTGGAGCAATGGAACAGCGCACTCTCGGCCGCACCGGCCGCCCCGTCTCAATCATCGGCCTCGGCACCTGGCAGCTCGGCTCGGACTGGGGAACGGTCTCCGAGACCGACGCCCTCGCCGTGCTCGACGCAGCCGTGGCATCCGGGGTCACTCTCTTCGACACCGCCGACGTTTACGGCGACGGCCGCAGCGAGCAGGTCATCGGCAAGTTCCTCGCCGCTAATCCCGGTGTCGACGTGTTCACCGCGACGAAGATGGGTCGGCGTGAAGCGCAGGACCCCGCGAACTTCACCCTCGCCAAGTTCCGGGAGTGGACCGACCGGTCCCGGAAGAACCTCGGTGTCGACCAGCTCGACCTCGTTCAGCTGCACTGCCCGCCCACCCCGGTGTTCTCGACCGATGCTGTGTACGATGCGCTCGACACCCTTGTCGCTGACGGGGTGATCGCCAACTACGGTGTGAGCGTTGAGACCTGCGACGAAGCACTCGCTGCTATCGCGCGTCCGGGAACCGCAAGCGTCCAGATCATCCTCAACGCCTTCCGGCTCAAGCCGCTGGAGCAGGTGCTTCCCGCCGCGAGGGAAGCAGGCGTCGGCATCATCGCGCGCGTGCCGCTGGCTTCAGGTCTGCTCAGCAACCGCTACACGCCGACGACGGAGTTCGCGGCAGACGACCACCGCACCTACAACCGTGACGGCAGCGCCTTCGACGTCGGCGAGACGTTCGCGGGTGTCGACTTCTCGACCGGCGTGCGTGCGGCTGCTGAGCTCGCGGCGTTCGTGCCCGAAGGACTGACTCCAGCGCAGGCTGCCATCGCGTGGGTCAGCCAGCAGGACGGTGTCACGTCGGTGATCCCGGGGGCACGGTCGATCGAGCAGGCGCGGGCCAATGCTGCAGCCGGCGACACCGGTCCGCTGCCCGCTGAATACTTCGACGCCGTCCGCTCGATCTACGACGCTGACATCAAGTCCCAGGTGCACAACCGCTGGTAGCCCTTAACGCGAAATGCCCGGTATCTTGGGTTCTGTGTGAACAGAACCCAAGAAACCGGGCATTTCGATGTGCGGCCTAGCCGGGGTGCGTCATCGACAGGAGGTCGAGCGCGCTGTCGAGCTGCTCCTCGGTGATGTCGCCGCGTTCAACGAACCCGAGGGCCACGACGGCCTCGCGGACGGTGATGCCTTCGGCGACGGAGTGCTTGGCGATCTTGGCCGCCTTCTCGTAGCCGATGATCTTGTTGAGCGGGGTCACGATCGACGGCGACATGCCGGCGAGCGCTTCGGCACGCTCGAGGTTCGCCTCGAGCCCGTCGATCGTTTTGTCAGCGAGCACGCGCGACGCGTTGGACAGCAGGCGGATCGACTCGAGCAGCGCCGTGCCCATCACGGGGATCTGGACGTTGAGTTCGAAGGATCCGGATGCTCCGCCCCAGGCGATCGTCGCGTCGTTGCCGATGACTCGCGAGCAGACCATGAGCACGGCCTCCGGGATGACCGGGTTGACCTTGCCCGGCATGATTGACGAACCGGGCTGCAGGTCGGGAATGTGAAGTTCGCCGAGGCCGGTGTTGGGGCCTGAGGCCATCCAGCGCAGGTCGTTGCAAATCTTCGTGAGGCTCACAGCGATCGTGCGAAGGGCACCGGATGCCTCGACGAGGCCGTCGCGGTTGGCCTGCGCCTCGAAGTGGTCGGCCGCCTCGGTGATCGGGAGCTCGGTGTCGTTCACCAGCAGCTGAATGACGAGCTGTGGGAAGCCGGCGGGGGTGTTGATGCCGGTGCCGACGGCGGTGCCGCCGAGCGGCACCTCGGAGACGCGGGGGAGTGCCGAGCGGACCCTCTCGATGCCGAGACGGACCTGGCGGGCATAGCCGCCGAATTCCTGGCCAAGGGTGACGGGAGTGGCATCCATGAGGTGCGTGCGGCCGCTCTTGACGGCGCTCTTCCACAGCTCGGCCTTGGCCTCGAGGGCAACCGCGAGGTGGTCGAGGGAGGGGATGAGGTCGTCGATGAGAGCGCTGGTCACCGCGATGTGCACCGAGGTGGGGAACACGTCGTTCGAGGACTGTGAGCAGTTCACGTGGTCATTGGGGTGCACCGGCGAGCCGAGCCGCGTCGTCGCGAGGTTGGCGAGGACTTCGTTCATGTTCATGTTCGACGAGGTACCCGAGCCGGTCTGGTAGACGTCGATCGGGAACTGACCGTCGTGACGGCCGGAGATGACCTCGTCGGCTGCTCCACCGATCGCTTCAGCAATGGCGGCGTCGAGAACACCGAGCTGCGCGTTGGCCGCTGCTGCAGCCTTCTTGATCCGCGCCAGCGACGCGATCTGGGCTGACTCGAGCCCGGCACCGGAGATCGGGAAGTTCTCGACAGCGCGCTGCGTCTGGGCGCTGTACAGCGCTGAGGCCGGGACCCGGACCTCGCCCATCGTGTCGTGCTCGATGCGGTACTCGGTTGTGTCTGACACTGTTCGTCTTCTCCTCGTGTGGTGGCGCTACGCTGCGCCGGCGGCCTGTTTGTCGATGTTTCCGATGATGATGTCCGGCACCGCTGTGCCCTCCAGCAGTTTGTAGTTCGCTCCGACGATACCGAGGATTCCGGCGGCGACGGCGTCGCTGATCATCTCTGATCGCTCGAGTAGTTCGGCGACGGTGTCGCGCAGGTGCTCCCGGCCGACTTCGAGTGGGTCGGCGGTCCACGGTTCGACGGCCCGGGCTTTGCCCACGCGCTTCACCGCCGGCACGATCTGCTCGATCAGCGCGTTGATGTGCGGGGGCAGCGGAGTGGCATCCGGGGCGACGGAATCGATCGCGGCGCGGACGGCACCGCACTCGTCGTGGCCGAGCACGACGATGAGTGGCACGTGGAGGATTCCAACGGCGTACTCGAGCGAACCGACGACCGAGTCAGAGATCACCTGGCCGGCGTTGCGGACGACGAACAGGTCGCCGAGGCCCTTGTCGAAGATGATCTCAGCGGCGAGGCGAGAGTCGGAACAGCCGAACAGAACCACATCGGGGTTCTGGATGTGTGCGAGCGACTCACGGCGTTCGACGTCCTGACGAGGATGCCGCGGTTCGCCGGCAACGAAGCGCGCGTTCCCGCGCATCATCACTGACCACGCTTTGTTGGGCCGCAGAGTGGGCATCAGTCGGTTCCTTCCGTCTGGTTGGCAAGAATCTGGTCGGTGAGGGCGGATGCCACGGTGAGGAACTCATCGTCGGATGCTGTCCCAAAGAGAACGAACGTGGAAACACCGGATTCGGTCGCCATCGCGTACTCGACGTTGCCGACGTTCTCCCGGGCACGATTGTCGTAGACCGTCCATTCGACGCCGTCGACCGTGACGGTGGTCGAAGCGGCAGACTGCCGAAGCTGCCCCGCGAGCCAGGTCTCGTTGGCGTCGAAGCCCTGCGTGATCCCGAGGTACTCGTTCGACGGAGTGAGAAGGCCGATGTTCCAGGACGAGACGCCGCCGGAGGAGTCGGTCTCCGCCCGGTTGGCGCTCCAGCTGTCCGGCAATTCGGGGCTCGCGAGCGTGTACTCGGACGTCGCCTGGGCGTCGGAGGCAACCGACCGGTAATCAACCTCGGTCAGGAGGGAACTGTCAGCACGGGGTACGGCCAGCGCAATGATGAGAACGAGGCCGACGCACACCAGAAGAGAGTAGACGAGGTTGTTGATCGTCTTTCTCTTGCGATAGTTACGGGAGTTCTCGGCCTTGCGGTCGGCTGTCTCCTGGGGAGTTTCGGGGCGGCCGAGCTCGGCGACGACCCGCGGCTGTCGACGGAGGGAACTCATTCGGTCTGTTGCGCCTCGCTCGATTGGGTGGCCGCGCGTGCTGCGTCGAGCCGGGCCTTGGCCCCGATCAGCCAGTCCTCGCACCGGCGGGCCAGCGCCTCACCGCGCTCCCAGAGCGCGAGTGACTGCTCGAGGGTGGGTGCTCCCTGCTCGAGTTCCGAGACGACGCGGACGAGTTCATCGCGTGCGTCTTCGTAGCTGAGGCTGGCCACCTCACGGGTTTCTGGCATGGTCCAATCCTATCTAGGGTCGGTGGGCGACGAATCTGCCTGACCATCGGAGTGGGCAGCGATCCTGCCCGACGCAAGGGTGAGGGTGAATGCTGTGCCGGCCGGGGCATCTGTTGCTTCACGGAGGATGTGCCCGTCGGCGCCCTGCGCGATCGCGTAACCGCGATCGAGTGTGCGCTGGGGAGAAAGAGCACGGAGGTGCGAACGCAAGTCCTGAACCTCACGGCCCGAGCGCTCGAGGATCCGGTCGACAAGTTCGGTGCCGCGGGCGACGTATCGCGTGAGCTCCTCCGCACGGGAGTCGATGATCCACGTCGCCGACGCAAGCGCAGGGCGGGATCGCAACTGTCCGATCCGAGCGGTTTCGGTGTGCAGGTACGTCGCGAGCCGTGTGCCGAGGCGCGCGCGGGCCTGGTGGACCCGGGAGAGCTCTTCGGTGACGTCGGGGACGACGCGCTTCGCGGCATCCGTCGGGGTCGATGCCCGCAGGTCGGCGACATCATCGAGCAGGGGTCGGTCGGCTTCGTGCCCGATCGCGCTCACGAGAGGGGTGGTACAGGCGGCAGCGGCGCGCACGAGGCGTTCGTCGCTGAATCCGAGGAGGTTCTGGAAGTCGCCTCCGCCTCGCGCGACGATGATGACATCGACCTCGGGGTCGGCGTCGAGCCGCTTGAGCGCCGAAATGACCTCCGGCACCGTGCGGTCACCCTGAACAGCGGCGTGAATCACGCGGAAATCGACGGCAGGCCAGCGCAACTGCGCGTTGCGGAGCACGTCTTTCTCGGCGTCGGAGTCCCTGGCCGTGATGAGGCCGATGCAGTGGGGGAGGAACGGGAGCCGCTTCTTGCGGGAGAGTTCGAACAGTCCTTCTCCGGCGAGCTGGGTGCGCAACCTCTCGAGCCGCTCGAGGAGGTCGCCGATGCCCACATGCTTCATCTGCAGCACCTGCATCGTGAGCGAACCGCCCTTGACCCAGTAGTTCGGTTTGAGCAGGGCGACGACGTGGTCCCCGTGCTTGAGATCTGCGGGGATACGGGCCTTCACCGATGACCAGATGGTGAAACTCACCGTGGCGTCGCCGCCCAGGTCCTTGAGCTTGCCGTAGACGTTTCCGGCCGAAGTGCCCCACTGGGCGAGTTCACCCTCGACCCACACGGTTCCGAGGCGGTCGATGTAGTCACGGAGCTTCGCACCGAGGAGCCCGACCGGCCACGGATTCTCGACTGTGGCGGGGGAATCCGGCATCCGTTTGCTCGCTCCTTGGTCGTCCAGCATGTGCACAGAGGCAACAGCCTAGAATTGAGGTGTGAGTGACACGACAATCAGCCTGCCCATGCCGAGAATTCCCGGCGTGCGTTCGAGGCTCAAGGATACCCCGGTGGTCGGACATAAGCGGGTGCTGCTAGCTGCACCCCGTGGCTACTGCGCCGGTGTTGACCGTGCCGTCATAGCCGTCGAGAAGGCGATCGAGCACTACGGTGCTCCCGTGTATGTGCGCAAGCAAATCGTGCACAACATCCACGTCGTCTCCGAGCTCGAAAGCAAAGGCGCGATCTTTGTTGAGGAGGTCGATGAGGTCCCCGAGGGGTCTCACATCGTCTTCAGCGCCCACGGTGTTTCGCCCGCCGTGGTCAACGCCGCCTCTGATCGCGGGCTTCAGGCCATCGACGCGACCTGCCCGCTCGTGACCAAGGTTCACCGGGAGGCCGTCCGGTTCGCCCGCGACGACTTCGAGATTCTTCTCATCGGCCACGAAGGCCACGAGGAAGTCGAGGGAACCGCAGGAGAGGCCCCCGAGCACACGACGCTCGTCGGCAGCCCCGACGAAGCCGACACCGTCCAGGTGAAGAACCCCGACAAGGTCGTCTGGCTGTCGCAGACGACGCTCAGCGTCGACGAGACGATGGAGACCGTGCGCCGGCTGCGCACCCGGTTCCCGAATCTGCAGGACCCGCCGAGCGACGACATTTGCTACGCCACGCAGAACCGTCAGGTGGCGATCAAGAAGGTGGCGCAGGATGCCGACCTCGTGATCGTCGTCGGTTCCGCGAACTCGTCCAACTCCGTCCGCCTCGTCGAGGTCGCCCTCGAATACGGCGCGAAAGCCGCATACAGGGTCGACTACGCGAGTGAGATCCGACAGGAATGGATCGAGGGTGTCGAAACCGTGGGTGTGACGAGTGGTGCTTCCGTACCCGAGGTTCTCGTCGACGAGGTCCTCGAGAGCCTTGCTTCGGCGGGATACATGGACGTGCAGGAAGTGAAGACGGCGGAGGAGGACCTGATGTTCTCGCTGCCCAAGGAACTTCGCACCAACCTGAAGGGCGCCAAGAACAAGCAGGCGTCCGGTTGCAACGCGTGAGCGACCCGCAGCGCCCTCGCCCGCAGTTCGGCGAATACGCCACTCCTGAGGAGCAGCGCAACGCGATCAAAGTGCCGCTCGACGACGCCGAGTCGGTGCCCGTTGAGTCGCAGGAGTCCACGTCGAGCCACATCAGTGTGCAAGGCGGGCGAGATGCTTCAGCGACAACGCCGACAGCCGGTCCGAGCGGCGACCGCATCGCGACGATGATCCTTCTCGGGGTCGGGCTGATGACCGTCGTCTTGTCGGCTGCCGCCCTGATGGATCTGCCCACCGCGATCCGCACGACATTCGTTCAACTCGATGTGGGCAATTACACGACCGAGTCGCTCGGATCGGCCATGGGATGGACAGCGCTTCTCGTGCAGGTTGCCCTCTGGATCACGGCGCTCTGGTTGTCGTTGCGTACCCTGCGCAGAGGCCGCAAGGCGTGGTGGATCCCGCTTGTTTTCGGTGTCGCCGCCAACATCGTGATGTTCGGCTGCATCGCGATCGCGATGACCGGTGACCCGGCGTTCGGCGAGTACGTCAGCCGCATGAGCTGACCAGCACCACGAACAAAGACGGATGCCCCGACCACTCGGTCGGGGCATCCGTCATTTTCACAACCGGCTGGCTAGCCCTTCGAGTGGCCAGCGGAACCGAGCTGGCGGGTCGACTCGACGACACGAGCGGCCATGGCGGACTCTGCGACCTTGCCCCAGGCGCGGGGGTCGTAGATCTTCTTGTTTCCGACTTCACCGTCGACCTTGAGCACGCTGTCGTAGTTCTTCAGCATGTAGTCGGCGATCGCGCGGGTGTAGGCGTACTGGGTGTCGGTGTCGATGTTCATCTTGATGACACCGTTCGCGACAGCTTCGGCGATCTCGGCGTCGGTCGAGCCTGATCCGCCGTGGAAGACGAGGTCGAGCGGTTTGGCGCTCGTGCCGTACTTGGCGGCGATGCCTTCCTGGATCTCCTTGAGCAGTTCCGGCTTGAGCTTGACGTTGCCCGGCTTGTAGACGCCGTGCACGTTACCGAAGGTCAGTGCGGCCATGTAGCGGCCCTGGTCGCCGAGGCCGAGAGCCTCAACCGTGGCGATCGCGTCGTCGAGGGTCGTGTAGAGGTGCTCGTTGATGTCGTGGCTGACACCGTCTTCTTCGCCGCCGACGACGCCGATCTCGACCTCGAGGATGGCGTTGATCGCGCGGGTGCGCTTGATCATGTCCTTCGCGATGTCGAGGTTCTCGTCGAGGGGAACAGCCGATCCATCCCACATGTGCGACTGGAAGAGCGGGTTGCGGCCGGCCTTGACTTCTTCTTCGGAGGCGGCGATGAGCGGCATGACGAAGCCGTCGAGCGCGTCCTTCGGGCAGTGGTCCGTGTGCAGTGCAACGGTGATGGGGTAGTTCTTCGCAACCTCGGTGGCGAACTTCGCGAAGGCGATGGCGCCCGCTGCACGGTTCTTCACCGTGTGGCCGGCGAAGTAGTCGGCGCCGCCGGTGGTGACCTGGATGATGCCGTCAGAGCCGGCTTCAGTCAGTCCCTGCAGTACGGAGTTGATGGTCTGTGAGCTCGACACGTTGAACGCGGGGTAGGCGAAGCCCTTCGCCTTTGCGGTGTTCAGCATTTCGGCGTACTGCTCTGGGGTTGCGACGGGCATAGCTTCTCCTTGACGAGATGGATGTCTTCGCCAATCAGTGTAGCGATGCCCCTTCTCGCCGGTTCTCGTGTGTCGGACAGGGCAGGATGGACGAATGACCTCACCCAGCCTGCCCGCGGACGTCCTCGAGGGCTTCGCCCGTGCCACCCGGGATGCTGCCGTCGCAACGCTGGGCCTTTTGGGATCGGGCGACAAGAACGAGGTCGACCGGGTCGCCGTCACCGCGCTGCGCGATGCTCTCGCCGGGATCGACGTCGACGGGCTCGTGCTGGTCGGTGAGGGGGAGAAGGACGAAGCGCCCATGCTTCACCTGGGGGAGAGGTTCGGGAGCGGCACCGGCCCGGCGGTCGACATCGCCGTCGACCCGGTCGACGGCACGCGCCTCGCCGCCGAGAACCTGCCCGGTTCCCTCGCCGTCCTGGCGGTCGCCGCCCGGGGCACTCTCTTCGACATCGGCCCCGCCCACTACATGGAGAAGCTCGTGACGGATGCCTCGGGTGCGTTCCTCGACCTCGATGCGCCGCTCGCAGAGAACCTGTCGAGGCTCGCGTCGGCGCGGGGCACCGCGGTGGGCGATCTCGTCGTCGCGGTGCAGGACCGGCCCAGAAACGACCAGTACGTCGCAGCGGCACGTGCGGCGGGTGCGCGGGTGGACCTCTTCGCCGACGGTGACGTCGAGCGATGCCTGCTCGCCGCGCAGCCCCGCACCGCCATCGACCTTGTCGTCGGCATCGGGGGCGCCCCAGAGGGGGTGCTGACCGCTGCAGCTATCCGGGCTCTCGGCGGCCACATGCAGGGCCGGCTCGCGCCGCAGCGTCGCCGTGAAGCAGCCCGGGTGAGGGACGCCGGGCTGGACCCGTCGCGCGTGCTCGCACTTGATGACCTCTGCTCCGGCGATGCCTGGCTCTTCCTCACCGCGATCACCGACTGCCGGCTGGACTCCGGGCGTCTGCTCCCCGGCGTCCGCCTCGACGGATCCCACGTGGTCACGGCATCGTGGAGCGCAGGTCCGGGGATTCTCCTGCGGAGGACGTCCGCGCGCACATCCGTGCAGTGACGTGACCGGACCGGCATCCCGCCGATAGGGTGGAAATGTCCACGCGAACCCGCCATCGCAACCAACGACGTTCTCGATAGGACCATTGTGAGCCCAGACACCTCTTCCCTGCTGACCCATCCCGACCGCAACCTCGCTCTCGAACTCGTGCGAGCGACCGAGGCGGCCGCGATTCGGGCTGTTCCATACATCGGGCGGGGTGACAAGCTCGCAGCGGACGGCGCCGCCGTTGACGCGATGCGGGCCTTCCTCGGCACGGTGAACTTCGACGGTGTCGTGGTTATCGGCGAGGGCGAGAAGGACGAAGCGCCCATGCTCTATAACGGGGAGCGGGTCGGCAACGGGCGTGGCCCGTCGTGTGACATCGCCGTCGATCCGATCGACGGCACGAGCCTCACCGCTGCCGGGCGTCAGAACGCGTTGTCGATGATCGCGGTCTCGGATCGCGGGACGATGCTCGACGCTTCGAGCGTGTTCTACATGGACAAGATCGTCACGGGGCCCGAGGGAATCGGGATCGTCGACATCCGGAATCCGATTGGTGACAACATCCGTGCGCTCGCGAAAGCGAAGGGCAAGGAGGTCGGGGACATGACGATTGCGATCCTTGACCGCCCGCGCCACGCGCAACTGATCGACGAGGTGCGTGCTGCTGGTGCTGGAACGCGACTGATGCTCGACGGTGATGTCGCGGGTGGGATCAACGCGGTTCGGTACGGAACCCGCATCGACATGTGTGTCGGCATCGGCGGAAGCCCCGAGGGGATCGTCACGGCGTGTGCGGTGAAGGCCCTGGGCGGGTTCATCCAGGGTGTGCTCGCGCCGAAGGATGACGTCGAACGCCAGCGCGGAATCGACGCCGGACTCAAGATGGATCACGTGTACGAAGCAGACGAGCTCGTCAGCAGCGACAACACCTTCTTCGTTGCCACAGGTGTCACCGACGGTGGACTTGTTGCCGGGGTGCGCCGGATGGGCCCGATCATCCGGACCGAGAGCGTCGTTCTGCGGTCGAAGTCGGGCACGATCCGCCGGATCAGTGCCGACCACCTCGCCGCGAAGTGGTTGTAGCCGCGGCGGTCACTGCCTGACGGCGCCGTTCGTGCCCGGCAGGGGGTTGCTCGGCCACTTTTGGCTGTGGTGGCCCGCTGCTCGGTCACTTTCGGCTGGAGTTTGTTGAGTGTTTCGACCATTTGTGACCGGGCAGCGGGAGGGCGACCACTGCTAACCGAGCAGCGCGGCGCGTGACCGCGAGGCGTGTGACGGCTGCTACTTCTCGTCGGCGACCGGCGCCGGCCGCGCCGACTCGGCCGCCGCACGATCGCGCACGTGCGGTGGGATGACGCTGTCGTGCACGGACGCTGCATCGAGCACCGTGGAGGGGTCGACGTGGAGCCCGCCGCCGGCATCCAGCTCGGAGACGAGTTCGATAGCCGCGAGGTCACGCGCCGTGTCTTCGAGCGGAGCGAGTGCGGGAATCGTCTTCGACTCATCGAGAACGTTGAGCTTGCGCGCCGACGGCAAGACCTGGCGTTCGAGCGACCCGACGAAGCGGTTGTAGTCGGTCACCGTCGCCTTCACCGAACGACCGAGCTTGTCGATGTGCCCGGCCATCGTCGAGAGTCGGCCGTACAGTTCGCGGCTGAGATCGAAGAGAGTCTTCGCCTCCTGCGAGACGACGTCCTGCTGCCAGCTGAACGCCACAGTCTTGAGCACCGACCACAGGGTGACGGGGGAGGAGAGGGCAACGCGCTTGCTGAACGCGAACTCCATGATGGTGGGGTCGGCTTCGAGGGCGCTCGAGACGAGCGACTCGCTCGGGATGAACGCGATGACCATCTCAGGGCTGGCATCCAGGCCGTCCCAATAGGTCTTGCTGCCGAGCGCGACGATGTGGTTGCGCACCGCCTTCACGTGGTCCTTCATCAGCTGGGCACGCCGCGCGAGTTCGGGTTCGGATGCCGTCAGCGGGATGGCGCTCGCCTCGATGTACGAGCTGAACGGAACTTTGGCATCCACGGCGATACTCTTGCCGCCGGGCAGGTACACGACCATGTCTGGCCGGCCGGCCCCGCTGTCGCTCGTGATGCTCGACTGCACGTCGAAGTTGACCCGCTCGAGGAGCCCCGCTGCTTCAACAACGCTGCGGAGTTGGGTCTCTCCCCAGACACCGCGCGTCGAGTTGTTGTTGAGGGCAGCGGCCAGAGACTCGGCAGTGGACCGCAGCCGTTCCTCGGACTCGGTCGCGCTCCGCAGCTGCTGCGCGAGCTCACCGTGCTGACGAGTGCGCTGCGTCTCGAGTTCGGCGACCTTCTGTTGCATCTCCTGCAGGCTCTCGCGTACCGGTGCCAGCGCCTGCAGCACGAGGCTCTCGGAGCGGACGCGCTCGGCCTCCTGTTCGCGTTCACTCCGGTGCCGGTCGACGAGATCCTGGTATTGCTCGCGCTGGGCATCGACCCGCTCCTGCAGGGCGTCGGCCCGTGTCTCCGCACGGGCGAGGAGTTCGGAGAGCTGCGCGTGCCGCTCGGCCTCGACGGCGCGGAGCCGGGCCAGCTCGGATTCGTGCCGTGCTTCTGCCACGGGACCCGTGGCATCCGCCCCGGACCGGCGGGAACGCACGACGACGAGCGTCGCGAGTGCACCGAGGACGGCGCCGAGCAGTAGTCCGAGCACGAGGGTGAGGAGAGGGTCCATGCCCCCAGTGTGTACCCGACCGCCGACACGGTGCGGGCACCGCTGCCCGCGCGCCACAATCCGTGCCTTGGAGGGACGCAACCTGCTCCCACGCGCGCGTTTGGCAGCGTTTTGCGTCCCTCGAACGGTGCCGCAACATCCGCACGGCGCCATGAAGGACTCGATACGATCGAGCAATGGCTTCGTGGCGCGTGTACCTCTTCCTCGTGCTGGCCACCCTGTTCTGGTCGGGCAATTACGTCGTCGGCAATCTCCTCGCCGGCGACATCACACCGCTGCAGCTCACGGCGATCCGCTGGGCCGTCGCCGCGCCCCTGCTCATCGTGTTCGCCACCATGCTCGAGCGGCCGAACTGGCGCGAAGCCTTTCGGGAGTGGCCGATGCATCTGCTGCAGGCATCGCTCGGCCTGGTCGCATTCTGCCTGTTCAGCTACGAAGCCCTCGCGCGCACAACAGCTCTCGATACCGCGCTCGTCGGCGCCACCAATCCGGTGGTCATCGCCGTCGTCGCCGCGCTGATCATCCGGCAGCGGATGCGCCGCAGCAGCATCGCGGGACTCCTCATCTCCCTGCTCGGCGTCCTCCTCATCCTCACCCACGGCCGGTTGCTCGAGGTGTTCACGACGGAGTACAACGTCGGCGGGCTGTTCATGCTCGGCGCTGTCGCCGTGTGGAGCGCATACACGATCATCGGACGGACGCTCAAGACCAGCCCCGTGACATCCGCTGCGGTCCAGGCGGTGATGGCGGCCGTCGCGCTCGCCCCGATCGCGCTCGCCATCGGCGGACCGGTCACCCTCGACACCGCCGGCTGGTGGGGCGTGTTGTACATCTGTATCTTCCCGTCGGTGCTGAGCCTCATGCTCTGGAACATCTCGGTCAAGAGAATCGGCGCAGCGCGAGCCGGGATCTACCTCAACCTGATGCCCGTGTTCACCGCCCTGATCGCTCTCGCCATGGGCACGCCGATTACCCTGGTGCAGCTGCTCGGCGGCGCTCTCGTGATCACCGGGGTGTGGTTGACGAGCCGTCCTGCGCGAGGGGAGCGAAGCATCCCGACGCCGTCGACCGCCGCTGGCGCAGGGATCTCGGAGTCCGGGCCGGTACGATAGACCCTTGTGGCTCTAACTATCGGAATCGTCGGTCTCCCCAACGTCGGCAAGTCAACCCTTTTCAACGCGCTCACCAAGAACTCGGTGCTCGCGGCAAACTACCCGTTTGCCACGATCGAACCGAACGTGGGTGTCGTGAACCTCCCCGACTCCCGCCTGCCGGTTCTCGCTGAGATCTTCGGCAGCGAACGCATCCTGCCCGCCGCTGTGTCGTTCGTCGACATCGCCGGCATCGTGCGTGGCGCGAGTGAGGGGGAGGGGCTCGGCAACAAGTTCCTCGCCAACATCCGAGAAGCGGATGCCATCGCCCAGGTCGTTCGCGGATTCTCCGACGAAGACGTCATCCACGTCGACGGCGCGGTCAACCCGGCCGGCGACATGGAGACCATCAACACCGAACTGATCCTCGCCGACCTCGAGACGATCGAGAAGGCGCTGCCGCGCTTCGAGAAGGATGTCAAGGGCAAGCGACTCGACCCGGCCGTGCTGTCGACAGCTCTGGCAGCGAAGGAGTACCTCGACACCGGGAAGCCCCTGTCGAGCTCCGGTCTCGACCTCGAGCCGATCAAAGAACTCGGGCTGCTGACCTCGAAGCCGTTCATTTACGTCTTCAACATCGACGAGGGTGTGCTGCAGGACGACGTGAAGCTTGCCGAGCTCGCCGCTCTCGTCGCGCCCGCGCAGGCAATCTTCCTCGACGCCAAGCTCGAATCCGAGCTCATCGACCTCGACGCCGCTGAAGCCGCTGAACTTCTCGAGTCGACCGGCCAGGCCGAGTCCGGTCTCGACCAGCTAGCGCGGATCGGATTCGACACGCTGGGGCTCCAGACCTACCTCACGGCGGGCCCGAAAGAGACCCGTGCCTGGACGATCCCCAAGGGCGCCAAGGCGCCTCAGGCAGCCGGCGTCATCCACACGGACTTCGAGCGTGGCTTCATCAAGGCCGAAATCATTTCGTTCGAGGACCTTGTCGCCACCGGTTCCGTCGCCGAAGCTCGGGCCAAGGGTAAGGCCCGCATGGAGGGCAAGGACTACGTCATGGCCGATGGCGACGTGGTGGAGTTCCGGCATGGAGGGGCATCAGGCTCCGGAGCCAAAAAGGCGAACTAAGCGCCCCGCAACGCTCAGATCATCCTTCACTTAAAAACGACAATCTGAACGTTCGCCAGAGACGGAAATGTGCGACGTCACTGACGTGTGTGTCCGTATGGGGCTCCAAAGTGGGAATCCGTTTCGGGCGGGTCTTGCGGGACTGGGCTGGCCTGACGGTCCAAGGGTCCACCGTGCATGGTCGGGGCGAGCCGGATGAGGTCCGTGTACCGGTGGGCGTCCCAACATGTCACCTAGGGCGATCGGTCTTATCTACCCCGACCGCTGACAACTACGGCCGCCCTCAGGGCCGTGGTAGCGCGCCCACGATGTACATCACCTTCCACGCACTCATCGTTAACCCACGATCCTTCACGCACTCATCGTCAGCCCACGACCCTTCGACACCCGTTCCTCCTCCACCGCCGATCATCATGGGTTCCCCGGAACGTGCCACGACCATCCCTGTAGCGTCGAGGACCTCGAAGTCATCGCTATCGCCTCTGACCGTGTAGCCGCGCGGCCAGACGAGCGCGGTTGAACCTTCAGCCCACGCGGAGTGCACGCACCCATCCTCATCAGCCGTCAGCGTGATTCTCATCGCAGCGTCCATCCCACTCAGATTGGGGTCCTGGGACGTGATGAGCTTGAGGGATAAAGGCGCCGCAGGCGAGGGTGACGCCGGCGGGAAGGGTGAGGGTGGAGGAGAAGAGGAAGTGCAGCCGGTCGCCGCGAACAGCACCACCGAGCAAAAGGTGAGGACGGAGACGAGTCGGGTCTGCATAGGGCGAACTTTACCCCTCGGCCGGCGGGCGGCCTAGTGCCCTTATGGGCTCGCTGCTGCTCCGGTGACGGCCCGCGAACTCGGCCAACACGTCAATGGAAGTCGGCTGGTCGCGGCCTGCCCCCGAAGACTGAGTGATTTACAACCTTGTCCTGATGCGCGAGAACTTGGACGGCGGACTGACGTCCGATGAAGGTCCGGCTAGCAGACCGGCGCGAGACGCTCGAGAACCCCGCCCCAGCATCCGGACGTAACCGTCGTCCAACAAAAATGCACGCGCACGCCATCTCAAGGCAAAAGCCGCATCCTCAACCACACTGACCCGCGATTTTGTCGAACGTCAGACGCGACTCTCCTTAGCTTTGGTGGATTGAGTCGACGACGTCCTCTGCGCTCTCGTCTGGCGAGAGAATGATCTGAACATAATCGCCCTCCAACGCTTCCATCACCCTGACGGCAGCTAGTACCTCGTCGCCGACTTTCATGACGAGGAGCGTCTTGTCTCCGGCCTGGGCGGCCTTCTTCGTTAGCTTGTGGAGAATCTCCGCGCCGTCCTCGTTGAACGTCACGTCGACCGCAGTCTGCCCCTGACCTTTGGCGACAGCGGCGTCCTTAACGCCCGCTCCTTCAAACTCAGGTGGAAGAACAACATTCTCACCATTGACCGAAATGCACTCTGGGTCAGACCCTTCAACGCATGTTTCTGATACCGCCAACTCGATCATGCCCCCGGAACCAGATGATGTTTCGCCGGTGTTATCGGGAGCGGAACACGCGCTGAGCGTTAACGCCACTAATAGGACCAGAGACCACCTAGTCGTTCGAGAAGTCATGAAGATCCTTTCTCAGGCGCGGAGTCGATTGCATAGCTCTCCGCGCCACTCTATTGGAGAAGACAGTCACGATTGGAGAAGACAGTCACGGTCCGATGTTGAGAAATCAGACAAGCTCCAGCTATCCAGCCAGAATTTCGTTTGCTCGCCGGCGCACTCGCGTCCATGCCTCGAAGACTACGAGACCTGGGACTCGCGCCTAGAAACCACACCTTCAACTAGGAGTAATACAAGCGACGGCCTGTTCCGCAGAGAGGGTTCCTTCACCGAATCACTCGCGGCGGGACGACAATGTCGCGTCATGGCCGCAGCAATCGAGCGACGATTTGGTGGAGTTCCGCTTCAACGTCTGACCTCGGACGCGGTATCTGGGCCTTCAATGAGACTCGGCAGTAGCGAGCACTTGGCTGGGAGCGCCTGTTGTATCAGTGGAGGAAACCACTCGCCGTGGGCGTCCGAAGCTCGTCATTACCGACCATCGTCCTGCGGAATAGATTTGCCGCATGGAGCAACGACAAGCGCGTGCGTCGGTAGCGATTCCAATAGCTGCCCTTGCTCTGTCGGTGGGGGCAGCGATTTCGCTGTCGATCGGTGATGTCGTCGGGTTCCTCAGCGCCGCCGCCGAGGAGCTGTTTGTTCTTACGTGGCTGCTGGGTTGGGTGCTTCTGGCGTGGGCCGTAATCATCGGGGGAGGATATGCGGTTCCCCTCGGCATCCGTTGGTATTCGCGACAGCAGGTATCCGGTGTTGAGGCTGCGCTTATCGCCGCATCCCTCGTTCTCGTGGTGGGCGTGATCGCGACTCACCCCCTGTGGGGAAGTGGCTCTGGCGCAGGTAGCTCGCCGCCGGAGAGCGCCAGGGTGAATAGTTCGTCGACGTCTCAGGCAGTTGGGGGATTCACGTCAGCACCAGCCGGTTCCCACAGTTGGACGGGGTTCCCTTCCGGGTCGTGAAGGTCGGCGAACCGACCGTTCGGGTAGCTTGCTGAATCGACCTCGACGTCGATGCCCGCGTCCTCGAGTTGACGCACCATGGCATCCAGATCGAGGACCCGGAAATTGACGGCCCACGAGTGTTCGGCGCTGCCGAAGTGGGAAGAATCGGCTTCCATGGCTGTGAACACGGTCGGTCCCGCCTCCTGCCGCCACGATGACACGTCGTAGGACTCGGGTGCCGGGTCAACGCCCAGATGCGCCGCGTACCAGCGGCTCAGACTTTCGGGGTTTCGGGCACGGAAGAAAAGCCCACCAATGCCGGTCACGCGCTCCATTTCGCCTCCTGCGTCGAAGGTTGATTTCTCGATTATGCACGCCCGGCATCGTACCCGCGCCCCTCTTCACAGGAGAGTGTTGCCTTGCGAGGAGTTCACCGCCATGGGCCGCTCATCGAGGACAGCTGCCGCATCAAGCTGAGTCAGTCTCGCGGCGTCCGCGAGGACGTCGAGGCGGACGATTTTTCCCTCCGCGATCGTGAACGCCATGATCGAAATGACCCGACCGTTGAGAACCGCTGCAACGCCCGGATGTCCGTCGATCAGCACAGGCACCGCGTGCGCAGCGAGACGCGCGGTAAGGACCGCCTGCTCCGCGATGGCCCTCGCGCCTTCGACGATCTGGTTGCTGGCACCGTAGTCGGCCCGCAAGACGGCACCGTCATCGAGCAGCCCGAGCAGCGCCGGGAAATCTCCGTGCTGCGCTGCGCGCAGCCAGGCGTCGACAAGTGCGCGGGCATGACGCGGCCGCGTTGGGGGATCACCGGGTGCATTTCGAAGGCGCCGCCGGGCACGCGAGGCAAGCTGGCGGGCCGCTTCCGGCGATCGGTCGAGCGCCTCAGCGACCTCCTCGAAGGGAATACCGAAGACATCATGCAAGACGAAGGCCACGCGTTCGGCCGGGCTGAGTGTCTCGAGCACGACGAGAAGAGCAACACTTACCTGGTCGCTGCGCTCGAGGTCGACCGCGGGGTCGGCCGTTTGTGCGATGGGTTCATCTCGCCACGGCTCGACCTGCCATGAGCGCTCGCGGGTGCGGCGCGGCGCGCGCAACAAGTCAAGGCTGACCCGGGAAACCACGGTGGTCAGCCAGGCATCGACGTTGTCGATGTCGTCGGCATTGGCGCGCGACAGGCGCAGCCAGGTCTCCTGAACCATATCCTCGGCATCTGCATGCGAGGAGAGCAGTCTTCGGGCGATCGCGACCAGCCGCGGTCGCGCGTTCTCGAAGTGCTGAGCCAGGATGTGTTGATCTGCCATGTCACATTCTCCCCGTTTTGATCGTCTCCATACCGACGAGGCAGCCAGCCTCGATGTGACGTCGAACAAGGAGACGAACTATGAATACACCCATTCTCGTTACCGGAGGCACGGGCACGATAGGAAGTCGAGTCGTCCCCCTCCTTCGGGAGGCGGGCAGAAACATCCGCATCCTGAGCCGAAACCCGCGCCAAAACGAGCCAGGCATCGAATACGTGACGGGCGACACCGTCACGGGCGCGGGCGTACCGGACGCGCTCAGAGGAGTGGACACGGTGGTACACCTCGCCGGTGGCGCGAAGGGCGACGGCATTGCGGCCCGCCGTCTGGCAGGCGCAGCACGCGCTGCACGGATCGGGCACCTTCTTCTCATCTCGGTGGTCGGCGCCGACAGGATGCCGATCGGATACTTTCGCGCAAAACACGATGCGGAACGAGCCATCGCGGAATCCGGAGTTCCTTACACCGTGGTTCGTGCGGCTCAATTGCATGACTTCGTTCTCCCCGTGGTCAGGACTCTCGCCCGGATGCCGGTCAGCCCGGTACCGCGCGGCTCCGCTTCGAGCCGGTACACGTTGACGAGGTAGCTTTCCGCCTGACCGAACTTGCCCTCGCGGCACCGGCCGGTCGCGTGACAGATTTTGTCGGACCGGAGGTGCTCGACGTCCCGCAACTACTCGCCACCTACTGGGACTTCTACGGCCACCGCCGCCGGAAGCTGCCAATCCATGTGCCGGGCACGATCGGGCGCGCCTACCGGGAAGGCGACAACCTCGCCGGTTCCACGGCGACGCGTGCGACGATCAGCTGGGCGAAATTCATCGCCGAGCGATGTGCCGCAGCGACTCCGGCCGTCTCCGTGGGTAATGACGGTGCAGCAAGCTGAAAGGTGCGCGACTGGGCCCGAGGAACAACATCAGGCTGAGCCTTCCGGGAGTCTTCGTTGCCTGGGGTCGCTTCGAGCCGCTCCCCGTGGGATGAGGTCAGGCTGCGGGCGGTGTTTTGCCCGCCCACGGGTCATAGTCGACCTCGAGTTCTGCCTGCTCCGGCCGCTTCTTTTCCGGCACATGCTGCAGGTTGACCCGGATCCGATACCAGAGCGAACTCGAGCCTCGCATCCCGTCGACGAGAATATCGGCGGGTTCGAGCAGGCTCACCACATCAGAGTGCCGCGACTTCCACCGCTCGAGCGCCTCCAGCGCTTCAGGCTTCGTCTTCGCCCGGGCGATCTCGATGAGGGGCATCGTCGATGCTCGCCGGCCAGACCCGTCCGACGACTTCGGTGGTTTCTCTGCCGGGCCCATCTCCTCGGCGAGGGCCAGCAGAGAATCGAGACTGCCGACTGCGTCATCGATTCCGGATGCCGCGTCGCCCCTCTCCGCGTACCGCCCGGTCACGGTGCGCACCGTGAACTGCTCGGGACGGCAGCCCGGCACCTCATCCCAGTCGAGCGGTGTCGACACTCGTGCGTCGGGCAGGGGTCGCACCGAGTACGCGGATGCCACGGTGCGGTCCTTCGCGTTCTGGTTGAAATCGACGAAGACGCTTTCGCCGCGCTCCTCTTTCCACCAGCGCGCGGTCGCGAGCCCCGGCGCCCGCCGTTCGACCTCGCGGGCCAGCGTCTCTGCAGCCAGTCGCACCTGACGGAAGTCCCAGCGAGGCTCGATCCGCGCGTAGATGTGGATGCCACGAGAGCCGGACGTTTTCGGCCATCCGACGAGGCCGTGATCGGTGAGAACCTCTCGGGCGATCATGGCGACGTCGACGATCTGGCGCCAGTCGACTCCGGGCATCGGATCGAGGTCCACCCGAAGTTCGTCGGGGTGCTCGAGGTCCTCTGCCCGCACCGGATGCGGATTGAGGTCGACACAACCGAGGTTCACGACCCACGCGAGGGCCGCGGCATCCCGGACCACCACCTCCTCGGCGGAATTTCCCGACGCGTAGTGCAGAGTGGCGGTGTCGATCCACTCGGGGCGTTTCTCCGGCGCGCGCTTCTGGAAGAAAGCTTCCTGGTCGATGCCCTTGACGAAGCGTTTGAGGACCATGGGCCTTCCCGCAGCGCCCCGAAGCGCGCCGTCCGACACCGCGAGGTAGTACCGAACCAGATCGAGCTTGGTGATCCCGGGCGCGGGGAAGACGACTTTGCCGGGGTTGGAGATGGGCACCTCGTGACCGGCTACCTCCAGCGTCGTCGTCGGACTTTTCGGACTCATGATGACCCATTCCGTCGGGATGCGAGGAGGCGAGGGCTGCCGCACCGGCAGAGACCGGTCCGACAGCCCTCGGCCCGGTCTTACGTGAGTGCGTCCTTCACAGCAGCGGCGGCCTTGCCGACCGGCCCGGGAACGGGCATCGTGCCGTAGAGGTCGACATCCGGCTGCGTCGGTGGCGGCATCGGCACGCTCGACCCGGGCCCTTCGGCATAACTGAACTCGCCAAGACCATCGGGAGTCGGCCCGGACGCCCACGATCCGTTCGCCGCCTCCTTGCCGTCGGAGAAGTTGAGATAGGTGTACGCCACGTCCCTCTCCTCGTTCTTGAGTGGGAACTTGTTCGGCACCGGCAGGCCCTCCAACCCTTCCTCCTGCAGCTCGCGAGCTGCTGCGATCCACTGGTTCTGATGCATCGTGTCCCGGGCGAGCAGGAACGACAGCAGGTCGCGCACGCCATGGTCATCGGTCATGTGCCACAACCGGGCTACCTGAACGCGGCCCTGCATCTCGGCGTTGGCGTTGGCGGTGAAATCTGCCAGGAGGTTACCGCTCGCGGTGATGAACGAGCCCTGCCAGGGGTTTCCGTTGCTGTCGACCGGTCGCGCACCGGCACCGGCGACGATCGCGTGCTGCACGTCCATGCCACCGATCACTGCGGCGAGCGTGGGGTCCGAGTTCACCGCGGACTCCATGTCTTCGGCAGGTGCCTTTTCGAGAAGCTGGGCGATCATGATCGCGAGCATCTCGACGTGGCCGAATTCCTCGGCGCCGATCCCATAGAGGAGATCGCGATACTTGCCGGGCAGATGTGAGTTCCACGCCTGGAAGCCATATTGCATGGCCACCGTGATCTCGCCGTACTGGCCGCCGAGTACTTCCTGGAGCCTTCGCGCGAATTGTGGATCTGCCTTGTCTGGTGATGCTTTGTGCTGGAGTTCCTGCCTGTGAAAGAACATTGACCTGCCCCACTTGTCGAACTCGTCCTCGGGAGTGGCCGGTCCGGATGACCCGCCGGGCGAGTGAGTTGATCCACACGCTATTCGGGAGAAAAAAGACCGTCTAGGGGGAAGTAATCACGCGACCGGGCCTATAACATCCGCCTCATCACGATACGTGGGAACCCGCCGGAGACGGACGTCGTGTCGGCCGCCTTGGTGAAGCCCGCCTTCTCGAACATGCTCCGCGTGCCGACGAATGCCATGGTCTGATCGACCTTCTCGCCCCTGTTGTCGACCGGATAGCTTTCGACGATGGGGGCGCCCCTTGCCTTCGCGTACTCGACGGCACCGGCGATGAGAGCCCCCGTGACACCGTGCTTGCGGAACCCCGGCCGCACCCGAATGCACCACAGGGACCACACCGGAGAATCGTCGAGGTGCGGAATCCTGCGGGAATTCTGGATGGGGTGCAACTCGGAGCGCGGAGCAATTCCGGCCCAGCCAACGACTTCGCCGTCGAGATATGCGAGAACTCCCGGCGCGAGATCGCGCGCGCACAGTTCCCGCACCTTGTCTCGGCGAGCCGGTCCCGTCAGCGCACGGTTCTCCTTCGAGCTGAGCCGCCAGGAGAGGCACCAACACACAGACGACTCTGGATTCTTCGGCCCCAGCATGGTGGCCAGGTCGTCGAAATCGTGGGCCGGCCTCACCTCGAGAGTCATGACATCCGCCTTCGCATCCCGTTAGTGCGTCCATCGTGCCATTCGGACGCGCGAGCCGGAAGCGGTCGTGCTCTACGCGGAGGCCGGCGGGGCCGAGCTTTCCCGTACGACAAGCCTGGTCGCAAGGTCCATGCGCGGGATCGACTCAAGCGGGCTGTCGCTCATGCGGATGACGAGCCTCGCCGCCTCCTCGGCCATCGCCGTCAGCGGCTGGTGCACCGTCGTAAGGGCAGGGCTGGACCACTTCGCCAGCTGAAGGTCGTCGTAACCGACGATGGACAGGTCATCCGGCACGCGAAGCCCGAGCGTGCGTGCCGCCTCAATCACGCCTAGTGCCTGGAGGTCACTTCCGGCGAAAATCGCCGTCGGCCGGTCCGGAGCATCGAGTAGCTCGAGGGCAATAGTTCTGCCTCCGTCCACCTGGAAGTTACCGAACCGGACGAATCGTTCGTCGATTTCGATGCCGGCCGAGTTCATCGCTGAGCGATAACCGTCGACCCGGGCGAACGAACACATCATGTCATCGCGCCCGGTGATCGCTGCGATCCGGGTGTGGCCCAGTTCGATGAGGTGGCGCGTTGCGGCGAGCCCACCGGCCCAGTTCGCGGATCCCACGGAGGGGACGTCGGATGCCGGGTCCCCCGCAGGGTCGATGATGACGAACGGGATCGCTCGCGAGCGCAGCTTTGCTTTCGCTTCTTCGGCGAGATCCGAGAAGACGAGCACGACGCCGACGGGGCGGCGGCGAAGAACTCCGTCGATCCAGCTTGCTGAGGGGGAGTGGCGGTCGCCTGACTCGGTGAGGACGATGCTGAGGCCGTGAGCGCGTGCGACGTTCTCGACACCGCGAATGATCTCCATCGCCCACGCCGTTTCGAGTTCGGGAAAGACGAGTTCGATGAGGGTGCCGCGGCCGGGGAGACCGGCGCGACGCTGATAACCCTGCGCGTCGAGAATTGCTTCGACCTTGGCCCGCGTGGAGGCGGAAACGTCCGGCCTGCCGTTGAGAACTTTGGAGACCGTGGAGAGCGAGACGCCCGCATCCTCGGCGAGTTGGGCCAGTTTGACCTTGGAGTCGACGTCGACCATGGGAACCGTTTCCTATTTGTTGTAAGGGACAACTTGCGCCAAGCCCCGCTGATGCATAGGCTCACATCATCCTAATCATTTTCGACGTGGATGTCGAAACTTTCGAGAGGCGTTCAAGGATGAACAATCGCACCATGAGGAAGCTGCTCGCGGTAGGAGCTGTCACGGCAGTCTCCCTCGCCGGCCTTGCAGCCTGCAGCCCGAGCGAAGCCGGAAGTGAGGGTGGCGATGTCACCATGACTTTCTGGCACAACTCAACAACCGGCGCCGGTAAGGAATTCTGGGACTCAACAGTCGCCGATTTCGAAGAGGCAAACCCCGGTGTCACCATCAAGACGCAGTCCATCCAGAACGAAGAAATGGATGGAAAGCTTCAGACGGCGCTGAACTCCGGCGACGCTCCTGACATCTTCATGGCACGCGGCGGCGGCAAGCTCGCCGACGTTGTTGCAGCGGGTCAGGCAATGGACATCACTGATCTCATTGATGACGAAACCAAAGCCGCTGTGCCCGAGGGTGTGCTGAGTGCCTTCGCAATCGACGGCAAGATTTACGGAATGCCGACCGCTGTGCTTCCTGGCGGTATCTACTACAGCGGAGATCTCTTCACTGAAGCAGGCATCGAAGAGACGCCGGAAACCCTGGACGAGCTCGGCGAGGCCGTTGACAAGCTCAAGGGTGCCGGAGTCGACCCGATCGCCGTCGGCGCGAAGGACGCATGGCCCGCAGCACACTGGTACTACTTCTTCGCGGTCCGCGCCTGCTCGCAGGACACGCTCAACACGGCAGCCGAGACCATGAAGTTCGACGACCCGTGCTGGCTTGAGGCCGGCCAGAACCTGTCGGACTTCGTCGACACGGAGCCGTTCAACAACGGATTCCTCACCACGTCGGCACAGCAGGGCGCAGGTAGCTCGGCTGGACTCCTTGCAAACAAGCAGGCAGCCATGGAGCTCATGGGCGCCTGGAACCCGGGCGTCATCGCTTCGCTGACTCCGGACGAGAAGCCGCTGCCCGACCTGGGCTGGTTCCCGTTCCCTGAGGTTGAGGGTGGCGAGGGCGAGCCTGGCGCAATGATGGGCGGCGTCGACGGATTCACCTGCTCCGCGGAAGCCCCGCAGGAGGAGTGCTCCGCGTTCCTGAACTTCTTCATGCAGAAGGAATACCAGGAAGGCTACGCACAGGCGTTCCAGACGATCCCCGCAAACCAGGATGCCCAGGAAGTTGTTGAAGACGAGGCGCTTCTCGCCATCATCGAGTCCTACAACGAGGCACCGTACGTCACGGTCTGGCTCGACACGCTGTTCGGACAGAACGTCGGAAACGCCCTCAACACGGGCGTCGTCGACCTGTTCGCCGGTCAGGGCTCAGCAGAAGACATCGTCTCTGCGGTCAACGACGCAGCAGCAAAGGGATAGCACCACATAATGACTAATCCTGCAGGGGGTGCTACGTCGATGTCTGACCAGCAACCGCCGCAGGGCACGGTAACGGCAGGGGATGGCGCTCGCGCGGCATCCCCTGCCGCACCGCGGCCCCGACGGCGCAAAACGGACTGGCGCAAGCGCCTCGAAATCACGCTTCTGGCCGGGCCCGCGATTGTCGTCTTCGTCGGCTTCGTTATCTACCCGGTCTTCCTCGCCGGCTACTACGGCTTCTTCCGCTGGAAGGGCTACGGGCCGGCCACCGACTTCGTCGGTTTGGACAACTACCTGATCATCCTCCAGGACAGTGCGTTCCATGACGTGCTGCGCCACAACGGATTCATCCTGGTGATGTCACTCGTCATCCAGGGCCCGATCGCCATCGTTCTCGCCCTTCTTCTGAACCAGAAGATCCGCGGCCGGTCGCTGATCCGCGTGCTCATCTTCGTGCCGTACATCATCTCCGAGGTCATCGTCGGCATCGGCTGGGGCCTTATGCTTCAGACCTCCGGCTCGGTCAACGGACTGCTTGAGAACATCGGGCTGGGGCAATTCCAAGCCGACTGGCTCTCGGATCCGAGGATCGCCATTTGGTCGCTCATGGTGATCATCTCGTGGAAGTACATCGGCTTCGCCGTGATCCTCTTCCTTGCCGGTCTTCAGAGCATCCCCGAAGAACTCTTCGAGGCCGCCGCAATCGACGGAGCGAGCTACTGGCAGATCCAGCGCAACATCACGCTGCCGTTGCTTGGACCGACCGTGCGAATCTGGGCGTTCCTCTCCATCATCGGCTCGCTGCAACTGTTCGACCTGGTGTTCATCATCTGGGGCCAATACGTCGCGTCGACCGCCGGAACCTCAACGATGGCGACCTACATGGTCGCCAATGGCCGCACATCGGGCAACTTCGGCTACGGCAGCGCTGTCGCCGTCGTCATGTTCCTGATCTCGCTGACGATTGCGCTGATTTACCAGCGCTTCATTCTTCGACGTGACACCGAGGGCGCTCTCACAGAAGGAAAGAAGTGATGACTGCAACTATCACGAAAGCGCCGCTGAAGCGGGGCAACCGATCCGCGACGGATCGGCAGCAGTGGGGCAGCCCGGCCACCTATTTCATCGCGTTCGTCTTCATCGCGCTGTGCCTCGGACCCGTCATTTACATCATCCTCGGCGGCTTCCGCGACAACTCGCAGATCACCGCGGATCCTGCTGGCCTCCCGGGCCCGTGGCGACTCGATAACTACCAGGAGGTCCTCGCCAGTTCGACCTTCTGGCGGCAAGTCGGGAACTCCGCCATCGCCGGTATCGCAACGACACTCGGCGTGGTCATCCTCGGTCTGATGGCGAGCTACATCCTTGCCCGCTACAAGTTCGCGGGCCGAGGCGCCATGTACTCGCTGTTCGCAGCGGGTCTCATGTTCCCCATGACCGTCGCGATCACGCCCCTCTACATCGTGATCAAGGACCTGGGGCTCATGAACAGCCTCACCGGGGTGATTCTTCCGCAGATCGCCTTCGGCCTGCCGGTGACGGTCATCATTCTGGTGCCGTTCCTCAAGGCGATTCCTGATGAGATCGAAGAGGCCGCGGCGATCGACGGCACCAGCCGGCTCGGATTCTTCTTCCGGATGGTCGTGCCGCTGTCTCTTCCCGGCGTCGTGACAACCGGCATCCTCGCGTTCGTCGCGAGCTGGAACAGCTACCTTCTGCCGTTGTTCATCCTGGGAGACCAGGACATGTACACCCTTCCGCTCGGTGTGCAGGCGTTCGCGTCACAATACTCGGTCGATACGGCGAAGGTTCTCGCGTTCACATCGCTCTCGATGATTCCGGCTCTCATATTCTTCACGCTGTTCGAGCGCCGCATCGTCGGTGGTCTGACCGGCGCCGTCAAAGGTTAGGTACACCCCGTGAGCACCACCACAACTACAGCCCTGCCCGTGTGGCGGGACACCACCGTTCCGCTTCATGATCGTGTCGATGCGCTCGTGGCAGAGCTGACACTCGAAGAGAAGATCGCTCAGCTCTTCGGAGTCTGGGTCGGAGCATCGAGCGAGGGCGGAGACGTCGCGCCACACCAGCACGACATGGACGACCTCATCGACCTCGATGCACTCCTCCCGAACGGCCTGGGTCAACTGACCCGGCCGTTCGGGTCGGCACCCGTCGATCCGGCGCTGGGGGCGTTGTCGCTGCTTCGCAGCCAGCGCCGGATCGTCGCGGCCAGTCGCCTCGGCATCCCTGCGGTCGCTCACGAAGAATGCCTTGCCGGTTTCGCCACCTGGGGCGCCACCGCCTACCCGGTTCCCCTGGCCTGGGGAGCCTCGTTCAACCCCGCTCTCGTCGAACGGATGTCCTACCGCATCGGAACCGACATGCGTTCCGTCGGGATCCACCAGGGACTCGCTCCCGTCCTCGATGTTGTGCGTGACGCACGGTGGGGCCGCGTCGAAGAAACCATCGGTGAAGACCCGTACCTCGTTGGAACCGTCGGCGCTGCGTACGTGCGAGGGCTCGAAGCTTCGGGAATCGTCTCGACGCTCAAGCATTTCGTCGGCTACTCGGCATCGAAGGCGGGGCGGAACCTCGCCCCGGTGTCGATCGGACGACGGGAACTCGCCGACGTTCTCCTCACCCCGTTCGAGATGGTGATGCGCGATGGCAAGCCACGTTCGGTGATGCACGCGTACACCGATATTGACGGCATCCCATCCGTCGCAGACGAAGAGTTGCTCACGGGTCTGCTGCGCGACACCTGGGGCTTCGACGGCACCGTCGTCGCCGACTATTTCGGAATCGCGTTCCTCAAAATGTTGCACGGTCTCGCCGGCTCCTGGGGGGAAGCCGCTGCGCTCGCGCTCACCGCCGGCGTCGACGTCGAGCTCCCGACGGTGAAGACCTTCGGTGCGCCGCTCGTCGACGCGGTGCGCTCGGGCGACCTCGATGAGGCCATCATCGATCGGGCTCTCCGCCGGGTGCTCGCCCAGAAAATCGAACTCGGCCTGCTCGATCCTGAATGGGATGCCGTCCCCGAGGCCCTCCGCGGAGCGAACCTCGACGACGCCGAAAGCCTGCGCGGGTCAGTCAACCTCGACGGGGCCGGCAACCGCTCCCTCGCACGGGAGATCGCGGAACAGTCGATCGTGCTGCTCACCAACGATGGCGTACTTCCCCTCGCTGCGCCCCGCCGCATCGCCGTGGTCGGCCCGACCGCTGGAGACCCGTTCGCTGTGCTCGGGTGCTATTCCTTCCCGGCCCACGTGGGCGTGCGGCATCCTGAAATCCCTCTGGGGATCGAATTGCCAACGCTTCTCGAGAGCCTGCGAGCCGAGTTCCCGGATGCGGAGATCGAGTACGCCGCCGGGACAACGATCGACGGTGGAGAGACCGACGGATTCGATGCCGCCGTCTCCGTAGCCCAGGCAGCGGATGTCGTCATCGTCGCCCTTGGCGATCGGGCCGGACTGTTCGGCCGGGGCACGAGTGGCGAAGGCTGTGATGCTGAATCCCTGCGCCTCCCCGGCGCACAGCAGGACCTGCTCGAAGCGGTCCTCGCCTCGGGAACGCCTGCCGTCGTCACGCTTCTCGCTGGACGGCCCTACGCGCTCGGTTCGGCAACAACCGCGGCAGGAGCGATCGTGCAGACGTTCTTCGCCGGTGAAGAGGGCACCACGGCGCTCGCCGGAGTACTCGCGGGCAAGATCAACCCGAGCGGGCGTCTGCCAGTCAGCATCCCGGCCACGGAAGGCACGCAGCCGTCGACGTACCTCGCGGCACCCCTCGCGCGCTCGAGCGGCGTGTCGAACATCGACCCGACCGCCGCATTCGCGTTCGGGCACGGCATCGGCTACTCGACGTTCGAGTGGACTGCCCTCGAGCACGGACCGGCGTCGATTCCCAGCGACGGAACGGCTACTCTCAGCGTGCGCGTCCGCAACACGGGAACCCGCGCAGGAACCGACGTCGTGCAGGTCTACCTGGCCGACCCGGTGGCATCCGTCGTCCGTCCGGTGCAGAGACTTCTGGGCTACGCACGCGTCGACCTGGAGCCGGGGGAAAGCGTCGACCTGTCGATCGCCGTACCCGCTGATCTCACCAGCTTCACCGGGCGCGCCGGCGAAAGAATCGTGGAGACGGGCGACATCGTTCTCGGACTCGGTGCCTCAAGCTCCGACATCCGGTCGACCCACACCGTTCGACTCACCGGCACGACACGGACGGTGGGTTTCGATCGTGAGCTCCACCCGCGGATCGAACAAACCGGTAGGGGAGTCGCGTGAGCGTCGACCACCGAAAGGTATCAGCGCAGGTCACGGTTCTCGACGCTCGCGGCGAACCGCTCCGCGATGCCGACGTAACCGTTGAACAGCGTCGGCATGCATTCGCCTTCGGCAACATCGGTTTCGACCTCATCCCGCTCGCAAACGCCGAGACGACAGAGGATGCCGCGTCTCGGGCTGCATTCGGCGGCGCGTCGCTCGAGGGACTGACCTCGCTTTCCGAACACTGGCTGGAGCTGTTCAACACCGCGACGCTTCCGTTTTACTGGCGAGGTTTCGAACCAGCCGAAGGGGCGCCGGATACCGAGCGACTTCTCACCACGGCGCACTGGTTTGCCGATCGCGGCGTGACGGTGAAGGGGCATCCGCTCACCTGGCACACGCTGGCTCCCGAGTGGCTGCTCAATCGACCCGACGCTGAGGTCGAAAAGCTCCAGCGCCAGCGGATCCGCAGGGAGGTGTCGAACTTCGCCGGCGTCATCGACACGTGGGACGCCATCAACGAGGTCGTCATCATGCCGGTGTTCGCCGCAGAGGAGAACGCGATCACCCGGCTCGCCCGTCGGATCGGCCGAATCCCGATGATTCGCCTCGCCTTCACCGAGGCACGGCAAGCGAACCCCTCAGCCACGCTCATCCTCAACGATTTCGACCTCTCGAGTGCATACGAGTGTCTCATCGAAGGAGTCCTCGAAGCGGGGATCCAGGTGGATGCCATCGGACTGCAGACACACATGCACCAGGGCTACTGGGGCGAGGAGAAGATGCTCGCGATGGTGGACCGGTTCGCCCGCTACGGCCTTCCGCTTCACCTCACCGAGACGACCCTGCTGTCCGGTGATCTGATGCCACCGGAGATCGTCGACCTCAACGACTACCAGATCCCTTCGTGGCCATCGACGCCAGAGGGCGAAGCACGGCAGGCAGACGAGATCGAGCGGCACTACCGCTCCCTCGTTGGCCACCCGGCGGTTCAGGCCATCAACTACTGGGGAATCACCGACGACGGCGCCTGGCTCGGTGCCCCAGGTGGGCTAATTCGCTCCGATGGGACACCGAAGCCGTCGTTCGACGCCCTCAAGTCCCTGATCAAGGGCGAGTGGTGGCTGCCGCTCACCCAGGCGCGGACGGACTCCGAGGGTCGGGTAGCGGTGAGCGGTTTCTTCGGCGACTATGCGATCGACACGCACGGATCGACGGCATCCGTCACTTTGGCTGCCGGGACAACAGACCTCGAGGCTCGTCTCAGCTGATTCGGGCTGACCGGATCAGCGGACTCCTTAGGCGGCGGCCGTCGAGCCGCCGTCTGTCTTGTCGGTCGTGCCCTCAGCGAGAGCGGCGTTGAGGGCGGCTTCTGCAGCGTCGAAGGCGATGTCGAGAGACAGGGCGATCTCGGTGACGAGCGGCCCCTGGGCGTGACGCAGCAGGTCGCGCTCGGCGAGCGAGAGCCCCTTGTCGTCGTTGCGGCGGCTGAGGTCACGGACAACACCGGCGATGGTGAAGATGTCGCCAACCTTGATCTTCTCCTGGTTGTCCTTCATCCGTCGCGACCACTTCTCTTCTTCGTCGACGGTGGGTGCACGAAGAACGTCGAAGAGAGCGTCCATCTTGGCTGAGTCGAGAACAGCGCGGATCCCGACCTGATCCGCCTTCGAAACGGGGACGCTGACGGAAAGCTTCGATTCGTGAACCTCGAGCTTCAGATACTCGATGACGTTGCCCTTCACCGTACGGCTGAAGATCTCGGTGACGGTGGCGGGGCCGTGGTGGGGGTAAACGACGGTCTGGCCTTGTGTGAACTGCATGGAATGTTCCTCCGGGTGCGCGGGAAGCGCACGCGGACGGAGCGTTTCAGAGAGGTGAGTGCGCCCCGGAGCCGCGAGCTTGGCTTCACTCCATTGTCTCACAGGGGCCTGACACGTTGCCTGAACCGGCGACAGGGGGAGGGCACGGCCTGTCGGAACCGGCATCCGTGCACAGGGGAGTGGCAGCTGGTTTTGCTATTCTGTTCGCAGGTTGTGCAGAGCAGCCCCGGACGACGGATCAGTACCCGGAACGCGACAAGACTGGCCAGAAAGTTCACTCATGTCCTGGGTCATCCTCATCGTGTCCGGTGTTCTCGAAGCGGTCTGGGCCACAGCGCTCGGCAAGTCTGAAGGGTTCACGAAACTCTGGCCGAGCATACTCTTCCTCGTCGCCCTCGCCTTCAGCATGGGAGGTCTCGCCTGGGCGATGCGTGACATCCCCATCGGAACCGCGTATGCGGTCTGGGTAGGCATCGGAGCGTCGCTCACCGTTGTGTGGTCGATGATCACCGGGGACACGGATGTCTCGTGGGTCAAGATTGCGCTCCTGCTGGGTCTCATCGGCTGCATCGTCGGTCTCAAGCTCGTCGACGACGTCCACTAGGGTCGCGTCGGTTAAAGTGGACTCGCTCCACCGTTCAGGTTCCGCCGGCCCTCGACGACATCTTTCCCAGAGGAGGCACCGGGCATGAGCCTGATCCGACTGAACGACGTACACATTCGCTTCGAAAACACACCCGTTCTGCGGGAGGCGTTCTTCCGCCTCGAGACCGGTGATCGCGTGGGCCTCATCGGTCGTAACGGATCCGGCAAGACAACGCTCATCAAGCTCATCCTGGGACAGATCGAAGCGGATGCCGGAACGCTCACGCTCGACGACGGCATCCGGATCGGGTACTTCTCGCAGTTCTCCGAACTCGACGGAACCGCCTCGATCACCGAGGTCCTCGACGACGTCTTCGGTGAGATCAAGGCGGTTGAGGCGGAACTGGCGTCGATCGACGCATCCATCGCCGCCGACCCGACCGCGAATCTCGACGCTCTCATCGGGCGGCAGGCTAAGTTGTTCGAGGAGATGGACCGGCTGGATGGGTGGGACTACCCGCGCAGGATCGATGAGGCGCTCACCCGGCTCGGGTTCGAAGAGGCCCATCGCGTGTGCCCGATTGACGACCTTTCCGGGGGTTGGAGGAACCGCGCGGCGCTCGCGAAGATTGTTCTCGAACGCCCCGACGTGCTGCTGCTCGATGAGCCGACGAACTTCCTCGACGTCGCCGGCGTCGAATGGCTCGAATCCTGGTTCCGTGACTTCCGCGGCGCCGCGATCATCGTCTCGCACGACCGGACCTTCCTCGATTCTGTCGTCACCCGGATTGTTGAGCTCGAGAACTTCCATCTGCACGAATACCCGGGCAATTTCGCCGAGTACGTTGTGCAGAAGCAGTTCCGGCTCAAGACGCTCGAGCAGCAGTATGTGCATGAGTCCGAACTGCTGGCGTTCGAGGCCGAGGGCATCGCCGACCGGCGTGCCGCGGCGAAAGCGGCGAGCAGGGGACTCGACAAGAAGCTTTCCGGCATCAAGAAGTCACGAGCGCCTCGCCCGGTGGACCAGATCATCACGGAGATCTACGGCGGACTGCACGTCAAGGATGTGCTCTGCAGGGTGACCGGGTTGTCGAAGTCCTACGGGGAGAAAACCCTGTTCTCGGGTCTGACCTTCGAGATCCGGCGTGGCAATCGCATCGTCGTACTCGGGGCGAACGGAAGCGGAAAGTCCACCCTGCTGCGCGTGCTGACGGGCGAGGAGAAGGCTGACTCCGGTGAAGCGGTCTGGGCAAAGGGTTCGGGTGTCGTCTCCTACAACCAGATGCTCGCTGACCTCGACAACGACGACACGATCACGCACGCGGTGAATGCTGCGCCCGGCAGTCTCGCGTTCTCGGCAACCCGTAAATCGGTCGGACGCTTCCTCGCGATGTTCCAGTTCTCCGAGGCCGAACTGAAGCAGCGGATCGGCACGCTCTCGGGCGGTCAGCGTGCCCGGGTGGCGATGGCGCAGTGTCTGCTCTCGGGAGCATCCGTATTGATTCTCGATGAACCGACGAACCACCTCGACATGCCCAGCACCCAGGTGATGGAACGCGCCCTCGTGCACTTCCCGGGTGCCGTTGTCGTGGTCAGTCACGACCGGTTCTTCAGTGACAAGGTCGCGAACCGCAAGATCATCTTCGGCAGTGACGGTGCTGCGGCGGGCGAGCTCGAGGTTCGCGCGGCCTGAAGCGGGCGCGGGCGCTGTCTAGTGGAAGTAGGGGCGGCGGGTGAGCCAGTCGGGGACGTTGATGGCGGGTTTTCCGTTACTCATGGTGATGGTGAAGATTCCGGTGTCGACCATGTGGTGGTGGAACCAGCAGAGCAGGATGCCGTTGTCGACGTGGGTGGGTCCACCGTTGTGGTATTCCGTGATGTGGTGGGCTTCGCAGGCGGTGGCGGGGATCTGGCAGTCGGGGATGGCGCAGGTGGGTCCGTCGCGGGCGATCATTCCTGCGCGTTGGGTCCGGTTGAATTTTCGTTTCTCGGTGCCGATCGCGGCGATACCGCCGTCGGGTTTCAGGTAGACGGGGATGGTGCTGCTGTCGCAGAGGATTTGTTTGATCGCGGAGTAGGGGATCGGGTCGGGGATCCCGACGATTTGCCCGGTGCCGTGTTCTTGTTCGAGGACGTTGGCGGTGACGCGGACGATCACGGTGGGGGAGGCGCCGGAGACGGTGGGGGTGTCGGTGGAGCGGGCGAGGGAGTCGATCATCGCGGCGAACACGTCGGCGCGTTGCTGGCCGGGGGTGCGGGGGTCCCGCACCCGCCCCGGTGGTGGTGATTCCGGTTGCTCTGCGCTCTCGCCGGTGGTCTGTGTGACGTCGTGCTGGGTGAAGTCGTCGAACAGGGTGGCGTCGCTGCCGTTCCCGTTCGCGAACGAACCAGCTGCCCCGGTGTCGTCGATCTCAACACCGTCACCAGTGGTGGTGGTGGGTTGGTAGCGGGCGGTGGTGCGGGGGCTGAGGACGGCGTTGAGGAGGGCGTGGAGTTTGCCGCCGACGTCGGGGGTGACCTGGCCGCCGAACTTCATCACACCGTTTCTGACACGGCGGGAGATCCAGAAGTCCCGGTTGTGGAACGCTTTCTCGGCTCGGGGTTCGATTCCGTCGGCGTCGAGCCGGTCCCGCCACTGCCGAGCCTGGATCGCGACCAGATCGGTTGGCAGAGCGATACCGGTGTGGCCGGTTCGGCCGGTGGCCTGACCGACCAGGAACTGTTCCGCCGCGGTCAAATGCTCAACATCGGCGCGGGGAGCGGCGGTGGCGAGTTCCCTGGTGATCACGTCGGCGGTTTCGATCCCGATCAACCCGCCCTGCAGGGCAACTTTCACCACGGGGAACAACGCCGGTAACGGTTGGCCGACCCGAACCCTGGGGCTGGTGCGGGCGCCGACCCGGATCAGCCGGGCCGCTGCCGCAGCTGACATTCCGGTGACCTGCTCCACCAGGTGTGATGGGCGGGCGTAGTTCAACCGGGCCGCGAGCCCCTCACTGCCCAGCACCGGGTCTGAGCGCACCGCGACATCATTCGCCGCCGCGGCGAGGATCGCATCCACCCCACGGCCCAGCGTCGCGGTTTTGGACAGGATCGACAGCACCGACTGTGCCGGCAACCGGGACAGCTGGTCCAACCCGATCGACTCGACCGCGACCGCCAACGCGGCGATCACCCCATCCAGCACACCCTCAACCCCCGGCACCTCTGCGCCCAGCACATTCTCAACACCCGGCGCCTCGAAGGCCGGGGGAGCTGTGCTGGCGGAGGTTTTCATGAGTCCAGTACACACCCGACCACTGACATGAACCCACCCACAACCAGCCTCACCGGGAGGCTGTGGATAACCGATGTGACCGGGAACTTCATACCCCCAGTACACACCCGACCACTGACATTACGGCGGCTGAGTAACGCTAGCCGAGAACCCCATCAACGAAGTCCGCAACGGATGCTGTCACGAGCGTCGCGACGTCCCTCGCGGTGAGAGGCGACGACGCGAGAACCTTCATGCTGTGATCCGCACCGGCAACGGGTATCACCCGGACCGACGAGTGCGACTCGAGTTCGCGAGTGATGTCGGCGGCGGTCCCGAACGTGTCACGATCACCCTGAAGGACGAGAGCGGGAACGGGCGGAAGCAGGAGCTCGGGCAGTCGCGACGACTCGGGCTTGCCGGGCGGGTGCAGCGGGAATGCGAGGCACACGACAGCGGAAGCGCCGAGGTTCTCCGCGGTTCGGCAGGCGACCCGGGCTCCGGCGCTCCTGCCACCGACGACAATGGGCAGCCCTGCGGCAAGTTCGGCTATCGCCGTGGCGGTCTCACGCCACGCCACGTCGAGAGTCGCAGGCCGCGGCGCGATTTTCTTGCCGGCGACGCGCCACGGCTGTTCGTAGCGCGCGACGGTGTATCCCAACTCCGGCAGGTGGGTGGCAAGGGCCGCCAGATCGACGGCACCGATCCCGCCACCGGCGCCATGCCCCAGCCACACCACAGCACGAGGGTCGGTCGCGGCGCTCACGGTGAGCCGGCCTGGGCCGAGGCTTGTCGGCACGTCGATGATCATGGCTCCGAGGTTACTCGCGACACGAGTCGTCGGCAGGGCAGCGACGACGAGAACTACGCTTGGACGCTGTGGTTCGCGTTCTCGCGCTGGGCACGCCATGCGCGCCAGGCTTTCCACGCGCCCGTCGACCACAGTGCCCAAAGCACGAGCAACGGTTGGAAGAGCAGACGGATGCCCCGGCTCAGGTCGTCATTCAGCCCGAATGAGTCGGTGCCGGTTGTGAACTGCGAGATGTTCCCCGGGAAGATCGCGACGAAGAATGCGGCGGCGACCAATCCGACCCACGGGCGCCAGCGCCACAAAATGAGAAGGGACAAGCCGAGAACGATTTCGACCACCCCGGATGCGACAACGACGAAGTCAACGTCGATCGGGAGCCACGTGGGCACCTGGGCCTGGAACGCGTCCCGTGCAACGGTGAGGTGTCCTATTCCGGCGAAGAGCAGGAAGAGGCCGAGTACCACTTGGGCAATGATGGCCGCCACGGAGGTGCGTCGAGCAGGTCGGGCGTTCTCCGGAGGAGTCATGCCCGCCAGCCTAGGGCTGGCGTCAGAGTCCATCTGCCCGGAACACGCAGACGGTGGCCCTTTTCACAGCCACGGCGATGGTGCCCGTTCCGCGGAATCAGCGGGACTGACGTCGTTTGCCCGGGCGCGGCTGGCCTTTCACTGCGGGCGCGCGACCCTTGCCCTTCGACGCCTTCGCTTTGCCACCCGCCGGTTGCGGACGATTTTGCACCGAGGCGGCGGTCGCATCCGCTTTTTTCTGCTCTTCGGCCAGGAGCTCCCGCCCGGCCTGGGTGAGGGTTGTTGTCGACGCGTTCATGTCGAACAGGGGAGTCCCCAGTTCGTTCTCCAGTTCACGAACGGAGGCGATAACCGACGAGCGCGGAATGTTGAGGTACTTGGCGGCGCGTGCGAAGTGAAGTTCTTCGGCAGCGACCACGAAGCGTCGCAGTGCGATGGTGTCCATGACCGGCCTTCCGTCGGCCGCGAGAAAGCGGCTCCGAGTTCAGGGTACGCGCTCTGAGTTCCGCGGGTCGTATCGGGCGAAGACCGGGCCGCCGATCGACACCTCTTGCCTTTGGGGCCGAGGTGGCCCACGATGGGGTCCTTGTGACTTCCTCCTCCGCATCAGCGATCACCGGCGTCTGGGCCTGGGGCAACTCGGTCGACCCAGCCATCGACGAGCGCGGGCGTGGACAGGCAGACCTCGACCCGGCCGCGATCGCGCGGGTCGCCCGCGCCCGCGGGCTGCAGCGCGTGTTTCTCAACGCCCCGTGGGCCACGAACGTCGGGCCGATGGCCGTCTGGTTCTCGGATGCCGTGTCAGCACTGTCCGAGGCAGGCATCGATGTCTCCGTCCTCGGTGGCGACGCAGGCTGGTTCGAGCGGCCGGACCTCGCCGCAACCTGGCTTATCGCCGCGCGAGCCGCGGCCGAGGTCGACTCCGTTCAGCTCGACGTCGAACCGTGGGCCGGCCGGCCGGAACCCATTGACCCGGTGCTGCTCGCCGAGGGATACCTCCGGCTCATCGAAGTAGTACGGGGCGCGGCTGGCGCGCTCCCGATCGGCGCAGACCTGCCGTGGTGGCTCGCCCGCACGTCGTACGGCGACGGATCGGTGTTCGACGCTCTCGTCCCCGCACTCGACTCGGTCGCGATCATCGCCTTTTCAGATACCGCCGATGGCCCGGCAGGGATTCTGGAACTGGCCGGTCCCGCGGTTCGTGCGGCCGCGGCATCCGGTACCCCGTTCACGATTGGAGTCGAAACCGACACCCCCGAGGTCGCCGGCGGAGCCCAATACACGTTCTTCGACGAAGGCAGCGCGGTACTCGAGGCCGAGACGGCGAAGGTGCGCGCGGCACTCGGGGGAACTCCGGGGTATCAGGGTGTGACCGTCGAGCACCTGCTCGCGTGGAACATCCTGCGCCCCTGACCCGGGCCCAGGTGCATCCGGGCAGGGCGAGCGGTTCAGCCGAACGTGCCGACAGCGGTGACGGATGCCGCGACCGCGTCGATCACGGATGCCACGCCCTCACCGGTCAGGCCGCTCCCGAAGGTGAATCGCACGGCGGTCTGCGCGATTTCAGCGGGCATGCCGAGCGCCGTGAGGACGTGTGACGCCTCGTCGCTTCCGGCGGCACAGGCCGAGCCACTCGATGAAACGACGCCGCGCCGTTCCAGTTCGAGCAGTACCGCCTCACCGCTCGTGCCCGGAAAGCAGAACGAGGCCGAGTTCGGCAGACGCGACGTGGCCGAACCGGTCAGCAGGGCACCGGGGACGCGATCGAGAACCCCGGCGATGAGGTCGTTCCGGAGTTCGGAGACGCGCCGAGCGGCATCCGCCCTCTCGCTTTCGGCGAGTTCGAGCGCGGTCGCCAGACCGACCGCTGCCGCCACGTTCTCGGTTCCCGACCGGCGTCCGCGTTCCTGCCCGCCGCCGTGCACGAGCGGCTCCACCGGGATCCGGCCCTGCAGCCAGGCCAGTCCGATGCCCTTCGGCGCGCCGATCTTGTGCCCGGCGAGCGAGAGGGCGTCGACGCCGAGAGCAGCGACGCGGAGGTCGAGCCAACCGGCGGCCTGCACGGCGTCGGTGTGGAACGGGATCCCGTGCTCGGAGGTAATCCCGCCGAGGGCGGCCAGATCCTGCACGGTGCCGATCTCGTTGTTGGCGTACATGAGGGTGACGAGTGCGGTGTCTGGTCGAAGCACGGAGTCGAGAGCCTCGGCGGTCACAATTCCGTCGGGCTCGAGCGGAACGAAGCTGACCTCGAAGCCGTGAAGACGCTGCAGGTAGTCGATCGATTCGAGCACGGCCTCATGTTCGGTTGCCGCGGTTACGATGCGCCTGCCGCGGCTCGATCCGAGGGCGATGCCCTTGACGGCGAGGTTGTCTGCTTCGGTGCCGCCCGACGTGAACACGACATCACCGGCCCGGACCCCGAGCACCGCGGCGACGCGTGCACGGGCGTCGGTGAGGGCGTCGGCGGCACGCTCGCCGAGGGTGTGCGAACTCGACGGGTTGCCGAACTCCGCGGTCAGGTACGGCCACATCGCTTCAAGCACCTCGCGGCGCACGGGTGTGGTCGCGGCCGAGTCGAGGTACAGCACGTCAGTGCTCCCGGTGCTCGATCGACAGATCGAGCCCGAGGTCGAGGGAGCGGACGCTGTGGGTCAGTGCTCCCGACGAGATGACGTCGACCCCGGTTGCCGCGATCGCCCCGACGGTGTCGAGCGTCACGTTGCCGCTGGCCTCGATGATCGCCCGGCCGGCAACGAGCTCGACGCCAGCGCGCAGGTCGGCGAGACTGAAGTTGTCGAGCATGATCGTGTCGACTCCGGCGGCTAGCACAGCTTCGACCTGGTCGAGCCGGTCGACCTCGACCTCGAGGTGGGTGGTGTGCGACAGCTGTGCCCGCACACCGAGAAGTGCCTCAGTCACCGACAGGCCGCCCGCCGTGAGCACGGCGAGGTGGTTGTCCTTCGCCATGACGGCATCCGACAGCGAGAACCGGTGGTTGAAACCGCCACCGGAGCGAACGGCGTGCCGTTCGAAGGCGCGGAGCAACGGGGTCGTCTTGCGGGTGTCGACGATGCGGGCGCGGGTGCCGGCCACGGCGGCGACGTATCGCGCTGTCTGGGTGGCGATGCCCGACATCCGCTGGGTGAAGTTCAGTCCGATTCGTTCCGCCTGCAGGATGCCACGGGCAGGCCCCGTGATGGTCGCCAGGGTGTCACCGCGGCTGAAGCGCTCGCCGTCGGTGACGTGGAGCACCACGGTGATCGCGGGGTCGGTGAGACGGAATGCGGTGGCGAACACCTCGCCACCGCTGAAGACGCCGTCTTCGCGAGCGGAGAGCTCGGCGGTCGCGGTTGCATTCGCCGGGATCAGGGTTCCGCTCGTGAGGTCGCCCCACGGCGCGTCCTCCTCGAGTGCTGCGCCGACGACGTGGTCAATGTGTGATGTCGTCAGCATGATGCGGCGACCTCCCGGGTAGCGGCGGCGGGCGCCTGGGTGGGGGAGTCGGAGCGGGCATGGGCCCCGACCGATTCGGTGCGGACGAGTGCCGCGAGAACGAGCTCCCGGCCAAGCGCGAGCAGGTTCCTGTCCTCGAGGTCGCGGATGCTCTCGGTCGGCAAAGAAGCGGCAGACCAGGCATCGAGGATGCCGGCCGCGTGCGTGAGTCCGGCGTCGTCGCGGAGCAGGCCGGCGGCATCCCACATGACCCGCTGGAGGGTGTCGCGAGCGAATGGCGGAGCATCCGCTGTCGGTGTGCGCACCGGGGCCGGGGCAAGCGGTGGCGGAGCGACAGGCCAGGATGCCGCGTCGTCGACGTCGAGCGCGGCGGCGGCTCGGGCACCGAACACAGCCCCCTCGAGCAGCGAGTTCGAGGCGAGGCGGTTGGCGCCGTGCACACCGGTGCGCGCGACCTCGCCGATGGCGTAGAGGCCAGGAACCGTTGTGCGCCCGTCGAGGTCAGTGACGACGCCGCCCATCCAGTAGTGCGCTGCCGGGCTCACCGAAACCGGTTCGCGCGACCAGTCGATTCCGGATGCCCGCATCGCACGATCGATGACCGGGAACCTCTGGGCAAGGAATTCGGCGCCGAGCCCGGTCGCGTCGAGTACGACCGGCAGGCCACCCTGCGAAGCCATCTCGGCGGCAATTCCCCGGGCGACCACATCGCGCGGGGCGAGTTCGGCGTCCGGGTGAAGGGCAGGAAGGAAGCGCTCGCCGAGGGCGTTGCGCAGCACAGCCCCTTCACCGCGAACGGCTTCTGACACCAGGAAGTGGTCGCCCGTCGTCAGTGCCGTGGGGTGGAACTGGTAGAACTCAAGGTCGGCGAGGAGCGCGCCCGCGCGAAGTGCAGCGGCAGCACCGTCTCCTGTTGCCACCGACGGGTTCGTCGTGAACGGATACAGCTGGCCGGCGCCCCCGGTGGCGAGGAGAACGGCATCCGCCGGCTCTTCGCGCTGTGTCCCGTCTGAGTCGCGGAGCAGGGCACCACTCACGGTGCCGTGGGTGAGGATCACGTCGACGAGGAAGGTGTTCTCGGCGATCCGCACGCCGCTCTCCCGAACGCGGGCGACGAGTGCCTGTTCGATTCTGGCTCCGGTCGCGTCGCCTCCTGCGTGAAGTACGCGAGGGTAGGAATGTGCGGCCTCGCGACCGCGGGCGAACAGTCCGTCAGTCCGGTCGAACTCGACGCCGATCGCGACGAGCTCCCGGATGCGCGCTGGCCCCTCGGAACAGAGCACCCGCACCGCTGTCTCATCACACAGACCCGCTCCGGCGGAAAGTGTGTCAGCGATGTGCGCGTCGACACTGTCGTCGGCGAACATCACCCCGGCGATCCCACCCTGCGCATACCGGGTATTGCTCTGGCCGAGCGTGGACTTGGTAACGAGAAGCACCTCGTGCCGTCGTGCTGCGTGCAGTGCAGCGGTCAGGCCGGCGATCCCGCTGCCGACGACGATCACGCGCTTCATGTCAGGCACCCGCTGCGATCGGGGGCCTGGCGGCAAGCATCCGCTCGAGGGCGATCCGTGCCGGGAGGGCGACGTCGTCGGAGACGGTGATCTGGTTGAGCACCTGCCCCTCGAGGAGTCCGTCGAGAACCCACGCGAGGTAGCCCGGGTGGATGCGGTACATGGTCGAGCACGGGCAGATGACCGGGTCGAGGCAGAAGATCGTGTGCTCGGGGTGGTCGGCTGCGAGCCTCTGCACGAGGTTGATCTCGGTGCCGATCGCGAAGGTGGATCCGGCGGGGGCCGCTTCGATCGCCTTGCGGATGTAGTCGGTCGAGCCCGCTTCGTCAGCGGCGTCGACGACGGGCATCGGGCACTCAGGGTGGACGATCACCCGTATGCCCGGGAACTCCGCGCGGGCCTTCGCGATCTGGTCGACCGTGAAGCGCTTGTGCACCGAGCAGAACCCGTGCCAGAGGATCACGCGGGAGCCGTCGAGCGCCGCAGCGTCGTTCCCTCCGAGCGGTTTGTTCGGGTTCCACATCGGCATCTGCTCGAGTGGAACGCCCATGGCCTTGGCGGTGTTCCGTCCGAGGTGCTGGTCGGGGAAGAACAGCACACGCTGCCCGCGTTCGAACGCCCACTCGAGAACGGTCTGCGCGTTCGACGACGTGCAGACGATGCCGCCGTTGCGGCCGCAGAATCCTTTCAGGGCGGCCGAGGAGTTCATGTAGGTGACCGGGATGACGGGAACACGGCCCGAGGCATCCGGTTCGGTGCCGTAGAGCTCCGTCAGCTGTTCCCAGCATTCCTCGACCTGGTCGATGTTCGCCATGTCGGCCATGGAGCATCCGGCGGCGAGGTTGGGCAGGATGACGGACTGCTCAGCGGTGGAGAGCAGGTCAGCAGTCTCGGCCATGAAGTGCACGCCGCAGAAGACGATGGCTTCGGCGTCGGTGCGCTCGCGCGCTGCCGTGGCGAGCTGGAACGAGTCACCCACGTAGTCGGCGTACGCGAGGACTTCGTCGCGCTGGTAGAAGTGGCCGAGAATGACGAGCCGGTCACCGAGAGCAGCCTTGGCGGCACGGATGCGACGGTCGAGCTCCTCCGCGCCGGCCTCACGATAGAAGGCGGGGAGGGCGCCCTGGCGCGGAGAGCCCGTTGGCAGGACGTCGCCCATCGATGAGCCGGGGCCATAGCTCGGTGGCTGCAGGTCGAAGACCCACGGTTTTTCGACGAGCTCGGGACTGCAGGATGATCCCTGCTCGGTTCCGGCGGAAATCCGCGTGAGTGTCGTGTCGACGGATGCAGTGAGAGTCATGATGTTCCTTGGGCGGGAGCGGTGGGCCTGGCGAGGGGACCGGAGGTTCCATCAACGGCGTCGCGGTTGTATCGGTAGAGGCGGGCGGGGCGGTGTCGCCCGCCGGTCTGGACGTCACCGGTGGGGACGACCTGGCCGGAGCCCTCGATCTGGCGCCGGAAGTTGGCCGGGTCCAGTGGTTTCTGCAGCACGGCCTCGTGGACCTCGCGCAGTTCGGACAGGGTGAAGGTTTCGCCGAGGAAGGCGTGCGCGATGGAGCTGTATTCGAGCTTGTTGCGCAGCCGCCAGAGCGCGTAGTCCACGATCAGGTTGTGGTCGAAGGCGAGTTCGGGGATGGAGTCCGCTTCGAACCAGCGCACGTTTTCGGTTTCGACCGCGACGGCCGCTTCGTCTGAGCGCACGAGGGCCCAGTAGACGATGGAGACGACGCGCTCGCCGGGGGAGCGGTCGGTGTTCCCGAAGGCGTAGAGCTGTTCGAGGTACTGGGGGGTGAGGAGGGTCGTCTCCGCGAGGGTGCGTGCCGCTGATTCAGCAAGGTCTTCATCGGGTTCGAGCGGCCCGCCCGGGAGCGCCCACCGGCCGACGAACGGGTCGCGGATGCGGCGCACGAGCGGAAGCCACACGGTCATGCGCCCGGTGTCGTCGTGCGGACGGAGAGCGAAGATGACCGTGGAGACGGCGACCTGAACGGCGGCAGCGTGTGCGGTCATGGCATCCGTCCGTTCGCTCGTTGTTAAAGTCACCGTGACCCTAACTGCATTTCCATCTTAGTGTCATCCTGACTCGAACAGGAAGAGAAAGTTTCACGGGAGGAACTGGATGTCACGGTAAGCTGGGCGCAAATCGAATATCGGGCCGCAACACGCGATGCGGGAGAGCCGGGCTAGCCCGGCACCGAAGGAGCAAGCCTCCCTGCCAATCTCTCAGGTCTATGTACCGCATCGAACTGGCCACTCTGGAAAGCGAACGCGCTTCGCGCGTTCGGATCGGGTAGGCGCGAAGCGCCGTATCGAGATCTGGGCGCTCTGCGCATTCCGCCGACGGTGAAAGCCACCCTTCTCACTCGGGTGTGTGAAACTCTCAGGCCAATGACAGAGGGGGAGTTCCCAAGGCACCTCGCGTGCCGCAGCCGCTTTTGCGACCGTCGCCCCGGCGACACCTGGAGAACTCGTGTCAGATCCCGTCCCCGAACGCACCAGCCCGCTTTTCGACGTCCACACCCAACTCGGTGCGAGCTTCACCGATTTCGCCGGTTGGCAGATGCCGGTCCGCTACACCAGCGACCTCGCCGAGCACGCCGCCGTTCGTACCGCCGCCGGCCTGTTCGACCTCTCCCACATGGCGGAGATCCTCGTCTACGGCCGTGACGCCGGAACCTTCCTCGATGCCGCCCTCGCCGGCAAGCTGTCGGCGATCGAGCTGATGCAGGCGAAGTACAGTCTCATCCTCACCGAGAGTGGCGGCATCCTCGACGATGTCGTCGTCTACCGCCTCGGCGACACGACGTTCCTCGTCGTCGCCAACGCGGGCAACCGGGAGGCAGCATTCACCGCCCTCCGCGATCGCTCCAGCGGATTCGAGGTCACCGTCGACGACCAGAGCGACGACTACGCCCTTCTCGCCGTGCAGGGCCCGAACTCCCGGGCGATCCTCGAAGCGACAGCCGGCATCACCGAACTCGGGCTCCCGCTCGATGAACTCAAGTACTACCGCGCCACCGACGCGTTCTTCGAGGGCGTTCCCCTCCTCGTCGCTCGCACGGGCTACACCGGCGAAGACGGCTTCGAACTGTACCTGCGCACCACCTCGGCCGTTCCGCTCTGGCGTGCGCTTGACAAGGCGGGCGAAAATCACGGGCTCGTTCCCGCGGGTCTCGCAAGCCGCGACACCCTCCGGCTCGAAGCAGGGATGCCGCTCTACGGTCACGAACTCGGCCTCGACACCCAGCCGGCCCAGGCGGGACTCCGCCGCGTCGTCGCGCTCACGAAAGAAAACGACTTCCCGGGGCGTGCGGCCGTCGAAGCCGGCCCTGACGAAAACGCTCGCGTGCTCGTCGGACTGGCGTCTGAGGGCCGCCGGGCAGGGCGAGCCGGATATTCCGTTCTCTCCGGCGACACCGTCGTTGGAACCGTGACGAGCGGCGCCTTGTCGCCGACCCTCGGGCATCCGATCATGATGGCCTTCGTCGACCCGACCCTCACCGATCCCGGCACTGAACTGGCGGTGGACCTGCGAGGCACGCCCATCCCCGCGACCGTCACACCTCTCCCGTTCTACAGAAGAAAGAAGTAAGCCATGACCGACAAGACCGCGCTCAAGTACACCCCCGAGCACGAATGGCTCGACATCGACGGCAACTCAGCAACCGTGGGCATCACCGCTTTCGCCGCTGACAAGCTCGGCGACGTCGTCTTCGTCGAACTCCCCGGGGAAGGAACCGCGATCACCGCCGGTACCGTCGTCGGCGAGATCGAATCGACCAAGTCGGTCGGCGAACTTTTCGCACCCGTCGACGGCACCATCACCGAGAGCAACTCCGCCGTTGTTGACGACCCGTCACTCGTCAACAGTGACCCGCTCGGCGAAGGCTGGCTCGTCAAGGTGTCGTTCGACGCGGCACCGGACGGCCTGCTCAGCTGGGACGAGTACTCAGCGCTGGTCGGCGAGTAATGGCAGAACTGTTCTCCGAGCGGCACATCGGAACGGATGCTGCCGCGCAAGCTAGCATGCTGGCATCCGTCGGCTACGACAGCGTCGACGCTCTCGTCGAAGCCGCCGTTCCCGAATCGATCCACGTCGCCGACCTCGTCGACTCGGTCATCCCGTCGGCGGCATCGGAGCGCGAGGCACTCGCCGAATTGCGCGAGCTCGCCGACCGGAACACCGTGCGCACGTCGATGATCGGCCTCGGCTACTACGGCACGATCACGCCCGCCGTCATCAAGCGGAATGTGCTCGAGAATCCGTCCTGGTACACCGCGTATACGCCGTACCAGCCGGAGATCTCCCAGGGTCGCCTCGAAGCCCTGATCAACTTCCAGACGATGGTCACCGACCTCACCGGTCTCGACACGGCGAACGCGTCGATGCTCGATGAGGGCACTGCCGTCGTCGAGGGCATGCTCCTCGCCCGCCGTGCCTCGAAGCTCACCAGCAACGTCTTCGTCGTCGATGCCGACGCTTTCCCCCAGACCAAGGCCCTGCTCGCGAGCCGTGCCGAAGCTGTGGGCATCGAACTCGCCGAGGTCGACTTCGCCGCCGGCGCACCGCTGCCCGAAGCGTCGTTCGGAATCTTCGTGCAGTACCCGGGAGCATCCGGTCGCGTCTGGAACCCGGCATCCGTTCTCGAAACGGTGAAGGATGCCGGCGGTCTCGCCGTCGTCGCTGCCGATCTGCTCGCGCTCGCACTGCTCACCTCACCCGGTGAACTCGGCGCGGACATCGCCGTCGGTACGACGCAGCGCTTCGGGGTCCCCATGGGCTTCGGCGGACCGCACGCCGGTTACATGGCCGTGCGCAAGGGACTCGAACGGCAGCTGCCCGGTCGCCTCGTCGGTGTGAGTCAGGATGCCGCTGGTCACCCCGCGTACCGGCTTACGCTGCAGACGCGCGAACAGCACATCCGGCGGGAGAAAGCGACGTCGAACATCTGCACGGCGCAGGTGCTCCTCGCTGTGATGGCGTCGATGTACGCCGTCTATCACGGGCCACGTGGCATCCGCCGAATCGCAACAGAGACGGCGGCGCGAGCCGACGCGCTCGCGACTGTTCTCGCCGCGCAGGGCCTGGCGCTCGCGAGCGAGTCGTTCTTCGACACGCTTCGCGTCTCGGTGTCCGGTGCTGCTGCGATCGTGGAGAAGGCGCGGGAGCAGGGAATCAACCTGCACCTCATCGACGACAACACCATCGGTATCTCCGTCGACGAAACCACCACGGCGGCGGAGCTTCAGGCTGTCGTCTCCGCGTTCGGAGTCGACGCTTCCGGCGCGTTCGAGGAACTCGATGAGGCTCGAACCACCCGGCTCCCGGGCGAACTCGAGCGTTCGAGCGAGTACCTGACGCACCCGGTGTTCAACACGCACCACTCCGAGACCGCCATGATGCGCTACCTCAAGCAACTCGCCGACCGTGACTACGCGCTCGACCGCGGCATGATCCCGCTCGGCTCCTGCACGATGAAGCTCAACGCGGCGACCGAGATGGAAGCCATCACGTGGCCCGAGTTCGCCGGCCTGCACCCGTACGCCCCCGAGGCCGACGTACTCGGTTACCTCGGCCTCATCGACCAGCTCGAAAGCTGGCTCGCCGAGGTCACGGGGTACGACTCCGTGTCCCTGCAGCCGAACGCCGGCAGCCAGGGCGAACTCGCCGGACTGCTCGCGATCCGCGGATACCACCGGGCGAACGGCGATGCCGACCGCACCGTCTGCCTGATTCCGTCGAGTGCACACGGCACCAACGCGGCATCCGCTGTTCTCGCCGGAATGAAGGTCGTCGTCGTGGCGTGCGACGAACTCGGCAACGTTGACCTCGATGACCTCCGGGCGAAAATCGAGCAGCACGCCGAGACGCTTGCCGCGTTGATGATCACGTACCCGTCGACGCACGGCGTCTACGAGCACGAAGTGACCGCGATTACGCAGGCTGTTCATGACGCCGGCGGACAGGTCTATGTCGACGGCGCGAACCTCAACGCGCTGCTCGGGTATGCGCGATTCGGCGACTTCGGTGGCGACGTGTCGCACCTCAACCTGCACAAGACGTTCTGCATCCCGCACGGTGGGGGCGGTCCCGGTGTCGGGCCCGTCGCCGCGAAGGCGCACCTCGCCCCGTTCCTGCCGGGGCACCCGCTTGCGCAGCGCGACGAGCACGGCGACTTCACCCACGGGGGCGGACCGGTCTCGGCAGCTCCATACGGCAGCCCGAGCATCCTGCCCATCTCGTGGGCGTACGTGCGCATGATGGGAGCCGAGGGTCTCAAGCAGGTTACCGGCGCCGCGGTTCTCGCCGCGAACTACATCGCCGTGCGACTGCGCGATTCCTTCCCGGTTCTCTACACGGGCGACAACGGTCTGGTCGCACACGAGTGCATCCTCGACCTGCGTCCGCTGCGGGAAGCAACGGGAGTGACCGTCGACGACGTCGCCAAGCGGCTCATCGACTACGGCTTCCACGCGCCGACGATGTCGTTCCCGGTCGCCGGCACGCTCATGGTCGAGCCGACCGAGAGCGAGGACCTCGCCGAGATCGACCGCTTCATCGACGCGATGATCGCGATCAAGGCGGAAGCGGATGCCGTCGGCTCAGGAACCTGGCCGGCGAACGACAACCCGCTGGTGCACGCACCGCACACCGCCCAGTCGGTCATCGCGGGGGAGTGGGATCACGCCTACACCCGTGAAGAAGCGGTGTACCCGGTCAAGTCCCTGGTTCGCACGAAGTACTGGCCGCCGGTGCGTCGCGTCGACAACGCGTTCGGTGACCGCAATCTGGTCTGCGCGTGCCCGCCTCCGGAGGCTTTCGAGTCCTGAGTCGCTCCGGGCTCGCTCACCGCGCCACAGGCATCCGTCACACCGACCTCAAATTCAGGAGATCTTGCGCGACACGCCGTATTTCGCTGCGGCTGTACGGCGTGTCGCGGCAGTTCTCCTGAATTTGGAGCCGTCTCCTGAATTTGGGGTGGGGTCGGCAGGGAGTGCTAGTTGTTGCTCAGTTGCATCGGCGTCCAACCGCCGTTGCCGATGGTCTGCCGTACCCCGAACTTTCCGCCGGCGATCGGGTAGTAGTAGAGGCGCCCGGCAGAGTCTTTCGCGATCAGCCCGGTCGACCCTGAGCCGGCGAAGCCTGTCAGCACGACGGAGGTGTAACCCGCCCAGCCCGATCCGATCTGCTTGCGCGGCTCGGAGATGAAACGTCCTGCACCGTTCGTGCGGTTCAACAGAATCGCGCCCGCGGCGTTGGTCGCGAGGACGTCCTGTTTGCCGTCGGCATCGAAATCGGCGATCTTGATGCTGAGTTGACCCCAGTCGGTGCCGATCGCCGTTCGGGCGGAGAGGGTCGTACCTTTCGTGTTCGGGTAGAGCCAGAGCTTGCCCGCGGCATCCTTCATGATGACGGAGGGGTACCTATCTCCCGTTGCCCACGTGGCCATGTCGACGTCGACGGAACCCCACCCGCTTGACCCGATGAGCAAGCGGCTGCCGAAGCCCCCTGCCGGTTGTCCGGGGTAGACGTGCATGGCTCCGCTCTTCCACTGGACGACGAGGTCCTGAGTTCCGTCGGCGTTCCAGTCGTTGACATGCAGTTCCTTGACCCCGGTCCAGCCGCTTCCGATGAGCGTTCGTGCGCTGATACCGATTTGTCCCTGCTTGCCATAGTTCCAGAGGCGGCCCGAGGTGTCTGCCGCGATCACGTCACCGGCGGTGCGGATCGATGGGCCAGTGGGAGCAGCAAGTGGAGTGGGAGCCGGCGGTGCCGGGACCGACGAGGCCGGATAGGTCGCGAAATTCTGGGTGTAATACAGGCTGCCGTTGCTGGAAGCGGCGACGCCGATCCCGAGAACATTCGCGGATGCCTGGGTGATGTTCCGGTAGTGACCCGGTGAGTTCTTCCACCCGGTGACAACCGCGGTAACGGAGTACCCGTATGCGACGTTCTCGCTTGCGGTCGACCACCCGGATGGATACTGTGCCGAATAGGACGGGTTGTGTGACATCGCCCTGGCGCTGGCCTGCTTGACCGACCAGTTCTGTGCCACGGTGTCCAGGGCTGCGCTCGCCGAGACAGGTTTGAGACCGACACTCTTCCGGATGGCGTTGGTGTCGTCGAGGATGATCTTCCTCGCCTGGGTCAGTGTGTAGCCGCCGACGACAGGTTCGGCTGCCTGTGCGGCAACCGGTCCGGCAACGAGAGCGGATGCCAGGAGTGCGGTAGCGAGAGTGGCGACCGTGAACCGGTGGCGCTTTCTGGGTGCGGTGATCGTGCTCACAGTGTTCCCCTCAGAACAGGCGTCCCGGAACGCCGAATGAAAAAGCGACTCTACACACACCTCCATGCCCAGCTGCCTTCAGCCCCAGCGAGCGCAACGCCACGGTGTGAAGTACCCACGCCTCAACTTGCGGGTGGGGAGGTGTTTTCGGGGTGTCGAGTTATGAAGGGATCGCCCCCGGCCGGTGCAACGAATGAGATTCGTATGCAACGTTGGCCGGGGGCGATCCCTTCATTGTCTGAGCTGAGGAGAAAATACCTCCCCACCCGCTATACCAATCAGTGCGAAGAAGCCTTCTCCGCACCGTGGCCGGTGAGCGAGCGCACCTCCATTTCGGCAGCAATCTGCGGGCTCTCCTTGACGGATGACGTGACGGTTCCGAGCCAGCCCAGGAAGAAGCCGAGGGGGATCGACACGATGCCGGGGTTGCTGAGCGGGAACCACGAGAAGTCGACGTTCGAGAACATCGAGGTCTCCGCGCCGGAGATGACCGGCGAGAAGATGATCAGGAGGAGTGCCGAGCCGAGTCCTCCGTACATGCTCCAGAGCGCACCACGCGTGGTGAATTTGCGCCAGAACAGGGAGTACAGGATCGTCGGCAGGTTTGCGCTCGCCGCGATGGCGAATGCGAGGGCGACGAGGAACGCGATGTTCTGACCCTGCACTCCGATTCCGCCGACGATCGAGAGCACGCCGATCACCACGACGGTGATCCGAGCGACCCTCACTTCGCCGTTCGGCGGTACCGAGCCCTTCTTGATCACGTTGGCGTAGACGTCGTGTGCAAATGACGTCGCCGCCGTGATGGTGAGGCCGGCGACAACCGCGAGGATGGTCGCGAACGCCACGGCCGAGATCACGGCGAGCAGAATGGACCCACCGAGCTCGAAGGCGAGCAGCGGTGCCGCCGAGTTCACTCCACCGGGTGCGGCGAGGATGGTGTCCTTGCCGACGAGGTACGCGGCGCCATAGCCGAGGACGAGCGTGAACAGGTAGAACAGTCCGATGAGCCAGATCGCCCACACAACGCTTCGGCGGGCTTCCTTCGCGGTCGGCACCGTGTAGAACCGCATGAGCACGTGGGGGAGTCCGGCGGTTCCGAGCACGAGCGCCAGAGCAAGCGAGACGAAGTCGAGCCTCGACAGTCCGGTCAGTCCGTACTGTGCGCCCGGGTTCAGGATGCCTTCACCAGCGACGGATGCCGCCTGACCGAGGAGCGTGGAGAGGTTGAATCCGTTGAGCGCGAGCACCCAGACCGTCATGACGCCGGCGCCGGCGATGAGGAGGACGGCCTTGATGATCTGTACCCAGGTCGTGCCCTTCATTCCACCGATGAGTACGTAGAAGATCATGATGAAGCCGACGACCGCGATGACCACGGACTGACCCAGCCGGTCGTTCACTCCGAGGAGGAGCGAGACGAGCCCGCCGGCTCCCGCCATCTGTGCGAGCAGATAGAAGAAGCAGACCGCGAGTGTTGCGGTTGCGGCCGCGAGGCGGACCGGGCGTTCCTTGAGACGGAACGAAAGAACATCCGCCATCGTGAACTTGCCTGTGTTGCGGAGCAGCTCAGCGACAAGCAGAAGTGCGACGAGCCAGGCGACGAGGAATCCGATGGAGTACAGGAATCCGTCGTAGCCGTTGATGGCGATCGCACCACAGATGCCGAGGAACGATGCCGCAGACAGATAGTCGCCCGCGATCGCTGTTCCGTTCTGGCCACCACTGAACGAGCGTCCTGCGGCGTAGAAATCGTTGGCGGTTTTGTTCGTGCGCGAGACCCTCAGCACGATGATGAGGGTCACGACGACGAACGCGCCGAAAATGGAGATGTTCAGGATGGGGTCGCCGACGTTCATGCGCGCTCAGCCTCCTCGAGCTCGTTGCGGAACTTCTCGGCAGCCGGGTCGAGCTTGCGGTTGGCGAAGGAGACGTACCAGGTGGTGATGGCAAAAGTGGTGACGAACTGGCTCAGACCGAGCAGCAGGCCGATGTTGATGTTTCCGATCACCTTGATCGACATGAATTCGTGAGCGTAGTCCGCGAGGAACACGTAGAGGAAGTACCAGAGCAGGAACGCTATCGCGAGGGGAAATACGAAACTTCGATGCCTCCGTTTGTGCTCAACGAACGCGGGGGATTCTTCGATTGCTACATAGTCGATGGCGGAACTGGGGACGTGCGTCCCCGTGTCGTCGTGGGCCATGATCCTCCTGAGAGTTCGCGCAACGTGTTGCGCGACGCACAGCTCTGTGCGCTGGGGGAAACCCTAGTGGGCTGAGCTCACGTGCAACAAGGTTTCTGAAGTCATTTTGTTGCGACGAACAACCCGGGCCACAAGCCGACGGCAAGCGGGTATCCCACGAAGGAGGCCACGTCGAGCAGCGTGTGGGCGATCACGAGTGGCATCACCCGCCCCCAGCGCCGGTAACACCAGCCAAAAAGAATGCCCATCAGAACGTTGCCGACGAAAGGTCCGAAGCCCTGGTACAGGTGATAGGTGCCACGGAGAAGCGACGTGGACAGGATGATTGTCCAGTCGGACCAGCCGCGCTCACGAAGCCGCGTGAAGAGGTACCCGACGACGATGACCTCTTCGACGAGACCCGCGCGAATGGCAGACAGAATCAAAACGGGGATGGTCCACCAGTACGTCTCGAGGGGAGAAGCCTCCACCGCGACGGTGATTCCGGCGAGGCGCCCGACCGCGTACAGGGCGATCCCGGGAACGCCGATGGTGAGGAACAGGAGGATGCCGCGCCCCGCGTCCCGGCCACCACCCGCGAAATCGAGTCCGATCCTGCTGAGACCACTCTGCCCGCGCTGCCACAGCAGGTAGATCACGAGAGCGACAACAAACAGTTCGAAGAAGACGCCGAGGAACTGATAGCTGAAATCGAGCCACTCCCGTTCGCTCCTCGACGTGTTGAGCCGGGCAGATTGATTCGCGAGGGGTGTGTCGTCTGTCACTCGCGCGACGAGCGACACCACCGAGTACACAGCGGATGCCCCGAGGCTCAGACCGAGGACGATGGCGATCTCCCACCACGCTCGCGCTCGACTGGTCTCGGGCATTCTCACTCCTGGGCGTGTTCTCGACTGTTTTAGCGCAATAGGCGACTCCGCACGCAGCAAAGCGCGGTATTCGCGTATCGGGTGCAAGATTCTTCAGATTGAGTTACCGGTATGTAACGATTGCCCGAGTAATTTTGCGGATGCGCTCAACGATACTTATGGTTTGTGTATCCAGCGCGGTAGATGGGGCACGATTCTGCCTGCCGTGCTCACTTGCACAGGAGGAAAATTGAAGAAATCACGCATTGGCCTCGGCGCCCTTGCGCTGCTGTCTGCCAGCGCACTTGCGCTGACCGGCTGCGCGTCGGGCAACGAGCCGGCCGCTGAAGAGCCAACGGGTGACGCTTCGGCGATCATCACCACGAACGGTAGCGAACCCCAGAACCCGCTGATCCCGACCAACACCACCGAAACCGGTGGCGGCAAGATCATCGACTCGCTGTTCTCGGGCCTCGTGTCCTACACCGCAGAGGGCGAAATCGAGAACGAGGTCGCTGAGTCGATCGAGTCCGACGACGCCACCAACTGGACCGTCACCCTCGAGGAGGGCTGGACGTTCACGAACGACGAGCCCGTCACCGCGAACTCGTTCGTCGATGCCTGGAACTACGGTGCGCTGTTCAGCAACGCGCAGGGTTCCTCGTACTTCTTCGACAACATCGTCGGCTTCGACTACGAGGCTGACTCCGAGCTGACCGGCCTCGAGGTCGTTGACGAGCAGACCTTCACGGTCGAGCTCTCGGCGCCTGAGGCTGACTGGCCGCTGCGTCTGGGTTACTCGGCATACTCGCCGCTGCCCGAGGCAGCGTTCGAGGACATGGAAGCCTTCGGTGAGAACCCGATCGGCAACGGTCCGTACATGCTCGCTGAAGAAGGCGCATGGGTTCACGAAGAGAAGATCTCCCTCGTGACCAACCCCGACTACGACGGTGTTCGCAAGCCCGCCAACGGCGGCCTCGAGATCATCTTCTACGCCACTCAGGATGCCGCATACGCGGACATCGAGGGTGGAAACCTCGACGTGCTCGACGCTGTTCCGGACTCGGCATTCGAAACCTATGAAGACGCTTTCGGCGACCGCGCTGTCAACCAGCCGGCCGCTATTTTCCAGGGCTTCAACATGCCGTACTACCTCGAGCACTGGTCTGGTGAGGAAGGCGTTCTTCGCCGCGCAGCCATCTCCATGGCGATCAACCGCGACGAGATCACCGACGTCATCTTCCAGGGCACCCGGACCCCGGCCACCGACTTCACCTCTCCGGTGATCGACGGCTGGACCGACGAGCTCGATGGCGCTGAGGTTCTCGAATTCAACCCGGACGAAGCCAAGAAGCTGTGGGCTGAAGCCGACGCGATCGCCCCGTACGGCGACACCGTGTTCGACCTCGCGTACAACTCCGACGGAGGCCACCAGGCCTGGGTCGACGCAGTCGTCAACAGCATCGCCAACACGCTCGACATCGAAGCCGTTGGCAAGCCGTACGCGACCTTCGCTGCTGCTCTCGAAGACCGCGACGCTGACAAGCTGACCGGTGGAACCCGTGCAGGATGGCAGGCGGACTACCCGTCGATGTACAACTTCCTCGCTCCGCTGTACCAGACCGGTGCCGGATCGAACTACGAGGACTACTCGAGCGAAGAGTTCGACAACCTCCTCAAGGAAGGCGCACAGTCGTCCAGCGTTGAAGACGCGACCGCGAAGTACCAGGAAGCCCAGGAAGTCCTGCTCAAGGACCTCCCGTCCATTCCGCTGTGGTACTCCAACGTCACCGGTGTCTCTGCTGACACCGTCGACAACGTGGTCTTCGGCTGGAACTCCGTTCCGCTGTATCACCAGATCACCAAGGGCTAAGCTCCACCAGCCCAGTAAATACACCGAGTGAGATGTCCGGGGCGGAAACGCCCCGGACATTTCATTGATTAGACTTCTTCAGTGATTGCGACGTTAATGCACATTCGACCCGGTGAGACCGCCTGATGCTTTGGTATACAGGCAAGCGCATCCTTCAAATGATCCCCGTGTTCTTCGGGGCGACATTCCTGATCTACTTCATGGTCTTCTCGCTACCGGGCGACCCGATTGCCGCACTCTACGGTGACCGACCGCCCGCGCCGGGCGTGATCGAGATCATTCGTGCTGAGTACAATCTCGACAAGCCGTTCATCGTGCAGTACTTCCTGTACATCGCCGGCCTCTTCCAGGGCGACTTCGGAACGACATACTCTGGCCAGCCTGTCGCAGACGTGATGGCCCGGGCATTCCCCATCACGCTCCGCCTCGCCATGCTCGCCCTCGCCTTCGAGGCCTTCGCGGGAATCCTGGTCGGCCTCATCGCAGGCCTCCGCAAGGGAAAGCTCTTCGACGCCAGCGCGCTCGTCGTCAGCCTTCTCCTCATCTCGGTTCCGACCTTCGTCGTCGGTTTCGTGTTGCAGCTCGTCTTCGGTGTCCAGTTGGGCTGGGCTCGGACCACGGTGTCCGGTGACGCTCCCTGGGGCGAATTGATCCTGCCTGCGCTGGTGCTGGCATCCGTGTCGTTTGCCTACATCGTCCGCCTCACGCGAGCGAGCGTCGCTGACAACCTCAACGCTGACTTCGTCCGTACAGCAACGGCAAAGGGCCTTTCCCGTCCGCGCGTCGTCACGGTCCACGTGCTCCGCAACTCGCTCGTGCCCGTCGTGACGTACCTCGGTGTCGACCTGGGCTCCCTCATGGTCGGCGCGATCGTCACCGAGGGTATCTTCAACATCAACGGAGTCGGCGGAACCGTCTATCGTGCAGTCACCCTCGGTGAGGGTCCGACAGTCGTTTCATTCATCGCAGTGATGGTCATCATCTTCGTGCTCGCCAACCTGCTCGTCGATCTGCTCTACGCGGCGCTTGACCCAAGGATTCGCTATGCCAAGTAAGAACTACACGCCCCAGGAACATTACGTCGCCTCGATCGAAGACACCCCTGTCGCCCCGGTCGACAAGCTGGATGAGTCGCAGAAGGCGCGCAGTACGTGGGCGGATGCCTGGGATGCGATGCGTCGTCGGCCAAGCTTCTGGATCTCGTCGATCCTGATCCTCCTCATCATCATCGTGGCCCTGGCCCCGGGTCTGTTCACCCAGGTCGACCCGGCCAGGGGCTGCCAGCTGGCCGACAGCAACGGTGCGCCTTCTGCCGGCCACCCGTTCGGGTTCACTCGCCAGGGTTGCGACGTCTTCTCGCGCGTCATCCACGGTACGCAGGCTTCCGTCACGGTTGGCCTGATGGCCACCCTGCTTGTGACCCTCATCGGCACCATCGTCGGAGCGCTTGCCGGCTTCTACGGCGGAATTCTCGACACCCTGGTCTCGCGACTCGGCGACATCTTCTTCGCCGTACCGACCGTCCTCGGCGCCATCGTCCTCATGTCGGTCCTTCCGGTCCGCACACCGATCACCGTGGCCATCGTGCTCGCGATCTTCGCCTGGCCCCAGATCGCGAGAATCATGCGTGGTGCCGTGTTGAGTGCGAAGAACTCGGACTACGTCATGGCATCGGTCGCCCTCGGCGTCTCGCGGTTCAAAATCCTGCTTCGGCACGTGATCCCCAACGCGATCGCTCCCGTGATCGTCATCGCGACGGTCTCACTCGGAACGTTCATCGTTGCCGAGGCGACCCTGTCCTTCCTCGGTATCGGCCTGCCGGGAACGATCATGTCGTGGGGCAACGACATCGGGCAGGCGCGCACGTCGATCCGCACGAGCCCGCAAGTCCTGCTCTACCCGGCAGCCGCGCTGTCGATCACCGTTCTCTCATTCCTCATGCTTGGCGACGTTGTTCGCGACGCACTCGACCCGAAGGCGAGGGCACGTCGATGAGCCAGCCAGTTCCTGAAACCGTCTCCATGCTCGATAGCGGGCCCAACGCACCATTGCTTCAGATTCGCGACCTCGAGGTCGGTTTCCAGACGCAGCGGGGCATCGTCCCGGCGGTTCGTGGCGTCGACCTGACGCTGTACGCGGGCCAGACCCTCGCGATCGTCGGGGAATCCGGTTCCGGAAAGACGACGACCGCTCAGTCGATCATCAACCTGCTGCCGGGAACCGGAAAGGTCACCGGGGGACAGATCCTCTTCGAGGGCCGTGACCTGACCCAGCTGTCCGCGCGCGAGATCCAGGCCGTCCGCGGCAACGAGATCGGGTATGTCCCCCAGGACCCGATGTCGAACCTTAACCCGGTCTGGTCGATCGGCTTCCAGGTCGAGGAGGCTATCAAGGCCAACAACATCGCCCAGGGCAAAGAGGCGCGCCTGCGCACCATTCAGGTGCTGCAGGAGGCGGGGCTCTCGGACGCCGCCGACCGGCTCAAGCAGTTCCCGCACCAGTTCTCGGGCGGCATGCGCCAGCGCGTGCTCATCGGTATCGGTCTCTCTTCGCGGCCGAAGCTGCTCATCGCTGACGAGCCCACTTCTGCTCTTGACGTCACCGTCCAGCGTCAGATCCTCGACCACCTCGCCACGCTCACGCGCGACTACGGCACGAGCGTTCTCTTCATCACGCACGACCTCGGCCTCGCCGCGGAGCGGGCCGAGCAGCTCGTCGTCATGTACCAGGGCAAGGTCGTCGAGTCCGGGCCGTCGCAGGAGATTCTCGCCAACCCGAGGCACCCGTACACGCAGCGCCTTGTCGCTGCGGCTCCGAGCCTCGCGTCGCGGCGGATCCAGTCGGTGAAGCACCGGGCGCCCGAAGAGGCGGGCATCTTCTCCGAAGGTTCGCTCGACGACACTCTCCTGGCACGCGCAGCAGAGCGCGAGCACGCCGCGCCGGCGAAGGATCTCATCTCGGTCAAAAACGTGTCGAAGATGTACCGCATCCGCAAGCAGGGCTTCCGCCACGATGAACTGCTCGCCGTCGACAACGTGTCATTCGGCGTTCACAAGGGCACGACGACCGCCATCGTCGGCGAATCCGGATCAGGCAAGTCGACTGTCGCAAAGCTCATCCTCCAGCTCGAAAGCATCACGAGCGGAGAGATCGAATTCGACGGACACGATGTCGCCGGCTTGCGCGGCTCAGAGCTGCTCAAGTTCCGCCGCCGGGTGCAGCCTGTGTTCCAGGACCCGTACGGTTCTCTCGACCCGCAGTACAGCGTCGGCAACACAATCGCCGAACCGCTTCTCGCACACAAGATCGGTACAGCCAAAGAGCGGGAGGCCCGTGTCCGCGAGCTCCTCGACCAGGTGTCGCTGCCGTCAGCGACCCGTTTCCGCTACCCGAGCGAGCTGTCGGGCGGCCAGCGGCAGCGCATCGCGATCGCACGCGCCCTCGCGTTGAAGCCCGACGTCCTCGTGCTCGACGAGGCTGTCTCAGCTCTCGACGTTCTCGTGCAGGGCCAGATCCTCAACCTGCTCACTGAGCTGCAAACCGAACTCGGCCTGACCTACCTCTTCATCACCCACGACCTCGCCGTCGTCCGCCTCGTGGCCGACAACGTCTGTGTCATGCAGAAGGGCAAGATCGTCGAGGCAGCGACAACCGACGAGGTCTTCGACAATCCGAAGGAGCTGTACACGCAGGAGCTGCTCGCAGCGATCCCTGGCGGCGACTTCGAGTTCGGCCGGTAGCCCAGCGATCGATGAACAGAAAGGGGCGGCTCCTTTGGAGTCGCCCCTTTTTCGTATCTGGATGCCTCCCAGCAAACGGGTCCATCGAGTGCGGTAGGATAATCTGTTGGGTCGGACTCTGATCCGATCTATCCCTTTTCCGCCGCGACCGAAACGACCCGCGGCATCCATTTTCTGTAAGGAATTTTTTCATGGCGCTTGCTTCGCGCGACGACCTCCGAAACGTAGCGATTGTTGCTCACGTTGACCACGGCAAGACGACGCTGGTTGACGCCATGCTTCGGCAGACGGACTCATTCGCCGAGCACTCACACCTCGAAGAACGCGCGATGGACTCCAACGAGCTCGAGCGCGAAAAAGGCATCACGATCCTCGCGAAGAACACCGCGGTGTCCTACAAAGGCAAGCACGCGACAAACGGTCCGATCACGATCAACGTGATCGACACCCCCGGCCACGCCGACTTCGGTGGAGAGGTCGAGCGCGGCCTGTCCATGGTCGACGGCGTTGTACTCCTCGTCGACGCGAGTGAGGGCCCGCTGCCTCAGACCCGTTTCGTGCTGCGTAAGGCACTCGAGGCAAAGCTTCCTGTGATCCTTCTGGTCAACAAGACCGACCGCCCCGACGCTCGCATCGACGAGGTCGTTGCCGAGAGCCAGGACCTCCTGCTCGGGCTTGCGAGCGACATGGCCGACGACGTTCCCGACCTCGATCTCGACGCCGTCCTCGACGTTCCCGTCGTGTACGCGTCTGGCCGTAACGGTGCCGCGAGCTGGAACAAGCCCGAGAACGGCACGCTGCCGGACAACGATGACCTTGAGCCGCTGTTCGACGCGATCATCAAGCACATCCCCGCGCCCGTCTACGATGACGAACACCCCCTCCAGGCCCACGTCACCAACCTTGACGCATCGCCCTTCCTCGGCCGCCTTGCGCTGCTTCGCGTCTTCCAGGGCACGATCAATAAGGGCCAGACGGTCGCCTGGGTCAAGCACGACGGATCCGTCCACAACGTTCGCGTCACCGAGCTCTTCATCACCAAGGCTCTCGACCGCTACCCCGCCGAGAGTGCAAGCCCCGGTGACATCGTCGTGGTTGCCGGCTTCCCCGACATCACCATCGGTGAGACCCTCGCAGACCCGGATGACGTTCGCCCGCTTCCGACGATCACCGTCGACGAGCCAGCCATCTCGATGACCATCGGAACGAACACCTCGCCGCTCGTCGGCAAGGTCAAGGGCCACAAGCTCACCGCCCGCATGGTCAAAGACCGTCTCGACCGCGAACTCGTTGGTAACGTCTCGCTTCGCGTTCTCGACGTCGGCTCGCCCGACAAGTGGGAGGTGCAGGGTCGAGGCGAACTCGCCCTGTCGATCCTCGTCGAGCAGATGCGCCGCGAAGGCTTCGAACTGACCGTCGGCAAGCCGCAGGTTGTGACCAAAAAGGTCGACGGCAAGACCCACGAGCCGTACGAGCACCTCACCATCGACGTGCCGGAGGAGTACCTCGGCGCGATCACGCAACTGCTCGCCGCCCGCAAGGGACGCATGGACAACATGGCGAACCACGGTACCGGCTGGGTCCGGATGGAATTCATCGTTCCGTCGCGAGGCCTCATCGGATTCCGTACCGAGTTCATGACACTGACGCGCGGTACCGGTATCGCCAACGCGATCTCACACGGCTACGACGAGTGGGCCGGTTCGATCGTCACGCGAAACAACGGATCCATCGTTGCCGACCGCGCCGGTGTGGTCACCCCCTTCGCCATCATCGCGCTTCAGGAGCGGATGACGTTCTTCGTCAACCCGACCGAAGAGGTCTACGAGGGCATGGTCATCGGCGAGAACTCGCGCGCCGATGACATGGACGTCAACATCACCAAGGAAAAGAAGCTGACGAACATGCGCCAGTCGACCTCGGATACGTTCGAGTCGATGACGCCGTCTCGCCAGCTCTCGCTCGAGGAGTGCCTCGAGTTCGCGCGCGAAGACGAGTGCGTCGAGGTCACCCCTGCCATCGTGCGCATCCGCAAGGTCGAGCTCGACGCCAACGCCCGTGCGCGTATGACGAGCCGCCTCAAGAAGCAGAACGAGTAGCACCACCGCTCGCACGAAGCGCCCGGAATCCACGGATTCCGGGCGCTTCGTCGTTGGCGCTACTCTGGATCTCATGTTCCGCCCGTGTCCCGCGTCCGGTCGCGTTGCGCCGGCATCCCGCCCCTCGTGACAGCGGCACCCCGAGCGGGCCGTTCTCCGATTCAGGCAGCTACCCGTCAGGGAATCGCCGTCGGTGTCGCAACGGCCGCGTACGGCGTCTCGTTCGGGGCCCTCGCCGTCGCCGCGGGTCTGGACGTGTGGCAGGCATGCGTGCTCAGCCTGCTCATGTTCACCGGCGGATCACAATTTGCCCTCGTCGGGATCCTCGCGTCCGGGGGAGCGGCCGCCGGAGCGACGGCCATCGCCAGCGCTGTTCTCCTCGGGGTGAGGAACGCTGCGTATGGCATGCGGATGAAACCCGTTGTCGGCGTGACGGGCTGGTGGCGCAATGCGACAGCCGCATGGCTGACGATCGACGAGTCGACCGCTGTCGCTCTTGCCCAGGACGACCCCGCGGCGCGCAAACGAGGCTTCTGGGTCACCGGAATCGTCGTCTACGTGGGCTGGAACCTCACGACGCTTCTCGGTGCTCTCATTGGCGATCTGATGGGCGACACGCGCGCGTATGGTCTGGATGCGGCTGCGGCCGCGGCGTTCCTCGGTTTGATCTGGCCCCGGTTGAAGAGTCACCAGACAATCGCCGTTGCGTCAGCCGCCGCCGTGATCGCCGCTGCTCTTACGCCGGTCGTCGCTCCCGGCGTGCCGGTGATCGCCGCCGCCGTTGTCGCCGTGGTCTTCGGACTGACGAACTGGCTCGGTTCAACACGGCGGGAGGAACGGTTGTCATGACGCTCTGGCACATCGTCCTCCTCGCATCCATCGCGTGCGTCGCGATCAAACTGACCGGGTACGCCGTACCCGCCTCCTGGCTCGAAAAGCCTGCGGCGGCCCGGACCGCCGATCTGCTCACGGTCGCATTGCTCGCCGCGCTCATTGCGGTGCAGACCCTCGGCGCAGGGCAGCAGCTCGTCGTCGACGCTCGCGTGCCGGCCCTGGCCGTCGCTGGCCTGCTCTACTGGCTCCGGGCACCGTTTCTCGTTGTGGTGATCGCCGCCGCCGTGGTGGCGGCGCTTCTGAGGCTCTGGACGGGCATGGCCTGAGCGGCGGCGAAGGCAGCACTGGGCGCGCGGGTAAACTTGGGGCGTGACCCTCGACAACAGCCAGCCCGCTCCGGCAACAGAGGGCACTCCGCTTTCGACCCGGCTGACCGGTGCCGCGCTCTCCCTTCTCGTTGGTGCCATTTACGGAACCGTCGGAACGGTGGCGCACCAGAACGTCGTGACGGTCGGCGAGACCGACCTGCCGGTAGGCCTTACCCTCGCTGTTCTCGGCAGCCTCGCCCTCCTCCTCGGCTTCCGGCTTCTCTTCGACGACCGCCTGGCCGTGCTCTGTGCCGCGATCGGTCTCGTCGGCGTGATCGCACTCTTCTCGCTGGCCAGTGCCGGAGGTTCGGTCCTCATCCCGCAGGGTCTCATCGGCTTGTTCTGGTCGGTAGCCCCCGTTCTGATTGCCACCATCATCGTCGCGTGGCCGCGACTTCCGCAGCGTTCTCCTACCACAAAGCCCGTGAGTGCACCGCGACTGGACCTGCCCCGTCAGCCTGAGGCGTAGACTGAAGTTTCCTGTCGTCGAAGGGAACCGAGTCAACTGTGACCTACGTCATCGCCCTCCCGTGTGTGGATGTCAAAGATCGAGCGTGCATCGATGAATGCCCCGTCGATTGCATTTACGAGGGTGAACGCGCGCTGTACATCCAGCCGGACGAATGTGTGGACTGCGGTGCCTGCGAACCGGTCTGCCCCGTCGAAGCGATCTACTACGAAGACGACCTGCCCGAGGAATGGGCGGACTACTACAAGGCCAACGTCGAATTCTTCAACGAAATCGGCTCCCCGGGCGGAGCAGCCAAGGTCGGCGTCATCAAGTACGACCACCCCGTCGTCGCCGCCCTGCCTCCGCAGGCCTGACCGGTGGCACTGCAACAGCTTCCCGACTACCCGTGGGATGCCATGGTGCCGTATGCCCAGCGCGCCAGGACCCACCCGGACGGCATAGCCGACCTCTCGATCGGGTCACCGGTCGACGCCACTCCTGAGGTCGTCCGGGCGGCGCTGTCTCACGCGACCGATGCCCACGCCTACCCCACGACAGCGGGAACGCCCGCACTGCGTGAAGCGATCGTGGAATGGTACTCCCGGCGCAGGGGAGTGACCGGCCTGACCGTCGATTCGGTGCTTCCGAGCATCGGTTCCAAGGAACTCGTCGCCCTGCTCCCGTTCATGATCGGCGTCGGCGCTGGTGACACGATCGTGCACCCGACGGCCGCTTACCCGACCTATGCGATCGGTGCGGCACTGTGCGGGGCGGATGCGATGGCATCCGATCGTCCGGAGGATTGGCCGGAGGGCACGAAGCTCATCTGGCTGAACTCCCCGGGGAACCCGGACGGCCGGGTTCTCGACATCGAGTTCCTGCGCACCGCAGTCGACCGGGCCCGCGTGCTCGGCGCACTCATCGTGAACGATGAGTGCTACGCCGAGTTGGGCTGGACCGGACCGTGGGCGACAGAGCCTATCCCGAGCATCCTGGACCCCAGGGTAACCGGCGGGAGCACGGCGGGAATCCTCTCGATCTACTCGCTCAGCAAGCAATCGAACATGGCAGGATATCGTGCCGCGTTCGCCGCTGGATGCGAGGACACCCTTGCCCGCCTTCTCACCGTCCGCAAGCACGCGGGGCTCATGCTGCCGGCACCGCTCCAGTCCGCGATGGTCGCCGCCCTCGGGGATGATGATCATGTCGCCGAGCAGAAGGAACGGTACCGCGCGCGGCGCGATGTTCTCGTCCCGGCGCTCGAAGCCGCCGGATTCCGGATCGATTCGAGCGAAGCGGGGCTCTATCTCTGGGCGACAGAGGGCCGCGACGCCTGGGCGTCCATCGACCGTCTCGCCGACCTCGGGATCCTCGCCGGTCCCGGAGTTTTCTATGGCGATTTCTACCCGGAGCACGTTCGTCTGTCGCTGACAGCGACAGACGAACGCATCGCCGCAGCGGCCGCCCGCCTCCGGGCATCCGTCGTGTAGGAGAAATCCTCCAACCAACGCTCGCCCTCGTTGACGATGGCGACGATAGGCTGTCAACCCGATTAGGCTGTATCCGGACCGACCATCGCCACCAGCGGTTTTCGCGTCTGGTCCGACGAATATATCTCAGTACAAGGAGGCGCCGTGGGCGACGTCGAGCAGGACTTCCGTGCAGGAAACCACAAAGCGACCCTGACCTACCCCGGCGGCACAGCCGAATTCCCGATCCTGGGATCGAGCCAGGGTGCATCGAGCATCGACGTGTCAACGCTGACTCGCCAGACCGGCCTCACCGCGCTCGATTACGGATTCGTGAACACCGCAGCGACGAAGTCGGACATCACCTACATCGACGGCGATGCCGGAATCCTGCGTTACCGCGGCTTCCCGATCGAGCAGCTGGCAAAAAACTCCAGCTACCTCGAGGTCGCGTGGCTGCTGATCCACGGTGAGCTCCCGACAGCGGACCAGCTCGGTGAATTCGACGAGAAGATCCGTCGTCACACCCTCCTGCACGAGGACCTCAAGCACTTCTTCTCCGCCCTGCCGCACACCGCCCACCCGATGGCGGTCATCTCCAGCGCACTCTCTGCACTGTCGACGTATTACGAGAGCGCCGCGGACCCCAACGACCCCGAGCAGGTCGAGCTGACCACCATCCGCCTCCTCGCTAAGCTCCCCGTCATCGCGGCATACGCCCACAAGAAGGCTCTCGGGCAGGCGTTCCTGTATCCGGACAACAGCCTGAGCTTTGTCGACAACTTCCTGCGCCTCAACTTCGGCAACATGGCCGAGCCGTACGAGATCGACCCGGTTCTCTCCACAGCTCTCGAGCAGCTGCTCATCCTGCACGCCGATCACGAACAGAACGCGTCCACGTCGACCGTCCGGCTCGTCGGTTCGACCGGTGCAAACCTTTACGCCTCTGTCTCCGCCGGCATCAACGCACTGTCCGGCCCGCTCCACGGTGGAGCGAACGAAGCAGTCCTCGAGATGCTCGGCCGCATCCGTGACTCCGGTGAGGGTGTTCAGCGCTTCGTCGACCGGGTGAAGAACAAAGAAGACGGCGTCAAGCTCATGGGCTTCGGACACCGCGTCTACAAGAATTACGACCCGCGGGCGAAGATCGTCAAGGAGAGCGCCGACCAGGTGCTCGCGCAGCTCGGTATCAGCGACCCACTGCTCGACCTCGCGAAGGAGCTCGAGCAGATCGCCCTCGAGGACGACTACTTCAAGGAACGTCGCCTGTACCCGAACGTCGATTTCTACACCGGCGTGATCTACAAGGCGATGGGCTTCCCGACGCGCATGTTCACGGTGCTGTTCGCCATCGGTCGCCTGCCGGGCTGGATCGCACACTGGCGCGAGATGAACGAAGACCCGCAGACCAAGATCGGCCGTCCGCAGCAGTTGTACATGGGTGCAGCCGAGCGCGACCTGCCGCAGCGCTGATCCCGTGGCAACTCCGGCCTCAACACGGCTTGTAAAGAATCTGGTCGACCCCGTACGGATCGAATACGGCATTGCATCGAGCATTGTCGCCGGGGCCTTCTGTCTCGTTGACCCCGCGGGCCTTCGACCAGGGAGCCGTCTGGCCTTTCGCGGCCTCACGGCGGGCATCGTCGGCGGGCTCATGCTGCTCGAACTGAAACGGACTCCTTTTCTCAAGCACAATCCGATCGCCCTCGTTGGTGTCGCCGCAGGTGTCGCAGGGACCGTGTTCGGCCTCTCCGAGGTGAGTGAAAACCTCGATGCCCGGATCATGGCCGGGCTGCGTCGCGTCGGCATCCGCCATCCGCGGGCGCTCATCGCCGTCGTGTCAACCGTTGCCTCGATCGCCTCATTCCGTTCCAGTGCACAGCCCGAGGAAAATACCAGCGAGGAGAACGCCGACGGCCCGTTCCACGCCGAGGTCGATCCTGCGGTCCGCTCCCTCGTCGACGGCATGCTTGCCGCGACCCCTGAGCACTCGTCAGCGGCTCTCAGCGCCCAGTGGGCGACGGCACAGACCGAACACTGGGCGCAGCCCGAACCGGGCGAGTTCGACCGGTGGCTGGAGCTCTCGGTGGATGAGAGCACGCCGCGCGTCGTCCCTCACACGTTTACGTTCCCGGTGAAGGCACACTTCCGGGCCCCGTCCGGAGTCGTCGCAGAAGCATCCCTCCTCGTGTCAGAGGGGCGACTGCGATCCCTCATGATCGACGTCGTGCCGGGGACAAATGAACTTGAGAGGTTCGACGACGGCGACCCGCTCGAGAGCCTCACGTCCTGGCCCGCCCTCGAGGACGTCACGTTCGTCCTCGACACGCCCTGATTTGCGCTGCGCGGGTGAAATTGCGCCCGCGCGACGCCGGAACACCCGCTCCAACTGCACGGCTGACGGATGCCGCCCTCGCGGCTACGGGAGGAGCGTCAGGGTGTCGCGCGCGGCTTTCTCCACAGCATCCGGGGTGAACGGCCACGGGCGGGTCTCCTGCTTCTGCCACAGCGGTGTCTGGTCGACGTAGTTCGCGTGGAACGCGTGACCTGACGCGCCGGTGAGGTTGATCCAGGTGGACGAGTCGATGTCGGCGAGGTCGATCACCTGGCGCATCGAGGGAACCCAGTCGACCACGTAACCAGCTGGCGCATACCAGCCGACCGCGTTGACGACAGATGAACCGCCGGCGAGTTGGAACGGCCCGCGGTTGAAGAGCATTTCGATCGGGGCGATACCGGACTCACCGAAGCTGCCGTTGCGGATCGTGAGCGTGTGAAGCTCGCCCCAGGTCCAATCCTCGGGATTCGATCCCATCAGCTCTTCAGCTTCTGTCCACGCCTCGCTGAGAGTGAGCGTCAGGGCGTCGTCCCGCGTGACGATGTTGTCGTCGGGACCGTTCCACCAGTCAGAGCCGGGGTCATCGAGAAGCGACCCGACCACCTGGAACCACTGCGACCCGCCCGCTGGAGGGACGGAATCCGGCAGCTTCGGCGCGAAGGTGTTCTCGAGCAGGTTTCGCCAGAAGATGTTGAAGTACGCGGCTTCGGCGCTGTCGGCGTCGTCGGCATGATCCCAGCCGTCCAGCAACTGCTTACCCAGTCGCGCATTGCTGGAGGGCGCCAGGTCGGCGATGTACGGCGCGATTCGTTCGGCGATGGCGTTGGCGTTGTCGGCCTGGATCTCGCTCATGTCCTCGCTTGTGAGCCCACCGCCGACTATTGCTTCATCGAGGAGTTCCACGATGCGCTCGGCACGGTAGCCGGCATCCCAGTCCCGGGTGAGGAACGTCGACGCTCCACTGGGCTGCACGGCGTTGTTCGCCGTGACGATGTATCCGGACGGCGGGTTGTACAGGGTTGGCAGGGATTCGAAGGGGATGTAACCCGACCAGCCCGACGCGCTCGTCCAGCCCGGCTGGGGGATCGTGCCGTCTCCGCTCGCCCGGATCGGGATCCGGCCCGGCGCCTGATAACCGATGTTGCCGTCGACGTCGGCATAGACGAGGTTCTGCGACGGCACCTCGAACAGGGTGGCTCCCGCGCGGAAGCTCTCCCAGTCCGTTGCCCGGTTGACGGCGAAAATCGCGCCGGGGGTCTTCCCGGGCGTCAGGGCCGTCCACTGAAGCGACAGTTCATACTCGCCCTCGGGCAACTCCGCGGTCGCCGGGTACTCGGATGCGACGGTGCCGAGATCAGGACTGATCCCGGTGACGAGTGGTCCCCGCGACGTCGAGCGGATGCGAATCGGCACGTCGTCGCCACCGGCAACCTTGACCGTTTCTTCGCGGATGGTGAGCGGTTCGGCCACGCCGTCGAGTTCGACAGAGTCTCCTGACACCTTCTCGAGATAGAGGTCGGCGACATCCGGCCCGAGGTTGGTGAACCCCCACGCGATGCGGTCGTTGTGCCCGATGATGATGCCGGGCATCCCGGAGAAGCTGAACCCGGCGACGTCGAAGGGGCACTCCTCGGAAACCGTGGAGCAGCGCAGGCCCATCTGGTACCAGACCGATGGAAGGGCAGGACCCAGGTGCGGGTCGTTGGCCAGGAGCGGCTTGCCGGACTCGGTATGGTCGCCTGAGACGACCCAGGAGTTCGACCCGATGTCGGACCCTGCGCGGCCGAGAAGCGCGGGCATGTCGGCGAGCACCTTTTTGAGCTCGACGAGTGATTCTGCGGATCCGCCGTCCGCCGGCTCGAGGGGCGCTGCTGAACCGACGGATGCGGGCGCCGGAGTCGCGGTCTCGCCCGGAACGATTGTGGGATTTTCGGAGTAGGGGTACGGGGGATACACCTGCGCCAGTTGCTCCGGGGTCAGTTCGGTGGCGAGCAGTGCCCGGTCGATCTCATCCTCGAGGTTCGACCGGAGGTCCCAGGCCATCGCTTTCAGCCACGCCACCGAGTCGGCTGGTGTCCACTTCTCCGGTTCATATCCTGGATTCTGCAGGCCAAGAACGGCGTATTCGAGCGACAGGTCCGCCCCGCTGCGCTCGGCGAGGTAGGCGTTCACCCCGTCGGCGTATGCCTGGTACCAGGCAAGTGTCTGCTCGTCGAGGAGTTTGACTTCCTCCTCCGCGACGGCCCGCCAGCCCAGGGTGCGCACAAATGTATCCGTGCCGACCTGCGCCTCACCGAAGAGTTCAGACAAGCGCCCACTCGTCACGTGGCGACGAAAGTCCATCTCCCAGAAGCGGTCCTGTGCGTGCACGAAACCCTGCGCCTGGAACAGGTCAACGGCGCTGTCGGCCTCGATCGTGGGGATACCGGCGTCGTCACGCTGGACGGTGACCTCGTTCTCGAGCCCGGGAACCGTCAGTTCCCCCGAGAGTTGAGGAAACGAACGCTGAACGGTCCAGATGCCGATTCCTCCGCCGACGAGTACAACGACGACGAATACTCCGACGATGCTGAGAAAGACGGTGAAAGCACGGGACCGCCGGGGGCGGGCTTCAGAACGGACCACATCACTCCTTCGTGAGGGTTGGGGGAATGAACTCAGGCGTGGAGCGCCTGGTTGAGCTGGATACCGGCACCGGTGCGGGGGAGTACCTCGACAGCGCCAGAAACGGAGTTGCGGCGGAACAGAATGTTGGGCACACCGGACAACTCGACAGCCTTAGCCGTGCGGGGGTTGTCTCCGTCGAGGACGAGCACCTTGGTTCCGGCCGTCACGTACAGACCCGCTTCGACGACGCTGTCGTCGCCGATGGAGATACCGATCCCGGAGTTGGCGCCGAGAAGCGCCCTGGCGCCGATGGCGATCCGCTGGGTTCCGCCTCCCGAGAGAGTTCCCATGATCGACGCGCCACCACCGATGTCGGAGCCGTCGCCGACGACGACTCCCTGTGAGATGCGGCCCTCGACCATGGAGGAGCCGAGCGTGCCCGCGTTGAAATTCACGAATCCCTCGTGCATGACCGTGGTGCCCGGGGCGAGGTGTGCTCCGAGTCGAACGCGCGACGCATCCGCAATCCGCACCTTGCGCGGGGTGACGTAGTCGAGGAGTCGGGGAAACTTGTCGACTCCCGTCGCGTGGATTCCCTGACGCGCGAGCGCCGGGCGGAGGCGGTCGAAGTCGTCGGGGTGGACGGGGCCGGCGTTGGTCCAGACCGTGATCGGGAGGTGGCCGAAGATGCCGTCGAGGTTGATCGAATTCGGCTGCACGAGAAGGTGACTGAGCAGGTGGAGCCGCAGGTAGGCATCCGGTGTGTCCTTGGGCGCCTCGCTCAGGTCGATCTCGACGGTCACGATGTCGACACGGACACGGCGTCGCTCGTCGGGAATCGCGAGGGCCTCGATCTCAGCGGGGGCGATCCATCGTTCACGACCGGCCGGGAGTGTCCCGAGGCGGGGCTCCGGGTACCAGGTGTCAAGCACCGTTCCATTCGCGCTCACCGTTGCGAGGCCGTAGCCCCAGGCGGATGTCGGGGCGGTCGAGGTTCCTGAGGTGCTGGTCATACCTCAAGGCTAGCGAAGACGGGCAGTTCGGAGCGCACGCCCGGCCGGGCAGGACACCCGCCTCTAGACTGGGGCCATGCCGGATTCGCGCCTCGACGTCCCCCCGCTCGACCTCTCCGCCGGTTCGGTGGAAATCACGAGGGCTCTCTGCGATATCGAATCGGTCTCCGGGAACGAGAAACCCATCGCGGATGCCATCGAAACCGCACTCGCGGCATCCACCCATCTCGAAGTCCTCCGCCACGGCAACACGATCGTCGCTCGCACGCGCCTGGGCCGTGACCGGCGCGTGGTTATCGCCGGGCACATCGACACGGTCCCGCTCAACGACAACCTCCCCACCCGGTTCGAGACGCTCGACGGCCGCGACTACCTCTGGGGAAGAGGCACCGTCGACATGAAGGGCGGAGTCGCCGTCCAGCTGAAGCTCGCAGCGGAGATCACCGACCCGGCAGTCGACGTCACGTGGATGTGGTACGACAACGAAGAGGTGGCGAGCGAGGTCAACGGCCTCCGGCTCCTCGCCGAAGAACGCCCGGACCTCTTCGTCGGGGACTTCGCGATTCTCGGTGAGCCGACCCGTGGCGACATCGAAGGCGGGTGCAACGGCACCCTGCGGGTGAACGTTACAACGACCGGGCTCCGAGCCCACTCGGCGCGCAGCTGGGTCGGGGAGAACGCCATCCACAAAGCGGCGCCGATTCTTGACATCCTCGCCGCGTACGAGCCGCGCACAATCGAGGTCGACGGCCTGGCCTACCGCGAGGGCCTCAACGCGGTGGGGATTTCCGGCGGCATCGCGGGCAACGTGATCCCGGATGAGTGCGTTGTGCAAGTGAACTACCGATTCGCGCCGGACAAGAATGCCGCCGAAGCGGAGGCGGAGATCCGTGCTCTCTTCGACGGTTTCGACGTCACGCTGACGGATGCCGCTGACGGCGCCAGACCGGGACTCGATGCTCCGATCGCCGAGGAGTTCCTCGCCGCCGTCGGCGGCACAGCGCTGCCGAAGTACGGCTGGACCGACGTCGCACGCTTCTCGGCACTCGGCATCCCGTCCGTCAACTACGGCCCGGGGGACCCGCTCAAAGCCCACGCCGATGACGAGCGCGTCGCTCTCGACGAGATCACCGGGTGCGAGACCGCTCTCCGCACCTGGCTGACCGGCGGGCGTGGCTGACACGCGAGTCCGCTCGGTCGCCGACCTGTGGCGGAGCGTCCCGTGGTGGGCCCAGGCGCTGCTGATCTTCGGCGCCGCCCGACTGGTGACGACCGGGATCCTGCTCGTTGTCGCCGCAGGACAGCCAGCGAATGCCTGGACGGGCGCGAGCCCCGGGTACGCCGATTTCGCATCGATCTGGGACGGTCGCTGGTACAACATCATCGCCGAATCCGGCTACCCGAGCGTTCTTCCGCTCACGGACGACGGCTACGTAGGCGAGAACGCGTGGGCATTCATGCCGGTGTATCCCGCTGTCGTGAAGTTGCTCATGGTGCTCACCGGGCTGCCGTGGGCGCCCGTCGCCGTTGTCGTCTCCCTCGCCTGCGGCTTCGCCTCCGCTGTCGTCGTGGCGAAACTGTTCCGCCTCGTCCTCTCGCCTGGCACCGCGATGTTCGCCGTCGTCTGCTATTCGGTGTCACCGTTGTCTCCGGTGATGCAGGTCGCGTATGCGGAGTCGATGCACCTGTTGTTGCTCGCCAGTGCCCTCTACCTCGTGATGCGCCGGAGATACTGGCTGGTCCTGCCCGTTCTCGCGGTTGCGTCCTTCACCCGGCCGAGCGGGCTCGCCTTCGCTCTGTTTTTGCTGCTCCACGTCGTGCACCGCTGGTGGACCCGCGAACGGGATCCTTTTCCTCGGAAGGAAGCGATAGCGGCATCCGTTACCGCCGTTGCGAGCGGCGTTCTCGGTTTCGGCTGGCTGCTGATCGCGTGGGCCGTGACCGGCTCACTCACCGCGTACACCGACACCGAGCTCGCCTGGCGGTCGGCGTACATCGGTCACAACCCGCTCGTGCCGTTCGCCGGATGGTTCCAGGGCCTCGGCTGGTGGGCCGAGAACGGGCTCGGGCTGCCCGCGCCGATGTGGTGGGGAGCCGCGGGCGTTCTGCTGCTCGTCGCTTGCGGCGTCGCCCTCCTCTCCTCTCAGCCAGCCAGGCGCATCGGTGTGGACCTCCGCCTCTGGGTCGCGAGCTACCTGCTCTACCTCTTCGCAGTCTTCTTTCCGCAGTCGAGTACGTTCCGGTTGCTCATGCCGGTGTTCCCGCTGGCCGGAGTGGTCGCGCAACCACGATCGGTCGTGTATCGGTGGGCCGTTGTCGGCCTCAGCATCGCCGCGCAAGTGGGCTGGATTCTCATCGCCTGGAGGGTCGATGGTTACGACTGGACACCACCGTGATGATGCCCCCAATCCGGGACCCTAATGTCATCGATTTCGCTGGTCCCGCCTGAATGCGGGATAATAGAGTTCAAAGCCACGAAAGGGGAGCCGAATGGCCGCGATGAAGCCGAGGACTGGGGATGGGCCGATGGAGGCCGTAAAGGAGGGTCGGCTGATCATCGTGCGGGTTCCGCTCGAAGGCGGCGGACGACTCGTCGTCTCCGTGAACGATGCTGAAGCCAAGGAACTCCACGATGCACTGGCCGGGGTTGTTTCCCCGAGCTAGTCTCTTCTTGTGAAAGACGCGAATGCTGGTGGTCACTCGACCACACGCATCCGCGTCTTTCTTTTTGTGTTTGTGAGCCCGCTCAGCCGAGCTTGGTGATCTGAAGCAGGCCATCGCCGACGGGGGAGAGGGCACTGACGACAGCGTTCGACGAGGCGATCTCCTGCACGAGAGTGCGGAATGCGCTCGTGACATCATCGCGCTGGGCCGGATCGGCGACCCGACCGCGCCACAGTGCGTGGGGGACCAGCACGGTGCCACCGGCGCGAGCCAGCCGCAGGCCATGCTCGACGTTCTCGATCACCTGGGAGGGGTCGGCGTCGACGTAGACCACGTCGTAGGAGTTCTCGTTCATGCGGGGAAGAACCTCGAGGGCCTTGCCCGTGATGAGACGGATGCGGTTGGGAGCGATCCGGGCGTCGGAGAAAGCCTGGCGGGCGTAACCCAGGTGCTCGACCTCGGAGTCGATGGAGGTCAGCACGGAACGGGGAGACGAGTGCAGCAGCCACAGCCCTGACACGCCGGCACCGGTTCCGATCTCGACGATGCTCTGCGCGCTCGTTGCCGCGGTCAGAACGGCGACCTGGGCGCCCATCGCGGGCGACAGCGGTTCGATGCCGAGCTCGAGCGATTGCGCCCGAGCTTTCGCGATCGCCTCAGATTCGGTGACGATGTAGTCGGCGTACTTCCAGTTCGAATCTTGTTCAGACACTTGCAGCTCCCGGTGGTGGTTGGCATAAGAGTACCGGCGCAGCCTGCGGCGTTTTGCGAGGCGCGGCGCGATAGTCTGAACTCGTGTTCTTTGGCCTGACGTTTGAGAAGCTCCTCCTGATCGGGGTGATCGCTGTCTTTCTGCTGGGCCCGGACCGGCTTCCGGGATACGCTGCCAAACTCGCGCAGCTGATCCGGTCGCTGCGTGACATGGCACGCGGTGCCAAGGACCGCATGCGCGACGAGATGGGCCCGGAGTTCGATGACGTCGACTGGCAAAAGCTCGACCCGCGCCAGTACGACCCGCGCCGCATCATCCGCGAAGCCCTGCTCGACGACTCGCCGGACCCAGCTCCCGTGATCAAACCGCCGTCGAGTGACGCCGGGGCGGCCGCCTCGGAAGCTGCCGTGGCTGGCGCTGCCGCTGCGACAACGGCGGCATCGGATTCCCCCGTCGGCACGTCGTCGAATCCCTTCATCTCCTCCGGGGCTGTCGATCGGTCGCGCCGTATCGCGGCGGGCGAGACGGTCGATCCGCCCCCGTTCGACGCAGAGTCGACCTGACGTCAGGGCATTCCGCAGGCGTCATGAACGAACGCCAGCAGAGCGTCCGTCACATCCGTCGGTGGAACGAGGCGGTACGTGCCCGTTCGATTTCCGGTGTCGACGCTGAGCAGAAGAACCGTGCCGACCTTGTCTTCGGCGATGGCGTGAGGGTCGCATCGGGCGGGAATCACCTGGAGTCGCTCGGTCACGGCGTTGCCTGAGCCGGGCAGCGCGACAGTTAACGACCAGTCGGTCAGCTCAGTCCCCGTCGCCGATGTGGCCGGCTTGAGCAGGGGAGTGGATGCCGCGCCCGTCACGGTGAGAGTTCCGTCTGCACCGGTCGGGGTGAAGGTGACCGGGAGCATGGCAACCGAGTCCGCTCCGGTCCCGGTCACCTGTGGTGCGCCAACCGTGATCGTCGCCAGCCGCCCGACCTCCTCCGCGAGGCAGACCTCGTCGTGAAGCCTCGTGAGGGTGCCCAGCGGGTCGGATGCCCCGATCGCAACGGTTCCCTGACCGTTCCGGGAACGGAACTCGAGCGACACCTGGGGCGCGTCGGTCGAGGCGGCACAGTCCGGCTCGGGGAGAGGGGTTCGCAGGTCGACCGTCGTCCCCGCCCGCACCGTCGTGCCCCGTTCCCAGGGTGCGGTGTCGGGAAACGCCGGTGTGACGAGGGCCACCTGCCGCAGACCGATATCGTTGTCGGACTCGTTCACGACCCGGATGACGATGGTCCCGCTGGTGTAGTCCGTCCTGCCCTGCTGGATCTCCACTCGCAGTTCACCGGACAACGACGCGGACTGCTGTCCGCTGCATCCCGCTAGACCCGTGAGCAGAAGAACCGCGCCGACGGCGGTCAGCAGTGAGGCCCGGCGGTTCATGGTCCGCTACACCGGGGCGAGGCCGAGCTTGCGACCGGCGAGTCCACGCCCGGCTTGCGCGACCCGGTCGGCGACGCTGCGAATGGCAACGCTGGCCGGGTCGGCCGGATCCGACAGGACGACGGGCAGACCCGTGTCGCCGCCTGTTCTCAACGGCACGCTGATCGGTACCGAGGCGAGCAGCGGGACCGAGGGGACATCGCCGTCGCTCAAGCGCCGAGCGACCTCGGCGCCGCCTCCCTCACCGAAGAGGGAGAGGACAGTGCCATCCTGCTGGACGAGCCCAGCCATGTTCTCGACGACTCCCATCACCCGCTGTCCGGTCTGGCGGGCGACAATCCCGCTGCGCTCGGCGACATCGGCGGCGGCTGGTTGCGGAGTGGTGACGACGAGCACATCGGCGTGAGGCAGGATCTGCCCGATCGAGATCGCTACATCGCCGGTGCCGGGAGGCAGGTCGAGCAGCAGAACGTCGAGGTCGCCGAAATAGACGTCGGTGAGGAACTGGGTGATCGTCCGGTGAAGCATCGGACCGCGCCACGCGACAGCGGAGGAGGCGCCGGGTTCGACGAACATGCCGATGGAAATGACCTTCACCCCGTGGGCGATCGGCGGGAGGATCATGTCGCCCACTTGCGTGGGGCGCGTGATCGCGCCGGCCCGAGCGGCGGCATCCGTCAGCCCGAGGAGCCCTGGGATCGAGAACCCGTGGACGTCCGCGTCGACGATGCCGACGGAGAGACCGCGCGACGCGAGTTCGACGGCGAGGTTCGCGGTGAGGGTGGATTTGCCGACACCGCCCTTACCGCTCGTGACCGCGATCACGCGCGTGAGTGAATCCGGACCGAACGGCATCACTCTGGCCGCCTTCGAACCACGTAGCCGGTCAGTGAGAGCCTTGCGTTCCCCGGGCGTCATCACCCCGACGGCGATGCTCGTCGACGTGACACCGGGAACGGACGCAACGGCCGCGGTCACGTCGCGTTCGATCGCGCTCGCTGCGGGGCAGCCGACGATCGTGAGCACGATACCGACGGATGCCGCACCGCCGTCATCGACGAATACGTCCTTCACCATGCCGAGCTCGGTGATCGGTTTGCGGATCTCCGGGTCGATCACGCCGGCGAGAGCCGCCGTGATGCGGGCTTCGAGATCAGCGCCGGGCATCATCAGAGCCTTTGTCTTTGTCGAGCTCCTCCAGCAGCCCACGGAGTTCCTGGCGGATGAAGTCCTTCGACGCCATGTCCTTCATCGCGAGCCGGAGCGCGACGACCTCGCGGGCGAGATACTCGGTGTCATTGAGGTTTCGCTCGGAACGCTGGCGATCCTGCTCGATCTGCACGCGGTCGCGGTCGTCCTGTCGGTTCTGCGCGAGCAGGATGAGGGGAGCCGCGTACGACGCCTGGAGCGAGAGCATGAGGGTGAGTGCTGTGAACCCGCGCGCGGCAGAGTCGAAGCGGAAATCCTGAGGGCCCCAGGTGTTGTAGGCAATCCAGGCGGCGCAGAACAGGGTCAGGCCGGCGAGGAACGTTGGAGTGCCCATCGCCCGCGCGACCCACTCGGTGAACCGGCCGAACCGGTCGCTCGACTCACGGTTGCGGTCGGGGAGCAGTCCGGCACGGCGGCCCTTGGGAGCGTCGAGGCGGACCCCGCTCTTGCGCGTCTTAGGCACGAGCTGCCCTCCTTCCCTGTGGTCTGTGTGTGGTCACCGGTTCGTCGTCGTTCTGACTTCGCCAGTCTTCCGGCAGCAGGTAGTCGAGGACATCATCAATCGTCACCACCCCGACGAGTCGGTGGTTGTCGTCGACGACGGGTACCGAGACGAGGTCGTAGCTCGCGAGGATGCGCGACACTTCGGCGGCGGATGCTTTCGCCGTGACCGGGTCGAGGCTCTGGTCCATGATCGAACCGAGTCGTTCATGGGGCGGGTAGCGGAGCATCCGCTGGAAGTGAACGATCCCGAGGTATCGGCCGGTCGGCGGTTCGTACGGCGGCAGGGTTACGCACACCGCCGCGCCGAGGGCTGGGGGAAGCTCTGGGCGCCGGATGAGGGCGAGCGCTTCGGCGACGGTGGAGTCAGCGGAGAGGATGACAGGTTCTGTCGTCATCAGACCGCCGGCGGTGTCCGGCGCGAACGCGAGGAGCATCCGGACATCTTCTGCTTCTTCGGGCTCCATCAGCTGCAGGAGGCGTTCGCCGCGGTCGGCGGGCAGCTGCGCGATGAGGTCCGCGGCGTCGTCCGGCTGCATGTGGTCGAGAACGTCAGCCGCGCGCTCGTCACCGAGCTCGGCGAGGATGTGGACCTGGTCGGACTCGGGCATCTCCTCGAGTGCGTCGGCGAGGCGCGCATCGGGGAGTTCTTCGGCGACTTCGATCATGCGGTCCTGGGGCAGGTCGAGGAGGGTGTTCGCGAGGTCGGCGGGTTTGAGGTCCGAGTATGTGGCGATGAGCTGCTCGGCCGACTGGGCTTCGCTGCCGGTCTGCTTTTCACGGATCTCGCGCCAGGTCGCGAAGGTCGTCGCTCCCTTCGCGAACGGGCTCGGCGACAGTTTGGGCCTGCGGACGAAGTACTGGCTGACTGACCATGCCCCAGGGCCGACCTCTTCGATCGCGATGTCTTCGATGGTGGCTTCGCCCGAACCATCGACGAATTCCACCTTGCGGCCGAGGAGTTCGGCGATGACGCGAACTTCGCCACCACGCTGCTCGAAGCGGCGCACGTTGATGAGGCCCGTGGTGATGATCTGCCCCGAGGCGATGGAGGTGACCCGACCGATGGAGACGAACACCCGACGTTTGCCCGGGATCTCGACGATCAGGCCGACAACCCGTGGCGGGTCGTTCTTGCGGTAGACGACGAGGACGTCGCGCACCTTGCCCACGCGGTCACCCGCGGGGTCGAAGACGGTGCACCCGGCCAGCCGGGCGACGAAAACTCTTGTGCCACTCACCCCCCTAACTTAGCGCGCGAACCCGTGAGCGGGGTGGAGCGCTGCCGTTCCGGGCGAATTTGCCGCGTGGGTGGGAGAATAGGCGTGTGAGCAACCAACAGCAGCGTCGCGGCATGTCCCGCGGGCCCCTCGATATCGTGATTCCCCGCGGCGAGACCGTCGCGAGCTTTGAGACGTACAGCGAGGCACAGAAGGCCGTCGATCTCCTTGCTCAGGCCGACTTTCCGGTCAAACAGGTGTCGATCGTCGGCGACGGGCTCAAGAGCGTCGAGCGGGTCACCGGCAAGCTCAGCTACGGACGCGCTGCCGGCGCCGGAGCGCTCAGCGGCGCCTGGCTCGGTCTGTTCTTCGGTTTGCTGCTTGTGATCATCAACCCGGCGTCCGACCTCGTCTTCGTCGGTGCCGCCATTCTCATCGGTGCCGCGTTCGGCATGATGTTCACCATCGTTTCGTACGCCATGAACCGCAGGCGCCGTGACTTCACGTCGGTCATGCAGGTGATCGCGACGAGTTACACCGTTCTCGTCGCGCCCGACCTGGCCAACCGCGCACGCAACGTGCTCAACGGCGGAACACCCGAGTAGCGTTCGTTCGTCAGCTGTTCAGCCGGGCAATCCACGCTTCGACCTCGTCCGCGCTGCGGGGGATTGCCGATGACAGGTTCTCGGCACCGGTCTCGGTGACGAGGATGTCATCCTCGATGCGCACGCCGATCCCGCGGAATTCCTCGGGAACGGTGAGGTCGTCCGGCTGGAAGTAGAGACCTGGCTCGATGGTGAAGACCATTCCGGCTTTCACTTCGCCGTCGTGGTACATGTCACGGCGGGCCGCGGCACAGTCGTGAACGTCGATACCGAGGTGGTGGCTCGTTCCGTGCACCATGTAACGACGGTGGAACTGGTTCGCCGGGTCGAGTGACTCCTCGGCGGTGCCGGGCAACAGCCCCCACGCCGCCGTGTGCTTCGCGATGACCTTCATCGCCTCGGCGTGAACATCGCGGAAGATGATGCCGGGCCTGACGATGGCGAATGCGGCATCCGCTGCCTCGCGGACGGCTTCGTAGACGGCTCGTTGTACCTCGGTGAACTTTCCGTTGGCCGGGAGGGTTCTCGTGATGTCGGCGGTGTACAGGCTGTCGACCTCGACGCCGGCGTCGAGGAGCATGAGGTCGCCCGGCGACACCGGTCCGTCATTCCGCGTCCAGTGCAGGATGCACGCGTGCGGGCCGGAGGCGGCGATGGTGTCGTAGCCGACTGCGTTGCCGTCGAGTCGCGCGCGAGTGTAGAAGACACCCTCGACGGCCCGCTCGCCTCGCTCGTGGGTGGTGATGCGGGGGAAGTCGGCGATGACGTCGTCGAATCCGCGTGCCGTGGCATTCACGGCGAGGCGGAGCTGCGCGATCTCGTAGTCGTCCTTCACGAGCCGGAGTTCGGAGAGGAACGTCGTGAGTTCGTCGTGCTCGTCGACCGTGACATCCGCCTCTGTCGGAGCGAAGGAGTCGATGTGGTCGGTCTTGACGCCGAGGTCGGAGGCGACCTGGGCGAGAGACGGGCGTGCGCCGATCCAGAATTCGCCGATCGCCGGGTTGGCGTAGAACTCGTTGGATGTGCGGTCGGCGCGCTCGCGGAAGTACAGCGTCGCGTCGTGACCGTCCTGGGTCGGGTCGAGGACGAGGACCGCGTCTGGTTCTGAATCGGAGCCCCAGCCGGTGAGGTGCGAGAAGGCCGAGTGGGCACGGAACGGGTAGTCAGTGTCGTTGGAGCGCTGCTTGAGCGCTCCGGCGGGGACCACGATGCGCTGGCCACCGAACGCGGCTGAGACCCGGGCGCGGCGCTCCGCGGCGTAGCGGGCCTGCTCGCGCGGTGCCGGGAGTTCGTCGACGCGATCGGCCCAGTTGGAGCCGATAAAGTCCTGGAACTGCGTCGACGCCGGGGTGGTCGACCGGTTTGATGTGCCGCGCGGTTCTTCGCTCGTTGTCTCTTCGCTGGCCGGCGCGATGCCGGTGCTTGCCGTTGTTGTGGTGTCGCTCGGAGTTCCCATGCTCCCATTGTCCCACCGATCGGCGGTGTCGGCCCGGATCAGCCTGTCGGGGCCGCCCGGCTGAGCTGGACGAGCACGGGGCGGTGATCGCTCCCGCTGTCGTCTGTTTCGGTGATCACCCTCATGCCGGTCACAGCCCAGTCCGGCGTTGCCATAACGTGGTCGATCGGTGCACCGACGAGGGCCGGGATGCCGGTCGGCCACGTTCCGACCGCACCGTTGCCTGAGGCTTCCCCCGCGTCGACGCACTCGCCGAGCGTCGCAGCATCCGTTGCGCCGAGCCCCGCCATGTTGTCGAGCGTGGCGTTGAAATCTCCGGCCATGATGACGCTGCCGCCTGCACACTGCTCGGCAAGCCAGCTCAGGTCGTTCCGCCAGTTCTCCATCTGTCCCGTGATGGGAGCGACGGCGTGCGCCGCGATGAAGGTGGGGCCCTCACCGTTCACGGGCTCGACGATGATCGTCGGGAGCACGGTGGTGTTCTCCTCGCGTTCCTCGTTGCTCGTGACCTTGACGTAGTCACCGAGATCCGGGCTGATCAGAACGGTGGTCGACCTGGCGGGGGAGATCTGGTCGAACCACTCGGTCAGTACCCACATCGGGCGGCCGAGGTCACGCATCCGCTCGGCGATCTCGATCCCGGTCTCCTGCGTGGTTTCTGGAAGCGAGAGAACGTCAGCGCCGGAGTCCACCGCAAGCTGGGCGACGGCATCCGCCCCTGGCGCGTCGCCGAGGGTGTTCCAGCTGAGCACGGTGATGGAGTCCGGCGTCTTCTCGGCGAACGCTGTGTCGCCCAGCCCGCGATTCACGGTGATGGCCGCGTTCGCGCCGGCGAAGACGAGCAGCAGGAGCACGATCGTTCCGGCGAAGGCACGGAGTGGGCGGGCAAGCGCGAGGAGGGCGAACACAATGGCCGCGAGGACCGCTGCGACGATGACGAGCGATCGCATCGAGGCGATCTGAGCGATGATCCACGTGGTCTGCAGGCCGAAGAATTGCGGCCAGGTCAGCACGAGGAGAAGTACGGCGACCGCAACGGTGGCGAGAGCGCCGAGGACTTTGAGCATGGTCCAGCAAGACTATCGACTCGCAACTGGGAGGAGGCCGGAAACACGCGCCCTCGGCCATACACTGTGAGGATGCCAGCTCGACCCCTCTTCACCGGGCCCGCGGACCTGCACACGCACTCCCGGGTGTCCGACGGCACGCAGTCACCGTCCCGCGTGATCCGTGAAGCGGCGGCAGCCGGGCTGGGAGTCGTAGCGCTGACCGACCACGACTCGACGGCCGGCTGGCAGGAGGCATCCGTCGCCGCGACCGAGGCGGGCATCACGCTCATTCCCGGCATGGAATTCAGTGCGCGGCTCGGTTACAGAAGCGTGCACCTTCTGGCATACCTCTTCGACCCGGACAACGGTGACCTCAACACCGAGACCGCGCGGATCCGCGAGTCGCGGCTGCGGCGTGCCGAATCGATCGTGCAGAAGATTGCGGCCGACTACAGCCTGAGCTGGGACGACGTCGTCGCACAGACCACTCCGGGAGCCACGGTGGGGCGGCCGCACATCGCCGACGCCCTCGTCGCTCGTGGACACGTGCCCACTCGGTCGGAGGCGTTCGCCGGCATCCTGCACCCCCGCACCGGGTACTACCTGCCGCACTATGCCCCCGACCCGCTCAAGGCGGTGCGGCTGGTGAAGGCAGCGGGGGGAGTGCCCGTGATCGCGCACCCGGCAACTCGCGGGCGTGACGCCATGATCAGCGAGAGGGAGCTCGGGCAACTCGTCGACGCCGGCCTGTTCGGGCTCGAGATCGACCACCGCGAGAACACCGAGGACGGCAAGGTTAGACTCCGCGAACTCGCGGAGCGGTTCGACCTCGTGCTCACCGGATCGAGCGACTACCACGGTGAGGGAAAACCCAACCGGCTGGGCGAGAACACCACCCCGGATGCCGTCGTGCAGGCAATCATCGACGCCGGCACGGGGTCGCAGCCGACGTATCCGTCACACTGACACGCTGCTCGGTCGGTAATGGCGGTACGCACCGCCGCTCGGTCACGTGCGGCTGAAAAACTCGAGAATCCTCGACCAAAACTGACCGAGCAACGCGCGTGCGCAGCGAAAAGGCCCGCTCGAACCGAGGTTCGGGCGGGCCTTTGCTGTGTCGGACTACTCCGGGCGGTTCGTGCGACGGCGGGTGCGGCTGCGGCGACGCGGCGCGCTGTTTCCGTCGTGGTGCTCTGGGCCCTGACCGTCGTGCGTGCCAGCGGCGACGACCGGTGTCTCGTCGCGCGGAGCATCCGTCGACGGGGTGCGCGTGCGGCCACGACCGCGCGACGAGTCACGCGATCCACCGTCGGTCCGAGAGCGTCCACCGTCGCGGGATCCGCTCTCACGCGCACCGCGGCTCGGGGGAGCCACGATCGACGTGGGACGGAGGCGACCCTTGGTGCCCTCAGGAATGTCGAGGTCGGTGAACAGATGAGGGCTCGACGAGTACGTCTCGGTCGGCTCTGGCTGTCCGAAGTCGAGCGCCTTGTTGATGAGCGCCCACTTGTGCAGGTCGTCCCAGTCCACGAAAGTCACGGCGATACCGGTCTTGCCTGCGCGGCCGGTGCGGCCGACGCGGTGCAGGTACGTCTTCTCATCCTCGGGGATGGTGTGGTTGATCACGTGGGTGACGTCGTTGACGTCGATTCCGCGAGCAGCGACATCCGTGGCGATGAGAACGTCCTTCTTGCCCGCCTTGAACGCAGCCATCGCTCGCTCACGCTGCTCCTGGCCGAGGTCGCCGTGCACCGCAGCCGCGTTGAAGCCGCGATCGGTGAGCTCTTCGACGAGCTTGGCGGCCGAACGCTTCGTGCGCGTGAAGATGACGGTCTTGCCGCGGCCTTCTGACTGAAGGATGCGGGCGATGACCTCGTCCTTGTCCATGTTGTGCGCGCGGTAGACGAGGTGCTTGATGTTGGCCTGCATGAGGCCCTCATCGGGGTCAGAGGCACGGATGTGAATCGGCTTCGACATGAAGCGGCGTGCGAGGGCGACGATCGGGCCGGGCATGGTCGCCGAGAACAGCATTGTGTGCCGGTCCGTCGGGGTCTTGGAGAAAAGCTTCTCGATGTCGGCGAGGAAGCCGAGGTCGAGCATCTTGTCAGCCTCGTCGAGCACCATTTCGCGCACGTTCGACAGGTCGAGCAGGCGCTGATTGTTGAGGTCGATCAGGCGGCCGGGGGTTCCGACGACGACCTGAGCGCCAGCCTTGAGCTGTTCGATCTGGCCCTCATACGCCTTGCCGCCATAGATCGAAACGATCTTCGTGGGGCGGTTCGACGCTGCCAGTTCGATGTCCTCGGTCACCTGGACGCAGAGTTCGCGGGTCGGGACGACGATGAGCGCGACGACGCCGGGAGCCGGGTCGTTTCCGATGCGCTGCAGAACGGGCAGGCCGAAACCGAAGGTCTTGCCGGTTCCGGTCTTCGCCTGTCCGATGATGTCCTGGCCGTCAAGGGCGAGGGGGATGGTCTGTTCCTGAATGGGGAAGGGTTCGAGGATGCCCTTTGTTGCGAGAGCGTCTGCTATGTCCTGGTCGACGCCGAGATCCGTAAAAGTCACGTGTGTGCTTGCCTGTCAATGCATATAAGCGGTCTACGCCCTGCATATTTTTGAGGCGTAGCGTCCCGATCCGATGCCGGGGACAAGGCCTAGCCTACCGAACATCTACACTGGAGCCGTGGTTTCATGGTTTAGCGCGTCCAGGTCCCGAGCACCGCTCCCGCGCCTTCGCGTCCGAGCGGGCACGATTGAGGCCACCAAGGTGGACTTCGCCGAACTCGCCCCTGACACGTCCAGCTACCTTGGGCAGGTCGCGTACCTGCAGCTGTGCTTCTTCCAGTCGATTTCGAACATCAGCGCTACGTCCAAGGATCTCGACGCCACCCAGACGCTGTCTGCCGCCGCTGGTTTCGCCCTGGCCAAGCACCAGGGGCTCGTCGCCGAGATCCGCCGTCGCGGTGAAGACCCGACCGAGGTGATGGCGCCGTTCGTGCCAGGGATCGATCGATTCCTCGAGCTGACGCGCGGAGCATCCGTCAACGAAAGCTTGCTGACCCTGTACATCACGCAGGGATTCCTCGACGACTTCTTCATCCGGCTCTCGGACGGTCTGCCCTCTGAGATCGGCTCCCGGTACGCAAGCCTTCTCGGTGCGGATTCCGGTTCAGCCGGCATCGTGGACCTGCTGACGGATGCCATCGCTGTCGACCCGAAACGCGCCCACTTCTTCGCGATGTGCGGCAGGCGGCTCGTCGGAGACACCCTTCTTCTCGCTCAGTCGGCACTGAACCTCGAAGGTCACAGCAAATCCGACGAAGAGCGGATCGAGCCGGTGTTCACCGAACTCATCGCGACCCACACCCGCCGGATGGATGCACTCGGGCTGACGGCCTGACTCGTCGAGGCGGCTACCTCGTTGTGAGGGCGTCGACGGACGCGACCGCGACGCGCCCGGAGAGCCGGTGCGCCAGTTCGGCGTCGAGCGTGATGAATGCATCCGCCTGCAGCTGGGCCAGCGCGACATATTCCGCCTGATACGTCGAAGCCCACCCGAACTCATCGGCAATTCGCCAGGCGTGGCGTCTCAGCACGGAATCGCCGAGAATCCTGATCTTCACGCTCGCGATGCGAGCGAGCCTGCCCTGGGCGGTTCTTGCGTCAAGGTCCCCGGCGGCCACGGACTCGTGCAGGAGCGACAGCGTCTGTGAGCGGATCAGCGTCGGGGCGAGCAGCTCATGTTCGACTGCGATCTGCGTGTCGGCCGCTGCCAGATGAAGGAGAACGCCGGCGTCGATCACGAACCTCGTCATCGCAACCTCCGTTGGTCGATGACAGACTATCCAGCTCCGCCGCGTGCGGCCAGAGGTAAGCCGCGTCAGCCTCCGAGCGCGACCAGTCGCTTCTGGTCGGAAACCTTGCGCGAGCGGCCGAGAGTCACATCAACGATCGCTGCGACCACGAGAGCTGCGACGAGGGTGACGGCCCAGATCCAGCCGCCGTCCCATGCCCAGCCGAGCCAGGTGAGCCCGACCCAGACGATCGCCGCGACGATTCCGCCGACAGCGGGGATCAGTGCGACGCCGTGGGTGCCGCGCCACGGCAATGCGTAATGAACACCCAGGCCTGCGGCGATGCCGAACAGGATGATGAAAAGGAGTTCCACAGAGGGATCCTTAGCCGACGAAACCGATACGGCGGGTCTCTTCGCTGCCGATTTCGACGTAAGCGAGCCCGGCGGACGGAACGATGTACAGGCGGCCCTTGTCATCGGCGAGGGTGAAGTAGCTCTTGTCCGAGCCCAGCGCGTCAGAGATCGTCTGTTCGATCTCGGTGGCGGTCTGTGCGGACTCGAAGCTGAGCTCGCGCCCGCTGTTGGTAATACCGATTCGGATCTCCACGTAAAGCACCTTTCCTTGCGTTACCAGCAACATTACGGCAGTTGCTCCACCCGTCTCGACCGCCGGCGAGCGCCGAGAGCGAACAGGGGCGGCACGGCATCCCGGCAGTGTCGGTGGCGCCCGGTAGCTTGACTGTCGTGGCGATACGCGGATTTCAGAGCACACGACGTGTGACGGTGGCAGGAGAACTGCTGGTTCCGGATGCTTCGCAGCAGGCGGTCCTGGACGTCGCGGACGGTGCGAGCGCGGCGGTCAGCGGGGCACCAGGCACAGGCAAGACGTCGACGGTGGTTGAGCTCGTTGCCGAGCGCATTCTCGCCCGCGGGTACAGCCCTGCCGAGGTGCTCGTTCTCGCCCCCAATCGCCGCGCCGCCGCAGCGCTTCGTGATCGGCTCGCGCTGCGAGTCGGCGTCCCGACCGAAGGCCCGCTCGCCCGCACCCTCAGTTCCGTCGCGTTCTCGATCGTCAGCGCGCGGGCTTCCCTCGAGGGCAGGGAGCAGCCCCGGCTTCTGACCGGCGCCGAGCAGGACACAGTCATTGCGGAACTCCTCGCCTGGCACGAAACCGACGGCAGCGGGCCGGACTGGCCCGAACCGCTCGTTGCCGATGTGCGCCGCCTCAAGGGTTTCCGGACCGAGTTGCGCGAGCTCATGATGCGAACCGTCGAGGCAGGCCTGCGCCCGGAGTCTCTCGCGAGGCTCGGCCGTCAGCACGGGCGACCCGAATGGGTCGCAGCTGCCCGGTTCATCGCCGAGTACGAGGGAGTGGTCGACAGCTTCGGTGGTGACTATCTGGACTCGGCCGAGATCGTCGCTCAGGCGACAACCGAGATTTCGCGAGGCTTCGGTCTCGAATCGCTGCGCCTCGTCGTGATCGATGACTTCCAGGAGCAGGGGCCGTCTGCGCTCGCTCTTCTGCGCGCCCTGGCCCGCCGGGGTGTCGCTGTCGTCGCATTCGGAGATCCGGATGTCACGTCGAGCACCTTCAGGGGATCCGATCCGGCGGCACTCGCCAGCCTGGGGAGTGCGCTCGGCGTCCCGGTGGAGCGGCACACGCTCTCCACGTCGTACCGTCATGGCGACGACATCCGTTCGCTTGTCCGGCAGGTGACCGAGCGGGTAGGCACAGCGGGGGCGATCGCGCACCGCAGCGCTCTGGCAGTCGAGCGTGACGAGTTCACCATTGATCAGGTGCCCGCCATCGTGCGCCTTGAGGCCACGTCGACAGCCGCCGAGCACCAGCAGATCGCCCGAGTGCTACGCGAACACCACTTGTTCGGGAACATCCCGTGGTCGCGCCTGGCCGTGATCGTCCGGTCGGGCGCAACGATTCCGGTTCTCGCGCGTGCGCTCGCGCTCGCCGAGGTTCCAGCGGCGGCCCCGGCAGGAGGCCGCACCATCCGGGCCGAGTATGCCTCCGCCCAGCTGATCTCCGCAGTCGCGTTCGTGCTCGGCCGCACCGAGCCCTCGGCAGAACTGGCCACATCGCTTCTGACCGGGCCTCTGTGCGGCCTCGATGGAATCTCGCTGCGGCGGATCCGCCGCGCGCTCCGGCACGAAGAGCTGGCGGGTGCCGGCACCCGATCAGGAGATGACCTCCTCGTCGATGCGCTCGAGCAGCCAGGGCGTTTCACGACCATTGACTCCGCAGCGGCACGGGCAGCGGGGAGGTTCGCCAGGACACTCGCAGAGGCCCGGGGAGCCGCTGACGCCGGAGCGAGCATCGAAGAACTGCTCTGGCTGTTCTGGGAACGCAGTTCCCTCGCCTCGACCTGGTCGGCGCAGGCGCTCGGATCCGGTCTCGCCGCCGACGAAGCGAACCGCAACCTCGACAGCGTCATGGCGCTGTTCACCGCCGCGAAGCGGTTCGTCGAAAGACACCCGGCCGAGCCCGCGGGCCGGTTCGTCGACGAAATCCTCGCGTCCGAAGTACCCGAGGATTCCCTCACCCCGCAGTCGGCGGCAGACGCTGTCTTTCTCGGAACCCCGAGCTCGGTCGTCGGGAGCGAGTTCGACGTCGTCGTGGTCGCCGGACTGCAGGACGGAGCCTGGCCCAACCCGCAGTTGCGGGGATCGTTGCTCTACCCGCATCACCTCAGCCAGCTCGCCGCCGGGCTCCCGGTCGCCGACCTCGACGCCAGGGCCGAGGTCCTGTCCGATGAATTGCGGATGTTCGCTCTCGCGATCTCGAGGGCACGAACGCAGGTCGTGCTCTCGGCTACGGTCAACGACGACGAGCAGCCGTCAGCCTTTCTCCGCTTCCCGGCCATCCGGGCGGTCGAGCCTGTGCGCCGTGCCGACGGTGAGCATCCGCTGTCTCTCCGGGGCATGGTCGGAAGCCTGCGCAGACGGCTGGTCACGTCGGGTGACCCGCACGCGGCATCGGCTCTCGCCCGCCTCGCCGCCGAGGGAGTGCCCGGAGCGGACCCGGAGGAGTGGTACGGCCTGCTCGAACCGTCGACGACAGCTCCGCTGGTCGACCTGACCGACCCGGAGTCGGTTGTGCCGGTGTCTCCGTCCAAACTCGAGACGTTCGAGAAGTCCGGCCTCGCCTGGTTCATCGACACCATGGCGGCAGCGCCGTCAGGACTCGCCGCCGGTATTGGCACGGTCGTGCATGCTGCCATGGAGAAGGCGGGCCGGATACCTGCGGCTGAACTCACCGACGACGACGTCAGCGTCGAACGGCTCTGGCAACACATCGACGAACACTGGTCCGAACTGTATTTCGAAGCGCCATGGCTCGCGGAGCGGCAGCGCCGGCTCACTTACCGGCTGGTCGAGGGACTGTCCGACTACCTCACCGACTTCCATCGGGCAGGAAGCGAGGCCATCGGCGCGGAGGGAAAGTTCAGCGTGACGCTCGGCCAGGTGCGGCTATCTGGGACCATCGACCGCGTCGAGCGGCTTCCCAGCGGAGAAATCGTGATCGTCGACCTGAAGACAGGCAAGACGGCTCCGTCGAAATCGAAGGTCGACGAGAACCCGCAGCTCGGCGGGTACCAGCTCGCGCTCGCGGCAGGGGCGATCGAGGGGACGACTCCGGACGACCCGTCAGGAGGAGCAACCCTGCTGTATGTTTCCGGTGGTACCCGCGGCAAGAACTACAAGGTGCTGGCCCAGCAGCCCATGACCGACGACGAGCGAGACGCGTTCACCACGAGGGTCGTCACCGCCGGCCATGGCATGGCCGCCGCAGAGTTCACCGGCAACCCGAATCTCGACGAACGGGACCCGAAGGCAGATCCGATGTACCGCATTCACCTTGTCGCGGCGGTGAGTGCATGACCGGCGTCACTCTGTCTGCACGCGACATCGCCGAGAAGCTCGGCCTTCCCCAGCCCACGGCCGAGCAGGTCGCCGTGATCGAGGCCGACCTGAGCCCGGCGCTCGTCGTCGCGGGTGCCGGCAGTGGCAAGACCGAGACCATGGCCAACCGCATCGTCTGGCTTCTCGCGAACGGCAAAGTACGCGTGCCCGAGATCCTCGGCCTGACCTTCACCCGCAAGGCCGCAGGAGAACTGGCCGAGCGCGTCGGCAAACGGATCGGTCAGTTGCAGGATCTTCAGCGAGAGGAGAACCCGAGCCTCGGCATCGATGTGCTCGAGGCGCCCACGATCGCCACCTACAACTCGTTCGCAAGCGGACTTTTCCGTGAGTATGCCCGGCTCATCGGGCGCGAACCGGACGCGACAGTCATCACCGAGGCGTCGGCATGGCGCCTGGCCCGGCAGATCGTCGTCGACAGCGCAGACGATCGCCTCGTTGGCATCGACAAGAGTGTCGATCAGGTGACGGCAGCAGTGGTCGCGCTCAGCCACGCGCTCAGCGACAACGATGCCACCGGCCGCACCGATGACATCCGTTCGTTCGCGGCGGATTTCCTCCGCCTCGGCGAGCTTCCCCTCCACGACGGCTCGTCAACGAAACGCGTGCCGTACAAGTCGGTGACCGACGCGGTCGCCGACATCGGCTCTCTCGGGCTGATCCTCGACCTCGCCGAACGATTCGCGGCCGAAAAGCAGCGTCTTGGTTTCGTCGAGTTCAGCGACCAGGTCGCCCTGGCACTCGAGATCTGCCGCCGCGTGCCGCGAGTGGTGGAGGAGTACCGCTCACGCTTCGGGGTCATCATTCTCGATGAGTACCAGGACACCTCGGTCGTGCAAACCGATCTACTCTCGCGCCTCTTCGCCGGGCACGCGGTCATGGCTGTCGGTGACCCCAACCAGTCCATTTACGGCTGGCGCGGCGCGAGCGCTGCGAACCTCGCCCGCTTCTCCGCCGACTTCGCACCGGCCGGCACGGCAGATGCGTTTGCGCTGTCGACGAGCTGGCGAAACTCGGGTCGGGTGCTCGACGCCGCCAACGCCATCGTGGGGCCGCTCCCTGCGACTCCGGGCGTGCCCGTGCGTCGTCTGGCCAGCGCACCGCACGCTGGCCCCGGCGACATCTCCGTCGTCTTCGCCGAGACGGTCGTCGAGGAGGCAGACGCCGTCGCACGCTGGCTCGCCACCGAAATCACCCGCGAGTCGGCCAGGGGCGGGCAGCGAAGCGCCGCACTCCTCTGCCGCTCCCTTAAGAAGGTCGACGTCTTCACCGAGGCGCTCCGGCGCAATAACGTTCCCTTCCACATCCTCGGCGTCGCGGGATTGCTCGAGCAGCCCGTCGTCGTCGACCTCGTCGCTGCCCTCCGGGTTCTCCACGACCCGACAGCGGGCTCAGAACTGGTGCGGCTTCTCACTGGCGCCCGATGGCGCATCGGGCCGCGTGACATCAAGGCGCTCAGTGGCCTGGCCCGGTGGCTCGCCGATCGAGACCTGTCCCAGCGGCTCATCGCCGAAGACGTCCGCGAGAAGATCGCAGCCTCGGCGGCCCACGACGACGGCAAATCCATCGTCGATGCCCTCGACTTCCTTCAGACCGCACCGGCGAACCACACGGCGCTCCGCGAATTCAGCGCCGAAGGCATCCGTCGGATGCGACTCGTTGCCCGTCAACTCGCCGCTCTCCGCCGGCGCTCCGGTCTGGACCTGTACGACCTCGTGAACCTCGTGGTGCAGGAACTCCTGCTCGACATCGAGGTCGCTGCGAACGACCAGAACCCGCTCGGACAAGCGAGTCTCGACGCGTTTTCGGAGCAGATTGCCTCGTACCTCGCCGTCGATGAGGGTGGCACCCTCGGGCCGTTCCTGTCGTGGCTGGCCGAGGCGGAACGCCGCGAGAATCTCAGTCCGCGCGGTGAAGACCCCGAGCCCGGAACCGTGCAGATCCTCACGATCCACGGCTCGAAGGGGCTCGAATGGGACAGCGTCGCCGTCCCGCGCATGGTTCGCGACGAACTTCCCGGCACCCTCCGCAGCAAGCGGGGCTGGACCGCATTCGGTGAGCTCCCGTACGAGTTCCGCGGTGACCGCGCCGAGCTGCCGACCCTCGCCTGGCGTTCGGCGTCCACGCAGAGCGACTTCGACGCCGCCTACGCCGCGTTCGGCGACGGGCTCGAGGACCGCAACGCGGCAGAGCAGCGGCGGCTCGCCTACGTCGCTGTCACCCGTGCGAAAGACGCACTCCTCGCGAGCGGCTCATTCTGGGCAACCCAGTCGAAGCCGCGCGGGCCAGGTCGATTCCTCCAGGAGATCGTCGCCGCTGTGCCGTCGAGCTGTGACGGGCTGCCCGACGAGTCACAGTTCGAGGAGAACCCGCTCGCCGACGTCCAGAACGAGGTGTCCTGGCCGCTCGACCCGCTCGGGGCACGCGCACCAACCGTCGTGGCGGCGGCCGATGCCGTCCGCAGCGCCGACCCGACCCTGCCGACCGTCTGGTCGAATGACATCGCGCTGCTCCTCGCCGAACGCGAGGCCCGGCTCTCCTCCGACGAATACGTGGCGATGCCCGACCGGGTGCCGGCCTCCCGGTTCAAGGAATTCGTCACGGATGCCCCGGGGCTGGCCACCCGCATGCGCCGTCCTCTCCCGGAACGGCCCTACCGCCAGACCCGCCTCGGCACCCTGTTCCACAGTTGGGTCGAGCAGCGCTCCGGCATCGCAGGCGGGCAGGAGTCGCTCGACTCCAGCCTTCTGGAGCAGGACCTGGACGATGCATCAGGCACGCTGCTGCCCCTCGAGCAACGTGAACTCGAGGAGCTTTCGGTCCTGCAGCGCACCTTTGAAGCCTCCGAGTGGGCGAACCTTCGCCCGGTCGAGGTCGAGCGGGAAATCAATTTTGTGCTCGGCGAGCAGATCATCATCTGCAAGCTCGACGCCGTCTACGAACGCTATGGGCGCTACCAGATCGTGGACTGGAAAACGGGAAAAGCGCCGAAGACCGCTGCCGAGCTCGAGGAGCGACAGTATCAGCTCGCGCTGTACCGCCTCGCGTTCGCCCAGTGGAAGAACGTGCCGACTGAGCTCATCGACGCTGTGTTCTACTACGTCACCGACGACCGGGTGATCCGCCCGGCGACTCTCTACTCGGCCGAAGAGTTGGGCCGGCGCTGGGTCAGGGGAGTGACCTCACCGGACTCGGCCAGCTCGAGTGCCGAGAAGTCGAGTTCGGCGGTATAGCCCGCGTCTCCCCGGTCGCCCCGAGCGGCGATGATGTCGGACGCGGCGTCCTCGGACGAGACGACGTTGATCGGTCCGGTCTCGACCGCATCCGGGTGAGCATCGCGCTTCCCGGCGACGGCAGGGCCTTTTGCCGCACCACGCTCACCGTGCTCACCGGAGGTGTCATCGTCTGAGACGTTGGCGTCGGCCTCGTCGTCGACACGCTCGGCATCCCGTCCGAATACCGCCTCGAGCTCGGAGCGGTCGTAGCTGTCGGTCTGCATACCGATGCCGGTGGAACCTGCCGGTGCGCTCGACTGGGGCGTGCGGCTCAGCATGTCCTCGACATCTGAGACGGCGAGGATCGGGCCGGTGGTGTTGGAGAGCGGATTCATGAGATCGCCAAGTACATGGTCGACAAGTCCGTCGAGCAACCCGACCGCGTCGTCGATGATCGTCTGATCCCTCGCGTCGACCCCGTGCAGGAGCCAGCGGGCGAGCTCAAGTTCGGCGTGGAGCATCGACCGCTGAACGAGCAGCCGATCTGGTGACCGTGTCGCAGACGACCGGTAGGCGGCGAGTACGCTCTCCGCTGCTTCTCCCGCTCCGCTGAGCCAGTGCAGGTCGCGAGCGGGGTCACCGACGCGGAGTGAACCCCAGCCGAGGACACCGGTGACGATCGGACCGACATCGTGGTCGGTGAGGATGAACGAGTCGGCGCTGAGCGATCCATGGATCACGGTCGGCTGGAACTGCCACAGGCCGTCATCGGCGGCAGCATCCGTCCACCGCTTGCGGACCGCGGTCGGCAACAGTCGCGTCGACGCTGCGCGTTCGATGACACTGCGCGCTTCGTTCCGGCATTCCTCGGCGGTGAGGTGAGGCAGCCCGACCTCGGCGACGAACGAACCGGGGAGGGTGTGGATGGCCGCGATCGCGGCGCCGATCGACGTCGCGGCGCCGTCACCGGCGGGAATGTCCGTGGCCTCCACGTTGTAGCCGGGCAGGTAGTTGTAGACCACCACGCGTGTTCCTCGCGTCGAGCCCTGGCCGACGACGCTGGGTACATCGAACGGGAGACGGCTGCGGATGCCCGCGGTCATGGCCTGAAGGGCGATGAGCTCCACCGACTGCTCGCTCGCGGCGCGCTCGTTCGCGGGAACCCGAACCACCAGTTCGCGGTTGTCTCCGGTGCGGAGCAGCGCTGAGTCGAAGTCCCCGGTCGTCCCATGTCCGAACGGACCTGCGCCGAGGATCTGCAGGTCCGCGACAGCTGAAGTAGCCAACGCGGCTAGAGTTAGATGCGATCTGGCCATGGCATCTAGGTTAGGTTGCCCGGCCCTGTGGCAGCTATTCGCCACGCCCTTGCAGGTGGGAGTGCTTTTGTTCGTTCTTGGTGCGCTCACGGACCTTCCGCTCGCTCGAAGTGCCGTCAATCGTGATGCTGACGTGCGCATCCGGCCCGATCTGTTCGCGGAATTGGAAGACGATCCGTCCTGCCGCGTCCTGCCACTGTGGAACGGCAAGACCCTGATGAGCGGAGACCGTCTCGCTCTCGCCGGTGCATCCGCCGCCGATGGCGCCACGTCCCTGTTCTACCTCGGCAGGACAGTCGAGGAGGGCCCGGCAGCGGAGTCAGGTGCGCCCGTTATCGCCGCGCTGGTGACGGATGCCGGCGCCACGGCTCTCGAAGCGGACCCCGATCGCTGGGTCTCACTTCGAGACTCGGGCGCTGCGCTGGAACCGGGGGACTCGGCCCTGATGACGGCTGCTGTGGCGCTGGCGAACTGGCACGGATCGACAACCCACTGTCACCGCTGCGGGACAGAAACCCGAATCGAACTCGCCGGCTGGGCGCGGCGCTGCCCCGCCTGCAAGACACAGATTTTTCCGCGCACGGATCCCGCCGTCATCGTGCTCGTTCTCGACAACGACGACCGGCTCCTGCTCGGCTCTAACGTGCTCTGGCCAGAGGGCCGCTATTCGCTCCTCGCCGGTTTCGTCGAGGCGGGCGAGTCCCTGGAGAGCGCCGTCTGCCGGGAGATCGCGGAAGAATCCGGGGTGCGCGTCGAGAACCCGCAATACCTGGGCTCACAGCCGTGGCCGTTTCCGCGATCGATGATGTTCGGCTTCTCTGCTCGCGTCGCTCAGGGAGAAGATCCCGATGCGCTCCTGCCAGACGGGGAGGAGATCGTGGACCTGCGCTGGCTCAGCCGGGAACAACTCCGCAGCGAAGTCGGCACACTCCTTCTTCCAGGGTCGACATCGATTGCCCGACATCTCATCGACCTGTGGCTCGTCGCGGACGGTGGACCGGACCTCGCCGAAACAGCACGCCTCGCCGTGACCGAATCGGCTGACACGCGGGCATGAGCGGAATCGAACCAGGCGACCTGCTCGCAGGACTCGACGACGACCAGCGAGTCGCGGCCGAAGCGCTCCGCGGGCCGGTCTGCGTGCTTGCCGGCGCCGGCACCGGAAAGACCCGCGCGATCACCCACAGGATCGCCCACGGCGTCGCGACCGGGACGTACGCGGCCAACCGCGTCATGGCGCTGACCTTCACCAACCGCGCCGCGGCCGAACTCCGCTCGAGGCTTCGCCATCTCGGTGCCGGGGGAGTTGCTGCGCGCACCTTCCACGCAGCAGCGCTCAGCCAGCTCAACTACTTCTGGCCGCACACCGTTGGCGGCATCATGCCGGCGCTCATTACGAGCAAAGGCAAGATGCTCGGTCATGCCGCCGAGCGGCTCCACCTCAAGCTCGACACCGCCACCCTGCGTGACATCGCGGCGGAGGTCGAGTGGCGGAAGGTGTCAGGGCTGAGCATCGACGAGTACGCTTCAGCGAATCGTCCGACGCCGCAAAACCTCGCGATCGATCAGGTCGCCGACATGCTCAGAACGTACGAGGACCTCAAGGACGAACGCAGGCAACTGGACTTCGAGGACGTGCTCCTGGCCTGCGCCGGCATGATCCAGACCGAACCAGCGGTGGCGATGCAGGTCCACGAGCAGTACCGGTTCTTCGTGGTCGACGAGTACCAGGACGTGTCACCCCTCCAGCAACAACTCCTCGAGCTGTGGATCGGCGGCAGGAACGACGTGTGCGTCGTGGGAGACGCCAGCCAGACCATCTATTCCTTCGCCGGTGCACGCAGTGACTTTCTGCTCGATTTCCCGGCGCGCCATCCGGATGCCACGGTGGTGCGGCTCGAACAGAACTATCGCTCGACTCCGCAAATCGTCGACACTGCCAACCGGCTCATGCGCGGTCGTCCCGGGGCGCTCAGCCTCCACGCCAGCCGCAGTGCCGAGAATGCGCCGTTGCCGGAAATCACAAGTTACCCGAATGACATGGCCGAAGCGCGCGCCATCGCGCAGTCGGTTCTCGAGCAGATTGAAGCGGGAACGAAACCCGAACACATCGCCATCCTGTACCGGGTGAACGTGCAGGCCGCGATTCTCGAAACGGCACTCGGCGACGCCGGTATCTCGTACCTGTTGCGGGGCAGCAAGCGGTTCTTCGACCTGCCCGAGGTCCGTCAGGCGATCATGGCGCTTCGCGGAGCATCCGTCTCGGTCACCGGCGAGCCGCTGTTCAAATCAGTCAGCGACGTCCTGCGCTCTCTCGGCTGGACCCAGGTCGCGCCGGAGACCGCTGGGGCCGTTCGCGACAAGTGGGAGTCACTCAACGCGATCATGGCCCTCGTCGATCAGGCGCCCCCCGACACGACGTTCCGTCAGTTCACCGATGAGTTGCTCGAACGGCAGGCGGGGCAGCATGAACCGACGGTGTCCGCTGTCACCCTCGCTACCCTGCACTCGGCCAAGGGACTCGAGTGGGATGTCGTCTACCTCCTCGGCCTGAGCGAAGGCCTTGTGCCGATCAGCTACGCCAAGACCTTCGATCAGGTGGATGAAGAACGACGGCTCATGTACGTCGGCATCACGCGTGCGCGATCGAAGCTCTTCATGTCATGGTCGGAGCGTTCGGTGCGGTCACCCCAGCCCAGGGAGCGCTCACGTTTTCTGGCAGAGATCGGCATCCGCACTCCGGGTGCGGCCGGTGCTCGGTCCGGCTCCCTGACACACGGAACGCGTCGATCCTGAGCGACGCAGACACGAGGTCGTTCGAGCCGTCCTCCAGCCGTGCCGTCACTATCCGGGCAACGCGGGCGCACACTTCGCTGATCAGAGGCTCGCGCTCCGCGAACGACGGTTGACCGAGCAACTGTGACGCCATCGCCGGCCACGCGGCATCCGTGTCGGTGCGTTCGCGGGCGAGGCAGTGCAGGCAAGGTCCCGAACCCGGTTCGACCATTGGGCCGATCTGCACGCCGATATCGGTATAGATCACGGCCAGGTGCGGCACGTCGAGGCTGAGCCAGCGCACATACCGGCGAGGGTCGATGACGTGAGTCGAGACGAGTACAGCGACGGCGGGCGGGCCCGTCTCCGGAGACGCTTCCGGAAAACCGGATGCCACGAGAAGTGAGCGGATGCCGTCGGCCGTCTTCCCCTCCCCGTCGACGACCCACCCCGGCGCCTCCCTGTGCCGCTCCTCGGGGAGTAAAGCGGGGGCGACGGCGGCGAGGAAGGAATCCACAACGGCCGGTTCCGCGCCCACCCGCTCAGCCAGCCGGTCAAGTTGCAGGCGACTGGTTCCCGCCATCAGCGCTCCGAGAAGATGTTCGATCGCTGGAGTTACCTCCTCGAGGCGTGCGACCGGATGTTCTGCCCCGATCTGCAGAGACGTGGTGTTCCGCCAGACGATCGGGTAGCGGGGGTCGAGTCTGTAAAGCATGCCGGGAATCCTTCCGCACCCGCCGATACGGCGCGCGGATTATCCACAGGCTCCGCGTCAGTACCGGTTGCCAAGTCCTGAACTGTTGATGTAGCCGTACTGTGAGCCGACCCGAACCCGGTACCAGGTGCGCACGCTGTCGATGGCCTCGACCTGGGTCCCATACGCGAGTGTGCGGATTGTGCCGCTGCCAGGACGCGAATAGAGCACCACCGGTTGCTTCGCGTACATGTTGAGCACGGGGTATGACGCCGCCGCGCCAAAGCCTCCGTTGAAGTGCTCGTAGACAACGCGCGAGATACGTGCGATCCCGGATTTGGTGGCGTTTCGGCTGCCGAGAACCGAGAGGACGTAGGTTCCATTTGGTGCATAGACGATCGCCGAGTCGTTCTCGACGAGACCTGACGAGACCCAGAGAAGGCCGATCTTTGAACCGTGGACAACCTTCGCAGGCAGTCCGACCGCGATGCGGTTCTTCCACAGTTGTGTCTTCATGAGCGTGAGCATGTAGTTGGTAGAAGAAGCACTCAGCAGGGTGCCGTTGTGCAGCCTGGTGAGGAGTTGGTTGAGATCATTGGTGCTGCTTGTCTTACTGGAATAGTAAGTACCGTTGACCCGGCCTGCGTAGTGGGTCCGGCTGTATCCCTCCGCTGCGAACTGAGAGTTCATGCTCGTTGTGCCGACGAGTGCCATCAGTTCGTGGTGGCACGGATTATCGGAAATATGGATGGCAACTCGCATGCAATCTGCAACGGTTGTGCCCGAAGACGTTCGGCTTGAGTAGTACAGGCGTCCCTGATCGATTCGCTTGAGCGCCGCGTACACGGCGAACAGCTTCATGGTGCTCGCCGGCTCCTTCGCATCGGCGCCTCGGATGCTCACGGCAGTGCCGACGCCTGACAGTTCCCGCACAGACACAGCGTAGGACCCAGCAAGTTTGGGAAGTTCGGAATTGAGCCGTGCGCTCAACGCCGCGTTTGAACTGGCGCGAGCGGTCGCGCAGTCGACGAGGGTTCCCACGCGGTTGTGGAGGACCAGCGGCCCACCAAGCAGGGTCACTTCGGTGGCCCGCAGGCGAGTGGTGATGTCCGTCGAGACTGGTGAGCTCAGGCATCCCTGGGGCGAGAGGTAGAGCGGATCACCGCGATTGCCCGCGAGTGATGCTCCAGCAAGAGCGTCGGCGAACGACGACCCGTTGGCGATGTGGATGCGCGTGGCCGTGGGGAACGCGGCCTTGTTGATGGCAAGCGCGGTGAGATACCGATCCGCTCCCGCGTCACGGCGAACCGTTTTGCCTGCCTGCTTGAGGGCGTTTTCGATTCCGGTTGAGATGACAGCAGCGCCACCGGCGATGATCGCCGTGGTCACGGTCGACAACGCCTCGACGGTGGGGGTAGCGACGGTGGGTTTCTTCCCGTCGACGAGTACCACTGGTGCGTCCACAGCGCCAGCGGCAGCGGAAGCCGCCAACGCGTCTGGATAGTCGGTTCCCGTCGCAATGTACGCGGTGGTCGCCTCAGGAAAGGCGTGCTCGGCGAGCTGGCGGGATGTCTCATATCGGTCTGCGCCAGCGATCCGTGTGACGACGGCACCGAGGGAAGTCACATCCGCTACGACGGCATCAGAGACGACGGTTGTTCCACCCAGGAGAACGACCGATGTCGGTTTCAGTCTGAGGATCTCTGACCGGACAGTGGCAGGAAGGCGGTCAGCCGGCGTGAGCAGCAGGGGGGCATCAGCCGCGGCTGCGGCTGGCGCCGCGGACAGGGCGTCGGGATAGTTCGCACCGGTGGCGAGATAGACGGTCCCGGCACCTGACGCAAACCCTGCCTTGGAGATCTCTACTGCGGTGGCATAGCGATCGAGACCGGATAACCTCGTGACGACCGGTGCTGTCGCCGCGTGAGCCTCCGGTGAAGAAGAGGGTGCGACGCTCGGTGCCACAACCAGGGCCAATGCCACAAGGACACCGACACCGGTTCGACGATGCCGACCGATCACTCGCGCACGCTTCAGCTCAGTGTTGTCGACCTCGACCACGGTGTCTCCCCTCAGACGTCCCCATCCTAGGGTTGCCGAAGCCAGACCCCTGACCGACCCCCGAATGACGCCCTTGCGCGCCGCCCCTTTCGCGGGTCCCGGCCGATCATCCGTACAGGGTGGATGCCGTCAGCACAGGTCCGGAGCTCGACCGGTCAGACCGACGGAGGCGTGTCCTCGTCTGAGCTCGAGCCCGAAGCGGATCCGTCTTCGCCGCGGAGCAGGTTCTCGAGGGCGGTGTCCATGTCGTCCGGCTCAGGGACCTCGCCACGGGCGCGAGCCTCAAGGCGGGCGATGAGCGCGGCCGGGTCGTCGATGTCGCCGCCGGTCGGGATCACGTCGGGGTGCGACCAGAGATCGTCCCGCGCGTCGTCACCGACGGCATCCGTGATCTGCTGCCACATCGCGGCAGCTTCACGGAGCCGGCGCGGACGGAGTTCGAGGCCAACGAGGGTCGAGAACGCCGATTCAGCGGGACCACCCGTCGCGCGGCGACGGCGGACCATCTCGGCGATGGCATCCGCCTTGGGCAGGCGCGAGGTCGCCCGGGCCGTGACCACGTCGACCCAGCCCTCGACGAGCGCGAGGGTCGTCTCCAGACGGGCGAGGGTGGCGAGCTGGGCGTCGCTCTTCGGCGGGATGAGCGAGCCGTCGACCATGGCCTGGCGGAGTTCCTCGGGATTCGAGGGGTCAAATCCTTCGGCGAGGCTCTCGAGGCGGTCGGTGTCGATCCGGATGCCACGGGCGAACTCTGTGATCGATGAGATGAGGTGAAGGCGAAGCCAGCGGGCGTGCCGGAAGAGCCGCGCGTGTGCGATCTCTCGCACAGCAAGATAGAGGTGAATCTGGTCCTCGGGAATGTCGAGACCCTCGCCGAACGCCGTGACGTTCTGGGGGAGGATTGCGGCCTGGTTGTCGTCGAGGAGGGGAATCCCGATGTCTCCACCCGACACGACCTCGGTCGACAGCTGTCCGACGACCTGGCCGAGCTGCATGGCGAACAGCGCGCCGCCGATGCTGCGGAGCAGAGCACCCGCATTCTCGACCATGCCCTGGAACTCCTCGGGCGCCTGATCCCGGAGGACACCGGTGAGAGCGTCGGAGATGCTCGTCGCGACGGGCTCGGCGAGTTGCGTCCACACGGGCATCGTTGCGCGCACCCACTCGGCGCGGCTAACCAGCCGGGGCACGCTCGTGAGCTCACTGATACCGGTGACGTCATCGAGCCACAGAGCGGCGATGGAGAAGGCCTGGTCGAGTGCTGTGCGCTGCTCAGGCGACGTCGGAACGGCGCCGGTGGTTGCGAGAGTCACAGCCTGGTCCGTCGCCGCCTTCCAGTTGATGGAGCCGTCGCCAGCGCCCTGCAGAGCGTTGCGGAGTTGGCTGATCATGGCGTTGACGGCTGCAGGATCACCGGGGAGCCCGGCAGCTCCCGCGAGCTGGCTGGGATCGATACCGGCGTTCCCGGCCAGGAACTGCCGCAGCATGTCACGGAAGTCGTCCTCAGGGTTCTTGTCGGATTCGTCGGGCACAGAGGCCACCTTTCAGACAGCATTCGGTTGCGGGATCTACGCTAGTCGGTGAACCCTTGAGATTCGCGTGGCTGCCCCGGGCAGGTGTCCGCCCGTCGCGAACAGACGAAAGGCACGATGAGTCTCTTCACTGAAAACCCCGCCGGCACTCCACCGCAGGCGCTGTACTCCGAGGCAGAGCTGGCAAGCATGGAGCGCGTACGCCGACGGCGAAATCGAGGCTGGCTGGCACTCGCCATTTCGTTTGTTCTGCTTCTGGGCCTCGCGCTCTGGCCCACCTCGTACGTGATCCAGCAGCCAGGACCCGTGTTCAACACGCTCGGGTCGGTCGAGATCAAGGACGATGAGGTTCCAATGGTCACCGTCGAAGGGGCCCGCACTTACGAGACCGCAGGTTCGCTCGACATGCTCACCGTGCAGGCGGTCGGCAATCGTGAACAGCGACCGAGCTGGTTCGAAGTTGCGATGGCCTGGTTCTCGCCGAGCAAAGCGATCGTGCCGGTCGACGCTCTGTTCCCCGAAGGGGTGACCACCGAACAACGCGAGGCAGAGAACGCCGCGCTCATGGTCGATTCGCAACAGGATGCCGTCGCTGCGGCCCTCTCCGAACTCGATTTCGAGTTCCCTTCCCAGCTCGCGGTCGGTCAGGTCGCTGATGGTGCGCCGGCGGAGGGCAAGCTCGAGGTTGACGACGAGATACTCGCCGTCAATGGCACGAAGGTAACCGACCTCAACTCGCTCCGCGACGCGATCGCGGCGAACGGCAGCGGTTCTCCGGCGGACTTCGAGGTCCGCCGCGGCGGCGACCTGGAGACTGTCGCCATCACCCCGGTTTCCGCGGAGTCGGCTGACGGCGAAGAGACGTCGATCATCGGTATCGCGACGAAGGTGCTCTACGAGTTTCCTGTCGACGTCACCATCCAGCTCGACAACGTCGGTGGTCCGAGCGCCGGGATGATGTTCGCCCTCGGCATCATCGACAAGATGACACCCGGCGAACTCAACGGAGGCAAGAACGTCGCGGGCACGGGAACGATCGACGCGCAGGGCGTCGTCGGTCCAATCGGAGGCATCCGCCAGAAGCTCTTCGGCGCGGTCGACGCGGGAGCGGGATACTTCCTCGCGCCGGAGGCCAACTGCAACGAAGTAGTCGGGCACGTCCCCGACGGGCTCCGCGTTCTCAGCGTCGCGACGCTCGACGACGCACTCACGGCTCTCGAAGCGGTCGCAAGAGATAACGGGATTGACGCGCTGCCCACCTGCGAGCGCCCTGAGGGCAGAGGCTAGCTCACAGCTTCCACCGTGCGGATCCCCGTAGACTTGATGTCGAACCCCGAAAACTGACAGAGGCCACACGTGACATCCGCATCATCAGCCAGTTCCACTCCCAACCGCAGCCGAGCCCCGCTCGCCATCACCGCGGCCGTCGTCGGCGTGCTGGTGGTCGCGTTCTTCATCTTCGCGGGGTTATATACCGACTTCCTCTGGTTTGCCCAACTGGGCTTCGCCAACGTTCTGACCACGCAGTGGATCGCCTCCTCAGTGATGTTCGTCATCGGCTTCGTCGGCATGGCGCTTCCGGTCTGGGCGAGCATCATGCTCGCGTACCGCCTCCGGCCGGTCTACGCGAAGCTGAGCAGCCAGCTCGACCGTTACCAGGAGCTCGTCGAGCCTCTCCGTCGCCTCGCGACCTACGGCATCCCCGTCGTGTTGGGCCTGTTCGCTGGTTTCGCCGCAGCCACGCGCTGGGAAGTCGTCCTCATGTGGCTGAACCGGACGCCGGTTGGCAAGACCGACCCCCAGTTCGGACTCGACGTATCGTTCTACTTCTTCGAGCTTCCGTTCTTCCGCGGCGTCGTCGGGTTCGCCTCCGCCGTGGTCCTCCTCGCAACGCTGCTCACCATCGCCGTGAGCTACCTGTACGGGTCGATCCGTGTCTCTGGTCGTGACCTGCGTATCTCCAAGGCGGCGCGGATCCAGATCGCGATCCTCGCCGGTCTCTACATCGCGCTTCAGGCTGTGTCGATCTGGCTCGACCAGTACGTGACGCTCAACCAGACCGGTGATCTGATCACCGGTGCGAACTACACCGACGACAACGCGACCATCCCCGGACGGGTCATCCTCGCCGGCATCGCGGCTCTCGTCGCAGTGCTCTTCCTCGTCACCGCTTTCATCGGGCGCTGGCGCCTCCCCGTTGTGGGAACAGCCCTTCTTCTCGTCGCTGGGCTTCTCGTCGGCACCGCCTACCCGTGGGTCGTCCAGCGCTTCCAGGTCGACCCGAACGCGAAGACGCTCGAGACGCCGTACATTCAGCGCAACATCGACCTCACCCGAGATGCATACGACGTCGCGGATGTCGAGGAGATTCCGTACAACGCAACGACGGATGCCGCTGAAGGCGCACTGCGTCAGGACGCTGAGACCACGGCATCCATCCGTATCATCGACCCCGCGCTCGTCAGCCCGTCGATCTCCCAGCTTGAGCGGTTCAAGAACTACTACTCCTTCTCGCCGGACCTCGACGTCGACAGGTACCAGATCGATGGTGAAAGCCAGGATGCGGTCGTCGCGCTTCGTGAACTCCGGCAGGATCCCGAAGACACCTGGGTGAACAACACCTTCGTCTACACCCACGGTTATGGCCTCGTCGCCGCTTACGGAAACCAGCGTTCCGTCGACGGCCAGCCTGTCTTCCTCGAATCCGGGATCCCGACATCCGGCGCCCTCGGTGACTTCGAGCCGCGTATCTACTTCGGCGAGGCGTCGCCTGAGTACTCGATCATCGGTGCCCCGAAGGGGAACAAGCCGGTGGAGTTGGACTACCCGTCCGGTGAAGAGGGCGAGTCGGAGACCTACAACACCTTCAAGGGTGACGGTGGGCCGAAGCTCGACACGATTCTCAACAAGCTTGTCTTCGCACTCAAGTTCCAGTCGGAGCAGATCTTCCTCTCGGATGACGTCACGAGCGAGTCGCAGATCATCTACGACCGTGACCCCGCCACGCGTGTGAAGAAGGTCGCGCCGTACCTGACGCTCGACTCTGACCCGTACCCCAGCGTGGTCGACGGGCGCGTCGTCTGGATCGTCGACGGCTACACGACGTCTGACGCCTACCCGTACTCGCGCACGGTCGGCCTGTCGACGGCGATCAGCGATTCGGCGACCAACAACCAGCGGTTCGCGCTCGACGACATCAACTACATCCGCAACTCGGTCAAGGCGACGGTCGACGCCTACGACGGTTCGGTGACCCTGTACGCCTGGGACACCGAAGACGCCATCCTCAAGACCTGGCAGAAGATCTACCCGTCGTCTCTCGAGCCGATTTCGAAGATGAGTGGCGACCTGATGAGCCACGTCCGGTACCCGTCGGACCTCTTCAAGGTGCAGCGCCAGATCCTCGGTCAGTACCACGTGACCGACGCTGGCAAGTTCTACTCGAAGACCGACGCCTGGTCGACTCCGGCCGACCCGCAGTCCGACGCGGCTGAAGCCGAGCTTCAGCCGCCGTACTACCTGACCATGCAGATGCCGGGCCAGGATTCACCGTCGTTCTCGCTGTACTCCACCTTCGTACCCCGAGGAACGGGAGACAGCGCATCGAGCGTGCTCACGGGGTACCTCGCGGTGGACGCCGATGCTGGTGCAGAGGACGGCAAACCAGGAGACGATTACGGCAAGCTGCGACTCCTGACCCTGCCGAAGGACGTCACCGTTCCAGGCCCGGGCCAGGTGCAGAACGCGTTCAACACCGACACCGAAGTGTCATCTCTGATCAACCTGTTGAAGCAGGGACAGTCGAAGGTGCTCAACGGTAACCTGCTGACCCTGCCTGTCGGTGGCGGACTGCTCTACGTCCAGCCCGTCTATGTCCAGTCGACCGGTGAAACGAGCTACCCGCTGCTGCAGAAGGTGCTCGTCGCGTTCGGTGACCAGATCGCGTTCGAGGACACCCTCGACGAAGCCCTGGACTCCCTCTTCGGTGGAGACTCCGGTGCAAGCGCTGGTGATGGCAACACGCCTGACACTGAGGGCCCGGATACTCCGGATGCTCCGACCGAACCGGACGCAGGCGAGGGTGAAGATCCCGGTACCACAGACCCTGTTGCCGACCAGGAGTTGCGCGACGCACTTGCCGCTGCGAAGACAGCAATGGACGAAAAGGCAGCAGCATTGGCCGAGGGTGACTGGGCTGCATATGGCGAGGCTGACGCTCGCCTGAGCGATGCACTCGCGAGGGCCCTGGCTCTGCTCAACCCGTAACCGACGCGATACTGTGGGGCGCATGACCGAGAAATCGTCAAGCGCCCCACTTCGCGTTAACCTGCGTTCGGGAGAGTGGCTCGAGGCCAACCGGGCACAGTGGGACGAGCGCGTTCCCATCCATATCCACAGCGATTTCTACGATCAGGATCCGCTTCGGGCGGGAGCCGGAACGCTGACGCCCGTCGATGAGGCCGAGCTCCAGTTGCTGTTTCCCGGCGACGATGGTCGGTTCGACCTCACTGGGAAACGGGTGCTGCACCTTCAGTGCCATTTCGGGGCCGACACGTTGACGCTCGCCCAGCGGGGGGCATCCGTCATTGGCCTGGACTTCTCGATGGCAGCAGTCCGTGAGGCACGCAGCCTGGCTGACGAGATCGGCCTCGCCGACCGCTCGCGCTTCGTCGCTGCGAACATCTATGACGCCAGGCACGCGCTGCCCGAGCCTGACTCGTTCGATCTCGTCTTCACGACGTGGGGAACGATCGGCTGGCTGCCTGACGTGGGGGAGTGGGCGCGCATCGTTGAGTGGTTCCTCAAACCCGGTGGGTCGTTGTACTTCGCCGACAGCCACCCGTCCGCACAGGTGTTCGATGCCGATCCCGACGAAGCGATAGCGCTGCCGGTGTTCAGGTATCCGTACGCTCAGACCGAACCGGATATCTTCGACGACGTCACGGACTATGCCGACGAGTCGGCGGTGCTGGAGAACACCCGGACGTGGGAGTGGATGCATCCGCTATCCGAGGTGATGACCTCACTTCTCGACGCCGGCCTGCGAATCGATCGTCTGGCCGAGCACGATCAACTTCCGTGGCGGATGTTTCCGTACCTGGTTCCCATCGGGAACGGGATGTACGGGTGGCCAGAGGATCGCTGGCTGCCTCTCGCGCTGAGCCTGGTGGCCGCCAAGCCCACCTCGTGATGAAGTCGCGAGGTCTTGCGTCAATGGATCGACGGCGCCGATTGGCGCCCTTCATTTATCCGTGCTAGAGTCATTTCTTGTGCCGCGGGGTGGAGCAGTTCGGTAGCTCGCTGGGCTCATAACCCAGAGGTCGTAGGTTCAAATCCTGCCCCCGCAACAGAGAAGGCCCGGAATCGTTGAGATTCCGGGCCTTTTGCTTTGTCCGCGTCAGCCTCGCTCGTATCTCAGGCCTCCTGTCTTCTCAGCTCCGAAGGTACGAAGCACCATTGGCATCGAGGATGGCGCCTGAAGACCACGCCGCTTCGGGCGAGGCAAGCCAGAAGACGGCCGCAGCGATCTCCTCTGGGGTGCCCACGCGCCCGAAAGGGCTTTGCGCGCGGAGCACGTCACCATCTTCGCCGTCGAGTTTGCTGAGTTGGCGGGGAGTGGCCACGAAGCCGGGGGCGACCGAGGTGACGGAGATCCCGTGCGGTGCAAGTGCGACGGCCAGTGACTGCCCCAGTGCGTGCAGGCCGGCCTTGCTGGCGGCGTAGGCGGGGAACTCGGGTTCGCCTCGGAAGGCACCCCGCGACCCTACGTTGACGATTGCGCCAGGTGTCTGGCGTTCGATGAGTTGCGTCGCGAACGCCCACGCCAGATCAGCGGCACCGATGAGGTTCACGTCCACCATCCTCCGGAAGGTGGCAGCCCAGTCGTCGTACGCGACTTCTCCGATGACGTGCCGGTTGGCCGGAGTCGGCGCGACGCCGGCATTGCACACGAGAACGTCCAGCGGGCCGACCGCAGCAGCCGCTGCGGTCACGACGTTCACAGCTTCGCCGGGCACACTCAGGTCGCCTTCGATCGCAGCGTGCCCGTCGCCCGGGAGAGAACGAAGCGTCTCTTCCGCTGCGTCCTGATTGCTCGCGTAGTGAACAACGACCCGATCGCCGGCCTCGGCAAAGCGGAGCGCGACCGCTGCTCCGATCCCGGTCGAGGCGCCGGTGACCAGAACCGCTCTCAACTACGCCGCTCGATTGCCCGCTTGGCCTCCAAGAGGCTCGAAAACGTGCCGACCGTTTCGCTTCGCCCGTTTTGGGCTGCGTAGGCTCGAGCGGAAACCTTCTCGATCATCCCGATGAAGTCACCCGCAGTGTTGCCCACCCACAGCCCGGTCGCTACGGGCACCCAGACGGCACTGTCGGGCTTTTGCGATCGCGAAGAGGTGCGGACAGCTTCGATGGTCATTCGTCGCTCCAGAGATGAACCCATCCACCAGCGCAGTCGTGGGTGACCGGTGATTCAGTGAATGGTTACTTACAGCAAACGCGATTTCGCTGACGTTAACAAGGGCTTGACTTCACGGCGACGTACGACGCATCAGTGCTCATGAGGCCGCTGGTCCGGGTGTGGCGATGGATGTTGGGCATTGTTTTCGGGGGCGCGGCCGGCCGTCGGTTGGTGCGACCCATCCTCGCCGAAGACGACAAGGCCATGAGCGCTGTTCGCAGAGGCGGTGAGTTCTGCGATCCACTGCCGGTTGATCGTCGGCGGTCTGCTGCCCCAGAACTTGAAATACAGGGGGATGGAGGGATGCAGCCAGACGGAACTTCGGCCGTTCCCGATGCTGACGGCATCCTTCCACGACAGCAGGAAGCTCTCGCCGCAGCGCAGCTTTTGCACGATCACGATTTGGAGGTGTGCGAGGAGCCGGTCGTCGAACTCAACAATGACGCCGTCGTAGGTCAGGGTGCCCATATCCGCAGCTTTCGTCGGTTTCCCGATCGGCGACCTCGCGAGCGGGTCGCAATCGACCCGTCGCTGTCAACGGGTAGTGCGATCCTTGCGGTTTCGTTCGCCGATGGCAAGCGAAATGCACCGAGCGCGCACTTCGCACCCAGAAGCTGGTTGAAACTAGACCGTAACGCCGCGCTCGCGCAGGAACGGTGCGGGGTTTGTGTGTTCCCCGTTCACCGCAACCTTGAGGTCGAGGTGGCATCCGCTGACGACGCCAGTGGCGCCGACCTCTGCGATAACGGTCCCGCCTTCGACGACGTCACCGACGGACACGGAGTACGAGCCGCTGAGGAGGTGACCGTAGATTGTCTGGAGTCCGTCGCCGTGGTCGATGATGACGCGGTTACCGAAGGCGCCTGCGTTGCCGGTGAAGCTCACTGTGCCTGTCGCGGCGGCTTTGATCGGCGTGCCACAGGCGCCGCCGAAGTCCATTCCCTCGTGGAACGAGCTTGAGCACCCGGCGCCATTGCAGATGAGGCCGCGAGGACCGTACTTGGACGTGATCTCGCCCGGCAGGGGACGCCACCAGCCGCTGGTCGATGGCGCCAGGTAGCCGGCAAGGGCTGAGGCGCTGTCGTAGATGTAACCGGCCGCCGCGTAGGTCTGCTCGAGCTCTTCTGCGCTGGTTGCGGAATACCCATCACGTTCAACCTCAGCCAGGGTCACGTCATCGCTGACGGTGAATGACTGGGCTGCCGTCGCATCGGTGGTGAGCGCGGCGTTTGCGTTGGTGATTTGCGCGGTCGAACCAGTGCCGGGTGAGAATGCGTAAGCGGGCAGGGCGACAGTGCCGAGCAACGCGGGTATAGCCAGAGCGATGATGGCGGGTGAGCGAAGCGAACGCCAGCGAGCGGGCCGGGGCACCGAGGAGTGGGCGCGGAAGGCGGAGGCAGGCACGGGGGTGGAGTCAGCTGCTGTGGCCTCGCGGAAATGCGGACGGTGAGCGCCGCTGGTCGGGGCGATGAAAGCCGCGGCGACCGAAGAGGGGTCGGCGTCGAACGGCACCGAAGCGACGGCATCCGCTGGGGTCCGGTGCGAATCTGCTTCGGGAGATTCGGGGAGGGCCGGTTCGGTCTGCTCGACGGATTCGTCCATCGGGTCAGCCCAGACGGGAACGGGGGCGATCGGCTCTTCGATAACCGGTACGTCTTCGGGTGCAATGGGCCGCTCGGCCTGAACGGCAGCGCGGGCGTCGCGGCGGCGACGAAGAGGGGTTGGTTCGGGAACCACAATGTGTGTCGCCTCTGCCGATGACTCCGCCTGAGCAGCTGCGGCGCGTTCACGCAAACTCCGGCGGGTGAGGGGGGCGGGCGCTGTTGTGGCGCTTTCGCGGATGGTTCGCCTGTCGCGTCGGGTCAAATGACCGTTTTCTGACAGGGAGTCACCAGCGTTCGCCAAAGTACATTCTCCGAAAGCCCGCAGCGACATGCGTCATGACGCTGCCTCGTCCTCAGCAAGAGGGGAAACCGCGTAAGTGACGAGGGGGGCACCTTACGCGTGTCCTTCGGCTCTGGGTCGAGCCAATGGGACTCCCTAGACACTACGCGAATTGAACCGATTTTTCACCTCGAACTGAGGGAAGTTAACAGATTGGTAACGGTCAGGGACACAAAAAGCTGGCGTCATTCGATTATGAATGCTCGAAAAGCCACCCAGAACACGGGCACACGCAGGATTGTGACGATTCCCCGCGAAAATGCTTGCTTGTGTGCGATCTCGTCCGCGAGCGAATGCACAGGGTTTTCCAAGCCCTCACGGGCCCAGCGAACGGAGTCAGGCCTTCCGCGCGCCCGCCTGCTTGGTCGCATCTGCCTCGCTCATGAGGTGAAGACCGCGGGGGCCGAAGGAGGAGTCGGCAAGCACTTCGAGCCACTGCCGGTTCAGCTCTGGAGTTTTGCTCCCGACGAACCTGAACTGGATCGGAATCGACGGCGAGACCCACACCGAGACACGGCCGGAGCCTTCTTCAGGGGTGTGCTCCCAGCTGACGAAGAATCCCTCCTGTCGCCGAAGCTTCGAGCCAATGACGATCTTGAGGTGCGCGAGGGCCCTGTCGTCAATTTCATATTCCGTGCCATCGCCGTAGACCAGGTATCCCATGCACTCATTCTGCACGAGAACCGAGCACTCGCGTGCCACGCCGGGCCGACAATTCTTTTCGCATGTTGCCTAAGCTGGGGCAATGACCGAACATGCTCCCGTCGGAATCGCTGTCGCACAGTTCGCACCGGAGGCTGATGCCGAGGCGAATCTGTTCGCCATTCGCGTCCTCGCCGAACGAGCCGTCGAACGCGGAGCATCTGTCGTGGTGTTCCCGGAGTACTCGAGTTACTTCAGCAACCCCATGGGGCAGGACCTGGTTGATCATGCAGAACCGATCGACGGAACCTTCGTCGAGACGCTGGCGGGACTCGCTCAGGAGCTCGGGGTCCATCTGGTCGCTGGGCTCGTGGAACGCACCGAAGACGCATCGAAGTTCGCCAACACGATCGTTGTGTTGTCGCCGGAGGCCGAATTGGTTGCCCGGTACCGCAAGCAGCATCTGTACGACGCGTTCGGGCAGAAGGAAAGCGACTGGGTCGTGTTTGGCGGTCTCGATGAGCCACAGCTCTTCGAGGTCGGTGGTCTCTCGTTCGGGATCCAAACCTGTTACGACATCCGTTTCCCTGAGGTGACGCGGCGCATCGTCGATGCAGGTGCCGACGTCGTGCTTGTGCCTGCTGAGTGGGTGCGCGGACCGCTCAAGGAGCACCACTGGCGCACGCTCGTGAGCGCACGGGCCATCGAGAACACGATTTATGTTGCCGCCGCCGATCACACACCGCCGATCGGAGTCGGAAACAGTATGGTGATCGACCCCACCGGCACCCAGCTCGCCGGGATCGGAACAGAAACGGATGTTGTGGTGGGCTTCGCATCCGCCTCGACAATCGCTGACGTGCGCGTCGTGAACCCGGCGTTGCGCTTGCGCCGGTTCGCCGTGGTGCCGCGCGACGCCCAGCACACCTAGGGCCGGTTGCGTCAGGCGCGTAGAGCCGAGAGTCGACCCGCTGCCTCTTCCAGCACGGGCCGCTTCTTGCAGAAGGCGAACCGTACAAGGGAACCGTAGTTCTCATGCCGGTCAGGATGCACGAACGCCGTAACGGGCACGCCCACAACGCCGGTGAGGTGGGGGAGCTGTCTGCAGAAATCCGCTGCGTCCGTGATCCCGAGCGCCGAGGCATCCGCCACGATGAAATACGAGGCGCTGGGAAGTGAAAGCGGAAAACCTGCTTCGCGCAGACCGCTCGCAAGGATGTCGCGTTTCGACTGGAGCTCGGCCGCGGCGCCGAAGAAGTACTCGTCGGGAAGACGCAACCCGGTAGCCATCGCCGGCTGGAATGGTGCTCCGTTGACGTAGGTGAGGTACTGCTTGACGGTTGTGACCGCTGTGATGAGGGCTGCGGGACCGGTTGCCCAGCCGATCTTCCACCCGGTGGTGTTGAACGTCTTACCGCCTGAGGAGAGAGTGAGGGTCCGCTCCCATGCGCCGGGCAGTGCGGCGATCGGGATGTGCGTGGCGTCGTAGATCAGGTGTTCATAGACCTCGTCTGTGACGATGATCGCGTCGTGGCGGTGGGCGAGCTCGACGATCAGTTCGAGAGTTACCCGGTCGAAAACGGCGCCCGTCGGGTTGTGCGGATTGTTGATCAGGATGATCCGAGTGCGGTCCGAAACGGCAGCACGGAGGTCATCGTGGTCGGGCTGGAAGTCCGGCCACCGGAGCGGAACCGTCCGATGCTCGGCACCGGCGAGACCGATGAGCGCGCCGTACGCGTCGTAAAACGGCTCGAAGGTCAGAACCTCGTCGCCCGGCTGGGCAAGGGCGAGGATGGCGGCCGCGAGGCCTTCGGTAGCGCCGGCGGTGACGAGTACGTCTGTATCCGGGTCAATCGTGATTCCGTAGAACCGCTGCTGGTGCTCGGCGACGGCGAGACGCAGGTCAGGGAATCCGCGTCCGGGTGGGTACTGATTCACGCCATCCGTGATCGCCCGGCGGGCAGCGTCGAGAACCGCTGCCGGGCCGTCCTCGTCCGGGAACCCCTGACCCAGGTTGATCGCGCCTGTCTGTAAGGCGAGAGCGCTCATCTCCGCGAAGATTGTTGCGGCAATTGAGCCGTCTGGCCGGAGGAGCCCTGCTCCCGCAGCGGTTTTCCGCCAGCCTCCGTGCTCGAGCATCCGCGCTCCCTCCGATCCGGCGTCACCGCCTGAGTATCCAAGGCTAGTCGCGAGCTGCACCGATCTGTGGATAACCCACCCGCAACAGCACCGGACTGTTCTACTCTGTCGCCATGAGTGCTCGGTCGGCACAGCCCCGACGGATGCTGCGGCGCAGCACCGCGGTCGCCGTCACCTGCCTGCTGGCCGCGCTCCTCGCAGGCTGCACTCCGCCCGCAGCCGCCCCTCCCAGCCCGACACCGACGGCGATCTTCGCATCGGAGGAGGAGGCGCTCGCCGCGGCGACGGATGTCTATCAGCAGTACACGGCTGCGTTAGATGCAGTGTTCGCTTCCGGTGGCGCTGGTGACGAAGACTTGGCGGCCTTTGTAACTGAGGAGTACCTAGTCGAGTTGAGCAAGGAAGGCATGCTCGAACGTAACGGCTGGCACACCGAGGGCAGCACCTCATTCGACACAATCTCGGTGGAAGATTTTATCGCCGAGGAGAATGACGCAGCCGTGAAGCTCAAGTTGTGTCGGGACGTTAGCAAAGTGCGTTTTCTCGACGCATCCGGTGCTGATGTGACGCCTGAGAGTCGGATGGAGCGATTCCCTGTTCTGGTGAGCTTCATCACAGTGAAAAGCGAGCCATTGTCTTTGAAGATTGCAGAAAGCGATTCATGGTCCGGCAAAGATTTTTGTGTGTGATTCTTGCGCTCGTGCTTCTCGGGAGCACACCGATTGACGCGGTAGCCGCCAGCAATTGCACTGAAGCTGACAAAGAAAGTGGTGTCTGCGCCGAGGGCGGCATCGAGGGCGGCGAGGCTGTCATTCGCGGTGACGGGATCGTCGACGGCGACAACGGCGGTGGGGGAGGCGGCAACACCGACGGTCGAGATGGGGGAGGCGACACCGACGGCGGTGACGATGGCGGCGACGACGCCATCGACACGTCGATGCGTTGCACGTCCTGTACCGAAGTCAGCGACGCGATCACCTTGAGCGATCTTGCATCCTTCCGCCCGCTGGCACCGAGCCTGAGCATGGAGCCAGACGGCTGGATGCTCGTCGGGCTCCCGGCCAACTTCATCGTCGGCACCCGCACGCACGTGATATCCGGGACACTTTTCGATCACGCGGTGGATGTGCGCTTCACCCCGTCGAGCTACTCCTGGTCGTGGGGCGATGGCTCCTCAACGCGATCGAGCGTGCCCGGCGCCACCTGGGCATCGCTCGGGCTGCCGGAGTTCTCACCGACCGCCACGAGCCACGTGTTCGAAACGAAAGGTCTGTACAGGGTCTCAGTGACCGTGTCGTACACCGTCGAATTCCGGGTCGCGACCCTGGGGTGGCGCAGTATTGCGGGCACGCTCCCCGGACCGGCAGCAGTTGTCGCCGCCGTCGCAGGCACAGCAAAGACCGTGCTCGTGGACCGCGAATGTACACGAAATCCGAGCGGCCCCGGATGTTGACCGGATCTGGCTACGCTGGATGGTGACCGCGGTGCAGAGCGCCGGCCGCGGGTAACGGCAAGAACCCGGTCGCGCCCTAGTTCGCTCACAGAGTGCGCATAGTCAACGCCCAGCTTGACCGTGAAAGCTGGCTTTGCTTGGAAGGAGCACCCCATGAACGAAACCCCGCAGGACTCCAACGACGCTCGGGACCCCAACGAGTCCGCTGCTCCGCGCCCCGAGGCTGACGCAGCATCCGGCTCCTGGCAAGCTCCGCCGCCGTTCGTTCCTCCCGTTCCGACATACTTCCCCGGCGTGGAGTCCGCTCACCGCACCGACACGGCACCGACGGATGCGCAACCACACGCATCGGGTTCGGCTTTCGGTGTGGGGTCGGCTGACCACGGTGCAGAGCAGCGCACCGGCGCATACCCCACCCAGAATTACCCGGCATTCGCCGACCAGAACTCCCACTTCTCGAGCCAGCACCACCCGGGCGACAGCCAGAAGACGGACGCATACGGGGCATCGTTCGGCTCGGCAGTGAACGGGTCATCCGAACACGGACAGGCGCCGAAGAAGCGCCGGTCCACAGCAGGCCTTCTGATCGCGGGTCTGGCCATCGGTGCTCTCGTCGGCGGTGCGACCGGTGCGGGCACCGCTGCTCTCCTCGTCGAGAACTCGGGCACCACGGTGACTGCGGGTGCCGGCGGCTCTCAGAACATCACCATTAACGACACCTCGGATGTCACCAGGGCGACCGCCATCGCTGCGACCGCCTCGCCCAGCGTCGTGACGCTCGCGGTGCAAAGCTCGAACAGCGGCGGAAGCGGCTCAGGCATTGTCCTCAGCGAAGACGGTTACGTGCTCACCAACAACCACGTCGTCACGCTCGACGGCAAGATCCCCGATCCTCAGATTCAGGTGACGGCGAACGACGGCAAGCTGTACTCAGCCTCGATCGTCGGCACAGACCCCGTCTACGACCTCGCCGTAATCAAGCTCGAGGACGCCAGCGGCATGACCCCGATGGAGTTCGCCGACTCTGACAAGCTCAACGTCGGTGACATGGCCGTCGCGATCGGTGCTCCGCTCGGTCTTGCCGGAACCGTCACCGACGGAATCGTGAGCGCCCTCAATCGGAGCATCACCGTCGCATCCTCGGCCGTACCCGAGGACTCGACGCAGGAGGACGGATCCGACAGCCCATACGACGTGTGGGGCTTCAACCTCCCCGGCGAAGAAAACAGTGACCCCCAGACGCAGTCAGTGATCTCACTCGCCGTCATCCAGACGGATGCCGCCATCAACCCGGGAAACTCCGGAGGCGCACTGGTCGACGATCAGGGCAAGCTCATCGGGGTCAACGTCGCCATCGCGAGTGCCGGCAGCACACAAGGCTCCGACCAGAGCGGAAGCATCGGCGTCGGCTTCGCGATCACCGCGAACATCGCCAAGCGCATCGCCGATGAGATCATCGAGAACGGCGAGGCGACCCACGGACTTCTCGGTGCAAGCGTCGGCGACGCGTCGAGCGCTCAGGACAGCCCCGTGGTTGGCGCGCTGATCAGCGACATCAGTTCAGGCGGTGCCGCAGCTGACGCCGGTCTCCAAAAGGGTGACATCGTCACCAACTTCGACGGGCACCCCATCACAGGTGCGACCGACCTCACCGCACAGGTTCGGGCACTCGCGGCTGGGGCAACGGCCGAAGTGACCTACGTCCGGGACGGCGACACGAGGACCGTCGATGTGACTCTGGGAGAACTCGTACTCTGATCGCACTCCAGAAACGCTCGCGGGCTTCGGCTCGCGGGCGTTTCTGCGTTGGCGCGCGAAGACCGTTCCGCGGCCCCACTGATAGGCTCAACCGACTAATTCATCGAGTGGAGACCATGGCCGAGAGCACATCGACTGGCGCAAGCGCCGAACTTGTCGGGGTCTCGTATGTCATGCCCGTCCTCAACGATGTCACCCACGTGCGCGCCGCGGTCGACAGCCTGCTTCGGCAGGACTACCAGGGCCCGTTCGAGGTAGCCATCGCAGTCGGCCCGTCCATTGACGGCACGAATGAACTCGTCGAAGAACTCTCCCGCGCTGACCCGCGTATCCGGGTCCTTTCCAACCCGGTCGGCTCAACTCCTGCCGGGCTCAACATTGCGATTTCCGCAACCCGGTACCCCGTGGTCATCCGCGTCGACGCGCATTCCGTCCTTCCCAGTGATTACGCCCGGATCGCCGTCGAGACCATGCAGCGCACCGGCGCAGACAACGTTGGCGGCATCATGGACGCTCAGGGAACCACGCCGTTCGAGCGTGCTGTTGCGCGGGCGTACGGCAGCAGGGTCGGCCTCGGCGGAACCCCACTCCACGTCGGCGGAGCCGAAGGGCCGGCCGACACGGTGTACCTCGGTGTGTTCCGACGCGGGCCGCTCGAACGAGTCGGCATGTTCGACGAACGCATCAAACGCGGTCAGGACTGGGAGCTCAACCGGCGCATCCGGTTGGCCGGTGGTGTTGTCTGGTTTACACCGGAGCTCAAGGTCACCTACCGGCCACGGCCGAGTTTTGGTGCGCTCGCACGGCAGTTCTTCTCGACTGGACTCTGGCGAGGAGAGTTGACCCGCCGGTTTCCCAGCGCCAACAACCTCCGCTACTTCGCCCCACCCGTTATGGTGGTCGGCGTCAGCCTGGGTATCCTGCTTGGCTTGATCGGCGTGGTCCAGGCTCTCGTCGGGGCGCCGAGCCTGCTTCTACTCGGCTGGGTGGCGCCTGCGGTGTACCTCCTCCTCGTGCTCGCGGCGACCATCCTCGTCGCCAGGCGGGACGGCATCCGCTCGCAACTGTGGTTTCTCGTAGTGTTGCCCTGTATCCATTTCTGCTGGGGAGTCGGATTCGTGCTCGGCTTCCTCTCGCTGGCGAGCAACATCTCAGCGTTGAAGAACGAAAGAACCGGAGGCACGAGTGTCGGACCCGTCGACTGATCGACCCCTCAAGCCCCGCACGATCGCGGAGCTGAGAGAGGTCGCCCAACCGCCCGAGGTCCGTGGGCGCCGCAACGCGGAGCACTGGACGGCATCGCTGTACCTTCGTGACATCTCGCCGTACCTGACCTGGTTGCTGCTGCGCACCCGCATCTCAGCGAACGGTGTCACCGGTCTGATGATCCTCACCGGATGGTCAGTCGCCGGCGCATTGCTCATCCCCGGTATCTGGGGAGCGCTGCTCGGGCTCGTTCTCGGCCAGTTGCAGATGCTCGTCGATTGCAGCGACGGTGAGGTTGCACGGTGGCGCCGGACGTCATCTCCTGCGGGGGCGTTCCTCGACGCCGTCGGGCACTACTCGACCGAGTCGCTCATTCCGCTCGCGCTGGCGATTCGCGCCGCTGGGTACCCCTTCGAGGCGCCAGAGGATTACCTCTACACAACCCTGGGAGCGCTCCTCGCGCTCGTGATCGTGCTCAACAAGGCGCTCAACGACATGGTCCGTGTGGCCCGAGCGAACTATGGTGCACCGAAACTGACATACACCGAGGGGGAATCGGCACCGCGCGGGGGAGCGCTCGCCGCGGCACGCAGGATCGCGAAGTTCCTGCCCTTCCACCGCATCTTCCACTCGGTCGAACTGACGATGGTCATCTTCGCTGCTGCTGTTGTCGGACTGTTCATCGGAGAGCTCGCCGCTATGCGTGGAGTACTCGTCATTCTTCTGGTCCTCGGCGTCATCACGCTCTTTGGTCACTTCGTTGCGATCATGTCGTCGAAGCGTGTCCGTGCCTGAGCTCACACCTCGCGTCGGCGTCGTGATCCTTACCCAGGGATCCCGCCCAGAGGACCTTGCCCGCGGCATCCGTAGTGTGCTCGACCAGCGAGACGTAGATCTCGACGTCGTTGTCGTCGGCAACGGATGGCAGCCGGAAGGCCTGCCTGAGGGCGTCCGCGGTCTCGCTCTGCCCGAGAACGTCGGCATCCCGGCGGGTCGCAACAGCGGTGCTGAGGTCGTGTCAGGCGAGTACATCTTCTTCCTCGACGACGATGCATTCCTCCCGGATGCCGGGTTCCTGGCATCCTGCATCGCTCTCGTCGCGCGCGACCCGGGGATCGGACTCATCCAGCCCCGGCTGACCGACCCCACTGGCACCCCTGCACCACGGCGCTGGATCCCGCGTATCCGCAAAGGCGACGCGAGAGATCCCGGCAACGTCTTCTCCTGCCTAGAGGCTGTGGTGTTTTTGCCGCGTGCGGTCTTCAACGCCACCGGTGGCTGGGCAGCACCGTTCTTCTACGCTCACGAGGGCATCGAGCTGGCATGGCGGGTGTGGGACCAGGGCAAGCGAGCCTGGTACGCCGGCGACCTCGAAGCACACCACCCCGTTGTGGTGCAGACGCGGCACCCTGAGTACTACCGGCTCAACGCCCGGAACCGGGTCTGGCTGGCCCGTCGGAATCTCCCCGCACCCTTCGTCCCGATCTATGTCGGAGCGTGGACCGGCGTCCACGTGCTTCGGTGGTGGCGACAGCCTGTGGCGCTCCGAGCCTGGTTCGGAGGCTGGCGCGAAGGCTGGACGACGAACCCAGGTGAACGGCGTCCGATTCGCTGGTCGACCGTGTGGCGGATGGCTCGAGCTGGCCGACCGCCGGTGATTTGAGTGGTTAAGCTGGTACCCATGGGTGTATTGCAGGACGCGCGAAAAGCGGTGAAGATCGGGCGGGACCTGCTCGCGAACCGACGCGCACGGGCCGCCCTGTCGGGTCGTCTCGCACAGCTCCCACCTCTCGAACCGAACAAGTACAAGATCGCCGTCTATTTTGCTGACGGCCAGGTAAACATGTACCAGCTTCGTCAGTGGTACAAGCCGCTGGAGGTGCTCGGTCGGACCTGGCCCGTCGTTGTCCTGAGCCGCGGCGCAACCGCCGCGACGAAGCTGTTCGAGGAATCCCCGCTTCCTGTCGCGTATGTCCGCACCGTCTCCGCTCTCGAGCGGACGCTCGCCGAGCAGGACATCCGCATCGTCTTCTACGTCAACCAGAACACCAAGAACTTCCAGATGTTCCGTTACGGCCAGCGCTGGCACGTTTTCATCAACCACGGTGAGAGCGACAAGATGTACATGACGACGAACCAGTTCAAGGCCTACGACTACAGTTTCATCGCCGGTGACGCGGCTCGCGCGCGACTCGACAAGGTCCTTTGGGACTACGACTTCGACAAGCGCGCCATCCCGATCGGCAGGCCTCAGGCCGACCACTACTCCGGCACACTCCCGTACACCCCCGACGAGCGCACCGTCGTGCTCTATGCCCCGACATGGGAAGGCGATCGGAGCGCCGCAGCGTACGGATCGATCGCCACCCACGGTGTTGATCTCGTTCGCGCCCTCGTCGCCACCGGTAGCCACCGGGTGATCTACCGGCCGCACCCGCGCAGCGGCGTCGTCGATCACGAATACGGGGCAGCTAACCGCGAGATCGTTGCGATGCTCAGCGCCGCTAACGCGGCGGATCCTGGGGCGCACCACATCCACGACACCGGGTCAGAATTGGGCTGGCAGCTGTCTGCAGCGGACGTCGCCATCGTAGACATCTCGGCCATGGTCTACGACCGGCTTGCGAGCGGAAAGCCGCTGCTCATTACCCGCCCGGCCGACCCCGAAGCGCAAGTCGATCTCACGGGTTACCTGTCGGCGTGCGAGTGGCTCGACGCAGCGGATGCCTCGTCCATCATCGCGGAAACGGATCGCGTTCTCCACGACCCCGAAACGGTCGGACGGCTCGACTACTGGGTTCGACGCTACTTCGGCGACCCAACTCCCGGCGCAGCGACGGAGCGCTTCCACAGCGCGGTCGAGCATCTCATGGACGAGTGGGAACGCTACGCGGCTCTCCACGCGGGTGACGAGCCGGCGCAAGCGACAGCATCCGTTCCTGTCGCGGTTCCCACCACGGCGACGGGCGGACACGACGACCAGTCGCACGAGACCGGCGAAGACGACGACGAACTGCGCTAGCTAGAGCGTGGGGTCGCCGGACTCGCGGCGGCGTGCCTTGCGCGGCAAGGGCAGGCGTTCCCGCAACTGCCGGATGGTCGGGAGCGCCTTGCGGTCGCGGGGTTCGAGTTCGAGCGGCAGCCAGACTGGGGGCGGGCCGAATGCGTTTCGCGATGCTGTGACGACCTGGCGGCCGGCGAAGTTGTTCCCGGCACCGCCGATCACGGCGCCGACGCCGAAGGGCATTGCCTTGCCGACCAGTGATGTTCCCTGGTTCTTGATGAAATGCTTGAGGAACCGGCGTTTGAGTTCGTCGGCGACGGGGCCCATCACGGCCTGAGGAACCTTGCTGGTGACCATCTCTCCCCAGAATACTTTGCGCGGCGGGCCACCGTGGAAGGCCTGTCCGGTGAACTGGCGGACAAGGTCCGTTCCGGCTTTACCGAGCATGAGGGTCATGACGAGTGCGCGAGCCCGCACAGGGTCATCCACGGTGATGCCGTGTACTTCAGCGACCGACTGTGCGAAGAGTGCGGTGGTCTCAAGGAATCCGGCTGTCTCTGCTCCGGCAAGAGTGAGGGTGAGGCCCGTTCCGAACCCGGGAACCATGGCGGTTGCGCCGACGGCAGCGCCTCCGGTCGTGATCGCGGTGAGGTAGCGGCGCTCGAGGATGCGCACGAGTTGCGCCGGCGTAGCGTTCGGATGAGCGCGTCGCAGGACCCGGATGTGGGCGACGACGACGGGCCGCTGTACAGAGAGGGCTCGGTCGATGCTGCGGAGCCAGAGTGGCGACTTCTCGGGTGCAGTTTCCTGCGTTGCAGCATCCAGAATCCTCATACGTTCATCTGATGCGGTCAAAGGGTCCCCCTGGGGAATCGGTGGTGCCGCACCAGTTTAGGTTTCGGCGCTGGGAAGACGCAGGGCAACGCCGAGGGTTCCGTTGTCGCCTCAGCGGTGGTATTCAGCGTTGTAGCGGTCGAGCACATCCGAGATCGGGCCGTCGAGCTGAAGCGCACCCTTGTCCAGGTAAAGACCGCGGGTGCAGAACCGCCGCAGGTCTTTCTCATTGTGCGAGACGAAAAACAGGGTGCGGCCGCCCTCGAGAAGCTCCTCGATGCGGCGGTAGCACTTCTCCCGGAATCCCTTGTCGCCAACCGCGAGGACCTCGTCGACCAGGATGATCGGTTCTTCGAGCATGGAGATGACGCTGAAGGCGATGCGGACTTTCATTCCGCTCGAGAGGTGTTTGTACGGGGTATCGACGAAGTCGTTGATTTCGGCGAAGTCGATGATCTCGTCGAATCTGGCTTCGATTTCTGACTTGGTCATGCCGTGCAGCCCGGCAGTGAGGAACACATTGTCGCGCACAGTGAGGTCGTTGACGAAGCCACCGGTGATCTCGATCAGCGGCGCAACTCCGCCGTTGACCTCGACGCTGCCTTCGTCGGTCAGCACGACGCCGGCGACAAGTTTGAGAAGCGTCGACTTGCCCTGCCCGTTGCGGCCAACGACACCGATCGCCTCGCCCGCCTGTACATCGAACGAAACGTTACGGAAGGCCCAGAACTCATTCGGCCGTGAGCGCCGGTCGCGACTCGAGAACAGATCCTTGAAGTTCCGTCGCCCACCACGATTACGGCGAAAACGGATGCCGACATTGTCGACGCGAATGACGGGTTCCGGCATCACAGTTCCTTCAGCACGGTGCGCTCCGAGCGCTTGAACACCCAGATGCCGATTGCGAGGAAGAGGAGCGACATTCCTGCGGAAACGACGACGGCGTACCAGTCGAGTTGTTCAGGGAAGAACGCGGACCGGTACAGCGAGAAGATCCCGGTGAGCGGGTTGAATACCGCGAACGGCTGCAGTTCGGCGGGCAAGTCCCTCAGCCCGTAGATGATGGGGGAGGCGTAGAAGAGGAATCTGAGAATGAGTTTCACTGCTCGCTCGAGGTCGCGGAAGAACACGACGATGGGTGCGACCAGCAGCCCGATTCCCACGGTGAGAACGCACTGGATGAGAATGGCGAGCGGGAAAAACACTACTTCCCAACTCAGGCCAGCGCCGTACACGATTGCGAAGAGGGCGAGGACGGGGAGGGCCGCTACAAACTCGATCCCTTTGGAGAGCACCAGTCGGTTGACCCAGATGGTTCGCGGAATGGAGGTGGATCGCACAAGTTTCGCTTCACGAAGGAACGCTCGGGTGCTGTCGGAGACTGCGCCGTTGAACCACATCCACGGCAGGAGACCGACGAGGAGGAAGACGATATACGGCTGTTGCCCGATATTGTCACCGCGGTTGAAGACAACCGCGAACACAAACCAGTAGATCCCCGCCATAACCAGGGGATCGAGTATCGACCAGACGTAGCCCAGCACGCTCGTCGAGTACCGCACACGCAGGTCGCGCTTGGTCAGCAGCCAGAGGGCGTGGCGGTAGCGAGTGACGTACGAGCGCTTCGGCGGTCGTACGTTGGCGGGTGAACTCACGACCACAAACCTATCGGCAAACAAAGACCGGCACGGTCAGGCGACACGTGCCGGTTTTTGTTGCTGTGTGTTCTAGACGAAAAGGTTGGCTCGCTCAAGGTCTTCGGCGAAGTCGACCTCGACCGCGTAGAGATCCGAGATGTCTACGGGTTCGATCAGGAGATTGTCCTGCTCGATGGCCAGTTCGAGCCCGCGCTCGAAGTAGTCCTGGTCGCCGACGCGGGCGAGCTGGCGAAGCAGGATCGCCTTGTCGTCGCGCGAGATGTAGTTGATGCCGACTGCCTCGCCGAGTCCGTTCTTGACGGTCTTCGACAGTTCCTTGATGTAACCCTCGGCGCTCGTGGTGTACTTGACTTCTTCGTCGGAAACCTTCGAGGTGTTAACGGTCACGAACGACTGGTCGCGCGCCATCATAGTTGCGGCACGGTCGAGAACAGCGGGGTCGAAGACGACGTCGCCGTTCATCCACAGCACGCCACCGGGCTGCGAGGCGCTGAGCGCCCGCATCAGGCTCTTCGACGTGTTGGTCTGGTCGTACTGTTCGTTGTAAACGAAGGATGCCTCGGGGAACGCCTCGATGATGTGCTCGAGCTTGTAGCCGACGACGATCGTCACCTTGACGTTCTTGCCGAACGCGTGGTGGATGTTGTCGAACTGCTGCTGCATGATCGTGCGGCCGTCGGCCAGCTCGGTGAGTGGCTTTGGAAGGGAGCGGCCCAGTCGGCTGCCCATGCCCGCTGCAAGTATTACTACCTGGGTCGTCACGAGATTCTCCTCAAGATTGTTCAGGCCTGTCCGATTGCCGTTTTCGGCGGTGTTACTGCGGAATTTACCTGTAAGTCGATGAAATGACACCCCGTTATGCCATCGTCTACGTTATCGCGACACCCCTACTGGGGGCCTAGTGGATTCCGTCTCTGTTGTCGGATCGTAATAAGGCGTACGGGCTATTAACAGGTTCATCAACGGCCAGAAGTAGGCTTCGGCCTCGAATAGACAGTGGTCACTTGGTAGGTTGGACCAGTGACTCCAGCGCTCGATTCTCCCCAGGACGTGCCCGACCGGAAGATGCAGAACGCATCAACTGTCGGGCCGTCGATGGATGCCTCTGCTCCATTGACCGAATCGACCGACGAGAGCGCCGCTGCAGCTGAATCCGGAGAGGAAACCTCCGTTCACGACGCTGTCTCGGTTCCCAGCGCTGGCACACCTGCGAAACCGAAGCGCAAGCCAGCGGCCAGAAAACCGGCCGCCCCACGGAAGACCGCCGCTGCGTCTGCGGCAGAACCGTCATCCTCAGATCCGGCGGGTGACGAACCCGCTGGCGACGCACCCGCGGCAACCCCGCGGAAGACTCCCGCGAAACGTTCAGCGGGGAAATCCGCAGCTGGCCGGACGACCGCGCAGCCGCGTGCCAAGTCCACAACAAGTAAGACCACCACAGCCAAAGCGGCCGCTGCCAAGTCGGGAACCGCGAAGAAAGCAAGCGCGCCCGCTGACCCAGCCCCGACGACTGCAGGAGTGACACCCGAGGAGGCCCTCGAGGATGAAGCCGGCGTGACGCCACCCGCTCCGAAGCCAGCCGCACGTAAACCGGCAGCCCGTAAGCCCGCCGCCTCCATAGCAACCCCTCCCAAATCGACTGCGTCCGGGACGCCTGCGGCGAAGACGGCTGCGGCGAAGACGGCTGCGCGCAAGGCGGCTGCGGCTAAAACGGCTGCGCCGAAAAGTGCCCCAAAGCCCGCCGGATCCACGTCAGAGCCTGATCCGGAAAACCGTTCGACGGAGGTTTCCCCCTTCGTGTCGGACGACGCACCTGCGAGCCCGGAGGGCGACGTGACCGTGGTCGCCCCTGCAGCTGCCGCTCCTGCTGCTCAAGAATCCGAAGAAGGGCCTTTCACGACGGCCGACACGACAACCACGGACGATTCGGCTGATGACCGCCCAAGCGTTGCAGGGACAGCGGTCGCTGAACTGCACGCACTCTTTGCGGCCGATGCCAGGCCAATGAGCCCTGCCGCCGAGGACACGTCGACGAGCCCGACAGAAAAGTCGGCCGACGCCGGAACAACGGCCGCACCAGGGGTGCGCAAGGTCCCTTCCAAGCGTCCCTCCTCGAAACGGCCAGCACTCACGCTCGCTTCTCAGATATCCGGAGATTTCGCGATCACCGCGCCCACAGGAACCGAGCCGACAGCGGTCGAGGATCCGACAGGGGAGCAGCAGGGTGCAGCCACTACGACGGCGCCGATGTCAGACGTGACGCCGCCGCTGCCGACGCTGAGTCCCGACGACGCAGCGCTCAAGTTCGAAGCGATGCCGCAGGCCCCCGAGACACGCTCGGTGCTCGATGACCAGGAACCGATGAGGTTCGTCTGGACCAAACGTTGGCCGTTCCTGACGCTTGTTCCCGCCTCGCAGCAGACGGCAGCCGCGGTGACCGCTGATCGCGCGCCGGCTGAAAGCTCCCAGGAAGCGGATGAATCAGCACTCGTCGACGAGGCGACCACCGTTGTCCAGAGTTCCGACGATACGCCGTCTCCTGTTGAGCCAGAGGGCCGAACCGACCTCGACGTAGAGCCCGACGCCGAGGCTGATCTTCGGATTGAGTCCGAACCCGCGGCCTTGGTGGAGCCTGCAGTCGCGGTAGAGCCGGAACCCGAGGCCGAACCTCTGGCTGAGGCGCCGGCTGAGCCAGCCGTGGACCCCGTCACGTCCGGAACTGCTGTTCTCGCCGAGCCTTCTGCTGCTGAACGCGAAGCGTCCGTCGTTGAGACCGCCCCGGCCGTCGATGCGATGGCCGACGTGGCGACCGCGACACCAGCCCCCGTCGCAGACGCCGTGCCCGATCATGAGGAGACCGAGGTCCGCTTCGAACCGCGGCTGACCGCCGTCGATCCGGAAACCTCGCCTGTCGTGCTCAGCATCTCAGGACTCTCACGCCGTTTTGGGGACACCATCGCCGTCGACGGCATCGACCTTGAAGTTCACGAAGGGTCCTTCTACGGAATCGTCGGTCCGAACGGTGCAGGCAAGACGACCACACTCTCGATGGTGACAGGACTGCTCCGTCCCGATGCCGGGAATATCACCGTCCACGGGATCGACGTGTGGAGCGATCCGGATGCTGCGAAGCGTTCGATCGGCGTTCTGCCCGACCGGCTGCGGCTCTTCGACCGGCTGACCGGCGCGCAATTGCTCTACTACGCGGGAGTTCTCCGCGGGCTCGACAGCGCGACGGTACGTGCGCGGGTCAAGGACTTGGCCCGAGCCTTCGGTCTGGAGGATGCGCTCAACCGCCTCGTGACGGACTACTCGGCAGGGATGACCAAGAAGGTCGCTCTTGCGGCAGCCATGATCCACTCGCCACGCTTGCTCGTTCTCGACGAACCGTTCGAGTCCGTTGACCCTGTGTCGGCGGCCAACGTCATCGAGATCCTGCAGAAGTACGTTGCGCACGGCGGCACGGTCGTCCTGTCGAGCCACGGGATGGACCTCATCCAGCGGGTCTGCGACCACGTCGCCATCATCGTCAACGGCCAGGTCCTTGCATCCGGAGCCGTCGACGACGTTCGCGGTGCCGGGACACTCGAGGAACGCTTCGTCGAACTTGCGGGCGGTCGTAAGGCCGCAGAAGGAATGGAATGGTTGCACAGCTTCTCGGACTAAGGCTGCGATTGCTGGCCAACGGGTTCCGGCGGAGCGTGTGGCAACTCGTCGGCATCGTCTTCGGAACGGCCGCCGGTGTCGCGATGGTCGTCTTGATCGGTAGCGGCCTCATCGCGTTGCGATTCGCGCCCGATGAGCTGGCGCGCAACCTCCTCGTCATCGTTGGTTCTTTCGTCGTGCTCGGTTTTGTGTTGCTTCCTCTGGTGTTCGGCATCGATGACGATATGGATCCGCGCCGGTTCGCCCTCGTCGGGTTCCCGCAACAGCGGTTGTCAGCGGGTCTGCTCCTCGCAGCGCTCGTCAGTGTGCCGTCGGCGGTCATCCTGATACTGAGCGTCCTGACCGTTGTCACCTGGTCCCGCGGGCTGTTCACGGTCATTCTGGCTGCGATCTGTGCCCTCCTTGCGGTGGCCACGTGCGTTCTCGCGGCCCGCGTCACCACCGCTCTCGCGTCGCTCCTGCTCGCCACCAGGCGTTCACGTGAGCTCACCGGAGTGATCGGCACTCTCGTCCTCGTGCTCCTCGCGCCCGCCATCATCCTTTTATCGAGCGTGGACTGGACCCGTGACGGACTTGGCGTGCTCGGCGACGCGGCAGACGTGGTGAGCTGGACGCCGTTCGGTGCCGTCTGGTCCGTCCCGGGCGATGTTGCGATGGGCAACATCGGCGCAGCCCTGCTCAAGCTCGTCATCGCCGCCGCGACCGCCGCCTTGCTCTGGCTGGCCTGGGACCGACTCGTTGCACACATGCTCGTCACTCCCGAACGCGAGCAGGTCGTGCGGACGTATGGAGGCATGGGCTGGTTCGACGTGCTTCCCGGCCGACCGGCATCCGTCATCGCTGCCCGCAGCATGGCTTACTGGGCGCGCGACCCCCGTTATCTCATGTCGATTCTGATCATCCCGATCGTGCCAGTCATCATGATTCTTCCGTTCCTCGTCATCGGGGTACCGATCGAGACCCTCGCGCTCCTTCCGCTGCCGGTGATGGCGATCTTCCTCGGCTGGTCGCTGCACAATGACCTTGCCTTCGACTCCACAGCGGTCTGGCTGCACATCGTCTCAGGAGTCCAGGGATGGGCGGATCGAGTCGGGCGGATGTTCCCGGTGCTGCTCATCGGCATCCCCCTCATCGTCATCGGGTCGATGATCAGCATTCAGTTCTATGGGGACTGGGCTGCGCTGCCGTCGATGATCGGCGTCTCGACCGCGCTCTTCCTCGGTGGGGTCGGGCTGTCGAGCTACATTTCCGTGCGATTGCCGTACCCGGCAGCGCTTCCTGGGGACAGTCCTTTCCAGCAGCCTCAGTCGTCGGGAACGCTCGGAGGACTCTCTCAGGCCGTCGGTCTCGCCGGATCCCTGATCGTCGCTTCGCCGGCACTCGCCTTTGCCTGGTTCGGTATCACCGGCGATCCGGGCTGGCACCTCCCGGCCCTGATCGCAGGCGTCGGTGCCGGCGTTGTCGCGCTCGTCGTCGGGGTGTGGGGCGGCGGACGCGTCTTCGACCGTCGGGGCCCAGAGATTATGGAGTTCGCTCTCAGTCACTGACCGCCTCGGTCGGTGCCCGGCGCGGGTAGAATCGACGCATGATTGACGCACGTGTGAGCATTGCAGACCCGGGATCGACCCCGGATGCCGGTGGTACCTCCGTTCTCGACCGCGAGCTCGAGGAGCTCCTCAATAACGAGGGTGTCGAACCCGGAGACCATGAACGCTTCTCCCACTACGTGAAGAAAGACAAGATCATGGAGTCCGCGCTGAGCGGGAAGCCGGTCCGCGCGCTCTGCGGCAAGAAGTGGACGCCGGGCCGTGACCCGGAGAAATTCCCGGTTTGCCCGAGTTGCAAAGCCATCTACGAGAAGATGAAGTCCGAATAGTCCCTCAGTTTGAGAAGGTCGTCGGAAGCGTCGGATCCCCGCGGCCGAGCCGCGCGGCATCCGCTGGCAGCTCTCTCAGGATTTTCGCACGGTGTTCACGCGCGCGCCGCGTGCCCTCAGCGCCGGTGAACTGTTCGTCGATCTTCCCGGCATCGACGAGCTGAACGAGCAGGGGCCGTTCGGCCTCTGAGCGAGAGCCGCTGTCCTCGGGCCCATCACCGACATAGATGAGTTCCTCGACGGCGATCTGCGCAGCGTTGAGCCGGCGGACCGGGTATTTGCGGCCACCAACGCTGATCTTGTCTGCCGATTTCTTCGCGACCGAGATCCACTGCCCATCCTCACCGCGTCGGGCGACAAGTTTGTAGACCATGCCGGCGGCGGGTGAGCCGGAGCCGGTGACGACGGATGTTCCGACACCGTAGGAATCCACCGGCGAGGCAGCGAGAGCCGCGATCGCGTGTTCGTCGAGATCGTTGGTCACGGTGATCTTCGTGTTCGTCGCACCGAGCGAATCGAGCAGCTCACGCACCTCGACAACGAGGGTGGGGAGGTCGCCCGAATCAAGACGGACTGCCCCGAGTTCGGTGCCAGCGACCCGAACAGCGGTGCGGATGCCCTCTTCGACGTCGTACGTGTCGACGAGGAGGGTCGTTGAGGCGCCCAGTGAGGCGACCTGCGCGCGGAACGCCTCTTCTTCGCTGTCGTGCAGGAGCGTAAAGGCGTGCGCAGCGGTGCCCATCGTGGGGATTCCCCAGGTGCGGCCGGCTTCGAGGTTGCTCGTCGCGTCGAACCCGGCGATGTATGCAGCGCGGGCCGCGGCGACGGCACTCTGCTCGTGGGCACGGCGGGAACCCATTTCGGCGAGGGGACGTCGGCGGGCGGCGGTCACCATGCGGGTCGCTGCGTTGGCCACGGCGCTGTCGTAGTTGAGCACGCTGAGGACGAGAGTTTCGAGCAGCACACCTTCGGCGAAGCCCGACTCAACGACCAGGAGCGGCGAGTTGGGGAAGTAGGCCTCGCCCTCCCGGTATCCCCAGATGTCACCGGAGAAGCGGTAATTCGCGAGCCAGTCGAGTGTCTTCGTCGTGACTACGCGGTTTTCCCGCAGCCATTCGAGCTCGGGCTCGTCGAAACGGAAATCCCGGATGAGGTCGAGAAGCCGGCCGGTTCCGGCGACGACGCCGTAGCGCCGTGCCCCCGGCAGCCGGCGGGCGAACACCTCGAACATGCACTCGGTGTCGGCTGTGCCGTGTTCAATGGCCGCGTCAACCATCGTGAGCTCGTAGCGGTCGGTGTGCAGTGCGGTCGAGGCCCGCGGAAGCGACGTTGGGTTCACCCCGTCAGCATAGCGACGAGGGTGGGGCGGTAGGCTGGGCGAGTGAATGACGCGCCAATCGGAATCTTCGACTCAGGCGTCGGCGGGCTCACGGTGGCTCGCGCCATCCAGGACCAGCTCCCCAATGAGGAGATCCTGTACATCGGCGACACCGCCCATTCGCCGTACGGTCCAAAGCCCATTGCCGACGTTCGCCGTTTTGCTCTCGAGGTGCTCGACGATCTCGTCGCCCAGGGCGTGAAGATGATCGTGATCGCCTGCAATACGGCATCCGCTGCCATGCTGCGAGACGCTCGTGAGCGCTACACGGTGCCGGTGATCGAAGTGATCCAGCCCGCCGTTCGCACCGCCGTCTCGAGCACGAGGAACGCACGGGTCGGGGTCATCGGGACCGAGGGAACGATCAACTCCCGCGCGTATGAAGACGCCTTCGCCGCCGCTCCGGACCTGGAGCTGTTCAGCGAAGCCTGCCCGCGCTTCGTCGAGTTCGTCGAAAAGGGAATCACCACCGGCCCCGATGTCCTGGCTACCGCGCAGCAGTACCTGCAGCCGCTGAAGGACGCCGGCGTCGACACCGTTGTGCTCGGATGCACCCACTACCCGTTCCTCAAGGGTGCGATTTCGTACGTCATGGGACCGAACGTGACCCTGGTGTCGAGTGACACCGAAACCGCGAACGACGTATACCGGGAACTCGTCTCGAGAGGGCTCGAACGCACGAGCGATGTGCCGCCGTCCCACCGCTACGAGGCGACAGGAGCGAGCGAGGAGGAGTTCCTCGAGCTCGCGCACCGGCTGATCGGTCGCGAGATCTCGCACGTCGACCTCGTCCAGACGGGTGTGATCGACCTCGCGGCCATCCGCGCGCACGCCGATTTCCGAAACATCTAGCCTTTCCGACACCAGCGCCGACGGCGCCCACTAGGGAGAACCACATGACAGATATCACCCGCAAAGACGGCCGTACCCCGAGCGAACTCCGCGAGGTGACGATTGAACGCGGCTGGAGCGACCAGGCGGAGGGTTCTGCCCTCATCTCATTCGGCAAGACGAAGGTCCTCTGCACCGCTTCCTTCACCAACGGCGTGCCGCGCTGGCTGGCCGGAAAGGGCAAGGGCTGGGTCACCGCCGAGTACTCGATGCTTCCTCGCTCTACCAACAGCCGCATGGATCGCGAGTCGGTTAAGGGCCGGATCGGCGGCCGCACCCACGAGATCTCACGACTGATCGGGCGCAGCCTCCGCGCTGTGATCGACACGAAGGCGCTCGGCGAAAACACCATCGTCATCGACTGCGACGTGCTTCAGGCCGACGGTGGAACACGCACCGCCGCGATCACCGGTGCGTATGTCGCACTCGCGGATGCCATCGAGTGGGCTCGCGAGAAGAAATTCATCGGCCAGAAGGCTGTTCCGCTGATCGACAGCGTCGCCGCCGTGTCGGTGGGCATCATTGACGGTGCCCCGATGCTCGACCTCGCCTACGTCGAGGACGTGCGAGCCGAAACCGACATGAACGTCGTCGTCACCGGTCGCGGTCTCTTCGTCGAGGTGCAGGGCACAGCCGAAGGTGCACCGTTCGACCGCAGCGAGCTCGACTCGCTGCTCGACCTCGCTCTCGGTGGAGCAGTCGACCTGACCAAGCTGCAGGTCGCCGCACTGGGGCGCGACTCGGCATGACCATCGAGGTCGTGCTCGCCACCCACAACCAGCACAAGGTCGGTGAGTTCCAGCGGATTCTGGGCGCCGCCATGCCCGAGCTCACCGTGGTCGCGTACGACGGGCCCGAGCCGGTCGAGGACGGCGTCAGCTTCGCAGAGAACGCCCTGATCAAGGCACGGACGGCCGCAGCACACACCGGCCGGATTGCACTCGCCGACGACAGTGGGATCTCGGTCGACGTGCTCGGTGGCGCGCCAGGCATCTTCTCCGCGCGCTGGGCTGGCCCGAAGGCCGGCGACCGCGCGAACCTCGAGCTGTTGCTCGCCCAGCTCGCCGATATCGCTCCTGAGCACCGTGCCGCGAGCTTCCGGTGCACGATCGCCCTCGTAGTCCCCGACGGTTTCCCGAAGACGGGCTTCGAGCACGTCTCCGAGGGGATCTGGCCCGGGCACCTCGCAACGGCACCGAGCGGGGAGAACGGCTTCGGCTACGACCCGATCTTCGTGCCGGACGGCTACGACGTCTCGGCAGCCGAGCTGCCGCCGGAGACGAAGAATGAGATCAGCCACCGCGCGCGAGCGTTCGGCGACCTGATCCCCACGCTGCGTTCGCTGATCTGATCGCGAGTCGCCGGGTTTCTCGGGTGTTGCGGCATATGTACCCGAGAAACCGGGCGACTCGACTCAGCGCGCACGGAATACCCACGGCTCCACGTGCGCTGCACCCGGTATGACGCGCATCGGTTTTCTCTCGTTCGGCCATTGGCAGCCCGTTCCCGGATCGCAGGTACGAACCGCACGTGACGCACTGCTCCAGTCGATCGACCTCGCGGTCGCGGCTGAAGAGGTGGGCGTCGACGGGGCCTACTTCCGGGTGCACCACTTCGCGCGGCAGCTCGCGTCACCGTTCCCGCTGCTCGCGGCGATCGCAGCTCGAACCAGCACCATCGACATCGGTACCGGTGTCATCGACATGCGTTACGAGAACCCTCTGTACATGGCCGAGGAGGCCGCGGCATCCGACCTCATCAGCGGCGGACGACTCCAGCTCGGCATCAGTAGGGGGTCACCCGAGACAGCGCTCCGCGGGGCGGAGTCGTTCGGGTTCGTTCCCCGCGATGGAGAGACGGATGCCGACCTGGCACGCAGGCACACCGCCCTCTTCCGTGCAGCTATCGCGGGCGACGCCGTCGCAACCTCGGATCCGAAAATGACCGGGTTTGCGCAGCCTCTCGCTGTGGAACCACGCTCTTCGGGACTGGAAGACCGCATCTGGTGGGGCGCTGGGTCGCGCCGCACGGCGGTGTGGGCAGCGGAGGAAGGCATGAACCTCATGAGTTCAACGCTCCTCACCGAGGACACCGGAGTGCCGTTCGACCAGCTTCAGGCGGAACAGATCCGGATGTACCGGGATGCGTGGCGGGACGCCGGTCACGCGAGGGAACCGCTTGTCTCTGTGAGCCGCAGCATCATTCCCCTCATCGATGACGAGACCCGGCACTATTTCGGTATCCGGGCGCAGGCGGAGGCGAAAGACCAGGTTGGCATTCTTGACGGGGGACTCGCACGCTTCGGCCGGAGCTACGTCGGCGAGCCCGACCAGATCGCTGCGGAACTGGCGCAGGACGAGGCCGTCGCTGCCGCCGACACTCTCCTTGTGACGGTGCCGAACCAGCTCGGCGTCGAGTTCAACGCCCGGATCCTCGAGTCGATCGTGCGCGATGTGAAGCCCGCTCTCCTCGAGCCTGCGCAGGATTGAGAATGGCCATCATTCCTATCTGAGCGCTCAACTGGGCCACAACGCCCTGCCGGGCTTAGCGTGGAAGAACCATGACACACGATCACGCCCAGCACACCACCGACCGGCGCAAACTCGGTGTCGTCATCACCATCGTCGCCGTCGTCCTCGTCGCCGAGGTGATCGGCGGCATCCTCACGGGGTCGCTGGCGCTTCTCGCAGACGCCGGGCACATGCTGAGCGACCTCACCGGTCTCGTCATCGCTCTCGTCGCCCTCGGCATCGCCTTGCGCCCAGCGACTCAGAGGCATACGTACGGCTATCGCCGGGTCGAGGTCCTCGCAGCGCTGCTCAACGGGCTTATCCTGCTCGCAGTTGCCGTGGCAGTCGGCATCAGCGGCGTCTCCCGCCTGCTCGATCCGTCGGGGATCGAGGTGCTCGGCGTTCCGATGCTTCTCGTCGCCGTCATTGGACTCGTGGCCAATGTCGTGTCGATGATGATCCTCCGTGCGTCGGCGAAGACGTCGATCAACATGCGCGGCGCCTATTTCGAGGTGCTCGGTGACCTGTTCGGCTCGATCGGGGTCATCGTCGCAGCCCTCGTCATCCTCGCCACGGGATTCGTGCAGGCGGATGCCATCGCCTCGCTGGTGATCGCCGCCGGCATCCTTCCCCGCGCGTGGGTCCTGCTTCGCGACGTCTGGCGTGTGCTCAACCAGTCAACGCCCGTCGAGACCGATGTCGATCTGATCCGGCGCCACATCCGTGACGCTCCCGGCGTACTCGACGTACATGATGTGCACGTCTGGTCGATCACGAGCGGGCAGCACGTGTTCACCGCTCACGTCGTCGTCGAGGCGGCGGTCTTCGCCGAGGGACGCACCGGACGGATGCTCGACACGCTTTCCGAATGTCTGGCCGACCATTTCGACGTCGACCATTCGACGTTCCAGCTCGAGCCGGCGCAACACGCGGGGCACGAGCACCAGCAGCACTCGTAGAAGCGGCGGTCTACAGCTCCGGTTTCTTCTCGAACGTCTCGGCGTCGAGAACCATCTGCCGGGCTTCATCAGGATCCGTGATGACATCCTCACCGGCGGCCTCTGCGCGCTTCGCCTTGCGGCTCGACTGGACGTAGTGCCAGATCGTCGGGATGAGGGTGAGGACAACGGCACCGATGAGAATGACGTCGATGTACTCCTGAACGAACGTGGCGACGGGCGGGATATAGCCGAGGAAGTAGCCGAAGTAGGTCAGGCCGACACCCCAGATGATCGCGCCGACGAGGTTGTAGAAGGTGTACTTCTTGTAGTTCATATGGCCGACGCCCGCAGCAACGGGTGCGAACGTTCTCACGATCGGCACGAAGCGCGCCAGGATGACGGCGAGTCCGCCGAAGCGGGTGAAGAACGCGTTCGTGCGCTCAACGTTCTTGATGCTGAAGACGCCCGATTCCTTGCGTTCGAATATCCGGGGGCCGGCTTTGTGCCCAATCAGATATCCGACTTCGCCTCCGACGAAGGCGGATAGACCGATTGCCAGCGCCACCCACCAGATGTCGAGGTCGAGTCCGCCGTCACCCGCCGTGTGCATCCCATGGAAGGTCAGAATTCCCGTGATGACGAGAAGGGTGTCGCCAGGCAGGAGGAATCCGACGAGGAGCCCGGTCTCCGCGAAGACGATGAAGCACACCACGACGAGGGCCCACGGCCCCGCGGCGCTGATGATGCTCTCGGGGTCGAGCCAGGGGATGAGTCCTGTCGAAATCATGGGCAGCCGCTACTCCGTCGGTCGTCACTCTGCGTGGCCGGACGGCCACCATTTGTGCGGAAGGTGGGACTTGAACCCACACGCTCGAAAGCACAGGAACCTAAATCCTGCGTGTCTGCCAATTTCACCACTCCCGCGAACGATAACCAGTTTAGGGGCAGCACCCTCAGCAACCTGTGACCCAAAACTGGGGACCACCCTGCCCTGTGGATAACCCGAACGGACGGCGGATGCTTTCGGCAGACTTTTCCCATGACGTCGGCCGCCGAGATCATCACCAACCGCGTCCGCGACCGGGTGCGGCGCGAGGGCGTCGATCTCGCAGGTCCCAACGGTCTCGCAGAGCACTATGTGCAGGAGGAAGTTCGGCGTTACAGCGAGAGAGCCCTCGGCAGTGCTCTGCCTCTCCTGAGCGATGAGGCAGGAACCGAACGTGAGGTGGTGGCATCCCTCACCGGGTTCGGGCCGCTGCAGCCCTACCTCGATGATCCCGAAATCGAGGAGATCTGGATCAATGGACCCACTCGTGTGTTCGTCGCGAGGAACGGCATCCCGGAGTTGACGAACACCGTTCTCACCGAGAGCAGCGTGCGTGATCTCGTCGAGCGGATGCTGCAGACTACCGGCAGGCGGGTGGACCTCAGTTCTCCGTTCGTCGACGCTTCGCTGCCCGACGGGTCCCGGCTGCACGTCGTCATTCCGGATGTCACACGACGCCACATGGCGGTCAACATCCGCAAGTTCAGCAGGAGAGTACGCGATCTCGCCAGCCTCGTCGAGGGTGGGTCGCTGAGCGTGCAGGCCGCCGAGTTCCTCAGGTGCTGCGTGCTCGCCGGGCAGAACATCCTCATCTCCGGAGCCACGCAGGCCGGCAAGACAACCCTGCTCGGCGCACTGCTCTCGAGCGTGCGCACCGAGCGCATCGTCACCGTGGAGGAGACCTTTGAACTCGACCTCACCGCGTCCGACGTCGTCGCGATGCAGTGCCGGCAGCCGAGTCTGGAGGGCACAGGCGAGATCACCCTTCGGAGGTTGATCAAGGAGGCGCTGCGGATGCGACCTGACCGGCTCATCGTCGGGGAGGTCCGTGAGGCAGAAAGCCTCGACCTGCTGATCGCCCTGAACAGCGGCATCCCGGGCATGTGCTCCATCCACGCCAACTCTGCTCGAGATGCCCTCGTCAAGCTGTGCACCCTGCCGCTCCTCGCCGGCCGAAACATCGACGCTTCCTTCGTGCAACCGACTGTGGCGGGATGCATCGACATCGTCGTGCACTGCGAGATGGACCGCTCCGGTGCCAGACGTGTCACCCAGATCCTCGCGCTCAGCGGGACGCTCAACGGTTCGGTGATCGAGGCGAGCGCGCTCTTCACCATGCAGAACGGGCTACTCGAGGCGACCGGCAGCCACCCGACACGGCTCGTCAAGTTCGAGAATGCCGGTCTCAACCCGGCCGCGATCCTTCGGAGATCGCGATGATCGCTCTCGCTCTGGGAGGCCTGCTCGCTGCGGGAAGCCTGCTCGTTGCCTCGCCCTGGCTGTTCCCGCGGAGGAGCAGCGGCGCAGCGCGCGTGCGGCCACGGAACGACAGGTTTCGGTCTGCACTCGCGCTCGCTGGCCTCGGACGTGTCCCTCCAGCGGTGTTCGTCGTGGTGTCTCTGGTTCTGGCAGTCGTCGGCGGATCGTTGACCCAGGCGCTGCTCAGCGTCGGCGCTCTGTCGCTCTGTGTCGCGCTGGTGGGCGCGACCGCTCCCGCCCTTCTCGTGGCATGGAGAGCGAGGACAAGAAGATCAGCGAACCGGGCGCTGTGGCCGGATGTGGTCGATCACCTGGTTGGGGCTGTACGGTCTGGTCTGGCACTCCCGGACGCGGTGGTGAGTCTGGCGGCGAGCGGTCCTGAAGCACTCCGCTCCGACTTCAGCGCATTCGAAGCCGACTACCGTCGGACCGGGTCCTTCGGTGGCTGTCTCGATCGGCTGAAAGAGTCGCTCGCTGACCCCGTTCCCGACCGCATTCTGGAAACCCTCCGGATGGCTCGCGATGTCGGGGGCACAGATCTCACCGTTGTGTTGCGGAGCCTCGCTGCCTACCTGAGGGAAGACCTCGCGATCCGCGCGGAGGTCGAGGCGCGTCAATCGTGGATCCGGAATGCTGCCAAGCTCGGCGTCGCCGCGCCGTGGTGCATCCTCCTCTTGCTTGCGACCCGACCCGAGGCGGCCCTTGCGTACAACTCATCCGGCGGCGCTCTCCTCATCGCCGGGGGAGCAGCCGTCTCCGTCGTCGCATATCGCGTCATGCTGTCTGTCGGCCGGTTGCCGCAGGAGAAACGGTGGTTCCAGTGAGCGCAACGGTTGCGTGGGGGATTGTCTTCGGGGTGCTCTTCGGTGTCGGGGTCTGGTCGGTGCTCGCTGTCCTGCCGAGGATGGGAGGTCCAACGCTCGCCGACCGGGTTGCGCCATACATCGTCGATGTCTCGGAAGCGGCTCGGCTGTTCACCGTCAAGAGAATGGTGGACCCGCTCCCAATCCTCGGCACACTGCTTGCGCCGACCGCCCACCGGATGATCGAACTGCTGGCGCGCTTTCTCGGCGGAAATGCGGTAATCGAGCACCGGCTCGCGCAAGCAGGAAGCAACGCGAGCGTCCACCGGTTCCGGGGAGAGCAACTCGCCTGGGCCCTGGGGGGAGGGGCGGTCGGCGCCCTCGTCTCCACCCTCGGAGCGGTGAACGGCACACTCCCGGGTGCTGTCATCGCGACCGCTCCTGTTCTGGGCGGGTTGCTGGGAGCCGTCGCACGCGAAAGCCTGTTGAAGCGTGCTGCGAGGGCCCGGCTGAGCCGGATCTCGGCCGAGCTTCCCACCGTCCTCGAATTCCTGAGCTTGAGCCTGTCTGCCGGTGAGGGCATCCTCGATTCGCTCCGCCGCGTCGGAAGAGTCAGTTCCGGCGAACTGAGCGGAGAGTTCCGTGACGTCGTCGGGGCCGTGAACACCGGCATCCCCGTCGCAACTGCGCTCGCCGAACTCGCGCGGCGGGTCGACCTTCCTGCGCTGACCCGCTGCGTCGAGCAACTGGCGGCGGCCCTCGAACGTGGCTCCCCCCTCGCCGAAGTGCTGCGCGCGCAAGCGCAGGACGCCCGCGACGAAGCGAAGCGAAGCCTGCTCGAAGTCGCCGGAAAGAAGGAGGTCGCCATGCTCGTGCCGCTCGTTTTTCTCATCCTCCCGCTGTCCATCCTGTTCGCGATCTACCCCGGCGTGTTCGTCCTCCAATCCGGCTTTTGAAAGCGACTTGTGTCCCACAACGAAAAGGAGCATTCCATGAACACCCTCACCACCTGGCGCCGGTCGATGACCTCCCGGCTGAGCGATGACGAAGGAGACGTACCCGGCTGGGTGCTGATCACGCTCATGACCGCGGGTCTTGTCGTGTTGATCTGGAGCCTCGCGGGTCCGGCCCTCAGCCAGATCTTCGAGCAGGCCATCGCGAGGGTCTCGGGGATGTAACGGATGCCCCGGGAGCGCTGGGCAAGGGACGACGGGTCCGCCGTCGTCGAATTCACCTTCGTTGCCGTGCTCCTCACCGCGCTCACCCTCTCCGTGCTCCAGCTTGGGTTGGCGCTGCACATCCGGAACACGGTCATCGACGCCGCCGCGGAGGGTGCCCGGTTCGCGGCGCTCGCCGACAACGAGCCAGCCGACGGGGTCGCACGAACGAGAGAGCTCATCACGACCGCGATTGGCGCAGACTATGCGCGAGACGTGACGGCACGATCCGGGACGTTCCTCGGCCACCCGAGCATCAACATCCGCGTCGTTACCCGGCTTCCGGTGCTCGGACTGATCGGTGTGGAGAATGCCCTGGAGGTGAGCGGCCATGCCGCAGTCGAAACGCTCGACGACTGAGTGGTGCGGGCTCGTTCGCCGATATACCGATGACGAGACCGGGTCGGCTGCCCTGGAGTTCGTGACCGCGGGTCTCATTCTTCTCGTTCCCCTCGTGTACCTCGTTCTCACGCTCGCCGCAGTCCAGGGCGGCGCCCTCGCCGTCGAGGGAGCAGCGAGGCAGGCCGCTCGGGTCTTCGTCCAGGCGCCGAACCCGGAGGAAGCGGCGGAACGTGCGGCTCGGGCGATTGATTTCGGTCTCTCCGACTACGGAATCTCGCCTGACACGGCGTCGGTTGTGGTCTCCTGCAGCGGAGCAGCCGGCGACTGCCCCGCACGAAACGCCGTCGTCACCGTCACGGTGAGAGTCGATGTGCCGCTGCCGCTCGTTCCCGACGTCCTCGATCTGGCCCAGGCAGCGAGCATCCCGGTTCAGGCGACGGCGCGGCAGCAGGTGTCCCGGTTCTGGGCGGAGCAATGAACCGGATGCTGCCGCGCGCGAGGGACGAGGAGGGCTCGACCCTGCTGCTCGCTATCTTCTACGGTGCGCTGTCGCTCCTGCTGATTCTGATGGTCACGGCCGCGACGTCGCTCTATCTTGAGCGGAAGCGTCTCTACAGCCTCGCCGACGCCGCAGCCCTCGTCGGGGCCGAAGCGTTCGAGTTGTCGTCGGTCGCGATTGACTCGGGTGAGCCGACGCTCACACTCCGGTCACCTGCGGTACGGGCATCGGTCAGCGACTTCCTCGAGGAGAACCCCGTCGGAACCTTCGATGCGCTCAAGCTCGAGGACGCCGCTTCATCCGACGGCAGAAGCGCCACCGTCACCGTGTCGTCAGCGTGGCGCCCACCGGTTCTCGCGCTCTTCGTCCCCGACGGCATCCGCCTCGAAGTGACGGCCGTGGCGCGTTCGGTGTTCCAGTGATTGCCGCGCGGCGGCGTGCCTCGCTAGGCTCCGGTCACGAGACGTTCCGGGGGAGTGAGCGGGGGCGGGATAGTGGGCGGGCAGGGACCGACGTCGCCGCGGGCGAGCGAGATCCGGATTGGGATTCGATGCGCCACAAGGCCGGCTGGAAACAGCCCCCTCGCCGGCATCCTTAACGATGTGCTCCCCGGATGGACAGCCGCTCCGCTCTTCGCAGATGCAGACGGAACGTGGCTCGTTTCCGGTCGTGTCCAGGAGCGGGTGGGTACGCCGGAGTATGCGCGCCGAGCTCACTCCTTGGCGCAGGACCTGATCGACTCCGGTCGAGTCGAGCACGCTGAGGCGGACGTCCCGCTCATCGTCTGCGGCCCCACATGGGAGCAGCGTGAGCCGGTAACTCTCGGCCTCTCTGATTGCCCGCCTGGGAGCGAGCAGGCGCGGTGGGCACGGGATGCGATCCGGTGCGATGCGGCCTGGCGCATCTCGCCGGAGCGAGGAGCAGGCATCCGTATTGCACACCCGGACACGGGATACACGCTGCACCCGAATCTCGGCGTCGATGCGCTTGACCTCACGATCGACCGGGACTTTCTGGACGATGATGACGACGCTCTCGACCCCCTTCTCGACCCCGGCACCCTTCCGCTGCCATCGTCGTTCCCCGGGCACGGTACGTCGACGGCGAGTGTCATGGTCGGGCGGGGGAGCGAACAGACCGGGATCGTCGGGGTAGCGCCGGGCGCGAAGGTTGTGCCGTTGCGAGCGGTCGAGAGCGTCGTGCAGTTCTTCGACAGCGACGTCGCGCGAGCGGTGGAGCATGCTCGGGTCTCCGGATGCCACGTGGTGTCGATCAGCGTCGGCGGTCTCGGATTCTTCGGCCTCCGCGCCGCCATCGATCGGGCGGTGGCCGACGGCATGATCGTGATCGGGGCGGCGGGCAATAACGTGCGCATCGTCGTCGCCCCGGCGTCCTATGCGAATTGCCTCGCTGCCGCAGCAATCGGCCCCGGCGACCGGACCTGGCCACTGTCGTCGCGGGGGCGAGCGGTCGACGTCAGCGCTCCCGGGTGGGGCGTTCACGTCGCGGACTTCACATGGGAGGACGGCATCCCGACGCCGCAGGTAAAGCGGTCGTCCGGAACGTCGTATGCCGCCACCCACCTCGCCGGGGTGGCGGCTCTCTGGCTCGCGCACCACGGCCCGGCGGCACTGAAGGAACGCTACGGAGCGCGAGTGCAGGAGGTGTTCCTGTTTCTTCTGAGAAACGGTGGCTCCCGCATCCCGGAGGGATGGGATGCCGCCGCATATGGCACGGGGATCGTCGACGCGGCGTCGCTGCTCGCGGCCCCGCTTCCCGCCGAGCGTGAGCTCGAGCAGAGCGCGCGGCGCGGGGAGTCTCCGCTGACACGACTCAGCACGATGGTGGGTTCGAACGCGGGTGAGTTGGAGCGACGATTCGCCGGGCGACTGGGAATCCCCGAGGCCGAGATCGACTCGGTGGTCGGACGCTTCGAGCGGGAGCTGGCGTTTCACCTCGTTGACTCGCCAGCGTTCTCCGACCACCTTCTCGCTGGTGAGAGGGCGACGGCCCAGACGGCGGCACAGGCGGCGGCCCTCGGCATGCCAACCTGTTCGCCGCAGTTCGCGTCGAGGTTCCTGCCTGACTGTCAAGGGACTTGAGACGGGTCACCGGCTGGTGTTGCGTGGAGGAACCGACTCAATCTGGAGGTTTCGCATGACATTCGACCCGAAGTTCGCCATCGTCACCGGTTCCGATTCAGGGATCGGCCGAGCGACGGCAGTGGCGCTCGCCGAAGCAGGGATGGACATCGGCATCACGTGGCACACCGATCAGGAGGGCGCGGAGGACACGGCGAAGGAAGTTCGCGCCTTGGGCCGGAACGCTGTCGTGGCGCAGCTCGACACGACAGACCTGGACGGTTGCGGAGACGCGCTTGACCGGCTGACGGACGAACTCGGAGGCCTCGACGTCTTTGTCAACAATGCGGGGACCGGTGACAATGTTCCCCTCGTTGACATGACCCTGGACCAGTGGCGTCACACGGTGGCCGCAGACCTCGACGGCGCGTTCGTCTGCATCCAGCGAGCGGCGAGGCGGATGATCGCGGCAGGCAATGGTGGCCGGATCATCGCCGTGACAAGCGTGCACGAACACCAGCCCCGCTACGGATCGAGCGCGTACGACGCTGCGAAGCACGGACTCGGCGGGCTGATCAAGACCGCGGCTCTGGAACTCGGCGAACACCAGATCACGGCGAACTCGGTGGCTCCCGGCGAGATCGCCACACCGATGACCGGCCAGACCGATGAGGACCCGCGGAACGAGGATCGCCCCGGTGTTCCGCTTGGACGGCCGGGGGATGCCCGTGAGGTCGCGGCTGTCATCGCGTTCCTTGCCTCGACGGCATCCGCCTACGTCACCGGCGCATCGTGGGTGGTCGACGGTGGCATGCTGCAAATGGGCCCGCAGGGCGGTTCACACATCACGAGCAATGACTGGCGGGAAGGATGACGACAGGCGGCAAGGACACAGACCCGACCCGGGTACGCAACCAACCGGCCCTCACCACCTCGAACGGTCTGGTCTGGATCGTTCTCGGTGCCATCCTCACGGTCATCTGTGTCGGAGTCCTGCTCGCCCTGGTGCCGCTGAATCCGACGGTCGCCTGGGTCGGCCTCGTTCTTGTTGGATTGCTCTTCGTGGCACTCGTCGTGGCCCGGTTCACGGCATCCGCCGGTCGTGGCCGACTGGTGGCGATGGCCAGCTGTTTCGCCGGAATCGCTGGAGTCACCCTGATCTGCGTCGTGATCCTCAGCGGGACGGCGTGGGGGTCGCAGCGCTAACGGCCCGGACGAGCCGGGATGTACCGCGGGATCATCCGGGCGAGGTGAATGGCGCCGAGGATGCCAAGAACCCCGACTGCTCCGGCCGCGAACGACACGGACACGAGCGCTGTGAGACCCGACACCACGAGGGGGGCCGTCGCTGAACCGGCGTCACCGGTGAATCGCCACGCGCCGAGGAACGGTGCCGGGCGACCGGGAGGCGCGAGGTCTGCGCCGAGAGTCATGAGGATGCCGCTCCCGAGTCCGTTCGCGACAGAGAGCACTCCGGCCGCGACGATGAACCACACCACGGCGTTCTGTGCGTCGTGCGTGAAGGCGAGCAGCAGCATCCCGAGACCGAGTCCGAGCGTCGACGGTACGGCACTCCAGATCCGGCCGAACCGGTCCATCACCTGCCCGCTCACGTAGAACAGCGCGAAGTCGAGAGCGCCGGCCAGGCCGATGATGAGTGCCGTGTTCGCTTCGCTCACCCCGAGGCTCACCGCCCAGAGCGGGAGGATCAGCGTCCTCGCGGCGCGCATTCCTCCGATGAGAGCGGCACCGGACCCCATCCGGGCGAGTACCCCGCGGAACGACCACAGGGTCCGGAACAGACCGTGCGGGTCGTCGGCGGACTGCGCCGCTTTCGCGCCGCGGCGGGAACGATCGACACGGCCGAACAATGACTCGGGGTCGGGCATGAGCACGAGGATCAGCACCGCGGCCAGGCATGTGATCGCCATGATCCAGAAGGCGCCCTGGGCACCGCCGGTGAGGTGGATCACGGGGACTGAGATCAGCGGTCCGATGAACAACCCGGCCCGGAACACGCCGCCGAGGGTGGAGAGCGCGCGTGCCCGGTACCGGATGGGCACGTAACTGGTCATGAACGCGTGGCGCGCGAGGGCGAAGACCGCCGTCGCGAGCCCGAGGACGAAGACGGATGCTCCGAGTACCCACGGATTCGGGGCGAGGACCGCACCGAGGGCGGCGAGGATCGAGAGGAAAGCCGCTCCGATCATCGCGGTGCGTTCGCCGATCCGGCTGACGAGCCAGCCGCTCGGGATGTCGCCGACGAGTTCACCGATCATGAGCATGCCGGCGATCACACCGGCGATGGCGAGGCTCGCTCCGAGGTTCGTTGCCGCGATCGGAATCAGCGGAATGAGCGCGCCCTCCCCGATGGAGAACAACAGCGTCGGAACGAAGACGACGATGGCAACGGAGCGGATGCTGAAGTCCTGTTTGCCGTCTGCCATGGTGGCTTCGAGTCTATTCCGACCCGCGGGGGCAACGCGCCGGACGGTAAGCTGGAGGAGACATGTTAGATCTAGACCTGAACGACCAGATCGCAGCCATCCGCACCACTTTCGCTGACATTCGCGAAGTCGTCGGCATTGACCGGCTGCGTGCAGAGATCGCCGACCTCAGCGAGCAGGCGGGTGTGCCGGACCTCTGGGACGACACCGACAAAGCGCAGAAGATCACCAGTGACCTGAGCCACCGTCAGTCTGAGCTCGCCCGAATCACCTCGATCGAGAACCAGCTCGACGACCTCGAAGTTCTTGTCGGGCTCGCGATCTCCGAGGGAGACGAGGACTCAGCAGCCGAGGCTCGATCCGAGCTGATCGACCTGCAGAAGCAGATCGGTGACCTCGAGGTACAGACCCTCCTCAATGGTGAGTACGATCCGATGGCTGCCGTCGTCACTATCCGTGCGGGAGCCGGCGGCGTTGATGCTGCTGATTTCGCCGACATGCTCTTTCGGATGTACCTGCGGTGGGCGGAGCAGCACAAGTACAAGGCGAAGGTGCTCGACACGAGCTACGCCGAAGAAGCCGGCATCAAATCGGCGACGTTTGAGATCGACGCGCCGTATGCCTTCGGAACCCTCAGCGTTGAGGCAGGCACCCATCGCCTCGTGCGGATGAGCCCGTTCAACTCCGCGGGCAAGCGCCAGACCAGTTTTGCCGCGGTCGAGGTCGTTCCGCTCATGCCCGAGACCGAAGAGGTCGACATCCCCGACAACGACATCCGGGTCGACGTGTTCCGCTCGTCGGGTCCCGGAGGCCAGTCGGTCAACACGACGGACTCCGCCGTGCGCATCACCCACCTGCCGACGGGCATCGTCGTCAGCTGCCAGAACGAGAAAAGCCAGATCCAGAACCGTGCCGCGGCCATGCGCGTGTTGAAATCGAGGCTCCTTCTCGTCCAGCGCGAGCAGGAGAACGCGAAGAAGAAAGAGCTCGCCGGAAACATCACCGCGAGCTGGGGCGACCAGATGCGCTCCTACGTTCTCGCCCCGTACCAGATGGTGAAAGACCTCCGCACGGAGCACGAAGTAAACAACCCGCAGAACGTCTTCGACGGCGACATCGACGGATTCATCTCCGCCGGCATCCGCTGGCGGAAACAGCCGACCGACGACTGAGACCGGTCCAACCCTGCGGGCGTAGGCGTGTCACGGCCAGAACACAGCCGCTGCTGCCTAGGCTCGGATCGTCATGATTCGGTTTGAGAACGTCACGAAAAAATACTCCGGCACCAAGCGCCCGGCGATCAACGAAATGAACCTGGAGGTAGCCAGGGGAGAGTTCGTGTTCCTCGTCGGCGCGTCAGGGTCAGGAAAGTCGACCTGCCTCCGGTTGATCCTCAAAGAGGAGAAGCCGTCGAAGGGGTCGATCTTCGTGCTCGGAAACGACCTCGGGTCGATTTCCAGCCGCAAGATTCCGTATTTTCGCCGGAATCTCGGGGTCGTGTTCCAGGACTTCCGTCTTCTCCCGAACAAGACGGTGTTCGAGAACGTGGCGTTCACACTCCAGGTGATCGGAAAATCCCGTGGCTACGTGCAGGAGGCCGTTCCCGACGTCCTGAAGATGGTCGGACTTGAGAACAAAGCCGACCGGTTGCCCCACGAACTCTCCGGCGGCGAGCAGCAGCGCGTTGCGATCGCGCGCGCCGTCGTCAACAAGCCCCAGATCCTTCTCGCCGACGAACCGACGGGTAACCTCGACCCGGCGACGAGCGCGGGGATCATGCAGATCCTTGAGCGCATCAACGCCGGAGGAACAACGGTTCTCATGGCCACCCACGAGGCCGGCATCGTCGACAAGATGCAGCGCCGCGTGATCGAACTCGTCGACGGCATCATCGTGCGCGACGAGCTCGAGGGTGGTTACGGCACCACGGGAATCGTGCCGGAACTCAAGCCGGCGGTCGCGAAGGGCCAATCCGCGAAGGCGGCACGGGAAGAAGTCGCCGAAGTCGCTGCACAGGCGGATGCCGAAACCCAGGCCCACCAGATCCTCATCGCCACCCCCGCCCCGCGATCGGAGCCCACTCCGACGTCGCGACGGACCCTGCCGGTTCCCACCGGTGAAGTCGAGCCTCTCCCCACAGGAGCAACGGGCGCCATTTCTCTTCCGTCGTCCGGCGAGCTCGGCGATGTCACCGACCACCTGTCGCTGGCCGAGCGCCTCGGCCTGCGAGCCGCCGATGACCAACCGGATTCCGACGATGAGCAGAGTGTGGGGCCGGTTCGATGAGGTTGTCACTGATCTGGCAGGAAGCCACCACGGGCCTCCGCCGCAACGTCTCGATGGTGATCTCGGTCATCCTCGTCACCTTCATCTCGCTGACCTTCGTCGGCACCGCCGTTTTGCTGCAGATGCAGATCGGGGAGATGAAGAACTACTGGTACGACCGCGCGCAGGTGGCTATTTATCTGTGCACGGCTGACTCGCCGACCGAAACGTGTACCGCAGGAGCGGCGACGGACGACCAGAAGGCCAGCATCACCAGCCAGCTGGAGGGCGAGACTCTCGCCCCGTTTATTGACGAGTTCTACTTCGAGGACCACCAGCTCGCCTACGAGAATTTCCAGAAGCAGTTTGAGGGCAACGAACTGGCAAGCCTCGTCGTTCCTGAACAGCTGAACGAAACCTACTGGGTCAACCTCGTCAACCCGTCACAATCCGAAGTGCTCGTCGAAGCGTTCTCCGCGACCCCGGGCGTTGAAGAAGTGACAGACCAGCGTCAATACCTCGACGCGATCTTCCAGGTGCTGAGCGTGGCCAGTTACACGGCCATCGGCATCGCCGGACTCATGCTCGTGGCCGCAGTTCTCCTCATAGCGACGACCATTCGCCTCTCGGCATACTCGAGGCGGAAGGAGATCGGGATCATGCGACTGGTGGGAGCATCGAACCGCTTCATCCAGACCCCGTTCATCCTCGAGGGTGTCTTCTCGGCGGTGATCGGTTCGATCCTTGCCGGGGCCGCGGTGATCGGTATCGTTCACTACTTCATCACCGGATACCTCGCCCCACGGATGCCGTTCGTCAACTTCGTGAACATCTCGGACGCATTCATCGTGGTGCCGGTTCTCATTCTCGTCGGGATGATCCTCGCTGCGTTCTCGGCGAACTTCGCCATCAAGCGCTACCTGAAGATCTAGACCGGCCGCGCGCGCGGCATCCGCCCTGTTGTTAGACTGATGGGCTGCCGCGCCACCGGTGCGGTATTCCATTCGAGCGGCACAGAGCCGCGAAGTCGACCGTCGGAGTGAAACCGTGCCCAGGGAACGTGGCGAGAACGTCGTAGCGACCAACCGTAAAGCGCGCCACGATTACATCATCGAAGACACCTACGAAGCGGGACTTGTGCTGAGTGGGTCCGAGGTCAAATCACTTCGTGCTGGCCGTGCATCCCTCGTGGACGGCTACGCGTTCATCGAGAGTGGCGAAGCCTGGCTCGACGCCGTGCACATTCCCGAGTACACCGGCGCGACGTGGAACAACCACCCGCCGAGACGCAAACGCAAGCTTCTGCTGCACAAAGCGCAGATCCTCAAGATCAGCCACAAGGTCGCCCCCGGCGGCTACACGATCATCCCGCTCAAGCTGTACTTCAGTGACGGCAAGGCCAAGGTCGAAATCGCCGTCGCGAAGGGTAAGAAGGAGTACGACAAGCGGCAGACTTTGCGCGAGCGCGAGGCAACCCGTGAGGCGGCTCGCGCGGTCTCCGCGAGGAACCACCTCGGCGAATAGCGGATCAGCGGCTCCCGGGGGTCACGCCGGTGGAGCAGACGCGCGCAGGTGAACCTCAACGGTGATCCGCACGGGTGACGGCGAGAGGTCCACGGGGGCGCCACCCGCCATGGCGAACATCCGGGCGTCTTCCTGCGCTGCGGGCGCGCCGCTGAGGACCGACGGTTCAGTCAACTCGAGCGGCCGGGGAGCGGCGCGTCCGAGCGAGGCCGCGTACACGGATGCTTTCTCAACGGCGTGAGCGACGGCATCCCTCTGGGCGCGCGACTCGAGTTCCCGACGCGTCAGATCCGACACCGCCCACTCGATCCCGCCGATCGTCGTCCCCTCCTGGCCCGCGGCTTCCTCCAGCCACGCGCTCAACCGGGGCACATCGATGAATGTCACGGACACCGACGCCCGGGAATGGTAGACGAGCGGCAGCCGTGCACCATCGTTGCTCCACGGACGGTCCGCCCAGACCTGCACGTCGTTCGCGCTCCACTCGATCACCGGCCCATCCGCCGCATCGTGCAGGCTCGTGATCGTGGCGACACAGGTGGCGAGGGCAGCGGTCGTCCGGTTCCGGATGTCTTTTCTGTCGCCCCCGTCGAAAGCGATCGCCAGCGACACGGTCGCCTTTTCTGCGGGGGCTTCTGCGTACGCAAGCCCTCGGACGGAGATCACCACATCATTGGCGGGAGAATGTTCGGTCATGGTGAGACCCTAGGGGATGCGACCTCCCGCCGGGGAGCTGCTCTGGTGGAAGAGCCGTCGACCGCGTATACTGGAAAGCTGGGCCGCGAGGCCCGGATGCCGGTTCGCCGGTTTGGTAACTTCACAGTGTGTGACAGCAACTCACTCTCTCAAGGGTGTGCATGGGGATGATCGGTTTCGACACTGCCTGCGCAACTGTGAGAAGCGGGTCGAGGATCCAGGGTTATCTCGTTAACGATCTCTGGAAAACAATAAGTGCCAATTCAAAGCGCACTGACTTCGCCCTCGCTGCCTAAGCGAGCGCACTAAAGAAGTCCGTCAGGCCGGGAATGCTCTCTACCCGGACCCTGGCGCCATTTAGAGAGATTGCTTCTACGTTGTGTCTGAGGGCGTAGAGGGACTTCAACTCGGGCTGGGCTTGTCGGAGTAGGTGCCAGTGGCAAATTCCGGAGCCGAGTAGAACGTCTGCACTGGCTACACCCGTAGAAGGCACATGACCACAGCAGTGGACCGGGGTTCAATTCCCCGCATCTCCACCATCAGTTGCTGTCACACCGTGAAGTTCGAGAGAGGCCGCCCGATGGGCGGCCTCTCTGCGTTTCTGCACGGTGGCGATTTCGTGGTTAGCTGGGGCGATGGCCGAATCCACGCGACTCGAACTCACTCTGGTGAAGCCGCCTCTCGGCTGGTTCCCGAAACCCACAGTGGTTTTCGGTGGCCGCGGACAGCCGGCGCAGTGGGGGACAGGCACGTGGCAGGCGCCACCTGGCGAAACAACCGTCGTCTCCGTCTTCCTGTTCAATCGGCTCTGGAAATTCGGCTATGCGGAGATCACCCTTGAGCCGGGAACACCCGTGTCATTGCGCTACCGCGCGCCGTGGCTTCCGCTCGGACCCGGCAGGCTCTCGAGCGTTCCTCTCTGATCCGGCGGATGCCGTTCCGTCAGCCCTCGAACGACGTCACCCAGTCGCGGAATGACTCGGCGAGCTGACGACGAACATCGGTGTCGTCAGCGCGGGACTTCCCGTCACCGGGCTGTACGCCGTAGTTCCCGAAATCGGCGTGGTTCGCGCCGGGAAGACGGACCGTGACGGTGCTGTCAGGAAGTGAGCCGGAGGCATCAGCGATCTTCTCGGGGGTGCTCAGCCTGTCATTGGTTGCGACGATGCTCAGGACGGGAATGCCGGTTGCTGAGAGGTCGGTGGCGCAATAGCTCCCGAACAGCGCGAGGCCGGCGACGTCATTCTCACTCGCGTACTGGCAGGCCTTGACGCCGCCGAGGGAATGACCGCCAACGACCCAGCGGGAGATTCCAGAAACGGAACTCGTGAAGTCCTCCAGCGGGCGGAGATCCGCGAGCGCGAGGTTGAGCGTTGGTTTGGTGATCACGACGGTGTGCCCGTCTTCGACAATGGCAGACAGTTTGTACATGTAGGCGTACGGATCGACCTTCGCACCCGGCACGTAGACCAGACCCGTGTCCGTGGAGCCGGTTACCGGTTGCAGGACGACGGCGTTCCCGGTGTCGGACACCGTGATGGCATCGTTTCGCCATACCTTCAGAGCAGCCTCGCGGTTCCCCGGCAGAACCTGATTCACCCACATCGCCCCCGCGATAAGGATCAGGAGAACGATCGACACTACCCAAAGCAGGGCTGCGCGGGTGCGCCGGTGGCGACTCACTTCGATTCGGCTTCAGCAGCCTTCCGGTGCTGACGCTCCGCTTCCATGGCCGCTGCCTCTTCGGGCGTCGGGGCGGCGCCGCCCAGGTGCGCAGGCTGCCACCATTTGCCGGAACCATCGACGGGATACGCGGCTTGCGCCGATTCGAGCAGAGACTCGAGTGTCTTTCGGAGGGCGAGCGTGCTCTCCTTCGCGTCCGCCGCTGCGTCGACGAAGAAAGCTGATCCAACGGCGAAACTCACCGGCGTTCGAAATGCCTCACGGAGTGATGGCTTGCGGCCCTTTGTCAGCAGGCGATGTCCACCCCACACCGCGATCGGAATGACGGGGACACCGGCTTCGGCCGCCATCCGCACGGTGCCGGTCTTCAGTTCGCGTACGGTGAACGACCGGTTCACTCCCGCCTCAGGAAATACGCCGAGCATCTCTCCCTTGCGCAGCGCGACGATCGCCTGGGAGAACGCTTCAGCGCCGGCTTTCATATCGACGGAGATGTGACGCATGCCCCGGAGGAGCCAGCCGACAACAGGCTTGTCGAACGCGCCCTTCTTCGCCATGAACCGGATCCGGCGGCGGTTGCGCCCCCACACCATCCACTCCGTCAGGGCGAAGTCCATATAACCGAAGTGTGTGATCGCGAGAACGGCACCGCCTGTCGCGGGAATGTTCTCCGCGCCGGTGACGATCTGCTTGATGCCGAGACCACCGAAGAGGGTGCGACCCGCCGCGATGGCGGTGCTGTAGACGGGTTCACTCGGGCGTGTTCTCATACAGGAATGCTAGAGGGGGTCGCTGTGAGGTTTGGGCATATGTTGCCGTGTGGTAAGGGAGGTCAGCGGGAGAGAGCTCCAAGAACCTGGTCGTGCAGGATGCCGTTTGTCGCGAGCGAACTCCGGCCGGCGATGGTGTCCGTGCCGTCGATTGCGCTGAATCGGCCACCGGCCTCACGCACGAGGATGACGAAAGGCGCGATGTCGTACTCCTTGACGTCGAACTCGCCGACGATGTCGATAAGCCCCTCCGCGAGGAGTCCGTACGACCACATGTCTCCGTAGGCGCGGTCACGCCAGACCGAGCGCGAGAGACCGATGAGGCGGTCGAGATAGCCGGCTTCGTCCCACTGGGCGATGCTCTGGAAGCTCAGCGACGCATCCTGCAATTTCTCCACGCCGGATACCCGCAGGCGCCGCGCTTGGAGACCGTCCTCCACCAGCCACGCCCCGGCACCCTCGGCAGCCCACCATCGTTTGCCGAAGGCAGGGGCGCTCGCGACACCCACAACGGGAACACCGTCGACGGCGAGGCTGATGAGCGTTGCCCAGTTCGGCACACCGCGAAGAAAGTTCGCTGTTCCGTCAATGGGATCGAGAATCCACTGTCGTTGAGTCGACCCGCCGGTACCGTATTCCTCGCCGAGAATGCCATCGCTCGGACGCTCCGCCTGCAGAATGTCGCGAAGTGCCCGCTCGACCGCGAGGTCCGCGTCGGTGACGTGCGTGGCATCCGGTTTCGTCGAAATCTCGAGGTTTCCCGCACGGAATCGGGCAAGTGAGATCGCGTCGGCCGCATCGGCCAGGCGGAGGGCGAGAGCGAGGTCATCCGCCAGGGGAGAAGGGGGCGTCGTCATGCTTTCCACGATAGTGCCGCTGGTCCGGCGGGCTGGCCCTGCGGGCGGCGTCTCGATTCGCGATTCCGGCAGGACGCATGCTAAAGTTTTCCACGGTTCACCGCGCGGTCGGTCGGCCAGGAAACGCACCTCTAGCTCAATCGGCAGAGCAACTGACTCTTAATCAGTGGGTTCCGAGTTCAAGTCTCGGGGGGTGCACCACATTCTCAGTCAACACGAGAAGAACTCCCCGAGTAGCTCGGGGAGTTTTTTGTGTCAGCGCTCCCCGTTACCCTCCCCATGTCCGGATGGGCCGGGGTGACTCGACGGACGTGTCATCCATATACTCGGCTCGTCGGGCTTCAGAGAAGAGGCAGCCATGATCCGAGGCGTCGCGCAACTGCGCACCGGCGTGTCTGTGCCGTACTATCGCGCCGGTGAGGCCGGGGGACTTCCCGTCGTTCTCCTGCACGGCTGGGGAGAATCCGCGCGAGCCTTCGATCGCCTGTTGCTGGAGCTCCCAGCCCACCGCCCCGTCTTCGCGTTCGATCAACGCGGCCACGGCGGTGCCGAGGAACCGCCTCAGGGGTACGGACTCGATGACGCTGCGCTCGATGTGATCGCCTTCCTCGATGCCATGGCCATTCGCTCAGCGGTCTTGCTCGGTTCATCAAGCGGTGGATACGTCGCCCAACAAGCAGCGGTTCTTCATCCTCATCGAGTGTCGGGGCTGATCCTGATCGGCGCGCCGCTGAGCCTGCACGGCCGGGCTCCTTTCGCCGACGAGGTCGAAGCGCTTGCCGACCCGGTCTCCCCGGACTGGGCGAAGCGGACTCTGGAACTGTTTCCCGTCCTCAATCCCGTTCCCTCGTGGTACCTCGCGGATCGAGAGAACGACGCGAGAGGGATGACAGCACGGTCGTGGCAGCGGACGCTGACGGCGCTGACCAGTGCCCGACCGCCGACCATGGCGGGACGAATCCGATGCCCAACCCTCATTCTCCGAGGTGAGGGCGACGGCCTCGTGCCGGTGCATGATCACGAGGCACTCGCGGCTGCGATACCGGGCGCGTGTCTGCTGGTCTACAAGCGGACCGGGCATCTGGTGCTGTGGGAGCGCCCGGAGCAATGCGGCGCCGACGTCTCTCAGTTCCTCAACTCCGTGGCCTGAGTCGTAGAGTCGAGCCATGATCGCCGATGATGCGAGTGGGGCCCGCCGTGAATCAACGCCCGAAGATGATGAACGCTGGCTCGTGATCAATGGTCGCCGATGGCGCCGAACCGATCCGTCGCTCCCGGCCGATGTCGTCGCCCATTTGACGTCGCATCTCGGCAGGGGACGGTCCGGTGTCCGCACAGCGAAGCAGGCTGGAGATGACGATGCCGTGGCTGCGGCGCGAAAGCGAGTAGGTCTGGCCAAAGCAGGACTCGGCGAACGCGGACCGTACTGGTGGGATAGCAGCGAAGCTAAGCGTCTCGCGCGAGCGCGGGACGCCTTGAGCGCTCTGGAAGCACTCGACGCGGACGAGGGGTGACGCCGCCAACCCACGCGGGGATCCGCATCGTCGGCGTTGCAGGAGATCGCACGATAACCAGGACGACATGAGCGAAAGCACCCTGTGAACCGTGAAATCTCCTGTATCGACTAGGCCAGGAGGAGGCGCTCTCTGCGCGCCGGGCCGACGCCGGGATCGTCATCTCCACGGACACAGCGTTCCTCGTCGGGGCGCTTGCCCTCATCGGCCCGGAGGCACCGGGTCGGTTGCGGGTGTTCCTGCGGCGCTCGCGGTGGTCGATGACATCGAGGCCCTCAACATCATCGCCCTTGTCTATATCGAGACCTTCACCCCGCTGCTGCTGGTCATCGCGGCCGTCGGTCTTGCCGCCGTCTACTTCACGCGGTATCTGCCCAACGGGCGCGGTCCCGTCTACGGGACTCTCTCGATCCTCGTGCGGCAATTCCAGTCGGACCAGAGGTCCGCTGCCGTCGCGGCCGCGTTCGGGACGACATGCTCGATGCCGAAGCCATGGACATCACCGCGGTGCCCACGTTCTTCGTGAATGGCGTACGGCACACCGGCCCCTACGACGCACAGTCCCTGATTTCGGCGCTCGAGTCAACCGCCGGGCGCCGTTCCGGGAACTGAGGCAGCCCTGGCGTAGTGTCGGAGCATGACGCGGCCTACGACGACCCTGTTCCTGCTCGGCGGCGGGGGCGACCTCTCCGCGAGGCTCCTTCTCCCGGCACTCGGCCAGCTCCTCACCAGCCAGAGCGAGCGACGGGTGCGGCTCGTGGGAGTCGGGGTGGACGAATTGACGGATGCCGCGTGGCGCGCGATCGTGACGACCTCGTTCGCGACGGTGGAGGCGGCGGGTCCTGCCATCGATGCGCTGCTGAAGAGCACGACCTTCCGTCGCGCCGACGTCACCGACACAGCGGCTCTCGCCGAACTCCTGAGCGATACCGAGGGGACAGCTGCACTGTACTTCGCCCTTCCTCCCGCTGTCACCGTGCAAGCGTGCGCAGCATTGGAGGGGGTCGACCTGCCCGAAGGAACGGTTCTCGCCCTCGAGAAGCCGTTCGGGACTGACAGCGACAGTGCGGCAGCTCTCAACGAGCAGCTCGCTCGGCTCGTGCCGGAGAATCGCGTCCACCGCGTCGACCACTTCCTCGGCCGGTCGACCGTCTTCAACCTCCTCGGCTTCCGTTTCGCCAACCGGATCTTTGAACCACTCTGGAACTCCGAGCACATTGAACGCGTCGATATCGTCTACGACGAGCAACTTGGCCTCGAGGGTCGTGCCGGTTACTACGACAAGGCCGGTGCGCTCGTCGACATGATCCAGAGCCACCTGTTGCAGGTGCTCGCGGTGTTCGCCATGGAACCGCCGGCGACCCTCGACGCCGCAGATCTTCGCGATGCCAAGGGCCTCGTGCTGCGTGCGACCCGTGCGTGGGCGGGCGACCCGGTCGCGTCGAGTTCCCGGGCAAGGTACACCGCGGGAAGCGTCGACGACCGACCCTATCCGTCGTATGTCGACGAAGAGGGAGTCCACCCGGAGCGCGCCACAGAGACTCTTGCCGAGGTCACGCTTGAAGTGGATAACTGGCGCTGGGCCGGCGTGCCGTTCACGCTTCGCTCGGGCAAGGCACTCGCTGCACGCCGCCGTGAGATCGTCGTGCGCTTCAAGCCCGCGAACCATGTGCCCATCGGCTTCGACGGGAAGACGAGCCCGACGGTGCTTCGGCTGTTCCTCGCCCCCGACAAGATGTCGCTGTCGATCAACATCAACGGTCCGGCCGACCCACACAATCTCGAGCGCACGACCTTCGAGGCAGACTTTGGTCCGGGTCAGTTCAACGCTTATGGCGAAGTCCTCGAGGGCATCCTCGACGACGACCCAGCGCTGTCGGTCCGTGGTGACACCGCTGAGCAGAGCTGGCGGATCGTTGAACCCGTGCTCGCGGCCTGGCGCGCGAACGATGTCGCTCTCGATGAGTACCCCGTTGGTTCGACTGGACCCGACGGCTGGCAGCCGATCGGTGCCGTGCAGTAGCCGCAACTCCGAGCTGTCATCGCCCGTTCACCGGGCTGTTCCCGCATGGCCACCCGCGCGGGCAGAAGCGTTCCTAGCCTGAGGGAATGACCGAGACTCCGCTTACGCAGGTCCTCGCGGTGATCCCCGCACGCGGTGGATCCCGCGGTGTGCCCGGCAAGAATCTCCGGCGAGTAGGTGGAGTTCCCCTCGTCGCCCGTGCCGTCCTCTCGGCGCGGGAGTCCCGCCTCATCGACGCAGTCCTCGTCTCAACGGATTCTCCCGAAATCGCAACTGTCGCTCGCGACCATGGCGCCGATGTGATCGAGCGGCCCGCCGACCTCGCGAGCGATGTGGCATCGAGCGAGAGTGCCCTGCTGCACGTGCTGGAGGAGCTCGAAGCCGACGGAATGCTCCCTGACCTCCTCGTCTTTCTTCAGGCGACATCCCCATTCATCCGCGCGGATGATCTCGACGATGCGATTGAGCGGGTGGCGTCCGGCGAGTCCGACGTGATCTTCGCCGCCGTCGAAACCCACGCCTTCCTCTGGAGCGACAGTGCGACCGGCGCCGTGGCTGTGAATCACGATGCGGCTGCGCGGCCGCGGCGGCAGGATCGGGAGCCGCAGTACCGAGAAACAGGCGCGTTCTACGTGATGCGGGTCGACGGATTCCTCAAGGCGCGCCACCGGTTTTTCGGTCGCATCGGCCTGGCGCTCGTCGACCCGGCGAAAGCTATCGACATCGACACCGAAGAGGACATCGCCGTCGCGAATCGGGTACCGGCCGAACCAGCGACGCTCCGTGTCGACGTGGACGCCGTCGTCACTGATTTCGATGGTGTCCATACCGACAACCGGGTGCTCGTTGCCCAGGATGGCTCCGAGTCTGTGGTGACGCATCGGGGCGACGGGATGGGCATTGCCCACCTGCGGGCTGCAGGGATCCCGGTGCTCATCCTCTCGACCGAAGAGAACCCCGTGGTCGCTGCGAGGGCGCGGAAGCTTCGGGTGGATGTTCGTCAGGGAGTCCAGGACAAAGCGTCGGCTTTGCGCGACTGGGCCGCCGACGCCGGGATCCCGCTCGCGCGGATCGCCTACCTCGGCAACGACGTCAACGACTCGGGATGCCTCGACATCGTCGGCTGGCCCGTGGTCGTCGCTGACGCCCACCCTGACGTGGCTGCATCCGCTCGCGTCATCCTCACCGCGAGCGGTGGTCACGGCGCCGTGCGTGAACTCACCGATCTTATTCTTCGTACCCGAAAGGACATCAGTCATGACGCTCACCATCGGATCCAACCCCATCGGCCCAGGGCAGCCCGTTTACGTGATCGCGGAGATCGGACTCAATCACAACGGTGACGTCGCGCTGGCGAAGGAGCTCATCGATGTTGCCGCAGACGCTGGTGCCCAGGCCGTCAAGTTCCAGAAGCGAACCCCGGCGATCTCCACTCCCGAGCACATGAAGGAGGTGCTGCGGAGTACGCCATGGGGAGAGATGACGTATCTCGATTACCGGTACCGCGTCGAGTTCGACCGCGAGCAGTACATCGAGATCGGTGACCACGCCACAATTCGCGGGCTCGATTGGTTCGCGTCCCCCTGGGACGAACCGAGTGTGGACTTTCTCGAGGATCTCAGCGTCTCTGCTTACAAGGTGGCGTCGGCATCCGTCACGGACGACGCTTTGCTCTCCCGGATCGCTGCGACCGGCAAGCCCGTACTTCTTTCAACGGGCATGTCGACTCTCGAGCAGATCGACCGTGCCGTTTCACTGCTCGACCCGACTCTGCTGGCCATCCTTCATGCCACGTCGACATATCCGCTACCGCCCGAAGAAGCGAACCTGCGCATGATTCCCGCCCTGGCCGAGCGTTTCGCCGGGATCCCCGTCGGATACTCGGGCCATGAACGTGGTCTCCAGATCTCTGTCGCAGCGGTCGCACTCGGGGCGTGTGTTGTGGAGCGCCACATCACCCTCGACCGGGCCATGTGGGGATCCGACCACGCCGCCTCACTGGAACCGCACGGATTCGCCACACTCGTCCGTGACATCCGCATTCTCGAGGAGGCGCTCGGCGACGGAGTGAAACGCGTCTTCCCAGGAGAACTCGCCCCCCTCGCGAAGCTGAGACGGGTTCTCGCGTAAATGGTGAAAAGGATCGTCGGGATCGCCGACTCCGACTCGTTCGTCAAGTGGGGTGCTTCACTCCTCGACTCCTTTCCTGAGGATTGGCACGTCTCTCTCGTTGTCGTCGCCAGCGCATTGACCGCGAGTCCGCGGCAGGTCGACGACGCGGTCGCGAGAACCCGCTTCAGCCGACAGGGGGTTCGGTTCCTGACCGTGCACGACATTCTGGCTGATGAAGCGATCTCGCGAGCGGATGCCGTCGTCGTCGCCTGTCGGGGACCGGTCGCGGAGGTCCTGCTCGACGCGATCGGTCGCTGGGACAACCGCCCCGCCCTCGTCAGCGGGCTGCCGGGCATCTCCATACCGGCGAAATGGAAGGGCATTTTCTACCGGGCACAGGCAGACCTTTTCGTGCTGCACAGCTCGCGTGAGGTCCGCGCGTACCGTCGGCTCGCCGCTGAACAGAACACCGACGTCGAATTCGTGCTGGCAACGCTGCCGTTCGCGCGCGTGCCGGCGCATCCGGGGCAAACGGAGAGGCGGCGCGACACGATCGTCTTTGCCGGACAGGCGATCGTTCCCCGCGAACACGCGGAGCGCCAGTTCGTTGTCGACAGGCTGTGCGAGGTCGCGATCGCGAACCCTCACCTGCGGGTCGTGCTCAAGGTCCGGGCACTGCCAGGGGAGGAGCAGACCCACTCCGAGTTGTATCCGCTGCCGGACCTTCTGCCCGCTGTCCCACCGGTGAATCTTCTCGTGGAAGCCGGACCGATGGGTGAACACCTCGACCGCGCGGTCGGATTCGCCACCATCAGTTCGACCGCCGTGCTCGAAGCGGTGGCCCGCGGCATCCCGAGCATTCTCTTCGATGACTTCGGTGTCGCCCCGCCGCTCATCAATGAGGTCTTCGCCGACAGCGGCTTGCTGGCTCCGTCGAGCGATCTTGTTGAGCTCCGATTCCCGGAAGTCAACTCGGGCTGGCTCGCAGAGAATTACGCCCACCCCGCGTCTCACAACACGTTGCAGCCAAGGCTGGTAGCCCTGCTCGACGAGCGCGACACCATGCCGCTTCGGGTTCCGCGCCCGGCGAGGAGGAGCAGAGGGGGAGCGTTGAGACGCGCATGGGATCGGCGGAACGCGCTTGGCCGACACGACAGGTCAGCCCTCGGGTTGGTCGCTCTCATTATCGGATGGCCGATTTATGCCCTGAGGAGGATGCGACGTGAGCGCCTGGTCGCTGCGACCCTGGCAGCCGGGCCGGTCGGCTCAGGAGACCCGGGTTCCGTTCCAGCGCCTCTTCGACGCTGAGCGGGATGGCGTGACCATCTCCTGATCTACGTGTGAAGGATCATGACGCTGTGGATCTGCCCAGACGGCGACGGTGTTTAGCTCGAACATGACGTGCTCGGAAGCCGAGGTTTCTGTCGAGGTCGCGACCTCGGATGGAACAATCCATGCTTCCGGGTCGACGTCGACAGCGGTCCCTGATGCGGTCGCCGCGACGGTTTGCACGGTGATTGTCGGCACGATGTCAGGTGTTTCGTTTTCATCGGTGCGTGCGGCGACGGGCGCTCGAACGATCGCTGACGTGATCTGCCGTGCGAGCGAGAAGGCAGCCATCTCGTGGAAGAAATTGTCGGTGTCTGCGTCACTCCGGCGCACGAGAGTCCAATCGCCCGTTGCGCCCATGTGAGCGTCGAGCTTTGCCCGTACCTTCTCAAAGAGCTGCTCCTCGGAGAGCTCGACTCCTGGAACCGGTACCGGTGCCGGTGGGGCAACGATGACCGGTGCGCGGTGACGGCGGCGACCAAACATGTCCGGAGCTCCCTGCTACTGGTGACGTGGCTCCAGTGTGGCGCACTGCCCCAGACACGGGGGCGTTGACACGCCGACTCGCGCAGGATGGCGCGGCAAACGGGCGTTGGTTCAGCGGGGGAGCTTCTTCTTTTGTTCGGCCTGCTCGGATGCCTGCGCGACGGCGTTCGCGACGGTGACGAGCCAGCCGATCCAGAGCAGGGCGAGTCGCCAGTCGCGGGGCGCGGCCTTGCTGGTCCGGATGAGAGTGAAAGCACCGGCGATGGCACTGATGACCGTGAAATTCAGAACGTACTTGCGCATGTGGGTGCACCTTTCGAGGAATCGACGCTATCGGCAAAGGGTGTCCGAGTTACTGCGGGCTCCTGCTTACCACAATCGCCAGGCCCCGGTAAGGCGTGGAAGCTGGCTGATAGCCTGTGAGCGCCGATCAACCGTGGCCGAGGGAGCTCAACCGTGACGACATCCAGCGCTGGCGAAAAGTACGATTTCGTCGTTGTCGCCAACCGCCTTCCCGTTGACAGCGTCACCCGGCCCGACGGATCGACCGGCTGGCGGATGTCTCCTGGCGGTCTCGTCGCTGCCCTTGAGCCCCTCATGAAAGCGTCCGATGGGGCCTGGATCGGGTGGCCTGGCGCCCCCGACGTCGAGGTGGATCCGTTCGAACACGAGGGCATCCGCATGGTGCCGATTGCGCTGAACGAACAGGAAATCGAGTTCTACTACGAGGGATTCTCGAACGACACCCTGTGGCCGCTCTATCATGACGTCATTGCGCAGCCGAGCTACCACCGCGAATGGTGGGAGGCCTATGTAGACGTAAACCGTCGATTCGCCGAAGCTGCTGCGCGAGTGGCAGACCACGGCGCGACGGTCTGGGTCCACGATTATCAGCTGCAGCTCGTGCCCGGGATGCTTCGCGAATCCCGTCCCGACCTCACCATCGGATTCTTCAATCACATCCCGTTCCCCGCGTACGGCATCTTCTCGCAGCTGCCGTGGAGGCAGCAGATCATCTCCGGCCTTCTCGGCGCAGACGTCATCGGCTTCCAGCGTGTCGCGGACGCCGGTAACTTCACACGCGCCGTGCGGCGGCTGTTCGGGTACGAGACGAAGGGAACTCGCGTCTGGGTTCCCGTCGGTGACTCCTCCGACGCGACCACCGGTGACCGGTCTCACGTGCGTGGCGCACCAGTTCGCCGGGTGATCGCCCGCGCGTTCCCCATCTCCATCGATGCGACGAGCTACGTCGAGCTCGCCAGGGACCCCGCAGTGCAGGCCCGGGCGAAGCAAATCCGAGAAGAGCTGGGCAACCCCAAGACCATCATGCTCGGGGTGGACCGGCTCGACTACACCAAGGGAATCGGTCACCGGCTCAAAGCGTTCGGCGAACTTCTCGCCGAGCAGCGTGTTCGGGTCGAGGACGTCACTCTCGTTCAAGTTGCGAGCCCCAGCCGCGAGCGCGTTGCCAGGTACATGCAGTTGCGCGACGAGATCGAACTGACCGTCGGCCGGGTCAACGGCGATTACGGATCGATCGGGCACACAGCGATCAGCTATCTTCACCAGGGGTATCCCCGTGAGGAGATGGTCGCCCTTTACCTGGCCGCAGACGTCATGCTCGTCACCGCCCTTCGCGACGGAATGAACCTCGTGGCGAAGGAATACGTGGCCACCCGGGCGGATCTGGGCGGCGTACTCATTCTCAGCGAGTTCACCGGGGCGTCCGATGACCTGCGCCAGGCGCTTCTCATCAACCCGCACGACATCGAGGGCGTCAAGGATGCCATCGTGCAGGCAATCGAGATGTCTGAACCTGAAAAGCGCCGACGAATGCGAGCTCTCCGCAAGCGGGTCCTCGAGAACGACGTCGTGAAGTGGTCGCGGGTGTTCCTCGAGGAGCTGGCGAACGCGACCACGTCGCATCCGGTGTCGCACGAGCACCCGGACGGCCGCAAGTGAGCGCTCTCGACAGTGCCCTCGACGCGGCGCTCGCGCAGCTCGCCGAGGTGGAACACCTGCTTGTCGCGCTGGACTTCGATGGCACCCTCGCGCCGTTCGTTGACCGTCCCGAAGACGCACGCGCCCTTCCTGAGGCCCGGCTCGCGGTTGACCGGCTGCTCGAGGTGTCGCACACCACGGTTGCGTACGTCTCCGGTCGTGCCGTCGACAGCCTCCAGCTCGCGACCGACGCTCAGCCGGGAGTGCTGCTGGTCGGCTCGCACGGCGCCGAGTACCGGTTCGACGGGGTCGACGCTCACCCTCCGCTGGACGCCGAAGACAGCGAACGTGTGACCGCCCTCGCCCAGGCGTTCGCCGGGTTCCCCGACGCCCACCCCGGCGCGAAGATCGAACGCAAACCAGCCGGGTTCGCCGTTCACACCCGTGGCCTCGATGCTGACGCGGTGTTTCTCGCCGAGGATGACGCCCGCCGGATCGTTGCGGACGTCGCCCCGGATGCCACGGTGCGTGACGGCAAGGACGTCCTCGAGTTCTCGGTCCTCACCGCGACAAAGGGCGATGGGATCGTGCACCTGCGGGACTACACCGGTGCAACCGCGGTGCTCTACGCCGGTGACGATGTGACCGACGAGGACGCGTTTGCCGTACTCGGCGACGGCGACCTCCCGCTCAAGAGCGGCGACGGCCCGACGATCGCGCTGTACCGGGTCAGGGGTCCGGAAGAGGTGGCCCAGGTGCTCGATCGCCTCGCAACGTTGCGGGCGGCAACCGGTCGATGAAAACCGGAGCATGCTCGAGGTTCTAGACTCGATACATGTCAGAGATCGACCTGAAGCCTCGCAGTAGAGCAGTCACCGACGGAATCGAAGCCACGACCTCGCGCGGAATGCTCCGCGCCGTCGGAATGGGCGACGAGGACTGGGACAAGCCCCAGATCGGTATCGCGTCGAGCTGGAACGAGATCACTCCATGCAACCTGTCGCTGGACAGGCTCGCGCAGGGCGCCAAGGAAGGCGTCCACTCCGGCGGGGGATATCCGCTGCAGTTCGGAACGATCTCCGTCTCTGACGGAATCTCAATGGGTCACGAGGGAATGCACTTCTCGCTCGTCTCCCGCGAGGTCATCGCCGACTCCGTCGAGACCGTCGTCATGGCGGAGCGTCTCGACGGCACCGTACTCCTCGCCGGATGCGACAAGTCGCTGCCAGGCATGCTCATGGCGGCCGCCCGGCTCGACCTCGCAAGCGTGTTCCTCTACGCCGGATCGATCGCCCCCGGCTGGGTCAAGCTCAGCGACGGCACCGAGAAGGATGTCACGATCATCGACTCGTTCGAGGCTGTCGGCGCCTGCAAGGCCGGCACCATGAGCGAAGAAGACCTCAAGCGCATCGAGTGCGCGATCGCACCGGGTGAGGGTGCGTGCGGCGGAATGTACACGGCCAACACCATGGCATCCGTCGCCGAAGCGCTGGGCATGAGCCTTCCCGGTTCTGCAGCGCCACCATCGGCCGACCGTCGCCGCGACTACTTCGCCCACCGCTCAGGTGAGGCCGTCGTCAACATGCTGCGCCTCGGAATCACCGCCCGTGACATCCTCACGAAGAAGGCGTTCGAGAACGCGATCGCCGTCGCCATGGCTTTCGGCGGATCGACCAACGTCGTTCTGCACCTGCTCGCGATCGCTCGCGAAGCGGAGGTCGACCTGACCCTCGAGGACTTCAACCGGATCGGTGACAAGGTTCCGCACATCGGTGACCTCAAGCCTTTCGGCAAGTACGTCATGAACGACGTCGACCGTCACGGCGGAGTTCCCGTCGTCATGAAGGCCCTCCTCGACGCCGGACTGATCCACGGAGACTGCCTGACCGTGACGGGGAAGACCGTCGCCGAGAACCTCGCCGACCTCAACCCGATGCCGCTCGACGGCGAGGTCATCCGCACCCTCGACAACCCGATCCACGCAACCGGCGGGATCACCGTGCTGCACGGAACGTTCGCCCCCGAGGGCGCCGTCGTGAAGACCGCCGGTTTCGACGCCGACATCTTCGAAGGCCCCGCTCGCGTCTTCGAACGTGAACGCGCTGCCATGGATGCCCTCACTGAGGGAGCCATCTCGGCCGGCGACGTCATCGTCATCCGCTACGAGGGTCCGAAGGGTGGCCCAGGCATGCGTGAGATGCTCGCCATCACCGCCGCCATCAAGGGCGCTGGCCTCGGAAAAGATGTACTACTATTGACGGACGGTCGATTCTCAGGCGGCACAACCGGCCTCTGCATCGGCCACATAGCACCCGAAGCCGTGGACGCAGGTCCCATCGCCTTCGTGCGCGATGGTGATCTGATACGGGTCGATATCGCAGCTCGGTCGCTCGACCTACTTGTCGACGAAGAAGAGTTGGCCGCCCGCCGCCAAGGCTGGGCACCGCTTCCCCCGCGCTACACCCGTGGAGTTCTCGCAAAATACGCCAAGCTCGTGCACTCCGCCGCGGAGGGCGCGATCACGGGGTAGTTCTGCGCCCAACATTCAGATCCAACCATCGATTAGGGAATCCATACGATGCCTGCGGAACCACGCACCGCCATATCGCCCGCCGATCTCAAGGCCGCCCAGCCCGGCCCGGACAACATCTCCGGAGCCGAAGCAGTCGTCCGAACGCTGGAGCTTCTCGGTATTACCGACGTCTTCGGTCTGCCCGGCGGCGCAATCCTGCCCGTCTACGACCCGCTCATGGATACCTCGAAGATCCGTCACATCCTCGTACGCCACGAACAGGGCGCCGGCCACGCAGCCGAGGGCTACGCGGCATCCACCGGAAAGGTCGGGGTCGCCATCGCGACTTCCGGTCCCGGTGCGACCAACCTCGTAACCGCGATCATGGACGCGCACATGGACTCCGTTCCGCTCCTCGCCATCACCGGCCAGGTGTTCTCGAACCTGATGGGAACGGATGCCTTCCAGGAGGCAGACATCGTCGGAATCACGATGCCGATCACGAAGCACTCGTTCCTCGTGACGGATGCCAATGACATCCCGTCGACGATCGCCGCCGCCTACCACATCGCCTCGACAGGGCGACCGGGTCCGGTACTCGTGGACATCACCAAGGACGCGCAGCAGCAGGAAGCACCTTTCATCTGGCCACCCAAGATTGACCTGCCCGGATACCGTCCGGTGACGAAGGCGCACGGCAAGCAGATCCAGGCCGCCGCGCAGTTGCTCGTCGACGCGAAGAAGCCGGTTCTCTACGTCGGTGGCGGCGTCATCCGCGCCCACGCCTCGGAGGAACTGCTCGCACTCGCCGAGCTCATCGGAGCGCCGGTCGTGACCACGCTCATGGCGCGCGGGGCATTTCCCGACTCGCACGAGCAGCACCTCGGAATGCCCGGGATGCACGGAACGGTTCCCGCGGTGCTCGCGCTGCAGGAGTCTGACCTCATCGTGTCCCTCGGCGCGCGGTTCGACGACCGCGTGACGGGTAAGACCGCTTTATTCGCCCCGAATGCCAAGATTGTGCATGTCGACGTCGACCCCGCGGAGATCTCGAAGATCCGCACGGCAGACGTTCCCATCGTCGGCGATGCCAAGGACGTCATCGCCGACCTCACCGTCGCGCTGGGCTCAGCCCTCGCCACCACCACGCCGGACACCGAAGCCTGGTGGACGTACCTGAACGGTCTCCGCGAGGAGTTCCCGCTGGGTTACACCGAGCCGACCGACGGTCTGCTCGCCCCCCAGTTCGTCATCAAGCGCATCGGCGAACTGACCGGACCGGAGGGCGTCTATGCCTCCGGCGTCGGCCAGCACCAGATGTGGGCGGCCCAGTTCATCAAGTACGAACGCCCGAACTCCTGGCTCAACTCCGGGGGAGCTGGAACAATGGGTTACGCCGTTCCTGCCGCGATGGGTGCGAAGGTTGCCGAACCGGACCGCGTGGTCTGGGCGATCGACGGTGACGGATGCTTCCAGATGACGAATCAGGAACTGGCGACGTGCGCGATCAACAAGATCCCGATCAAGGTCGCCGTGATCAACAACTCGTCTCTCGGTATGGTTCGCCAGTGGCAGACGCTGTTCTACGACGGCCGCTACTCGAACACCGACCTCAACACAGGGCACGACACCGTCCGGATTCCGGACTTCCTCAAGCTCGCTGAAGCGTACGGATGCCTCGGCATCCGCGTGACGACGGCCGACGAGGTCGACGCGGCCATTCAACTGGCACTCGAAACCAACGATCGCCCCGTCGTCATCGACTTCGTCGTAAGCGCTGACGCGATGGTGTGGCCGATGGTGCCGCAGGGAGTCAGCAACAGTTACGTCCAGTACGCGCGGGACCACAGCCCGTCGTTCGATGAGGAGGCCTGAGAATGAGCAGACATGTTTTGAGCCTGCTTGTCGAGAACAAGCCCGGCCTTCTGACCCGCGTTGCCGGCCTGTTCGCGCGCCGTGGCTTCAACATCGAATCCCTCGCCGTCGGCACGAGCGAAGTGCCCGGCCTCAGCCGGATCACCGTGGTCGTGACGGTGGAGGGGCTTCCCCTCGAGCAGATCACGAAGCAGCTGAACAAGCTCGTCAACGTGATCAAGATCGTCGAACTCGATCTGGATCAGTCTGTGCAGCGCGAACACCTGCTCATCAAGGTGCGCGTCGACAACACCACCCGGTCGCAAGTGCTCGAGGCTGTCAACCTGTTCCGCGCCCGGGTCGTCGACGTGGCAACGGATGCCGTCGTGATCGAGGTCACGGGGGATTCAGGAAAGACCAACGCGCTTCTCAAGGTGCTCGAGCCGTACGGCATCAAGGAGATGGCGCAGTCCGGCCTCCTCGCCATCGGCCGCGGCTCCAAGTCCATTAGCGAACGCGTTTTCAAGAACTAGCAGCGCCGGCTTCAACCGGGGCCGCCCACCAACCTCAACAACAAGGAGAAACAACATTGTCTGAGATTTTCTACGACGCAGATGCCGACATCTCGATCATCCAGGGTAAGAAAGTGGCCGTCGTCGGCTACGGCTCGCAGGGCCACGCCCACGCGCTGAACCTTCGGGACTCCGGCGTCGAGGTTGTCATCGGTCTCAAGGAAGGCTCCAACTCCATCGCCAAGGCCGAGGAGCAGGGCTTCACTGTCAAGACCGTCGCCGAGGCAGCAGCCTGGGCTGACGTCATCGTCATCCTCGCACCCGACCAGTTCCAGCGCACCATCTACGCAGAGTCGATCAAGGACCAGCTCTCCGAGGGCAAGGCGCTCGTCTTCGGCCACGGCTTCAACATCCGTTTCGGCTACATCGAAGCACCCGAGGGCGTCGACGTTCTCATGGTCGCTCCGAAGGGACCTGGCCACACCGTTCGCCGCGAGTACGAGGCCGGGCGTGGAGTGCCCGTCATCGTCGCTGTCGAGAAGGATGCCACCGGCAACGCCTGGCCGCTCACCCTCAGCTACGCGAAGGCCATCGGCGGCCTCCGCGCAGGCGGAATCAAGACCACGTTCACCGAAGAGACCGAGACCGACCTGTTCGGTGAGCAGGCTGTCCTCTGCGGTGGCGCTTCGCAGCTCGTCCAGTACGGCTTCGAGGTTCTGACCGAGGCCGGTTACCAGCCGCAGGTTGCCTACTTCGAGGTTCTCCACGAGCTCAAGCTCATCGTCGACCTTATGTGGGAGGGCGGCATCGCCAAGCAGCGCTGGAGCGTCTCCGACACCGCTGAGTACGGCGACTACGTCTCCGGCCCCCGCGTCATCGACCCGTCGGTCAAGGAAAACATGAAGGCCGTTCTCGCTGACATCCAGTCCGGCGCGTTTGCCAAGCGGTTCATCGACGACCAGGACGCCGGAGCACCCGAGTTCCTCGAACTGCGCGCCAAGGGCGAGGCTCACCCGATCGAGGAGACCGGCCGCGAACTGCGCAAGCTCTTCGCCTGGAACGCCTCGAACGACGACGACTACACCGACGGTTCAGTCGCGCGCTAGTCTCCCGCGCCATCACACGAACGGCTCCCGCCTCAGGCGGGAGCCGTTCGTCGTTCGGTCTGAGGCGAGATCGCAGTTGCGTACCCAAAGTCCCGCGTGTCGGCGTTTTTGAGTACGAAACTGCGATCTCGCGAGGGTTCAGCTCTCGGTGAGAAAGATCTCGATCACCGGGAGCGGGGTGTTCGGTTCACGCACAGGGAGGTGCAGGGTGACGGTGTCCGCACCGAGCCCCTTCGGCTGCGTGTGCTGGTTCGGCTGATCATGCTCGGGCAGGTGCACCTGGAACGGCACCTCGGAGCCGTCAGCGAGAAGCTGAGCGTATCGGACCCGGCCGCCGAGGCCGGGCAGGTGCAGATGCACGAACGGCCACGAGAAGATGTGCACGTACAGGCGGTTGCCGTTCTGCGTGTAACGAACGTCTGTCGGCGCTTCGAACTCACTGGGACCAGCACCATAGATGGAGCGCGAGTGGAGGTGGAACCAGGCGGCGAGTTCCGACATCCGCTCCCTTGTCCTCGCGTCGATGGATCCTCGAGCGTCAGGCCCGATGTTGAGCAGCATGTTGCCGTTCTTCGACACCGTATCGACGAGCATCTTGAGGAGAAGCTCGCTCGACTTGTCGTTGAGATTGTCTCTGTCGTACCCCCAGCTGCCGTTGATCGTCTGACACGCCTCCCACCGCACCGGACTCCCCGCGTCGTCGGTGGGCGTGACTACCGGCTGGTACTGCTCAGGAGTGGAGACATCTCCACCGAGCTCGAGTCGGTCGTTCACGATGCAGCCAGGCTGGAGTTCGCGGATCATCGTGAGGATCTCTTCTGAGCCCCAGTCTGCGGCACCCTTGCCCGGTAGCTCACCGACTCCCTGCGAATAGCTGAAGTCGAAGAAGAGATAGTCCACCTGGCCGTATCCGGTCAGAAGTTCCTTCACCTGACCGTGAAGGTACCGCCGGTACTCATCCATGTTCCGCTCCGGATTGCGGGCGATCGCCTCCGCATCGTTCCGTAGCGGGTGGACACCGTCGATGGTGAACTCCGGGTGACGCCAGTCGATGAGCGAATGGTAGAAACCGATACGGAGACCTTCAGCCCGGAATGCATCCACGAACTCCCGGACGAGGTCCCGTCCGGCTCGCGTCTTGACCGCGGTGTAGTCCGTCAGTTGCGAGTCCCAGAGGCAGAAGCCGTCGTGGTGCTTCGTCGTGAGAACCGCGTAGGTGAATCCGGCCTCGCGCGCCTCGCGGGCCCAGGTCTTCGCGTCGAACAAGTCGGGATCGAAATGCTCGCTGTAGATCGCATAGCGGTCCGCGGGTATCTCCTCGCGGTTCTGGACCCACTCATGGCGGGCGGGAAGGGCGTACACGCCCCAGTGGACGAACAGGCCGAATCGGCCGTGGTCGAACCAGGAAAAATCGGTGGACACTGGGGTAGTGCTCATTTGGTGCTTTCCATGCGTTTCGTGAGGAGCAAAGGCTCAGGCCGGATTCGCAGTGCGTCGACCGCTATCTCCGTCGCGGGAGCTTTATCGTCGGATCCTACCGGTTCCGTATTGACGCCGCTGAAGTATGCTTCGCTCCTGCGCCCTCGAAATCATGCCAGTATGACGGCCATGGTGAACAGACCGCCCACGGATTCGAGGACCGCACCTCTCGAGGTCGAAATTGCTATCCAGAGTGCGGACGGTGCCCGGGTCGCCCGGACGAATGGTGCCACCAGGCTCGAACTCTGTACAGCTCTGTCGCTCGGCGGGCTCACTCCCTCGATCGGGACGGTCGAGGCTGTGGTCGCTGGGGGCTCTGGGGACGTCCACGTGCTGGTCCGTTCCCGGCCAGGCGACTTCGTCTACGGGTCCGATGACATCGACGTCATGGTGCGGGATATCCAGGCGATGATCTCGGCGGGAGCGGCCGGCGTCGTCGTCGGAGCGCTCACCCCCGCCGGGGCGCCGGACCAGGTGGCGCTCCGGGAATTCGTGGCGGCAGCGGGCGTCGGAACCGTGACCTTCCACCGGGCGATCGACATCTGCAACGACAGCGTGGCGGCGATTGATACTCTTGTCGACCTCGGGGTCCACCGAGTCCTGACGTCAGGGCGCGCAGAATCGAGCGTCGACGGTATCGCGGTTCTCCGGCAGATGGTGGACGCATCGGCTAGCCGTCTGGAGGTCATGGCAGGTGGGGGAGTGACCCCGGATTCCGTTGCGATGCTCGCCGAGACAGGAATCGACGCCGTTCACCTGTCCGCGCGGGTTCCCGGTCCGGCTTCCTTCGGCAGCGGCCCCGGAGGTGGAGACGACAGCTACGACGTGACGGATGCCGCGATTGTCGAGGCCACCGTGAGAGCGGCATCCGGGCTGATCCGATCGCGGGTACGCTGACAGGCATGAGTTCGGATTCCCCAGATGATGACGCACTGACCTGGGCGGGCGACACCGAACCGGCCGACCAGGCGACGCGTCCGGCTGGGCCGGCCCCATCATCGGAGCCCGCCGTCTCCAGCGGGTGGAAAGTCGTCGGCAAGCCGGGACGTGTCGCAATGTCCCCCCAGGATCAGCGCGCGGTGCAGATGAGTTCCGTCGCCCTCGTGACCCACGGTGTCATCGCCGGCGTCTATCTCCTGTACACGATCGGCTGGCTCATCGCCGCCCAGCGAGCCTCCGGCGCCCCCTCCGACATCGTCGGTTCCGTGATGTTCACCGTCGGGCTCTGGCTCGCGGTGCTCGCGCCCGCCCTGTGGACGGCCGCCACCTCCTGGCTGACGCGCGGCGCAGCATCCCTCCGCGGCCGAATGATCGCGCTCCTCGTCGGAGCGCTTGTTCTTGCACCGTGGCCGTTCATCGTGGGAGCCAGTTGATGACAACCGAAACCCCCGCGGAACCCCGCACCCAGACTCCGGCCTGGCTGGGGGTCACCCTCGCCGTGCTTTTCGGGCTGTTCTACGCCTATGACGTGTGGGAAGCCGTCGGCAACCTCGTCGGCGTAAGTGTCGTGGCATCCGGTCTCGGAACGAGCATCACCGTTGTCGGCTGGGTCGTCCTGATACTGGGGGTCCTCCTGCCTCTCGGCGTCTTCGGCCTCGCCTACTGGATGGGCAGACGCCGCAGCCCGCTCGCCCAGGTTCTTCTCTACCTCGCGGGACTCGGGACGGTCGCCGCGATCTCCCTCAGCCTCCTCGCGGTCTTCGGCCTGGGAACCGTCCTGACGTAACACGCCACGTACGTCCAGTAAAGTTGGAGCACGTGCGTCCCGACGACTGCGACGCCCGGCCTCCCCGTTGCCAGCAAAGGATGTCCCCTGTGTCAAAACCGGTCGTACTGATCGCCGAAGAACTCTCACCAGCAACCGTGGATGCCCTTGGCCCCGACTTCGACATCCGCCAGGTGGACGGGACCGATCGACCGGCTCTCCTCGCCTCGCTCGCTGATGCCCACGCGATCCTCGTTCGCTCCGCAACGCAGGTCGACGCCGAAGCACTGGCCTCGGCCCCGCAGCTGAAGGTCATCGCTCGCGCCGGTGTCGGGCTCGACAACGTCGACATCAAGGCAGCGACTGCCGCCGGCGTGATGGTCGTGAACGCGCCGACCTCCAACATCATTTCCGCTGCCGAGCTGACCGTCGGTCACATCCTGAGCCTGGCCCGCCACATTCCGCAGGCGCACAACGCGCTCGCCCAGGGGCAGTGGAAGCGCTCGAAGTACACCGGTACCGAGCTGTACGAGAAGACCATCGGCATCATCGGCCTCGGCCGCATCGGCGCCCTCATCACCGCTCGCCTGCAGGCGTTCGGAACGACCATCGTCGCCTACGACCCCTACGTCACCAGCGCACGGGCTCAGCAGCTGGGCGTTCAGCTCGTGACCCTCGACGAACTTCTCGAGCGATCGGACTTCGTCACCATCCACATGCCGAAGACCCCAGAGACCACGGGCATGATCAGCACCGAGCAGTTCGCCTTCATGAAGCCGACGGCGTACATCGTCAACGTCGCCCGCGGTGGCCTCATCGACGAGGACGCTCTGCACGACGCTCTTGTCTCCGGCACGATCGCCGGTGCCGGGCTCGATGTCTTCGTCTCCGAGCCACCGACCAACGAGGCGCTCCTTGGCCTCCCCAACATCATCGTCACCCCTCACCTCGGCGCCTCGACGGATGAAGCGCAGGAGAAGGCCGGCGTCTCCGTTGCCCGTTCGGTACGACTCGCCCTTGGCGGCGAACTGGTGCCAGACGCGGTCAACGTCGCAGGCGGCGTCATTGATCCCTACGTGCGCCCCGGCATCCCCCTTGTCGAGAAGCTCGGCCAGGTCTTCGCCTCGCTCGCGCACTCGCCGCTCACGAGCGTCGACGTCGAGGTCCACGGTGAACTCAGCGACTACGACGTCAGCGTGCTCAAGCTCGCGGCGCTCAAGGGCATCTTCACGAACATCGTCAGCGAGACGGTTTCGTACGTCAACGCTCCGCTCCTTGCCGAGCAGCGTGGCATCGTCGTCCGCCTTCTGACGGATGCCGAGAGCGAGGAATACCGGAACATCATCACCTTGCGCGGTGCGCTGAGCGACGGGTCGCAGATCTCGGTCTCGGGAACGCTCACCGGAACCAAGCAGATCGAGAAGCTCGTCGAGATCAACGGCTACGACGTCGAGGTGCCGATCGCACAGCACCACATCGTCATGCTTTACACCGACCGCCCCGGAATCGTCGCTGTCTACGGCCGCCGGTTCGGCGAGGCCGGCATCAACATCGCCGGCATGCAGGTTGCCCGCCGGGCAGCCGGTGGACAGGCACTGAGCGTGCTCACCGTCGATTCACCGGTCCCTGACGCCATCCTCGACGCCGTGCGTTCCGACATCGACGCGACCGTGCTGCGCGCCATCGAGGTCACCGAGCAGTAGAACTTGCAGACACAAGAAGGGCCACCGCGGTTGCGGTGGCCCTTCTGTCGTTCGTGTAGCGGGTTTACAGTCGCTCGTCGCGCTCCGCCGTGTTGACGCGCGCTCCGGTCGCGGGGTCGATGCCGCTCCTCGTCGTGGTGACGGAGCTGCGCTTGCGCGCGAGCAGAGCGATACCGATGATGACCACGACGACGCCGGCACCCATGAGGATGTAACCGACCAGGTCGAGGTCGATCCAGTCGACGGTGATGTTCAACGCGAACGTCAGGACGGCCCCGATCGCAAACAGGAAAATTCCCAATCCAATACTCATGGTGATAGCTCCCTTTCCGGTGCTGATGGAATCACCCTAGGGCCGGATAGCACCGCAAGGCTAGGGATGCCTGTACCCCCGCGCGCGGGAGGGGCCGTGTGCTATGGGCGCGGATCGGCGCCGAGACGGGCAATGACCTCGAGCAGGCGGTCGAGCCGTTCGTCTGTTGGCTCTTTCGGCCCGGCCGCTCCCTCGCCCATGAGCGCGGAGTTGTAATAGAGACCGTCACTGATGAGCACGATGGCTCTCGCGACCGTCGCATCCCCGACCACACCGGTCACGACGTCGAGCCAGCGATCGTGGATGCGCGCGAGCGCCACCCCGGCACGGGGATCCGACGTCTGGGCGAGGCGGGCAGCCGCGATGAGTGCTCGGTCGAAAGGTGTTCCCTCATCCACCGATGTGCGGATCAGATAGTCGACAACGCCTTCGGGCGCCGAGGTCATGATGTCGACGTCTTCTTCGGTGAGTTCCAGCAAGCGCTCGATGAAACCCTCGGTAAGCGCGTCCTTCGAGCCGAAGTGGTAGAGCAGCCCGCCCTTCGAGACGCCGGCACGGGCGGCGACGGCGTCGAGCGTCGCGCCCCGCTCTCCCGATTCGATCAGCAGGTCTTCATAGGCGGTGAGCACGCGCTCGCGCGCGGAAGCGGGGCGCGGCATCCCCTCGTCGGTGGTCGATGAAGAAGAGGTCATGTTGCCACTATACCGTCCAGTCGGTATAGTAAACTTTCCCCCCAAATCGCAAGGACATTTCATGGCTACCCCTGTGCTCGAAACCGGCTCGACTCCGACATCGCTTCGCGTCGGCGCGCGCGGTTGGGCCGCGCTTGCCGTGCTCATGCTGCCGGTGCTGCTGGTGTCCGTCGACAACACGGTGCTGAACTTCGCGCTGCCCGCGATCTCGGAGTCATTGACGCCGAGCGGCACAGCGCTTCTGTGGATGATCGATATTTACCCGCTCGTTCTCGCCGGTTTGCTCGTCGCGATGGGAAGCCTCGGCGACCGGGTCGGTCGCAAGAAACTGCTGCTCATCGGTTCAGCGGGTTTCGGTGTCGTGTCGGTCCTGGCCGCCTTCGCACCATCCATCGAGCTGCTCATCGCGGCGCGTGCGGCGCTCGGTTTCTTCGGCGCCATGCTCATGCCATCGACGCTGTCGCTCATCCGCAGCATTTTCCGTGATCGGGAGCAACGGCGGCTCGCGATCGCGGTGTGGGCCAGCGGATTCGCGGCCGGAAGCGCACTCGGACCGGTGATCGGCGGCATCCTGCTCGAAAACCTGTGGTGGGGATCGGTGTTCCTCATCGCCGTGCCGGTGCTCCTGCCCCTGTTCATCCTTGCGCCGATCCTCGTACCCGAGTCGCGGGATCCCGCCCCCGGAAAGTTCGACCTCACCAGCATCGCGCTGTCGCTCCTGACCATGCTGCCCGTCGTCTATGGCATCAAGCACATGGCGACCGAGGGTTTTGACGTACTTGGCGTCGCTGCAATCGTGATCGGGCTGACCGCGGGAACGCTCTTCGTTCGCCGGCAGAACCGGCTCGAGACTCCCATGCTCGACATGGCCCTCTTCCGCATCCCGGCCTTCAGCGGCGCGATCCTCATCAACCTGATGAGCGTGATCGCGCTCGTCGGCGGACTCTTCTTCGTCTCCCAGCACCTGCAGCTCGTGCTCGGCCTCTCGCCGCTCACCGCGGGCCTCGTGCTCGTTCCCGGACTCGTGGTCATGATCCTTTCCGGGCTTCTCGTTGTGCCCATCGCGGCACGGGTGCGGCCGTCGATCGTCGTCCCGATCGCCCTGACGATCTCGGCCGTCGGTTATGCCGCCATTGCGGTGACCGGTGGCGCTGTCGATGCCACCGGAATCGCCATCTGCTTCCTGCTGCTCGGTCTGGGAATCGGCGCGGCGGAAACCGTCTCGAACGAACTGGTGCTTGCGAACGCTCCCGTCGACAAGGCAGGCGCTGCCTCCGCGGTGTCGGAGACCGCATACGAACTGGGTGCCGTGCTCGGCACGGCCATCCTCGGCACGATCCTCACTGCCTCGTACCGAAACTCCGTGGTGCTGCCGGACGGACTCGACGCCGCCCAGCAGAACGCCGCGGGAGAGACGCTCGGGGGAGCGGTGCATGTCGCCGGTGAGCTTCCCCTCGGCGCTGCCGAGCAGCTCCTCGATTCGGCGCGTCATGCCTTCGACAGCGGCGTCGGCGTTGCCGCGTGGCTGGGCTGTGGTCTGATGATCGCCGCGGCGGTCCTCGCGCTCACCTCCCTCCGCCGCGTGCGATGAGGGATGTCACGCGGCGATAGGCTGGACGGGTCGGAGTAGATCCCCCAGGATGGAGCGTTCATGTCGCGTCAGGTCAAGCTAGCGGTCATCCCGGGTGACGGAATCGGTCCCGAAGTCATCGCCGAGGCCGTCAAGGTCCTGACCGCTGTCACGCGCGACAGCGACGTGAGCTTCGACACGACGGAATTCTCCCTCGGAGCGACACGCTTCCTCGAGACCGGCGACGTGCTCACCGACGACGACCTCGACGCGATCCGGAGCCACGACGCCATCCTGCTCGGCGCGGTTGGCGGAGTTCCCGGCGACCCCCGGCTTGCCAACGCGAACATCGAGCGCGGGCTGCTGCTCAAGCTCCGTTTCTCGCTCGACCACTACGCCAACCTGCGCCCCACCAGGGTCTACCCCGGTGTGCCGAGCCCGCTCGCTAACCCGGGCGATGTTGACTTCCTCGTCGTCCGTGAGGGAACAGAGGGACCGTACGTCGGCAACGGTGGAACGATCCGCCAGGGCACACCGCAGGAGATCGCCAGCGAAGTGTCCGTGAACACCGCCTACGGGGTGGAGCGGGTCGTCCGGTTCGCGTTCGAGAAGGCATCCGCCCGCCGGAACAAGCTGACCCTCGTGCACAAGACCAACGTCCTGACGTTCTCGGGAAAGCTCTGGCAGCGCACCGTGGATGCCGTCGCGACCGAGTACCCCGATGTCGCGGTGGACTACCTCCACGTCGATGCGGCGACGATCTTCCTCGTCACGGACCCTGCTAGATTTGACGTCATCGTCACGGACAACCTCTTCGGCGACATTCTCACCGACCTGGCCGGCGCAATCAGCGGGGGCATCGGTCTGGCGGCCTCGGGCAACATCAACCCGGACGGCACCTTCCCGAGCATGTTCGAACCGGTCCATGGATCGGCCCCTGACATCGCCGGCAAACAGGTGGCTGACCCGACCGCCGCCATCCTCTCCGTGGCCCTCCTGCTCGAGCACCTGGGCCTCGCCGCCGAAGCCGCGGCTGTCACGGCCGCAGTGACCGCTGACATCGACGCCCGCACGGGCGAGAAGCGATCGACCTCCGCCGTCGGGGATGCGATCGTCGCCTCACTCGGCGCACACTAGATTTCAGCACCCAAAGGAACGCACATGACACTTGCAGCAGGAACCGGCACCGAGTCCTTCCCCCTCGCGTGGGAGCACCGTCCGTCAGAGTCCGCTATCGCCGAGGCTCGCCGCGAGGAGATCCTCGCGAACCCCGGCTTCGGCAAGCACTTCACCGACCACATGGTCGCCATCGACTGGACGCTCGAGGACGGCTGGCACGACGCGCGCGTGCAGCCGTACGGTCCGTTGCTCCTCGACCCCGCGGCATCCGTTCTGCACTACGCACAGGAGATCTTCGAGGGCCTCAAGGCCTACCGTCACGACGACGGGTCGGTCTGGACGTTCCGCCCGGAGAAGAACGCCGAACGGTTCCAGCGGTCCGCACGACGGCTCGCTCTCCCGGAGTTGAGCACGGAAGACTTCCTGGAGTCGCTCCGCCGCCTCGTCGCGGTCGACAAGGACTGGGTGCCATCGGGAGAGGACACGAGCCTGTACCTGCGCCCGTTCATGATCGCAAACGAATCCTTCCTCGGCGTGCGTGCCGCCCAGAAAGTCGGCTACTACGTGATCGCGAGCCCGGCAGGAGCGTACTTCTCCGGGGGAGTGAAGCCGGTATCGATCTGGCTGTCGACCACGTACACGCGTGCGGGCCGCGGTGGAACCGGAGCCGCAAAGTGCGGTGGCAACTACGCCGCTTCGCTGCTCCCGCAGCAGGAAGCCGCCGAGAACGGCTGCGCGCAGGTGCTCTTCCTCGACGCCGAGACCGGCACCCACATCGAAGAACTCGGTGGCATGAACATCTTCTTCGTGCACGAAGGCAACCGGGTCGTCACGCCCGAGCTGACCGGAAGCATCCTCGAGGGTGTCACCCGCGACAGCATCATCCAGCTCGTCCGCGATCGCGGATACGAGGTCGAAGAGCGCGCTGTGAGCGTCGAGGACTGGCGCGCCGGCGTCGAGTCCGGCGACATCACCGAGGTGTTCGCGTGCGGCACCGCCGCTGTGATCACCCCGATCGCCGAACTGAAGACGGCGGAATTCTCGATCGGATCAGCAGATGCCGAGGCCGGCGAGTTGACGATGTCGATCCGCGAAGAACTCACCGATATCCAGTACGGGCGTCGCGAGGACCGGCACAACTGGCTGTACCGACTCGACGCCTGAGCATCGACGCTGGTTCCCGGCTAGGCTCGACTCGTGAAAATCGCGCGATTCAGCCATGACGGTGCCATCAACTTCGGAATACTCGACGAGACCGACCTGGTCGTGCTCGCCGCTGACCCCATGTTCGGTGGGTTCGAGACCACGGGGGAGCGGGTTCCGCTCGCCGACGCGATCCTTCTCGCGCCGGTAATCCCTCGATCCAAGGTGGTCTGCGTCGGCAAGAACTACGCCGACCATGCCAAGGAGATGGGTGGAGAGGCACCGGCAGAGCCGCTCCTCTTCCTCAAGCCCAACACCTCCGTCGTCGGACCGAACGACCGCATCGTGCTTCCAGGCCTGTCCAATCAGATCGAGCACGAGGGTGAGCTTGCCGTCGTCATCGGATCCGTTGCACGGAACGTCCGGGCCGAGGACGCCGAGAGCGTGATCTTCGGCTACACGATCGGGAACGACGTCACCGCCCGTGACCTCCAGAAGAAGGACGGCCAGTGGACTCGTGCGAAGGGCTTCGACACGTTCTGCCCGCTCGGCCCAGTGATCGACACCGAGTTCTCCTTCGACGGAGCCACGATCGAAACCCGGGTCAACGGTGATGTGCGCCAGCAGGCGCCGCTGTCCGACATGATCCACTCGGTCGCTGAAATCATCGCTTACGCCTCAGCGGTATTCACGCTCCTTCCCGGCGACGTGATTCTCACGGGAACACCGGCCGGGGTCGGCCCGATCGTTTCCGGCGACACCGTCGAGGTCGCCGTCACCGGCCTCGGCATCCTGCGCAACACCGCGGCCTGACGTCGGCATGAGCAGCACGGTGACGGGAGACGACCGGATCGCCGCGCTGCAGCGGCGGACCGTCTGGTTCCTCTCCGCCGGCCAGGTCCTCGGCGGCTTCGCCATCGGAGCCACTCTGTCGCTCGGTGCGCTTCTCGCCGCCGATATTTCCGGATCCGACGCCTGGTCAGGAATGGCCGCAACGATGTCGACGCTGGGTGCGGCGATCGCCGCAATCCCGCTGGCGCGATTGGCCGTCCGCCACGGCCGAAGGGTCGCCCTGAGCGGCGGGGCGCTCGTCTCGGCGTCCGGTGCGGTGCTCACGATCGTCGCGGCATCCGTTCGCAGTTTTCCGCTCCTACTGATCGCACTCGCCCTCGTCGGCACCGGCGCAGCGGTCGGACTTCAGGCGCGGTTCGCCGCCACCGACCTTGCCAGCGACCGCACCCGAGGCAGAGACCTGTCCGTCGTGGTCTGGGCCACAACCCTCGGTGCCGTCGCCGGGCCGAATCTGCTCGAACCCGGTGACGCCGTCGGGCGGCTGTTCGGCCTCGTCCCGCTGACCGGACCCTTCCTGTTCGGAATCGTGGCCCAGCTTCTCGCCGCAGCGGTTTACCTCCTCGCTCTTCGCCCTGACCCACTCCTCACCGCCCGCGCTCTCGGTGCGGTAACGGATGCCACGGCGCGGCCCGCACCGACGGCATCCGAATCCCGCTCCCGGGAGCGCTTCGCGATCCTTACGGTTGCGCTCAGCCACGCGACGATGGTGTCGGTGATGTCGATGACCCCCGTGCATCTGCAGCATCACGGCGCCAGCCTGACGATCATCGGGCTGACCATCAGCCTGCACGTTGCCGGGATGTTCGCCCTGTCTCCCGTGTTCGGGATGCTCGCCGACCGGCTCGGTCGCATGCCCGTCATCCTTCTGGGACAGGGCCTGTTCGTTGCCGCCCTCACGACACTCACCATCGGTGCGGAGACATCGTCGGCGGTGACGGTGGGGCTCGTGCTTCTCGGTCTTGGCTGGAGTGCGTCGACGGTGGCCGGTTCCGCGCTCGTGACAGAGTCAACCGCTCCACTGCGCCGGCCCCGGGTGCAGGGCATCACCGACACCCTCATGAATCTGTCCGGCGCCGCCGGGGGAGCGCTCGCCGGGCCGACTCTCGCCCTGCTCGGTTTCGACGGGCTGTCACTGGTTGCGTGTGCCCTCGTCGCCGCCGTACTCGTCGCGGCGATTCTCGTCACCCGCATGCCCACGCTCGCGCTCAGGCGCAACGACTAGGATTGCGGGTGATGTCAAGCGATAATTCCCCCCTCTTCTCAACGGCAACCGGCACGGACGTTCGCGTCCGATTCTGCCCGTCGCCGACCGGCACGCCCCACGTGGGTCTCATCCGCACGGCCCTGTTCAACTGGGCCTATGCGCGGCACACCGGCGGCAAGCTCGTGTTCCGGATCGAAGACACGGATGCCGCCCGCGACAGCGAAGAGAGCTACGAGCTCATTCTCGAGGCCCTTCGCTGGCTGAAGCTCGACTGGGACGAGGGTGAAGGCGCCGGGGGAGATCACGGTCCGTACCGCCAGTCGCAGCGCGCCGACGTCTACCGCGACGTGATCGAGAAGCTCACCGCCGCCGGCCACGTCTACGAGAGCTACTCGAACGCCGAGGAGATCGACGAGCGCAACGCCGCTGCCGGCCGCCCCAAGCAGTTCGGCTACGATAACTTCGACCGCGACCTCACCGACGAGCAGCGCGCAGCCTTCCGCGCCGAGGGTCGCCTTCCTGCCCTCCGGCTCCGAGTCCCGGACACCGACCTCAGCTTTGACGACCTGGTCCGCGGCGAGATCACGTTCCCCGCCGGTTCGTTCACCGACTTCGTCGTTGTCCGGCCCAACGGACACCCGCTCTACCCGTTCGTGAACCCCGTCGACGACGCACTCATGGGAATCACCCACGTGCTCCGCGGCGAGGACCTGCTCCCGTCGACACCACGGCAGATCGCGCTGTACCACGCGCTCGTCGACATCGGGCTGACGACGTTCATTCCCCGCTTCGGCCACCTTCCGTACGTCATGGGTGACGGCAACAAGAAGCTCTCGAAGCGCGACCCCGAGTCGAACCTGTTCCACCACCGCGACCGCGGCTTCATTCCCGAGGGTCTCGTCAACTACCTCGCGCTTCTCGGCTGGGGACTCTCCGCCGACCGCGACGTCTTCTCGCTCGACGAGATGGTTGCCGCGTTCGACGTGGTCAACGTCAACCCGAGCCCCGCTCGATTCGACCTCAAGAAGGCTGAGTCGATCAACGGAGACCACATCCGGATGCTTGACGCCGCCGACTTCGCTGAGCGCACCATCCCGTATCTCGTGCGTGACGGCATCCTCACGGAGCCGCTCAGTGATGAACAGCGTGCCATCCTCAACCAGGCGGCACCGCTCGTCCAGGAGCGCATCGGTCTTCTCGGTGAGGCACCGGGCATGCTCGGGTTCCTCTTCACGGATGCCGCAGGCATCGACTTCCAGGAGGACGCGCTGAAGAGCCTTCCGCAGAACGCGGGCGATGTTCTTGCGGCGTCGGTTGAGGCCCTCAACGGCATTTCCGAGACCGAGTGGAACACCGAGAAGCTGCAGGCGACGCTTGCTGGCGCCCTTATCGAAGGACTCGGGCTCAAGCCGCGGATTGCCTACGGGCCGCTGCGTGTCGCTGTCTCGGGTCGCCGCGTGTCACCGCCGTTGTTCGAATCGATGGAGATCCTCGGCAAGTCCGACACCCTCGACCGGCTCGACCGGCTTTCGGCTCACCTGTCAGCATGACCGCCGGGCTCGATGTCGATGTCGTCGTGGTCGGCGGGGGACCGGCGGGCCTGTCGGCAGCGCTGAACCTTGTTCGGGCGCGCCAGCGCGTGCTCGTGCTCGACGGCAATCGGCCTCGCAACGCGGCGACGCTTCACTCCCACGGTTTCCTCACTCGTGACGGGATCTCCCCGCTTGAGCTTCGCAAACTCGGCCGTGAGGAGGTCGCCAGTTACGATGACGCCGAGGTGCAGTTCGCTCTCGTCGACGGCGTGACGGCGATCGATGGAGGCTTCCGTGTCACGGCGACCGGTGTCCGGGGTGCTCCCGACCAGAACGTCACTGCCACGCGAGTGCTCGTCGCCGCCGGGCTCCGGGAGACGCTGCCGTCGATCGGAAATCTGCGTGCCTTCTACGGCACCGCATTGCACAGTTGCTACGAGTGTGACGGCTACGAAAAGGCGGGGGAGGCCCTCGCCGTCGTCGGTGAGTCCGATGACCTCGCCGAGCGAGCCCTTCACGCCTCCGTGTGGAGCGACGACATCATCGTCTTCACCAATGGCGTCGGTGTGATTCCCGAACCCGACGAGCGGATGCTGGCGAGTCACGGCATCCGGGTCGAACGTCGCGTCGTGTCGGAGTTCGTCGGTGAACGCGCTCAACTCACCGGGCTGAAGCTTGCTGACGGCGAGATCATCGCTCGTACGGCCGGCTTCGTCCGCCCACTGTGGAGTGGCGCGCTGAGGTTTGTCGAGGGTCTGGGCGCCGAGACCGACGAGCTCGGGCTGCTCGTCGTCGATGCGGGTGGACGCACCACGGTGCCCGGTCTATATGCCGCCGGAGACATAACCCCGCCAGGCCCGGAGCAGCTCATTGTTGCGGCTGGCACGGGGGCGCAGGTGTCGGCGACGATCGTGCGCGATACGGTCGCCGCAAGGGTCCGCTCAATTTGAGAGTGAGCCAGCGGTAGGGTACTGTTGACAACCGGCCCAAGCAATGCTTTTGGCCTTTGGGGTATGGTGTAATTGGCAACACGGATGATTCTGGTTCATTTGTTCTTGGTTCGAGTCCAGGTACCCCAGCAGTAGAAACCCTCGCTCAGGCGGGGGTTTTTTTGTTGCCTACTTTGCCCACGGTGCTGCCCAGCTGGCGCAACGCCGAGCGTTCGGGAGACCGACAAGACCATCACGTGTGTCGACGACGGGACAACAAATGAGCCGCCAAAGCGGCGACCATGACGCCGACCCCGATCGTGCCCCACGGAATGCCGGGCCGCGGACCGACGCGAGTTGAGGGAGCTTCACCGCGGCGCATGATCGGCAGCTGCTCGACAGCATGTGCCGCCCTGGTCAGGGCCGCGCTGGTGGAGCGGAGCGAGGCATCCGCTGGCCCTGCCCCTCGATGGACCAGCATGTCGATGCGATCACGGGCACGATCCAGAAGGGTGAGGGGCAGTGCCGCCACGACGTTGCCCGGTGGTCTTCGCGCCACCACGGGGTGAGCACGGGTTGGAGCTACCCGCCGGACGACTTCCCAGGCGAGCCCGAGAAGCCGAAGGCGCGAAACAGAGACTCTGGTCTGGAGGCGGGGAAACAGTTCGTCCTCTTCATCACGGACGTCCTCGCGGAGCACCTCGACGAGGCGGTCCAGAACTGACCGTCGCTCCAGGGAGTCCCCACCCAAATGTTCAAGGCGGGTCACGAGTTCATTGACCTCCTGATGCTCGCGCTCCACCTGCAGCGTGAGCTCTTCACCGTCGGGCAGGACCCGTCGCATAACCGGCCAGAGAACAGACTCTTCGGCGAACGCGTGCGGGAACACCAATCGATAGATATTCAGGAGCACTCGGCCCTGTTCCTCGGCTGACGTTGTGCCGAGTTCCTCCAATAGGCGGTTGAGAGTGACGTGATCCTCTTTCTGCCGGGCGAGCACGCTCAAGCGACCGCCCAACTCCGCGACACTCTGTTCTGCGACCGACTTCATCGAAACTCCTTCACTGCGAATGCTTCCGACCGCGACTGTGCGAATCGGCTGAATGATCAGTCGGACGCGTTGGAAATGAGATCCCACAGCAGTTGCGCTGCGGATGCCGCCTCGACGAAGGTTCGGTACGGCCCGGTCGTTGGGGCTCCCTCGAAGATGTCGACATCGAAAGGAAGATCAACGACGTACTCGGTGCCTGTCGTTGCCCGGTTCCGCATGACGGCAATATCGCCGACGGTCGTCGCGACGGCCGGTGTGGTGATCACGGTGCGAACCCTTCAGCCATTTCGGGCTGAAGTGCATCGAGAGCGGCATCGAACGTGCTGTATTCCTCCGACCGCGGCCAGGGGTTCAGACGAACAAGCTCGAATGAGCGTCCCGTCTTATCGATGAAGGCAAGTACGCGTGTCGCGTCGGATGCTCCCAGCCTGCCATCGCATACCCGCCACTCGTGATCGCTCAGCGCCATGACCTCCAGAAGCAATCGCGAGGGTGATTCTTCCCGTACCGACATGACTCATCCCTTCCGACGTCCATCCACCGGCATGTGCCCCATATGAAGCTCATATTCAGGCTACGTCAGCGAAAAACTTGCCCAGCGGGACTTGACTGAGCGACCTTTCGGTGTTCGCCGCCGAAGGCAGAGTGGACCACCGAACGGGGCCGGTGGGCTCACATCTCTCAGGCGGAGCGCGTTTCCCCAGCCCGATCCTCGTACGCGGCTTCGACGTTTCCGTCGATCGCCAGACGTACTCTTGCAGCGAGATCTCGCACGTCATTCGTGTCGGTGGCGATCAGGCCGGGCTCCATGTTCTCGAGGATCAGGTCGACCTGCCGAAGGGTTTCTTCGCGTTGTTCGCCGCTCGTGCTGTTTGAAGCGCAGTCCCGGAGCATTCGCAGAAGCGCGATAAGGACGATCGGCTCGCTCTTTCCGTAGCGTCGCAGAGGCGCACACACCTGATCGAGGTAGTAGCGGTAGTCGCGGTCGGGGGTGATGACCCGGGGAGTTCCGGCCTCGTCGACGTGCTGCTGTGACCCAAGTTTGCGGCCGATCAAAGTCACAAGCAGATCGGCGCAAAAGCTGACCGCATGTGCGGCAGTGACTGGGTCATTGACGCTCGGCGAGATCGCCTTGACTGCAATATCGGTGAGCTGGCGCAGACCCAATGCAGCATCCTGCTCCGCCGTGCGCTCAAAACCAATCTCCAGTCCGGCGGCAAGTTCGCCGTCGATCATGCGGGTTTCGCGGTCCTCTGAGCTCTCCTCCCACCAGCACGTTGCGAGCGGCGCTCCGACAACGATCTGGTCGCCTGGACGAATACCGAGCCGGAGGAACATTTTGCGTTCTGCCGCCACTCGGACGAGGAGCCCCGGGTGGACAACTTTCACAAAGCCGCTTCGTGAAGCTGTCAAGACAGTGCCACCCGATGGTCCCGGGAAGTCCTTATCCGGGTCCTTTGAACGGTCATCGATCGGCGGGTAGGTGCGCAGTATGGAGTGCACGGTCTCCTGGTGGACAGCAACCATCATGGAATCGACCCGGATGGACCTCACCATATGGCCCACGAAGCCGACGAGCGCGGCCGCCGAGGCCAGTCCCATAACCAGGACGAGCCCCGGCACGAAAACCGAAGTCGGTTCGTCAGGATTCATTCCCCTGAGTCCGGTGACGGACACGACGAACGTCGAAATCAGCAAGGCCAGAACGGCCTGGATCTTTTTATCCCGTGCGAACTCGCGCAACAGTCGCGGCGAGAATTGTTGAGAAGCCAACTGGAGAGCGACAACGGTGATGGAGAACGTCAAGGTTGTCGCCGTCATGATCGCCGTTGCTACCACTTGCAGGAGAGTGCTCGCGCTGTCGCTTCCGGCCGGCCACACGGCGAGAGCCCACGCCTCATCGGGGGAGGGGCGGATGGACAGCAAGCCCAGCGTCAGCAACACCGATGCCGCGGCGGCAGCCACCGGCCAGACCCAGAGGCTGGCCCGCAACGCCTCAAGCTTGCCCCGCAGAGCCAGATTGGCTGAAGTTGGTCTCGCGTTGGTCGTCTTGCGGCGTTTCACGCTAGCGATGGCGGGCATGACGCCGAGCATAATCCCGTCCCGACCTTCGACGGCCGGAGTGCCTAAACCGTTGACAATCGACAGTGATTTTGCTTCCCGTGACGGCCGTCTCATACCGCGCGTTCTGGGTCAAGTCCCTCCGGGGTTCTTCTCAACCGCGGATAGCGTTTCAGTCAGGAGGGGTCATGGGGAAACTGTTTTATGGCTCGGAGTTGAGCGTGGACTTCGAGGACCGTGCTCTCATCCATCTGCAGATCGTCATTGGCGCGAAGCTCAGGCGCGGGGAGTCGTTTCATTTCAGCTGGCAGGACAGCCAGGCACAGGGGGGCGGTCGCAGCACACTGTGGCTTGCCCCCGAGATACCGCTGCGCTACAAGTACTTTGGGTCGAGGGCTCCAGCCATCAACCGCGCATGGATCGATCTACTCACCGCCTCGTCGAACTCGGCCTACGGGTTGCAACTCGTCCCCGAGCCCCCACCGTCGTTCCCTGGGGCGGGAGAGGAATCGGAGCTCAGGTAATCGGGCCTCAGCCAGCCACGCCGTGTCGCTGGAGCCACATCTCGAGCACGACGAGTGACCACAACATATTGCCGTTCGCCGGCGTGACAGCCCTATTCGGCGACTCGAAAAGGCCGTCGATGTATGACCGCTGGAAGAGGCCCCGATGGGATGCTTCGGGGGAGTACATGACATCACGGGCGAGATCAAGAACGTTGCCATCGAGCGTGTGCAATCCGGGGACCGGGAAGTACCCCTTCGGTCGGTCGACGACCGAGCGTGGCAGCATCCGTCTTCCCAATGCTTTGAGAATCCCCTTGCCCTCGTCTTTCGACTTCAGCCGCGGAGGGCAGTGTGCTGCGAGTTCGACGAGATCCTGGTCGAGGAAAGGGACCCGCGCTTCGAGGCCCCACGCCATGGTCATGCTGTCCACGCGCTTGACGGGGTCGTCGATCATCAGAAGGTGAGTGTCGAGCCTCAACACCGCGTCGAGCGCCGAGGAGGCGCCAGACTGGTTCAGGTTGCGTTGAAGTACCTCGCGACTGACGTCTGCCATGGGGACCGCGTTTCCACTCACCATCTCCAGAACCTCGGCATGGCAGCGATCCGCGAAAGAGGCCGTGAACGACTCAAGGGCAGCATCCCGGGCGGCGGAAGCGGCGGGCTGATGGTACGCGTATCCGGCAAAGACCTCATCGGCGCCCTGGCCCGATTGCACCACCTTGACGTGTTCTGACACCGCCTCAGACAGGAGGTAGAACGCGGTCACATCATGGGATGCCATAGGCTCAGTCATCGCATCGACGGCTCCGATCACTGCTGGAGCGAGTTCCTGCGCCGGAATGTGCAACCGGTGGTGGTCGGTGCCGAACCTCTGCGCGACGGCATCCGAGTACTCGAACTCGTCACCCGCCTGCTCCTTTGAACTGTCGAAACCGATGCTGAATGTCTTGACGTTGTCTTGCCCTGCGTCATCGAGGAGACTGACGAGCAGGCTGGAGTCCAGTCCTCCCGAAAGAAGTACTCCTACCGGAACGTCCGCCACAGTCCGTCGTTTCACCGACGTTCGAAGTGCGTCATGAATCGCGTCGACCCAGTCCGGCTCCGACCACCCGTCATGATCAGGATCGCGGGAGTAGTCCACGCGCCAGTACTGGTGGTCCCGCTCACTTCCATCGGACTCGATGATCCTCACCGTCGCTGCCGGCAGTTTACGGATGCCGCGGAGGATGGTTCGGGGAGCAGGGACGATGGAGTGCCAACTGAGGTAGTGGTGCAGCGCGACGGGGTCGATCGTGGTGTCCACATCTCCAGCGGCAAGCAGGGCAGGCACAGTGGACGCGAATCGCAGCCGACCGGGGGCGGCCGACAGGTAGAGCGGTTTGATCCCCAGACGGTCCCGCGCGAGGACGACACGGTTGCGGCGTTCGTCGAAGATCGCGATCGCGAACATCCCTACCAGGTGGTCGACGAAGTGTTCACCCCAGCGGGCGTATGCCTTCAGCACCACCTCGGTGTCGCTCGTCGACGAAAACCGGTGTGTACTCTGCAATTCCTTGCGGAGGTCCTCGTGATTGTAGATGCACCCGTTGAAAACAAGGGTGAGACCGAGCTCATCGTTTCTCATCGGCTGTGCGCCGGCCTCCGACAGGTCGATCACGCTGAGCCGACGATGCGCGAGCGCGACCCATTTCGAGTTCCAGACGCCGTGCCCGTCCGGCCCCCTTGCACGCATCGCATCAGCCATTCTTCCCACGGCCGTTGTGCCCGCGAGCTGACCGGTGAAGGTCAGTTCGCCAGCTATGCCACACATGATCGCGACTTACGCTGGGACCGTCTCGGCGGCCGAGGACGCATCGTGATGGGTATGCTCGATCGCCTCCATGACGACCGCTCGGGGACTTCGCGTGCGCTGAAGCGTTCTCCGCTGTCTGGCAGCACCGGTGCCCCGGGAGAAGATCTCCTCGGTCGCGCGTGCGATTGTGGTGGCGTCTCCGCTGTCGAGAAGGGCCTGGCCTACGTGTGCCAACATCGCGTCGACAGCGTCGCGGGCGGGGCACGGCTCTCCCGTCAGCGGATGAAGGAGCGTCCCATCGATGGAGAACCGACTTGCTTGCCACATGGCCAGCCGCATCTGTGCCGTCGGCGTGCACATCGGTGGGATGCCGGCGCGCCACTCTCGAGCGGACGTTTCGACGAGGCCCCGAACCAGTCCAGCAATGGTCACTGCATCGATGGCATCCATGCAGATATCCGCGACACGGACTTCGACAGTGGGATAGTGCGAGCACAGTCGCGCATCGAAATAGACCATGCCTTCATCGAGGAGCACCCCGGTGTTCACCATTAACTGGACCCGGCGGCGATACTCCTCGGCGGAGCCGAAGATCCCGTAAGCGCCGGCTGACGGCCAGCGGCTCCACGCCTGATAGCGATAACTCGAGTAGGCGGTGTCCTCACCCATCCACATGGGGGAGTTGCTGCTGAGCGCCAGGAGCAGGGGCAGCCACGGGCGCAGGCGGTCGAGAACGGCGACGCCCTCGGTCGGGCTGTCAATCCCGACATGTACGTGGAAGCCACAGGTGAGCTGGTCCTTCATAGTCAACCCGAACTGCGCCTGCATCTCACGGTAGCGGGCACCGTCCGCAAGATGCGAGGTCAGCGGAAAGACGCTCGTTCCGAGAGCAACAGCCCGTGCGCCAACTCGTCTGGCGGCGTCATCGGCGATCCGGCGCCCGGTCACGATCGACTCCGCGACCGCGGTCAGGGAGGCCGACGGAGGAGAGACGACCTCGATCTGCTCCTGTTTGGCCTCGGCTTCCAACACCGCCCTCCAGGGTGAAGGCGCCGCTCCCGCGACGAGCGGCTTCTCAATTGCCAGCGATTCCCGCGCCGCCGCGAGGAGCGGCTGCGCAGCCGCTATCGGGCGTCCCGTGCGCGGGCTGACCAGGAGGTACTCTTCCTCGACCCCGACGGTCCTGACGCCGGAGTAAATTTTCATGCCGGTCATTGTCATCCCGTCCCCATAGCCTCTTCAAGATTCCGCTTCACTGCAAGTTCGAAATCTGTCGCCGCTTCTTCCCAGAACGCTCCAAGCGTCGCCGCACCAGCCGTAAGCATCCCAACACTGATGCTCTCGTCACTGCTGTGCCAGTGATCTTCGACAAGACCGGTCCCATAGAAGACCACTGGAGCGTGCAGGGTGCGGGCCAGCAGCTCAGCCGGCCCCCCTCCGGCATTTCCCATCCGCCCGATCTGGTCGACACCGTGCCCGCCCTGCATCGCGCGATCCAAGGCGGCGACCGCCGGATGATCCGGTGTCACATACGGTTCCTGTGCCGTCTCCTCAGCGACCTCGAGTTCATAGAGCGCCGGATCGGCGAAACGGCTTGCCATGAACTTACGGAGTTGATCGGCAACCGCAGCGCACGTCTGCCCCTCGACGATGCGAATGCTGAGTTGTGCCTGGGCCACGGCGGGAATGACGGCTCGTGCAAGTCCGTCTTCGTCTCCCGCCGACACAGAGATCACCTCGAGGGAGGGGCGCAGCCACAGCCGTTCCAACGGTGTATAGCCCGCCTCGCCATCGATCCGACCGGTGTCGGAGCGACGGAGCCAGTCCTTCTCATCGAAGTTCAGATCCGCCAGTTCCTGCCTCCGGTGCGATGACGGTTCCTTGACGTCGTCGTAGAAGCCCGGCAGCGTTATCCGGCCCTCATCGTCATGAAGGTTTGCGAGAACGCGAGTGAGATGGTGGATCGCGTTCGACGCCGCCCCCGACGTCGCTCCGCTGTGGACATCTCGAGGCGCGCCGTGGACGGTGAGCGTCGCACTGATCATCCCGCGAACGCTTGTACACAGCGCTGGTTGGTCAGCGCTCCACTGCAGAGTGTCGGAGAAAATGATGACATCGGCATTCAGACGGTCGCGGTGCTCGTCGAGCAGTTCGGCAAGAGAAGGAGAACCAAGTTCTTCTTCGCCTTCGATGAGGAACTTCAGGTTCACCGCGGGTGCCGGGGAGTCTGATGTCGCGAGATGAGCACGCACCCCCCACAGATGCGCGAGTATCTGGCCCTTGGCATCTGAGCTGCCGCGACCATAGAGCCGTCCGTCGCGAAGCAAGGGCGCAAACGGGTCTGTGATGTCCCAGTTGCTTTCCTTCGCCGCGCGGACGTCGTGGTGGCTGTAGACGAGCACCGTCGGTGCCAACGGCTCGGGGCACCATTCAGCGAACACAGCGCACGACGATCCAGTCCTCAACACCTCGGTGACCGGAAATCCAATGGCGGCGAGCCGGTCTGCGAGCCAGACCGCGGATGACGTCATTTGTCCGGCACACTCGGGATCCCCAGCGACGGAGCGCAACCGGATCCACTCGGTCAGGTCGACGAGCATCTCCGAGAGATGGTCATCCACGAAAGACCGGATGCTCTCGGTGCGGTCGTGCTCGCTCGTCGACTTCACGAGTTCTGCGGGAGAGTTCCGGCGCGAGGTGTCTTGCTTGTAAATCGTCATGTCAGCCCCTTTTGATGGTTTCCCCGACGCCGAAACGATGAGGAAGAAGTCCTTTTCAGGCTAGGCAGGATAAAGATTCTGCGATTTGCCCTTGACTAAACGGGAAGCGTGAGCATGGGGAAAGAGCGGTCAGACGCTGGGGGCGAAAGGTCAGCTGACAGGCAGGTTGTCAACGCCTGCCTCGGCTGCAGACATCGATTTAGCGTAGACACGCCGCCAGCGCCGAACCCGGAGGAGAGAACCATGGGGGTGTTCCACGCCTGAAATCTTTGGACAGTAGCCTTGCGTTCCTGGCGGATGGATATCTGTTCGGCCTGCGACGATTCGCAACCGTCGATACAGACGCATTTCGTACCCGCATCATGGGTCGCTCAGCAACGGTCATCTACGGCGCGGATGCCGCGCGCATCTTTTCGAAGGCGATCGGTTCGGTCGTGAGCGCGCGATGCCGACATCCGTTCTGCACCTGCTTCAGGACGAGGGAAGCGTCGAGACTCTCGAAGGGGATAGCCACCGGCACCGCAAGAGCATGGATGTCAGCGCTCTCGGAAACCAGCTTGCGGCGATGATCGAAAATTCCGGCCCATTCGGTCCGCCGAACTGGGCAGCTCCGGCGCGCAGGGTTCGCACTGAGAAGTGGGCTCAATCGGTGATACGTGAAGCCCGCGAGAACGCTGATGGGATGGTCGGCGAACTGGCCAACCACCGTGACGAGAACGGAAACCGGTTGAGCGTGGCCGATGCTGCCGTCGAACTCATCAATGTGTTGCGGCCAACAGTGGCTGTTGCCCGATTCATCGTCTTCTCGGCGCATGCGTTACACCGTCAGCCGCAGTGGCGGGAGCGGTTCGACGGTGGAGCGGCATCCGATTTGGGAGGTTTCATCCATCAGTCTTCGTGGCTTCCCGGCGTTGCCGGCGAGCAAGTTCGTCATGTCCGACGTCAGACCGCGCGGCAGCTGACCGCCGCGCATGGTGCTTCCGGAGCCCGCGAGTCGGCTCTCCTTATGATGCACCGATCACCGACTGATGCACCACTCACCGAGCAGCTTGTTCCCAGAAGCCCGGCTGTATGATGGCAACTCCTGTACCTTCAAGCGCACACCGAGAGGCGTTGACCGCGACTGTGGCTCACCAGCCGTGGCCCCACGGGGCCATCGACCGACTCAGCACGATTACACAACACACGCGAATGTTTCCTTCGCCCTGTAGCGGGGTGATGTCCTCGTGATTGAAACTCTTCTCCTCCTCCTGCTCGGCATCGTCATCACCCTGACGATCATCGCGGCAAACGGCTATTTCGTCGCCCAGGAATTCGCGTACATGTCGGTCGACCGAAACCGGCTCGGGGCGAGCGCCGCGGCTGGCGACCCCGCAGCAAAACGGGCACTCGCAGTGACCAAGCGGACGTCGTTCATGCTCTCGGGAGCACAACTGGGGATCACGGTCACCGGGCTGCTCGTCGGTTTCGTCGCCGAACCCCTCATCGGTGAGTCCCTTGGAGGCCTGCTGGGCGGGGTGGGCGTTCCGGCGGCGCTCAGCGTCACCGTTGGCACCATTCTCGCTCTCGTGCTCGCGACCGTTGTGCAAATGATCTTTGGTGAGCTTTACCCCAAGAACCTGGCCATCGCGAGCCCGGAGCCCCTCGCCCGCGCGCTGGCCCGATCCACAACCATTTACCTCGCGGTCTTCGGATGGCTTATCGCTATCTTCGATTTTGCGGCCAACGCGCTGCTCCGCCTGCTGCGCATCGAACCCGTGCACGACGTCGAATCCAGCGCCACAGCTCAAGACCTCGAGCGCATCCTCTCGGACTCGCGCGACAGCGGCGACCTGCCCGTCGAGTTGTCCCTGATGCTTGACCGCATCCTCGAATTCCCCGAGCAGGATGTCGAGCATGCAATGATTCCCCGGTCGCTTGTCGACACCGTCCGCCCCGACACCACGATCGGTGAGGTGCGCGAGCTGATGGCTCGGGCACACACCCGATATCCGGTCGTGGACGACGAAAGCCAGCCCCTCGGCGTGGTGCAACTCGCGGACGTGCTCGGTTCGACTCTTTCCCCGGAGCGCCCCGTCACAGAATTGATGAGGCCGACCGTCGTGCTGTCGACGCTGATGAAACTGCCGAATGCCCTAAGCAAGATCACAAGTTCCCGCAACGAGCTCGCCTGCGTGATCGACGAGTACGGCGGCTTTGCCGGTGTGCTCACCCTCGAAGACCTGGCAGAGGAAATCGTCGGCGAAATAACCGATGAACACGACGAGGATGCCGCGCCATCCGTCAATCCCGACGGCGACGCAGTCTGGCTCATGAGCGGTGACGTACACGTCGACGAGATGCACCGCGCCGTCGGATTCGAATTGCCCGAAGGCGATTACGAGACTGTCTCGGGGCTCATCATCGCCGAGCACGGAGGCCTTCCCTCCGCAGGCGACACCGTCGAGGTGGCGCTGCCCGATGACCCCGCCGATCTCGTCCGAGATGTAGAAGTGCACAGGAAGCTCGAGATAGAGGTGCTCAGCATCGAGCGCCACGTTCCCAACGATGTGCGAGTCACGCTCATCGAAACGGTGGGTGACGATGGGGAGCCTGACAAGCGACTCAGGCCGGAAGCTGACGACGCTCGGGGGTTGACCAATGAGTAACGGTGTCGTCGTGGCAATCGTCACTCTTGCCCTGATCGCGCTCAGTGCGTTCTTCGTGATCATCGAATTCGCGTTGCTGGGCGCGCGACGACACCGCCTCGAGGCGACCGCGGCGACGGATCGCTCCGCCCGTGCTGCCCTCAAGGGCGTCAACGAACTGACCCTGATGCTCGCCGGTGCGCAACTGGGTATCACGGCGTGCACGTTCGCCCTCGGTGCCGTCACCAAACCTGCGCTGGACTCCTGGCTCGGACCCGTTTTCTCGACCTGGGGCCTCCCGCAGGAGGCCGCTGGTGTACTCGCCTTCGCCCTGTCGCTGCTCATCGTCACCTTCCTGCACCTCGTGGTGGGGGAGATGGCACCGAAGTCATGGGCCATCGCTCACCCGGAGACGGCAGCCAAGCTGATCGGCATCCCCTCCCGCATCTTCATTTGGCCTTTCCGCCCGTTGCTCATGTGGATCAACAGCATCGCCAATAGGTTGGTAAGCGCATCAGGTGTTGTCCCCGTGGAAAGTGCCGCGGTGGGCGGCCAGAACGCCGAGACGATTCGCCACCTTGTCGAACTCTCAGCCCGATCGGGCATGCTCGACAGCGCCTTCCAGGAGCAGCTAACCGGGGCGATCGAGCTCGAGACACTGCGGCTGGACGAGCTCGTGAACGACAGTGCAATACCTACCTTCGTCGCTCGGAATGCCACTGTGGCGGCTGTGCAGCAAGCGGCTGCTCAGTCAGGCCATATGCGCATCCTTGTTGGCGACCCGAAGACAGACGTGCCAGGCGTAGTGCATGTGAGGGATACCCTGCTTGACGCACTGGATTCTCCCGCCGGTCCATTCGTGCGCTCCGCCCTGGTGCTGTCGGGGGAGACCCCGGTGTACGAGGCACTCGCTCAGATGCGGACGACGAGCCAGCAGCTCGTCGTCGTGGTCGAGAACGGCCGGTTCCGAGGGGTCGCGACCCTGTCGGACGTGCTCCCGCGATTGCTTCCTCATGCCGACGGGACAGTGCCGGCGGCCAGGTGACCGTCCACGTCGGAGCCGCCGCACCGGCGCGCGGGGGCTGGTTTGAAACCAGACTAGTTGCGTTTCCGACTAGATGCTGACACTATCGGTTCTGTCACAATCGGTGACGCCATAACGCGCCGCTGACCACCTCGGTCGCGGCAACGCAAAGGCGGAGATGAGTACATTCAACGAAGACGCATGGGTGCGACCAGAGGACGAACGGTGGGGAGACGCGGTTCGGTGGCGACTGGCGGTCACGCACTCTGCCGCCACACTGGAGCTGATCGAGGAGGTACTGACCGAAGCGCAGCAGGCGTGCGCGGAGTCCGGTCTGCCCGCCAAGGAACTCTTCGGAGAAGCCGAAAAGTTCGCAGACCAAGTGGCTGACGAGCGGATTTCGGACGAGGCTCGTGCCGCCGTCGACATGGACGGCATCGCTCCCTCCGAACAACTGCACGGAGCAGCCTTAGCGGTCGGTTTCATCGGAGTCGCAATGAGCGTCCTTCTTCTGGTGGCCGTGCGCGCGTGGGTCGTTGAGGTGTCTGCCTGGCAGCTGGTGGTTCTTGCCGGCGGCAATGTTGCCTGTGCCGCCGCCGTGGGCGCAGTAATGGCGCGTCGCGCTGGGCAGATCCGGCGCAGTTGGACTCTCGTTGCTTTGACCGTCGCGGCCCTCGGGCTCGGAGCCGGCATCGCTATTCCACTTGAGGGGAATCGACCCATCGGCGAACTGCCGACGTTCGTGCCGTTGGTCGTCTACCTGACCATTTTCATCGTTGCGTGGAACATACCCCGCGCAACTCCCAGACTCGCGGACCAGCAAGATTCCCCCGCCGACCAGTGGTTCACCCAGCTCGACGGGCTGCTCCGTGGGCGCTACTACCTCACCGGTGGTGAGGCTTCCCGTTACGTTGCTGAGGCCCGTGCCATGTGGCAGGAAAGCGCCACCGAGCATCCGCAGGACGAGTTCAGCTCGCCTCAGGTGTACGCGCTCCGCGTGCTGGACGGCTCACAGCAACCTCACCGCGCCCAGCGTCGATTCCTGGCGTGGGCGGCAACGGTCATCGCCGCCGTCTGGATCGGGCTGACCGTTGTGTACCTGTTGACGGGAGCAGAGCCCGGGGAACTCCTCTGGCGTGTGATCCCGATAATAGTCTTCGTGATCGGCGCTGTGATTGCCTGGCGGCGGCACCTGCGCGATCGAAAGCGACGTTCTACCTGGACGCCGTGATCGTGTTGCGCCGACCTGAGCGCGTCGGCAACACATTGGCGGTATCCGCATCTCTGACGAGTGCGTGGCAGGATTAGCCGTATGAGGGATCCGGATCCATCGCGGGAGTGGCAGCGCGGCCTACTACCCACGTGCGCACTGGCAGTCCTGGCGCAAGGCAGTGCTCACGGTTACGCCGTTGCTCAGCGACTGCAGAAGGTGGGTATCGGCCCGGTGAAGGGTGGCGCGCTGTACCCCGTCCTCAACCGTCTGGAAGACGAGGGCGCGTTGACTTCCGAGTGGCTGGAGGGAGAGGGCGGCCCCGGCCGCAAGGTCTTCACAGTGACCCTCGAAGGACTGGAACGTCTAGCGCAGCTCCAACGGGAGTGGCATCCCTTCGCGTCTACTGTCACGGACCTGCTTGCCTCAATGCCCAGCCGGGAGAATCGCGTCCAGCGGGGCTGAGCGTGTTCGGTCCCCGTCGTCTATGGCGTGGGGCAGAGCATCAGTTGCAGTTCAAGGTCGATGCTGGTGAACACCCCGGTGAAGATCGGCGTTCCCGGTTGAAAGGCAGCGCCGGTGCGCAAAGGCCCCGAGTGGATGGCATCGAACCCGAGTCGGACCAGGAAGCGCATGACCTCCTGAGCAGCATCTCCGTCATCGCTTGCCACGGCGAGAGCGCGGCGATCGGGGGAACCGATTGGTTTGGCGTGCGATTCCAGCTCGTGGTAGCCAACATGGTTGAGCGTCTTGACTACTCGAGAGCCGAGTAAATGTCGGGCCGTTACTTCGCTGCTGGTCAGCCCGTCCTTCTCGAATTCCGCTAGAAGTCCATCGATCGGAGCCCAGTAGTTCATCGCGTCGACGACCACCTTCCCGACGAGGGTGGCGGGGTCGATGCTTCGAAATTTGTGGAGGGGTATCGCGATGACAACGATGTCGGCGTCCTGAACCGCGTCGACGGCGGTCATGGCTTGAGCACCGGGCATGACGACGTCGGTGAGGAGTGATATTTCCTCCGCTGACCTGGACCCTGCGACATGAACGTCATAACCCGAGAGCAGCGCGGCTCGTGCGACGGCGGCGCCGACGCGCCCAACTCCAAGTACGGCGATTGTGACCATTTTTTGCTCCTAAATTTCGGATAGTTGGTTTTGCCTGCTGCGGTGAGCAAGCAGGTGGACGGCGGCGAGCGTTGGCAAGAGGACGGCGACGAGTGCGGTCATCGCGACGGTGGGCGGTATGGCCAGGGTGGCGATGCCGATTGCGAGGGCCGGGATGCTGAGACCGAGGTAGGAGACGAGGAATAGCCCGGCGAGAGCCCCTCCGCGTTTTTCCGGTGTGGCCATGGTTGCGACAGCACCGATTGCTGCCTTGAAGAGCATTCCGGCTCCGACACCCGTGGCCAACCCGCCGATGACGAAACCGCCGAGGTTCGACCCCATCATCCCGACCACGAGCACCACGAGTCCGAGGGCCATAGCGAGAAGTCCAGTGCTCTGACGCGCCGCGAGGGTCATGCGGGTGGTCGCAGTCTGAGCGCTCGCGGCAGCTCCGAACACGGCGAACACGACAGTCCCGGAAATCGCCGGGGAGGGGTGCTCGACCATTCCAGCCACGAACGCTGGGGCAACCGAGGTGAAGACACCGAAGACAGCGAAAGCGGCGAAACCTGAGGCGAGAGCAGCAACGTAGCCGGCCCGATCGCCATGGTTGGCGCTGAGGCGTTGCGGTCGATATGTCGGTTTGGGCAGACGCGCCTCAACGGTCTCCGGTGTGAGGAGCACGGCGATGATGCTGGCGGCGATCAGAATTCCGAAAACCAGGTAAGGGGTCCGCAGCGGTTCAGCGGCGTAGTGCGCCAGTAGCCCGCTGACGAACGGGCCGAAACCGATGCCACCGATATTCGCCGCGGTGGACACTATCTCAAAACGCTGCCGTGACGCGGCGGGGTGGCAGCGCTTGTGCAAGTCAAGGAGGTGAGCTGTTGCAGTGGCCGTCAACATTCCGATACCAAGGCCGGATACGAATCTCGCCGAGAGCAGAGCCCACAGCTCGGGCACCAGTGCGAACAGTGCGGCGGCCGCAAGTTCGAGCACAAGCGCCGGGATAAGAACTTTCTTCCGTCCCACCCAGTCGGAGATGTGTCCGGCAAGGAGCAGGCTGATGACTACACCGATGGCATACGCGGCGAAGATCATCGTGGTCATGAACGTCGAGAACCCGTCGCGCTCCTGATAGAGCGGATAGAGGGGAGCCGGCGCCGCGGAGAAAGCCATCGCGACGAGGAATGCGAACGCCACCATCCAGAATCCGATGTGGTGACGACGGAGCGATGGCCCGAGGACGGGTGTCGCTATTTCTCGTGGGCTGGGCAGGACTGACATACAAATACTCCAGAGATTGAGGTGATCGATAGGCGAGCGTTCCCGTCCGCTGGCTATCTTGTTCAACGAACGTTGTGACGAGTACTTATCGACTTGCGAAATGATGAGGAAAAGGAATTGCGTCAGCGTGAGTCCAGACCGCTGCACACGCTCGGGATGCTGTCGCTGCTGAGCGCGGGGTACGAGTCTGCGGATCCGATCGCACCCCGCACCGTTCAGCCGCCTGCCGTCTCCCGTCGGAGCACGGGCGCTACCTCCGTCAGATAGAGCTCAAGGCTCTCCCCAGCGAGTGAGCGGGGGAGCGAGCCGGTATCGAACTGGCCGATGTATCTGTCGATACCGAGTGCATTGCGGTGGGTGAGTATGACGTCGATGACCTGTTGTGGGCTCCCTACCGCGAGTCCGTTGTCGGCCCAATGGTCGAAAACGTCGCGTGACATACCGGCTTCACCGAACCGCGGATTGAACCGGAAGTAGGCGCTGTAATAAGGGAAGAACTGGTCCCTGGCTCCCTGCGACGTCCGCCCGATGAACATGTGGCCGCCACTGGCGACGCTGAGCTGATCGACCGCGTGGCCGGAATCGGCTGCTGATCGTCGGTACAGATCGACGAGCCGTCTGCCCGACGAAGGATTCGTCCAGAGAGCGAGGAACATTGGTGCCCCGAGGCGGCCGGCTCGCATGGCCGACGATGGTGTTCCGCCGACTCCGATCCACACCGGGAGTGGTCCATCGTGTGCAGTCGGGACGGCGATCGCATCCTGGAGGGGGGCGCGCGTACGTCCGTTCCACGACAGTGGGTCACCGTCGGAGTCCCGCAGTTGGAGAAGCAAATCGATGCGATCGTCGAAGAGCTCCTCGTACTCTTCAAGGGCGTATCCGAATAATGGAAACGACTCGACGAAGGCGCCTCTGCCGGCGAGGATCTCTGCTCGCCCCCGCGACAGCTGGTCGAGCGTGGCGTATTGTTCCCACACGCGCACCGGATCCTGGGTTGATAGCACGGTCACGGCGCTGCTGAGCCGAATCTTCTCGGTTCGAGATGCGATCGCGGCGAGGAGCATCTCCGGTGCCGATACCGGAAAGTCGTGCCGATGGTGCTCACCGATCGCGAACACATCCAGACCGCCCTGCTCCGCCATGACGGCGTACTCGAGCAGCTCGGCGTAGCGATCAGCGACCGTGGGGGTGGTACCGGTGTGAGGGTCAGGGAGAACGTCACCGAAGGTGTAAACCCCAAGTTCCATGCTCACCACCGGTCCGACGCCGCACGAGTGAGCTGGTCGAGGTTCGATCGCTCCAACCGGGAAGAATCCCACATCGACCGAAGCGCTTCGATTCGACCTTCGGCGTCCAACTCGATGCTGACGACACCGTGGGTGACAGCACCCGTCGACCGCCATTCGTAGCCCCCGCCCATGGCTCCGCCGACGGTGTGCACCCGCTCTGCGCCCGTCACCCACGGCAGCTCTCGACCCGCCCGATCCAACCATCGCTTGATCGCCGAGCGACCGCGAAGCGTCGTGCGCAGCGCCATGTCCTCGAGCTCTCCGTCATAGGAGAAAAGGCCCGCGACCGTGTCGAAGTCGCCACTTCGAAGAGCAATGTGCAGGGCGTCCGCAACCTTCTCCAGCTCCGGGCTGGCGCTCGACTTGATCCGGCTCTCGCCGAACTCTTTGGGGAACTGGCCGTCGGGAGTGCGCATCTGTGCCACCGAAGCCTCAGGCCAGAATCGTCCGTCCCAGTAGTCAACCCAACGCGTGATCCCGGCTTCGCTGAAATCGACCAGCGCAAGGGCGCGGATCTCAGAACCGAATAATTCGGCGGTGTCGGTCATGTGGACGATTGCGCCCCTCTCATCACCGACGACCCGCGTGAAATACGAGTGCGCGTCCTCGGACCAACCCGGCATGTACTCGTCCCAGACAGCGCGCAGTTTGGCATTCGAATCCCAGACCCAGCCGAGGGTGGCGTCCGAGTAGTACGTGCTCGTGGCGTCGAAGAACGCATGGGTTGCGTCAGCATGCGCGGCGCTCTTGGACACGAAGTACCGGTAGAGCCTGTCTGCAACGGATCGAGGCGCATGGGTGGCGTCCGCTGTCACGGGGAGGGTCGTGCGCGCGAGTCGGTTAGCGTCGGTGGTCATAGTGTTCCTCTCGGGAGCCCAAACGGGCGGTTCTGAGCCCAGGCGGGCTCATCCTCAGGCACAACCGGAGCGGCGATGGCAACGATTCCTTCTTTTCTGCCGCTATTTGAGTCACTTTCCATCTATTTGACAGATACTTCTCCTATGGAGATCAAACAGTTGCGGCATTTCACTGCACTCGCCGAAGAAAAGAGCTTCTCTGCGGCCGCGCGACGAGAGCACATTGTTCAATCGGGACTCTCCACATCCATCCGCGCGCTGGAACGGTCTGTCGGCGCGGAGCTCTTCGCACGCGGATCCCGTCCGGTGCGTTTGTCTTCGGCAGGCGAGGTGTTGTTGGCGTCGGCATACCGGCTCCTCCGCGAAGCGGACCTCGGAGCGCAGCGAGTGCAGGACGTCGTCGGCCTGCGCGGTGGATCTTTCCGGCTCGGGATGATGCAAGTGAACGCCCTGGATGGGGCTTGTCCATTCATGGGCTGGCTATCTGAGTTCTCAGCTGAACACCCGGGTTTGGATATTTCGGTGAACCAGCTGGTGGGACCAGCCGCTTCCCACCTCGTGGCTGACGGCCGTCTGGACTGTGCGATCGTCGCCAACCCTAAGTCGGCAGGTGGAATCGAACTCCTCACGCTTGTCGATGAGGAACTGGTACTCGTGAGTAGTGGGACTTCCGCAGCCGCCATGCCGGACCGCGTACAGATCAGTGATCTCGCCGAGGCTCGATTCGTCGACACCATCCCTGGCCACGAGAGCCGGGACGAGGTGGACGAGCACTTTCTCGCACACGGCATCCGCAGGCAGGTTCCGTGCGAAGCCCTCGAGCTATCGATGGTGGTAGAGCTCGCCGCCGCCGGATTGGGGGTCGCTCTCGTGCCGCGGAGCGTTGCGAAGGATCCCCGGCTGAAGGTCTCCGAGGTGGAAGACCTCACAGTGCGATACAAACTCGTGTTCATTCATCATGGCGCGGCGGACGCGTCACCCGCGGCCCGCGCGTTCACTCGCCACGTGACGGGCCGGGTTGCTCAGATGTAAGGGCTACCGGACCGGCTCGTCGACGTATTCGTCGACCTCGGAATGGTTTCGCAGATAGTCCCGGATGAACACGCAACCGGGACGATGCGTTTGCCTCGCCCGATGGCATCCGAAATAGCGAATGCAGCGAGGCGCGTGCCGACATCGTGCCCGCTGGACGCGTCGTCCACGATGGTGTGGGTGAAGGTGACTGTGCTCTCGGTCTCCCGGTAGGTGGTGTCCTTCGGCGTGGTAGCGCCACATCGGCGTTCCGGGCCCGCTGCGCCGGAATTCGCTCAGCGGGCTGTCGGGACGCCGTTGCTGGCGGGCGCGCTCGCCGCGATCCTCGGTGCTGTGGCCTCTCGGAACTCTGCGGCAGCGGCACTGAGTGTTGCTCAGGGCGTGAGGCAGTCGGGCGACTACCTCACGAACCCTGAGCGTCAGCTTCTGTGATGGACTTGCGGACCTCGTCCATATCGAGACCCTTCACCGCCTCGATCACCTGGTCAAGCTGCGGTGGGGCCAGCGCGCCCGGCTGGGAGAAAACGAGAATCTGGTCCCTGAAGACCATCAGGGTGGGAATCGACGTGATGCCGGCGGCCGCGGACAGTTCTTGCTCGGCCTCGGTGTCGACCTTGCCGAAGGCGATGTCCGGGTGGGCTTCGGATGCCGCCTGGAATGTCGGCGCGAACGCCCGGCACGGTCCGCACCACGCGGCCCAGAAGTCGACGAAGAGGATGCCGTTATCTTCGACGGCGGAGTTGAACGAGGTAGATGTCAGGTCGATGGTGGTCATCGGGGTCCTTTCGGGGTGTTGGAGTTCCGGTCGCGCTGGCGCTCAGGCGAGGGTGAGGAAGAGCTTCTCCAGCTCGTCGACGGTGAGTGGGTCGCTCGTGTCGTCTGGGGAGCTGAGGCAGTCCCTCATCGCCGATGAGACGATCGTGAAGCCGGCGCGATCCAGCGCCTTCGAAACGGCGGCAAGCTGCGTGACGACGTCGCGACACTCTGCACCCGATTCGACGGCGGTAATCACCGATGCCAGCTGCCCCTGGGCGCGGCGCAGGCGGTTGAGGATCTTCTTCTGGCTGTCCGCGGCGGACTCGATGGGGGCTGCGGCTGGAGTCGGCATGTCGTGGTCCTTAAGCGATGATGTGAGCTGGAGAAGTGTCGGGGAGGTTGCCGGTCGCGGCGGTCCCGGCGAGCCAGGTTCGGTATCCACCGTCGAGGTTACGCACGTCGCGGCCCAATTGGGTAAGCAGTCGTGCTGCGGTGTGACCGCGCTGCCCGACCTGGCAGTGAACAACGAGCGGTGTTTCCGGGAGATCGGAGAACCGGGCGCGGATCTCGTCGAGCGGCAGGTTGATCGCGCCTGGGATGGCGCCACGCGCGAATTCGTCGGCAGAGCGAACGTCGACGAGGGTCGCACCGGAGGTGATGGCGTCGTCGAGCTCATGCCATTGGATACTCCGGGTCGCCCCCGTTGCGAGGTTGTCGGCGACGTATCCGGCCATGTTGACGGCATCCTTCGCTGATCCGAACTGCGGTGCATAGGCGAGCTCGAGTCGCGACAGCTGTGAGGCGGTCAGGCTTCCGGCCATGGCGGTGGCGATGACGTCGATCCGTTTGTCGACGCCCGCACCGCCGACGATCTGGGCGCCGAGGATGGCGTCCGTTTGCGAGTCGATGAGCAGCTTCATCGACATCTGCTCCGCGCCCGGGTAGTAGCCGGCGTGGGAGGACGGATGCGTGTGGACGGCCAGATGCGGACGACCGGAAGCCGCGAGACGGGTCTCGCTCCAGCCGACCATGGCGATGGTGATGCCGAAAAGACCGACGATCGCTGTGCCCAGTGCCGGAACGCTGGGTTCAGCGATTCCGGCGATGGCGTCTGCGGCGGTGCGGCCGTGTCTGTTGGCGAGACCCGCCATGGTGACGAGCGTTGCCGCCGCGTCGATGGCATCTGTCTTTTCGACCGCGTCGCCGACCGCATAGATCGAAGGATCGTTGGTGCGCTGATATTCGTCGACGGTGATGCCGCCGGTTGCGCCGATGGTGAGGCCTGCCGAGCGCGCGAGGTGCGTGTCGGGGCGGACGCCCCGGGCTTCAATGATGAGGTCGGTCTCGATGACGGACCCGTCGTCGAGGTGGACCCGGCCCTCGCGCACGTCGGCGACCGTGCTGTTGACGCGCACATCGACGCCGTGGCTGAGGAGGGTGTCGAGAACAGGGCCGGCCATCTCGGGGTCGAGAGGGGAGAGGGGGCGTGGACCGCGCTGCACGAGCGTGACGGTCACGCCACGGGTGACGAGGTTCTCGACGGCTTCGAGGCCGATGAATCCGGCGCCCACGACGACCGCCCTGGCATCCGTTCCGACGCTGTCGAGCACAGAGGTGATGGCGTCGACGTCGTCGACGGTTCGGAGGGTGCGGACCGGAACGCCGTGCCCGGGAAGAGCCGGCCCTGTGGTCGCTCCGGCGGCGAGGATCAGGACGTCATAACCTTCGGTGGTGTTGGTGCCATCGAAGACGTCGGTCACCTGCACGGTCTTCGCTTCGCGATCGATCCGGACGACCTCCTGGTTGACGCGCACATCGAGGCGGAAGCGAGCGGAGAGGGAGTCGGGTGTCTGCAGCAGCAGGCTGTCGCGATTTTCGATGACTCCGCCGACGTAGTAGGGCAGGCCGCAGTTCGCGAAGGAGACGTATGGCCCGCGTTCGAAGACGACGATCTCGGCCGTTTCATCGAGCCGACGGAGGCGTGTTGCCGCCGACATTCCGCCGGCGACACCGCCGATGATGATGGTTTTCATGTCGTTCCTCTCCTGGTTCAGACGCTCAGCGGGAAAACAGGCGAGAGAAGAACCCGCCCGTGCGTGGCTCGCTGTCATGGCCCTGGCAGCGGTCGGGCCGTGGCACCCCGCGCATCACGTCATCGACATGCTGGCCACAGCCCGCCCACGTCGTTTTTCCGCAGGTCTTGCAGGTCGCGGCTCGGCACATTCGGTTGTTTCCTCCATTGATAAAATACCCCGGGGGGTATCTGGTGCTCCCATCGTAAGATACCCCCGGGGGTATAGCAAATCGCTGCCGATGTCGCTCACCGAGCTGCCGTCACGTTCACGAAACGGGGCCGGCTCGGTCGCGCCGCGGATAGAGTCGGGGAATGGCTCGAACAATCGCTACCGCTACGTCCGTCAACCGCGATGAGGTTCTCGACTTTGTCCGCCCGCGACACCGGATGCTCCTCGCCACCACGCGCGCGGACGGTCGGCCGCAGATGTCTCCCGTGACCGGGGGAGTCGACGCCGAAGGGCGGATCGTCATTTCCACCTATCCGACTCGAAGCAAGACGCGAAATGTTGCGAGGAATCAGCACACCTCCGTCGTGGTCTTCTCGGACGACTGGGACGGCCCGTGGGTGCAGATCGACGGCGATGCCGAGGTCCTGCACATGCCAGAGGCCGCTGACGGGCTCGTCGACTACTTCCGGTGCATCGCAGGCGAGCACTCGGATTGGGACGAGTACCGTGCGGCGATGGCCATTCAGGACAAGTCGCTGATCCGAATCACGCCGACTCGCTGGGGTCCGATCGCGACGGGTGGCTTCCCGCCTGAGGTCGCTACGCGGCTCGACGCGCAGTAACGCGTCGTCGCCGGGCTCGACGGCCGTACTGTCGCGTATGGTCAATCTGGCCATCGGTGGTCATGCGTTCTCAGCTGACGATGCCGCTCGTGATTCCTCAACTCCAGGGAGCATTCACGTCGGTCACAGGACTCGTGATGGCGGGCGTCTTCCTCGTCGCGGCTCCGCTCCTCATCGTGCTCGCGATCGCGGGCAAGCAGCTCATCGCCGGCGTCATGGAAGGTGCGGTCAAAGGCTGACCGAAGATCAGCTCACCTCGACCGTGTGGTGGCGGCCGAGTGGGAGCATCAGGGGCTTGTCTGAGGTGGGGTCGAGGATAACCCTGCTGTTCAGCCCAAAAACGACGCGAATGTTCTCTTCGGTCAACACCTGTGAGGCGTCGCCGGAGGCATGGACCTTCCCTCCGGCGAGCGCGATCAAATGGTCGGCGTAGCGCGCAGCAAGGTTGAGATCGTGCAGCACCATCACGATCGTTGTCGCCCGCCTGCGATTGAGGTCGGTGAGCAGATCGAGCACTTCGATCTGGTGGCTGACGTCGAGAAAGGTCGTTGGTTCGTCGAGCAGGAGCACATCGGTCTCCTGAGCCAGAGCCATGGCGATCCAGACCCGCTGGCGCTGGCCGCCCGACAACTCGTCGACCGGGCGGTCCGCCAATGCAACGGTGTCCGTCGCTTCGAGAGCGGATGCCACGGCAATGTCATCCTCGGTGCTCCAGCGGGCGAACATCCCCTGGTGGGGATGGCGGCCGCGGCCGACCAGGTCTGCGACAGTGATGCCCTCCGGGGCGATCGGCGACTGAGGCAGCAAGCCGAGCGTCCGCGCCAGTTGTTTCGCCGGCATGCTGTGTACTGCCTTCCCGTCGAGCAGAACACTGCCCGCGCGTGGAGGCAGTAGACGTGACATCGACCGGAGCAGGGTCGACTTGCCGCAGGCGTTCGCCCCGACGATCGCCGTGACTTTGCCCGGAGGGACGACGAGATCGAGGTTGTCGATCACCGACCGGTCACCGTAGCTGAGAGTGAGCTTCTCGATGAGAAGCGAATGGTCGGTGGTCATAGTGAGCCTCCCGCGCGGTTGGTGCGGATGATCAGGTAAATGAGGAACGGAGCGCCGAGAACGCCGGTGACGACGCCGACAGGAAATCGGGAACCGAACGCGTACTGGCCGCAGAAGTCGGCGACGAGTACGAGCAATCCTCCGACGAACGCGGCAGGGATGAGGAGCGAACCGTTCTGTCCGACGACGCGGGCAGCGATCGGCCCCGAGAGAAACGCGACGAACGCTATCGGACCGGCAGCGGCGGTGGCGAAGGCGATCAATCCGACCGCCGTAATGATCACCAGAAGACGAGTTCTGCCCACCCGGACGCCAAGAGCCGATGCCGTGTCGTCGCCCAGCTGCGTCATCGACAGGTTGCGCGACTGGCCGAGGAGCACGGGAGCGAGAACGAGAATCGCGGTGAGTACAGGGAGGACCTGCCCCCAGTTCGTGCCGTTGAGGCTGCCGGTCAGCCAGCGTTCCGCCGCCTGGAGGTCCCAGTCGGCGGCCTGCGAGAGCACATACGCGGTGACGCTGTTGAGCATCGCCGCGATGCCGATGAGGATGAGGCGGGTGCCCACGACGCCTCCTTTGAACGACAAGCCGTAGATGAGAAGCGCGACAGCGAGCCCGACGACGATGGCGAAAACGGAGACGCCTGTTTCCCCGAGCGAGAGGGTCACGATGGCGAAGGCCGCGGCCGCACTCGCTCCGGAAGTGATACCGATGATGTCGGGGCTGGCAAGCGGATTACGCAGCATCGTCTGGAAGGTGACGCCGCCGAGCCCGAAACAGACCCCTACCAGCACGGCGAGGACCGCCCTGGGCAGACGCAGCCGGCCAACGGTGAACGTCGCTCCCTGAATTTGCTCGCCGAGAATCACGCCGATCACATCCGTGGGCGGGTAGAAGGTCTGCCCGACCATCAGGCTGACGGCGAAGACGATGACGATCAGTGCAGCCAGAACGGCGACGACCCAGGACCGGCGAGACGCGCGGCGTCGCCTGCCGCGAGCGACGGCATCCGCTGTGATCAGGGTTCGGGCGGTCACAGGGCGCGAACTTTCTGGCGGCGGACGATGTAAATGAAGAACGGGGCACCGATGAGCGCAGTGATGATGCCGACGTCGATCTCCGCCGGGCGGGCGACGATCCGCCCCAGAACATCGGATCCGGTCAGGAGGGCGGCGCCGACGACGGCGGAGAACGGCAGCAGCCATCGGTGGTCGGTGCCGACGAGCAGCCGGCACGCGTGCGGAACGACGAGTCCGACGAAAGCGATGGGACCAGTTACGGCGGTGGCTGCTCCACAGAGGACGACTGCTCCCAGCGCGGCGATTCCGCGGACAAGGGCCACGCGCTCGCCGAGACCCGCTGCGAGGTCATCGCCAAGGGCGAGGGAGTTGAGGCTTCGGGCGGAGAGCAAGCAGAGCACGAATCCGGCGAGAAGGAACGGGGCGACGTGCGTGAGGCTGTCTGCTGTGCCGCCGCCCACGCCGCCGATCTGCCACGACAGTGCGCTGCCCGCGATGTCATTGCGACCCAGGACGACCGCGCTGACGAAACTCGCGAGCGCGGCCGCTGTCGCCGCACCGGCCAACGCGAGTTTCAGCGGGGTAGCGCCCCCGCGACCGAGCGAACCGACGGCGTAGACGAACAGCGCTGTGACCGACGCTCCCGCGATCGCCACCCAGATGAAGCTCGTGGCAGAGGTGAGCCCGAAGTAAGCGATTCCCGAGACGACGGCGAGGGATGCTCCGGTGTTGATTCCGAGGATGCCCGGGTCCGCGAGCGGGTTGCGGGTGACACCCTGCAGAACAGCTCCGGAGACCGCGAGTGCAGCACCAGCCGCAACGGCGAGGAGTGTGCGCGGAATGCGCTTTGCCACCGCGGCTTCGTCGAACCCGTTGGTCGACCCGCCCATCGCCGCGAGGATGTCTGCCACGTCGACCGATCGTGATCCGACGACGACGGATGCAACGCAGAGCCCGACAAGCACGGCGAACGCCGCTATCAGCCAGGCACCCCGCAGCCGCCTCGGGCGCCGCACGAGTGCGGCAGTGCCCGAGATGGCTACGGGGAGTGTCGCTGTCACTCGGAAGAGTCGGCTGCTGCGGCGAGCAGATCCAGGTAGTCGGAGAGGACCCAGGAGATGGAGAGGGGAGTCGGGTTGGCGGCGGTACCCAGTGGGCTGGTGCCAGGGAGCAGGACGATCGATCCGTTCTTCACCGCGGGGATCTGGGACAGCAGCGGATCACCCTCGAGGGTGGAGACCAGCTTCTCGTCGCCGTAGGTGACGATGATATCGACGTCGCTGAAGGCATCCGCTTGCTCGGCACTCTGGGTCAGCGAGAACTTCTCGGTTTCAGCCGAAGCATCGGCGATGCTCGCCGGGAACGACAGCCCGATGTCCTCGAAGAACATGGCGCGCGTGTCGTGGGTTGTGTAAAAGCTGACCTGGCTCAGGTCGGAAGCATCGACGTGTGTAAGGAACATCGCTGTCTTGCCTTCGAGCTGCGGGTATTCGGCTGCGGTGTCTGTGACCTCTTGCTCGAGCTCGGCGATGAGCGTCTCGCCCTCATCTGCCATGCCCATGGCCTGGCTGTTGAGCGAGATCATGTCCCGCCACGACGTTCCCCAAGCGGTCTCGGGATACGCAACGACGGGTGCGATCTCGGTCAGAGTGTCATAGTCCTCCTGCGTGAGGCCTGAATAGGCGGCGAGGATGACATCCGGTTTGGTGTCGGCGACAGCCTCGAAGTCAATGCCGTCGGCCTCATCGAAAAGGACGGGGGTCTCTGCGTCGAGCTCTTCGAGCTTCTCGCTCACCCAGGGAAGAACGCCGTCGCCGTCATCGTCACCGAAATTCGCTGCGGCCATCCCGACCGGCACGACGCCGAGGGCGAGGGGGACCTCGTGGTTGGCCCAGTTCACCGTGGCGACACGTTCGGGTTTCGCGGTGATCTCTGTGGTGCCGAGAGCGTGCTCGATCGTGATCGGCGTGAAGCTATCGCTTTCGGCCGCGGGCTCGCCCGTTGCCGGCGTCGCGCACGAAGCGAGACCGACGGTGAGGAGGACAGCCGCGGCGAGAGCAGCGGATCGGGACAAATGGGACATGAGGTCCTTTCGATTGCGGAGCAGGAGGGGGCGGTAACGGTCAGCTTTCGGCGCGACCGACGCGCCAGTAGCCCATGAACGCCACGCGGCTACGGTCGAACCCGGCGTCCCGTACGAGGTGGCGGCGGAGGCCGGTGATCACGCCGGCTTCGCCGGCAAGCCAGGCGTAGGAGCCGTCTTCGGGGGTCGACGATACGGGTGCCTCGGCCGGAACCTCCCAGATTGGGAAGTCCGATACCGGTTCCTCCAGTTCGACGGTGCCTGGTTCGATCATGGCTCCGGACGTGCGCACATAGTCCTTCACGGCGACGGTGAGCCGCTCGCCGGGAGGTGCGCCGTCTCGCGGTAACCAGGTGACGCGCACGTCGGAGCTCGTCCTGATGGGAAGAGTGTCCGCCGGGAGCGGAATTTCAATGAAGGCGTGGCCGCTGATGCCGGCGGGTAGCGATTCGACGATGGCGCACATTGCGGGCAACGCGGTTTCATCGCCGGCCAGGAGAACCCGGGTGGCGTCGCCTGGGTTCCATTCGATGCCGCCACGCACGCCCGAGCGGGCGTCCGGGCCCACAATCACGATCTCGTCGCCGGGTTCGGCTCGAAGCGCCCATGCTGACGCGGGCCCAGCGTCGCCGTGAAGGACGAAGTCGATATCGACCTCGGCACGAGTCGGCCGGGGATTCCGTACGGTGTAGGTACGCATGGGGTTGCGCTCAGCATCGGGCAGACTGCGCCAGCGGCTATACCATTCGCGGGCAGGGCGCGGCGGTTCGTCGAACATTCCGATGTCGGTGAAACCCGTGCCCTCGATCGGCAGCAGGATCTTGACGCGCTGATCGAGTCCGTCGCTGGCGATGTGCCTCAGGGCGGCGCCGGCGAAGGTGACGCGGAGAATGCTCGGGCTGAATCGATGAGTGCGGGAGACGTGGACGCGATAGGCGCGCTGCGGCTGAACGGTGATGTCGACTCCCGGAAGGCTAAGGGTTGCCTAACCTTAGCAGGGGAGGTGAGGGTTGCCTTACCTAATCTGGCGGTCGTCGGTTCCATCGCGCGGCGATTGGCGGGTCGGTTGCCAGCGTGCTCGGCCACGAACGGCTGAACTTCGTGAAAAAGTCCAGCTGTCTGTGGCCGAGCAGCGGAGGTTGGCCCGTGGGATCAACGGATCAGGCGGGTGTCTCCGCGGTCGCAGCGTCCTCATCCTCGGAGTCGCGCCCCAGCAGGCACAGCCCCGCGTACGGCGCCAGTTTTACCGTGAAGCTCTGCAGGTCATCGACCCGGCCGATCTCCTCACCCGTCTGGGCGTCGTAGACCGTGCGGCGGGGAGTGAGCTCGGAGGAACGGACGGTTCCCTCGATCTCCTCGCCGGTGAAGTTCAGCACCGTGACCTGGAGCGGAGCGTCCTCGAGCGTGGTATCGCCACCATCGAGCCGGTGAACCATGACGAGCATGCCCGGGTGAGCGACGTCGGGAATGTCGAGCTGGGTACCGATGTCGAGACCGATCTCGGTGCGGATCTTGAGGATTTGCGACACCCGGGTCGCGAATGAGTCGTCCTGTTCGAGCTGGTGCGGGAGTGATCCGTAGAGGGACCGGCCGCGTGGCATCCCAGAACTGGACACCGTTGCATCGGGGTCGACGTCCATGAGGTCGTGGGCGCCGCGGTGAACCCAGCGGGTATCGCCCTCGGCGATCAATTCGCTGACCTCGCTCGAGGGGAGCGGCAACATCCCAAGCAGGTCCCACGCCGAGAGGGCGAAGACGCCCGGCTGCCACGCGTTGAACATGACGAGGAGCAGGTGCGCCTTGCGGATGTCGTCGATGTGCTCGTCGGTGATGGCGTCGAGAGTGGTGAGGCCCTGGGTCGCCGCGATGACGGATGCCGTTGTGCAGGCGATTCCGTTGGTCGTGAACACGAGGTTGTAGTCAGCAGCATCGCCGGTGAGCTTCTCGACCAGGTCGGCGCGGATGGTCTCGGCGAGCTGCGCGCCGGGGATCTCCTCGTCGCGGAACGGGTACAGGTCGGCTCGGTGAAGTGTCGCCCAGTGTACGAGTTCGTAGGTGAGCTCATCATGGTTCTGCAGGGCGTGGACGAGGCCGACCGGCTGGACACCGGTCGACAGCGACGTGCGCAGGGTCAGCCGGAGGAACTCGGTGTCGCCCATCGCGAGGGCGTGCTGATACGCGGGCCGGTTGATGAAGTCGTACGAGAGGTCGGCTCCGACGCGACCGGTGTCGCGAATGTCCTCCATCGTGAGGTTGAGCTCCTGGAACGAGAAACCACCGACCTTCCGCACCATGCCGGCAATGAGGTGGTTCGCCGCTTCGGAGAGCGGGTGACCCTCAGACCACGCGGGTGTTCCTTCGGCGCTTTTCTCGACCCCGAGGAAGCCGTTCGCGTCGAGACGAAGGGCGCTCGAACCGAGGTCGCCGAGGGAGTGCAGGGCGTCACCGATCACGAGGCGCATGCCCGCGAACGTCGGGTCGAGCCAGTTGATCGAGGGCTGGCCCTGCTTGAAGTAATGGAGGTATACCCAGCGACGGGTCTTGCCGTCCGCGCCGAGCACCGGCGCTGTGACGCTCCAGTTCGTCTCCTTGGTGCCGGGGGAGTAGAAGATGACACGCTGCAGCTGGCCGATGATGTAGCCAAGGTCTGCTAGTCGCTTCTCGGTGGCAGCGTCGAGGTTCACGGAGTCCCGGTGGTCGGGCACCTCCGGAAGCTCGTGCCAGTCCTCCTCCGGGATTTCGATCATGTGGTAAATACCGGGGTAGTCCTTGTAGCCCATCTCGGCCAGGCGGAAGTCGGCGCCCTTGCCCGTGTGCCCGGGGACGATGTCGTCGATGACACTGCCACCGTGATTGTCTGCGACATCCGACAACTGCCGGAAGTCATCGTCGGAGCCGAAAGCCGGGTCGATCTGGGTGCTGATCCGGTCGAAGTGTCCGTCAACGCTTGCCGTGCTCGACCAGCCCGTGATTCCACCAGCGAGCTTCACCGGACCGGTGTGGACAGCTGTGATGCCGATCTTCTCGAAGGCGTCCCAGAGGGCGTCATTGCCGAGTGCTGCCAGGTAGGACTGGCTGCCGGTGATCAGCGAGATCGGGTAGGCGGTGAACCAGACGGATGTCACGCCGATGGCCCTGCGGGCGTCGGGGCGGGCGTATGGGTGGCGCCACATGCTCGGCTGGCCCGAGAGGCCACGGCCGAGAATCTCTGCGTCCCTCAGCATCGACTGGCGGATGAGCCATTCGACGTAGGAGGGGTTGGACGCGTCAGCCGACCGCGGGTCTGAGAACGACCGGCGGATGTTGCTGGTGCGCATGTTCGTGCGTGGGCGAAGCTTCCGCGGTCGTGCAGGGTACCGGTCCTCGTCGTAGGTGATCTCGATCGGCTCGATTTCCGGTTCGTCAGTCATCCTGTCGGGCTCCTCTTGTTGATCAGCACGGGGAACGGTCCAAAAGTCCCATACTCGGTAGCACGAGTATCCCCCGGAATGGGGAGCGAACGGTAAAGCAAGCGCAACTGTGGTGCCCGGCGGGGGTTGTGGTGTATCGCCTGCTCCATTTTGACCCGCGAACGTGGCGTCGTGAGAACTCGCCGGAGGTGCAACACTTGAGAGTTGCCGCTGCCATACCACCGACAGGATCCGACCATGACCACCCGCGCCCGCCGGATCTCCCTCCGTTCCCTCCTGGTGTTGGCGATCGCCGTTCCCGCCATGGTTGCAACCGCGGCGCTCCCGGCATCCGCCGCGACGATCGATATCAAGAGCTTCGTCAACGTGGCGTCGAGCCCAGGCAACTACATGCATGATGCCAACGCCGCGTGGGTGCGCCCGGTTACAGCCAAGGTGACGTCGCCGTACGGTCCGCGGCGGGTCATCTGTAACCCGGTCGGATGCTCGAACTCCTTTCACGATGGAATCGACTTCGGTTCCGCCTGCGGCTCCCCGATCAAGGCCGTCTCTGCCGGACGTGTCACCGCGGCCGCCAATGCCGGGTCATTCGGGCAGCGGATCATCATCGACCACGGGTCAGGACTCCAGTCGATCTATGGACACATTCAGACAGGCTCTTTCACCGTCGCAGCGGGCGACCAGGTCAGCGCAGGCACGGTCATCGCCAAAGTGGGAGCCACGGGTGTGGTGACCGGCTGCCACCTTGATCTCAAGATTCGCGTCGGCGGCGTGTACGTAGATCCCAAACCCTTCATGGCACTCCGCAAAATAACGCTCTGAGCAACGTATGCCGGATCGGTTCCGGCGAGCATTTAGAGTAGGTCCCAGGCTCTGAGGGGGGACTGTGGAAAACGCATATCGAGTTTTGGTTGTCGAAGACGACCTTGACGTTCTTTTCTATGTACAAACGATTCTGACCAGGAAGGGCTTTGAGGTTCGCGCGCTGTCCGATCCTCTCGCCGCTCGACAGAGCACCGTCGAGTTCGCCCCTGACGTGGTGATCACAGACATCGAGATGCCCGGGATGACCGGCCTCGACCTCATCGCGGAGGTTCGTGAGGCGCAGCCGGGTACGCCCGTCGTGGTGATGACCGCGCACGTCTCCGTCAGCTACGCGGTCTCCGCTTTGCGCAACGCGGCGGATGAGTTCCTCACCAAACCCATCTCTTCGGCAGAGATGGTGAGCGTGGCGACGCGACTGGCGGACGGATTCCGCCGTGCACAGGCATCCGTTCCCCGCAACATCGTGCTCGCCATCGGCGCCCACCCGGACGACGTCGAGATCGGCGTCGGTGGCCTCCTCGCCGCTCACCGTGCTGCCGGAGATTCGGTGGCGATCCTCACCCTGTCGCGGGGTTCGCGCGGCGGCGAAGCAGACGGACGCCAGCACGAATCGCTGGCGGCGGCAGAGATGCTCGGCGCCCGGCTGTTTCTCGAGGACCTCCCCGACACAGCGATCAGCAATTCGGACCCAACAGTCGGGATCATTGAACGCGTCGTCGCCGAGGTCAAGCCCACGATCGTGTACACGCACAGTGACCACGACCGCCACCAGGACCATCGCGCCGTTCACGCAGCTGCTCTCGTCGCCACCCGGCGGGTGAACACGGTGGCGTGCTTCCAGAGCCCATCCGCGACCGTCGATTTTCGGCCAACGCGATTCGTCTCCATCGACGGCTTCACCGAGACCAAGCTCGACCTCCTGGCGAGCTTTGCGTCACAGACGGGAATCCGCGACTACCTCGAGCCGGATTTCGTCCTCGCCACAGCGAGGTACTGGAGCCGCTACGGCTCCGGGAAGAACTGTGAACCGCTTGAGATCGTCCGGGAAGCCACCGAGCTGGCCGCGACGCACCGCGATATCGAAACCGCGGTCCGCGCGGTCAAACACGGCAATTATGAGCAGGGAGCACAACGATGACACGAGTACTGGTGACGGGAACCGGGGGACCGGCGGGAGTCGCTGTACTCCGTTCGCTGTTGAAGCGCGCTGACGTCGACCTCTTTTCGGCCGACATGGACGGCTGGGCAAGCGGACTGTACCTCGTGCCGGCGGATCGCCGCCGGATCGTTCCTCGCGGCGACGCTCCCGACTTCGTCGACGCCATTCTCGACCTCTGCCGCACGGATGAGATCGATGTCGTTTTCTCAACGGTCGACGCCGAGCTCCCAGCCCTTGCGGCTCGTCGCACCGAGCTGAAGACCGCCGGCGCGGTTCTCGCCGCTCCTTCTGTCGAGACGCTCGACGTCACGCTCGACAAGTACCTGCTCGCCGAGCGGGTGACCGGGGTTACTCGCGTGCCCGCGACGCACCTCCTCACCGCCGAGGGAACCTCCGAACCGTGGGAGTTTCCTGTCATCGTCAAACCGCGGCGTGGTGCAGGTTCCCGTGGCGTCCGCATTGTGGACAGCCGGGAGGATCTCCTCGCGATCGGTTTCGACGACGCGCTCATCATTCAGGAGTTCCTGCCCGGCGACGAGTTCTCCGTCGACGTCTTCGCGGATGCCTCCGGTCGGGTTCTCGCTGCCGTTCCGCGAACCCGCACGCGCGTCGACTCCGGGGTCTCGATTGCCGGCCGGACCGTTCGCGACACCGCACTCGAACAGACGGCCGCGACCGTTGCAACCGCCATCGGGCTCACCGGCGTAGCCAACGTTCAACTGCGCCTCGACCGTGACGGGATCCCCGCCCTCCTCGAGGTGAACCCGCGGTTCCCTGGCGCGATGCCCCTCACCATCGCTGCCGGTGTCGACATGCCCTCGCTCGCCCTCGATCTCGCGCTGGACACCCAACTCCCTGAGCGGATCGAGTTCGCCGAGATCGCCAACGTCCGCTACCTCGAAGATGTCTTCGTTCCGACATCCGAGATCCTGATCTCCGAAAACGCGGCGCACGACGACGGACTCGAGCAGTGACCGTCGCCCGTCTCCTCACCGGAGATCACCACGTCCACTCCACGTTCTCCGACGACGCGACCAGCACGCTTGCCGAGAACGTCGCTGCCGCCGATGCTCGTGGTCTCACCCGGCTTCGGCTCGTCGATCACGTCCGGGAGTCCACTTCCTGGCTTCCGGAATTTCTGCAGGCAACGCGCGAACTGACGGTGCCGGAGGGCATGACGATCCTGACCGGGGTTGAGGCCAAGATTCTGGATGCCAGCGGCCGACTCGACGTTCCCCCCGGCCTCCGTTTCGGACCCGGCGGCATCGACGCCATACTCATCGCCGACCACCAGTTCCCGGGAACGGACGGCCCGTGGTCGCCCCGTGAGACCCGCGAACGTATCGGAGCAGGCCTGACGGCGACGGATGCCGTCGATCTGCTCATCGGCGCACTCGTCGCGTCAATGGAATCGGTGCCGGCCGCACAGCTCGCGCACTGTTTCTCGATTCTGCCGAAGGTCGGGCTCTCTGAGGACGACCTCAGTGACGAGCACCTGTCGGCGTGGGCGCAGGCCGCTGCCAGGAGGGGAACCCTCATCGAAGTGAACGAGAAGTGGCTGTGCCCCGGACCCCGGGCTCTCAAGGCGGCTCTCGCTGCCGGTGCGGAGCTCGTCGCATCGACCGACAGCCATACGGCGAGCGACGTCGGCGTGTATCGCGGCGTTCAGCAGCTCTTTAGTGACGCGGGAATCTCATGAACGCAGACAACATTTTCGCGGTGCTCAATGGCATCCTCGCGGTGATCCTTCTCGTCTTCGTCTTCACCGGCGCAGTACCTGTCGTATCAGCTGCATACACGTTCCTCGCTATCCCGGTCCACGCTGTCGTCAATCATTACCGCAAGGCCGCGCCGTACACGCCGAGAGTGGCCATCGTGATCCCGGCGTGGAATGAAGGTGCTGTGATCGGGGCGTCGATCGACCGTCTCATGGCGCTCGAATATCCACTCGAGTCGCTGCGCCTGTACGTCGTCGACGATGCGAGCACCGATGACACGCCCGACGTCATCCGGCGCAAGGCCGAACAGTATCCCAGCAACGTCTTCCATCTGCGGCGGGAGAAGGGCGGCGAAGGTAAAGCGCACACTCTCAACCACGGGATCCGCGTCATCCTCGAGGACGACTGGATGCAGGCGCTGCTCGTGATGGATGCCGATGTCATCTACTCTCCGAACTCCCTTCGCCGGATGACCAGGCACCTTGCCGACCCCGCCGTCGGAGCGGTGTCGGCATACATCCGCGAGGGCAGCAAAGACAAGAACTACCTCACGCGGTTCATCGCCCTGGAATACGTTCTCTCCCAGCCCGCGGCTCGCCGCGCCCAGAATGTGCTCGGCGCCCAGGCATGTCTGGCAGGTGGCGCCCAATTGCACTCTCGCGAGAACCTCCTCGCCATCGGCGGACAGATTGACACGTCTTCTCTTGCGGAAGACACGATCACCACGTTCGAGACACAGCTCAAGGGACGCACCGTGGTTTTCGAGCCGCTCGCCGTGGTTCTCGCCGAGGAGCCCGGCTCCATCGATGCCCTGTGGAAGCAGCGGCTCCGTTGGGCGAGGGGCAATGTCACCGTCACGTCGCGATACCGCAAGATCTGGTTCCGGCCGTCGAAGGACCACAAACTCGGCACGATCTCGTTCGGCATCGTCTGGTTCAGCCTGTGGTTGCTTCCGATCGCGATGGTTTTGTCATCGATCGGCCTCGTCGGACTCCTGCTGCTCGAGAGCGACCTGGCAACGGTACTGTTCCGGGCTCTCTGGATCACGGCGGCGTGCACGTTCACGTTCACGCTGGCTCTCGCTGTTCAGCTCGACGGGGAACTGACCAGAAAGACCTGGCGCGAGGTACTGACATTCCCCGGGATCGTCTCCATGCTCGTGATGCTCACGGCGTTCTTCCCCGGGCTGCTGCTCGAATGGCTGCCATCACTCTTCGGAGCACAATTGTCTGAAACCGCCCTCTTCTGGATCACCCTGTCGATCTACGTCTGGATTTCAGTATCGATGCTCGGCGCATGGCTTGCGCGCAAAATCGAGAAGACCGCGATCGGGCGCGTGCTTTCGCCCGCGCTCATCTACCTCGTGGGTTATGGTTCACTTCTGTGCGCGATCACCTTCGACTCGTACATCAAGGAACTCCGTCACGCTGAGGCCAAGTGGGACAAGACAGAAAAAACGGGAAGAGTCACCGCATGATCGACCAAACGACGCCCGCGGGTGACCCGAGGCATCCCGGCGATGCCTTTCTCCAAGCCGAGATCGAAGAAAACCGTGCGGGGGAGCGGGCACTCGTGCCCAAGACCGTGATCGCAATCGCTTTCGTCGTGCTTCTCGTCGTGCTGCGCGAAGTGTTCTTCGCGTGACCGGGGCCATGCCCCGCGTCCTCGTCGTTGAAGACAACATCGACCAGCTGGACCTGCTCCGGCGGAACTTCGAACGTGCAGGCTGCGCTGTCGTTCTCGCCAAATCGGCCGAAGAAGCGATCCTCGTCTATCGTGAGACCCCGCCCGACCTTGCGGTCGTCGACCTCATGCTGCCAGGCATGGACGGCTCGACCTTCATCGAACAGTTGCGAGCGGAACAGCCTGGGTGCGCCATCGTCGTCACGAGCGTGCTCGACCCGGCCGAGTTCCCTGAGTCCGACGGCGTACTTCCGAAACCATTTACCAGACAGAACGTCGTGCAGGTGCTCGAAAGCTGCCTTCCCAACTGGAGGAACGATGGCTGAAGCGCCAGTTCGCGTTGTCATCGCCGATGACGACCCCGATATGCGGATGCTCGTGGAGATCGCCGTGCGCAAGGCCGGTCTTGACCTCGCCGCCGTCGCAACCGACGGCACCGAAGCATGGCAGCTCATTCGTGATGAGGCCCCTGATCTGGTCGTCCTGGATGTTTCGATGCCGGGCATGAGCGGCCTCGATGTGTGTCGGCTGGTGCGCAACGACCCGGCGCTCAAGCAGGTACCCGTGCTTCTGCTGTCCGCTGGGGTCAGTGGTGCCTCGCGCGATGCCGGCATCGAAGCAGGTGCGAACGATTTCATGCCGAAACCCTTCAGCCCACGGATCCTCGCAGCAAAGCTCGCTGAGCTCGCTCGTGGACGCGAGCTGGCCCAGTGAGGTTCGACATCGGCAGGCTCGATCAGCCGAGTCCGGTGCTCAAGCATGCACCGACCACGATCGCGCTCATCACCGCGTTTCTGATTTCGCTGTACGCCCCCGGTGTGCCGATCACTCAGCCGATTGCTTTTCTCTCATCCATCATCGTCACCGCATTCTCCGTCCTCCTTGCGGTCTGGTTCACCCGCCGCGGGACCTTCACCGGGTGGGTCATCGCCGTTCCGCTCGCCGCACTCTTCGCCATCGCTTTGCTTCGAGTCGGCACGGGCGGTGCGGGGTCGCTTTTCTCTTCGCTCATCATCCTGCCTGTGGTCTGGATCGCGGCCGAGAAGGGGCGGCGCTGGATCCTCGTTGCCGGTGTCGGAACGGCAGCAGCGATCATGCTTCCTTTCTTCGTCGAGGGCGTGGTACCCAGTTCCGCGCCCGAGTGGCTTCGGGGAGTCGTCGCGCCCCTGGTTTTCGCCGTCGTCGCTGGGATCGTCAACGAGATGTCGCGGCAGTCGAGAGTGCAGGTCGACGCGATCCGCTCACTCGCTGAGGCGAGGGAGGCCAGCCACGCCGAGCTGAGGGAGTCAGAGTTCGAGCTGCGGACCGCCAACCAGTTCACGTCGAGTGTGCTCAACGCTGTCACGATCCAGGCCATCATCGGCACGGACCTCGTCGGCCGGATCGATGTATTCAATCCGGGTGCGGAAGCGATGCTCGGGCGCAGCGCGACGGACGTGATCGGCCGCGCGTCGATTCTCGACTTCCACCTCGAGGACGAACTCGAAAACCGGTCTCGCGAACTGAACTACCCGACCGGCGCCACCGTGCTCAACCCCGGGTTCTCAGCACTCGTCGAATCGGCACGCCTCGGCGTGCCCGAGCTTCACGACTGGACCTACTGCCGGTCCGGCGGAACAGAGTTCCCCGTCGAGGTCGCGGTCAGTCCCCGTATGGATGCTTCAGGGTCGCCCACCGGATATATCTTCGTTGCCACCGACATCACCCACGCGGTCGAAGTGTCGAAGCTCAAGGACGAGTTCGTCGGGCTCGTATCGCACGAACTTCGCACCCCGCTGAGCTCAATTCTCGGGTACCTCGAATTGATGAAGGACGACGAGGACGCACCCCTCTCCGAGGAGCAGCAGTTGTACCTCGGCGTGGCGGAACGGAACGCGCACCGGCTGCTCGGTCTCGTCGGTGATCTTCTCTTCACGGCGCAGGCTGACTCCGGTGGCTTCCCGCTGACAATCGAGGACGTGTCCCCGGAGGACCTCATCCAGGGTGCCGTTGATTCGGCGCGCCCTGTCGCGGAGGGGAGCGGCATTCTTCTGGAGGCAGACATCGCGCCGGGGGCAACGTCATTCCCCGGCGACCGGCGCAGGCTCGGTCAGGCCGTGGACAACCTCGTCTCGAACGCGATCAAGTTCACCCCGCGAGGAGGGAGCGTTCACGTCGGGTTCTCGGTCTCCCCGGGTTCGGTGGAGATCACCGTTCGCGATACCGGCATGGGTATTGCCGCCGATGAGCTCGACAAGCTCGCCACCCGGTTCTTCCGCGCGTCGACAGCGACGGCGAACGCGGTGCCGGGTGTCGGCCTCGGTCTGGTTATCACGAAAGCAATCGTTCGTTCACACGGCGGCGAGCTCGACGTCTCGAGCGTCGAGGGGGAGGGAACGGTGTTCACACTCCGGCTACCCCAGAACGCGGCGGTCACTGTTGGCTAAATGTCGAGGGAATCACCGGGCATGAGCGGAAAGAATTCGCCGCCGTTCTGCTCCGTCGCCCATTGGATCCGCGCATTCGACATCTCCTTGCCCGCCTTCGCGAGGGTCATCTCGTGCGTCGGGAAAGAGCGTTTCGGCTTCACCTGAAGCACGTAGTCCATGACGTCGCCGATTTTCAGCCACGGGGCTCCTGCGGGAACCGCGTGGACGTCGACCTCGACATCCTCGGGCACGGTATATGAGTCGCCGCCGTAGAACAACGTCCCGTTCACGAGTACGCCGACATTGTCGACGACCGGAATCGATTCGTGGATGACGTTGTGCTTGTCGCCGAAGAACCGGAGGGTGAAGGGGCCGACCTCGACCTCGTCACCGGCCTGGACGACCTCGATGGGCAGGTTGCTCGCTGCCGCCGCCACGCCTGCGGGCCCGAAGATCCGGGCATCGGGGCTTTTGCTGAGGATGCGGTCGATTTGCTCGGGCGTCCAGTGATCGGGGTGTTCGTGGGTGATGACGATCCCGACACACAGCGCGCCCTCGGTGATGGCGGTCGTGAAGGAACCCGGATCGATGAACAGCTTTCTCCCGGAGTCTTCGAGGAGCAGGGCAGCGTGTTCGAGCTTTGTCAGTCGCATAGGTTGAGCTAATACCCTCACAGGCTGGCTTTCAAGCGGACGCGCCCGACTTGACAGCCCGGATGATCGGGCACATTACCCGGCTTACACATCCGCATCTGTCGAGGTGTGGGGAGGCCGCTGCGCGAATTTGTTCGATGTGAATTCGTGTGTCATACTCGAACTCGTTGTTTCCGGCCCCATCGTTTAGCGGCCTAGGACACCGCCCTCTCACGGCGGCAGCACGGGTTCAAATCCCGTTGGGGTCACAACCGACAAAACCCTCGTAACAGTCAGTCTGTTGCGAGGGTTTCGTGTTTAACCGGGTGCTCATTTTCTCCGCGCATCAGGCGGGCACGATTCGGCACCGACCGGCATCCGTCGCAGCTTCTTCGGCGTAATGTTGCGAATGCGTAAATCCGGCGCGGTATTGCCCGGACAGGGACACCTGCTGCACCCTCCTGTGCTAGTAAAGGAACACACCAAGCACTGCGACTCCGCAGGCTCTCGTCTGCCCGGCCGCGTGTCCATTCATATTTCAGAGAAGGGGAGACGGATATGGCATCCGCATCCACCACCGGCAAACGCGTCGCAACAGCGACCGCAGCGTTCGCCGTCACAGCGCTGGCACTCTCAGGATGTGCCGGAACGTCGGGAAGCAATTCTTCCGGCGATGGCGCTGCGAAGTCGATCACCATTGGAACAACCGACAAGGTCACCACCCTCGACCCCGCAGGTTCGTACGACAACGGCTCATTCGCCGTGATGAACCAGGTGTTCCCGTTCCTCATGAACACGCCTTACGGCAGCCCTGACGTCGAACCGGACATCGCCGAGTCGGCTGAGTTCACGACGCCGTCCGAGTACACGGTCACGCTCAAGGAAGGGCTGACCTGGGCGAACGGTAACGAACTCACATCTTCGGACGTGAAGTTCTCCTTCGATCGCCAGCTCGCCATCAACGACGTCAACGGTCCGGCATCGCTGCTGTACAACCTTGACAGCGTCGAGACACCTGACGAACTCACCGTGGTGTTCAAGCTCAAGCAGGAGAACGACCAGGTCTTCGCTCAGATCCTCTCGAGCCCGGCCGGCCCGATTGTCGATGAAGAGGTCTTCTCAGCCGACGCTCTGACGCCCGATGACGAGATCGTCGACGGCGAAGCATTCGCCGGTCAGTACACGATCGCGAGCTACGACTTCAACAACCTCATCTCGTACAAGGCAAACCCTGAGTACCAGGGTTTGCTCGGTGAGGCGGAGACGGAGACCGTCAACGTCAGGTACTACGCGGAGTCGTCGAACCTCAAGCTCGCCGTGCAGGAGGGCGACATCGACGTGGCATTCCGCAGCCTCAGCGCTACCGACACTGCGGACCTCGAGGGCAACGACGACGTCACGGTCCACCAGGGCCCCGGTGGAGAGATCCGCTACATCGTCTTCAACTTCAACACGCAGCCGTTTGGTGCGTCGACGCCCGAGGCTGACCCGGCCAAGGCACTTGCCGTCCGCCAGGCCGTCGCCGACCTGATCGACCGTGACGAGATCGCTGAAGAGGTTTACAAGGGCACATACACGCCGCTGTACTCGTACATGCCAGAGGGCCTGACCGGTGCAACGACGGTGCTCAAGGACCTGTACGGCGACGGTGCCGGAGCTCCGTCCGAGGAGAAGGCCGCCGAGCGGCTCGAAGCAGCGGGAATCACCGAGCCGGTCGTTCTCAACCTGCAGTACTCGAACGACCACTACGGTCCATCCTCGGGCGACGAGTACGCGCTGATCAAGTCGCAGCTCGAGGCCTCTGGCCTGTTCACCGTCAACCTGCAGACCACCGAGTGGGTTCAGTACTCGGAGGACCGCTCCAGCGACGTGTACCCGGCGTACCAGCTGGGCTGGTTCCCGGACTACTCAGACGGTGACAACTACCTGACCCCGTTCTTCCTGAATGAGAACTTCCTCGCGAACCACTACGCGGATCAGGAAGTCAACGATCTCATCCTCGAGCAGGCGTCGACCGTCGACGCTGACGAGCGAGCGGGTATCTTCGAGGAGATCCAGGCGAAGGTGGCCGAGGACCTCTCGACCGTGCCGTACCTCCAGGGTTCGCAGGTCGCCGTGGCCGGATCGGACGTCGACGGAGTCACCCTCGACGCATCGTTCAAGTTCCGCTACGCACCACTGAGCAAGTAACCACCCGCCGGAGAATGTCTCCGGCTCCTGTGCAGGGCGACCGAACCCGGTCGCCCTGCACAATCTTTGTGATTGGCAGGTCGACCGCTGAGTACTCTCACCATCCCGGCATCCGACGAGAGCGGCCACCCCGCTTCGGCGCCGGTCTCTCCACGCAGGCGTAAAGCACCGGGAAGCAGCCTGTGGCGCTACCTCATTGTGCGGTTCCTGCTCATCATCCCGACGGTATTCATCCTCGTCACCCTCGTCTTCATCCTCATGCGGACGACCGGCGACCCGATCACCGCAGCCCTGGGTGACCGGCTCACCGCCGATCAGCTCGCCGAGCGCATCACCGCCGCCGGATACGACCGGCCCATCTTCGTGCAGTACCTCGAGTACATCGGCCAGATTTTCACCGGCGACTTCGGCACAACCCTCAGCGACAACCGCCCTGTCATCGAGGTGCTCTTCACCTATGGTGCAGCGACGCTCGAGCTGGCGTTCTACGCGCTCATCGTTGCGTTCATCGTCGGTATCCCGCTCGGCATGGTCGCCGCGTACTTCCGCGACAAGGCGCCGGATGCCGTCCTCCGCATCGTCGCAATTCTCTTCTACGCGACCCCGGTGTTCTTTGCCGGCATGTTGCTCAAGCTGGTCTTCTCGGTCTGGCTCAAGGTGCTCCCTGTGTCAGGCAGAGGCACGACGAACACCGAACTCGAGATGCAGCTCCTCGAGGGCAAGACCGGCATTTACCTCTGGGACGCCCTCCGCATCGGTGACCCGGGCATTCTCGGCGACGTCCTTGCCCACGCGATCCTCCCCGGGCTCACGCTCGGGCTGTTGACTGCGGGTATCTTCCTGCGGCTGGTCCGCACGAACGTCATCGGCACTCTGTCGACCGACTACGTGGATGCCGGCCGGTCGCGCGGAGTGAGCGAGTTCCGTCTCGTCACCAAGCATGCATACCGCCCCGCCCTCATCCCGATCATCACCGTCATCGGGCTCCAGATCGCCCTGTTGCTCGGTGGAGCCGTTCTGACCGAGACGACCTTCGAGTGGAAGGGACTCGGTTTCCAGCTGACCGAGTACCTGCAGGCACGAGACTTCGTTGCGGTTCAGGGCATCGTCGTGCTCCTCGCCGTCATCGTCGCCCTGACCAACTTCATCGTCGATGTCATCGCGGCGATCATCGACCCCCGAGTGAGGTACTGATCATGGCGACAACAAAAACTCCCGTGACCGGTTCGAGGCGCCGGAGCCTCTGGCGCCGGCTTCCCGTTGTGCACCACCTCTCGCAGAGCGTCGGCATTCAGCGAGGGATGCTCATCGCCGGCCTCGTTCTCACGTCGATCTTCGTGCTGACAGCACTCTTCGCCCCGCTGCTTGCCCCGTACGGGTTCAGCCAACTGCGCGACGACGACGGTTCGTTCGGCGCGCAGCGCCCGCCGAGCGCCGAGCACCTGCTCGGAACCACCGTCGGCGGGTATGACGTGCTCTCCCGCGTGATCTGGGGCGCGCAGACGGGACTCAGCGTCATCGTCGTGGCCGTTCTGCTGTCGATCTTCGCGGGTGTCGCACTCGGCCTCGTCTCCGGATACTTTGGGGGCTGGCTCGACCGCATCCTCGTCGTCATCTGTGACGCGATCTATGCCTTCCCGACACTCCTTCTCGCCATCGTCATGTCGATCGCGATCTCGGGCGGACAGTCGAGCCTGTGGGGTGGCATCTTCGCCGCGGCCATCTCCATCACCGTCGTGTTCATCCCGCAGTACTTCCGCGTCATCCGTGCCGAGACGGTCCGGATCAAATCGGAGGCCTACGTCGAGAGCGCCAAGGTCGTCGGCACGAGCAACGTACGGATCATGTTCCGCCACGTCCTGCGGAACGCCACCAGGACCCTCCCGCTCATCTTCACTCTCAACGCCTCCGAAGCGATCCTGACTCTCGCCGGCCTCGGCTTCCTCGGATTCGGCATCGAGCCGACCTCGGCGAGCGAGTGGGGCATCGACCTCAACAAGGCACTCTCCGACGTATCGAGCGGTATCTGGTGGACATCGATTCCACCCGGGCTCGCGATCGTGCTGACCGTTCTTGGTGTCACGCTCGTCGGTGAAAGCCTCAACGACCTCGCCGATCCGCGACTGCGCGGACGTCGCGCTGTGAGCGCCGCCTCGGGAACCGTCGCCGAGACATCCGTCGTTCCCGGAGGTACCCTGACCGCAGGCCCCGGCGGACTCGCCGGCCTCGAGAATGAAGGACGATGATGAGCGACGTTCTACAGATCCGAAACCTCGACGTCTCGTTCGCGACGGATGCCGGGTCGGTCAAGGCTGTCGACAAAGTCAGCCTTTCGGTGGCACCGGGTGAAGTCCTCGCCATCGTGGGGGAGTCGGGCAGTGGCAAGACGGTCACCGCGAAGTCGATCCTCGGCCTGCTTCCCGACACCGCCACCCGTGCCGGCGCCATCGTGCTCCGCAGCAAGGACGGCGCGAGCGAGAACGACGTCGTCTCCGTGTCGAAGGAGGACCTCCGCCGCATCCGTGGGGCAGATGTCTCAATGGTGTTCCAGGAGCCGTCGACGGCGCTCAACCCGGTCTACACCGTCGGCTGGCAGATCGCGGAGGGCCTCCGCGCGCACGATCCCAAGCTCAGCCGTAAGGCGGGCAGGGCTCGCGCCGTTGAGATCCTCACAAAGGTCGGCATCCCGGATCCTGAGACCCGCGTCGACTACTACCCGCACCAGTTCTCGGGCGGGCAGAAGCAGCGCGTCGTCATCGCGATGGCCCTTGTTCTCGACCCGGGCCTCATCGTCGCCGATGAGCCGACGACAGCACTCGATGTCACGGTGCAGGCCGAGATCCTCGACCTGCTCCGGCGCTGTCGCGACGAGTTCGGCGCGTCCATCGTTCTCATCACCCACAACATGGGAGTCGTCGCCGACCTCGCCGACCGTGTCGCGGTGATGTATCAGGGACAAGTCGTTGAAGAAGCGGATGCCCTCACCCTCTTCACGAACCCCCAGAACGACTACACGAAGAAGCTCCTCGCGGCCGTACCGAGGATCGGCTCACGGATCGAGGCGGCCGAGCGCAAAGCCCCCATCGACCGCGCAGCCACTCCTGTCGTACAGGCACGGGACCTGCGCATCGAGTACCCGGGACGGTTGGGGCGCCCCGGTTTCGTCGCGGTCGACGGGGTGAGCTTCGATATTGCTCCGGGCGAGGTCGTCGGTCTCGTCGGTGAATCCGGCTCGGGCAAGACAACCATCGGCCGGGCCATCGCGGGCCTGACTCCGGTCACCGGTGGTTCACTGACGGTTCTCGGAACCGAGATGAACGGCGTACGGGAACGGAAGTTCCGGCCCCTGCGCAGTTCGATCGGCTTCGTGTTCCAGGACCCGGCGTCGAGCTTCAACCCACTCCTGACGATCGCCGAGTGTGTCGCTGAGCCGCTCCGGGTGCACCGGAAAAACCTCGACCAGCGGGCGGTCTCGACCCGCGTCGGTGAACTTCTCGAGGCCGTGCAATTGCCGAAGGCTTACGGAGCTCGGTACCCGCACGAACTCAGCGGCGGCCAGCGCCAGCGGGCGAGCCTCGCCCGTGCGCTCGCACTCGACCCGACGCTGCTTATCGCCGACGAGCCGACCTCTGCACTCGACGTCTCCGTGCAGGCGCGAGTGCTCGAGCTGTTCGCCGAGCTGCAGAAGGAACTCGGGTTCGCGGCACTCTTCATCAGCCACGACCTCGCCGTTGTCGACATCCTCTCGGATCGGATCGCCGTGCTGTATCGCGGCAAGCTGATCGAAGAAGGAACGGGTGCAGAAGTGCTCGGCGCACCGAAAGATCCGTACACCCAGCGGTTGCTCGCATCCCTCCCCGTGCCGGACCCGATCGCTCAGGCTGAACGCCGTCGGGTTCTCGCGGACCTGCGATCCGCCGACCTGCCTGCCTGACCGGGATTTCGGGATAACGACATGTCCGGCCGGGGGATCGACACACCCGGCCGGATCGATGCCGTCGACATCGCTCGCGGGCTCGCGATCCTCGGGATGTTCGCTGCCCACGCGATGCCGAGGGCAGACGAAACCGAACTCCTCGTCGACGGTCGCTCATCAATCCTGTTCGCGACCCTCGCCGGAGTCTCGATGGGGTTGCTCTCCGGAGGGACACATCCTCCCGCTCGAGGCTCCCGGAGCCGGATCGTGCAGGTGGTGCTGATCCGGACGTTGTTCGTGTTTCTCCTTGGCCTCCTGCTCTGGACGCTCGGAAGCGAGATTGCGATCATTCTCGATTACTACGCGGTCATGTTTCTCCTCGTACTTCCCCTGCTGTTTGCCTCCCGTGCGGTGCTCGCGGGTGTGGCGGTCCTCGTGTTGTTCGGGGCGCCTGTGCTCGCAGACGCGGTCGACCAGGGGGAGAGGCCTCCGGCATCCGTTCCCGACGTGCTTCGTGAGTATCTGCTGACCGGCTCGTACCCGGCCCTCGTGTGGCTTCCGTTGCTTCTTGCCGGGCTGATCGCTGCCCGGTCAGGGCTGGACCGTCGCCGAACCCAGGTCTGGCTGCTCGCTGGCGGTGTTTCCGCGGCGGTTGCGGGATACGGGGGTGCGGCGCTGCTCATCGGCGTCACGGCGACGGCGCATACCGGGTCGACGGCCGAAATCCTCGGGTCGGGCGGGCTCGCGCTCGCCATCCTCGGCCTTCTTCTCCTGATCACCTCTGCGGGTCCGTTCGCTGGAACGGTTCGCATCGTGCTCTGGCCGGTGGGGTCAGCGGGTGCCCTGGCCCTCACGGTCTACACCGCCCAGATCGTCGTGCTCGCCATGGCGGCGGGCGCCCGCGACTCCGGTGGCCTGGACTATCCCGGCTGGCCACTTCTGATCGGTCTCACCGTCACCTCACTCGTCGGCGCGAGTGTGTGGCGTGCTGTTGCCGGTCGTGGACCACTCGAGCGGGTGCTCTCACTCGCGGCTGGTCGGCGCTGAAGCGCCGCCGGAGCTTTCAGCGTGGCACTGCGCGACGACAACCGTTCAGTGCTGAAAGTGCAGTCACCTTCTTATCGACGGACGCTCGGCGGCGCGAGCGATGGTGTCCTTTTCGATGTGGGTGTCGGTGAGTCTCTGTTCGAGTGCTCCTGCCACCGGCGCATCGTGTCGGCTGGTCCCCGCGAGCGCAGCTCCGGGGGGCGCAATCGTGTGTTTTGACATGCGGTCGATCGCGGCGAGGGCGAGGGCCGAAACAATGAAGACCATGTGAATGACAACCTGCCAGAAGACACCGAGCGAGGTGTAGTTCTCGTCCGTGACCTCCTGACCGCTTCCGGCATCCGTCATGTTGCCAACCTCGATGAAGGTCTTGAGAAGGTGGATCGACGAGATGCCGATAATGGCCATCGCGAGTTTGACCTTGAGGACGTTGGCGTTCACGTGCGACAGCCATTCGGGCTGATCGGGGTGACCATTGAGGTTGATCTTCGACACGAAGGTTTCGTACCCGCCGATGATCACCATGATCAGCAGGTTCGCAATCATGACGACGTCGATCAGCCCGAGTACAGCGAGCATGACGCTCGCCTCGGTCACTGCAGCCGAGTGATTGATCACCTCGTCACCGAGGTGCCACAACTCCTGCACGAAGACCCACACATAGATGACCTGAGCGACGATGAGGCCGAGATACAGCGGCGCCTGCAGCCAGCGGCTGAGGAAGATCATGTAACCGATGCTCGTGATGGCGAGGCTGCGGGACGGCGGGGTCGGAAGAGAGGACACGGAGCTCCTGGGGCAGGGGGACGGGAAGGAAGCGCGGGGTAAATCTTAGGGCCGCGAAGCTGCGAGTTAGCGCGCACCCGGTTCTTGCCCTTCAGGAATCGACGTCCGCCTCCTAAACGGTGCTCGATCTCACTCCGCGGTTGAGCGTCGAGTCTCTGCGGTCGTGTTCGTGCTTGATTGGTGTCAGTGGAAGTAGGGGCGGCGGGTGAGCCAGTCGGGGACGTCGATGACGGGTTTTCCGTTACTGATGGTGATGGTGAAGATTCCGGTGTCGACCATGTGGTGGTGGAACCAGCAGAGCAGGATGCCGTTGTCGACGTGGGTGGGTCCACCGTTGTGGTATTCCGTGATGTGGTGGGCTTCGCAGGCGGTGCCGGGGATCTGGCAGTCGGGGATGGCGCAGGTGGGTCCGTCGCGGGCGATCATTCCTGCGCGTTGGGTCCGGTTGAATTTTCGTTTCTCGATGCCGATCGCGGCGATACCGCCGTCGGGTTTCAGGTAGATGGGGATGGTGCTGCTGTCGCAGAGGATTTGTTTGATCGCGGAGTAGGCGATCGGGTCGGGGATCCCGACGATTTGCCCGGTGCCGTGTTCTTGTTCGAGGACGTTGGCGGTGACGCGGACGATCACGGTGGGGGAGGCGCCGGAGACGGTGGGGGTGTCGGTGGAGCGGGCGAGGGAGTCGATCATCGCGGCGAACACGTCGGCGCGCTGCTGGCCGGGGGTGCGGGGATCCCGCACCCGCCCCGCCTGTTCGCTCTGCCCGGTGGCTCCACCTGTGCTGCCTTCTTCGGCGTCGTCGCTGGGACCGGTGGGGCGGTCGATTGCAAACAGGGTGCCGTCGGTCGCGTCAACGGCTTCCGTGTCGGTATCAGGGGCGGTGGGTTGGTAGCGGGCGGTGGTGCGGGGGCTGAGGACGGCGTCGAGGAGGGCGTGGAGTTTACCGCCGACGTCGGGGGTGACCTGGCCGCCGAACTTCATCACACCGTTTCTGACACGGCGGGAGATCCAGAAGTCCCGGTTGTGGAACGCTTTCTCGGCTCGGGGTTCGATTCCGTCGGCGTCGAGCCGGTCCCGCCACTGCCGAGCCTGGATCGCGACCAGATCGGTTGGCAGAGCGATACCGGTGTGGCCGGTTCGGCCGGTGGCCTGACCGACCAGGAACTGTTCCGCCGCGGTCAAATGCTCAACATCGGCGCGGGGTGCGGCGGTGGCGAGTTCCCTGGTGATCACGTCGGCGGTTTCGATCCCGATCAACCCGCCCTGCAGGGCATCTTTCACTACCGGGAACAATGCCGGTAACGGTTGGCCGACCCGAACCCTGGGGCTGGTGCGGGCGCCGACCCGGATCAGCCGGGCCGCTGCCGCAGCTGACATTCCGGTGACCTGCTCCACCAGGTGTGATGGGCGGGCGTAGTTCAACCGGGCCGCGAGCCCCTCACTGCCGAACACCGGGTCTGAGCGCACCGCGACATCATTCGCCGCCGCGGCGAGGATCGCATCCACCCCACGGCCCAGCGCCGCGGTTTTGGACAGGATCGACAGCACCGACTGTGCCGGCAACCGGGACAGCTGGTCCAACCCGATCGACTCGACCGCGACCGCCAACGCGGCGATCACCCCATCCAGCACACCCTCAACCCCCGGCACCTCTGCGCCCAGCACATTCTCAACACCCGGCGCCTCGAAGGCCGGGGGAGCAGTGCTGGCGGAGGTTTTCATGAGTCCAGTACACACCCGACCACTGACATGAACCCACCCACACCCAGCCTCACCGGGAGGCTGTGGATAACCGATGTGACCGGGAACTTCATACCCCCAGTACACACCCGACCACTGACATTACGGTGCCCGCCCGCAGGCCGCATATGACGTCGGTCCCCGTCGAATGTGACCGCGAGTGATAATCTGGGTCTCGTGCTGTTCGGTCTGCTTCTTAGTTGCCGCGACGGGGCCTAACTTCCAGGCCTCCCCGTCGCGGGGTTCGTCTTGCCTGATCCATCCATTCTTGCGAGGACACTGATGCAACAGAACACAACCCCGACCGCTGACAGCGCGCCGTCGACAGGTCACCCGAAACATGCCGCACCTGCCCGCCAGCCACGCACGCTGGCTGAGAAGCTGTGGGAAGACCACCTCGTCGCCAAGGGTGAGGACGGAACTCCCGACCTCATCTACATCGACCTTCACCTTGTCCACGAGGTCACGAGCCCGCAGGCGTTCGACGGGCTCCGGCTCGCCGGCCGGCCGGTACGCCGACCAGACCTGACGATCGCGACCGAAGACCACAACACTCCGACGCTCGCGATCGACAAGCCGATCGCGGACCTCACGAGCCGCACGCAGATCGAGACTCTCCGCAGAAACGCTCAAGAGTTCGGCGTACGGCTCCACTCCCTCGGTGACGTCGAGCAGGGCATCGTCCACGTCGTCGGGCCGCAGCTCGGCCTGACCATGCCGGGCATCACCGTCGTCTGCGGAGACTCACACACCTCCACTCACGGTGCTTTCGGCGCGATGGCATTCGGTATCGGTACCAGCGAGGTCGAGCACGTCCTCGCGACCCAGACGCTTCCGTTGAAGGCCTTCAAGACCATGGCGATCAATGTCGAGGGCACCCTCCGCCCCGGCGTCACGGCCAAGGACATCATCCTCGCGGTCATCGCCAAGATCGGGACAGGCGGAGGGCAGGGCTACGTTCTCGAATACCGCGGCTCCGCCATTCGTGCGCTCTCGATGGAGGGCCGCATGACGATCTGCAACATGTCGATCGAAGCCGGCGCACGCGCCGGCATGGTCGCTCCGGATGAGACGACATACGCCTACCTCAAGGGTCGCCCCCACGCGCCGGAAGGCGATGACTGGGATGCCGCTGTCGAGTACTGGAACACGCTCGCGACAGACGAGGGTGCCTCGTTCGACGCCGAAGTCTTCCTCGATGCAGACACTCTCGATCCGTTCGTCACCTGGGGAACGAATCCCGGCCAGGGAGTGTCGCTCAGCGACTCGGTCCCTGACCCTCACGGGATTACGGACCCCAACGAAAGGGCAGCCGCTGAGCGTGCCCTCGAGTACATGGACCTCACTGCTGGTATGCCAATGAAGCAGATCCCCGTCGACGCCGTGTTCATGGGTTCATGCACCAACAGCCGGATCGAAGACCTCCGCGCGTTCGCATCCGTCATCGAAGGCAAGAAGAAGGCCGACGGCGTCCGCGTCATGGTCGTCCCGGGATCCGCACGCGTTCGGCTCGAAGCTGAGGCAGAAGGCCTCGACAAGATCATCACCGCGTTCGGGGCCGAGTGGCGCTTCGCCGGATGCTCGATGTGCCTCGGGATGAACCCGGACCAGCTCGCGCCAGGGGAACGTTGCGCGTCAACGAGTAACCGCAACTTCGAAGGTCGCCAGGGCAAGGGCGGACGCACGCACCTCGTGTCACCGCTCGTCGCGGCAGCCACCGCCATCCGCGGAACCCTGTCCAGCCCCGCTGACCTCGAAGGAGCGCACTGACCATGGAGAAATTCACCACAGTCACCGGAATCGCCGCGCCGCTCACGCGGTCCAACGTCGACACCGACCAGATCATCCCGGCTGTCTACCTGAAGCGCGTCACAAAGACCGGATTCGAAGATGCCCTTTTCGCCGGCTGGCGCCAGGACCCGGACTTCGTGCTCAACAGGCCCGAGTTCAAGGGGGCGAAGGTACTCGTCGCCGGGCCGGACTTCGGAACCGGATCGTCGCGGGAACACGCCGTGTGGGCTCTTCGCGACTTCGGTTTCCAGGTGGTGCTCAGCGCACGATTCGGCGACATCTTCCGCGGCAACTCCGGTAAGCAGGGTTTGCTCGCCGCGCAGATCTCCGAGGACGACACGAAAAAGATCTGGGCCCTCATCGAAAAACAGCCGGGAATAGAGATCACGGTGGATCTGGTTGCACAAACTGCCGCTATCGGTGACCTCACGGTTTCTTTCGAAATCGATGATTACACTAGGTGGCGGCTCCTCGAAGGGCTCGATGACATCGGCCTCACCCTGCGCAACGAAGCACAGATCACCCAATTCGAGGGCTCAAGGGAGTCATGGCGACCCACGACTCTTCCCATCAAGTAAGGCAGCGCAGGTACCACTTTTGACTTCACTTCTTCAGGATGCATCACGGGCAGGAGCCAGCGTGGGCCTCACCGGCGACACCATCACCATCCAGGGCGGGCGTCCTCTCCGCGGCCGCATCGAACTCAAGGGTGCCAAGAACCTGGTTACGAAGGCCATGGTTGCGGCGATCCTGGGCGAGACCCCCAGCATCCTGCGTGATGTTCCTGACATCAGTGACGTCCGGGTAGTCCGCGGCCTTCTCGACGTCCACGGCGTCAAGGTCACGAGCGACGAAGAGGGTGTACTCCACCTCGACCCGTCCAACGTCGAGAGCGCCCACATGGCCGATATCGACGCCCACGCCGGCTCCAGCAGGATCCCGATCCTGTTCTGTGGCCCGCTGCTCCACCGTCTCGGCGAAGCCTTCATCCCCGACCTCGGCGGATGCCGCATCGGTGACCGCCCGATCGACTTCCACCTCGAGGTACTCCGCCAGTTCGGTGCCATCGTCGAGAAGCTGCCAAGCGGCATCCGGATGTCTGCCCCCAACGGTCTCAAGGGCACGAAGGTGCACCTGCCGTACCCGAGCGTCGGCGCCACCGAGCAGGTTCTCCTGACCGCTGTTCGTGCCGACGGAATCACCGAGCTTCGCGGTGCAGCGATCGAGCCCGAGATCATGGACCTCATCAACATCCTGCAGAAGATGGGTGCGATCATCACGGTCGACACCGACCGGGTCATCCGGATCGAGGGTGTCGAGCGGCTCGAGGGCTACTCGCACACAGCACTGTTCGACCGCAACGAGGCCGCCAGCTGGGCTGCCGCGGCTCTTGCGACCGAGGGCGACATTTTCGTCGGCGGCGCACGCCAGCCCGAGATGCTCACCTTCCTCAACGTTTACCGCAAGGTCGGCGGCAAGTTCGACATCGCTGATGACGGCATCCGTTTCTACCACCCGGGCACGCAGCTGAACCCCGTCATCATCGAGACGGATGTTCACCCCGGCTTCATGACGGACTGGCAGCAGCCGCTCGTGGTCGCCCTCACCAAGGCGAAGGGTGTGTCGATCGTTCACGAGACCGTGTACGAACAGCGCTTCGGCTTTGTCGACGCCCTCGTCGAGATGGGTGCGACGATCCAGGTTCACAAGGAATGCCTCGGCGGGCAGGCCTGCCGGTTCGGCCAGCGGAACTTCAACCACTCCGCCGTCATCTCCGGACCGACGCACCTGCGCGGTGCCGACATCGTTGTGCCGGACCTTCGCGGCGGATTCTCGCACCTCATCGCAGCTCTCAGCGCGGAGGGAACGTCCAGGGTCTCCAACGTCGGCATCATCAGCCGCGGTTACGAGAAATTCATCACCAAGCTGGAGCAGCTGGGAGCCGACTTCGTTCTCGAAGGCTGATCGGCCCGTGACGAAATCTGAGAAGCACCGACGGGCGAGTCCCGAAAAAACCAAACCGTCGATCTACTGGCTCCTGGCCTCGATCGCGCTCCCGCCAGCCGGACTGATGATGAAGATCCGGATCCGGGATGGGCACAAGCTGCCCATCTCGGGCCCGTTCATCCTCGCCCCGAACCATTTCAGCGAAATCGACCCGATCGTCATCGGTGTCGCCGTCTGGAAGATGGGACGAGCGCCGAGGTTCATGGCAAAGGCCGGATTGTTCAAGGTGCCCGTCATCGGTACCCTGCTCACCAAGTCCGGGCAGATCCCGGTCGAACGCGCCGGATCCACTCGCGGGAACGACCCGGTTCAAGCCGGAGGCGTGCTCGTCGAACGCGGGCAGGGCGTTGTCATCTATCCCGAGGGCTCGCTTACGCGTGATCCCGATCTGTGGCCGATGCGAGGAAAGACCGGAGCCGTCCGGGTCGCTTTGGCCCAAGGCATCCCGATCATTCCGATCGCTCACTGGGGCACGGACAAGGTCATGGCGAGGTACTCGCGCAAGATCAGCTTCTTCCCGCCCAAGCCGATCGACGTCAAGGTCGGAGACCCGGTCGACCTGTCCGCGTTCACGGACCTGCCTCTGAACTCATCCACTCTCGCTGAGGCAACAGCCGTTGTCATGAAAGACATCACGACCCTGCTCGAGGATCTCCGGGGAGAGAAAGCCCCGCGCGAGCCGTGGGATCCCAGCAAACACAATCAGAAGGACACAGGCCGATTTTGAGCCGACGACTCACCGCCCCGGCACGCGTGACGGTGCTCGGCACCGGTAGCTGGGGAACCACATTCGGCAAGATCCTCGCCGACGGCGGCGCCGACGTCACCATGTGGGCGCGTCGCCCCGAACTCGCTCGCGAGATCGCGAAGCAGCACCGCAACAGCGACTACCTGCCCGGGGTCCAGTTGCCGCCCAACCTCACGGCGACGTCCAACCTCGCCGAGGCCCTTCGCGGTGCTCAGCAGGTGTTCATCGCCGTTCCCAGCCAGACGCTGCGAGACAATCTCGTTGCCATCCGGCCCTTCCTCGAGCCTGAGACGATCGTCGTGTCGCTCATGAAGGGCGTCGAGAAACGCTCCGGTCTGCGGATGAGCGAGGTGATCCGCCAGGGACTGGAGATCGACCCGAGTCGCATCGCCGTGGCATCCGGGCCGAACCTCGCCCTCGAGATCGCGCGGGAACAGCCGACGGCCGCCGTCATCTCCTCCGTCAGTCTCGAGACCGCCCAGGCCGTCGCACTCCTCGCTCGTAACCGCTACTTCCGGACGTTCGTGAACACGGATGTCATCGGTACCGAATTCGGCGGCGTTCTGAAGAACCTCATCGCGGTCGCGATCGGCATCGTCGACGGTGTCGGCTACGGCGAGAACACCAAGGCGTCGATCATCACCCGCGGCCTCGTCGAGATGACGGACTTCGCTGTGGCCCAGGGCGCCCAGGCCGAAACGCTCTCCGGCCTTGCCGGACTCGGTGACCTCATCGCCACCTGCCAGTCGCCGCTCTCACGGAACAACACGGCCGGGCGACTGCTCGGTCAGGGATATAGTTTCTCGGCGGTGGTCAAGCAGATGCAGCAGACCGCTGAGGGCCTCGCCTCGGTGGCGCCCGTGCTCGAACTGGCCCGGTCCATCGGTGTGGAAATGCCGATCGTGGAGCAGGTCAAGCAGGTTCTCGACGGCACGCTCGACCCCAAAGACATTGCACCTCACCTCACGACAGACAGCGACGAGCCCCAGGGCGAAAGGATCAACGATGACGCAGAAGCGCCTGGTGGTGGTGTTGTTTGGAGGTCGATCAAGCGAGCATTCGATCAGCTGCGCGACGGCGGGCGGAGTCCTCGCGGCGATTGACCGTAACCTTTTTGATGTGATCCCGGTAGGGATTACCCGCGACGGCGCGTTTGTCCTCGAGGAGGACGAGCCGGAGAAGTTCGCACTCGATCCCACCCGGCTTCCTGAAGTCGTCGACAACGGATCGCGCGTGCGCTGGCCAGACAGCATCCGCACCCGCGAGTTGCGCGTCGTCGACGCCGATGGAACCGAGCGGTCGCTCGGCAACCCCGACATCGTCTTTCCGATCCTGCACGGACCGTACGGCGAGGACGGCACGCTGCAAGGCATGCTCGAGCTCGTCGGCTACCCGTACGTCGGCAGTGGCGTGCTCGCCTCTGCCCTCGGCATGGACAAGCACTTCACCAAGACCGTTCTCGAGCACGCTGGAATCACCGTCGCGCCGTGGCGCACGGTGACCGACATCGAGTACCGCTCCAACCCGCAGCTCGCTGTGGAGGCGCTTTCGGTGCTCGGTTCTCCCGTGTTCGTCAAGCCGGCCCGCGCCGGGTCCAGCGTCGGCGTCAGCCGCGTGTCCACGGCGTCGGAGATGGATGCCGCCATGCGCGTCGCCCTCGCCGAGGACTCGAAGGTTCTCATCGAGGCCGGTGTTCCTGGTCGCGAGGTCGAGATCGCGGTTCTCGGAGGCCGTCCGGGGCAGCCCGCCCGGGCATCCGTCGCCGGTGAGATTGTGATCTCGGGTCGCGAGTTCTACGACTTCGACGCCAAGTACCTCGATGCTCCGGGCATCGACCTGATCTGCCCGGCTGACCTGCCACCCGAGATGCTCGAAAAGCTGCAGTGGATCGCCGTTCGCGCATTCGAGGCGATCGGTGCAGAGGGGCTCGCCCGCGTCGATTTCTTTCTCCAGCCGGACGGTTCGATTATCGTCAACGAGGTCAACACGATGCCGGGCTTCACCCCGATCTCGATGTTCCCGAGCTGCTGGATCGCGTCTGGCCTCAGCTACGGCGACCTCATCACCGAGCTTCTCGACGTTGCAGCTGCGCGTCGCGGCGCCTGACGACGAGTTTCACTCGATACGGACGGGATTCACCCGGCGCGCTGGATGAATCCGTCCGTCGTGAGTGAATTCGTGGCGTGTGACGCCAGGATTCAGTCGAGAACGTCGTCGGGTGAGATGCACGCCGACGTGGCCGGGATCGCCTGCACGGCAGAGGTCAGGTCGATGAGAGCCGTCGTCCCCGAGACGCCGCCGGTCTCGGCATCCGCGTTGATGACGACCTCGATCGCCGGCTCGCGCCCGTAGGTGGTGTACCGGTAGGTGTCGTCCGCGGCATCCGACTCATCGGCGATCCAGTCGACACCGTTGAGCGCGATGCAGGCATCGGTGGTCGGACCCGGCACGGCGACACCGCAGTGCAGGATGACGGCGGCGGGGGTTCCCCACGCACCCGTTGCCTGGGCGGACGTTTCGCGCTTCGGCTTGTCAGCAACGGTGTCCGGAAGCCGCACGGTCACGTCGGCACACGCCGGGTCGTTGGCGTTGTCGGCCGGTTCGAGGGGAACGGCCTGGACACAACCGGTGAGCAGGGTCGTCGCGAGGACGACGAGCAACGAAGTGCCGGTGAGGGAGCGGAGCGCGGTGCGGGAGATCATCCCTCTCAGGCTACCGTTGAACGCATGAGCGAACGCGGAGAGAACGCCGGTCCTGGCGAGAGCACTGACACTGTCGGCGACGTGCACGAGCTCGCGGTGCTCGACAGGATTTTCCCTCTGCTCCCGGTGTCCGACAGCCAGTTGCTCGGACCCGGCGACGACGCCGCTGTCCTCGCGGCCCCTGACGGCCGGTTCGTCGCGACGACCGACATGATGGTGCACGGCCCCGACTTCCGCGTGGCCTGGTCTACGCCCCACGACCTCGGCTGGAAAGCCGCCGCATCCAACCTTGCCGACGTCGCCGCCATGGGCGCCAGGCCGACGGGACTCCTCGTCGCCATCGCCGCACCGCGCGGCACTGCGGTGAGCGTCCTCGAGGGCATCTCGATGGGGCTGCGGGATGCCTGCGCACAGCTCGCTCCCGGATGTGGCGTTGTCGGGGGCGACATGTCCGTCTCCGACACCCTGACTCTTGCCATCACAGCGTTCGGCGACCTCGAGGGGCGACCCCCGGTGCTGCGGAGCGGTGCGCGATCGGGCGACGTCCTCGCTCTCGCGGGGGACGCCGGCCGGGCCGCAACCGGATTACGTCTGCTGTTCGAACAGGCCGTCGATTCGGACGGCGGTCCGGATGCCGCGGCGGCTGTAGCGCTGCGCGCCCGCGAGCCGGACCTCGTTGGGGCGCAACTCGCTCCGTCGCCCCCGATTGTCTCTGGTGTCGATGCGGCCGTCGCCGGAGCATCCGCCATGCTCGACGTCTCGGACGGGCTCGCGCTCGATGCTGCTCGGATTGCCAAGGCCAGCGGGGTGCGCGTCGATGTGTTCCGGAGTGCCCTCGGCGACAACCCGGAGGCTGCGCTGCGCGGGGGAGAGGACCACGCACTGCTCGCGACGTTCCCGCCGGAGGTGACCCTGCCTCGGGGCTTCCGGCCCATCGGGCGGATCGAGAGCGGGAGCGGTGTCACCCTCGATGGGGCGGATGTCGGCGGCGTGCTCGGCTGGGACCCCTACGTCGGCTGGGACGGGCACGCCGGCTGAGCCGGCGTGAGGCGCCCGGTTCGTTGCTCGGCCGCTTTTGGTCCGAGTTGGAGCTAACTTTCAGCCATTACTGACCGAGCAATGCGGTTGTCCAGCGATTAGTGGCCGAGCAACGCCCGGCGGGAGCGCGGCGAGGCCTGGAGACTACGCGGCGGGCGCTGGTTCCGCCCACCAGACGAGGGTCTCGCCGTACTTCTTCGAGCGGATCGGGACGAGCCCGTCCGGCCAGGTGGGTTCGGGAGTACGTTTGCTGCGCTCGACCACGACGAGTGCATCGGCGCCGAGAACGCGGGGGAGCAGGGCAAGGTTCGCCGTCAGCTCGGACTCCGGCAAATCGTACGGCGGGTCCAGAAAGACGAGGTCGAAGGTACCGACGGCGGACTCGAGGTAGCTCTGAACCGACCGTGCCGCGACCGTCACCGTGAGGGGGGTCGGCGCCGCCTTCTGCACTGCGCGAGCGTTGTCCTTGCAGACCGCAGCTGCCGAGGCAGCCCGTTCGACCAGCACGACCTCGACGGCTCCGCGGCTCGCAGCTTCGAGGCCGAGCGCACCTGAACCGGCGTAGAGATCGAGCACCTGGGCCCCGTCGACGGCATCGCGGGCGTCGAGAGCGGAGAACATCGCCTCGCGCACCTGATCGCTCGTGGGCCGGGTGCCCGACTTCGGCACCTTGAGGGGCAGGGAACCGGCAAACCCGGACACGATTCTCGTCACCCGCCAACAGTACCCTCGGTGTGGGCGGGGAAGCGTCGGTGCCGGTGCCTAGACTCGGAGTATGCCGACCGACCCGACCGCCACGAAACTCGACGGAGTTCTCGGCGGCCGCACGGCAGCAGCATTCAAGCGAGCGTTCGGCATCGTCACGATCGGTGACTTCCTCGAGCACTACCCGCGTCGGTACGCAACCCGGGGAGAGCTGACCGCGCTCAGCCGCATCCCCGTCGGCGAAAACGTGACGATCGTGGCCGAAGTATTCGATGTGCGCGAACGCCCCATGAAGGCCCGCCGCGGATCGATCCTCGAGGTCCGGATCACCGACGGCCAGGGCATCCTCATCCTCACCTTCTTCAACCAGTCCTGGCGCACCAAAGAGCTCGCGCCCGGCGTGCGCGGTATTTTCGCCGGCAAGGTCGGCGACTACAAGGGTGCGCTGCAGCTCGCTCACCCCGACTACGAACTCTTCGACGCGGCAGCGCAGGGCACGGGTTCCGACGCAGCCCGCAAATGGGCGATGACGCCCATTCCGATCTACCCCGCGACAGCTAGTGTCGCGAGCTGGCAACTGGCCAAGGCCATGTCGCTCGTGCTCGACAGCCTCGATCCACTTCCTGACCCTCTGCCGGAGGAGGTCCGCGAGCGCGAGAACCTTCTCGGATACAGCGAAGCGATCGAAAAGATCCACCGCCCACAAACGGATGCCGACTGGCACGTCGCGCGCGACACCCTGCGCCACCGGGAGGCATTCCTCCTGCAGGCCGCTCTCCTGCAGCAGCGGCAGATCGCCCGCTTTGAGGAGACCGAACCGAGGGTTCCAGCCGCGGGCGGATTGCTCGAACGCTTCGACGCCGCGCTCCCATTCACTCTGACCGGCGACCAGCAGGACGTCGGTCGCGAGATCGCCGACGACCTCGCAAGCGCCGTTCCGATGAACCGGCTGGTGCAGGGCGAAGTGGGCTCGGGCAAAACGCTCGTTGCCCTGCGGGCGATGCTCACCGTCGCCGAGTCCGGCGGTCAGGCGGCGCTCCTCGCCCCGACCGAGGTACTCGCGGGCCAGCACCTGCGCTCCATCGTCAAGTCGCTCGGCCCCGATCTCTCGGCGACACTCATGCCCACGCTCCTGACCGGGCAGATGCCCGCCGCAGAGCGCAGGAAGGCGATGCTCCGCATCGTCAGCGGGCAGGCAAAGATCGTCATCGGCACCCACGCCCTGCTGAGCGAGAACGTGACCTTCTACGACCTCGGGCTCGTGGTCGTCGATGAGCAGCACCGGTTCGGCGTCGAACAGCGCGAGACGCTCCGGCAGAAGGGGCACCGACCGCCGCACGTCCTCGTGCTCACGGCGACCCCGATCCCACGCACCGTCGCCATGACGGTCTTCGGCGACCTCGACGTCAGCACGATCCGGGAACTGCCCGTTGGCCGGGCCGGCATCGAAACCTTCGTGGTCGGCCTCGTCGACCACCCAGCCTGGATCCACCGCGTCTGGACGCGCGTCGCCGAAGAAGTCGCAGCAGGCAGGCAGGCGTTCGTGGTCTGCCCGGCGATCGACGTCGGCGAGCCGGAGGACGACGGTGAACCGCCCGTCAACGTCGAGCCCGCGGAGCCGGAAGGCAAACCGGAGCGCCCCCGTGCAACCGTCGTCGGGACCCTCGCCGAACTCACAGCTACTGAAGCCACCACGTCTCTCCGGCTTGCGGCGCTTCACGGACGGATGCCGAGCGACGAGAAGGATGCCATCATGCGCCTCTTCGCGGCGGGCGGCATCGACGTTCTCGTGGCGACGACCGTGATCGAGGTCGGCGTCGACGTACCCAACGCCGCGGCCATGGTCGTGCTCGACGCCGACAGGTTCGGTGTGTCCCAGCTGCACCAGCTGCGCGGCCGCGTCGGCCGTGGCGGGCTGCCGGGCCTCTGCCTGCTCGTCACCGCAGCCGAGCCGGGCAGCATTGCACGGGAACGTGTCGACGCGGTTGCGGCGACCCTCGACGGCTTCGAACTCGCCCAGGTCGACCTCGAACTCCGGCAGGAGGGCGACGTCCTCGGCAGCGCGCAGTCCGGCGGCCGGTCATCGCTGAAACTTCTCCGGGTCGTGCACGACGGGGATCTCATCGCCCTGGCGCGGTCCGAGGCAGCAGCGGTCCTCGACTCGGACCCGGCGCTGTCGGAGCATCCCGTCCTTCGCGCGGCCCTCGAGCAGCGCGTGGACGCCGTCACCCGGGCAGCGCTCTCGAAGAACTAGCGGCGTCCGGCGGCTCGAACGGGGGTCGCTCTCTCCCTGACGGTTTTCTGATGACCGTGGCCGGGTGGCAAACCTCCCCGGTAGGCTGAAAACATGAAGAGGATCGCTGTCGTTCCCGGCTCGTTTGACCCCGTCACCCTCGGTCACATGGATGTGATCCAGCGGGCAGCCGGCCTGTTCGACGAGCTCCATGTCCTCGTTGTGCACAACCCAGGCAAGACAGCACTGTTGCCGATCTCCGAGCGGGTGTCTCTCCTCGAACGATCGATCACGGATGCCGGCGACCCCGGAAACATCACGGTCGCCTCGTGGAGCATGGGACTTCTCGTGGACTACGCGACGGATGTCGGGGCATCTGTGCTCGTGAAAGGTATCCGGTCGCAGGTGGACGTCGCGTACGAAACACCGATGGCCATCGTGAACCGCCACCTCGCCGGTGTTGAGACGATCTTCATGCTCCCCGACCCGGCACATGCCCACGTATCCAGTTCCCTGGTCCGCCAGGTGTCCGGTCTCGGCGGTGACGTCAGCCCGTATGTCCCGCCAGCCGTTGCCCGATTCCTGCAGGCATCATGACCAGCCTGCCGACGCACGCACCGACCGACGGTTCACCCGTGCTTGACGCCGACGTCGAGGGGATGCCGACCGCTGAGGCACATCGGCTCGCGTCTGACATCATCCGCAACGTCGAATCGGTCATCGACGGCAAGCACGCTGCCGTGCGCACCGCGCTCACCGTTCTCCTCGCCGAAGGCCACCTGCTCATCGAAGACGTTCCGGGTGTCGGCAAGACAATGCTCGCGAAGGCGCTTGCCCGGTCGGTGCACGCAACGGTCAGCCGGATCCAGTTCACCCCCGACCTCCTGCCGAGCGACGTGACGGGAATCTCGGTCTACAACCAGGCTGATCGCCGGTTCGAATTCAAGCCGGGCGCGGTCTTCGCGAACATCGTCATCGGTGACGAAATCAACCGAGCGTCACCGAAGACGCAATCGGCTCTCCTCGAGTGCATGGAGGAACGCCAGGTCACCGTCGACGGCTCCACGTACCCGCTGTCGAGTCCGTTCACCGTCATCGCCACCCAGAACCCGATCGAAATGGAGGGCACGTATGCCCTCCCAGAAGCGCAGCGTGACCGATTCATGGCCCGGATTTCGATGGGGTACCCAGACGAGGGCGCCGAATTGAGCATGCTCTCCACCCGCGACATCTCGAATCCGCTGGCCGCACTCGAGCCCGTCGTTTCTGCCGCATCCCTCCGGCGCATGATGGTGTCCGTCCGGAACGTCTACGTCTCGCCGAGCGTCAAAGAGTATGCGGTCGGCATCGTTCGTCAAACGCGGACGCACCCCGACCTCCGGCTGGGCGCCAGCCCTCGGGCAACTCTTCAGCTGGTTCGTGCGGCAAAGGGCCTCGCTCTCGTCTCCGGCCGCGACTTCGTGCTGCCCGACGACATCGATGAACTCGCCCTTCCCGTCCTCGGCCATCGCCTCATGCCCACCAGCCGGGCGCTCGGCCACCACCAGCACGGTGACGAACTGATCGCCGACCTCGTCGGCAGAATCGTCGACACCGCCGTCGTTCCGCCGTCCAACACGAGGTAGCCGACGTGGCATCCCAGTCAGGCCGGTTCCGTGCCGTCCGTCCGACGGTGCGAGGCTGGGGTGTGCTGTTCGTGGGGAGCGCCGTCCTTGTCGCCGCCACAGTGGTCGACCGGCGCGAGGGCATCTTTCTGTTCCTCTTCCCGATTCTCCTGTTCACCGGATCCGCCGTGTACGTGAGAACACATCGCCCGCGGATGTCCGCCGTGCGAACCTTCACCCCAGCCTCCGTCTCGGTGGGAGAGCCCGCGCTCGTCCGCACCGTCGTCGAGACCCGGGACGAAGACATCGCCGCGATCGCCTCCTGGCGTGACGAAGTGCCGCCCGTCTTCGCGCGGACCCCGAGCGGCGAGCTCCCGCGCCGGCTCCCGGGTAGTGTCCGCGGGTACCGGGCACTTCTCGAGTACGAATTGCGCTCCGGTTCGCGCGGACGATACTCCGTCGGGCCGTTTCGAGTGCGCCATGGTGACCCGTTCGGCCTCGTCACGACGGAGCGGAGGATCGCTGACCCCCAGCCCCTCATCGTGACCCCGCGGGTGACCGATCTCTCCGACGCGGGGCTGCGATCCGCGAGCGGAGACGGTGCCCAGCATGACCTGAGCCACCTTGCCACCCAACGCGCCGACGAGCTCATCGCTCGTGAGTACCGCCCCGGCGACCCGCTGCGCCGTGTGCACTGGCGGCAGACAGCGCGACGCGGTGAACTCATGGTCCGGCAGGAGGAGCAGGAGGGCGACCCCGAAGCGACGCTCCTCCTCGATAGCGCTCTGGCGACCAAAGGCTCGGCAGCGGGCGCAACATCGAGCCTTCACTTCGAACGGATGGTGGAACTCACCGCGTCGATCGGCATCCACCTTCTCGATTCCGGTTATGCGATCTCCCTCGTCGAAAGCGCAACGGATGCCGTCCCTCTCGCGGACGGCACGGTTCCGTTCCGCATCTCCCGCTTCTCCTCCGGCGACTCCGGCGGTTTTCTCGAGACCCTCGCCGACGCCGAACGGTTCCCGGTGCCCGAGCTCTACGACGTCAGCGCAGGCCTCCACCGGGTCATCGGGCGCACCGGAACGGTCATGCCCGTGTTCGCTGTCCTCGGGCGGGTGTCGCCGCTCGGTGCCCGACGTCTCGCCACTGCGAAGGTCAATGCTTCGCCGGCGGTGGTGTTCCTCACCCGTGCGGCCGAGAGTTCCCGGGCACGGGATGTCGACGAGCTGACCACACTCTCGGACGCCGGCTGGAGAGCCGTGCTCGCCGACGAACAGACGAGCGTCGAAGCAGCCTGGACCCGCGTCGCCTTCGGGGATGCGACCGTTGCCGCACGGGGTGGTGACCATGTCCGTCGTTAGTCCGCCCAGGCCGGACGCGCGGCCGTCGGCGACGCCGCCACGTCGCATCCGTACCCGGGCCCAGGCCGAACTGGCCGAGCGCCGATCCTCAGCTCACCGCCTCTGGCCGCTCAGCTGGGCGCTCGTCCTGCTCTACGTCATGAGTGTGTCGACGCTGAGCCCGCTTCTCGACGGAGCGTCCTGGTGGCTGGGCATCGCCCTCATGGGCACGATCGTTCTGACATCAGCGGCGGCCGCGCGATCGATCGGGGCGCGAACATGGATCGCGACGCTCATCGCCTCCGGGGTCTGGCTGGCGCTGCTCGTGCTGTTCTTCGCGCCCGACGAATCGTTCGCGCTCGTTGTGCCGACGTTCGAGACGGCCGGTGCATTCGTTGACCTGGGCCGCCAGGGTCTGCAATCCATCGCGAGTCAGGGCACCCCGGCGGATGCCGATATCGGCATCCGTTTCGTCCTCGCCGTTGGAGCGGGAGCGTTCGCGATCCTCCTCGACGCGGTCGCGATCGGCGCCCGGATTCCCGCGTTCGTCGGTGTTCCCGCCGTCGCCATTGCCTTGATCCCGGGTTTCGTCAGCGGTGACATCAACCTTGTCGCCCTCGCCCTGTGCGGTGCCGCCTACCTCGTCGTTCTCTGGTCGGATACGCGAGTTCGACGCATGTACTCCCGCCGCCCGGGCGGAATGCTCAGCATCGGTGCACTCGCCGTCGTGGGCTCGCTCGTCTTCGCTGCCGCGGCGCCCGGCTACAACGGCGAGAGCCTGCTCCCGTCGAGCGGGGGATCGGTGTTCGGGCGCGGGGTGAGCCCGCTCGCCGACCTCGGCAAGGATCTGCGTCGCCCCGGCGGCGCCGAGCAGTTCTCCTACGTGACCACGACCGACGAGTCTCTGTACTTCCGACTCCTGACGCTCGACCAGTTCAACGGCACCACCTGGTCCGCCGGCGACGAGCGGGTCCGTCAGCTCAACGAGCCGAGCACGATGATCGCTGTTCCGGGTCTCTCCGATGACATCGTCACCGAGCCCACGACGACCACGATCCAGGTGAACGCGATGATCGCACCGTGGCTGCCGGTGCCGTTCCCCAGCGTGCGCGTGCTCGGCGCGGACGGACGATGGATGTGGGACACCGAGGGCCTCACGCTGTCGAGCCGGCTGGCGAGCGCTGCAGGTCAGAGTTACATCGCCGAGAGCGTCTTGATTCAACCGACCCGTGAGCAGCTCATCGCAGCGCAGCCCGCGATCCCCCCGAACGTCCAGCGCTTTCTCGAAGTCCCCGAGGAGATCCCGGCGATTCTCGGTGAAACGCTCGCCGAGGTGACCGCGAACACCTCCAACGCGTATGACACCGCGTTCGCGATCCAGCAGTACCTGCGAAGCACCGAATTCCTGTACTCCGTCGAAGCGCCCGTTGAGGACGGCTATGACGGCGACGGATTCGACGTGATTGCCGAGTTCCTCGAGAAGAAGAGCGGATACTGCGTGCACTTCTCCTCGGCGATGGCCATTCTCTCCCGGATGGCTGGGATCCCCGCCCGGATCTCACTGGGATACCTGCCGGGAGACCGCGTCGTCGGCGCAGAGACCCGGCGCACCTACACCGTCGGAACAGATGACCTGCACGCCTGGCCGGAGCTCTACTTCGCCGGTGTCGGCTGGGTCCCCTTCGAACCGACGCCTGGTCGAGGGGTCGTGCCGGACTACGCACGCGCCGAGACGAGCAGCAACGACGGCCGGGACGTGCAGGACGCGCGGCAGGCAGAGCGGCAGCAGACCGACGAAGCTCCAGTCGCACCGCAATCGCCCACGGAGGCAGCCGGAGGTGGCGTCGTCGGACCTCCGTCGACGGCGGCGATGGTTGGCGCCGCAGCGGTTCTGATGCTGATCCTCGGATCTCCCGCTCTTCTCCGTGCGTTCCGCAGACGATCACGGGTCGCGAACGTCCGTTCCGGTAAAGCGGGGGCACTCACCGCCTGGCGCGAGGTGTCGGATGCCGCACAGGATTGGGGGCTCCCGGTCAGCGACGCCGACACGCCGCGAGCCTTCTCTGCGGTCCTCGCCGGTAAGGCAGGTTTCAGCAGTAGTGAGCGCGAGGCCCTCAACGCCCTCCTCGACGCGGTCGAACGGGCGCGTTTTGCCGACCCGGATACGACAGCCCGTCGGCTCAGCGGGCCGGCCCTTGCCGAGAACACCGAGATGGTGACGGATGCTCTCCGTCGCCAGGCGGGGATCGCCGACCGGGTGCGCGGAACGCTCGCACCGGCATCCATTCTCTCCCCGGTGTACCGCGGTCCCGTACCCGAGCCCGCCTGAGGCTCCTCACTCAGGGGGCACCCAGACCACGCGGTGTGTGCCCGATACAATCATGGGTGTGAGTAAAAACAAGAAATCGCCGTTCGCGGTCAATATCCGCGACCTGGTCCGCCAGCCGGGCGAAATGCGCGAACACGACCTCGTCGTGAACACGCCCGAACAATTTGGCGAGGGCCTGATCGCTGTTCAGGCGGGCACGCCGGTGCATGAACGCATCCGGCTCGAGTCCGTGCACGAGGGCGTTCTCGTGACCGCTGAGATCGAAACCGTGGCCGTCGGAGAGTGCGGCCGATGCCTGACTGACATCAAGCAGGGTGTCCAAGTCGAGTTTCAGGAACTTTTCGCGTACTCTGGGAGCGAAGCCTCTGACTACGAGGTTCACGATGACCACGTGGATCTTGAACCTCTCATCAGGGACGCAGTGGTTTTGTCGCTGCCGTTTCAGCCGGTATGCCAGCCAGATTGCCCAGGACTCGACCCCGAGACCGGCGAGCGGCTGGCCGAAATCCCGGACAATGAACCCCAAGAGACCGTCGATCCTCGCTGGTCTGCGCTCGCCGGGTTCTCCTCAGACCCAGGCTCCGACAACTCGGATGCTGTAAGCAAAGAAGAGAGATAAGACATGGCTGTTCCGAAGCGCAAAATGTCACGAGCCTCTACCCGTGCACGCCGTGCACAGTGGAAGGCCACGCCCCCGACCCTGGTGAAGACCGTCGAAAACGGCAAGACCACCTACAGCCTCCCGCACCGCGCGAAGGTTGTCGAAGACTCCGCAGGCACCGCACTCTTCATGGAGTACAAGGGCCGCAAGGTCGCCGACGTATAGTCTGCGACCAGCACCACTGCATCGCATTTAGATGGCAGAGAGCTTGACAGACCGAGGGCCGCTTCTTGCGACCCTCGGTGTGTCGCTTAACCCGGACATTCTCGAGCACGCACTCACGCACCGGTCTTTCGCGTACGAAAACGGCGGCATCCCGCACAACGAGCGCCTCGAGTTTCTCGGCGACTCCGTTCTGGGCCTGTCCGTCACGCAAAAGCTCTATCGCGAGCATCCGGATCTTCCCGAGGGAGCGCTCGCGAAGATGCGGGCGAGTGTCGTGTCGACGGTTGCGCTTGCCGAGATAGCCAACACCATCGGCCTCGGTCAGTATCTGCGGCTGGGCCGTGGTGAAGAGCTCACGGGCGGTCGCGAGAAAGCATCGATCCTCGCCGACACCATGGAAGCCCTCATCGGCGCCATCTACATCGACCAGGGGCTCGAGACCGCGAGTGCGCTCGTGCTGCGGCTCGTCGAACCGCTCCTCGCGGACCCCGCACGGTTTGGCGCTGCCATGGACCCGAAGACGAGCTTGCAGGAAGCCGCCGCTGCCCACAACGCACCGTCGCCCGTTTACACGATGGAGAGTTCAGGACCCGACCACGATCGCGTCTTCGTCGCAACGGTCACGGTCGGCGACCTCGTCACCGCCGTCGGCAAGGGCACGAGCAAGAAACACGCCGAGATGGCCGCTGCTCTCACGGCGTGGACTGAGCTGAGTGCCCGAGCTTCCTGAGGTCGAGGTCGTTCGTGCCGGCCTCGAACCCGCCGTCAGCGGTGCTCTCATCACCGGAGTCGAGGTTCTCGATTCCCGGTCTCTGAAACGCCACGACGTGGCATCCGGCCCGTTTCTCGCCGCTCTTGAAGGCCGGACGATTCGTGCGGCCGCGCGACGGGGAAAGTTTCTCTGGTTTCCGCTCGACAACGGCACCGCGCTCGTCACCCATCTGGGCATGAGCGGCCAGATGCTGTTGAGGAGCCCTGGCACCATCGACCCGCTCACCCGCGTTCGCCTCGCGATCGAGTCACCGGATCACGGCGAGCTGCTGATCAACTTCGTCGACCAGCGCATCTTCGGCGGGATGGCGGTGGATACCCTGCTGCCAACGCCCGACGAGTTCCCCGGCGGATACACCGGTGCTGTTGCCGGAGATCCGCTCGTTCCGAGCCAGGTCGCCCACATCGCCCGTGACCCGATCGACCCTGCCTTCGACGAAGCACGCTTTCTGATGTTGCTCGGGCGCAAGGCCACCGGCACGAAGCGGGCCCTGCTCGACCAGACGCTCATCTCCGGAATCGGAAACATCTACGCCGACGAAGCGCTGTGGGCGGCAAAGATCCACTACGAGCAGCCCGCTGCGTCGCTGTCCACGCGTCGCGCCGCGCTTCTGCTCGCCGAGGTGCGTGCCGTGCTGGCGAAGGCCCTGGCCGAGGGTGGCACGAGTTTCGATGCCCAATACGTGAACGTGAACGGGGCGTCCGGGTACTTCGCGCACAGCCTCAACGCTTACGGCAGGCAGGGGCAGCCGTGCCCGCGCTGCGGCACGGTGATCCGGCGCGAGAAGTTCATGAATCGGTCGTCGCACTTCTGCCCGAGGTGCCAGCGCCGGCGCTGAGGCGCTTCAACTCCGCGCTGCACCGCATCGAATTGCCCCAAAGTGCTGTTCGCGCTGCCGCGACGAGCTGATTCGCCACGAACTGCTCTTCATTTGAGCTGTTGGCGACATAGTGTGGCGATTCACGCTCGTGGGCCATCGACGGATGCCATCGATCGGTCCCGAAGGGCGGTTCACGCATTCGATCGGTCCTGAAGGGTCGTTCGTGTCGTTTCGGAACAACCCTTTCGGCCCGATCGACCCAACCTCGCACCCGAGCGGATGCCGCGGCCCGCGTCCGGGTCGTCGACTACGGTCGCACGGTCTTCTTCCACGCCGCCTCGCACCCGATGGCGACGAATCCGACCGCTTCGTTCACGTCGAGCATCGGGCGGTTCTCTTCGGCATTGAACGTCGTGATCCGGGGTGTCTCCGGGGATACCCGCATCAGCTGTTCGAGGTTCGCGAGTTTGAGGAGCATGCCCAGGCGGTGTCCCCGGTGCTCTTTGAGTACGAGTGTGTCTTCCTGGACCGCCGGGCGCCCTTCGATCTCGGGCAGCGCGAGGTCGGTGTATCCGACGAGGTGCCCCGACTCGAGGTGCAGCGCCGCAGACGTGAGGTTGACGCGACCTCCCGCCTCATTCATATCGTCGAGGTTGCCCATGCGCTTCTCATCCCACTGCTCTTCTGTGAACTCGATGCCGGCGGAGGGGGCATCCGTCGACATCCTCTGGTGAAGACGTGCCATGTCGGTGAGCCACCGCTCGGGGCACCGCCCGATCCACTGGACGACCGCGTACCCGGACGCGTGCTGTTCAGCGGCATTCCGTCGCTCGGCCAGTTCACGATGGTCGACCGGCAGATCGATGCGCGAGATCCGGTCGACCTGCTCGAGCGAATAGCCATGCGCGAGGGCGAAGCGGACGGTCGGGTCGTCGCGCTCGACAGCGCCGAACCCGGTGGGGGAGCGGAGAAGGTTCGTCGAGGCAGGGAGCCGGTGTTCACTCCACGACTGCAGGATGTCCCGGTGCTCCGATGCCGCCGTCGACTCGATCTTCTCGAGAAGGGTGGTGCCGATGCCTCGCCGCCGCACATCTGACGCGACCTGGATCTCGAAGAAGACGGCGCGAACGCCTTCCTCGATTTGCCACTCGTACACGGCTCGACCGGCGATCCGCCCGTCGACACGGGCGAGGAAGATCCGCTTGGGAGCGAAGGGATCGGAGTACTTCGGCAGCAGTTCCTTCGCCGTCGGCGCGAGATCATCGTTCCCGAGGATCTCGGCCTCGACCTTATTGCGCATCTCGACCATCTCGACGAAATCCGCTCCGGCGGCCTCATCGAGGCTGGTCGGAATATCGAGTTCATCGATGGTGAGGGATTCGGTGCCTGCGTCCATGAAAGCTCCCGCGGTTTCTGGTGCCCCGATCCGGGCAGCGGACCAGTTTAGCCAGCCGACGGCACCCGTACCAGTGGATTCCACCCCGAAAAAGCGGGTCGATCACTGGGCTGTGAGGATTCCTTCGGTACGGTAGTGCAGAGCTTCGCCCGGGAACGAACAGGAAGGGACACGCGGTGTATTTGAAGAGCCTCACGCTGAAGGGCTTCAAATCGTTCGCGCAACCCACCACCTTCGCTTTCGAGCCGGGAGTCACCTGTGTCGTTGGGCCGAACGGGTCGGGCAAATCCAACGTCGTCGATGCGCTCGCGTGGGTGATGGGGGAGCAGGGGGCGAAAACCCTGCGTGGCGGCAAGATGGAAGACGTCATCTTCGCCGGCACGTCGACCCGTGGCCCGCTCGGCCGGGCCCAGGTGATCCTCACCATTGACAACTCCGACGGCGCACTGCCGATCGAGTACACCGAGGTCACCATCTCGCGCACGCTGTTCCGCAACGGCGGCAGCGATTACGCCATCAATGGAGAGAACTGCCGTCTCCTCGACGTGCAGGAGCTTCTGAGTGACTCCGGTCTCGGACGCGAGATGCACGTCATCGTCGGTCAGGGTCAGCTCGACGCCGTTCTCCGCGCGAGCCCCGAAGAGCGGCGCGGCTTCATCGAGGAAGCCGCCGGAATCCTCAAGCACCGTCGCCGCAAGGAGAAGACCCTCCGCAAGCTCGATGCGATGCAGACCAACCTCACACGTCTCAGCGATCTGGCCGGGGAGATCCGTCGCCAGCTCAAGCCGCTCGGGCACCAGGCCGAGATCGCCCGCGAGGCCCAGAGCATTGCCGCGATCGTTCGGGATGCCCGCGCCCGCATCCTTGCCGACGATGTCGTCGCCCTGCGCCGCGCGCTCGACGACCACGGTCGCACCGAGAGCGAACGGCACACCGAACGCATCGTGCTGCAGGAGCAGCTCGAGCAAAAGCAACTCCGCATTTCTCGTATCGAACAGGCGCAAGTCGGCGACGCCGTCGACGGTGCCAGGCGGACGAGTTTCGCCCTCGAATCCGCGCAGGAGCGACTTCGCAACCTGTACACGCTGGCCAACCAGCGGCTCGCGCTTCTCGGTTCGCAGGACGACGCCCACGATTCGGGCCCGAGCGTTACGCGCTCGATGGTCGACGACGCGCGAGCCGAGGTCGCGAGGCTCACCGAGGCGATCGGCACCGCGGATGCCGCGTGGCAGCGCGCGCAGGCCGACACAGCATCCGCGCGCAGTCGGCTCGATGCCGTCGATGTCGAGATCGCGGCGCAGAGCGCTCTCGTCTCGAAGCACGACCTCGAAATCACGAAACTCGCCGGCCAGGCCGAGACGGCAGCCTCCCGGCTCGCCGCCGTGCGGGGGGAGCGGCTTCGCCAGGAGAACGCCCTCGATGCGGCAACCGACCGGCGAACGGCCGCCCAGCGTCAGCTCGACGAGGTCGAGGAGTCCGCGGGAGACGTCGACGCCGGCGAGAGCGGACTCGACGAGGGATACGAGCTCGCGCAGGCAGCGGTGTTCGAAGCCGAGGCCGAGATCGAACGCCTCCGCGACCTCGTTCACGGTCACGAACGCGAGCGCGACGCCCTCGCCGCCCAAACGAGCGCCCTGACGCGCGCCCTCGACATCAAGGACGGGTCAGCCGACCTCGTTGCCGCCAAGCTCGCCGGTGTGCGTGGGGTCGTCGCCGAGTCGGTCTCGGTGAAGCCCGGCTTCGAAACGGCGATCGCCGCTGCGCTCGGCACTCTCGCGGACGCCGTCCTCGCCGAGGATCGCGAGTCCGCGGAACGCGCCATCGACCACGCACGCACCGCCGATCTCGGACGGGTCGAGGTCGTCATCGCCGACGCCATCGGCCCAGCGATCGACTGGCCCGAGCTTGTGGGAGTCCGCCCTGCGGCATCCGTCGTCACCGCTCCGGCGGGAGTGCTCGGGATCCTCAACTTCCTGGCCATTGCCGACGATGTCGACGCAGCCCGTTCCGCGCGGTCCGCTCTCGCTGCCGCACAGCTCGGTGGCCCGATCACGGTCGTCACACGCGCGGGCGAAGTGCTCACGGACTTCATCCTGCGGGGCGGGTCCGGAGGCAAGCAGGGCCGCATCGAGCTCCTCGCCGAACGTGACACCGCCGCCGAGAGGCTCACCGAGGTCTCGGCGCTCCTCGATACCGTCCGGTTCGAGCTCGCCGAGCAACGGGGTCTTCTGAGCGCGGCCAGGGAACAGTCGAAACGCGCTCTCGGTGCGCTCCGCGAATTCGATTCCCAGGTGGCGGCGCAGGCGGAGCGGCTCAACCGTGCCCGCGTGCAGGTTGAAGCTTCGACTGCTGAGTACGAGCGGTTGAGCGCGGCGTTCACCGCGTCGCGCGACACCGTCACCGAGGCGGAGAACGCCGCCGTGAAGGCGAAGTCCGAACTGGAGACGGCGCGGTCGCGGCCGCGACCGATCCTCGATATCTCGGCGCGCGAGTCTCTCCTGGTCGAACTCGAAGCAGCCCGCGAACGCGAACTCGAGGCACGCCTGCAGCTCGAGACGGCGCGGGAACGGGTGCGCGCCGAAGAGCAGCGCACGAAGAACCTCGTCACCCAGATGGAAGCTGACCGCGTCGCCGCCGAGGCCGCCGCCCGCCGCGCCGTGATCCGCGCCCGTCAGGTCGAGGCTGCGACAGGGGTCGCCGAAGCACTGCCCGCTGTCCTTGCCTCCGTCGACAGGTCCGTCTCCGAAGCGAAGCTCGTGCTCGAACGGGCCGAACAGGAACGCGCGAGCCAGAACGAGGAGCTCGTTGCTCTCCGCCGCGACGAAGCCGCGTTGCGTGAACGGCTCCAGGCGATCACCGAGAACGTCCACGGCCTCGAACTGCAGATCTACGAGAAGAAGCTCCACCTGTCGAGCCTGCTCGAGCGTGCCGGGTCCGAACTCGGTCTCGTCGAGGACGTGCTCGTGGCCGAGTACGGCCCGGACGTTCCCGTTCCACCGGATGCTGCTGAAACCACCCCCGCGAGCGACGTCGAGACATCCGATTCGGATGCCGCGCCAGGCATCCCGTTCAACCGGTCCGCCCAGCAGAAGCGACTCGAGAAGGCCGAACGTAAGTTCGCGCAGCTCGGCCGGGTGAACCCGCTCGCCCTCGAGGAGTTCGCCGCGCTGGAGCAACGCCATATTTTCCTCACCGAGCAGCTCACCGACCTCACGAACACCCGCAAGGATTTGCTCGGCATCATCGACGAGCTCGACGAGAAGATGCAGGTCATCTTCGGCGACGCATTCGACGACACCCAGGCGGCCTTCGCCGAGGTGTTCCCGATCCTGTTCCCCGGCGGCACAGGGAGCATTTCGCTGACCAACCCGGACGATCTCCTCACCACCGGCATCGAGGTCAGCGTCAAACCGGCCGGCAAGAAGATCGAGCGCCTGTCGCTGCTCTCCGGCGGCGAACGCTCGCTCGCCGCCGTTGCCCTGCTCATCGCGATCTTCAAAGCGCGGCCGAGCCCGTTCTACATCATGGACGAGGTCGAAGCGGCGCTCGACGACGCCAACCTGGGCCGTCTGCTCACCATTTTCGAAGACCTCCGCCGCACCAGCCAGCTCATCGTCATCACCCACCAGAAGCGCACGATGGAGATCGCCGACGCCCTCTACGGCGTGTCGATGCGCCAGGACGGTGTCTCCGCCGTGGTCGGCCAGCGCGTCGCCGCACCCGAGGAGAAAGCCGGCTGAACCGGCGACACCTCTCTCGCTCGGTAGGCTGGGCACATGGCAGAACGCACGCCCTGGTCACTCTCTGGCGCCCTCAAGGGCATGTTCCAGAAGCCGACCATCGATGAGACCACCTGGGACGACCTCGAAACCGCGCTGCTGAGCGCCGACTTCGGGCCCGACGTCACCGAGGCGGTGCTCGCTGACCTCCACGCCAAGGTCGACCGGTATCGCACCACGGATCCTCGAGACCTGCAGCGGATGCTCCGCGAATCGATCGAAGAGCGTCTCTCGAAATACGACACCACCCTCAAACTTTCCGAGCGACCGGCCGTTGTACTCGTGGTCGGCGTCAACGGCGTCGGCAAGACGACGACCATTGGCAAGTTCTCGAAGTTCCTCGGAACCTACGGCCGCAGCGTCGTCGTCGGCGCAGCCGACACCTTCCGCGCAGCCGCCGTTGAGCAGCTCGCGACGTGGGCTGAGCGCGGGGGAGCGCAGATCATCCGCCCGCAGCAGCAGGGCCAGGACCCCGCGTCCGTCGCGTTCCAGACCGTCGACTTCGCGAAGCGCAACGGCATCGAGATCGTGCTCATCGACACCGCCGGCCGGCTCCAGACCAAGAGCGGCCTCATGGACGAACTCTCCAAGATCCGCCGTGTGATCGAGAAGCAGGCACCGATCTCGGAGGTGCTGCTCGTGCTCGACGCGACCACCGGGCAGAACGGGCTCGCGCAGGCTGAAGCGTTCATCGAGCACGCCGGGGTCACCGGACTCGTCCTCACCAAACTCGACGGCTCCGCCCGCGGTGGATTCGTCCTCGCCGTGCAGGAGCGCACAGGCATCCCGATCAAACTCGTCGGGCAGGGTGAGGGAATCAACGACCTCACCGGATTCACCCCGCACGTCTTTGCACAGAAACTGGTGGGCTGATGATCGAGCATGACTTCTTCGGGGCGATCGAGACGGATGCCTCGGGTGGGCTCTACTGGTCCGAGAGCGTCGAGGTCGGTGACCAGAACGTCGACGTGTCGCTCAGCGCTCCTGGCGGCGAAGCTCTCTCACCGGATGCACTCGACACCGCAGCAGGTGTCGTCAGTTCGCTCGAGGGCCTCGATGTCCGTGCCCGTGAGGCCATGCTCTCCGACGTCGACGACCGGAACTCCGACGTCACCCAGTTCATCGAACAAACTCTCGAAGAGGTCGGCGACGACCTCGTCGATCTCCTCGTCGACCACTCCGGTGACAACGACGTCGACATCATCCGCTCGCTCCAGCTCATCCGCGTCGCGATAGCGCCGCACCAGGCAGGTGAGAGCGCCCCGTTCGCGTCGTTCGAGTTCGCGTTTGACCCGGACAACTCTGACCTCGCCCTCGTCGTGTATCTGTCTATTCGCGGCGAATCCGTCGGTATCGAGCTGCTGAGCTAGTCAGCCCGAAACCGCTTGAGCGAACCCCAGCTCTGAATCGGCAAGATGCTCGAGCTGGGCCGGAAGTGTCCTGCCCTTGCTTCGCATGGATTGCGCCCAGAGCCGGCCGGCCCGGTACGAGGACCTGACCAGAGGGCCGGCGAGCACACCGAGGAACCCGATGTCCTCGGCCTGCTGTTTGAACCCGACGAACTCCTCAGGGCGAACCCACCGTGCGACCGGCAGGTGCCGGGGAGTCGGCCGCAGGTATTGCGTGATGGTGATGATGTCGGTTCCGGCGGCATGGAGGTCCCGTAACGCCTCCGTGACCTCGGCATCCGTTTCTCCCATGCCGAGAATAAGGTTCGACTTCGTGATGAGGCCGGCAGCGCGCGCCTGGGAGAGGACGTTCAGCGAACGCTCGTAGGTGAAGGCGGGGCGGATGCGTTTGAAGATGCGCGGCACGGTCTCTACGTTGTGGGCGAACACCTCCGGTTTCGACGAGAAGACTTCACCGAGCAGGTCGGGATTCCCGGAGAAGTCGGTGGCCAGAATCTCGACTCCAGTGCCAGGGTTATCTGCGTGGATGCGACGCACTGTCTCGGCGTGGAGCCACGCGCCTTCATCAGGGAGATCGTCACGGGCGACGCCGGTGACGGTGGCGTACCGCAACTGCATCGCCGACACCGATTCGGCGACGCGGCGAGGTTCGTCGGTGTCGTAGTCGGCCGGTTTCCCGGTATCGATCTGGCAGAAGTCGCAACGTCTCGTGCATTGCGAACCGCCGATAAGGAAGGTCGCCTCACGATCCTCCCAGCATTCGAAAATGTTCGGGCAGGCAGCCTCCTGACACACCGTATGGAGTCCGTCGCTGGCGACAAGCTTCTGCAGCTGCCGGTACTCCGGACCCATCCGTGCTTTCGTTTTGATCCAGTCCGGCTTCTTCTCGATCGGTGTTTGGGCGTTTCGAACCTCCAGGCGGAGCAGTTTGCGCCCGTTACTCGGCAGCTGTGGCGCCGCACTGCTCCCGCACGCGCTCACGCCGCGTCCTCGTCATTCGCTTCGCGCAGAAAAGAAGACACGAGAACATCGAGGACGGAAGCTGGTGTGATCTCCCGGCCGGTCTCGGCACTCAGCGTTGTGACTCCAGCGTCAGTGATCCCGCACGGCACAATGCGGCTGAACGGCTCGAGGGAATTGCTGCAGTTGAGCGCGAAACCGTGCATGGTCACACCGTCGGCAACGCGCACTCCGACGGCGCCGAGCTTGCTGAGCCCCTGCACGCCATCGACCCAGACTCCCGAGCGTCCCGGAACTCGTTTCCCTCTCACCCTGACAGACGCCGCAACTTCGATCATCACGTGCTCCAGTCGCCGAACGTGCGCGATCACGTCGACCGGTCCAGGCAGGCGGACGATCGGGTACGCCGTCAGCTGGCCGGGACCATGCCACGTGATCTTGCCGCCGCGATCGACGTCGACGACCGGTGTGCCGTCGGTGGGCCGCTCGGACGCCGACGTCCGGGTTCCGGCCGTGAACACTGGCGCGTGTTCACACAGGATGAGCGTGTCGGGAGCCGAGCCGTCGACGACGGCACGGTGCGTTTGACGTTGGAGTTCCCAGCCGTCGATGTATGGCAGGAACGAGGGCGCCTTTCCGGCGATGAGAACGGCAGTCATGGGGCGAGTTTAGTATTAATTGGACGCAGTACAAGAACTCTCCGCCTGGCTTTCTGGCGAAGCGGCACCGGGAAGCACGGCGGCTCGGTAAACTGATAGCCAAATGGCTACTTTTGGAAACCTCTCAGACCGGCTCTCCGAGACTTTTAAGAACCTGCGCAAGAAGGGTTCGCTCTCGGCGTCCGACGTTGACGGCACCGTGCGCGAGATTCGCCGGGCTCTTCTCGAGGCAGACGTCTCGCTCGACGTGGTGAAGGACTTCACCGGCAAGGTACGCGAGCGCGCCCTCGGTGACGAGGTCAACAAGGCGCTCAATCCCGCCCAGCAGGTGGTGCAGATTGTCAACGAGGAGCTCGTTGCGATCCTCGGTGGTTCGCAGCGCCGGCTCGAGTTCGCGAAGAACCCGCCGACGGTGATCATGCTCGCCGGCCTCCAGGGTGCCGGTAAGACGACGCTCGCCGGCAAGCTCGCCAAGTGGCTCGCCAAAGAAGGCCACACGCCGCTTCTCGTCGCCGCCGACCTCCAGCGCCCCAACGCCGTCACCCAGCTCAGCGTCGTCGCTCAGCAGGCAGGTGTCGCGGTCTATGCGCCCGAGCCCGGCAACGGAGTCGGAGATCCTGTCCGTGTCGCGAAGGACTCGATCACCTACGCCCGCACCAAGCAGTACGACACCGTCATCGTTGACACCGCGGGCCGGCTGGGTGTCGACGCCGAGCTCATGAAGCAGGCGTCCAACATCCGTAACGCCGTGAACCCCGACGAAGTGCTGTTCGTCATCGACGCGATGATCGGTCAGGATGCCGTCGCGACAGCGAAGGCGTTCCAGGAGGGTGTCGACTTCACGGGTGTCGTGCTCACCAAGCTCGACGGTGACGCGAGGGGTGGAGCCGCGCTGTCCGTGGCATCCGTCACCGGGCGACCGATCATCTTCGCGTCGACGGGCGAGGGGCTCGATGAGTTCGAGCCGTTCCACCCCGACCGTATGGCGAGCCGAATCCTCGACCTCGGTGACATCCTCACGCTCATCGAGCAGGCGCAGCAGGCCTTCGACGAAGAAGAAGCCATGGCGATGGCCGAGAAGTTCTCGACCGACAGCTTTACGCTCGAGGACTTCCTCAAGCAGATGCAGCAGTTGCGCAACATGGGCTCCATCAAGAAGATGATGGGCATGCTTCCCGGCATGGGCCAGATGAAGCAGCAGCTCGACGCGTTCGACGAGAACGAGATCGTGCGCACCGAGGCCATCATCCAGTCGATGACCCTCGCTGAGCGCCGCAACTCCAAGCTTCTCAACGGCTCACGCCGACTGCGCATCGCGCGTGGTTCCGGCTCGACGGTGACCGAGGTCAACGCCCTGGTCAACCGGTTCGAGCAGGCCGCGAAAATGATGAAGACCGTCGCAAAGGGCGGCGTTCCGCAGATTCCCGGGATGGGCCCCATCCCTGGTGGCGGTGGCGGCTCGCGCAAGCAGCAGCAGCCGAAGAAGAAGGGCTCGAAGTCGGGTAACCCGGCGAAGCGTGCGTCCGAGAACGCGGCTCTGGCGGCCGGAAAGCCCGCGGCAGCACCTGCGGGCGGCACCGGCTTCGGCCTCGGTTCTCCCACCGGCGGAACTCCGACCCCGACCGAAGAAGAGCTCGCGAGCCTGCAGAAGTTCCTCGGGCGCTAGCCTCCTCGATTCGCCACGAAACGTCGCTCAGCCTCGGCTGGGAGTGCGTTTTGTGACGACTCGGGCTCGTGACGCGTGCGTGGTGAGCGTCGATCGGTCCGAAAGGGTCGTTCGCAGGAACGATCGGTCCGAAGGGGTCGTTCCGCGTCCATTCGGGCAGCCCTTTGGGCCGGATCGATACGTTCGGATGCTCACGGCGCTCGGCGTGGCAACCGCGGCAGCTTCAGTTGTCGCGAACGCAGGTAAAAGCGCCGGAGAAGGTGCGTTAGTGACAACTGAACGGCCGCGACGTTCCTTACATGCCGCAAGCGCCTCGAGTCGCCGCTTCATGACCGCCGGTCGCGTCGTGAACGTCGATCGGTCCCAAAGGGACGTTCACCGTCGATTTGGGCAACCCTTCGGGACCGGTCGATGAACCGCGGATGCCGCTGTGTGCGCCACGTGGCATCCGTCCGGCGGCAACCCCGCCCGAAGCTAGCGTCCGAGCGGCGTCGAGCCCTCGCGGAGCTCTTGCGCGAGCGCCTTGACGACGGTCGTCAGGTCTCCGTCGTTCGCCTCAGCGACCCGCAACTGACGGATGTAGCTCGCTCCGTCGTCGAGGATCGTCGCGATCGACGCGAGCTCCGCGGAGCAGCGGAGGCGCTCGGCGACCGGGGCCAGCGTGACGAGCAGGTCACGGATGTCATCGGTCACGGCGCGCTCGTTGCCGTCGCCGTCGAGGATGATCTCGGCGTCCAGTCCGTAGCGGGCCGCACGCCACTTGTTCTCGCGCACGAACCACGGCGGCAGCACCGGGAGGGTCTCACCGGCATCGAGCCGGCTGGAGAGATGTTCCACCAGGCAGTGGATGAGGGCAGCAACGGCCGCGAGCTCGCGGTGTGTGGACGCACCATCGCAGAACCTCACCTCGAGGGTGCCCCAGTGCGGCGATGGACGGATGTCCCAGCGCACCTCGGTGTAGTCGTCGATGATGCCAGGCCGTGTCATGTCGGCGACGTAGCCCTCGAAGGCTTCCCAATCGGGAAGCTGGTAGGGCAGACCAGCCGTCGGCAACTGCTGGAACATGAGCGAGCGGTTGGAGGCGTAGCCGGTGTCGATCCCGGTCCAGTACGGGCTCGATGCTGATATCGCCTGCAGGTGGGGAATGTAGCTGAGCATGGCGTTGAGGATCGGCATGACCTTGTCACGGTCCTCGATGCCGACGTGCACGTGCACGCCCCAGATCATCATGTTCCTGCCCCACCACTTCGTACGCTCGATCAGCTTGTGGTAGCGCTCCTTGTTGGCGACGGGCTGGTCGTACCACTGCCCGAACGGATGGGATCCGCTCCCGATGATGTCGATGCCCCGAGGAAGGGTGACCGAGCGCAGTTCCTGCAGTTGCCCGTCGAGGTCTTCCACGGCAGCACCGACGGTGGTGTGGACACCACTCACCAGCTCCACGGTATTGAGCAGCAGTTCGCCGGTGATCTTGGGGTGCGGTCGACCGTCGAGGGAATGCAGGGCGAGGAGGACCTCATCGGCGGCCGAGACGAGCTCACCGCTGTCCCTGTCGACGAGGGCGAGTTCCCACTCGATACCGACGGTCGATCGCTCTGACCTCGCGAAGTCGATGCCCATGCTGGAGTCCGTCCGATCCCGCCGGAACCGCCCGGCACCGTTCATCTTTCCATGCCGAGCCTAAGCTTGGACAATGACAGTCGAGAGAAAACGTCCCGTCCGCATCGGTGTCCAGATCGCGCCCCAACACGCGCCATACGCAGCCATCCGCGACACGGTCGCCCGCCTTGAGGACCTCGGTGTCGACATCCTCTTCAACTGGGACCACTTTTTCCCGCTCAGCGGTGAGCCCGACGGCCTGCACTTCGAAGCCTGGACGATGCTCGGCGCCTGGGCCGAGCAGACAAGTCGCGTCGAATTCGGCACGCTCGTCAACTGCAACAGCTACCGCAACGCGAACCTGCAGGCCGACATGGCGAGAACCCTCGACCACATCTCGGACGGGCGTTTCATCTTCGGTACCGGCGCGGGCTGGTTCGAGCGGGACTACGACGAGTACGGCTACGAATTCGGAACCCCCGGTTCGCGAATCGCCGCGCTCGGTGACGCGCTCCCGGTGATCACCGACCGTTGGGCCAAGCTCAACCCGCCGCCGACCCGCAAAATCCCGATCATGATCGGCGGGGGAGGCGTGAAGAAGACGCTGCGTCTTGTCGCTCAGCACGCCGACATCTGGCACAGCTTCAGCTCGCCATCGGTGCTCACCGAAAAGCTCGAAATTCTTCAGGGTCACGCGGATGCCGTGGGTCGCGACGTCTCGGAAATTGAGATCTCAACCGAGCTGAAGGGCAGGGATGAAGCGACGGCGGATGAGCTGCTTGCGCTCGGCACGACGATGTTTACCCTCGGGATCAGCGGGCCAGACCATGACCTCGATTCAGTGAAACGATGGCTCGCCTGGCGCGACGGTGTGACGGCCTGAAACCCGCCTCAAACTGCTGGTCACGCTGCCCGCAAATATCTGACAGAATAGTTAGTCGAGTCTGCACTCGCCCGACCCTCTAATCAGGCGCTGCAGCAATAAGAGCTTTCGGACCGAGTGTGCCCCCACGCAGCCGGTGACGAGCACAATCACACAACTAATAACTTTCAGGAGAATTGTGTCTGTCAAGATTCGTTTGAAGCGCCTGGGCAAGATCCGCGCACCGTACTACCGCATCGTCGTCGCCGACTCACGCACCAAGCGCGACGGCCGCGTCATCGAGGAGATCGGTCAGTACCACCCCACCGAAGAGCCTTCGTTCATCGAGGTCAAGTCGGAGCGGGCTCAGTACTGGCTGTCCGTCGGCGCCCAGCCGACCCCTCAGGTCGAAGCCATCCTCAAGCTCACGGGCGACTGGGGCAAGTTCAAGGGTGACAAGGACGCTGTCTCCACCGTCAAGACCAAGGAGCCGAAGGTTCCTTTCGTCGCTGACGAGAAGAAGAAGCCTGTCCTCAAGCCCAAGGCTGATAAGCCGGCCGTCAAGGACGAGGCTCCTGCCGAGACCGAAGCAGCTCCGGCTGTTGAAGAAGACAAGGCGTAACAATTGCTCGCACCTGCTCTCGAACACCTCGTCAAGGGGATTGTTGACAATCCGGACGACGTGACCGTCGTAGCGCAGAGCTCACCACGCGGTGAGGTCCTCGAGGTTCGCGTGAACCCCGAGGACCTCGGCCGTGTGATCGGCCGTTCAGGCCGCACGGCAAAGGCGCTCCGCACTCTCGTCTCCGCTCTCGCCGATGGTCGCCGCGTTCGCGTCGACGTCGTCGACACCGATTCCTGACGTGAGCGCCGCCGAAACACCCAAGACCCAATTGCGGGTCGGACGGCTCACGAAGGCCCACGGGCTCAAGGGAGCCCTCAAGCTCGAACTCTTCACCGATGACCCGGCCCGCCGGTTCGTGCCAGGGGCGGTCTTCACCCTCCAGGTTCCGACCGGTTCGCCGTGGCACGGCAAGTCCCTCACCCTGACCGAGTTGCGCTGGTACAACGGCCACCCGGTTGGTTTCTTCGAGGGCGTTCCCGACCGGTCCGCCGCTGAGACTCTCGTCAAGGCGATCCTCTGGATCGAACAGGACTCGGCGGAGGCATCCCCCGAGGAAGACGCCTGGTACGACCACCAGCTCGTCGGACTTGCGGTACACCGCGACGGCCAGAAGGTCGGAACCGTCGCACGGGTCGACCACTTCCCGGCTCAGGACCTCCTCATCGTCACAACGGCGACCGGCGACGTGATGGTTCCGTTCGTGAAGGCGATCGTGCCCGCTGTCGACATCAACGCAGGCATCGTCACCGTGACGCCACCCGCCGGGCTCTTCGAAGAACTGCCGGACGACGAAGAGTCGGATGACGACACAGCTTCGGAACCGACGGATGCCGCGAGCACCGTCTCCGAGAGCACGGATGCTGCTGCGGATACACAGGGCGACACGGCGGACGACAAGAACTGACTCCGTCGCACTCGGCTGACGAATTCGCGCCGGTTGCCTCGGAACTTCTCAGACGTCGATGCGATACCCGCGCTTGATGACCGTCTGCACGAGGGCGCTCGTCGGGAGCGATTGACGTAACCGGCTGAGCGCCACTTCGAGCGCGTGGTCGTCGACGCTTCCCGGAAGCTGCGCGGCGAGCTCCGCGCGAGACACGACAGCGCCTTCTGCAGCGAGCAACGCCCGCAACAACGCGAGTGCCGAGGGCGGAAGCGGCGTACGAACGCCGTCGATATCGACGACGCTGCCGCGGAGAGTGACGCGCCCGTGGGCGGTGTCGAGAGTCCGGATCCGCTGGGTTTCCAGATGCTCGCAGACGAGCCGGATCAATGCGCCCATGCGGAACCGCTCCGGCTGAATGGGTTCGATTCCCGCAGCCAGGAGCGGTGCGGCGGTCACAGGTCCGACGGCGGCAGCGAGTACATCCGTGCGAAACGCGTCGACGAGCGCGTCGGAGCAGCCGAGGAACTGGGCAGCACCGAACAGGGCGTCAACGGCGGGAGCACTCGTGAACGTCACCGCGTCCAGCTGGCCCGTCACGATGGCATCCACGAGACGGTGGACCCGCTCGTCGTTCTCGTCGGGGGTTCGCCACCGGTACGGGGCGACGGTCAGTACCGTATGACCGGCATCCCTCAACCGGGTCAACTGGCCTTCGTCGGTGTAGCCGTGAAGTTGCACCGCAACGGTCGCTCCCGGAGGGAATCGCTCGAGCGCGAGGGAGACAAGTGACGCCGTTGTCTCCTCCTCGCTCATGCCGACATCGTTGAGGCCTGCGGCGCGAATTCCTCCGCGAGCTTTCGGGCCTCGCACCAGAATGGCGGTCTCGCCGAGTGCGTCGACCAGGTCCTGGCCGAGGCCGGCAGCGTCGGCAACCTCGAACCAGCGACGGATGCCGTATGAGGTCGTCCCGAGAAGAACGTCGGGCCGCGTGGCAATGATCGCTCGCGTATCGTCGATCAGTTCGCCGTCGTGCTCAGACGGGGCGATGCGCAGCGTAGGGGCATGAAGAACTGTGGCGCCACGACGCTCGAGCGCGTCGATCAGATCTTCGGCGCGGCGGTCACTCGTGACCCCGATGCGGAAGCCCTCGAGCTGATCGGGCCGGAATCCGGGAACCGGCGGCGTCGCATCCGTCATCTCACTCAATCCGACAGGGCAGCCGCGGTGTCGAGCAGGCGGGAGGCGGCCGCATCGCCCGAGTCGGCGAGGCCGACGACCTCACCGATGACGAGGACGGCGGGGGAGCGCACGGCTGCCCCGGATGCTACGTGGAGCGCCGAAGCGAGAGTCGCGGTCGTTGTGCGCTGGGTCGGAGTGAATCCGCGTTCGATGATCGCGACGGGCAGCTCGGGCGAGAGGCCGTGCTTGAGCAATCCCTGCGTCAGGGTGGGTAGCGTCGCGACGCCCATGAGGACGACGATCGTTCCGCCGAGACCGGCAAGGTGGCGGTGCTCATCGTCGGTGAGCGGGGCGTGGCCGGAGACAACCGTGAACATGTGGGTGACCCCGCGGGCGGTGACCGGGATGCCTGCCGCCGCGGGAACCGAGATCGCGCTCGTCACCCCGGGGATCACATCGACCGGGATGCCGGCGGCACGGCAAGCCGCGACTTCTTCGGCTCCGCGACCGAAGACATACGGGTCGCCGCCCTTGAGCCGCACGACCCGGGAGCCGGCCCGCGCGTGCTCCACGAGGAGCTCTTCGATCTCGGTCTGCCCGATCGGGTGATGCCCGGGCGTCTTGCCCACGTTGATGAGCTGAGCGTGGGGAGCCAGTTCTGAGAGGGTGTCGTGCGGGGCGAGACGGTCGTACAGCACGACGTCAGCGCTTCGAAGCGCCTCGACAGCGGCGACGGTCAGCAACTTCTCGTCGCCTGGCCCTCCGCCGACCAGCGTGACGGAACCCGCGGTGGATGTCGTCATGTCTCGCTCCGAACCGGGATGGTTGTCCCCGACAGAAGAATAGCCTTTCCGCTCCTCCGTTCTTCTTGTGTTGCGGGACGTAACTGTCCACGCTCCTCGACGCGCGCCAAGCCGGGGTCCGCGCTATCCGGTGCATTGACGAATGAGCGGAACTTCTTGAGCCGTTCCGGGTCGGCGAGGGTTGCTGCCCACTCGTCCTCGTAGTTGTCCACGTGAGCGGCCATCGCCTGTTCCAGCTCCTCGGCAAGGCCGAGCGAGTCCTCGACGACGACGGCGTGGACGTGGTCGATCCCGCCGTCGAGGTCTTCCATCCACCGCGCCGTGCGCTGCAGCCGATCGGCGGTGCGGATGTAATACATCATGTACCGGTCGATGTAACGGATCAGCGTCTCGTCATCGAGGTCGGATGCCAGGAGCTGACCGTGGCTGGGCTGGAAGCCGCCGTTTCCACCGACGTACAGGTTCCAGCCTCCATCGGTTGCGATGACACCGATGTCCTTGCCTCGTGCTTCGGCACACTCCCGAGCACAGCCGGAGACACCGAACTTGAACTTGTGCGGCGCCCGGAGCCCCCGAAAACGGAGCTCGAGGCGGATCGCCATGCTCACGGAGTCCTGCACGCCGAACCGGCACCACGTCGAGCCGACGCAACTCTTGACGTTGCGTAGCGCTTTTCCGTAGGCCTGTCCGGACTCGAAACCGGCGTCGACGAGGATCTTCCAGATCTCAGGGAGCTGGTCGAGCCTCGCACCGAACATGTCGATGCGCTGGCCACCGGTGATCTTCGTGTAGAGCCCGAAGTCGGTCGCGACCTGTGCGATCACGGCCAGCTTCTGCGGCGTGATCTCGCCCCCCGGAATGCGGGGGACGACCGAATAGCTTCCGTCCTTCTGCATGTTGGCCATGGCCCGGTCGTTGGTGTCCTGGAGCGTGCCGCGACCCGAGTCGAGGATGTACCCATCGGTCTGGCTGGCGAGGATTGACGCTATGACCGGTTTGCAGACGTCGCAGCCGCGTCCCGTTCCGAAGCGGGAGACGATTTCGTCGAACGAGCGAAGCTCGAGGACCCGCACGGATTCGAACAGCTCCTGCCGCGAGAGCGCGAAGTGCTCGCAGAGAGCCCGCGAGATGGCGACGCCGGACTTCGTCAGTTCGGTTTCAAGAATCTTCTTGACGAGGGGAACGCACGATCCACACTGGGTCCCTGCGCGGGAGCAGGTCTTGAGGTCCGGGAGAGTGGTGCACGCCTCGCCGTTCACGCCGTGGACGGCGTCGCGAACCTGCCCGACGCTCACGTTGTTGCACGAGCAGGCGAGCGCGGTGTCCGGCAGATCGTCTCCCGCAGGGGCATCAACCCCGGCAGCGCTGAGGTACGCAGCGGGCTCGCTGGCGAGCACGGATCCGAGCAGGGGGCGCAATGACGCGTACGGCGAGGCGTCTCCGACGAAGATGCCGCCGAGCAGGGTCTTCGCATCGTTCGTCGTGACGATCTTTTGGTACAGGCCGCGCGCCGGGTCGGCGTAGACGATCTCGAGCGCGTTCTCGGTCGTGGCGAGGGCATCCCCGAAGCTTGCGACATCGACTCCGGACAACTTGAGTTTGGTGGCGTCGTCGACGGAGGTGAACTCGGCGGCTCCACCGAGCAGGCGATCAGCGACGACCTCGGCCATGGCGTTGGCGGGGGCGACGAGACCGGTGCACACGCCGCCGAACGACGCGACCTCACCGATCGCCCAGACCGACGCGGCGCTCGTCGCACAATCGGTGCCGATGGCGATTCCTCCGCGCGGGCCGAGGGTGATGCCGGCGGAGGCAGCCAGTTCGTCGCGCGGCCGGATGCCGATGGCGATGACGACGATGTCAGCGGGCACCGACTGGCCGTTGCTGAACTTCACACCCGTGATGGATGCTCCGTCTTCGCTGGTCACAAGGGCCCGCGGCCGGGTGCCGAGATGGAGCGCAATGCCCTGACCTGCGATGATCCGGCCGAGCGCCTGCCCGGCACCTTCATCCAGCTGGGCGGACATGAGCCACGAGCCCGAATGCACGATCGCGGTCTCGGCGCCGAGTCGGGCGAGGCCCCCCGCCGCCTCCAGCCCGAGCAGTCCGCCGCCTGCGACGAGAACGCGGGCGGGCCTGCCGTGCTCGGCGGTGATCCTCCCGACGTCTGCAATCAGGTGATCGACGTCATCGATCGTCCGGTACACGCGAGCCAGGTGTGAGCCCGGAATGTCGGGGACCGGAGCGGACGAACCGGTTGCGAAGACGAGCGCGTCGTAGTGGAGGATCTCGCCATTCGCGGTCGTGACGGTTCTGGCGACGGTGTCGACAGCATCCGCTCTCGTGTTGCGGTGGAGCACGACGTGGTCGCTGTCCCACACGCCGGTAGGAGCGAGTGTGAGGTCGACCGGGCCATCGAGCCGCGTGCTCAAAGCAACGCGGTCATATGGCAGGTGCTGCTCCTCGGAGATCACGCGCACCCGCAGCGTGCGGTCGGAGTCCCGCGCATTCAAAGCGTCAGCCAGTCGGTGGGCGGCGGGGCCGCCGCCGAGAACGACGACCTCCCTCACCTGAGGATCTGGCTCGTGCGTTGTCGATGTCATGTGCCGTCCTTACTCTCGCAGCGCCGGTGTCGTGGCGATGCCTGAAGCGTATGCAGTCGCAATTTCTTCGCGGTGTCTCCCGTGTAACCCCCGGTCACCATCCGCGCACACGGTTGGAGAAACGCTGTGAGGTCGGTTTCACACGGGCGAAACACAACGACAACCGTCACCGAAACATGGGACGCCTAGCGTCGAACCCGACAGAAAGGCCCAGCCGGGCCGGGGAATGAGGAGCCGACATGACACTTCTTCTGGAAGACCGCGACGTTCGCACCACGAAAACCGAGTGGGTCCCTGCGTGCCCTGTAACCGAACTCGAACCGTCCTGGGGCGAAGCTGCGTTGATCAAGGCACGGCAGATCGCGCTCTTCCTGCTGTCGCCTCGAGAGGTCTACGCCGTCAGCCACCGTGACCCGTCCACATCGGCCCACGTCATGGCGCGCGGGATCGTGGGCTCGAGGGGCGACCGGCCGACGATCGCTTCGCCTCTGCACAAAGAGGTCTACGACCTTGGGAGCGGAGAGTGCTTCACCGACCCGACCCTACTTCTCGAGACGTTCCGCACACGCATCGTTGGCGGCATGATCGAGGTCGAGGTTCTGTCGTGACGATGGTCGCGTCGGCTCGGACGGCCACGCGCGCCGCGCTCGTCGCGATCTCGCACGGTACCAGTTCTCCCTTGGGACAGTCGGCGGTGGCGAGGCTCGTCGCTGCGGCGGCCGAGAGCCTCGAGTCCACGACGGTCGAGGGTGGCTTCGTCGACGTCCAGCAGCCGGATGTGCCTGCCACACTCGATCGGCTCCACCCGGACCAGCCTGCCGTCGTGGTGCCTTTGCTGTTGTCCGCCGGGTTCCACGTTCACGTCGACCTCGTCGAGGCGGCGGCGGGATCGGAGCGGGTCTCGGTGATTGCTCCAGCGCTTGGGCCGGATGACCGCCTCGTCGCCCTGCTTGCACACCGCCTGCACGAAGCGGGTCTCTCCGAGTCTGATGCCGTTGTGCTCTGCGCCGCCGGATCAACGGATGCCCGCGCTGTCGCCGACTGCCGGGAGACCGCGGAGCGGCTGTCGGTCGTGCTGAACCGCGACGTGTCCGTCGGTTTCATCTCGGCAGCCTCGCCGCCGATCGAAACCGCCGTCTCCGCTGCGAGGGCCGCTCACCCCGCTGCGCGCGTCGTGGTCTCCACCTATCTTCTTGCTCCCGGATACTTCGCGGACCTCGCGAACCAGACGTCGGCTGATATTGCTACCGCGCCCCTTCTCACCGAGTTCGGCGAGGTGCCGCTCGAGCTCGTCTCCATCGTGCGAGACCGATACCTCGACATCCTCGCCGGACCGGATCCCGTTGCTGTGGGTGATACGAAGCAACGCACCGGAAGTCGCTGACCTCGGCGTCGGTCCGGTTCCGCCGCCTAGAGTGGACGGAACCCGGAAGGACCGACCGTGCAGAAGACGTCACTCACAGCCCTCGCCAGAACCGAACTCGAGGCCGCGCGCTCCGCCTCAAGCGGTCGCAGCGCCACAACCATCTACGGCGGACACGAGCACTCGCTCCGGCAGACGCTCATCGCCCTCAAAGCCGGTGAGGAGCTGGCGGAGCACGCGAACCCCGGCGAGGCGACACTTCAGGTGATCGCCGGCCGGGTCAGACTTATCGCGGGAGAAGACAGCTGGGGTTGCTGGATCGGTGATCTGATCACTACTCCGGACCGCTCCCACAGCCTTGAAGCCGAGGAGGACTCGGTCATTCTGCTGACCGTGGTCAAATCGGTCTAAGCGCTTCGCGCACCCGCATAGGCTTTCAGCATGCGCATTGATATCGTCACGATTTTTCCGGAGTTCTTCGACGTTCTCGATATCTCGCTCCTCGGCAAGGCCCGCCAGACCGGACTCCTCGATCTCGAGGTTCATAACCTTCGTGATGCGACGACTGACCGTCACCGGACGGTTGATGACACGCCCTATGGCGGAGGCGCTGGCATGGTGATGAAGCCGGAGCCGTGGGGTCAGACGCTTGACAGCATCCTCGAGGAAAAAGACGAGACGGATGCCGATCCTCTCGTCATTTTCCCGTCACCGGCCGGCGAGGTCTTCACCCAGGCGATGGCACGGGAACTCGTCGATGAGGAGCACCTGGTCTTCGGTTGCGGTCGGTACGAAGGCATCGACCAGCGTGTGTTCGACCACACGGCAACTCGCGCGCGCGTGCGGCTGGTGAGCCTCGGCGACTATGTGCTCAACGGGGGAGAGGTCGCCGTGATGGCGATGATCGAGGCGATCGGCCGCCTCATCCCCGGCGTCGTCGGCAACCCGCACTCCCTCGTCGAGGAATCACACGAGGATGGTCTGCTCGAAGCTCCGAGCTACACCAAGCCGTCGACCTGGCGGGGCCTCGAGGTGCCGCCCATCCTGCTCAGCGGAAACCATGGTGCGATCGCGGCCTGGCGGCGCGAACAGCAACTCGAACGCACCCGCCGGGTGCGCCCCGACCTCCTGGATCGAGCCGGGGATGAAGGGGATTCTCCCAGTGCCCGGCCCTAGGCTTGACCCATGATTCTTCGCCGGTTTTTTCGCAGCTGGATGTTCATCGCTGCGGTCGCGCTTCCCATCTGGCCACTGATCGGCTGGGGTATCTTCGGTGGTGGTGGGTGGGAGTTCCTCGTCCTGATCATCGCAATGCCGGTCCTCTTCGTTGCAATGCTCACGGTCGCCGGCCTGATCTGGGCGCGGCCGACGGTCCGGCGCGAGAAGGCTGTCTCCTGGTACGACGTCGGAGCGCTCACCCTCTGGCAAGCGTCCGTGATCGGTTTCGGTTTGTTCGGCCCCGCGTCCAACGCGTTCGCTGTACTCGGTGTTCTTGCCGGCATCGCCACGTTCTGGCTCGTCCTGTGGGAGTTCTTCACGGATGCCAGAAAGCGCGCGCGAGAGACGATCGCGGAGTTCGAGCAGATGGCGGCCCGGCCGACTATTCGCCCCAACCGGCCCCGCGGGAACGCGGAGGAGATCATCGTCATTCGGGAAACCAGGGACCGCCCCGAGGACTGAGCCTCGCTTTTGCGCGGAGCATACACTTCGTGGCACAATAGACGATTGTGCCGCGGCCAGACTCTGCCACAGGGGAGCCAGCGCTTTTGTCCCGGATTTCCGGGGCGGCGGACACACCCCCATCATCCCTGAATTCGTAGTCGACCTGTGGCGGTTACAGAGAGCGAAGTAACATGCACATCCTCGACAGCGTCGATGCAGCATCCCTCAAGTCCGACATCCCCGCATTCCGCGCAGGCGACACCGTCAAGGTGCACGTCAACATCGTTGAGGGCACCCGTTCTCGAGTCCAGATTTTCCAGGGCATCGTCATCGGCCGACAGGGCGAGGGTGTCCGTGAGACCTTCGCCGTCCGCAAGGTCAGCTTCGGTGTCGGCGTCGAGCGCAAGTTCCCGGTGCACTCCCCGGTGATCGAGCAGATCGAGGTCATCACCCGCGGAGACGTTCGCCGCGCCAAGCTGTACTTCCTCCGCGAACTGCGCGGCAAGAAGGCAAAGATCAAGGAGAAGCGCGACAACTAAGTCCCGCGACTTCCGTTCCACGTGAACGAACACCGAGCTCCCCACCCATAAACTGGTGGGGAGCTCGGGCGGTTAAATGACAGAAACAACAATGCCGGCGGACGACGTGTCCGCCGCACCACGACGGCACTCCCGGCGACGGGGAGCACTGCTTTTCCTTCGCGACATCGTCATCATCTTCGTCGTCGCCCTGCTGGTGTCGTTCCTCGTGAAGACCTTCCTCGTTCGCTCGTTCTACATTCCCTCCGCGTCGATGGAAGAGACCCTCCAGATCGATGACCGTATTCTCGTCAACCAGCTCGTGCCCGACCTCGTCGGCCTCGAGCGAGGCGATGTCGTTGTGTTCCGTGACCCGGGCGGGTGGCTGCCGCCGAGTCCCGAACCCGACGTTCCTCCGCTCACCGCCGCTGTCGACTGGGTACTCTCGCTGGTCGGTCTGTCGGCATCCGACAGCGACAACCACCTCATCAAACGCCTGATCGGGATGCCGGGGGATCACGTGGTCTGCTGCAACACTCTCGGGCAGATGACCGTCAACGACGTTCCGCTCAGCGAACCGTACGTCACCCTCCCCGCTGGAACGACGCATACCTCGGAGCTGGCCTTCGACGTCGTCGTCCCAGACAACTCGGTCTGGGTGATGGGCGACAACCGCTACAACTCGCGGGACTCCCGGTACAACCGGGAGCAGCCAGGCAACGGATTCGTCCCCGTCGACAACGTCGTCGGCCGCGCGTTCGTGATCAGCTGGCCCACCGCCAACTGGGGCTGGCTCGACAATCATCCCGAGGTGTTCGCGGGCATTCCCGGGCCGAAGGCGTCCGAATGATGGCCGTCGCGGACCCGTCCGACCTCGTCGAACAGGAATTTTTCGGCACCGGCACCCGCTTCGTGATCGGATGCGACGAGGTCGGCCGCGGCGCGATCGCCGGCCCCGTCGCCGTCGGGATGGCCGTTGTCGCCGCCGACTGCGGGCCGCATCCAGCCGGGCTTCGCGACTCCAAACTACTCAGCGAAAAACGCCGGGTGGAACTCGACCCCCTCGTGCGTAACTGGGTTCTGTTCTCCGCCGTCGGCATGGCAGACGCGCAGGAGGTCGACGAACTCGGCATTACGCACTGTCTCGGTCTTGCCGGCAAGCGGGCGCTTCGGCTGCTTCACGACCAGGGCGCAGACATCGCCGCGAGCATCATCCTTCTCGATGGGAACTCCGACTGGCTCAACCCCGTGCTCGCCAGTCCCCTCGACGTGCGGACGCGGATCAAGGCCGACCGGGATTGTGTGTCGGTTGCCGCGGCATCCGTCATTGCGAAGGTCCACCGCGACAACATGATGATCGCCTCCGACAGCGTGTCGCCCGGCTACGGCTGGAGTGGCAACAAAGGTTACGGGAGTGAGAACCATCGCGAAGCGATCAAGTCGCTCGGTGTCACCTCGATGCACCGGAAAAGCTGGCTCGTCGCCTACGCGTAGGATGGGGGCACCATGGAAGAAGACGAGTTCGAGGACTACGACCGCGAGGTCGAGCTTGCCCTGTATCGGGAGTATCGCGACGTTGTGTCGCAGTTCAAGTTCGTGATCGAGACCGAACGACGGTTCTATCTCGCGAACAGTGTCGACCTCGTCCGCCGTGACACCGAGCACGATTTCTACTTCGAGATCACCATGAACGATGTGTGGGTCTGGGATGTCTACCGTTCCGACCGTTTCGTGAAGTCCGTGCGCGTGCTGACCTTCAAGGACGTCAACATCGAAGAGCTGTCGACGCGCGACTTCGAACTGCCCAAGGAACTCGCCCTCGACGAGTAGTCCGGTTCAGTCCTGCTGGAGCGCGTACCCGACGGCGTCGTCCATCGACAGCGCCTCGCCGTCAGCGCGGGCCCGGCCGAGTGCTTCTGCATCGTCGCCGTTGAGGAGCGGTGCCAGGTAGCGTTCGTGGAATGAGAACCGGTTCGCGCCGTACAGGCCCGATTGCTTTCTCAGCTCGTCTGCTGTGCGGAACAACCGGGCGGCGCGATCCACATGCCTTGTGATCGCCGCGATGGCCGTGAGCCCCTCCAGACCATAGACGACGCCTTCGGCGTGACCGATGTGAGCGGCCGTCGCGAGGCTCTGCTCGAACAGCGCCCGGGACTCTGCCGTCTTCCCGGCCACGAAATTCGCCCAGCCCAGGTGCTGCAGCGCCACCGTCGAACCGAGCTCGTCGTTCGACTCCTCGGTCAGGGCGAGGCTCTGTTCGAAGTGGTTGATCGCGCGGGGCACGTCGTTTTTCAGGAGGGCGACGCGGCCGAGTGTGACCAGCGCCATGGCCTCGCCCCAGCGGTATTGGGCTGAACGCAGCAATTCGACGCTGCGCTCGAGCGATTCCTCGGCGTGGTGGGTGTCTGGATCCCGGTCGGCCAGGATCGCGAGCGCGAGAAAGATCAGCGCGAAGCCTTCGCCGATGCGATCGCTCGAACGTCGGAAGAGCTCGACACTCTCGGTCAGTCCGGGCACGACCCGATCACTCGCCTCATGCCACAGGGTGATCGACCGCGTGAAGTACAGGGCAATGGCGCGCGTGCGGTCGGGGAGCGGCGCAGGTGCGTCGAGGACTTCATCCATCCATGCCCGCACCTCGCCGAGCAGGCCGCCGACCCACCAGTAGATCAGGAGACACCACGAGAACCGTGCCACGGCGACCTGTTCACCCGAATCGAGCAGATAGCGTGCCGCTGCCCGCAGGTTGTCGCGGTCGTCGTTGAGCATCGTGATCACCTCGCGTTGTCGGGTGGCCTCGAGGTCGTCCTCGACCGCCTCGGCGATGGAGACGAAGTGCCTGGCGTGGGCCTCCCGGGCCGGGGGCAGTTCCCCCGATGCCTCGAGTTGCTCGAGCGCGTATTCGCGCACCGTCGCAAGCATTGAGAAGTAGGGACGGTTCGATCGGTCGAGCTCCCGGACGAGGCTGTTGTCGACGAGAACGCCGAGCGCGGTCAGAATGTCGAACTCGTCGCTGGTGTCGGTTCCGGCAACGGATTCAACGGCGTCGAGGGAAAACCCGCCGGCGAACACGCCGAGTCGCGCGAGTAACCGTTTCTCGTCGTCTCCGAGGAGCTGGGTGCTCCATTCGATCGTGCTCCGCAGCGCCCGCTGGCGCTGCGGGAGATCCCGCGCGCCGCCGGAGAGGAGGGAGAGTCGACGATCGAGCCGGGCGAGGATCGCCGCAGGGGGAAGCATCCGGATTCTTGCCGCGGCGAGCTCGAGGGCGAGGGGGACGCCCTCGAGGGCGACACAGATTGCGGAGATAGCGTCGATGTTTTCCGGGGTGGCATCGAAGTCGGGTTTGACCGCGCGCGCCCGCTCGACGAACAGCTGGACGGCAGCCGTCCGTCTCGCCTCCGAGGGGCTGACCGCGCGGCGGGTGTTCGGAAGCGCCAGCGGGCCGACGTCGACCGCGTGCTCACCGGAGACCCGCAGAAGCGACCTGCTCGTGACGAGGAAGGTGACGCCAGGCGCCGCTGACAGGAGCGAGACAAGCACGGGCGCTGCATCCAGAACCTGTTCGAAGTTGTCGATGACGATCAGCATGCGTCTTTGTTGAAGTGCCGTTCTGAGTTTGTCGAGAACGGGCTCGTCGCCGGTGTCGAGGACCCCGATCGCCGCGGCGATGGCGTTGGGCACGAGAGAAGGATCCTGCACGGCTGACAGGTCAGCAAACGCGACAGCGCAGTCCGGCTCCGCGGCCAGACGATTCGCGAGTTCCACGGCGAGTCGGGTCTTGCCGATTCCGCCTGAACCGAGGAGGGTGACGAGACGGATGGCATCGTCGTGGAGCAGACGGCTCGCCGTCTCCAGTTCGGCGTCGCGGCCGATCAGCTGGGTCAGCGCCACGGGAAGGCGCGCCAACTTGTGGGGCGGCATAACGACGGGCTCGGTTGGCGTGCCGGCGGGAACAGGCCGGCTTTGGTCGAACCGCTCAGCAAGGAGGGTGGCGAGATCTGCTTCGATGAGCTTGCGAAGTTCTTGCGGCGTCGAGAACGCTTTGTAGGCGGCGCGGTCGTCGTCGCGGATCCGGTTCAGGAGGTCACTGAGGCGCTCCTCGCGTTCAGACGCCGGCTCACGGATGTAGATGAGTTTGGGAAAGTCTGGGGCGAGGTTGTATTCGTCTTCGAGCCCGGAGACCGTCTCGCCCGGTGCGACCCAGCCGTACCGCTCGGCGTAGATTCCGACGAAAACGTCGCTTTGCTCGAGATACGCGCGATAGAGCTCGCGTGGCGGGTGCGGGCGTGCGCCGAGTTCGAACATGACCGGCGCGAGATGGAGGCGTTCGATGGCGAGGCGTGCGAACTTACGCTCGAGGGCGAGTTCCTTCAGGGTGGAGCTGACGAAGACTCGCAACCGTGAATCGGGTGTTCGGATCGCACCCGTGGTGTGCGTCATGAGGGCATTCTCTCTCTTTGACGAGAAACGGTCCAGACCATAAATGAGGGTCACTCAGCTCTCGTTGCGCGGGTGGTGCTGAGCGGTCGACGAAATCCACAGGACGAGGCCGCTCGACGCACTCTCCACAGTTCGAAACTGCCCCTCTCCCCACCCGTCGGTGTGGCCCACGATCGACAGGTGGAGGCGATCATGGCTGCAAAGGACGAACTCGGCCGGCGAGGAGAGGACCTCGCCGCTCGTTTTCTCGAGGATGCCGGTTACCGGCTTCTCGAAAGGAACTGGCGGTGCAGGCAGGGCGAGATCGATATCGTCGCGCGAACAGCAGACACGCTGGTTTTCGTCGAGGTGAAGACCCGCTCCGGTCTCGCGTTCGGGCATCCGTTCGAGGCGATCACCGCGGCGAAACTGGCGCGGCTGCGGGGACTGGCTGCGGCGTGGTGCGCGGATCATGCACCGTCGGCGGCGCGGATCCGTCTCGATGCGATCGCCGTGATCGTGCCGAGCTCGGGTCAGCCGGTCGTCGAGCACCTGCTCGGGGTGTACTGATGGCGGTCGGTCGAACCTGGTCAGTCGCGCTGCTCGGACTCGAAGGGTCACTCATCGAGGTTGAAGCCGACATCTCGGCCCAACTGCCGCGGTTCGTGATCATCGGTCTCGCCGACAAATCGCTGGGTGAGGCAGAAGGGCGGGTGCGACAGGCCGCCACGAACTCCGGATGCCGCCTCTCCGGTCAGAGGATTACCGTCAACCTCTCGCCGGCCAGTCTCCCCAAGAACGGGTCAGGATTCGACCTCGCCATCGCGCTCTCCTGCCTTGCGGCTGACGCCGTGGTCTCCAACGACTCGATTGACAGGGTCGTTCACCTGGGCGAGCTGGGACTCGACGGGCGTTTACGGCCGACCCCCGGCATCCTGCCCGCTGTTCTCGCCGCGATGCGAGCTGGCCGCACGACCGTGATGGTGCCAGCGGGCAATGAGGACGAAGCGAGGCTCGTGCCCGGCATCCGGGTCGTCGGGGTCGCGTCGCTTCGTGAAGCCGCGATATGGCACGGTGCCGATCTCGAACGGTATACGGTCGAGCCGATCGTGCAGCCGGAGCCGGGCGAGATCACGGAACCCGAGCTGGACCTCGCCGATGTCGTCGGCCAGAACGACGCGGTGCAGGCACTCCTCGTCGCTGCGGCAGGGGGACACCACCTGATGATGCTGGGTCCTCCGGGTGCAGGCAAAACAATGCTCGCCGCGAGGTTGCCGGGGATCCTTCCCGACCTGACGGTCGGCGAGGCGCTCGACGTCGCCTCGATCCGGTCGCTCGGCGGAACGGGCGTTGGTCGCACCCTCGCCGTAAGGCCACCGTTCGAGAATCCGCATCACACCGCAACGGCCGCGGCCATCCTGGGCGGCGGCTCGCGGACGATCCGGCCGGGAGCGGCGGCACGAGCCGCGCACGGCGTTCTGTTCCTCGATGAGGCACCTGAGTTCCAGGCCAACGTCCTCGACGCACTCAGGCAGCCCCTCGAATCAGGAAAGATCAGCATTCATCGGGCGAACGCTGTTGCGCACTTTCCGGGGCGCTTCCAGCTGGTCCTCGCAGCCAACCCCTGCCCGTGCGGTCAGTACGGCGCCAAGGAGAACACGTGCGTGTGCCCGCCGAACGCGATTCGGCGCTACCTCGGCCGGGTGTCCGGACCGCTGATGGACCGGATCGACATTCAGCTCCGGGTGCGGCGCATCACCGCCGCTGAGCTGGCAGTGTCCGGGACCGGTGAGCGCCTCACCAGTGAGACGGCGCGGATGGTCGTGGCCGAGGCGCGCGCGAGAACAGCCGTGCGACTCGCGCATACTCCGTGGACGACGAACGGGCAAGTGCCGGGGCCGTGGTTGCGTTCCGGGGATCGGAAGCTTCCTCGGGACGTGACCGCTCCACTCGACCGCGCTTTGGAGCGGGGCAGCATCACCATGCGCGGGTACGACCGCGTGCTGCGTGTCGCCTGGACGCTCACCGACCTCGACGGGGCGAAAACCCCGGATGCGCCCCGGATCGGGCGAGCACTGTTCCTCAGGAAGGGGATCTGACATGACACTTTTCGGACTCGGCCGGGGAGACGTCCGAACGGCACTCGTCAGACTCGGCGGCGAGGTGACCGATGATAACGTCGCCGAAATCTTCGCCCGGGCCGCGTGGAGCGGGATCGCTGAGCCCGGCGACAGCATGGCGGGATTCCTCGTGTCGCACGTGGGGGCATCCGACGCCCTGACCATGCTCATCGAGCACTGGTCAACTGCCCGGATTGTGGATGCTGTCGCCAACGGCACCGCAGGGAGCGACCTGCAGGCGATCGCCACCCAGGTGGAGAACGCCACGGCCCGGTGGCGGCCGCGGCTCGACTCTCGATCGACACTGCAGCAACTGTCACTCGCCGCCGCGTGTCATGCGACGCTTCTCACGCCCGGGCATCCTGCGTGGCCCGATCGGATCGATGATCTCGGGCTGCACGCCCCCATCGCCCTGTGGGTACGGGGAAACCCGGCTGCGCTCGAGTCCACCACGCGATCTCTCGCGCTGGTTGGCGCTCGTGCAGCGACCGGGTACGGCGAACACGTCGCAACAGAGGCCGCGAGCGGACTCGCCAGTCGCGGGTTCACCGTCGTGTCGGGCGCCGCCTACGGAATCGACGGCATGGCGCACCGGGCCGCGCTCGCCACCCAGGGCACGACCGTCGCTTTTCTAGCCGGGGGAGTCGATCGGCCGTATCCCAGCGGGCATTCCGTTCTGATCAGCAGGATCATCGAGACCGGGGCGGTTGTCTCCGAGATACCGTGTGGAGGAGCCCCGTCGAAATGGCGCTTTCTGCAACGAAATCGGTTGATTGCAGCGGTGAGCGAAGCGACCATCGTGCTTGAGGCCGGCTGGAGATCCGGATCGCTGAATACCGCCGGGCACGCTGCGGCGCTCGGGCGCCCGCTCGGGGCTGTTCCCGGTCCGGTGACGAGTGCCGCGTCGGCCGGATGCCATCGGCTGATTCGCGAGTACGGTGCTGTCTGCGTCACGACGGTCGACGAAATGGTCGAGCTTGTCGGCGAAAACACTGCCGGAGGTGCGCCGGCAGAAAGCGGCCGAAGCTCGGACGAGATTCGGGTGCTCGATGCCCTCAGCGTCCGCTCGGTGCGCACACCGGAAGACATCGCCGTGCGAACCGGGCTCCCCGTCGACACGGTCCAATCGGTGTTGGGAATCCTCGAACTCGACGTGCTCGTCGCTGAACGGCCCGGCGGGTGGGTTTACCTGCCGCAGGCGCGATGAGCTCTCCAAACCCTCCACAAGCGAGAGCCGTAGAGTCATTCCCATGGCCCTCATCTATAACGCTGACATCCGTCCCTCCAAGCATGAGCTGGTTGAAGCATGGGCACCGACGCAGCCGTGGTTCCCCAGCGGCGGAGGCGATGCTCTCAGCAATGTGGGTGCTTACCGCTTCGACGACCCTGCGGGCGAGGTCGGTATTGAGACCCTGCTTCTGTCGGTGGGCGACGGCGCGGTGATACAGATTCCCCTCACCTACCGGGGAGCGCCACTCGAGGGAGCGGAGAAGTATCTCATCACGACCATGGAGCACTCGGTTCTTGGCGACCGGTGGGTGTACGACGGCGCCGGCGATCCCGCCTACATCGCCGCCACCGCGACCGCCGCTTTCACCGGCGGTGTGCAGGCAGAGCTCCTCGTCTCCGCTGACGGGTCGGATTCCGTCGTGCGCCGCGAACCGACCGTGCTCATCTCCGGAAGCGGCGCCGAAGCATCCGCCGTGGCTGCGCCCTCGGCTGCGGACGTCGTCGTGCGCAATGACGGCGGTGTGACGCTCGTCGAAACGGGCGAGATCCGGCTCGCGATCGCCCGGGTGATCTCGGGGTCAGCGCTCGCCGCGTTCACGGATGCTCAGACGCTCGATGGATCATGGGCCGGCCAGGACGACGCCGTGTCGCTCGTCGCTGCCTGGCGCGCTTGACGGTTCCCGCGGAACCAGCAGCGCCCATTACGGGTGAGTCTGCCGGACAACGCCGAGGGAATGCTGGATTCTAGGAGTGTGAAGATTCCCCTGGCCGTCGCACGCTACATCGACCATGTGTCGGTCGAGCGTCAGTACTCCGAGGCGACCAGCCGTGCGTACGAATCCGATCTCGCTGCGTTCACCGCCTTCGCCGGGGAACGAGACGTCGAGGACGTCAGCGCTGTTGACCTCGAATTGTTGCGGGACTGGCTGTGGCAGTCATCGCAGGCCGGCCTCGGGCATGCCACGATCGCGAGGCGCTCTGCTTCGGCGCGCGGCTGGTCTGCGTGGCTCGCTCGAAACGGTCATATTCCGGTCGACACCGCCGCCCGGCTGCGTTCGCCGAAGACCGCGCGGTCTCTGCCCCACGTGGTGCAGCGCCCGCAGATGGACGGGCTCCTCGACGCGCTCGCGGAAAAGGCGGGAAGTGGTGGTCCGATCGCAATGCGGGACTCGGCGCTCATCGAACTCCTCTACGCCAGCGGCCTGCGGGTATCGGAATTGTGCGGGCTCGATGTCGATGACGTCGACCTCGACCGGCTCACCGTGCGCGTGCTCGGCAAGGGATCGAAGGAGAGAGTCGTGCCGTTCGGGGTGCCGGCGCACTCCGCGCTTGCCGACTACCTCCGGGGTGCCCGCCCCGCCCTCCTTGCCCGCACGGCCTCGCCACCGCCAGCCGTCTTCCTCGGTGCCCGCGGTGCCCGGCTGAATCCCCGCAGCGTCTACAACGTCGTGAGCAAACTCCTTGCCGCGGTTCCCGGCGGATCCTCGGCCGGCCCCCACGCTCTGCGGCACACCGCTGCGACTCACCTTCTCGATGGGGGAGCGGACCTCCGGGCCGTTCAGGAACTGCTCGGGCACGCCTCGCTCGGGACCACCCAGATCTATACCCATGTGTCGATGGAGAGGCTGAAGGAGAGCTACCGCACCGCACACCCCCGGGCGTAACGGCCGTCACCGCCCGAGAGGAAGCAGAACAGCCCGCTGCACCGCCGCCAGCAAGGCGAGGGGATTCACGTACTCGCCGTGGAGACGGACCCCGAAATGGACGCACCTCCCGTCGCAATGCCCACCGGACGCTACGATGCCGACATGGTCTCCCGCTCGAACGAAATCACCCGCTGAGACCGTCGCAGTGACCGGCTCGATGCTCGACACGAGCCCGTCGTCGTGCTTCACCGACAGCACCGGGCGGTCGACCACCGGTCCCGAGAAGGAGACGACGCCGTCGGCGGCAGCGAGGACCGGTGACCCGCCGACCGCGGCGACGTCGATACCCCGGTGGCCGGCCGAGTACCGTGTCAGCGGCGCCTCGAATGGGCGTAAGACCTGATGGGGAGGCGCCGTCGGCCATTCCCACAGCGACGGTTCCCCGCGGGGTGCGGCAGCGAGGTTCTCGCCAGCGGCAGGGGCGGGAGCGCACAGCACGAGAGCAGCCACCGCGACCAACGTGACGGCGACGCGCACCGCGCCAGACGGCATCCTCATGGAAGACCATCCTTCCCACCGCTTACCGACGCGTCTGATCCCCGGTCGATCCGTGGAGGGCGACACGAACGGATGCCTCTGGGGAGGAGCGAGGAGCGCCCCTCGTTCCTGTATGCTGAAGGAAGCATCCCGCGTGTCGGGGTGACTACGCGTGCCCATTCGGCCAACACATCCACTCGGTCCTTTCTCTTCGGAGCAGGGCGGAAGTGCGCCGGGCACCAGGACCAGGGGCCATTCGGCTCCCTGGAAAAACCGATCGACGCTTGCCCGGAACGGGCGCGTCAGAACAGGAGAACGGCTCATGGCCGTCGTAACCATTCGCCAGCTGCTCGACAGCGGCGTGCACTTCGGGCACCAGACCCGCCGTTGGAACCCGAAGATGAAGCGGTTCATCTTCACGGAGCGTTCCGGCATCTACATCATCGACCTCCAGCAGTCGCTTGGCTTCATTGACAAGGCGTACGACTTCGTCAAGGAGACCGTTGCCCACGGTGGCACCGTCCTCTTCGTCGGAACGAAGAAGCAGGCACAGGAAGCGATCGCCGAGCAGGCGACCCGCGTCGGCCAGCCCTACGTCAACCAGCGCTGGCTCGGTGGACTTCTCACCAACTTCCAGACGGTGTCGAAGCGTCTTGCCCGTATGAAGGAGCTTGAGGAGCTCGACTTCGACGACGCCTCGAAGTCCGGTTTCACCAAGAAGGAACTCCTCATCAAGAAGCGCGAGCTCGACAAGCTTCACAAGTCGCTCGGCGGAATCCGCAACCTCACCAAGACGCCGTCGGCTCTGTGGGTTGTTGACACCAAGAAGGAGCACCTCGCCATCGACGAGGCACGCAAGCTCGGCATCCCCGTCATCGGTATCCTCGACACGAACTGTGACCCCGACGAAGTCACCTACCCGATCCCGGGTAACGACGACGCCATCCGGTCGGTCGGCCTGCTCACCCGCATCATCGCGGACGCAGCTGCTGAGGGCCTGATCCAGCGCCACCAGAAGCCCGAAGAGGGTGCAGCTCCCGTCGAGCCTCTCGCCGCATGGGAAGCTGAGCTTCTCGGTGCCGAGGCCGACAAGACCGAAGCCACCGAAGCTACCGAGGCACCGGTCGAGCAGAACGACGCCGACGCTGAGGTTGCAGAGAAGAACGCAGCCAAGGGCGAAGACGCACCCGTCGAGACCGTCGCCGTTGAAAGCGACGAGAAGACCGAAGAGCGCCTCGAAGCTGAAGCGACCGACGCTGAGAAGCAGCCGGCCGCCGACAACAACTAACCCGAACGAGGAGTGCAATAACCATGGCAAATTTCAATCTTGCTGACGTCAAGGCTCTTCGTGAGCAGCTTGGCACCGGAATGGTCGACACCAAGAACGCCCTCGTAGAAGCCGAAGGCGACCTGGAGAAGGCCACTGAGATCCTGCGTCTCAAGGGTGCGAAAGGCAACGCGAAGCGTGCCGACCGCTCCACGAGCGAGGGTCTCGTTGCCGCCAAGGACAACGGTTCATCGACGACGCTGATCGAGCTCGCGTGCGAGACCGACTTCGTCGCGAAGAACGACAAGTTCGTCGCTCTCGCCGAGAAGGTTCTCGAGGCTGTTGCAGCTTCGGGCGCCGCGTCGGTCGAGGAAGCTCTCGCCGCGTCCGCTGGAGACAAGACCGTCGCCCAGCTGATCGACGACGAAGCAGCGATCCTCGGCGAAAAGGTCGAGCTTCGCCGCGTTTCGCTCGTCACCGGTGAGAACTTCGCCGTGTACCTGCACAAGACGTCGAAGGACCTGCCCCCGCAGATCGGAGTCGTCGTCAGCTACACCGGAGACGACGCCGAGACCGCTCGGGCTGTCGCCCAGCACATCGCCATGTTCGACCCGCAGTACCTCACCCGCGAAGACGTGCCCTCCGAGGTCGTCGACAAGGAACGTGAGATCGTCACCGAGATTTCGAAGAACGAGGGCAAGCCTGAGGCTGCACTGCCCAAGATCGTCGAAGGTCGGCTGACCGGGTTCTTCAAGCAGGTCGCCCTGCTCGAGCAGGACTACGCTCGCGACAGCAAGATGCAGGTCAAGAAGGTTCTGGCAGACGCCAACCTGACCGTGACGGGCTTCGCCCGCTTCAAGGTCGGCGCGTAGGTTTGCCCTGGGAGTCCGGATCACATTGTGATCCGGACTCCTTTTTCATGAGCGCTCGTTGAGCGCACACAGTAGTTTTGTCAGGGATCCACGAAAGGACGACGACGGATGTCAACACCCACGAAGAAACGCAGGGTTCTCCTCAAATTGTCGGGAGAGTCCTTTGGGGCCGGTTCGCTTGGTGTGAACCCCGATGTCGTCAGTGAAATCGCGCGCGAGATCGCCGAGGCTGCGAAGACGGTCGAAGTCGCCATCGTCGTCGGTGGAGGCAACTTCTTCCGCGGCGCTGAACTCTCGCAGCGGGGAATGGACCGTGGACGTGCCGACTACATGGGAATGCTCGGCACCGTGATGAACGCACTCGCCCTCCAGGACTTCCTCGAGCAGGCCGGCGCAGAAACACGAGTGCAGTCAGCCATCTCCATGACCCAGGTCGCCGAACCGTACATCCCTCGTCGCGCCGAGCGTCACCTCGAAAAGGGTCGTGTCGTCATCTTCGGTGCCGGGGCTGGGCTGCCCTACTTCTCCACCGACACGGTTGCCGCCCAGCGGGCACTCGAGATCGACGCCGACATCGTGCTCGTCGCCAAGAACGGCGTCGACGGGGTGTACACGGCAGACCCGAAGCTCGACGCGAACGCCACGCGGATCGACTCGATCACCTACCAGGAAGCGCTCCAGACCGGCCTCAAAGTCGTCGACTCCACAGCATTCAGTCTGTGCATGGACAACGCCATGCCCATGCAGGTGTTCGGCATGGCACCGGCAGGCAACGTCACCAAAGCGATCCTCGGAGCGAGCATCGGCACACTCGTCAGCAACTGACCTGACACAAGTTTCCTGTATCGGCCCGTCTAGAATGGGTGCGGTACTACACGCAACAAGAAGGAGTCGCCGTGATCGCGGATGTATTGACTGACGCAGGAACCCGTATGGGAAAGGCCGTCGATGTGGCCAAGGAAGACTTCGCAACGGTGCGCACTGGCCGAGCCAATCCGCAGATGTTCCAGAAGACGCTGGTCAACTACTACGGCACGCCCACGCCACTTGAGCAGCTGGCATCCCTTCAGAACCAGGAAGCACGCACCCTGATCGTCGCGCCGTACGACAAAGGTGCGCTGAAAGACATCGAGCAGGCTATCCGCGACATCCCCAACCTCGGCGCGAACCCGACGAACGACGGCACCATCGTGCGCGTCACTCTGCCCGAGCTGACCGCTGATCGGCGCAAGGAGTACGTCAAGATCGTTCGCAACAAGGGCGAAGACGCCAAGGTCGCGGTGCGTAACGTTCGCCGTAAGGCGAAGGACGAGCTTGACGCACTCAAAAGCGAGGTCGGAGACGACGACGTCGCGCGCGGGGAAAAAGAACTCGAATTGCTCACCAAAACGCACATCGACCAGATCGATGAGGCCCTGAAGCGCAAAGAGTCAGAGCTTCTCGAGATCTAGGACCAACGGTTGTGATCGGAAAAAACGGGTGCATCAGTGCCTGACACTGACGAGGACGCTGGCGCAAAGGGGCGAAAGCCCCGGCGCAGTTCCCGCGACGAATTTTCCGCTCAATTCGCGTCCCGTCGCGCCGATATCGAACGGCAGGTTCGGGCGACGCGTGCCACCCTCGACGAGGCGAACGCTCGCATAGAGGCACGGGCAGGGCGCAACCTGCTCCTCGCGACACTCATCGGCCTCGGCCTGGGGCTCGCGATGATCTTCAGCCTCGTCTTCGTCAAAGAGATTTTCGTCTTCTTCGCCGCTGCGGTGGTCGCTTTCACCGTCTTCGAACTGACGCATGCGTTCCGGCGAGCGGGACGCGCCATCGATGTCTGGCCGGCCGTCATCGGCGCGCTCGGCATCGTGGTGTCCGGCTATTTCTTCGACCCGGCGGCACGATGGGCAGTGCTGGTCGGAGTGATCGTCTTCATTCTCGTCTGGCGTCTCGTCGCGCAAATGGCGCAACAGACGCCACGGCGGGTCGCCGAGGTCCTCCGCGACCTTGCGTCGGCCGTGTTCGTTCAGATCTACGTGTCGTTCCTCGCGAGCTTCGCTGTTGTACTTGTGCGGCAGCCGGAGGGCCAGTGGTGGACGCTCGCCTTTCTCATCATCGTCGTCGCGGTCGACATCGGCGCATACGCGAGCGGTCTCAATTTCGGCAAACACCCGATGGCACCGCTCATCAGCCCGAAGAAGACGTGGGAGGGTCTGGCGGGAGCCGCCGTCGCCGCCGTCACGGCCGGCATCCTTCTCGCCATTTTCATGCTCGACAGCCCGTGGTGGGTAGGTCTCATTCTCGGCATCGCGCTGCTCGGCACTGCGACAATGGGCGACCTGACCGAGTCGCTGATCAAGCGCGACCTCGGGATCAAAGACATGAGTTCATGGCTGCCAGGCCACGGAGGATTCCTCGACCGCCTCGACTCGATCCTCCCGTCGGCGCCGATCGCTTTCGCCATGTTCCTCCTCTTCAGCGGCGCCCCGATCGCCGGATGACAGCCCGTCGACCTGTCTCGATCGAGGCGGAAAGGACATCCGTGTGACCAGCACGTTCCCCACCGCGCCCAAGCGCTCCCGCGGCTATGCCCGTGAAGAAGTCGACGCGTTCCTTCAGGACGCTCGAGCGGCATACGACGTCGACGAAGACGAAACGCCGACGATGACTTCCGCCGACATCCGCCGGGCGTCGTTCAAGCTGGTGCGCGGGGGATATGCCACACCTGCGGTGGATGCCGCGCTCGAGCGCCTTGAGGATGCATTCGCCCTGCGGGAGCGGGATCAGGTCCTCGCGAACAAAGGCAAGCGCGAGTGGCTGGCGTCAGCGCGCGAGACCGCCCAGGTCATTCTCAACCGCCTCGCACGCCCCGAGGGTCAGCGCTTCTCCCGCACCAGTTTCCTCGCTCAGGGATATCGCACCGAAGATGTCGACGCCCTCGCCGACAAACTGGTGGCCTACTTCGAAAAGGGCACACCGCTGAGCGCTGACGCCGTGCGGACAGCTGTTTTCCGAGCCCAGCGCGGTGGCTATGTCGAGTCCCAGGTCGATGTCCTCCTCGACGCCGTGACCGAAGTCATGCTGGCCGTTCGCTGATCAACACCCGACAAACTGGCTAATAGCCCCGAACTGGGCTAAATTGGACGAATCGTGGCTAAATACGTAACGCAAGTCGAGTCCTCTGTGCCAGTTACCAAGGCCGGAAGGGCATTCGAGCGACCCCGATCCCGCAGCCCGTTTACGCTGTTCCTTTTTGCTTTCACTGCGGCTGTCGCCGTCGTTGCGGTGAACGTCGTCGACCCGTACTCGGGCGCAACAGCATCCCCGTACTTCCAGGTCGCCGAGCGTTATGACGGCCAGGACACCCAGACGCTCGCCGTCGCTGCGTCTTACGACAACACCTTCACCCGGGACGGCTACTCGGTCATCGCGCCGCCACCCCCACCCCCGCCTCCTGTTGTCGAAGAAGCCGAAGAAGAATCGAAGAAGAGCGGTGGCAGCTCGAAGAAGAGCAGCGGATCGCTCCCGAAGGTCACGGCAGATCCGGGTTCTGCGCAGGCGATTGCTCACTCGATGGTTCTCGCTCGCGGTTGGGGCGAAGACCAGTTCTCCTGCCTCGTCGCATTGTGGAACAAAGAGTCAGGCTGGCGTGTGAACGCGGCCAACCCGTCGAGCGGTGCGTACGGCATCCCTCAGGCGCTTCCCGGCAGCAAAATGGGCAGCGCAGGCAGCGACTGGGCCACGAACCCCGCAACCCAGATCAGCTGGGGGCTCGGTTACATCAGCGGCCGGTACGGAACTCCGTGCGGTGCGTGGGGTCACTCCCAGGCAAAGAACTGGTACTGACCCAGCCTGACTGCCCTTCACCCGGCTGGTCTCCGGTGCGCGTGCACAGATCTGCCTAGGATGAAACCATGCCCAGAAGCAATCGTCCCCGCGGCGCCCGCCGAGATCGGGATGATGAGGGCGACGACCTGTCGCACCTGATGAGCGGCGCAAAACGCACAGAAACACGGCGTGGTTCGGAATGGTACGTGCAGCCCGTCAACTCGGTGAGGGCTGTCAAGGACTACCTGTGCCCGGCCTGTTCCCTCACGGTCGCTCGCGGTACCGCCCATCTCGTGGTGTGGCGGGCGGACGGGGTCCTCGGTGACGCAGCGGACCTCGCGTCACGCAGGCACTGGCACACCCACTGCTGGCGAATCGGTTAGGAAAGGATGCCATGACCCTGGAAATCCGAGGCGGCGTCGAGTTGCCCGCTCGGCGCGAAGAGATCGAACTGGAGACCGCAGACGGGCTGACCCTTGTCGGGGAGCTTGCGACGCCGCTCGACTCAGAGCCGACAGCAACCCTCGTCACGCTGCATCCGCTGCCCACCGCAGGTGGATTCATGGACTCCCACATCCTGCGAAAGGCTGCCGGTCGGCTCCCGGCGCTCGCAAACCTCGCTGTGCTCCGGTTCAACACCCGTGGCACGACGTCGCCGCGCGGAACGAGCGACGGCGCGTTCGGCGAGGGAGTCACTGAGGAGCACGATCTCGACGCGGCCATGGCATTCGTCGCCGAACGCGGGCTGCCGACACCGTGGCTCGTCGGCTGGTCGTTCGGCACCGAGGTCGTTCTCAAGTTCGGGCGGTCGCACCCCATCGCGGGAGCGATCCTGCTCTCACCTCCGCTGCACCGTGCCGAACCGCATCATGTCGCCTCATGGGGCGACGACGACCGGCCGCTGGTGGCTCTCATTCCTGAGTTCGACGACTTCCTTCGCCCTGAGGAGGCCCGCGAGCGGTTCTCGAGCGTACCGGGTATGACGCTCATTCCCGTTGAGGGCGGCAAGCACCTATGGGTGGGGGAGAACCAGACCCGGCGCGTGCTCGACGAGATCGTGCGAGCGGTCAACCCGTCGGCGCTGCCGTTGCCGACGGAGTGGGCTGAGTAGGCCTCACAGCTCGTTCGCGCGGGGGATGACGACCTGCTTAATGATGAGCAGGATCGACGCCGCCGTTGGAATGGCGATCAGTGCGCCGAGGAGACCCATGAGGGATCCACCGGCGAGGGCTGCGATCACGACGAGCGCGCCGGGAACCGCGACGGCCCGTCGCATGACGTTCGGGCTGATCACGTACGCTTCGATCTGCATGTAGATGAGGTAGTAGATCCCCGCGATCAGGGCGGTGACGGGCGAGCCGAGACCGGGGATCAGGCAGACCAGGGTGATGATGATGGACCCGGTCAGCGTTCCGACGAGGGGAATCATCGAGAAGAAGAATGCGATACAGGCGAGGACCGGGGGGAACGGAGCGTCGATGATCGAGAGGAAAATGAACGACAGGATGCCGTTGCACGCGGCGGTCCCGACCTGGCCGATGACGTACCTGCCGACGGAGTCGGTGATCTGCTCGGCGAGGTCCGCGAATCGTTCCCGCTTGGTCGCGGGGACCAGCTGGTAGAGACCGCGCTTGATCGAGCCGAGGGACGCCGTGAAGTAGATGGTCAGGATGAGAATGATCAGGGCGCCGAAGAACGCGGAACCGATCGCGAACGCCAGCTGGATCGCACCCGAGCCGATGTTCGTGATGTTGTCGGTGAGGAAGTTGCCCGCGTCGTCGATGATGGTGCGGATGTCGAGCCCCGGGAACTGGTCGGAAAGCACGTCAACGAGGGGATAGTCCTGGAACTGCGCCTGCAGGCCGGGGATGAGGCGAACGAGCTGGGAGATCTGGTCGATGATGATCGGAACGACCATCCAGATCAGGCCGGCGAAGAGGGCGAGCAGCCCGAGGATCACGACGATGAGCGCCGCCCACCGGGGAACGCGTTTCTTCTCCAGGAAGGAGACGAGCGGGTCGAGCCCGAGTGAGATGAAGATCGCCGCTCCGATGTAGCTGAGGATCGTCTGCAGCGTCACGACCGAGAGCAGGATCATCAAGCCGAGGCCCACACCGAGCGTGCCGACGAGGCCCACTCGGAACGGGTTTGAAATCTTCACTGCGCTCCCTCTCTCGGACCACGTCAGAACATCGTACTGTCCGGCGGATCAGACGCCGCATCGAGGTGAGGCGGGTACCGCTTTAAGCGCCTTCTCAGGGATTTCCACTAGTCTGAAACGTCTGTCCTGTTGCGACCGGCCCGGAATTCTGTCGGAATCCGGGTGCTCAGCCCCTGCGGCCGCGGCACCGAAGGAGATCTAGTGCGCTTCGTTTTCGCGATATTGGCGTTTGTGGTCGCAGCGACCATGATCGTTCTCGGCATCGCCCAACGTACGGTGTTTCTCGGCCCGTCCACCTATGCCGTGGAGACAACGGTCCCAGGGGACCTGCCGTACACCGTGATCAGTGGCGAGGAGCTCGCGGCCCAGACCGGACAGCAATCGCTGACCGTCTCCGGGTCTGACGAGGTGTTCCTCGCCTACGGCAAGACCGGTGATGTGCTTGCCTGGCTCGGCAGCTCGCAATACAACGAGCTTGACGTCGACACCGAGACGAACACCCTCGAAGCAGACGTTGTGACGCCGGCGCCGGTCGAGTCTGATCAACCGGCCCCAGAGGAGAATGACGCGCCTCTGACCGAAGACGAGCAGGCGGCTGCCGATGCCCTCGCCAACCCCGCCGGAAGCGACCTGTGGCTCGCGGAGTACACCGAAGAAGGCGCCGTCGTGCAGACGATCAGCGTTCCCGAAGACGTCAGTGTCCTCATTGCGTCGAATGGTGTCGACCCCGCGCCTGACCGCGTCGAGGTCTCCTGGCCCCTCAACAATGCGACTCCGTGGGCCGGACCGCTCATCGCGGGCGGCATCCTGCTTCTCCTCGTCGGCCTCGCGCTCTACCTGCTCGGCATCCACCACATGCGTAAATCCCGTGGTCCCCGTCGCAAGGGCATCACAGCCGGACCTGGAATGGAAAAGATGCCGAAGGTGCCCAAGCCGACGCGCTACAAGTCCGACAAGAAGCACGGCAGCGCACCGAAGCGGCAGCGATCAGCGCGCAAGTCGATGATCGCGATCGTGCCCGTCGCCCTCGTCTCGACCCTCGTCCTCACCGGATGCTCCGCGAGCTTCTGGCCGGATTTCTCGAGTCCTGAAGAAGCGACCGCGACACCGACACCGACCGGCGAAGTCCTTCCTGAAGAGGAACAGCCGCCGCCCGCCGTCTCGGCCCCTCAGCTGGAGCGCATCGTCTCCCGCATCTCGGGAGTCACCCTTGAGGCGGATGCCGCACGCGACGCCGCTCTTATCGCCACACGCTTCGCTGGCCCGGCCCTGGCCGAGCGCACGGCGAATTACACGATCCGGGGCAAGATCGCGGACTACGCACTTCCCACCCCGATCCCGGCGTCACCGGGTGGGCTGACACTGCCCCAGGCCACGGAGACCTGGCCACGCACCGTTCTGACGGTCGTTCATGACGACGCCGACGCCACGGTGGCCCCCACGGCTCTCGTGCTCGTGCAGCAGGACCCCAGGTCCAACTACCTGGTTCAGTCGGCGGTTCGGCTCGAGCCTGAGGCCCGGATCCCGGATGTCGCCCCGTCGACGATCGGGACGGCTCAGCTTCCGCCCGACTCCACCTTCCAGATCCTGCAACCGGACCAGGTCGCCGCGGCATACGCCGACATCGTGACCAAGGGCGAGGAGAGCGAGTTCTACGAGTTGTTCGACGCGGAGGCTGACTCACTGCGCGCCGGTATCGTCGAGGCACGGGCGAAGACCGAAGAGGGTCTCCCCGGCACCGCGACGATCGAGTTCTCGACAGCGGCGGGGGAGACGGTTCCCGTCGCGCTCGCGACGAATGAGTCCGGCGCCATCGTGGCCGTCAATATCGTCGAGACCGAGGTCGTCAAACCGGTCGACACGGGAGCCAAGATCAAACCCGCCGGCGTCATTTCGGCGCTCAGCGGCGTAACAGAAACGGAGAAGGGTGTGCAGTCCACCTACACGGACCAGCTGTTGTTCTATGTCCCGCCAGCGGGCAGCTCTGAGACGATCCGCTTGCTCGGCTTCAGCCAGGCACTGACGAAGGCGGCCGAGCTCTGATGAGCGGAATGCAGCCAGCCGCTGAGCACCTTCGTGGTGCCATCGACCTCTCGAGCCTCGTCAACCGGAATGCGCCAGCAGCACCGGGCGCTCCAGCGGCGCCCGCCGCGGGCGCTGCCGCTGCACCTGCCGCTCCAGGAGCATCCGCCGACCTCCCCGGTCTCGTCCTCGAGGGAACCGACGCGAACTTCAGCCAGTTCCTCGACCTGTCGGCCCAGATCCCGATCCTCGTCGACCTCTACGCGGGCTCGCCCACGCCGGGCTTTGACGCGATCGTCAAGAGCTACGGCGGCAGGCTCGTTCTCGTCACGGTGGATGTCACGACGAACGTGCAGTTGCGCCAGGCGTTCCAGGTGCAGTCTGTTCCGGCAGCCGTCGCCCTCATCGGTGGCCGGCCGCTCCAGCTCTTCGCGGGAGCTCTCCCGGAGGATCAGGTGCGACAGGTGCTCGAGCAGGTGCTGCAGGCCGCTGCGCAGAGCGGCGTGACGGGAACAGCATCCGTCTCGGACGCCGCGGATGCCGAACCGGTCGAACCGCCACTGCCCCCGTTGCACGCTGAGGCGTATGACGCGATCGAGCAGGGCGACTACCCGAGGGCGATCACCGCGTACAAGACGGCAATCGCGCAGAACCCGACAGACAAGATGGCGGTGGCTGGACTCGCTCAGGTGAGCCTCCTGCACCGGCTGCAGGGCAAGACGATCGAGCAGATCCGCTCGGCAGGAGCAGACTCGTCGAATCTCGACGCCCAGCTCGACGTCTCCGATCTTGACCTTTCCGGCGGCCATGTCGAGGACGCTTTCGACCGATTGCTCACGCGGTTTGAGACCTCTGACGCCGATGACCGCAACGTCATCCGCACACGGCTGCTCGAGCTCTTCGAAGTCGCGGGTCTCGACGACCCGCGTGTCGTCCGCGCCCGCGCCCGGTTGACCAACCTGCTCTTCTGACAGCACACAGAAAAACACCCGGTGTGGCCGGGGCAACTCGTGTCGAGAAGCCCCAGCCATACCGGGTGTTTTCGTTACTTCCTGTTCTTATTGCTTACTGAGACGAAGCCAGACGGCGCCGAGCGGCGGAACGGTGAGTTCGGCGGATGCCGGACGTCCCGCCCACGGCTCACTGGCGGCGACGACCGCGCCAAAGTTGCCGACGCCTGACCCGCCGAATTCGGCGGCATCCGTGTTGAGGATCTCTTCCCACCGGCCGGCTGCTGGCAGTCCGACGCGGTACGGCCCCACCGGGACCCCGGAGAAGTTGAACAGGGCGGCGATCTGGTTGCCCTCGTGGTCGCGGCGCAGGAACGCAACGACGCTGTTGGCGGAGTCACCTGCGTCGAGGATCTCGAACCCGCTCGCGTCGTTGTCGCGTGCCCACAGGGGAGGGTTGTCGCGGTAAACGGCGTTGAGCTGACCGACGAGGTTGAAGAGGCCCTGGTGGCTCGGCTGGTCGAGGATCCACCAGTCCAGTCCGCGTGCCTCCGACCACTCCGACGGCTGGCCGAACTCTTGCCCCATGAACAGGAGTTGCTTGCCCGGGTGCGCCCACTGGAAGGCGAGGAAGGCGCGAACGTTCGCCAGCTTCTGCCAGTGGTCGCCAGGCATCCTGGCCAGAAGCGAGCCCTTGCCGTGCACGACCTCGTCGTGGCTGACCGGCAGGAGGAAGTTCTCGCTGAACGCGTAGACGAAGCTGAACGTCAGTTCGCCCTGGTGGTGGGAACGGTACATCGGGTCGTGCTTCATGTACTGGAGGGTGTCGTTCATCCAGCCCATGTTCCACTTGATGCCGAAGCCAAGGCCGCCGCTCGAGGTGGGAGCGGTGACGCCCGGCCAGCTCGTGGATTCCTCGGCGATCATGACCACACCGGGGTTGCGCTTGTACGCTGTCGCGTTCGCCTCCTGCAGCAGGCTGATGGCTTCGAGGTTCTCCCGGCCGCCGTCCTTGTTCGGAAGCCATTCACCCGGTTCGCGGGAGTAGTCGAGGTACAGCATCGAGGCCACGGCGTCGACACGAAGCCCGTCGACGTGGAACTCCTCGAGCCAGTACAGCGCGTTCGCAACGAGGAAGTTGCGCACCTGGCTGTTGCCGAAGTCGAAGATGTAGGTGCCCCAGTCCTTGTGCTCACCACGGCGCGGGTCGGCGTGCTCGTAGAGTGCCTGCCCGTCGAAGCGGGCAAGCGCCCATTCGTCGGTCGCGAAGTGCCCGGGGACCCAGTCCATGAGCACACCGATCCCGGCCTGGTGCAACCGGTCGATGAGGTACTTGAGGTCGTCGGGGTGCCCGAACCGGCTGGTCGGAGCGAAGTAGCCGGTGATCTGGTAACCCCACGAACCGCCGTACGGATGCTCCGCCAGCGGCATGAATTCCACGTGGGTGTATCCGAGGGCGCGAACGTATTCGATGAGCGGGTCGGCGACGTCACGGTAGCCGAGCCCCGGCCGCCACGAGCCGAGGTGCATCTCGTAGATGCTCATCGGGCCCTCGTGCGGGTTCGTCGCCGCGCGGTGTTCCATCCACGCGGCATCCGCCCACTCGTGGCTCGATTCGCCGACGACGGATGCCGTCAGCGGCGGGATCTCGGTGAATCGCGCCATCGGGTCCGCGCGGGTGACCCAGCGGCCATCGGCGCTGAGCAACTCGTATTTGTAGAGCGAGCCGGCTTCGAGGCCGGGAACGAAGAGTTCCCAGACCCCGGTCGGACCCATGTTGCGCAGCGAGTGCAGCCGGCCGTCCCAGTTGTTGAACTCGCCGATGACGCGGACGGCCTGGGCGTGGGGAGCCCACACGCTGAACGCCGTGCCGCGCACCGCCGTTCCGCCGAATGCGGAATGGTCGACGAGATGGGCGCCGAGCGCCTGCCACAGCTGCTCGTGCCTGCCTTCACCTATCAGGTGCAGGTCGAGTTCGCCGATGCTTGGTGGGAACCGGTACGGATCCTCGGTCTTCCACACCTTGTCGTCGCCGTACGTGGCTTCGAGCGTGTAGTCGGGATACCCGGCGGTGTGCTCGGCCTCCCAGATGCCGTGGGCGAGGTGGCTCAGCTCGAGTCGTGTGCCATCTCCGAGGACCGCTGTCACCGTTTCGGCGAGCGGACGCAGGGCGCGGAGAAGGGTTGCGTCACCCGAAGGGTGCTGTCCGAGCACCGAGTGCGGGTCGAAATACGAACCGGTCGCAACAGACTCGAGCACGTGAGCTGAGGGCGTCTCCGCGCGTGGTGCTTTCGTTGGGACCGCCGGGGGAGTCTGTGCTTCCGTCGGCGTCTGTCCTACGGACGTCGACGGCGATCTGGTGTCGGCGTCCTTCGACGGGGTGGGCTTTGCAGGTCGGGTGGGGTCGGTCACGCGGTGGCCTCCTGAACGTGGAATATGTGCACGGGTTCGGTGAACGCGTCGAGGCGCACAAAGTTGTGTTCGCCCCACGTCCAGTTCGACCCGGTGATGAGGTCGGTGACCTGGTAGTGGGTCCCCGGTTCGAGTCCGAATGCCGTGCTGTCGATGTGGACGGTGGTCTCCCGCACCGAGTGCGGGTCGACGTTCGCGACGACGAGGATGGTGTCGGCGACGCCGTCCTCGGTGAACGCGCCGTCGAGGTGCTTGCTGTAAACGAGGATCGAGTCGTCGTCGCTCGTGTGCAGGTGCAGGTTGCGCAACTGTCGGAGCGCGGGGTGGTCCCGGCGGATCTGGTTGAGCATGCCGAGGTAGAGCGACAGCGAAGTGCCCGCGGCATCGGCAGCAGCGAAGTCACGGGGCTTGAACTCGTACTTCTCGTTGTCGATGTTCTCCTCGGCGCCGGGGCGCGCGACGTTCTCGAACAGCTCGAAGCCCGAGTAGACGCCCCAGACCGGTGCCGCGGTTGCGGCGAGGGCGGCGCGGATGGTGAATGCGGCCGGCCCACCGAACTGCAGGTATTCGGTGAGGATGTCCGGGGTGTTGACGAAGAGGTTCGGGCGGAGGAAGTCGGCGGTCTCCGAGCTGATGCTGGTGAAGAACTCCTCCAGCTCCTCCTTCGTGTTCCGCCAGGTGAAGTAGGTGTAGCTCTGCTGGAAACCGACGCGGGCGAGAGCCTGCATCATGGCCGGGCGGGTGAACGCCTCGGCGAGGAAGATGGCATCCGGCTCTTCAGCATTGACCGTGGCGATGAGCCACTCCCAGAACTCGACGGTTTTGGTGTGCGGGTTGTCGACCCGGAAGATCTTCACGCCGACCGAAATCCAGTACCGCACGATACGTAGCACTTCGGCGCGGATGCCCTCGGGATCGTTGTCGAAGTTGATCGGGTAGATGTCCTGATACTTCTTCGGCGGGTTCTCGGCATACGCGATCGAACCGTCGGGGAGCGTCGTGAACCACTCGGGGTGTTCGGTCACCCACGGGTGATCGGGAGACGCCTGCAGGGCAAGGTCGATGGCGATCTCGATGTCGTTCTTCGCCGCCTGCGCGAGGAAGAACCTGAAATCGTCGACGGTACCGAGTTCCGGATGGATGGCATCGTGTCCGCCATCGGCAGAGCCGATCGCCCACGGTGATCCGGGGTCGTTGGGGCCCGGGTTCAGGGTGTTGTTCGGTCCCTTGCGGAACGCCGTGCCGATGGGGTGAATCGGAGGCAGGTAGACGACGTCGAACCCCATCGCTGACACGGCCGGGAGTCGCTTCGACGCGGTACGGAACGTGCCGGACGTCCACGACCCGTCCTCGTGCTGCTTGGCGCCCTCGGAGCGCGGGAAGAACTCGTACCAGGAGCCGACGCCGGCGCGGGCGCGCTCCACCCGGATCGTCGCTGGCTCGGATTCGCTCGACAGTGTCGTCATCGGCCGGAGTTTGGCGATGTCATGCAGGCGCGCGTCATCGAGCACCGCCGTGCGGGCGTCGAGCGGAGAATCTGTCGCCGCCAGCTCAGCGGCCTTGGCTGACAGGTACGCGCGCTCGTCTGCTGAGCGCGAAGTCTCGCTCGCCGCACGCTCGAGGAGCTGGGCGCCGATCGTGAACATCAGCTCGACGTCGAGGCCGGCAGGAATTTTGATCGAGGCATTGTGGTGCCAGGTTTCGAAGTCGTCTGAGTAGGCCCGTACCCGGAACGTCCAGGTGCCTGGCGCTGTGACCTGGGCAAGGACGCGGTAGTCGTCGAGGCCGACGGTGATGAGGTGCATCGGATGCCGCTGAGTCGCGCCGGCGGGATCGGTGAGCAGGAGCTCCACCCCGATCGCGTCGTGCCCTTCGCGGAACGCGGTGGCCTGAAACGGGATAACTTCGCCGACGAATCCCTTCGCTGGCCATCGCCCGCAGGAGACTACGGGTGAGAGGCCGAGCACAGGAAACCTGCCGATGCCTCGTGTTGTCGTGCTGGAGTCGGACTGCGCCGCGGCGGCCTTTACTGGCCTGGACGTTGCGCTGGATGCTTTCTTCGCCACGGTCCGACCGTACCGCGAATTGACCGGGTTCGCCGGTGCCTTGATTAATATGGCCGAGGCCAATAGAGCCCGAGGATCGCACAACGCGCTGTCGCTCGCCTAGGCTGAACGCGTGAAGGCCATCCGACGTTTTACTGTGCGCCCTGCTCTACCCGAACGGCTGAATGCCCTGGAGCAGTTGGCGGGAAATCTGCGCTGGGCGTGGCATGGCCCGACTCAGGAACTGTTCGCCGAGATAGCTCCTGAGGCGTGGCGTGAGTTCCAGCACGATCCAATCAGCCTGTTCGGGCAGATCACCCAGGAACGCATCGACGAGCTGGCGGCGAACGACGATTTCGTGAATCGTGCGAATGCCCTCGGCGAGGACCTGAACCGCTATCTCACCGAGCCACGCTGGTACCAGCAACTCGAGGGCGACAAACCGGCATCCATCGCGTATTTCTCACCGGAGTACGGCATCGCCGCTGCGCTCCCGCAGTATTCAGGCGGGCTCGGGATCCTTGCCGGGGATCACCTCAAGAGTGCATCCGACCTCGGTGTGCCCCTCGTCGCCGTCGGTCTGTTCTACCGTTCCGGCTACTTCAGCCAGGCACTCTCGCCCGACGGCTGGCAGCAGGAGACCTACCCGGTGCTCGACCCGGACGGTCTCCCGCTGCGGGTGTTGCGTCATTCGGACGGGAGTCCGGTCATCATCACGCTGTGCCTGCCAGACGATCAGGTCCTCAGCGCGAGAATCTGGCAGGCACGAGTAGGCCGGGTGACGCTCCTCCTACTCGACTCCGACATTCCGGAGAACAGCGAGGAGCTGTGCCACGTCACCGACCGCCTGTATGGCGGGGCCGAGGAGCACCGCTTGCGGCAGGAGATTCTGCTGGGGATCGGCGGAGTCCGCGCGATCAGCGCATGGGCAGAACGCGCCGGCGTGCAACCACCCCTTGTCTTCCACACCAATGAAGGTCATGCCGGGTTCCTGGGCGTGGAACGCATCGGTGCGCTCATTCGCGGTGGCCTGACGTTCACCGAGGCACTCCAGGTCGTTCGGGCCGGCACTGTCTTCACGACGCATACTCCCGTACCGGCTGGGATCGACCGTTTCGACTCCGGGCTCATCCGGCGATACTTCGAAACCGAGTTGCTGCCGGGCGTCGAGACCGGCGACGTACTTGCGCTCGGACGCGAACCGGGCGACGACTCCGGGGGCGTCTTCAACATGGCCCTGATGGGACTTCGCCTCGGCCAGCGGGCCAACGGCGTGTCCCAACTCCACGGCGAGGTGAGCAGGCGCATGTTCAGCGAACTGTGGCCCGGCTTTGACGCCGACGACGTTCCCATCGGGTCGGTCACCAATGGAGTGCACCCGGCGAGCTGGACGGCTCCGCAGCTCACCGAGCTGGCTATGAGGAACCTCGGGACGTCAGACACCGCCACCGCCGACTGGGCCTCGCCCGCCGTGAGCGACGCGGAACTCTGGGCCGCCCGAACCGAGATGAAGCAGGAACTCGTCCACGACGCGCGCAAGCGTCTCGAACGCGCGTGGATCGCGCAGAACCCCGGAGGAGTCGCGCCGGAATGGGTGCGGAAGGTGCTCGACGCGAACGTGCTGACGATCGGCTTCGCTCGCCGGGTTCCCACCTACAAACGTCTCACCCTGATGCTTCACGACACCGAGCGACTGCGGCGCATTTTGCTGCATCCGGATCGCCCGGTCCAGATCGTCGTCGCCGGCAAGTCACACCCGGCGGACCTCGAGGGCAAGCGGCTTATCCAGAAGTTCGCCGAGTTTGCCCGTGAACCCGATGTGCGGGAGCGCATCGTCTTCCTTCCCAATTACGACATCTCGATGGCCCAGAAGCTGTATCCGGGAACCGACGTCTGGCTGAACAACCCGCTCCGTCCGCTTGAAGCGTGCGGCACATCGGGTATGAAGGCAGCGCTCAACGGAGTGCTCAACCTGTCGATCGTCGACGGCTGGTGGAACGAGTTCTTCGACGGCGAGAACGGCTGGGCCATCCCGTCAGCGGTCACCGCCGACGCAGCGGAACGGGACCGGCTCGAAGCCGAGTCGATGTACGACCTGATCGAGCATCAGATCGCGCCTCGCTTCTATGACCGCGATTCCGATGGTGTCCCCGTCGACTGGATGCGAAGCATCCGGCACACGCTCTCCACCCTGTCGCCGCGACTGAGCGCCGACAGAATGGTGAGTGAATACGTCAACACCCTCTACCGACCGGCCTTCGGCAGCACGTCCGAGCTCCGTCACGACGGCTTCCGGGCGGCGCGTCGCCTCGCGGACTGGAAGAGACGGGTGACGGATGCCTGGAGCGGGGTGGCGATCGCACACGTCGAATCGGGCGGGCTGGACCTGACACCGCAGGTCGGAGACGAGCTGCACCTGCGTGCATCCGTCCGTCTCGGATCCCTCACCCCTGACGACGTTTCGGTTCAGGTTGTCTACGGCAGAAGCGCGGCTAACGGCGATGACCTGCGTGACGTGCAGACCGCCGATCTCGAACCTGAAGGGGACTTCGCGGAGGCGTCAGACACCGGTGAATGGCTGTTCGCTGGAACAGTGAGCCTCGGACGCCCGGGAGCGTTCGGGTACACCGTGCGCGTGGTTCCGAAGAACGCGCTTCTCGACAACGCGGCGGAACTGGGGCTCATCGCCGTCGCCTGAACGAGCGAGGACCGTTCGCGTGATCTCAGGATCGGGCGATGGCAGCGAGAGTTCCTGCCGTCACGGTGAGAAGATCCGCCGGTGCCAGTTCGATATCGAAGCCGCGGCGCCCGCCGGAGACGAATACCGTTGGATGCGAAACGAGGGAGTCGTCGAGCACGGTGCGAAGCCGTGTCTTCTGGCCGATCGGGCTGATGCCGCCGACGACGTAACCGGTCTTCCGTTCGGCGAGCGCCGGATCAGCCATCGACGCCCGCTTGGCACCGACGGCAGCGGCGAGTGCCTTGAGATCGAGCTGCGCCGTCACCGGGACGACGGCGACGACGAGAGCGCCGTCGATGTCGGCGAGCAGCGTCTTGAACACCCGGTCCGGGTCCACTCCAAGAGCGTCGGCCGCCTCGAGGCCATAGCTTGCCGCTCCTGCCTGATGGGCATACGGATGCTCGGTGAACGCGACTCCGCGCGCCGACAGCGCTGCCGTCGCCGGCGTACCCGCACCGTTCTTCTTCGCCACGACCGTGCCCCCGGTTTCAGTCCCCGGACACAGCCCGGAACAACAGCATCGATGTGGACTGCACTGCCAGGGTGTCGCCGGGAGCGAACGACCTGATCTCGGCGAGCGGAGTCTCGTCGTCACTGCGCCAGAGCAACTCGTAGCGCTCGACCCCGTCATGTGCGGGCAGGGTCACCGTGAGGGTCGACTCGACGCCGTGGACGATGAGCAGGATCCGGTTGAACTCCTCGACCTCCGGTGTGCTCGCCGCGACGTACTGGAGGGTTCGGTTTCGCGCACTCGTCCAGTCGTGGTCACTCATGGTGTTGCCGGACTGGTCATACCAGTCCATCTGGCTCGAGCTCGGCACTGTCTCACCCGGGCGGCCGAACCGCACGGGCCGAAGGGCAGGGTTCTCACGACGCAGCTGGAGAAGCCTTCGCGCGTGCGCATGGAGGTTGTGCTGCCACTTGTCGACCGCGAAACTCAGCCACGTCAGTTCGGAGTCGTGGCAGTACGCATTGTTGTTCCCGCGCTGGGTCCTGCCGTATTCATCTCCTGCGGTCATCATGGGCACGCCGGCAGACAGGAGGAGGGTTCCGAGGAGGTTCCTCATCGCCTTGCGGCGCGTGGCGAGGATGAACTCATCGGCGGTGGGACCTTCCGCGCCGTGATTGAACGACCGGTTATTGTCGGTGCCGTCGCGGTTCGACTCGCCGTTGCCGACGTTGTGCTTCACGTCGTAGGAGACGAGGTCGGCGAGGGTGAAACCGTCGTGCGCGGTGACGAGGTTGACGGATGCCAGGGGCCCGCGCTCAGCAGAGAACGTGTTCGACGACCCGGCGAGTCGGGTGGCGAAGCCGCCGACGCCGACGGGCGCTGTGCTTGCCCTGCGGGCGTAGTCCACGTCGGAGAGCCAGAAGTTCCTCACCCTGTCGCGGTAACGGTCGTTCCAGTCGATCCAGCCGACGGGAAAGTTTCCGGTCTGCCACCCGCCCATCCCGACATCCCACGGTTCCGAAATCATCTTCACTCCGGCGAGCTCCGGGTCCGAGATGATCTCGGTGAGCAGCGGGTGCTCCGGGGTGAACTCGTGGGTGGCGTCACGCCCGAGGGTCACGGCAAGGTCGAACCGGAATCCATCAACCTGAACCTCATTGGCCCAATAGCGCAGGGAGTCCATCACGAGGCGATGGGCGGCGGGATGCGACGTGTCGAGGCTGTTTCCACAGCCAGTGACATCGATGTAGTCGCCACTCTCGGTCTGGCGGTAGTAGGCGTCGTTGTCGAGCCCGCGGAGGCTCGTGGTCGGCCCGCCCCTGCCCTCTTCAGCCGTGTGGTTGTAGACGACATCGAGGATGACCTCGAGCCCGGCTTCGTGGAGCAGCCGCACCATTCCCTTGAATTCGCGGAGGATGGCATCCGGTCCCGCCGCCTGCGCGGCCTTCGACGCATACGGCGCGTGAGGGGTGAAGAAGTTGAGGGTGTTGTATCCCCAGTAGTTTGTGAGCCCCTGCCGGATGAGCCGTTGTTCCGAAACGAACGCGTGCACGGGCAGCAACTCAACCGTCGTGACCCCGAGGTCCTTCAGATAGCCGATGGTCGATTCGTGGGCGAGACCCGCGTAGCTGCCGCGGAGTGCCTCGGGAACGTGCCGGTTGAGCTTCGATAAGCCCTTGGCATGGGCTTCGTAAATGACCGTTCGGTCGAGGGGAACCGCCGGCTTCGCGACATTGCCCCAGTCGAAGCTCGTGTCGGCGACGGCGGAACGGAACTGCCCGGCGGCGACCCGCACGAGTCCCTTCGCGTAAGGGTCGATGAGCAGGTTGCCTGGATTGAACGCCGAGGTCGGCGTCGATTCGCCCGACGCCTTGATCGCGTACCGGGTTCCTGTCTTGAGAGAGCGCGACCGGCCGATCCAGATCGAACCCTGCGTCTTCTGCATGGTCACTGTTTTGGTGACCCAGTTCGGGTCGGTGTCGTCAAAGATCACCAGCTCCATCGCATCGGCACTGGCCGAGTAGACCCGGAGTTCACCACCGTGCGAGGTGAGCCGTACGCCGAGGTCGTGCAGGGAATCGGCAGGGGTCATGCGTTCTAGAGTAGTTTGTGCGCAGATCGCGCGTTGACAGGCACGAGAGGAGCACGATGGCCGTCTATCTGGACCACGCGGCGACGACTCCGATGCTGCCGGAAGCGATCACCGCGTATGCCGACGCACTCAGCGTCGTCGGCAACCCGGCATCGATCCACTCGCAGGGGCAGGCCTCGAAACGGATGCTGGAGGAGGCACGCGAGCAGATCGCAGCGACCCTCGGGTGCGACCCAATCGAGGTCGTCCTCACGTCGGGAGGCACCGAAGCGGTCAACCTCGCGCTCAAGGGACTGTGGTGGTCGCGCAACCGCGACGCCACCCGGCCGGTGATCCTCGCTCCCGGCGGAGAGCACCACGCCACCCTCGACACGCTCGAGTGGCTGGAGCAGCACGAGGGTGCCGAGATCGGCTGGCTCCCTCTCGACGAGAACGGGCTGCTCCACCCGGGTGTTGTTGATTCGGCGCTCCAGGCCTACGGCGACCGCGTGGCGCTCGTCACCCTGTTGTGGGCGAACAACGAAGTGGGCACGATCGAGCCGGTCACCGAGATCTCGGCGCTCGCCGCAAAGCACGGCGTTCCCGTGCACGTTGACGCTGTCGCCGCCTACGGCTATCTCGAGACGGATTTCGGGGCGGTGCGCGCCGAATCCGGGAGCACGGGTGCCGCCGGTCTCGTCGCGATGAGCGTCTCCGCCCACAAGGTCGGCGGCCCGGTCGGTGTCGGGGCCCTCGTCCTCTCGCGATCCGCCAAGGTCGAGCCCCTCCTGCACGGTGGCGGCCAGCAGCGACAGGTGAGATCCGGAACCCAGGACGTCGCTGGCGCGGTGTCGTTCGCTGTCGCCGCTCGGCATGCGGCAGCGCATCGGAAGGCAGAAGCCGTTCGCCTCGCGAATCTCCGCGACCGCCTGATCAACGGCATCCTCTCGACGGTTCCCGCGGCCCGGCTGAGCGGCCCCGCCGGCGACGGGAGGCTCCCCGGCAATGTTCACGTCGCCGTCGCCGGATGCGAGGGAGACTCGCTCCTGTTCCTGCTCGACATGGCCGGTGTCTCGGTCTCGACCGGGTCGGCCTGCCAGGCCGGGATCCCAGAACCGTCGCACGTGCTCCGGGCGATGGGCAGAAGCGAGATCGAAGCGAGGGGAGCGCTGCGCGTCACCCTGGGCCACACGACGACCGACGAGGACGTCGACGCCTTGCTTGCCGCCCTTCCTGCAGCGTACGAGCAGGCATCCCGGGCCGGCTTCGCCGACCGAACGACAACGCTCGGCCACTAAAGACGCAGAGAGCGTACAGCCAGCGGCGCGTACACTTCTCGGGTGAAGGTTTTAGCAGCAATGTCAGGCGGAGTCGACTCCGCGGTCGCCGCAGCACGAGCGGTCGAAGCGGGGCACGAGGTCGTCGGAGTGCACCTCGCCCTCAGCCGGATGCCGGGCACCCTCCGCACCGGCAGTCGAGGCTGCTGCACGATCGAGGATTCGATGGACGCGCAACGCGCGGCAAACATCATCGGGATCCCGTACTACGTCTGGGACTTCTCGGAGCGGTTCAAGCTCGACGTCGTCGACGACTTCATCGCGGAATATGCGGCGGGCCGCACACCGAACCCGTGCATGCGCTGCAACGAGAAGATCAAGTTCGCCGCCCTGCTCGAGAAGGCGATCGACCTCGGTTTCGACGCGGTCTGCACCGGTCACTATGCGACGATCGAGACGGATGCCGCCGGAAACCGCGAACTGCACCGCGCGAGTGCGTGGGCCAAGGACCAGAGTTACGTGCTCGGTGTGCTGACGGCGGAGCAGATCGCGCACTCCATGTTCCCGCTCGGCGCAACGCCGTCGAAGGCCGAGGTACGGGCCGAGGCGGCCGAGCGCGGCTTCAGCGTCGCCAACAAGCCCGACAGTCACGACATCTGCTTCATCCCCGACGGCGACACCCGCGGCTGGCTCGCGGAACGCGTCGGCGCCGAGAAGGGCCAGATCCTCGACCGTGAGGGGTCCGTTGTCGGATCCCACGAGGGCGCGGCAGCGTTCACCGTCGGCCAGCGCCGCGGCCTGAATCTCGGCGTGCCGGACCCGGGCGGGCGCCCCCGGTTCGTGCTCGAGGTACGGCCGAAGACCAATGAGGTCGTCGTTGGACCCAAGGAAGCCCTCGCCATCGATGAGATCGCCGGTTCCCGGTTCACCTGGGCAGGACTCGCGCCGGAGCGTCCTGACGTCCCGTTCGATTGCGACGTGCAGATCCGTGCCCACGCCGACCCCGTTCCTGCCGTCGCTGTGGTCCAGCCTCACGCTGAGACCGGGGAACCCGAGCTCATGATCCGCCCGGGCACCCCGCTCGACGGTGTCGCACCCGGCCAGACCGCCGTCGTCTACGTCGGCACGCGCGTTCTCGGACAGTGCACCATCGACCGCACCGTCAGCGCCGTTCCCGTCTCCGCCTGAACTCACGCAACCCCTCCGATCGTGTCGGAGGGGTTCCCTAGACTGAGCGAGTGACAGAGAGCATCGAGAGCACCGCACAGTCAACTCCGAAAGACCTCGAGAAGGCTGCCGCAGAGGCGGACACCCTGACCACCCGCATCCTCGAGCTGCGCGACGCGTACTACGAGCAGGATGCCTCGCTCGTCTCGGACGCCGAGTATGACGCCATGATGCGCCGGCTCGAACTTCTCGAGCACCACTTTCCCGAGCTTCAGAGCCAGGACAGCCCGACCCAGACCGTCGGCGGCCGGGCACAGGCGACACTGTTCGACCCGGTCGTCCACGCCGAGCGGATGCTCAGCCTCGACAACGTCTTCTCGGCCGAAGAACTGAGGGGGTGGAGCGAGCGTGTCGAACGGTCGTCCGGTCGCTCGGTGCACTACCTGACCGAGCTGAAGATCGACGGGCTCGCCGTGAACCTGCGCTACGAGAACGGCAGGCTGGTCAGCGCAGCGACGCGGGGCGACGGTGTCGTCGGTGAAGACGTGACCGAGAACGTCGCGGCCATCAAGTCGATCCCGAAGAAGCTCGCCGGTTCCGGCCACCCGGCGCGAGTCGAAGTGCGGGGCGAGATCTTCTTTCCTGTCGAATCTTTCCGAGAGCTCAACGAACAGCAACTCGCTGCGGGCGAGAAGGTTTTCGCCAACCCCAGGAACGCTGCGAGCGGCAGCCTCCGCCAGAAGGCCGAGAGTAAGAATGCCGCGCAGTTGAAACTCATGGAGAACCGGCTCAGCCGGCTCCGGATGCTCGTCCACGGAATCGGCGCCTGGCCCGACCCGCCCGTCGCCGCCCAGTCCGAGGTCTACGAACTCCTCGCCGGATGGGGGCTTCCGACCTCGAGCCATTACCGCGTCTTCGAGGACATCGATGGCGTTCTCGGATTCATCGAGCACTTCGGCGAGAACCGGGCGAGCGTCGAGCACGAGATCGACGGCATCGTCATCAAGATCGACGAACTCGCCCTCCACGACGAACTCGGCGCGACCAGCAGGGCACCCCGATGGGCGACAGCATTCAAGTATCCGCCCGAGCAGGTGAACACCAAGCTCCTCGACATCGTGGTGAGCGTCGGCCGTACCGGCCGCGCAACACCGTTCGCGCAGGTCGAGCCCGTGCGGGTCGCCGGATCAACGGTGAGCCAGGCGACGCTGCACAACCAGGACGTCGTCAAGGCCAAGGGAGTGCTCATCGGTGACACGGTCGTTCTGCGTAAGGCAGGCGACGTCATCCCCGAGATCCTTGGCCCCGTCGTCGAACTTCGAGACGGCACAGAGCGGGCTTTCGTGATGCCAGAAGGCTGCCCGTCCTGTGGAACGACGCTGCGCCCGGCGAAAGAGGGCGACAAGGACCTCCGCTGCCCGAATTCCCGGTCCTGCCCCGCGCAGGTGCGTGGCCGAGTCGAACACGTCGGCTCCCGGGGAGCGCTCGATATCGAGGGACTCGGCGAGGTCGCCGCCGCTGCGCTCACCCAGCCGCTCGGGCCAGCGCCGGCCCCGCTCGCCGACGAGAACGGCGATGTGTCCGAAGCCGGGTTGTTCGACCTCACGATCGAAGATCTCTTCCCGGTGACGGTGACGGTGATCGACGTCGAAACCGGGATGCCGAAGGTCGGGCCAGAGGGCGAACCGAAGCGCGTGACGCCCTTCCGCCGACGCCGCAACGCCAGAACCGATGGCGCGTTCGACCCCGAAGCCGCGGAGTTCACCGGCGACGAGACATCCGTCCCGTCCAAGGGAGCGATCGAACTTCTCCAGAACCTGCAGGGCGCGAAGACCAAGCCGCTCTGGCGGATTCTTGTCTCGCTCAACATCCGGCACGTCGGTCCCGTCGCCGCACGAGCACTCGCCGACTACTTCGGGTCGCTCGACGCGATCCGCTCCGCCACCCGCGAGCAGCTCGCCGAGACAGAGGGCGTCGGTGCGATCATCGCCGACGCCGTGCTGGATTGGTTCGAGGTCGACTGGCATCGCGACATCGTCGGCCGGTGGGAGCGGGCCGGTGTGCAGTTCGCCACCCCGGGGCATCCGGGTCCCGGCGCCGCCGCGCAGGCGGGCGGCGTGCTCGCGGGCATCACCGTCGTCGCTACCGGATCACTCGAGGGATTCACCCGGGAGGGTGCCCAGGAGGCCATCCTCGCTGCCGGCGGCAAAGCGGCGTCGAGCGTATCGAAGAAGACGGACTTCGTCGCAGCGGGGCCGGGCGCCGGATCGAAACTCGGCAAGGCCGAAGAGCTGGGCCTGCGGATCATCGACGCAGCACAGTTCGCGCTCCTCGTGACACAGGGGCCGGCGGCGCTCGACGACACGGAGTGATCCGTTCGCGCCGTGCTCGTTCGCTAACGGTTGCGCGATCGCGTCGACTGCAGCCGGAAACGACCGCGCAAGCGTTCGGGGTCAGCGCGTGAGGTCTCCTGTGCGACCGGTCTCTTTCTGCAGGAGCTGGTCGCGCACCTGCTTGCGGAGAACCTTGCCGATGAGGGAGGTGGGCAGCGCCTCAATGGCGACGATGCGGCGAGGAACCTTGTACGGCGTCAGGTTGTCTCGCGCAAACTGGCGAATCGACTCGCGGTCGAGTTTCTCACCCGGCTCCAGCACGACGGCGGCGACCACGTCCTCGCCGGAGTGGGCGCTCGGCATCCCAACGACGGCAACGTCCCGAATCGCGGGGTGCTGCCGCAGGGCGTTCTCCACCTCGGTCGGAGCAACGTTGAAACCGCCGGTGATGATGAGTTCCTTGATCCTGTCGACGATGCTGACGAAGCCGTCGCCATCCATCGTCACGATGTCGCCGGTGCGGAACCAGCCGCCGTCGACGAACACCTCGCTCGTCTCGTCAGGCTTGCGGTAGTACCCGGAGAACACCTGCGGTCCACGCACGATCAGCTCACCCGGAGATCCCTGCTCGACGTCGACGGTCGGGCTCTCGGGGTCGACGACTCGCGCCTCGGTGCTGGGGAGCGGCAAGCCGACCGTTCCGGGCTTGCGCTGATCCGACACCGGGTTCGCCATGAGAACCGGCGAGCACTCGCTCAGGCCATAGCCCTCGATGAGGTAACCACCGGTCGCTTCTTCGAATGGCACGACCAACTCGTGGGGGAGTGCCATAGCACCCGTGATCCCGATCTCGAGCCCCTGAAGTGAGACGCCGGTCTCTTTCGCCCGGGCGAGCAGTCGATCGGCGATGGGAGGGACGGCCGGCAGGAACGTCGGTGGATTCTTCTTTGCTGCTTTGAGGACGAGGTCCGGATCGAACTTGGGGAACAGCACGAGTCTCGCCCCGAGGCTCATCGCGAATGTGACGCACAGGGTGAGGCCGTAGGCGTGGAACATCGGGAGCACTGCGTGCACCGTGCAGCCGGCGTGCTTGATGGTCGGCGTCCAGGCCCGTGCCTGAACGGCGTTCGCGAGCAGGTTTGCGTGGGTGAGCACTGCACCCTTGGGGGAGCCCGTCGTGCCGGACGTGTACTGCAGGATCGCGACATCCGTCGATTCGGGACCCGGATGAGCCGGATCGAGCGTCCGCGACGAGCTCAGGGTCGACCAGGGAATCGTGTTCCGAACCGGGGCGGTGAGTGCTTCGCGGGACTCGCGTGCCTTCGCGATCGGCAGGGTGAGAGCGACGCGCATACCGAACGGCATCGAGCGCGTGATGTCGACCGAGATGAGAGAGGAAACAGCGATGTCCTCGGGGAAGTCCTGAACTGTCGCGATGACCTTGTTCCACACGATGGCGACCTGGGCGCCGTGGTCCTCGAACTGGTGGCGCAGTTCGCGCGGCGTGTAGAGAGGGTTGTGTTCGACGACGATTGCGCCGAGCCGGAGGATCGCGTAGAACGCAACGATGTGTTCCGGGCAGTTCGGGAGGACGATGGCGACGCGGTCGCCCTTGGACACTCCACGGGCCCGCAGGCCCTCGGCGACCCGGAGGATGGCGTGCTGCAGCTGGCGGTACGTCGTGGTCGCACCGAAGAATTCGAGTGCCACCTGGCCCGGGTAGTGTTCCGCCGACCCGTCCACGAGATCACCGAGCGTCCCGTGTTGTTCCGGAATGTCGGTCGGGACGTTTGCTGCATAGCTGGCCAGCCAGGGACGCGGAGAAGTGTCGGTCACTTGTCCCACTCTAATCCCGCGCCCGGGAGCCCGGTGAGCGCCCAATAGAATGGGGGCACACCCCAGTACTTAACGACGGAGACCTATGTCTGAAATTTCTGAGGAGCAGGTGGCGCATCTGGCGAACCTCGCCCGCATTGCCCTCACTCCCCAAGAGATCTCGAGTCTGACGACCGAGCTTGACCAAATCGTCGACAGCATCGCCAAGGTGCAGCAGGTCGCGACACCGGACGTTCCGGCGACGAGCCACCCGGTTCCGCTCGCGAACGTCTTCCGCCCCGACGTCGTCGGCGAGACGCTGACCATCGAAGAGGCGCTGAAGAACGCCCCCGAGCACGCCGACAACCGGTTCAAGGTCTCGGCGATCCTGGGGGAGGAGCAGTAATGGTTGACATCATCCGGCTCACCGCCGCCGAGCTGTCCGAGAAGCTCAGCTCCCGTGAGATCAGCGCCGTCGAAGCGACACAGGCGCACCTCGACCGGATCGCCGACGTCGACACCGACGTCCACGCTTTCCTCCACGTCTCCGATTCCGCGCTCGACACCGCGCGGAGCATCGATGAACGCCGTGCCTCCGGCGAAGAGCTCGGCCCGCTCGCCGGCATCCCGCTCGCCGTCAAGGACGTGCTCGTCACGACCGACATGCCATCGACATCCGGCAGCCGGATCCTCGAGGGGTACATGTCCCCGTTCGACGCGACGGTCGTGAAGCGCTCCCGCGAAGCCGGGCTCGTCCTCATCGGCAAGACCAACATGGACGAGTTCGCGATGGGCTCATCCACCGAACACTCCGCGTACGGTCCCACTCGTAACCCCTGGGACCTCGGCCGGATCCCCGGCGGTTCCGGCGGAGGCTCCGCCGCCGCCGTCGCCGCGTTTGAGGCGCCCCTCGCGCTCGGCAGCGACACCGGCGGATCGATCCGTCAGCCCGCCCACGTCACCGGAACGGTCGGGGTGAAGCCCACCTACGGCGCCGTCAGCCGCTACGGTGCGATCGCCCTCGCGTCGAGCCTCGACCAGGTCGGTCCGGTCACCCGCACCGTGCTCGACGCCGGGCTTCTGCAGGACGTCATCGGCGGGCACGACCCGTTCGACTCCACGTCGCTCACCGACATCTGGCCATCGATGGCGGATGCCGCCCGCGAGGGTGCCCGAGGCGACGTGCTCAAGGGACTCAAGGTCGGCGTCGTACGCGAACTGTCCGGCGAGGGATTCCAGGCGGGAGTGCAGAGCCGGTTCGATGAGACCGTCGCGCTGCTCCAGAAGCAGGGCGCCGAAGTCGTCGAGGTCAGTGCCCCGCACTTCGAGTACGCCGTCTCGGCCTACTACCTCATCCTCCCCGCCGAGGCGTCGTCCAACCTCGCCAAGTTCGACTCCGTACGCTTCGGCATGCGCGTGCAGCCCGAGGGCGGCGGAACGGTCGAGCAAGTCATGGCGGCGACGCGCGAGGCCGGATTCGGCCCCGAGGTCAAGCGCCGGATCATCCTCGGCACCTACGCGCTCAGCGCCGGTTACTACGACGCCTACTACGGCAGCGCCCAGAAGGTCCGCACGCTCATCCAGCGCGACTTCGACGCCGCATTCGCGCAGGTCGACGTGCTGATCAGCCCGAGCGCGCCGACAACGGCATTCAAGTTCGGCGAGAAGCTCGAAGACCCGATGGCGATGTACCTCAACGACATCGCGACGATCCCGGCGAACCTCGCCGGAATCCCCGGCATCAGCGTTCCGATCGGGCTCGCTCCCGAGGACGGGCTGCCGGTTGGTCTGCAGATCATGGCGCCGGTGCGTGAAGACGCCAGGCTCTACCGCGTCGGCGCGGCAATCGAAGCACTGCTCGAAGCGCAGTGGGGCTCCACCCTGATTTCGCGCGCTCCAGCCCTGGGAGGCAAATAATGGCTAAAGACGCCCTGATGGACTACGACAAGGCGCTCGAGCTTTTCGAGCCGGTACTCGGTTTCGAGGTCCACGTCGAACTCAACACCAAGACCAAGATGTTCTCGCACGCACCGAACGGGTTCGGTTCGGACGCCAACACGAACGTTTCACCGGTGTGCCTCGGTCTCCCTGGAGCGCTCCCGGTGGTCAACGAACAGGCCGTGCGGTACTCGATCAGCCTCGGGCTCGCTCTCGGCTGTTCAATCGCCCCGTCGTCCCGCTTCGCCCGCAAGAACTACTTCTACCCGGACCTGGCGAAGAACTACCAAATCTCGCAGTACGACGAGCCGATCGCGTTCGGCGGTTCCGTCGATGTCGAGCTGCCGAACGGGCGCCTCGTCACGGTGTCGATCGAACGCGCCCACATGGAGGAGGACGCGGGCAAGCTGACCCACGTCGGCGGATCGACCGGGCGTATCCAGGGCGCGGAATACTCGCTCGTCGACTACAACCGCGCCGGTGTGCCCCTCGTCGAGATCGTTACCGACATCATCTACGGCGCAGAAGCGGATGCTCCGGAGCTCGCGAAAGCGTACGTCGCGACCATCCGTGACATCGTGACGAGCCTCGGGATCTCCGACGCGAAAATGGAGCGCGGCAACCTGCGCTGCGACGCCAACATCTCGCTCCGCCCGCGGACGCCGGAGGGTCAGCCGTCTGCCCCGCTCGGAACCAGGACGGAAACGAAGAATGTGAACTCACTGCGTTCCGTTGAACGTGCCATCCGTTACGAGATCCAGCGCCAGGCCGCGATCCTCGCCGACGGTGGAACAATCACCCAGGAGACTCGCCACTGGCACGAAGACACCGGTCGCACGAGTGCCGGGCGCCCCAAGAGCGATGCAGACGACTACCGGTACTTTCCGGAACCCGACCTGCTGCCCGTCCAGCCGAGTCTTGAGCTCATCGAGGAACTGCGCGCCGCGCTTCCCGAGCCGCCCGCCGCGCGCCGCCGCAGGCTCAAGGCAGAGTGGGGCTTCACCGACCTCGAGTTCCAGGACGTCGTCAACGGCGGACTGCTCGTCGAGATCAGCGAAACGGTCGCCGCCGGTGCCTCACCCGCCGCTGCCCGCAAGTGGTGGACCGGTGAAATCAGCCGGGTCGCGAACGTGCAGGGAGTCGAGGCGTCCGCTCTCGTGTCTCCCGAGAACGTCGCTGCCCTTGCCGGGCTCGTCGAAGACGGCACCCTGACCGACAAGCTCGCCCGCCAGGTCCTCGAAGGAGTCATCGCCGGCGAAGGAACACCGCAGGAGGTCGTTGACGCCCGCGGTCTCGCCGTTGTCTCTGACGACGGAGCCCTCGTCGCCGCGATCGACGACGCCCTCGCCTCCCAGCCGGATGTCCTCGCAAAGATCCGCGATGGCAAGGTCCAGGCTGCCGGTGCCGTCATCGGTGCTGTCATGAAGGCCATGAAGGGGCAGGCGGACGCAGCTCGCGTCCGTGAGCTCGTCCTGGAGCGCGCGAACAGCTGACCAGGTACGGATGCGACCGCGTGGCTGAGTAGTCGCCGAGCGGTCGCATCCGTTCTCTTCTCAGTTCCTGCGCTCGGCGGTACGATGCTGCCATGCTCGTGGAGGGCTCGATCCGCTGGCAGATCACTGAGGACTGTCCCTGGGATCTGCTCCTCGCGCTTGCCTTCCGCGACCTCGCCGGCCTGGCTGACGACTGTGCCGAACAAATTCCCCCGATCGAGCCCGCGCTCCCGCCGGTGGATCTTGCCGGGATAAACAGGGAAGCCCTCGCCGCTCAATGGCGCGGCTGGTGGACGGGTATCGTTCCCCGAGCCACCCGACCCTTCATCAGTCAGGTCCGTCCGCCCCACTTCGAGGTCTTCGACCGTGCCCTCGACCTTCAGGAACTCGTCTATCGCAGTTACGACCAGGCGATGAACTGGGCCGAGCAACGCCACAAGGAGTACCTCCGCGCTGTCGCCGCCCGGGAGCATCCACTCGCTGATGCCTACTCGCTTGTCCAGCGGCGGCAGTTCGAACTCCGGAGGCAAACCGGGTCTTTCCGCCTCGACCTCGAGGTTCTGCCCGTGCAGGGGAGAGGTGCGTGGGTGGTTGCACCAGACACCGTGATCATCAGCGAGAACCTGCGTGACGATCCAGAGGCATTCCGGGAGTGGCTGAAGCCCGTCGTCATCGCGCTCGTCTGATCCGCCGGATTTAGCTCAAACCTTCGAACCATACGACGCGGCAGCCGTCGGAACACTCGAACGCGCATCGCGACTGCGGTGCCGGGCTGTGGGAGAATCGATGTCATGAGCAAACAGGACGGCAGCGGGCGACAAGTCTCCGCCGTCAACGACGAGGGCGCGTCGATCCTGCACATCGATATGGACGCGTTCTTCGCATCGGTGGAATTGCTCGATCATCCCGAACTGCGAGGTAAGCCGGTCATCATCGGGCATGCCGAAGGTCGTTCCGTCGTGACCAGCGCCACCTATGAGGCCCGCCGGTTCGGAGTCTCCGCGGCCATGCCTGTGTCGAAGGCTCTGCGGCTGTGCCCGCAGGCCATCGTTCTTCCTCCGCACCACGAGCGGTACACCCACTACTCGCGCCAGGTCATCGGCATCTTCCGTGATGCAACACCGCTTGTCGAACCGCTCAGCATCGACGAAGCATTTCTCGACGTCTCCGGCGCCCGTCGACTGCTCGGCTCGCCTGCCCAGGTCGGCCAGCTGATCCGGGAACGAGTGCAGCGGGAGACAGGGCTCACCTGTTCCGTTGGAGCCGCGGCGACGAAGTTCGTCGCGAAGGTCGCATCCGGCCGGGCGAAGCCCGATGGGTTGCTCGTGATCCCGCCCGCCGAGACGCTCGCCTTCCTGCACCCGCTGCCGATCCGCGCGTTGTGGGGTGTCGGAGCCAAGACCGAGGAATCGCTGCTGCGGATCGGCCTGCACACCGTCGGCGATGTCGCCGACGCCCCGCTCGCGACACTGCGCAAATCGGTGGGGGATGCCACGGCGGTGAAACTGCACGAACTGGCGCACGGTCGCGACGCCCGATCCGTCGTGACCGCGACGGCTGAGAAGAGCATCGGCCACGAGGTCACCTTCCACGATGACGTCACAGATGCAGCGCGGTTGCGGCTGGAACTGCTTCGCCTCTCCGACCAGGTCGCCGTTCGCCTGCGGAAGGCCGGCTTCCTCGCGCGCACGGTCGCCATCAAAGTACGTTTCGATGACTTCACCACTCTGACGCGGTCGCACACTCTGTCCGAGCCGTCGAACGTCGGGCGCAGGCTCTACGAGGAGGCGAACGACCTGTTCACCGCGCTTCGGGTCGACGGGCGTCCGGTACGCCTGGTCGGCGTGCGCGCTGAACAGCTCGTCGACGGCGACGAGCGGATGGCAGCCCTGTGGGATCCGGATGAGGAATGGCGAGACGCCGAGACCACCATCGACTCTCTTCGCGCACGCTTTGGCGGTGCTGCGGTGCGTCGCGCGTCGATGCTGACCCGCCGTAGCGGTGAGACAGCGGGCGGTACGCGCGCACCGCGGGACTAGGGATCGCGACAACCCCGTGGCGCGGCCCGGCGAAGGCCGATAGCGTTGCGGCATGACAAAACTTGCGCTGGAACTTGCTGACTCATTCAAAGCTGTCGGGGTGACGACCGTGTACGGCGACCCGGTAGACGTCGACGGCGAGAAGCTCGTACCCGTTGCGCTCGCCTGGTACGGCTTCGGTGCCGGTGAGGCGGAGGGCGAGGGCGACACGTCGTCCAAGACCGTCTCCGGCAACGGCGCCGGCTCAGGCGGTGGCGGCGGTGGCTTCGCGCTTCCGATCGGCGCATACATCAAGACGCGGGAAGGGCTTCGCTTCGAACCGAACATCGTCTCGCTCGTCGCGGTCGGGATTCCTTTCGTCTGGGTCGTCGGCAAAGCGTTGTCTTTCGTCATCCGTGCGCTGAAGAAGTAGTTCTCGCCTAGACTGGCGGTAGTAACACGGGAGTCCGGTGAACCGGGCTGAGAGGAAGATTCCGTAATCTTCGACCGTCGAACCTGATCTGGATAATGCCAGCGCAGGGAGGCAAACTATCTCACTACCCGTGCCCAATCGAAAGGGCGCGTTTCGTGCATTCATCAACTACAACAACTGACTCCGATTCATCCACCACAGCGACAAAGCCGCGAACAAAGCGGAACCTCCGCTGGCGGGTCGTCGACATCGTCGTTGCCAGCGTCATCGGCGTGGCATCCGGAGTCATCTTCTGGGCGTGGGGGCTCGCCTGGGGTCCGCTCAGTGCAGCTCTGTCCTTCACCCCGGGCCTCGGCGGTCTACTGGCCGGCGGTTGGCTCTTCGCCGGTGTTCTCGGCGGACTCATCATCCGCAAGCCGGGAGCCGCGATCTACACGGAGCTGGTCGCTGCCGCCGTCTCCGCCCTGATCGGTACGGTCTGGGGCTTTGAAACCCTGATCTGGGGTCTCGTGCAGGGCATCGGAGCGGAGATCATCTTCGCTCTCTTCTTCTACGCCAACTGGCGGATTGGGGTCGCGCTGCTCGCTGGCGCCGGCACCGGCCTCGCGGTCGGTCTTCTCGACACGACGTTCACCAGCTACGCCGCCCTCGACGTCGCTGCGAAAACGACGTACATCGTCAGCGCCATCGTGTCTGGCACCGTCATCGCCGGACTGCTCTCGTGGTTCGCTGTTCGCGGTCTTGCCGCGACCGGCGCGCTCAGCCGGTTCGCCTCGGGCCGTTCGGCCAAGACGGTCTCAGCAGCCGGGAACCCATGACCGACGGATTCGGCTCCGGCTCAGTCCCTGGCGCGCGCATCCGCGCCAGGGGCTGGGGTTGGCGTCACGCCGGCCGCGGAACACCCGCGGTATCGTCGCTCGACCTCGACATCGAACCGGGGGAGCGAGTGCTGCTTCTCGGTGCATCCGGAGCCGGCAAATCAACGTTGATGCAGGCGATGGCCGGCGTTCTCGGCGGTGACGAAGAGGGAGATGAATTCGGTTCGCTTCTCCTCGACGGGCGGCGGCCAGCGGATGCCCGTGGCCGGGCTGGTCTGGTGCTGCAGGACCCGGACTCGCAGATCGTCCTGGCACGAATCGGTGACGATGTCGCCTTCGCGCCGGAGAACCTCGGTGTGCCCCGCGACGAGATCTGGAGACGCGTGCGGTGGGCGCTCTCAGCCGTCGGACTCGACCTGCCCCTCGACCATTCGTCGTCCGAACTGTCCGGTGGGCAGAAACAGAGACTCGCCCTGGCGAGCGTTCTCGCCATGCAGCCCGGACTACTCCTCCTCGATGAGCCGACGGCCAACCTCGACCCTGATGGTGTCCGCGAAATCCGTGACACCGTCGATCGCGTGGTTGCAAACACCGGGGCGACCCTCGTCGTTGTCGAACATCGGGTGGCGGTGTGGCGCGACATCGTCGACCGCGTGGTCGTCCTCGATCCGTCGGGAGGGGTCCTCGCCGACGGCACACCGCACGTGGTTCTCGAGCGTGAGGGCCCGCGGCTTGCTGCCGCAGGAGTGTGGGTTCCCGGAATCCCGCCGCGTGTTGCCGACCGACCGCACCGCACGACGGGCGGTGCGGATCTCCTCGTCGCTTCTGACCTCACGGTTGGCAGGACGCCGTTCGCATCGAAACAGCCGTTCGTCGCGGCATCCGGGATCGACGTCACGCTCGCGGAGGGAACCGGTCTCGCCCTCACCGGGCCGAATGGAGCGGGCAAATCGACGCTGGCTCTGACCCTCGCCGGACTGCTGGAACCCGTCGACGGCTCGCTTCGGGCGACAGGCCCTCTCGCTCGCGGCCTCACCGGGGCGCCGTTCCGGTGGAAATCACGGGACCTGCTCACCCGGCTCGGCACGGTCTTCCAAGACCCCGAACACCAGTTCCTGGCCGCCACAGTTCGCCGTGAGTTGGCCATCGGCCCTCACGCTCTCAAACTGCCGCTGCGCGACGTCGACGCACGCGTCGACGAGCTTTTGCAGCGGCTGCGGCTCGATCACCTCGCCGACGCCAATCCCTTCACACTCTCCGGCGGAGAAAAGAGGCGATTGTCGGTCGCGACGGTACTCGCTGCGCGCCCGCAGGTCCTTCTTCTCGACGAGCCGACGTTCGGACAGGACGCCGTCACCTGGGGTGAACTCGTCTCGCTCCTGGGTGAACTCGTGGACGAGGGCCGTTCGGTCGTCACGGTTACCCACGACCGTGCGCTCGTCACGGCGTTCGCCGACCGGGAGCTGGCTCTCGGGTCGACCTCCGGGGTTCCGGCATGACCGCGCTGATGCCGGAGATCCGGGATTCCGCGGTCGCCCGCGTGAATCCGATCGCCAAGTTGGCCGTTGCGGTATTCCTCAGCATCACTCTGCTGCTCTCGATCGACGTGGTCTCGGCATCCGTCGCTCTCGTGCTCGTGGGAATCCTCCTGTTCTGGTCGGGCCTCGACGCCCGCCAGTTCTGGCTGCGGACGTCACCGCTCTGGCTTGCAGCGCCGTTCGCCGGGCTCACCACGGTGCTCTACGGGGAGGATTCCGGGGCCCTGCTGTTCGAGTGGGGGTTGGTGTCGATCACCGAGGGGTCGCTCGGCCTCGGACTGTCGATCACACTTCGCGTGCTCGCGATCGGGTTGCCGAGCATCGTGTTGTTCGCGACGACCGATCCGACGGACCTCGCCGATGGTCTCGGGCAGGTCCTGAGGCTGCCGTCGCGTTTCGTTCTCGGGGGACTGGCCGGGATGCGCATGATCGGGCTCTTCATCGACGACTGGCGCGCGCTCGGCCAAGCGAGACGGGCACGGGGTGTGGGTGACGCTCACGTCCTCGTTCGGCTGGGTACGCAGGCGTTCGCACTGCTCGTACTCGCGATCCGCCGCGGCAGCAAACTGGCGACCGCCATGGAGGCGAAAGGCTTCGGCTCGGATACGCCGAGAACCTGGGCCCGGCCGTCGACGTTCGGTGGGCCGGAGATCGTCCTCATCGGCATCGGCCTGATCATCGCAGCGGCATCCGTCACGGCGGCTGTCCTCGCTGGAACCTGGAACTTCATTCTTGACTGACGAAACCGGTGCAGAGCCAGACGCAATCGGCGTGAGCATCGAGGATGCCGTCGGTCGCATTCTCGAACTGTGCACCCGCGAAATCGAAACGGTTATCGTCGACGGGCCAAGCGGTGCAGGCAAATCCACGCTGGCGAACGCCCTGGTGCTCGCGTGGCCGGGGGCGCTCAGCCTGGTTCGGATGGACAACGTGTATCCCGGCTGGGGCGGGCTGGCTGCAGGGAGCCGTCACGTGCATGACGCCCTGCTCGAACCGAGACAGCGTTCGGCGCCTTCTCGCTGGCAGCGACACGATTGGGAGAGTGGAAAAGCAGCGGAGTGGCACTCCGTGCCCGCGGACCATTCGCTTCTCCTCGAAGGATGTGGCGCGCTGTCTCGGCGCAACGCGTCGCTCGCGACGGTGCGGATCTGGCTGGACGCCGATGACGAGGAACGCAAGCGGCGGGCGCTCGCTCGCGACGAGGGGGGCTTCGACGCCCACTGGGATGAATGGCAGGAGCAGTTCGAGCAGTTCGTGGCCGCAGAAGACCCGGCGTCGGGTGCAGACGTGCGGCTAAGGTTACCGTAGCGGGAGTGGCATCAGCTCAGAACGAGTCGATCAGGGCGCCGATGACCGCGCCGGGATTCGAGAGCCGCCAGAACACCCCTGGGTCGTGCAGACTGGCGCCGAGTTTGAGCGAGATCGGTCGTTTATCTCCCGACCCGTCGTCGACGAGGATCGTCCCGACCCGGGTACCGGCTCCCGCGATCGTCACGGGGTCGGTGTCAACGGTGATGTCTGGAGTCACCTGACCCCAGCGCGGCTTTTCCGGCGAGAGCCCTGCCAGTCCGTCGGCGGTGTCACCCCACGCGGTTGTGAACGTCACAACCGGTGTTCCCTCAGTGAGCGCCGGCGCCGCGGAGACACCCGCCGTCGCGCTGTCGACGAAGGCGTTCATGGCAGCATCCAGGCTGTCCCAGTCGGGCTGCCCCACGATCGCGCCATACGCCCGGAAGGGTTCATCGGCACCCTCGACCGGGATGTCGAGTCCGAACTGGAGGCAGATGCCGGCCGCATCCGTGTAGCTCCGCGAAATGCCGGTCACACCGCGCTCGGGCAGGTAGGTGGTCGTGTTCTCGATGCCTCGGCGGCTGGGGAGTCCGGTCACCGGCTCGGCGAGCACCGAGGCGATGGCGGGGGTTTCGAGGGCGATGGCCGAGAGCCGGGCAAGATCAGCCGCTGTTCCGACGCTCCCATCGCTCAGGCCGGTGGTGTCGACCACGGTGGTGTCGGTGAGACCTTGTTCGGCCAGCCACGCGTTCGCGGCGACGAGGTAGTCGTCGACGGATCCGAACGCCCAGCGGGCGAGAGTGTCGGCATGATTGTTGCTGGAGCCGAGCAGCATCGCCTGGAGCATTTCGCGCTCTGACCAGGCGTCAGCGGTATACGCGCTGACCGTTCGGGTACCGGCCCTCTGGTATTCGAGGTAGGCCAGATAGTCCTCGCTCGTGATCGGGACGGTCTGCCCCGGAGAGTCTGCACCGAGCGGATGCTTATCGAGCACCACGAGAGCCGTGATCGTTTTCGTGATGCTCGCCATGGGAACAGGGTCCGTACTGCCCGAGGTCGCGAAAGGAGCGGCTGTTGCCGACTCGGTCACGGCACTGGCACCGTCGGCAGGCAGCGCTGGTGGAACGGCCGGGTCTGTCTCGGCGAGGGCAACGCGAGTGACGGATACCGCCGGTAACGGACCCACGAGCGTGGCAGGTCCGTAGACCCCGACTCCGAGGATGACGATGGTCCCGGCGACGATACCAATTCCGCGAGCTACACCCATTGCCTGCCCTCGAAATTCGTCACGGCCTCAGGCTAACCCGGGGAAGGGGAAACGCCCGTCAGCCCCAGCCGAGTGCGTGTAATTCGTCGTCGTCGATTCCGTAGAAGTGAGCGATCTCGTGCACAAGGGTTACGTGAATCTGCTCACGGAGGTGGTCGGCATCCTCTGCCATCGCGAGAAGAGGGTCGCGGTAGATGCTGATCATGTCGGGAAGCTCACCGAAACCGTACTGGTCGCGGTCGGTGAGGGCGACTCCGTGGTACAGACCGAGCAAATCAAGCGACCCGTCCTCGGGGAGATCCTCGATGACGATCGCGACGTTGACCAGTCCCTCGACCATGTTGTCCGGGAGCGCATCGAATACTTCGCCGACGAGCGCTTCGAAGGTGTCGGCATCCATGTCGATCATGTGAGGGAACCGATCTGCTACTTGGGGTGAGTAACGGGGCTTGAACCCGCGACCTTGCCTTGGGCTCCGCACCACAACCAGGCGCTCATTCTACTTGGGGTGAGTAACGGGGCTTGAACCCGCGACCTTGCCTTTGGGCTCCGCACCACAACCAGGCGCTCATTCTACTTGGGGTGAGTAACGGGGCTTGAACCCGCGACCTTGCCTTGGGCTCCGCACCACAACCAGGCGCTCATTCTACTTGGGGTGAGTAACGGGGCTTGAACCCGCGACCTCCTGGACCACAACCAGGCGCTCTACCAACTGAGCTATACCCACCATGCGCAACTCTCGGCCGGGGCCGAACATTGCAACCCTGAAAGTCTATTACAAAGTTTGGCTGTAGTTGTCCACCACGGTCGCGGCAACGATCTTCGCTTCGTCGGAGCTCGGGCCGGGCAGCGGGACGAACGCAGCCTGCCGGTAGTACGCGAGCTCCCGGATGGACTCGAGGATATCGGCGAGGGCACGGTGGCCGCCGTCTTTCGCCGGAGCGTTGAAGTAGATGCGCGGGTACCAGCGGCGTGCCAGCTCTTTGATCGACGACACGTCGACGTTGCGGTAGTGCAAATGAGCGTCCAGGCGAGGCATGAACTTGGCGAGGAACGCCCGGTCGGTGCCGATCGAGTTACCAGCGAGCGGAGCCTTCTGCTCATCCGGGACGTGGCTGAGGATGTACTCGAGAGCCTGGAACTCAGCGTCAGCGAGGCTGACACCATTCGGGATCTCCTCCAGAAGGCCCGACGAGCGGTGCATGTTCGTCACGAAATCGCCCATGTTCTCCAGCGCGGAGGCATCCGGCTTGATGACGATGCTGATTCCCTCGTCGACGGGTTTCAGATCGAAATCGGTGACGACGACGGCGATCTCCACCAGCTCATCGACAGCGAGGTCGAGCCCGGTCATTTCGCAGTCGATCCATACCAGGCGGTCGCTCACATTACTCATGCCCCCAATGCTACTGGCGACCAGCGACGCTCCAGCCCGCCCCTGCGGCTGCGGTATCCTGAAAGCTGCCCGCCTCCGTAGCTCAGGGGATAGAGCAGGAGCCTTCTAATCTCTTGGTCGCAGGTTCGAATCCTGCCGGGGGCACTCTGTCAGCGGTCTCGCGGTGCTTCTCATCTCTTGGTCGCAGGTTCGAATCCTGCCGGGGGCACCTCATAAACACAAAGGAATGCGTAACAGCGACAGCCGCGCTCATAGCAACAGTCATAGCAGCGCCCATGGGAATCGGGCCGGGCATACCCGATTCTGTCTGGGCATTCTCATCCACTCCCAGCGGCTGTTCTCCAGCCTGAACGGTGAGGATGGTGAGATGAACCCATCTTCTGGCCGCCGCCATCCCGCTCCGATCCCCGCAGGACCCGGGCAGGAGTCGGTCTGGGACTATCCGCGGCCGCCCCGGGTGGAGTCGTCGCCAGATCGCATCACCATCCGGTTCGGAGGTGCCGTGATCGCGCAGTCCGAGCGCGCGGTGCGAGTCCTGGAGACAAGCCATCCGCCGGTGTACTACGTTCCCATCGATGACTTCGTTGCTGGCACGCTCACACCAGTGAGCCGGTCGACGTGGTGTGAATTCAAGGGGGAGGCGGCGTACTTCACCGTGACCTCAGGTGATTCAGCGGTGGAGCGCGGCGCATGGAACTACCCGTCGCCGCGCCCGGGCTTCGAATCTCTGGCCGGAATGGTCGCGGTGTATCCCGGACTGATGGACTCCTGCGAGGCCGGGGACGAGACTGTCCAGCCGCAAGAGGGCGACTTCTACGGAGGCTGGGTGACCTCGCGGATCGTTGGTCCGTTCAAGGGCGCTCCGGGAACGATGGGCTGGTAGGAGCAGTTCCGCGGTGAGGAAACACCGTCGTCATATGGTCACGGTAGGTTAACGCCATGCGACAGCTTCAGAAGCAGATCATCGAAGAACTGGGTGTCCAGTCGAGTATCGACGCAGCCGCAGAGGTCTCGCGGCGCGTCGACTTCCTCGCCGACTATGTCCGGACCACGAGAACCAAGGGACTTGTGCTCGGAATCAGCGGCGGCCAGGATTCGACCCTCGCTGGCCGGTTGTGCCAGCTCGCGGTCGAAAAGCTCGCGGCGGAAGGAACGGACGCAACCTTCATCGCCGTTCGACTGCCATACGCGGTGCAGCACGACGAGAAGGATGCACAGCTTGCCCTGGACTTCATTCATCCCAGCCGGACGATCACCTTCAACGTGCACTCAGCTGTTGACGCCGTCGAAGACGAATACGCCGCCGTCGCTGGTGGGCCGCTGACCGACTTCCATAAAGGCAACGTCAAAGCTCGAACCCGGATGATCGCGCAATACGCCATCGCGGGCGAAGAAGGATGCCTCGTCGTCGGCACCGATCACGCGGCCGAAGCGGTGACCGGCTTCTACACGAAGTACGGTGACGGCGGAGCCGACCTGCTGCCTCTGAGCGGGCTATCCAAGCGACAGGGACGGCAGGTGCTCGAGTACCTCGATTGCCCGGAGTGGTTGCGCGAGAAGCCGCCGACAGCAGACCTGCTCGATCACAAGCCGGGTCAAACCGACGAGACGGACCTCGGGCTGGAGTACGAGGACATCGATGACTATCTCGAGGGGAAAGACCCCGACGATGGCGTCGCCGCTGCGATCGAATCACGCTTCCTGGCGACGCGGCACAAGCGGACCATGCCGGTCACTCCGACAGACACCTGGTGGCGGGACTGACCCATCCCGACCAAGAAAGAAGCGGTGCCGCATATATGCGGCACCGCTTCTTTCATCTGTGGTTCTGCTAGGCCAGCTTCTTCTCTTCCGGCTGCTCGCCGGCCGCGCGCTTGACATCCATTGCTGCGACGTCGTCGATGAGCTTTTGGGTCGTGGTGTCGGGGCCGGAGAACGTGGCCGGCGTGACCGAGGGCTCTGCGGCATCCGTCGCGGTGTACTGCTCGCGGTGCTCGCGAGCAGCCCAGGCATCCTGCTCGGCGACGAGAGTTTTCTCGTTGGCGGTGGTTTCGAACTTCCAGCGCTCGAGGTCGCTCTCGAAGACCTTGCGGGTACGAGACGGGCGGGCCTGCCACTCGAGCAGCCGGTCGCGGAACTCGGTGCGAGCGGCGCCGAGCTCGAAACCGAAAGTTGCTGAGTCGCGCTTCATTTCGGCGAGCTGGTGTGCCGCCCAGTTCGCCGCGGTCGCTGCGCCCTTGATCGGCAGCAGCCGCAACTGAACGTCGGCCTGTGCGACAGCACGGTCGGCGAAGGACTGTTCCTGAGGTGTCAGAGAATTCCACGAGGCTGCTTCGCTTGACGCATCGACGAGCGCAGCAATCGCGGCGGTCTTGAGGTCCCGATCGCGCTGGTCGACAAGACGCCGAACAGCGGCCTTGGTCACAGCGGCGGCGATCAGGGCCGACACGAGGATTGCGACAGCGACGACAGCGGCGATAAACAGCACCGGTCGGGTGTCAGGTGCGGTCAGCCAGGCTACGAACTCATTCCACAATTCCATGTGCCGAAGATTACCCGCGAACCGGCGGGGAACAGCGGAGCTCAGGCCGTGTCGTGAAAATGTGGTCGGGCGTCGTCATGGCTATCAGAGCGCGTGCAAGCAATCCATGGCGTCGTCCATGCGCCAGAATTCGCCGAGCGTGTGGAATCGAGCCTGGCCGGGAGACAGGCGCTTGGCGACGTATTCCGTGCCGTCGACGCCGTCCCGGCGCTCGATATGCCCGACGATACGACCGTCGGCGAGGATGGCTCGCCACAGGTCATCCTTCACGCGCACGAGGCTCAGCCCGCTCCGGTGACGCGCCATGTCTGGCGCTGCCGGCTCTTGTGCTGAGAATCGCGTCGCGATTGACGCCGTTGAACTTGTTCTGCTCGTCGTGGATGTCATGGTTTCCTCCTCGCGCGTGGCCGGCCCCGGTTGTCTTCGTAATCCGAGGCTATGGCGCACCACTGACATCGTCGGCGGTTTCACGCGAGGAGGTGAGGCTTCTACTTCAGTCCGGTACCGTCCACTGCGAATGGCTCGATAGCGGCCAGCTCGTCTGCGCTGAGCGGAGGGGCTTCGAGCGCTCGGACGTTCTGCTCCAGTTGCTCCACGGAACTTGCCCCGATGAGCGCCGACGTGACCTGCGGCCAGCGCAACACCCATGTGAGGGCGAGCTGCGCGAGTGTTTGCCCGCGTTCCTGAGCGATGGTGTTGAGCGCCCGCGCCCGTTTCAGGTAGGCCTCATTCAACCGGTCCTGCGATAGGAAATGACTCGTCGCAGCGCGGGACGACGAGGGAACGTTCCCGTCGAGGTAACGGTCGGTGAGCATGCCCTGGGCGAGAGGGGAAAAGACAATGGAGCCGGCGCCGACCTCGTCGAGGACGTCAAGAAGCCCGTTCTCCACGTGCCGGTTGAACATCGAATAGCTCGGCTGGTGGATGAGCAAGGGAACTTTGTACTCGGCAAGCGCTGCCGCGGCCTGCAGGGTCTGTTCGGGCGAATAGTTCGAGATCCCGGCGTACAGGGCGCGTCCGGAGTGCACGGCGGTGGCAAGGGCCCCCATCGTCTCTTCGATCGGGGTGTCCGGGTCGGGTCGGTGCGAGTAGAAGATGTCGACGTAGTCGAGCCCGAGCCGGCTAAGGCTGGCGTCGAGTGAGGACAGAAGCGTTTTGCGCGATCCCCATTCGCCGTATGGACCGGGCGCCATGTCGTATCCCGCCTTGGACGAGACGATGATCTCGTCACGATGGGAGGCGAAATCCTCGGACAGGATGCGGCCGAAGTTCGTCTCGGCCGAGCCAGGGGGCGGGCCATAGTTGTTCGCGAGGTCGAAGTGGGTGATGCCGAGGTCGAACGCCTTGCGCACGATCGCGCGCTGGGTTTCGCTGTCCTTGCCGTCACCGAAGTTGTGCCAGAACCCAAGGCTCACTCGAGGCAGAAGCAGTCCGCTTCTACCCGTCCTGGCGTATTGCATGGTGTCGTAACGGGTCGGGTCGGCAACGTAGCTCATGAGGCAATGCTAGTGAGCCAGCTGAGGCCCCACATTCCCTCCACAGCGGATGCCGCCGCGCACGTCATCCACCGATCGGTTGCTGCGCGGGCCACTCCGGCGCCAGCGGAACACACTCGGAGTGTGGTTCCGGAGTCGGCAGTCCGGCACGAGGGCCGACTCCGGAACCATGCGGCGCCACCACCCGGTGTGCTCGACGACAGAAAAGGAGCAACCTCATGACCGACACCATCACCCTGACCGGGCTGGTCGCCACCGTGCCCTACGTGGTGAACCAGGATGACAAAGTGCCTTTCACCAGCTTCAGGCTGGCGTCCAACCAGCGTTACTTCGATCGGCGAACGTCGCAATGGGTCGCCGGTGACACCAACTGGTACACCGTGACCGCATTCCGAGCGCTTGCTGTCAATGCCGCGGCGTCGGTCCACAAAGGGGATCGGGTGCTGGTGACGGGGCGGCTCAAGGTCCGACGGTGGGAAGCGGGGGAGAAGAGCGGGCTTGCTGTCGATGTCGAGGCGGAGAGCATCGGCCACGACCTCGCCTGGGGAACGACGCGATACGAACGAACCGCCCAGCGAGAGCCGGCTTCGACACACGCACACACTGGTGTCTCCGACGCATCGGAGTCTGATACGGACTACTCCGGTCTCTCAGGCTCAAGCTCCGAAAACCCCCCGAATGGAACTGTCTGGTCTGCGACGACGCCGGTTAACAACGGCAACCTCGTGTCAGCGTCCACGGACTCAGAAACTCCTTTCTGACCTGAGAAGGGCAACCTCGCCTACTATCGACTCGGGCGCGGGCGACACAGCCGGGACCCGGATCAAGGAGTTCAGGCATGCGCGGCACCATGGGCAACGTCTCTCGGGGTGCCATCGCGACGGCTCTCGCAGCCCTTTTGCTGACGGGCTGCACGGCGCAACCGGAGCCGGGCTCCGCGACATCCGCTCCCGGGCCACAGGGCAGTTCGACCGTGACACCGGCACCTATGCCAACCTTTGACCCGGCCGCTCCCGCCGACGAGGCCAGGATTTTCTTCGACAGCGTCAACACGGCTACTCTCACCAGCACCCCGGATGCTACGGGCCGGGACTTCGTCGACGCCCTCTCTGCAGCCGGTTTCGACAAGGCAGCGATGGAGCTCACCGCCGATGAGACGACGATCGGGAACGCAGCCGACTCGATTCAGTTCTCGGTGCGATGGGGGGAGTCCTGCCTCATCGGGCAGAACGGGCCAGCGGTCGGCGGGTACCACTCCACAATCGCTCCTGTGCTCGGAACAGGGCGATGCCTCATTGGGAGCACTCGGCCGATAGACTGGTAGCAATATGGCTGAATACATTTACTCAATGGTTCGCGCCCGTAAAGCGGTCGGCGACAAGCTCATCCTCGACGACGTCACGATGTCGTTCTACCCCGGCGCCAAGATCGGTGTGGTTGGCCCGAACGGTGCCGGTAAGTCAACGATCCTCAAGATCATGGCCGGCCTCGACACTCCCAGCAACGGTGAAGCCAAGCTCACTCCCGGCTACACCGTCGGCATCCTCATGCAGGAGCCAGAGCTCGACGAGAGCAAGACCGTTCTCGAGAACGTCCAGGAGGGTGTCGGCCCGATCAAGGACAAGGTCGACCGGTTCAACGAGATCTCCGCTGCGATGGCCGAGCCCGATGCCGACTTCGACGCCTTGCTGGCCGAGATGGGCACGCTGCAGGAAGAGATCGACCACGCTGACGCCTGGGACCTCGACTCGCAGCTCGAGCAGGCCATGGACGCTCTCCGTACCCCGCCGGGAGATTCCCCGGTCGCCAATCTCTCCGGTGGAGAGAAGCGCCGCGTCGCACTGTGCAAGCTCCTTCTGCAGAAGCCCGACCTCCTGCTCCTCGACGAGCCCACTAACCACCTCGACGCCGAAAGCGTTCTTTGGCTCGAGCAGCACCTCGCCAAGTACCCAGGCGCTGTGCTGGCCGTGACTCACGACCGGTACTTCCTCGACCACGTCGCCGAGTGGATCGCTGAAGTCGACCGCGGTCACCTGTACCCGTACGAAGGCAACTATTCCACCTACCTGGAGAAGAAGCAGGAACGACTGCAGGTCCAGGGCAAGAAGGACCAGAAGCTCTCCAAGCGCCTTGCCGAGGAACTCGACTGGGTGCGCTCCAACGCGAAGGGTCGTCAGGCGAAGTCGAAGGCCCGTCTCGCCCGCTACGAAGAGATGGTCACGGAGGCCGAGCGCACACGGAAGCTCGACTTCGAAGAGATCGTGATCCCCGTCGGGCCTCGCCTCGGTGCGCAGGTCATCGACGCCAAGAAGCTGCAGAAGGGCTTCGGCGAGCGGATCCTCATCAGCGACCTCAGCTTCACGCTCCCGCGGAACGGCATCGTCGGAGTCATCGGCCCCAACGGTGTCGGTAAGACAACACTGTTCAAGACCATCGTCGGCCTCGAGCCGCTCGATGGTGGAGAACTGAAGATCGGCGACACCGTCGACGTCTCCTACGTCGACCAGAGCCGTGGCGGTATCGACCCGAACAAGAACCTGTGGGAGGTCGTGTCAGACGGCCAGGACTACATCCAGGTCGGCAAGACCGAGATCCCATCGCGCGCCTACGTGTCGCAGTTCGGGTTCAAGGGCCCCGACCAGCAGAAGAAGGCCGGTGTCCTCTCCGGTGGAGAGCGCAACCGCCTCAACCTGGCGCTCACCCTCAAGCAGGGCGGAAACCTGCTCCTCCTCGACGAACCGACAAACGACCTCGACGTCGAAACCCTCGGCAGCCTCGAGAACGCACTTCTCGAGTTCCCCGGTTGTGCGGTTGTCATCACTCACGACCGGTGGTTCCTCGACCGCACTGCGACTCACATCCTCTCCTACGAGGGCACCGAAGAAGACCCGGGCAACTGGTACTGGTTCGAGGGCAACTTCGAATCGTACGAGCAGAACAAGATCGAACGTCTCGGTCCGGATGCCGCGAAGCCTCACCGCTCCGCGTACCGCAAGCTCACGAGAGACTGATGCGGGTCCACGTCCCGATCCACCTGCGCTGGGGCGACCTCGACGCGTACAACCACGTCAACAACGTGGAACTCATGCGACTACTCGAGGAAGCCCGCGTGCGGGTGTTCTGGCGTGACGAGAGCGAAGGCGGCGACGTCGATGCCGGCATGGCGCTGATCGAAGCGGAAGCCGGGTCGGACACGATCACCCTTATCGCCAGGCACGAGGTCGAGTACCTGTTGCCGATCCCGTACCAGCGCCAGCCGCTCGACGTGCAGGTCTGGATCGGGAACCTCGGCGGCGCAAGCCTCGAGGTGGACTATGAGGTGTACGGTCCGGTCGGCGGCGACCAGCCGTTGTACGCCCGCGCCTCGAGCACCATCGTGCTCGTCGACGCGGCGACATCGCGTCCCCGCCGGATCACCGACGAGGAACGCACCGCGTGGACTCGATACCTCGAAGACCCGGTTCCGTTCGTCAAACGACGCTAGACGAGGCCGCCGGCCGACAGTGCCGGCGGCACCCGAACCATGCCCTCCTGGGCGACGCTCGCGACGAGAACACCGTCGCGCGAGTAGAACCGGCCCTGCGCGAGTCCGCGTCCCCCTGAAGCGCTCGGCGACTCCTGGACGTACAGAAGCCACTGGTCGACACGTACCGGCCGGTGCCACCACATCGCGTGATCGAGGCTTGCCGCCTTCAGGTCGCGCGTCATCCACGGCAAACCGTGGCGGCGCATGATCGACTCCAGGAGCGGGTAGTCACTGGCATAAGCGAGCGCCGCCCGGTGCAGGTTCTCGTCATCGGGCAGATCGCCGATCGATTTGATCCACACGGCGTTTGTCGCCGTCCGCTCTCCGTCGACCGACAGGTAGATCGGTGAAGGCACGTGACGGATGTCGAACGGCCGGTCGCCTGCCCATGACCGGGCAACGGGGTGGTCGATGTGGGCGAGGACTTCGGCGGTCGTTGGAAGGTTTTCCGGGTCCGGGTACCCCTCGGGCATCGGCGCCTGGTGGTCGAGGCCCTCGTCGATGTCCTGAAACGAAGCGATCATCGACAGGATGGGCAGACCGTTCTGGTAGGCCTGTGTGCGTCGGGTTGAGAACGACCGGCCGTCATGAATCCGGTCGACGCTGAACGTGATCGGCTGGTTCACATCCCCCGGCCGCAGAAAGTATCCGTGCATCGAGTGGATGACGCGGTGTTCCTCGGTGGTTCGAGACGCCGCCATCACCGACTGCGCGAGGACCTGACCGCCGTACACCCGGCCTCCCGGCATCCATTGGGACGGCCCCGTGAAGATATCCTCACTCGTGCGGGCGCCTGTGTCTGACAGGTCGAGGGCGCGAAGCAGGGAATCGAGGGGGTCGGTCATGAGTCTCCGATCGAAGGTGGGGCGCGGTCGGGATTTCCCGCCCTGTCAGTTAGTTTAGACAGCAGATGACGAACACATTTTCGCTTGAAGATTCCGCCGCGATGGCCGATCTCCGCACCTACCTCGCCCGGGCGCGAGTGGTCGACGACACCGCCGTTCGGCTGATCGCCGGAGGGGGAGTGCTCGCCGTCTACGCGGCTGTTCTGTACCCGCGCGGGCTGCTCGACGCGAGCCCGACGATCCTCGGCCTGCGGACGTTCGCTGAAACGTCCGGGGCTGTTTTCGACCGCGTTGTCCCGCCCGCCGCGATTTCCGATCGGCTAGCTGCCCTGGAAAGCTCTGCCGACGCTGTTCCGGTATCCCTTCCTGACAGTGATGTCCGCACGAGCTGGTCGGGGATCGCACCGCCCCGAGGTGAATGGGAAGGAATCGGCTCCGTCAGTTCCGTCGCCCTCGAACTCGTGGCGCGTGACGGCGCCGGAGAAGTTGCACGCGCCGTTCCGGAGAACACCGGCGACCTTCTCGTTCAGCGGGTCCGTTCGGACGTATGGTCACGTCCACTCAGCGACTCCCAGCCTGTACCTGCCGGACTCGCCTTCGCCGCCGCAAGCCTTGGCTTCCTCGTCGGTGAAGAAGAGGTGCCGCTCTACGCATCGGGACAGTGGCTCCGAGCTAGCGCTGTTCGCGGCCACATCCTCGTCCGCAGCGGGCGCGGCATCTGACTCGTCAGGCTAACTGGGTGTCGATCGCCCGGCCGACCGTTCGACCGGTGAAGAGGCATCCGCCGAGGAAGGTTCCCTCGAGCGCACGGTATCCGTGCATGCCGCCACCGCCGAAACCGGATGCTTCTCCCGCCGCGTAGAGGCCGGGAACCGGTGTGCCGGAGGCGTCGAGCGCTCGGCCGGACAGGTCGGTCTGGATGCCTCCGAGGCTCTTGCGGGTGAGGATGTGGAGCTTCACAGCGATGAGCGGTCCGGCTTTCGGATCGAGCAGCTTGTGCGGCGTCGCTACCCGGAGGAGTTTGTCGCCCCGTGATGCGCGGGCTCCCCGCACAGCGGTGATCTGCGCGTCCTTCGAGAAGTCGTTGTCGAGCTGGGCGTCGCGCCAGCGGATCTCCTGCTCCACCCGTGCGACGTCGAGCGGTGCATCTCCGGAGAGCCTCCGCATTCCCTCAAGCAGACCGGAGAGGTTCGGCGCGACGACGAAGTCTTCGCCGTGCTGCTTGAACGCTTCCACCGGGCCGGGAGCTCCCGGCCCGACACGCTTGAGCAGCAGGCGCAGGTCCTTGCCGGTGAGGTCCGGGTTCTGTTCGCTCCCAGACAGGGCGAATTCCTTCTCGATGATCTTCTGGGTGAGAACGAACCAGCTGTGGTCGTAGCCGGTGGAGACGATGTGCTTGAGCGTGCCGAGGGTATCGAACCCGGGAAACAGCGGTGCCGGCAGCCGCGTGCCCGTGGCATCCAGCCAGAGAGATGACGGTCCGGGGAGGATCCGGATGCCGTGGGCCGGCCACACGGGGTCCCAGTTGGTGATGCCCTCGGTGTAATGCCACATCCGGTCGGCGTGAACGAGGCGCGCCCCGGCGCGCTCAGCGATCCCGAGGCCGCGACCGTCGACATGGGCGGGTACGCCGGACAGCATGGATTTCGGCGGTGTCCCAAGCCGGCCGGGCCAGTTCTCGCGAACGAGATCGAGGTTGCCGCCGATCCCGCCGGTCGTGATGACGACAGCACCCGCCGTCAGCTCGAATTCTCCGTCGACGTCGCGCGAGCTGGCTTCGCCACGTGCCGCATCCGACGGCGAGAGGATGCTGCCGCGAACGCCGGTGACGGTGTCGCCGGTGCGCACCAGTTCATCGACCCGGTGGCGGAGAAGGAGATGCACCCGGCCGGCGGAGACGCCCTCCAGGACCCGGCGGAGAAATGGCTCGACGATGGCGGGTCCTGTGCCCCAGACAATGTGGAACCGGGGGACCGAGTTGCCGTGTCCGTTGGCCGTGTAGCCGCCCCGTTCGGCCCAGCCGACGACGGGGAAGAAGTTGATACCCAGTGCGTTCAGCCACGCCCGTTTGTCACCGGCGGCGAAGTCCACGTAGGCCTCAGCACATCGCTTTCCCCAGTCGTCGTCCGGCCGGTCGAACGCGGCAGCGCCGTGCCAGTCCTGCCAGGCGAGGGCGTGAGAGTCACGGATGCCCATCCGCCTCTGCTCGGGGGTGTCGACGAGAAAGAGTCCGCCGAAGGACCAGTGCGCCTGGCCACCGAGATTGCTGCGTGGCTCCTGGTCGACGAGGAGAACGTGCCGGCCGGCATCCGACAATTCAGCGGCGGCAACGAGACCTGCGAGTCCTGCGCCGACGATGATGACGTCGGCCGAGGTCGGCGTGGGTGCTGGCATCCGGATCTCCTTCGGCCCGTCAGCTCCGTCGCGGGCGGGTTGCCCCCATCGTAGGAGATGGGCGAGGGCGGGGCGCTACTCCTCGAAGGTGTTGACCATCGCCTGGGCGGCACGCTCGAGATAGTCCCACAGGGTCGCCTCGTGGAGTGGCGACAACCCGAGGGTGTCGACGGCGGCGCGCATGTGGAGGAGCCAGCGGTCCCTGGCATCCGGATTGACCTTGAACGGCATGTGACGCATGCGCAGTCGCGGGTGCCCGCGCTGCTCACTGTAGGTCGACGGACCACCCCAGTACTGTTCGAGGAACATCAGGAGCCGCTCGGTCGCGGGCCCGAGGTCGTCTTCCGGGTACATCGGTTTGAGCACGGGGTCAGCAGCGACGCCCTTGTAGAACTCGACGCACAGCTTCTCGAACGTGGGCCGGCCACCCACCTCTGCGTAGAAGGTGGATGCCATCGCGTCACTTGCCATCGGGGTCCTCCCGACCGGTCGATGTCGTGCCAGGGTCGGGCTCGGCCTTGGCAGCGGGCTTTTTGGGCCGGCGTGGCGCCTTTGGGCGTCGCGCCGGGACCTGGGCCTCGAATGGAGCGGTGTCGATGACGGGCACAGCTGCGGCGGCTTCGGCCGCTGCGTCGGGTACGGCGCCGCCAGTGGCTGCAGCAGCACCATCCGGGTTCGTGCTTCCGGCGGAAACGGGACCGTCTCCCGAAGCCATGACGACACTGTTGAGCGGGGTGAGCCCTGAACCCATGCCGTCGAGAGCCTTCTTGAGATGGAGTCGAAGGTCGCGGGCGAAGTCCCAGCGGGCGCCGACCCGGGTGCGGACGACGAGTCGAACAACGAGGGCCTCTGCCGAGATGGACTCCAGCCCCCAGACCTCCGGCTTGCCGAGCATCGCCGAGCGCCACTTCTTGCTCGACGCGAGGGCGCGCGCGACCCTGAGCAGCTCGGCCTGGACCTCTTCGACGTCGGAGGTATAGGGAATGGCGAGGTCGACGATGACCCGGGCCCAGCCCTGCGACATGTTTCCGGTGCGCAGGATTTCTCCGTTGCGCACGAACCACAGGGTTCCCTCGATGTCGCGCACCTGGGTGATGCGGATCCCGACCGTCTCGACGACACCGGTCGCCTGGCCGAGGTCGACGACGTCACCGACGCCGAGCTGGTCCTCCATCACCATGAAGAGCCCGTTGAGCACATCCTTGACGATGTTCTGGGCGCCGAAACCGAGACCGGCGCCGAGGGCAGCGGTGAGCAGCGCAAACGAGCCGAGGATCGCGTCGTCGATCACGTTGACGATGAGCAGCACCGCCACCACGACAATGGTCACGTTGATGATGTTCGTGAGCACGGAACCCAGCGTCCGGGTGCGCTGGACGACGCGAGCCGTCGTCACCGGCGAGATCGTCAGCGACTGCGTGTCGTCGACGTTCTGGCCCTTCTTCACCCCCGACACGATCTGAGCCACCACGCGGCGGATCGCGAAAAGCAGAAGCCAGCGCACCACGAAGGCGAACACGATGATCAGCGCGATCTTGACGATCTTCAAGCTGAGGATGCCGGTAACGATTGCTGTGAAGGATTCCCAAGTCATATCCGGCAAAGTCTACCGACCGGCCGCCGGGTGAATGCTGGGACCCGCTGCCCCCGGAAACGCGAAATGCCGGGTTTCGCGGGTGTCGGACGAATCCAACCCGCGAAACCCGGCAACTCGTGGCCGATCAGGCGAGTGCGTCGCGCTGCTGTGCCTTCAAAGCACGCTCGACGCCCGCGAGGTTCTCGACGACGATCCGGCGCAGAGCCGGCGGTTCAGCGTTCTCGTCGAGCCACGCAATCGTCGCGTCGCGGAGTTCCGCGTTCGCGAGCGGTGCCGGGTACAGCCCGACAGCGAGGTACTCGGCGATCTTGTAGCTGCGCGACTCCCAGATGCCCTGAAGCATTCCGAAGTAATCCGCGATGAACGAGGCGAGCACGTCCTTGTCGCGGGCGCGCTGGAATCCGATGCCCGTCCACTGCACGATCGCGTTGGGCGCGGTGTCGGTGTCGACGACGGATGCCCACGCGGCGCGCTTCGCTTCGATCGTCGGGATCGCGGCACGGGCGAGTGCGGCTGCCTTGGCGCCGTTGGCAGTGTTGTCGCTAGCGAGCGCTGCGTCGACCTCGTCGTTTCCGGCGACCCCGCTGGCGGTGAGCGCCGTGAGGAGCTCCCAGTCCAGGTCGGTATCGACCTCGAGGCCCTCGAGCGTGAGCTCACCAGAGCGCAGACCGCGGAGGATGTCGATGTGCACGTCGGTCGACGCGACACCGGCGAAGAACTTCACGAACTGGAACTGGGCGTCAGAGCCGGCCTCGGCCCCTTCGGCCAGCTGCCAGAGCGCATCCCCGACCTCCACGAGAATCTCTTCACGGGCCTCGGGGGCGACGTACTGCGTTGCCGCAAGGACGAGCTGGGTGAGGGTGGTGCGGATGGTCGTCGACTCGGTCTCGCTCACGATGTTGCCGAGGACGAGGCGGACATAGTCGCGCGCCGGCGTCTCAGCGTCGCGGGTGGCATCCCAGGCCGCAGCCCAGACGAGGGAACGGGCGAGGGGGTCCTCGATCGATGCGAGCGAGGAGGTGGCAACGGCGAGCGACGCGTCATCGAGGCGGATCTTCGCGTAGGCAAGGTCGTCGTCGTTGAGGAGCACGAGGTCGGGGCGTTTCTGGCCAACCAGCTCTGCGACATCCGTTCGCTCGCCGTCGACGTCGAGCTCGATCCGGTGCTGACGCACGAGTGCCCCGTCGACCGAGTTGTAGAATCCGATCGCCAGGCGGTGCGGCCGGATCGTCGGGTACTCGGGAACGGCGGTCTGCAGCACGGTGAAAGACGTGATCACGCCGGCCTCGTCGACCTCGATCTCAGGACGGAGCGTGTTGACCCCTGCCGTTTCCAGCCACAGTTTGCCCCAGTCACTGAGGTCGCGACCGGATGCCGTCTCCAGCTCCGTGAGGAGATCGACGAGTTCGGTGTTGCCCCACTCGTGCTTCTTGAAGTACGCGGCGACCCCGGCGTAGAACGCGTCGATGCCGACCCAGGCGACGAGCTGCTTGAGCACCGATCCGCCCTTGGCGTAGGTGATGCCGTCGAAGTTCACCTGCACGTCTTCGAGGTCGTTGATCGTCGCGACGATGGGGTGCGTCGACGGCAGCTGGTCCTGCTTGTACGCCCAGCTCTTCTCCATGGCGTTGAACGTCGTCCACGCGCCTGTCCATTCGGTGGCCTCGGCGACGGCGATCGTCGATGCCCACTCGGCGAAGGACTCGTTGAGCCAGAGGTCGTTCCACCACTTCATGGTGACGAGGTCACCGAACCACATGTGAGCGAGCTCGTGGAGGATGGTGACGACGCGGCGTTCCTTGACGGCATCCGTCACCTTGGAGCGGAAGATGTACGCCTCGGTGAACGTGACGGCCCCGGCGTGCTCCATGGCCCCGGCGTTGTACTCGGGTACGAACAGCTGGTCGTACTTCGGGAACGGGTACGGGTAGTCGAACTTCGACTCGAAGTATTCGAAGCCCTGCCGGGTCTTCTCGAAGATGTAGTCGGCGTCGAGGTACTCCGACAGGCTCTTGCGGCAGAAGACACCGAGCGGGATGGTGCGTCCGTCGCTCGAGGTGAGTTCGCTGCGCACGGCCACGTACGGGCCGGCGATGATCGCGGTGATGTAGCTCGACATCACATCGGTCGGCTCGAAGGCCCACGTCTTGCTGTCGGTGCCGGCGTCAACGGGCTCCGGAGTGGGGGAGTTGGAGATGATGTCCCAGTGGGCGGGAGCGGTCACGGTGAACTGGAACGTCGCCTTGAGGTCGGGCTGCTCGAACACCGCGTACATGCGGCGGGAGTCCGGGACCTCGAACTGGCTGTACAGGTAGACCTCGTCGTCGACTGGGTCCACGAACCGGTGCAGGCCCTCCCCGGTGTTCATGTAGATCATGTCGGCGTCGACGGTGAGTTCGTTCTCGGCTGCGAGATCGTCGAGGGCGATACGGATGCCGTCGCTCACGGCTGCGGGGTCAAGGCTCCGCCCGTTGAGGGTCACGGCATGCACCGTGCGGGTGATGGCGTCGATGAACGTCGACGAGCCCGGTGTGGCCGTGAACCGGACGGTCGTGGTCGACCGGAAGGTTTCCGGACCGGTGGTGAGGTCGAGGGCGATCTCGTAGCTCGAGGTGGAAACGAGCGATGCCCGTTCCTGTGCTTCGGCGCGGGTGAGGTTTTCTCCGGGCAACGCTGAACTCCTTAGTGCGGTGGCTGGGCACGAATCGGTCGGATCGTGTCCGACTTGCAAGCGTAGTCCTCCGCCCGCATCGGGGCAGGGGGGAATGCGACCCGGGGCTTCCGTGGTTGGCTGGAACTATGAGCACTGATACCAAGACCTCCGTTGATTTCTGGTTCGACCCCTCGTGCCCCTGGGCGTGGATGACGTCCCGCTGGGTGGACGAGGCGGCGAAACTCCGCAACCTCGAGGTGACCTGGCATGTGATGAGCCTTGCTGTGCTCAACGAGGACCAGGACGTTTCGGATGAGTACCGAGCGTTCTTCCCTCGCGCCCTGCGGTACACCCGCCTCATTGCCGCGGCGAAGGAAGAACACGGCGACGCCATCGTCAAGCCGCTCTACGACGCCCTCGGCATGCAGATCCACCCGGGCGGCTCGACCGACCCTGACTCGGTGATTCCGCGGGCGCTCGCCGACGTGGGCCTGCCTCCGGAGTTCGCGAAGCACTCCGAGAGTGACGCATACGATCCCCAGATGCGCGCCAGCCACTTCGACGGCATCAATCGCGTCGGGCAAGACGTCGGCACACCCGTCATCGCCGTCAACGGTGTCGCGTTCTTCGGCCCCGTCATCTCGCCGGCGCCGACCGGTGATGAAGCAGCGAAGCTCTGGGACGGCGTCGTCGCCGTCGCCTCCTATCCCGGTTTCTTCGAGATGAAGCGCAGCCGCACGGTCGGTCCGATCTTCGACTGAGTGAGTGTCGGGCGCCGGCGGATCGGGAAAACGGCAGAATGGGAGCATGCGCATCCATATCGCCACCGATCACGCCGGTCTCGACTTCAGCCAGCACCTTCAGCAGCACCTCCGCGACTCCGGCCATGATGTCGTCGATCACGGGCCTGCCGAGTACGACGCTCTCGACGACTACCCGGCGTTCTGCATCAACGCCGCCGCAGCCGTGGTGCGCGACCAGTCGGCGGGGACCGAAGCGCTCGGGGTCGTGTTCGGAGGATCCGGAAACGGGGAGCAGATCGCCGCGAACAAGGTGCGTGGCATCCGCGCGGCCCTGGTCTGGAACCTCAGCACCGCGAAGCTTGCCCGCGACCACAACGACGCGAACGTGATCTCGATCGGTGCACGTCAGCACTCGGTCGACGAGGTCATCTCGTTCATAGACGCGTTCATCGCCGAGCCCTTCACCGCCGAAGAGCGTCACGTTCGCCGGATCGCGCAACTCGCCGAGTTCGAGAAGACGGGCACAATCGCGGGCAAAAACGTCGACGCCGCTCCCGAACGAGCCTGACGTGCCAGAGGGTCACTCCGTCCACCGCATCGCCCGGCAGTTCCGTCAGAACTTCCAGGGCCGCCGGGTGAGCGTGTCGTCACCCCAAGGCCGGTTCGTCGAGGGCGCGAAAGTGCTCGACGGGCGCACGGTCACCGATGTGAAAACTGTCGGCAAGCAGATGTTCATCGACTTCGACGACAGCGTATGGCTGCGGGTGCACCTCGGAATGTACGGCGCGTGGGACTTCGCCGGCGAGATCACCTCGGATGCCACGATCGAGTCGGCGAACGGACGGATGGGCCACACGAACCAGCGGGGAACAGACCTCGCTGCGGCGATCCTCGACGATGCGGGGGAGAACTCCCTGAGCTCGATCGGCGCACCACGCAAGACCCGCGTGCGGATGTCGGAGCAGACAAAGGGGCTCGCCGACTCCGAGTGGGAGACTTTTCCGCCGGAGCCGGTCGGTGCCGTGCGTGTGCGACTCCTGACCGAGAACGCCGTCGCCGATCTTCGCGGCCCGACCGCGTGCGAGATCATCGACGACGCACGGGTCGGCGAGGTCATCGCGAAGCTCGGGCCTGACCCGCTGCTCGACGACAGCGACGCGGCCGAGGACCGGTTCACCGCCGTTGTGCGAAAAAAACCGACCCCGATCGGGCTGCTCCTGATGGACCAGTCCGTCGTCTCCGGCATCGGAAACGTGTATCGGGCCGAGCTCTTGTTCCGGGCGGGCCTGAATCCGCACACACCCGGAAAGCTCGTGCCCGAGGAGACCGTGCGCGGCATCTGGCGCGACTGGTCCCGCCTGCTCCGTATCGGTGTCGAAACCGGGCAGATGATGACGATGGACAACCTCACCGGCGAGGACTACCGCAAGGCGATGGCACACCGCGACGACCGGCACTGGGTCTACAAGCGTGAGGGCCTGCCTTGCCGGGTCTGCGGCACCCACATCCTTCTCGAGGAGATGGGAGCCCGCAAGCTGTACTGGTGCCCCGTCTGCCAGGCCTGACCCGGAGCATTCGATGACGACCTTTCGTCTGCGCGCGTCCCAGCCGGGATCCGGCATCCGCCGTACTCTGACCGGCGTCCGCATCGCCGGTGTCGGCGACGACGCCGTCGATGTCGTGCTCGAAGACGGGATCGTCGCCGAGATCCGCCCGAGCGGGGCGCACCAGCCGGAGGGGGAGACCACAAACGGCGATGGGCGCTGGCTTCTGCCCGGCCTGTGGGATTCGCACGTCCACTTCACGCAGTGGGCGCAGATCTCGCGCCGCTTCGACCTGGGCGCCACCCGGAGCGCTCACGAGGTCCTCGACGTCGTCGCCGCGAACACCCCGCAGGGGGAGGGCGGCCCAGCCGTCGGTTTCGGATTCCGCGACGCTCTCTGGCCGGATGCCGCGACGCTCGGTGAACTCGACCGTGCGTCTCACGGTCGCGCCGTCATCCTCATCGCCGCCGACCTGCACTGCGCCTGGCTGAACAGCGTCGCGCTCCGTCTCTTCGGGCACCCCGGTTCGGAGACCGGGCTCCTCCGCGAGGAGGATGCGTTTACCATTCTCCGCACCCTCGACACCGCCCCGGATGCCGTCGTCGACGGCTGGGTGAGTGACGCCGCGAACCGGGCAGCTTCTCGCGGCGTCGTCGGGGTCAACGACTTCGAGATGGCGTGGAACGTCGACGCCTGGACCCGCCGGATCGCGTCGGGCACCATCGCGCTGCGTGCCCGGTTCGGCGTGTACCCACGCGACCTCGACCGGGCTCTCGCCGAACGGCTGCGGACCGGCCAGATCCTTCCGCACACGCACGGGCTGCTCGAGGTCGGGCCGCTCAAGGTGATCACGGACGGGTCCCTCAACACCCGCACCGCCTACTGCGTCGACGAGTACGCCGGCGTCGCAGAACACACGCATGGCGTACTCACCGTCCCGACCGACGAACTCGTCGATCTGATGTCACGTGCCCGCGATGCAGGGCTCGATTCGGCGATCCACGCGATCGGCGACCGGGCGAACAGCCTCGTTCTCGACGCCTTCGAGGCGACCGGCGCGCGCGGTTCCGTCGAGCACGCGCAGTTGCTCTCGCCGGGTGACGTCGGGCGGTTCGCCTCCCTCGGGGTCACCGCGAGTGTGCAGCCCGAACACGCGATGGACGACCGCGATGTGGCGGAGCGATTCTGGGAAGGGCGCACCGGGCGTGCGTTCATGCTCCGCAGCCTCCTCGACGCCGGTGGCACCCTCGCTCTCGGATCCGACGCGCCGGTTGCACCGCTCGATCCGTGGGTGGCGATCGCCTCGGCGGTCGGCCGGTCGCGAGACGGGCGCGCCCCGTGGCATCCGGAACAGTGCATCTCGGTTGCCGAAGCTCTCGCCGCGTCGACCCGCACCGGTTCCGCCACCGTGCGTGCCGGGCATACCGCCGACCTCGTGCTGGTCGAGCAGGACCCGTACACGGCGACCCCCGATGCCCTGCGACGGATGCCGGTGGCCGCGACGATCCTCAACGGACGCGATACCTTCTCCGCGCTCTGACCGCTCCGGCAATAGCAGCCCGGTAACGACAAAGGAGGGCCGCCCGAATGGGCGACCCTCCTTATCTGTCTGCGTGTTTAGCGGGAGACGTGGGCGACGAGGAACCAGCGGTCCTTCTCGAGGCCGCGGGCGATCTCGATCGCGATGTCCTGGCTGGTCAGGTCGATGCCGTCCAGTTCGTCGACGGCTGTCTTGATGGAGACGAGAGCGGCGTCGATCTGTGCGACGAACTCCGCGATGGTGTTCTCCGACTGCTGGAAGCCGGCGGTCAGTTCGCCGGTCGTGGTCTTGGCTGCGACGGTCGCGAGGCGCGCGTCGACGGGGAGGCCCAGGGCGACGATCCGCTCGGCGGCGCTGTCTGCCCAGTCCTGCGCGTGGGCGACGATGGTGTCGAGGAGCTCGTGCACTCCGACGAAGTTCGCTCCGCGAACGTGCCAGTGCGCCTGCTTGCCGTTGACGACGAGGGCGGTCATGTCGATGACGACCGGGGTCAGGAACTGCGCGACTCCCGCAGCGACGTCGGGGCTGACGGAGGTCGATGGAATCGTGGTGATGTCTGTCATGGTGTTCCCCTTCACTGTGCGCGTGGTTGTGTGCGCTGTTGACGACAACGCTACTCGGGCTCAGACATTCCGCAAGGAAGCCAAGGCTCGTCTAACCCGCCGGTCTGCCGGCATCCTTGCCACCCGGGTCAGCGGAGCGATGAGATCCCAAGCGCGACGCTTTTGAGGTCTCGAATTCTTCGCTCATACGTTGCGGCGAGCACGATGAGGACGACTCCACCGATCCCTGCCCAGAGCCACCAGGGAACCGAGCCGTACAGCCCCGAAATCCACGGCCACAGCTGAGCCAGAGCGTGGACGACGACGACCACGGCGCCGATCAGCGTCGGGGCCTGCAGCTTGAACGCCAAACCCGCGCCGAGCACGGCGAGCGATGCGACGCCCAGCGCGACGACTCGCCACAACTCGTTCGGACCGAAGTTGGCAAGAAGCGAGGGCACGAGCAGAAGGAGCAACCCGGCGCCGAGTGGCGCCCACGACCGCATCTGCGGGAACCGCCCGAGTCGCACGGCGCCGCCGGCGATCAGCGCCAGAGCGAGTGGTGCAGTGGCCAGTTCGAACGGCGACGCGGCATCGGCCTGCAGCAGAAGCGCGACGAGCAGGGCAGCAGTGATGATCGAGACCCATCGGAGCAGGGGCGAGAACTCGTCCCGGACGGATGCCGCCAGCACGATCCCACAGAGGACCAGCAGCACCGTCACCCCGCGCCATCCAGCGAGCGGTTGGTCCGCGAGGGCTGCCATCGTCGGCAGGGCCAGCGCGACGACGGATGCCGACAGGGCGACGGCGGGAAGGACCGCTGACGAGCCCTTGCCGAAGAACCACAGAAGCCCCGCGGCGAGGAGGACGGCGGCTGTCGTTGCCGACCACACCTCGAACGGCAGCGAGATGTTCTCGCGTTCGCTGAGTGCGCGGAATACACCGGCCACGAAGGCGGCGAGCACCCCGGCGAGCCAGAACGTTCGCCCGGCGTTCAGGCCACGCGCTGCAGCCGGCGTGAGCAAACCGGCGAGGATGAGGGCGGCTGACACCGCGAGCACGCTCCCGGAGCGCAGGAGAGAGTCGCCAGGAAAGAGTGCGCTCGGTGCCAGTCCGAGCGCCAGTCCTGCGACGAGGAGAACCTGACGCTCGCGGTCGACCTGCCGGACGAGCCGCACGGTGACCCCAGCAACGATCGCGACGGCGAGCGGAACGGTGACGAGCTCGAACGGCGCCAGGTTCGCCGGTGCGAGGATCGCACCGCCGAGCACCCCGGCAGTGGCAATCGAGACCCAGCGGAGCGCGGGCGAAAATTCGTCCCGCACACACGCGACGAGAACGAAACCGCACAGCACGAAGAACACGATGAGGGCGCGCCGGGGCTCGACTGCCTCGACGGCGACCGCTGCTGCCGTCGGTGCGCCGAGAGCAACGACCGCAGCCACGATCGCCACCGTCGCGGCACCGCCGGGCGACCGCCGGGTCAGGTGCCGCGCCAGGGTGGCGGCGATCAGCACCGCAGTGGCGCCAGCTGACCACCACTCGAAGGGGATGCTGTGGTCTGCCTGGTGCAGGAATGCGCGCCCGACCCCGGTCAGGAAGCTCGCCCCGACACCCGCGGACCAGAGGATGATCCCGCCGCGCAGACCGCGGTGGGTCTCAGGAGCGAGTGCGCCGGCGATCACCAGAGCTGCCGAGACCGATAAGACAAGAATCGGCCTGAGGGGGTCGGAGGTCAGGCCGGCGATGGCACTGGGAGCGAGCCCGACAACAACGGCGGCGATCAGCAACACTGACCGACCGGGAACCGCTTGAGCCGCCACGGGGCGCCGAGCGAGGATCAGCCAGAGGACTGCCAGCAGGAGCCCGGCGACCGGGAGTGTGTACCACTCCACCCCGACGACGTCTGAGCGCACCAGCCCCAACCAGAGCGCAGCGACCGCCAACGGCAGCCCGAGCCACGCGAGGTGCCTTCGGAGTGACGTGCCGGTGACAATCCCGCCTGTCCCACTGGCGACGACAAGAGCGGCAACGGCAAGCAGCAGCAGCGCAAGCCAGCCCATTGTGGGGCTGTCGGCGACGCCCGCGATGACCCCGAAACCGATGACCCCGAGAGCAGAGTCCCAGACAATGCGCGGCGCGGCGGAGCGCGAAAAGAGAAGGAGCGCAACACCGGCGAGAACAACCGCGACACCGGCCACAACCACGACGAGCGACGACGAGCGGCCTTCCTCGCCGAGGGGCGGAGCGTAACGGCTCCATGCGACAACGGATGCAGATGCGATCGCGGCGGGCGCGATCGCCGCAGCGACGAACCGCTCGGGCCAGGCGGCCACCGATCGGACCAGCTGCCACAGGATGCCGCCGACGGACGTGAGCACGAGCATCGCAAGCAGGGAATCGGCTTCATCGGAAACGAGAAGCAGGCAGATCCCGCCGAGAGCGGAAAGGAGCGCGACAGTGAAAACCGCGGCTGTCTCCACGCGAGTGAGGAACCGTGTTCCGGCGAGGAGACCGATCCAGAGAAGCAACGCGGTCGTGGTGAACCAAAGCATTGGCTGCGCCCATGGGAGTGGCCCGCCCGTCGCCGCCGCGAACCAGCTCGGTATCAGCGATACCGTCACAAGCACGGTGACGGATGCCGCTACCGAGACCAGGGGAATCAGCCAGACTGCGACCGCCCGGCGCACCCGGAACCACGCGACCTGCCGGAAGGCGATGAGGAGGGCGATCGCCCCGAGGAGCGCGAAGGGGAATGTGACCGTGCTCGTCGCTCCGATGGTGCTGAACGCGAGAAGACTCAGTCCGAAGACCAGTCCCAACACGACCCGCAGGCCGGGCAGCCCACGAGCAACCCCGGCAAGGACGACAACCGAAAGCACCCCGAGCCACGCCGTCGAGGCGACCGGCTGGCCCAGCGTCGCACCCGCGCCGACGAGGCCGACACCACCGAGAACGCCGGGCGCCCACGCAGTGCGCCGCGCGAGACCGAGAAGGAAGAGCGCCCCGAAGCCCAGACCAGCGAGGGAGAGCGCGGCGAGGGGAGCGGCCCAGCCCTCTCCGAAGAAGACGTCCGGACGTTCGAACGCCGTGAGGCTGAACGCGCCGGAACTCACACCCCACGCTGCGGTAATCAGGTTCGCTGCGGCGGCGGGAAGAGCCGCGAGGCAGGCGGCACCGAGGGGAATCCATGCCGCAAGCTTCAGTGCACGCGCCGCTCCAGCCAGTCGCGGAGCACGGGAAAGCGCGGCCACCAGGAGGGCCGCAAGAGCAGTGCCGGCGAGAGGCAGCCAGCGCCATTCTTCGCCAGCACCTCGGGGAATGAGCGCGAGCCCGGCTCCGGTCGCCGCAAGACCCAGGCCGACAGCGGCCACTACCCGCCAGGCGGTGAGCGAAGCCGGGGCGAACTGACCGGACTCCATTGGAGCGGTTTCAGCCGCCGGTGCAGGTTCGACGACGAGCGCGAGGAGCCAGCATCCGGCGACAACGGTGAACGCGAGGACACCACCGAACGGCACGTCGGGGAAGGCACCGAGGGCGAAGAGGGTGCCGAGGACCGCAGCGGTCACGCTGACCAGCCGCAGAGCGACGCGTTCGACCGTAAGCCCGACGCGCGGCCAGAGTGCTGTCGCACCGAACGCGACAAGGGCGGCGGCGGCCCACAGCCCGGTGACGGGAACCGGCTCAGGGAACAGGCCGAGCACCAGGGTGAACGCTGCCACCGGACCGAGGATGACGGCTGAAATCGACAGTGTTTTCAGGGGTAGGATCCGGAACGCGACGAGGAGCAGCACCGACAGCACGCCGAGAGCGAGGCCGGTGTAGAGCCAGACATTGAGGCCGTCGGATCCGAACACTCCATTGGCACGGATGATCCACAGATCGAGCAGGAAGAGCACGACAGACAGGCTCGCGATGCCCTCGGCGGTTCCGCGAAGCTTGCGGCGGGAAAGGAGGGCGGCGACGCCGAAGACCACGACGCTCGCCGCGCCGGTGAGCACAGACCTGACCTCGAGGCTCGCGACGAGGTACGCAACGAGAACGAAGAACAGGGCCATGACCGCGACGAGCAGGACGCCGACGGTGAGCATAAGAATCTGGATGCCTGACCGTCGCGGTCGCGCATTCCCCGGAGATTCTGGGATGTTGAGAGGCTGAACCGGAGGAGCGTACGAAGGCGGAGAGGTCCAGGCTCCGGGTGCGAAACGTTCCGGGTTCACGCCGGGCTCGGCCGGGTATCCGGAAACGGGGGTGGATTCCGGCGCTGTCGGTGCCGGCGGATACGCGTACTGCGGTGCGGTGGGGGCGGCGGTGTGCTGTTGCGATGCGAGGACATCCGCCGCCTGGCGGGCCAGGTTTGCCTGTCGGCGTTCCTCCTGCTGCACACGCATGCGGGCAAGCAGGTCCTGACGCCGGGACTCCGCCGACGCGACCGTGGCACCCGCCTCGAGCAGGTCCGTTGCCGCCGGCACCGTCAGGTCGAGCCCGCAGTTGACGCAGACCGCTCCGCCGAGGGGCGAGAAGCAAGCGGGACAGACAGCCGTGTTGGTGAGGAACGACGGGTCGGCCGGCCACCAGCGGGCGGAGCGGAAGGTGTCTGGCATTGCCCCATTCTGTCGGAGCGCCGCATGATGCGTCGGCCCCAATTGTGGATCGGGGAGGAACGTAACCCCTGTGGATAAACCGGGCCGCGATAGTGTGACCGCATGACGAGCGAAAACGCAGCATCCATCATTCGGCTGACGGGCGTGAACGGCCCGGACATCGCGGACACCGCATTCGTTGCCCCCGGAGCTCGCATCGTCGGGAATGTGACTCTGAAGGACCGATCGAGCGTCTGGTACAACGCCGCGTTGCGGGGCGATTCCGCCTCCATCGTTCTCGGTGAGGGCAGCAATATCCAGGACGGCGTCGCTGTCCACGTCGACTCGGCATCCCCGGTCGTCATCGGTCGCGGCGTCTCCGTCGGGCACAATGCCGTCGTTCACGGATGCACGATCGGCGACACCGTCCTCGTCGGGATGGGCGCGGTTGTGCTCAGCGGTGCGGTCATCGGCGAGGAGTGCCTTATTGCCGGGGGAGCGGTGGTGCTCTCCGGTGCGGTCATCCCGCCGCGGTCACTCGTCGCCGGGGTCCCGGGAAAAGTGCGACGCGAGCTCACCGACGACGAAGTCGACGGCATCCGGAAAAATGCGGAAATCTATCTCGAGCACTCACGGCACCACGCCGAGTCGATAGAGGGCGGTTCGGTCTAGTCTGAACCGTTCTTGCGGACCCAACGCCGATGCGAGGTCATCGCTGACCCGAGACACACCGCGGATGCCGCCATGAGGCCGATACCCGCTCCGAAGCGGCCGGTTCCGAAGAAGATTCCGGCGCAAATGAAGAGCGCGACGCCGATGGCTGTCCAAATCGAGTACGGGCGGAGCATCTTCATCGCTTCGCCTTCGATCGCTGGAACGGAGAACTGGAGGGGCTGACGAGAATCGAACTCGCATCATCTGTTTGGAAGACAGAGGCTTTACCACTAAGCTACAGCCCCGAAATCTGGCGGGTTTCCGTCAGCGTTTCGGTTTTCACCGGAAGACCGGCACCCGAATATCGTAGTACACGTTTTGGGGTGCGATGTGCCGCCACCCTCCGTGTCGGTTTTTCGAACGCGGTCGTGCATTAGACTGTCTGAGGCCTTCCACTGCCGCCTTCATTCTGGCGTGTGAGTCCAACCCGGTAGTTACCTACCGGGGCGTAGCTCAGCTTGGTAGAGCGCCCGGTTTGGGACCGGGAGGTCGCAGGTTCGAATCCTGTCGCCCCGACAAGTCCGTACTCCTCAGATCGAGGACGAATCCACAACACAGGAGAACACACCAACGTGAAATCCACGGTCGAAAAGCTCAGCCCCACCCGCGTCAAGCTCGCCATTTCGGTGACGCCTGAAGACCTCAAGCCGAGCATCACCCACGCCTACGGCCACATCGCCGAGCAGGTCAACATCCCCGGATTCCGTAAGGGCAAGGTTCCGCCGGCGATCATCGACCAGCGCATGGGCAAGGGTGCCGTTCTCGAGCACGCTGTCAACGAGGGCCTTGACGGTTTCTACCGCGCTGCTGTCGAAGAGCACAGCATCCGCACCCTCGGTCGCCCCTCGGCGGACATCGTCGAGTGGCCCAGCGACAAGGACTTCTCCGGAGACCTTGAGCTCGCCATCGAGGTCGACGTTCGTCCCGAGATCACGCTTCCGTCCTACGACGACATCACCATCGAGGTGGATGCCGCCGAGATCACTGACGAGGACGTCGCAGCCGAGCTCGACAAGCTCCGCACGCGCTTCGGCACGCTCGTCACCGTCGACCGCCCGGCAACAACGGGTGACTTCGTTCAGATCGACCTCATTGCGGCGATCAACGGCGAAGAGGTCGACAACGCGACCGGCATCTCCTACGAGGTCGGCTCAGGCGACCTGATCGAGGGCATCGACGAAGCACTCGAGTCCCTCACCGCTGGTGAGGTCACCACGTTCAGCGCTCCGCTGCTCGGTGGAGAACACGAGGGCGAGAACGCCGAGATCACCGTCACCGTTGGTGCCGTCAAGGAACGCGAAATGCCCGCGGCCGACGACGACTTCGCACAGATCGCCAGCGAGTTCGACACCATCGCTGAGCTCACCGAGAGCCTCAAGGAGCAGGTCGCACGCCAGAAGGCCTTCGGCCAGGGCACCGCGGCTCGCACCAAGCTGCTCGAGAAGCTCGTCGAGCTCGTCGAGATCCCCGTTCCGGAGAAGCTCGTCGAAGACGAAGTTCACCGTCACCTCGAGGGTGAAGGTCGCCTTGAAGACGACGAGCACCGCGCCGAGGTCACCGTCTCGAGCGAAGCCACGTTCAAGCAGCAGATGCTGCTCGACACGATCGCAGAAGCCGAGAACGTCCAGGTCAGCCAGGACGAGCTCACCCAGTACCTGATCCAGGGTGCCGCTCAGTACAACATGGAGCCGGGCGAGTTCATCAAGGTTCTCGACGAGAACGGTCAGATCCCGGCCATGGTCGGAGAGGTTGCCCGCAACAAGGCCCTCGCCGTCGTGCTCGCGAAGACCAAGGTCGTCGACACCGCAGGCAACACTGTCGATCTGACCGGGTTCGTCCCGACGGGCGACGATGACGCCGAAGAGGCTCCCGCCGACGAGGCCGTAGCCGACGAGGCTCCTGCCGAAGAAAGCTCGACCGAGAAGTAGATTTCCTCTCAATGACGGATGCCCCGGGAACGTTCCCGGGGCATCGGTCATTTAACCGGGGAGCGGCGCGATATCTGCCCACGGCGAACAGAGCAGTTCAGCCGCGTTGGCTCCGATAGATTCGATTACACGCAACAACTGAAATGGAGCGCGACATGGCCGAACTGACACTGCCCAACAGTGTTTTTGACCGACTGCTGAAGGATCGCATCATCTGGCTCGGCGCAGAGGTCCGCGATGAGAACGCGAACGAGATCGCTGCGAAGCTGTTGCTGCTCGCGGCTGAGGACTCGAAGCGGGACATCTACCTGTACATCAACTCTCCCGGTGGTTCGATCACCGCAGGCATGGCGATCTACGACACGATGCAGTTCGTTCCGAACGACATCGTCACGGTCGGTATCGGCATGGCAGCGTCGATGGGGCAGCTGCTCCTGACCGCGGGCACCAAGGGCAAGCGATACATCACCCCGAACGCCCGCGTGCTGCTGCACCAGCCGCACGGCGGTTTCGGTGGCACGTCGAGTGACATCCAGACCCAGGCTCAGCTCATTCTCGACATGAAGCGCCGCCTGGCTGAGATCACCGCCGCGCAGACCGGCAAGTCCGTCGAGCAGATCAACGCCGATGGTGACCGCGACCGCTGGTTCAGCGCTCAGGAAGCCCTCGAGTACGGATTCGTCGACCACATCCGCGAGTCGGCAACGGACGTCGCCGGCGGCGGCGGAACCGAAACCGCCTAAGCGTCGAGAAAATCAAGAGGACAAAACATATGGAAACCCCGACTTTCCGCGCCGCAGGTAACTTCGCCGCTACGGCCGCTGCCATGCCGAACTCGCGTTACATCCTTCCGAGCTTCGAGGAGCGCACCGCATACGGGTACAAGCGCCAGGACCCGTACGCCAAGCTCTTCGAAGACCGCATCATCTTCCTGGGTGTCCAGGTCGACGACGCGTCGGCCGATGACGTCATGGCCCAGCTTCTCGTTCTCGAGAGCATGGACCCGGACCGCGACATCGTCATGTACATCAACTCACCCGGTGGTTCGTTCACCGCGATGACTGCGATCTACGACACGATGCAGTACATCCGCCCGCACATCCAGACCGTGGTGCTCGGCCAGGCGGCATCCGCTGCTGCCGTGCTCACCGCTGCCGGTACGCCGGGCAAGCGCCTTGCGCTGCCGAACGCCCGCATCCTCATCCACCAGCCTGCCGTCGGCGAGGCCGGACAGGGACAGGCATCCGACATCGAGATCCAGGCAGCTGAGATCCTGCGTATGCGGATCTGGCTCGAGGAGACCCTCTCGGCTCACTCCAACCGGAGCGTCGAGCAGGTCCACAAGGACATCGACCGCGACAAGATCCTCTCGGCTGAACAGGCTCTCGAGTACGGCCTGATCGACCAGGTCCTGACGAGCCGCAAGCACGTTCCGACGACGAACACCACGGCGTCCGGAGCGATCACGTCCGCGTAACACGCGAAACAGCATCATGAGAGAGCGGAGCCGGGATTTCCCGGCTCCGTTTTCGTTTCTGCCACCGAGTTTTTCGACACCCGGCACGTCACCTACGGCACGATGTCCGCGGTTCGGGTTAGGCTCAAAGAAGGCAACTAGCCAGCAAGAGGGAGTGTGGACTGATGGCTCGAATCGGTGAGAGCGCAGACCTGCTCAAGTGTTCCTTCTGCGGGAAGAGCCAAAAGCAGGTTCAGCAGCTCATTGCGGGGCCCGGCGTGTACATCTGCGACGAATGCGTCGAACTGTGCAACGAGATCATCGAGGAGCGCCTCGCCGAGGCCGGCGAAGCGGCAACGCCCGACTTCGAACTGCCCAAGCCGAAAGAGATTTTCAACTTCCTCGAGGAGTACGTCATCGGCCAGGAGCCGGCCAAGAAGGCCCTCTCCGTCGCCGTTTACAACCACTACAAGCGCACGCGGGCCCGTACCTCGCTGACCAGCGCCGACTCCATCTCCGATGACATCGAGATCGCCAAGAGCAACATCCTGCTCATCGGTCCCACCGGTTGCGGCAAGACCTATCTCGCGCAGACGCTCGCGAAGCGCCTCAACGTGCCCTTCGCCGTCGCCGACGCCACAGCGCTCACCGAGGCCGGCTACGTCGGTGAAGACGTCGAGAACATCCTCCTCAAGCTCATCCAGGCCGCCGACTACGACGTCAAGCGCGCCGAGACCGGCATCATCTACATCGACGAGGTCGACAAGATCGCCCGCAAGGCCGAGAACCCGTCGATCACCCGCGACGTGTCAGGGGAGGGCGTGCAGCAGGCGCTCCTGAAGATTCTCGAAGGCACCGTCGCATCCGTTCCTCCGCAGGGTGGGCGCAAGCATCCGCACCAGGAGTTCATCCAGATCGACACGACGAACGTGCTGTTCATCGTCGCCGGTGCCTTCGCTGGCCTCGAAGAGATCATCTCGTCCCGTGCGGGCAAGAAGGGCATCGGCTTCGGCGCTCCTCTGCACTCCAAGGGCGACGACATGAACCTCTTCAGCGAGGTGCTTCCTGAAGACCTGCACAAGTTCGGCCTCATCCCCGAGTTCATCGGCCGTCTTCCCGTGGTCACCACCGTGACCCCGCTCGACCAGCACGCGCTGATGGAGATCCTGACCGTTCCGAAGAACGCGCTCGTGCGTCAGTACCAGCGCATGTTCGAGATCGACGGTGTCGAGCTCGAGTTCGAGCAGAGTGCGCTTGAGGCGATTGCCGATCTCGCGGTACTCCGTAAGACCGGTGCTCGCGGGCTGCGCGCGATCCTCGAAGAGGTTCTCGGCCCGGTCATGTTCGAGGTGCCGTCGACCGAAGAGGTCGCTCGCGTCGTCATCACCCGTGAGTCGGTGCTCGAGAACGCAGCGCCGACGATTGTGCCGCACAAGCCGCGCCGCCAGGAGAAGTCCGCGTAGGACTTCCCTCTGCCGGGCCTCGCTCGGTCGTTCTGCTCTGTTCTGCTCTGAGGTCCCCGCCCGTGGGTGCTGCCCCGTCGGCATCCGTTCGCGTCTCTGTGATCGAGTTGCCGCAAAGGACTGTTCGCCGGATCGATTTGCCTCAAACGGTCGTTCGTTGTGCGTGGGAGCGACCTTTTGGGGCAACTCGAATGCGAATCAGCGTCCATGGCCCGCGTGACGGATGCCGCCGCCCACGCGCCCGCGACGCCCTACGCCAGGCCGCGCCGCTCGAGCAGCGGCTCGAAGCGAGCATCGCGCCCGCGGAAGTCGCGGTACGCCTCGAGCGGGTCCTTGCTCCCACCGACGCCGAGCAGCAAAGCGCGGAACCGGTCCCCGTTCGAACGGGTGAGCCCGCCGTTCTCGGTGAACCAGTCGACGGTATCCGCATCGAGCACCTCACTCCAGATGTAGGAGTAGTAGCCAGCGTCGTATCCACCCGAGAAAGTATGGGCGAAGTAGGTGCTCGAGTATCGCGTCGGCACCGCGGGGTTGTCGAGTCCGGCCGCCTCAAGCGCAGACCGCTCGAAGGCCTCAACGTCGGAGATCTCATCATCCGCGGTAATCCGGTGCCAGGCCTGGTCGAGCATCGCTGCGGCGAGGTACTCGCTCGTCAGGAAGCCCTCGTTGAACGACGCAGAGCGGTGGAGGTTGTCGACGAGAGCCTGTGGCATCCGCTCGCCGGTTTCGTGGTGCACCGCGTAGTTCGCGAGCACGTCGGGGTCGAGCATCCACATCTCGTTGACCTGGCTGGGGAACTCGACGAAGTCACGGAACACATTGGTCCCGGCGAACCGCGGGTAGGTGACCCGAGCGAAAAGCCCGTGCAGCGCGTGACCGAACTCGTGGAAGAACGTCGTCACCTCGTCGAAGCTCAGCAGGGTCGGCTGGCCCGACGCCGGCTTCGGCACATTGAGGTTGTTCACGACGACAACCGGCTGGTCGAGAAGGCTGTTCTGCGACACGAGGGGGTTCATCCACGCCCCGCCCCGCTTCGAATCCCGGGTGTAGAGGTCGAGGAGATACAGGCCGACCGGCGCACCGTCGGACTCGGTCACTTCGAACACACGCACGTCCGGGTGGTACGCGACGAGGTCGGCGCGCTCGGTGAAGCTCACACCATAGAGGCGTTCCGCCGCGTAGAAGATCCCGTCGACGAGCACGCGCTCTGCCTCGAAGTACGGGCGCATCGCGGCCGTATCGACATCGAACCGGGCGGTACGGACCTGTTCGGTGAGGTAGGCCCAGTCCCAGCTCTCCACAGTGAACGGTTCTCCTGACGCATCGGCGAGAGCCTGCAGGTCGGCCTGCTCAACGCGAGCATTGCGAGCGGCGGCCGGCGCGAGCGACTCCATCATCGCCGCAACTCTCGCGGGCGTCCGCGCCGTCTGATCGGCCGTCACGAAAGCGGCATGTGACTCGAAGCCGAGCAGGCGGGCCCGCTCAGCGCGCAGCCGGGTGATCTCGAGCACGAGCTCACGGTTGTCGAACTCCCCACCACGGATGCCACGAGCCCGCGACGCGCGCATCACCCGTTCGCGCACATCGCGCCGGGTCAGGCTGGCCAGAGCCGGGTGCCCGGTCGGCAGTACGAGGCTCAGCAGATACTTACCGTCGAGCCCCCGCTCCCGCGCCGCTTCGGCGGCAGCCGAGATCTCACCGGAACTCAGGCCATCGAGCTCCGCGACGTCATCGAGCACGACGGCGAGGTCATTGGTGTCGGCGAGAAGGTTCTTCTCGAATCGGGTCGTCAGGGTCGACAGGGTGCTGTTGAACTCCCTCAGCTTGTCCTTATCGGCATCGCTCAGCCCCGCGCCCGCGAGCGTGAACTCGGTGAAGTACCGCTCGAGCAGATACCGCGACTCGGAGTCGAGCCCGAGGTGGTCGCGCTGCTCATGGACGAACCGGATCCGCGCGTACAGGTCAGGGTCGAGCCGGATCGCATCGGTGTGCGCAGACAACAGAGGCGCGATACGCTCCTCGAGCTCGGTCGTCGTCGGGTTCGAGTCCGCCGACGTCTTGTTGAAGAAGACGGATGCCACCCGCTCAAGCACCTGCCCCGACCGCTCCAGTGCCATCAGGGTGTTCTCGAAAGTCGGCGCCTCGCCCAGCCGGGCGATGGCATCCACTTCGGCCAGCTGCTCAGCCATTCCCTGCTCGAAAGCGGGGAAGAAATGCTCGTCGCGAATCTCCGCAAACGGAGGAAGCTGGTAGGGGAGAGTGCTGGGTTCGAAGGACGGGTTCGGCGTGTTGGGCATGCCTCCCACCCTAGGGCGGTCATGTGGGCTCAGAGGGCTCCCACACACGCATAGGGTGGGAGTATGGCAACTTCCGAGCGCTACACGCTGGGTCACCACGAAAGCGTTCTCCGCACGCACAGCTGGCGCACCGTCGACAATTCCGCAGCATATCTCGCCCCGTACCTGACACGCGGCGCCCGCGTTCTCGATGTGGGCTGCGGACCGGGAACCATCACCATCGACATCGCCCAGCGGGTCTTTCCCGGTGCGGTCTTCGGCATGGATGCATCACCCGAGGTGTGCCTCCAGGCCTCCACGCTCGCTCGTGACAGCGATGTGCTCAACGTCGACTTCGCCGCCGGCGACGCGTATGCCCTCGACTATCCCGACGACACCTTCGACGTCGTGCACGCCCACCAGCTGCTGCAGCACGTGGGTGACCCGGTCGCCGTCCTGCGCGAGATGCGCCGCGTGGTCAAGACCGGAGGTATCGTCGCGGCGCGCGACGTCGTCTACGGAGCGGCGTCCTGGTATCCGCTTCTTCCCGGCCTCGACACCTGGATGCGGGTGTACCAGTCGGTTGCCCGGTCGAACCAGGGCGAGCCGAATGCCGGACGCTCGCTTAAGGCATGGGCAATGGATGCCGGGTTTACCGACGTCGAAAGCACCGCGTCGATCTGGTGCTTCTCTACCGACGACGACCGCGACTGGTGGGGGAGCGCGTGGGCGACCCGAGCCGTCGAGTCCAGCTTCGCTCCGCAATCGATCGAAAGCGGATCAGCGACCCAAACCGAGCTCGAGGAGATTTCGGCGGCCTGGACCGAGTGGGTCGCCGACCCTCGCGCCTGGTACGCGATGCCTCACGGCGAAATCCTCGCGCGCAAGTAGTCGCTACTCTTCTTCGTCCTCTTCCGGGGCGTCGACCTGCCGGATGGTTGCGGTGTCTGCCACAGCGTTGTAGGTGATGATCGTGCCGTCGTCGAGCTCGATGACGGGACGTCGTTCAAGCCAGGTCAGGGTCCAGCGCCACGAGCGCGCGTCGACGTCTTCGGCGCGAAGCTCATCCTCGACCGTCCGGACGGCGGCAGTCATGACCTCGGGGAGTCCTGCCGGGGGTGTGTCACCGACGGTCCAGCGGGTTCCGAGTTGCATCATGCCCCCGTCACACGGTCAGGTCGTAGGTGATCCAGTCGGTGCGCTTGGCAACCTTGTCGTACAGCACCTGCGCTTCGTCGTTGTCCGGAGCGGTCACCCAGCGGACGATCTCCGAGCGTTGCGCGCGGGCGATCTCGGTCACCTGCTCGATGAGAGCAGTCGCGACGCCGGTTCCGCGGGCGTCGGGAGAGACGAACAGGTCATCGATGTAGATCCCTGTTCCGCCGGCGAGGGGACGCGCGAAGGTCCGGTAGTGAGCGAGACCGACGAGCGAGCCGTCTTCGTCCTGGGCGACGAGCGCAGACAAATCGTGCTTCTTCTCGCTGATCCAGCTCCACACCAACAGCGCCTTCTCATCGTGGACGGGTGTGCCGTAGAACTCGCCGTATCCGGCGAACAGGGGCAGCCAGTTAAAGAAGTCGCGGTCCTTGACCGGGCGGATCTCGAACGTCATTGTTTCTCCTCAACTGTGGTTCGACGTAGGGGCGTCGACCGGGGCAAATTCCACTCCGGTGACCGCGAGCTCGTCTCCGGGGGTGAATGTGAGTCTAACGATACGACCGACCGCTTTGAGATCCCCTTCTGCGAGGGTCAAAAGTGTGATCTGCTCAGGGGTTCCTGTGATGGTTGCCGTGTCGAGGGTCGCCTTCTGCGATGCCTTGGCATCGGTCTTCGCACGACGGATGCTCGTGAGCGCCTGCCCGGTGAGCACCAGCAGTTCCGGCTGACCGGTCGAAGCGAGATCATCCACGGTGGGCCACGCTGCGGAGTGCACCGATCCGTCGTTCCACCACGACCAGGCCTCTTCGGCGGCGAACGGAATGAACGGGGCGAAGAGGCGCAGCAGCACGTGAAGGGCCTCGCGCAGCGCTGCCACAGCGGATGCCTGACCCGGGTGGGAAGCGTCGTACGCGCGTTCCTTCACGAGCTCGAGGTAGTCGTCGCAGAATGTCCAGAAGAAGGACTCGGTCATCTCGAGTGCACGCGCGTGGTCGTACGACTCGAACGCGGCGGTCGCATCGGCGACGATCGTCCGAAGCGTGGCGAGCATGCTCAGGTCGATCGGTTCGGTGACGGAGGCGTCGTCCGCTGACTCGAAGCTCAGGATGAACTTCGATGCGTTGAGCACCTTGATGGCGAGGCGGCGGCCGATCTTGATCTGTGTCGGGTTCTGCGGATCGAAACCGGCGTCGGTGCCGAGGCGGGATGATGCGGCCCAGTAGCGGACGGCATCCGACCCATGCTTCTCGAGGATGTCTGCCGGGGTGACGACGTTGCCCTTCGACTTCGACATCTTCTTGCGGTCGGGGTCGAGGATCCACCCCGAGAGACCGGCGTGTTCCCACGGCTTCTGGCCGTGCTCGAGCACCGAGCGCAGCATGGTGGAGAACAGCCAGGTGCGGATGATGTCCTGTCCCTGCGGGCGCAGCGAGAACGGGAACACGGTGTTGAACAACTCATCGTCGCGTTCCCAGCCGGCCGCGAGCTGCGGGGTGAGCGACGAGGTCGCCCACGTGTCCATGATGTCGAGTTCACCGGCGAAGCCGCCTGGCACGTTCCGCTGCGACTCGTCGTAGCCGGGAGCGGTGTCGCTCGACGGGTCGACAGGAAGGGACGCGGCGTCAGGGGCGATGGGGGAGTCGTAGACCGGGTTGCCCTCGGGGTCGAGCGGGTACCAGAGCGGGATGGGCACACCGAAGAACCGCTGGCGCGAGATGAGCCAGTCGCCGGTGAGGCCACCGACCCAGTTCTCGTACCGGACCCGCATGAAGTCGGGGTGCCACTCGAGTTCGTTGCCGAGCTCGATCAGCTTGGCGCGGAGGTCTTCGTCGCGCGCGCCGTTCCTGATGTACCACTGGCGGGTGGAGACGATTTCGAGTGGCTTGTCGCCCTTCTCGTAGTACTTCACCTGGTGGGTGGTCGGCTTCGGGTCGCCGATGAGGGCGCCGGCATCCTTGAGCTGCTGCACGACCGCCTGCTTGGCGCTGAACACGGTCTTGCCGGCGATCTCGGCGTATGCGGCGAGCCCGGACTCGGAGGTGATGACATCCGGCGCCTCAGCGATGATGCGGCCGTCGCGGCCCATGATCGTGCGGTTGGGCAGGTCGAGTTCACGCCACCAGATCACGTCGGTGACGTCGCCGAACGTACAGATCATCGCGATTCCGGCGCCCTTGTCCGGCTGCGCGAGGTGATGGGCGAGCACGGGGACCTCCACACCGAAGACCGGTGTGGTGACGGTCGTGCCGAAGTGCGGCTTGAAGCGCTCGTCGTCCGGGTGCGCGACGAGCGCGACACACGCCGGCAGGAGCTCGGGTCGCGTGGTCTCGATCTCGATCGTTCCGCCGTCGGGCTTCGTGAAGGCGACGCGGTGGTAGTTGGCTGACTGCTCTTTGTCTTCGAGCTCGGCCTGGGCAACGGCGGTGCGGAAGGTGACGTCCCACAGGGTGGGCGCCATCGCCTGGTACGCCTCACCGCGTTCGATGTTGCGGAGGAAGGCAAGCTGGCTGATGCGGATCGAGTCGTCGCCGATGGTGCGGTACGACTGGTCCCAGTCCACGGACAGGCCGAGGGTGCGCCAGAGCGCTTCGAACTGCTTCTCGTCCTCGACGGTGAGGCGTTCGCACAGTTCGATGAAGTTACGTCGTGAGACCGGCTTCTGGTCGGCCGCCTTCGAGCTCTTGCCGTCTCCGCCTTCGAACGGCGGAACGAACTCGGCGTCGTACGGGAGAGTCGGGTCGCAGCGCACGCCGTAGTAGTTCTGCACGCGGCGCTCGGTCGGAAGGCCGTTGTCGTCCCAGCCCATCGGGTAGAACACCTGCTTGCCGGTCATCCGCTGGAAGCGGGCGACGACATCCGTGTGGGTGTAGCTGAAGACGTGGCCGATGTGCAGCGAACCGGATGCGGTCGGCGGGGGAGTGTCGATGGAGTACACGCACCCGCGGCCACCTTCGACGGCAGCGCTCCGGTTGAACCGGTAGGTACCAGCGGATTCCCATTCGGGACCCCATTTGGCTTCTAGGCCCTCGAGGACGGGCTTGTCTGGAACGTGCGCGGTCATGGGAACTCCGGGTTCGCTATAGGCGGCACCGTGTGTACGTGCCTGAGTGTTGGGATCTGTCCATGGTAGCGGAGCCGCGGCCTGCCGTTCGGAACGACGCCGCCCTCAGCGTGATGCGCTAAGGCGCGGGGCGTCGGCGACGAGTCGAGCGGTGTACGGATGCTGCGGGTCGTCGAAAACGCTCGTCGCGTCACCGGTTTCGACGATCTTCCCGTCCTTCATGACGGCAACGCGGTCGCTCATGTGGCGGATCACTCCGAGGTCGTGCGAAATGAACAGGTAGCTGAGCCCGCGCTCCGCCTGCAGTCTGTCGAGGAGGTCGAGCACCTGGGCCTGGACGGTGACGTCGAGGGCAGACACCGGCTCGTCGCAGATCAGAATCTCGGGGCGAGACGCGAGGGCACGCGCGATCGACACGCGCTGGCGCTGACCGCCGGAGAGGTACAGCGGGCGGGTGGTGGCGACCGACTGCGGGAGGCCGACGGCGTCGAGGAGTTCGCCGACGGTGGACCTGTCGTCGGCGGGAGCGAGGGCGACGGCGTCCGTGAGGATGCGTCGGACCGTCAGGCGAGGGTCGAAGGAGCTCAGGCTGTCCTGGTAGATCGCGCCGATCCTGCGGCGGAGCGGCCTGCGTTCGCGTTCCCTCAAAGCGGAGAAGGACTCTTCGTCGAGGAGCACGTCGCCGGCGTCCGCATCGGTCAGCGCGAGGATCAGCCGGGCAACGGTGGTCTTGCCCGACCCGGACTCTCCGACGAGTCCGAGGGTCTCGCCACGGTCGAGGTGCAGCGAGACGTCATCCACCGCACGAAACCGGCCCGCCGGCGCGCGGTACGTCTTCACGAGACCGGATGCCGACAGAACGACCGGTGGCGAAGCATCCGGAGCGGGCATCGGTGAAGGCATCGGTGCGGCGAGCGTCGCGCTGGTGGGGACGAGCGGCGTACGCCGGGGTTTGTCCGTTGGGACGGCGGCGATGAGGCGGCGGGTGTATTCCTCACGCGGGTTCTCGAGCAGGGTTCGGGTGTTGCCGGTCTCGACGAAGCGCCCGTCTTTCATCACGAGCACCCGGTCGGCGATGGCGCTGACGACGGCGAGGTCGTGGCTGATCAGGAGGATGCCCGTCCCGCGTTCCTTGATACTCGCGAGGAGGTCGAGGATACGCGCCTGGATGGTGACGTCGAGAGCCGTGGTGGGTTCGTCCGCGATGAGGAACGGCGGGTCCAGCGCGATGGCCGCGGCGATGAGGGCGCGCTGGCGGAGGCCACCGCTGAGTTCGCCCGATCGCTGGGACATCGCCCGCTCCGGGTCGGGCATTCCGACGAGGTTGAGGAGCTCGACCACACGGGTCCTCGCCTGATCGGCTGAGAGACGGGAGTGGAGGCGGAGCGCGTCACCGATCTCGCGGCCGATCGGGCGGAGCGGGTCGAGGGAGACGAGGGCATCCTGCAGGACCAATCCGACCTGTGAACCGCGGATGTTTCGCCAGTCCCGTTCCGACGCACCCGCGAGATCGCGGCCGGCAAGGGTGAGCATGGAGGCGGAGACTCGCGAGCCCCGACCGGCGAGACCGAGGAGCGCGCGGGCGGTGACGCTTTTGCCTGAGCCGGATTCGCCGACGATGGCCACGCATTCACCACGTCCGATCGCGAAGGAGAGATCATGAACCACTGTGGTGTCGCCGAAGGAGACGGTGAGCTGGTCGACGTCGAGGAGAGGTTTCATCGGTTTCCTGCCGTCCTGCGGGTGAGGCTCCGGCCGAGAACCGTCGTCGCGATGGTGGTGAGGACGATCATGAGGCCGGGGAACACGGTGAGCCACCACGCGGTGCCGATGTAGGTGCGGCCGGCGGAGAGCATCGCTCCCCACTCGGCGGCGGGCGGCTGTGCACCGAGGCCGAGATAGCTGAGGGCGGCCGCCCAGACGACGGCCTGGCCGATCCCCAGGGTGGCGAGCACGAGGAGTGGCGCGAGGGCGTTGGGCAGGATGTGGCGGGTGAGGATCCGAAAAGGTCCGTGCCCGAGGACTCGAGCCGATTCGACGTAGGCAGAGGTACGGATGCTGACCAGCTGCCCGCGAATGATGCGGGCGTAACCTGGCGCGGTCGACAGGCCGACCGCGATGGTCGCTGTAACCGGGCCGGGACCTGCGATGACGATCACGAGAAGGGCGAGGAGGAGACCGGGAAAAGCGAAGAGCACCTCGATGGTGCGGTTGACGGTGAAGTCGAGAACCCGCCCGCCGAAACCGGCGAGAACACCGAGGGCGAGTCCCAGGACGAGGCCGATCGCGGTGGCTGACACTCCGATGAGGAGCGACGTCGATGTGCCGGCGACGACCCGGCTGTAGATGTCGCGCCCCGATTCGTCGGTGCCGAACCAGTGAGTGAGCGATGGCCCCTGGAAGGCGTCGCGTGCCGAGATCGCGTTCGGTTCGAACGGCGAGATCAGGCCAGGAACAACGGTGGCAGCCAGGAGAAAGAGCACGAAGCCCAGCGCGAGCAGTTCACCGACGCTCGGTCGTGCGCGTCTGGCCGGTGCTGCGCTCGCCGCAGCGGTACGCAGGTCGAGTTCGCTCATCGCGTTGCCTCCGCACGGCGCAGGCGGGGATCGGCGAGCCGCGAGGCGGCATCCGTGGCGACCGTCATGACGATGTAGACGAGGGCGACGAGGAGAACGACGCCGGTGACGATCGGGACATCCCGCAGGGTCACCGCCTGCAGGAGGGTTCGGCCGAGTCCGGGCCGGGCGAAGATCGTCTCGACGACGACGGCGCCCGAGATGAGGTAGCCGAGCGCCCAGCCGGAGAGGCTGATCGCAGGAAGGCTCGCGTGGCGGAGGGCATGGCGCAGACGGATGCCGATCGGCGATTCTCCGCGTGCCCTCGCGGAGACGATGAACGGGGCATCGAGGGTATCGAGGAGCGTTTCGCGCATGACCTGCGCGAGGAAGCCGGCGAGCGGAATTGCGAGGGTGACGGTGGGCAGCACGAGTCCCGTGACGCCGCCGGTTGAGACCGGGGGCAGCCAGCCCAGGGCGCTGCTGAAGATGGCGATGAGCACGGTGGCGAGCCAGAAGTGGGGGAGCGCTGCGCTCGTGAGTTCGATGCCCTGACCGACGGATGCCGCGACTCGGCCTCTACCGGTCGACCAGAGGGAGAGCACCAGTGCGAGGAGCCACGCCAGAGTGAGTGCGGCAAACGCGAGGATCAGGGTGCCACCGATCTGCGCGCCGAGGAGGTCGGCGACGGGAACCTTGAGGGCGTATGAGGTGCCGAGGTCCCCGGTGAGAAGCCGGCCGAGCGCGTTCAGGTACTGGATGCCGAGCGGCAGGTCGAGGCCGTAGTCACGCCGGACCTGATCGAGCGTCTCCTGTGATGCCTGCGACCCCGGCCCGCCGAGCACGGCTTCAGCCGGGTCGCCGGGGATCAGCCGGATGGCGAAGAAGGTGAGGGTCGCCACAGCCCACAGCACGAAGAGGGACCCGCCGAACCGGACCAGGAGCCACCGCGCGGTGCGGAGGCTCCTGGAGCGGGGCGGAAGGTTACTTTCCGTCAAGCCAGGTGTCATAGAACGTCGGCGTTGACACGGTCGGGAGGGACCGAACGTCCTTCACGTGCGTGCCCATCAGAAAGTGGTTCTGCTGGTCGTACAGGGGCAGGATGTGGAAGCCCCCGAGGATGATGCTCTGGGCGTCCTCGTACAGGGATGCCCGTTCGTCTTCGTCGGAGATCTCCGATGCCCGCGTCAGCAGGTCGTCGAGCTCGGGGTTGTTCACCTGCGAGAGGTTCGCGAAGTAGCCGCTCGGCGCCGGAGTGATTCCGTCGGAGTGGTACAGGATGCGCAGCACGTCAGGTCCGACCTTCGTGTACGGGGCGCTCACGAGGTCGTAGTTGTTCTCGGCGAGCACGCCGTACCAGCTAGACAGGTCGAGCAGGCTGAGGTTGACCGCGAACCCGGCGTCCTTCGCCGTCGCCTGGATCTGCTCGAACAGCGACTGCTCGGCGGGAATCGACTGGTTCGTCGACACCGGGAAGTCCAGTGAGAGGCGCTCGCCGTTCTTCACCCGGTAGCCGTCGGCGTCCCGTTCGCTCCAGCCCGCCTCGTCGAGCAGGCGGTTCGCTTCGTCGAGGTCGGTGCTGAAGAGCGACTCGTCGGAGTATCCGGCGGATTCGACGCTCGACAGCGGTGAGTACGAGCGCTCGGCGGAGCCGAAGAAGAGCGACTCGATACCGTCGTTGACATCGACGGCGCGAATGAATGCTTCGCGAACGGCCGGGTCGCTGAACGGTTCAGCTCCCGCGTTCAGCTCGATCCGGTTCGATGCTCCCGGTCGCGGTGCGTCGAGGTGAGCGAGTGTTTCCGTCTTCTCGGCCGCTGCGATCGTGTCGGGCTGCGCGTTGTCGAGCACATCGACCTGGCCGCCCTGCAGCGCGGCGTAGCGCGAAGCGGAGTCGGGGATGAAACGCCACTCGATGCCCTCGAGGTATGCCTTGCCGTCGTGCTTGGCGTCGGCGGGCGGCGAGTTGTAGTCCTCGTTGCGCACGAGCGACACGTGGTCCTGCTTGACCCACGCATCGACGATGAACGGCCCGGTGCCGATCGGGGCCTGGCAGTTCTCCTCCATTCCACGGGCGATGCCTGCGGGGGATTCGATCGCGAGCCACGGCATCGAGAGCGACTCGAGCAGCGCGCTGTCCGGCGCGGAGAGGGAGAAGCGGGCCACCGTGTCGGAGACGACCTCGACCGAATCGACCTTGCCCAGGGCGAGGTAGCCCGTCGATGACTCGGTCGCCGGGTCCTTGAGGTGCTCGACGTTGACCTTGACGGCTTCAGCGTCGAGCGCGGTGCCGTCGGTGAAGCTGACGTCGTCGCGCAGCGTGAACTCCCAGCTGAGGCCATCGTCAGAGGCAGACCACTCGGTCGCGAGCCACGGGATGATCTTCCCGTCTGCGTCGCGCGAGACGAGCGACTCCAGGAACTGCCCGGCGATCAGGGCCTGCGGGTAGTTGCCGCCGACGTGCGGGTCGAGGCACGTGGGTTCGGCGTCACCGCTGGCGTAGGTGAGGGTGCCGCCCTCGACGGGCGTCGTTGACGCCTCGCCGGCCGGGGCCGAACATCCTGCGAGGAGGAGAGCGATGCCCGCGACCGCTGCGACGGATGCGACGCCGCGACGAGCGTGGGACGGTGAGAGGAGATGCATGTGTGTTCCTTGACGCTGGAGGGAGAGACGGCGATCGTGCGCTGCGCACGTTATTGGACGCGGTCTAATAACCATCCTAGATCTCGTTTTGTTCCCGTCGTGCCCAGGTCCGGTGCTGTCGCTACGCTTTCGGTAGGAAGGAGCCGCCATGAACGATCAGCCCCAGCAGGTCGGCCGCCCCCGGCGCTCGTCCAAGCGCATTCTCGAAGAGGCTGCCGCAGAGCTTTTTCTCGAGCAGACCTACGCGCGGACCACTGTCGATGACATCGCGCAGCGAGCAGGCGTGAGCCGGAACACGTTCTTCAACTATTTCGGCTCGAAGTCCGACGTGTTGTGGGTCGACTTCGACGAGACCATCGAGCGGCTGTCGGTCGAGCTCGAGGCGTCAGGCCCGGAGAATTCGGTGATGGATGCCGTCCGCGACGCGATCGTGCGGGTCGCCGCGTCGCATCCCGACGACCGGGTGCCCTGGGCCCTCACCCAGGTGGACCTCATGGGCACACGCGACGACCTCGAGGCATCCGGTCTTCGACGGTTCATGAAGCAGGCGGAAGTGATCCGGGTCTTCCTCTCGCGCCGACTGGCCGGGAGCGAGAGCCGGCTGCAGCCCCAGGCGGTCGCGTTCGCGGTTCTTGGAGCTGCTGCGGCCGCAGCGGGGGCGTGGGCGAGTGCCGGGGTGGGTCGGCGGCCCCTCGCCGAGTACGTTGCCGAGGCCACCGGGCCCGTGTGTTCCGGCTTCGCTGCCACGCTCTGACCTCAGTCGAGGATGTGCCTGAGGTAGCGCCCCGGTGCATCGAGGTACGCCTTCCAGTTTCGAACGAGGTCGAGATCGTCCCACTGGGCGCGGTGGATGCCGTCGGCCGAGACCTCGTAAATCGTGGCGCCGGGAAGCGACGCGAGCACCGGTGAGTGGGTCGCGCAGAGGACTTGCGAGCCGTTCGCGACGAGATCCGAGAGGGCACCGATCATGGCGAGCGTCGAGTTGAACGACAGGGCGGCTTCGGGCTCGTCGAGGCAGTAGAAGCCGGGTTTTGTGAGGTACGACTCGGTGACGGCAAGGAAGGATTCACCGTGACTCATACTGTGGAAATCGTGCCCACCTGCCAGTGAACCCTGGAACGTGAAGTAGCCGTGCATCGTCTCGGCCCGGAGAAAGAAGCCCCATTTAGGAGCGCCCGCTCGCTTCACCAGTCGGATCCAGTCGGCAAGCGGCGATTCGGTCAGCTGGGTCTCGTGCGCGGAATGGATCGTTCCACCCTCAGGGCCGAGCCCATAGGCGACGGCGGCGGCTTCGACGAGGGTCGACTTGCCGCTCCCGTTCTCGCCGACGAGGAACGTGACGCCCGTCCCGAGTTCGAGCCCGGAGTCGAGAAGCTGGGCAACGGCGGGGATCGTGACGGGCCACTCGCCCGCGGGCACCTCAGCGCCTGGCATCCGCTCGATCGATCGCACGAGACGCTGGTCTGCGAACGGTTCCTGAGCGGTCATGCAGCCATTCTGGCAGCCCGGGCGCAATGCGTACTTGTTCTAGTGAAACTATAACTATAGAATCGACACATGCTCCTTCGAATCGACCCGTCGTCGCCGACACCGCTGTTCGATCAGCTTGCGGCGAGCATCCGTGGTGCCGCCATCGCCGGCGGTGTGAAAACGGGGGAGCGACTCCCCGCTGCCCGCGAACTCGCCGACTCGCTCGAACTCAATGTGCACACCGTGCTTCGTGCCTACCAACTGCTCCGCGACGAGGGTCTCGTCGACCTCCGCCGCGGCCGCGGTGCCGTCATCACCGACCGGGCCGAACGGTACTCGCAACTCAGCTCTGCCATCGAAACCGTCGTCGACCAGGCGCGGACCCTCGATATCAACCCGGACACCGTCAGCTCACTCCTCCGAGAGGCCTTCAAGAAATGACCACCGAACCCCGCTCGACCGGACGTCGCCGGCAACTTCTTCTCGGAATACTCCTCCCGATCCTTATCGCGGCCGTCGGCGCCGCCCTCGGGATCTCCTGGCTGCCCGACCTCCCGGACCCGGTCGCGATTCACTGGGGGAGTGATGGGGCCGACGGGTACGGCAGCGCCTGGACACTCATCCTCATTCCGCTCGGGATCACCGTGGTGTTCACCCTATTCACGGAGGTGCCGCTCGCCCAGTCCAGACGCCGTGGAGGACTCACGAGCAACGACAAATTCCTCATCGTCACGCGGCACTTCCTCAGCGTTCTGCTGACCGTCGGAACGATCGGATCTCTCGCGGTGCAGCGGGGTCTTCCCGACGCATCCGAAGCCCCGAACATCGGCGGGCCGATGCTTTTCGGCGCAGCGGGCGGGATCCTGCTCGCCGTGGTGGTCTGGTTCCTCCTGCCGAAGGCGGTGCCGTCGCGGTTCGACGCAGAGCCCGAGGTCGAGCCTCTCGACGTCGCGCCGACCGAGCGTGTGTATTGGGCCCAAACCGTTCGCGTGTCCGGTCCCGTGGTCGTGCTCATCTGCGCCGTCGTCGCGCTCAGTGTCGGCACGGCGATCCTCACCTCGGTCGCGACGGACGGCGGACTTCCCTTCGTCGCCTGGGTCTCGGCCTTCGTCGTTCTGGTATCGATCGGGATGTCGTTCTGGCGGGTCCGCGCCGATCGCCGCGGGTTCTCGGTTCGAGGCGCACTCGGCTGGCCCCGCGTCAGCATCCCCGCGGCGAACATCGCAGCGGTCCGGGTCATTGAGGTCGATCCCACAGCCGACTTCGGCGGCTGGGGCTGGCGCTGGGGTTCCGGGCGCCGCACCGGCATCATCATGCGACGGGGTGCAGCGATCGAAGTGACCCGCCGTGACGGGCGCCGGCTCGTCGTGACGGTGGACGACGCCGACAATGCCGCTGCTGTGCTCCAGACCGTGCGCTCGCGCGTGGCATCCTGAACCGCGAGTTGCCCGCTTTCGCGGGTGTCGAACGATGAGAACCCGCAAAACCGGGCAACTCGCGGCGGGGCGGCGTGTGAACCGCTATCCTTGAGACAACGACTGCGAACCGGCCATCACCGGGGAGTTTCCGGAAGAACAGTGGCACGAACCTGTGCCGCCCAGTAGAACCGGACGGGTCTGGCCCGTCACAGCCAATGAACGAGCGGCCGACACGTGCGGCAAGCGAGGTGGTACCGCGGATCTGATCCGCCCTCGCAGGTGAACATCGAAAACCTGCCGGGAGAAAAATGCCTTACCCCAAGTCATCCGACGACTCGCTCCAGACCGGAGCCGCGTTCGGCGTCACGTCGTCGCCCCGCTTCCCCGACATCGAGAAGGACATCCTCGAGTTCTGGAAGACCGACGCGACCTTCGAGGCATCCGTCTCGCAGCGGGAAGGCGCCGACGAGTGGGTCTTCTATGACGGGCCTCCGTTCGCGAACGGCCTGCCGCACTACGGCCACCTCCTCACCGGCTACGCCAAGGACGTGTTCCCGCGCTATCAAACCATGCGCGGCAAGCTGGTCCACCGTCGTTTCGGCTGGGACACCCACGGCCTTCCCGCCGAGCTCGAAGCGGAACGCCAGCTCGGCATCACCGACAAGAGCCAGATCGAAGAGATGGGCATCGCGGCGTTCAACGGCGCCGCCCGGGATGCCGTCCTCAAGTACACCGAGGACTGGGAGCGCTACGTCACGCGCCAGGCGCGCTGGGTCGATTTCGAGAACGACTACAAGACGCTCGACATCACCTTCATGGAGAGCGTCATCTGGGCGTTCAAGCAGCTTCACGACAAGGGTCTCGCCTACGAGGGCTACCGGGTTCTGCCGTACTGCTGGCGCGACCAGACCCCGCTGTCCAACCACGAACTGCGCATGGACGACGATGTCTACAAGATGCGCCAGGACCAGACGGTCACCGTGACGTTCCCGCTCGTCGGCATGAAGGCCGAGTCGCTCGGGCTCACCGGAGTGCGCGCCCTCGCGTGGACGACCACCCCGTGGACCCTCCCGACCAACGCCGCTCTCGCCGTCGGCCCCGAGATCGAATACGCGGTTCTCCCCGCCGGCCCGAACGGCACACCGGATGCCACGGTGCTGCGTGAGAAACACAGCGCCGGCGGAACCACCGAGGTGCTCGGCGGAGAATATCTGCTCGCCACCGCCCTCGTCGGCAACTACGCGAAGGACCTCGGCTACGAGTCCGCAGCGGATGCCGTCGCCGCGATCTCACGCACGGTTATCGGCTCCGAGCTGCAGGACGTGAACTACGACCGCCTCTTCGACTACTACTCGGATGTCGAGGAGTACGGGATGCAGAACGCGTGGCGGGTCCTCGTCGCCGACTACGTCACCCTCGAAGACGGAACCGGTATCGTCCACCAGTCGCCGGCATACGGCGAGGAGGACCAGAAGATCTGCGAGGCAGCAGGCATCCCGGTCATCATCTCGCTCGACGACGGCGGGAAGTTCCTGCCCGAGGTGACCGACGTCGCCGGCCAGCTCTGGTCGGACGCGAACAAGCCGCTCACCCAGCTCATCAAGGCCGAGGGCCGACTGCTGCGCCAGTCGAGCTACGAGCACTCGTACCCGCACTGCTGGCGCTGCCGCAACCCGCTCATCTACAAGGCGGTGTCGAGCTGGTTCATCCGTGTGCCCGAGTTCCGCGACCGCATGGTCGACCTCAACGAGCAGATCAACTGGGTTCCCGAGAACGTCAAGTACGGCCAGTTCGGCAAGTGGATCGGCAACGCCCGCGACTGGTCGATCAGCCGCAACCGGTACTGGGGTTCGCCGATCCCGGTCTGGAAGAGCGACAACCCCGAGTACCCCCGCATCGACGTGTACGGGTCTCTCGACGAACTCGAGCAGGACTTCGGTGTTCGCCCGACCGACCTGCACCGCCCGTTCATCGACGAGCTCACACGCCCAAACCCCGATGACCCGACCGGGCAGTCGACGATGCGCCGCATCACCGACGTGCTCGACGTCTGGTTCGACTCCGGGTCGATGCCCTTCGCTCAGGTGCACTACCCGTTCGAGAACCGTGAGTGGTTCGACTCGCACAACCCCGCCGACTTCATCGTCGAGTACATCGGCCAGACCCGTGGCTGGTTCTACACCCTCCACGTGCTGTCGACCGCGCTGTTCGACCGCCCCGCGTTCAAGAACGTGGTCAGCCACGGCATTGTCCTCGGCAGCGACGGCCAGAAGATGTCGAAGTCGCTCCGCAACTACCCCGACGTCAACGAGGTCTTCGACCGCGACGGGTCGGATGCCATGCGCTGGTTCCTCATGTCGAGTTCCGTCCTTCGCGGCGGCAACCTCGTCGTCACTGAGGAGGGCATCCGTGAGGGCGTGCGGCAGATGCTGCTCCCGCTCTGGAACACGTGGTACTTCTTCAGCCTGTACGCCAACACGGCCAGGGAGGGCGGATACGACGCACAGCGCCGCACCGACTCGTCTGACGTGCTCGACCGCTACATCCTCGCCAAGAGCCGGGTCATGCTCACCGACGTCACCGCGCACCTCGACAACCTCGACTCCACGCTCGCAGCGGCAACCCTGCGCGACTTCGCCGACGTCCTGACCAACTGGTACGTTCGCCGCTCGCGCGACCGGTTCTGGGTTGGCGTCTCCGACGACGGCAGCGGTACCGAGGCGTTCGACACTCTCTACACGGTGCTCGAAACGCTCACGCGCGCCGCAGCGCCCCTTCTCCCGCTCGTCTCCGAGAAAATCTGGAAGGACCTCACCGGAGGGCGCAGCATCCACCTGGCCGACTGGCCAGACGCAGCCGAGCTGCCCGAGGACGACGTTCTCGTGACCGCGATGGACTCCATCCGCGTGATCAGCTCGACCGTGTTGTCGCTGCGCAAGCAGGCGGGCAAACGCGTGCGCCTTCCGCTGGCGAGTCTCACCGTCGTCGCACCGGACCCGGCGATCCTCGAACCGTTCTCCGACATCCTTCGCGACGAACTCAACGTCAAGGAAGTCCGGTTCGTGCAGTTCGCCGAATCGAGCGCCGCGGACTACGGCATCACCTCTCGGCTCACCGTTAATGCCCGCGCGGCAGGCCCGCGCCTCGGCAAGACCGTGCAGACCGCGATCAAGGCAGCTCGCTCCGGCGACTGGAGCGAAGAGAACGGCGTCGTCGTCGCCGGCGGCATCGCGCTCGAGGCGGGGGAGTACGACCTCGTGCTCGAGACTGCATCCGACGCGTCGACCGACTCCGCACTCGCACTCCTCGCTGGCGGCGGATTCGTGCTGCTCGACACCGCGACCACCCCGGCACTCGAAGCGGAGGGCCTCGCCCGCGACGTCGTTCGTTCGGTCCAGGACACCCGCAAGGCGGCAGGCTTCGACGTGAGCGATCGGATCGCTCTCGGACTCGTCTTCGCCGACCCGGGCGATGCGGATGCCATCTCCTTCGTCACCGAGGTCGACATCGCCGCCGAGACCCTCGCGACCACCTCCTCCATCCACGTCCTCGACGAGGTGCCTGAGGCATCCCGTGTCGGCACGCCCGCCGAATGGCTTCCCGGCCTGCTCGGCGGCGACGTGGAGTTCTACCAGGAGTTCCAGCCAAACGCTTTCGCCAACGCCGGAGCCTTCACCGTGGCCGTCCGTCGCGCTACCAGGAGCATCAATGTCTGACAGGGACGAGATTTACGACGAATTCGCTGAGCAGGGCCGTGCGGTGTACGAAGCATTGCTGGCCCGCACCGGGGAGGCGGCGCCACAGCCGCGGCTCGAGCCGACCCGGCGTGCGCTCGATCTGCTGGGGGACCCGCAGCGGGCGTACCCGATCATCCAGCTCGCCGGCACCAACGGCAAGACCAGCACCAGCAGGATGATCGAGGGAATCCTCCGGGGCTACGGACTCCGCACAGGCCTGTTCACGAGCCCTCACCTGGTCTCGTTCAACGAGCGGATCGTCGTCGATGGCGAACCGATCTCCAATGAGACCCTCGTGCGGAACTGGGAAGACATCCAGCCCTACCTCAACATGGTGGATCTGGAGCTCGAGGAGGCCGGTGAGCCGACGCTGACCTTCTTCGAGGTGCTCACCGTCCTCGGTTTCGCCGTGTTCGCCGACGCCCCGGTCGACGTGGCCGTCGTCGAAGTGGGTATGGGCGGCGAGTGGGATTCCACCAATGTCGCCGACGCTGCAATCGCCGTGTTCACGCCGATCGACCTCGACCACACCAACCGGCTCGGTACGACCATCGCCGAGATCGCCCGCACCAAATCGGGGATCATCAAGCCGGCGGCCACGGTCGTGACGGCGGCGCAACATCCGGATGCCATGGCGCAACTGAAAAACGCCGCCGAGCTGTCCGAAGCACCCATGGTGATTCAGGATGTCGACTTCGCCCTCACGAGCGATGTGGTCGCGGTCGGCGGCCAGGTGATCAGCGTCCGCGGCCGCGCCGGCGAGTACACCGATCTCTACCTACCGCTCTACGGCGACCACCAGGGGCAGAACGCCGCCGTCGCCGTTGCGACGGTCGAGACCTTCCTCGGCAACGGGATGCAGCGCCTCTCGACCGATCCGCTCACCGAAGGCCTCACCGAGGTGGAGTCACCGGGCCGACTGCAGCTCGTCGGCATCGAGCCGACGGTGCTCGTGGACGCCGCCCACAACCCGCACGGTGCTCGCTCCCTCGAAGCAGCCCTCGGCAAGTACTTCGACTTCCGCGAGATCGTGTTCGTGCTCGGGGTTCTCGGTGACAAGGATGCCGAGGGAATCCTCGAGGTCCTCGCACCGCTCGCAGCGCGCATCCACCTCACCGCCTCCACATCGACGCGCTCCGTCCCGGTCGACGAACTCACCGACCGCGCCCGCGCGACAATCGACCCGCGCCTCGTGCACAGCTTCGACAGCATCGAGGACGCCGTCTTCGAAGCGCGGGAGTGGGCAAACGAGGGCGAGTCACGGCTCGTCGTCGTCACCGGATCCGTCGTTCTTGCCGGCGAAGTCGTCGTGATGGCTGAAGAGAACGGGTGGAAGAAATGAGGGGCGGCAATCGCGGGGTCCGCCAGTCGCTCGCCTCGATCGTCCTCGCCTTCGAACTCATCGTCGTCTTCCTCGCTGCGCTCGTGGCCTGGGGACTCAAGGTGCAGCCCGGCCCGGTTGCGCTCATCGGCGGCGGCGTCATCTGTCTCGCGATCGTCGCGACGCTGGCCCTGCTCCGTTACGACTGGGCGTTCGTCGTCGGCTGGGTGCTGCAAGGCGTTATCGTTGCCACGGGCATCTTCGTGCCGGCGATGTGGATCGTCGGACTCGTCTTCGCGGGCATGTGGGTGTACAGCATGGTCGTCGGCGGTCGCATCGATCGCCAGAAATCTGCCGCACAGGGAATGGAAAGTTAGAACATGGTTGAAGAAACACTCGTCCTGATCAAGCCCGATGGCGTCGCACGCAGCCTGACCGGGGAGATCCTCCGCCGGATCGAGGCCAAGGGATACTCGCTCGTCGACATCCGCATGGTCCAGCCCGAGCGTGACATCCTCGCCGAGCACTACGCCGAGCACGAGGGCAAGCCGTTCTACGAGCCCCTCGTCGAGTTCATGCTCTCCGGCCCGATCGTCGCCATCCGCGTCGCCGGTGACCGCGTGATCGAAGGATTCCGGATGCTGTCAGGCACCACGGACCCGACCCTCGCCGCGCCCGGCACGATCCGTGGCGACTTCGGCCGCGACTGGGGCCTCAAGGTTCAGCAGAACCTCGTTCACGGCTCAGACAGCCCCGAGTCCGCAGCGCGCGAACTCGCGCTCTGGTTCGCGTAACCCGTCTGCATTTCGCTCGCGGCGGCATCCTGAGTTTCTCGGGGTGCCGCCGTTTTCGCGTTCATCCGCCGGTTTTCGCGTTTCAAGGGACGCAAACCGCTGTTCTCCGCCGGAATGGGAGCAGTTTGCGTCCCTCGAACGGATGGTCAGAGCGTTGCGAGCACGTCGAGCCGCAGCTGGGCGAGCACGGCGATGACGACGTAGCAGCCGAACGTCAGCACGACGATCCAGCCGGAGAGGACGCGAGCGGCTGAACGGATGCTCCGCGGCGCCGGCAGGATTCCGTGGGCCAGGTTCCTGAGGGTGACCGCCCAGAACAGGGGAATCGTCACAGCCCACGTGACCATGCACCACGGGCAAAGGGTGCCGAGCACGAAGATGCTCTGCGAGATGAGCCAGAGCACGAACGCGAAGGCAGCGGTCACGCCGAGCTGGAACAGCAGCAGGAACCACCGGTCGAAGCGTGCGCCAGCCAGGAGTGCTCCTCCGACCATGATCGGCGCGACCCACCCGGATAGACCGAGGACCGGATTCGGGAACCCGAACACAGCTCCCTGCCACGACGAGAGGTTCGCTGCGCACTGGACCAGCACGCTGTAGTCGCACGAGAGCGCCGCACCGGGGGACTCGAGGGAGACGAACTTCTCCATGGTCAGCGCGAAGGCGGCGATCCAGCCGATCGTTCCGGCGACGAGAAGAAAGAGCGCGAAGCCGACCGGACGGCGGGAAATCTCGGGCTGGCTCACCCCTCGGATTATGCCACGGGGTTACGGATCGCTCGCGTCGAGCGCACGGGGAGTGGCCGGTCCGTGCGATAATGACAGGACGAGGACAGGGCCGCGCCCTGGACCCGTACAACGAAAGGCTTATCGGGTCAGCGGTCGTAACGAAACGATCAGGACCCGGTGTTCGACGGAAGAAGTTTCGTCGGTCAGCACGACCGACAGAGAAGGTGTGGGGCTAGAGCCAGAGGGCCGGCACCACGCAGACAGAATTTGCGGGGGGAACGCGCAAGCGGCCCACCGCTCGATATTTCCCGTAAGGGCGGCGCGGTTCGCCCCGCCGGATGAGGAGTCCACCAGTAATGGTGAATAAAAATTCAGACAGCACACTCGACCAGCCGACCGACGCACACGCGGAGGAGACAGCGGCACTGAACGACGGCGCCCAGGCAACCGAGCCGCAGGAAGAGACGACAGAGTCGTCCGAGAGCGCTGAAAGCGCAACGGCGGATGCCACGGCACCGTCGGTGCCAGCAGCGCCCGTTTTCACCGGTGCACCGACGACCGCGTTGTTCTTCCAGGCGCCAGACGTCAAACCGTTGCCGCCCCGCCCCAGTGACGACTTCGACGACGATGACGACGATGACGACGAACAGTCCACCGTTCGCCGTCGTGCACGCCGCCGTTCGAACGACGACAGGAGAGGTGGCCAGAACGACCCGGCCAACACCGTCGTCAAGGTGCGCCAGCCCCGCGAACCGCGCGAGGTCGAGCAGATCACCGAGCCGCAGCGCATCAAGGGGTCGACTCGCCTCGAGGCCAAGAAGCAGCGCCGCCGTGACGGTCGTGACGCCGGCCGTCGTCGTCCCGTCGTCACCGAGGCCGAGTTCCTGGCGCGCCGCGAGTCCGTCGACCGCAAGATGGTCGTCCGCTCGAAGAACGGCCGCATCCAGATCGGTGTCCTCGAGGACGGCGTTCTCGTCGAGCACTACGTCGCCCGCAACCAGGAAGCGTCGCTCATCGGCAACGTGTACCTCGGCCGGGTACAGAACGTGCTGCCGAGCATGGAAGCCGCGTTCGTCGACATCGGCCGTGGCCGCAACGCCGTTCTCTACTCCGGCGAGGTCGACTGGGATGCCGCGGAAACCGGCAACCAGCCGCGCCGGATCGAACTGGCGCTCAAGCCGGGCGACCGCGTACTCGTGCAGGTCACCAAGGACCCGATCGGTCACAAGGGCGCACGACTCACGAGCCAGGTCTCTCTCCCGGGTCGCTACCTCGTCTACGTTCCCAACGGATCGATGAACGGTATCTCCCGCAAGCTCCCGGACACCGAGCGTGCCCGCCTGAAGAAGATCCTCAAGGATGTTCTCCCCGACAACGTCGGCGTCATTGTGCGCACGGCTGCCGAGGGTGCAACCGAAGAGCAGCTCACGCTCGACGTGAACCGTCTCATCAGCCAGTGGGCAGAGATCTCCCGCCAGGTCGAGAGCGTCCAGGCCCCGGCACTGCTGCACTCGGAGCCCGACCTGCTCATCAAGATCGTCCGGGATGTCTTCAACGAGGACTTCCAGAAGATGCTCATCGCCGGTGACGACGCCCAGGAAGTCATCGAAAGCTACCTCCGCGGTGTCGCACCGGATCTCCTCGAGCGCGTCGAGCGCTACGAGGGAACCAAGGATGCCTTCGACGAGTACCGGATCACCGAGCAGATCGAGAAGGCGCTCGACCGCAAGGTCTGGCTCCCGTCCGGTGGCTCGCTCGTGATCGACCGCACCGAGGCGATGACCGTCGTCGACGTCAACACCGGCAAGTTCGTCGGTTCGGGTGGAAACCTCGAAGAGACCGTCACGAAGAACAACCTCGAATCCGCCGAAGAGATCGTTCGCCAGCTCCGGCTCCGTGACATCGGCGGCATCATCGTCGTCGACTTCATCGACATGGTCCTCGAGTCCAACCGTGACCTCGTGCTCCGCCGTCTGATCGAATGTCTCAGCCGTGACCGGACCAAGCACCAGGTCGCCGAGGTCACGTCGCTCGGACTGGTTCAGATGACCCGAAAGAAGCTCGGCCTCGGCCTGCTCGAGTCGTTCAGTGAGCCATGTGACGTCTGTGCCGGTCGCGGCGTGGTCGTTCACCACGACCCGATCGTCAAGCACCGCCAGAGCCCGCAGCCGGAGACCAAACGCCGGGGCAAAGGCTCGAACGGTAGCAACGACCGCAACTCCGGCGGAAACGGGAACGGCAACAGTGGCGGCAACGGCAGCTCCGCGCCGAAGGCTGCGACACACGCCATCACCGACGACGCGAAGAATGCCCTCGCGAAGATCGCGGCATCGACCATCGCGCACCACACCGACGAGGAAGCCGCCGTAGAAGCGCCGGCAGCCGAGGCGCAGGAGCGACGGAACGAACCCCGCACCGAGCGGAACGACCAGCGCAGTGAGCGCAACGAACCGCGCGGTGACCGTAACGAGCAGCGTGGCGACCGTACCGAGCAGCGCAACGAGCCTCGCGGCGAGCGGAACGAGTCGCGCAACGAGCCTCGCGGCGAGCGGAACGAGTCACGCAACGAGTCACGCAGCGAGCGGAACGAGCGCAGGAACGGCCGTGGACGCGGGCAGAAGCAGCAGCAGGAAGCTGAGCAGACACCAGTGGCAGAGCCCGTTGAGGCTGCACAGGCTCCCGTAACGGCCGACGCTCCGTCTCTCGCCATCCTCGACATCCCGATCGAGCCCGCTCGCCAGCAGCACCGGGTCGACGCTCGCGCCGCCGAGGATCTGCTCGGTTCCGTGCTCGACGCACTGCCGGAGCCGAAGGAGCCAGGAAAGGGCCGTGCCCGTCGCCGCCGTGTGACGACCGCAGCCCTCACCGGCACCCCGGTCGCGCACGAGGCTGACCCCGCTACCGCGCAGAGCGAGTAGAACGTCTAGGAACGGCGGCTGTCCCCGTGGGGCAGTCGCCGTTCTGCACGTTCGCGGGCGGTGATTCTGAGCCCGCTGCCGATCAGCCGGCGAACGAGCTCATGTCCGTTCACGGGCACCGCTCCGGTGGCGACGAGATCGTCGTAGCGTGAAGCCGGAACGTCGTAGTGGTCGAGGTCGAAGCTGCGTCGTGGGATCTCGTTTCCGGCCGCGAAGCGGTGGAGTTCATCGAGCGACACGTCACTGATCAGGTGACTCCAGAGCGTGTCGTGGGCAGGCCAGCGCGGAGGATCGATGAGGATGGCCATGGGAGAATTCTAGGAAGCCGCGACACGGCATCCGTTGCATTTGTGGGATTGGGTGCGATGAAGTAAAGTTTCCTGTTGGTGCACGTTGGCTTATCACCCGTTTGCCCATGGTTTTCTGTCAGCTTGACCTCCCTTCCCGCTGGGGTCTACCGCACAGTGAATTTTCCTTTGACAGATTGAGCTCGGAGCGAATGAGCTCCCCAGAGAAGTAGGTACGAGAAGTGGTTTACGCAGTAGTGCGCGCCGGTGGTCGGCAGGAAAAGGTCGAGGTCGGCACCATCGTGACGATGGACCGGGTCAAGAACATCAAGAACGGCAAGGTCGAACTGGCCGCTGTTCTGCTCGTCGACGGTGACAACATCACCACCGACCAGGACGCTCTTGCCAAGGTCAAGGTCACCGCTGAGTTCCTGGAGAACCTCCGCGGCCCCAAGATCCACATCCAGAAGTTCAAGAACAAGACCGGTTACAAGAAGCGTCAGGGGCACCGTCAGGAGCTCACGCGCGTCAAGATCACCGGCATCAAGTAAAGCCTGAGGGAGAACAGACATGGCACACAAAAAGGGCGCGAGTTCCACTCGCAACGGTCGTGACTCGAACGCACAGCGCCTCGGCGTGAAGCGCTTCGGTGGTCAGGTCGTCTCTGCTGGCGAGATCATCGTCCGCCAGCGCGGCACCCACTTCCACCCCGGCGTCAACGTCGGACGCGGTGGAGATGACACTCTCTTCGCTCTCTCGGCCGGTTCGGTTGAGTTCGGTGCAAAGGGCGGCCGCAAGGTCATCAACATTGTGACGGCAGCCGCCGAATAGGCATCCGTTGGTTTCATCTCAGGGGCGAGCTTCGGCTCGTCCCTGAGTTGTTTATACAGCGATTTTCATGAAGTACAAGGTAATTGGAGGGCTCTCGTGGCCACATTCGTCGATCAGGTGACATTGCACCTGCGTGCTGGAAACGGCGGTAACGGATGTGTTTCGGTGCGCCGCGAGAAATTCAAGCCGCTCGCTGGACCCGATGGCGGAAACGGCGGCAACGGTGGCGACATCGTCCTCGTCTCCGACGCACAGGTCACTACGCTCCTCAACTACCACCGCTCGCCCCACCGCAGCTCGCAGAACGGTGGCCCGGGTATGGGCGACCACCGCAGCGGAACCACCGGTGAAGAACTCGAACTCCCCGTACCCGTCGGCACCGTGGTCAAGGACCCGGACGGCACCGAGCTGGTCGACTTCAACGAACCCGGAATGCGCTTCGTCGTTGCCCAGGGTGGCCAGGGCGGACTGGGCAACGCTGCCCTGTCCAGCACCAAGCGCAAGGCACCGGGATTCGCGCTGCTCGGAACGCTCGGCTGGGAAGGCTCCGTCACCCTCGAGCTCAAGGTCGTCGCAGACGTTGCCCTCGTCGGTTACCCGTCAGCGGGCAAGTCGAGCCTCATCGCCGCGATGTCCGCAGCGAAGCCGAAGATCGCCGACTACCCGTTCACCACGCTGCACCCGAACCTCGGTGTCGTGCAGGCCGGCGACAACCGGTACACGGTCGCCGACGTTCCGGGACTCATCGAGGGCGCCAGTGAGGGCAAGGGACTCGGTCTCGAGTTCCTCCGCCACGTCGAGCGTTGCTCGGCGCTCGTGCACGTTCTCGACTGCGCGACGCTCGAGCCGGGTCGCGACCCGCTCAGCGACCTCGACATCATCCTCGGTGAGCTCGGCGCGTACCCCGTTCCCGAAGGGCAGCTGCCGCTGCTCGAGCGCCCGCAGTTCATCGCGCTCAACAAGATCGACGTTCCCGAAGCACGTGACCTCGCCGACATGGTGAAGCCCGAGCTCGAAGCGCGCGGCTACCGCGTGTTCGAGATCTCCACGGTCAGCCACGAAGGCATGCGCCAGCTCTCCTACGCCCTGGGCGACCTCGTCGCCACCGAGCGTGAGGCCCGCCGGATCGAAGCAGCTGAGAGGCCGCGCATCGTCATCCGCCCGAAGCCCGTCGACGAATCCAAGTTCACCGTTCTCGTCGAGGGCGGCAGCTTCGGAAACATCTACCGCGTCATGGGTGCCAAGCCCGAGCGCTGGGTTCAGCAGACCGACTTCACCAACGAAGAGGCCATCGGCTTCCTCGCCGACAGGCTTGCCAAGCTCGGCGTCGAAGACGGACTGTTCAAGGCGGGTGCCGTCGGCGGATCCACGGTCATCATCGGCCGCGACAACGGCGTTGTCTTCGACTGGGAGCCCACGCTCACCTCATCGGCCGAGCTCATCACCACCCCGCGTGGTCTTGACGCCCGACTCGACGCCAACAACCGGCCGACCCGTAACCAGCGCCGTGAAGAGTACTTCGAGCGCATGGACGCGAAGACCGAAGCTCGTGCCGAACTCGTGCGTGAGCGCGAGGCCGGTATGTGGCGCGACCAGTACGAGGCCGACGAGCAGGCTGCTGCAGCAGGCGCGGACGAGGACAAGTAGGCGATGGCGATAACCGGCCGTGACGGCATCCGTTCTGCACGCCGTGTGGTCGTCAAGGTCGGTTCGTCGTCGATCAGCGGCAAGAATGCGGGGCAGATCGCGCACCTCGTCGACGCCCTCGCCGAAGCCCATGGCCGCGGCACGGAGATTATTCTCGTGTCGAGCGGGGCCATCGCGATCGGGATGCCGTTCCTCGAGTTGACCTCACGGCCGACGGACCTCGCGACGCAGCAGGCAGCCGCCGCCGTCGGGCAGAACGTTCTCATCTACCGCTACCAGGACAGCCTCGACAGGTACGACATCGTCGCGGGCCAGGTGCTCCTGACCGCGAGCGACCTCGAGATCCCGTCGCACCGCAGCAACGCACAGCGGGCGATGGAACGACTGCTTGCCCTGCGCATCCTTCCGATCGTCAACGAGAACGACACCGTCGCGACCCACGAGATCCGATTCGGCGACAACGACCGGCTCGCCGCCCTCGTGTCGATCCTCGTCGAGGCGGATGCGCTCGTGCTGCTCAGCGACGTCGAAGCGCTCTACACACGTCCGCCATCCGAGCCCGGAGCCGAGATGATTTCGACCGTCGCGGCGGGGGACCCGCTGGCCGGTGTCACCTTCGGAGACATTGGCGCTGCCGGCGTTGGTACCGGGGGAGCGGCAACCAAGGCGTCAGCCGCCCGGCTTGCCGCTGAAGCGGGAGCCGGCGTGCTCGTCACGTCGACGAGCCGGGTGCAGGAAGCACTGAGCGGCGCCGACATCGGAACCTGGTTCGAGCCGACGCCGAGACGCTGACGGCCCTGGCACAGTCCACGACCGGCTAAAATCGGGGTATGACCACAATCATCCCGACCGTTGCCGTGCCCGCGAACGACGCCGTCTCGGGCGACAACGTGACCTCCCGGCTGGAACGCGCGCGGGTGGCATCCCGTGCCCTCGCCACCGCGAACGGGGATGTGAAGAACGTCGCCCTCGAGGCGCTGGCCGTCGGTGTGGTTTCCGCCTCGGAGCGCGTGCTCGCCGCGAACGCCACAGACCTTGAGAACGGCCGCACAGCCGGGCTCGCGACCGGGCTGCTCGACCGACTCCGGCTGGACGAGACCAGGATCGCCGGCCTCGCCTCCGCCGTGCGCGAGATCGCCGCGCTGACCGACCCGATCGGCCAGACCCTGCGCGGATCGAAGTTGCCGAACGGCGTCAAGATCGACCAGGTCCGGGTCCCGTTCGGCGTCGTCGGCGCGATCTACGAGGCACGCCCCAACGTCACGATCGACATCGCCGCCCTCGCGCTCAAGAGCGGCAACGCCGTCGCCCTGCGCGGAGGAACAGCGGCCGAGAATACCAACCGGGTCCTGATCGCCGTGATCCGGGATGCCCTCACCTCGGTCGGGCTCCCCGCCGACGCCGTGCAGACGGTCGACGACTTCGGCCGTGCCGGGGCGACGGAGCTGATGCAGGCGCGCGGCCTTGTCGACGTGCTCGTGCCGCGGGGGAGTGCGTCACTCATCCAGGCCGTCGTCACCGAATCGCGGGTGCCGGTGATCGAGACAGGTGCGGGCGTCGTCCACATCTACCTCGACGAGACCGCACGCGCCGACTGGGCGACCGAGATCGTGCACAACGCCAAGGTGCAGCGACCCAGTGTGTGCAACGCGGTCGAGACGGTGCTCGTGCACCGAGCTGCCGCGGAACGGCTGCTGCCGTCCGTGCTGTCGCGACTGGTGGCATCCGGTGTGACCATCCACGCCGATGAGGCCGTCGCGGGGTTGTTCCCCGACGTCGTCGCTGCGACCGAGGAGGACTGGTCGACCGAGTACATGAGCCTCGACGTCGCTGTGCGCGTCGTCGACGGCCTCGATGACGCGCTCGATCACATCCGCCGTTATTCCACCGGTCACACCGAATCGATTGTCACCGAGGACGTGGCCGCCTCCGAGCGGTTCCTCGCCGAGGTGGACTCTGCCGTCGTGAAGGTGAACGCGTCCACGCGGTTCACCGATGGTGGTGAGTTCGGGTTCGGCGCCGAGGTAGGCATCTCGACCCAGAAGCTTCACGCGCGGGGCCCGATGGGGGTTACAGAACTTACCAGTACGAAGTGGATCGTGCGAGGTACCGGGCAGGTGCGGGGTTAGTCGGTAGACTGGTTCAGGCGCTACCGCGCGCAGAGTATCGAATGGAGTAAAGATGTCGTTTGCGACAACCCTGCTGGCCGAGGCAGTTCACCACACCGAATTGCCGATGCCCAGCTTTATGTATGGAGTCGTCGCGCTCATCCTCTTCCTCTTCCTCGGTGTCGCAACGTTCAGCTACCGTGATGTGGCCAACCGTCACGCGGGTCGCGCCGGTGCCCGTGCGCGCACCGGCTCAGGCCAGGAGACCGGCCACTAGCCGCGGATGGCAGACCTGCCGCGCGCGCCACGCGTTGGAGTCATGGGCGGCACTTTCGACCCCATCCACCACGGCCACCTTGTGGCAGCGAGTGAAGTCGCGCAATCCTTCGATCTCGACGAGGTCATCTTCGTGCCCACCGGGCAGCCTTGGCACAAAGAAGTCGTCACTCCGGCGGAACACCGTTACCTGATGACCGTCATCGCGACCGCATCCAACCCGCGCTTCATGGTGAGCCGAGTCGATGTCGACCGCAAAGGCACGACCTACACGATCGACACGCTCCGTGATATCGCGAAAGAGCGACCGGACGCCGAACTGTTCTTCATCTCCGGGGCTGACGCGATTGCTCAGATCCTGAGCTGGAAAGACGTCGACGAGCTCTGGTCGCTTGCGCACTTCGTCGCTGTGAGTCGACCGGGACACGCGCTCAACATTTCGGGATTGCCGCAGCAGGACGTAAGCTTGTTGGAAGTTCCGGCTTTGGCGATTTCGTCAACTGACTGTCGGAGCCGGGTGAGCCGGGGATTCCCGGTCTGGTATTTGGTTCCCGACGGTGTCGTTCAGTACATCACCAAACACCACTTGTATCGGAGTAATGCATGACCCCGCTGCCCGACGAGCAACCGCTCTCTCGTCGCCAGCTGCGTGAGCAGCAGCGAACGACCGAGTCCAGTGATTCCATCCCGACGCCTTCGCGCCGGGTCTCGACTTCGTCCCCGGTTACCGGGGGAGACGCGGTTGAGGTCGAAGCAGCGCCCGAACCGCCCGCGCTGTCGACCGATCAGGTCGCTGTGCTCGAAGAAGCCCAGGCGCAGGGACGCCCCCTTACCCGTCGGCAGGTGCGTGATCTTGAGCGGGTCCGGACGTCATCGATGTCGACCATTCCCGCCACTGATACAGAACCGCAGGAGCCGAAGACGGATGCCGCCCCTCAAGCGGATGCGACAGCATCCGTCGACGCGGCACCGACGGTAACGCCGGACACGTCCAGCGCCGCCGAGGAAGCGCCGCTCACTGCCAAGCAGTCGAAGGCCGAGAAGAAAAACGCCAAACGGAACGCCGCACAGGCCAACCGGGCGCCATCGTTCGTGCCGTCCGCTGCGGTCCCCGCGGCCGATGTCATTGACGCCGAGATCGTGCCCGCGGGAACCGAGGACGAGCCGGCCCCGGCGGCAGACCTCGCCGAGAGCCTCCCGGAGTTGCCGCAGGAATCCGCTTTCGGACCGGCGGTTACGGCGCAGACGACCGACGAGGGTGCGGACTCGGAACCGAAGCTCTCCAGCAGCTTTGGAGCATCCGTTCTCTCCGACGACGACTCGAACGCAGCGGCGCTTGCCCAGCCGTTCGACCAGATCATCGCACGCGGCCTGGAAGAGGCGAGCAACGGTGTGAGCACGAGCTCGATCGTTCTTCCGTCGATGCCGAACGGCCAGCCGCTGACCGGACCTCTCTCCGCCAACGGCAACGTCGTGATCACGGGATCAATCGACCTTCCCTCGGGAATCGGTTCGTCCGGAGGAAACTCCGATCACTTCGACAAGTCAGACATCGACGCGATGTTCGATGCCGAGGACGACGCGCGCCCCGCGACAGCAGGAACTCCGGTGTCTGCGAGCAAGGCCGTCTCCACCCACACGGCGACCCGCGACGTCATCAACCCGCCGGCGCCCGCCCGCAGCAACAGGCTGCTCCTTATTCTGGCCATCACCGCCGGCGTTCTCGCCGTGGCTGTGTTGTCGGTCATCGTCGTCGGTATCGCGACCGGCGCTTTCCAGTCGCGATAACTCCCCGAAAGGTAAACCAGCAGTGACAGCACGAGAATCCACCATCGCGCACCTCGAGATCGCCGCAGCAGCGGCGAACGACAAGGGTGCCGAAGATCTGGTCGCACTCGACGTCTCCGGGCCGCTCCCGTTCGTCGACATCTTCTTCATCGCCACTGGCCGCAGCGAGCGTAACGTCGTCGCCGTCGCCAGTGAGATCGAAGACAAGCTCAACGAATCCGGTGTCAAGACACTTCGCCGTGAGGGCCGCTCGGAAGGGCGCTGGATCCTCCTCGACTTCGGCGACCTCGTCGTGCACGTCTTCCACGAAGAAGAGCGGCTGTACTACTCGCTCGAGCGCCTCTGGAAGGACTGCCCGGTCGTTCCGATCTCTGTCGCCACACCGGCGCAAGCGGAGTAGATTCGCGGGGCGGCGCTCGATTTCGACGAGCGCCGATTCTGTAGTAATCTAAACAGGTTGCTCCGAGAAATCAGAGCAACCGAATGGGTCTGTGGCGCAGCTGGTAGCGCACCTGCATGGCATGCAGGGGGTCAGGGGTTCGAATCCCCTCAGATCCACCAAAACCCCTGATGAACTGAAAGTTCTCAGGGGTTCTTTCGTCTATTGGGCCGGTACTTGTCGTTCTGCCATCCAGCGGCCGAACCGCCCTAACGCTCGGAGTGCCGGAGATATGCGTTGCGGTGCTCAATCAGGCGCCGCATGTACCCGGCAAGCACGAGTCTCTCAGCTGCCCGGCCGAGGATCCCGAGAGGCGCGGCGAACGAAATCCGGTCGATCATCAGAGTGCCGGCTCCGTGCGGTCGGAACTGGTGCTCGTGCCGGAAGTAGCGAAATGGTCCGCGAGTTTGTTCGTCTGTGAAGCTGTGCGGCGGGTCCATCGCTGTGATCCGACTTGTCATGCGAAGTGGCAGTCCGAAGTGCCATGCACTCCAGGTGACTTCTTCGTTGAGTCCTATGAGTCCATTTCTCACGCCACCGATGGCGACCTCGCGAGATTTCGACATGGACTCCGTGTGAGCTGCGACGTCGCGCGAAAGATCGAAAAGGCGTTCCACCGACAGCACCGACTCCGTGGTGCATTCGAACGAGACGACCATAGGGCTCAACCTACCAGCGCGTCGATGACCGACAACCAGTGGTCGCTCTGTGCGCAGATCTCCAAGTTGTACTCGACTCGGTATCGTCACGTAATGACGATTCACGTGCGCGCCGTATCTGCCGACGACTGGCAGATGTGGCGGAAGATGAGGCTGGCGGCGCTGACCGACGCGCCCGAAGCATTCGGCTCGCGCCTGCAGGAGTGGGCGGATGCACCGGTTGATCGTTGGCGTGACCGCCTGTCGATCCCGGGTGCGATCGATTTGCTGGCTGACGATCCCGACAGAAACGCTCCGGTCGGCATGGCCTCCGCGACCCCGGATGAAGACATTCGCAACCGCGCCGAACTCATCTCCATGTGGGTCGATCCCGCCGTTCGAGGTCGTGGAGTCGCCGCTGCACTCATCGCCGCGATCGTGGACTGGGCGGGAAACAACAGTGTGACGACGCTGACCCTGTCGGTGATGTCGGACAACGTCGCAGCCCGGCGAACCTACGAGAAGAACGGCTTCGTTGTGTCCGTCGAACCCGGTCATCTGCTGCCGGGTTCCGATGGTGAGCTAGTCATGCTCCGCGAACTCAGCACCGAACGACCCCCTATCGACGAGTACTGGACCTGAAGACGTCACCGCTACGAGTAGCGGGCCCTTAGTGCTCATTGCCAGCGTCCACGGGCGCGACGCCGGATCTCTGCTCTGGCCAGATCGCACGGAGAATTCGGATGGTGTCGTCCAAGTTGGTGGCTTCGCGCGTACTGGCTTCCGTGAGCTTACGGGCGGCGTCCAAGACCGCTCGTGGCGTTGTGGTCGCGGTTCTGCTTATACGGGTGCCGCCTCCCGTGCGGGTGGTGAGGTAGCCCTCGGCTTCGAGAGCCTTGTATGCCTTTGCGACCGTGCCGGGTGCCAGGTCCAGGTCTTTCGCGAGCTGGCGAACGGAGGGAAGGCGGTCATCGGCTGCGAGTTGGCCGGAGGCGATCAGTCCGCGGATTTGATCACGGATCTGCTCCGTGGGTGGAGTGGAGCCCGACAGGGTGATGATCATGATCGCACTGTGGCCGGAACACGCTGCTGTGACGGCAAGGCGGACAGGGCGACGGCCGCCCAGGACGCGAATGCGAGCGCAGCGGCCAGGCTGGATGCACCGATGAACACCGGTTCGAGCGCGGCGAATGTCGTCCAGAAAGAGACGTTTCCCGCCGAGGTGTGGAAGCTCGAGCGTATCGATGCGGTTCCGGCGAGCGAGCCGAAGACGAGCCCAAGGTGCATGAGAAGCGCACCTGTTCCGACCGCGAGAACATTGCAGGTGCGGATGGACCGGATTCGAACGTCTCGTTCGTGGTCGAGATCCAATGCGGGTCGGGCGATGAGGAACAGATCAATGGCCGCGATAAGGATCATGATCCCGATCAGGATGAGACACGGGACCGAGTAATGCCACCCATAGATGCTGGTACCCATGCCCCGCTCCCCGCCAAGGTCGACGAAGTACATCGAGTACTGGCCGGTGACGGAATCCGGCTGCGACATAGCACCGGCGATGAGGGTGATGGCGAGGACGATCGCGAGAACCACGGCAGGACTTATAAGCCACCGTCTCTGAGAGAAGCTCAGCGGCGTTCGCGGTGTGAGCGCAGCCGCTCCCGACCCCCTGCGTGCTCGCACGGGAAATGCGAGAAGCACCATGCCCAGGATCCCGAGAAGCAATGGGACTGTGAACCGATAGTCGCGGTACCAGTCCCAGAACTCTCCAGGCAGGTCCAGCAGCAACGGTAGTGGACCAGCTATCAACCGCACGATCACTCCGCCAACCACGAGGAGGAGCCCGGCGGTGAGAGCGACAGCACCGACGTTGCCTCTTGGCGATGCATTCCTGCGCCCTCTGAGCCACCAGACAGTGGCGAGAACGATGCCTGCCAACACAGGACCCGAGACCCACAAGACTAACCAGTCCATTGCGACACCCTCCATCTATGTAACAACCGAATGATACACCGATGTATCACTCGGTTGTTACATCAAGACCAAGGATTTCCGAGGGAGAACTCACACCACAGTTGTGATCGTCGTTGCGACCCACAACCTTGCCATGGGTGTGATCGCCGGAGTGATCAGAGCGATGGTCAAGTTCACCCGCAGAGTCGCCCACTTCGCCACCGTTGAACGTGGCATCCGACTCGACGAGGCCGTCCCCACGGCCTACCAGACGGTCATCGGTGAGCTGTTCTTCGCGTCGAGCAATGACCTCACCACCCAGTTCGAATACGCTGACGACCCGAAGCGGGTCGTGATCGACAGAACCGGCTCGCACAGCTGGGATGCCTCGACCGTCGCAGCTCTGGACGCGATCACGACAAAGTACGACCGCCATGGAAAACGCGTCGTGATCATCGGAATGAACGACGCCTGCAGAGCGATGCACGCCCGGCTCGCAGGAAACCTCGGTGGCGCGCACTGACCTGCCTCTTGGCTCGCACCTGGCTGGGAAAAGATGGGTTGCCTTACAGCTGTTCGGCCCCGAAACGCAACTGCACACAGTGAATTCGGCTTGCCACTCGGGCCCCAAAAAAGAGGTGCCTCGCCAACCGATAAGCATGCGTAGTATTGGCCGGTGCGAAGAATGTCGCAGTCCTCGACCAGGCCCTTGTGGCAACGCTTGCTACACCCACACCCTGCCCAGACCGTCCTCCTTGGCTTTGCCGGCGCTATCGCCGTCGGCACCGGATTACTCATGCTCCCGATCGCGAAGGTCGGAGTTGGCGGGGCCTCCTTCCTGGAGGCACTGTTTACGTCGACGTCCTCGGTGTGCGTGACTGGGCTGATCGTGGTCGACACGCCCGTGTACTGGACAGCGTTCGGGCACATCGTGATCCTCGCTTTGATCCAGATCGGCGGGTTCGGGATCATGACCTTTGCATCGGTGATCGGTCTGGCGGTTATCCGAAAAATGTCACTCCGCTCGCGGATCACGGCGGCGGCGGAGGTGAAGAGTCTCGGCTTGGACGATGTGAAAGGTCTCATCCTTGGTGTCGTTCGGATCTCGCTCATGGTGGAGGGCGTCGTTGCCCTTGCCCTCACTGCCCGATTCCTGTTCGGGTACGGCGAACCTCTTGGCCGCGCCGTGTGGCTCGGTGTCTTCCACTCGGTCTCGTCGTTCAACAACGCAGGGTTCGCGCTGTTCAGTGACAGTCTGATGGCCTACGCGACCGACCCTTTCATCTGTCTCCCGATCGCTGCCGCCATCATTTTGGGTGGTCTGGGCTTTCCGGTCATCATGCAGTTGCGGAAACATTTCCGGACACCGTTGAAATGGTCGATGAACACCCGGATCGTCTTGTGGGGAACAGTCGTTTTGCTCGTCGCTGGCACCATTTACATCACGGTTCTCGAGTGGAACAACCCGAAAACATTGGGCTCAATGCATTGGACGGGGAAGATCCTGGCCGGATTCTTCCAGTCCGTGCAGACACGCACTGCCGGGTTCAACAGCGTGGATACCAGCGCCATGTATCCGGAATCATGGCTCGGAATGGACATGTTGATGTTCATCGGAGGGGGACCCGCTGGCACAGCGGGCGGGATTAAGATCACCACGTTCGCCGTACTGTATTTCATTCTTCTCACCGAGATTCGGGGACAAGGCGCGGTCAATGTGTTCGGGAAGCGTCTTTCACGAGCCGTTCACCGGCAAGCGATCACGGTAGTCCTCCTCGCTGTCGCCGTTGTCATGGCCGCGACGGTCGCCTTGATGCTGCTCACCGATATTCCCCTCGACAAACTCCAGTTCGAAGCGATCTCAGCCTTCGCCACGGTCGGGCTCTCGACCGGGATCACCGGCGAACTGCCACCGCTCGGCCAGATCATCCTGATTCTTTTGATGTTCATCGGTCGCCTCGGCCCCATAACTTTTGCCTCCGCCCTCGCTCTGAACGAGCGACAAGTAGTGTACGAACTGCCGAAAGAAAGGCCCATCATTGGCTAATTTCCGCCTGTTTCACGGCGCAGACCCCACACGAATCGCCGAGGCCGACTCCGTCGCGGTCATCGGGCTCGGCCGTTTCGGGAGCGCCCTCGCCCTAGAACTCATGGCCAAAGGCACGGAGGTGTTGGGCATCGACGCCGACGAGGACACGGTTCAGGGTTTGAACGGCATGCTCACTCACGTAGTGAGGGCTGACACGACAAAGGAAGAGTCGCTGCGGCAACTCGCGGTTCCCGAGTTCGACTGTGTTGTCGTCGCTATCGGCAGCGACATTGAAGCCAGCATCCTGACAACATCGCTCCTGCTGCGATTCAACGTGCCGCAGATCTGGGCGAAGGCGGTCAGCGATCCACACGGCGCCATCCTCGAGCAACTCGGCGTCGAACATGTGATCTACCCCGAAAAGGACATGGGCCGTCGGGTGGCGCACCTGGTACGCGGCGCGATGCAGGACTACATCGATATCGGCGATAACTTTGCGCTGGTGAAAACCAAACCTCCTTCTCTTGTCGTCGGGAGGGCGCTCCGCGACACCAGTATCCGCGCCCGTTACGGCGTCACCATCAGCGCCTATAAGCGCGGCGACCGTCCATGGACCTACACGACAATGGATACAGTGCTCGCCGCTGACGACACGGTCCTCGTTGCCGGGCAAACGGAGCAGGCGGAAGCGTTCAGCCAACTTCGCTGAGCAACTATCAGCGGGAAAATGCTGTTTGTCACAATCCGCGACCTCCCCTCGCTCGCTCCTTGATCGCGGTGATGACGTCGGTCTTGGCGTCGGCGTAGTCATTCATGTCGTCCCAGGCTCTGCTGAGCAAAGTTTTCTTGGCGTTTTCGTAGAGCGCACGATCTCCCGCGTCGGAACGTAGATGATCGCGAAGGAGGAGATACCCCGCCACGGCAGGATCGCCCCTCTCATAGAGGTGCACGTGCACATCGCGTTCCGGCGTGCGCACGAGACGATGTCCGGGCTCCCGAACGCGTAGCTCGTACCCTGCCGTCAGCAGCGCATCGAGGTAGTCCTCTTCAGCGGTGATGTCGTCTACCGTGACCACAATGTCGATGATGGGCTTCGATGCCAGTCCCGGAACAGAGGTGGAACCCAGCCCGGTGACTAGGTGGCCGTTCGTGGTGGCCTTCTCTACTCGGCGGCAGAAGTACGGTGCGGCGCATGAGTTCCTTCGTCAAAGCGCCTGCGCAGCTCGTTTCCCCACTACAGTGACGACATCGCGAGCGCGTCTTGCCAACCAGGCCTGAACGCTGAAGAGGAAGAGTGGTAATGGCCATGAAAGCAATCGGCGGGGTCCTCATCGGTTTCGTTTGGTTCGTTGTGCTCTCCTACAGCGAGGGGGCACGTAACGCTCCACTGCGGACGGGCGAGCTCATCGCCGTCCTGCTACCGCTCCTCCCTTCAATGATGGTCAGCACCGCCGTCATTTGGATCATCGTCCGACAAAAGACGACGTGTGGATACGCCGTAGCAGTTGGGCTAGCCCTTTCCGTGCTTACGGGCGTCGCCTTGAAGGTGGCGGCCACGTCCCTATCGAATCCGAGCCTTGCTCTGCCTGACCCGTTCAGCCAAGGGAGCAGCGCAATATCTGTCTGGCTCGCGATGATTGCGTCCTTCGCGCTGGCTCGTCTATCGCTCGGTCGAACCCACGACCAGGCGGTGGGCACTGACATCGGAGCGGAGCACAAGCCAGCGGACGAACCTGCTCGATGAAGCTGAGGCCAACTTGGGCACCCACGATCCAGTCCGTGGACCTTCAGCGGGCTGCGAGTTTGATCAGCGGGTATAACAAAGAGGGAAGAAGTGCTTACGGGATGAGTAATCAACGATGAAATCGTACGACTGGGCAAAAGCCTCGCCGTTTGTCCTGTTCGCCGTCTCAATCCTTGTCGTGACGTTGATGCGGGGCCTCCAAAATCCCGAGTATTTTCTCGACTCGATTGTGAGAGTGGGAGTTCCGACGCTCATCGTGATTGTCGCCGCTATATGGGGTGTAGGCAGATATAGACGTGCGAAGGCCCAGCAGATCTGGGAGGTCATGGAGAAATATCGACCGGATGACGCGAGGTATCTTGTAGCTGTCTATCCACGTACGTTGAAGGATTTCGCGTATTTGGGATGGCGACCGAAGCCGCAGGTTCCGGGGGTAATTCCGATCGTCGGTGTTGCGTTTGGTGCGAACATTACCTTTTGGGCTGCGGAGCAAGAATCGCACGCGCTCAGTCTCGAGTTTGGGCATATCGAAAACATCGAGCCTTCACGGGTGGAGGACGGGGGCGTTCGCAACTTCCCAGCGCTTCGGTTCCTTCTAGTTGATTCGCGATCGCCTGGAGAGCGGGGGCGGCGGCGAAGCGAGCTTCTCCTCAGCCTTCAGGAGATCGATCAGATGACGGTCAGCGAAGTCGACCAAGCACAACTCGCCCGCGACTTGACGACCAAGCTCTCTCCGACTTGATCGGGAGGGTTGACCCCCTAAGCACTCCACGACCGGTCTCTGAGGTGCCGTATGGCCGCCGGATTGAACCAATGGATTGGGCTCCCGCTCCCGCTACCACAACCAGCATGGGGAGTTCTAACAGCCGTGCACTCAGCCTGGAACCCATGTCTTGAAGCCGCGTCAGCATGCGGAACGCTCACTGGGATAGCGACCTCAAGCGGATCTGCCGGCGGTCAACTCTCCGGATCAGTTGAGCGACTGACATAGGTGATCATGCAATCGCGAGGGTTCCCGCGAGCAGCATGGTCCTCAGTGACCGTGCGTGGGATGCTTCAGCGTAGGTCGTCCGCGACGTTGATGAGCACCTTTCCGGTGACTCCGTCTTCAACGGCATCGTGGGCGGATGCCGTGTCCTCGAGTGAGAACCACGTCAGCGGCAGCCCGGCTTCCGCGCCCACGGGAAGTGCACCCGCCTCGAGCGCGGCAGTGATGTCTTCCGCGGCGACGGCGAGTGCCTCCCGCCCGACCGTGTAGAGCAGCAGTCCCTGCCAGCGAACGTTCTTCGCAAAGCTGGCCATGATCGGAGCGGTGAACTCGTCGCCGTTGTTGTTCGCGTAGTACGCGATGCTCCCGTGGTTGGCGAGCACCTCTACATCGAGCGCAGCGTTCTGAGCGGGGGCAACTTCGACAATGTGGTCGACGCCGCCGGGAGCGACGGCATACACCTTGGCCGAGAGCTCGCCATCCGGGTACTGAAAAACGTGATGCGCGCCCGCTGCGCGGGCGAGTGCTGCCTTATCCTCGTTACTGACCGTGGCAATCACGGTCGCACCCGCCCATACCGCCAGTTGGATCGCGGCGTGCCCGACGGCACCTGCTCCGCCCTGCACCAGCACCACACGATCGTCGAGTGTGCCGGGTGCGAGACGCGCCGGACCGAACTCGTGGACCGTAAGGGCACGGTGGGCAGTCATCGCGGGAACGCCCAGGCTGGCGGCGACGTCGAACCCGATGCTTTGGGGCAGACGGACGACGCGGCTTGCCGGTACGACCGTGTACTCCTGCGCTGTCCCCGTCGGACGCTGGTGGGCGGCGAGGAAGAGCCATACGCGGTCGCCGATCCTCAGATCTTCGACGTCAGAGCCGACGGCATCGACTATGCCGGCGCCATCCTGGTTGGGGACAACCTCTCCGAACTCGACGGGCTTGCCCGCGCGGGACTTCCAATCCGTCGGGTTGACGCCCGACACGGCGACACGGACTCGTACCTCATCGGGGCCGGGCGCGGCGGGCTCGCGGTCGGTAAGTTCGAGGACAGACGAGGGCCCGGACCGGGAGTAGATAATGGCTCGCATGATGTGTGGAAGGTGGGAGCGGCGGCGAATATTCCCCTAACGCTTCCGCAGACAACAACGACTCAAGACAGTGCGTTCGATGCATTCCTTTTGGCAGGACGCACGAGCCCCAGACGTGGGCAGTAACCGGATCGTTCGTGCCTGCACGGAATAATGGCACCATGCCATTCGCCGAGCTCACCGATACCGATCGCTGCCCCTGTCTCAGCGGTGAGAACTATGGGCTCTGTTGCGGCGGGCTCCACCGCGGTGACGCTCAGGCACCCACCGCTGAGCGGCTCATGCGGTCGCGGTACTCGGCGTTCGTGACCGGCGACACGCGCTACCTCCTTGCGTCGTGGCATCCGCGAATCCGCCCCACGACGCTCGATCTGGACCCCGACCTGCGGTGGTATCGCCTCGACATTCTGGCCACGACCGGGGGAGGCCCGCTCGACACCGAGGGCATCGTCGAGTTCCGCGCCTTCTACCGATCTCCGGGAGGGCGCGGCGACCAGCACGAGGTCAGCACGTTCGAGCGTGATGGCCGCGCCTGGAGATACGTCGACGCGCTCTGACAGCGTCAGCGCTGGGGAACGACGGTCAGCACCCGCGTGATGAAGGTCAGGAGATCTCCCATCCAGTCCCGCAGGAACGTCTCGGTTCCCTCGTTGGTGATCTTTCCGTCCTCGGCGATGAGCCCCGGCGTGATCTGAATGTAGGCCTCCGGCGCGTTCATCTGGGGCGAGTTACAGAAGCTGAGAACGCTGCGGAGATGCTGCTGGGCAACCGCGGTACCGATCGCCCCAACCGAGCCGCCGATGACGGCAGACGGCTTGCCAGTGAAGGCGTTCTCACCGTACGGCCGGCTCGCCCAGTCGATCGCGTTCTTCAGCGCACCTGGAATGGACCGGTTGTACTCGGGCGTGACGAAGAGAACGGCGTCGACATCAGCGATCGCCTGCTTGAACGACCGCGCCACCTCCGGATAGTCATCGTCATAGTCATAGCTGTACAGCGGCAGGTCCCGGATGGGGATCTCCCTCATTTCGAGTTCGGCAGGAGCGAGCCTGATGAGCGCTCCGGCGAGCTGCCGGTTGATCGACGCCGTCGCGAGACTGCCGACGAAGTACCCAACCGAGTACGGCGGTTCGTGTTCGTGGATGGTGGGCATGGGAGTCCTTCCTTTCGGGTCACGCACCGGAAGGCCTCGAGCGGACACCCCGTCGTGACGCTCCCACGCTACGACTCACCGCGCGCAGTGTCCACGACACGAGCGGATGCTACCGGTCACGCGGGCGGCGCCTCTCCCGACTCCGCCGCATCCGTTTTGCGTCGCCGCCGCGCTTTGCGGCGGATGTCAGCGAGGAGACGTGGCCGGGGGATTCGCACTTCGGTGGGAAGGGTCCAACCGTACCGCCGGGCGAGTAACGACAGCAGGGCGCCGCTGCCCATGGCGACGGCGGATCCGAGCGTCGGCATGCCGAGCTTGCTGAGCACGACCATCTCGACGCTCGACACCAGCGCGCTTGTCGCATAGAGCGTGTTCCCGCCGAAGATGCGGGGGATGCGCAGCAGCATCACATCGCGGACGGCGCCACCACCGACGGCGGTCACGATTCCCATCGCGACCGCTGTCAGCCAGCCGAGGTCCGCGTCGAGGGCCTTTTGTGCGCCGACGGCCGCCCAGGATCCGATCGCGAGGGCATCGAGCAGCACAAGCGATCGCTGGGACCATCGACCACGGAACGGCACGAAGAACGCGATGACGGCACCGGTGATCGCGAGCGCGAGGTACGCCGGGTCGGTGAGGGCGACCGGAGGACCCTGCTGCAGCAGCGTGTCACGGATGAGACCACCACCGAGCCCGCTGAGCACGGCGAGAATGACGAAACCGACGATATCGAGCCGCGCAGAACGGGCGGCGATCCCACCGAGGATGGCATTCGCGAGCACGCCAGCCAGATCCACGAAACGGAGGATCTGGTTGAAGGTGTCTACTGTCGGGTCCATTGTCGAACCCTTCGGTTCTCGGCGGGTGCGAGACTCCGGCTCTCGCGCTTCCCAGAGTAACGGAGCGCGGCATCGCGCGGGCTGCGGGATACTGGGCTGATGCGCGCAGTCCTGTACGAGTCCTTCGGGGGAGTACCCCGGATTGTCGATGTCGAAAAGCCCGCGGCCGGGCCGGACGCCGTTGTCATCCAGGTGCTGGCCACCGGCCTGTGCCGGAGTGACGTGCACGCGTGGGCAGGACACGATCCCGGGATCACCCTTCCGCACGTCCCCGGCCACGAACTCGTCGGACGAATCAGTGAACTCGGTGCCGGCGTCTCTACCCTCCGGGTCGGCCAGCGCGTCACCGTGCCGTTCGTCTGCGCGTGCGGCAACTGCCCCGAGTGCGAGAGCGGCAACGGGCAGGTGTGCCGCAACCAGACCCAGCCCGGGTTCACGCACTGGGGCTCTTTCGCCGAGTACGTCGCGATCGAGTCGGCCGAGGTGAACGTGATCCCGATCCCGGACTCTCTCGACCCCGGTGCGGCCGCAATCCTCGGATGCCGGTTCGCAACGGCGTTCCGCGGTCTCGTCGGCCAGGCGCGGGTGCAGCCGGACGAATGGGTCGTCGTTGTCGGCTGCGGAGGCGTCGGGCTGAGCGCGGTGATGATCGCCGCAGCGGTCGGGGCCAGGGTGATCGGCGTCGATATCGCGACGGACGCGCTCGAGCTGGCCACGGCATCCGGAGCAGAGGCGGTGATCGACTCGAGTGGTCTCTCGGACGACGAGCTCGTTGCGAAGGTCCGCGAACTCACCGGTGGCGGTGCCGCCGTGTCGGTCGAGGCCCTCGGCCGGGAGAGCACGACAGCGATCGCTATCCGCTCCCTGGCCCGGCGCGGCCGTCACGTGCAGATCGGACTGTATGCCGGTGACCCCCGCATCCCGATGGGCGACGTGATCGCGGGTGAACTCACCCTGCTGGGCAGCCACGGGATGGCGGCCCGCCACTATCCGGCGATGCTCGAGATCATCGCTTCAGGAAAGCTCCGCCCCGAAGATCTCATCACCCGCCGGATCAGCCTCGACGAGGTGCCTGCCGCGATGATCGATCTCGCGAATGCGAGGAACACCGCCGGCGTGACCCTCATCGTTCCCAGCTGACCTCGACCTGTTACCCGTCGACACCGAAGGAGATCAGTATTTCCACACGAAGCCCGGCCGACACCGCCGTCGAGGCGAAGCTCGCAGGTATGACGCGCGTAGACAAGATCGCGAGTCTTCTGATGCTTCACCTGCCGGGAACGGATGCCTCAGCGCTTGCGTCGTTCATGGAGACATACCAGCCCGGCGGAATGATCCTCATGGGCGACAACGTCGCCGGAACGATCGAGGACACCGCCGCGCTGACGCGGGCGGCCACGATCGATGCCGCGTTCCCGCCGCTGATCGCCATCGACCAGGAGGGCGGTGACGTCAGGCGACTCGGTGGGGACGACTGGGCGTCTTCACTGACGCTCAAGGACGCGCCCGCGATCGAGACCGAGCAGGCCTTCAGTGCCCGCGCCGAGCTCCTCGCTCACGCGGGCGTCAACGTGAACTTCGGCATCGTCGCCGATCTCACCGCTGACCCAGGGTCCTTCATCTTCCGACGCGCGCTCGGAACGGCTCCCGAAGCAGCCGCTGAACGGGTTGCAGCCGCGGTGACCGGCGAGAAAGCATCCGTGCTCTCCACCCTCAAGCATTTCCCCGGGCACGGCGCTGCTCCCGGCGACTCACACACGAGCGTGCCAAGCACCGGTAAAACGCTCATGGAGTGGAGCGCGACGGATGCCGTGCCGTTCCGGAGCGGAATTGACGCGGGCGCCCCTCTCGTCATGTTCGGGCACCTCCAATACGACGCGGTGGACCCTGTTCCGGCGTCGCTCTCTCGGGTGTGGCAGTCCATCCTCCGCGACCGGCTGGGTTTCGACGGCATCACGATCACTGACGACATGCTGATGCTGCGGGACACAGGGCTCGCCGAGTACCAGAACACCTCGGAGAACGCGATCCGTTCTCTCGCAGCGGGTATGACGATGCTGCTGTACGTTCTCAAGGCCACGCCCGCCGATGACGGCGCTGACCCGGCGGTCCTCGTCTCCGACATTTCGGCAGCGGTGGACGCGGGGCGGATCTCCGAGCAGCAAATCGATAACGCGGCCCGGTTGCTCCTATCCAGCCGGTTCGATCTCAGTCTTGAGGTCGACCCACTACGCTGACTCCGGTGCGCGGCAGGGTTGCCGCCCGAAGGAGCGATGAATGACGACCGATACCGTGCAGATTCCCGGCTACCGAGTGGGGAGCTGGGTCATCGACCCCGCCCACACGTCGATTGGTTTCAGTGTGCGCCACATCATGATCAGCAACGTGACCGGAACCTTCGACCGGTTCTCGGCCACGTTCGAGACGGGCGAGAATCCGCTCGATTCGCGAGTGACAGCATCCGCCGAGGTTGCGTCCGTGAACACGAACGAGCCCAACCGCGACGAGCACCTGAGAACCGGGGATTTTTTCGACGCCCCGAAGTACCCCACGATCGACTTCGTCTCGACCGGCGTGCGTGCCGTCGGAACCGCGTTCGAGGTTGACGGCGATCTCAGCATCCGTGGCATCACGCGACCGGTCACCTTCGACTTCACTTTCGGCGGCTTCGGCGAAGACACAGAGGGGAACTACAAGGGCGGCGCGGTCGCTCGCACCGTGATCGACCGTGAAGACTTCGGGCTTCGCTACAACGCGATCCTCGCGAACGGTGGCGTTCTTCTCGGCGAGAAAGTCACCATCACGCTCCAGTTCCAGGCTCGGTACATCGGCGCTTAGAGGTACGCATCACTCGCCGACGATCTCCTCATGAATGCGGCGCAGATCCTCCATCAGGGACCCGATGAGGAGCCAGTGCTCCGGGTGCGGGCGGGCGATCGTGAGTTGCGACGTCAGAACCGGCAGCTCTGCCGTTGTTGGCGCCTCGGTTTCTGCCGACTGCTCGACACGGGGTGCAAGCAGGAGCAGGTCGTGGGCCGCGCGCCGCAGCTCGGTCGCGATGGAATGCATCGACGGCTCCTCAACGAGCGAATCGTCGTAGTGATCGTGAAGTGCCCGAGTCATGCCGATCACCCGGGTGACGATCGGGGTGAGCCTGTTCAGGAGTTGTGAGGTCTCCTCCAGCCGGGTGCGATGCGCGCTTTTGCGGGGGTTGAGTGTCAGCGACTCCTCGCCCAGCCGGATGGACGATGCGGCAGATTCCCTCATCGGCCGAAGGAGTCGAGCCTCGATCATCAGGCGGTCGAGTGACTGCTGGGTCTGGGGAGTGGTGAGGGCAACCGCCAGCCGCTCCAGACTCGCGGCAAGTTCGGATGTCAGCAGGCCGGTATCGCGCTCTGCCGGCGCCAGCGCGACCGGCGGCACGATGAGGACGTTCACGATCACGCCGAGTGCTGCACCGATGAGCGTCTCCAGGATCCGGTCGAGGGCATATCCGGGAGTGGTGGCACCGAGGGCGAGAACGAGCATCGCGCTGATGGGAATCTGGTTCGCCGATCCCGGCGCGAGACGGAACGCCCAGCCGAAGAAGATCGAGACGACGATCGCGAGAAGAATCACCCACGCGTGAGTGCTGAAGAACAGACCGATCAGGGTCGCGATGACGACACCGGCGATCACCCCGACGCTGCGCTCGACCGCCTTGCCGAACGATTGGTTGACGCTGGGTTGAACCACGAGGAGGGCGGCGATCGCGGCGAAGATCGGAAGCTCGGAGGGGAGCAGGAGAACGGCCAGCAGCCAGGCGAGCACGGTTGCGACGGATGTCTTGACGACCTGGAGCAGGGGAACGCGGCTGGGCGCGCGGAGGAACGTCGGCAGTCGCAGCGCGGGCAGGCGTTTCACAATTCCACGCTACCGCGCGGCAGGGGATGCTTCGGCCGTGATGGTCACCGATACCGGCTTCTCCTTGAAGCGGCTATATTCCTCAGCCGCACGCTCGACCGCGCGCACGTGCTCCTCGTCCAGAGCGCAGAACGGCATCACCGCCACGTCGATGCCCCGAGCCTTCTCGCGGCGGGACCAGATGCCTGAGATCCGGCCGCCGATCACCAGCGTCGGCTTGAACACACCGTTTCTGCCGGGGACGATGAGCTCGGAGTGTTCCGGAGCGAGTGCTGCGGAGCGGTCCGTGTAGCCGAGCAGTTGCTCGTCGAACCCGGGCATCAGGTGCACGTCGGTCGCACCCTCCCCGGGCCCGGCGGCGTCGAGAACGTCGCCGGCTCCGTAGTACGTTTTTCCATCGATCGCTCTGGATGCCATGCGGTCACCGATGGCGGCGATCGCTGCGCGAACATCGGTGAGGGTGAGGTTGGCCCACCAGGCGAAATCGGCTTCGGTGGCCGGGCCGTGGCTGAGAAAATACCGTAACGCGACCGTGGTGATTGCCTCGCCCCGGTCGGGGACTGCTCCCGTGGCTGGTGCCCAGTCGTCGAGAAGCACGAACGCCTGCTCGGTGCCGATGAACGGTCCCTGACAGATCAGCCCGGCGTGCGCCAGCGCGGAGATGAGATGGTAGCCGCGTTGCCCGGTCGTCGGCTGGTCGGCCGCCTCGAACACGTCGAGCAGCTGTTTGCGAGTGAGCGGGCCGTTTTCGAGCGCGCGCGTGCCGGCATCCGTCGCTGCGATCACGTCGTCTGGAGTGATGCCGAGCTCCCGGTGACGGCTTGCGACGGCGGTCTGCAGCCTGTGCCGGGACAGGGGAAGGATCAACCGGAGGTCGTCGGGAGTCATTGCATGAAGGGTGCCGCGCATGGGCCAGCTGCGCACCAGCTCGCGGCGGTCGAACGCCGCGCGCACGTCGGACTCCGTCGCACCCGGCGTGCGGAGCCCGATCGACCACAGGACGCCCGGCAGGTCCTGTCCCTGCATCGCCGTGAGATGTGTCACGGTCTCGCTCGGCGTCGTCGGCTGCGGCCGGTGCACCCTCTGGGAGATCAGACGCAGACGAGCGAGCTGTGCGGGTGGGAGTGAGTCCATCGGCCCAGTCTGCCGTTCGCGGGGCGGGGAGTGAACTCCTGGCCGAAAGGAGGTGCCAGTGTCGGCGGTCTCGGGCAGGATGAGAACATGTGCGGACGATTTGCGATGGACAAGGAAACCGACGACCTCATCCGGGAGTTCATGGCCGAGACCGGCAAGTCGGCGCCGGAATGGACACCGTCCTGGAACGTCGCGCCGACCGACTCGGTGCCGGTGATCCGGGAACACCACGGAACCCGCCAGCTCGAATCGGTGCGCTGGGGCATGGTGTCGCCGAACTCGCCGACCTTCGGTGGGGGTAAACCCGTCATCAACGCCCGGATCGAGACGGTCGCGACCAACGGCTTGTTCAAGGGCGCGTTCGCGTCGTCGCGATGCATCGTGAGTGCGGCCGGGTACTACGAGTGGCAGCTCACCGAGAACGGCAAGCAGCCGTTCTTCATTCACCATCCCAGCCACGACGTCGCCATGGCAGGCATCGTGAAGGCCTGGCCTGACCGGTCGAAAGCCGACGACGATCCAGGCCGCTGGCGGCTGTCGATGGCGATCATCACGCGAGACGCCCATGTCGCACCGGGCGAAGTACACGACCGGATGCCCGCCTGCCTCACTCCGGAGAGCTACGACGACTGGCTCGGCGGCGACCTGTCGCCGGACGACGCCCTGAAGCTGCTCGACACGACCTCATTCGAGGTGGCGCACGACTTCCACTACTTTCCGGTGTCCAAAGCGGTGAACAGCGTCAAGAACGACGGCCGCCACCTCGTCGACCCGATCGAATTGCCCGATCAGCCTGAGACCCTCCCGGGACTCTAAACCAGGCCGAGTTCCTCGAGCTGCTCGAGGAGCCCCGCGCCGTCGGGGGCGAAAATCCATGGTGCCGCCGTCGTGTCGCGTTCCTCGGCCTTCGACCGGCCTCCGGCGAGGACCGCCTCACCGGGAGACAGCTGGCGGATGGCGATCGCGGCGACGCGCTCCGGATACTCTTCGGCGAATTCGCCGTAGATCTCTTCATCGTGCTGCCCGTCATCGCCGACCAGGAGCCAGCGGATGTCGGGGAACTCGGCGGCGAGACGACGGAGGTTGTCGGCCTTGTGCTGGCGTCCACTCCGGAACAGCCGGTCGTGGGTCGGCCCCCAGTCGGTGAGCAGGAGAGCGCCAGACGGATACAGGTGCCGGGAGAGGAACCGCGAGAGGGTGGGGGCGACGTTCCATGCTCCCGTCGACAGGTAGATCATCGGCGCCCCGGTGTGTTTGCGCACGAGGCGCTCGAGCATCACCGCCATACCGGGAACCGGGGTCCGCGCGTGTTCGTCAAGCACGAACGTGTTCCAGGCGGCGAGGAGAGGCCGGGGGAGCAACGTGACCATGACGGTGTCGTCGATGTCGGAGATGACGCCGAGACGCACCTCCGGATTCGAGATGAAGACGTTCGAGACGACAGGCCTGGAGTCCTCGCTTCGCAGGGTGATCTGCTGCCACCCGGGTTCGAGGTCGACGGGGATCTCGGCGTCGATGACGCCGCCGCGGTCAGCCTGCACGGTGTGGGATTCGTCACCGACGTCGATCGTCACTGTCGCCGAGACGACCGGGATGCTCGTGAAACTGCGCCAACCGCGCACACGCTGGGAGGGAGCGGCCGCCGGTGTGGCATCCGGTTTGGTGAGAAGCACCCGGGCGAGAACACGCAACAGTGTCGGCGAGCCGTAGCCGGTGTACGGGATGACCGTCGCGGTGAGGCCACGTTTGCGCCCGCGCCGTGCCCGCCAGTCGAGCCACGCGTCATCGATACGGGCTGCACGGTGCAGGGTCAGGGCTGCCTTGGACGCGCCGGGGCCGGGCTGCTCGCGGTTTCGCATGCTGACAGTCTGGCATGCCGGTATTCCTCCAGCGGGATCTACGGCTTCTCGATCGTGTTGGCGTCACCGTCGCCGGCGCGGTTCATGTGGCGTTCCTGCGTCTTGTTGAGCACCTTCTTGACGATGAAGACGAGCAGCAGGAATCCGGCGATGATTCCGACGAAGATGTAGCCGGCGTAGTGCAGCCGGTCCGCGAGTTCGCGGTAGGTGCCCGCCGCTGCCGACCCGACGGAGACGTAGGCGATCGACCAGAGAATGCACGCTGGCACTGTCCACGACATGAATCGGCGGTAGGTCATCGTGCTCATGCCGACGGTGAGCGGGATGAGGGAGTGGAGCACGGGAAGGAACCGTGAGATGAAAACGGCGATTCCGCCGCGCCGGTCGAGGTAGTTCTCGGCGCGCTCCCATTGCCGCGCACCGATCTTTCGTCCGAGCCGGCTCTCGCGAATGCGCGGACCGAAGTAGCGGCCGAGGGCGAAGCCGATGCTCTCGCCGGCCAACGCTCCGAGAATGACGACGACGACGAGTGACACGAACTGCCACGGCCCGTCGACTGCTGTGCTCGCAACGATGACGACGGTGTCGCCGGGCACGATAAGGCCAATAAGAACGGATGTCTCGAGCAGGATCGCGATGCCGGCCAGGGCGGTGCGGAGGACCGGGTCGACACCCTGAACGAGGTCAAGGATCCAGCTGAGAAACTCGTTCACCCGATTGAGCCTAGGGGAATCAAACGATGACGAGAAGCAGGGGAGGAACCACGAGAAGCGCTCCGGACACGACGAGAACGAGCGTGCGTGCTCCCGTGGACAATGGGGGCTGTGGGTGCATCAAACGTTGCACCCGGCTCCCGGCTACTCCTGGTGCGCTATCGCCCGCGTGCAGGTGCTCGAGCGTCGATCCGTCCGGGCGAGATGCCCCCTCCGAAGCGACGAGGGCGATCGCCGTTGCGAGCGTGGTGTCGTCGACGACACGGCGCGCCTGGTCGTCTGCGAGCATCTCCACGAGAAGCCCGACGGCGTTCTCGGCCCGATTGGCGATGGGGAACCAGGGCAACGCGCTGTGCCAGGACTTGAAGGCGACGAGGACGAGGTGGTGCTGTTGGCGGAGGTGTGCCCGCTCATGCGCGATGACGGCCTTCAACTGGTCTGGATCCAGAAGGGTCACGATGCCCTCGGACAGCACGGTGACTGACCGGGTCACCCCGGGCAGGCAGTAGGCAACGGGCGCGGGATGATCGAGGACCCGGGTACCCGGCCGGTCCGGCATCGGCGCGCTCAGCAGGTTCACGAGGGACAGGTGGCGGTTCCGTTGGCGTTCCGTGCGGACGGCGGTGAGGATGAGGTTGAGAAGCAGATGCCCGGCCAGCAGGACGGCGAGGCAGAGGGCGAAGATGTGACCGAGGTTCGCGGCCGGCGGGAGAGTGCCGTCGAAGAAGTGGCGCTGGAGCGCCGCGAGACCGGGCAGGAGGCTCGGTCCGAACGGGATCAGCCCGTAGGTGACGAAGGCGCCGATCATCGAGAGGCCACCGGCGAGGGCGATGGCCTGCCACAGAGCGAGCACGGTGCCGGGCGCACGGGACGGCCACTGTGCCCGAGCGAGAAGGAGGGGGACCGGCCAGGCCAGCAGGACGGCCAGGCAGGCGAGCACCACGGAGGTGAAGAACATCACGCTCGGAGTTTAGTGTTCGCTGCTGCTAGTTGGACTGGCGGGAGGGAGCACCGAGCAGTTGCCGCAACGTTTCAGCCTCGGCGGGCGAGACGGAACCGATGAAACGCGCTAGCGCTGCTTCTCGGTCCGGGGCTGCTCCGAGCACCTCGTGCATGAGACCGGCGGTGTGTTCTGCCCGGCTGGTCACCGAGCGGTACAGGTGAGGTCGCATCGAGCGGTCACGCGAGACGAAGTTCTTGGCTTCGAGCCGGGAGAGCACGGTCAGAACGGTCGTGACAGCAACGTCCTTCGCACCGGCTCGCTCACTGGCGTGCAGGCGGTCGCGAAGATCGTTTGCGCTCAGTGCGTCCTCTGCGTTCCAGAGCACATCCATAACCGCTCGTTCGAGATCTCCCAGTGTTGCCATGCCTCTACGATACCGGCTCCGCCGAAAGTTTTCTACAAACAGTAGAAGTAGTTCTACGGCGCGTAGAAATGTGTTCTACACTCGGGGGAGAACGTTTCTACACGGTGTAGAAATTCGCCGTGGAGGTGAAGTGAACGAGCTACTGGACCCACTGCTGCTGTCACGCTGGCAGTTCGGGCTGACGACGATCTACCACTTTTTGTTCGTGCCACTCACCATCGGAATGGCGCTGACCGTCGCGATCTTCCAGACCGCGTGGGTGCGAACGGGCAAGGCCCACTACCTCCAGCTCACTCACTTCTTCGGCAAGATCTTCCTCATCAACTTCGCCATGGGCGTCGTGACGGGCATCGTGCAGGAGTTCCAGTTCGGCATGAACTGGTCGGACTACTCCCGCTTTGTCGGCGACGTGTTCGGCGCCCCCCTCGCATTCGAGGGGCTGCTCGCCTTCTTCCTCGAGGCGACCTTCATCGGCTTGTGGATCTTCGGCTGGGACAAGCTGCCCGAAAAACTGCACCTCGCGACCATCTGGGTGGTCTCGATCGCCAGCATCCTCTCGGCCTACTTCATCATCGCCGCGAACGCCTTCATGCAGAACCCCGTCGCGTTCCGGATCAACGAGGAGAAGGGCAGGGCCGAGCTCACCAGCATCTGGGAGCTGCTCACCAACCCCGTCGCGCTTGCCGCATTCCCGCACACGATCTTCGCCTGCTTCATGGTCTCTGCGGGTCTCATCATCACGGTCGCCGCGTGGCACCTCTCCAGGTACCAGCACCTCGAGACGATGCGCCCCGCGCTCAAGTTCGGCCTGTGGTCCATGGTGGTCTCCGGTGCGCTCACCACCCTCGCCGGCGACCAGCTCAGCCTCGCCATGGTGGCAACGCAGCCGATGAAGATGGCCGCGGCCGAGGCACTGTACGTGACGTCTACCGGCGCGGACGCCTCCTTCTCGATCTTCACCCTGGGCACTCCGGACGGCGTGCACGAGCTCTTCTCGATCCGGATCCCCTACCTGTTGTCGTTCCTCTCGACGCACACCTTCGACGGAACCGTCGAGGGCATCAACAACCTGCAGGAGCAGTACCAGACCCTCTATGGTCCCGGCGACTACGTGCCGATCGTCTGGGTCACGTACTGGTCGTTCCGCTGGATGATCGGCATGGGCCTCCTGCACATCTTCGTCGCGATGGTCGGCCTCTGGCTCACCCGCAAGGGGCGGATGCCGTCGAACACGTGGGTGTGGAAGGCTGCGGTCTGGTCGTTCCCGCTCTCGCTCGGTGCGATGATCGTCGGCTGGGTCTTCACCGAGATGGGCAGGCAACCCTGGCTCGTCTTCGGGCTCCTCGAAACAGCGGACGGCGTCTCTCCCGGCGTCACCGGACTCGAGGTCCTGCTCTCGCTGACAGCGTTCACCGTGGTCTACGGATCCCTCGCCGTCGTCGAGTTCCGCCTCATCAAGAAGGCGGCACAACAGGGGCCGGCGGATACACCGGAACCGGACGCTGAAACCGGCAAACCCCTCGTCACCACGACGGTCTACTAGGAGGACATCATGGATCTCGGAGTTCTCTGGTTCTTCATCATCGCGTTCTTCTTCGTCGGCTACTTTGTGCTCGACGGGTTCGACTTCGGAGTGGGGATGAGCCTCCCGTTCGTGTCGAAGGATGACACCGACCGGCGCGTCGTCATCAACACCATCGGCCCGGTCTGGGATCTCAACGAAACGTGGCTGATCGTGGCGGGCGCGTCACTGTTCGCGGCGTTCCCCGAGTGGTACGCGACACTGTTCAGCGGGTTCTACCTGCCATTGCTGATCATCCTCATCGCCCTCATCCTGCGGGGCGTCTCGTTCGAGTACCGCCACCAGCGACCCGAGCTCGCCTGGAAGCGGCGCTTCGACAACATGATCGTGTGGGGCTCGGCGATCCCAGCCCTGCTGTGGGGTGTCGCGTTCGCCAACATCGTCCAGGGTGTTCCCCTCGACGCCGGGCACAACTACACGGGTACCGTCTTCGACCTGCTCAACCCGTACGCCCTTCTCGGTGGCGTCACGACGCTTCTCCTCTTCTTCACGCACGGGGCGCTCTTCCTCGCCCTCAAGACCGACGGTGACATCCGGGACCGTTCGCGCGCGCTCGCGACGCGTGCCGGCATCCTGACAATCGTGGTCGCCGCAGCCTTCCTCACCTGGACGGTGCTGGCGCACGGAACACTCCCTGCGTTCTTCGCCGCGGCCGCGGCCGCGGTCACCCTCATCGCTTCCGTGCTCGCGAACGCCCGCAAGCGCGAAGGCCTCGCCTTCGGCCTCATGGCGCTCACGATCGGCCTCGCGGTGATGACCCTCTTTGCGTCGCTGTTCCCGGCGGTCATGCCCGCGAGTAACGACCCGGCCAACAGCCTCACCATCGCGAACGCATCATCCAGCCCGTACACGCTGCAGGTGATGAGCTGGACGGCGCTGTTCGCGCTGCCGTTGATCCTCGCCTACCAGGGCTGGACCTACTGGGTGTTCCGCAAGCGGGTCACCCGCACCCACATCGACGGCGGGGCGGATGCCGGCGCGCAGCCGGTTCCCGACGTGGCGCACTAACCTGATCTCCGTGCGCCCCCTCGATCCCCGGCTTCTTCGTTACGCGGTCAGCGCGAGATGGTTCCTCGTGAGCGGCGCGGCCATCGGCGTCGCCACCGCGGCGTGCATCGTCGCCTTCGCCTGGCTGGTCACCGTGTGCGTCACCGGCGCGATCGACGGCCGGTCCCTCGAGGATCTGCTGCCCGAGATCGTCGCTCTGGTGGGCGTCGCCCTGGCACGTGCTGGTCTCGTCTACGCCCAGGACCTCGTTGCCGCCCGCGGCGCTGCACGGGTGAAGAGCGAGCTCCGGCTCGGCGTGCTCGACGCTGTTCGCCGCCTCGGCCCGGCCTGGCTCGCCCTGCACAGTGGCGGGCGAATCGCGACGCTGCTGGGCCGCGGCATGGACGCGCTCGACGACTATTTCTCGAAGTACCTGCCGCAGCTCATCCTCACCGTGATCGTCACCCCGGTCATGGTGGGCGTCATCTTCCTTCAGGACTGGGTTTCGGCGATCTTCATTCTCGTGACCCTGCCGTTGATTCCGCTGTTCATGGTGCTCATCGGCTGGGCGACCCAGGCCGTGCAGCGGCGGCAGTGGAGAGTGCTCGGTGACTTGTCCACGAGTTTCGTCGACACCCTGGGCGGCCTTGCCACGCTGAAGATCTTCGGCCGGGAACGCCGGCTGGTCGACCGGATGCGCACGATCACCCGGGACTACCGCGTGCAGACCATGCGCGTGCTCCGTGTCTCGTTCCTCTCGAGCTTCGCGCTCGAGCTCGCGGCGAGCCTTTCGGTCGCCCTCGTAGCCGTGTCGATCGGCCTGCGGCTGGTAGACGGATCGCTGGCACTCTCCGTCGGACTGTTCGTTCTGCTGCTCGCCCCCGAAGCGTTCCTTCCGCTCCGGCAGGTCGGCACCAACTTCCACGCCGCCGCCGAAGGTGTGGCCGCCGCCGAGGACGCGTTCGCCATCCTCGACGATGCGGCGAAGCTCCCGACGGATGCCGCGGCTTCCGTCGACAGCGCGGTCGACGCATCCGGGTCGCTCGCCCTCCACGGTGTCTCGGTCGATTATGGCAACGGACCTGTGCTCGATCCGGTGACCGCAGAATTCCCGCGGCGATCGATTACCGTGATCGCCGGGCCGAGCGGCGCGGGCAAGTCGAGCCTGTTCGCGGCGATCCTCGGCTTTGCTCGGTCGAGCGGCACCATCACCCTCGATGGGAACCGCGTCGCTGCTGGTGGTGGCGAGCGGCCGTGGCTCGCCTGGGCCGGGCAACGGCCCGCTCTCGTGGCGGGAACCGTCGCCGAGAACGTCGCCCTCGGTTCGCCCGCCGTGGACCACGAGCTTGCCCGGCACTCGCTCGGCCTCGCTGCCGCCGCCGACATCGATCTGGGCACTACCGTCGGTGTCGCCGGGTCCGGTCTTTCCGGTGGACAAGCCCAGCGCGTCGGTATCGCCCGCGCCATCTACCGCAGCCTTGAGCGGAACTGCTCCGTCGTGCTGCTCGACGAACCGAGCTCCGCCCTCGATTCAGCGACGGAGGCGGCGCTGCTCGACGGTCTCCGGACGCTCGCCGACGGCGGCCCGGCCGTGGTCGTCATCAGTCACCGTCGCGCGGTGATCGACCGTGCCGATGCCGTCATCCCGATCGAGTCCACTCTTCTGGCGGGTGTCCGATGAGCGCCGCGACGACGACGGGACGGATCTCGCCCGAGGTGCGGGCGGTGCTCTCCACCGCACAGCCACGAACCGCCGGCTGGGTGTGGGGCGTCGTGTTCGGCATCCTCGCGGCGTTCTCCACTGTCGCGCTGCTCGCGACGAGCGCGTACCTCATCACGCGCGCCGCCGAGCAGCCACCGATCCTGTACCTGTCGATGGCTGTCGTCGGGGTGCGCGCATTCGCGCTCGGACGCGCCTTCTTCCGCTACCTGGAGCGGCTCGCCAGCCACGACGCGGCCTTCCGGCAGCTCGAAACCGTACGCGTCGACCTCCTGCGCCGGCTGATCCCGCTCGCTCCTGACGGCCTCGGCCGCACCGGCCGTGGCTCGCTGCTGTCGTCGCTCGTCTCCGACGTCGACGAACTGCAGAACCTGCCCCTGCGCGTCGTCCAGCCGCTTCTCACCTCGCTCGGCGTCGCGGGGATCGCCGTCTGGGTCGTCGCGCTGCTGTCTCCGGCCGCCGCGGTTGGGCTCGCGCTCTCCCTGGTCGTCGCCTTCGCGATCGGGATCCTCGTCGCCGGCCGCGTCGCGGCATCCGCTGAACGCAGCATCGCGCCGAAGAGAGCCGCGCTCGTCGACGCTCTGCTCGACTACCTCGGGAGCCTCGACGTTCTGCTCGCGTACGGTGCTGAGGAGGGCAGCCGGCGCACGGTCGCGACAGCGGATGCCGCCCTCACGCGCGCGCTCACCGCGCGATCGCTCGGGACCGGTATCGCCGCGGCAGCGATGTCGCTGTTCTCGGGGCTCGCCGTCGCACTCGCGCTCATCGCCGGCATCCCGTCTCTGGCGCAGACCGGCACGGGCACCCTGACCGGTCCAGGACTCGCCGTGATCGTTCTCGTGCCGCTCGCGGTCTTCGAGGTCGTGGCATCCGTTCCCCTCGCGGTGAGCGCGTGGCGGCAGGTGCGCTCGAGTGCGGGGCGGATCGCGGATGTCGCGCCGACGGTCGTGCCCGCCGAGATCCCCGTTGCTGGCGGCGTCCACGACTGGGCGCCGGATCCGGCGGCACCGATTCTCGCCCTGAGCGACGCATCGGCTCGCTGGCCAGGAGCGGGTACACCGGCGATCCGGATTCCATCGTTCACGCTCCGGCGCGGCGAACGAGTTCTGATCGAGGGTGCCAGCGGCGCCGGCAAGACGACGCTCGCGCACCTGCTCGTGCGGTTCCTCGACCATGACGGGGACTACCGCCTGGCCGGCCAGGACGTTCGCGATCTTCCGCTTGAAGCGGTGCGGGATGTCGTGGGGCTGTGCGAGCAGATCCCGTACCTCTTCGACGAGAGCCTGCGCCAGAATCTCCTGTTCGCCAGAGATGAGGCGACCGACGCCGAGCTCCTCGAGGTGCTCGACCGGGTCGGCCTCGACGACTGGGCGGCGGCGCGCGGTGGACTGGACGCGCCGATGGGCGAACGCGGTTCGCTGGTCTCCGGCGGGCAGGCCCAGCGGATCGCGCTCGCCCGGGCTCTGCTCCGGGACTTCCCGGTGATCGTGTTCGACGAACCGACCGCGAACGTCGAAGCGGATCTCGCCGCTGAACTTCTCCGGGACCTGCTCACCGCTGGGGCAGCCGAGGAGCGCAGCGTCGTGCTGATCTCACACGGCGACGTGCCGTCGGACCTGCTCGACCGGCGTTTCATCGTCGCGGGCGGTGTGCTTCAAGAGCCCGTCACTGCCGCGGAGTGAGCGCCGTTTCGTTCAGGGTCGGATGTCGCCGCTCACCTGTTCGCAGATGACCACGGGAATCTCCCGGTCGGTGCGACGCTGATAGCCGGCGTACCCGGAGTATGACTTCACGATCTCGGGCCACATCCGTCGCCTCTCGTCGCCGGTCGCGGTGCGAGCGATGAACGTGCTCGTCGTTCCGTCGACGGTGAGCTCGACTTCGGGATTCGCGGTGAGGTTCGTGTACCACTGTGGGTTCCTGTCGTCACCACCCTTCGACGCGACGAGGACGTAGGTGCCGTTACCGAAGATCGGAGCGGTGAGCATCGTCGAGCGTCTCTTGCCCGACTTGCGGCCGACAGTGTGCAGCTCGACGACGATCATCCGGCCGAACGTGCGCCCGAGTTTTCCGCCAGACACCGCCAGCAGGATCCGGTGCACCCCGTTCATCGCGCGCATGCCGAAGTCGGTCAGGGAGGTCCGGAGTGTCATCCAGGCAGTGTACGGCGCGCGCCTTCGACGGCGCTCACGGTTGCGCCGCTCGATTCTCCACGATCTGTCCCTCCATCCTGCCGCGAGTGTCAGAGTGTGGATACTCGACCGCGGCAACGGCAAAGTGCGGTGAATCGACCACCGGATCGCCGGGTTTCGCCGGACACCTAAGGTTGACGATGTGAAAAGCAGTTCGAGATTCCGGCGCCTCGCGGCCTGGATCGACCCCGACGTCGCCTTCCGCACACTGTTCGCCGAGTCACCCCGCGCGTTCTGGCTCGACAGCGGCATCGATGCGAGCGCGGGCTTCAGTTATCTCGGAGACGGAACAGACCTTCTCACCGCGTCCGTCGCCGACGCATCCGTCACCTCCTGGGCCGGAACCAACGCGACGGTCACCCCGGATGCCACGATCTTCGGCGCGCTGAGGACCAGCCTCACGGACGCACCGGATGTGCCTCGGGCGGGGGAGTTCGCACCCGGCTGGGTGGGCTGGTTCGGCTACGAAGCCGGGGCGCCCACGACCGGCACCCCGTCGCATCCGTCCCGCTACCCGGATGCCGCCTTCGTGCGGCCCGCGCGGATGCTTGTCTTCGACCACGGCGCCGGCACCATCATCGCGGTGGAGTACGGCCACCACGAGACCGCGTTCGACTGGCTGTCGGCGCTGGATGCTCCGGCCGCGGCCACCCCGGTCTCGCCAGCGGAGCCCGCGACCGCGACCTGGCGGCACGACCCTCCGGCGTACGGCGCGCTCATCGAGCGAGCGCAGGAGGAGATCCGTGCGGGCAACGCGTACCAGTTGTGCCTCACCAACGAGGTGCGGGTGCCCGGTGCCTTCGACCCGGTCGAGGTCTACCGCCGACTGCGGCGGGCGAGCCCGAGCCACCACGGCGGCCTGATCCGCGTCGACGGCACGGCCCTCGTCAGCGCATCTCCGGAGCAGTTTCTGCGGATCACGCCGGACGGCACGGTCACAACGAAACCGATCAAGGGGACGAGGCCGCGGGGGGTTACGCCCGAGCGCGACGATGCGCTCCGGGCCGAGCTGCTCGCGAGCGACAAGGAACGCGCCGAGAACCTCATGATCGTCGACCTCATGCGGAACGACCTCGGCCGGGTCGCGGCTCGCGGCAGCGTCGCGGTTCCCAGCCTGCTCGCCGTCGAGAGCTACGCCCAGGTGCACCAGCTCGTCAGCACCGTCACCGCGACGCTCGCCCCGGGGGTGAGCGCGGTGGATGCCGTCCAGTCCGCATTCCCGGCCGGGTCGATGACAGGCGCACCCAAGGTCAGCGCGATGACGATCCTCGACCGGCTCGAGTCCGGTCCACGTGGCGTCTACTCCGGCGCCTTCGGCTTTCTCGGTGCTGACGGTGCCGTGGACCTGGCCATGGTGATCCGGAGCATCGTGATCGACGCTGGCGGAGCATCCGTCGGCACGGGGGGAGGGATCACCGCGCTCTCCGTCATCGAGGAAGAAATCGAGGAAACGCGCGTGAAAGCAGCGGCTCCGCTCGCTGCCCTCGGGGTGCGACAGGAACAACTAGGCTAGATCGGTGGATCGCGCGGGAGCCGGAGAGCACCCGCGCGGGTCCGTTCCCCGGAGATGAATGAGAGTCACGTGTCGAACGACGAGCAGAACCAGGCCGGACAGAAGTACGACTTTGCCGCGATCCAGGAGAAGTGGCTCCCGGTCTGGGACCGGTTGAAGCCCTTCGCGACCGACGCCGAGGGTGACAAGCGCCCGCGCAAGTACGTTCTCGACATGTTCCCCTACCCGTCAGGCGACCTGCACATGGGCCACGCTGAAGCGTTCGGCCTCGGCGATGTCGTCGCCCGTTACTGGCGTCAGCAGGGCTTCAACGTGATGCACCCGATCGGCTGGGACTCTTTCGGCCTGCCCGCCGAGAACGCCGCCATCAAGCGCGGCGTCGACCCGCGCGGCTGGACCTACGACAACATCGCGCAGCAGAAGAAGAGCTTCCAGATCTACGCGCCGTCGTTCGACTGGGACCGCGAAATCCACACCTCAGACCCTGAGTACTACCGCTGGACCCAGTGGCTGTTCCTCCAGCTGTTCGAGAAGGGCCTCGCGTACCGTAAGGCCAGCGCCGTGAACTGGTGCCCGTTCGACCAGACGGTGCTCGCGAACGAGCAGGTCGTCGACGGCCACTGTGAGCGCTGCGGCAACGCCGTGACGAAGAAGAAGCTCACGCAGTGGTACTTCCGCATCACCGACTACGCCGACCGCCTCGTCGACGACCTCAAGCAGCTCGAGGGCGCCTGGCCGTCGAAGGTCCTCAGCATGCAGCGCAACTGGGTCGGCCGCTCGACCGGTGCCGACGTCAACTTCGTCATCGAGGGCAAGGCCGATCCCGTCGCCGTTTACACGACGCGACCGGACACCCTCTACGGCGTGACTTTCATGGTTGTTGCCGCTGATTCCGACCTCGCTGCTGAGCTCGTCGCAGACGCTCCCGCGGAGACCAAGGCGGCGTTCGAGGAGTACGTCGACCGGGTCAAGGGTGAGAGCGACATCGAGCGACTGAGCACCGAGCGTGAGAAGACCGGTGTGTTCCTCGAGCGGTACGCGATCAATCCGCTCAACGGGGAACGCCTGCCGATCTGGGCATCCGACTACGTGCTCGCCGACTACGGTCACGGCGCGATCATGGCCGTTCCGGCGCACGACCAGCGCGACCTCGACTTCGCCCGGGCGTTCGACCTGCCCGTTCGTGTCGTGGTCGACACCAACCAGCCCGTCACCGGCGCCATCCCCGTGCTCGTCGACGGAGTGCTTCCGGACGACCTGCCGCTCACCGACCCGAAGTCGACGGGTGAAGCACTCGTCGGCCCCGGCCGTCTGATCAACTCCGGTCCGTTCGACGGCCTGAGCAAGAACGCGGCGATCGCGAAGATCACCGACGCCCTCGCGGCATCCGGTCTGGGAAAGACGGCGAAGAACTACCGTCTCCGCGACTGGCTGATCTCGCGCCAGCGTTACTGGGGTGCGCCGATTCCGATCATCCATTGCGAAGCGTGTGGCGAAGTTCCCGTGCCCGAGGACCAGCTTCCGGTTGAACTGCCGCCGGCAGAGGGTCTCGACCTGCAGCCGAAGGGCACCAGCCCGCTCGGAGCGGCCGAGGACTGGATCAACGTTCCGTGCCCGCGGTGTGGCGCGCCGGCGAAGCGTGACTCAGACACGATGGACACGTTCGTCGACAGCTCCTGGTACTACCTGCGCTACCTCAACCCGCAGTCGGACACCATGGCGTTCGACCCGAAGCTCGCCGACAAGTGGGCTCCCGTCGACCAGTACGTCGGCGGTGTCGAGCACGCGATTCTCCACCTGCTGTACTCGCGGTTCATGACGAAAGTGCTCTACGACCAGGGCATCCTCACGTTCACCGAACCGTTCTCGTCGCTGCTCAACCAGGGCATGGTGCTCATGGACGGCGCAAAGATGTCGAAGAGCCGCGGTAACCTCGTCGAGTTCGCAAGTGAGCTCGCGACGTACGGTGCAGACGCGCTGCGCGTCACGCTCATCTTCGCCGGCCCTCCCGAGGACGACATCGACTGGGCGGATGTCTCGCCCGCCGGATCCGCGAAGTTCCTTGCCCGCGCGTGGCGGGTCGCGCATGACGTGTCGAGCGCGCCGGACGTGGTCTGGAAGACCGGAGACATCGCGCTCCGGCGGATCACCCACCGGTTCCTCGCCGACGCTCCGAGCCTCGTCGAGCAGTTCAAGTTCAACGTCGTCGTCGCCCGGCTGATGGAACTCGTCAACGCGACGAGGAAAGTCATCGATTCCGGTGCGGGGCCAGCGGATCCCGCGGTGCGCGAGGCTGCGGAAGTCACCGCTGTAGCGCTCAATCTTTTCGCCCCGTACACCGCCGAAGACATGTGGGAGCAGCTCGGTTACGAGCCCGCCGTCGCGACGGTGCAGTGGCGGAAGGCTGACCCGACGCTTCTCGTCGCCGAGTCTGTGACGTGTGTCGTGCAGGTCGACGGCAAGGTGCGTGACCGGCTCGAGGTGTCGCCGAAGATCGGTACCGACGAGCTCGAGAAGCTGGCGCGTGCGTCTGCCGCCGTGCAGCGCGCCATCGGCGACCGGACGATCGTGAACGTCGTGGTGCGGGCTCCGAAGATCGTGAGCCTCGCGACCAAGCCGTAACCCGGTTGCCCGTCCCTGCACAGGGGCGGGCAACCCAGGTTTTGTCCACGGCCGCTGCTGCGCTGGGCGGACGAGCGGATTCGCGGTCTTGACTGGATCGTATGGCCAGGCACGCTTTCGCGCGGTCGCCGCGCGCGGTATCCGCCCCGCCAGGACAGCTGGCGACCCGTCGGTCGACCGGCGCGAGGATCGGTGCCGGGGCGCTCGTCGTACTCCTGCTCGGCGGTCTCGTCACCGCGGTGATCGTATCGCTGCTCGGGGCGACCGGTCAGGCTCGGACTCTGCCAGCGCCGTCGCCGACGGCGGTCGTGAACAATGGTGGTGGCGCGGCGTTCTACGTCCACGTTCTCGGTGAGGTGACGACGCCGGGCGTCTATCAATTGCGCGACGGCGACCGGGTCGTTGATGCCATCGCTGCGGCGGGCGGATTCACGCCCGAGGCTGACCAGAACACGGTGAATCTCGCCCGGTTCCTCAGCGACGGCGAGCAGATCCTGGTCCTGGCGGCGGGAGCGGCGCCGCCGCCGGGGCCCGTGGCAGGGGTGCCGGGCGCACCGGGCGGGGTCGTCAATCTCAACACCGCGACGACCGTTGAACTCGAGACCCTCCCGAGGGTCGGCCCCGCCCTGGCGCAGCGCATCCTGGCGTGGAGGGACGCCAACGGGCGCTTCGGCGCCGTCGAGGACCTGCTCAACGTTCCCGGCATTGGCGACAAGACGTTCGAAGCGCTTCGGGATCTGGTGTCGGTGTGACGAGCGCCACCCGGCTGGTGCCGCCCGCCGTCGCCGCGTGGGTATCAGCGGGCGTCCTCGTCAGTGTTCCGTCGGCGGCCGTGCCTGTCGCTCTTGTAGCCCTCTTTGCCGCCTGCGGGGCGACCGGTGTTGCGGTGGCCCGCACACGGCATCCATCGTCGACCGCGCGCTCGGTGTCACCGTGGTGGGCGTGGGCGGCGCTGGCCTTGCTCGCCGTCTTTCTCGCAGCGACCGCTGTCGCCGTCCGGGCTCCGTCACGCACGCCGGATGTTCTCACCTCAGCTGCTGACACGGGTCGGCTGACGACGCTCCGTCTCGTCGTGACAGAGAAGTCCGTTCTCGATGACGAGCGGGCCTCGCCGTGGGAGCGGCAGGAGGATGCTCCGGGGAGTGCCAGCGGGGAATCCGCCGACGAGAGCGCCCAGCGGATCCGAGGTGCGGTTATTGAGGTTGACCGAGGAGACGCGCTCGTCGCCCTCTCGGCACCGGTGGTGTTGTTCGCGACGGTGGATTCGCGGCATCCGGTGTCACTCGGAGCGGTGGTCGAAGCGGATGTCACGGTGCGCGAAACCGCCCCTGGCGATTCCGCCGCGTTCCTGCTGTTCGCCCGTCAGCCAGCAACGGTCGTCGAAGGCCCGCCCTGGTATCTCGGCTGGGCCGCCGATCTCCGGACCGGCCTGGTGAACCGGGCGGCCGAACTGCCGGGGAGGGGAGGCGAGCTCCTTCCGGGGCTCTCGGTCGGCGACACCACCGCGGTGAGCGATGAGCTGGACGCGGCGATGAAGACGAGCGCGCTCAGCCACCTCACGGCGGTGTCCGGGGCGAACTGCGCGGTCATCGTCGCCGTGCTCACTCTTCTTCTCGCGGCCCTCAGCGCCCCGCGCTGGCTCCGGATCTGTGGCGCGCTGGTGGGGCTCGGGCTGTTCGTCGTGCTCGTGACGCCGGAGCCGAGTGTCATCCGGGCCGGTCTGATGGCTCTGGCGGTGCTCCTCGCGCTGGGTGTCGGGCGACCGACGGCTGGGCTTCCCGTTCTCGCCCTCGTCGTTCTCGTGATCGTGGTCAGCGACCCCTGGCTCGCCCGGAGTTTCGGCTTCGTGCTCTCGGCTCTGGCGACGGGTGGGTTGCTCCTGCTCACGCGTCCGCTGACGCGCTGGCTCTCAACGTGGCTGCCGAGGCCGCTCGCCGTTGCATTCGCCATCCCGCTCGCTGCGCAGATCGCCTGCCAGCCGGTGCTCCTCCTGCTCAACCCGACCGTTCCGCTCCTCGGGGTGCCGGCCAACCTTCTGGCAGCACCCGCGGCGCCGGTGGCGACCCTGCTCGGGCTCGCCGCCTGTCTCCTCGTGCCGGTGCTCCCCGTGCTCGCGACCGTTGCCCTGTGGCTGGGCTGGCTGCCGGCCACGTGGATCGCGGCAATCGCGGCGACGGTGGATCGGCTCCCGGTCGCGAACCTCCCGTGGCTGCCGGGGCCAGCGGGTGCCGTGGTGCTCGCTGCTCTCACCGCGGTCTCGATCGCGGGCGTCCTCGCCGCCCGGTCCGGGCGAAAAACCGTGGCGGCGCTCTGTACCGGCGTGCTCCTGATCGCCGGGGGAGCGTGGGCAGGGACGCTCGCCGGCGAACGCCTCGCCCCTGCGCTGTCCTTGCCGCGGGACTGGAGCGTCGCCGCCTGCGACGTCGGTCAGGGCGACGCGATCCTGATTCGGTCGGCCGGTGCCGTCGCCCTGATCGACACCGGTGTCGAACCGGAGCCCCTCGCTGTCTGCCTCGACACCCTCGCCATCGGTCGGCTCGACCTCGTCATCCTCACCCACTTCGACCTGGACCACGTCGGAGGTGTCGATGCCATTCGAGGCAGGACCGGCCTCGTTCTGACCGGTGCTCCTGAGAACGCGTCGGATCAACGGCTTCTCGAGGATCTGGCCGCCGGTGGAGCGACGGTGCGGCGAGCGGATGCCGGGATGTCCGGCACGCTGGGGACCGCGCACTGGCGCGTGCTCTGGCCGCCGCCGCGGGCGGGCCCACTCTGGGAGGGCAACGCCGCAAGCGTGACCGTTGTGGTGGAGCCGGCCGAGCCGGACGGCATCCGTTCGCTGTTCCTCGGCGACCTCGATGAGCGCGCGCAGGAGCGGATCCTCGCCGGGCACGGGCTGCGTGGACCGGTCGACCTGGTCAAGGTTGCTCATCACGGCTCGGCTGATCAGAGCGCGCGCCTGTACGGGGAGGCTGCTGCCAGGATCGGGCTCGTCCCGGTGGGTGCCGACAACGACTACGGGCATCCGGCGCCCGCGCTCCTCGGCATCCTCGCCGCGGTGGGAACGACGCCGTTGAGAACCGATCTGTGCGGGCTGATCGCGGTGGGCGGCACGGCGTCGGCGCCGGTGGTGTGGACGCAGAGACCCTGCTGACCGCCGCCGCTGTCCGTGGTCGCCGGTAGGCTTGCGGTGGAAGGACGGTGGACAGTGGCAGCTCCACGCAGCGGTACCGCAGCGAAGTCGGCGGCGAAGGTCGCGATCCCGCAACTCGGCTGGAACGCCGTGCGCCCCGCGCCGATCGTTCTCGTCTCCGGCACCCAGAGGTTCCTCGCGGATCGGGCCATCCGCACCCTCCGTGATTACCTCCGGGTCGAGGACCCGAGCCTCGAAGTGAACGACATCGAAGCCGACAGCTACGCACCCGGCGAGCTGCTCACACTCGCGAGCCCTTCGCTGTTCGGTGAGCCGCGGCTCATCCGCGTGACCAACGTGGAGAAGTGCTCAGACGCATTTCTCGCCGACGCCCTCGACTACCTGGGCTCACCGGCGGAGGGCGCGTACGTCGTGCTTCGTCACGCCGGGGGAGTGCGGGGCAAGAAACTTCTCGATGCCGTGCGCGCGAGCAAGGCGTTCGCGATCGAGGTCGTCTGCGCCGAACTGAAGAAAGACAGCGAGAAGCACGACTTCGCCGCCGCTGAGTTCAAGGCGGCGGGTAAGGCCATCCGCCCTGCGGCACTTCGCGCGGTTGTCGCCGCGTTCTCCGATGACCTTGCCGAACTCGCAGGCGCCTGTGCCCAGCTCATTTCCGACAGCACCGCCGAGATCACCGAAGCGACGGTGACGCAGTACTACGGCGGGCGGGTTGAAACCAATGCGTTCGCCGTCGCTGACGCGGCGATCGCCGGTCGCTACGCCGAAGCACTCGTCGGACTTCGGCACGCCCTCGACTCCGGCGCTGACCCCGTGCCGATCGTCGCCGCGTTCGCCAGCAAGCTCCGGACCATGGCGAAGGTGCAGGGCGGACGCGGGTCCTCCGCCGACCTCGCCCGGCAGTTCGGGCTCGCGCCGTGGCAGGTCGACCGGGCACGACGCGATCTCGCCGGCTGGACCGACCGCGGGCTCGGTCGCTGCATCCAGGTGCTCGCCGACACCGACGCGAGCGTGAAGGGCGCCGGGCGCGACCCGGTCTACGCCCTCGAGCGCATGGTGCACACGGTCGCGGGTCGCGGCCGCTGACCCTCCGCTGGTCACCGCCCGGCTTATCGGTCCCAAATGGCGCGTTTGAGTCGCGAAAGTGAGCATTCAGGACCAACGAAGCCGCGGGCATACGCTGCGTTAACCACCACAGGCCCCGCCGAAGCGGAGCCTGTGGTGAAAAGAGGGTGTCGCTTAGAGCGAAGCAACCTTCTTGGCGAGAGCCGACTTGCGGTTCGCAGCCTGGTTCTGGTGGATGACGCCCTTGCTCACGGCCTTGTCGAGCTTCTTCGAGGCGACCTTGAGGGAGGACTCAGCCTTCGCCTTGTCACCGGCGAGGATAGCCTCACGGGTCTGGCGGACGAGCGTCCGGAGCTGGCTCTTGACGGCCTTGTTGCGCTCGGTCGCCTTCTTGTTGGTGCCGATTCGCTTGATCTGCGACTTAATGTTTGCCACGTTTATACGCTTCCGTTGTATTTCGAATGGGATGTGCCACTGGGCGAGAGAGGGCGCTTCGCGGCTAAAATCGTGCGGGGCGACCCACACGCAAGTCAGGGAGCAACGATACCAGTTCAGGTGCCGTTACCGGTAATTCGGAGCCAATCGCGTCGAACGCAGCCCGGCACCGTTCATGGGACAATGGGGAGTTAGTCCCTTCCCGCCCATCAAGATTCCTGAGGAACGCGTGAGCCCCAAAGCTGTAAAGGCACTCGAGCCTGCCGCTACCGACCCGTCGTTCATCCGCAACTTCTGCATTATTGCGCACATCGACCACGGCAAATCGACTCTCGCCGACCGCATGCTCGGTGTCACCGGCGCCGTCGCCGATCGCGACATGCGCGCCCAGTACCTCGACCGCATGGACATCGAGCGCGAACGCGGCATCACCATCAAGAGCCAGGCGGTACGGATGCCATGGGCGCTCGACGGCCAGACCTATGCGCTCAACATGATCGACACCCCTGGGCACGTCGACTTCACCTACGAGGTTTCCCGCTCGCTCGCGGCGTGTGAAGGTGCCATCCTGCTCGTCGACGCAGCGCAGGGCATCGAAGCCCAGACGCTCGCGAACCTCTATCTCGCGATGGAGAACGACCTCGAGATCATCCCGGTCCTCAACAAGATCGACCTCCCCGCCGCCGACCCCGACAAGTATGCGAAGGAGATCGCCAACCTCATCGGCGGTTCACCCGACGACGTGCTCAAGGTATCGGGCAAGACCGGCGTCGGAGTCGAGGAACTCCTCGACCGTGTCGTCGAGCGCATTCCCCACCCGGTCGGCAACCCGGATGCTCCGGCGCGCGCCATGATCTTCGACTCCGTTTACGACACGTACCGCGGCGTCATCACCTACGTCCGGATGATCGACGGCCACCTCAGCCCGCGCGAACGCATCCAGATGATGTCGACGCGAGCCGTGCACGAACTCCTCGAGATCGGCGTCAGCTCACCGGAGCCGTCTCCGACGCAGGGACTCGGTGTCGGCGAGGTCGGCTACCTCATCACCGGCGTGAAGGACGTGCGCCAGTCCAAGGTCGGTGACACCGTCACCACGGCGCTCAAGCCATCCATCGAAGCGCTTCCCGGCTACACCGACCCGAAGCCCATGGTCTTCTCGGGCCTGTACCCGATCGACGGCAGCGACTACCCGGTTCTCCGCGACGCTCTCGACAAGCTCAAGCTCTCCGACGCCTCGCTCAACTACGAGCCGGAGACATCCGTCGCCCTCGGCTTCGGATTCCGCTGCGGCTTCCTCGGACTGCTGCACCTCGAGATCGTCACCGAACGCCTCGAGCGCGAGTTCAACCTCGACCTCATTGCGACGGCACCGAGCGTGACATACGAAGTGACGACCGACGACAAGAAGGTCGTCACCGTCACCAACCCGAGCGAGTTCCCCGGTGGCAAGATCGCCACCGTCGAGGAGCCGATGGTCAAGGTCGGTATCCTCGCCCCCAAGGACTACGTCGGAACCATCATGGAACTCTGCCAGGGCCGCCGCGGCACGCTGCTCGGCATGGAGTACTTCGGTGAAGACCGGGTCGAACTGCGCTACACGATGCCGCTCGGCGAGATCGTCTTCGACTTCTTCGACCACCTCAAGAGCCGCACCCAGGGCTACGCCTCGCTCGACTACGAACCCTCCGGATCGCAGACCGCTGACCTGGTCAAGGTCGACATCCTGCTCCAGGGCGAACAGGTCGACGCGTTCAGCGCGATCGTTCACCGCGAGAAGGCATACGCCTACGGCCTCCTGATGACGGAGCGACTCAAGAAACTCATTCCGCGCCAGCAGTTCGAAGTCCCGATCCAGGCCGCCATCGGTGCCAGGATCATCGCCCGCGAGTCCGTCCGCGCCATGCGCAAGGACGTCCTCGCCAAGTGCTACGGCGGCGACATCAGCCGTAAGCGCAAGCTGCTCGAGAAGCAGAAAGAGGGCAAGAAGCGCATGAAGATGGTCGGGCGGGTCGAAGTTCCGCAGGAAGCCTTCATTGCCGCGTTGTCCGGAGAGACCGAGACGAAAGAAAAGAAGTAGCGGATGCGCCGGAGCAACTTCGAGGACCAGCCGGTCGACTACGCGGCCGTCGGCGCTACCCAGGCGCACGACCTGCTGCAGTATCCACCGCGCGGTTTCACGCCGTTCGAGGAATCGATCCGGCTGGGAAGCGGGCAGGAACGCTTCGAAGCGGCATCCGTTTCGCTGTTCAGCTGGGACGTCCAGCGGCTGTCAGGCATCGACGTTCTCGAGGTGAAGGCTGACTCGAGTGACCGGTACGGCGGAATCCGTTACGACGAGGACGGCACGGCGCTCGAACCGATCGCCGTATCCACGGAGCAGAGGTTCGCCGCGGACGGAACGCCCTACGTCGCATCCGGTTCCACGGCACGACTCCGTGGCAAGGTCGGCGGCTTCCACATCGATGAGCGGTTCCGTGTCGTCTTCGTGATCGAGGAACCGACGCTGACCGCATTCGCCGTCGGAACCATCGGCGCCCACCGGGTCAGTGGTGAAGAGCAGTTCCGGGTCGAACGCCGAGACGACGACTCGGTCTGGTTCACGGTCCGCTCGTTTTCCCGCCCGGTCTCCCTCGTCTACCGGCTGTTCCCGCCGCTCGTAAAGATGCGCCGGAAGAAGTTCGCAACCGCATACCTGCGCGCACTGTCGCCGCTCTGGTCGGGCCCGGCATCCTGACCGTGCCCGCTCCCGTGTTCCTTTCCCGCTGATGGCCGGCCCCCAGCTCATCGCAGACCCCGCGCCCGTCGACGGTGCGCTTCCCCGCTCGGTCCTCGACGGAGCAGAAGAACGGATGCTGTCGGTCTACCTTCACGTTCCCTTCTGCCGCGTACGCTGCGGCTACTGCGACTTCAACACCTACACCGCGACGGAACTGCGCGGCGCGAAACAGTCCGACTACGCGAGCGAAGCTGCTGCCGAGGTGGCGTTCGCCGGCGATGTGCTCCGCACGACCGGTCTGCCCGAGCGGCAGGCGTCAACGGTCTTCTTCGGCGGCGGAACCCCGACCCTGCTGCCAGCGACCGACCTCATCCGGATGCTCTCCGCGGTCCGCGACTCGATCGGTCTCGCCCCCGGCGCTGAAATCACGACGGAGGCCAACCCCGACTCGGTCGACGCCGACTACCTCTCCGCCCTGGCGGATGCCGGTTTCACGCGGGTGTCGTTCGGGATGCAGTCGGCGGTCCCGCACGTCCTCGCTACTCTCGAACGCACCCATGACCCCGACCGGGTGCCGCTCGTCGTGGACTGGGCCCGGCGTGCCGGCCTCCAGGTCAGTGTGGATCTCATCTACGGCACTCCGGGGGAGTCTCTCGAGGACTGGACCCGATCGGTGGATGCCGCGCTGGCAACGGGTCCGGACCACCTGTCCGCCTATTCTCTCATCGTCGAGGCGGGAACGAAGCTCGCCAGGCAGATCAGGTCCGGTGCCGTCGCCCAGCCCGATGAAGATCTTCAGGCCGACATGTACGAGCTGGTCGACGCGAAGCTCGAGGCCGCCGGCTTCTCCTGGTACGAAGTCAGCAACTGGGCAAAAGCTCCCGAGTATCGCTCGATGCACAACCTCGCTTACTGGCGCAGCCAGGACTGGTGGGGCATCGGCCCTGGCGCACACAGCCACATCGGCGGAGTCCGCTGGTGGAACGTCAAGCATCCGGCCGCCTACGCGGGTCGGATGAGCGAAGGCCTCTCACCGGGAGCTGGCCGTGAGACTCTCTCGGACGAAACGCGGGAACTCGAGCGGATCCTGCTCCTCGCCCGCACGCGCGACGGCATCCCGATCGCGACGCTCCCATCGGAAGCCCGCGTCGCCGTCGCAGGCCTCATCGCCGATGACCTCGTTAACGCCGAAGCCGCCCTGCGCGGGAGAGTGGAACTCTCGCTGCGCGGGCGGCTTCTCGCCGATGCCGTTGTTCGCCGGCTGACCGTTTAGAGCCGGCCGGCGAACTCACGATCTGGTGGTTACTTCACCATCCGGAAGGCGAAGAAGTAGCGGTAGGCCTGGCCGTTGTTGACCTTGACGCCACCGATGATGCCGAAGATGATGCCGAGAATGCCGACGATCCCTGCGAGAGGGAAGAGGAACAGTCCGATGACCACGAGGGTCAGGATTGCGCCGAGCACGTAGAGGGCGACGACGAAGATCGTCACGGTGAGCTGGAAGTTCAGCGCCTCCTTCGCCTCCTGACGGGTGAATGGTCCGCGGTCCTTGAAGACCAGGTAGATGATGAGCGGCACGATCCAGCCGGCGGTTCCCGCTCCGAGGAACGCTCCGAGCGCTCCACCGAAGTGAGCGAACGACGCCCACTGCTTGTCTTCAGCCTGGGTCAGGGGCGCAGTGCCGGGCTGGCCCTGGTAGGCATACTGCGGCGGCTGCTGGCCGTAACCCTGCTGGCCGTAGCCTGCGGGGGGCTGCTGGCCGTAGCCCTGCTGCTGGCCGTAGCCGGGTGCGCCGGCGGGAGGCTGCTGACCGTATCCGGGAGCACCTGCAGGGGGCTGCTGCCCATACGGCTGCTGACCGTAAGGCTGTTGAGGCTGCTGTCCACCGTAGGGAGGCGGCGGTGACGCCGGGCCCTGTGGCTCCTGCGGCTGCTTTTCGTTCGGGTCAACCGGGGGTTGCGCGTTGGGGTCGGTCATGGCCAAGCCTTTCGATCGATGACGCTGTTGCTGCTGGGTCCGCTCACGCCAGAAACGGCGGCGGGCTTCAGCTAAAAGGTAGCGTTGATCAGGACGCGCGGCAATTACTCCCCGGGCGAGCCGCGCGCTAGAATTGGCACTCAGGGCAACTGAGTGCCAGCAATGTGAGTGCGATTCCAGCGGAAGAGGTGCAGCTATGGTTTCCGAACGCAGCCTCGAAGTGCTCCGCGTCATCGTCCAGGACTACGTCGCGAGCCGGGAACCCGTCGGCTCCAAAGCGATCGTCGAGCGCCACTCCTTCGGAGTCTCGGCGGCGACCATCCGCAACGACATGGCGCAACTCGAAGACGAAGAACTGATCTCGGCCCCGCACACATCCTCCGGCCGCATCCCCACCGACAAGGGGTACCGCCTCTTCGTCGACCAGCTCGCCGACCGCAAGCCGCTCTCCGAAGCGCAGCGCGAAGCGATCGAAACCTTTCTCGGCCAGTCCGTCGGGCTCGACGACGTTCTGATGCGAACGGTGAGGCTGCTGTCGCAGATCACCAACCAGGTCGCCATCGTGCAGTACCCGTCGTTCGCCCGGGCGCTCGTGCGCCACGTCGAACTGGTCTCGCTCAGCGACCGACGTGTGCTGACGGTGTTGATCACCGATACCGGCCGGGTGGAACAGCAGGTCGTCGAGCTCGAGCAGTCGGTGGAGCCCGAGCAGCTCGAGCGGCTGAAAGCCACCCTCAACAAGATGCTCGGCGGAATCAATGTCGATTCATCCGCCGCGATCCTGGAGAAAGCCCGCAGCGAGGCCGTTCCCGAGGATGAGCCGCTGATGACGCGGATCACCGATGCCCTCGCCGAAGAGTTCGCCGAGTACCGCCACGACAAGCTCGTCATGGCCGGCGCAGCGAACCTCGCTCGCACCGAGGACGACTTCTCCGGAAGCATCTACCCGGTCCTCGAAGCTCTCGAGCAGCAAGTGGTTCTGCTCCGGCTGTTCGGCGAGATGGCGGTCGACCGCGGCGGTGTCTCGGCATCGATCGGCCGTGAAAACGAGTCGTTCGGTTTGGGGGAGACCTCGATCATCTCCAGCAACTACCGTTCCTCTGCTGGCGAACTTGCCAGACTCGGCGTGCTCGGACCGACGAGAATGGATTACTCCAACAACCTCGCCGCCGTTCGAGCCGTCGCCCGTTACCTGTCCCGCCAACTCGGCGAGGGCTGACCCCGCTGCAATGCTCGGCGCTGCACAATTCCTACCCCGGTCGTCTCGCGCCGAGAGCGACGACCACCACGACGAAAGGCCATGAGTGGCTGACCATTACGAAGTTCTCGGTGTGTCCCGCGAGGCGACAACCGATGAAATCAAGAAGGCGTACCGCCGACTTGCACGCGAACTCCACCCCGATGTGAATCCCGGCGCCGAGGCATCCGAGCGCTTCAAAGAAGTGACGCACGCGTACGACGTGCTCAGCGACGCCAAACAGCGTCAGCAATACGACATGGGCGGCTCCGGCGGCATGGGCGGCCAGGGCTTCGGTGGGTTCGGCGACATCTTCGACACCTTCTTCGGCGGGCAGCAACAGCGCGGGCCGAAGTCGCGCCGCGAGCGTGGCCAGGATGCGCTGCTGCGCGTCGAGGTCGACCTCGCCGAGGTCATCTTCGGCACCCACCGCGACCTCGAGGTCGACACGGCGGTTCTTTGCCCGACCTGTTCGGGCTCCTGCTGCCAGCCGGGCACATCGCCTGTCACCTGCGACATCTGCCGCGGAACCGGATCGATCCAGCGCGCCGTTCGCTCGCTCCTCGGCAACGTCATGACCTCTGCCCCCTGTGGCACCTGCCGCGGCCACGGGACAGTCATTCCGCACCCCTGCGTCACCTGCCAGGGGCAGGGGCGCGTGCGCGACCGCCGCACGGTTCCCGTCGACATCCCCGCCGGCGTCGACACCGGCCTCCGGTTGCAGATGCCGGGCAGCGGCGAGATCGGCCCCGCCGGTGGCCCGCACGGTGACCTCTACCTCGAGATCAAGGTGCGCAGCGACGAGCGGTTCAGCCGCAACGGTGACGACCTGCTCTGCACCCTCGACGTTCCCATGACGGATGCCATTCTCGGCGTCACGACGACCATCCACGCTCTCGACGGCGACGTCGAGGTCGAACTCAAGCCGGGAGTCCAGAGTTCAGAGGTCCTCACGGTGAAGGGCAGGGGCGTGACCAAGCTCCGCGGCAACGGCCGTGGCGACCTGCGGATCGGCGTTCAGGTCGTGACGCCGACGAGGCTCGACCACCGCGAGAAGGAACTGATCAAACAGTTTGCGGCTGGGCGGGACCAGAAGCAGACCCAGCTGGGTTCGTTCCAGCAGGGCCTGTTCTCGAAACTCCGCGACCGGTTCCTCGGCTGACGTGAGCAGCCTCTACCTGCGTGAGGATCTCGGCGACACGAGCGCCGGTTCGCTCGTCGAACTCGATGGCGCCGAGGCCAAACACGCGGTGACCGTCAACCGCTCGCGGATCGGCGACGAGATCCGGGTGGGTAACGGCCGTGGGCTCGTCGCGACCGGTTCGATCGAATCGATCGAACCGGGCCGCGTGTCCGTCCGGGTCTCGGATGTCCGCGCCGAAGCCGAGCCGACGCCGCGACTGGTGCTCGTGCAGGCTCTGGCCAAAGGCGATCGCGATGAGATGGCGATCCAGGCCGCCACCGAACTCGGCGTTTCGGCGATCATCCCGTGGTCGGCCGGCCGAAGCGTCTCCCGCTGGGAAGGTGCCAAGAAGGAGAAGGGCCGGGCGCGGTGGGAAACCATCGTGCGTGAGGCCTCGAAACAGTCCATCCGGTCGTTCGTGCCCCCTGTGCATCCGATCGCGTCTACGTCTGATCTCGCCAGGCTCGCGGCATCCGCTCTTGTCGTTCTCCTCGACCCGACAGCACCGGAACCGCTCAGCGGGCTGGCCATCGCCGACGATCGTGACGTGATTCTCGTCGTCGGTCCCGAGGGCGGAATCAGCGACGCGGAACTCGACACGCTCACCGCCGCCGGCGCGGTTCGTGCACGACTCGGCGACACGATTCTGCGCACGTCGTCGGCGGGGCCGGCGGCAATCGCCGTGCTCAATGTGTCACTCGGCCGCTGGTGATCGCGATCGGCAGCCCGGCGCGCGCTCGAGCTTCGTAGGATAGGACCATGTCGACCACCGAACCCAGCATCTTCACGCGCATCATCGAACGCGAAATCCCCGCGAACATCGTCGTGGAGACCGATCGGCTGATCGCTTTTCACGACATCGCGCCCAAGGCTCCCGTGCACATTCTTGTTGTGCCGAAGACCCCGGATTATGCCAACGTCGCGGAACTTGCTGCCGGGGATCCCACGCTCCTCGCAGAGCTCATTGCCCTCGCGCAGAACATCGCCGACGACCACGGCGGCCAGTTCCGGCTCATCTTCAACACGGGCGAGAAGGCGGGACAGACCGTCTTCCACGTCCATGCCCACATTTTGATCGGCGACCTCGGAGAGGACCCACGTGCCGAATCCCACTGACCCTGAATTCAGCAGCCCGCCCACGCCCGAACCGGCAGCCGCTGAAGCGAAGCTCCACGTCGACGGCATTGCGATGGTCCGCCTCCTCGGTGCCCAGGACCGTTTGCTCTCCACCATCGAGACGCGCTACCCGGCAGTGTCTCTGCACGTGCGTGGCAACGACATCACCCTGACCGGCGATCCCGGCCAGGTCGGCGCCGCCCACGCCCTTATCGCCGAGCTCATCGACATGGTGAAACAGGGCCAGGACCTCGAACCGCTCGAAGTGGTGTCGTCGGCTCGCATCCTCGAAGACGGCTCCGGCAAACCAGCCGACCTCCTGGGGCAGGCCATCCTCACCTCCCGCGGCAAGAGCATCCGCCCGAAGACGCTCGGACAGGCGCAATACGTCGACGCGATCGACGAGAACACGATCGTGTTCGGCATCGGGCCCGCCGGTACAGGCAAGACCTACCTCGCGATGGCGAAAGCCGTCCAGGCGCTGCAGCGCAAAGAGGTTGAGCGCATCATCCTCACCCGCCCGGCTGTCGAAGCGGGGGAGCGGCTCGGATTCCTGCCCGGAACGCTCACCGACAAGATCGACCCGTACCTCCGGCCGCTCTACGACGCGCTCAACGAGATGATGGACCCCGAGCTCGTGCCTAAGCTGCTCGCGGCGGGCACCGTCGAGGTCGCCCCTCTCGCCTACATGCGCGGACGGACACTCAACAACTCCTTCATCGTGCTCGACGAGGCGCAGAACACGACGCCCGAGCAGATGAAGATGTTCCTCACCCGGCTCGGTTTCGGATCGAAGATCGTCGTCACCGGTGACATCACCCAGGTCGACCTGCCGGTCGGGTCGTCTGGGTTGCGTCTCGTGACGCGCGTGCTCGCCGACGTCGACGACATCCACTTCGCTCGTCTGACGAGCGACGATGTCGTCCGCCACAGCCTCGTCGCCCGCATCGTCGACGCGTACAGCGAATACGACCAGATCAAGCAGGCCGAGCGTTTCGAACGCGGGCAGGCGCAGGAGTTCGCCAACCGTGCCGAGCGCAGGGGCTCAACGCCCCGCGAACGGATGCCCAGGAGGGGCAAGAGTTCATGAGTATCGAGATCAACAACGAATCAGCGATCCCTGTCGACGAGGCTGCGCTTCTGCGCCTCGCCGACTTCGCGCTCGGTGCCATGCATGTGAGCCAGGAAGCCGATCTCAACATCGTCCTCGTGGACGAGGCCGCGATGGAACAGCTCCACGTCCAGTGGATGGACGAACCGGGCCCCACAGACGTTCTCAGCTTCCCCATGGACGAACTGCGCCCGGGAACCGAGGACACACCGACCCCGGCAGGACTCCTCGGCGACATCGTGCTCTGCCCCCAGGTCGCCGAAGGTCAGGCGGAGACGGCGGGGCATTCGACTCTTCAGGAGCTTCTTCTCCTCACCACGCACGGCATCCTTCACCTCCTCGGGTTCGATCACGCCGAACCGGCGGAGGAACGCGAAATGTTCGGTATTCAGCGTGACATCCTGCTCGGGTTCTCCGTGCAGGAGCGATCCACTCGCTGATGATCCTTTACTGGTTCATCGGAGTCGCCCTCGTCCTCGTCGCCTTCGGTGGCCTCATGGCCGCTGCTGATGCCGCGATCAGCGTGACCTCACGCGCGATGATGGTCGAACTCGCCGACAGCACCCGCAAGCCGCGGGCCCTGCGGGCGATCGCCGACGACCCAGGGGCGCATCTCAACGCCATCAACTTCATCCGGGTTCTCGCGGAGACGACGGCTGCCGTGCTCGTCACCCTCGCTTTCGCCTTCACCATCGACGAGCCCTGGCTCGTCCTGCTGTTCTCCGCCCTCATCATGACGGCCGTGTCATTCGTGCTCGTCGGCGCCAGCCCGCGCAGCTTCGGCCGGACTCACTCCGAGTCACTCCTGCGCCTCGTAGCACCGATCATCCGGGCGGTCCGTCTTCTCCTCGGCCCGCTGGCTAATGCGCTCGTCGCGTTCGGCAACCGGGTCACGCCGGGAGTGGCGCGTGAGGCGTCGTTCTCGTCAGAGGAACAGCTGCTCAATATGGTCGATGAGGCGACGGAACTCGAGGTGCTCGAGGAGGACGACCGGGAACTCATCCACTCGATCTTCGAATTCAACGAAACCGTCGTCCGTGAGGTGATGATCCCGCGGACCGACATGGTGACCGTCGACGCCCAGGTCACGGTACAGCAGGCGATGAGCCTCTTCCTCCGCACCGGCGTCTCCCGGGTCCCCGTGACCGACGGTGAAGTGGACGACGTCACCGGTGTGCTCTATCTCAAGGATGTCGTCCGCCTCATCCACGAGGGCGACGCCGCCGCGAACAGCGTGAGCGTCAGCGCGCTGGCTCGTCCGGCGCTCTTCGTGCCCGAATCGAAGAAGGCCGACTCGCTGCTGCAGCAGATGCAGCTCGAATCGAACCACCTCGCCATGGTGGTTGACGAATACGGTGGCATCGCCGGGCTTGTGACTCTCGAGGACCTCCTCGAAGAACTCGTCGGCGACATCTCCGACGAGTACGACACCGACACCCCCGATGTCGAGAAGCTTGGTGACGACAGATACCGGGTCAGCGCCCGGCTACCGGTCGACGAGCTCGGCGAACTGTTCCGCCTGGAACTGGACGACGACGACGTCGACACCGTCGGTGGCTTGCTGACCAAGGTTCTCGGGCGACTGCCCGTCGCCGGTTCGGTCGCCGAGACCGACGGACTCCGGCTCACCGCCGAACGGACCGAGGGCAGGCGCAAACGGGTGAGCACGGTGATCGTGACCCCGACCGCGGCCCTTCGGGACGTCCAACGATCATTTGAATCGATAGAAACAACAGAGGAGTAGTCATGCACAATGACGATCAGAACACCGACCAGCCGACTGACCCCAGCGACGCTGAAGCCACCTCGCCGGCTCAGGAGGCCGATACGAACACCGAGCCGCAGCAGCCCGAGCGCGAGGTCCAGCCCGACACCGGGTACCGCGCGGGTTTCGTCTCCTTCGTCGGCCGGCCCAACGTCGGCAAATCGACCCTGACGAACGCGCTCGTCGGCCAGAAGGTCGCGATCACGAGCTCAAAACCGCAGACGACCCGCAAGGCGATCCGCGGAATCGTCCACGACGAGACCGGCCAGCTCATCATCGTCGACACCCCGGGGATCCACCGCCCGCGAACGCTTCTCGGCCAGCGCCTCAACGACCTCGTGCAGTCGACCCTCAACGACGTCGACGTCATCGGTCTCTGCATCCCGGCGAACGAGAAGATCGGCCCCGGCGACAAGTTCATCAACGAACAGCTCGATCAGTACCCGCGGGCGAAGAAAGTCGCGATCGTCACCAAGATCGACGCAGCAGCGCGCCCGGTGACGGCCGAGCAGCTGATGGAAGTGCAGGAGCTGCGCTCGTGGGACATGATCATCCCCGTGTCGGCGACCAACAGCATCCAGCTCGACACGCTCGTGACCGAATTGATCGCGCTCATGCCGACATCGTCTGAACCGCTCTACCCAGCGGATGCCGTGACCGACGAGAACACGGAAGACCGGATCTCGGAGTACATCCGCGAAGCAGCGCTCGAGGGCGTGCACGATGAACTCCCGCACTCGCTCGCGGTGACGATCGACGACATGATCGAGCGCGAAGACAAGGATCTTCTCGAGATCTTCGCCAACGTCTTCGTCGAACGCGACAGCCAGAAGGCGATCATCATCGGCAAGGGCGGTTCCCGCCTGCGCGACGTCGGACAGCGAGCGCGGGTACCCATCGAGAAGCTCGTCGGCAAACAGGTGTTCCTGTCGATCCGGGTGAAGGTTGCCAAGGACTGGCAGCGCGACCCGAAGCTGCTCGGCCGCCTCGGTTTCTGACGTACATCTCCAGGATGATTTCGGCCGTTCGTGCCGCCGCGGCGCCTCGCGAAGCGGCGGCACGAACTACCGTTGAACCATGCTCCGTTCCCTGACGTCCACCCAGATGACCGTCGACATCGTCGTCGCGGCGCTGTTCGGGCTCGTCATCGGCGGCAGCGAACTCGCTTTCAGCGACGGACCGCTTCCCGTGATCGTCGTCATGGGGATGACTGCGGCTCTCGCCGTACGACGCATTTCGCCAGCCATCGCACTGGGACTGTCCTGGCTCGCCGTTTTCATCCAGCTGACGGGTGGTATGCCCGCGGTGCCATCGAACGTCGCGATCCTGGCCGTGCTCTACGCGACCGGATGCTACGGCGAGCGCTGGGTGCGGTGGGCGGGTCTCGCGTCTGCCGTCGTCGGGGGAATCGTCGCCGCCACGTACACGACGGCAATGTTCATTTATGGTGGCATCGATCTCACCGCGCTCAGCCAGCTGCCCTCGGTTGTGCTCACATCATTCATCGGCTCCATCGCCGCGATCTTCGTGTTCGCACTGTCGTGGGTGACGGGGCTTCTCGTGCGCACCTCCAGGAACGCGAAGGAAGAAAGCGTTCGCCGACTCCAGGCGCAGCAGGAACAGCGTGTCGCGCAGCAGAGCGTCGTGGTCGAGCAAGAGCGCAACCGGATCGCGCGGGACATGCACGACGTCGTCGCCCACTCTCTTGCCGTCGTCATCGCTCAGGCCGATGGAGCTCGTTACGCCCACAAGGGCGACCCCGAAGCAATGGACGGGACCCTCGCGACGATCGCGGACACCGCACGAAGCGCTCTGGGTGACGTGCGCCTCCTCCTCGCCGAACTGCGGCACCGGCAGGGCGAAGGCCCACAACCCCTCCTCACCGACATCGACGCCCTGTTCGAGCAGATGCGCGGCGCCGGGCTCGGTGTGCAGCACTCCATTCTCGGGAACGAAATTCCGCTCCCGGTCGGTCACCAGATTTCGATCTACCGCATCCTCCAGGAAGCACTCACCAACGCACTGCGCCACGGGAACACGAGCGAGCCGGTCCAGGTCGACCTGATCTGGCGCGACGGGGGAGTCACCGTGCGGATCGACAACGCGGTGTCCGGTACCCCGTCGCAGGAAGACGCCCTCGGGCACGGCCTGCCCGGCATGCGGGAACGCGCCGCCCTTGTCGGCGGATTCCTCACCGCAGACCGGACACCGGGTGACCGATTCGTCGTCACCGCCTTCGTCCCGGTGCCAGCCGCCATCCAGCAGGGGAGCATCCGATGACCGCCGAGACAATCCGCGTCGCACTTGTCGACGACCAGCAACTGTTCCGCGCCGGAATCCGCATGCTCATCGACTCGCAGCCGGACCTGGAGTTCGTCGGTGAGGCGGGCGACGGTCGCGCGGGCTTCGAGCTCGCTCAGACCGCGCGACCGGACGTCATGCTCATGGACGTGCGGATGCCCATCATGGACGGCATTGCCTCCACGATCGCGATCCTCGAGGCAGCGGATGCCGCGGGCAGGCCCGCTCCAAGAATCATCGTTCTCACCACCTTCGATCTCGACGAGGGTGCGGCCTCCGCCCTGCGCAAGGGCGCGAGCGGATTCCTGCTCAAGGACACCCAGCCGGACTTCCTCCTCGCCGCCATCCGCACGGTGCACTCGGGCAACGCCGTCATCGCTCCCGGCGCGACGAAGGCGTTGTTCGCCCACTTCGGTGCTCCCGCCGCCGGTCCAACCCTGCCGACGGAGTTCTCGAATCTCACCGCGAGGGAACGCAATATCTTCTCGTTCGCGGCTCGGGGAATGAGCAACTCCGAGATCGCGGCGCAGGAATTCCTCAGCGAAGCGACGGTCAAGACCCACATCTCGCGCGTGCTCGGCAAGCTCGGCCTTCGTGACCGGGTCCAGCTCGTGATCTTCGCCTACGAACACGGACTCAACACCGCGAATCATCCGGAAGGATGACCGGGTATCACCCGCCGAGCCGACGCGGGTGAGCACCCGGAGTTCCTAACGTTGGAGTATGAAAATCACTCCTACAGACCTCGGCCTCGCCGCTCGTGTCGTCCACGTCAGCAAGAGCTTCGGTGTCGGGCAGGGCTCGGTCGTCGCGTTGTCCGACGTCTCCATCGGCATCCGTCGGGGGCAGTTCACCGCCATCATGGGGCCGTCCGGCTCCGGCAAGTCGACGCTCATGCACATCATGGCCGGCCTCGACACACCGACCTCGGGCGAGGCCTGGCTCGGAGACACCCAGATCACCACACTCGACGACACAGCGCTCACCCGCCTGCGCCGACGCAGGATCGGCTTCGTCTTTCAGTCGTTCAACCTCGTTCCGACGCTGAGCGCCCGTGACAACATCCTGCTGCCTTTCGAGCTCGACGGCCGCACGCCCACCGTCGACGAGCAGGGCTGGATCAACACCCTCTGCGACACCCTCCGGATCACCGACCGTCTCAGTCATCGCCCGCACGAGTTGAGCGGCGGACAGCAGCAGCGCGTCGCGATCGCCCGGGCCCTCGCCACCCGCCCCGACCTCGTTTTCGCCGACGAACCCACCGGAAACCTGGACTCCCGCACCGGCCGCGAAGTCCTGGCGCTCCTCGCGGAGGCCTGCGGCAAGTTCGGCCAGTCCATCGCGATGGTGACCCACGACCCGGTCGCGGCGAGCTATGCCGACCGCGTGCTCATCCTCGCCGACGGCAAGGTCGTGCACGAGCTGGGCCCGTCGACCCCCGAGCAGATCAGCGGCTACATGCTGGCGATGGATCGCGCATCATGAGGATGCGGCTCCGCGACTACACGGCATCCATCCTCGTCACGATGCTCTCGTCGGCATTCGGCGTGCTCCTGCTGCAGGGTACATCGGTACTGACAACCATCATTGCCGGCGACGACATCGCCCAAAAGGAGTCGGTGCAGGTGGCGCTCGGTCTCGTCTCGGTGATCTTCTTCGCGATCGCCGTGTACGTCGGGGGAGTGGTCACGGCGAATACCGTCGGAACCGTCATCGCCGGCCGCACCCGCGTGATCGCGCTGTACCGGCTTGTCGGCGCATCAGCGTCGAGCCTGCGCCGTTCCGTCGCGACGGATGGGCTCCTTGTCGGAGTCGTCGGCTCCGTGCTCGGGTTCGCTGTCGCAAGCATCCTCACTCCAGTCAGCGTTGCGATCGGCGTGGCGACGGATGCCATCCCCGCCGCCACATACGACCTCTTCCCGGTTGTTCTCTCGGTACCCGTGCTCGCGGTCGTCCTCGTCACCTGGCTCGCGTCCTGGGTCGGGTCGCGTCGCATCCTCGAGGTGACACCGATCCAGGCGGGAGCGGCAGCCGTCGAGCCGTCGCGCGAAGACATCGCCTCGCATCCGGTGCGGAACGCCGCCGCGTTCATCCTGATCGGAATCGGTGTCCTGCTCCTCGCCGGCGGCGTCGCACTCGGCATGATCAACATGCTCGGCGTGCTCGTCGCAATGCTCGGCGGCATCCTCTCGTTCACCGGTGTTGTCCTCGGCGCACCCCTGTTTCTCCCGGCAATCCTGCGAGCGACGGGACGCATGCTCGGAAGCGGCCCGGCGGCGAAGGTCGCGGCCGCGAACGCGGTGAGGAACCCGGCCCGCAGCACCCGCGCGACCATCGGTGTCGTCATCGGCGTCACCCTCGTGACGATGTTCGCTGTCGCCTCGCAGGGCTACGTCGACATGATCGTGCGCGGGCAGGAGGCGTACCCGGAGGACTACCAGGGAGTCGATGAGACCCTCGCGCTGACCATCGGCGTCTTCGCCGTACTGTTCGGCTTCTCGGCGCTGATCGCTGCTGTCGGCATGGTGAACAACCTTTCGCTGAGTGTTCTGCAACGGACCCGGGAGATCGGCCTGCTCCGCGCACTGGGATTCACCCGCTCGCAGATCCGCCGGATGATCCTCGCCGAGAGCGTGCAGATGACTGTTGCCGCCGTTGGTTTCGGGCTCGTGCTCGGTATCCTCTACGGCTGGGCGGGCGCCCAATCGCTTCTCGGCTCAATCCTCGGCGGCGGGTTCATGCTCCCGTCGGTGCCGTGGCTCGTCGTGCTCGGGGCGATCGTCGCGGCGGCCGCGCTGTCGACGGCGGCGTCGATCGCTCCCTCACGGCGTGCAACGCGCATCTCGCCCGTCGCTGCCCTCGCCGTGGAGTAGCAAACCGCGCACTTCTCGTGAAAAGTCAGATGTGGCGAGACAAAGTGCACGCCGTCAACGCAGGAGCAGGCTATGAGCGTGTTAGCCTGTTCCTGTGTTGTTCGGCGCTCTTCTCCTTAGCTGCCGCGGCGAGGCTTCGTTCTAAGCCCTCTCGTCGCGGGGTTTGTCGTCGGCTTCCCACATTCGCGAGGAGAATAGAACCATGAGAAACAACCAGGCGGCGTCGGCGATGCCGATCCACAAGTACCGTCCGTACCACGAGCAGATCACCGTGGACCTGCCCGACCGGACCTGGCCGACCAAGCGCATCACCACCGCGCCCCGCTGGTGCGCCGTTGACCTTCGGGACGGTAACCAGGCTCTCATCGACCCGATGAGCCCCGAACGCAAGCGCATCATGTTCGACATGCTCGTGCGGATCGGCTACAAGGAGATCGAGGTCGGGTTCCCGAGCGCGAGCCAGGCCGACTTCGACTTCGTGCGCAGCCTCATCGAGGAGAACGCGATCCCGGATGACGTCACCATCCAGGTTCTGACCCAGGCCCGCGATCACCTGATCAAGCGCACCTACGAGTCCATCGCCGGTGCCAAGCAGGCCATCGTCCACCTGTACAACTCCACGAGCGTGCTGCAGCGCGACGTAGTGTTCCGCACCGACAAGCAGGGCATCATCGACATTGCGCTGCATGGCGCCCGGATCTGCCGCGAGATGGAAAGCCTCATCCCCGAGACCACCGTGTACTACGAGTACTCGCCTGAGAGCTACACCGGCACCGAACTCGAGTACGCGGTCGACGTCTGCAACCAGGTGCTCGACGTGCTCGAACCCACCCCCGAGCGCAAGGTCATCATCAACCTGCCGTCGACCGTCGAGATGGCGACGCCCAACGTCTACGCCGACTCGATCGAGTGGATGTCGCGCCACCTCAACCACCGCGAGAACGTCATCCTGTCGCTGCACCCGCACAACGACCGTGGAACGGCGATCGCCGCGGCCGAGCTCGGCTACATGGCCGGAGCCGACCGCATCGAAGGTTGCCTCTTCGGCAACGGTGAACGCACCGGCAACGTCGACCTCGTCGCGCTCGGTATCAACCTCTTCACGCAGGGCATCGACCCGCAGATCGACTTCAGTGACGTGGACGAGATCAAGCGCACTGCAGAATACTGCAACCAGCTCAAGGTGCACGAGCGCAGCCCGTGGGCCGGCGACCTCGTCTTCACCGCCTTCAGCGGCTCACATCAGGATGCCATCAAGAAGGGCTTCGAGGCCATGGCCACGGATGCCGCGACTCAGGGCCGTGACGTCGACGAGCTGGTCTGGGCCGTGCCGTATCTGCCCGTCGACCCCAAGGACCTCGGGCGCAGCTACGAGGCGGTCATCCGCGTCAATTCGCAGTCCGGCAAGGGCGGCGTCGCGTACCTCCTCAAAACCGACCACGCGTTGGATCTGCCCCGCAAGCTGCAGATCGAGTTCTCCGGGGTCGTCCAGTCGAAGACGGACGAGCAGGGCGGCGAGCTCACGAGCGACGCGATCTGGCAGATCTTCCAGGATGAATACCTGCCGTCAGTGAGCGAGTCAGACAAGTGGGGCCGGTTCGAGCTGCAGGGTACGCGCACGGCAAGCAGCCTGTCCGGATCCGTTGAGCTCACCGTGAACCTCCGCGACGGAGAGGACGTGAGCGAAGCGGCATCCACCGGGAACGGCCCGATCGCCGCGTTCCTCGGGATTCTCCGCGAACGTGGAATCGACGTGACGCTGTTCGACTACGTCGAGCACACACTCGGTGCCAGCGGAGATGCCCAGGCTGCAGCCTACGTCGAGTTGCAGGTCGCTGATCGCCGCCTCTGGGGCGTCGGCATTGACGGAGACATTTCGACGGCATCCCTCAAGGCCGTGGTTTCCGCGGTCAACCGGGCGATCCGCACGGCAGCGGTGGACCGCGCACTCGCAGCCGTCTAGGCGAGCCGTCGGGCACAGTTCAGGATCCTGCTGGATACTGGACTGTGCCCGTTTATCGTGATGAAGGCGTTGTGCTCCGCACCCACAAGCTGGGTGAAGCCGACCGGATCGTGACCCTGCTGACCCGTCAGCACGGGAAGGTTCGCGCCGTCGCGAAGGGCGTTCGCCGGACCGGATCGAAGTTCGGGGCGCGGCTCGAGCCGTTCATGGTTGCCGACCTTCAGCTCTACGAAGGCCGGTCGCTCGACGTGATCAACCAGGCGGAGACCCTCGCGTCGTACGGCGCGCTCATAGCTGCTGACTACGGCGCGTACACCGCGGCGACGGTCATGGTCGAGACGGCAGACAAGCTCACCGAGTCGGAGAGTTCGCTCCAGCAGTACCTGCTGCTCGTCGGTGCTTTACGGGCGCTGTCGCGGCACGACCACGACTCCTCGCTCACCCTCGACTCGTATCTGCTGCGCGCGTTGTCGCTCGCGGGCTGGGCACCGAGTTTCTTCGACTGCGCCCGCTGCCAGGCATCCGGGCCACACAGCCACATGGTTGTGCAACTCGGCGGAGTGGTGTGCGACCAGTGCGCCCCACCCGGCAGTCCGCGGCTGGATCCGCCCACGATCGCACTGCTCTCCTCGTTGCTCACCGGCGACTGGGACCACGCCGATGCATCCGACGACAACACGCGGTCCCGCGCCAGTGGGGTCGCCGCCGCCTATACCCAGTGGCACCTCGAGCGTGGACTGAAATCACTCGCGCACGTCTCCCGAGAAAGAACCGACAGTTGACTCCGAAACCCTTCACCCACCGGGATGCCGTCGAATACCGACCACTGGACTGGACCGGCGTGTACCCGCCGACCGTGCCGGCGAAAGCGGTACCCGAACACGTGGCGATCGTGATGGACGGCAACGGCCGCTGGGCCAACCGGCAGGGTCTTCCGCGCGTCGAGGGTCACCGTGCCGGTGAGTCCGCGCTCCTCGACGTCGTGGCCGGCGCGATCCAGATCGGCGTCAAACACCTCTCGGTGTACGCGTTCTCCACCGAGAACTGGCGCCGCTCTCCCGATGAGGTCCGGTTCCTGATGGGGTTCAACCGCGACGTGCTGCACCGCAGGCGCGATCAGCTCAACGAGTGGGGAGTGCGCGTGAGGTGGGCCGGTCGCAAGCCGCGACTCTGGGCATCCGTCATCAAGGAATTGCAGTTCGCCGAGAAGCTCACCGAGAACAACAACACCCTCACCCTGACGATGTGCGTCAACTACGGCGGCAGGACCGAAATCACGGATGCCGTCCGGCAACTGGCAGAGCAGGTCGCCGCCGGAACCCTCAAACCGTCCGGGATCACCGAGAAGTCCATCCAGCGTGCGCTCTACACTCCAGAGCTCCCCGATGTGGATCTGTTCGTGCGCAGTTCGGGCGAGCAGCGCACGAGCAACTTCCTGCTGTGGCAGAGCGCGTACGCCGAGATGGTGTTTCTCGACACGCTGTGGCCCGACTTCTCGCGCACCGACCTCTGGGAAGCGATCGGCCTCTACATCGACCGCGATCGGCGGTTCGGTGGCGCGATCGATACGCCCGGCACCGCCTGAGGTCGTTGGGCGCGGGCTTCATCGGTCCCGTATGCCGGTTTACTGCCCGCGAACCCGACATATGGGACCGATGAGCGCCCGCACGTTCGGTGGTCGCCAATGCGCGTATTAAGCGGCTTTTAGGTGCGTTAGTGACAACTGAACGGATGCGGTCGGCTCGGCGCCGGTCCGGTGGTCACCAACGCGCGTATTACGCGGTTTTTACCCGCGTTAGTGACAACCGAATGCGACCCCGCCACATCCATACCGTCTCGGGAATACCCCGCCACCCGACCCGGTTGGCCCGAGAGTGAGTGAATCCATCAAAATCGACATCTGGTCCGACATCGCCTGCCCCTGGTGTTACATCGGCAAGCGCAAATTCGAAACCGGCGCCGCTGTGTTCGCCGCGAAGGCCGGTGCTGACGCGCCAGACGTGACGATCGAGTACCACAGCTTTGAACTCGCACCGGATACCCCGGTCGACTTCGACGGCAGCGAGATCGACTTCCTCTCCACCCACAAGGGCATACCGGCCGGCCAGGTCACGGGCATGCTCGAGAACGTCACGGGCATCGCCAGGACGACGGGCCTCGACTACAACTTCGACATCCTCAAGCACACCAATACGGTCAAGGCGCACCAGCTCCTGCACTACGCGAAGGCGCACGGCAAGCAGGTCGAAGCCAAGGAGCGCCTCCTCAAGGCCTACTTCACCGAGGGCAGGCACGTCGGCCGCATCGAGGATCTCGCCGACCTCGCCGCCGAGATCGGCCTCGACCGGGCAGACGTCATCCGCTCCCTGAGCGCGGATGAGCACCTCGACGCCGTCCGCGCCGACCAGGCACTCGGCCAGGAGTACGGCATCCAGGGCGTTCCGTTCTTCGTCATCGACGGCAAGTACGGCGTCTCGGGCGCACAAGAGGCGGAAACCTTCGCCCAGGTCCTCGACCAGGTGTGGACCGAACGCGAAGCGGCACGCGCATGAGCACCGAGCGCCCCACGCTGACCCTCCTCGGCGCGGCGGATGCCGTCAGTTGCGAAGGTGACACCTGCGCGATTCCGGCGCAAGCCGCGGTTCGGACGACCGAGAAGGTTCCTACTCCGGATCGGTGATGTCGGCGACGGTTGCACCGAAGGCCTCGACGAGCGCGTCGATGTCAACGAATGCACTGTGCCCGTGTTCACCCGCGCCGAGGGCGACCCGGCGGCCCACCGCGGATTCATCCACCCAGACGGGCCAGGCGGTGCTGCTTCCGAGCGGCGTGATCGTGCCGCGGCCGTACCCGGTGGCGTCGAGCGCGACATCCGCTGACGGCAACGACAGCTTGTTCACGCCGACGAGTGCGCGCAGCTTGGGCCACGAGATCTTGCGCCCGCCGGGCACGAGCGCGAACAGGAAGTCGCCGTCGTGCCGTTTGACGACGAGCGTCTTGACGATCTCCTCTGGTTCGATCCCGAGCAGCCGGGCGGCATCCTCGAGGCTCGACGCTTCGGGCCGCGGAACCACCGACACGTCGAGGCCGCGGGCGGCAGCGGCGGCGGTCATCCGCTCCAGTCCACCGCCGATTCGCTGTTCGGTCATGGTTTCGCCAGCTTTCTGGGAGAATTGAGGGACATGTCTGCCATCCCCACGATAAGCCACGCCCCGGCACTGACGATCGGCTCTCTTGAGCTCGACGTGCCGGTCGTTCTCGCGCCCATGGCCGGGATCACGAACACCGCCTTCCGCCGACTCTGCCGAGAATTCGGCGTCGGGCTGTATGTCAGCGAAATGATCACCTCCCGTGCTCTCGTCGAGCGCAACAAAGAGACGATGCGGCTGATCAACCACCACGAATCGGAGACAACCAGGAGCATCCAGCTCTACGGGGTCGACCCGAAGACGGTGTCAGAGGCCGTGACCATCCTCGTCGCCGAGGATCGCGCCGACCACATCGACCTCAACTTCGGCTGCCCGGTCCCGAAGGTCACCCGCAAGGGCGGCGGAAGCGCGCTGCCGTGGAAGCAGGACCTGTTCCGCGACATCGTCGAGGGCGCAGTGAAGGCCGCCGGCGACGTCCCGCTCACAGTGAAGATGCGTAAGGGCATCGACTCCGACCACCTGACCTACCTCGAAGCGGGCAAGGCGGCTGAGGGCGCTGGCGTCGCCAGTATCGCGCTGCACGCGCGCACCGCGTCCGAGTTCTACTCCGGCAACGCCGACTGGTCGGCGATCACCAGACTCAAGGAGGCCGTCACCACAGTTCCCATTCTCGGCAACGGCGACATTTGGTCCGGCGAAGACGCCCTCCGGATGATGGCCGGAACCGGATGCGACGGCGTCGTCGTCGGTCGCGGCTGCCTCGGCCGGCCGTGGCTGTTTGGAGATCTCGCCGCCGCCTTCACCGGTTCAGACCAGCGGTTCACTCCGTCGCTGGGCCAGGTCGCGACCACGTTCCGACGGCACGCCGAACTCCTCGCCGAATTCTTCGAGAGCGAAGAGCGCGGATGCCGTGACATCCGCAAGCACGTCGCCTGGTACTTCAAGGGGTACCCGGTTGGCGGCGACCTCCGTGCGCGCCTGGCGACGGTGGAGTCGCTCGACCAGCTCGACGAACTCCTCGCCACCCTCGACTGGTCGCTGCCGTACCCGGGCGCGGACGCCGAAGGACAGCGCGGCCGCGCCGGCTCACCGAAGCGCACCGTGCTTCCCGATGGCTGGCTCAACTCCCGCACGATCGGCGTGACCGAGCGCGGTACCCTCACCGAAACCGAGGCGGACACCAGTGGTGGATAGCGGGCAGTACAGCGAGCATGACAACGAGCGTGCGCTGCCCGAGCACCACTCCTCACGCCGCACCGACTTCGCCCGCGACCGCGCACGGCTGCTGCATTCGAGTGCCCTCCGCCGGCTCGCCGCCAAGACCCAGGTGCTCAGCCCGGCGGCCGGACTCGACTTCGCCCGCAACCGGCTGACACACTCACTCGAGGTCGCGCAGGTCGGCCGCGAGCTCGCGACGAGCCTCGGCCTCGAGCCGGACATCGTCGACACAGCGTGCCTCGCCCACGACCTCGGCCACCCGCCATTCGGCCACAACGGTGAGCGCGCCCTAAACACCTGGGCAGAAGACATCGGCGGGTTCGAGGGCAATGCCCAGACCCTCCGGATCCTCACCAAGCTCGAGCCCAAGGTCTTCGGCGCAGACGGCCGCTCCTACGGACTCAACCTCACCCGGGCGAGCCTCGACGCGAGCTGCAAATACCCGTGGCCGGCAGCACAAGCCGTGAACGACCCCGGTGGACGCGCCAAGTTCGGCTTCTTCGACGACGACGGCGACGCGTTTCTCTGGCTCCGCCAGGGCGCTCCCGCCCGCCAGCGCTGTATCGAAGCCGAGGTCATGGACCTCTCCGACGACATCGCCTATTCGGTGCACGACTTCGAAGACGCGATCGTCAACGAATACATCGACCCCGCTTTCCTCAGCGCCCGCGCCGGTCATGACTCCCTCATCCGCGCGGTGCAGGCCTGGGCGGGCGACGGCTTCACCGTCGACGACATGAGCGCCGCCTTCGACCGGCTCGCCGACTACGACGTATGGATGACGGGCTGGGATGCTTCCCGTCGCGACCTCGCGAAGCTCAAGAACTTCACGAGCCAGATGATCGGCCACTTCTCGCAGTCGGCGACGCAGGCGACACGCGAGGCGTACCCGCAGTCGAGCCTGATCCGCTTCGGCGCGAGCGTGATCGTTCCGCACGAGGTGCAGGCCGAGATCGCCGTGCTCAAAGGTGTCGTCGCTGCGTTCGTCATGGCGAGCGACGCCCGCCAGCCGATCTACCGGCAGCAGCGTGACATCCTCACCGACCTGGCTGAAGGGCTCTTCGCGGCCGGGCCCGGGTCGCTCGACCGCGGATTCGCCGACGACTGGAACGAGGCGGCAGACGACGGCGCAAGAAAGCGTGTGATCGTCGACCAGGTTGCAAGTCTCACCGACCAGTCGGCGATGGCCTGGCACGAACGACTCGCGCTCCCGGCCTAGAGCCTCCATCCCTGTGGGGAGGGCCGTCGCCGAGGCGATCCTCGATAGGATGGGAGGATGGCCGGCCGCATTCGCTCAAGCGACATAGACGAGGTCAAGTCACGCACAAACATCGCCGACATCGTCGGTGATTTCGTCAGCCTCAAGTCCGCTGGCGTCGGCTCCCTCAAGGGCCTCTGCCCGTTCCACGACGAGCGCAGCCCGAGCTTCCACGTGCGGCCTCAGCTGGGTTTCTACCACTGTTTCGGTTGCGGCGAATCGGGCGACGTCATCTCGTTCCTCCAGAAGATGGACCACGTCACCTTCGCGGATGCCGTCGAGCGGCTGGCCGCACGTGCCGGCTTCTCGCTCACCTACGAAGACGGGGAGGGCGCGCCCGACCACGGCAACCGTGCCCGCCTCCTCGCCGCGAACGCCGCCGCCGAGGGATACTTCCGCGAGCAGCTCGCGTCGCCTGGCGCAGACCCCGGCCGCCGGTTCCTTGGCGAACGCGGATTCGACCACATCGCCGCTGAACGCTTCGGCGTTGGTTTCGCGCCGAAGAGCTGGGACTCGCTCACCAAGTTCCTCCGTGGCAAGGGATTCTCCGTCGAGGAGATCACCGCATCCGGGCTCGTCTCACAAGGCGACCGCGGCATCTACGACCGGTTCCGCGGCAGGCTGATCTGGCCGATCCGCGACGTCACCGGGCAGACCGTGGGCTTCGGGGCGCGCAAACTCCTCGACGATGACAAAGGCCCGAAATACCTCAATACGCCTGAGACCCCGGTCTACCACAAGGCGCAAGTGCTCTACGGGCTCGACCTCGCCAAGCGCGATGTCTCCCGCAGCGGGCGCGTCGTGGTCGTTGAGGGCTACACCGACGTGATGGCGTGCCACCTCGCCGGTGTCACGACGGCCGTCGCAACGTGTGGCACGTCGTTCGGCGTCGACCACATCAAGACTCTCCGCCGGGTCATGGGTGATGACAGCGGCAAGGGCGAGGTCATCTTCACCTTCGACCCGGATGCCGCGGGCCAGAAGGCCGCGATGCGCGCGTTCGCCGAAGAGCAGCGTTTCTCCGCCCAGACGTATGTCGCGGTCGCGCCGGACGGACTCGACCCATGCGACCTCCGGCTCAACCGCGGTGACGACGCCGTCCGCCGTCTCATCGAGACGAAGGAGCCGATGTTCGAGTTCGTCATCCGGCAGACCCTCGCCGCCTACGACCTCGAAACAGTGGAGGGCCGGGTCGGTGCCCTCACGGCATCCGCTCCGATCATCGCCGAGATCCGCGACCCGTCGCTCCGGCCCGGTTACACGAGAGTGCTCGCGCGTCACCTTGGAGTCGACCTCGCCGAGGTGCAAGCCGCCATCAGCCGGGCCGGTCGCGGTGGGGCCCGCTCCGCGACATCGAGGGCCGCGGGAGGTTCCGAAACGGAACCGCCCGCTGAGCGCCCTGCGTCGCTGCGCGACCTGCCCGGAGACCCGGCGACGCGCCTCGAACGCGATGCGCTGATGGCGATCCTGCAGCATCCGGACATGGCCGGACACGAGCTCGTGCAGCGCGCCGTTTTCACCGGGTTCGTGAACCCGACCCTCGCCATGGTCCGCGACGCGATCGCTGCGACGCTCGACAGCTTCGGTGCCGCGAACTGGTTCGACCGGATCATCGAGACCGTACCGACACCGATGGTGGGATTCGTGCAGCAACTCGCCGTCGCGCCGATTCCGGAGCGGGAAGAACGGGACCTGACGGCGTATGTGCGCGAAATCACCATCGCGCTCATCGACCGTGACCTGCTGCGGCAGTCCCACGACATGCTCGGCCGGCTCCAGCGCACGGACCCCAGGGAGCGCGAGAGCTATCGGGCGATTCAGGCCGACATCATGGCTCTCGAGGCGGAACGACGCAGGCTTCGCGAACGCTGACCGGCGCGGGGACTGTGGCAGCACCCCCACTGTGGGGCAGGATGGTGCCATGACTGCATCGCCAACACCGGAAGCGGCGGTGCTGGCCGACGATCTCGCCGTCGAATACCCAGCTCGCCGCCCCAGCCCGCCTCACCGTGCGCTCGACGGCGTCAGCCTCCGCCTGGGTGTCGACGAGATCATCGGAATCATCGGTGAGACCGGTTCGGGAAAGTCGACGCTCGCGCGGGTTCTGGCCGGCGATCTCGTTACCCCCAAGGGAACGGACCCGGCGCCCGTCATCGTCGGGGGAGAGGTGACAGTCCTCGGGTCGCGGTTGCGTGGCATCCGTCGCCGGGAACTGAACCGCGTGACGTTCAAAGTCGCCCACCTGCCGCAGGATGCCGCGACGCGGCTCGCCCCTGAACGCACCGTCTCGGAGATCATCGCCGAGCCGATCCTGCAGCGGGACCGGCAGTACAACCGCAAAGCCATCGGCCTGCGGGTCGCGACCATGCTCGACGCCGTTCAGTTGCCGCTCGCCGTGCTCGACAAGTTCCCGTTTGAACTGTCGAGCGGCCAGCGCCAGCGCGTCGCTATCGCGAAGTCGCTCGTCCTCGGCCCTGAGCTGTGGATTGCCGACGAACCGACCGCAGGGATCGACGTCACGGTGCGGGGAGCAATCAACGAGCTGATCGGTCGGCTTCGCGAAGAACGCGAGTTTTCAGCGGTCCTTGTCAGTCACGACCTGTCGTTGCTGCGCAGGACCACGTGCCGGGTAGCCGCCCTCGATTCCGGCCGTGTCGTCGGTCTTGGACCGATCGACGAGTTGCTTGCCGGTGGGCAGCATCCGTTCCTCAGCGGTCTCGCCGAGGCGGAACACCGTGTTGCTGCGGATGACAATTGACCGGGAGGGCCTGTCGATTTGGACTCTGCCAAACCTTTGGTAAAGTAATCACGCACGACATAATCCTCGATAGCTCAATTGGCAGAGCAATCGGCTGTTAACCGGTAGGTTCTTGGTTCGAGTCCAAGTCGAGGAGCTGAGAAGACCACAAGGGCTCCACCCCTGTGGTCTTTTCTTTTGCCACCGCGCCGTTCGCCCCGGCCACTGGCTCAGTCGTCGAGGTGGTCCACTCCGGGCATCCAGCTCACGCCGGGAACACCCCAGCCCATCTTCTTCGCGATCTTGTGGACGAGCTTGCGCTCGTGCCTGGCCAGGCGGTCGACGTAGAGGTATCCGTCCAGGTGGTCATATTCGTGCTGGAGAATACGTGCCCGCCAGCCGTCGACACGCAGCTCGACGGGATTCTGTTCCAGATCGACGCCGGTGATGATCGCTTCGTCTGCACGTCGCAACGGGAACCGCTCACCCGGAAACGAGAGGCATCCCTCTGACTCGAGTTCTTCATCGGGATCACCGGCGGGTGGGGGAGTGATCCACAGCTCCGGGTTGATGACGACACCGCGCCACGGCCCGTGCTCATCCGTGTCATATCCATAGACGAAGAGCCGGAGCGGGACACCGACCTGCGGGGCGGCGAGGCCGACGCCGGGCGCGGCATCCATCGTCTCGAACATGTCTGACACCAGCTGGCGGAGGGAGTCATCGAAGACCGTCACCGGCTCTGCGGGGGAGTGAAGTACGGGGTCGCCGGAGATGCGGATGGGAAGAATAGACATTCGTTGAGCCTAACCAAGACACGCCCGTTGTAGGCTCGCTTCGTGATGTTTGCGAGCAACGACTTTACCGACCTGACGGCTGAGTTCGTTCGCAATCCCACTCAGCTGATCGGTATCCCCTTGGCCATCGTCGGTGCCGTGTTCCTGTCGCTCGGTGCACAGTTCCAGCACCGGGGTGTCACCAAGGTCGAGGCCTCGAGCGGCGTCGACGCCCGAACGGGTCTCAACGTCGGCCAGCTGAAGCAGCTTCTGGCTCGCCCGTCGTGGGTTCTCGGCACTCTCATGCTCGGGTTCGCGATCGCTTTCCAGCTCACCGCCCTCGTGTGGTCACCGCTGATCATCGTGCAGCCGCTCGGCGCCATCGCGCTCGTGATCACCGCGATACTCAACGCCAAGATCAACAAGGTCGAGCTCAACCGGGCGTCGGTGATCGCGATCTCCGCTTGTGTGGGCGGTGTGGCGCTGTTCGTGACGGTCGCCGCCCTGGTGGCGGGGGAAAAGTCGGTCACGCGGGTTGACCTGATCACCGTGCTCATCATGCTGGCGATCGTGCTCGTGCTGTTCGCGCTCGGCTTCGTGTTCTTCCGAAAACGGTCACGGGCCCTCTTCTACATCCTTGCCGCCGGAATCATCTACGGTTTCGTTGCCACGCTCGCGAAGGTCGTCATCAACCGGATCGTCAACCAGAACTTCGACTGGCTCACCGTGCTGTGCGTCGTTTCCCTGCTCGCGGCCACCGGCATCGGCGCGTACTTCGTGCAGACGGCGTACTCGTCAGGGCCGCCGGATCTTGTCATCGCCGGTCTGACCGTCGTCGACCCGATGGTCGCTGTCGTGATCGGCATTGTCGTCCTCGACGAAGCCAGCAATGCGCCACTCTGGGCCATGATCGGCTTCGCCATCGCCGGGGCCATCGCCGTCTGGGGAGTCTTCCAGTTGGCGAGGCACCACCCGCAAGCGCAGAACCACCCGCAACCGCAGCTCTGACCGGCCGACCGGCTCAGTTGTCGGCCGCGATACGCGCAGACCGTTCCGCGAGCCACGCGCGGGTCGTCGTGTCGGTGGTCAACGAGATCGCTTTCTCGTAGGCGGACACCGCCTCGGCTGCCCGGCCCGCTCGCGCGAGCAGGTGCGCTCTCGTCGCCCACGCCGGCTGGAATCGCGCCGCGCCCGGCGAGCGGATGCCGTCGAGCGCCAGGATCCCCGCCTCAGGGCCGTGGGCCTCGCCAACGACTGCGGCCAGTGACACCTCGGCACCGAGGGTCGGAGCGACGGCGACAAGCGCCTCCGAGAGCAGGCGCAGCGCCGCGACGTCCGTTGTTCCCGTGGTGGCGCGGGCGCTGTGCACCGACTGGATGGCGGCTTCGAGCTGGAATCGGCCGATCGACCCGAGTGCGTGCGCGCGTTCGAGGTAGCGTTCCCCGCGTGCGATTGCCGCGGCATCCCATTTCGAGGTGTCCTGCTCATCGAGTCCGATCGTGCTGCCGTCGGGTGCCGTCCGCGCCGGGCCGCGGGCCGTCGACAGGCACAGGAGCGCCGCCAGCCCGAGCGCCTCGGGTTCATCGGGAAGATGGCCGGCGAGCAGCTCAGCGAGATACAGGGCCTCGGCCGCTAATGATTCGCGGAAGCTCGTGCCCGAAACGACCTGCCATTCGATCGCGTACGTGCCGTAGATGGCCTCGAGCACTGCGGCGAGACGATCCGGCATCTCCTGACGGTCGGGGAGCCGGAAGGGGATACCTGCCGCTTTGATCCGTCGTTTCGCGCGGACGAGACGCTGCGCCATCACGGGCTGGGGGAGAGCGTACGCCTGAGCGATGCGCCCGGCGTCGAGCCCGAGGACCGTCTGGAGCATGAGGGGTGTTCGCGACGCGGGGTCGATCGCCGGGTGCGCGCAGGTGAACAGGAGGGCCAGCCGCTTATCCGGGATGGCATCGGAATCGGCGTCGTCGGGCGTCGCCCAGGATGCTTCAATCACTTCGAGCGGGACGGACCTGCGCTCGGCCGCGGAGCGATGGCGGTCCCTCAGCCGGTTTCGGGCGACTGTGAAGATCCAGGCTTCGGGGTTTGCCGGCGTCCCCGTGTTAGTCCAGCGTGCCAGTGCCTCGACGAACGCGTCGGAGAGTGCGTCCTCGGCCATGGAGATATCGCCCGCGCGCTCCGCCAGCAGTGCGAGCAGTCGCCCGTGCGAGTTCCGGGCGACCTGCTCCACTGTGTCGCCGGGTGTCAGGCGGCGTTCTTCCATCGTCCGTCCGCGAAGTACACCGCTGTCGGCCTGACCTCGATGACACCGTATTGGGCAGCTGGACATTTCTCGGCCCAGGCGAGAGCAGCGTCGAGGTCGGGCACATCGAGAACAAAAACCCCGTTCAGCTTTTCGCGGGTGTCGGCGAATGGCCCGTCCTGGATCTGGAGGCTTCCGTTGCGGAGAGTCACGGTGGTGGATGCCGCGACGGGCTGGAGAATATCGACGGAAACCAGCACACCGGCATCCGACAGGGATTTGGCGTAAGCATCGAACGCCGCCCGTGCCGGTTCCATGTCTTCCTCGGTGATGCCCACGTCGGCTGGTTCCGGGTTGTTCAAGAGAAGTGCGAACCGCATGACAGTTCCTTTCCTATTGGTTCGTCAGGTTAGTGGCCGCCGATTGCGGCCGCTATAGAGATGACGAAGTCGACCGTGCGAAATCGACAGCGGTTCCGAAATCGGTCGCGGGCAGGCTCGCCGCGTCTGCCACGGCACGCGAGCCGGGTTCCCGCAAGGCAGGGTGGGCGCCGGTTAGAATAAACCGACCGATCCCGGGAGGCCAACCGCCAAGGGATGTGGCCGGTAGCTCGAGCGCCGGCCGATGACGGAGGAAAACCCCCATCTTGCCTGACGCACTGAACCACACCGACAACGGTTCGACCAGCACCGCATCCGACGGAAAACGACCTTTGCGGATCATCATCGGCGCTGACACCTTCTCGCCGGATGTGAATGGCGCGGCGCGGTTCGCCGAACGGCTCGCAGCGGGCATGGTCGGTCGGGGCCACGAGGTCCACGTCGTCGCCCCCGCTCCATCGCGCAAGCGCGGTACCTGGACGGAGACGCACGAGGGTCAGCAGATGACGGTGCACCGGCTGAGGAGCTGGCGCTGGTATCCGCACGACTGGCTGCGCTTTGCGCTGCCGTGGGCGATCAACCGGAACTCCGCCCGCATCATCGATGCGGTGAAGCCCGACGTCATCCACTCACAGTCCTACCTCAATGTAGGCCGCGGGCTTTCGAACGAGGCAGCGAAGCGTGGCATCCGGATCATCGCCACCAACCACCTCATGCCCGAGAACGCTCTCGAATTCACGCTCATGCCCGAACGCTTCCGTGAAGGGCTCGTTCGCTGGGCCTGGAAGCTCGCCCGTGGAAACCTCAGCCTCGCTGAAGCGGTCACCACGCCGACGCGTCGCGCAGCTGACTTCCTCGAAAAGTACACAGGTCTCACCGGGGTTCACGCGATTTCGTGCGGCATCGACGCCCACATGTACACGCCGAACTTCGAGCCGCGCACCGAGAACCGGATCATTTTCGTCGGGAGAGTCACCGGCGAGAAGCAGATCGACGTACTCATCAAGGCCTTCGCCACGCTCGACCCGTCGCTCGATGCGAAGCTCGAGATCGTCGGAGGCGGCGACCAGAAGCGCAATCTCGAGAACCTCGCCGCTGAGCTCGGGCTCGGCGATCGTGTGACCTTCACCGGTTATGTCAGCGACGAGGACCTGCGTGCTGCGTACACGCGCGCAACCGTGCTCGCGATGCCCTCGATTGCGGAGTTGCAGAGCATCGTGACCATGGAGGCCATGGCATCCGCTCTTCCTGTCGTGGCAGCGAACGCGATGGCGCTCCCGCACCTCGTGCACGATGACGAGAATGGCTACCTCTTCGAGCCCGGCAATGTCGAGGAACTCGCGGCGCGGCTCACGGACGTGCTCACCGCGTCGCCGGAGAAGGTCACGGCGATGAAAAAGGAGTCACTGCGCATGATCAAAGCGCACGATATCCAGCGCACGCTCTCGACTTTTGAGAGCATGTATCGTGGGGAATCGGTGACCGACCCCGTCACCGAATCGATTCCCATCCAGGTGTCTGACGACTAGACACCACAGGGGGCGGTAGCTCAGCTGGTTAGAGCAGCGGACTCATAATCCGTCGGTCACGGGTTCAAGTCCCGTCCGCCCTACAAGTACACGCATCGGCGGCCGGGGCAGTCGCTCGTGAGCGTCGTCCATGTATCGCGACTGGCCTGAGCACGCCCGACACCAGATAGCGGCCGCCGCGACTTCCGATCGGGAGCGATGACCTATTGGCCGGTGAGTAACTGCGTTGAAGTCGGTTGCGCGATCGTACTCGAACGAATCGTGTAGCGCTGGATATTCCTCCCTCGATACACTCAACTCCTCCTGAACCAGACGAAGGGGACTTCATGTCAGAGGTACATTTGAGAGACGCTGACGATCTCGTGGGCTTCATCGAGCAACGCTACGCATCGGCTGCCGAGCTGACGGTTCGGTCCCTCACCCGATCGCAACTGGAGTACCCGCATACCCTTACCGCCCACCGCGCTGGGGCAAGGGGCCCGCATGGACAACCTGCTGTCCGGCCCCGCCCGCGAGGTGTACTTCGGGCACCTTCCTCAGGACACCGCACCGGTAGCCGACGTAGCCTTCCCCCTGGTCGCCGGAACGGCCTCATAGGATGAGCGCGCCTGATTCACTGAGGGTCGTGTTCGAATCCAACTGCGGTAACGCCCCTCGACACGAGATCACCCGCCGCCTAGCTGTCGCGCTAGCGATCGGGGACGAAGTTGAACTCGAATTGCTTCTCTCACCCGCGGCTGAATGGGAGATTCTTGGGGAAACTGTGCGCAGCGGACTCGCCGCAATAGTCGATTATTCGGGGCGGACTTCGACTCCAACCGAAATGCGGGTCCTGTCGATCATCACGCACGGCCGTGAGGCGAGTATCGACGGTGAGGCGGTCGCCGCAGATGGGAAAGTTACAAGCTTCTGTCACGTGCTTCGCTTCGCAAGCACGACCAAATCCGCACTAATTACAGTCATTCGCACCTACCTTGCAGCCAAGGTTCCCGGCTGACGCGGTCTTTGCGCGCTCTCCGGCCGCGTTAGCTGGTGGGCGTGGGGCGTCAGTGTTCTGATCGCAGTTGTCGCTCCCGCTGAGGGTTCCCGTCGGGATTTCTGAGCGACATCGGATGGGGGCCAACAATGCGCGACCCTCTAGAGTCAGCACGTGAGCGAAAGTGAGCGTGAGAACTCGGTTGCCCTGACGTGGAGCGAAGTTGGGCGGCCCGTTTTAGCCGGAACCTCGCTCGTTGTCGGGGTCCTCACCGTTCTTGCTGTGTCTATTTACCAGTACTGGTACAACGTCAGGCACCGGGGCTACACATGCTCGATGAATCAGCCACCGGAAGCAACACCGCTCGAAGCGGAGATAGAGAGCAAGACGTCTTGGTTTCCTCTGGGGCTCGAATGCACCTACCGTGACGTGTCCGGGAGTCCCTTCACCACGTACCCGGGCTGGGCACTGACTATCCTCCTTGGTGCGGCCTTGCTGCTTATCGCCCTCGCTGTCATTCTCGGCGTCCGAACCCTTCGGCACACCGCTTCGTCTTCCGGCGGCGCTTTCCGACGCGCATCATCCGGTTGAAGGGGTGGCCGCTGAGGGTTCCGCTTGGCGGGAGGTAGAACGGATCGCGTGCGCTCCGTCAGAATGAGATGCCCTTGGGAGGTACAGACATGCCTGATCGCCGCACCGTCAAAGTCGCCATCGACTACGACTACCAGTGGCCCCTCGAGGAGGACGAGTGCGAGATCACACCTGAGTCCCTCGACCTGTCGCCGCAACTCACGCAGCGGCTTCGTACCTGGCTCGACTTCTGGGAATCTGACTTCCACTACGACCATGGGTGGGACTCGCCGGAGCATCAAGCGGAGTGGTGCCGCAAAGGCAAGACACTGTCGTGGGATCTTCGCCTCGAGGTTGCGGAGATTGCAGACGTTGTATTCGACGTCGACGGGTGTGGATGAGGCCGAAGCAAACATCACTAAGGGTGTGGACCGAAAGTGATACCTCTTCCCCGTGGAGCTGTCCTCTACCGCGATTGTCATTGCTCACATCTAGGCTGACGGCATGATCTCTATCGATGCGACATACGATGACGAGGCCGACGCGGCCTACATCCCATTGACGCGCGACATCTCCGACGGTGAAGCTACGCGCCAGCAAATGATTCCATTGCAAGACAGCGAACTGATCCTGGATTTCGACGAAGATGGCCATCTGCTTGGGGTCGAAATCGTCGGCGCGCGCAACTTACTGCGTCCTGGATCTCTTCGGGAAATGCGGACCCTGAGCTAGCTATTGTTGGCCCAGCTTTGTTGACGACTGGTGAGCACAGCGGGTCGGAGAAATCTGTGCCGGCGCGGAGAGCGATTCACGTCGGATGAGCGGTTGCACTGATCTCCTCGGATACGCACCCGAAGAGATCGATAAGTCGGGCGTGGATCAGGCGCCGACTCTGTCGAGCGGTCACGCCAGATGTGCTGACCGCAAGGGCTGATTGAGCGGCTCACTCGCCCCGACCGTGCACCGGTCTGGCGTTTGTGGGGGGTTCTCCAACCTCGTGGACGGTGTGGCCGCTGCAAGCCGTCTTGGTCACGCTGGCTCGCGCGATGCGTGACACGGTGAACCATCGCATCGCACCGCGCAGGTGGCACCATCCGATCAGGTACCACTGGCCGTTCGTGGACGCGAACAGCACGGGTTCGACGTCACGGCTGGTCGTGGCCCCACCTTTCGATATGTAGCGGATGCGGATCACTCGCTGCTCGGACATCCCCTCCTCGAGCGCCGACCTGATGGTGCGCGACGCAGAGGGCATGGCGTTGACCCAGACACGGCCGGCCAGTTCATCGGCTCGCGCTCGGGTTCTGGGGTCAAGAACGTCGAGGATCTTTTGGACGCCGGCGGCCGCCAGATCGGCGTACGGGGCGTCGGGTGCAGCGGACACGGCGGCCATGAGTGCCACGGCCTGCGCCGGTGGCAGGCTGACAGGCGGAAGTGACGCGCCTGCCGCCAATCCGTAGCCCCCGCCAGGACCCGGGCGCGACCATACGGGAGCGCCGCTGTTCTCAAGCGCAGCGAGGTCTCGCTTGACCGTGCGCACAGACACGCTGAACTCTCTCGCCAGCCGCTCGGCCGAGCAACCCCGCGATCCGTTACGGCGCAGCATCTCAGACAGGGCGTGGAGTCGCTCTGCTCGCTTCACCGATCAATCCGCGTCATATTCATGACAGAAATAGTGACATACACCTGCCCGGAGCACCTACCAAGCTAGGAACATGACACCAACTGCGAGCAGTCCCACCATCGTTCTCATCGCCGGCCACTGGCTGGGCGCCTGGGCGTGGGACGAAGTCCTTAAACACCTGAATGCTGACCACTCTCATGCGATCGCGATGACCCTGCCCGGTCTTGATGGAGACGATCCCGAGCGTGCGACTAAGACTCTGGACGATCAGGTTGCTGCGATCCTGGACGTCTTCGTCCGACTCGACCTCTCGGAGGATCGGCCCGCGACCATCGTCGCTCACAGTGGGGCGAATTTCCCCGTCAGTCTCGTCCTCGACCGGCACCCCGAGCTTGTTCATCGGATGGTGTGGGTCGACTCCGGTCCAGTGGCGACAGGAAGCGTCTTCGCCCCGGACCTTCCGGAGGGGGTGGGCGAACTTCCGCTGCCGTCCCTCGACGTCCTCGCGCAGCAGGCGAGCCTCGAGGGCCTGAGCACAGAAGCTCTCGAGCGTTTCCAGGCCCGGGCCGTCCCCGAGCCCGGCTCCGTGCTTCGGCAGCCCGTCGAACTCACGAACGATGCACGCCGCAAGGTCCGGACCACCCTGGTGTGTTGTTCGATGCCGAGCGCGCAAGTACTGGAATTGGCCCACGCCGGTCATGCCATGTTTGCCGAAGTAGCGAACATCGAGCACCTCGATGTCGTCGACCTGCCGACGGGTCATTGGCCCATGTGGAGCCGTCCCCGCGACCTCGCCGAGGTCATCCAAGAGGCCGCTTCTCGCACCGACTGAACTGTACGCACGACACGACGGGGTCAGCCGAATCCGGCTGGCCCTTTCCGTTTTGACGAGTCGTATGTGGAAGCCAGTTGTCTTGCTAACTAGTCTTGCTAACAACCAGTACTCATGATTACTATATACCGGTAGTCAGTGTTACTGAGAACCGACATCAGGCAAGGGGCCATGGGCAAGCAATCAACCGAGATGCTCAAAGGCACTCTCGAAGGCATCGTCCTCGCGACGCTCGCCCTGCAACCGGCATATGGATACGAGATCACGGCACGCCTTCGTGAGGAGGGGTTCACCGACATCGTCGAGGGCACGGTCTACGCGTTGCTTGTCAGGATCGAGCAGCGGGGTCTCGTCGATGTCGAGAAGGTTCCTTCCGAGAAGGGCCCGCCGCGCAAGGTCTACTCGCTGAACGCGCAGGGTGCGGAATACCTCGTGGAATTCTGGCGGACCTGGAGCTTCCTCGCAGAACGCATAGAACAGCTCCACCAAAACATCGAACGTGCGAACAACCAGAAAGAGAACTGATCATGGCTGCAAAGTGGATCGAAGCGCTTACAGGCTCACTGGAGCAGAAGAAACAGTACAAGCAATACAAGGCGCGGATCGCTGCGCTCCCGGAGCCGCACCGCAGCGTGGCGAAAGCACTCGACCGCTACTTCATGTACTACGGCGGGATCACCGATGGGGAAACGCTCGTCACCATGCTCACCGATTCCGCTGACCTGTGGGAACGCGCCGCCATCGACGGTATGTCGGTCAGCGAGCTGGTCGGTGACGATCCGGTCGAGTTCGCCGAAACCTTCGCCCAGGCCTACGGCGGAAAGCACTGGATCGATAAGGAGCGCAGCCGCCTCGTCAAGGCGATCGATGACGTCAAGAAGGAGCATCGGTAATGAGTGTCGACGCGGCGATCCGGGTCTCGGGGATCAAGAAGTCCTTCAAGGATCTACAGGTGCTTCGGGGCGTCGACTTCGACGTCAACGAGGGCAGCATCTTCGCGCTCCTCGGTTCGAACGGAGCGGGCAAGACCACCCTCGTGCGCATCCTGGCGACGCTGTTGAAGGCCGACGCTGGCACGGCAACCGTGCACGGGTTCGACGTCGCGACAAGGTCCGCCGGTGTCCGCAGTGCCATCAGCCTCACTGGCCAATTCGCGGCAGTCGATGACGTGCTCACCGGCCGCGAGAACCTGATGCTCGTCGCGAAACTGCGGCACCTGAAGGATCCGGGTGCAATCGCCGATGATCTGCTCGATAGCTTCTCGCTCGCCGAAGCCGGAGGGCGAAAAGCGGGAACATACTCGGGCGGGATGCGGCGCAGACTCGACATCGCGATGAGCCTGATCGGCCACCCACCGATCATCTTTCTCGATGAACCGACAACCGGGCTCGACCCACAAGCCCGGCTTGAGGTGTGGCAGACGGTCAAGACGCTCGCCAGGAACGGCACGACAGTGCTGCTCACCACCCAGGACCTCGATGAGGCCGAGCAGTTAGCTGACCGGATCGCGATCCTCCATAAGGGCATCATCATCCAGAACGGCACCCTTGCCGAACTCAAGCAACTTCTCCCGCCCGCACAGATCGAATACGTCGAGAAGCAGCCCTCCCTCGAAGAGATCTTCCTCGCGCTAATCGGCGAGCCCGACAAGACCGATGGCGCGGACGGGACTGACGCCACCGCAGGAAAGGAACTCCGATGACCGGCCACGTTCTCACGGACACGCGGGCATTGACGGCTCGGTCGCTTACCCATGTAGTCCGTAGCCCGGACACGATCATCACCACCGCCGTCACCCCGATTGCCCTGATGCTTCTCTTCGTTTTCGTTCTGGGCGGAGCGATCGACACCGGAACCGGCGAGACATACGTCAATTACATGCTTCCTGGCATCCTGCTGATCACGATCGCGTCAGGCGTCGCTTACACCGCTTACCGCCTGTTCCTTGATATGCAGGGCGGTATCTTCGAGCGGTTCCAATCCATGCCGATCGCGAGATCGAGCGTCCTCTGGGCGCATGTACTCACGTCACTGGTCGCGAATCTCGCGTCCGTCGCGATCGTCATCGGCGTCGCGTTCGGCTTGGGGTTTCGCACGGGAGCTTCCGTCGGTGCCTGGCTTGGCGTCGCGGGCATCCTGATCCTGTTCACACTGGCATTGACCTGGCTCGCCGTGGTCGCCGGTCTCGCAGCCAAAACTGTCGATGGCGCGAGTGCCTTCAGCTACCCGCTCATATTCTTGCCATTCGTCAGCTCGGCGTTCGTGCCCACCGACACGATGCCCGCCGCGGTTGCCTGGTTCGCCGAGAACCAGCCGGTCACCTCGATCGTCGAGTCTGTAAGAGCCCTCTTTGCGCTAGAACAAATCGGTGACGAAATCTGGATCGCCCTCGCCTGGCTCGTCGGCATCCTCGCCATCGCATACATCTGGGCCGTCGCGATCTACCGCCGCAAGCTCAGCTAAGTCAGCGCTTGAGCCCGCTCGCCGCTTCGCTGCAATTGAAAGCTCACTTCGTCCTGACCAGCACGCGGGGGAGGCCGCCACCTCGCGACCATGTCGGTGATGTCTCACCAGGAGTACGATCCGGTGAATCACGCTCTGTGCATCAAGGGAGGAACCCGATGAGACCGCTTCGTTACTCGATCAACGTCACGCTCGACGGATGCTGCCACCACGAGGCAGGGATCCCTCCCGACGAAGAGTCGATGCGCTATTGGACCGCTGAGATGCAACGAGCGGACGCCCTGCTGTTCGGCCGGGTGACCTACGGGATGATGGAATCGGCGTGGCGAAAGCCCGCCACGGGCACGTGGCCCGATTGGATGAGTGAGTGGGAGATCCCATTCGCAGAGGCCATCGACAGTACGAATAAATACGTCGTGTCGAACACGCTTAAGGAGGTCGACTGGAATGCGGAGCTGCTTCGAGGCGACCTGGAACAGGCGGTTCAGCGGCTCAAGCAGGAATCAGGGGAAGGTTTGTCGGTTGGTGGCGTGACACTTCCCCTGGCGTTGGCGGATCTGGGTTTGATCGACGAATACGAGTTCGTTGTGCAGCCCGTCCTTGCCGGACACGGGCCGACGCTGTTCGCCGGTTTGCGCGAGCGTATCCAGTTGGAACTCGTGGACCGGCAGGAGTTCCGGTCGGGTGCGGTCGCCATGCGATACCGAGCGAATCCGCGGAAGGTTCCCACTGCCGGTTAGGGAGTCTGCGTCGCTGCCATCCAGGCAGGTCGAGCCCCGCCCCGATTCAGCGCTTGCCGCGTGGTCCGGCGATAAGCCTTCAATCACCTGTGATCGTGGGTGTGAACGACCAGGACCGCGCGATGGAGAAGTTCGCGTTCTCACCCGGGGATCGATACTGTGAGGCTTCCCACAGCAGCAAGGAGCCGAAATGTCAGCTGAAGCGAATGCCACTTTCCAAACACCCGCGGATGTGACGTCAGTTGCCTCGGCGATTCAGCGTGTGATTGCCGATAACAAACACACGCTTCTGGGGCACTCCGCCGACGGCAGCCAGATTGCCTTCGTGACGCGGAAGACGATGCTGTACTGGGAACTCAAAGGTAGCGCGGTGACGACGCCAGCGCCGGGCGGATCGAACGTCGCCGTCACGCTTGACTTACAGGACGGCCGCCCCCGCGCCTTGCTCGACGGTATGAAGAACCAAAAGGCACTCGACAAACTCGTCGGCCAGATTCAGGACGCGCTCAGATAGAGGCTTCCCGGTGATCAGCGAAAGGCGCTCGTTTACACCTTCAATGCGCTCGAGAACAGACGCCCTGAGCTTTTGCCCCGCTGTCATATACTGCGATCATGCCAATCTCACGCGGCGTTCCCGCTCAGCCGTCAGAACTCGAGCAGCATGGTGGTGATCTGTGAGCGGCGGACTCGTCGCACTGCTGGATGACGTCGCAGCGCTGGCACGCATAGCGGCCGCCTCGATCGACGACGTCGCCGCAGGAGCGGCCAAAGCTGGGGTCAAGGCAGCAGGTGTCGTCATCGACGATGCTGCGGTCACGCCGCAATACGTCTCCGGGTCAGAGCCGTCGCGTGAACTGCCGATGATCAAGCGGATCTTCTGGGGATCGCTGAGAAACAAACTGTTGATCATCCTCCCGGCGTTGCTGCTCATCAGCGCCTTCATCCCGGCAGTGATTCCGTTCATCCTCATGCTCGGCGGCACCTACCTCTGTTATGAGGGTGCCGAGAAGGTCTGGCACAAGCTTCGCGGCCACCATGCGGAAGAGAAGGCGCCGGCAATCGAGAGGGGCCCCGCGGCAGAGGCAAAGGTCACCAAGGGCGCGATCACTACCGACTTCATCCTGTCCTGCGAGATCATGGTCATCTCAATGAACGAAGTGGCGGATGAGTCACTGTTGGTTCGCGCAGTCATCCTCGTCGTGGTCGCAATTGGGATCACGGTACTCGTGTATGGCGCCGTCGCTCTTATCGTCAAGATGGATGACATCGGGCTGCACCTCACTACCAAGGACTCTGCCAACACCAAGCGTTTCGGCGCAATGCTGGTCAAGGGGATGCCTGCCGTACTGGCCGCAATCACTTTCATCGGCACGATCGCCATGCTCTGGGTCGGCGGTCACATCATGCTGCAGGGAGTCTATGACCTCGGCTGGCACCTGCCTTACGACCTGGTTCACACTCTTGAGGCTCCGTTCGCAGGCATCCCCGTCGTCGGGGGCCTCCTGGTCTGGCTTGTGAACACCCTGTGTTCAGCGGTGCTCGGACTGGTGTGGGGCCTCGTCGTTATGGCTGTCCTGCACCCGCTGCTGAAGTTCTTGCCCTTCGGTAAGAAGAAAGGCGAGCATGAAGAGGGCGCCGTTCGGGCTGCCGTCGCTGGTTATCGTCCAGAGAAACACGACGTCGACTCTGCTTCCTAGATCTGTCGCGTCGTCTTCGTGCACGTCTTCATCACTATCGCCGTGGAGAACGCGTCGATTTAGGAGAGCACGATCGATCGCACCCTCTCACGTCTAGGATCGACGAATGGTCCCGACTTCCCACGAGATAACCATGAGTGACGGGACGACGATCTCGTACTTCGTCTTCGACGGCGAAGAGCCGGCGGTCGTTCTTTTGCACGGACTCGGTGGCTCCCACCGAGAGTTCTTCCGGACTGCTCAGGCTCTGCCCGGGCGCAAAATCATCCTGATTGATCAACGAGGCCACGGGCGCAGTACGAGGGTCCCCGCAGACACTGCTCGCGAGGCTTTCGTGCGCGACGCAGTGAGCGTGATCGAGGCAGAGGGTTCTGTTCCAGTCGTACTTGCGGGGCAATCGCTAGGGGGACATACCGCGATGCTTGTAACCGCTTCACGGGCCGACCTGGTGCAACGGCTGGTGATGCTCGAAGCGAATGAGGGCGGCGGGACAGCTGAGGAGCATGCCGCGGTGGGCGACTACTTCGGATCCTGGGACGTGCCTTTTGTGGACCGCCAGGCCGCGCTGGCCGCATTGGGCAACGGATCGCTGGCACTCGCCCTGGTGGACGATCTCGAGGAACGCGCCGATGGTCTCTACCCGCGATTTGATGCGGATGTCATGCAGGCAATCATTTCGGATGTCGCCACGCAGCGATGGACCGAATGGGAGAGTATCGAGATTCCCACGCTCGTTATTTACGCAGACGGCGGGATGTTCTCTGAAGACCAGAAAGCCGAGTTCATCAAACGAGGCCGGAACGTTCAGCGAGTGGACTTGATGAACGCATCGCACGACGCCCACCTCGACGCTTTTGAGCAATGGATTGAGGCGCTGACCCGGTTTGTCGCCGCAACCGGGGTGCTGCCACGCGACCCTGGAGCGCCGGATGAGAACTCGGACCTCTCCGCTCAGGCATTCGCTCTTGCAGGTAGAGAGAGGTTTGCTGCCGCCCCGGCAGAAGTCTCGTCGCTGCCTCCAGAAATGGTGGTGGGTCCGGATGCGCTGGACCGTGGCGGGTCGTGCTGAGTTGGCAGGCACCCGTCACGGGTCCTGTGGCGGCCTGCGCGCCTTCACCCTTCCGGTAACACCCACCGAACTCCTCATCGTCTCCGCAACGGTGTACGACGAAGACGCTACTTTCGCCCTCAACGGGTCGTTCCTCCGGCCAAGACGGCGCCGAACCCCAGAGAGGGGTTCAAAGTCGGCGACATCGATGCCGACGACCGGTCGGATGTACTCGAGGAGAACCGCGCAAATCTCACTGAACTCGGCAAGACACCGCGCGGGTTGATCGGTCAGCAGGGTCCAGTGCTCACGGAGGTGCTCGCTGAGGATTACGATACTCCGGACTCGCTATTCGACAGCGAACCATTCATGGCGGCGACAGAGATCACTACCCAGGTGTGTGACGATAACGGAACGCCACTCGTGATCATGGCCGAGTACGGGGGTTGAACCCATGAAGAAATTGTCCGTTCACCCTGACCGTTCATGTTCGCTGCGCAGGATGCAGAACTCGTTGCCCTCGGGGTCACCAAGCACGACCCACCCCGTTCCATCCGGCATCCGTCGGTCGTCGATCACTCGGGCTCCCAGTTCCAGCAAACGCGACAGCTCCTGATCGCGCGTGCCGTCGGCAGGCACAAGATCGAGGTGGAGCCGGTTCTTGACCTGTTTCGCATCTGGCACCTCGATGAAGAGAAGCCGCTGGGTGCGATCAGGCGAGAAGATCATGCACTCTTCGTCTCCCGGGCCGTCGGGATTGTCGATGTCCGGCGTGAAGCCGAGGACTCTGCCCCAAAATAGCGACTGAGCGTAGGCGTCGAGGGAATCGAAGGTCGTGTGCGAGATGAGAGCGGTCACGACCGCAATGCTGGCAGCATCGCGACGCACGAGCAACTGAAGACCGCGTCTGACAGGTCCTTGCTGTCAGCATCCTGCACATCACCCTTCCCGTAACGCGACCCGTCTTACCATGGGGTCATGACCTTCAAGACGGAACCGAGCACCGCCGACCGCCGTTTGCGTCTCGCGCTCTGGACAGTCGCGATCGTTCTCGCGCTCATCGGGGTCGGAGTCGCCATCGTCACCTCATCGTTGGCGCCGCTGGTCATCGTGTTCGGGCTGGCCCTGCCGATGATCCCGTTCCGTTCTCCCATGACGACGCGTCAGCGGACGCGCTGAAGCATCGACCGGAACTCGGTCCACCCGCTAGTCTCGGGGCAACGCAAGGGAGCCCGATGATTCGTGCAGTACCGCAGCGCATCGGAGTGCTGGCAGTGGTTGTCCTCGTCATAACCGGCTGTACGCCAGGCGCCGAACCGATGTATGCCGAACTGGAGAGGCCGCAGACAGACACGGACCTCTCTCTAGGTGGCCAGTCGGAGTACGTCGACGAGGATTCGATCCGAATGGTCGGCGAACTGGACGGGCGCTCCTTCTTTCTCGCTCTACCTAAGGACGACGAAATTCAAGACGGCGTCTGCATCGCCGTTTCGGGTGACAATGTCCCAGACGGCCTTGTCATCGGATGCTCCGGGCCGAACTCCTCGACCGAGTATCCGTTTGGGGATCTGATGCAAGACATCTCACGAATACCCGACTCCGCGCTCCGGGACGGCTGGGTGCGGATCTCCGACAACCTGATTTTCCGCCCGAGTGCTTGACGCGCTCGACGACGCTGTACTGAACTTCCGTCGCATCGTGGCGCGTTTGCGCGAGCAGTCCCTACCGCGTTGGGCTTCGGGTGCTGCGAGCGCGCAACACGACGACTGAGATCGCGATTGCTGCGACGTCGAAGAGAACGCCGAGAGGGATGCCAGTCGGGTTCGCGGTGAGGAGCCGCGCGGGCTGAGCGATCGCCGGACGGAAGTTTCGACTGTTGCCGAGTCGTTTTCCAAAACGGAAAGCGAACCGATATGCTTTCCAACATGGAAAACGATAACAAGAACCTGTCGCCGTCGGAAGCCGCCACCGCCTTGAACACGCTGACCGAGGACAGGGAGCGCCTTTCCTCGAATGTGCATATGCCCTGGGTGCTGCTTGCGGCCTTTGGGGGAGTAGGGGCGTGGTGGGTGTCGACCGCAACCGCCACCACGCCCGGTCAGAACTATGAACCACCGACATCCGGGTGGCTGGCGCTGGTCGGAGCTCTCATCATCGCGTACCTGGTGCGTCGAGAGACTGGCGTCCAGTTTCAGAGGATGGGCGTTCGCGCCGCGTGGGCCTTCGCCGGCATCGTCGCCGTTTGCCTCGTGCTCTTCAGTGTCTCTCTCGGCCTCGTGTCCTTCGGCCTGCACTGGGCGGTTGCACTGACCAGCATGCTCGCCTTCGCGGCGACAACGTGGCTGACCGGTGTGGCTTTTCACTCAGCAGTGGAGCAGTTGCGCCGTGGGTAGAGCGAGATTCGACGAGACCATCCACGCACCCGTCCGGTTGCGGATTTGCGGGCTTCTGCGACCCGTGGATCAACTCGACTTCGCGGTACTGCGCGACACCCTGGACGTGTCAGATGCCACGCTCTCCAAGCACCTGAAAACCCTCGTCGCCTCGGGGTATGTCTCTTCGAGCAAGGTCGCGTCGGTCGGCCGCAACGATGCACGGCGGATCACCTGGCTGGCTCTCACCAAGGCGGGAAAATCCGCGTTCGATGCACATGTGCTGGCACTTCAACAGATCGCAGGAACGCCCGCCTGAATCGAGGGTTGAGCTAGCGACGCGGATGTGATCGGCTGAGTTCAGGAGAGGGGCGCAAGATGAGTAATCCGTCCTGGACGCAGGTCGTCAAAACCGTCGAGCCGAACCAGCCGGAGCTCAGGCGAGTCCTCGGCCCCGGGTTGCTGCTTCTGTTCATCGTCGGCGACATCCTCGGCACCGGCATCTATGCGCTCACCGGCCAGGTCGCCGCCGAAGTCGGAGGGGCGGCCTGGCTGCCGTTCCTCCTCGCGTTCGCCGTGGCGACTGTCACCGCGTTCTCCTACCTCGAGCTGGTAACGAAGTTCCCCCAGGCGGCAGGAGCAGCGCTGTACGCGCACAAGGCATTCGGCATCCACTTCGTCACGTTCATCGTGTGTTTCGTGGTGATGAGCTCCGGCATCACCTCGGCGTCAACTGCCTCACGCGCCTTCGCAGCGAACTTCGCCGTCGCGTTCCGCCTCCCGGACGAGATGGTGATGACGATGCTGATTGCGCTCGGATTCATCGTGCTCATCATGATCGTCAACCTCCGCGGCGTCGCGGAGAGCGTCTGGCTCAATGTTGTCCTGACCCTCGTCGAACTGTCAGGTCTGCTCCTCGTCATCTTCATCGGCATGTGGGCGATTACCGGCGGCAACGCGGACTGGTCCCGGGTCGTTGCTTTCGAAACGCCGGAGGACAAAAACGTGCTGCTCGCCGCCAGCACCGCAACGTCGCTCGCCTTCTTCGCGATGGTCGGCTTCGAAGACTCGGTCAACATGGCGGAGGAAACGAAGGACCCGAGCCGCATCTTCCCGAAAATGATGCTGAGCGGGCTGGGCATCGCCGCGGCTATCTATGTGCTGGTGTCGATCACCGTGGTTGCCCTCGTGCCGATCGGCGATCTCGTCGGCAGCGAGACCCCGCTGGTCACAGCCGTCGAGGCGGCGGCACCGGGCTTTCCCGTCAATGATCTTCTGCCATTCATCTCCATGTTCGCGGTCGCGAATACCGCGCTGATCAACATGATGATGGCGAGTCGGCTGCTGTACGGCATGAGTCGGCAGCAGGTTCTGCCGCCGTTTCTCGCGAGAGTAGCGCCACGGCGTCGCACGCCGTGGGCCGCGATCCTCTTCACAAGCGCACTGGCTGCCGGCCTCATCGTCTATGTCTCGCTCGATGCCGAAGGTTCGATCGTCGCGCTGCTGGGCGGCACGACGTCGTTGCTGCTGCTCACTGTGTTCGCGGTCGTCAACGTGACCGTCCTGGTGCTGCGTCGGCAGCCGGTCGATCACAAGCACTTCCGCACACCCACCTTCCTTCCGGTCGTCGGTGCCATCACCTGCCTTTATCTGGTGTTGCCGTTCACCTCAGGCAGACCGGTGGGACAGTACTGGATCGCTGTCGTTCTCCTGGTGATCGGGATCGTACTGTGGCTGGTCGAGCGTCTCTACACGGCCGCTCGACGCCGCCGCGGATAAGGTTTCACGCGCGCCGGTTGGTGACCTTTATCTCTGGACTCATCGCTTTCCCGTCGGTAGCATCAGGCAACGCCTCCAGCGACCGATCGGATATACGTAATGACGTCAGCCATCCAAGTTCAGGCGACTTCACAAACGCCCCAGTTACCGGGTGCGGCCATCGTGGCACGCATTCGACGGTTGATCGTGACTGCTGCGTTTGCTGCATTGGCGTGCACCGCTTTGATGTCTGCGAGCTCGTCCTATTGTCCAGGCGGCGTGACGGCGAACGGAGATTTCATTGACGCGACGGGCTCCGTCGTCGACGTGGCACCGACGTGCGCGACTCTCACGCTGCGCCCTAACGCATTGATCTACCTTGCCATCGGAGCGATCGTGATCACCGCGCTCACGCTGGTGCTCCGCCGAGCGAGCGACGTTCCATCCGCCATCCGGATCCTCGACCGGGCGGCAGCAGTGACGGTGATTTTGGTTGTGGCCTGCATCCTCGTCGCTCAGATCTGGTTCGCCATGATCCCGATCACCGATTGGAACGGCACGGGAACATTCTTCTTCCCCTTCCCCTTCCCCTTCCCCTTCGGGTCGGTGGAGCTGACGACGGCTCCCATGACAACATCATGACCTGAAGCCAGATCCCGGCAACGGATGCTGTCGCCTCCGTTCTCGAGGCGACCGTGCCAGACTCCGAAGAAACTCGCGTTCGACACTCCGGCTCCGGCGGCAGCCAGCTAGATCGTTAGCGCAGCGGGTCCGGCTGGCTCTTCGTCAGCTCCTCCGCGAGCATGACGATAATCCCGCTGGGACCGCGAACGTAGGCGAGTTTGTAGACGTCCTGATAGGTCGCCACGCCGCGCAGCGGACGGCAACCGTGCCTCGCAGCGATCTTCAGCGCTTCGTCGATATCGTCCACCGAGAACGCAACGCGATGCATCCCGATCTCATTCGGTCGAGAGGGCTCTGTCTCGATCGCTTCCGGGTGGATGTACTCGAACAGTTCCAGGCGGCCGTGGCCGTCCGGTGTCTGCAGCATCGCAATCTTCGCGTGATTGTCGTCGAGGCCCACGGCAGTGTCGGTCCATTCGCCACTGACCGTGTCGCGGCCAACGACCGTGAGACCAAGGTCGGTGAAAAAAGAGATGGTGGCTTCGAGATCGCGAACTGCGATGCCGACGTTCTCGAGTTTGATGGACATGGGTGGCATGCTAGCGAGTCACCCGCGGCAGTTCCAGTGGGCGAGTCGCATCCGAAGTCACGTACGCCGAGCAACAGCGAAATTGCCTCGGCACGAGAAGTCAGACCATATCGCTGAAGTGGCTCGCCAGCCGGTCAAGATCCGCCGCGACGGTGTCGACGTCCGCCGAGAACTCGGCGTCATCGAGATTCATCTGGCGGACGGTGAAGACAACCTCAGCCCCCTCCGGATGCGCCACCACGCGAAAGGGATTTGAGACGACAGCGCCTGATGGCAGAGTTACGTCGTGGTCAAGAACGCCGAGCGAGTTCTCTTCCACGAAACGGATTTGGACGTGGCCCATCGGCGACTCGACAAGCAGGGTGTCACCGTCGCGAGTGACCTCGACGAGGGCGAGGCCTGTGGCCCACTTCGGCAGGTTGTCGATGTTCGACGCAAACTCGTAGACCGCCTCGGGAGTGGCGGAGATCACCCGACTCACGTGCTGACTTCTCATCGCATCACTCGGCGTGCGTGCTGTGATCCACGACGTCAGGCTCGGCCCGCAGGGCGTCCGCGATCTCTTCTTCAGGGCGTGGCGCTATGGTTTCATCGACCTCGAGGTCGGGGATGATTGGCGCGTTCCCTTCGGGGAGATGCTCGTCGGGGGAGTGCTCTTTGTGGTGGGACACGGGGAATCCTTCGGTCGGCAACATCGCCAGCGTATACCGACTGGCCGCGCGAATTCACGAGTCGGCTATATCGAATCGAGGAACGCCACGATGAGACGCACCGTCACGTCCGGCTCTTCGTCGAGAACATAGTGACCGCCGTCGTCAACGAGAGACAGCCGTGTGTCAGCGCCGAAAAAGTGAGGATCAGCGAATACCTTGCGGGTCACGTTGGGTGGGAATGCGAGGTCCTCCTTGCCGAAGATGAACAGGGACGGCATCGCGAATCGTTCCCGGCGGTACGCCCCCCGAATGATCCGCGCAAGCTCAGGAAGCACCATCCGTCGACACAGGAGACCCGCGGCTCGCGACAGTTCGGGATCGCGGAGAAGCGCCGCTGCCAGTTCGAGGACCGCAGGGTCCAGCGCGCGCGTCGAGTGGTGCTCGAAGAGATGGCGCGGCAATCGTTTCCTGCGCAGTAGAGCGGGTCCGATGCACGGGAGAGCCATCACCTCCTGATGCCAGAGGTGCCGCATTCCTGGAAGCATCTCGACCGAGAACTACATCTGTGGTGGTGGAACGGAGATCATCACCTGCGCCGAGAACCGGTCCGGAAAGTCCAGCGCGAGTTGAAAGGCCGTGATGGCACCCATGTCGTGGCTGACGAGTTTCACGCGGTCAAGCTTGAGGATATCGAGCAGCTCAATCACGTCGTGTGCTCGGCGCGTCCGGGAAATCGCGTTCGAGGACAACTCGCTCCATCCTTCGCCGCGAAGATCCGGGGCGATCGAACGATACCCGGCCGCATCGAGAGCTGCCATCACGTTGCGCCACTGCCACCACGTCTGAGCGAATCCCGGGAGGAGTAGCACGGGGTCACCGTCTCCCCGCGTCGCAACGTGAATTCGCCCGTCGGACACGTTCACGAACGTATGGTCGGTTCCGTCGACGACCGGCATCGTGGGACGCGACGTGATCGCTACAGTCATGGTGCACCTCCGAGCACTACAGAAATAGTGCTACTAGAGTACATCGGTCGAAACTACGACGGTAGTGCCCTTGAGCCTGGAAAGAGAGAGCAGGATGCGGTTCGGCGTCATGGCAGGCCTGCCCGCACGGGCGAGCGGGTCCATTCTCTGGCTCTGCCCGCCAAATGCAAGGGGGTATCCGGCTCGGATGGTGCCTACTTACAGTGAGAAATGCGTGCGCGCTCGCGTACGACCGCACTCTAAAGAAGGAGACGCCATGAGCACGAAGGTTGAAAAAAGCATCCTCGTAAACGTCCCGCTGAGCGTTGCATACAACCAGTGGACCCAGTTCGAAGAGTTCCCGCACTTCATGAGCGGCATCAAGTCCGTCACTCAACTCGGCGATGAGAACCTGAAGTGGGTCGCAGAAATCGGCGGTGTCAAGCGACAGTGGAACGCGAAGATCCTGGAGCAGGTGCCAGACAAGAAGGTCTCGTGGGCTGCAACGGACGGAGCGACCAACGCAGGGTCCGTGACCTTCGAAGACGTCGGTGGGGGACAGACGCAGGTGCACCTCGTGCTCGAGTACGAGCCCGAGGGCCTGGTGGAGAAAATCGGCGACAAGCTCAACGTTGTGGAAAACCAGGCCGAGGGCGACCTCGACCGCTTCAAGGCTTTCATCGAGGCTGAGGGATATGCGACCGGGGCGTGGCGCGGTTCGGTGGACGGCACCACTTCTGGCGAGCCCGGGGTAGAAGCTGCGTCAGGCTCGCGAGGCGACAGCGGTAAGGCGGGGATCTCAGGCAAGGTCGCCGCTGGCGTGGGAATCGCAGCAGCAGCGGCGGCAGCCGGTGTGGCCGCCAGCAAGAAAGGCGACAAAGACACGGATCTTGAGGCAGACGTCACTGTGACGCCGGCCGTTGACACTCCGGTGCACGATGTCGATCCGACGGTCGCCGGAACGACCACTGGACAATCAGAGGTCTACGTCGAAGAAGATCCGCTGCTCAACCGGGATCGTCGCGACGGCGGCACCCTGTAGTTCCCACGACCGGCCAGGTGATCGCACCGCCGGCAGTCCTCCTTCGGGATGGGCCGCCGGCGGTTCGCTGTGGCTGGTCATCCCAGAAGCCAACGTCGCCAGCGGGATTGCTCGGGCTCCTGGTCGGGCGCCGGACCTTCTCCCAGCGCACGGGCCGCCTCCTCGAGATCCTCCGCCGTCAGAGTGATCACGTCGTCGCGATCGAGGGTCTCGAGGCTTCGTGCCTCATCACGAGAGAGCCGCAGCGCCTGTCGATTGAGCGCCTGCTCGAACAGGGTGCGTGCGAAGCGAGCGTTCCCTGAGTCCTCGCCGGAGTGCAGGCCGTCAAGGATCCGACGCAGCATCACATCCGCTCCCGATGCCAGCCTGTACTCGTGGTGATCCAGCATCTGGCGGAAGATCGTCTCGAGTGCGTCGAGCGAATAGTCGGGGAAGGTGATCTCGCGGGCGAACCGTGAACGCAGTCCCGGATTCGACAGCAGGAAAGACTCCATGAGCCGCGGGTATCCGGCCACGATCACGACGAGACGATGGCGGTGATCTTCCATCCTCTTGAGCAAGACCTCGATGACTTCCGGGCCGAAGTCCATCCGGCCGTCCTCCGGGGTCAGTGCGTATGCCTCGTCGATGAAGAGAACGCCGTCCAGCGCCCGGCGGATCACCCGATCCGTCTTGATGGCGGTCGCCCCAACATACTGACCGACCAGTCCCGACCGGTCGACCTCGACGAGATGGCCCTTCTGGAGGAGCCCAACCGCGCGATACATCTCGGCGAGAAGCCGGGCAACCGTGGTCTTTCCTGTGCCCGGGTTTCCGAGAAAGACGAGGTGCTGCGACGTCGCCACTTCAGGCAGCCCGTGCTCTTTCCGCCGAGCCTGCACCTGGAGCAGAGCGACGAGCGCCCGGACCTGTTCCTTGACGGTTTCCAATCCGACCAACGAATCCAGCTCCGCCTGTACCTCTTCGAGCGGGCGAGCCGTGATAGCGCGTCCGCCTATCAGGTCGCTCCTCAGCTCATCGACTCGCTCCGAGCCCGGCAGCTTGAGTTGCTCGGCAAGGTGGGCGATCGTCTCACGCAGTTCTTCGAGTGGATTGCGTTTGCTCGACATCGGTTCCTCCTGTCGCGATCGCCACGTCTTTCCGATCAGCACCGGCGCGCCACGCGATCATCCGTCCCACGGTACTGAAGCGTGAAGAGGAGCAACAGGTGGTGGTCCCTCCGCTAGGTTCGTGCCATGACCTCGCGCGCGCCCTGCAGACGTTGGATGACTATCGGCCTCGCCGCCGCTGTGCTGGTCCTGACGGGTGGGTGCTCTTCGGTTCCCCCGGATGTCTGGCGGGTCACGCCACTTGAATACGACAACGCCGTGGAAGAGGGGCGACCGGACCGCATCGATGTCACATACCCGATGACGAACATTACCGGCGACACAGCGGGCGGGATCTGGACGGAATCTTCGGGCTCCTGGCTGCATCTCGATGCAGACGGAAAGACGCTGCGTCGCTTCAACGACGACCTGTTCATCGCGGTGCACGGGATTGCGGCTCTTTCGCCGACGGTCCTCGCTGTCTCCCGGACCGACCGGGAGAATCCGGCCGGCACCGGAACCGGCCTGTTCCTCTACGACACGGATGCCATGACGTGGGAGGCCCTGAACGTTGACGCGACGATGATCGGCGACGTCGCCGTCGATGCCGACGGGCGAGTCGTCTTCGTCGACTTCCTCTCAGATGCCGTGCCCGAGCCGATCGATACCCGTGTTGACCGGTCGGTGCCAGCGGTGTACGCCATCCGAGTGGTTGATGCTGACGGCGTCCAGGACACGGTTTTGGGACCCGACGGTGAATCTCCCGCAGCGGCAGTCGCGATCGACGTCGATTCAACAGGAGCCGTCTACGTCAGCACAAGCAGCGACACGTTCCTCGTCGCATCGGATGGGTCCCGGACACACCTTGGCACCCATTCGGCGACCCCGGTGCTCGCCGTGAGCCCGGCCGGCGATGTACTCGCTCCTGCCACGCGCGACGCAGGCGCAAACGTTGAATGGGCACTGACCCGGGGGTCCTCCGAGGCTCGAGAGATCATGACTCAGAACGGCTCGTGCGAGGCTTCAGGGGGACGCGGGCTCTCGCTCAGGCAGAGCGGCATCGAATTGCAGCTACCGTTCAGCTGCGGAATCAGAGGCGCGGCGTGGATCACCGACACCACGTTCGTGGTCTCAATCGGAACGGAGGGAGGGGCGATTCTCGCGACTGTCATGCCGCCGGAGAACTCCGGGAATGGTTGAGCCTGAACGCTTGATATCTGGCGCGCAACCCTCCTGAGTTTGCTAGGTGCGTGGCGGTGCGGTCGAGTCCCTCACCACGAGTTCAGTCGCCAACTCCGTGTGAGACGAGTCGAGCTGCTCGCCGCGCGACAGACGCAGCACTCCGCGCAGCGCGGCACGCCCCATCTCCTGCAGCGGCTGCGCCACCGACGTGAGCCGGGGGAGTGTCTGCTCCGTGAGTGGTGTTCCGTCGAACCCAACGACGCTGAGGTCATCGGGCACGCGAAGCCCGCGACTGCGTGCCACCTCCAGCACGCCAAGGGCGATGGTGTCGCTTGCCGCGAAGATCGCCGTCGGCGGTTCAGAGAGAGCAAGCACCTCCCGGCTCGCCTCCGCACCTGACTTCTGGTTGAACGCTCCGGCGAGGATGTAGTCCGGACGCGTCGCGACGCCCCTGCCCATAAGAGCGGCGAGGTAGCCGTGGAGCCGTGCGACACTGCATTCGGCCGCAGCTGGCCCTCCGAGAAACGCAATGCGTTCGTGACCCAGGTCGAGAAGATGTTCCGTCGCGGCCCTGCCGCCCGCCCAGTTGGTGGCCCCGACGCTGGCGTAACCTCCGGGTGGCGGGGGGTTGAGTGGGTCAATCACCAGTACGGCAATGTCGCGGCGCTGAAAAGCGTGTAGTTGGCCGACTGAGATTTCGGAGGTGACGAAGATGATGCCGCTGCGACCGGAATCCTTCATTCGCTCCGCCCATTCGTCATGATTCACTTCAGACAGTTTGTTCGGCGTGTAGCTGCTCACGACGACGTCGACATCGACGTCGCCCGCGAGATCGAGGATGCCGCGGAGGATCTCCATCGAGTACGCCTCATCGTGAACACCGATGACGAGGTCTACCATCGCAGGGCCGGTCATGCGAGTGCGGCGTTGCATGGGGGAGCGGTAGCCGAGTTCGTCGAGCGCGGCCTGCACGCGGAGGCGAGTGGCGTCCGCCACATCGTCGCGACCGTTGATCACTTTGGAGACGGTCGGGGCTGACACGCCCGCGAGCGCAGCGACGGTTGCGAGGACGGGTTTCAATCGCTGAGTCATAAACGAATGCCTTGGGTAGGTGAGGGTCCGAAATGTTTCGGAACTATCAGGATGCCTCATCCGCTCGACGTCCACAACACGAAGCCGTCGTGTGCGCTTGACTCTCGACGTTGTGCTGGCTAAATTGAGCGCACTCACAGAAACAATTGCGAAATCTATCGACGGTTTTACTGCCACCGAGGACAACCGCCGGCTTCAGCAAATTAACACCCAGTAAGGAACCCTGTATGACGAACGCCCGCACTGCCCTCGTTGTCCGAGGAGGTTGGGACGGCCATCAGCCCGTCGAAGCCACCAACCTCTTCCTTCCCTTCCTCGAGGCCTCCGGCTTCGACGTACGGGTCGAGGAGAGCCCGGCGGTCTACGCCGACGCGGACTACATGGCAACCGTCGACCTCATCGTGCAGTCCAACACCATGAACACGATCGAGAAAGACGAGTTCGCGGGCTTGCGCACCGCCATCGAGGCGGGCACGGGGATGGCCGGCTGGCACGGCGGCATCGCCGACTCGTACCGCAACAACTCGGACTATCTCCACCTCATCGGCGGGCAGTTCGCCTGCCACCCGGGCAAACACCCGGACGAGCGCATCGGTGACCCGTCCGACAACTACATCGACTACCGGGTCGAGATGACGGAAGCCGCGGCAAGTCACCCGATCACCGAGGGACTCTCCGATTTCGAGCTGACCACCGAGCAGTACTGGGTACTCAGCGACGACTACATCGACGTGCTCGCCACAACGACCCTTCCGGCACGGGAATGGGACGCGTGGACCCGCCCCGTCGTTTCTCCCGCGATCTGGACACGGCAGTGGGGCAAGGGCAAGATCTTCGTCGCAACGCCCGGCCACTCGGTCGAGATCCTCCAGGACGAAAACGTCCGCACCATCATCGAAAGGGGCATGCTGTGGGCGAGCCGCTGACACCACTGAACGTCGGGATCGTCGGCTGCGGCCACATCATCGGCGCGTATCTCGAGACGTTCCCGACGCTCGACGCCGTCCGGCTTGTCGCCGTCGCGGACCTCGACCGGGCGCGCGCAGACGCTGTCGCGGCGGAGCACCCCGGTGTTCGTTCGCTGAGCGTCGATGAGCTGATGGCAGACGACGAGGTCCAGCTCGTGCTGAACCTCACCATCCCCGCCGCGCACGCGCCAATCGCGCTGCAGGCCCTCGCCGCCGGCAAGATCGTTTACGGCGAGAAGCCCCTCGCCGCGAACTCCGAGCAGGCGGCCACTGTCCTCGCCGCGGCCGCTGAAGCGGGCATCACCGTCGGTTGCGCGCCTGACACCGTTCTCGGCACCGGCACCCAGACGGCTCGCCAGGCCATCGACGACGGTCTGATCGGTCGCCCGATCTCGGCAACCGCCACGATGATGACGCCGGGGCACGAGCGCTGGCACCCCAACCCGGACTTCTACTACGTGCCGGGCGGCGGCCCGCTGCTCGACATGGGTCCGTACTACGTCTCGGCGCTCGTCACACTGCTCGGCCCCGTGGCATCCGTCATCGGAGCGGCGAGCCACACGCGGACCAGCCGCACCATCGGGTCTGGCCCGCGCGAGGGCGAAGTCATTCCGGTGACAACGGACACCCATGTCACCGGCGTCCTTGTCCATGAATCTGGCGCCCTGTCGACCCTCGTCATGAGCTTCGATGCCGTCGCCACCCAGGCCGCGAACATCGAGATCCACGGCGAGACCGGTTCGCTCATCGTGCCGGACCCCAACCGGTTCGACGGCGACGTGAGGCTCCGATCACTCGGCTCGACGGACTGGGAGGTCCTTCCGATCTCAGCGGGTTACGTCGACGCGAGTCGCGGAATCGGGCTCCAGGACCTCGCTCTCACCGAGACGGATGCCGAACCGCGCGCGAGTGGGCGGCTCGCCTTCCACGCGCTCGACGTCATGGAGTCGGTGCTGAAGTCCGCTCACTCCGGGCAGTCGGTCACGATCGAGAGCACCTGCGAGCGACCGCCCGCAGTCCCGCTGACCGAGTTGAGCGTGCGGGCCTAACCGCGCAACGCCGCCTGCTGGCTGCGCCACAGCGCGTACTGCGCCCACGGATCGTCGATCCCAGCGCGCAGCACGTCGATGTGGGCGAGGATCTCCGGGTGGGGCGCGAACCACTCGGACGTGCCGAGCCGGTAGGCGGCGAACTGCAGGTGCCGCCTCCGCTCGGTGAGACGGTTGCCTGGTTCGAACGCGAGAACTTCGTCATGCCGGATGCCGGCGAACCGCCGGCGAGGGTTTGCCGACGTTCCGATTTTTATCCGGTCTCCGAACCGCAGGTAGTAGACGACGTCGAGTCGCGGGTCGACCGTTTCGCCGTCAGGCGCATCGCCGACCCGCCACTCGCACACCGCGCACAACCAGCCGGAGGGATACCGCACGCCGAGCCGCGACCCGCAGGCCGCGCACGGCGAGGGCAGCAGGTCCGTCGTGCCGGACGTCTGAGCGACCCAGTCGTGGGCGACCTCGAAGTGGGCGGCACACAGGTCGAGCGGAGCCCCCGGCTCAACAGCCTCGCCGCACGCCTCGCTGGTCGGAGAGGCTGCAACACAGCGTCGGTCGGTCATCGTGCGTCACTTCGTCCGCGCACCCGCCAGTCAGGCACGGATGTCGCCGACCGTTTCGAGCAGAACCCAGCCCTCCGCCCGCGGACGGATTCCCTGCACCCGCTCGAGGCGGTCAGCGGCGACCAACCCGCCGAAGTCGAGGCCCGTTGCCGTCTCGAGGTCTCTCACCGGCACCTGGAACGTGCGGAATGGGCCGAGGGGAGGCGGGGCATCCGTCGATCGGGCCCTGAGGCGGGCCTCGGAAAGGTCGATCTCGTCGAGTTGCGGGCTTTGGTCCAGGAGGTAGGCGGTGGAGGCGAGCGTGGGAGCGTCGCCCGGTGTTATCCACGCGGCGACCTTCCAGAACGCCTGTGGGATGCCGATGCCGCGGTAGACCGGGTCGCCCTCGCCGAGCGCGGGGCCGGTGAACACGCTGAGCCGCTGGTCGGTGGTGTCGGCGTAGCCGAGGAGGTAGTCCTCGAGGCCGAGCCAGAGCTCCTTGGACTGGTTGAACTGGGCGGCCTGCGGGGCGGCGTTGGTGTAGGCGAAAGTGTCATGGTTTGCGCGGGCTGCCTCGGTCGGTGGCCCCCACACCGGATCGCGGCGACGCACGAGGTGCCCGCGGTCGAGGTCATTCCGTCGGTAGAGCTCCGGGCCCGCCTGCTCGCCCTCGGCGACCCGGGAGTCGAGGTGCCAGTCGTCGCCACGCGGAACGTCCACGAGCAATGTCCCGTCGATATTGACCGCCGTGGCCGCTGCGAGCCTCCTGCCGGTGTCGAGCAGAACGCTGAAGTGGGTGTAGTCGAGTTCGGTGACAGCGCGGGCCGGGCGGGGGAGCGGGACCTCGATCGCGAGGAAGTCGGGGTCGTAACCCGCGGCAGACGTGGTGTTCGGCATGACCCCAGCTAAGCACCGGCGTCCGACAGCCGCACCTGCCGTGGCGACATCCTGTTCATCCGTTGCGGTCGGAATCACCCGGTATGCCGGATGAGTGCGTCCTGGACGGCGGAACAGGCGACCCGGACGGCGCGGGGACGGGTCTGTCGAGTGCCCGAAGGTTCCGGCGGAGGATGAGATGCAACGCGACGCGCCCGAACGGCCCGGCCGCACGCATCCACCAAGCTGCCGGCCGCCACACCACCCGGATGTCGAGCTGTACCGCGCCGTCATCGGCGAGCGAGACGACGTAACTCTCCCAGCCGCTCTGCGGGTGCCCGATGAGCGCGCCATGGCCGAAGCCCGTGCGCTCGGCGCCCGACACCACCTCGAACACGCAGCAGTTCACTCGCGGATGCAACGGACCGAACGGAATCTCCCAGACGGATGTCTCGCCAACGCGCACCCGGTCGGGCACGTCGATCGCGCGGAAGCCCGAACCGACGTGGACGCCCCAACGAAGTACGGCGTCGGCGGCATCAGCGTAGCGTCGATGCCCGTGCCCGAGAACGCGAGATCGGCGAGTGACGTGGTATCCCTGCGGCACCGGGCCGTCGAGACTCGGCGTTCCCGGAAAGTTGAACTCGCGCCCGGTTCCCATGGCGCCATTCTGGCATGCACGTTCGGCCCGCCGGGAAAAGGGGGTGACTTAATCCCGGCACAGCCCTAGCCTTCGAGCAGAAGCGGTCGATCGAGCCAGACGCCCGCACAGAGGGGGATGTCATGAGTTATGCGACGTCGATGCTCCGGGCAGATCCGCGCAGCAGCGAACTGGGTGATCCGTCGGCACTGGGCGACTGCATCGAGGCCTGCCTCGAGTGCTCGCAGGCCTGCACATCGTGCGCAGAATCGTGCCTGAGTGAGCCCGAGGTCTCGGCGTTGAGCGACTGCATCCGCCTCGCCCTCGATTGTGCCGACGTGAGCAGCGCCGCCGCGAAGGTACTGTCGCGTCACTCGCGCTACGACGGCAACCTCCGTCGCGCACTTCTCGCAGCTACCAGGGCAGCGAGCAGCCTCGCCGCCGAAGCCTGCGAGGCTGAGGCGGAACGCTACGCGCACTGCCGGGTCTGCGCTGAGGCCTGCCGCCGCTGCGAGGCCGCGTGCATCCGGCTCCTCGAGAGCCTCTGACGGCGCTATTCGACCCGCACGTCGTCCGGCGACTTGTCTGGCCGCCAGCCGCGCCACGAGGAATGGCGGAGCGAGCCTGCGCTCGTCCACTCCATGAAAGTGACCTCACCGACCAGCTCCGGCTCGATCCAGTGCACGTGCAGCAGCTCGTCGCGCGGGGCGTCATTTACCGGCGGGGTCTCGCGCGCCATCGACCGGAACCGTGTGACCATCGACCGCCGCTCGGCGTCAGAGAAACCCGTGCCGACGCGTCCCGCATAACGGATGCCTGCGGCATCCGGAATTCCGAGGACGAGAGACCCGATCCCACCCGCGGCGCTGCCGGCACCGGCACGCCAGCCGACGACGACCACTTCCTGCATCCGCTGGTGCTTGAGCTTGATCCAGGCGCGGGAACGCTTGCCTTCCGTGTAGCGACTGTCGCGCTCTTTCGCGATCACGCCCTCGAGACCGAGGGCTGTGCTCGAGGCCATGGCTGCTTCGATGTCGCCGTCGAACTCCTCCGGGACCTGGACCGGACCGGTGGGCTCGACACTTGCCCGCAACGCGGCCCGGCGCACGTCATACTCATCGGTGGTGATGTCGTGCCCCTCGATCTCGAGAAGGTCGAACAGCATCAGCTCGATCGTCGCCGACCGCGCCGCGGACTCGTCCTCGGTCAGACCGGCGCGGGACTGGAGGAAACCGAAGTTCGGCCGGCCTTTCCGGTCGAGTGCGACAACTTCGCCATCGAGAACAGCCGAGGTCGGCTTCACCGACTCCCTCACCGGCTTCGCCAGCTCCGGGAAGGTGGCGGTGAGGTCCTTGCCCGAGCGGCTTTTCAGCCACACATCGTCGCCGTCGACGTACACCACTGCGCGGTAGCCGTCCCACTTCATCTCGAGGGCCCAGTCCTGATCGGTGTCGAGATCGGATGCCGTTCCCGGCGCCGCGAGCATGGGGGAGCGGAGGGGACGGGAGAGAGGTGCCGCGTCGTCCGATGCGGCTGCGAGAGTGGTGGGCGCCGACGACCGTCGCTTAGGGGCCGTCTGCTTCTTCTTCCGTTCCGGATCCATGAGGTGGATCAGCCAGTTGTTCTCTGCACCGGGGCGGCTCGTGTGGATCAGGGCGTACTTGCGCGGTGTCCCGCCGAGTCCGCCATCAGGCTGGCCGGTCAGCGTAGCAATGACCTCTTTGCCCTCGCGCCACTTCTCCAGCTGGAACGTTCCCGAGTCCCAGATTGTCACATCACCGGCGCCGTATTCTCCCTTGGGGATCACGCCCTCGAACGTGCCGTACTCGAGCGGATGGTCCTCGGTCTGCACGGCGAGGTGGTTCTCGTCACTGTCGAGCGGTGGTCCTTTCGGGACCGCCCAGGAGACCAGCACGCCCTCATGCTCGAGGCGGAAGTCATAGTGCAGCCGTCGCGCATGATGTTCCTGGATCACAAAGGAGTTCCCGCTCGAGAGGGGCGCCGCAGCATCCGGAACCGGCTCAGGTGTTTTCGATCCGTCACGCATGCTGCGGTACTTCGCGAGCCGGTCGCGGGACTCCGGGGTCGCCTCGAAGCTGGCGAGGTGCTCGGGTGTCGGCTCGAGACCGGCGTCACGAGAGACGAGCAGGGGGGCAAGCAGGTCGCCCTGCTCCGCCACGCGGTCGAGCACCTCTTCGAAGTCGAGCTGCTCGAGATCCGGGTCGTCGAGTTCCTCCCACGTGCGCGGAGCCGCAACCATCGGGGTCAACCGGCCCCGCAGCGAGTAAGGGGCGATCGTGGTCTTGGCCTGGTTGTTCTGGCTCCAGTCGACGAGCACTTTCCCGGTGCGCAGTGACTTCTTCATGTCGCTGACGACGAGATCCTTGTGGTCGGCCTCGAGCGCCCGCGCCAGCTCGTGGGCGACAGCTGAGACCTGGTCAGAACTCCATCCCCCGTCGAGAGGGGCGTACAGGTGGATGCCTTTGCTCCCGCTCGTGACCGGGAGCGGTTCGAGGCCCATGTCGACGAGGATGTCGCGGGCGAGCCTGGCGACGTCGGCGCAACTCGCGAGGCTGACCCCGGGGCCGGGGTCAAGGTCGAGAACGAGCCGATCGGGTTTGCGGCGACCGCCGGTGCGTTCGAACTGCCACTGGGGAACGTGGATCTCCAGCGCAGACATCTGGGCCAGCCAGGCGAGCGTGGCCCGGTCGTTGACGAGGGGATATTCGTTCGGTCCGCTGCTGTGCTCGATCGAGCGCCGCGCCACCCAGCCCGGCGCCGACTCGTCGAGGTTCTTCTGGTAGAACACCTCTCCCGGATGCTGCGCCGTTCCGACACCGTGGACCCACCGTTTGCGCGTCGCCGGCCTGTTTGCCGTGTACGGCACCATCACGTCGGCGATCTCTGCGTAGTATCGGAGCACATCGGCCTTGGTCGTGCCCGTCTCGGGGTACATCACCTTGTCGAGGTTGGTGACGGCGATCCGCCTGCCGTCGACGTCGACCATCTGCCTGCCGTTCCCGCGGGATGCCATGGTCAGAGCGGCTCTGGGATCGGGGGATAGGTGATCGACAGACCATCGACGGAGGCGAACCGGGTGAGCGTGTGCGGCTTCTCCGAGGTGGCACTGAAGATGTCGCTGACCTCGATGCCGCGCACGAGAAGGGCATCGCCGACGAGCGAGCGATGGCAACGCCACGGCACCGCCTCCGCGCACATGATTGCAACGGTCCCTTCGTCCGCAAGCGCGAGCAGGTCGTCGATGGCGTGGGCGAAGGCATCCGTCTGCATGTAATCCGCATACCCGCGGAATGACGTGTTGCGCCAGCCCGTGTTGACAGAGTCCGCCGTGGTGTGCCGGAGTCCGCCGAGTGCTGAGAGGCGCCGGTAGCCGATGCCGAATCCGGGCAGGCTCATCGCCATCTCGTCCTCACCGAATTGAGGGTTGTGCCTGGACCTGGGAATCGTGCGGATATCCACCACCTGCGTCACACCGTGGGCCTCGAGAATTCCGGCGAATTCCTCGATCGGGTGGGTCGAGTGCCCCACGGTGAATATCCGGGTCATGCCGGGCAGCGTATCGCCGTTCCGGAACGTGCTCAAGGCGTGGACAAGCCGCTCTGGCCGGGTCGCCGACCGCGCGATGGGCGGATGCGACGCAGCGGCAACGCGGGATCGGTCTCGGTGAACACCGCCCGGGTGTCGTCGAGCCACGCCAGCGCGGCCGTTGCCCAGTGCACATGTGCTGAGGCGAGACGGTCCGATGCGGGCGCGGACTTTGCCACGGCGCACGAGTCCTGCCAGACCGACGCCTGACGCTCGAGAAGCGCGGACCAGTCGGTTCCGGGAATGCTCGAGCCGAGAAGAACCTGGTCGAGAAAGTCCGGCCATGCACGTGGGTCGGCGTCGACCGGGCGTTCCAGCCAGGCGGTAACCGCTTCTTCGCCCTCGGGCGTCAGACGATACAGGGGCAGGTTGTCGTCGGTCATTGTTCCGGTGGCGACGAGTCCGTCTCGCCGAAGGCGCTCCAGGGTGCTGTAGACCTGCCCGACATTGAGGTCGGTGCGATGCGGGGCTCGTGCTGCGATTTCGTCGCGAAGGGCGAGTCCGTAACCGGGGCCGAGAGAAAGGATCGCGAGGATGCCGTCCCGAACCGCCATGCCGTCTCCTTAGGTCACCTGCATGCACTATACCGGGTATAGGTCAACGCGGTGTGCCGGTCGCCGGCCTAAATACCACAATCGAAATCACATCGTTGTGATTTCGCGCGGGACTACGGCATAATGACTGCAACGGCATTGTGCCGACAATTTCATACGATGCCGCGAATCCGCGCATCTCCATGGTCGTTGGGGAAGACGTACCACAGGAGATGGAGGAGAACATGGTGGCATCAGTCGCACGAGGGGTGATTTTGGTTCACTCCTCACCGCGCGCGCTCTGCCCGCACGTTGAGTGGGCAGCTGGGCGCGCTCTCGGTCGTGCCGTGAACTTCGCCTGGGAGGAACAGCCGGTTCTCAAGGGCTCACAGCGCGCCGAGTTCTACTGGGAGGGCTACCAGGGAATGGGAGCCGCCCTGGCCTCGGCTTTGCACGGCTGGGAGCACCTCCGTTTCGAAGTGACCGAGGACCCGACACCCGGATCCGACGGCGGTCGCTGGCTTCACACGCCCGACCTCGGCATCTTCTTCGCCCAGACCGACACCGCTGGCAACGTCGTCATCCCTGAGGACCGGGTCAGATACGCCATGGAAGTGGCCGGCAGCAACGCGGAGGAACTTCACCGTGAACTGCGGATCGCGCTCGGTCAGGCCTGGGACGACGAACTCGAGCCGTTCCGTCACGCCTCCGACGACTCTTCTGTCATCTGGCTGCACAAGGTCGGCTGACGGGACAACTTCACAGCTGCAGGATCACGTGGGTGGCCCGAGGCGCTCCGGTTGGTGATTTCCCGGTCGGTTCGTCGGTGAAACAGCGTTGATCCTGTGAACAGAAGAACCCCCGACGGATACTCCGCCGGGGGTTCTGTTTCTGCTGTTCGGAAGCGTCCGCGCTCAGTAGCTCCGGAACGCAACAACCGCGTTGTGGCCACCGAACCCGAAGGAGTTGCTGATCGCGAGGAGGTCACCGGTGCCGAGATCCCGCGGTGACGTGACGACGTCGAGCGGAATCGCAGGATCCTGCTCGGTGAGGTTGATCGTCGGGGGAGCCGTCCGGTTGTGGAGCGCGAGGATCGTGAAGATCGCCTCGAGAGCGCCGGTGCCTCCGAGGAGGTGACCGGTGGACGCCTTCGTCGCCGACACGGCGATGTTCGGCAGGTGGTCGCCGAAAACACGGAGGAGCGCGTTGTACTCGGCGATGTCGCCGACGGGCGTGCTCGTGGCGTGCGCGTTGATGTGCTTCACATCGGTGACGCTTGCGCCAGCCGCTCCGATCGCCGCGAGCATGGCGCGGGCTGCCGCCGAACCCTCGGGGTCCGGCGCGGTGATGTGGTACGAGTCACTGGTGACCGAGCCGCCGGCGAGTTCAGCGTAGACCCGGGCGCCGCGGGCGAGCGCGTGCTCCTCGGTCTCGAGAACAACGGATGCCGCGCCCTCACCGAGCACGAAGCCGTCGCGTGAGACGTCGTAGGGGCGGGATGCCGTCTCCGGGGAGTCGTTGCGACGCGAGAGCGCCTGCATGGCTGCGAAGGACGCGATCGGGAGCGGGTGAACGACCGCCTCGGTTCCGCCGGCGATGACGACGTCGGCGAGGCCAGCCTGCAGGTGCTCGTAGGCGTTCGCGATGGCCTCGGTGCTCGAGGCGCAGGCCGAGACGTCCGTGCGGGAGAACGCGCGCGAAGGGATGGACATGCTGATCGCCGCAGACGCAGCGTTGGGCATGAGCATCGGAATCGTCATGGGGAGAACGCGACGCGGGCCTTTGGCCTTGAGCGTGTCCCAGGCATCGAGCAGGGTCCAGAGACCACCGATGCCGGTCGAGTAGTCGACACCCACGCGCAGGGGATCGACGTCTGGCGACCCGGCATCAGCCCAGGCTTCGCGCGCTGAGACGAGCGCGAACTGGCTCGACGGGTCGAGGCGCTTGACCTCCTGGCGTTCGAGAACTTCGGAGGGACGGACCTTGGCCTCACCAGCAAAGGTCACGGGAAGATTGTGTTCGGCTACCCAGTCGTGTTCGAGGGCGCGGATGCCTGACTCGCCCGCGAGCAGAGCATTCCACGATTCCGGTGCTGTTCCTCCGAGGGGAGAGCTGGCGCCGATGCCGGTGACGACGATTTTCTTGGTCATGGGGAACTCTCCTGGTGCTTGGTCAGCGATACGTAGGAAACAGTGTCCGCGATTCAGGCAAGACCGGGTCGGGCTTCGCTCGCCCCGGTCTTGCCTGCATCACTGCAAAGGGTTTAGGCCTGCGCCTTGACGATGAAGTCGACGGCGTCGCCGACGGTCTTCAGGTTCTTGACCTCTTCGTCGGGGATCTTGACGTCGAACTTCTCTTCAGCGTTGACGACGATCGTCATCATCGAGATGGAGTCGATGTCGAGGTCGTCCGTGAAGGACTTGTCGAGCTCGACGGTGTCGGCGGCGATTCCGGTCTCGTCGTTGACGAGTTCAGCCAGACCGGCGAGGACTTCTTCGGTGGACAGTGCCATGGTGTTTCTCCTTGAGTATCAATTGACCGTGCAACAGTCTATGGGGGGTGGCAGCACGAGAAACCCGCGCTGTTCGGCGGGATTTAGGGCAGAACGACGACTTGGGCGGCGAAAACGAGCCCGGCACCGAAACCGATCTGCAGCGCGAGGCCTCCGCTGAGCTCCGGGTGCTCCTCGAGCAGTCGGTGCGCGGCGAGGGGAATCGACGCGGCGGAGGTGTTCCCCGTCGTCTCGATGTCGCGTCCGATGGCGACGGTGTCCGGCAGCTTGAGCTGCTTCGCAAACTCGTCGATGATGCGCATGTTCGCTTGGTGCGGGATAAATGCGGCGAGCTGGTCGGCAGTGATGCCAGCCGCTTCAAGTGCCTGCTTGGCGACCTTGGCCATGTCCCAGACAGCCCAGCGGAACACCGTCTGTCCTTCCTGTCGCAGGGTCGGCCATTCGGCCTCGCCCCGGCGGTATTGCTGCAGGGTGGCGTTCATGCCGACGGCGCCCGCCTTCGATCCGTCCGAACCCCACACCGTCGGTGCGATGCCGGGAAAGTCGCTGGGGCCAACGACGGCCGCGCCCGCACCGTCACCAAGGAGGAATGAGATCGAACGATCGGCGGGGTCGACCACATCCGACAATTTTTCCGCGCCGACGACAAGAACGTAGCGGGCGGCACCCGAGCGGATGAGCGCGTCGGCCTGGGCGATCGCGTACGGGTAACCGGCGCAGGCGGCGTTGACGTCATACGCGGCGGCGGGGTTCGACCCGACCCGGTCGGCGACAACGGCAGCCATGGACGGGGTCTGCTGGATGTTCGAGATCGTCGCGATGATGACGGCGTCGATCTTGTCTGCATCGACGCCGGAGACACGGATCGCTTCGATCGCGGCATCCGTGGCGAGGTCAGTTGCCGAGAGTTCCTGGCTCGCGCGGGTGCGGGTGATGATGCCCGTGCGCTGGCGGATCCACTCGTCCGACGAGTCGATGGGGCCGATGAGGTCCTCGTTGGGAACGGAGAGGTCGCCTCGAGCCGCCCCGAATCCGAGGATACGGGTGAAGGCGGGGCCCTGGGACTGCCGGAGGGTGGGTGTGGTCAAGGCGTCTCTCTCGTTGCGGTGATGTGCAGGGAAAAGGAAGTGTCAGGCGGCGAGCAGATCGAGGGCGGCCTGGAGATCGGTGGGGGACTTGATGCCGACGGCGGGGATTCCCTTGAGACCGCGACGGGCCAGCCCGGTGAGCGCGCCGGCTGGTGCGAGTTCGATGATTCCAGTGACGCCGGCGTCGAGCATCCCGGTCATCGTCAGGTCCCAGCGGACCGGTGAGGCGACCTGCTGGACGAGGAGCTCGACGAAGCGGTCACCGGAGTCAATACGTGAACCGTCTGCGTTGGTCCACAGCGGGCGCGTGGGATCGGATGCCGCGACGGAGGTGGCAATCGAGGCCAGTTCCGTACGCGCTTCTTCCATGTACCGGGTGTGGAACGCACCAGCGACTTGCAGGGGGATCACCCGGGTCCCGGCGAGGGGAGTTGCGGCGAGTTCGGCGAGCGGTTCGAGCTCTCCGGCGACGACGGTCTGGCCTCCGCCGTTGAAGTTGGCGGGCTGGAGACCCAGTTCGTCGAGACGGGCGAGGAGGGCATCTGCGTCTCCGCCGAGCACAGCGCTCATGCCGGTGGGGACGGCCGCTGCCGCGGTCGCCATAGCCGTGGCGCGAGCGGCGACGAATCGCATCGCTGCCGTGTCGCTGAGAACGCCGGCACCGACGGCCGCAGTGATTTCGCCGACACTGTGGCCGGCGATTCCGACGGTGGCCGGGATGTTCCCGAGTGCCCGAAGGGTGATGAGGCCCGCAGCGACGATGAGCGGCTGCGCGACGCGGGTGTCGCGAATCGTGTCGGCGTCAGACTCCGTGCCGTGGCGGATGAGGTCCAGATCTGCCTCATCGGAGTATCGCTCAAGCAGATCCCGGTTTGCCGGGTCGTCCAGCCACGGGGAGAGGAATCCGGGCGTCTGCGACCCCTGGCCTGGGCATACGAGAACAATCACCGTACCAGTCTGCCAATCGTCGGGAAGATCAGAGTGTTGAACGTGCCACAAGAATCACAGGAACCCTTGTGCATGTCCCACATAGCTTCACGGCGGATGCCGATCAGCGGCGCCGCTTGACGGCATCCGGCTCGGCGATCGAACCGAGGATCAGCGCCGCCTGGAGGATGAGTGCTTCACGCGCCCCGGTGGCATCCCAGCCGATGACGTCGGAGACCCGTTTGAGGCGATATCTCACAGTGTTGGGGTGAACGAAAAGTTCACGCGCCGTCGCCTCGAGCGAGCGTCCGTTGTCAAGGTAGCACCACAGCGTCGTGACAAGTTCGGTGGAGTGTGCTTGTAGCGGCTTATAGATGCGCTCGATGAGGGTGGTGCGGGCAAGCGAATCGCCGGCGAGGGCGCGCTCGGGCAGGAGATCGTCCGCCTGGACCGGGCGAGGAGCATGGCGCCATGCCCTGGCGACAGCGAAGCCCGCGAGTGCTGCGCGCGCACTCTTGGATGCTTCGACGAGCGTGGGCACGGCGTGACCGAGAACGAGGTGACCGGAACCGAACCCGGGTTCGAGGTGGCTGGCGATCTCGACAAAGCTGAGAGAAGCGGCGGTGCCGATCTCTTCATCGTCGACACCGTGCGAGGTCTCCGCCCTGCCGATGACGAGGACGAGCCGGCCACCCTGCACGCCGATGAGCACGTCGGCAGCCATGTGCCTTGCTGTTCGGCGCAACTGGTCGACGTCGAGCTGGGGTGGCGTCGTCCCGACGAGGACGGCGACTTCACCGTGCCCGTGCCAGCCAAGCGCTGCGATCCTGCTGGGCAATTCGTCGTCGGCTTCACCGGACAGGATCGAGTCGACGACGAGTGCTTCAAGGCGCGCGTCCCAGAGGCCACGGGCTTCAGCAGCCCGGGCGTAGACGTCGGCTGCTGCGAACGCGATTTCTCGCGAATACAGCAGGATGCTCTCGCGCAGGTCTTCAGCGCCGCCGTCCTTGATCCTCGCTTCGACGACTTCGACGGTGACACGAATGAGCTGCAGGGTCTGCTGGAGGCTCACCGAACGCAGAAGTTCGCGCGGGGCAGCCCCGAAGACATCCGCCGCGATCCACGGCGTCGACTTGGGGTCGTCGAACCAGGCGATGAAGGAGCTGATGCCGGCCTGGGCGACGAGGCCGACAGCGGACCGCCGCCCCGGCGGCATTTCTGCGTACCAGGGCAGCGTGTCCTCGAGCTTTTTCAGCGTTGTCGTCGCGAGCTCGCCGGAGAGCCGGCGGAGCCATGCGAGCGTTTCTGCTTTGGATCGCGGCACGAGCGGGGAGCTGATGGTCTAGCTCTCGCCACCGGCGTTGCCGGTGGTCCCCGCGTTGACGTCATTCAGCTTGTACTTCTCGATCGCCTGGGCTGGTACAGAACGGTCGATCTCGCCGCGGTCGGCGAGGAGCTCGAGAGCTCTCACCACCATCGACGGCCCGTCGATCTTGAAGTAGCGGCGAGCCGCGGCCCGGGTGTCCGAGAAGCCGAAGTCATCAGCACCAAGCGACGCGAAGTCGCCGGGTACAAACTGGCGAATCGAGTCCGGCACCGCGTGCATGAAGTCGGAGACGGCAACGAACGGACCGTTCGCCCCCTGGAGCTTCGACGTGACGTACGGAACCTTTTTCTCGGCATCCGGGTTGAGGAAGTTGTGTTCCTCAGCGATGATGCCGTCGCGACGCAGCTCCGTCCAGGAGGTGACCGACCAGACATCTGCCGAGACGCCCCAGTCCTTCTCGAGAAGTTCCTGAGCTTCGAGCGCCCAGGGAACAGCGACACCGGATGCGAGCAGCTGGGCTTTGGGGCCTTCGGCCGAGGAGTCCTTGAGCTTGTAGATACCACGGACGAGTCCGTCGACGTCGAGGTTCTCCGGTTCAGCGGGCTGAACGATGGGCTCGTTGTAGACGGTGATGTAGTACATCACGTTGGGATCTTCGTGTTCGCCGCCGTACATGCGCTCGAGACCCGTGCGCATGATGTGCCCGATCTCGTAGCCGTACGCGGGGTCGTAGGTCACCGTTGCCGGGTTCGTCGACGCGAGAAGCGGCGAGTGTCCGTCGGCGTGCTGCAGGCCTTCACCGGTGAGGGTGGTGCGGCCGGCGGTCGCGCCGATGATGAATCCACGCGTCATCTGGTCGCCGGCAGCCCAGAAGGCGTCGCCGGTGCGCTGGTACCCGAACATCGAGTAGAAGACGTAAATCGGGATGAGCGGCTCACCGTGGGTGGAGTACGACGTTCCGACGTTCGTGAACGCCGCAGCACCGCCGGCCTCATTGATTCCGACGTGCAGGATCTGCCCCTGGGGGCTTTCCTTGTACGCCAAAAGCAACTCGCGGTCGACCGAGGTGTAGTGCTGGCCGTTCGGGTTGTAGATCTTCGCGGTCGGGAAGAACGCGTCGATGCCGAAGGTGCGAGCTTCGTCCGGAATGATCGGAACGATGCGGTTGCCGAAGTCCTTTGAACGGATGAGGTCCTTGAGCAGCCGGACGAACGCCATGGTCGTGGCGATCTCCTGCGTGCCGGAACCCTTCTTCGCAATCGCGTAGGTGGATGCGTCTGGCAGGTTCAGCTGCGTGTACTTCGAGCGGCGCTCAGGCACGTATCCGCCGAGCGCGCGGCGGCGTTCGTGCAGGTACTGGATCGCTTCGTCCTGGTCACCCGGGTGGTAGTAGGGCGGGAGGTACGGGTTCTCCTCGAGCTGCGCGTCTGTGAAGGGGATGCGCATTTCGTCGCGGAACGTCTTGAGGTTGTCCAGCGTCATCTTCTTCATCTGATGGGTCGCGTTGCGACCCTCGAACGACGGGCCCAGGCCGTAGCCCTTGACCGTCTTCGCCAGGATGACCGTCGGCTGTCCCTTGTGCTCGGATGCCGCTTTGAAGGCTGCGTACACCTTGCGGTAGTCGTGGCCGCCTCGTTTGAGGTTCCAGATCTGCTCGTCGGTGTAGTTCTCGACCAACTTGAGCGTGCGCTCGTCACGCCCGAAGAAGTGTTCACGCACGAACGCACCACTCTCAGCCTTGTAGGTCTGGTAGTCACCGTCCGGTGTGGCATTCATCAGGTTGAGCAGCGCGCCACTGTTGTCCTGTGCGAGAAGGTCATCCCACTCGCGTCCCCAGACGACCTTGATGACGTTCCAGCCGGCACCGCGGAAGAAGCTTTCGAGCTCTTGAATGATCTTGCCGTTGCCGCGGACAGGGCCGTCGAGGCGCTGAAGGTTGCAGTTGATGATGAAGTTGAGGTTGTCGAGGCCTTCGTTGGCTGCGACCTGCAGTTGACCGCGGCTCTCGACCTCGTCCATTTCACCATCGCCGAGGAACGCCCAGACCTGCTGGTCGCTCGCGTCCTTGATTCCGCGGTTGGTGAGGTATTTGTTGACCTGCGCCTGATAGATGGCGTTGATCGGGCCAAGACCCATCGACACCGTCGGGAACTGCCAGAAGTCCGGCATGAGGCGGGGGTGCGGGTACGACGAGATACCGCTGGGCGCGTGAGACTTCTCCTGGCGGAATCCGTCGAGCTGGTCCGTCGACATCCGTCCCTCGAGGAAGGCTCGGGCGTAGGTGCCGGGGGAGGCGTGGCCCTGGATGAAGATCTGGTCGCCGCCGCCCGGGTGGTCGTGGCCGCGGAAGAAGTGGTTGAAACCTACTTCGTAGAGTGCCGCTGAGGAAGCGTAAGTCGAGATGTGGCCGCCGACACCGATACCGGGGCGCTGGCCACGGTGCACCGTGACGGCAGCGTTCCAACGAATCCAGGCGCGGTAGCGGCGCTCGATGTCTTCGTTGCCCGGGAACTCTGGTTCGTTCTCCGGAGCAATGGTATTGATGTAGTCGGTGGTCGGAACCATCGGCACACCGAGGTGCAGTTCACGCGAGCGCTTGAGCAGGCTCAGCATGATTTCGCGCGCACGGCCGTGGCCGTGGGCTGCGACGAGCTGGTCGAGGGACTCTTGCCACTCGGCGGTCTCTTCGGGGTCCGCGTCGAAGTTGTTCACCGAGTATGGGTCCTGGTCGTTTACAGTCACCGTCGACCTTTCTGTATGGGCAGATCGTGCCTGGTTCTCACGGTGCATATCTGTCGCCGAGGTCAGGGTGTGAACTCCGCTGGCACCACTGATTAGCCTAGCGACTCGTGCGCGCGATGGGCGACATGACCGACGCTGCTCCTGTGAACCGTCGCGGCTAGCATGTGGAACTTCCGCGCGCGGCGATACTCTTTCACTCTCAACCAGGCGATCCCGCCTGAAAGGATGCATCCCATGGCCATCGAGATCGGCGCGCGTGCTCCTGAATTCACCCTGCCGAACCAGTTCGGCGAACCGATCGAACTCCGCAGACTCCGCGGCAAACGGCCGGTCGCGCTCGTCTTCTTCCCTCTGGCTTTCTCCGGCCGGTGCACGAGCGAACTGCGCGAGCTTCGCGACAATCTTGACCTGTTCAGGCATGCCGGTGTCGAGCTGGTCGGTATTTCCGTTGACTCCAAGTTCGCACTCCGCGCCTGGGCGGAGCAGGAAGGGTACGACGGTGCACTGCTCGCTGATTTCTGGCCGCACGGCGAGGTCAGTACTGACTACGGCGTGTTTTCTCCTGACAACGGTTTCGCCGATCGGGCGACCTTCATCATCGACGTCGACGGCATCGTCCGGGCGTATTTCACCACGGCACCCGGAGAGGTTCGCCCTCTCGCCGCATATCGCGCTGCACTCACCGAGCTGCAGTCGAAGCCCGTCGAAGCCGTGTAACATGAACTGCTGCCATCGGCAGTGAGGGGCCTTTAGCTCAGCTGGTAGAGCGCCACGTTTACACCGTGGATGTCATCGGTTCGATCCCGGTAGGGCCCACCCCTGAGAAACCCAGATAGATACTGGGTTCCATAAATGGTTGAATACGGCGGACACTAGCCACCCAACGCGTCATGGAGCCGAGGAATCGACTCGCCAACCCGCGCCAGCACAGGCCAAGACCCAATTCCTCCGCATAAACGAAAACCTCGGCAGAATCGGAATGATGAATCAGCCGGGACAGGTTTCGGCGTGCTCTGATTCTGCTTCAGATGCCCATCTCGAGGGCATCCAGCGCCAGATCGGCGCGCAGGCCATCCTTCAACTCACTCGGATAGTGCTTCGTCATGACCTATATCCCCTCCGGGTCATAAGCCTCCATCAAACCCGGGGCGATTCACTAACGCGCGCCCCGCGTTCGCCGTCCGGCGAGCATGGCCTGAGGATCCAGACCGAACGTTCGGCGGGCCGCGAATCCTCCGATGGTGGTCCCCGCAGCGAGTCCGATTCCCGTTGCGATCGCGACCACGGCCGCGGGGAGCGCCTCGGTCACCCCGTGCGCGGAATCGATGAATCCGTACAGCGCGCTGTACACCGCGAGACCCGGGATCAATCCGATGATGCCTGCCGTCGTCATCGCGCCCTCGGGCACCTTGAGCCAGCGGTAGGTGAGGTAGCCGATTACGCCCGCAGCCACTCCGGCCATCCCCGGCGCCAACCCTGGCTGCGCAGCGAAAGGCAATATCAACCAGTACAGGGCGAAAACGAGGCCAGCCGCGGCCGCCATGAGGGGCACCAAGCGGAGACGCACGTACGACGTAAGCGCGAATCCGACACCGATGAGCGCGGACCCGATCACTCCGGGCACCAGGCCTATTCCTTCACCCAGGGAGGTCGCAACCGTTACGGGAACACCCAGCCGCAGTGCAGCACCCAAGACGATCGATATGCCTACGGCGAGACCGAGAGTGAGCATGAGCACTTCCATGCCTCGCGCTGTTGCTGTGACGTAGTACCCGTCGATCGCGTCGCGGGCGGATGCGGTCAGCCCGACACCCGAGAGCAGCATGATGATTCCCGCAATAACGATGACGGTCGGAGAGTTCGAACCGGGCAACTCGATGCCCACCGAGCGCAACCAGAAGATGAATACCGCGATGCTCGTCGTCACCATAGCGGCGGCCATCTGGGCGAAGAAACCGGGCACCGACCATTTTCCCAGCCGGCGGGTGATGACGTCAGAGATGACCGCGGAGGCGGCGGCAACAAGCACGAGCACAAAACTCACATCGAACATCACCACAACGCCGCTCGCTAGCACGGCCTTGCCTGCGGTCACGACCCAGCGACGATATGGGTGCGGGCTTGTCAGGATCGATGCGAGCCGCTCCCGGGCGCCCTCCACATCGACTGGGCTGCCGTCGCCAGTGATCTCATCGATCAGCAGGTAGACATCCTGCAGCCTCGTGTAGTCGGTGGTGCGCACCTTCACAATGCGCATGACCGACATCGGGTCCTCGTTCATCCCGCGATGGATCGAGACCGTGATCGACGTGAAGGTGATGTCCACGTGCATGCCCAAGATCCCGTACGCATCGCTGATTCTCAACACGGTGGCAACGACGTCGGCCGCGGAAGCGCCGGTCGCGAGCATTGCCTCCCCGGCGCGCAGACACAGATCAATCACCAATCGCGCGTGCCGCTGGGGCAGCTGATCATCACCGACGACTACGGAAATAGCTTGGGTGGGAGTGGCTGTCCCCCGAATCACCCCGCCGGCGATTTCGAGGAAAGACCGACTCGCCCGCCGTCCGGGAACGCTGTGTATGTCATTTCTGCTCTCGCCCACAGCCCAAGGCTACGGGCACGCGGGTCCGATTTCACCCGCGCTTCATCGAGTTCCCGATCTGGGACGGCCTGATCATCGTTCTCGTCGTACTCGTGCCCTGCCAGATCTACCTGAGCCGTGCCGACTTCCAAGACACCGGCAAGGGTGTCGCCGTCGAACCGGTGGTCGACGGCACTGCCGTCAACCCGGAAGAAGCCGAGTCCGAATGGATCGAACTCAACCGGTGGGTGAACTGGTTACGACGAACATACGGACTCCCGGCATCCGTCGTTCCACCGTTCCGGCATAGGCACCCCGAACTCGTCTGGGAACTCTCCGCGCTGCACCTGCACTGGCTATGCCGTCGCTTAAGATGGGTCGAGATGATTACTCGACGAGAAGCCGCCCTCCGCCTCGACATTCCGCTCGAGATGGCGGTGCGCCACGGCATCCCTGGGCGACTGTCCGAAGAAGACGTGGCCGAGCTCGACGCGAACCCGCCCGCCTGGCTCGCCCAGTCGCGAGCGAACCGCACCGGCAAGAAACCGGTCTGGGTCACACTGACGTGCGACATCTGCGGCTTCAGCGAGGCGGTACGGCCGAAGAAGTGGTGGCCGGAGTTCGCGTACCTGAGCTGCGATTATCATGGCTCGGACGAACTCCCAGACCCGCAGCCCGGTCTCGCACGCACCGAAATCGACGGCATCGGCAGCCGCTTCATCGGCATCGTGGACGCTGCCTCCTAGCTGCGACCTCAACCCTTACACACCGTTTACACAGGTCCGGTGGATAGTCCTCCCAGCCCGATGCAGAAGTATGGCCGCTTCAGCCGCTCGCGCCCGGACCCGAATCCTGCGAGCGTACGGCGGGCCGGATGGGCCGCTGTGATCCCGACATCGTCCGTCACCCCATGTAGCCGCTGAGCTCGCGCAGGCTTTGCCCGCGTGCTCGCGATGGTGAGACTGTCACGCCAGTTCGAAACTCTCTGTTTTGGCGTGCCTGCACCGAGGCTTGGTTCCGTCAGCGCTGATCTGCGGAACACAGACCGGAAGACTCATGCTCAGTACTGCTCAGAAAACCACCCGTTTGTCCAAGGTCGCCGCGATCGTCGCCGGCGCAGGCATCCTCACCGCCTCCGTCTTCACTCTGCAGGCGAACTCCGCCCAGGCCGAAACTGCTTCTCAGCTGTCTGGATCGCTGAAGAAGATCGACTCGTCGCTCACTGAGACGACGGATGCCATCACTGGCGCCCACGCGGAGAAGGTGGCGGAAGAGACCCTCGCGGAAGCGCACAAGGTCGTTGCCGCCGCACAGGACAAGGTCGACACGACGCCGCTCACGGCATCTGTCGCATCGCTCGCCGGATACAAGAATCTGGAACCGGCGAGTGTCGTCACCCTCGCGTCCTACACGGACGGAACCGCTGAGAAGGTCGCTGCCGCTGTCGTCGAGGCCGACCGCATCGCCGCCGAGAAAGCGGCGGCCGCCGCTGCCGCTGCAGCCAAGGCGGAAGCAGAGAGGATCGCCGCGGGAAACACCCCGGATGGTGCTCGCGCCACCGCCGCGTCGCTCGCGTCCTCAACCTACGGCTGGGGTGCCGGCGAGTTCTCCTGCCTGAATTCGCTCTGGCAGAAGGAATCCGGCTGGTCCTACACCGCCTACAACGCGTCGAGCGGTGCCACCGGTATCCCGCAGGCGCTACCCGGCAGCAAGATGGCGTCGGCTGGTTCCGACTGGAAGACCAACGCCGCCACCCAGATTTCATGGGGACTCGGCTACATCAAGGCTGTTTACGGCAGCCCGTGTTCCGCCTGGGGTCACTCGCAGGCCGTCAACTGGTATTGAGTTCCCGTCACTGATCGGTGATCGATCGCCGCGAGCCGCCCCCGGAGAAACCCGGCAGGCGGCTCGCTAGGCTTGCGGGGTGTCTTACTCACTCGCCGACGTGTGCGCTGCCGTCGAGAAACTCTGGCCGATATCCGGTGCCGAAGGGTGGGACGCCTCCGGGCTCGTCGCTGGGCATCCCGATGACCCCGTCACCCGTATTCTGCTCGCCGTCGATGCCGTGGCATCCGTCGTCGACGAGGCGCTCGAGGCCAAAACTGACCTGCTGCTCGTGCACCATCCACTCCTGCTCCGTGGTGTCACAACCGTCGCGGCGGACCGCTACAAAGGATCGGTGCTGACGCGGCTCATCCGTGCCCGCTGCGCTCTCCTCGCCGCCCACACCAACGCCGATGTCGTCGATGAGGGAACGTCCGGGATCTTCGCCGAACGGCTGGGACTGAGCGACGTCTCTCCGATCGTCCCCAACGCCGATGGCGTCACCGGGATCGGCCGTGTCGGTCGCCTCGACCAACCCGTGACGCTCGGACATCTCGCCCACAGCATCGCGAGGATCCTGCCCGCGACGGCCACCGGCATCCGCGTTGCCGGAGACTACGACCGCGTCATCGACCGCGTTGCCCTGTGCGGGGGAGCGGGAGATTCGCTGCTCAACGACCCGGCGGTCCGGTCCGCCGATGTCTACATCACGAGCGACCTGCGTCACCACCCGGCGTCGGAGTCGGTCGAGCAGTCGCTGGTCGGCGGAGGCCCGGCGCTCATCGACGTTTCGCACTGGGCGAGTGAGTGGTTGTGGCTCGATCGGGCAGCCGAACAGCTGGCCGCATCGCTCCCGGATCTGGAGATCGCGGTGAGCGACGTCCGTACCGACCCGTGGGATTTTGTCGTTACCCAGTAATCTGGGCTGACACCCGCAGCACCACTCAGAGAGAAGTCCGTGAAATCCAGCCTCGCCGAGCAGAAGAAATTGCTCGAACTGCAGACCATCGATTCGGGCCTCGCCCGCGTCGCCCACCGCGAGCGGAGCCTTCCCGAGCTGGCCGAGTACACCAAGGTCACCGCCGAACGCACAGCGCTCAGCGGCCGGCTTGCCGCCGAACTCGGGGTGCTCGAAGACGCGAAGACCGAACTGGGTCGACTCGAATCGGATGCCACGGTCGTCGAGGCGCGGATCGCTCGCGACTCCGACCGGCTCACCCACACCTCATCGGTGAAGGATGTGACGGCGCTCGAGAGCGAGCTCGAGTCGCTGAACCGTCGCAAGTACAACCTCGAAGACATGGAACTCGTCGTCATGGAAAGGGTGGAGCAGGCCGAGGCCCAGCTCGCCGCGACCCAAGCGATCGACGAGGGACTCCAGGCTCAGCTCACCGACATCGCCGCCCGCAAGACGGCTGCCCTCGACGAGTTGTCGCAGGAGCGTGCCACGCTCTCCGCGGAGCGCCATCTGCTCGAAGACTCGGTCACGACCGATCTCCTCGCCCTCTACGAGAAACTCCGCACCCGCGGCGGCACCGGCGCTGCACTGTTCCGTGCCGGCACCTGTGGCGCGTGCACCATCACGCTCACCGGCAACGAGCTCCAGAAGATTCGTGCCGCCGAGATCGACGAAGTGCTGCAGTGCCCGGAGTGCTCGGCGATCATGGTGCGCACGGAGGAATCCGGCCTCTGGAGCTGACCGGGGGCATCCGCTCTCGGGCTTCGCCGCGTGGCGCCTCCGACTCACCACATTCTGTCGCTCAAGTGGTGTGAAAGTGACAATTCCTGGTGACTCGAGCTCTGATGCGGGGTCGATCGGTCCCATAGGGCGACTCCGCAATTCGATTGGTCCCAAAGGGTCGCTCCCGTTGCCGCTGAGTGACCCTTTCGGACCGATCGACCGCACGGATGCTCCGCACACCACCGCGGGCACGTCACGGACGCAGGAACGCCGCCCGGTAGGCTGGATGAGTGAATGGGTCGGCAAGACGGCCGCGTCGCCAGCAATGGCGCCGAGGAACGTCCGGGCTCCACAGAGCAGGGCGGTGGGTAACTCCCACCCGGGGTAACCCGCGAGACAGTGCAACAGAAAACAGACCGCCGGGCGCGCAAGCGCCAGGTAAGGGTGAAACGGTGGTGTAAGAGACCACCAGCGGCTGGGGTGACCCGGCCGGCTCGGTAAACCTCGCCCGGAGCAAGGTCAGACAGAGGACTATGGGGCTGCTCGTCCCGTCCTCGGGTAGACCGCTGGAAGGCTGCGGTAACGCAGTCTCGAGAGAGATGGTCGTCCAGGGCGCGCAAGCGCCTGAACAGAACCCGGCGTATCAGCCGGCCCATTCACCCACTGAGAACGACGGATGCCATATGAACCGCGAATCCTGCCTCGCCGCTGACCGCACTGATCCGTTGGCTGCGTTTCGGAACGAGTTCCTCCTCCCCGACGGTGTCCTCTATCTCGACGGCAACTCCCTCGGCCCCCGCCCGGTCGGAGCCCTCGAGCGTGCGACGACGGTGGTCGCTGACGAGTGGGGCTCCGGGCTGATCCGGAGCTGGAACGACGCGGACTGGTTTTCGCTGCCCTCCCGCCTGGGAAACAAGGTGTCGCGACTCATCGGGGGAGGCGACGGTGAGGCGGTCGTCACCGACACCACCACCCTCAACATCTTCAAGACGCTCGCCGCCGCTCTCGGTATCGCGGAGAAGCGTGACCCAGTTCGGCGCGTCATCCTTTCGGAACGGGACAACTTTCCGACCGACCTCTACATCGCCGAGGGACTCATCGAGTTCATCGACCGCGGCTACGAACTGCGCCTGATCGACAGCCCCGGCGGCCTGGCGGAATCGCTCACCCCGGATGTCGCCGTGGTCCTGCTCTCGCACGTGAACTACCGCACCGGCGCGATGTTCGACCTCGGCGCGTCCACACGCGACATCCACGATGCCGGCGCCCTCGTCATCTGGGATCTCGCCCACTCGGCCGGAGCCGTGCCGGTGGACCTCGTCGGTGCCGACGCCGACTTTGCGGTCGGCTGCACCTATAAATACCTCAACGGAGGGCCCGGCGCTCCGGCCTTCCTCTGGGTCCACGCTCGCCACCATGACGACTTCAGGCAGCCACTGTCCGGCTGGTGGGGTCACGCCCGGCCATTCGCCATGGAATCGTCGTACGAACCGCATGCCGGCATCCAGCGTTTCCTGTGTGGCACGCAACCGGTGGTGTCGCTCTCGCTCGTCGAATGCGGTCTCGACATCGCGTTGCGGGCGAACCCCGCCGATATCCGGCGCAAGTCGCTCGAGCTGAGCGACCTGTTCATCGCCCTCGTCGAGGAACGCTGCTCACGGCATCCGCTCACGCTGATCACGCCACGCGACCCGGCCTCGCGGGGCAGCCACGTCAGCTTCCGCCATCCGGAGGGCTACGCGGTCATGCAGGCGCTCATCGCCCGCGGCGTGATCGGTGACTTTCGCGAGCCCGAGGTCCTGCGTTTCGGCATCACACCGCTCTACCTCGGCTACACCGACGTCTGGGACGCGGTCGAGATCCTGCGCGACGTGCTCGACACCGAGGCGTGGGATACACCCGCACTCAGGGCCCGCGCAGCCGTCACCTAGACCGTCAGTGTTCGGGCCGCGCCGCCAGTACACGTCAACTGAGCGGCGGAATCGTGCGAACGGCAAGCGCAGCGGCACCGAGAATGCCTGCATTATTGCGGTGCACGGCCGGCACGATCGGCGTCGACAGGTCGAGCAACGGCAGGAACTTCGCGTGCTGCTTCGACACGCCTCCGCCGACGATGAACAGGTCGGGGGAAAGGTAGGCCTCGAGCGCCCGGTAGAAGGTCTGCAGCCGCTTGGCCCACTCCTCCCAGCTGAGGTCCTCGCGTTCCCGCGCCGAGTTTGACGCGACGGTTTCGATGTCGCGCCCACCGATCTCGAGATGACCGAACTCGGCGTTGGGGACAAGCGTTCCGTTGTGCAGGATCGCGGTACCGATCCCGGTGCCGAGCGTCGTCATCATCGCGACACCGTCGACCCCGCGCGCGGCGCCGAACGACGCTTCGGCGTAACCGGCGGCATCCGCATCGTTGACGAACGTGATGTCGCGGCCGAGCGCCTGCTCAAACAGCTTCTCTGCTTCGAGGCCGATCCACTTCTTGGAGATGTTCGCCGCTGAGAGGGTGACCCCGTGCTTGACGACGGCGGGGAAGCAGACGCCAACCGGGGCATCCGGTTCGAGTCCCCGGAGCTGGGTCACAAGTTCGACGGTCGTCTCGAGGATGCCGTCCGGCGTGCCGCCCTTCGGCGTCGGGATCTTGATCCGGTCGCTGAGCAGTTCGCCGGTTGCTAAGTCGACGACCGCGCCCTTGATGCCCGTTCCGCCGATGTCGATGCCGACCGCTGTGCCGCTCATACCGATGCTCCCGTCGGAAGGGTGAGGATGTCTGCGCCACGTTCGGTCACGACGAGGGTGTGCTCGAATTGCGCGGTGATGCTCTTGTCTTTCGTCGTCACGGTCCAGTCGTCCGGCCACATGTCCCACTCGTGGGTGCCGAGGGTGAGCATGGGCTCGATGGTGAAGACCATCCCGACTTCCATCACGGTGTCGTACTGGGGTGCGGAGTCGTAGTGGGGGATGATCAGCCCGGAGTGGAACGCTTCTCCGACGCCGTGTCCGGTGAAGTCCCGAACCACGCCGTAACCGAAGCGCTTCGCGTACGACTCGATCGCGCGGCCGATCACGTTGACCTGGCGGCCGGGAGCGACGGCCTTGATGCCGCGGCGCAGGGACTCCTCGGTACGCTCGACGAGCAGGCGTACATCTTCGGAGGGCTTCCCCGCCATAAAGGTCCGGTTGCTGTCGCCGTGCACACCGTCGACGAAGGCGGTGATGTCGATGTTGACGATGTCACCGTCGTCGAGGACGGTGTCATCGGGGATCCCGTGGCAGACGACCTCGTTCACCGAACTGCAGATCGACTTGGCGAACCCGCGGTAGCCCAGGGTCGACGGGTACGCGCCGTTCTCGATGAGGTAACGGTGACCGATGGCGTCCAGCTCGTCGGTCGTCACACCCGGGCGGACGTTCTCGCCGACGAGAGCGATGGCATCCGCGGCAATCCTTCCTGCCAGCCGAATCCGCTCGACCGCCTCAGGCGGATACACGTCCGAGCCGGTGAACGGGCGCGGTGCCGCCTTGCCGACATACTCGGGACGCGGGATGCCAGCGGGCACGTTTCGCAGGTCGGATGGCGTACCGGGAATCAGATGGCCGTTGGGGTCCTTGGGCATAGGATCAAGCTTAGCCATCCAGCGAAGGGGGAACTCATGCCCGAGGAACCATCGAAGAAGTATTGGTACAACCTCAAGACCGGCAAGGTCGAGCAGGGGTTCGAATCTCCTGTCGTCGACCGCGCCGGCCCGTTCGACACCGCGGAGGAAGCCGCTCATGCTCTCGAGCGGATGCGTGCGCGCAGCGCCGCGTGGGACGAAGAAGAAGCAGCAGAGGACCGCTAGCTGTAGCTGTGTTCCTCACCGGGGTACACGCCATCGGCGACCTCCGTGCGGAACGTCGAGACGGCATCCGTCAGTGCTCCACGCAGGTCGGCGTACTTCTTGACGAATGACGGGATCCTTCCCGTGGTGAGTCCGGCGAAGTCGGTCCAGACGAGCAGCTGACCGGAGACGTGGGGCCCAGCGCCGACGCCAATCGTAGGGATGTCGAGTTCAGCGGTGACCTTCTCCGCTGCGTCTGCTGGCACCATCTCGAGCACAACGGCGAAAGCGCCGGCATCCTGAACGGCGCGCGCGTCGCGCAGGAGCTGTTCGAGAGCGGCACCCCTGCCCTGAATGAGGTGTCCGCCGAGCCCATGTTCGCTTTGTGGGGTGAAGCCGATGTGGCCCATGACCGGGATGCCGGCGGAGACGATGCGACGGATCTGCTCGTGGCTGCGTTCGCCGCCCTCGAGCTTCACGGCCTGGCTGCCGGTCTCTTTCATGAACCGGAAGGCCGTCTTGAGCGCGTCCTCGGGCCCGTTTTCGTAGGAGCCGAAGGGCATGTCCGCGATGACGAAGGCGCGCTTCGCGGCTCCGGCGACCGCGCGGGTCAGCGGAATGAGTTCGTCGACGGTGACCGGGAGGGTCGTGTCGAAACCGAGGACGGTGTTCCCGGCGGAGTCACCGACGAGCAGGAAGTCGATCCCGGCTTCGTCGAAGATGCGGGCGGTGAGCATGTCGTAGCTCGTCAGGCCGGTGATCTTGATGCCCTGTTCCTTCGCCCGCTGGAAGTGGCGGGTACGGACACGAGCAGGGCTGGGCGTTGCAGCGGGGACGGGCGCGGGCTTCATTGGCTCAGACATGGCGCCAGTCTAGCGAGCGAGCGCCCACCGACTGCCCGCCCTGCACACCGGGCAGCCCATACCGGATAGCCTATGAACGCAGCCGCCGCCGGACACTTCGAGGGGATCAGATGGATAAGCAACGGGACTTCGTTCTTCGCACGATCGAGGAGCGGGGAGTCAAGTTCGTCCGGCTCTGGTTCACCGACGTCGTCGGCACCCTCAAGTCTGTGGCGATCGCCCCGGCCGAGGTCGAGGGCGCATTCGCGGAGGGCCTCGGTTTCGATGGCTCAGCCATCGAGGGCCTCTCGAGGTCGTACGAGTCCGACCTGCTCGCCGTTCCTGACCCGACGACCTTCCAGTTGCTGCCGTGGCGGGGCGAGATAGACCCCACCGCCCGCATGTTCTGCGACATCACGACACCAGACGGCCTGCCCGCGCTATCCGACCCGCGCAACGTGATGAAGCGCACCCTCGCGAAGGCCGCCGACCGCGGCTTCACCTTCTACACGCACCCCGAAATCGAGTTCTACCTGCTGAAGTCAGCACAGATCGGACCGGAAGGTCCCATCCCTGTCGACTCCGCCGGCTACTTCGACAACGTCCCCGGCGGCACGGCCCACGACTTCCGCCGCCGGTCGGTACGGATGCTGGAGGACCTCGGGATCTCGGTCGAATTCAGCCACCACGAGGCCGGTCCCGGACAGAACGAGATCGACCTCCGGTACGCGGACGCCCTGACCACGGCGGACAACATCATGACCTTCCGCACCGTGATCAAGGAAGTTGCGATCGAGCAGGGCGTGTACGCCACGTTCATGCCGAAGCCGCTCTCCGACAAGCCGGGCTCGGGCATGCACACCCACATGTCGCTGTTCGAGGGCGACAACAACGCGTTCTACGAGGCTGGCGCCAAATACCAGTTGTCGAAGATCGGACGCCAGTTCATCGCCGGTCTGCTCAAGCACGCACCGGAGATCACGGCTGTGACGAACCAGTTCGTCAACTCCTACAAGCGGCTGTGGGGCACCGTCGGCAACAACGGTCTCGCCGAGGCACCGAGCTTCGTGACCTGGGGCCACAACAACCGGTCTGCCCTGGTGCGTGTTCCGCTGTACAAGCCCAACAAGGGCGGGAGCGCCCGGGTCGAGTACCGTGCCCTGGACTCAGCGGCGAACCCGTACCTCGCCTACTCCCTGCTGCTCGCAGCCGGCCTCAAGGGCATCGAAGAAGGCTATGAGCTTCCTCCGGAGGCCGAGGACAACGTGTGGAGCCTCAGCGACGCCGAGCGGCGCGCCCTCGGCTATGCTGCGCTTCCCGCGAGCCTCGACCACGCCATCCAGCTGATGGAAGAGTCCGAACTCGTCGCGGAGACGCTGGGGGAGCAGGTGTTCAACTACGTTCTGCTCAACAAACGGCAGGAGTGGCAGGACTACCGCGCCCAGGTCACCCCGTTCGAGCTCTCGAAGAACATCGAGATTCTCTAGAAGCTCCGCCGGATGCGACGGGACCAGGCCACTCTCACCGAACTCGCTCGGCTCGGTTTCGCCGCGCTGAGCGGGGTTCGGTCGCAGCTCGACGAACTCGTCGCCGCTGTTCCGATCGACCTCGACGAACTTCTGCCCGGGTTCGCGCGAGCGGCTGATCCCGACGAGGCGCTCTCCGGCCTTCTCGGTCTCGCCCGGTCGCACCCGGATGCCGTCACGGCGGCTCTCGCGGACCCCGCGCATCGCGATCCCCTGATCCGCATCCTCGGGGCATCCGCTGGCCTCGCCGATTTCTTCCAGCGTCACCCGGAGGAGATCGCGGCGGTCACAGGCTGGGACGGCACGCTTCCAGACCGGGGCGCACTGGTCGACAGCCTCCTCGAATCCGTCGGCGCCGTCGACGGATTCGCTGTTGTCGGTGAAGACGAGGGGTACACCCGCCTGCGTGTCCGCTATCGCCGCTGGCTTGCCCGGATCGCCGCCCACGACCTCGCCGCCGAGGACCCGCGCGATGTTTTCGACGCTGTCGCCGTTGCACTGTCGGATGCCGCCGCTGCGGCTCTCGAGGCATCCATCGCGGTCGCCCGCACGCAACTGACAACTGCGGCGACCGGCCCGATGCGGTTCGAGGAGGACGAGGTCCGCCGGACCCGCTTCGCGGTGATCGGGATGGGCAAGGCCGGTGCAGGGGAGCTCAACTATGTAAGCGATGTCGATGTCATTTTCGTGGCCGAAGGAAACGAGGAGCACGGCCTCAGCAATGCACGCGCCGTCGACGTGGCAACGCGGATCGCCATGCTGTGCATGCGCGGCATCAGCCAGCCAGACATCGAGCCGGAACTGTGGGAGGTCGACCCGAACCTGCGCCCGGAGGGCAAACAGGGGGCGCTCGTTCGCACCCTCGACTCCCACCTCGCCTATTACGAACGCTGGGCGAAGAGCTGGGAGTTCCAGGCGCTGCTGAAGGCTCGGGCTTTCGCTGGCGACGCCGAGCTGGGGCAACGCTACGTCGACGCGATTTCACCTCTCGTGTGGTCGAGTGCCGGTCGCGAGAACTTCGTCGGTTCCGTGCAGCGGATGCGCGAGAGAGTCACCGAGAACATCCCGGCAGAAGAAGTGCACTACCAGCTGAAACTCGGGCCCGGCGGTCTGCGCGACGTCGAATTCACCGTGCAGTTGTTGCAGCTCGTCCACGGCTCAGCCGAACCCGGAGTGAGGGAACGCGGTACCATCGCGGCGCTCAACGCACTGTCGGAGCACGGTTTCATCGGCCGCGAAGAGGCAGCGGAGTTCGCCGCGGACTACCGGCTCCTGCGCGTTCTCGAGCACCGGCTCCAGCTGCACCGTCTTCGCCGTACCCACCTCATGCCTCGTGACGCTGACGCGCTGCGTGTTCTCGCCCGGGCGTCCACCTTTGCCACTACCGGGGACGCGCTCGTCACCCTCTGGGAGCGAACCAAACACGAGGTTCGTGGGCTCCATGAGCGGCTGTTCTACCGCCCCCTGCTCTCCGCAGTTGCGTCGCTGCCCGAAGAAGAGGTCCTCCTCAGCCCCGAGCAGGCCGGCGCCCGCCTCGCCGCGATCGGATTCCTCGATCCCCAGGGTGCGCTCAAGCACATCGCAGCGCTCACGTCCGGGATGAGCAGGCGAGCGATCATCCAGCGCAACCTCCTTCCGGTGATGCTGCGCTGGCTCGGCGAAGGGGCAGACCCGGATTACGGCCTGCTCGCGTTCCGCCGCCTCAGCGAGTCCCTGGGCACGACCCACTGGTTCCTCCGCATGCTCCGCGATTCGTCGAGCGTCGCGGAGAAACTGACCCGTGTGCTCAGTGGCTCTCGGTACATTGGTGAACTGCTCGACCAAATCCCCGAAGCCGTCGCCTGGCTCGAGCAGAACTCCGAACTGCGCCCCCGGTCGCTCGACGCACTCTCCGAGGAGATCTCGGCCATCCTGCGCCGGCACGACACGGACGCGCCCGCTGCAACCGCCATCCGCCGCCTGCGGCGTCGGGAGATCCTTCGCCTGGCGCTGGGGTCAGTAGCGGGTCCGCTGCCGCTCAGCGACCTCGCACAGGGCCTGACGGATGTCACGACGGCCACGATCGACGGACTGTTGCGCACCGTCCGGCGCGGCGACGGCCTCGGAACGGACTCCCTCGAGTTCGCGGTCATTGGGATGGGCAGGTACGGGGGAGCGGAACTCGGCTTCGGCTCGGACGCAGACGTCATGTACGTCTACCGGACGACGACTCTTCCGAACGAGCAGACTCACCTCGCCGCGAACCGAATCATCTCCGAGCTCAACCGACTGAGCGAGGACGCCCGTCTGCCGCTCGATCTCGATGTGAACCTGCGCCCAGAGGGCAAGAACGGCCCCGTCGCGCGCTCCCTCGAGTCCTACCGAGCGTATTACGCCCGCTGGTCGCTCACGTGGGAAGCACAGGCGCTGCTGCGTGCTCGAGGTGTTGCCGGGGACGACAGCCTCCAGCGGGACTTCGAGGAGCTCGCGGACAGCATCCGTTATCCCGCCGACATCACCGAGAACGCCGTGCGTGAAGTGCGGCGGATCAAGGCCCGTGTCGAGAACGAACGGCTCCCTCAGGGAGCAGACCCCACCCGGCACGTGAAGCTCGGCCGTGGGTCGCTCAGTGACGTGGAGTGGTTCGTCCAGCTGCTGCAATTGCAGCACGGAGCCGCCATTCCCGGGTTGAGGATCACGAGTACGCTCGATGCCCTCGCCGTCGCCGCCGAGAACGATCTCGTGGGCAAGGAGACGGCCGACCGGCTTCGAGCCGCATGGATCTTCTCCTCGCGCCTCCGCTCCGCGATGACGCTCTGGCTCAACAAGACGACGGATGTTCTCCCCAGTGACCGGATGCAACTCGACGGCATCGCGCGCGTCCTCGAGTACCCGCCGGGATCAGCGGCTCAGCTGGAGCAGGACTATCTCCAGGTCACGCGGCGTGCGCGCAGCGTGTTCGAGAAGGAGTTCTACGGTGCTCCGCAGAGGCCGGAGCCGACGGCGCGCTGACGCGGGCATCCACCGCACACGCAGAAGAGCCCGCCCCCGTTCGAAACGGGGAGCGGGCTCTCGACTGTCGTCGCGGTTACACGCCGTAGTAGAGCTCGAATTCGAACGGGTGCGGACGCTGCGCGAGAGGCTTGATCTCGTGCTCGCGCTTGTAGTCGATCCAGGTCTCGATGAGGTCGCGTGTGAACACGTTGCCCTGCAGGAGGAATTCGTGGTCGGCTTCGAGCGCCTGGAGGGCCCCCTCGAGCGTTGACGGAACCTGCGGGATGCTCTTCGCTTCTTCCGGCGGGAGCTCGTAGAGGTCCTTGTCGACGGGCTCGTGGGGCTCAATGCGGTTCTTGATTCCATCGAGGCCGGCCATGAGCTGTGCGGCGAAGGCGAGGTACGGGTTGCCCGAGGCGTCAGGCGCACGGAACTCGATGCGCTTGGCCTTCGGGTTCGTTCCCGTGATCGGGATCCGGATGGATGCCGAGCGGTTACCGGCCGAGTAGACCAGGTTGACCGGTGCTTCGAAGCCCGGCACGAGGCGGTGGTAGCTGTTGACCGTCGGGTTGGTGAACGCGAGCACGGCCGGAGCGTGCTTGAGCAGCCCACCGATGTACCAGCGAGCGACGTCGGAGAGTCCGCCGTAGCCTGCCTCGTCGTAGAACAGCGGTTCTCCACCGTTCCAGAGCGACTGGTGGACGTGCATTCCGGATCCGTTGTCACCGAACAGCGGCTTCGGCATGAAGGTCGCCGTCTTGTTCCACTGGTGAGCGGTGTTCTTGACGATGTACTTGAACTTCAGGATGTCGTCAGCCGAGTGCGTCATCGTGTCGAAGCGGTAGTTGATCTCACCCTGGCCTGCGGTGCCGACCTCGTGGTGGCTGCGCTCGAGGATCAGGCCTGCGCCGGTCAGCTTGAGGCAGATGTCATCGCGCAGGTCTGCGTGCTGGTCGACGGGGCTGACCGGGAAGTAGCCGCCCTTGTACGGGGTCTTGTTGGCGAGGTTACCGCCGACGCCGTTGACCTTCTCGTCCCTGCCGGAGTTCCAGGCACCTTCACTTGAGTCGACTGAGTAGAAGCTTGAGTGCTGGTTGACCTCGTAGCGGACGTCGTCGAAGATGTAGAACTCTGCTTCGGGGGCGAAGAACGCCGTGTCGGCGATACCGGTCGATGCCAGGTACTTTTCGGCCTTCTTGGCGACCTGGCGGGGGTCTTTCGCGTAGATCTCGCCGTTCCGCGGGTTGTAGATGTCGAAGATGATGATGAGAGTGAGTTCCTTGCGGAACGGGTCGATGTACGCGGTGGTTACATCGGGAATGAGCTGCATGTCGGATTCGTGAATGTTCGCGAAGCCCCGGATCGACGAGCCGTCGAACAGCTGGCCGACGGTGAAGAACTCCTCATCGACGGTCGAAGCGGGGATGTTGAAGTGCTGCTGGACACCGGGAAGGTCGGTGAACCGGACGTCGACGAACTTGACGTCATTGTCCTTGATGTACTTAAGCACCTCGGATGAATCGCTGAACATATGGAGAACTCCAAATTTTTAGTGTTGGTACCGAGAAGGATGCACCATGCAACCTGTAGTGAGAGTATGCACAGGGAGTTACCCCGCGGTCACACCCATGTTTCTGGCATGTTACACGTCGGGCGCCGCGTAAGATCGGTGTGTGTCGAGTGTTCCGAAGTCCGCCGCCGGATCCGGCGGAGTCACCCCGAGCGAGTATCCGGGGGAGCGCCTCGGCCTCCCCGAACACGGTCCGCGGAGCGTCGCGCGCGCCGGTCGCCGGCTAGCTGCCCTCGCCATCGACTGGACGTCGGCCCTTCTCATCGTGTGGGTGTTCTTCCCCGCAACGCTCTCCGTCGGCAACGGCTGGTCCAACAGCGTCGCTTTCGCCGTGCTGCAGATTCTCTTCGTCGCGACCGCTGGCGGCAGTGTCGGTCACCGACTTCTCGGCCTCCGCGTCGTGCCACTTGCCGGCGGATATGTCGGGCTGTGGCGACCGGTCGTCCGCGCGCTCCTGCTCACCCTCGTCCTTCCCGCAATCATCTGGGACTCGGACCAGCGCGGCTTCCACGACAAGCTGGCCGGTACCGTTCTCATCCGGGCCTGACCGCTCAGCGCAACGGCGCATCCGTCACCGGCAAGAAAAAACCCGCGGTGACTTTCGTCACCGCGGGTTTTCTGTGGCTCGGGGTATCAGCGGGCGCGCTGCGGCCGTACCTTGAACGGGTCGACGCCCTTGGGGATCGGAAGCGAGCCGGCGCTGAGCGATGCCAGGCGGTTGACGACCGCGAGGGCCTCGGGCTTGGTCAGCGTCTTCTTGACGGACTTGAACGACTTGGTCAGTTTGTAAAGCGGAACCGAATCCTCGTCCGGTCCGACGAAGAACACCGTGACGGGAACGTTGGGCACGACTCGGTTGATCTTGCGCTTCTCGTCCTCGACGAGGCGTCTGGCGCGTGATTGCGGACCTTCACCGACGAGGACGACTCCTCCGCGCCCGACGGCGCGGTACACGGCATCCTGTGTCTTTGCGTTGGCATTGATCGGCATCTCGCTGCCCTGCCACCCGCGGGGGAGTGAGCTGCGGAACACGGCGCCGACGGCGCCGGGCTGACCGGCGATCTGACCGTATGCGGCACGCTCGGCACGGCGCCCGAGAATGATCATCGCCGCGAGCACACCACCAAGCACGCCAGAGATGATCCACAGGACGAGAGCAAAAATGCTTCCCGGCGAGAAGATCAGGGCTGCGGCAACGCCGATCCCGACGCTGCCGAAGAATCCGAGAAGCATCCACCAGACGACGCTCTTGTCGTAGCGGCGGGTCATTTTGAAGACCTGCCCCATTTGCTTCATGCGGCCGGGTTCTTTCGCCGCCTTAGCGGGCTTTTCTTTGCGTGCCATGGTTCCAAGGATACCGTCATCACGGGCACCCGGCTGCGCCGATTACCTGCTCTGCTAACGGCCATTCCCTCACATCACGTTGGGGTGCTCGCTCCCTCCCCGACGAGGGCCGTTGATCGCCTGTCGGCCCCGAGATCGCGCAGCCTCTTCCCATGACAGACCCGCATGCACCCGCGATCGGACACGCTCTCTCTCCCGGCGCGGTCGTCGCGGGTTATCGGCTGATTCGCCGCGTATCGCTGGACGCCGGTGCCGCCGGGTGGCTCGCCATGCCAATTGATGGAACCGAGACGGTATCGCTCTCGCTGCATGGTGAGACGGATGCCGTGGGGCGTCGGCTGCGCGCACACGCGCTCGTTCGATCCCCTTACGTCCTCGCGCTGCACGATGTTGCAACCGATGAGGACGGGTGCATCGTGCTGGTCTGTGAACGAACCGAGTGGACGCTGGCGGCGCTGCTGTCGGCCCGCACCCGGCTGGCGGCCGGGGAAGCGGTCACCATCCTCGCTCCAGTGGTCAGCGGACTCTCGGCACTGCACCAAGCGGGTTTCGCGCATGACAGGCTCTCCGCCTCCACCGTTCTCTTCAGTCCGGAGGGGCGCCCCGTTCTCGGTGGTCTCGAGTTCCTGCGTGACGGCGATGGCGGAACGGCCGCCGACGTGACCGCCGGATACCGCGCACTCGCCTCGCTCATCGCGCTCGTCGCCGAAACCGTTGACGAACCGGCGCGAGAGGGTCTCGACGCTGTGGGCTCATGGCTTCGTGAGTGTCTTTCCGATGACACCGTGCATCCTGGTTTGCCGGGCCAGCTCGAGTGCAGGTTCTTCGCGCTCGCGCACGGACTGCCCGTTGTTCTCGGAGTGGATCGGAAATCACCACCGGCTATCGATGCCGACCCGCGTCGAACGTTCTCCGTCACTTCTGCACGACGGGCGGTGGGCGCCCTGCCCGGAATCGCCCGGATCATGGCCGCCGTGCTTCGTTCGGGAATCGGAGGATGGGCAGCGAGGGCCATCGGGGGCCGGGCTCTCGCCGTCTGCGCCGGAATCGTCGTGCTGATCGGCACGCTCGTGACCGGGCTCGCCGTCGTGCCAGAGGCGAGCCCTGCCGCGCCTGCGCCGAGACACGTGCTGCCCACGGGCTCAACGCCCGCGCCGTCCGCGTCCGAGGCATCCGCTCCCCGGAACACCGACGACATTGCGTTGGTCAGTGACGACGTTATTGCCGCGACCACCGCTCTGCTGGCTCGTCGTAGGGACTGCCTCAGCAGTGGATCGACCGGATGCGTCTCGAGCTACGCCGAAGTCGGATCCGCCCTCGCAGACGCGGATTCGCATCATGCCATCGAGGGAGGCGACGACGGCCTACTCATTGCCACTGACGCCCGGGAGCGGGTCGAGCAGCTGCAGACCTATGGGGATGCGGTACTTCTCCGTGTGCTCGGAGACGACGAGAAACGCCAGCCGGTGCTCGTCCTCGCTGTGAGAACGGACACCGGCTGGCGTCTGCGTGATGTGTTCGAGCCGGACTAGATTCCGAGGTCGGCCTCGAAGTTGCCCTCTTCCAGACGGTTCTTCACCGCGACGAGGAAGCGCGAGGCGTCAGCCCCGTCAACGATGCGGTGGTCGTACGAGAGCGCGAGGTACACCATCGAACGGATCGCGATGGCTTCCTGGCCGGCAGCCTTGACGACGACCGGGCGCTTCGTGACGATTCCCGTTCCGAGGATCGCGACCTGCGGGAGGAAGACGACCGGGGTGTCGAACAGGGCGCCACGCGAACCGGTGTTGGTCAGCGTGAATGTTCCGCCGGAGAGCTCGTCTGGCTTGAGCTTGTTGTCGCGGGTGCGCTCGGCGAGGTCGGCGATCTGCGCGGCCAGCTCGGCCAGGTTGAGGTCGCTCGCGTTGCGGACGACGGGAGTCAAGAGGCCACGCTCGGTGTCGACCGCGATGCTCATGTTCTCGTGGTCCGGGTAGACGATCGAGTCACCGTCGATCGTCGCGTTGACGACGGGGTAGGCCTTGAGAGCCTCGGCCGACGCAAGCGCAAAGAACGGCAGGAACGACAGCTTGTTTCCGGTCTTCGACTGGAAGTCGTTCTTGACCCGGTCACGCAGGGTCGCGATGTTGGTCACGTCAACCTCGACGACACTGGTCAGCTGAGCCGACGACTGCATCGAGATGACGGCACGTTCAGCGACAACCTTGCGCAGACGTGACATCGGCTGGGTGGTTCCACGCAGCGGCGAAACCTCGAGCGGAGCGGCCTTGGCCGGAGCGCTCGAAGCGGATGCCGACTGGCCGGCCTGCAGGACGTCTTCCTTGCGGATGCGACCGCCGACACCGGTTCCGGTGATGGTGGAGAGGTCGACACCCTGCTGGTTCGCGAGACGGCGAACGAGCGGAGTGACGTACCCGTTGCCGCCGAGAGCGGATCCGGACGGAGCTTCCTCTGCGGCCGGAGCAGGAGCAGCGGGCGCCGGAGCTGCCGGTGCGGGAGCAGCGGGTGCTGACGCGGCCGGTGCGGGAGCAGCAGGTGCCTCGGCAGCAGGAGCAGGCTCGGGCGCTGCCGGAGCGGGAGGAGCGGCGTCAGGCGTCGAGTCCGAAGCAGCGGGAGCTTCTGCTTCCTCCGAAACCTCGGTAGACGGCTTGACGGTGTCAGCTGCTTCTTCCTGCGCTTCGGCGGCAGGCTCTTCGCCAGCCGGCTCTTCAGCAGCGGGTGCCTCTTCCGCGGGTGCTTCAGCGGCGGGCTCCTCAGCAGCGGGCTCCTCAGCGGGAGCGTCACCGCCGGACGATGAGCCGTCGCCGATCTTCACGAGTGCCGTGCCGACCTCGACCGTCTCATCCTCCTGGACGAGAATCTCTTCGATCACCCCGGCGACGGGGGACGGGATCTCGGTGTCAACCTTGTCGGTTGAAACCTCGAGCAACGGCTCGTCGACCTCGACCCGGTCTCCAACGTTTTTCAGCCAACGGGTGACCGTGCCCTCGGTGACACTCTCACCGAGCGCCGGAAGGCTTACGGATTCTGCCATGACCTTGTCTCCTTTGAAACCAGTTCTTTACGTATGTAGCTTAGATTGATCGCGCCCGGGTGGGTGCGACCTACAGTGCGTGGAGCGGCTTGCCTGCCAGGTGAAGGAAGGCCTCGCCGAGCGCTTCGCTCTGCGTGGGGTGCGCGTGGATCAGAGGAGCCAGGTCCTCCGGGTACGCTTCCCAGTTCACCGCGAGCTGACCCTCGGTGATGAGTTCGCCGACGCGGGCGCCGATCATGTGGACGCCGATGACGGGACCGTCATTGACGCGGATGACCTTGACGTTGCCCGTGGTCCCGATGATCTCGCTCTTGCCGTTACCGGCGAGGTTGAACTCATACGAGGTGATCTTGTCTGCACCGTATTCTTCGGCAGCTTTCGCCTCGGTGAGTCCGACGGACGCGACCTCCGGGTCGCTGTATGTCACCTTGGGGATGTTGACGTCGGGGATGAGCACGGGCTTGAGCCCGGCGATCTCCTCAACGGCGAAGATGCCCTGCTGGAATCCGCGGTGCGCGAGCTGGAGCCCGGGGACGATGTCGCCGACGGCGTAGAGCCCCGGGATGTTGGTCTCGAGCCGGTCATTCGTGATGACAAAGCCGCGGTCGATGGTGACGCCAACCTCTTCATAGCCGAGGTTGGCAGTCGACGGGCCGCGTCCGACGGCGACGAGCAGAAGCTCAGCTTCGATCGTCGTGCCGTTCTCAAGCGTGATGACCACGCCATTCTCATCCTGGGTCACACCCTGGAAGCGCACGCCGAGCGAGTAGTTGATGCCACGCTTGCGGAACGCGCGTTCGAGGCCCTTGCTCATGGCCTCGTCTTCGTTGGGAACGAGGTGGGGAAGTGCTTCGATGATCGTGACGTCAGATCCGAACGACTTCCAGACACTCGCGAACTCGACGCCGATGACGCCGCCGCCGAGGACGGCAACCTTCTTCGGAACGAAGTCCAGCTGAAGAGCCTGTTCGCTCGTGATGACGCGCCCGCCGATGTCAAGACCGGGGAGTGTACGGCTGTACGAACCCGTTGCGAGGATGACGTTCTTACCGGTGACCGTCTGGTCGTCGACCTGGACGGTCGTCGGCGACGTGAGCTTGCCTTCGCCCTCGATGACGGTGATTCCGCGAGCCTTGATGAGGCCCTGCAGGCCCTTGTACTTCTTGGCGACGATCCCCTCGCGGTATGCGGTCACACCGGCGATGTCGATGCTCTCGAAGGTGGCGTTCACGCCGTACTTCGCGGAGTCCCGCGCGACGTCGGCAACCTCGGCCGAGTGCAGGAGCGCCTTGGTGGGAATACAGCCGCGGTGGAGGCAAGTGCCACCGAGCTTGTCCTTCTCTACAAGTCCGACGGTGAAGCCGAGTTCGGATGCGCGCAGTGCTGCTGCGTACCCGCCACTTCCGCCACCGAGGATTACGATGTCAAAATTCTGCTCCGACACTGAGCTTCTCCCTCGTGCATCTGGGTTCGTGCGTAAGCCGCCGACACGGGTTCGAGCTGGCGACGATTGGGGGCTGACTAGCCCCTACGACCTTACTACGGGCGACCAATCTGTTCGGCCACCTTGACGAGAGTCCGAACACCGACCCCGCTTGGGCCACCGCCAGTAAAGCCGAACGGCGCATCCGGGTTGTTCGCCGGACCGGCAATGTCAAGATGCGCCCACGGAATCGTTCCTGCGCCCTCATCGTCGCTCTGCTTGCCGATGAACTCGCGAAGGAATATCCCGGCCAGAAGCATTCCTCCAGCGGTGTTTCCGACCTTGGCGTTCGCGAGATCGGCAACATCTGAACGCAGCAGCGAGCGGAGCTCGGCGGGGAGCGGCATCGCCCACATCGGCTCTCCTGCGGACTTCGCTGCCGAGAGCACATCGGCGACCAGGTCGTCGTCTCCCATCACACCGGTGTAGCGCTTGCCGAGTGCGACGAGCGCTGCGCCGGTCAGAGTCGCAATATCGATGATGGCATCCGGGTGTTCCTCGCTCGCGGCGACGAGGCCATCGGCCATCACCAGGCGACCCTCGGCGTCAGTGTTGGTGACCTCGACCGTCTGACCGCCCTTCATGGTGAGGACGTCGTTCGGGCGGATAGCGGTACCGGACGGCATGTTCTCCGCGATGCAGAGCCACGCGGTGAGGCGTACCGGGAGCTCGAGGCGTGCGGCAGCGACGATAACTCCGAGAACGGATGCCGCTCCCGTCATGTCGTATTTCATGCCCACCATCGAGGCTGCCGGCTTGAGCGACAATCCGCCGGTATCGAACGTGATGCCCTTGCCGATGAGGGCGAGGTGCTTGGCGGCCCCGGCGGGGGAGTAGGAGAGCTTCACGAGGCGCGGACCCCGGCTCGACCCCTGGCCGACTCCGAGGATGCCGCCGAAACCGTCGGCCTCGAGCGCTTTCTCGTCCCAGGTCGTGACCTCGACAGGGAGATCGGCGACAGCGGACTCTGCGGCGGCGGCCAGGGTGGCCGGGTACAGGTCTCCGGGGGGAGTGTTCACCAGGTCCTTGACCTGGGCGATCGCGTCGGCGAGAACTCCGGCACGGGTGACAGCGGTGTCGAAGGAGTTCTCATCGCCCAGAGCGCCGTCGAGGTGCACCGTGACGGATTCCACGCCCTGCTTCGTCGAATCGAGCGAGCTGTTCCGGTACGCGGTGAAGGTGTATCCGCCGAGAGCGGCGCCCTCGAGGATCGCGTCAACATCGGCGGCGGATGCCGTCGGGAACGCGAATGCGACCGATCCGGCGCCCGCGAGCTGACGCACAGCGGAACCGGCGGCATTCCGCAGACTGTCGGCATCGGCATCCGAGCCGACACCGATGATCGCGATGCTCTTCGCCGCCCCGATCGTGGCGGGAATCCGCACGAGCTGGTCGGCGCTGCCGCTGACACCGATGGCGTCGAGGATCTCACCGAGCGCCGAGAAGTCTCCAACCGCGTGGAGGGAGGCCGATGATCCGGAGCTCAGGGCTCCGACGACGAGAACGTCAACGGAAGACTCGACGGCGGGGGAGGTGGACACGGAAAGCACGGGAACAGACATGCCCTTCATGCTAGACGCTGCCCCGCCGGCACCCCGGTCCGTGTTCGCTGAGCGCGTCGCGCGTCACGGTTCCCGGTCAGGCGCGCCGATTAGAGTGGAAGCATGAGTTTTCCCGGAGAACTGTTCGAGTTGACGGCCTCTGCCGCCGACGTGCCCGACGGGCTCGACCTCGTCGTCGCGCTGACGGGATTCTCCGACGCCGGCGGTGCCGCCGGGCAATTCAATGACTATTCGCGTGGGGCTTTCGAGAGTGAGCCGGTCGCGGTTTTCGACAACGACCTGTTGCTCGACTACCGGGCGAGACGCCCGATCATCTACTTCGACCAGGATCACCTGACCGAGTATTCGCCGCCGAAGCTGCAACTCTCCCTCGCCTACGACGACCTGCGTCATCCGTTCCTGCTTCTCACAGGCTACGAACCCGACTTCCTCTGGGAACGGTTTGTCCGTGACGTGATCGGCCTCATCGATCATTTCCGGGTTGCCCGAACCACGTGGGTTCACGCGATCCCGATGCCCGTCCCACACACCCGACCGATCGGTGTGACGGTGAGCGGTACGCGCGAGGAGCTGATCGAGTCCATGAGCGTGTGGCGCCCGCACACCCAGGTCCCGTCGAATGTGCTTCACCTGCTCGAGTACCGCCTCACCGAGCGGGGCTCAGGGGTCGCCGGATTCGCGCTCCTCATTCCCCACTACCTCGCTGACACGGAGTTCCCGACCGCGGCCATCGCGGCGATCGACAGCATCAGCGCCGCGACCGGACTCATCCTCCCGACCGATGAGCTGCGGGAGGAAGGTCGCGAATTCGTGTCACGTATCGACGAACAGGTCGGCGGCAACGAAGAGCTCAAGCGGCTCGTCGGCACGCTCGAGGAGCGGTACGACATCTACATGGAGGGAAGCGCCCTCAAATCGCCGCTCATGGACTCCGACGGCACGCTTCCGTCTGCCGACGAGATTGCAGCGGAACTGGAGAAGTTCCTCGCGGGCCGCAAGGGCCCTGACGACAGCAGTTCCCCGCCGAGTTCGGGAGAATAGCGCCCCTCTAAACTGAGAGCATGAATTCCGCGAAGTCCTGGCTCGTGTTCTGGGTCGGGGTCCTCGCCTACGTTGCGGCCGTCATGCAGCGATCGACACTCGGCGTCGCCGGCGTCAGCGCTGTCGATCGGTTCGACGCAACGGCATCCGCGTTATCGACACTCGCCGTGCTGCAACTGGTCGTCTACGCGGCAATGCAGGTCCCTGTCGGTGTTCTCATCGACAGGCTCGGTCCTCGCGTCCTGATTGCCGGTGGGCTCGCCTTGCTCGTTGCCGGGCAACTCGTGCTTGCCTTTGCCCCATCGATCTCGATCGCCGTCCTCGGACGAATTCTCGTCGGCGCCGGCGATGCCGCGATCTTCGTCTCGGTGATGCGACTGGTCACATCCTGGTTCTCCGGCCCCGTCGTCCCCCAGCTGTCGCAATGGATGGGAAACCTCGGCCAGGCCGGTCAAATCCTTTCGGCGATTCCCTTCGCGTGGCTCCTGAGTGCGCTTGGCTGGACGCCCGCCTTTGTCGCTGCTGCGTCGTTCGTCGCTCTTGCCCTCGTGCTCGCTCTCGCCGTCATCCGGGACCATCCGGCAGGGACTGCCGGTGCCGATCGCGCCGAGAGCTTCGGTGAGGCGCTCGGCTCACTCAAGGCCAGCTTTCGACGGCCGGGCACCCGGCTCGGTTTCTGGTCGCACTATGTGACGCAGTCATCCGGGACCGTGTTCGCTCTTCTGTGGGGCTATCCCTTCATGGTTTATGCGCTGGGATTGTCGGAGACGACAGCGGCGTCCATGCTCCTCGTCATCGTCGCATCGGGTGTTGTCATCGGGCCGCTCCTCGGGATTCTTTCCGCGCGCTATCCGTACCGCAGGAGCAATCTCGTGCTCGGGATCGTTGCCGCGATCGGAGCGGCGTGGACGCTGCTGCTCCTCTGGCCGGGTACGCCGCCGTTCTGGGTGCTCGTGCTGCTGCTCGTCGTGCTCGGTGCAGGCGGGCCCGGCTCGCTCATCGGATTCGACTTCGCGCGAACGTTCAATCCCGTTCGGGTTCTCGGATCGGCTAATGGTGTGGTGAATGTCGGCGGGTTCCTCGCCAGTTTCGTGATGATGTTCCTCATCGGTCTCATCCTCGACTCCCAGGCACCGGCGGGAACCGCACCGGCAGAGCTGTACACCCTGGAGTCGTTCCGGGTGGCCTTCCTTGTGCAGTACCTCGTGATCGGATTCGGCGTGGTGATGCTCATGATCGCCCGGCGCCGGACCCGCAGGCGTATCGTCGAGGAAGAGGGAATACAGGTGGGTCCCCTCTGGGTTGCAGCTCTCGAGGCAATTCGACGCCGTCGCCGCTGACGGCGAATGGGCGAATGGAAAGATCTCCCAGCAAACCGTGACATAATGTGGACTAAGGACCCGTTCAAGTCCGTGCAGGCCGTGTCTTCCGACGCGTTCCAAGCGCCAGGGCTTGACATGGGTCTTAGTAATGTCCGAAAACAATCTGGGCCCACGAGCGGGTGTCCGTGACAAACACGCTCCCGGGACTGAAAGGTGCTCCTATGGCCAGCAAGGCCGCACAAACTTCGGCAACGGAAGACAAGAAGACGGCAACGAAGGCCGCAACAGAAACAGCGGTCGCGGAGAAGGCTCCGGCGACCACGACCAAGGCTCCGGCCAAGAAGGCGCCAGCGAAGACCGCGGCGGCGAAGACGAAGACGGCAGCAGCGAAGAAGGCTGAAGCAGCCGCAAAGGCTCCAGCCGCGAAGGCGCCCGCCAAGCGCGCCGCGGCCAAGAAGAAGACGGACGAGCCCGAAGAGGTTCACGTCGACCAGACCGACGCCGAGCGCGAAGAGGCTGAGGAAGCCCGCAAGAAGAAGGCGGCGGAGGTCGAAGCCCTTCCCCAGGGCGCGCTCGTGCTCTCGCTCGTCGACGACGAGGACGAAGTCCCCGTCTACTCCTCTGCGATCACCGGCGCGACCGCCGACCCCGTCAAGGACTACCTCAAGCAGATCGGAAAGGTCGCGCTGCTCAACGCGGCCGAAGAGGTCGAACTCGCGATGCGCATCGAGGCCGGCCTGTTCGCCGAAGACAAGCTCTCGCAGATGGACGACACCGAGAAGCGCACGCAGCTCGGCCGCGAACTCCAGTGGGTCGCGAAGGACGGTGCACGGGCGAAGAGCCACCTGCTCGGCGCCAACCTCCGACTCGTCGTGTCGCTCGCGAAGCGGTACACCGGCCGCGGAATGCAGTTCCTCGACCTGATTCAGGAGGGAAACCTCGGTCTTATCCGTGCGGTCGAGAAGTTCGACTACACCAAGGGCTTCAAGTTCTCCACGTATGCAACCTGGTGGATCCGTCAGGCGATCACGCGCGCAATGGCCGACCAGGCCCGCACCATCCGCATCCCGGTGCACATGGTCGAGGTCATCAACAAGCTTGCCCGCGTCCAGCGGCAGATGCTCCAGGACCTCGGCCGCGAGCCGACGCCCGAGGAGCTCAGCCGTGAACTCGACATGACCCCTGAGAAGGTCATCGAGGTCCAGAAGTACGGACGCGAGCCGATCTCCCTGCACACACCTCTCGGCGAAGACGGAGACAGCGAGTTCGGTGACCTCATCGAGGACACCGAGGCTGTTGTTCCCGCCGACGCTGTCGGGTTCACGATGCTGCAGAAGCAACTCGAGAGCCTGCTCGACTCGCTCAGTGAGCGCGAAGCCGGCGTCATCCGGATGCGCTTCGGCCTTGGCGACGGCATGCCGAAGACCCTCGACCAGATCGGTGACACGTTCGGCGTGACGCGAGAGCGCATCCGCCAGATCGAGTCGAAGACGATGGCGAAGCTTCGTCACCCGTCACGGTCGCAGTCGCTCCGGGACTACCTTGAGTAAATCGACCGGCCTGCACTATGTCCTCCCGATTCTCGCTGGCCGCCTGACGCGTTTCGCGACGCGTCTGCGCGGCGGCGGGAGCGCACTGCCAGGGGTGGTCGTACAGAAGCTTGCTCCGAACGTGATGCGCGATGTCGCGTCGCAGCTTCCGTACGGCGTCGTCTTCGTTCTCGGCTCCAATGGAAAGTCCACGACGACGAACCTGCTCTCCGCTGTCATGCGCGAGCACGGGCTCAAGGTGTTCACGAACCCGTCCGGTGCCAACATGCCGCAGGGCATCGCTTCGGCGATCCTCGCGGAGACGTCGCTCACCGGCCGGATGGATGCCGACATCGCGATCCTCGAAATCGATGAAGGCTACGGTGCCGTCATTGCCCGGCAGCTCAAGCCGGAGACCGCGGTCATCCTCAACCTCCTCGTCGACCAGATCTACCGTTTCGGCGAACCAGACAAGGTTGCTGCGATGTTCCGGGGGATCGCGGCCGAGATCGGCTCGTCGATCGTGCTGAACCGCGACGACAACTTCCTCGGAACGCTGGGAACCGAACTCGAAGCCGAGGGCAGGCTTGCCGTCGAATACTTCGGTGTCACTCCCGAAGTCCAGGCATCAGCACCCCACGGGCAGGTATCGGCTCGCGACTTTTCGGGAGCCGCGGCCACAGCGCTCCGACCCGCGGTCGCCGAGGTCGTGCAGGCTGACGGATACGACGCGAAAATCAGCTTCGGTGGAACCGTCCACGATGTGCGGATGCCGTCACGCGGCATCCATTACGCCGTCGACATCGCCGCCGCGTTCACGCTTGCCGCACGCAATCTCGGGGACCGATTCGACATCGCGAAGGCAGTATCCGCCGTCCAGACGACGAAAACCGTCTACGGCCGCGGCGAGATCCTGCACGTCAACGGGCGCGAGATCGAGATCCTCATGCTCAAGAACCTCGCGAGCCTGCAGCTCAACCTCGACTACCTCGAGGGAACGCCGGATTCGGTGCTCTTCGCCTATGACGAGTCGAGCAAGGACCCGTCCTGGCTGTACGCAGCCGACCTCAGCAAGCTCGACCACGTCGACGTCATCTCCGGGCCGAAGGGTGCGTTCGTCGCGCTGCGCCTCGCCTACGAGGGCAAGGACTTCGGAGTCATCGAACCCGACGTCACGAAGGCGGTTCAGAAAATGCTCGATGGCCCGCGGCCCGAGAGCGGCAAGCACACGTTCTTCCTCGACTACGACCAGATGATGGCCACTCGCCGTTACCTCGGCTACAAGGACCTGGAAGCGGGTGCGGCATGAGTGTTCGTGTTCTCGAACTGTACCCGGCAGACCTGTCGCTCAACGGCGATGTCGGTAACCGCACCGCGCTCGTGCGCCGGATGCGTCTTGCCGGTCTCGAAATCGAGGAGCTCAGCTACTCGGCCGGAGATGAGCTCCCCGAAACGGCAGACATCGTCCTGATCGGCACGGGCTCGTCGAGCGCTGTTCGATCGATCGCCGCAGACGTCGACCGGATCGCTCCGAGCCTCCGGGCCTGGTCCGAATCGGGCGTCGTGATCGTCGGTGCTGGAGCGGGCTTCCATCTCCTCTCCACGTCTGTGCGGCTCAGCGCGACCGAAGTGATCCCCGGCGCCGGTGTGTTTGCCGGTTCCGTCGACAACAGCTCGAAGCGGATCATCACCGAAGCCTTCGCGCTCGACAGCGACTTCGGACTGATCATCGGCACCGAGAACCACACGTCGGTGTACACCGGGCGGCCGGACCAGAAGGCCCTTGGACGGGTCCGCAACGGTTTCGGCAATGGTGACGGTACCGACGGGGCACGCGTGCACAACAGCATCGGCACGCACTGTCACGGACCGTTCCTCGTTCTGAACCCGACGGTCGCCGACGCGCTGATCACCATCGCAGCCGAGCGAGCCGGACTGTCCTACCAGCCGGGACCTGCGCACGCAGATCTCGACCAGGTCGTCGACCTCGCGCGCAACATCCTCATCGCGAAGCTTCCGTCCTGACCGAAGCCCCCGTGCGAAAGAAGCCGCCTCCCGGTTCCGGGTGGCGGCTTCTTCGTCGGTGCCGACCTCACCAGCCGCTGCGGGTCGGCGTGTGTCCTCCGCGTGCGTCATCGGGCATCGCCATCTCGGCGCGGAAGCCCAGCAGACGGATCGGCCGGTCCTCCTCGATTCTGCCGACGAGTTCCAGAGCCCACTTGAGGACGACACCGGCATCCGTGGTTTCCGGGATTTTCTTCGTGAAGACCTTGGTCGTGAACGGGGCGTACCGGACCTTGAGCGTCAGGCCGACCACCGCCCGGGCTTCGGCATCGACGTCTCCCTGGACCCTGGCGACGAGTTCGCGCACCGCTTCTTCGACCTCAGCGGATGTCACGAGGTCGGTCTGGTACGTCGTCTCCCGACTGTGTCCGCGAGCCACCCACGGGGTGTCATCGACCTCCCGCGCGCCGTCGCCCCGCCCGAGCTGGCCGTACCACGGCCCCATCTTGGGTCCGAACTCGGCGGTCAGGGGCTCGACGTCCGCTGCCGCGAGTTCGGCCACCGTCGTGATCCCGAGGCTGGCAAGGCGCCGGGATACTTTGGAGCCCACACCCCAGAGATCGATCGTCGGTTTGTCGCCCATGACCTCGATCCAGTTCGCCTCGGTCAGCCGGAACACGCCACGGGGTTTACCGAATCCTGTGGCCACCTTGGCGCGAACGAGGGTGTCGCCGATGCCCACGCTGCAGTGCAGCCGGGTGTGTTCGAGAACCGCTCGCTGGATGCCTCTCGCGTATGCCTCGGGGTCGTCCGTGTCGATTCCGACGAAAGCCTCGTCCCAGCCGAGCACCTGCACGATCGCACCCGGCTGTTCCTTCAGGGTTGCCATCACGTCGTGCGATGCTGCGGTGTACGTCTCCGCGTCGACCGGGAGCAGGACGGCATCCGGTACTTTCCTCGCGGCGATGCGCAACGGCATCCCGGATCCGACGCCGAAGGCGCGAGCCTCGTATGACGCAGTGGACACGACGGCACGTTCGGTTGGGTCACCCCGCCCGCCGACGATGATGGGCTTGCCGGCGAGTTCGGGGCGTCGAAGCACTTCGACGGCCGCGATGAACTGGTCGAGGTCGACATGCAACACCCATGGATCGCGCGCTGAGTTCACGCGACCAGTCTGGCCGCCGATCGTTGGTTTGCCTAGAAGGTCGATGTCGAGCGCACGAAAAAACCGCCACCCGAACATTCAGGTGGCGGTTTAGAGTTTTGGCTGGTGCCGGAGGAGTCAGCGGGGGTCGTTGAGGAGTCGGCTCGACTCGTCGTGCCAGCTGTGCGCGATGGCCGACAGCTTCTCCTCGTACTTCTTGCCGTGGTGTGCGCAGAACAACAGTTCGCCGCTCTTCACCACAACGCGAATGTAAGCCTGTGCTCCGCAGCTGTCGCAGCGGTCTGCGGCGGTCAGCTGTGGCTCGAGGGTGTCGACACTACCGTTCGTGACTCGTCCGGTACCGTGTTCTCCTGTTGACATGAGCTCCTCCTGACCTTGGTGTTCGAGCATGTGCTGTCACACAATGAAACCACGCGTGGCTGGATATCTTCCCATCCCGCCTGCCGTTTCGCTCAGCGCGTACGGCGACCGGGTTGGAATCGTGTCACTTCCGGCCCTTTCCCGCTTCCTCGGTAGGCTTGGATACTGTGAGTTCCGACTATTCCGCACGCCATCTTTCCGTTCTCGAAGGCCTCGAGGCGGTCCGCAAGCGCCCCGGAATGTACATCGGCTCCACCGACTCCCGCGGACTCATGCACTGTCTCTGGGAGATCATCGACAACTCGGTCGATGAGGCACTCGGCGGTCACGGCGACCGGATCGAGGTCGTGCTCCACGAAGACGGAAGCGTCGAAGTACGCGACCGGGCCCGCGGCATCCCCGTCGACATCGAACCGAAGACCGGGCTCAGCGGCGTCGAAGTGGTGTTCACGAAGCTGCACGCCGGTGGAAAATTCGGCTCGGGTTCGTATGCGGCGTCCGGTGGACTCCACGGCGTGGGAGCATCCGTCGTCAACGCTTTGAGCGAGCGGCTCGACGTCGAGGTCGACCGCAACGGCAAGACCTGGGCGATGTCGTTCCACCGCGGTGAGCCAGGAATCTTCACCGACACGGGCGAGCCCAGCCCGGATGCTCCGTTCACCCCGTTCGAATTCGGCAGTGAACTCCGCGTGGTCGGCAAGGTCAAGAAGGGCGTCACCGGTTCACGGGTGCGTTACTGGGCTGACCGCCAGATTTTCACGAAGGGCGCGGCGTTCCAGCTGGAGGACCTCGTCTCGCGAGCGCGTCAGACCGCTTTCCTCATCCCGGGGCTCGCGCTCACGATCGAAGACCGGCGTGCCGGCGAGGCTGCGGATGCTGACACCCACCTCTTCGAATACGAGGGCGGCATCTCGGAATTCGTCGAGCACCTCGCGACCGACACTCCGGTCACAGACATCTGGCGCCTCACCGGCAGCGGCACGTTCACCGAGACGGTGCCCGTGCTGAGCGAGTCGGGTGCGATGCTCGCGACGGAACTCGAGCGGACCTGTGAGGTCGACATTGCGTTGCGATGGGGGACCGGGTACGACACCATCACGAAGAGCTTCGTGAACATCATCGCAACGCCGAAGGGTGGAACCCACCAGCTCGGCTTCGAGCAGGCACTCCTCAAGCACCTGCGGCAGCAGGTGGAGCAGAACGCCCGCCGGCTCAAGGCGGGGTCGGACAAGCTCGAGAAGGACGACGTGCTTGCCGGCCTGACCGCCGTGCTGACGGTGCGGCTGCCCGAGCCGCAGTTCGAGGGGCAGACCAAGGAGATCCTCGGAACCCCGGCGGCGCGCAGCATCGTCGCGAGTGTGGTGACGAAGGCTCTCAAGGAGCGCTTCAGCTCGAGTAAGCGCGACGACAAGGCTCAAACCTCGCTCGTGCTCGACAAGGTCGTCTCCGAGATGAAGTCCCGCATCTCGGCCCGTGCCCATAAGGAAACCCAGCGGCGCAAGAACGCGCTCGAGAGCTCATCCCTCCCCGCGAAGCTCGTCGACTGCCGCAGCAACGATGTCGCCAACAGTGAGCTCATGATCGTCGAGGGGGACTCGGCGCTCGGCACGGCGAAGAACGCGCGCGACAGCGAGTTCCAGGCGCTGCTGCCGATTCGCGGCAAGATTCTCAACGTGCAGAAGGCATCCGTCTCCGACATGCTCTCGAACGCGGAGTGCGCGGCCATCATCCAGGTGATCGGGGCAGGCTCGGGCCGCAGTTTCGACATTTCAACGGCGCGTTATGGCAAGGTCATCATCATGAGCGATGCGGATGTCGACGGCGCCCACATCCGGACCCTGCTGCTGACCCTGTTCTTCCGCTACATGAGGCCGATGATCACCGAGGGTCGCGTGTTCGCCGCTGTGCCGCCGCTGCACCGGGTGGTCGTGATCAACAACGGTTCGAAGCCGAACGAGACGATCTACACGTACTCCGAGCTGGAGCTTTCGGCGCTTCTCGCGAAGCTCAAGAAGTCGAACAAGCGCTACAAGGAACCGATCCAGCGATACAAGGGGCTCGGAGAGATGGATGCCGACCAGCTCGCGACCACGACGATGGACCGCAGACACCGCACGCTTCGGCGCGTGCAGATGAATGACGCCGAGCAGGCGGCCCAGGTGTTCGAGTTGCTCATGGGCAATGAAGTCGCACCGCGCAAGGAGTTCATCGTCGACAGCTCGGACCGCCTGAACCGCGACCGCATCGACGCCTGACCCGACGCGGGGCGTGCCTGTGGCATCCGCGGTTCGTCTGCCGTCCGCCGCACCTGCCGCGGCATTCAGTTGTCACAAACGCAGGTAAAACCGCGGTTTGCGGTGCGTTAGCGACCACCGAAGCGCACTGTCGTGGCGCGTGGGGTGTTCATCGGTCCCGAATGTCGGGTTCTTTCGCTCCGGCCCGATATTCGGGCCGGATGAGTCCGGCGGCCGCGACCGATTGCGGGTCCGCAGATCAGGCGGTCGTGATCTCGCGGCCGAACGAACCGATCACGGAGTCGATCGCTGTTCCGGAGCCATCGCGTTTCGCTCCCGCGTCGGGGAGGACCCGCGAGGACCCGTCAGGACCGACAGCGTGCACAGGTGCCGGGCCTGCCCAGGCGAGAGACAGCCCGTCCTCGCCCTTCAGGAACGAGTGGGCGCGAACGCCGCCGGTCGCCCGCCCCTTGGCAGGGAATTCCGAGAAGAACGAGACCTTGACGCGACCGGGATCCGTGCCGGGCAGGGCGGCGGATGTCACCGACACCGTAGCGACGACGTTCTCGGCATCCGGGTCAATTGCTCCGAAGAAGAGAATGTGGGCGCCTGAGGGGAGGTTCATTCCGGCGACACCACCCGCTGCGCGGCCCTGCGGCCGAACAGCTGACGCGGGGAAGTGCAGCAACTGCGCCGCCGAGCTGATGAAGACGAGTTCGGTGCTGTCGGGAGCCTGGGCTGCACCGATCACTTCGTCGGACGGCTTGAGTCCGATGAGCTCGAAGTCCGGCTTGTTCGGCCAGTCACCGGGAGTGACCCGCTTGACGGTGCCGAGCTTCGTGCCGAGTGCGATGGGTTCCGCGCTTTCCAGTGAGACGAGAGCGAGGATGCGTTCCGCCTTGTTGGGGAGCGCCAGGTAGTCCGCGATCCGGGTGCCGGCGGCGAGCTGCAGTGAGTTCGCGGGAACAACGGGCAGGTCAACGGCGGTGAACCGGACGAGCCGCCCGAGGGATGTGACGGCACCGATCTCGGTGCGTGCCGTCGTGTCGAGGAATGACCGCACAGCGTCGTGCTTGCTGCGCCGCCGCGCCCGGGGTTGAGCATCTGCTGCGGCAACGGCTTCGGCATCGCTGAGGTCGATCCGCACGGCACGACCCGTCGTGCTCAGGAACACGCGACACGGGGTGTCCGCAACCTCGAGCTGAGCGGCCTGACGCTTCGACGACGCCGTCGCGATGCTCGGCCGCGCCTCGGTGAGGAGGGTGCGCCGCGGAGTACCGAAACGCTCGGCGACGTCGGCGAGCTCGTCACCGACCTGCTTGCGGATGAGGGCCTGGCTGCCGAGGAGCCGTTCGAGATCGGCGATCTCGGCGATGAGCTTGTCGCGCTCGCTCTCGAGTTCGACGCGCGAGAACTTGGTGAGCCGGCGCAATCGGAGTTCGAGGATGTACTCCGCCTGGAGCTGCGACAGGTCGAAGACCTCCATGAGCTTGGTGCGGGCCTGGTCGCTGTCGTCGCTGGCGCGGATGACCTGGATGACTTCGTCGATGTCGAGGATCGCGACGAGCAGCCCCTCCACGAGGTGCAGCCGTTCCTTGCGGCGCGCGAGCCGGTAGGCCGAGCGACGGGTGACGACCTCGATGCGATGGTCGACGTACACCTGCAGAAGTTCGCGCAGCCCGAGGGTCTGCGGTCCGCCACCGACGAGGGCGACGTTGTTGATACTGAACCCGTCCTCGAGCGGCGTGTAGCGGTAGAGCTGCTCGAGCACTGCCTGCGGGCTGAACCCGGTCTTTATTCCGATCACAAGCCGGAGCCCGTGTTTGCGGTCGGTGAGGTCCGTGACATCCGAGATGCCGCTGAGCTTTTTGTTGGTGACGCCGTCCTTGATCTTCTCGATCACGCGTTCCGGCCCGACGAGGTACGGCAACTCGGTGACGACGAGCCCGGTCTTGCGAGCGGTCAGGCTTTCGATGCTGACCTTGGCACGGGTCTTGAAGCTGCCGCGCCCCGTCGCGTACGCGTCCTTGATGCCGTCGAGGCCGACGATCGTTCCGCCGGTCGGCAGATCGGGTCCTGGAACGTATTCCATGAGCTCATCGAGTGTCGCGTTCGGGTGTGACAGCAGATGCCGGGCTGCGCCGACGACCTCGATGAGGTTGTGCGGCGCCATGTTCGTCGCCATGCCGACGGCGATACCGCTCGCGCCGTTGACGAGGAGGTTCGGGAACGCGGCAGGAAGAACGTCGGGCTGGGTGAGCTGGTTGTCGTAGTTGGGAACGAAGTCGACGACGTCCTCGTCGAGTCCCTCGGTCATCGCGAGCGACGCCGCGTCGAGCCGCGCCTCGGTGTACCTCGCGGCAGCGGGGCCGTCGTCGAGGGAACCGAAATTGCCGTGACCGTCGATGAGCGGCACACGGAGGGTGAACGGCTGGGCGAGCCGCACGAGGGTGTCGTAGATCGCCGAGTCGCCGTGCGGGTGCAGTTTTCCCATCACTTCGCCGACGACACGGGCGGATTTGACGTGGCCGCGTTCCGGGCGGAGACCCATCTCGCTCATCATGTACAGGATGCGACGCTGCACCGGCTTGAGGCCGTCCCGGGCATCGGGGAGGGCCCGCGAGTAAATCACCGAGTAGGCGTACTCCAGGAACGAACCCTGCATCTCGACGGAGACATCGACATCCTCGATGCGTTCGGTGAAGTCATCGGCCGGGGGAGGGGTGTGTGTGCGGGACATCCGGGATTTCTGGGGAAGGGGCAGGAGACCGGGCGATCGGCGGCCGCGTCGCGGTTATGCCAGAATTGCCCGGATGGCCACCATGCTACCCACCGAGAAACCCGGCGCCCGGAGCCTTGCCGATGTTCTGCCGAATTCGGTGAGCGCACTGGCAGGCGAATCCAACACTCTCGACCTGCCGCCCGCGCGCTCCGTCGTCGTCATCGTCGTCGACGGGCTCGGGCGATCGCAGCTGTCAGCGCGTGCCGGGCACGCCCGGTACCTCGCCGTACGCCCCCGCGACCCGATCACATCGGTATTCCCGACGACGACGGCGGCGGCTCTCGCAACCCTCACCACGGGCGTTCCGCCCGGCCAGCACGGCCTCGTCGGCTATCGCACGCTCGACGCGGCCAACGACCGCCTCGTCAATCAGCTCACCGGGTGGGACGACAGGATGGTCCCCGAACTGTGGCAGCAGGAACCGACCGTGTTCGAGCGGGCCGCGGCAGGCGGCATCCGCAGTTTCGCTGTCGGGCCGGCGAAGTTCCGGTCATCCGGTTTCACGAAGGCCGTGCTGCGCGGAGCGGACTACCGCAGCGCCAACAGCCTGAGCGACAGGTTCGCAGCAACAACCAAGATCCTGGCGACGGGTGAACCGTCGCTGACCTACCTCTACATTCCCGAACTCGACAAGGCGTCGCACCAGTACGGCTGGGAGTCCGATCAGTGGCTGGGCGCCCTAGAGGCCGTCGACGCCGAGGTCCAGTCCTTCGCCAAAACGCTCCCGCCGCGCGTCGGCGTGCTCGTCACCGCCGATCACGGCTCCGTCGACGTGCCGCAGCATTCGCAGGTCCTGTTCGACCAGGCTCCCGAACTCGTTCACGGAGTGCGTCACGTCGGGGGAGAACCGCGCTGCCTGCACCTCTACCTCGAACCGGGAGCAACGGATGCCGACAGGCTCGCACTGGCGACGGTATGGGAGCAGAGCGAGGGTGAGCGGGCGTGGGTGGCGTCACGGCAGGATGCTGTCGCCAACGGCCTGTTCGGAACCGTGCGTCCCGAGGTCCTGTCCCGCATCGGTGACGTGATCGTCGCCGCGCGCAAGCGCATCGTCTACTACGACTCGCGGCCGGCGGATCAGACCGCCCGTAACATGATCGGGCAGCACGGGTCTCTCACCGCCGACGAGCGCATTGTCCCGCTCGTGCGCCTCGGGGCATTCGAACGCTGACACGATCGAGATCCCAGTAGTGGCCCCAAAAAGCCCGGTTTTTGGGCCACTACTGGGATCTCGACAAGCTCGATCAACGTAGACAAGCTCGATCAGCGCATCAGCGCATCAGCGGATCAGTCGTCCTCGGACTTGGCGCCGAACACGATCTCGTCCCATGACGGCATCGCTGCACGGCCACGCTTGGGCCTGGTAACCGATGACGGTTCGATCGGAGCGGGAGTGGGCAGGTCGTCACCGATGCCATCGATCTCCAGCGGCACGTCAACGAGCCGTGGAGCCGATCGGGACTCCTCATCGGGGCGGTGAGCTGACTCGCGTTCTCCACGGCGTTTGCGAAGCGCCTCGAGCAGGTCGGCGGTCTGGTTGGACTGCCCGCCTGCGTCCTCGGCGCGGTTGATCGCCGCAGCAGCAGCCGCCTTCGACGACGACTGAGGACGCGTCAGGATCTCGATGTGCGGGGCAACATCACCACTGTCGTCCGTGGTGCGGAAGTTGAACGCACCGCTGTCGAACCGGCTCTCGTCGGGGTGTGCGTCGTCGCGCTCGACCGCACGGAGGCGGGGGATGAGCGCCGTTGGCAACTCGCCCTGCTTCGACAGCGTGACGGCTTCGCCATTGAGCGGGGCGAGGGCCTGCTTCTTGGGTTCGAAGCTCCAGCGGGCGTCATGGTCGACGTTCGCTGCGGTGAAGGACAGCTTGACCGTCCAGCCGCCGCCTGCTTCCTTCCAGCTGGTCCAGCGTTCTTCGCTGGCACCGAGCGACTCGAGTCGCGCACGGATTGCTGCTCCGAAGGTGGAGTCGTCCTCGTCACTCGCCGGTTCGATCGCCGTGAGGACGTGGACACTCAGGGCTGCGCCGACGATGTGTTCGCGTTCGGCGAGCACCGGCCCCTCGAAACGCTGGATGTACTCCAGATCAGCGCCGGTGAGGCTCGCGACCTCTTCGGCGGACAGGCCGGAGCGGATGTGTGCCTGTACCTCGCGCGGGCTCGGTTTCGGACCGTTCGTCGGCTCCTGGCGGCTGCGACGCACGTGCGACTGCAGCACGTCGTCGATGAGGAGCCGGAAACGCTCTCCATTTTCCGTCGCCGCGATAAGCGCGCCGTCCTCGACGCCAATGACTTTCAAGTCGTGCATGATCAACTGCCTCTCAGGCTGTGATTTGTTCCTCAAATCGTGCCACGGCTTGCCCGAATTGGTGGGAATACCGTGGGCGTGCCGTGGGTTCTGCTTTGCGGAACCTCGAGCGAACCAGTTCCGGTTTGCTATTCAGGTGGGAATCATGCAAACTGTCGCCGCCGCACAGCGAGCGGCTGACAACATTAGAAGTGGATGGACATGGCAACGGACTACGACGCCCCCCGCAAGACCGACGATGATTCAGAGTCGATCGAGGCCCTCAAGGAGCGCGTGCCGGACAAACTGTCCGGATCCGTCGACGCCGAAGACGCCGACAACCCCGGTGGTTTCGACCTCCCGGGAGCTGACCTCTCGGATCTCGACCTCGACGTCGTTGTGCTGCCGCCGCAGGCTGACGAGTTCACCTGTGTGAGCTGCTTCCTCGTGAAGCACCGGTCGCAGATCGACCACGAATCGAAGCTTGGCCCCGTGTGCGCGGAGTGCGCAGCTTAACGATTCCCTGAAGCATCAGCTGGCCGTCGTGATCCCTGGATCGCGGCGGCCAGTTCTGTTGGGTGCCGCGTCGAAACCAGCCAGTATGGCGTCGGATCAGCCGGGTCGTTCAGCTCCACCCGCACGACGCCGTCGATGGATCCGCGAATCATCAGCCATGCCCGAGCGTCGAGCCGGGGGCCGCGTTCCTGCCGCGCCTCCTCGCCGGTAAACGCCTGGGAGGATCCGATCAGATCGAGCGAGATGCGTGCGCGACCCGCGCGGAGCATCCGCTCGTCGACCTCGATCGTGGGAGCGCCGAGAACGAACAGGGCGATACAACCGCCATACAGGATGACGGCCGTGACGATACCGGCGAACACCGAGATCGGGGCAAGCACCAGCATGCTCGCCGGGATCACGAGCGCCGCAGCGATCAGGAGCCAGGGTGCAGGCCACAAACGTTCGCGATATCGGGTCATGGGCTCATCTCATTCATACTTCTGCACTACCCTCGACACGTGATCGAAAGCGTTGACGTACTCATTATCGCCCCCGAGCTGCCCGTGTACTCCCACCCCGGCGACGCTGGAGCTGACCTCATCTCGACGGATGCCGTCACTCTCGCTCCCGGGGAACGTGCCGTGATCGGCACCGGCGTCTCGATCGCGCTCCCGGACGGCTATGTCGCCTTCGTCGTCCCACGGTCGGGTCTCGCTGCCAAGCACGGGATCACCGTTGTGAACGCGCCAGGCACAGTTGACGCGGGATACCGGGGCGAGATCAAGGTCACACTCCTCAACACCGATAAGTCGAACCCGTACGAGATCGCACCGGGCGACCGGATCGCCCAGATGATCGTGATGCCGGTCAGCAAGGCACGATTCGTGCCGGTCGAGACCCTGCCGGGCAGCCTCCGCGGCGAGGGCGGCTTCGGCTCCACCGGCTACACCACTTCGAAGACAGGACCCCAGACATGAGCAGAAAGAGCAAGCAGAAGAAGCAGGACGAGATCGACCTCGCCGAGTCGGCCGCCAAGACCGACATCGAGGCTGTCGATTCCGACGCCGAGCTCGACACGGTCGAGCCGGAAGAGCTGGGCACCGACCTGTCCAAGTCAGCCCCAGAGGACCGCGAGACCGAAGGCCCGCTCGATGAGGCCGAGGCTAACTCCGTCCGCCCGTACATCGACCTCGGCGGGGTCAAGATCCTGCCGCGTGAGGGGCTCAACCTCCGTCTCGAGATCGAGGAGAGCACCAAACGCATCGTCGCCGTCGGTCTCGACTACGCCGGCTCCACACTGCAGGTCCAGCCGTTCGCGGCTCCTCGCAGCACCGGCCTCTGGAACGAAACGCGCGTCCAGATCCAGGAACAGATCGCCAAGCAGGGCGGAACCGCCACCGAGCGGGAGGGCGTCTTCGGACCCGAACTCGTCGCAGAAGTTCCCGTCGTGCAGGGAACGGACGGCGCCGCGGGAACGCGCATCGCTCGGTTCGTCGGAGTCGACGGCCCCCGCTGGTTCCTCCGCGGTGTCATCGCGGGTGAGGGAGCAACGAATTCTGAAGCCGCAGCCAAGGTGGAGGATCTCTTCCGTAGCATCGTCGTGGTGCGCGGAACCTCTCCCATGCCTCCCCGCGACCTGATTCCGCTGAAGATGCCTGCATCCGCGACTCCCACCGCCTGATCGCGCGATGAGCGCACCCAGCGAACCAGAGAACACCAGCGAACCAGAGAACACCAGCGAGCCTGAGACGGCGGACGCGATCGCGCAGGCGCTCGGAAGCGCAGCTGCACGGTCGGGGCTCGGTGCTCTCGCCCAGGCGGACCAGCCCAACGGGAAGGTCCTGCTCGAGGCAATGGGCGGCATCCGGGGAATATTTGAAGCGGTCCTTCCCGGCCTTCTCTTCCTGGTTGTCTACACGATCGACCAGAATCTTCCGCTCGCGCTCGGAATCTCGGTGGGCGTCGCCGCGGTCTTCACCGTCCTTCGACTCATACAGAAGACCCCGGTGTCGTCTGCTCTCGGCGGACTCATCGCGGCAGGAGCATCAGCCGCTCTTGCCCTGCTGACCAACCGGCCCGAAGACAACTTCGTGCTTGGTTTCGTCACGAACGGTGTGTATGCCGCAGCCCTCCTGATCTCGATCGCCGTTCGCTGGCCGGTCGTGGGGTTGATCGCCGGCTACCTGATGAACGAGGGAACGGCCTGGAAGCGCAACGCGACCAAGCGCCGCGTGTTCGCGATCCTCACCCTCTGCTGGGCGGGCATGTTCCTCCTGCGGCTCGCGGTGCAGCTTCCGCTTTACCTCGCCGGAAACGTCGAATGGCTCGCGGCGACCAAGCTGATCATGGGCATCCCGCTGTACGCGCCGCTGTTGATCCTGACCTGGCTCGTCGTCCGCGCGGTCTACAGGAAGATCCCCGCCGAGGCCTGATAGAGTTATCTCGACATCAAGATAAATCGGGTCGGTTTCCCCGGCGGATGCGACGTGGCTGGTTAGGTTCGCCTTGCTAGCCATGCACGGGGTCGGGAAACCACTATTGACCTATGGCAGGCGTGTTAGTGCCTGTGCCAACGAAGGAGAAGGCCAGTGTCTACCGTAAACAGCTTTGGGGCGAAACAAACACTCTCGGTCGGGGGCACCGACTACGAGATCTTCCGGCTTGACGCCGTCGAAGGCTCCGCGAAACTCCCATTCAGCCTCAAGGTGCTGCTCGAGAACCTCCTGCGCACCGAAGATGGCAAGAACGTCACGGCTGAGCAGATCCAGAAGCTCGCCGGCTGGGTTCCCAGCGCAGACCCCGACACGGAGATCCAGTTCACTCCCGCGCGCGTGGTCATGCAGGACTTCACCGGCGTGCCCTGCATCGTCGACCTCGCCACCATGCGCGAGGCCGTCGCCGAGCTTGGGGGAGACCCGACCAAGATCAACCCGCTCGCTCCGGCTGAGCTCGTGATCGACCACTCGGTCATCGCCGACCTCTTCGGCACCGAGGACGCCCTGCAGCGCAACGTCGAGATCGAATACGAGCGCAACGGTGAGCGCTACCAGTTCCTCCGCTGGGGCCAGACCGCGTTCGAGGACTTCAAGGTCGTCCCGCCGGGAACCGGCATCGTGCACCAGGTCAACATCGAGTACCTGGCCCGCGTCACCTACACGCGTACCGTGAACGGCGCCCTCCAGGCCTACCCGGACACCCTGGTCGGAACCGACTCCCACACCACGATGGTCAACGGCCTCGGTGTGCTCGGTTGGGGCGTCGGCGGAATCGAGGCCGAGGCTGCCATGCTCGGCCAGCCCGTCTCCATGCTCATTCCGAAGGTCGTCGGCTTCAAGCTCTCCGGCTCCATCCCGACCGGCGTCACGGCAACCGACGTCGTTCTCACCATTACCCAGAAGCTGCGTCAGCACGGTGTCGTGGGCAAGTTCGTCGAGTTCTACGGTGAGGGCGTCGCCGAGGTTCCCCTCGCGAACCGCGCCACCATCGGAAACATGAGCCCCGAGTTCGGCTCCACCGCCGCCATGTTCCCCATCGACGACGTCACCCTTGGGTACCTCCGGCTCACCGGCCGCAGCGAAGAGCAGGTCAAGCTCGTCGAGGAGTACTCGAAGACTCAGGGGCTCTGGCACGACCCGGCCGTCGAGCCGAACTTCAGCGAGTACCTCGAGCTCGACCTGTCGACCGTCGTCCCGTCGATCGCCGGCCCGAAGCGTCCGCAGGACCGCATCGAGCTGACCCTCGCGAAGAGCCAGTTCGAGTCGGACCTCGTCAACTACGCCACGGTCGAGCACGACCTCGTCGACCTCGAGACCTCCGAGTCGTTCCCGGCTTCGGACCCGCCCGGAAACACCCCGGAGAGCGAGCACAACAGCCACACGCACTCCCACAGGAGCCACGCGCCCGAGGCTGTCTCCAAGCCGACCGAGGTCACGCTTGAAGACGGCCAGAGGTTCACACTCGACCACGGCGCTGTGACCATCGCGGCGATCACGTCGTGCACCAACACGTCGAACCCGTCTGTCATGCTCGCTGCCGGCCTGCTCGCCCGTAACGCCGCGAAGAAGGGCCTGACCTCGAAGCCGTGGGTTAAGACCACTCTCGCTCCCGGGTCGAAGGTTGTCACCGACTACTACGCGAAGGCCGGCCTCACCGACGACCTCGAGTCGCTCGGCTTCCACACCGTCGGCTACGGCTGCACCACCTGCATCGGTAACTCCGGTCCGCTGATCGAAGAAGTGTCGACGGCGATCAATGAGAACGACCTCGCCGTCACGGCGGTTCTCTCTGGAAACCGTAACTTCGAGGGCCGGATCAACCCGGACGTCAAGATGAACTACCTTGCGAGCCCGCCGCTCGTCATCGCATACGCCCTCGCCGGGTCGATGAACTTCGACTTCGAGACGGATGCCCTGGGCAAGGACCAGGACGGCAACGACGTGTTCCTCAAGGACATCTGGCCGGATGCTGCAGAGGTGCAGGACACCATCGACACCTCCATCGACACCGAGATGTTCACGCACGAGTATGCATCGGTCTTCGAAGGCGACGAGCGCTGGCGTTCACTCCCGACCCCGGCAGGCAACACGTTCGACTGGGATCCTGAGTCGACCTACGTGCGGAAGCCCCCGTACTTCGAGGGCATGACGATGGAGACCACTCCCGTGGCGAACATCACCGGTGCCCGCGTCCTCGCGAAGCTCGGCGATTCCGTCACCACCGACCACATCAGCCCGGCAGGTTCCATCAAGGCCGACAGCCCGGCAGGCCACTACCTGACCGACCACGGCATCGACCGCAAGGACTTCAACTCCTACGGCTCACGCCGCGGAAACCACGAAGTCATGATCCGCGGCACGTTCGCGAACATCCGTCTGAAGAACCAGCTGCTCGATGGCGTCGAGGGTGGCTACACCCGCGACTTCACCCAGCCGGATGCTCCGCAGTCGTTCATCTACGACGCCTCGCAGAACTACCAGGCGCAGGGAACACCGCTGGTGATCCTCGGCGGCAAGGAGTACGGCTCCGGTTCGTCGCGTGACTGGGCGGCGAAGGGCACGAGCCTCCTCGGAGTGAAGGCCGTTATCACCGAGAGCTTCGAGCGGATCCACCGCTCGAACCTCATCGGAATGGGAGTCGTGCCGCTGCAGTTCCCCGCAGGAGAGAGCTGGGAGAGCCTCGGCCTCGACGGCAGCGAGTTCATCAGCATCACCGGACTCGACGCGCTCAACGAGGGCACAGCGCCGAAGACGGTCCACGTCGTCGCCGAACCGACCGAGCACTCGGCAGAGGGCAAGGCCACCGTGGAGTTCGACGCGGTCGTCCGCATCGACACCCCCGGTGAAGCGGACTACTACCGCAACGGCGGCATCCTGCAGTACGTCCTGCGGAGCCTCGTCTAACCAGCATTATCACAACGGCACCCCTCCGCGATTCACCAGGAATCGCGGAGGGGTGCCGCGTAGAGTGGCAGAGTCGGCACTCGCCGGTTACAGAATCCAAACAGGGAGTTGTACGCGATGGGTCTTCTTGAGACGATCAGAGATCCGCGGGACCTCGACGCCCTCTCAAGAGCACAGCTGATCCAGCTGGCAGCAGAGATTCGCACGTTCCTCGTCAGCGAGGTCTCCCGCACCGGCGGGCACCTCGGTCCGAACCTCGGGGTCATCGAGCTCACCCTCGCCATCCACCGCGTGTTCCACTCACCGACCGACGCCATCGTGTTCGACACGGGCCACCAGTCCTACGTCCACAAGCTTCTGACCGGTCGCCAGGACTTCAGCAAGCTGCGTGAGCGCGGGGGACTGGCCGGCTACCCGCAGCGAAACGAATCCCCCCACGACATCGTCGAAAGTTCCCACGCGTCGAGCTCGCTGAGCTGGGCTGACGGCATTTCCCGCGCGTTCGAGATGACCGGGCAGACCGACCGTCACGTCGTCGCCGTCGTCGGTGACGGGGCACTCACGGGTGGCATGACGTGGGAAGCACTCAACAACATCAGCGACGACAACACCCGCAACCTCGTCATCGTCGTCAACGACAACGGTCGCTCATACGCTCCAACGATCGGCGGCATGGCGCGGTTCCTCAACACGGTACGCACCCGCAGAACGTACCGGGAACTTTACGTCACCAGCCAGAAGGCGTTCGATCGCCTCGGTGCCCCTGGCCGCGCCGTCTACCGTGGGGTTCGCGGCGGGATGCACGGTTTCCTCAGCCGTCTCACCAACAACGAAGCGCTGTACTCCAACCTCGACATCAAGTACCTCGGCCCGATCGACGGCCACGATGTCGAGGCGATGGAAGAGGCACTGACTCAGGCGAGGAACTACGGGGCACCCGTCATCGTGCACGCGATCACCCAGAAGGGCAAGGGCTACGCGCCCGCCGTCGACGACGAAGCGGACCAGTTCCACGCCGTCGGCAAGATCGACCCCGTGACCGGGGAACCGATCTCCACGAGCACGACCCCGACCTGGACCGGTGTCTTCAGCGACAAGCTCGTGCATCTCGCCGAGCACAATCCCCGGATCGTCGGAATCACGGCCGCGATGCTCCGCCCCACCGGTCTCAACAAACTCGCGGAGCGATTCCCTGACCGCGTGCACGACGTCGGAATCGCCGAACAGCACGCCGCGACGTCTGCAGCTGGTCTCGCGTTCGGAGGCTTGCACCCGGTTGTCGCGATCTATGCGACCTTCATCAACCGCGCCTTCGACCAGATCCTCATGGACATCGCCCTGCACAAGGCAGGTGTGACCTTTGTTCTCGACCGCGCCGGTGTCACCGGGCCGGACGGACCGTCCCATCACGGCATCTGGGACCTGTCGATCCTTCAGGTCGTTCCAGGAATTCGCCTCGCCGCTCCGCGCGACGCAGCTCGCCTCGAAGAAGAACTCGCCGAAGCCGTTGCGATCGACGACGCTCCCACTGTCATCCGTTTCCCGAAGGGCAGCGTCAGCACGGAGCTCCCTGCTCTTCGCCGGACGCCCGACGGCGTTGACGTGCTCCACGAAGACGGGTCGAAAGACGTTCTCCTCGTCACCGTCGGCCCGATGGCCGAACTCGGCCTCGACGTCGCGCGCCGGCTCTCTGCCGCCGGTGTCGGATGCACCGTCGTCGATCCACGCTGGGTCGTCCCCGTCGCGAACAGCATCGTGGAACTTGCCGACGCCCACCGCCTCGTGATCACGATCGAAGACGGTCTCCGGGTCGGCGGGATCGGCACCCGCATCCGTCAGGATCTACGTGCGGCCGGTGTCGACACCGGCGTCGACGAGCTCGGGCTCCCCGACGAGTTCCTGCAGCACGCTACCCGTGAACAAATTCTCGAGGATGCCGGTCTCACCGGAGAACGCATTGCCGGCGATATCCTCGCCCAGATCTCCGGGGAGCGCATCCCCGTTGCGCGGCCTGCAACGGCACCGATTTCCAGCGCCAAGCAGAGCTGATCCACCGCCGGTTGCTCTTCGTGGCCGGTCCATCTCGAGGGAGTACCGATGACCGCCACTTCGCCACCAGCATCCGATCGAGAACACAGGCTCGGGGTGCTTGCGAGCTCGAGGAAGAAGCACGAGCGTCGCCTTCCGATCCATCCGCTTCACCTCAACCGGATCGAACCGAAACTCCGTGATCGGATGATTCTCGAGACCGGGTACGGGGAGCGGTTCGGGGTCTCCGATGAACAGCTTTCCCCGCTCGTCGGCCGGATCGCTGACCGCGACGAACTGATCCGGGACAGCGACATCATCCTGCTGCCCAAGCCGCAGACCGAGGATCTCGCCGAACTTCGCGACGGACAGATGCTGTGGGGCTGGCCGCACTGCGTTCAGGATCATGAACTGACCCAGACTGCGATCGACAAGCGTCTCACCCTGATTGCCTTTGAGGTCATGAACCACTGGAGCCCCGAGGGTGGCTTCGCGCTCCACGTCTTTCACAAGAACAACGAACTGGCCGGGTACGCCTCGGTGTTGCACGCCCTCGAACTGATTGGATCCACGGGTGACTACGGCCGCCGCCTCAGTGCCGTGGTCATCGGATTCGGAGCGACAGCGCGTGGCGCTGTGACATCGCTCAACGCACTTGGCGTTCACGACGTCACTGTGCTGACCAGCCGGGGTCGCGCTGCGGTGGGCTCACCGATCCATTCGGCAACGATCGTCCAGTTCGATCAGGACGAGAACGGCCCTTTCCTCGCCAACGACATCGCTGAAGACGGTCGTAAGCCACTCGCACCGTTCCTCGCCGAACACGACATCGTCGTGAACTGCACCCTTCAGGATCCCAATGACCCGATCATCTACGTGAACACGGCCGACCTGGAGCTGTTCCGACCCGGGAGCCTGATCGTCGACGTTTCGTGTGACGAGGGCATGGGCTTCGAATGGGCGCGTCCGACGACGTTCGACGACCCGATGTTCGAAGTGGGCGACCACGTCCGGTACTACGCGGTCGATCACACTCCGTCACATCTCTGGGATTCGGCAACGTGGGAGATCAGCGAAGCGCTACTGCCGTTCCTCGAAACCGTCATGGACGGCGTCACCGACGACGACCGCAACGAGACGATTCGCCGGGCGATTGAGATCCAGGACGGCGTCATTCAGAACCCGGCCATCCTCACGTTCCAGAACCGGTCGCCGGAGTATCCGCACCCCGTCCTGTAACCCGGGGCAAAAACGAATGGGGTGCGAGGCTCACAAGCCTCGCACCCCATTCGCCATTTTCGCGTCAGTCGCGGATGCCGCGGATCTGCGGGTCGTGGAACGTCCCGCCGAACACACGTTGGCTCGCGCCCTCACGATCGAGGTACGGCGTCACCCCGCCCATGTGGAACGGCCAGCCGGCGCCGAGGATCATGCAGAGGTCGATGTCCTCAGGACCTTCGACGACGGAATCCTCGAGCATACGGTGGATCTCGTCGGCGAGGCCGTCGACGAGACGCACGAGGATGGCATCCGCCGTCAGCGGCTCCTTTCCTCCGGAGACGATCTTGAGCGCTCCCTTGTCGAAGCCCTTGACCTTGCCCTTGGAGTCCTTCTCGAGGAGCGTGCCGTACTCGGCGAGCTTGTGCAGGTTGTCGCTGCGGTAGAACCGGTCGGGGAACGCGTTGTGGTGAGTATCCAGCACGTGCGCGCCGATCTTGAGGCCAACCAGATCGAGAAGCTGCGATGGCGGCATCGGCAGACCCAGGGGAGCCATGGCCTGGTCGACGACCTCGAACGAAGTTCCGTGGTCGACGGCGTACATCGCTTCACCGAGGAGCTTTGCGAGCACCCTGTTGACGACGAACCCGGGGGTGTCGCGCGTGATCACCGCGTTCTTGCGGAGCTTGGCCGCCGTGGCCATCGCCGTAGCGAGAGCCTCGGGCGTGGTCTGCGGGGTTTTGACCACTTCGATCAGCGGCATGACTGCCACCGGGTTGAAAAAGTGGAAACCGACGAGCCGCTCGGGGTGTGCGAGCTTCTCGCCGATCTGCTCGACCGAGAGTGACGACGTGTTGGTCGCGAGGATCGTCGTGTCCGAGATGTACTGCTCGACATCGGCGAACACGTCCTGCTTCACTCCGAGTTCTTCGAAGACCGCCTCGATGACGAAGTCACAGTTGCCGAAGTCCTTCTTGTCGGTGGTGCCGGAGACGAGAGCGTTCAGCCGGTTGGCCTCATCGGGGGAGATGCGCTTCTTCGACAGGAGCGCGTCGATCTCGCTCCGGATGTAGCCGAGTCCCTTGTCGACACGGGCCTGGTCGAGGTCCGTGATGACAACGGGCACCTGCAGCCGGCGCACGAAGAGCAGGGCGAACTGGCTGGCCATGAGTCCGGCACCGATCACACCGACCTTGGTGACCTTTTGCGCGAGCGCCTTGTCCGGTGCTCCCGCGGGGCGCTTCGCACGCTTCTGCACGAGGTTGAACGCGTAGACGCTGGCCTGGAACTGGTCGCCGGTGGCGAGTCGCGCGAGCGCCTCGTCCTCGCGTTCGAACCCTTCCGCCTTCGTTCCGCTCTTCGCAGCCTTGAGCAGGTCAAGGGCGAGGTACGGAGCAACAGGAACGGTACCGATCTTCGACTCGAGCATCTTGCGGGCGATGCCGATGGCGACATCCCACTTGACGAGCCGCTCGACCTTGCCCGGCGTGTTCTTGCGGTCGACCTTGGCCTTTCCGGCGAGGACCTTGCCCGCCCAGGCGAGCGAGTCCTCGAGGAAGGATGCGGCCGGGAAGATCGCGTCGGCGATCCCGAGCTCGAACGCCTCGCGGCCCTTCAGCATCCGGTTCATCTTCAACGGGTTTTCGATGACCACCTTGAGGGCGTTCTCGATGCCGATGATGTTCGGCAGCAGGTACGCGCCGCCCCAGCCGGGAATGAGGCCGAGGAAAACCTCGGGGAGAGCAATACCGGGAGCGGATGCGTCGACGGTGCGGTAGTTCGCGTTGAGCGCTATCTCCAGGCCGCCGCCGAGGGCGAGGCCGTTGATGAAGACGAACGACGGAACACCGAGGGTGTCGAGCTTGCCGTAGACGTGGTGACCGAGCTGCCCGAGGAGCACGGCCGACTCGCGCGAGTCGACCTCACTCACCTTGCTGAGGTCTGCGCCGGCGGCGAGGATGAACGGCTTGCCGGTGATGGCAACTGCCGCGATCTCCTTCTTCGACGCACGCTCACGCTGTGCGTCGAGGACTTCGCCAAGCTCGAGGAGCGTGACCGGGCCGAGCGTGTTCGGGCGGGTGTGGTCCCGGCCGTTGTCGAGGGTGATGAGGGCGATCACCGTGCCGTCTGGCAGGGTGACGTCACGCACGAACGAGTGGGTGACGACCTCGTCCTTCGCGTGGGCGAGGAGCGGGCTGAAGTCGATGGTGGAGTAGTCGGTCATGTCGATTACTTCTTGCCCTTCCAGTTCGGGTTCTCCCAGATGACGCTGCCGCCCTGACCAAGGCCGACACACATGGCGGTGAGGCCGTACCGTACGTCAGGTCGCTCGGCGAACTGGGCTGCCAGCTGAGTCATCAGGCGAACGCCGGATGCTGCGAGGGGGTGACCGACGGCGATGGCGCCGCCCCACTGGTTGACGCGGGGGTCATCGTCGTCGATACCGAAGTGGTCGAGCAACGAGAGCACCTGGATGGCGAACGCTTCGTTGAGCTCGAACAGCCCGATGTCGTCAATGGTCAGTCCGGCCTTTCGCAGGGCTTTCTCCGTCGACGGGACCGGGCCGATGCCCATGATCTCGGGCTCGACGCCGGCGAACGCAAAGCTCACCATGCGCATCTTCGGCTTGAGCTTGAATTCCTTGACCGCGGCACCTCCGGCGAGCAGGCTCACCGTTGCACCGTCGGTCAGGGGCGAAGCGGTACCGGCGGTGACGCGACCGTGGGGACGGAACGGCGTCTTGAGATTCGCCAGTCCTTCCATCGTGGTCTCCGGGCGGGTGCCCTCGTCACGCGTGGCGAGTCCCCAGCCTGATTCGCTCTTGATCGCGACCGGAATCAGGTCCGGCTGGATCTTGCCTGCGTCGTATGCGGCCTGCAGTTTCTGCTGGCTGCGCATTCCGAAACGGTCGGCGCGTTCCTTCGTCAGGTGCGGAAAGCGGTCGTGGATGCGCTCCGCCGTCTTTCCCATGTCGAGTGCGTCAGCGGAGACGAGCTTCTCCGAGAGGAACCGGGGGTTCGGGTCGGCGTCTGCTCCAAGCGGGTGACGGCCCATGTGCTCGACACCACCGGCGATCGCGAAGTCATACGCGCCGAAGGCGATAGCGCTACCAACCTGGGTGACTGCGGTCATCGCGCCGGCACACATGCGGTCGATGGCGTAGCCGGGGACAGACTGCGGAAGACCGGCAAGGAGCGCGGTCGTGCGGCCGAGGGTCAGGCCCTGGTCACCCTGCTGTGTTGTCGCTGCGATGGCGACTTCGTCAATTCGGTCCTTCGGAACGTCCGGGTTTCGCTCGAGAAGTCCAATCATCGCCTTGACGGCGAGGTCATCTGCACGAGTGTTCCAGTACTGGCCTTTTTCTCCGGCGCGACCAAACGGGGTCCGCACACCATCAACAAAAAAGACGTCGGCTATTTCGGCCACTTTGCCTCCCAATCATCGGATACACAACGATCCTAGGAGAGGCGCGATTTTGCCCCGGAATCCTTTGATTCTTCCTACGAATCGGCTTTCTGCGGCTCACTCACCGTTTGGCGGGAGTCTACAAAAGCGGAGGCGATTGACTGTGCAGTAGCTTCAATCTGCCATGGGCGCGCGGAGAGTGATTCCAGGGCTGTCGCGATCGACTCAGGAGTCGCCGGTTCTGGTGGATTCCATGCGACCCGTCGCAGGATCTCGGGGGTGAGGAGATTCTCGACCGGGATCGCAAGCTCCTCAGAGATGACGGTGATGGCCTGCCGCGCCGCCTTGAGGCGGGCATCCGCTTCTGGATTGCGTTCTGACCAGCTGCGCGGGGGAGGAAGAGCATCCGTCGACGACGCCCGGACGGGAGGAAGTTCCTCGGTCGTGCGGCCCCGTTCGATCGCTGCCCACCAGCGCGGAAGTTCGCTGCGCGATGCCCTGCCCTTGAATTCCCGCAGCGCCGCGAGGGCAGCGCGGGTTCGTGGTTCCGCTCTAACAGCGGCGACGAGGGAGGAATCGGGGACGAGGCGGCCGGGAGCGGTGTCGACTTCGCGAGCGAGTGCATCCCTCTCGATCCACAGTTCACGGGCGATGGCGAGGTTGCGTGCCCCACGGACCGTGTTGAGGCCAGAGAGCCTGCGCCACGGATCCGCGCGCTGAACCTTCGGCTGCCGTGCGAGGGTCGCCTGGAATTCCTGAGCGGCGATCTCACGCTTGCCGCTCTCATCGAGCAGGGCCGCGAGCTTGTCGCGCACGTCGACGAGCAGCTCAACGTCGAGGGCTGCGTACTCAAGCCAGGTTTCGGGAAGCGGCCGGGTGGACCAGTCGGCCGCGGAATGCTCTTTGGCGAGGTGGATGCCGAGGAGTTCCTCGACGACGGTGCCGAGCCCGACGCGCGGCATACCGAGGAGGCGTGCCGCCAGTTCGGTGTCGAAGATGCGCTGCGGATCGAGGCCCACTTCGCGCAGGCACGCAAGGTCCTGGCTCGCGGCGTGGAGAACCCACTCCGCCGGGACGATCGCTTCGTTCAGTTCATCGAACCGCCCGACCGCTGGAGGATCGAAAAGGAAGAGCCCGGCGCCGCGGCGATAGAGCTGGATGAGGTAAGCGCGCTGTGAGTACCGGTAACCGGATGCTCGTTCGGCGTCGACCGCGATGGGGCCGCTGCCGGCCGCGATGATCTTTACGGCGTCGAGATATTCGTCCCTCGACTCGATGACGTGGCGTTCAGTCACGCGCCGTCCTGCGACTAGACAACAGAGTGACACCTTCAGTTGTTGGTGGAAGCCCGGCGAGCATGCAGAGCAATTCACCCCAGCCTTCCACATGTGACGAGATGTCGTCCTCACGCGGGGTCCACGACGCCCGTAGTTCGATCTGTGCGCCATCGCCCTGGGCAGCCAGCTCGCCGAACCCGGTCGAGAGGATCTTCGTCGCCGTGCCGGACGCGGAGTCGTACTTGGCCGATCGAGCGTTGAGGGCATCGACGAGCCAGGACCAGGCGACCTCGGCGAGGAACGGATCCAGGCCGATCTCGGTTTCGAGCGGAGCCTGGGCGAAACACACGATACGGAAGGCGCCGCCCCACGCTTCGGGCTCAGCCGGGTCGTGCAGGAGAATGAAACGGCCGGTGCCGAGTTCGGAGTCGGCTCCGTGCCTCGTGGGAGTCACGTCGGCCGACAGTGCAACGCTGTACGGCGCGAGGTTGCCTGGGGCAGGGATTTCGGTCACCGCAAGCTCGGGTCGCGCAGAGGCACGGCGCACCGAGTCCAGTGCTCGCTGGAACTCTGCCGGCACGTCAGTACCTATCGGGATATCAGCCACGTTTGCAGACTAGAGTTACTTGCCAATGAAACGTCACAGCCACGCCGACCAGCCCGCCCCCCGCTCGTCGGTCCGACGGAGGCGCATCGCCATCACTCTCGGTGGCATTCTTCTCACCCTCACCGGCAGTGCGATCCTCGCTGTCGGAACCGTGGCCAGGCGCGTCGTCACTCCGGCACGCACACGGTTCAGGGAGAGCGACGTGCTCGCCATCGATTCTGCGAACGGCACCATCACCCTCGCGAAGAACCCGGACACCGTTCTGCCTGGCAGGTACGGGCTGTTCTTCGGCGACCCCGAGAGCTACCTGCGGCTCGGCAGGCTTCTTGAATCGAACGACGCCACCGTCACCCGCGAACTCGAGACACCGACAGACGGGCTGCCCGAGCGCGGGCCCGCGACCTTCAGCGGCTGGTACTACTCCCGACCGGACGAACTCGGGATCGACTACCGCGACATCGCCATTCCGACGCCCGCAGGGGATGCCCCCGCCTGGTTCTTCCCCGCGGCGAACGACACCGGCCGCTGGGTTCTCATCGTGCACGGGCGAGGCACGACGCGAAGTGAATGTCTCCGCGCGGTTCCGGTCTGGCGTGAGGCCGGGTACTCATCACTCCTCGTCTCCTACCGCAACGACGGAGACGCACCCCGCAGTTCTGACGGACTCTACGGCCTCGGCGACACCGAATGGCAGGACGTGGATGCTGCCATCGCCGTCGCCGCAGAGCACGGGGCCACCGAGATCGTCCTCATGGGCTGGTCGATGGGGGGAACCATCGTCGTGCAGGCGGCGCTGCGAACGAGCCGCCCGGAACTCCTCCGCGGCATCGTCCTCGAATCGCCGGTTCTTGACTGGGGGCGCGTCCTGGAATTCCAGGCGGACGCCACGCGCATCCCGGTTCCTCTCAGGCTCGCCGCCATCGGGGCGATCTCCAATCCGTGGGGACGTGCCCTCACCGGGCTCGATGCAGCGGTCGACTTCCCGGGTCTCGATGTGGTGAGCCGCGCAGACGAGCTCCACCTGCCGATGCTCGTCCTGCACAGCGATGACGACGGCTTCGTGCCGTCGTCAGGCTCTCACGAGCTTGCCGCAGCGCGGCCGGACATCGTGACGTTCGAGCGGTTCACCGTCGCGAGGCACACCAAACTCTGGAACTATGACGAGGAGCGCTGGACCGGCGCCATCCGCGATTGGGCCGCGACGCTCGACTGACGGTTCTCGATTGAGGTCAGACCGCGGTTCGGGCAGCGAGCTGTCTTTTGGCGCGCTGGAGCATTCCGTTCATCCCGTTGAGACGCAGAGGTGAGACAGCTTTGCCTAGCCCGAGCATCTGGGGGAAGTCGGAGGGAATCGCAAGGACCTCGTCGACGCTCAATCCGTCGATCGCCTGCGCCAGAATGCTCGCGAACCCACGGGTCGTCGGAGCTTCCTCCGGTGCCGTGGCGTGAAGGTGAACGCCATCGTCAGCGACCTCGACAAAGATGAAGATGGGGGACTGGCACTCCACAACGCGTTCGAGCAGGTCAGGGTGATCGGCGTAACGCTGGGGGAGCGCAGGCAATTCCCGGGAGAATTCGAGCAGGAGCTGAAGCCTCGTTCGTTCGTCGACGGCGAGGAACTCGTCGCGGATCTCGGCGAGCTGGTTCGGAAGAGTCTCAGTCATGATGTCCCTATTCTCCCACGACAGGATGCCGCGCAGCCGGGTCAGCGGCGGAGCTCGCCCGGCTCGGTTCCCATCGCGATCGGGACGCGCACAGCGCTGCCCCACTCGGTCCACGATCCGTCATAGTTGCGCACGTTCTCGAAACCGAGCAGGTAGGACAGCACGAACCAGGTGTGGCTGGACCGCTCACCGATCCGGCAGTATGCGACGACCTCGTCGCCGTCGCTGAGCCCGGCTCCGTCGCGGTAGATCGAGTCGAGATCGGCGACCGGCCGGAACGTTCCGTCATCGGCCACGGCCTTCGACCATGGCACGCTCCTCGCTGTGGGAATGTGGCCGGAGCGCAGGGCGCCTTCCTCCGGGTACGCCGGGGCCGTGTTGCGCTCACCGCTGTACTCCTCGGGGGAGCGCACATCAATGAGCGGCTTGCCGAGGTGCGCGAGGACATCTTCTTTATACGCACGGATCGCGGAGTCGTCGCGCTCGACAACGGGATAGTCCGTGCGTGGCCGCTCCGGAGCATCCGTTGTCATTGGTCGACCTTCGGCGATCCACTTGTCGCGCCCGCCATCGAGGAGACGGACGTCGCTGTGGCCGAACAGGGTGAAGACCCAGAGCGTGTACGCCGCCCACCAGTTGCTCTTGTCGCCGTAGAGAACGATGGTGTCGTCGCGGGAGATGCCGCGGCTGGAGAGGAGCTCGGCGAAAGCGGTGCCATCGATGTAGTCGCGTTCGACCGGGTCGTTGAGGTCGGTGTGCCAGTCGATCTTCACCGCGCCCGGGATGTGCCCGATCTCGTAGAGCAGGACGTCCTCGTCGGATTCGACAACGACGAGCCCGTCAGTACCGAGCCGCTCCTCGAGCCAGGCGGTGCTGACGAGGCGTTCCGGGTGGGCGAAATCGGCGAATGCTGGAGAGTTGTCGGTTTCGATGGGCATGCTCTACCTCCGGAGTTGGCCGCTTGGCGGCACGGCTGGGGCGTCGAAAAGGCTTAGGCTGGGGACCGTTCTTTCCTGCGAAATCCGACGCTGTCCCGACTTCTGGGACGGCGCCGGAGAACTTCGACACACGAGGTATTCTCCCATGAGCCAGACCGCTGAGACGGCCCGCACCCGCATCTCCGACCGATCGCCGTCGATCACCGGAGAGGAGATCGCCGCCAGCCTCGTCCCTCCGCGCCAGTTCACGGATGCCAGCTTCGCCAGCTACCGGCCGGACCCCGACTTCGCGTCGCAGCAGGAGGCCGTCGAACTGCTCGAGGCGTTCTCGACCGGGTGGTCCCCAGCGAAGTCATCCGGGTTCTTCGGTCGCAAGAAGAAGGAACCGGAGGTGAAGCCCGGCGTGTACCTCGACGGCGGCTTCGGCGTCGGAAAGACTCATTTACTCGCCGCGTTGTGGCACGCCGCTCCCGGCCCCCGCAAGTACTTCGGCACCTTTATCGAATACACCGCCCTCGTCGGCGCGCTCGGCTACGCCAAGGCCGTTGAAGCGCTCACCGGCTCCACCCTGCTGTGCATCGACGAGTTCGAGCTCGACGACCCGGGTGACACGATGATGATGACCCGGCTGCTCACCGATCTCGTCGGTAAGGGCACCCGGGTTGCCGCGACCTCGAACACCCCGCCCAATGCGCTCGGCGAGGGCCGGTTCGCCGCCCAGGACTTTCTTCGCGAGATCCATGCCATGTCGAGCAACTTCACCACGCTGCGTATCGACGGCAACGACTTCCGCCGGCGCTCGATGGAGGGTAACGCAGGCACCGTCGATGCCACCGGTTACGCCGCGATGCTCGCGTCCGCCGAGGCAGCGGGGGAGCGGATGTCGGATGACACCTTCGATGACCTCATCGCCCACCTCGCAACCGTTCACCCGTCGAAGTACATCAAGCTCATCGACGGACTCGACCGGATCGGCCTGCGCGACGTTCACGAGCTGCACTCGCAGACCGAGGCGCTCCGGCTCGTGGCGTTCATCGACCGGGTTTACGACGCGCAGATCCCGATCACCGCGACGGGCGTCCCGCTCGACCAGGTCTTCGCTGGCGACATGCTCTCGGGCGGCTACCGCAAGAAGTACCTGCGATCGATGTCGCGGATGATCGCCCTCACCGAAACGTCCTAGTCCCGCGAAACGTGCTTTTTACACAAGCGCGTCCGGTGTAACCAACCCGAAACATCGGGCGCACCGCTCTCGAAACGTCTGGCATCCAAGCTGGCTTCACACCGACAGGCACCTTGTGTTCCTCGTCGGCAGCCCGATGCACTTCGAGAGAACTAAGGACACGATATGGACACCGGCAGCATTGCCTGGGGAATCACAGCAACCGCACTCGTGCTGTTGATGACCCCTGGCGTCGCATTCTTCTACGGCGGCCTTGTGAAGGCCAAGAGCGTCATCAGCATGATGATGATGAGCTTCGGCGCACTGGGCCTCATCACCGTGCTGTGGATTCTCTACGGCTTCAACATGAGCGCCGTCGCCAGCCCCACCGACTTCGCCGGAAACCCGTTCGCGGACTTCGGGCTGACCGCTCTCGCACAGGGAGAGGATGCCAACACCAACCTCCTCGGGGCAACCTACGGTGCCACCTTCGCCATCATCACGATCGCCCTGATCTCCGGCGCGATCGCCGACCGTGCGAAGTTCGGCTCCTGGATGCTCTTCGCCGGTATCTTCGCGACCATCGGATACTTCCCCATCGCAGCATGGGTGTGGGGTGGCGGCTGGATCATGAACCTCGGCACGACGCTCTTCGGCGAAGAGTCAGGCATCGCCGTCATCGACTACGCCGGTGGTACCGCCGTTCACATCAACGCAGGCGCAGCAGCCCTCGCACTCGCCCTAGTCCTGGGCAAGCGGGTCGGATTCCAGAAGGGCATCCAGAAGCCCCACAACGTGCCGCTCACTCTCCTCGGCGCCTCGATCCTCTGGTTCGGCTGGTTCGGTTTCAACGCCGGAGCGGAATGGCTCAACGGCCTGGCGAACACCGGCCTCATCGTCATCAACACCCTCGGTGCGACCGCGGCAGCGATCATCGGCTGGCTGATCATCGAGAAGCTCAAGGACGGCAAGGCAACCTCCGTCGGAGCAGCATCGGGTGCTGTCGCCGGTCTCGTCGCCATCACACCGGCCTGCGCGAACCTCACCCCTGGCTGGGCCCTTCTCCTCGGTGTCATCACCGGTGCGGTCTGCGCCCTCGCGGTCGAGCTCAAGTTCAAGCTCGGGTTCGATGACTCTCTCGACGTCGTCGGCATCCACCTCGTCGGTGGCCTCGTCGGAACGGTCTACCTCGGCTTCTTCGCCACCGGCACCGGCCTCTTCCTCGGTGGCGGATTCGAACAGCTCGCCGTCCAGGTCATCGCCGCAGCGGCCGTCCTCATCTACGCCTTCCTCATCGCGGGGATCATCGGCTTCGCAATCCAGAAGACGCTCGGCTTCCGGGTGAAGAACGAAGACGAGATCGCCGGCGTCGACACCTCGGTTCACGGCGAAGAGGGTTACGCCCTCGAGGTCGTCTGACCCGAAAGATCACCCACGGAACGGGATGTCGCCTTCGGGCGGCATCCCGCTCCGTCGTTCCCCCGTGCGCAGCGTCGAAGGTTAGAATGAGCGGCGTCCGACCGCGTGGGTGATGACGCACCTCCCCTTGGAGAAAGAGGCGACTCCATGGCATCCGTCGGAAGGTTTGTCCGGACAGTCCTGCGCTCGCTGACACGACCAGCAGAAACACCAGCGCCGCCACGTCGGAATCCACAAAATTCCAGGACCGCGAGCGACTCCGAGCCAGGTCGGTCCGGCTCCCACGCAACCGTGGAGGTCGACCCGGGCGCTGTCGGCAGGATCCGGATGTCGTACGTCCCGTCGACCGATGGGAACCCGGATCCTGGCGAGATCGTCTGGACCTGGGTGCCTTACGAGGAGAGAGACGGGAGAGGGAAGGACCGCCCGGTGCTCGTTGTCGCCTCCCGCCCGGATGGGACGGTCGCGGCCGTTCAGCTGACGAGCAAACCGCGCGGGACCGAAGACGTGAATTACGTCTCCATCGGCAGCGGCAACTGGGACCTGCAGGGCCGCCCAAGCTGGGTCGGCATCGATCGTGTTTTCGTCGTGCATCCCGACGGCATGCGCCGTGAGGCTGCCGCCCTCGGTGAAGCACAATTCGCGCGCGTCGCCCACGCTCTCCGACGTCGGCATGGCTGGCGCTGAAGCAAAGCAGCGCGCCGCGGCGTTAGAATTTCTCCATCGACTGTTCGGACGGGGAGTCCTCATCAGAATCATCAGCTACAACCTCCGCAAACACGCGGCAAGCGCCGAACTCACCGGTCTGGAAACGCTCTACGAGGCCGACGTCCTGTGCCTCCAGGAGGCCGACAGTGAGCTCCTGCCTGATGTCGTGGGGAACCTGCGACTGGCCGACTCGACTCGCGCCAACCGGCTGGGCCTCGCGATCTATTACAACCAGGACCGGTTCGACGCCATCACGACAACAGCGTTCGAGCTGAAGAAGTCGATGCACGACATGCTGTTCGCACCGGCGAACGAACGACTCATCGCGACGAAACTGTTCGACAAGGAGGCGGGGCGAGAAATGCTCGTCGCGTCGTTCCATGCCGCACCCCTGACGGCGCTCAACTCCCTGCGACGCAAGCAGATCAAGACGGCGCACAGCGAGCTGCACAGCCTCGCGGAGGGAATCCCCACGGTCATGGTCGGCGACTTCAATTACCCGATCTTCAAGAACAACCTGCGACGCAGGATCACCGAGATGGGCTATGAACTCTCGCTGAGCAATGAGCGCACGTACTCGAGATACAAGATCTTCCGGGGCCACTTCGATTTCGTTACGAGCGTCAACATGGGCATCGACGATGTCAAAACGCTTCCGCGCGGTGCTTCCGATCACCGGGCCATTCTCGTCACTACGACCTACATCGCCTGACGCCTCCGCTCATACGTGGGGGCCGGGGCTCGACAGGTCGGCGATTCCTGAGTAGCGTGCTGCAAATCTGAGGAATCCTCATGCTTGGTCCACGGGAAATCTTTCTTGCGGCGGAATGGGCCGCTCGGCGCGGCGACGGCATCCTGACTCCTCTGTTCAATTCATCTGACAAAGGAGTACAGAGTGAAAAGCACGACCCTGTCGGTGGCTGTGTGCGCAGCCCTGATCGCGACCGTCGCGATCGCAGCCCCGGCATCCGCCCACGGTGGAAAACCACCGGTCAGCATCAGCGAACGAGTGATCGCAGACGGGCTGCTCAGCCCTCTGTCGCTCGACGTCGATCACCGCGGGAACACCTACGTGACCCAAAACTTCCCCGGCGTCCTCACCAAAGTGCCTCCGCGCGGCGAGCCCACAACCGTCGTCGCCAGCGGAAACGGTGACGAAATCGGTGCGGTGACCACCCGTGGAGACACTGTCTACTATGTCCAGGCATCACAGGATGAGGCCCACTCGCGTGCGACATTGATGAGGATCACCAAACGTGGCGCTCCGGAAGCGGTGGCCGATCTCCGGGCGTTCGAAGACCGGGTAAACCCGGACGGCGTCAATACGTATGGCTTCACAGATCTGCCCGAGTCGTGCGCGTCGCAGTTCGACCCTGAGGGACCATTTGGCGCTGCACGCTATACGGGCATCCTCGACACGCACGCGTACACGTCCCTGGCACTCAGGGACGGCGTTTACATCGCGGATGCCGGCATGAACGCCATCATCAAGGTCGGGTACAAGGGCAGGATCTCGACGGTCGCCGTGCTTCCGCCGATGCCGCCCATCACGATCAGCGCTGAACTCGCTCAGCAGGCCGGATTCCCCGAGTGCGCCGTCGGGTACGGCTACCGGTTTGAGCCGGTACCGACGGATGTCGAGGTCGGGCCGGGGGGATGGCTGTACGTCACCACGCTTCCCGGCGGCCCTGAGGATGCGAGCCTCGGCGCGCGCGGCATGGTCCACAAGGTCAACCCATGGAACGGCAAGGTCGTGACGCATGCAACCGGGTTCGTCGGCGCGACGGGTCTCGCTGTCTCCCAGAAGACCGGCGCCGTGTTCGTCGCGGAGATGTTCGGCGGCCCCAACGGCACCGGTCAGGTATCCGTCGTCATGCCATGGAGCAAGCGCGTCGTGGCATCGTTCCCGGTAAACTCGCCCGCGGCTATCGAGCTGGCGGGCAGGTCGATCTACCTGACCAAGGACGCCTTCGTGATGGGCCCAGAGGGCCCGCAGGCGATCGGCAAGGTCGTGAATGTCAGCCTGAAGGGCAAGTGGATGAGGTCCTACCTGGGCTGACCCCAGCGCTACAACCAGGGAGGTCCTGTCAGGCGAGCTCGTCGGACAGGATCTCCCGAACTGTGCGCTCCGCCAAGGTGACGAACGCGGGGTTCGACGTCTTGTAGTACGGCATGATCATCGCCGCCTGGTGCAGCGCGTACCCGCGTGCCCGCCGCCACGTTTCGCCGTCCACATCGAGGGCCCCACGGAAAACGCGCCTGCCCTGCGGACCGAAGACGCTCCATGCGGCGATGACGTCTGCCGCCGGATCGCCAACCCCCGCACCGCCCCAGTCGATCACCGCCGCCAGCCGTCCGTCGTGCACCAGAATGTTTGGGCGGAGCAGGTCGGTATGGATCCACACCGGTACACCCGCCCATGGCCGGGTCGCCAGCGCGTCGTCCCATGCCCGCATCGCACGATCGGCGTCGATGGACTCCGCGGACTGTGTGATCGCTCGCCGTGTCATGCCGTCGAGCACCCGGAGCGGCTTGCGTCCGGCCGGGGGAGCGCCCGAAGAGTCCGCCTGCCGGAGCTCCGCGACGAATGCGGCGAGGTCCTCGGCAGCCTGGGCCTCATCGTCGACACCGGTGCCGTCGTAGGTGGTGCCTTCGATCCACTCGAAGACCGCCCAAGGCAGGGCGTAATACCCGGTGGGCACTCCGGTGAAGACCGGCCGCGGAATGCGGAGCCTCAGGCCGGGAGCCAGCACCGGGAGCCACTGCAGCTCTCTCAGGAGGTCCGGAGCCCATCCCTTCACCCGCGGCAACCGGGCGAGGAGATTCTCGCCGATCCGGAACACGGCATTCACCGTGCCCATCGAATGAAGCTGCCGGACCGGGAGGTGGGCGATCTCAGGATACTGTTCCGCGATCAGGCGCGCGACGATGGCCACACTCGTGGCGACCTCGTCGTCATGCATAGTCATCGGCATCCGTTTCGTCGAGGATCATTCTGCTCGGTCTAGCGGCGAGGGACCTCCCTTTTGGCGCGGATAGGCTCTGTCACCATGACCGAAACCTCTCGGACGGACTCGACGGGCTTCTCGTGACCACCTCCGGTGTGTCTGGCAGATCAAGCGGATCCGCAACAATCACACCGTAGAGCTTTCCCCGTGCGATGCCCGGGGAAAGGTCGAGGCGGATGCGACGACGACCAGGGGGAGCGCCGTCGTGCTGACGGATGCCGACAGCCGGGTCGTGATCGACGCCCGCGACGAGCCCGGCAACGGGAAAGGCCCGCAGTTGCCTGCGGGCCTACATGGTGGGCGATACCGGACTCGAACCGATGACCTCTTCCGTGTGAAGGAAGCGCGCTACCAACTGCGCCAATCGCCCATTTGTGCTGAACCGAAACGGTTCGTAACGACGTCTCATCGTACCGGAACCGGAAGCCCGCGCGAACCACGTCGCATCCGTTTTCGCGTCTTTCCGGCGATGAATGACACGGCGGTAACTCGATTTTGTTTCTCAGCAGTTCATCAAGTAGAGTCTTTCAAGCACGCAGGAATGCGAGCAAATGCGGATGTGGCGCAGTGGTAGCGCATCACCTTGCCAAGGTGAGGGTCGCGAGTTCGAATCTCGTCATCCGCTCGAGTGTTGGGGTTAGCCTTAGGGTTGACCACGGCATGTGGGCAACCACACGCGGTGGCGTGGCCGAGAGGCGAGGCAGCGGCCTGCAAAGCCGTCCACACGGGTTCGAATCCCGTCGCCACCTCACACTCAAAACTGAATTAACATGACACGTAGCATGAGCGATTGGCGCAGCGGTAGCGCGCTTCCCTGACACGGAAGAGGTCGCTGGTTCGATCCCAGTATCGCTCACACAAAGAAGCCCGGACAGAAATGTCCGGGCTTCTGTCGTTAAGCGCCCTTCACCCTGACGGATTCACTTACTGCAGTCGGATTCACCCGGCAAACCGGGTGAATCCGACCGCACTGGATGAAAACGCGGCCAGGCTACGGCTTGAGCACGACCTTGATGCAGCCGTTCTCCTTTTTCTGGAACAGCTCGTACATCTCCGGCGCCTTCTCGAGCGGCACCCGGTGGGAGACGAGGTCTTCCACGCCGAGCGGGTCGGACGGATCCTCGACGAGGGGGAGTAGCTCATCACGCCAGTGCTGGACGTTGCACTGCCCCATCCGGATCGATATCTGCTTGTCGAACAGGGACTTCATGGGGATCGGATCTGCTTCACCGGCGTAGACCCCGCTCAGTGACACCGTGCCGCCACGACGAACCGAGTCGAACGAGTTGTACAGCGCCTCGAGACGGTCGACACCCGCAGTGTTCATGAGCTTCTTCGCGATACCGTCCGGCAGGAGCCCGACGGCATCCTGAGCTACCTTCGCGCCGGGGCTGCCGTGGGCTTCCATGCCGACCGCTTCGACGACTGAGTCCGCTCCGCGCCCATCGGTTGCGTCCCGCAGCCGCTCGACGACGTCGTCCGTGAGATCGAATGTTTCGATGCCGTAGCGCTCAGCCATGGCACGGCGCTCGGGAACCGGCTCGACGGCAAGCACTCGGTGGCCGAGGTGCCGGCCGATCCGGCTCGCGAACTGGCCGACCGGACCGAGACCCATCACGACAAGGGTTCCATCGTCGGGCAGGTCGGCGTACTTCACGCCCTGCCAGGCGGTCGGCAGGATGTCGCTGAGGAACAGGTACCGATCGTCGGGCAGCTCGTGTCCGACCTTTGTTGCGTTGAAGTCGGCGAGAGGAACCCTCATGCGTTCGGCCTGACCGCCTGGAACAGAGCCGTACAGTTCGCTGAAGCCGTAGAGCGTCGCTCCGGTTCCCTGGTCGGTGTTCTGGGTCGTCTCGCACTGGGAGTGCAGGCCTCGCGAACACATATAGCAGTTTCCGCAGGCGATGACGAAGGGAATGACGACCCGGTCGCCGGGGGAGAGGCGGGTGACCTGCGAGCCGACTTCTTCGACGACCCCCATCGTCTCGTGGCCGAGCACGTCACCCTTGTCGAGGAACGGGCCAAGCGTTTCATAGAGGTGGAGGTCAGACCCGCAAATTGCCGCAGAGGTCACGCGGATGACGACATCCGTGGGCTTCTCGATCTTCGGGTCGGGGACGGTGTTGACGGAGACGGAGCGTTTTCCTTGCCAGGTGAGTGCTTTCATGTGCCTTGTCTACGCGCTCCGCCGAGTTGCCGTCGACGGCCTTGACGCTCAAGCGGACGACAAGTACCGTGCGTTGCAATCGACCGCAACCATCCATCCGCGAATCGTCGAAGAAACTAGGCTGAGCGCATGAGCGCCGACATCGAGCCACACCACGACACCGAGAAACCGACACCACGACAGCTGTGGGCAGACAGAATCGGCTATCTGGGAACCCGGAGCATCCAGCTTCTGGTGATCATCATTCTCGCCGCTGTTGTCATCTACGGGATGGTCCAGCTGAAGCTCGTCGTCATCCCCGTGCTCATCGCACTCATCGTCGCGTCCGCCGCAGCCCCGGTCATCCGCTGGCTTCGCCGGTTCATGCCGAACATCGCCGCAGCCTGGGTCGCTCTCCTCGGCGGAGCTGCCCTTTTCGCCGGGATCGTCACGCTCATCGTTTTCGCCGTGCGGGACCAGTGGGACGAGCTCGCAAGTTCGGCTCTCGAAGGACTCGACCAGTTGATCGCCTGGCTACAGGACGGGCCGCTGCCGATCGACTCCGAGCAGATTCAGGAAGCGACGGATGCCGCGGTCGACTTCCTCACGAGCAGCCAGTTCGGTTCAGGTGCTGTCGCGGGAATCTCCGCAGCCGCGAGTGTCGTCACGGGTGGCGTACTCACCCTCGTCATCCTGTTCTTCTTCCTCAAGGACGGCGACGCGATCTGGAACTTCTTCCTCAAGCCGTTCCGGGGAGGACGGCTCGAGCGCGGACGCCGCATCGGCAAGACCGCGGTTCGCGTGTTCGGCGGCTACATCCGCGGCACAGCACTCATCGCATTCGTCGACGCATTCTTCATCGGGCTCGGTTTGTTCATCCTCAACGTTCCGCTTGCTCTTCCGCTCGCCGTGATCGTCTTCCTCGGTGGATTCATCCCGATCGTCGGTGCGACGCTCGCGAGCGTCCTTGCGGCGCTCGTGGCCCTTGTTGGCACCGAGAACGGGCCGATCGTCGCGCTCATCGTCATTGCGATCGCCGTCGGTGTGAACCAGCTCGAGGGCAACTTCCTCCAGCCGATCGTCATGGCGCAGTCGCTCAAGCTCCACCCGCTCGTCATCCTCGTCGCACTGACGGCGGGCACCATCCTCGGCGGCATCACCGGAGCGGTGCTCGCCGTGCCGATCGCGGCTGTTGCATGGGCGATCATCAAGGTCTGGAACGGTCCAGACCTGCCGCTGAACGCGCCGCAGACCCGCAAGGCGAAGCGCAAGGCCGTACCCGTTAAGAGTGCCGAGACTGCTGCGCCGGAGGCGTCGACTCCGGCGTGATGCTTTCGGGTCCTGTCGCGCGTTGCACGTCGCGGGCGAACGCCGCCAGAATGGATGCCGTCTGCTCCGGCTCCACATGCTGGACGACGTGAGCGGCGCCATCCACCTCGACCATCCGGCCGTCGCGAGCCGTCCGGGCGAGGCGCGCGGCCCAGCCGTGCGGCGCGATGGGGTCCCTGCTGCCGCGAAGAACGAGCACAGGGACTGAGACGAGCGGGAGCCGCTCTTCGGTGCGGTATCCGAGCATGACCGGCAATTCGGTGAGGTACCAGCGGATGCCGCTGCGCAGGTAATCCGTCGCAACGATCCAGTTCGCGGTCGGCGACTCCCGCAACATGTCACGGCTCAACCGCATCCCCTGCTGCCAGGGCATCGGCGCCCGCTCATCGACGACGGGACCGGCGAGCACCACTCCCGCGAGCCGGTTGGGGTGCACAGCGGCGAGTTCGACGACGAATTGGGTGCCCATTGAATGGCCGACGAGAACAGTACCCTCGAGGCCCTCCGCGCGCAGGAACTCGGCGAGCAGCGCCGCTCCCTCTTCGATGGTCAGCTGGCGCCGAGGGCGAGGAGCGGAACCGAAGCCAGGGAGGTCGACGGCAATCACGGTTCCATGAGCTCTGAGCTCGCCAGCCAGCCGCTCGAAGTATCGCGAGGAGACGCCAATGCCGTGAACGAGGACGAACGTATCGGTCGCGCTTCCCGCTGCTCTCTCCCAGCGGCGGACGAGCATCGTGAGGTCACCGGAGATAAACCGGCTCGGAGCGGGCAGCGTCATCGCTTCTCGCTCCCGACAGCGACGGGCTCCGAAAGCCGCGAAGAGCCGAGCAGTCGCACGACTCCGATCGCGATGAGGCACTGGCCGGAGAGGTACGTGAGCATGACGAGGAAACCGGCAAATGGGATATTTGCATCGTCGACGAATGCGTTCACGGCGAGGATGGAATCGGACAGCAGGAAGAGGGCCGCACCCAGGCTCACGACCCAGCCGCACCGGGTAGCGAGGGCGGCCATGGTGCAGATCACGAGGCCGTAACCGACGACGGGCGGAAGCATCCCACCGAGGTGTGGGACGAGCACGACGAGGAGCAGCGCGAACCACGCCGCGTACCCGATGCTCCACAGCCGCGGCCTGCCGGAACCGACGCGGGACGCGAACAGCGCGACGTACCCGAGGTGCGCGATGAGGAAGCATCCGAGTCCGGCCAGGAACCAGGTATCTCCCTCCCCGAGAAGCGCGAGATCGCCGAGCCAGCTGAAGAACAGGGCGGCCAGCAGAAGGACGATGCTCCGCGACCTGCGGCCCTGCGTGAGCCAGAGGACAGCGCCGGCGAGGAGGGGGATGAGCAACGATTTCGTTGCCATCGTCAGCGGCTGGAGCGCGACAAGATGACCCGCGAGGTGCACCGCGCTCACGATCAGGAACGGGATCAGCGCTGGCAGGGGGGAACGGTTCTCGGAAGCGGGCACGTCCTCTGTCCTCTCGCATTTTCGGGTGCCTTCACTCTAGGGGTGCCCACGTTCGGCGCAGCGGCGGCACGGGCGGGTGGCCCGACGGCGCTAAAGTTGAAGAGTCTTTCCAACAAGAGGAGCAAACCAGGTGTCTGACGGATTCGAACGATTCTCTGACCGTTCCGTTGTCGCGATGCGCGTCAACGGCGAACTGAAGGATCTCGCGACGACGCTCACCGACACCGACGAGGTCGAGGCGGTGACGATCGACTCCGCTGACGGACTCGACATCCTCCGCCACTCCGCTGCCCACGTCCTCGCGCAGGCGGTGCAGAAGGTCAACCCGGACGCGAGGCTCGGTATCGGCCCTCCTGTCACCGACGGTTTCTACTACGACTTCGACGTGCCCGAGTCGTTCACGCCCGAGGACCTCAAGGCGCTGTCCAAAGAAATGGACCGGATCATCCGTTCGGGCCAGCGTTTCGTGCGCCGCGTCGTCACGGACGCCGAAGCGCGTGAAGAACTCGCGAACGAGCCGTTCAAGCTCGAACTCATCGGTCTCAAGGGCGGATCAGCCGACGGCCAGGACAACGAGAACGTCGAGGTCGGCGGCGCCGAACTCACCATCTACGACAACGTCAACCCGAAGACGGGCGAGACGGAATGGAAGGATCTGTGCCGCGGACCGCACCTGCCGAACACCCGCATGATCGGCAACGGCTACGCGCTGACCCGCGTTGCCGCAGCATACTGGCGCGGCTCGGAGAGAAACCCGCAGTTGCAGCGTATCTACGGAACGGCGTGGCCGACCAAGGACGAACTGCGCGCCTACCAGTCACGCCTCGAAGAGGCCGCCAAGCGCGACCACCGCAAACTCGGTGCTGAGCTCGACCTGTTCAGCTTCCCCGACGAAATCGGTTCCGGCCTCGCCGTGTTCCACCCCAAGGGCGGGATCATCCGCTCCGAGATCGAAAACTACCTCCGCGAGCAACTGATCGAGAACGACTACGAACTCGTCAACACGCCGCACATCACCAAGGCGCAGCTTTTCGAAACAAGCGGGCACCTCAACTGGTATCGCGACGGCATGTTCCCGGCCATGCACCTCGATGAAGAGACGGATGCCGATGGCAACGTCACGAGGCAGGGTCAGGATTACTACCTCAAGCCGATGAACTGCCCGATGCACAACCTGATCTTCCGTGCGCGGGGACGCAGCTACCGTGAGCTGCCGCTCCGCCTCGCCGAGTTCGGAACCGTGTACCGGTACGAGAAGAGCGGAACGCTCTCCGGCCTCACCCGGGTGCGCGGCCTCACGCAGGACGACGCCCACATCTACGTCACCCAGGACCAGATCAAGGACGAGGTGGGGCGCCAGCTCCAGTTCGTCCTCGAAACGCTCCGCGGTTACGGCCTCAACGACTTCTACCTCGAATTGTCGACGAAGGACCCGGTGAAGTTCGTCGGAAGCGATGAGATCTGGGAGAGCGCCACGCAAACGTTGCGCGACGTCGCGCTCGACTCCGGACTCGAGCTCGTCGACGACCCGGGTGGAGCCGCGTTCTACGGCCCGAAGATCTCGGTGCAGGCACGCGACGCGATCGGTCGGACCTGGCAGCTCTCGACCGTGCAGCTCGACTTCAACCAGCCGGAGCTGTTCGAACTCGAATACACGGCAGCGGATGGCACCCGGCAGCGCCCCGCGATGATCCACCGTGCACTTCTCGGCTCGGTCGAGCGGTTCTTCGCGATCCTGCTCGAGCACTACGCTGGCGCCTTCCCGGTCTGGCTCTCCCCGATCCAGGCCATCGGCATCCCCGTCGCTGACGAGTACGCTCCCTATCTCGACGAGATCGCCGCGAGGCTCAAGGCCCGAGGGGTCCGGGTCCAGGTCGACCACAGCGACGACCGGATGCCGAAGAAGATCCGCACGCACACCAAGGCGAAGATTCCGTTCCAGCTCATCGCCGGTGAGGACGACCGAGCCAACGGTGCGGTGAGCTTCCGGTTCCGGGACGGAACCCAGCTCAACGGCATCCCCGTCGACGACGCGATTGAGAAGATCGTCGACACGATTTCGTCACACGCACAGGTATCGACCGCATGGCTCGACTAGGCCTCGACGACCACCAGAAACCGAACGAAGAGGGCATGCCGGTGGAGGATTCGATGCAGTCCGCCGCCCATCTCGCCGGGGTGCCCGACGAGTTCCAGCGGCTGTGGACGCCTCACCGGCTGGTCTACATCCAGCACGGTCAGCAGCCGCACCAGGATGATTGTCCGTTCTGCCATGCCCCGCGGATGAGCGACGAAGACGGCCTCATCGTCGCTCGGGGCACGCACGCTTATGTGCTGCTGAACCTGTTCCCGTACAACAGCGGTCACCTGCTGGTCTGCCCGTACCGTCACATCCCGACCTACGACCAGGCAACCCCGGAAGAGGTGGCCGAAATCGGTGAACTCACCCAGACCGCCATGCGCGTCGTCCGGAGTGTGTCGAAAAATGACGGCTTCAACATCGGAATGAACCAGGGCATCGTCGCGGGCGCCGGGATCGCGGGCCACCTGCACCAGCACATCGTGCCGCGGTGGGCGCAGGACTCCAACTTCCTGCCGATCATCGCAAAGACGAAAGCGCTTCCGCAGCTGCTCGGGGATGTCCGCACAGCCATTGCTGACGCCTGGCCCGCCTCCTGAACTCCAGCGCCCGTCCGGCGCGTCCTCCAGTAACGACCTAAGATTGAGAACTATGACTAACAGCACCAACACCGCCGAACAGGGTTCCAACCGCGTCAAGCGCGGTCTGGCAGAAATGCTCAAGGGTGGCGTCATCATGGACGTCGTCACAGCCGAGCAGGCGCGCATCGCTGAGGACGCCGGAGCGGTGGCCGTCATGGCCCTCGAGCGGGTCCCCGCCGACATCCGTTCACAGGGTGGCGTCGCTCGCATGAGCGACCCCGACCTGATCGAGTCGATCATCGCCGAGGTCTCCATTCCCGTGATGGCCAAGGCACGCATCGGACACTTCGTCGAAGCGCAGGTGCTCCAGGCGCTCAAGGTGGACTACATCGACGAGTCCGAGGTGCTCAGCCCGGCCGACTACGTCAACCACATCGACAAGTGGAACTATGACGTGCCCTTCGTCTGCGGTGCCACCAACCTCGGTGAAGCACTTCGCCGGATCACCGAAGGCGCTGCCATGATCCGCTCGAAGGGCGAGGCCGGAACCGGCGACGTCTCCGAAGCGACCAAGCACATCCGCAAGATCAAGAGCGAGATCGCGTCCCTGTCGTCGATGTCGAAGGACGAGCTGTACGTCGCCGCCAAGGAACTGCAGGCACCGTACGAACTCGTCGCCGAAATCGCCGAAACCGGCAAGCTCCCCGTTGTCCTGTTCACCGCCGGTGGCGTCGCCACCCCGGCGGACGCCGCGATGATGATGCAGCTCGGTGCAGACGGTGTCTTCGTCGGCTCAGGCATCTTCAAGTCGGGAAACCCCGAGAAGCGTGCCGCCGCCGTGGTCAAGGCAACCACCTTCTTCGACGACCCGCAGGTCATCGCCGAGGTGTCCCGCGGACTCGGTGAAGCGATGGTCGGCATCAACGTGTCTGACCTTGCTGCACCGCACCGCCTTGCCGAGCGTGGCTGGTAACCGCAGGCCTCAGGTCGGCGTTCTCGCCCTCCAGGGCGATTTCCGGGAACACGCAGCGGTCCTTCGCGGGCTCGGCGCAGATGTGATCTCCGTCCGCAGGCCGGAGGAACTTGCGCAGGTGGATGGCATCGTCCTTCCCGGGGGAGAGTCGAGCGTGCAGGACAAACTGTCGCGCACCTTCGGGATGGCCGATCCGCTCAAGCACGCGATCGCCGACGGACTGCCCGTTTACGGAACGTGCGCCGGACTGATTCTGCTCGCCGACAGCATCCTCGACGGTATTGCGGGGCAGCAGACGCTCGGCGGTCTCGACGTGGTGGTGCGAAGGAACGCTTTCGGTTCGCAGCTCGATTCCTTCGAGACCGACATCGACATCCCGGAGCTCGGGGAGGAGCCGATGCACGCGGTCTTCATTCGCGCGCCTATCGTCGAAAGCGTCGGCCAGAAGGCATCCGCGATCGCGTCACTCGATGACGGGCGGGTCGTCGCCGTCGAACAGGGGAACCTGCTCGGCACCTCGTTCCACCCCGAGATGACCGGCGATATCCGGTTCCACGCCTACTTCCTCGATAAGGTTCGGGCACACGCGAGCTGAACCGGCCCGATCAACGCCCGGTGAATTAGACTGGCGCGGTTAGACATCCAGTAAGGGAGCACATGTCCGGACACTCCAAGTGGGCGACGACGAAGCACAAGAAGGCGATTACCGACTCGCGCCGTGCCAAAGCGTTCGCAAAGCTCATCAAGAACATCGAAGTCGCCGCGAAGATGGGCGGTGCAGACCTCTCGGGTAACCCGACCCTCGTCGACGCCATCCAGAAGGCCAAGAAGACGTCGGTCCCGAACGACAACATCGACCGCGCCGTCAAGCGTGGAGCGGGACTCTCCGGCGAATCGGTCAGCTACACGACCATCATGTACGAGGGCTACGCCCAGCACGGTGTCGCCTTGCTGATCGAATGTCTCACCGACAACAAGAACCGTGCAGCCGCCGACGTGCGCACCATCATGAGCCGCAACGGCGGAGCCATGGGTGACCCCGGCAGCGTCGCGTACAACTTCGCCCGCAAGGGAATCGTCGTCGTTCCGGCCGCAGGAATCACCGAAGACGACATCCTCGCGGCCGTGCTCGACGCCGGCGCCGAAGAGGTTGTCAACGAGGGTGAGACCTTCGAGATCATCACTGAGCCGTCCGACCTCGTTGCCGCGCGTCAGGCACTGCAGGATGCCGGGATCGACTACGACTCCGCTGACGCCGCTTTCGTCCCCAACCTCAAGGTCGAAGTCGACGCCGAAACCGCGCGCAAGATCTTCAAGCTCATCGATGCCCTCGAGGACTCCGATGACGTGCAAAACATCTACAGCAACTACGACCTGTCGCCTGAGGTCCAGGCCGAGCTGCACGCGCAGGACGACTAAACGGTGACACTGCGGGTGCTCGGCGTCGACCCCGGCCTGACCCGCTGTGGGATCGGGATCGTCGACGTCGAGCCCAACCGCAAGGCCCGACTGGTCCACTACACGGTAGTCCGGAGTCCGATCGACGCAACGATCGACCAGCGGCTTCTCGTGATCGGACGTGGGCTCGACGAAGCACTCGACGAGTTCCTGCCCCAGGCGGTCGCCGTTGAGCGAGTCTTCGCCCAGCACAACCTCCGCACGGTGATGGGCACCGCCCAGGTGTCCGGCCTTGCCCTGCACGCCGCGGCGAAGCGCGAGCTCCGGGTTGGACTGCATACCCCGTCCGAGGTGAAGGCTGCGGTCACCGGCTATGGTTCCGCCGATAAGAAGCAAGTGGCGACAATGGTCGCTCGTGTTCTGGGTCTCGCGGAACCGCCGCAGCCGGCGGATGCCGCTGACGCACTCGCCCTCGCCATCTGCCATGCCTGGCGAGGCGGGATCCCGGCCGCCGGGGGAGAAACATCCGCTCTGACTCCGGCACAGCGGGCATGGGCGAACGCCGAGCGGGCTGCACGAGGCGGCAGGTAATTCCCGCAATCCCCGCAGACAGCGTGGCTCCACCGAACTGTCGGATGCCCCACGTAGGCTGGCCGGGTGATCTCAAGCGTACGTGGAACAGTGCTCTCAGCCGTGGGCGGGAACATCGTCATCGAGGTCGGCGGGATCGGCTACGCCATCCAGGTCACCCCCGAGCATGCCCTCGCACTGCGGGTCGGTGATACGGCATTCGTGCACACCGCGTTCATCGTCCGCGAAGACACCATGAGCCTCTTCGGTTTCGAAACCCGCGAACAACTTGCCGTCTTCGAACTGCTGACCGGGGTCACGGGCGTTGGTCCGAAGTCCGCCCTTGGCGTGCTCTCCGTTCTCGGCCCCGGCCAGATCGCCACGGCGGTCGCTGCCGAAGACGATGCCGCGTTCCGCAAGGTGTCCGGCATCGGGCCCAAGACAGCCAAACTCATCGTCGTCTCGCTCGCCGGCAAGCTCATCGCCCACGCTGAACCTGCCGCTCGCCCTGCCGCGACACCGACGGGCGACCAGGTCGTCGTCGCACTCGTGGGTCTCGGCTGGTCTGAGAAGATCGCCGCGTCGGCCGTCGAGGGTGTGGTTGCAGCCAATCCGGATGCCGCGGCGTTCCCGGTCCAGACGCTTCTCCGACTCGCCCTTGCCCAGCTCGGGCCCGCCCAGCACAGCGCTGTCTCGACAGGGGCCGGTTCATGATCGATGTCGACCTGACCGACCCGGAACCCCAGTCGGACTCGGAGCTCGTCTTCGAGGGAGCGCTCCGTCCACAGAGCCTCGACGAATTCGTCGGGCAAACGAAGGTCCGCGGGCAACTCGAACTGCTGCTCAAGGCTGCGGCCATCCAGGGGCGCACCGCCGACCACATCCTGCTCTCCGGTCCTCCCGGTCTCGGCAAGACCACCCTCGCCATGATTGTCGCCCACGAGAGCGATAAGCCTCTCCGGATGTCGAGTGGCCCAGCGATTCAGCATGCCGGCGACCTCGCCGCCGTCCTCTCCAGCCTTGTTCCCGGTGAGGTCCTCTTCATCGATGAGATTCACCGGATGGCCCGCTCGGCCGAAGAGATGCTGTACCTCGCCATGGAGGACTTCCGCATCGACATCATGGTGGGCAAGGGCCAGGGCGCCACCTCCGTTCCGCTCGACCTCGCACCGTTCACGCTCGTCGGCGCGACGACGAGATCCGGGATGCTCCCCAACCCGCTTCGGGACCGGTTCGGCTTCACGGCACACCTCGAGTTCTACGACGCGCCCGAACTCGAGCAAGTACTGCAACGTGCAGCCCGGATGCTCAACTTCCCCATCGCCGACGACGCCCTCGCTGAGATCGCCGGCCGATGCCGAGGCACACCCCGGATCGCGAACCGGCTGCTGCGCCGGGTGCGTGACTACGTACTGGTGCATCAGACAGACGCAGACAAAGCATCCGTTCGCGCCGCGCTCAAGCTCTACGACGTCGATGAACTCGGACTGGACCGGCTCGACCGCGCGGTCATGGAGATCATGCTCACCCGGTTCGGGGGAGGGCCGGTCGGACTCAACACCCTGGCAGTTTCGGTCGGCGAGGAAGCAGAAACCGTCGAGAGCGTCGTCGAACCGTTCCTCGTGCGAATCGGACTCATCACGCGGACTCCACGCGGTAGGGTTGCGACACCTCAGGCGTTTGCCCACTTCGGGGTACCCCACGCTCAGGGTTCCCTGCTGCCCGATGTTCTATAATTTGAACCTGGCCTCTCGGCCTACCCCCTAACCTTGCGGTGAGATCACCGCGGAAGGCTTCACAAAACTCATGATTCTTGATCCACTCAGCATCGGCATGCTTGCCATTCTCGCCGTCCTCATCTTCTTCATGTTCCGCAACGGACAGAAGCGCAAGAAGGACATCGAGGAAAAGCAGACGAAGATCGTTCCTGGTGCAGAGGTGATGACGAACTTCGGTGTTTTCGGCACCATCCTCAGCGTCAACGAAGAAAAGGTCCAGGTCGAAACCAGCCCGGGCAACGTCCTCACCGTGCACAAGCAGACCATCGTGCGCTTCCTCGATGAGGAAGTCACTCCCGAGGTCGAGGAAGACATCGTCGCAGACGACGAGCAGATCAACGAGGACCACCCGTCGTTCACGACGGAGCCTGAGTTCGGCGACGTCGTTGACGGCACGGACACCAAGCCTGCCTCCGATTCACGTGAGAAGAACTCAGACCAGTAGTCTTCCTGAGGGGCGCGGCCGACACGTGCCGCTCCCTTCCTCTGCAACACCCTCGTAGCGCCCGTCCCACCGTCCTGTGGAGCGAGCGGTCATTAGAAAGCTGAGTACGTCGTTGGCACAGTCGAGAATGACGCCCACCCGCATGGCGGGGCGTTCCCTGACCTGGCTCGGTGTGATCACCCTTGCCCTCCTCGGCATTCTTGTCGGAGGCATCATTTGGTCCAGCGCGAGCTGGGCACCGAAGCTTGCCCTCGACCTCGAGGGCGGCACGCAAATGATCCTCAAACCGAACCTCGAGGGTGGTGAGCAGGCGACACCCGAGCAGCTCGCTCAGGCCGTTTCCATCATCCGCCAGCGCGTCGATGCGTCCGGTGTGTCGGAGGCAGAGGTCAACACCGAGGGCAACAACGTCGTCGTCTCCATTCCGGGTGAAGCCGACGAGGAGACCAGGAAGCGGATCGAGGCATCGGCGAAGCTCGAGTTCCGCGCTGTGCTCGTGGCCGGCCAGCCGTCGAACACGTTCGTCGGGGAAGACGGCACGGAGACCCCGTACCCGAGCCCTGACCCGGCGCTCCCGAACACGCCGACAGCGGAGCCGACAAGCCCAAGCGACCTCAGCCAGATCACTCCGGCTCTCGAGGCCCAGTTCCAGGCATTCGACTGCAACGAACCCGTCGAGCCCGGTGTCGTCCAGCCAGCGAACGAACCGATCATCGCGTGTGAGACCGACGGCAGCGTGAAGTACATCCTCGGACCGGTCGAGGTCGAGGGAACGCAGATCACCGACGCCACCAACGGGATGAGGACCACCCAGACCGGCGCGACGACCGGCGAGTGGGCGGTGAACCTCGTCTTCAACGGGCAGGGAACCGACCAGTTCGCAGAGGTCACCAGCCGGCTGAACGGCCTCGAAAGCCCGCAGAACCAGTTCGCGATCGTCCTCGACAACCAGGTGATCTCTGCCCCGCAGACTCTCGCGGTGATCAGCGACGGCAAGCCGGAGATCTCTGGCAACTTCACGCAGGAATCGTCGAAGACCCTCGCCGACCAGTTGAAATACGGCGCGCTCCCGATCAGCTTCGTCGTGCAGAGCTCAGACCAGATCTCGGCGACCCTCGGCTCCAGCCAACTCGAGATCGGCATCATCGCCGGACTCATCGGGCTCGCGCTCGTCGCTGTCTACACGCTCTTCCAGTACCGGCTCCTCGGAACCGTGACCCTCGCTTCCCTCGTCGTCGCAGCGGTCCTCACCTACCTGGTGATCGCGATCCTCTCCTGGCGAAACGGGTACCGGCTGTCCCTCGCCGGTGTCGCCGGTTTGATCGTCGCGATCGGATTCACGGCGGACTCGTTCATCGTGTACTTCGAACGAATCCGGGATGAGCTCCGTGACGGCCGCGGACTGGAGTCAGCGGTTGAAGCCGGCTGGAAGCGTGCAAAGCGAACGATCTACGCGTCGAAGGGCGTGAACCTCCTCGCCGCCATCGTGCTCTACGTCCTCGCCGTCGGCAACGTCAAGGGCTTCGCATTCACCCTCGGCGTGACGACCGTCATCGACGTCATCGTCGTGCTGATCTTCACCCACCCGACGCTCCAGCTGCTCGCACGGACGAAATTCTTCTCGAGCGGCCACCCGCTCTCTGGCCTCGACCCCCACGCACTCGGTGCGGTCTACCGTGGCCGGGCCCAGTTCCGGCAGCCGGTCGAGGTGTCGAAGATCAAGGCAGCAAAATCCAGCCGTGAGGCGACAAAGCGCCAGACCATCGCGGAACGTAAGCAGGCCGAGCTCATCGCCGCTGGCGGTAGCAAGAGCCAGGAGAAGGATTCCTAATGGCAAGCCTGACCACTTTCGGTAACGACCTCTACACGGGGAAGCGTTCCTTCAACTTCGTGGCCAACCGCAGGGTCTGGTTCACCGTCGCCATCCTCCTCGTTCTGGCATCGATCCTGGTGCCCGTCGTCAAGGGCGGGTTCAACCTGAGCTTCGAGTTCACCGGCGGCTCGCAGTTCACTGTGTCGCCAGTGGCCTCCGCCGACCAGGACCGGGCGACGGAAGCCGTTGCCAGCGTCGTTCCTGAGGCTGTGTCCAAGGTCACCACCGTTGGAAACGACTCGGTCCGGGTCCAGACCAACCAGCTCACGAGCGATGAGACGAACGATGTGACCGCGGCTCTCGCCGAGGCATTCGACGTTCAAGAGAATGCTGTGGCGACGTCCTTCATTGGCGCGTCCTGGGGTCAGGATGTCACCAGGCAGGCGCTCACCGGCCTCGTCATCTTCCTCGCCCTCGCCTTCATCACCATGGCGCTGTACTTCCGCACGTGGAAGATGTCCGCAGCGGCAATGCTCGGGCTCCTGGACGTTCTCATCATTTCACTCGGCGTGTACGCGCTCAGTGGGTTCGAGGTCAGCCCCGCGGCCGTGATCGGCTTCCTCACCATCCTCGGTTACTCGCTCTACGACACCGTGGTGGTCTTCGACAAGATCCGGGAGAACACGACCGAAGACGGCGATAATTCGCCGAGGACCTTCGCGGAGTCGGTGAACCTCGCGGTCAACCAGACACTCGTGCGGTCGATCAACACGTCCGTCGTCGCCGCGCTGCCCGTCGCATCCATTCTCGTCATCGGAAACTTCGTTCTCGGGGCCGAGACGCTCCGGGACATCTCGCTCTCTCTCTTCGTCGGTATTCTCATCGCTACCTACTCCACGATCTTCGTTGCCGCGCCGCTGTACGCGCTGTTCCGTCAGAACGAGCCGGAGATCAAGAAGCGTGACGAGAGGGTCCTCGAGGCACGCAAGCGCTCGACGGAATCGTCCGTCGTCGCTCCAGCGGTCTGAACCGCGTCGTTTCCGCGGGATAATGGGAAGAGGGAGGTTATCCGATGACTGAAACGCAATCGTCGAGCGCCTCCCTGCGACGCCTCGTTCCCCGCATCTTCTCCAAGGCGCAGCCGGTCGGTGCAGTCGAGCGTCTGATCCGCACGGCGCGGATGCACCACCCCAAGTCGGACCTCTCGATCATCGAGCGTGCGTATACCGTCGCCGAGAAGGCGCACAGCGGGCAGAAGCGTCAGAGCGGCGAGCCGTACATCACGCACCCTGTCGCTGTTGCGCAGATACTCGCCGACCTCGGTATCGGGCCGAAGACACTCGCCGCAGCCCTCCTCCACGACACCGTCGAGGACACGGGATATCCGCTCGACGAACTGCGCGCCGAATTCGGTGACGAAGTTGCGATGCTCGTCGACGGCGTGACCAAGCTCGACAAGGTCAAGTACGGCGAAAGCGCCCAGGCGGAGACCGTCCGCAAGATGATCGTCGCGATGTCGAAGGACATCCGCGTGCTCGTCATCAAGCTGGCCGACCGGCTGCACAACGCGAGGACGTGGGGCTTCGTCCCCCCGGAGAAGGCAGCTCGCAAGGCCACCGAAACGCTCGAGATCTATACCCCTCTCGCGCACCGCCTCGGTATTCAGACCATCAAGTGGGAGCTCGAAGACCTCTCCTTCGCTGTGCTGTACCCGAAGCTGTACGCCGAGATCGAGAGCCTGGTCAAGCAGCGGACGCCGCAGCGTGAAGAGCTCGTGCACCAGGTCATCGATTCGGTGAACGAAGACCTCAAGGCCGCGAAGATCCGGGGCAAGGTCGTCGGCCGGCCGAAGCAGTACTACTCGATCTACCAGAAGATGATCGTGCGCGGCCGGGACTTCGACGAGATCTACGATCTCATCGGCATCAGGATCCTCGTGAACTCCGTTCGCGACTGTTATGCCGTGCTCGGTGCCATCCACGCGCGCTGGACGCCGATTCCCGGGCGGTTCAAGGATTACATCGCGACCCCGAAGTTCAACCTGTATCAGTCGCTCCACACCACGGTGATCGGACCGGGTGGCAAGAGCGTCGAAATCCAGATCCGCACCCACGAGATGCACCAGCACGCCGAATACGGTGTTGCCGCGCACTGGAAGTACAAGGAAAACGTCAACGGCAAGAGTGCCGGCGCGAAGGCCAACGAGAACGACATGGTCTGGCTCGCCCACATCTCCGATTGGCAGGCGGAGACCGCTGACCCCGGCGAGTTCCTCGACTCGCTCCGGTTCGAGATCGGTGCCAAAGAGGTCTACGTGTTCACCCCCAAGGGCCGCGTCATCGGGCTGCCCGCCGGTGCTACTCCCGTCGACTTCGCGTACGCCGTCCACACCGAGGTGGGTCACCGCACGATGGGCGCCAAGGTCAACGGCCGGCTCGTCCCGCTCGAGACCGAGCTCAACAGTGGCGAAGTCGTCGAGGTGTTCACCTCGAAGAACCCGGACTCGGGACCGAGCCAGGACTGGCTCAGTTTCGTCAAGAGCACTCGCGCGCGAAACAAGATCCGGCAGTGGTTCACCAAGGAACGACGCGACGAAGCGATCGAGCAGGGCAAGGATGCGATTGCGCGTGCGATGCGCAAACAGAACCTGCCGCTGCAGAAGCTCATGAGCCAGGACTCGTTCGCCGAGGTCGCCTCACAGATGCGGTACGAAGACGTCTCAGCGCTCTATGCAGCGGTCGGTGAAGGCCACGTATCCACACAGTCGGTGCTCGAGAAGGTTGCCGCTCTGCTTCAGGGCGACAGCGAGGCTGAAGCCGAAGCCATCGACTTCCCGGTGCGTGGACGCACCCGCAAGCTGCCGCACAGCGACTCCGGCGTGCTCGTCCGCGGTGCTCCGGACATTCTGGTGAAGATGTCGAAGTGCTGCACCCCTGTTCCCGGTGACGACATCGTCGGTTTCGTCACCCGCGGTTCGGGCGTCTCCGTGCACCGCAGCGACTGCCACAACGTGCAGGAGCTCCTCAAGGAACCCGAGCGGATGATCGACGTCGAGTGGGCGCCGACATCGAAGAGCGTCTTCCTGGTCAACATCCAGGTCGAGGCTCTTGACCGCGCAGGGCTTCTCAGTGACGTCACCCGGGTGCTCAGCGAACACCACGTCAATATCCTCTCCGCCACGGTGTCGACCTCGACCAACCGTCTCGCCATCAGCAGGTTCGTCTTCGAGATGGGCGACACCACGCACCTCGATCGTGTGCTCAATGCCGTCCGACGAATCGACGCGGTCTACGACGTCTACCGGGTCAACGGCGGCTGATTCCACAGCGACTCGATCCGTTCGACCGCGAGCCCCGCTCCTGGCAACGTCGCACGGATGCTGTCCGTCGCGTCGGCAGGACGGATTCCGTGATCGCGCACGAGCGCTGCGAGTGCACCGCTTTCCCGTGCCGACAGCGTCGTGCGCCGTGCCAGGTCGAACACGGTGCGCACGGGCGTCGTCACCCGGAGGGTGCCGATGCGCTCGATATCTGCGTCGGCGAGAAGAAGTTCGCGCAGCACGAACCTTCGTGTGAGCCTCGGGGTCGAGCGTTCGCCGAGCCGGGAGCAGATCTCGTGACGCAACGGCGGAGCATCCGTCGCCTCGTGCAGCCACGCGGCGCTGAGTCCCATCACGATGAGGCGATCAGCGGATGGCGGGAGCAGACGATTCACCGCCTCCGCCCTGGTTTCGCGGCGATCACATTCATCGGCGCAGATCCAGCACTCGTCGAGGGCGAACAGGTCGCCGTCGAGTCTGGCTGCGGAGAGTTCCGCCAGAGGGAGAATACCGGGGGCCATCACCGGGGGAATCCGAAACACGGGCTTCAGCCTGCCCGGGTCGGTCCACGCGCAACCGGCGCCCTACCCTGCTGTGCAGAGTCGGGCGCCGGTTGCGACGGTGTGGAGAAGCTCAGTTCTCAGGAGAGAGCGTTGAGCCAGAGCTTGCGTGCCTCGAGCGCTTCGGTCGCCTCAGCGATGCGCGACTCGTCTCCGGATGCCTTCGCGTCGTCGAGTTCCTTCTCGAGCTTCGCGATGGCGGCGTTCAGTTGACCGGCGAGGCCCTCGGTACGTGCCTTGGTCTCCGGGTTGTTCCGCTTCCAGTGATCATCGTCGAGAGCGCGCAGGTGCTGTTCGACCTTGCGAAGCCGGTCTTCGACGTTCTTGACCTGGTCCCGGGGAACCTTCCCGATCTCGTCCCAGCGTCGCTGGATGTCGGCGAGCGACGAGCGCAGCTTGTCGCGATCCTTCTCAGCGAGGAGAGGCTCCGCTTCGGCGAGGAGAGCCAGCTTGAGCTCGAGATTGCCGGAGAATTCGGCGTTGTCGCGGGCGTCGACCTCGGACTTCGCGGCGTAGATCGCATCGCCTGCCGCCTTGAACCGGGCCCACAGGGCATCGTCGTGGCGTTTGCCTGCACGCCCGGACTGCTTCCACTCGTCGAGGAGCGCGCGGTATCCGGGGATGCCGTCGACTCCCTTCTCAATGAGCGCTTCAGCCTTTTGGATGAGCGCCTGCTTGCGGCTCTTGGCGTCACGGTGCACGGAGTCGAGCTCGGCGAAGAACGCACGCCGGTTCTGCTCGATCGAGGACTTGGCTGTGCGGAATCGCTTCCACAGGTCGTTGGCTTCGCCCTTGGGAAGCTTCGGACCTTCCTGCTGGTGGGTCTGCCATTGGGCGAACAGAGCGTTGATCTGCTCGGTGGTGTTCTTCCACTGCGCTTTCGCGGGGTCCTGTGCGGCCAGCTTCTCGGCTTCTTCGACGATCGCCGTCCGGGCCGCGAGCGCCTCGGCGACTGCCGCCTTGGCCTCTTCGCCCTGCTGCTCGGTGAGCTCGCCGACGGTGGAGTCGAGCGCGGCGACACGGGCCTTCAGGCTCTCGAGGTCTCCAACGGCGTTGGCTCCCTCAAGATTTTTCGCCAGTCGAGCGACGGCGGTTGCGACATCCGCGGCGGGTGCACCGCGCTTCACGCGCTGCTCGAGCAACGTCACCTGACCGGCGAGGTCGACGAACTTGCGCTGGAAGTACGCCAGGGCTTCTTCCGGCGTACCGTCGGGGTACTGGCCAACCTCGCGCCAGTCCTCACCCTCTCGGACGAAGACGGCGCCGGAATCGCCGACGCGACCCCATGGTTGCTGCTCTGAATTGGACACGTGCCTCACCTTGCTGTGGGTGCCGCACTACTGTGCGACCGGAAACTCTGCTCAAGCCTATTACGTCGGCGCTTGCGCGCGGCAAGGCTACTCGACGGTGACGCCCGTTATCGCGACGGGGACGGCTGGCGGACCGTCTGTGACCCCGCCCTCGATGCCCTGGTCTGTGACCTGTGCCTTCAGCTCGTCGAGTCCGCTTGTGACGGAACCGAGCACGGTGTAGCCGCCGGCGGCATCCGAGGGGATCGTGGTGTCCTCGTAGACGATGAAGAACTGGCTGCCGTTGCTGAACGCGTCGCCGCCCTGCCGCGCCATGGCGATCGTGCCTGCCGGGTATACGTCGTCTTCTGGGGCATTCTCGATCGGTCCGTAGCTGTAGCCGGGGCCACCGCTTCCGTCGCCCTCGGGGTCTCCGCACTGGAGCACAAAGAATCCGCCGGTGGTCAGGCGGTGGCAGGAGACATCGGTGTAGAAGCCTCCCTGAGAAAGAGAGACAAAGGATGCCACGCCCTGCGGGGCCGTCGCGCCATCGAGTTCGATAGCAAGAGGCACGTCATTGATCGACAGCGTTCCGGTCCAGGTGCGGCCTTCAGCGAGAGCCGGATCGGGGACGTCGCCGACGTTCTCACCCTCGGCGTTCTCGCCCTCGGCGGGCGCGGTCTCGGTCGGTTCCGGCTCCGCAGTTGCGGCCGGCTTGCCGGGGCCGGCGGAGAAATATGCCAGCTGCGCGAAGGTGGCACCGATGGCGACGACGATGATCGCGAGAACGGCGATCCAGTTGTCACGCTTTCTGCGGCGGATCCGGAAGGCGTGCATCGCCTGTCGGGCCTTGTATCCCTTGAGCCGCTCGCGGTTCGCGCGAGCTGCGCGGTCTTCGATCTTGCTGGGTGCCACGTGGATCCTCCATGGGTGCCTGTGCGCAGTCGCGCCGGGGGAGTGGCCTGCGGCTTCCTCACCCCGTGAAACCTTACGGTCCCGTGATAGCGGGAACCAAATGCCCAGGTGCGATTTAGGTTAGCCATGCCATACTTAGGTAATGCTTACTCTGAGCCCCGTCGTCATCAAGGACTCGCGTCCCGCGTATCGCCCGTACACGGCAATGGTGACCGAGGTGCGCAGGCTGAGTCCCCATTTCGTCCGGGTCACCTTCACCGGTGAGGACCTCGACGGCTTCGGCGTGGACCGCCTTGACCAGCGGCTGAAGATTGTGTTCCCGCTCGAGGGAACCGGAATGTCGGAATTCGGGGCCACGGATCCTGCGACTATTTCGGACGGCAGCTGGTACACCCGGTGGCGCGCCCTGCCTGACGCCGTGCGCAATCCCTTCCGTACCTACACGGTGCGCGCTGTCCGCCCGCTCGATCGGGAGGTCGACGTCGACATGGTCGCGCACGGAGACGGTGGACCCGCCTCGCGCTGGCTCAACCGCGCCGAGCCCGGCGACGAAGTCGTGCTCATCGGTCCTGACGCGGCGAGCGTGAATTCGGCCATCGGAATCGACTGGCACCCCGGCGACGCGCGTTGCGTGTTGCTCGTCGGTGACGAGACCGCGGCGCCCGCGATCTGCAGCGTGATCGAATCCCTGCCAGCGTGGCGCAAGGCTCGGGCGTTCATCGAGATCCCCAGCGCAGCTGACATTTTGCCCCTCGATGTGCCAGCCGGTTCCGAAGTGACCTGGCTTCCCCGTGGAGAATTGCAGCCGGGCGGCGTCCTTGACCCCGCTGTCCGCGCGTGGGTCGCCGACAACCGACCGATGTATCGCGCGGCTCTCGCGCGCTCGGTCCAGCTCGTCGAGGACGTGGATGTCGACTCCGAACTTCTCTGGGATTCTCCCGAGGCCCAGCACAACGGTGACTTTTACGCGTGGCTCGCGGGGGAGGCAGGGGTGATCAAAACGCTCCGCCGGTTCCTCGTCAGCGAGACAGGCATCGACCGCAAGCGGATCGCCTTCATGGGATATTGGCGCACAGGGAAAGCCGAAGCGCAGTAATGTCCGCTGGCCTCATCGAGGCGACGGCGACGGCGACACCGAATGCGTCGCGCACGCGACGACGACTGGGATTGTTCGCCGCTGTGGGCTTGCTCCTCGTTGTTGTGGCGCTCAGCCTGACCCTTGGAACCCGTGCCACGTCGATCGATACGGTGTTCACCGCTCTTTTCAGCCCGGTCACCGGAAACACCGACCACTCGGTCGTCCGCGACCTGCGTGTTCCGCGCACCGTCATCGGCCTCGTCGTCGGGTCGGCCCTCGCACTCGCCGGCACCATCATGCAGGGGATCACCCGGAATCCCCTCGCTGATCCCGGGCTCCTCGGCGTCAACGCGGGCGCCTCTCTCTTCGTCGTTGTGGCGATCACCTTCTTCGGGGTCACAAGTCCCACGGGGTACGTCTGGTTCGCCTTCGCCGGTGCTGCAATTGCGGCCGTTATTGTCTACCTCGTTGGAACGCTGGGCAGGGACGGTGCCACGCCGGTCACCCTCGCCCTCGCCGGCACCGCTCTGACCGCCGGCCTCACGTCGATCATCACGCTGCTCCTCATCACCGACATCGACACGTTGAGCAACTACCGGTTCTGGTCGGTCGGTTCGCTCGTGAACCGGGATCTCGGCGCCGTCGTGTCGCTCCTGCCTTTCCTGCTCGCAGGGGGAGTGCTCGCATTCACCATCGGTTCGACGCTCAACGTGCTGTCACTCGGCGATGACCTCGCCAAAGGCCTCGGACAGGGCGTCGGCATGTCACGGGCGATTGCCGCAATCTCCATCGTTCTCCTGTGCGGTGCGGCGACCGCTCTTGCCGGTCCGATCGTCTTCGTCGGCCTTGTCATCCCGCACCTCGTGCGGCCGTTCACCGGTCCGGACTACCGCTGGATCCTCGCGTACTCAGCCGTTCTCGGCCCCGTCCTCGTGCTCGCAGCCGACACACTCGGGCGGCTTCTCGCATACCCGGGTGAGATCGAGGCCGGCCTGCTCGTCGCTCTTCTCGGAGCGCCCGTGCTCATCGTCATCGTCCGCCGCTCACGGGTGGCGGGGCTATGACGGCTCTGAAAGACACGGATGCCGCGAGCCGGCCCGCTCGCGCACCGTCGGCCCACAGACACCCGCGACAGCGCACCGTCATCGCGTTGCTCGGCATCCTCGTCGTTGTCCTCGCGATGCTGAGCGTGTCGGTCGGCGCATACACCCTCTCTCCGTCCGACCTCGCGCTCACCCTGATCGGGCAGGGCACGGGGAGCGACAGCGTCATCGTCTTCCGGTTACGGCTTCCGCGGGTCGTGCTCGGGATTCTCGCCGGTGCCGCTTTCGCCATCGCAGGCGCGCTGTTCCAGACTCTCCTCCGCAATGACCTCGCGAGCCCGGACATCATCGGCATCTCCGGGGGCGCGAGCGTCTCCGCCGCGACCGCCATCCTCGTCTTCGGAGCGAGCGGCGCGGTCGTCTCGCTCAGCGCATTCGCGGGTGCCCTCATCGTTGCAGCTGCCATCTACCTCCTGTCCTGGCGCGACGGGGTGAGCGGATACCGGTTCGTCCTCATCGGTGTTGGCGTCGCCTTCCTGATCCAGTCGGCGCTCGGCTACCTCCTCACGCGCGGCGAGGTGAAGGAAGTGTCACAGGCCCTCGTCTGGATGGTCGGGGGAGTCGGCGGGGCGCGGTGGTCCGATATCGCCGTACTCGCGGCAACGCTCGTGGCCCTCCTGCCTCTGGTCGCCGCCCTGGCTCCCCGCCTGCGCATGCTCCAACTCGGTGATGACACCGCCGGCGGACTCGGGGTGCCCGTCGAGTGGACCCGGCTGCTGCTCCTCGGGCTGGCGGTCGCGCTCTGCGCGACAGCGACGGCGTTCGTCGGCCCCATCGCGTTCGTCGCCTTCGTCTCTGGTCCCATCGCCCGCCGCGTTGTGCGCGGCGGCTCGCTGGCCCTCGTGCCCAGTGCTCTCGTCGGCGCTGCCCTCGTCATCGGTGCCGACTTCCTCGCCCAGCATGCCCTTCCCGGCGACGTTCAGGTCCCGGCCGGGATTCTCACGGGCATCCTCGGAGCCCCGTACCTGCTGTGGCTGCTCGCCACCACCAACAAAGGAGGCCGCAGCGCATGAGCGGAGACCGACCACCCGGCACGAAGCCCGCCCACACCCTCGCGGCGGACGGGCTCAGCCTGTCCTACGACGGCAGGGAAGTGATTGGCAACCTCGACCTCACCGTTCCCGACGGCGACATCACCGTCATCGTCGGGGCGAACGCGTGCGGCAAGTCGACGTTGTTACGGGGCATCGCGCGGTTGCTCCGGCCGTCCGCCGGTGTCGTGCGGCTGGATGACCGGCAGATCTCAACCTACCCGGCGAAGGAATTCGCCCGGGTCGTCGGCATCCTGCCCCAGTCGCCGATCGCGCCGGACGGAATCACCGTCGCCGACCTCGTGGGGAGGGGACGGCATCCGCACCAGGGGCTCTTCCGTTCGTGGTCCAGTGCTGATGACGCCATCGTGGCCGACGCGATGGCCGCCACGTCGACCACCGAACTCGCGAGCAGGCGGGTGGGGGAGCTCTCCGGAGGTCAGCGGCAACGGGTGTGGATCGCCATGGCGCTCGCCCAGGACACAGACATCCTGCTGCTCGACGAGCCCACCACTTTCCTCGACGTGACCCACCAGATCGAGTTGCTCGATCTTCTCGCCGAACTCAACCACACCCGCCAGACAACGATCGTGATGGTCCTGCACGACCTCAACCTCGCCGCGCGATACGCCCATCACCTCGTCGTGATGGCTCACGGTGAAGTCGTCGCCACCGGGTCTCCGGCAGAGGTGCTCACGTCCGAGCTGGTGCAGCGCGCATTCGGCCTGGAGTCGCAGATCATCCCTGACCCGGTGTGCGGCTCGCCGATGGTGATTCCCATCGGTCGTTTTCACCGACCCGCCCCGATTTCGTATTAGGATAGGCTCACCTAACATCCCCTCCGAAACGAAACCTGGAGTACCTGTGTCACCTCGACCCCGACTCGCTTTGATCGCGACCGCCGCCGTCGCCCTGCTTGCGCTCAGCGGCTGCGCCCCGACGGCAGCAGACAAAGCTGCTCCCGCCGATAACTCGAGCTCAGACTCGTTCCCCGTCTCGATCGAGCACGCGTTCGGCTCGACCGACATCGAAGGGGCACCCGAGCGCGTCGTCACGCTCGGCTGGGGTTCGACGGATGCCGCGATCGCCGTCGGCGTCGTCCCGGTCGGCATGGAAGCTCAGAGCTACGGCGGCGATGAGGATGGCGTCCTGCCCTGGGTTGCCGAAGCCCTCGAGGACCTCGACGCCGACACCCCCGCGATCATCCCCTCGACGGTGGAAGAGCCCGCCTACGAGGACATCGCCGAGCAGGCCCCCGACCTGATCCTCGCTGTGTACTCCGGAATCACCGAAGAACAGTACGACCTCCTGAGCGAAATCGCGCCGACCGTCGCGTACCCGGACGCACCATGGTCGACGCCGTGGACCGAGGTCGTCACGACCGTCGGCGAAGCGCTCGGCAAGACTGCCGAAGCCGAGACCGTGCTCAGCGACATCGCGGCAATCACCGCCGAACAGGCGGAGGCCCACCCCGAGCTCGCCGGCAAGACCGTCGCAGCGGTCGCCGATTCCGGCGGAACCTTCTACGTCTACAAGGGGGCAGACTCCCGCGTCGACTTCCTCTTCGACCTCGGCCTCGTCGACGCGCCAGCCGTCGAGGAGCTCGCGAACGGCGACTCGAGCTTCTACTACGAACTGAGCTACGAAGAGGTCGACAAACTCGAGAGCGACATTCTCGTCAGCTACTCGGACACGGAAGAGGCAGCATCCACCTTCCTGTCGTCGAGCTACGCGAAGACGATCCCCGCTGTCGCCAACGGTGCCGTGGCATCTGTCGTCGGGGTCGAACTGATCGCCGCCGTGTCGCCGCCGAGCGCACTGTCGCTGACGTGGGGCATCGAGGACTACGTCGCGATCCTGTCCGAGGCCGCATCAGCCGTCGAATAGCACTCCCGGCCGCACCCGCCCGCGATTGTCGGCGGGTGCGGCTAGCCTTGCATCATGGCAAACACGACAGCGGCGCTGCACTCAGGTAGCGTCCCGCTCGCCGTGCGCATGCGACCCAAAAGCCTCGACGAGGTGGCCGGCCAGAAACACCTGCTTAAACCCGGGTCGCCCCTCGTCAGCCTCGCCACCAGCAAGTCCGGCGACAAAGGCTCGGTGTCCGTGATCCTCTGGGGCCCACCAGGAACAGGCAAAACAACCATCGCCCAGTCGATCGCTCACAGTTCCGGCCGCCGGTTCGTCGAGCTGTCCGCCGTCTCCGCTGGTGTCAAAGACGTCCGACAGGTCATGGACGAGGCGATGACGAGCAGGGATCTCTACGGCCTGTCGACGGTTCTCTTCCTCGACGAGATCCACCGCTTCACCAAGGCACAACAGGATGCCCTCCTGCCGGGTGTCGAGAACGGCTGGGTCATCCTCGTCGCCGCGACGACGGAGAACCCCTCGTTCTCCGTCATCTCGCCCTTGCTCTCACGATCTCTCCTCCTCACCCTCGAGCAACTCACCGACGACGACCTCCGCATTGTTCTCGACCGCGCGATCGAAGATCCCCGTGGCCTCGGGGGCCGGTTCGAGGTCACCGACGACGCCCGCGACACCATCATCCGTCTCGCGTCGGGCGACGCACGGCGAGCACTGACAGCGCTCGAGGCGGCATCCGTCAGCGCTGATTCGCTCGACGCAGGGGAGCCGGCCGCCGACGACCGGCACGCCGCTGATGTCGACCGCGACGAAGCCGATGAAGACGATGACGACGATGACGACGGCGACAGCGACAGCGAGGATCAGCGTTCCGCGGCGAAGACCGCAGCGCCGTCGCGACCGGTGATAACCGCCGATGTGGTCTCCTCGGCTGTCGATCGGGCACTGCTCCGCTACGACAGGAACGGAGACGAGCACTACGACGTCATCAGTGCGTTCATCAAGTCCATCCGGGGTTCAGACGTCGATGCGGCCCTGCACTACCTGGCGCGCATGATCGAGGCGGGGGAGGACCCGCGATTCATCTCCCGCCGCATCATCGTGTCGGCGGCAGAAGATATCGGGATGGCCGACCCGAACGCGCTCGTCATCGCCGTCGCCGCGGCCGACTCGGTGCAGTTCATCGGAATGCCAGAGGGACGCATCCCGCTCGCAGAGGCCGTCGTCTATCTCGCGACGGCAGCGAAGTCCAACGCCTCATACGTTGCGATCGACCGCGCCATCGCCGACGTTCGCGCCGGAAACTTCGGACGCGTTCCGAAACCGATGCGCGATGCGCATTACGCCGGCGCCAAACGGCTCGGCCACGGCAAGGGCTACCGCTATCCCCATGACGCCGACGTGGGTGTCGTCGAGCAGCAGTATCTCCCCGACGAATTGCGTGGAGTGCGCTACTACCAACCGACCCAGCACGGCAACGAGCGGGATGTGTCGTCACGACTGGCGAAGCTTCTCCGCATTGTGCGCGGCGGGCGCGTCTGATGCGACCATCGTGTTAGGATTACTGCTGGCCTAGGCCCGGTTAACTGTATGGCTGCACTGAACCGGGTTGACGGACATGTTCTTTAGCCGAACTGTTCCGGCTCACCCCTCTAACTTTCTGGTTCGCCTTCGCGCGCACCGGCACATCCAGTTTGAGATTCCATCGAAAGGAAACCGTGTCTACTAAGTCACGTACACGTAGCAAGACCCGCCTCTCGCGGGCACTGGGCATTGCCCTCACCCCCAAGGCAGCAAAGTACCTCGAGAAGCGTCCGTACGCTCCGGGTGAGCACGGCCGCACCAAGCGCAAGACCGACTCCGACTACGCTGTGCGTCTCCGCGAGAAGCAGCGCTTGCGCGCCCAGTACGGCATCCGCGAGAAGCAGCTGAAGATCGCCTTCGAAGAGGCTCGCCGCATCAAGGGACTGACCGGTGAGAACCTCGTCGAGATCCTCGAGACCCGTCTCGATGCTCTCCTCGTTCGTTCGGCGATCGCCCGCACCACGGCGCAGGCTCGTCAGATGGTTGTGCACCGTCACATCATGGTTGACGGCCAGCTCGTCGACCGCCCGTCCTTCCGCGTGAAGCCGGGCCAGCTCATCCACGTCAAGGCGAAGAGCGAAGGCACCGAGCCTTTCCAGGTTGCAGCGGCCGGCGGACACGTCGACGTTCTTCCGAAGCTCCCGCCGTACCTCGAGGTCGAACTCGACAAGCTCCAGGCCCGCCTCGTGCGCGCCCCGAAGCGTGCCGAAGTTCCCGTGACCTGTGAAGTACAGTTCGTCGTGGAGTACTACGCAGCTCGCTAGTACATCCTCACGTTCTTCGAACGGGGTCGCGGCATTTGCCGCGGCCCCGTTCTTCGTTGCATCGGCGGGACGACAGGCTCCGCCCGATAGGATGAATAGCTTGGAAGCATCCGCCCCACCGTTATGGAGGCCCCTATGAAGAACCTGCTCTGGCTGATCACAGGTATCGGCGCGGGTTTCGTCGTCGCCCACGAGATCAACAAGACCCAGCGCGGCAAGGAATTCTTTGCCGACCTGGACCTCAAGCTCAAGGAGTTCAGCGACACGGTCGCAGACGCATACAAGGAGCGCGAGGCCGAGCTTCGCGACGCCATCGACGACATCGCACGGAACGCTGAAGACACCCTCGGCGACCTCAACAACAAGAACTGATCAGCGCCACCTGGCGCACCCGAATCCCTCGAACGGACCCATGAAGACCGCTGATATCCGCCAGCGCTGGCTAGATTTTTTCGCCGAGCGTGGCCACACCGTCGTCCCCTCCGCCTCACTGGTCTCCGACGACCCGTCACTGCTCTTCACCGTGGCCGGAATGGTGCCGTTCGTTCCGTACCTCACCGGGCTCGTTCCCGCGCCGTACCCGCGCGCAACGAGCGTGCAGAAGTGCATCCGCACCAATGACATCGAAGAAGTGGGCAAGACCCCGCGTCACGGCACCTTCTTCCAGATGAACGGCAACTTCTCGTTCGGCGACTACTTCAAAGAGGGAGCGATCACGTACGCGTGGGAGTTGCTCACCACGCCGGAGAACGCAGGCGGATACGGTTTCGACGAGAAGGACCTCTGGGTCACCGTCTACAAGGACGACGACGAAGCCATTGCGCTGTGGAAGAAGATCGCGGGGTTGCCGGACGAGCGGATCCAGCGCCTCGGCGAAGACACCAACTACTGGCACACCGGGCAGCCGGGACCAGCAGGCCCCTGCTCGGAGATCTTCTTCGACCGCGGACCGGCGTACGGCGCAGACGGTGGTCCGGCGACGGACGACGACAGATACGTCGAGATCTGGAACCTCGTCTTCATGCAGTACCTCATCGGGGACGTCCGCTCGAAGACAGACTTCCAGATCGTGAGCGACCTGCCCAGGCAAAACATCGACACCGGCATGGGACTCGAGCGGGTTGCGTTCCTCAAGCAGGGCGTCGAGAACATGTACGAGATCGACCAGATCCGTCCGGTCCTCGACCGGGCAGCTGACCTCTCGGGACGTCGCTACGGGGCCGACCACACCGACGATGTACGCATGCGCGTCATCGCCGACCACGTGCGCAGCTCGCTCATGCTCATGAGCGACGGAGTCACGCCCTCCAACGAAGGGCGCGGGTACATCCTGCGCCGCCTGATGCGTCGCACCGTCCGTGCCATGCGCCTGCTCGGCGTCGACGCACCCTCATTCCCCGAACTCTTCGCCGCGTCGCGCGACGCCATGAGCTCGTCGTACCCCGAGGTCGAGCACGACTACGGACGGATCTCGCAGGCCGCATTCGGTGAGGAAGAGACGTTCCTCCGCACGCTCGCCGGCGGCACCACCATCCTCGACCTCGCTGTCGCCAAGTCGAAGGACACCGGAAGCTCTCGCCTGCCCGGTGACACGGCGTTCCTCCTGCACGACACATACGGCTTCCCGATCGACCTCACCCTCGAGATCGCTGAAGAAGCCGGCCTCTCGGTCGACCGCACCGCATTCGACACACTGATGACAAAGCAGCGCACCATGGCGAAGGCGGACGCCAAAGCGAAGAAGACCACCCTCGCCGACCTGTCGGTCTACAGCGCGTTCCGCGCACACGGCGAGACGGTGTTCACCGGCTACACCGAACTCGAAACCGAGTCGCGCATTCTCGGGCTCATCGTCGGAGGGCACTCGGTGACCACCGCCGTCGCCGGTGACATCGCCGAAGTAATCCTCGCCGAAACGTCGCTCTACGCCGAATCCGGCGGCCAGGAAGCCGACCAGGGACTCATCGTGGGGAACGGGTTCGAACTCGAGGTCCTCGACGTGCAGAAGCCGGTCAAAGGGCTCATCAGCCACAAGGTCCAGGTCGCGCGCGGAGAAGTCGGCGTGGGAAACCTGGCACGCAGCGTCGTCGACGCCGATTACCGTCGCGGGGCGAAGCAGGCCCACTCGGGCACGCACATCATTCACGCTGCGCTGCGCCAGATCCTCGGCCCGAACGCTCACCAGTCCGGCTCGTACAACAAGGCCGGTTACCTGCGCCTCGACTTCACCTGGAACTCCGGCCTGTCAGCCGAAACCCGGTCAGAGATCGAAGAGGTATCGAACAACGCCATCCGGAACAATCTCGAGGTCGTGACCCGCGAGCTCCCGCTCGACGAAGCGAAATCACTCGGCGCCATGGCTTTGTTCGGTGAGAAATACGGCGACGTCGTCCGTGTCGTCGACATCGGCGGGCCGTGGTCGCGGGAGCTGTGCGCCGGTACCCACGTGGCATCCAGCGCCGAGATCGGCATGATCAACCTCGTCAGCGAATCGAGCGTCGGCTCGACGAACCGTCGGGTCGAATCACTCGTCGGCCTCGAAGCCTTCCGTGAGCTCGCCGCTGAGCGCGCCATCGTGTCGCAACTGACGTCGTCGCTGAAGACACCCAGGGAACAGCTGCCCGAGCGAATCGCAGAACTGGTCGCCAGCCTCAAGCAGGCTGAGAAGAAGATCCAGTCCTTCGAGGCCCGTCAGTTGAGCGAACGGATCCCGTCGCTCGTATCGAGCGCTCGCGACGGCGGCGCGTACCGCATCGTGGCCGAAAACCTCGGCACCCTCGCATCGGCAGACGACCTCCGCCAGCTGGTGACCGGTGTACGGGAGCGACTCGGCTCGGACGCATCCGTTGTCGCCCTCGCCGCCACGGTCAAGGACCGGCCGATCGTCATCGTCGGAACCAATGATTCCGCGCGCAAACTCGGAGCGAAAGCCGGTCAGCTTGCCCGTATCGCAGCGGGCATCCTCGGCGGAGGCGGAGGCGGCAAGGATGACCTCGCCCAGGGCGGCGGCTCCGATGCGACTGCTGTTCAGGCAGCGTTGTCCGCCGTCGTCGACGCGGTCGCCCGCGAGGCGTGACCGGAATGCGTACGGGAGTCCGGCTCGGCATCGATGTGGGTAAAGCCCGCATCGGTGTCGCGAGGTCGGACTTTCACGCGATGCTCGCGACACCGGTCGAGACGGTGCCCCGCGCCGCGACAGGAGACGCCGACATTCGGCGGATCCTCGGCATCGCGGCCGAGCTCGACCCGGTCGAAATCGTCGTCGGTCTTCCTCTGGCTCTGTCCGGTGGGAACACAGCGTCAACAGCGGATGCCGTCGCGTTCGCGGACGCGCTGGCCGCGGCATCCACCATCCCGGTCCGGCTCGTCGACGAACGTCTCTCGACGGTGTCCGCGCATTCTGCGCTCCGGACCTCCGGGCGGAAGCAAAAAGGGTCGAGGAACATTGTCGACCAGATCGCAGCCGTCATAATCTTGCAACATGCCCTTGACGCCGAGCGCGGCAGCGCGCTGCCTCCCGGCAGGCTCGTCGGCACGAACGAAGGACTTTAGGACGTGACTGACCAGACGCCGCGCGATGACGCATTCGACGCCATCTTCGGATCCGAGCCCGGAACACCCGAACAGGGCACGCCCCCCTCTACCGGAACCGAGCCAGGACCGGCACCCTCCTCCCGGCGCGAAGCGCGCCAGCGTGCAGCAGAAGCCGCGGGCGAACATGCCGACGTTCCGGCACAGGAGATCCCGGCTGAATCCTCGGGTCCAGAAGATGCCGAACCATCCGCGAAGCCGAGCCGAGCCGCCCGACGAGCCGCTGCAGCGGATTACCCACCCCGTGAGAAGCGCAAAAAGACGGGCTGGATCGCCGCACTCGTCGTCCTCGTGCTCGTCGGAGGCATCGGCGGCGGCGGGTTTTACGTCTGGAAGACGTTCGAACCGCAAATCCGCTCTGTGATGGGGTGGCAGGAACCCATCGACTACGAGGGGGACGGCTCGGGCGAAGCACTCGTGTCGATCTCCGAGGGCGACACCGGGACGGATATCGCACGGACGCTCAAGAACAGCGGAGTGACGAAAACCACCGAGGCATTCTATGAGTTGCTCATCACTCAGCCGTCGGAACCGGTCTTCCACCCTGGCGTGTATCAACTGGCGAAGAAGATGAGCGCCCAATCCGCCCTCGACGCTTTGCTCGACCCCGAGAACAAAATCGAACGCACCGTTTTGCTCCGGGAGGGCATCACCGGTCCCGAGATCCTCGCCGAGCTCTCGGCGGGCACAGAGATCCCGGTGGAAGAATTCCAGGCTGCGGTCGCGGACCCGACGATCTACGGCGTACCCGCCGAGGCCGTGTCGATCGAGGGCTGGCTGTTCCCCGCGCTCTACACCTTCGATCCCGGGTTGAGCGCCCAGCAGGTGATCCAGATTCTCGTCGACCGCACCATCACGTCATTGGACGACGCAGGCGTGCCTCCCGCTGATCGCGAACGTGTCCTCATCATCGCGTCGATCATCGAACGCGAAGCCAGGCTCGAGGATGACTTCTACAAGGTCAGCCGGGTCATTCAGAACCGACTCGACATCGACATGAAGCTCGAAATGGACTCGACGGCGCAATACACCGACACCGCCAAGTCCGGCTCGGTGTGGTCGTCGAAGGAAGCTCTGGAGTCCGACAACCCCTGGAACACCTACCAGAGGACGGGACTACCGGTCGGTCCGATCGCGAGCCCCGGCGACACCGCGATCGACGCCGCCATGTCACCGGCCGATGGACCATGGCTGTTCTTCGTCACGGTCAATCTCGACACGGGTGAAACCGTCTTCACGACGACGCGCAGCGAACACGAAGCCGCGGTGAAGCAATTGCGGGCCTGGTGCGCGGAGAACCCAGACAAGGGCTGCTGATGACCGATCGTCTCGCGGTCTTCGGTTCGCCGATCGCGCATTCGAAATCCCCGGTGCTTCACCGCACCGCGTACCGGATGCTTGGTTTCGACTGGGAGTACGGATCCCGCGACGTCGGCGCGAACGAGCTTCCCGGCATCATCCCCGAGCTGGGGAATGACTGGCGCGGCCTGTCCCTGACGATGCCGCTGAAGTCGGTGGCGTGGGAGCTGGCCGACAGCCGGGATGCCATGGCCGAACTGACCGGCGCCGTCAACACGCTGCGGTTCGTGGGCAGCGGTGACGATCGCATCCTGTTCGGTTACAACACCGACGTGGCCGGAATCACTCGCGCCCTCGCTGCCATCGGCGTCACCGAAGCGGCACATGTGCACATCCTCGGCGGGGGTGCGACCGCAGCCAGCGCGCTCGTCGCTGCTGCCGAACTCGGTGCACTGTCCGTCACGATCCTCGCGCGCAGTCCCGAAAAATCAGCAGCGTTGACGGATCTCGGCCACCGGGCCGGCCTCGTCGTCGAGCTGGCGCCCTTTGACCGTGTCGACAGCCGCCCGACGCCCGAGCTCGTCATCAGCACCCTTCCCGGCGGTTCGGCCGCCCCGGTCGTCTACCCCGCCGGCACCCTGGCAACGTCGGCACTGCTCGACGTCGCCTACGACCCGTGGCCGAGCGACCTCGCGACGAGATGGGCGGATGCCGGTGGTCCGGTCGCCAACGGGCTCTCGATGCTCGTGCACCAGGCACTCATCCAGATCCGGATCTTCGCCGCCAACGACCCGCTCGCTCCCCTCGATGGCGAAGACGCGATCCTCGCGGCGATGCTGGCATCCGTCGGTCTTGACGACAGCGGCCGGCCCGCCGTCTGACACAAACCGCTCGCCGTCCGAGCAGGGCCGAGCCCTGTGGAAGGATAGAGCCATGCTTCGTTGGCTCACTGCCGGAGAGTCTCACGGCCCGGAACTCATTGCAATCGTCGAGGGTCTTCCCGCCGGCGTCCCTGTCTCGCTCGACGCCATTCGCGCCGACCTCGCCCGCCGAAAGCTCGGCTATGGCCGGGGTTCGCGGATGAAGTTCGAGCAGGACGAGCTGAACATCTCCGGCGGTGTGCGCCACGGCTACAGCCTGGGAAGCCCCGTGGCGGTGCGCATCGGCAACACGGAGTGGCCCAAGTGGGTCGAGGTGATGAACCCCGAGCCCGTCGAAGAGACAGAGAAGTCACGCGGTCGGAGCGCTCCGCTGACCCGTCCGCGCCCCGGACACGCCGACCTCGTCGGCATGCAGAAGTACAACTTCGACGAGGCCCGCCCGATCCTCGAACGGGCCAGCGCCCGTGAGACCGCGGCACGAGTGGCCCTCGGCGCCGTCGCACGTGGGTTCCTCGCCGAACTCGGCATCACTCTCGTCAGCCACACGCTTTCGATCGGACCGGTCCGCGTTCCAGAGGATGCCGCTCTTCCCACGCCGGCCGACGTCGACATCCTGGACGCCGACCCATTGCGGTGCTTCGATCCGGCCACCTCCGAACGCATGGTCGCTGAAGTCGACGCAGCGAAGAAGGACGGCGACACTCTCGGCGGCATCGTCGAGGTCCTCGCTTACGGCCTGCCCCCTGGGCTCGGTTCCCACGTGCACTGGGACCGCCGCCTCGACGGGCAGCTCGCACAGGCCCTCATGGGCATCCAGGCGATCAAGGGCGTCGAAGTCGGTGACGGGTTCCTCACCACGACCCGCCGTGGTTCGGCCGCCCACGACGAACTCTTCGCGATCGACGACGAAATCGTGCGCTCGAGCGACAAAGCCGGAGGCACCGAGGGCGGCATGAGCACCGGAACCGTCCTGCGGGTCCGTGCAGGCATGAAGCCGATCGCGACGGTTCCGCATTCCCTGCGCACGATCGACGTGGCCACCGGCGAAGCAGCAGGTGCGCATCACCAGCGTTCCGATGTCTGCGCTGTGCCAGCCGCTGGAGTCGTCGCCGAAGCGATGGTCGCCCTCGTGCTCGCGAACAGCGTGCTGGAGAAGTTCGGTGGAGATGCCGTCGGGGAGACCCGTCGCAACCTCCAGTCGTACCTCGCCGCCATTCCCGCCGGCCTCAAGAGCGCGACCGAATCGACGTCGCAGTTCTCGTGAGCACTCCCGCCTTGCCGCTTCCCCTCGTCCTGATCGGGCCGATGGGTGCAGGCAAAACCAAAATCGGGCGCCGGGTCGCCCGATCGCTCAACGTGCCGTTCGTCGACACCGACAAACGGATCGTCGCTGAGCACGGGCCGATCACCGGCATCTTCGCTGAACACGGCGAACCGGCGTTTCGTCAGCTCGAGCGCGACGCCGTCCAGACGGCCCTCGCTGAGGACGCCGTCGTGTCGCTCGGGGGAGGTGCCGTGCTTCACCCGGATACCCAGGGCGACCTGGCCGGCCGCACCGTCATCCTGCTGACCGTCACCGCGGCTGCCGTCGCTGCACGGATCCGCACCGACAAGCGACCGCTGCTCGCCAACGGCACGGGAGACTGGCAGCGTATCTACGACGAACGCCGCCCGATCTACGAACGCCTGGCCACCGTCACCTTCGACACCTCGAGCGAGCCGATCGAACGCATCGCCGAACGAATCGCCGACTGGGCGAGAGGACACTCATGACTTCCATCACCACCGTCCACGTCACCGGAACCGACGCCTACGACGTCGAGATCGGCCGAGGCATCCTCGACCGGGTTCCGGTGATGCTCGGCGACGACGCCGCCAAGATTCTGCTTGTCCACCCGCCGACGCTCGGTGAGCAGGCAGAGAAGCTCCGCGAAAGCCTTGCCGACCGGTACCAGGTGCTCCTCGCCGAAATCCCCGACGCCGAAACCGGCAAGCGGGTCGAGGTTGCCGCGTTCTGCTGGCAAATCATGGGGCAAGCCGATTTCACCCGGACGGATGCCGTGATCGGCTTCGGTGGCGGAGCAACGACCGACGTCGCCGGTTTCGTCGCAGCGACATGGCTCCGGGGTGTTCGCCTCGTTCAGGTGCCGACCTCCGTCGCCGGGATGGTCGATGCGGCGGTCGGCGGCAAGACCGGCATCAACACCAACGAGGGCAAGAACCTCGTCGGCGCGTTCTACGCCCCCTCCGGCGTCCTCGTCGATCTCGAGCTTCTCGACACCCTGCCGAGAAACGAGATCCTCGCGGGGTTCGCCGAGATCGTGAAGTGTGGCTTCATCGCAGAGCCGGAGATCCTCGACCTCATCGAAGCCGATGTCGACGCGGTCACCGACCCGACGACGGATGCCTTCCGCCGGGTCGTCGAGCTGTCGATCGCCCTCAAGGCGCGCGTGGTCAGTGAAGACTTCAAGGAGGGTGGCATCCGTGAAATCCTCAACTACGGACACACCCTCGGCCACGCCATCGAACACGCGGAGCGGTACCAGTGGCGTCACGGCGCTGCCGTCGCCGTCGGCATGATGTTCGCCGCCGAACTGTCACGACTGGCCGGACGACTGCCGGACGAGGTCGCCGACCGTCACCGGAGCATCCTCGATTCACTCAACCTGCCCACCGAGTACCCGGTCGGCCGCTGGAACACCCTGCTGGCAACGATGCAGCGCGACAAGAAGGCGAGAGCGGGGATGCTGCGCTTCATCGTTCTCGATGACATCGCCAAGCCGACGGTTCTCGCCGGCCCCGAAACCGCGCTGCTGTTCGCGGCGTACCAGGAGATCGGCTCATAATCATGGCAACAGTCCTCGTCCTCAACGGTCCCAATCTCGGCAGACTCGGTTCGCGTGAACCCGATGTCTACGGGAGCGGCACCCTCGATGACCTCCGCAGCACCCTCGACGCCGACGCTCCCGACGGAACCACGATCGACCTGCGCCAGACCAACGACGAAGCCGAACTGATCTCGTGGCTCTATGAAGCCGTGGATTCCGGAACACCGGTGATCCTCAACCCCGCAGCCTTCACCCACTACAGTTACGCGCTCCGGGATGCCGCAGCGCTCGTTCCGAAGGCGGGCCTCGCCCTCATCGAGGTGCACATCTCGAACCCCCACGCACGCGAGGTATTCCGGCACACGAGCGTCATCTCCGGCGTCGCCACCGGCGTCATCGCCGGCTTCGGATTCGATTCCTACCGGCTTGCGCTGACCGCGATCACACGCCTCGGCTGACTCCCCGGAACCCCGCGCCTTTGGTGAGGGCTCGTGCGGCAGGTAAACTCTCTCCGATGGCCCCGTCGGGCCAACCCTCTTCCCACTGAAATGGAACCCCCTCTTCATGGCATCTACCGCCGACATCCGAAACGGAATTGTTCTCAACATCGACGGCCAGCTCTGGAACGTCATCGAATTCCAGCACGTCAAGCCGGGCAAGGGCGGCGCGTTCGTTCGCACCAAGCTGAAGAACGTCGTCTCGGGCAAGACCGTTGACCGCACCTACAACGCGGGAACGAAGATCGACATCGAAAACGTCGACCGCCGCGACTTCACCTACCTCTACAACGACGGTGACTCGTTCGTGTTCATGGATGTCGCCGACTACGACCAGCTCACCGTTCCCGGCACGATCGTCGGCGACGCCGCGAACTTCATGCTCGAGAACCAGGCCGTGACGATCGCGCTCAACAACGGCAACCCGCTGTACGTCGAGCTGCCGGCATCCGTTGTTCTCGAGATCACGTATACCGAGCCCGGCCTCCAGGGCGACCGCTCGACCGGTGGCACCAAGCCCGCGACCGTCGAGACCGGCTATGAGATCCAGGTTCCGCTGTTCCTCGAGCAGGGCACCAGGGTCAAGGTCGACACCCGCACCGGTGACTACATGGGCCGCGTCAACGACTAGTGAGCGCCCGCAGCAAAGCTCGTAAACGGGCTCTCGACATCCTTTATGGTGCCGACCTTCGTGACCTCTCCCTGCGCGAGGCCCTGACCGTCGAAGCGCAGCGCGCATCGAGCGAACCGCAGCGTGAGGCATCCTGGCTCTACGCCCGTGACATCGTCGACGGCATCATCGACAATGCCGAAGAGATCGACGAGCAGATCGAGACCTACGCGCAGGGCTGGACCCTCGCGCGGATGCCTGCCGTCGACCGGGCGATTCTCCGGATCGGTGTGTGGGAGGTCCTGTTCAACGACGAGATCCCCGCGGCCGTCGCCATCGATGAGGCCGTTGAATCCGCCAAGACGCTGTCGACGGATGACTCGGCCGGTTTCGTCAACGGACTCCTCGGCAAGATCGCGCAGGCGAACGGCTGACGAGCTTTCGATTGTGAAACGCCCGCTGATGCACCCTCCGGTGCCTGCGGGCGTTTTCGCGTCTTAGGCGTCCAGCAGCCGGAGGATGCCGGCGACCGCCGCGCGCCCCGCCCGGTTCGCGCCGATCGTCGATGACGACGGGCCGTATCCGACGAGGTGCACCCGTGGCTCCGCAGCGACAGCGGTTCCGTCCATGGCGATGCCGCCGCCGGGGGAGCGCAGGTGTAGCGGAGCGAGGTGGTCGAGCGCCGCGCGGAACCCGGTCGCCCAGAGGATTACGTCGGCAGGCACGAAGGCGCCGTCGGCGAGGCGCACACCGCGCGGCTCGATCGCCGTGAACATCGGATGCCGATCCAGCACACCGCGTTCCGCTGCGGCTCGAAGGGCGGGCGTCCAGATCAGCCCCGTGACGGAGACGACACTTTGCGGCGGGAGCCCGGTGCGGACCCTCTCCTCGACGAGCGCGACGGCGGCGGAACCCGCCTTGCCATCGAACTCGGCATCCCGCCAGACCGGTTCCCTGCGGGTGAACCAGGTCGTGGTGGTTACCTGTGAGATTTCGTCGAGCAGTTGCACGGCGGAGATCCCGCCCCCGACGACGATCACGTGTTTGTCCCGGAACTCGTCGGCCGAGACGTAGTCGGCGACGTGTAGCTGCCGGCCGGTGAACGTCGACTGCCCGGGGTACAGCGGCCAGAACGGCCGGGTCCAGGTGCCGGTGGCATTGACGGCCGCGCGGGTGGACCAGCTGCCGGCGTTCGATTCCACCAGCAGGCGCCCGACCGGGTTCTCGTCTTCGCGGCGAACGGTCCTCACGCGCACGGGCCGGACAATCGCGAGGTCGAGCTCGCGCTCGTAGTCGCCGAAGTATCCGGTGAGGAATTCGGAACTCGGTTGTGCCGGATCCACCTCCGGCTTGGGGATGCCGGGCAGGTCGCTGATGCCGTTCACCGTCGACATCACGAGACTCTTCCAGCGATGCCGCCACGCCCCTCCAGGTCCGTCCTCGGCATCGAGGACGACGTAGGTACGGGCATCCGTTCGCGCTCCCGAGACCGGCTCGAAGCCCCTGCGCTGCAGGTGGTATGCGGCCGACAGTCCGGCCTGGCCCGCTCCGATCACCACGACGTCCACCTCGACGGCCGGCGAGGACGTCGGGGCAGCGGAGTCGGAGGTCACACCGCACTGTAACGCGGCGTACGTCGAAGTCCTTCCCGCAGTTGGCCGGCGCGGGTCTTCCGGCGTCGCGCGGATGCTTTTACACCCGCGCAACGCCACACCACCCGCGCGGGCGATGATTCGCTCCGCATAACGACGATCGGCCGACTGGTAGGCTCGAACGAATCGACAACCTTTAACGCCGTCCAGAGAGACGGAGAAGGGAGTCAGCATGAGTACGCGAGTCGTACTTCAGCAGGCTGATATCGCCAGAGCGCTGACCCGCATTTCCCACGAGATCCTTGAATCCAACCGGGGTGCTGAGAACCTCGTTCTCCTGGGCATTCCCACCCGCGGCGTCATTCTCGCCGACCGCATCGCCGCGATCATCTCCGGCATCGCCGAGACCCCGATCGAAGCGGGATCGCTCGACGTGACGATGTACCGCGACGACCTCGCGAAGCATCCGACTCGCACCCCGTCGCCGACGCGGATTCCCGCCTCCGGGGTGGACGGCAAGACGGTCGTCCTCGTCGATGACGTTCTGTACTCGGGTCGAACCATCCGCGCCGCCCTTGACGCGATCGGCGACTTCGGTCGCCCCCGTGCCGTCCGGCTCGCCGCCCTCGTCGACCGGGGTCACCGGGAACTCCCGATCCGCCCCGACTTCGTCGGCAAGAACCTGCCAAGCGCTCAGACCGAACGCATCAACGTCCGGCTCGCGGAGCTTGACGGGGCCGACCTCGTCTCGATCGATTCGGCGGCCAGCTGATGCGTCACCTGCTCTCCACCCGCGACCTCGGCAGGGATGCCGCCGTCCGGCTTCTCGACGTCGCCGAAGACATGGCAGACACGCAGCAGCGTGAGGTCAAGAAGCTCCCGACACTGCGCGGAAAGACCGTCGTCAACCTGTTCTTCGAGGACTCCACCCGCACGCGGATCTCGTTCGAGGCGGCAGCGAAGCGGCTCTCCGCCGACGTCATCAACTTCAGCGCGAAGGGCTCGAGCGTTTCCAAGGGCGAGAGCCTCAAGGACACGGCACAGACCCTCCAGGCGATGGGGGCGGATGCCGTCGTCATCCGCCACCCCGGGTCCGGCGCTCCGCAGACCCTCGCCACGAGCGGCTGGATCGACGCCGGAATCCTCAACGCCGGCGACGGAACCCACGAACATCCGACGCAGGCGCTCCTCGACGCGTTCACCATCCGCAAGCGCGTCCACGGCGACGCGTCGCGGGGCCGCGACCTCGACTCTCTGTCGGTGACCATCGTCGGAGACATCCTGCACTCGCGAGTCGCCCGCTCGAATGTGTGGCTCCTGACCTCGCTCGGCGCCTCCGTCACCCTCGTCGCGCCGCCGACACTCGTCCCCGTCGACACGCGCCCCTGGCCGGTGACCGTTGGATACGACCTCGACGATGCGCTCGCTGAACGACCCGACGTGGTCATGATGCTGCGGATCCAGGGGGAGCGGATGCACGATGCCTTCTTCCCGAACACCCGGGAATACGCCAGGCGCTGGGGGCTCGGTGACGGGCGACTCGCGCGTCTGGAGCCGACTACCATTGTTATGCACCCCGGACCCATGAACCGGGGCCTCGAAATCTCTGCTGCTGCCGCCGATTCGCCCATGTCAACCGTGCGCGAACAGGTCACCAACGGAGTTTCCGTGCGGATGGCCGCACTGTACCTGCTGCTTTCCGGCGATCGGGAGAACTGAGAAATGTCCACGACCACCTACCTGATCTCAGGTGCCGCGCTTCCCGATGGCAGCCGCACAGACATCCTGCTGAAAGACGGCCTCATCGCCGAACTCGGCACGGGTCTGTCCTCCGCAGGCGCCGAGCGAATCGACGCTGATGGCCTCGTCGCGCTTCCCGGGCTCGTCGACCTGCACACCCACCTGCGTGAACCCGGCTACGAGCAGAGCGAGACCGTCCTCAGCGGAACCCGCGCGGCCGCCGCGGGAGGATTCACCGCCGTCTTCGCGATGGCGAACACCTCCCCGGTGGCTGACACCGCCGGCGTCGTCGAGCAGGTGCTCTCCCTCGGTGAACAAGCCGGATACGCCACCGTGCAGCCGATCGGCGCCGTCACCGTCGGACTCGGCGGCGAACGGCTCGCCGAACTCGGCGCCATGGCGTCCTCCCGTGCCCGCGTCCGCGTTTTCTCCGACGACGGCTCCTGCGTCTGGGACCCGGTGCTCATGCGCCGCGCGCTCGAATACGTCAAGTCGTTCGACGGCGTCATCGCCCAGCACGCGCAGGAACCCCGCCTCACCGTCGGCGCCCAGATGAACGAGGGTGCCGTCTCTGGTGAGCTGGGACTCACCGGGTGGCCGGCCGTCGCCGAAGAGTCGATCATCGCGCGCGACGTGCTCCTCGCCGAGCACGTCGGCAGCAGCCTGCACATTTGCCACGTCTCGACCGCCGGCTCCGTCGACGTCCTGCGCTGGGCGAAGGCCCGCGGCATCCGCGTCACCGCCGAGGTCACCCCCCACCACCTGCTCCTCGACGAGGAACTCGTCCGCAGCTTCGACGCGAGGTACAAGGTCAACCCGCCGCTCCGGCGCCGGGAGGATGTCCTCGCCCTCCGCGAGGCCCTCGCCGACGGAACCATCGACATCGTCGCTACCGACCACGCTCCTCACCCGGTCGAGAGCAAGGACTGCGAATGGGATGCCGCAGCCAACGGCATGGTCGGCCTCGAATCAGCGCTCAGCGTCGTCCACGCCTCCGTCGTTGACACCGGCCAGCTCGACTGGGCGGACGTCGCGCGAGTTCTGTCGAGCGCACCCGCGCGAATCGGCCGGATCTCGAGTCACGGCCAGGGAATCGTCGCCGGCGCACGTGCCCAGGTCACCCTCTACGACCCGAACGCGACCCGCGACTTCAGCACGGCCGACCTCGCCGGTCAGGGCATCAACTCGCCCTACCTCGGCCGCACCCTGCCCGGCCGTGTACTCGCCACCTTCCACCACGGTGCAGCAACGGTCCTCGACGGGATGCTCCGCCCCGCTGACGAGGTCGGGCCAGCGTCGCAGAAAGCAGCACATGTCTGATCGGCTGATTCCCACGGCGGTTGTCCTGACAATCCTCGTACTCGCGTTGCTCGGCATGTGGCTCGCCTGGCGCGCCCGTGCGAAACGCGACGCCGGAACCGCTGGCGCCCCTCTCCCCGCCGACGGGATTCACCCCAGCCTCACGACGGGCGTTCTGTACGTCGCGACGACACGCGCCGGTCAGCCGCTCGAACGCCTCGCCATCCGCGGCCTCGCGTTCCGTGCGAACGCCGATCTGACGGTCGCCGAGGAAGGCGTCGTGCTCGCGCTCCCGAGCGAAGAGCCGGTGTTCCTTCCGGCCGAGCGCCTCCGATCCGCGTCCACGGCAACCTGGACCATCGACCGCGTCGTGGAATCCGACGGCCTCATCGCCCTGCACTGGCGCTGGGGCGACACCGATGTCGACAGCTACTTCCGTGTCATCGACCCCACCATGCACAGGCCGGTTCTCACCGCCCTGACCTCCCTGACAGCCCCGGCTCCTGCCGGGCACTCCGACTCCACCACGTCCACTGAGAGTGAGAAATAATGAGCAGCTCGACGTTTGGCGACGCGACCCCAGCGGTCCTCGTCCTCGAAGACGGAAGCCGATACCGCGGCCGCGCGTACGGGGCCACCGGCAGGACCCTCGGTGAGGCAGTGTTCTCCACCGGAATGACCGGATACCAGGAGACTCTCACCGACCCGTCATACGCCGGTCAGATTGTGCTGATGACGGCGCCGCACATCGGAAACACCGGCGTCAACGCCGAAGACATGGAATCGAAGAAGATCTGGGTCGCCGGATTCGTCGTGCGCGACCCTTCCCGAGTGGTGTCGAACTTCCGCGCCGAGGACAGCCTCGACAATGACCTCACCACCGCAGGGATCGTCGGGATCAGCAACATCGACACGCGCGCCGTCACCCGGCACATCCGGTCGAAGGGTGCCATGCGCGCCGGCATCTTCTCCGGCGAGTTCTTCGACCTCTCCGACGGCGACCAGCTCGACCAGGTCCGTCAGGGAGAAGGGATGACGGGCAGGAACCTCTCGCACGACGTCTCCACCATCGACCCGTACGAGGTACCCGCCCAGGGCGAACGAATCGGCCGCGTCGCGGTCCTCGACCTCGGCATCAAAACCTCGACGGTGAAATACCTCTCCGAGCGTGGCTTCGACGTACTTGTCCTTCCGCAGAACGTCACTGCCGAGCACGTGCTCTCGCTCAACCCGGACGCCCTGTTCTTCTCGAACGGTCCCGGCGACCCCGCGGCATCCGATGCTCACGTCACCCTCCTCCGCGAAGCGCTCCGAGCCGACCTCCCGTACTTCGGAATCTGCTTCGGAAACCAGCTGCTCGGCCGCGCTCTCGGGTTCGGCACCTACAAGCTGCCCTTCGGCCACCGCGGCATCAACCAGCCCGTGCTCGAGAAGGCGACGGGCAGGGTGGAGATCACCTCCCAGAACCATGGATTCGCCGTCGACCTGCCGATCGAGGGCGACCACGAGTCGCCCGAGGGATTCGGGCGGGTCACCGTCAGCCACTACAGCCTCAACGACCAGGTCGTCGAGGGCCTCGCATGCCTCGACATCCCCGCATTCAGCGTGCAGTACCACCCGGAGTCGGCCGCAGGCCCGAACGACGCCAACCACCTCTTCGATCGCTTCCGCGACCTGGTGATTTCGAACAAGGCCAACCGAGCAGGAGACAACAACTAATGCCAAAGCGCGACGACATCCAGAGCGTCCTTGTCATCGGCTCAGGCCCGATCGTCATCGGCCAGGCGGCTGAATTCGACTACTCGGGCACGCAGGCCTGCCGTGTTCTCCGCGAAGAGGGCGTCCGCGTCATCCTCGTGAACTCGAACCCGGCGACGATCATGACCGACCCCGACTTCGCCGACGCCACCTATATCGAACCGATCACGTGGAAAGTCCTCGAGACGATCATCGCCAAGGAGAAGCCGGATGCCATCCTGCCCACTTTGGGTGGGCAGACGGCCCTGAACGCAGCGATCGAGCTGCACGAGCACGGGATCCTCGAGAAGTACGACGTCGAGTTGATCGGCGCGAACTTCGAAGCGATCAATAAGGGTGAAGACCGCCAGATCTTCAAGGAACTCGTTCTCGAGTGCGGCGCAGACGTTGCCAAATCCTTCATCGCCCACACCGTCGATGAGGCCATCGACTTCGCCGAGCAGCTGGGTTACCCGCTCGTCATCCGGCCGTCGTTCACCATGGGTGGTCTCGGCTCCGGTTTCGCGTACACACGCGAGGAGCTCATCCGCATGGTCAGCGATGGCCTGCACCAGAGCCCGACGACCGAGGTCCTCCTCGAGGAGTCGATCACCGGCTGGAAAGAGTACGAACTCGAACTGATGCGCGACACCGCCGACAACACTGTCGTCGTCTGTTCCATCGAGAACGTCGACCCCGTCGGAGTACACACGGGCGACTCGATCACCGTCGCCCCCGCCCTGACCCTCACCGACCGCGAGTACCAGAAACTCCGCGACATCGGAATCGACATCATCCGCGCAGTCGGCGTCGACACCGGTGGCTGCAACATCCAGTTCGCCATCGACCCGGCCAATGGCCGCATCATCGTCATCGAGATGAACCCGCGGGTGTCGCGCTCGAGCGCACTCGCATCGAAGGCGACAGGGTTCCCGATCGCGAAGATCGCCGCCAAGCTCGCCATCGGCTACCACCTCGACGAGATCCCCAACGACATCACCAAGGTCACACCGGCGAGCTTCGAACCGACGCTCGACTACGTCGTCGTCAAGGTTCCCCGGTTCGCCTTCGAGAAGTTCCCGGCAGCGGATGCCACGCTCACGACCACGATGAAATCGGTCGGCGAGGCGATGGCCATCGGCCGTAATTTTTCGACCGCCCTCCAGAAGGCGTTGCGCTCACTCGAGAAGCGCGGGTCGAGCTTCCACTGGGGAGAAGAGACCCGCTCCGTCGACGAACTCCTCGCGATCGCCGCGGTTCCCACCGACGGCCGCATCGTCGTCGTCCAGCAGGCGCTGCGCCTCGGCGCGACCCCGGAGCAGCTGTTCGAAGCCACCAAGATCGACCCGTGGTTCCTCGACCAGATCGTCCTCATCAACGAGGTCGCCGAATACATCCGCGACGCCGACCGCCTCGACACCGACGTGCTCACGACAGCGAAGAACCACGGCTTCTCCGACGTCCAGATCGGGCAGCTGCGCGGCTTCGGTGAGGCTGAAGTGCGCGAGGTGCGCCACATCCTCGACGTGCGACCGGTCTTCAAGACCGTCGACACGTGCGCGGGGGAGTTCCCCGCCCTCACGCCGTACCACTACTCGAGCTACGACGACGAGACCGAGGTCGTCCCATCCGACCGCAGGAAGGTCGTCATCCTCGGGTCAGGACCGAACCGGATCGGCCAGGGAATCGAGTTCGACTACTCCTGCGTGCATGCGTCATTCGCACTGCGCGATGCCGGGTTCGAGACCATCATGATCAACTGCAACCCGGAGACGGTCTCGACCGACTACGACACGAGCGACCGGTTGTACTTCGAGCCGCTCACGCTCGAGGACGTTCTCGAGGTCATCCACGCGGAAAGCCAGGCGGGTGAACTCGTCGGCGTCGTCGTCCAGCTCGGCGGCCAGACCGCTCTCGGGCTCGCCGCAGGCCTCAAGGCCGCCGGTATCCCGATCCTCGGCACCAGTCCTGAGGCGATCAACCTCGCCGAGGAGAGGGGCGAGTTCTCACAGATCCTCGACAACGCCGGCCTGCTCGCCCCGAAGAACGGCACGGCAACTGAAGTCACCGGCGCCGTGACGATCGCCGAGAACATCGGCTACCCGGTCCTCGTCCGCCCGAGCTTCGTGCTCGGTGGCCGCGGCATGGAGATCGTCTACGACAGCTCGTCTCTGCGCGACTACTTCGACCGGATGGCCGGACAGGGCATCATCGGCCCCCAGCACCCGCTCCTCGTCGACCGGTTCCTCGACGACGCGATCGAGATCGACGTCGACGCGCTCTACGATGGCACGGAGCTCTACATCGGCGGAGTGATGGAACACATCGAAGAGGCCGGAATTCACTCAGGAGACTCGAGCTGCACCCTCCCGCCGATCTCCCTCGGCCGGGCGCAGATCGACCGGGTCCGTGAGGCCACGCTCGCAATCGCCCAGGGCATCGGCGTGCAGGGGCTGCTCAACGTGCAGTTCGCGATCGGTGCAGGCATCCTGTACGTGCTCGAAGCGAACCCGCGGGCATCCCGCACCGTTCCCTTCGTCTCGAAGGCCCTCGGAATCCCGCTCGCGAAGGCGGCAGCGCTCGTCATGACCGGCTCCACGATTGCCGAACTCAAGGATTCCGGACTGCTTCCGCCCGTCGATGGATCACGAGTGCCGATGGACTCACCGGTCTCCGTCAAGGAGGCCGTGCTGCCGTTCAAGCGGTTCCGAACCAAGGACGGCCGCATCGTCGACTCGATCCTCGGCCCGGAGATGCGCTCCACCGGAGAAGTGATGGGAATCGACCAGGACTTCCCCCGCGCCTTCGCGAAGAGCCAGACCGCCGCATACGGTGGCATCCCGCAGACGGGCACCGTCTTCGTCTCGGTCTCCGACCGCGACAAACGCTCGATCGTGCTTCCGATCCTGCGTTTCCAGGAACTCGGGTACGACATCCTCGCGACGGAGGGAACGGCGGAGATCCTCAACAGGAACGGAATCTCCGCGCGAACCGTGCGCAAGTTCAGCGAGGGCAATGAGACCGAACTCGGCGAGCCGTCGATCGTCGAGCTGATCAACCGCCACGAAGTCGACATCGTCATCAACACGCCCTCCGGCCGCTCCGGCCGGGCCGATGGTTACGAGATCCGTGCTGCAGCCGTTGCGGAAGACAAACCGCTGTTCACGACCATTGCCGAACTCACCGCAGCCGTCGCGTCGATCGAGGCCGTCCGCAATGGGTTCACTGTGCGCTCACTCCAGGAGTACGCCGGGGACCGGGCGCTGCGGGCATGACGGCCAGCTTCGCCGAGCAGCTGGCCGCGGTCTTTGCAGGCCCCGGCCGGCTGTGCGTCGGTATCGACCCCCATGCGTGGCTGCTGAACGAGTGGGAACTCGACGACACCGCCGCCGGAGCTCGCGAGTTCGGTCTCCGCGTCGTCGACGCTGCGACGGGACTGGCGGGGATCGTCAAACCGCAGGTCGCGTTCTTCGAGCGGTTCGGGTCGCGCGGGTTCGACGCACTCGAAACGGTTATCCGTTCCGCTCGTCAAGCGGGCATCCTTGTCATCGCCGATGCGAAACGCGGAGACGTCGGATCGAGCGTTGACGCGTACGGGGAAACCTGGCTGGGGGAGGGCTCGCCGCTCGAATCGGATGCCGTCACCCTCAATCCGTTCCAGGGCGTCGGAGCGCTGGCCGGTCCGATGGAACTCGCTCACCGCACCGGAAAAGGGATCTTCGTTCTCGCCGCAACATCGAACCCGGAAGGCATCGCCGGTCAGCGGGCAAAATTGGCCTCCGGCGCCACCCTGGCGCGGAGTATCCTCGACGACGTGACCACGTGGAATTCAGCGCACACGGACGGCCCGCTCGGGAGCGTCGGCGTCGTCCTCGGGGCCACCCTTGACCTCGACGAATTTGACCTCGGTCCCGTCCCCGTTCCTGCCCCTCCCGTGCTCGCTCCCGGTTTCGGCCACCAGGGAGCGTCTATCGACGACCTCGCACGGATCTACGGGAGCCTCGCCGCTGGCGTGATCGTCTCGGAGTCACGCGCGATCCTCGCCACCGGGCCCGACGGCATCCGCCAGGCCATCACCGCCCGAGCAGAAGAAGTGAGACGGGCCAGTGCCTGAACCAACCGACCGCACACCTCCAGATGTCGACCGCGTCGCCGCGTCTCGTGCAGCCGTTGAAGCCCGCCGGGCACGCGCGGCTTTGAAGAACGCCATCGCCGCCGGGTCCGTGACCGCGCTCTCCGTTCTCGATGACGGACTCGAACACCCCGATGGCGTCGCCGGCAGGATGCGCGTGACCGACTTCCTGTTGAGCGTCCCCGCCATCGGGCGCACGAAGCTTGCCCGGATCCTCGAGGACCTCGGCATTTCGCCTGCGAAGCGTATCGGCGGCCTCGGCCACAACCAGCGCGTGCGGCTGCGCAGCTTCATCATTGAACGCGAGGCACGCAACCGCGGCCGGCGCAAGAGCCGGCTCGTCGTACTCGCCGGCCCGACCGCCGTCGGCAAGGGAACCGTCGCCACCTACATTCGCGAGAATTACCCGGACGTGCTGCTCTCAGTGTCCGCGACCACCCGTAAGCCACGGCCGGGCGAGGTCGAAGGCGTCAACTACTACTTCGTCGACGACGCCGAATTCGATCGACTCATCGAGGCGAACGAACTGCTCGAACACGCCACCGTACACAATGCCTACCGCTACGGGACTCCGCGCAAACCGATCGACGAGGCCCTCCGCAGCGGGCACAGCGTTCTTCTCGAGATCGACATCCAGGGTGCCAGACAGGTGCGTCAGGTCATGCCCGAGGCAACTCTCGTGTTTCTGCTGCCCCCGACCTGGGACGAACTCGTCCGCCGTCTCGTCGGGCGGGGGACCGAAGATGAGGAGGAGCGCGAGCGGCGCCTGCGCACCGCAAAGCTCGAATTAGCGGCCCAGAATGAGTTCGATTACCGGGTGGTTAACGGCTCCGTGGCTGAAGCCGCCCGGGAGGTCGTAGACTTGATGCAGACTCGTGGCCCGTCAGACGCCGTTCAGGCGTAACGTACGGCCGCAAACAGACCTCTATTCTCCAATCCGCAACACACGAGGAGTGTGACTTCAGTATGGCTGAGAAGCCCAAGGGAATCATTGACCCGCCCATCGACGACCTGCTTTCCAAGGTCGACTCCAAGTACGCCCTGGTGATCTTCGCGTCCAAGCGTGCCCGCCAGATCAACGACTACTACTCCGACCTGCACGAGGGAAGCCTCTTCGACAACGTCGGCCCGCTGGTCGACTCACACGTCGAAGACAAGCCGCTCTCCGTCGCACTCCACGAAATCAACGAGGACAAGCTCGTCCTGCGTCCCATCGTCGAGTAACACTCCACCTTCCCGATGACAGGTTCTCTGAATGTCGTTGTCGGCATAACGGGTGGCATCGCCGCGTACAAAGCGGTCGGTGTCATCCGTTCTTTCGTTCTCGCGGGGCATTCCGTCCAGGTGGTCGCCACCGCCGGCGCCCTGCGGTTCGTCGGCCGGCCGACCCTCGAAGCGATCTCACGCAACCCGGTGCACACCGAACTGTACGAGGGTGTCGCTGAAGTCCGCCACGTCGCCATCGGGCAGGCCGCCGACCTCATCGTCATCGCGCCGGCGACCGCCAACACGATCGCCAAAATCGCCGGTGGGCTCGCCGACGATCTGCTCGGCAACACCGTCCTCGCGAGCACGGCACCCGTCGTCATCGCCCCGGCCATGCACACCGAGATGTGGCAGAACCCGGCGACACAAGCGAATATCGCCACCCTCATCTCCCGCGGCGTGACCGTCGTCGGTCCTGCGAGCGGTCAGCTCACCGGAGCGGACTCCGGGCCGGGCAGGATGGAAGAGCCTGACACCATCGCAACGGCAGCCCTGGCCGCGTACGACGCCTCGTCGACCCCGGGCGACCTGGACGGCGTCCGCATCGTGGTCACCGCTGGCGGCACCCGCGAACCCCTCGATCCCGTCCGGTTCATCGGTAATCGCTCGAGCGGCAAGCAGGGGGTCGCGCTCGCGACCGCCGCCCTCAATCGCGGCGCAGCCGTCACCCTCATCGCCTCCCACCTCGACGTTCCGGTTCCAGCCGGCATCGCGGTCATCGATGCGCCGAGTGCAACCGAGCTCCAGAGCGCGGTGACGGATGCCGCGGAGCACGCCGACGTTGTCATCATGGCGGCAGCGGTCTCCGACTATCGGCCCGCAGACGTGCAGGACGCCAAGATCAAGAAAGAAGACGTGGGCGACGAGCTCACCCTTCGGCTCGTCAAGAACCCCGACATCCTGGCCAGGCTGGCAAAAACAGCGCGGGATGGACAGGTCATCGTCGGCTTCGCCGCCGAGACCGCCCAGGGCGACGACGAACTTCTCAGCATCGGCCGGGCCAAGCTCGAACGCAAAGGCTGTGACTTCCTCGTGGTCAACCGCGTCGGCTGGACAAAGGGCTTCGCGCTCGACACGAACAGTGTGCTGGTGCTGGAACGCGGCGGAAACGTGACCGCTGAGGCATCCGGGAACAAGCTCGCCGTCGCCGACCGCATCCTCGATGCCGTCACCGCGTCGACCCGCGCTTCCTGACGTCCCTTCCAGGCCGGGCAAGCCACCCGGCGATATAGTGGTCACGGCTCTAGCGTCGTCGCCTGTCGGTGGTCCCACCGATATTTGACCACGGGCGGCCCACTCGAACCCCCTGTTTTTCGCCCCGCACCTTTGGAGTTGGTATGACGCATCTGCGCCTGTTTACCTCGGAATCCGTGACCGAAGGGCACCCGGACAAAGTCTGTGACCAGATCTCGGACAGCATCCTGGACGCCATGCTCGAACAGGATCCTGAAAGCCGCGTCGCCGTTGAGACCCTCGTCACCACGGGACTCGTCCACGTCGCCGGCGAAGTTACGACCGAGGCCTATGTCGAGATTCCTGCTCTGATCCGTGATCTCGTCACCTCGATCGGATACAACCACTCCGACGTCGGCTTCGACGGCGCATCCTGTGGAGTGTCCGTCTCCATCGGCCAGCAGTCCCCGGACATCGCGCAGGGCGTCGACGACGCCTTCGAAGCCCGTGAGCAGTCCAGCGCCGACGCGCTCGACTCCCAGGGGGCCGGCGACCAGGGCATCATGTTCGGCTTCGCCACCACCGAGACGCCCCAGCTCATGCCCGTACCCGGCTGGATCGCCCACCGGCTGGCCGAGCGCCTCTCCGAGGTGCGCAAATCGGGCGAACTCGATTACCTGCGCCCCGACGGCAAGACCCAGGTCACGATCGGCTACGACGGCAACACCCCTCGGACCGTTGAGACGGTCGTTCTGTCCACCCAGCACGAGGACGGCATCACCCTCGAACGACTCCGCAAGGATGTTGGTGAGCTCGTCATCCGGCCCATCCTCGACGGCGTCGACCTCGACACCTCCGACGTCAACTTCCTGATCAACCCGACCGGCCGCTTCGTGATCGGCGGTCCAGCCGGCGACGCCGGCCTCACCGGACGCAAGATCATCATCGACACCTATGGTGGAGCAGCCCGCCACGGCGGAGGAGCATTCAGTGGCAAGGATCCGTCGAAGGTCGACCGTTCCGCTGCCTACGCCATGCGCTGGGTCGCCAAGAATGCCGTCGCGGCGGGATTCGCTGAGAAGCTCGAAGTCCAGGTGGCCTACGCCATCGGCAAGGCCGCACCGGTCGGCCTGTACGTCGAGACGTTCGGTACCGCGAAGGTCTCCGAGGAGACCATCGTCGACGCCATTCGTGAGGTGTTCGATCTTCGCCCGGCGGCGATCGTTCGCGACCTCGACCTCAAGCGCCCGATCTACGCGGCGACCGCGGCATACGGTCACTTCGGCCGTGAGCTTCCGGACTTCACGTGGGAGCGACTCGACAAGGTCGCCGACCTGCAAAGCGCCGCCGGCCTCTGAGCCGCGAGAGCACGGCCATGACCCAGGACGATGTTCCGGACCGGGCCGCACAGCCCGGTTCGCCCGAGCGGCGCGCCACAACAGCACGGGTCGTGCTCGATTCGCCCCTGCCGCAGCTCGATCACCTCTTCGACTACCGGATCCCGCCGGAACTCACCGAATCGGCAACCAGAGGGGTGCGGGTGACGGTCCCGCTCCGTTCCGCAGGGCGTGTTGCCCGCGGCTACATCGTGGAGACCGTCGACGAGGCCGACGGGTTCGAGGGTGAACTGAGCCCGCTCCACTCCGTCGTCTCGCCCGTGCCCGTGCTCACTCCCGAACTGTGGGCGCTCGCCCGACGGGCTGCTGACCGTGCTGCCGGAGGTGCCTCGGACATTCTCCGGCTTGCGATTCCCGGCAGGCAGGTGCGTATCGAGAAGGCCTGGCAGGCGGGGCAAGCAACCAGGAACGCCCCTGACCCGGTAGATGCCCCCGCGATCGCCGGCTATCCGGACGAGTTCGCCGAGCGTCTCACGGCGCACGAACGGATCGCTCTGGATGCCATCCCCTCTGTCGTCCCGATCGGACCTGACGGCTGGGTGGGCGCCTGGGCGCTCACTTTCGCGCAGATCGCCGCCCGCACAGTCGCAGCGGGCGAGAGCGCGATCCTCGTCGTCCCGACCTACCGGGACGTCGACCAGCTTCTCGCCGCTCTCGCGGGAATTCTTCCCTCCGACCGGATCACGCGCGTCGACGCGTCCCAGCCCAACGCGGAGCGCTACCGCGGTTTTCTCGACTGCCTGACCGATGTTCCGCGCGTCATTGTCGGCAATCGGTCCGCCGCGTACGCTCCGTCGTCGAATCTCGGCCTGATCGCTGTGTTCGACGACGGCGACCCGCTCTACTCCGAACCGCTTACCCCGTACGTGCACGCTCGCGACGCCGCACTCATCCGACAGGAACAATCAGGGGCCGCGCTCGTTCTCGCCGGTCACACGCGGAGCGTCGACACGCAGCGCCTCGTCGACATCGGCTGGATCACCGCGATCGGCCCGGAGCGCGCCGCGAGCCCCCGGGTCCTCGTCACCGCGAAAGCCGACCACGACGACGCAGCCGCGACCGCGCGGATCCCCTCGATGGCCTGGCGCCAGGCCAAGGAAGCCATCGCAACCGGCCCTGTGCTCGTTCAGGTCGCCCGCCCCGGGTACGCTCCCGTGACCGCGTGCGCCACCTGTTCGTCTGCCGCGAGGTGTACCGTCTGCGCCGGCCCCCTGGGCATCGCTCGCGCAGGCGCCGCGCCGTCGTGCACCCTGTGCGGCGCCATCGCCGCCGCCTGGACCTGCCCCACCTGCGAGGGCACGAAGTTGCGCCTGGTTACCCGCGGAACCGGACGAACGGCAGAAGAGCTCGGCCGGGCGTTCCCCGGCGTCCCGGTGATCATCGCGGACGGCGAACGACAGGTCACCGCGGTCGATGCGAGACCGGCCCTCGTCATCGCAACCCGGGGAGCCGAACCGATCGCCGCCGGTGGTTACGCCGCCGTTCTCCTCCTCGACGGTGACAGGATGCTCGCTGCCGAACACCTCCGGATCGGCGAGGACTGCCTGCGCTGGTGGTCGAATGCCGCAGCTCTCGCCCGGCGGGGCGCTCCCGTCGTGCTCACAGGCGTCACCGGGGACCTCGCCCGCGCACTCGCCACCTGGACGCAGCCGGCATTCGCTTCAGCCGAACTTCTCGACCGCCGCGCGCTGCGGTTTCCACCCGCCGTCCGCGCGGCATCCGTCTTCGGCGATGCCACCGCCGTGGCTGATGCGATCAACGAGGTCCGGGACTTGCCAGGGGCGAGCATTCTCGGCCCGACACCCGCCGAGGAGGGCGTCCGTGCCATCCTCCGGATCGACTATGCCCACGCCGGTGACGCAGCCCGGTTACTGCGTGGCGCCGTGATCCGCAACGCGACGAAACGCCGCAAGGCCCCACCGGGAAAAGCCGGTTACCGGCCGCCACCTACACTGAAAGTCCGCTTCGACGACCCGGAGATTCTGTCATGACCGCCACTTTTTCGCGACTCGAACGCGCATGAGGCTACTTTTCGCCGGTACCCCCGAGGTTGCCGTACCGAGTCTCGAACTGCTCCTGTCGGGAAAGCACGACGTCGTTGCCGTCCTCACCCGGGAGGATGCCCCTCTCGGCCGCAAACGTGTGCTCACCCCGTCGCCCGTCGCGCTGGCCGCCGAGAAGGCCGGAATCCCGGTGATCAAGGCGAACCGATTGACCGCGGAGGTCAGCCAGGCGATCACGGAGCTCGACGCCGACCTCGGTGTGATCGTCGCGTACGGGGGACTCCTGCGGGAACCCCTGCTGTCGGCACCACGACACGGTTGGATCAACCTGCATTTCTCCCGGCTCCCGGAGTGGCGCGGCGCTGCACCGGTGCAACACGCCCTCATCGCGGGCGACACGGTCGCAGGGGCGAGTGTCTTCCAGCTCGTGCGGGAACTCGACGCCGGCGACGTGTTCGGCATCCTCGAACGCCCGATCGACGCGGACGCAACCGCCGGAACCCTCCTCACCGAGCTGGCGACGAGCGGCGCAGGTTTTCTCGCAGGCATCGTCGATGACATCGATTCGGGGACAGCGCGTGCCGTTCCCCAATCCGGCGGGGTCACCCTCGCGCCGAAGCTGACCATCGACGATGGTCGCCTGGACTGGCAGGCTCCAGCGGAACAGGTCTACAACCGGTTCCGCGGGGTCACGCCCGAACCCGGAGCCCACACGAGAATCGGCGGAACCCGTTTCAAGGTCCTCGAGGCACGACCCGCCACCGGGCATACGCTTCGCCCCGGGTTGGTCGACCGCGTCGATGGCCTTGTGCTCATCGGCACAGGCACGACCGCGATCGAGCTCGTTCGGGTTCAGCCGTCAGGAAAACCGGCGATGGCCGCATCCGACTGGTGGCGAGGACTTCATCACGACCAGCCCATCCGGGCAGAGTAGGTTTCTCATGACCGCAGCACCTTCACGCACCCCGTCGACCGTTCAGCCTGCCAGGCGAATCGCCTACGACGTTCTCTCAGCGGTGAGCACGGACGACGCCTATGCGAATCTTCTCCTGCCGACGCTGATCGCCCGGGCGTCTCTCAACTCCGCTGACGCCGGGCTCGCCACCGAACTCACCTACGGCACCCTGAGGCTCCGTGGCTACTACGATCGCGTGATCGCTCTCGCCGCGGGCCGCGACATTCGCGACATCGACCCGGCCATCCTCGATGTCCTCAGGCTCGGCGCGCACCAACTCCTCGCCACCCGCGTCGCGCAGCATGCGGCGGTGAACGAATCCGTCGTCCTCGCCCGCATGGTCGGGTCCCGCTCAGCGGTCGGCTTCACCAACGGCGTTCTTCGGACCATCTCCCGGTCGACCCCGGACGAGTGGCGGGAACGCGTGCTCGCCGGCGCGAAAAACGCCGACGACAGACTCGCGGCCGACTCCGCCCACCCGGCGTGGATCCTGCGTGCGTTCCGGCAGGCGCTGGCAGCGGAGGGCAGGGCAGACGAACTCGAAGCACTCCTCGCCGCAGACAACCAGGCGCCGCGCGTCAACCTCGTCGCTCTGCCCGGCCTCACCGACGTCCCGGAGGGGGCAGACAGCAACCGGTATTCCCCGTTCGGCTTCACCCTCACGGGCGGAGACCCGGATGCCGCGATCCGGCACGAAAACGGACGACTCCGCGTGCAGGACGAGGGCTCCCAACTCGCAGCCCTCGCCCTCAGCCGGGCACGGCCAGTGCAGGCGGGGGAGCGCTGGCTCGACCTCTGTGCCGGCCCCGGCGGGAAGACAGCGATGCTCGGCGCTGAAGCAGCCATCGGCGCCGCACACGTCACCGCCAACGAGATCGTCCCCGCCAGAGCGCAACTGGTACGCCGCGCGGTCGCGCCCGTCCCAGGCGACATCCGCGTCACCGAACTCGACGGCACCGACATCGGAGACCTTCAGCCCGAAGCGTGGGACCGGATCCTCGTTGACGCGCCCTGCACCGGACTCGGTGCCCTCCGACGGCGTCCCGAAGCTCGCTGGCGCAAAACAGCGAAAGACGTCGCCGACCTGACCATCCTGCAGCAGAAGCTGCTCCTCTCGGCCTTCGATGCGCTGAAGCCAGGGGGAGTCGTCGCCTATGTGACCTGCTCGCCACACGTCGCAGAAACCCGTGGTGTCGTCGCTGATGCGCTCCGCCGGCTCGGCGACGCCGCGGAACTGCTCGATACCAGGAGCGTGCTGCAATCCATCGTTCTCGACCCCCTCGATCTCCCCGAGGCGAGCCCAGGCGAAACCGAGGCAGGCAGCACGGTACAACTGTGGCCACACCGTCACGGAACGGACGCCATGTTCATCGCCCTGATCGCCAAATCGCCGTCGGCGACTCGTTAGGCTGATCGGATGTCGATCCGAATCTCCCCGAGCATCCTGGCCGCCGATTTCGTGAACATGGAGCGAGACCTCGGCCGGATCGGCACCGCCGACCTCGTCCACGTCGACGTGATGGACAACCATTTCGTGCCGAACCTGACCTTTGGCCCGCAAATGGTCGACCGGATCCAGCAGGTTTCCTCCCTGCCTCTCGACGTGCACCTGATGATCGACGACCCGGACCGCTGGGCTCCCGGGTATGCCGAACTCGGCGCATACAGCGTCACCTTCCACGCGGAAGCGACGGCGGAACCCGTCGCTCTCGCCAGGCGGCTGCGGCAGATCGGCTCCAGGGCCGGCATCGCCCTCAAACCAGGGACCCCCGTCGAGCCGTATCTCGACCTTCTCGTCGAGTTCGACCAGGTCCTCATCATGACCGTCGAACCCGGTTTCGGCGGTCAGTCGTTCATGTCGGAGACGATGCCGAAGCTCACGGCGCTTCGTCAGACCCTGTCAAGGACAGGAGGAGACGTCTGGCTCCAGGTCGACGGCGGCATCAACGAGGACACCATCAGCATCGCGGCCGAAGCGGGAGCTGACACGTTCGTCGCCGGCTCGAGCGTATTCGGCTCCGACAATCCTGAACTCAGGATTCGTGCGCTGCGCGAGGCAGCAGCATCCGGTCACGCGCACGGGGCGTTCGCCGGGAACTAGTACCCTGATACCTGTGAAGACATTCGACGATCTGTTCGCGGAACTCAGCCTCAAAGCCGCCGAACGCCCCGAGGGCAGCGGCACGGTTCGCGAACTCGACGCCGGCGTGCACGCCATCGGCAAGAAAATCGTCGAAGAAGCCGCAGAAGTGTGGATGGCGGCCGAATACCAGAGCGACATCGAAACCGCCGAAGAGATCTCACAGCTGATCTACCACCTGCAGGTCCTCATGCTCGCGAAGGGCCTCTCGCCGGAGGATGTCTATCGACATCTGTGACGCCCGCGTCACCCTGTCGACTCCTCCGATTTACCCACCAAGAGAGACTTTCGCATGTTGAGAATTGCAGTGCCCAACAAGGGTTCATTGAGCGAAACAGCCGCACAGATGCTGTCAGAGGCCGGATACGCCGGTCGCCGCGACCCGAAGGAACTCCACCTTCTCGACGCCCCGAACGGCGTCGAGTTCTTCTTCCTCCGCCCCCGTGACATCGCCACGTACGTCGGCTCAGGCGCACTGGACGTCGGCGTCACCGGTCGCGACCTCCTTCTCGATTCCGGCTCGGAGGCATCCGAAATCGAGAGCCTCGGCTTCGGTGACTCCACCTTCCGCTTCGCCGGGCCCACCGGCCGCTTTCGTGAGCTCGCCGATCTCGCGGGCCACCGCGTCGCCACCAGCTACCCCGGCCTCGTCGGCCGCTTCCTCGCCGAGCACGACGTCGACGTGACCCTCGTGTCGCTCGACGGCGCGGTGGAGTCCGCCGTGCAGCTCGGTGTCGCGGATGCCGTCGCCGACGTCGTCTCCACCGGCACGACACTCAAGAAGGCCGGACTCGACATCTTCGGCCCCGTCATCCTCGAATCCACCGCAGTGCTGATCGGCTCACCCGAGGAGAAGCCGGGACTTGCGACGCTGCGCCGCCGGCTCCAGGGTGTTCTCGTCGCCCGTCGTTTCGTGATCATGGACTACGACCTCCCTGCCCACCTGCTCGATGAGGCAACGGCCATCGCCGGAGGCATCGAATCACCGACCGTTTCGCCGCTGCGCGACAAGGATTGGGTCGCCGTCCGGGTAATGGTCCCGCGGGAACGCACGAACCAGATCATGGATTCGCTCTATGAGATCGGCGCTCGCGCGATCCTGGTCAGCGCCATCCACGCGGCGAGACTCTAATCGGGAGCAGCGAAATCATGTCCGTTGCGTGCCGTGTCATTCCCTGCCTCGACGTCGCCGCCGGCCGCGTCGTCAAAGGCATCAATTTCCAGAACCTTCGTGACGCTGGCGACCCCGTTGAACTGGCGCGCCGATACTACGAACAGGGCGCAGACGAACTCACCTTCCTCGACGTCACCGCGACCGTCGACAACCGGGAGACCACATACGATGTCGTGACTCGCACGGCGGAACAGGTCTTCATTCCGCTCACCGTCGGTGGTGGAGTGCGCAGCGTCAACGATGTTGCACGGCTGCTGGGAAGCGGGGCAGACAAGGTCGGAGTCAACAGCGCCGCGATCGCGCGACCAGCCCTGCTCGGCGAGATCGCCGACCGCTTCGGCGCGCAGGTGCTCGTGCTGTCGCTTGACGTCAAGCGTGGCGGCAACACGGCATCCGGTTTCGTCGTCACAACCCACGGCGGCCGGACAGAGACATCCATCGACGCGCTCGAGTGGGCACGTGAAGCGATCGAACGCGGCGCCGGTGAGCTCCTCGTGAACTCGATCGACGCCGACGGCACGAAAGAGGGCTTCGACACCGAGCTCATTTCGCTCATGCGCCAGGTCAGCAGCGTGCCGGTCATCGCATCGGGTGGAGCAGGAAAAGTGACGGACTTCCCGCCGGCGATCGCAGCTGGAGCGGATGCCGTTCTCGCCGCAAGTGTCTTCCACTCCGGCGCCCTGACCATCGGTGATGTCAAGAGAGAACTGATCCACGAAGGGGTACTGGTGCGCTGATGAGTGTTTCCTCGACCATCGAGCAAATTCAGTTCGACGGGAACGGCCTCGTTCCCGCGATCGTCCAGCAGTGGGACACCGGTGAGGTGCTCATGCTCGGCTACATGAACGACGAGGCTGTGCGCCGAACGCTCACCGAGGGCCGCGTCACGTTCTGGTCGCGGTCACGTCAGGAGTACTGGCGCAAGGGCGACACCTCCGGGAACGCGCAGTACGTCAAGGGCGCCTCGCTCGACTGCGACGCCGATACGCTCCTGCTTCAGGTTGAACAGGTCGGAGTCGCCTGCCACACCGGCACGAGGACCTGCTTCGATGCGCACGTGCTCAGCCCAACCATCGGCGACCAGCCCGACGGGGACACCGATGTCACAGAGTGAAAACGGCGGCACGACAAGCCGCACCGAATTCAGCGCCCTCACTCGCGAGCACCGCGTCATTCCCGTGCTCCGCGAGCTTTTCGCCGACGGTGAAACACCCGTGGGGATCTACCGCAAGCTCGCCATCGGAAAGCCGGGGAGCTTCCTCCTCGAGTCAGCCGAGCAGGGCGGGATCTGGTCCCGTTTCTCCTTCGTTGGGGTGTCCTCATTCGGGGTCCTGACGCAGTCGAACGACTCGGTGCAGTGGATCGACTACGGCCTGAGCCGTCAGCGGGCCCTCGGGGACGTTTCCGGGCTCCGGCCCCTGCCGGCCATCGCCGAACTGCACCGCCGCTGGGAAACACCGCACATCCCCGGGCATCCGCCGCTCACCGGCGGCCTTGTTGGCTTCATCGGCTGGGAAGCGATTCGCCAGATCGAGAAGCTGCCCAACCGGCCGCCGAAAGAATTCGATGTGCCGGGGCAGGCGATGTGTTTCGTCGCCGACCTCGTCGTGCTCGATCACCGTCGCGGCACCGTCCAGCTCATCGCCAACGTGCTGAACGACGGGCTCGACGACGAAGCAACCCTGTGGCGGTCCGCCCAGGACCGGCTCGATGCCATGCAATCACGACTCGCCCAGCCGGGAGAGGCCTGGCTCGCGGACGTCGACCTGGCGACCCCGCCCTCGCCTCGGAACCGGACCGAGAAGGCGGACTTCCTCGACGCCGTCGTGACGGCGAAGGAGCGGATCCGCGACGGCGACATCTTTCAGGTCGTCGTCTCCCAGCGTTTCGACCAGGAGTGCACAGCAGAGCCGATCGACGTGTACCGGATCCTGCGGAGCCTCAACCCGAGCCCGTACATGTACCTGCTCAAGCTCCACGACGTCGACGGTATGCCGTACTCGATCGTCGGTTCGAGCCCGGAAGCGCTCGTCAAGGTTCAGGACAAACGGGTGCTCACGCACCCGATCGCCGGGTCGAAACCCCGCGGAGACACCCCCGAGCACGACATCGAACTCGCCACAGAGCTCGTCGGCGACCAGAAGGAACGCGCCGAGCACCTCATGCTCGTCGACCTCGCGCGCAACGATCTGCTGAAGGTGTGCACCGCGGGCAGCGTCGAGGTCACGGAGTTCATGCGGGTCGAGCGGTTCAGCCACATCATGCACCTCGTGTCGACGGTCGAGGGAACGCTCAGCGACTCCGCCAGCCCGATCGACGTCTTCACCGCGACATTCCCCGCTGGCACCCTCTCTGGCGCACCCAAACCGCGGGCGCTCGAGATCATCGATGAACTCGAACCGGCGCAGCGCGGCGTGTACGGGGGAGTGGTGGGATACTTCGCCTTCTCCGGCGATATCGACCTCGCTATCGCGATCCGGACCGCCACCATCGTGAACGGCATCGCCCACGTACAGGCCGGCGGCGGGCTCGTCGCCGATTCCGACCCGGAGAGCGAATACCGTGAGTCCCAGAACAAGGCAGCGGCGCCCCTCCGCGCCGTCGCCGTCGCCAACGCGATGAAACGGGTGCGATGACATCCGATTCGGGTGCCAAGCGCACCAAGTACGTGCTCATCCTCGCGTCTCTCGCGCTCAGCGGTCTTGCCTTGATCGCATGGACACAGACCTGGTTGACCGTCGAACTGCAGCCGGGCGCTCCGACGACGTCGGTCCCCGTCGACGGCACCATTGCTGCTCCGGCACTGGCCGCCCTCGCTCTCGCCGGGCTCGCCCTCGCCGCGGCTCTCGCGATCGCCGGTCTTCTGTTCCGGATTCTGCTCGGCGTCCTCAACGTGGTTCTTGGCGTGTGCATCGTCTTGTCGTCCGTGCTCGCGCTGACAGCTCCCGTCGGCGCCAGCGAAGCCGCCGTCACCGAGGCCACCGGGGTCGCCGGCTCGAACTCCATCGCCGAAATCGTGATCGCGAGCTCGCTCACCGTCTGGCCCGTCATCGCGCTTCTCACCGGCGTCCTGCTCGCGATCGCCGGAATCGTGATCGTCATCAGTGCCAAAAGCTGGCCGTCGTCATCACGAAAGTACTCAGCCGTCCGTCTCGAACCGGTCGACGGCGGCGTCTCGCCCGATTCCGTCGACAGCTGGGACGATCTCACCCGCGGCGACGACCCGACCCGCTGAACCGCCGTACCCCGTTCCGCCGCCGAGAGTCCGTCGTGACAACCGATAGACTGAGGCCGCACTGAATTACTGGAGGAAACCCATGAGCGCAGAGTCGACAGAACTAGGACACGGCCACTCACCGGCCGCCTGGACGGCGGTAACGGTGATGCTGATCGCGTTCCTCATCGGAACGATCGCATTCTGGCTGGACTGGGCCTGGCTCGTCTGGGCTGCTGCGGGGTTGCTCGTCGTCGGCGCACTTCTCGGCTGGATCCTCAAGAAGGTCGGTTACGGCGTCAACGGCCCCAAGTCCGCTCCGAAGGAGCACTAGCGCTGTGCTCGCCGACCTCACCGCTGGCGCACTTTCCGATGCCCGCCAGCGAGAGATCCTGCGCCCACTCGCGCAGGTCGAAGCCGCCGCGACGGATGCCGCGCCTCCCCTCGACGCTCTCTCGGCACTGTCCCCAGCCGACCGGGTGAAGATCATTGCCGAGGTTAAACGGGCCAGCCCGTCGCGCGGTGACCTCGCAGACATCCCTGACCCGGCCCAGCTCGCCGTGTCATACGAGCGCGGCGGGGCGAGCGCCATCAGTGTGCTCACCGAGGAACGCAAATTCAAAGGCTCACTCGACGATCTCGTGAATGTCCGCGAATCCGTCGGAATCCCGGTTCTCCGCAAAGACTTCATCTCGACCCCGTACCAGGTGTTCGAGGCGCGTGCGGCGGGAGCAGACCTCGCTCTCCTCATCGTCGCTGCGCTCGATACGAAGACCCTCACCGAGCTGTACCGTCTCATCACCGAGCTCGGGATGACGGCCCTCGTGGAAACCCACAGTGCCGACGAGCTCGAACGCGCACTCGACCTCGGCGCCAGCCTCATCGGCGTCAACGCCCGCAACCTCTCGACGTTCGAACTCGACCGCGACCTCTTCGGCCGGCTCGCGCCCCAGATCCCGTCCGGAGTCATCCGTGTCGCGGAATCTGCGGTCCTTGCCCCGGCCGACGTGGCGCACTACCGCGAAGCCGGTGCCGACGTCGTCCTCATCGGCGAAGCACTCGTGACGAGCGATCCCATACTCACCCTCGGCGAATTCCTGGCGGTCTAAAACCATGGCACTACGCGACGAAACCGGTCCATACTTCGGAGACTTCGGCGGGCGTTTCGTCCCGGAATCCCTCATCGCCGCCCTCGACGAGCTCTCAGAGGCGTGGGAACTGGCAAAGCAGGACCCCGGGTACGCGGCCGAGCTCACCGAGCTCCACGCGACCTACACCGGCAGGCCGTCCATCATCACCGAGGTGCCACGGTTCGCCGAGCACGCCGGGGGAGCCAGGATCATCCTCAAACGCGAGGACCTCAACCACACCGGATCGCACAAGATCAACAACGTTCTCGGGCAGGCGCTGCTCACCAAACGCATCGGCAAGACCCGCGTGATCGCTGAAACCGGCGCCGGGCAGCACGGCGTCGCAACCGCAACAGCGGCGGCTCTGTTCGGCCTCGACTGCGTCATCTACATGGGCGAGGTCGACACCGAGCGCCAGGCGCTCAACGTGGCACGGATGCGGCTCCTCGGCGCCGAGGTCATCGCCGTGAAGACGGGCTCCCGCACGCTCAAGGACGCGATCAACGACGCCATGCGCGACTGGGTCACCAACGTCGAGACCACCAACTACATCTTCGGAACCGTCGCTGGTCCCCACCCGTTCCCCGCCATGGTCCGTGACCTCCAGAAGATCATCGGAGAAGAAGCACGCCAGCAGGTCCTCGACCTCACCGGCAGACTTCCGGATGCCGTCACCGCATGTGTCGGAGGCGGATCGAACGCGATGGGCATCTTCCACGCCTTCCTCGACGACACGGATGTCGCCCTGTACGGTTTCGAGGCGGCGGGTGAAGGCATCGACACGCCCCGCCACGCCGCGACCATCTCGAAGGGACGCCCCGGCGTGCTCCACGGCGCGAAGAGCTTCCTGCTGCAGGACGACGACGGCCAGACCATCGAGTCGCACTCGATCTCGGCCGGCCTCGACTATCCCGGCGTCGGTCCGGAGCACTCCTGGTTGTCGAGCATCGGCCGTGCAACCTACCGGCCGGTGACGGATGCCCAGGCGATGAGCGCGCTCCGCCTGCTCAGCAGGACCGAGGGCATCATCCCGGCTATCGAGAGCGCCCACGCCCTCGCCGGCGCGCTCGAGCTCGGCAAGGAACTCGGCAAGGATGCGACGATTCTCATCAACCTCTCCGGCCGCGGCGACAAGGACATGGAGACAGCCGGTCGATACTTCGACCTGATCGATCAGGGAGCAGAACAATCGTGAGCACTGTGGCATCCGTCCTCGCCGAACGGAAGAAAGCGGGAAGCGGTGCCCTGATCGGTTACCTCCCGGTCGGGTTCCCCACGTTCGACGAGAGCGTCGACGCCGCCGTGGCGATCGCTGAGAACGGCGTCGACATCATCGAACTCGGCCTGCCATACTCCGACCCCGTCATGGACGGCCCCGTCATTCAGAAGGCGACACAGCACGCCCTCGCGAACGGGTTCAAGCTGAGCCACGGCTTCGACGCGGTTCGCGCCATCACCGCGCGGGTCGACGTTCCCGTCCTCCTCATGACGTACTGGAACCCGGTCGTGCAGTACGGCGTGGAGCGCTTCGCCGACGACCTCGCCGCTGCCGGCGGCGCAGGCCTCATCACTCCAGACCTCATCCCCGATGAAGGAGCAGATTGGCTCGCGGCCTCCGAACGTTCCGGCCTCGACCGGGTCTTCCTCGCTGCACCGTCGTCGAGTGACGCCCGGCTCCGGCTGGCTGTCGACGCCAGCAGGGGATTCGTCTACGCCGTGTCCACCATGGGCATCACCGGCGCCCGTGGCGACGTCGACAAGGCCGCCCAGATTCTCGTCTCCCGGCTCCGTGAGGCGGGGTGTGAGAACGCATGCGTCGGCCTCGGCATCTCGACCTCCGACCAGGTGCGCGAAATCCTGGCATACGCTGACGGCGCCATCGTCGGTTCAGCGCTCGTGAAAGCCCTCGCCGACGGGGGAGTGGACCGCGTCGCCGCTGTCGCCCGCGAATTGGCGCAGGGAACGGCCCGCGCGAACTAGAGTTAACCGCGCACCTCGACAGCAACCCCAGAAAGGCATGGAACCACGTGTCCATCCACCTGAGCATTCCGAGCCCGGAGATCAACTCCATCCAACTCGGTAACTTCACGATCTACTTCTATGCCATCTGCATTCTGGTAGGCATCGTTGCTGCCGCGTTCCTTACGAACGCCCGGCTGACCCGTCGCGGCGCCGAACCGGGCATCGTGCTCGACATCATTCTCTGGGCCGTTCCGCTCGGGATCATCGGCGCCCGGGTCTTCCACGTGCTGACCCACCCGAACGACTACTTCTACCCCGGCGCTGACCTGCTTCGGACCCTGTATGTCTGGGAGGGTGGCATCGCGATCTTCGGCGCGCTGATCGGTGGAGCCGTCGGTGCGTGGATCGGTTGCCGGATGACCGGCATCCGGTTCTGGACCTTCGCGGATGCTGTCGCGCCCGCTCTTCTTCTCGCCCAGGCATTCGGACGCTTCGGTAACTGGTTCAACCAGGAGCTCTTCGGGATCCCCACCACCCTGCCGTGGGGCCTCGAGATCGAGCAGTCGAACCCGGCCTGGCCCGTCGGTCTGCCCGCCGGCACGCTGTTCCACCCGACGTTCCTCTACGAAGTGATCTGGAACCTCGTCGGCGTCGCCGTGCTCCTCATCCTCGAGCGCCGGTTCCGGTTGCAGTGGGGCAAGGTCCTCGGCCTCTACCTGATCTGGTACGGCATCGGCCGCACGGTCTGGGAATCAATCCGGATCGACCCGAGCGAGGTCTTCCTCGGTCTGCGCGTCAACGTCTGGGCCGCGCTCCTTGCCATTCTGGTCGGGCTCGTCATCCTCGCTGTCCAGTCCCGCAGGCACACCGGGTTCGAGCCGAGCCCGTACGTCGCAGGGCGCGAGTGGAATGAGTCCGGCGCTGGGGTACACTCGTCACACACCGATTCGGACTACGTGGATCTCGGCGAGCCCGAGGAAACACCATCCGAATCAGGGGATGCCCTCGCCACAAGCGACACAGCCCCCAAATCCTAGGTCTGCCTGAACCGTACGGCTTCAACTGACCACTCCCTTCGCCTCGTGTGCCACGCCACACAGTCCGCTGACGGGCGGCGAAAACTTCTCACCTCCCGGGCCATCGATGTCCCACCGCCCAGATTCTTCCGTAAGGACGGTTTTCTGATGGAGCCTCGACCCACATTTTCCCAGTTCAGCCTCGTTCCAGAGGCGCAAGGACTGTACAACCCAGCGCGCGAAAAGGATGCCTGCGGTCTGGCCATGGTTGCCACCCTTCGCGGTACGGCCGGGCACGACATCATCGTCTCCGCCCTCGACGCTCTGCGGAACCTCGAACACCGCGGCGCGATCGGATCCGACGCGGGAACGGGTGACGGCGCAGGCATCCTCACCCAGATCCCCGATGAGTTCCTCCGCGCCGTCAGCGGCTTCGATCTGCCCGCCGCCGGGCAGTACGCGGTCGGAATGGCATTCCTGCCACACGATGAAGCCGAACGCGCCGAGCTCAAGGCCGGCATCGAACGGCTGGCAGACGACGAAGACCTCGCCGTGATCGGCTGGCGCGACGTACCCACCGACGACGAGCACCTTGGTCGCCTCGCGAGGAACGCCATGCCCGCATTCGAGCAGTTGTTCGTCTCGAGCACTCTCACAACGGATGCCGATGAGCCCGTCTCCGGGATCGTCCTCGACCGGCAGGCATTCCGCTTCCGCAAGCGCGTCGAACGCGAGCTCAACGGTTACTTCATCTCGTTCTCGAGCCGGACCCTCGTTTACAAGGGGATGGTCACGACGCTGCAGCTCGAACCGTTCTACCCCGACCTCAGCGACGAACGGTTCGCATCGAAGCTCGCGATCGTTCACTCGCGGTACTCGACCAACACCTTCCCGTCCTGGCCTCTGGCTCAGCCGCTTCGCATGATGGCCCACAACGGCGAGATCAACACCGTCGAAGGAAACCGCAACTGGATGCGCGCCCGCCAGTCGCAGCTCGAATCCGAACTGCTCGGTGACATCCGGCCTTTGCTTCCGATCATCACCCCCGGCGCGAGCGACTCTGCGTCGTTCGACGAAGTGCTCGAGCTGCTCACGCTCACCGGCAGGACCCTGCCGCACGCGATGATGATGATGGTGCCCGAAGCCTGGGAGAAGCAGACCGGACTGCCGCAGGAGCTCCGGGACTTTTACGAGTTCAACTCGATGCAGATGGAGCCGTGGGACGGCCCCGCCGCCCTGACCTTCACCGACGGCACCCTCGTCGGAGCGACGCTTGACCGCAACGGGCTCCGCCCTGGCCGCTGGCTCGAGACGACAGACGGCCTCATCGTGCTCGGCAGCGAAATCGGGGTGCTCGACATCGCCCCCGAGCGCGTGAAGCGCAAGGGCCGGCTGCGCCCAGGCAAGATGTTCCTCGTCGACACCGAAGGCCAGCGGCTCATCGAAGACGATGAGATCAAGGCAGAACTCGCGGCATCCCGGCCGTGGGGCGAGTGGCTCGAGGCAGGCAGGATCAACCTCTCCGACCTCCCTGAGCGCGAACACATCGTCCATACGCCGGCATCGGTGACGCGCCGTCAGCGCACCTTCGGCTACACCGAAGAAGAAGTGCGTATTCTCCTGCGTCCGATGGGCCAGACGGGCGCGGAACCTCTCGGTGCGATGGGTTCCGACACACCGATCGCTGCCCTGTCCAAGCGGCCCCGTCTGCTCTTCGACTACTTCACCCAGCAGTTCGCCCAGGTCACGAACCCGCCGCTCGACTCGATCCGCGAAGAGGTCGTGACGTCGCTCAAGCTCGGACTCGGCCCCGAGCGGAACCTGCTCAGCTCCGGACCGGAGCACGCCAGGCAGGTCGTCCTCGATTTCCCCGTCATCGACAACGACGAGCTCGCGAAGATCCAGCACATCGACCCGACCCACGGCTCGAAGACCACGACAACCATCCGCGGCCTGTACCGATTCGACGAGGGCCCTGACGCGTTGCGCAACCGTCTCACCGCAATCTGTTCCGAAGTCGACGACGCCATCGAGGCCGGCGCCCACTTCATCGTGCTGAGTGACCGGGACTCGAACAAGGACCTGGCGCCCATTCCGTCGCTGTTGCTCGTCGCCACCGTTCACCACCACCTGATCCGGGCACAGAACCGGCTCAAGGTCGGACTCGTGGTCGAGGCCGGAGACGTCCGCGAGGTTCACCACGTCGCAACCCTCATCGGGTACGGTGCTTCGGCAATCAACCCCTACCTCGCGATGGAAACCTGCGAAGACCTCGTTCGCAGCGGCGTCATCGAGGGAGTGAGCGCTGAAAAGGCTGTTCGCAATGTGATCTACGCCCTCGGCAAGGGCGTGCTCAAGATCATGTCCAAAATGGGAATCTCGACGGTCTCCTCCTACGCTGGCGCCCAGTGTTTTGAAGCCGTCGGGCTCAGCCAGGAGTTCGTCGACGAGTTCTTCACCGGGACCGAGTCGAAGCTCGGCGGGGTCGGCATCGACGTCATCCAGACCGAGAATCTTAAGCGCCACCAGTCCGCGTTCCCGCTCAACACCGCCGAGGTCGCCCACGAACGGCTTGAGACCGGAGGCGAGTACTCGTGGCGTCGCGACGGGTCCCCGCACCTGTTCAACCCCGACACGGTGTTCCGCCTGCAGCACTCCACCCGCAACCGCCGGTATGACATCTTCCGTGAGTACACGCGCCTCGTCGATGACCAGGCCGAGAACCTGATGACCCTCCGGGGGTTGTTCACACTCAAAACGGCCGAGCGCGAGAGCATCCCGATCGATGAGGTCGAATCTGTCGCGTCAATCGTCAAGCGCTTCTCGACCGGCGCAATGAGTTACGGCTCGATCTCGCAGGAGGCACACGAAACCCTCGCCATCGCGATGAACCGCCTCGGCGCGAAGTCGAACACCGGTGAAGGCGGTGAGGATACCGACCGTCTGCTCGACCCGGAGCGTCGCAGTTCCATCAAGCAGGTGGCGTCCGGCCGTTTCGGTGTCACGAGTATGTACCTCACGCACGCCGATGACATCCAGATCAAGCTCGCACAGGGAGCAAAGCCGGGCGAGGGCGGCCAGCTGCCGCCGACGAAGGTGTACCCGTGGGTGGCCAGGACCCGCCACGCAACGGCGGGCGTCGGGCTTATCTCCCCACCGCCACACCACGACATCTACTCGATTGAAGACCTCAAGCAACTGATCTTCGACCTCAAGCGCGCGAACCCCTCCGCTCGCATCCACACCAAGCTGGTCAGCCAGTCCGGTATCGGTGCTGTCGCCGCCGGTGTGGCCAAGGCGCTCTCCGACGTCATTCTCGTTTCCGGCCACGACGGCGGGACCGGGGCGAGCCCACTGAACTCACTCAAACACGCGGGCACACCGTGGGAACTCGGACTCGCCGAGACGCAGCAGACGCTCATGCTCAACGGGATGCGCGATCGCGTCGTGGTGCAGGTCGACGGTCAGCTCAAAACCGGTCGGGATGTCATCATCGGCGCTCTCCTCGGCGCCGAAGAGTTCGGGTTCGCCACGGCACCACTCGTCGTCTCCGGATGCATCATGATGCGGGTCTGCCACCTCGACACCTGTCCGGTCGGCGTCGCAACTCAGAACCCCGTGCTTCGCGAGAGGTTCACCGGCAAGCCGGAATTCGTCGTCAACTTCTTTGAGTTCATTGCCCAGGAAGTCCGGGAATACCTCGCCGAACTCGGCTTCCGCACGCTCGAGGAGGCCATCGGCCACAACGAGTTGATCGACACCAACACGGCGATCGCCCATTGGAAAGCGTCGGGGCTCAACCTCGAGCCGATCCTCGTCGGGCCCGAGTTCCAACCCGGCGAGCCTCGTACTCACGCACGCGATCAGGAACACGAACTCGACAAGCACTTCGACGTGGAGCTCATCAAGCGCAGCCATAACGTTCTCGCGCACGGGGGCCAGGTCCGCATCGACCTGCCGATCCGCAACACCGAACGGGCCGTCGGAACCATGCTCGGTCACGAGGTGACGGTTCGCCACGGCGAGAACGGTCTCGCGCCCGGCTCCATCGACGTTCACCTGACCGGGTCGGCCGGGCAATCGTTTGGCGCCTTTGTGCCTGCCGGGATCACGCTCCGCCTCGAGGGCGACTCGAACGACTACGTCGGCAAGGGACTCTCCGGCGGCGAAATCATCGTCCGTCCACCGGCCTCGTCGAGTTTCGAGGCCTCCGAGAATGTCATCGCAGGCAACGTGATCGGATACGGCGCCACCCGGGGAAGCATGTTCATCTCGGGAACCGTCGGTGAACGATTCCTCGTGCGAAACTCCGGTGCCACCGCTGTCGTCGAGGGCGTCGGCGATCACGCCCTCGAATACATGACGGGTGGGCTCGCGCTCATCCTCGGGGCGACGGGGCGCAACCTCGGCGCCGGAATGTCTGGCGGAACCGCATACGTTCGTAATCTGTCGACCGACTCGGTCAACCGCGAGGCACTCGCGACCGGCGAACTTCAGCTCACCGAGCTGGGGAGTGCCGATTCCGTGATCGTCCGTGATCTGCTCGAACGGCACCTCGCCGAGACCGGGTCCGAGCTCGCCGCACGACTGCTCTCAACCTTCGACGAGAGCATCCAAACATTCGTGAAAGTACTGCCCCGGGACTACGCAGCCGTGCTGCAGACCCGCAGCGATGCCGTCTCCGAGGGGCTCGACCCCGACGGCGACGTCGTCTGGGGCCGAATCCTGGAGGTAACCGGTGGCTGATCCCAAGGGATTCCTGAAAGTCACGGAACGTGAACTGCCGAAACGGCGGCCCGTTCCGATCCGCCTGATGGACTGGAAAGAAGTCTACGAACAGGGCGACCCGACGCAGCTGCGCCGGCAGGCCGGTCGTTGCATGGACTGCGGTGTTCCGTTCTGCCACCAGGGCTGCCCGCTCGGGAACCTCATCCCCGAGTGGAACGACCTGACCTGGCGCGGGGAAGGCCGGCAGGCCATTGAACGGCTGCACGCCACCAACAACTTCCCCGAGTTCACCGGCAGGCTGTGCCCGGCTCCCTGCGAGAGTTCGTGCGTGCTCGGCATCAACCAGCCCGCAGTCACGATCAAGCAGGTCGAGGTGTCGATCATCGACCAGGCCTTCGCGAACGGGTGGGTTGATTCGCACCCGCCGGAGAGCCTGACCGGCAAGACGGTCGCCGTCGTCGGCTCTGGCCCTGCCGGCCTCGCCGCCGCCCAGCAGCTGACGCGCGCCGGACACACTGTCGCCGTCTTCGAGCGCGACGACCGGATCGGCGGCCTGCTGCGCTACGGCATCCCCGACTTCAAGATGGAAAAGAAGCACATCGACGCCCGTCTCAAGCAGATGGCCGACGAGGGAACCCGCTTCCGCGCCGGCGTTCACATCGGTGTCGACATCAGCTGGAGCGACCTGCGCTCACGGTATGACGCTGTCGTCATCGCAACAGGTGCCATGGTTCCGCGCGACCTTCCCATCCCGGGTCGCGACCTCGCCGGCGTTCACTTCGCCATGGACTACCTCGTTCCGCAGAACAAGGCGGGCGCGGGCGATGACGTCCCCGGCCAGATCACCGCGGAGGACAAGCACGTCGTCGTCCTCGGAGGCGGCGACACCGGTGCTGACTGCATCGGCACCGCGCACCGCCAGGGCGCTGCATCCGTTACGAACCTGGCCATCGGCAAGCAGCCGCCACCGGCGCGGACCGACGCGCAGCCGTGGCCGATGATGCCGACGCTGTTCGAAATGCAGAGCGCGCACGAGGAAGGCGGCGAGCGGCAGTACCTCGTGTCGACCGTCGAGTTCCTCTCCAACGAGTCGGGCGAAGTGCGTGCGATTCGCGTTGCCGAAACCGAATTCCTCGACGGCCGTCGCGTGCCGAAGAGCGGTACCGAACGCGAGATCCCAGCCGACCTCGTCCTGCTCGCGCTCGGCTTCACCGGTCCTGAAACGGATTCGCTTGCACCGCAACTCGGCGTGCCGTTCGACGACCGCGGAAACGTCGAACGTGACAACGACTACCAGACGAGCGAGCCGGGTGTTTTCGTCGCCGGCGACGCCGGCCGGGGCCAGTCCCTCATCGTCTGGGCGATCGCCGAAGGGCGGGCAGCAGCAGCAGCTGTTGACAGGTACCTCGAGGGTGAGACGAGCCTCCCGGCACCTGTCCGCCCGACCGATCGCGCGATCTCGCTCTAGACTCGAAGGGCGCGGCCACCGTCCGCCCTCATTTCATCCCTCCGCAATCCCGCCAGCGCATCCCTGCGCAGAACATGGAGCAGCATCAATGAGACGTGCAAAAATCGTCGCGACCCTCGGCCCAGCCACCTCGAGCTATGAGGACATCCGCGCGATCATCGACGCCGGTGTCAACGTGGCTCGAATGAACCTCAGCCACGGCACCTACGACGTGCACGAGGGCGTTTACGCCAACGTTCGTAAGGCTGCCGCGGATGCCGGAAAGCCCGTCGCCGTCCTCGTCGACCTCCAGGGGCCGAAGATCCGCCTCGGCAAGTTCGAGGGCGGCCCCTACCACCTCGCCGAGGGCGACATCTTCAAAATCACCACCGAGGACGTCCTCGGCACTCGTGAACTCTCCGGCACGACCTTTAAGGGTCTGCCGAACGACGTGAAGCCAGGCGACTTCCTGCTCATCGACGACGGCAAGGTCAAGGTCAAGGTTCTCGAGACCGACGGCGTCGTCGTCACCACAGAGGTCGTCGTCGCCGGCGCCGTCTCGCACAACAAGGGCATCAACTTGCCCGGCGTCGCCGTCAATGTCCCCGCCCTGAGCGACAAGGACGAGGCCGACCTGCGCTGGGGCCTCAAGCTCGGTGCCGACTTCATCGCCCTTTCCTTCGTGCGCAACGCAGAAGACATCCAGCGGGTACACGAGATCATGGACGAGGAAGGCACGCGCCTTCCCGTCATCGCCAAGATTGAGAAGCCGCAGGCGGTCGACAACCTCGAAGAGATCATCGACGCGTTCGACGGCATCATGGTTGCTCGAGGCGACCTCGGCGTCGAACTTCCGCTTGAGGCTGTTCCGATCGTTCAGAAGCGCGCTGTCGAACTGTGCCGCCGCATGGCGAAGCCGGTCATCGTCGCGACTCAGATGCTCGAATCAATGATTTCCAGCCCGATCCCGACCCGCGCCGAGACGTCCGACGTCGCGAACGCGGTTCTCGACGGCGCCGACGCCGTTATGCTCAGTGGCGAGACGAGCGTGGGGGAGTACCCCGTCATCACCGTGCAGACCATGGCACGGATCATCGCGTCGACCGAGGACCACGGCCTCGACCGGATCGCACCGCTCGGCACGAAGCCGCGGACCCAGGGCGGCGCGATCACTCTCGCCGCGAGCGAGGTCGCCGACTTCGTCGAGGCGAAGTTCCTTTGCGTCTTCAGCGAGTCGGGCGACTCGGTTCGTCGCATGGCGCGGCTCCGCACCCAGATCCCCGTGCTCGGTTTCACCCCCGACGAGGGAATCCGCCGCCGGATGCAGCTCAACTGGGGCGTCGAGGCATTCCTCGTTGACCGGGTCACCCACACCGACGCGATGTTCAGCCAGGTCGACGACGTACTCATCGGCATGCAGATGGCAGAAATCGGAGACAAGGTCGTTGTGATCTCCGGTTCCCCTCCCGGAATTTCCGGTTCGACCAATGACCTTCGCGTGCACAAGGTCGGTGACGCCCACCAGGGCGCTGCCCCGGCTTACCAGAACTAGGTCGCGGTAACCACTCAGCGCGGGCCGGAATCGGGCCCGCGCTGAGTCGTTGGTGCTAGAGGTCGTCCGGATCGAGGTCGTCGTCCGATCCGAACTCGAGTTCGTCGATCGGCCGCTCTTCATCGGGGAGAGCGACGACGTCGAAATCGAGGTCCTCGTCATCATCCGGAAGGACTGCGAGGTCTTCGTCTTCGCTGTACTCCACCGGGTCTTCGTCTGGAATTCGGTTCATCATGATGCGAGTTCCTCCCATCCTGGTCAGGCAGCGGGCCCTGGCCGCGCTCAAACAGTAAGCTGGCAACCCACGCCGCTCAAGGACTTGACCCGGTTCCGCGGGCGGTGTTAACACGGAGCAGAAGGACATCAGGGTCCTGAACTGGAGGCGAGATCATGTCATCCGGGAGCCCGAACACCGACACGGAGGGTGTGCCCGCCCGACTGGGCCGGCACGAGACACAACTGGAACGCTCCGACCGCAACTGGGCCGATGTGCTCCAGGAGTTGCGCGTCCTGCAGGCGGGAACGCAAATCCTCACCGCCTTTCTCCTGGCCATCGCGTTCCAGCCCCGGTTCACCGAGCTGGACGACTTCCAGCTCGTTCTCTACCTCACCCTCGTTTCTGTTTCCATCACCACGACGGTTCTCAGCCTGCTGCCGGTCAGCGCGCACCGCATCCTGTTCCGCCATCTCGTGAAGAGCGCAACGGTGAAGATCGGGCACCGGATGATCCGCGCCGTGCTCGTCGGGGTCTCCCTGTCGATGATCGGAACCGCGATGCTCGTCTTCGACTTCGTCGTCAGCCGCGAGGCCGGGATCATCGCCGCCGTCTCCGTCGCCACGATCGTCCTGCTGCTCGGACTCGTTGTCCCGCTTCTGGTCCGTAATACCATGTCGCGGCGGGAATCCCGGGACAACAGCAAGGGCTAGTCATCCCCATCCGCTCTGGTGTTCACTGGGGTGCATGAGAGCTATATGGAAGGGCGCGATCACCTTCGGGCTCGTCAACGTGCCCGTCAAGGTCTACAGCGCCACCGAAGATCACGACCTGCCGCTTCACCAGGTGCACGACAAGGACGGCGGCCGGATCCGGTATCAGCGCCGCTGTGAAATCTGCGGAAAAATTGTCAAGTACGAAAACATCGACAAGGCGTACCAGGACGGCGATTCAACGGTGATCCTCACCGCCGACGACATGGCATCCCTCCCGGAGGAGAAGAGCCGCGAGATCGAGGTCGTCGAGTTCGTGCCGAGTGACCAGGTCGACCCGATCATGTACGACCGCAGTTACTTCCTCGAACCCGACTCCTCGTCTGCGAAAGCGTACGTGCTTCTGCGCAGAACCCTCGAGTCCACCGACCGCACGGCCATCGTCCAGTTCGCACTCCGCCAGAAGACCCGGCTCGCTGCACTGCGGTCCCGCGACGGAGTACTTCTGATTCAGACCCTCCTGTGGGAGGACGAAGTGCGCAAGGCCGAGTTCCCGTCGCTCGACGAAAAGGTGCGGATCTCTGCGAAAGAGCTGGAGTTGTCGTCGTCGCTCGTCGACAGTTTCGCCGACGATTTCACACCGGGCAAATACCGGGACGAGTACCAGGAGCAGTTGCGCAAACTCATCGAGGCGAAACTCGAACAGGGCGAAGCCGTCGACACGGATGCCACCTTCGGCGAATCAGGCGAGGACGCTGGTGAGAGCGGCGAGGTGATCGACCTGATGGAGGCGTTGCGGCGAAGCGTGGAGAAATCCCGCGACGCGAAAAAATCCGCCAAGAAGCCGACGAAGAAGACTCCGGCGAAAAAGGCGAGCAAGCCCGCCTGACTCAGTCGGCGAGCGGTTTCACCGCCGGACCCTCGAGAACGGCACCGTCGGGCGCGAACCTGGAGCCGTGGAGCGGGCAGTCCCATGACGTCTCAGCATCGTTCCATGTGACGATGCCGCCGAGATGGGTGCAGACGGCGGAACGGCGCCGGGTGATGCCATCGACGGTGCAGACCGCGACAGGAGCGACACCGTCGCGGACGACGATCCCCGTTCCTTCGGCTGGCGCGTCTTGTGGATCCGCGGACAGCTCGGCGCCGAGCCAGCCCTGCGCGAGGTCCCCTGCGACCTTAGCTCCAGCGCCCAGAGTGCTTCCCACAGCGGTGAACGCTGGCGGCCTGCTCTCCAGGGTTTCGGCCCATGCAGGTCGGGTTCCCGCGATGCGGGAGGAGATGGCGATGGCAGCGGCGATCCCGTTGGTGAGTCCCCACTTGGCGTATCCGGTGGCGACGAGAACCCGGTCGTCCCCGGCGGTGATCGGTCCGAAGTGGGGGAGCTCGTCTGTCGACCGGTAGTCCTGAGCCGACCAACGATGCGAAGCGACAGCATCCGGGAATTCCGCTCCTGTCCACCGCACCAGGTCCTCGACGTTCTCCGACGTCGGTGTGTCCTTGCCGACCCGGTGACCGTTGCCTCCGATGACGAGATAGCTGCCATCCGCGCGATGGGCGTCACGGATCGTGCGGGACGGCTCGTCAACGGACAGGTACATTCCCTCGAGAGATCGGCCGGGCCACCGGAAGGCAACGGCATAGGACCGCTGAGGTTCCAGGGTGGTGAAATGGCCGCCGCGTTTGAGGAACGGCGACCCTGTCGCGACGACGACCCGGTCGGCTCGCACATCACCCCGCGTGGTGGAGACCACGCACGGGTCGCCCGAGTCGATCTTCGTCGCCCGGACCCCCTCGATCACCAGCCCGCCGTGCCGCCGGATGGTGCGGACCAGCGAGTCGAGAACGTCGACCGCATCGAGCTGGAACTGGCCGGCCAGGGCAACGGCGGCCGTTACCGGGAACGGAAGGTCGAGCGTGCGCCTGGCCGTGACCGCCAACCCGAGATCGGATGCCGCGTCCAGCTCCGCTTCGACGGTCGGGGCTCCGGCATCCGTCGACGCGTAGGTGACCGCTGTGCGTTCGTCGAACGCGACACCGTGGTCGCGTACGTGCCGCAGGAGCCAGTCCTGACCGGCACGGTTCGCGCCGACGTAAGCCTCCGCGAGGTCGCGGGAGACGGCATCCCGGATCTGGGACAACCGGGACCCCTGCAGCAGCGTCACCTTGCCTGTGGTGTTCCCGGTCGTGACAGCACCGACAGAGCGCGCCTCGAGCACGACGACCGACCTGCCCTCCTCAGCGAGCATCGCCGCGGTGGCCAGGCCCGAGAGTCCAGCCCCGAGCACGAGCACGTCGACGGTGTCGAGCGCGCGCCACTCGTCGGTGTCGACCGGTACGGGGCGGTCGAGCCAGAGGGAACGGTGGAGCGGTGAAGCCGTCATGAGGGCACCCTTCGTTGTCGTGACGCGCGCGGGCGGGCCGCAGCCGCACAACGCTACTGGGGATGCCGCTCGACCCGCCACCCCTTCCACTGTGTTCAGTACGCGGCGTATGGTTCTACGCACCGTTCGCTGGACGCGGCATTCACGCCGTTCCTGACACCGAGAGAGGCCTGCCGTGACCGCTGGAAACATTGACCCAACGTCGAAGTACACCTCCGAAGACTTCCCCCGCCAGGAACAGGACCAGCCCGGTCTCACCGCGAAGACGGAACCGCGCCCTGACCACGGTGAAGAGACCTATGTCGGTACGGGAAAGCTCGATGGCCAGGTTGCGCTGATCACCGGAGGGGACTCAGGAATTGGACGGGCAGTCGCGATCGCCTTCGCGCGCGAGGGAGCGGATATCGCGATCTCCTACCTTCCTGAAGAACAGGATGACGCTGAAGACACCGCTGAATGGATCGAGAAGGCCGGCAGGAGGGCGCTCCTGCTCCCGGGTGACGCTCGCGAGGAGCAGTACAGCACCGACATCGTCGAACTCACGGTCGAAGAATTCGGCCGGCTCGACGTTCTCGTTCTCAACGCCGCGTATCAGGAGAACCGGAACGGTCTCGAGAACATCCCAACGGCCGAGTTCGACCGCGTGTTCAAAACGAACCTCTACGCCCCCATGTGGACGGCACGCGCAGCAATCCCGCACCTCAAGCCCGGAGCATCGATCATCACGACGTCGTCGATCCAGGCGTTCCAGCCATCGCCGCAGCTCATCGATTACGCGATGACCAAAGCCGCGCAGGTGGCGTTCACCCGAGCCCTCGCTGATCAGCTCGGCGAGAAGGGCGTCCGGGTGAACGCCGTTGCCCCCGGCCCCATCTGGACTCCGCTGATCCCTGCGACGTCCTGGCCGGACAAGGTCGAAACGTTCGGGCAGGACACGCCGCTTGGTCGTGCCGGCCAGCCCGCCGAGCTCGCGCCGGCTTACGTGTATCTCGCGTCAGAACACGCGTCGTACGTCTCCGGCGCGGTCCTTCCCGTCACCGGCGGCAAAAACCTCTGACACCGAGCTACCCAGGAAAGACGATGCCCCAGAAGAAAAATCCCAGCCTCAAGGACCCGGATTTGTACGAAGAGCTCCGGGAGGACGGCGCCTCGAAACAAAAGGCAGCACGCATCTCCAATTCGGCTGCGCAACGCGGCCGGAGCGAGGTCGGTCGAGCCGGCGGCGAATCAGGAAGCTACGAGGACTGGACGGTCGCGGACCTGAAGAAACGGGCGAAGGAAATCGGCCTCACGGGCTACTCCAACAAGCGCAAGGACGACCTGATCTCGGAGTTGAGAAATTCCTGAGTTCCGGCAGCACGGGGCGGCCTGATGCCCCGTTTGCGCAGAAGTGACACAACGGGCCCCGGGCTCGGCAGGAGAAGAACCCGCTCAGGGTTCCGGTATGTCGATGAGGGCGGGCATCCGCTCCGGGACGAAGAGACCATCGAGCGGATCACAGCGCTCGTCATTCCTCCGGCATGGACGGATGTGTGGATCGCGCCTCATCCGAACGCCCATATACAGGCGGTGGGGACCGACGGAGCCGGTCGACGCCAGTACCTCTATCACGAGGCGTGGTCGCGCAAGCAGGCGGAACGCAAGTTTGACCGTGCGCTCGACCTGGCGTCCGCTCTGCCCTCTGCTCGCCGTCTCGTCACTCTCGACCTGCGCAGCGTGCCCGGGTCTCGTGAGCGGGCGCTTGCGGCCGGATTTCGTCTCCTCGATTCGGCCCGCCTTCGCGTCGGGACGGAACGGTTCGCCCTCGAACACGGCAGCCATGGCCTCACCACGCTGCTCAACGCGCACGCGACCGTCAGCGGCGACACCGTTCTGCTCGACTTTCCTGGGAAAAGCGGCCAGGCCTGGTCGAGCGAAACCGAGGACGCGGATCTGGCTGCCGTGATCCGGTCCCTCAAGACCCGAGGGCCCCGGGCCCGGCTCCTCGCGTGGAAGAGCGGGGACACCTGGCGCCCGCTGCGACCGCAGGAGGTCAACGACTACGTTCGTGAGCGCACACGCGGTGACTTCACGGCCAAGGACTTCCGGACCCTGCACGGAAGCATCATCGCTGCGACCGCTCTCCGGCGGCTCGGCGTCGCGCCGAACGCAACACGATGTGCGAGGAACGTCGTCACCGCCGTGAAGGAGACGGCTGACGCACTCGGCAACACGCCTGCCGTCGCGCGAAGCAGCTACATCGATCCCCGCGTTCTCGACCGCTACCAGTCCGGTGAGATTCTCAACGGCCGGGGAGTGGCGCCCGAGACGGCGCTCCGCCGGCTCATCCTCGGCGCCTGAGCCCGGCATAGTGTCAACCCCCTGTGGCTGATCTCCGCACGAAGCGAGAATTCTTGCATGACCTCTTCTGACCCCAGCATCACCCAGGCCATCGCCCTCGCCGAGTCGATCGCCAAGGCCGTCGAGGGGACCCATCTCAAGATCGCGGTCGCGGAATCGCTGACCAGTGGCCAGATCGCCTCACGGCTCGGAGCCGCCAACAATTCTTCGGCCTGGTTCGCCGGAGGGGTGGTCGCGTACATGAGCGAGACCAAGCACAGGGTCCTCGACGTTGCCCCCGGCCCGGTCGTTTCTGCGCGGGCCGCGGAAGAGATGGCGACCGGCGTCGCTCGCCTGCTCGGCGCGAACCTCGCACTGTCGGTCACCGGTGTCGGGGGACCTGACGAGCAGGACGGTCAGGAGGTCGGGACGGTCTTCATCGGCATCCGTTCCCCACGGGGCGAGTTACACGTGGTCGAACGCCAACTCGGGGGCAGTCCGGAGGAGATCGTCGATTCGACGGTTGTCGCGGCGCTGCGTCTGCTTGAGTCGAGGGTCCTCGCGCTCGTCCAGCACTATGCTGGCGCTCACTGAACGGAGCGGAAGCGCCTGCGCTGTCCCAGGCGGAGAAGGATTCCGTCAGCGAGCACGGCGGCGAGGCCACCGACCGCGCCGGTGACAAGATCCGTCCACACGAACGTCGTGCCGAGCACGAAGCGGATGGGTGGGAAAACGGCGCCGAGCGCGCTCGGCAGCCCGGTCAGCTGCAACAGTTCGATGGCGGTGCAGATCACTACGGCGGCACTGCCGACTCGTGCAGCGGACGCGGCTGGCGTGACCATCGCGATCAGGGAATAGATGAGCACCGCATAGAGGATGCCTCCGACCGCGTCTCCGACGGGACCGTGGACGGTGCGCACGGCGAGTCCGACCGCAACAACGAGAAAAACGCCACCGAGCAGGACCGGACGCTTGCGAGGGTCTGTACGGGGCGCGAGCAGGGCCGCACGGAGAGTGGTCGTCACCGCTCCAGTCTGGCTGACACCGACGCGCGCGGCGAGCCGCGACGCAGCTCGGCGCGTATCCTGATCCGATGACGACGGAGCCTTCGACCGAGCTGAGTGACGTGCTCCAGGACCTCTACCTGAGAACGCCGACGGAATTCGTTTCGGTGCGCACCGCACGAGCTCGATCGTTGAAGGACGCCGGAAACGCCGATCTCGCCCGGCAAATCGGGCGTCTTCCAAAACCGTCAACGAGCGCCTGGCTCGTCAACCTTCTGGTGGCACGTCGATCAGACGACATCGACCGGATCCTCGAACTCGGCGCCCTCCTGCGGGATGCCGAGAAGAACCTCGACGGGGATGACCTGCGTCAACTGGGCAGACAGCGCCTCCAGCTGCTGCGCGCCATGGCACGACAGGGCAAGGATCTCGCCGCGGAGGACGACCAGAAGGTCAGCGCAGCCGCGATCGCTGACGTCGAACAGACACTTCAGGCGGCGATGGCCGATCCGCAGGCAGCCGACGCCGTCCTCAGCGGCCGCCTCGTTCGCGCGCTGTCCTCGAACGGGATCGAACCCGTCGACCTCGACGGTGCCGTCGCCGAACCCACCGTGAAGACGCCCCGTCGCCGCCGGCCTGCACTCCGGGTCGTCGAAAACAGGAAGTCAGCAGAACAGATCGCGGAGGCGGAGAGAAAAGCGGAGGAAGCGCTGGCGAAAGCCGCGGAGGCCGACGCCGCGCGTGACGTGGTCCGGAAGGAGCGGACCGCCCTGTCCGAGCGCCGGGTCGAGCTCGGCAGGCGCCGCCAGGCACTCGAGGACGAGATCGCCGAACTCGGTCGGGACCTCGCCGCGACTGACCGGGAGGACGAGTCGCTCGGCCGCGCCGCGGCATCCGCTGATCACGCAGCCGAGGTGGCCGCGCGTGCCGCCGAGCGGGCGTCAGAGAGGCTTCGCGGGCTGCGCGAGAGCTGACATGTGGGAACGGCCATTTCGACATCAATCCGGCCCCCGGGCGGGCTCGGAGACTATCGTGCTTAGTGGGGGATCCTGCCCCGCGCGAAAGGGAAATCATGGCAAAGCTGCTGTACGGACTTCCGGCGGTCGAAATCGACGCGACCGACCGTGAACTGGCCCACCTGAAGGTTGTCGTCGTGACCAAACTTCGGCGGGGCGAAATGTTCACCCTCGCTGTGAACGGCCGTATCGACGATGCGGGGCCGGGACGGCGGATCCTGTGGGTGCATCCGTCCATCCCGATTCAGTTCCAGTTCGATGGTGCCGTCGAAGAGAAGCTCAACAGGGAATGGCTCGAAGAACTGATGGCTGCCGCCAATGCCGGCGGCAACCTGCAGATCACCCCGGAGCCGACCCCTCAGAGCTGACGCACCAGCGCACCCTTTTCTCCCAGTCCGCTGAAGGTCTGGACCGCCGGGGATTCCCGCGCCTAAACTATTTGAACGGCGACCCCGGACCCTGGTAGCCCCCATCCCATTCTCGGTTTGGAGGACACCATGACGTCCCAGGTTCCCGCTTCAGCCCCCGCCGTGCGCCGTACAGGCCGCCAGGACGGGACAGGCGACTACGCCGAACTCGCGAAGATGATCCATGCCGCCGGATTGATGCGCCGCCGATACGGGTACTACTGGACCAAGCTGATCGCGGTTCCCGTGGTGTTCGCGGCATCCGTCGTCGTTTTCATCCTCGTGGGCGACACCTGGTGGCAGTTGCTCCTCGCCGCGGGCTTTGCCGTCATGTTCACTCAAACGGCGTTCCTCGGGCACGACGCCGCCCACCGGCAGATCTTCCGCTCCGGCCGGTGGAACGACTGGACCAGCCTCGTGATCGCCAACCTCTTCGTCGGCATGAGCTACGGCTGGTGGCAGCACAAGCACACGCGTCACCACGCCAAGCCCAATCAGAAGGACGCCGACCCCGATATCGAACTCCCGGTGATCTCGTTCACGCCCGAGCAGGCGACGAAGCGCCGGAATCCCCTGACCGCGTGGGCGATCGCCCACCAGGGTGTGTTCTTCTTCCCGATCCTTCTGCTCGAGGGGCTATCTCTTCACGCGTCTGGCGTCCGCCGGCTCCTCAGCCGGGAACCCATTGATCGACGGTGGCTCGAACTGGCCTTCATCGCACTCCGACTCGGTGGCTATCTCACTCTGCTGTTCGTTGTGCTGTCGCCGGGCATCGCGTTCGCGTTCCTCGGCGTGCAGATGGGAGTGTTCGGCTTCTACATGGGAGCCTCGTTCGCCCCCAATCACAAGGGGATGCCGCTCGTCCCGCGCGGGATGAAGATCGATTTCCTCCGCAGGCAAGTGCTGATGAGCAGGAACGTGAAGGGGAACCGGTTCACCGACGTTTTGCTCGGAGGACTCAACTACCAGGTGGAACACCACCTCTTCCCGTCGATGCCCAGACCCCACCTGCGCACGGCCGCCCCGATCGTCGCAGCCTTCTGCCGTGAACGGGGCGTCACCTACACGGAGACCGGACTGTTCGAGTCGTACGGGATCGTGCTGCGCTACATCAACCGCGTGGGTCTCGGCGAGAGCGATCCGTTCGAGTGTCCGCTCCTCGCCCAGCGCTCGGCTATCTGAGCGGGAGCGTCAGGCGCGCTCGCTCTCGTTCCCGGGGAGCGCTTCGTGGTGGCGTTTGCCGTGCGTCCGGCGGTCCTCCTTCATCTCCGCTTCGAACAGGTGCCGCTTGCCTCCGACGAGCTCGCCGCGTGCATGTGCCTCCGCGTCGACGAAAGGACGGTAGTAGTTGTCGTCATAGTCCTCGACGATCTGGAAGGTCCAGCGACCCTCGATGACGTTGCGGCCGACGATCCGCTTCTCAATATCGTCCGCGAAGTCATCGTGCCCGGCCTTGCGCAGCAGCTCGACGGCTTCGCCGAGAGCGAGGTCCGCCGTTCCGGTCAGCCGGTGGAATCCATAGAGCAGACCACGGGCATGTTCGACGACCTCGAGAGCCTCGGAAAGCTTGCCGAGCGCTTCGACGGTGGCGTCGCTCACCCCCTCGGGGCGACGGTGGGCGGCGTTCGGTCCGGAGTTCGACGGTGCGTTCATAGCGCCCGATTATGTCGTGACCGTCGTGTCGCGCGCCATCCTCTTGCGGAACGACCTTCGCCGGCGCAGCGCCGGGGCAAAGGAAAACCCCCGGCCCTCCCGGCGCGAACGCCGACATGACCGGGGGTCCTCATGCTGTACCGGTGGTGGGACTCGAACCCACACAACGCCCCTCTCCGAACCAACGTTTCCGCGCAATTCCGGGCTTCTACGGACCCAGCATGTCACGAAATGACGTCGAATGAAGGGATGATCCCTTCATGTTGAGCCAAGAAACCCACGCGCGACGATGCGAACGAGGATAATGCCGGGTCGACAAACTATCGACGAGTGCGCCGCTCGAGGTTTCTGAGCGCACCCGCAGTCAGGCCAGTGCGCGATGCGTCTGCCTCTGAAACGATCGACTGGCTCTTAGCCGTGATAAATTCCTGAATCGCGTCCTCTGGGAAAGCCCAAGAACGGGAAATCTTCATGCTTCTGATCTCGCCCCTCCTCGCCAGGGTGGCTAGGTGCCGCGGGGTTGTGCGCAGGATGGCTGCGGCCTCATCTGCGGTGTAGATCTGCTGGATTGACATGGCTTCCTTTCAAGCTCGTCCCTCCTGCTTCTATGCGCGCTCGGCGTACCCGGGTGCAGTAAGCCTGAGACCCTGCGACGACCCTCTGCCGTGAGTCGTGCAAAGCGATCCAAGTGCGACGAATTGGCCTCGCGGCCCCTCACGGTGCAAGAGGCGTCACTCGATGAAGGAGTGGGGCGGCCGGGTCATGTCGCGGGCGTTGAGCGCCATCAGGCGAAGACCGACGAAGCCTCCGGTATTTTCAATGACACGAACGACGGCAAAGGAGCAAGGCAAGCCCCGGTTCATCGTTGACCTACTCGCCCCGGATCGTGACGGTTAGCCTTGAGGCTCTGAAGATCGTCAGGACGCTGCCGCCGTTGGACGATCTCGCCTAGGAGCCCGGGATTCGGGTCATAGGCGCGGCAGTGCGTAATTGAAGCGAAAATTCGTGTACTCGTACGTGTCCTGGTGGTGCCGGTTCTCGATGCAGATGTACTGCTGGTGCGGCAGTGCGATCTGCCGAGCTGCTTCCCAGAGAGCCTGGTTGTCCTCGACCCGGGATCGGTCGCCGAGGCGAACCGTGATCCCGTACCCAATTTCGGTCGTGTTACTCGTCACACGGAACGGCAGGTCAGGAGCGAGCAGGCCCGTCTTGGCCAGAGATCGGAGCTCCGACGAGCATCGCTTTCCGAGCTCCTTGATTCCAGGGAACTCCCCGTTGAGGTAGGCATCGCCAAACTCAACGAAGCTTCCGCCGCCGAGGTCCCCCGTCCATCCGTAGCGTTTGGTTGGAACTGTGATGGTGGGCCACGACGGACACCGAGGTTGGATCTATTACCTCGCCGTAGGTGCGCGTCAGCGCGGCACCGGGCTGGGGCGACACCTGATGGCTGCCGCGGAACACTGGCTCCGCGAGCAAGGCGCTGTGAAGGCTCAGCTCATGGTCCGCTCAACCAACGAGGCTGTGCTGGACTTCTATGAGCACCTTGGCTACGAGGATGCCGAAGTCCAAGTTCGATCGAAATGGTTGGCGTAGCGCTACATCCGAAAGAGGGACCTTCAACGGGATCCTCTAGAGGAGCAAGCAGCAACGGGGTTCATCGATTGCGCTTCCACACGATAAGGCAGACGGCGGCTGCGATGACCAGCACCGCCGATGCAACAGGGACCGACCAGGCCACGGACCAGTCGACGTTCGCGTTGGTACTTACAGCTCCGTAGATCAGCCCAAAGATCATCACTAGGAATGCTAGGCCGATCAGAATCATCGCCGTCAGGCGCAAAGGGTGCATGGCGTTGAGCATCTCACAAACAGCCGCGTTCCGACCCGGGCTCGCTAAGCGACCCTATCGAGGCGATCAGTGGAACGCGAAGCGAGAAGCCTCCACCGAAATCCCGACAAGAAATCTCGACAGCCATCTTCGCAGCGGTGGATAACCGGAGCCCACCGAGGACAGGGGGCCTGCTAGCGTCGCTAACTATCGGAGAGGACCGTCGGTGGGTGCTGGCGATGGCGAGCGGTCAATATAAGGGAGCGCGGAGTTGATGGTTGATGACAAGCAACGTGCGGACGAATTCTCACGCCGAAGTGTCCGGATCTGGGTGATTCTGATTGTGCTGACGGTCGGGCTGGCGGTTGCGCAGTTATGGATCCTCACGATTCTCGCCGCCATCGCTCTCCTGAGTTGGGCCGTCTACTTCGCGATCACACGCCGCCGCCTCAGGTGAAGCGTCCCGTCCTCAAACTGTCGATCAGAGTCGTTAGGGACACACTCTCCAGTGCACACCCCAGGATCGCCGGGTGAATCGCCGGAGCAGGTATGGCGGCCAAGTAAACGCATGCCGCTCCGCAAGAGCTTCAGCGTTCGAGGGTCTTGCAAGGGGAAAACCTGCTGCCTCTGCCCGATAGCCGTACCCTCAGCGGGATGTCTCAGACGGAGTCCCTGGGAAGTCGAGCCAGCGCCACGATTGATCTCGGAAAACCAGGAAGCGATGCCAGTAGTTGGACCAAACCCACAGGGTATCCACGCCGTCGAAGCCCTTGGGCGAAAGTTGAGGCGTCTCGAAGTCATCCGTGAAGAACCGCGCCGGTAGTACGTCATCGAGCGGGACCAAAAACAGATGCCGCTCGGCAACGCCAGGAGCCTTCTTCACCTTCTCGATATGCGACGCCATGTGAGCTTGCTCGTGCCAGCTCTCCACGACGAGGGAGAAATCAGCCGGTGCCGATTCTACGAACTCAGTGCGGATACTCGGATACACCGTTACCCCCGCGCTGAACGGCGACCGTCGCAGACTTCCCGTTTCATCGGCGAGGAACGCGTTCACTTCGCTCTCTGTTGCTAAGACGCCTACCGGGAGGTCTTCAGGCGAGTCGACGGACCATTCGTCGCATAGCTGCACAGCGCGTAGAACTGTTCGTCGTGTCCGCTTGTAGTGGAAATTGAGCTCGGCGGGGCGGAAGTCCCAGGACGTTTCTGATGGCCACCGCCAGCCGTCCTTGGCGGCCTTGCCCTGCCATTCGATGGACGTCGGCTCGATAACGAGTGTCACCTCGAGTGCGCCTCGCCTGCCATCCGGCCACTCGAGGAGGTAATCCACGGCGGACTGGCGGCCGTCTTTGTCGTGAGGAACAGCTACAGCTCCGGTTTCGTGGGTAACGAGGTGGGCCGCAATCTGCTCGGCTCTCTCAGCGAATCCCGTCATGAACTCCCTGATGCCGTGATGCCCACGCGGTGACCTATCGCGCGTGCCCCAGTGATCGTTTGTCGGAGTGGAACCTCGGAACGTCGTGCCGTATCTAACCCTGTGCGGGCACATCGCAGTCCGGCCTTCCGCTCACCGTGCGGCTCACGCTCCAGTGACTCGAGGACGCCATCGTCGCAACACAGGAGGGACCATTCCCTGCCGGTCGGTGCCTAAGTCTCTCATGTCAGAGGTCTTTGTCCGGCCACCGCTTTTTCTGCCACCACCAATAGCCGGTCGTCGCCGCCGGGGCAAAAATTATAGGTATCCAAACGACCCACAACGGCCACAATTCGCTGGCCGCTCCCCAAAATAGCCCAACGATCAGCACTACCAAAACAAAGATGACAACAGCGAGGCCGATGACGCTCGCGCGCCGAGAGCGTAGATACTCGGGGTTCGACATGAAGACACCTTAGGGGGCTACATGCGCGAAGACAACGACTCGTCTCGTCTCGTCCATTTGTTTCACCGGGGCAGGAGCCAGCTCCAACGCGACTGCTAGGAGCGATCGACGGACGTCCACCGGCTGGGCAACCCTCATCGCGACAGATGAGGGCCGCGCAGCTTCGACACGACATGCAACCGCTCAGATGCAGCCTCCGTAACCGTGGTCATCCGGAGAAGAGCACCACGGCACCAGTAGTTGGCTAGTGTCGATTCATAGCCGTCAAGCAATCATCGAGGAATTGGGGTCCCGCGTGAGCGAGCACAAGGAGCATTTCAAGCACCCGTCCTACCCGCTGGGATTCGGCGCAGTCTCTTTGCTTGTGGGATTAGTCGCAATTCTGATGCCCGGTCGAGACTCGACTGAAGGTACTGGAATCACCGCGGCGCTCGGTATCCCGCTCTGGGGTCTCGGTATTGCTTTGCTCGTCCTAAGCGCGCTCATGTTCTTCTGGGGAATTGGCCATGTCATACGAAGGCGGAGAAGCCGGTCACTCAACACCGACTGATTGCTCTTGGAGTCTTACCGTCTCGTACTTCGCGCAGCTTGCCACCGCTGTATTGAAGCTGTGACCAAGCAGTGAAATAAGGAACCCTCAACGCGACGGGGAGTGCCGCGGCCGCCTGTACGTCTACTTCGAGCGCGGGTGCCCATCGACGTTGAACCCCCGTGTAGACGGCGTAATAAGATCGGGCCATGACCGAGACTCCTGCGCGCAGAACCTTCAAGAAAGTGCTGGCATGGATCGCGGTAGTGCTTTTCGGGGCATCGGCAATCTGGTACCTATTGAAGGTCCTGGCTGATTCCTCCGATCGCGGATCTTGGTTCGGGCTGGTTAGCTTCAGCATTGCGACAGCAGGCAGCATAGTGATCGCTGCGGCAATCGCTCGGCAGACTTCGAAGGAGTAGTTCCGCACGCTCGGAAGAAGGGCAAGGCGGGAACCCTCAACGCGATGCCCTCGACACCCGGTCACGTCATAATGGCCACATGACCCTGCCGAACCGAGGAGAAGCCAAGTTTGCGACTTCGCTGAACTTCGCTGGGGCACTGGCGAGTGTTCTAGCTCTGATCTCAGCAAGCCTAATCTTTGCGACCGGTATGGGTGGTGGCTCGCTGGCGTGGAGCGTAAGCCTCCTCGCCGCAGTTCTCTTCGCGGCTGTGACCGTGTTCGTTCTGGTCGCTTCCATGCGCCCGGAACCACGCGTGATGCGGAATGGGACCTTCCTTGTGCAACTCACGTTTGTAGGAGCGGCGGCGGCAGCGCTCTTCGCCCTCGTGACGAGCATCGCTGCCGAAGTGATGCGATCTTCCGACACGGCCGGGATGAGCTGGTTCTGGAGTGCCGTGTTCACATTCGCCGCGCTAGTGGTTACGGGTGTGCCGCTCTGGATCGGACTCTTGGGGTTGCTATTGAAAACAGCCTTCTTTCGCAAGTAGCGGGCGACACTCAGAGAACTTGACGAAGACGGATCCGTTATCGACGCGGATTTATGCCTGTCGACGGCATCAGGAGAGCAACCCGGTGCGGGCATCCCTTCAACTGGATGACGCGCGTCGGAGAGCGCCGCGGGAAGACGAAGCGGTGTGCCGAAAGGTTCGGACGACGAGAATGACAGCGAGGGTGATAAGCAGCAGGCCTACGCCGAGGGCGATAGTCAGTGCCCAGCCTGGGTACGCGGTGAAGGGACTCCCGGAGACGCTACGGTAGGTGCATTCGAGACCCAGAGGAAACCAAGACGTCTTGCCGTCTATCTCCGCTTCGAGCGGTGTTGCCTCGGGTGGCTGATTCATCGAGCATGTGTAGCCCGGGTCCCTAACGTTGTACCAGTACTGGTAGATAGACGCAGCAAGAACGGTGAGGACACCGACAACGAGCAGGGCGCCAGCTACAACGGGCCGTCCAACTTCTTTCCACGTCAGGGCACCCGAGTTCTCACGCTCACTTTCGCTCACGTGCTGACTCTAGAGGGTCGCGCAATGTTGGCCCCCACCCGATGTCGCTCAGAAATCCCGACGGGAACCTAGAAGACGCTCACCGGTCGCTCGAGCGGTCAGCTTTCTCGCCTCGTCGCTGGCGAGGCGCCAGCAACACCTGGATCGCAATTCAAGTGAAACGACTCGCACCGGAAAGTTCTCCGAATAAGGGGATTCATCGCGAGTTGATTTACTTCGAGCTCGCGGCTCGGGCGTTGGCTCGAAGCTTCATGAAATTGACTATTGCCAGAGCAGTGAAGGCAAGCGCAGTTATGCCTAGTGCCAATTTAGCGTCCGAAGAAGGAGCCACAATCATCAATATGAACCCGAGCGTGGCACCGAATGTGGACAGCCAAGCTAGAAATCGCATTCGTCTCCCAACCGCGTCGTCCTCTCGCAAACCGCTATCGGGTTCGGCCGAACCACCATGGCAGGCAAAGCGTCCCGTCACCAGCCCCCATAGGGGACCGTAAGCGCGACGTCACTTCAGGCGGATTGCACCGCGCCAACAGGGAACGTTCAACGGACCAGCAGCGGAACGTGCCAGGGGGAGATATCACTTTCGGTCCACACCCTCAGTGACGGTTGCTTCGGCCACATCCACACCGGTCGACATCGAATACAACGTCTGCAATCTCCGCAACCTCGAGGCGAAGATCCCACGACACTGTCTTGCCTTCACGGCACCACTTCGCTTCACGCTCCGGCGAGTCCCACCCATGGTCGTAGTGGAAATGAGATTCCCAGAAGTCGAGCCACATACGAAGCCGCTGCGTGAGCTCCGGCGACAGGTCGAGAGACTCAGGTGTGATTTCGCACTCGTCCTCCTCGATGGGCCACTCGTAGCCATAGTCGAAGGCTACTTTGACGGTACGGCGATCAGGCATGTCTGTCTCTCCTCAAAGCCCTCTCATTCTGGCGGAGTGCGAGCGATCCGTTCTACCTCCCGCCAAGCGGAACCCTCAACGGCTAGTGACGGTCAGAGGGAGCGTCCACCGGATTCCGGCGAGCCCACCTCTGGAAGGAAGTCAATGGTCGCTCGAGCGGTCGGCTTTCTCGCCTCGTCGCTGGCGAGTCACGACTGCCACCTGGATCAAGGCGATAGTCACCACCGACGCACCAAACACGATCGCTGCCAATGTAGCCAGCGAAGAGTCATTGTTGATGAGAATCAGGGCGACAAGCCCAATGATTGTCACTATCAAACCTGCGACGCTCAGCTTCGTGATCTTCAATGACGTGTCCTAACGCGTTGGTTGTCGACGCTACTCATCGCCGTGGAGTGTTCTCGGGCCGCGGCTCGGTCGAAGGTTCCGCCCCGCGGTGAGGTCCGGAAACAGCGGACTGGTTCCACAGGGTCCGGGCGCTGAGGAGCGCGGACGCTACGAGAAGGATCGACGCAGCCAGCAACAGCCATCTGGGACTCGTCTGGTCGAAGAAGAAAAACGCAAGCATCGCGCCCGCGACAATCAGCAAAATCATCGTCAACCACTGCAACCGTGAGACCCGACGCAAACGTGTCATGTGGTCATGCTGGCATACGTCGGAAAATCTAGATAGGCCGCGCACTCGCCGCTGCGGTCGGGCCGGGTTGCCGCACTAGCTTTACCCGCCCAATGTCAGGAGTGCCCGCAAGCCGGAGGGCAACCGCTAGCGAACACCGAGGGCATACCGAGCACGTGCCGACCGCCCCAACACCAATCCTTCGCGGGAAACGTGCTGCTGCAACGGAGATGCCGTTTGTCGTTCGACACGCGTTCAGTTCTAGGACGAGTTGCGGTGGAACCATTCGCGCAAACGCATGGCCATCGAGCCGCGGGGAACAGTCATCTGACCGCGCCGAGTAGATGTGTGCACGGTCTGGAGGTCATCGACAATCCGAACCTGACACCGCACCGGTGCCACCTGGCCGGCGCTCCAGTCGCCGACTTTTACATCGAGCGAAGCTTCGTCTACCCAATTGAGAGGTAAGTGACGGGCATCGAGGTGACGGGCGAGATCGCGCTGGAGCATTGTCGACAGCGACTTGATGTGCTCGGAGGGCGGGTCCGTCTCACCGCTGAGTAGATCGAAAGAGTATGAGGTCCCGCCGCCGGCTCGAACGGCGTTTGCCACGTGCGCCAGCGGCCAGTCGGGATTCGCCGGGGAATCGAACATGAAGTGTCCAGAGATGCCGTGCGCGACATCAGCTAGTTCCCGCCTTCGGGCCATCTGGACCTCCTGCCGCAACACTATCTAGAGCGACGCCAAAATGGAGCGAATGCCGGACCCGTCACGCGCTTCAAGAGCAAAGGGCCGGTGCCCGTGTCCCATCTAGACATTCGATTCGCATACGACCCGTCCGTATGAAATTTCCGCTACCCCACCTCTTACGTACAGCAGATACTGAACGGCTAAGGCATTGCGGCCGCTGGCCTGCCCCTTTTTTTACAACCCCGCAGGAGCCCACACCGCTCCGCAAGCTCCGCGGGAGTCACGAACAGTCGGCGCCGCGGAGACTGAACGGTGCGGGAGGTTGTGTCGGGTGGCGGGGTGGGGCTCGGTTCGGGCTGCGGTGCGTGCGTGGAGCTGAGCTGGTGGTGCGTTGAGAGCTCTTCGATGTCGACGAGTTGGTACGGGAGGACGCGACGACGGAGTCGGCGCGGGTGCCAGACTGCGGCCATAGTCGCGCCCACGTCGGAGAGTGGGCCCTCACACTTGGTGCCTATTTCGTAGGAACGCTCTTGTTAGGAACAATATGGCCGCATCGGCGTCCGACTGGCTCAGCCTGTTCTCGAGCTCTTCAATGCGCGATTCCAGCTCCGCGAGCGACGTCGGTAGCACCTCAGGTTCAGGGGCAGCGGCCTCAAGTGCGGGCAGTTGCGTCGGCACAACATCACCTGAAACGCTCGCTGTGAACGGCGTCATCTCAGCGAGGATCTTCGAACCAGCATCAGACGATGCGTTCATCCGCTCGGGGGCCAGGTGGGAATACTTTTGAGTCGTAACAATCGATGAATGGCCGAGAAGCCGTTGCAGCGCGTCCATCGCGATACCTCCCGCGAGCATCCACGAGGCAAAGGTATGCCGTAGGTCGTGGATGCGGATCTCTTTGCCGAGCACGAGATCCGTTGAAACGGGCAGCTTGTCCCAGTCACCGCTTTCCTTCGGCTTGTAAACACCACCGACCGCCTTCCCGCTGTACTCGAATGCAGGCCGTCCGTTCGCGAGATTCCGTGCCGGCACCCAAACCCATTGCCAGAAGTACTGCTGACGGACGGCTTCCCCGTTCTTCTTCGTGAACAGGAGGTCTTGCCGGTTCCCGGAATCGAGGTCAGCGGAGAGCATTCGCAGAATCTCCTGCGGAAGGCGAATGTGGCGTTTGCTGAATGCCGTCTTCGGCGGGCCAACCTTTATTCCGCCGGCTGCCTTACTATCTTTCACCCAGGCTTTGGCTACCGCGATCATCCCGGTCTCACGGTTCACATCGGCCTTCGTCAGGCAGGTGACCTCTCCCCACCGCAGTCCCGTGAAAGCCATCGTCATCACCAGCGCCTTGTAGTGATCCGGGATGAACGCTAGGAGTCGGCTGAATTCGTCCCGTGAAAGCCATTCCATCTCTCGCGAAACCGTCCGGGGGATCACCGTTTCCTTGCAGGGATTGACGCGGATGTCACCTCGATCACGTGCTCTGTTCATAACCATGGCCACGAAACCATGGCGATTCCGCATCGTCTTCTCTGCGAGCCCGGTCTCGCTCAGGCCAGTAATCCAGAGCTGTATGTCCTCGGCGTGAACGTCGCCCAGCTGCTTGAAACCGAACGCGTCCTCAATGCTCGAACGCATCCAGTACGAGTAGTCGTCGATGCTCTTCTGGGAAATGCCGCGCTTGCTTTCGATTACCTTCCACGCGTAGGCAGTAAACGTCATGCCATCTTCGACGTCCGCGAGAAGAATCTGCGTTGCCCTCTCGGAGCCCACCCGACGAGTGTTACGGGCGAACTCCTCAGCGGATCGATCATCGTCGAATGAGATGGAGCGCTGCTTCTGCCCTGGGTCCGTATATCGGACGACGAACTTGGTCGCGCCTGATGCTGTAGTTCTAGTTTGGACGTTCGCGTGGGCGACATCTTTCGGGTTCTTCTTTGCTGCGGGCATGGGTGCCTCCGGGTCAGTGTGTCTGTACCCGATCTATGCGGCGCCGTCAGTCCCTGGTGCGCTCCAAGAACCTATGAAGGGATGAATGAAGGGATGCCCTTCTGCACCAAAAGAAAACGACCCCTCGACTTCCGCGTAAACGTTGGGAAGTCGAGGGGTCGATCTGAAGTACCGGTGGTGGGACTCGAACCCACACGTCCTTTCGAACAAAGCATTTTGAGTGCTCCGCGTCTACCATTCCGCCACACCGGCGCGTAACAACGTGCACAAGAGTACCGTAGGATTGGGGCGTGACCGAGCCAAACGCAACACCCCCAGCCCCTCGTCGAGTCGTCGTAGCCGAGGATGAGTCGCTCATCCGACTCGACATCGTCGAGATCCTCCGAGACAACGGCTTCGAGGTCGTCGGAGAGGCCGGAGACGGTGAGACCGCTGTTGCGCTCGCGACCGAGCTGCGCCCCGACCTCGTCATCATGGACGTCAAGATGCCTCAGCTCGACGGCATCTCGGCTGCCGAACGCCTCAACAAGGCACAGATCGCCCCCGTCGTGCTTCTCACCGCGTTCAGCCAGAAAGAACTGGTCGAGCGCGCGAGCGAAGCCGGCGCCCTCGCCTACGTCGTCAAGCCGTTCACGCCGAACGACCTGCTGCCGGCCATCGAGATCGCGCTCAGCCGCTACCAGCAGATCATCACCCTCGAGGCCGAAGTCGCCGACATGGTCGAGCGATTCGAAACCCGCAAGCTCGTCGACCGGGCCAAGGGCCTGCTCAACGAGAAGATGGGCCTGACTGAGCCCGAAGCTTTCCGCTGGATTCAGAAAGCGTCCATGGACCGCCGCCTGACCATGCACGATGTCGCCCAGGCGATCGTCGAACAGCTCACAGCGAAGAAGTAGAAGGTCGCACGAACGGGCCGGTTTTCCGGCCCGTTTTGCGTTTAACGTGCGCGTGCCGGGCGAATGCCGTCAGCGCGAGGGCGCGTCCTTGATGAGGTTCGTGATCCGGATGGTGGAACACCGCCGGCCCTGATCATCGGTCACCACGATCTCGTGCACCGTCATCGACCGGCCGAGGTGAATCGGCGTGCAGACTCCTGTGACGACACCTGAGGTCGCCGACCGGGTGTGGGTCGCGTTGATGTCGACACCGACGGCCAGTTTGTCCGCGCCCGCCCAGAGGTTCGCTGCCATCGACCCGAGCGATTCACCGAGCACGACGTAAGCGCCGCCGTGGAGGAGCATCGCCGGCTGGGTGTTGCCAGCGACCGGCATGGTCGCGACCGCTCGCTGCACCGTGAATTCGGTGAACTCGATGCCCATCTTGGCGGCGAGGGCACCGCTCCCGCGCTCCAGGACGTAGTCGAGCGCGTTCTCTGTGGTGTCGGTCATCGTCGCCTTTGCTCGTTCGGAAGCCACCGTCGGATGTCGCTTGTAGGCTGGGGTGGTGTCGGACAACGAAAAGCCTACCCTCCTCGTCATTGACGGTCATTCCCTCGCATTCCGGGCGTTCTACGCCCTGCCGGTGGACAGTTTCTCAACCAAAGACGGGCAACACACCAACGCGATCCATGGCTTCCTCGCCATGCTCATCAATCTGATCCGCGACCACAAACCGACCCACATCGCTGTGGCGTTCGACATCTCGCGCTTCAGTTTCCGCACCCGGGAGTACCCGGAATACAAGGGAACCCGCGGAGAGACCCCGCCGGAGTTCATCGGCCAGGTCCCGCTCCTGCAAGACGCCCTCGCCGCGATGAACATCACGACGATCTCGATCGAGGACTACGAAGCCGACGACATCCTCGCCACCCTGTCCGTCCAGGGCAGGGAGCAGGGCTACCGGGTTCTCGTCGTGTCCGGCGACCGCGACACCATCCAGCTCGTGAACGACGACGTGACGCTGCTCTACCCCTCCCGCATGGGAGTCTCCGACCTGACGATGTACGACGCCGCGAAGGTGATGGAGCGGTACGGCATCCAGCCCCACCAGTACCCGGAGGTGGCCGCCCTCGTCGGAGAAACGAGCGACAACCTGCCCGGAGTTCCCAAGGTCGGCGAAAAGACCGCGGTGAAGTGGCTCAACCTCTACGGCAGCCTCGACGGCATTCTCGAGAACGCCGACAAGATCACCGGAAAGGTCGGGGAGAGCCTCCGCGAGCACAAAGAGAACGCCATCAGGAACCGCAAGCTCAACCATCTGCTCACCGATGTCGACCTGCCCGTGACGATCGGCTCGCTCGAGAAAAAGCCGATCGACGAGAACGCTGTGCGCGAGATTTTCGCCCGGCTCGAGTTCCGCACGATGCTCGACCGGCTGTTCAAGGCGGAGGGAATCGGGGAGAACGGCGATAGCTCCGGTGCGACCACGACGGCAACGGGCGTTGCCGCTGAAGCCGCCCCCACCCCGCAGAACCTGCTCGATGAAGAACTCGAAGCGTGGCTGAGCCGCGCCGTGTCCGCTCACCCGGACGGGCTCGGGTTCACCGTCGACGTGCTCGACGGCACACCGGCGGGCATGGGTATCTCCACCCCGACCGAGTGTGTCTCAATCGCATGGCAACCGGGTCGCGCCGACTACGCGCCATTCGAAGCGTGGCTCGCGAGCCCCGCGCCGAAACTGATGACCGACGCCAAACGGCAGCTCAAGGCGCTGAAGAACGCCGGACTGCCCTTCGCCGGCATCGCTTACGACACGCACATCGCCGGCTGGCTGCTCCGCCCGAGCGGGCAGGAGAAGACGCTGTCCGACCTCGTGAGCCGCTACCTCGGCGAGACTCTCCCGATCTCCGACCCCAACCAGCTCGTCCCGGTGAACGAACCGGCATCCGCTCCGGTCGAGGCCTGGTACACCGTCCGCCTGGTGGATGCCCTCAGCGACGCGCTCGACCCCGGCTCCCTGCACGTGCTGACGTCGATCGAGATTCCGACGCTGCTGACCCTCGTCGACATCGAACTCCGCGGTGTCACCGTCAACCACGAACAGCTGACAGAACTCTCCTCCGAACTCGCCGCCAAAGCTGCGGACCTGGCGTCCCGCGCGTACGCCATCATCGGCCACGAGGTGAACCTCGGGTCGCCGAAGCAACTGCAGGAAGTCCTGTTCAACGAACTCGACATGCCGAAGACCCGTGCCAACAAGACCGGCTATTCGACCGATGCCGGGGCGCTGGCCGACCTGCAGGCGTCGAATCCGCACCCGTTCCTTGGACTGCTGCTCGAACACCGCGATGCCACCAAACTGAGGCAAATCGTCGAGACCGTCGACAAGTCCATCGCGGCTGACGGGCGCGTGCACACCAGTTATGTGCAGACCGGGACGACGACCGGCCGCATCTCGTCGACCGATCCCAACCTGCAGAACATTCCGGTGCGCACCGAGGAAGGGCGTCGCATCCGTGCGTCGTTCGAAGCGGGCGCAGGCTACGAGACCCTGCTGACCGCCGACTACTCGCAAATCGAGATGCGGATCATGGCCCACCTCTCCGGTGACGAAGGACTGATCGAGGCGTTCCGCTCAGGGGAGGACCTCCACCGGTTCGTCGGCGCGCGGATCTTCGGGGTCGAACCCTCCGATGTGACCAACGAGATGCGCACCAAGGTCAAGGCGATGTCATACGGCCTCGCCTACGGCCTCAGCGCCTTCGGCCTGTCGAAGCAGCTCCGGATCGATTCATCCGAAGCCAAGAAGCTCATGACCGACTACTTCGCCCGGTTCGGCGCCGTTCGCGACTACCTGAGGAACGTCGTCGAGCAGGCCGTCGACGACGGCTACACGACCACGATCTTCGGCCGTCGCCGCCCGTTCCCCGACCTGAGGAGCCCCAACCGGGTGCTGCGCGACAACGCCCAGCGCGCCGCGCTCAACGCACCCATCCAGGGCTCCGCCGCTGACATCATGAAGATCGCCATGGTCAACATCGAGGCGGACGTAGCCGCGCAGGCACTGGGGTCCCGCATGCTCATGCAGGTGCACGACGAATTGATCTTCGAGGTCGTGCCGGGGGAGTGGGACGCCCTGGAGGCCATCGTGCGCAACCGGATGGCGAACGCGGCGGAACTTGCCGTTCCCCTCGACGTGCAGGTCGGTCGCGGGCACAACTGGGATGCCGCCGCGCACTGATTCGTGACGGGCGGGGCGGTGCTGTCGTAGGCTTCTGCGCATGACTGAACCCACGCGCACTCCGTCTGCCATCGACGCCATCGCCGAGGACTGGGTGGACACGCTCGTCGAACTCGATCCCCTCGTCGGTACCTACATCGGTCGCGCCGAGGCGAACACCAGGTTCGGTGACTTCTCGCCGGCGGGCCACGAGCGTTACGTCGACGAAGCGAAGCGGGCGCTTCGCGCCCTCGAGGCCGCGAGTCCGGTCGATGACGTCGATGCCGTCAGCCAGACGGACCTTGCCGCGGAGCTGCGTCTCGATCTCGAGAGCGCGGACGCGGGACTGCACCTGCGCGATCTGAACGTCATCGCCTCCCCGGCCCAGGGCATCCGGGAGATCTTCGATCTCATGCCGACCGCGACCGTGGACGACTGGGCGGACGTCTCCACCCGTCTGAAAGGCCTCCCAGCCGCGGTCTCCGGCTACATCGACACCCTGCGGCTCGGCATCGAGCGGGGGATCACCCCCGCGAAGCGCCAGGTCCGCGAGGTCTTCGAGCAGGCCAGAAAGTACAGCGCAAACGAGGGCTTCTTCGTCGAACTCGGAGCAACGGCAAGCCCCGCCGCAGGGCAACTCCCCGCTTCGCTCGCGTCCGACCTGTCCAACAATGCCGGGCAGGCGGCCGTTGCCTACCGCGCCCTCGCTGACTTCCTTGCCCACGAACTCGAGCCGGTCGCCCAGGAACAGGATGCCGTCGGCCGCGAACACTATGCGCTCCAGTCCCGCAGGTTCCTCGGCGCCACCATCGACCTCGACGAAACGTACGAGTGGGGGATCGACGAGCTCGCCCGGATGGTCGATGAGCAGGAGCGCATCGCTTCCGAGATCAAACCGGGCGCGAGCGTGGAAGAAGCGATCGCCTTCCTCGACGGTGACGCCAGCCGCAAACTTCATGGCACAGACGCACTGCAGAAATGGATGCAGGAGACCAGCGACCGTGCTGTCGCAGAGCTGGGGAAGAGCCACTTCGACATTCCAGACGAGATCCGGACCATCGAGTGCAAAATCGCACCGACGCAGGAGGGCGGGATCTACTACACCGGCCCCACCGACGACTTCTCGCGCCCCGGGCGGATGTGGTGGTCGGTGCCGGAGGGAGTGACAGAGTTCGACACCTGGCGTGAGCTGACCACCGTGTACCACGAGGGTGTTCCCGGCCATCACCTGCAGATCGGGCAGGCTGCGTACAACCGGGCCAGGCTCAACACCTGGCGCAGGCAGCTCGCCGGCACGTCCGGTCACGCTGAGGGCTGGGCACTGTATGCGGAACGGTTGATGGAGAACCTCGGTTACCTCGACGACCCGGCCGACCGGCTCGGAATGCTCGACGGGCAGCGGATGCGCGCGGCGCGCGTCGTGCTCGACATCGGTGTGCACCTCGGCAAGCAGCACCCCGACGGCACCGGCACATGGACCTCCGATGACGCCTTCGCCTTCCTGCGCAAAAACGTGAACATGAATGACGGGTTCGTGCGGTTCGAGGTCAACCGCTACCTCGGCTGGCCCGGACAGGCACCGTCATACAAAGTCGGGCAGCGCATCTGGGAACAGCTCCGTGACGAGTGTGCACGCCGCGAGGGCGACGCATTCGACATCAAGCAGTTCCACCGTCGCGCGCTCGATCTCGGCGGGGTCGGCCTGGACACCCTCAAGCGCTCTCTCCTTGCCGGTTGACCGGGGTGACAACGCGTATTGTCCTCGCGGGGGCATCCGGCTTTCTCGGGCAGCACCTCACGACGGCATTCCGGCAGGACGGCGCTCTCGTGCAGACGATTGGCCGAGCGACGGCGGATGCCACGTGGGGCGACAGCGCTGCGATCACACGACTGGTGGATGGCGCCGACCTCCTGGTGAACCTCGCGGGCAAAAGCGTGAACTGCCGATACAACGAGGCGAACCGGGCCGAGATTCTCCGCTCCCGCGTGGAGACGACGCGTGAGCTGAACGCCGCTGTCCGTGCCTCGGTCGAACCGCCCGCCCTGTGGGTCAATTCGTCCACGGCGACGATCTACCGGCATGCCGCTGATCGGCCGATGACCGAATCCACCGGCGAGATCGGGAGCGGATTCAGCGTCGACGTTGCCCGGGCCTGGGAACGCGAGTTCTTCGCCAACGATCTTCCTGGCACCCGCAGGGTCGCGCTGCGGCTCTCGATCGTCCTCGGCAATGGCGGCGCGCTCGCACCGCTCCGCCTCCTGACCCGGTTCGGGCTGGGTGGGTCCCAACGCGACGGCCGCTGGCCGACATCGGCGCGTCGCCGAGCGGCCGGGACGACCCACGTATTCGGGTCTCCTGGCGGACGCCAGAGGTTCAGCTGGATCCACATCGCCGACGTCGAGAGCATTCTCCGGTTCGTCCGCGCTCACCCCGCGATCGACGGCGTCGTCAACGCAACCGCCCCACATCCGGTGACCAATCAGGAACTGATGGCCACGTTACGACGGCACTTGCGGATGCCGGTCGGCCTGCCCGCGAGCCGGGGGATGCTTGAGCTCGGCATGGCCGTATTGCGCACCGAGCCTGAACTCGTCCTCAAGAGCCGATGGGTTCTTCCCGAACGACTGACCGAGGCTGGATTTGAATTCCGCTACCCCCAGCTCGATGGCGCCCTTCGCGACATCCTCGGCGATTCAGGTCGTTCCGGCGGGAGGGTCGCAGCATGACTGCGATCGCGCTCGTCAGCCATGGCCTGACGGACCCCGCCTACCGCGACGACGATCTCCCGTTGCTCGTCGACGGACTCAGCGCCGCAGGGTTCTCCGCCGACATCGTGCTGTGGAATGACCCGGGTGTTCCGTGGGCGGACTACGATCTCGTCCTCATCCGGTCCCCCTGGGACTACACGGACCACGCGGCCGCGTTCCTCGACTGGCTCGACTCCGTGGCATCCGTCACTCGCGTGCTCAACAGCCCGGATCTCATTCGCTGGAACATCGACAAGACCTATCTCAGGGACATCGCGGGCGTTTCGGCTGTTCCGCTCGTACCGACGACATTCTGCACCAGCGTCACCGAGGTGACGGCCGCTGTCGAGCGGGTGGGCGCACGCCGCATCGTCGTGAAGCCGACGGTATCGGCCGGATCGCAGAACACCGGGCTGTTCGACGCCGGCGATCCCGCCGCGCTGGCTCTTGCGGACCACATCCTGTCTCTCGGCAAGACAGTGATGGTGCAGCCTGCGATCGAAGGAGTGCAGGAACGAGGGGAGCATGCTCTGCTTTACTTCAACGGTCGGTTCAGCCACGCTGTCTCGAAAGGCCCCCTGCTCGCGGTCGGAGGGGGTTTGCGCGGCGGCGTCTACGTCGAGGAGATTGCGCTGGTTCAGCCGGGGGAGGGGGAGCTCAGCGTCGGCGCCGACCTCATCGCCGCCGTGCGCACCGTGCTTCTGGGGAGAGGGTTCCCGGAATCCGACGCCCTGCCCCTCTTCGCGAGGGTCGACATCGTCGACGACCCGGACCGCGGGCCGCTCGTTCTCGAGGCCGAATTGTTCGAACCGTCCCTGTTTCTTCCGTTCTCCGCGGATGCTGTTGGGAACGTTGTGACGGCGGTGCGGGAGCGCCTCACGACACCGCGCTGAGATCACCAAACGACCCGAAAGTGCCCATTTGCGGGGCGTCCCTGTTTCTCGATAGACTGACATGTCACTTTTGTGACGTTCTATCCGTTCGCCGTGTACGGAAACTACCCCGACAGTACTCAGCAGTCAGGGTCGTGCCGGCCTGATATCAGTCCTTACTGGAGCAACCACTACATGACAACCGCAACGACCGCCAAGCAGGTCGCTATCAACGACATCGGATCGGCTGAAGACTTCCTGGCCGCGGTCGAGAAAACACTGAAGTTCTTCAACGACGGAGACCTCATCGAAGGTACCGTCGTCAAGATCGATCGCGACGAGGTTCTCCTCGATGTCGGCTACAAGACCGAGGGTGTCATCCCCTCACGCGAACTTTCCATCAAGCACGATGTCGACCCGAGCGAGGTCGTTCAGGTCGGCGACATGGTTGAAGCCCTCGTCCTCCAGAAGGAAGACAAAGAAGGCCGCCTCATCCTCTCCAAGAAGCGTGCTCAGTACGAGCGTGCGTGGGGCGACGTTGAGAAGATCAAGGACACCGATGGCGTCGTGACCGGTTCGGTCATCGAGGTCGTCAAGGGTGGACTTATCGTCGACATCGGCCTCCGTGGCTTCCTTCCCGCATCGCTCATCGAGCTGCGCCGGGTCCGCGACCTCACGCCGTACCTCGGCCAGGAGATCGAAGCGAAGATCCTCGAGCTCGACAAGAACCGCAACAACGTTGTGCTTTCGCGTCGCGCGCTGCTCGAGCAGACTCAGTCCGAGAGCCGCACCACCTTCCTCAACAACCTCCAGAAGGGCCAGGTCCGCAAGGGCATCGTCTCGTCGATCGTCAACTTCGGTGCGTTCGTCGACCTCGGTGGCGTTGACGGTCTCGTCCACGTCTCGGAGCTCAGCTGGAAGCACATCGAGCACGCATCCGAGGTCGTTGAAGTCGGCCAGGAAGTCACCGTCGAGATTCTCGAGGTCGACCTCGACCGCGAGCGTGTCTCCCTGTCGCTCAAGGCGACGCAGGAAGACCCGTGGCAGGTCTTCGCCCGTACCCACGCCATCGGCCAGGTTGCACCGGGCAAGGTCACGAAGCTCGTTCCGTTCGGTGCGTTCGTTCGCGTCGCAGACGGCATCGAGGGCCTCGTGCACATCTCCGAGCTCAGCGGCAAGCATGTTGAACTCGCCGAGCAGGTTGTCTCGGTCGGCGACGAGGTGTTCGTCAAGGTTATCGACATCGACCTCGAGCGTCGTCGTATCTCGCTGAGCCTCAAGCAGGCCAACGAGGGCGTCGACCCCGAAGGCACCGAGTTCGACCCGGCGCTCTACGGAATGCTCACCGAGTACGACGACCAGGGGAACTACAAGTACCCCGAGGGCTTCGACCCGGAGACCAACGAGTGGAAAGAGGGCTTCGACACCCAGCGCGAGAAGTGGGAGCAGGACTACGCTGCAGCCCAGGCTCGCTGGGAAGCTCACAAGAAGCAGGTTGCCACCGCCGCGACGGAAGAGGCTACTGCCGCTGCCGCTCCCGCAGCAGGCTCGACCTTCTCCAGCGAGACCGCCGGCGCCGGCACACTCGCTGATGACGAGTCGCTCGCGGCTCTTCGCGAGAAGCTGACCAGCAACTCCTAAGCTCGACAATTCGGCGGCTGGCCGGTCCCCTTTTCGGGGCCGGCCAGCCGCTGTCTTATGCGTCCACGCGCTCCGCCCCCGCAAGTGGGGGACTGGGCATGGTTTTCCGACTGATAACGTTGGAGAACTGCTGCGGGGGCGGCTCCCTACTTTTCACTGACAATTTAAGGCGCGATGTGGACGTTAGTTCTCTGAGGCAATACCTGGCGGCAGACATTTCGAACGAGAAATCGCTGCGCAATAACCCCCAGCAGGAAAGAAGTCGCCAGAGCCTCGGCTCCATCCTTCGGGTGTGCGGCGAGATCATCGACGAGTCGGGTCACGCTGGCGTGACGACCGCGGAGGTCGCGAAGCGCGCCGAGATGGCCATCGGAACCGTTTACCGGTTCTTCCCTGACCGCATCGCACTCATGCTCGGCGTGTACCAGTACATGCAGGACCAGTACGTCGCCCTCTGCATCGAGAACCTTCTCGAGGCAGAACCGGAGACCTGGCAGGAGACGCTTCGCATCATGATCGACACGTCGGTCGGAGCCCGCCGCAGCATCCCCGGTTACAAGGCCACCCAGTACCGGATCCTCGGTGACGACGAAAGCCAGGAGCAGTACCTGCGTGGATCCCGCGAGTACGTCGCCGCGCTCGCCGGTCTGCTCGAACAGTTCGACTTCCCGCGCGATGAGCGCTGGCTCGTGCACCTCAGCGTCGCCGTGGAACTCTCCCGCGCCCTGCAGCGGCTCGCCTTCGACGCTTCACCCGACGGAGACCCGTGGCTTCTCGCCGAGGCGCGTTCCGTGCCCGTCGCCTATCTCGAGGGCCACCTCGTTCCCAGCGCCTCGGCCTCAGCCTGACATGCAGCTGATCGGCCTCACCGGTGGTATCGCGTCAGGCAAGTCGACGATCGCTCAACGGCTTGCCGAACTCGGCGCCGTCCATATCGACGCCGACCAGCTGTCTCGTGAAGTCGTCGAACCAGGCACGCCGGGTCTCGCGGCAATCGCCGAGCGGTTCGGTTCCGACGTCATCGCTCAGGACGGGAGCCTCGATCGTGCGGCGCTCGGCGCGATCATCTTCGCCGACCGGGCCGCCCGTGAAGACCTCAATGCGATTGTGCACCCCGCCGTCCGGAAGCTCGGGCAGAGACGCATCGCCGCCGCGGCCGAGGCGAACCCTGAGGCGATCGTCGTGTACGACGTCCCGCTTCTCGTCGAGTCAAGGAACCCGTTCAGCTTCGACCAGGTCGTCGTGGCGAGTGCTTCACGCGAGACGCGACTCGGCCGGCTGATTCACACTCGGGGGATGGACGCGGATGAAGCCGCGCGGCGGATCGATTCCCAGGCGAGTGAGGCCGAGCGTCTCGCCGTCGCCGACGTCGTGATCGACACCGACAGCACGCTGGAGCGCACTCTCGCCCAGACCGACGAGCTGTGGCGGAGCCTCACGGCCGAACGGCGAGCATAGCCCTCGCAGGTCGATGTCAGTGGTCGCGCCTAAACTTGAGGTATGCAACCCACCCGCTCCGTGCACCCGTTCGAGGTCATCAGCGAATACACCCCCAGCGGCGACCAGCCCAAAGCGATCGCAGAACTCAGCGCCCGAATCAATGCGGGCGAGACGGATGTCGTACTGCTCGGCGCGACGGGTACCGGCAAGTCCGCGACGACCGCGTGGCTCGTCGAAGCGGTCCAGCGTCCCACGCTCGTCCTTGCGCACAACAAGACCCTCGCCGCCCAGCTGGCCAACGAGTTCCGCGAACTCCTGCCGAACAACGCCGTCGAGTACTTCGTCTCGTACTACGACTACTACCAGCCCGAGGCATACGTGCCCCAGACCGACACCTTCATCGAAAAGGACTCATCGGTCAACGCCGAGGTTGAGAGGCTCAGGCACTCCACGACGAATGCGCTGCTGAGCAGACGCGACGTCATCGTGGTCTCCACGGTGTCGTGCATCTATGGTCTCGGCAAGCCGGAGGAATACCTCAACGCGATGATGGCGCTGCAGGTCGGCCAACGTGTCGACCGGGACTGGCTGATCCGCAAGTTCATCTCGATGCAGTACAACCGCAACGACGTCGACTTCTCGCGCGGTAATTTCCGCGTGCGGGGCGACACGATCGAGATCATCCCCGTTTATGAAGAGCTCGCCATCCGGATCGAGATGTTCGGCGACGAGATCGAGGGACTGTACTCGCTGCACCCGCTCACCGGTGACGTTGTCCGCAAACTGGAATCCGTTTCCGTGTTCCCCGGCTCGCACTATGTCGCGAGCACCGACGTGATGCAGCGGGCGATCGTCACGATCCAGGAAGAACTCGAGGAGCGTCTCGCCGACCTGGAGCGGCAGGGCAAACTGCTCGAGGCCCAGCGGCTGCGGATGCGGACGATGTTCGACCTGGAGATGATGCAGCAGATCGGGTTCTGCTCGGGCATCGAGAACTATTCGCGGCACATGGACGGCCGGGCTCCAGGTCAGGCACCTCATTGCCTCATCGACTACTTCCCCGACGACTTCCTCGTGGTCATCGACGAGTCCCACGTCACCGTTCCGCAAATCGGCGCGATGTACGAGGGCGACTCGTCGCGCAAGCGCACCCTCGTCGAACACGGCTTCCGACTCCCGAGCGCACTCGACAACCGACCGCTCAAGTGGAACGAGTTCAAGGACCGGGTCGGCCAGACGGTATACCTTTCCGCGACTCCCGGTCGCTACGAGATGGGTATCGCCGACGGAGTGGTCGAGCAGATCATCCGCCCGACGGGCCTCGTCGACCCGCAGATCATCGTCAAGCCGTCGAAGGGGCAGATCGACGATCTGCTCGAAGAGATCCGGATGCGGGCCGATCGTGACGAACGTGTGCTTGTCACAACGCTCACAAAGAAGATGGCAGAAGAACTCACCGACTTCCTCACCGAGGCCGGCGTCCGCGTGCGCTACCTCCACTCGGACGTCGACACGCTGCGGCGCGTTGAGCTGCTCAGCGAGTTGCGCTCTGGGCTGTATGACGTCCTCGTCGGAATCAACCTGCTGCGAGAGGGCCTCGACCTTCCCGAAGTCTCGCTCGTCGCCATCCTCGACGCCGACAAGGAGGGCTTTCTCCGATCGTCGACGTCGCTCATCCAGACGATCGGCCGCGCCGCACGGAACGTGTCCGGCGAGGTCCACATGTACGCGGATGTTCTCACCGACTCCATGAAGAAAGCCATCGACGAAACGACGCGGCGGCGCGAGACACAGGTCGCGTACAACCTCGAGCACGGAATCGATCCGACCCCGTTGCGCAAGAAGATCGCTGACATCACCGACGCTCTCGCCCGCGAGGGTGCGGATACCGCGCAAATGCTCGCGAACCGCGACGGCAGGAAGAAGAGCCCGACACCGCGGCTGCGCAAGGAAGGAATCGCTTCTGAGGGCGCCGCCGAACTGGAGTCGATCATTGCGGACCTCAATGCCCAGATGCTGTCGGCCGCTGCCGAACTCAAGTTCGAACTCGCTGGTCGCCTGCGCGACGAACTGTCCGACCTCAAGCGTGACCTGAGGCAGATGGAGAAGGCAGGCCACCTCGGCTGATTCTCAGTCGTCGAATCGGCCCGGTTCCGTGCCGAAGGTGCCGATGAGCGGGACGAAGGTGACCCCGCCGAGGTCCTCGGACCGAGGTTCCCTGTGCGGTCCGAGGGTGATCCGCTTGAGCGACTGGCCGAAGCCTGGTCTGCCGACGGGCATCACCAGCCGACCGCCATCCGCGAGTTCCCGTAGCCACGGATCAGGAATCCTGGGGGCGGCAGCAGCGACGACGATCGCGTCGTACGGTGCGGCATCCGGCCAGCCGAGCGTTCCGTCGCCTGTGACGACGATGACGTTTGCGTAACCGAGGCGGGAGAGCACCTCCCTTGCGCGCTCCGCAAGTTCGCGATGCCGTTCGATCGTTATGACGTCGGCGGCGATCTCGGCGAGCACAGCGGCGGCGTACCCGGACCCCGTCCCGATGTCGAGCACGTGGCTCGTGTTGTCGATGCGGGCTGCTTCCATGGTGAGCGCGACGATGTACGGCTGCGAGATGGTCTGTCCGTGCGCGATCGGGAGCGGATGGTCCTCGTACGCGCCCGCCCGGGACCCCGGGCGCACGAACTCCTCGCGCGGAACCCGTCGCATGGCATCGAGGACCCGCTCGTCGCGGATGCCACGGGCAGCTATCTGCTCAGCGACCATCCGTTCCCGACGTACCAGAAACGAGTCCATGCCGCCCATTGTGCACCCCTCGGACGGCGATGTCAGTGGGTCGACGTAGACTCGTGGGGTGTCAATCTCGAAGGTAAATTCCACGTCAAAACTCAGCGTCCGCGGCGCCCGCGTGCACAATCTGCACAACGTCGACCTCGACATCCCCCGTGACTCGCTCGTCGTCTTCACCGGGCTCTCCGGGTCGGGCAAGTCATCGCTGGCTTTCGACACCATCTTCGCCGAAGGGCAGCGGCGGTATGTCGAATCGCTGTCTGCGTACGCGCGCCAGTTCCTCGGCCAGGTGGACCGCCCCGACGTTGACTTCATCGAGGGGCTGAGTCCGGCTGTCTCGATCGACCAGAAGTCGACGAACCGCAACCCGCGGTCGACGGTCGGAACCATCACCGAGGTGTACGACTACATGCGCCTGCTCTGGGCCCGCATCGGGGTACCGCACTGTCCCGAGTGCGGTGAGCCGATCGAGCGCCAGACGGTACAGCAGATCGCCGACCAGCTGATGGAACTCGAAACCGGTACGCGGTACATGGTGATGAGCCCCGTCGTGTCCCAGAAAAAGGGCGAATTCGTCGACCTGTTCAAAGAGCTCGCCGCCAAGGGATATGCCCGGGCGCTCGTCGACGGCGAACAGATCCAGCTCAACGAGCCCCCGAAGCTCAAGAAGTCGTACAAGCACGACATCTCCGTGGTGGTCGACCGGCTTGTCGCCGGGCCCGATGCATTGAGCCGCCTGACCGACTCGCTCGAAACCGCGCTCGGCCTCACCGATGGTCTCGTCCAGGTGAAGCTCGTCGACGAAGAAGGGCCGGACTCGATTCGGTCATACAGCGAGAAACTCTCCTGCCCGAACAACCACCCGGTTCAGCTCACCGAGATCGAGCCACGCACCTTCAGCTTCAACGCGCCGTTCGGCGCGTGCCCGGAGTGCTCGGGTCTCGGAACCCGGATGTCCGTCGACCAGGATCTTCTCATCGGCGACGAAGACCTCAGCATCAACGACGGTGTGATCATTCCGTGGACCACCCAGGGCAAGGGTCTCTACCAGTACTACGAGAAGCTCCTCGAGGGTCTCGCGCGTGACCTTGACTTCTCGCTCAAAACTCCGTGGAAGAACCTTCCCGCCAAGGTGCAGGAGGCAGTGCTCCGCGGTGAAAACTTCAAGGTCAAGGTCAAGTGGAAGAACCGGTACGGCCGTGAGGTGAGCTACACCTCCGGTTTCGAGGGCGTGATGCCGTACATCGAGCGTCAGTACAGCCAGGCCGAGACCGACGTCCAGCGCGCACGGTGGGGCGAGTACCTGCGCGAGATTCCCTGCCCGGTCTGCGACGGCAAGCGGCTCAAGCCCGAGGTGCTCAGCGTTCTCATCCACGGCTCGAACATCGCTGACATCGCCGAGCTGAGCCTCACTGACGCTCGCGAGTTCATGGACACGATGCACCTCACCGATCGCGAGGGCATGATCGGTGCCCAGGTTCTCCGTGAGATCAAGGTCCGGCTGGACTTCCTGATCCAGGTGGGCCTCAATTACCTCAACCTGTCCCGCACCGCCGGCTCCCTGTCCGGCGGGGAGGCACAGCGGATCCGGCTCGCGACACAGATCGGCTCCGGACTGACCGGTGTTCTCTATGTGCTCGACGAACCCAGCATCGGGCTGCACCAGCGCGACAACCGACGGTTGATCCAGACTCTCGTCACGCTCCGCGACCTGGGGAACACCCTCATCGTCGTCGAGCACGACGAAGACACCATCCGCACGGCAGACTGGGTCGTCGACATCGGCCCTGGCGCCGGCGTCAACGGCGGCACCGTCGTTCACTCCGGTTCGTACGACGACCTCCTGTCTAACACCCGGTCCCTCACCGGCGACTATCTCTCCGGCCGCAAGCAGATCGCCGTGCCCGAGAAACGCCGCCCCGTCGACCCGGACAGGATGATCACCGTTGTCGGCGCGCAGGCGAACAACCTCCGCAAGGTCACCGTTGATTTCCCCCTCGGAGTCTTCACCGCCGTCACCGGCGTGAGCGGTTCAGGTAAGTCGTCTCTCGTCAACGACGTCCTGTACCGGGTGCTGGCCAACAAGCTCAACGGCGCCCGAAAAGTACCGGGCAAGCACACCCGCGTGACCGGGGTCGAACAGCTCGACAAGGTCATCCACGTCGACCAGGCGCCGATCGGCCGCACCCCGCGCTCGAACCCCGCCACCTACACCGGAGTCTTCGACCGCATCCGGAACCTGTTCTCCGAGACCATCGAGGCGAAGACCCGTGGCTACCTGCCTGGCCGCTTCAGCTTCAACGTCAAGGGCGGCCGGTGCGAGGCGTGCTCGGGCGACGGCACGATCAAGATCGAGATGAACTTCCTCCCCGATGTGTACGTCGCGTGCGAAGTGTGCGGGGGAGCGCGGTACAACCGCGACACCCTCTCGGTGCACTACAAGGGCAAGAACATCGCCGAAGTTCTCGACATGCCGATCGCCGAGGCAGCCGAGTTCTTCGAGCCGATCACGTCGATCCACCGATTCCTCAAGACGCTCGTCGAGGTCGGACTCGGCTATGTCCGTCTCGGTCAGAGCGCCACGACCCTCTCGGGTGGAGAGGCGCAGCGGGTGAAGCTCGCGACCGAACTGCAGCGCCGGACCAACGGGCGGAGCATCTACGTCCTCGACGAGCCCACCACCGGGCTGCACTTCGAAGACGTCCGCAAGCTTCTTCTCGTGCTGAACAGCCTCGTCGACAAGGGCAACACCGTCATCGTGATCGAGCACAACCTCGATGTCATCAAGTCGGCGGACTGGCTGATCGACATCGGGCCAGAGGGTGGAGCCGGCGGCGGGAAGATCCTCGCGACAGGAACCCCTGAGAAGATAGCGACCGTGAAGAAGAGCCACACCGGGTACTACCTCAAGGAAGTTCTCGAGGCTGACGCGATTGTCGCCCGTAAGGCGGGCTAGATGAGCGGAACGCTCAGCTACCGGCCGCGCCCGGGAGAGATCCCGACGAGTCCGGGCGTGTACCGTTTCCGCGATGAGAACGCACGCGTCCTCTATGTCGGAAAAGCAAAGAACCTCCGGGCGCGGCTCAGCAACTACTTCGCGCCGCTGCCGAGCCTTCACGAGCGAACCCGCCGCATGGTCACGACGGCGAAAAGCGTCGAGTGGACCGTCGTCGGCAGCGACATCGACGCCCTGCAGCTCGAATACACCTGGATCAAGGAGTTTGAGCCGCCGTTCAACGTCAAATTCCGTGACGACAAGACCTATCCCTACCTCGCCGTCACACTCGCCGACGAAGCACCGCGCGTTCTCGTCACCCGCAACCCACGCATCCGTGGGGCCAAGTACTTCGGGCCCTACCCGAAGATCTGGGCGGTGCACGAGACCATCGACCTGATGATCAAGGCGTTCCCGATCCGCACCTGCTCGGACTCGAGTTACAAACGCGCCATGCAATCCGGACGACCGTGCTTCCCGGGGCAGATCGGCCGCTGCGGTGGGCCGTGCTCCGGAAAAGTGACGATCGAGCAACACCGTGAGATGGTCAACGACTTCGTCAGCTTCCTCAACGGCAATGACAAGCGTTTCGTCACCGAGGCGACGAAACGGATGCGCGAGGCAGCGGCCGCGCAGGACTACGAGGCGGCGGCCCGCTACCGCGACCGCCTGCAGGCCCTTGAGGCCGTCCTCGACAAGAGCGCAGTCGTGCTCAAGGATTCGGTCGACGCCGACCTCTTTGGCCTCGCACACGACGAACTGTCCGCTGCGGTGCAGCAGTTCCTCGTGCGTGGGGGGAGGATTCGCGGTGTGCGCTCCTGGACCGTCGACAAAGAGCTGGACCTGTCGACGGCTGAGCTCATCGACAGCGTGCTGCAGCGTGCATACGACTCGGGAAGCGTCGTCGACGTTCCCCGCGAGATCCTCGTTCCCGAGCTGCCCGACGACGCGACCGAACTCGAAACCTGGCTCTCCGGCATCCGCGGAAAAGGGAAAGTTCGCCTGCGGACGGCACAGCGCGGTGAGAAGGCTGCTCTCATGCAGACAGCAGAGATCAACGCGAAGGGCTCGCTCATGGTCTACAAGACCAGGCGGAGCGCCGACTTCGTGGCACGGTCGCAAGCGCTCACCGACATCCAGTCGGCGATCGGGATGGATGTGGCCCCGCTCCGGATCGAGTGTTTCGATGTGTCACACCTGTCCGGCACGAACATCGTCGCCTCGATGGTGGTGTTCGAAGACGGGCTGCCCCGCAAAGATCAGTACCGCAGGTTCAGCATCGCCGAATCCACCGATGACACCGAGTCGATCTACCAGGTGCTGTCGCGGCGCCTCGCCTACCTGACGCACCCGGAAGCAGAATCGGAGGCGACGGCCCAGGGGGAGGCGGACGAAGAAACCGGCAAGCCGCGCAAGTTCGCCTACCCGCCGCAATTACTCATCGTCGATGGTGGGCAACCGCAGGTCCAGGCTGCCCGCCGTGCTCTCCTCGAATCAGGACAGACCGATATCCAACTCGTCGGCATGGCGAAGCGGCTCGAGGAGATCTGGCTTCCGGACAGTGATTATCCGGTCATTCTTCCCCGGAACTCGGAGGCGCTTTTTCTGCTCCAGCGAATTCGTGACGAAGCGCACCGCTTCGCGATCACGTATCAGCGCACGAAACGCCGCAAGGACATCTCGAGTGTCCTCGCCGATATACCGGGCCTCGGGCCCGCCAGGGTGAAGGCGCTGCTGCGGCATTTCGGTTCGGTCGCGAAGCTCAAACAAGCCAAGCCGGAGGCGATCACCGAGGTTGCCGGTATCGGGCCCGCGCTGGCCTCTGCCATCCACGCGCAGTTGAACAGTCGGTAGGCTGGGAAGGCGGCCGGATCCCGTCGACCGCACAATCGAAAGCGCAGGAACCCGGTGGAACAGCCGACCCTTCAGCAGGAAGTCCTCATCGTCACGGGTATGTCGGGAGCCGGCAGGTCAACCGTCGCCAACGCCCTCGAAGACCTCGACTGGTACGTCGTCGACAACCTTCCTCCGCAGATGCTGCGTCCGCTCATCGACCTCGCCGAACGGGCCGGGGGAGCGCTTCCGCGCATCGCCGCCGTGGTCGACGTCCGTGGGCGCGATTTCTTCGGTGACCTCCAGCAGATGATCCAGTCGCTGCGCTCGGGCACGAAGCTCCGCGTGGTCTTCCTCGACGCGACGGATGCCGCCCTGGTGCGCCGCTTCGACGCCGTCCGCCGCCCGCACCCGTTGCAGGGCGGAGGCACCATCCTGGACGGCATCGTCAGCGAACGCGCCAGGCTGTCAACCATCCGTGAATCCAGCGACATCGTCATCGACACGTCTGATCTCAACGTGCACCAGCTCGCCACGAAAACGGCGGAACTCTTCGCCGCTGAGGGAACGCCGGGCGTGAAGCTCACCGTCATGAGCTTCGGTTTCAAATACGGACTTCCCTCCGACGCCGACACTGTTGCCGACGCCCGATTCCTGCCCAACCCGTTTTGGGTTCCTGAGCTCCGGGCGCATACTGGACTGGACGCCGAAGTCAGCGACTTCGTGCTCGACCAGCCAGGCGCCAGGGAATTTCTGGACAGCTATGCGACGGCCCTCGCCCCGGTCCTGGCCGGGTATCAGCGGGAGAACAAACGATTCGCCACCTTCGCCATCGGCTGCACGGGCGGAAAGCACCGCTCCGTCGCCATGGCGCTTCAGCTCGCCGACAAACTCTCTGAGTTGCCCGGCGTTGCTGCGACCGTCAAGCACCGCGACCTTGGCCGCGAGTGACAGCGGCCTGAACGACATTCGAATCAACACACGAGATAGGACAACGATTGGCACTGACTGCTGAAGTCAAAGAAGAACTGGCCGGAATCGTTGAACCGAAAACGGCGGTTCGCGCTGCTGAGCTGACCTCGATCCTTCGCTTCAGCGGAGGCCTTCACCTGATTTCGAGCCGCATCGCTATCGAATCCGAGCTCGACACGCCACAGCTGGCCCGCCGTATCCGCAAGGACCTGGCCGAACTGTACGGCGTGCGCAGCGAGGTGAGCATGATCAGCGGATCAGGTACACGCAGGGGCGAGTCGTATCTCGTCCGAGTCCAGGACGGCGGCGAAACACTCGCGCGGCAGACCGGCCTCCTCGACGCCCGGAGACGGCCGATCCGCGGCTTGCCCAACCGGCTGACCACCGGCACCAAAACCGAACTCGCTGCCGTGTGGCGCGGGGCGTTTCTCGCCGCGGGTTCGCTCACCGATCCCGGCCGCTCCGCAGCCCTCGAGATCACCTGCCCGGGCAACGAATCGGCGATGGCACTCGTCGGTGCCGCCGGACGCCTCGGTGTCGCCGCAAAGGCACGGGAAGTCCGCGGTGTTCATCGTGTCGTCATCCGCGAGGGCGAAGCAATCAGCGCGATGCTTGTCCTGATGGGCGCCCACGGCACCGTCAAAGCCTGGGAAGAGCTCCGCCAGCGCAGAGAAGTGCGGGCAACCGCGAACCGACTCGTGAATTTCGACGACGCCAACCTGCGCCGCTCGGCGCAAGCCGCGGTCGCCGCCTGCGCCAGGGTCGAACGTGCAATGGAGATCCTGAGCGACGACATCCCCGAGCATTTGCGTTACGCAGGGGAGTTGCGTCTCAACCACCGCGAGGCAAGCCTCGATGAACTCGGGCACCACGCAGACCCGCCGATGACAAAGGACGCCATCGCCGGGCGGATCCGGCGTTTGCTCGCCATGGCGGACAAACGCGCCCAGGACCTCGGACTGCCGGGAACCGACGCGAACCTGCCTCCTGACCTCGACGACGCCTGATCCTTCTTTACGGGGGCCTCCGGCGAGGAAGTCGACCTGACTAGACTGGAAAAGTCGCCCTGCGCCGCACCACCAGCGGCCGGCGTCACAAGAAGAGGAGAGATAGACAATGGCTGAATACACCCTCCCTGACCTTCCCTATGACTACGCGGCGCTTGAGCCGAGTATCTCGGGGGCCATCATGGAACTGCACCACTCGAAGCACCACCAGACCTACGTGACCGGCGCGAACACCGCTCTGGCACAGCTGGCTGAGGCACGGGACTCCGACAACCTCGCCAACGTGAACAAGCTCGAGAAGGACCTCGCCTTCAATCTCGGCGGGCACGTCAACCACTCGATCTTCTGGACCAACCTCTCGCCGAACGGCGGCGACAAGCCAACCGGCGAACTCGCTTCAGCGATCGACGAGTTCTTCGGCTCGTTCGACAAGTTCCGCGCCCACTTCACCGCCGCTGCGCTCGGCGTCCAGGGTTCCGGCTGGGCTGTCCTCGCCTGGGACTCGATCGGTCAGAAGCTCATCGTTCAGCAGTTCTTCGACCAGCAGTCCAACTTCGCCGCAGGTACGGTTCCCGTGCTCATGCTCGACGTCTGGGAGCACGCGTACTACCTCGACTACAAGAACGTGCGCGCTGACTATGTCAAGGCGTTCTGGAACATCACCAACTGGGAGAACGTCCAGCAGCGCTTCGTAACAGCCCGCGAGAAGACCGCCGGGCTGCTGCTACTGTCATAACCGACATGGTCGTCCGGGGGTTCCCGGACGACCATTTCCATCTTCCACAACACTGTTCAACAAAAACCGCGCTCCGGCGCCACAGAAACAGGAGAGATCCTTGTCCGTAAAGATCGGTATCAACGGGTTCGGCCGCATTGGCCGCAACTACTTCCGCGCCGCCCTCGCCAAAGGCAGCGACCTCGAAATTGTCGCGGTCAACGACCTCACCGACAACAAGACTCTGGCTCACTTGCTGAAGTACGACTCCATCACCGGCCGCCTCGACGCGACAGTCGAGTTCGACGGTGAGCAGATCGTCGTCGACGGCAAGGCCATCAAGGTGTTCGCTGAGCGCGACCCCGCCAACCTGCCCTGGGGTGAACTCGGTGTCGACATCGTCATCGAATCGACCGGTTTCTTCACCAACGCGGACGACGCCCGCAAGCACATCACCGCCGGCGCGAAGAAGGTTCTCATCTCGGCTCCGGCCAAGGGTGAAGACGCCACCTTCGTCATGGGTGTGAACGAAGACCTGTACGAGCCGGAGAACCACCACATCATCTCCAACGCGTCGTGCACCACGAACTGCCTCGCGCCGCTCGCCAAGGTCTTCAACGACGAGTTCGGCATCGAGCGTGGCCTGATGACCACGGTCCACGCCTACACCGCCGACCAGAACCTCCAGGACGGCCCGCACAGCGACCTTCGGCGCGCCCGTGCAGCCGCTGTCAACATCGTCCCGACCTCCACGGGCGCCGCCAAGGCGATCGGTCTCGTCCTGCCCGAGCTGAAGGGCAAGCTCGACGGCTTCGCACTCCGGGTTCCGGTTCCGACCGGTTCGATCACCGACCTCACGGTCGAGTCGTCTCGCCCGGTCACGGTCGACGAGGTCAAGGCCGCGTACAAGGCTGCCGCAGAGGGACCGCTCAAGGGCATCCTGCTGTACACCGAGGACGAAATCGTCTCGAGCGACATCGTCACCGACCCGCACTCGTCCATCTTCGACGCCGGCCTGCTGCGCGTCATGGGCAACCAGGTCAAGTTGGTCAGCTGGTACGACAACGAGTGGGGCTACTCCAACCGTCTCGTCGACCTCACCGAGTTCGTCGCAGACCGTCTCTAGAGACGAAAGAGCCGCCGTGTCGCTTCGTACACTCGAATCGCTGGGCTCGCTCGCCGGCACGCGCATCGTCGTTCGGTGTGACCTCAATGTTCCTCTCAAGGACGGGGTCATCACCGACGACGGGCGCGTGCGCGCGTCGCTGCCCACGCTGAAAAAACTTCTCGACGGAGGCGCGCGCGTCGTCGTCGTCTCGCACCTCGGGCGACCCGACGGGTCGCCCGATGCCCAGTACAGCCTCGCTCCCGTCGCAGAACGCCTCGGCGAACTGCTCGGAAAGCCGGTCGCGTTCGCCACCGACACCGTCGGCGACTCGGCGAAAGCCGCTGTCGACTCCCTCGAGAACGGGGAGATCGTCGTCCTCGAAAACCTCCGGTTCAACGCCGGGGAGACCAGTAAGGACGAGTCGGAGCGCACCGGCTTCGCCGAACAACTCGCCGCCTTCGGCGACGCCTTTGTCTCGGACGGATTTGGCGTTGTGCACCGCAAACAGGCGAGCGTCTATGAATTGCCCAGCCTCCTTCCCAGCGCAGGCGGGCTTCTGATCTCCGCAGAGCTCGAGGTTCTCGATCGGCTCACCGAGTCGCCTGAACGCCCGTACACCGTCGTTCTCGGCGGTTCGAAGGTGTCAGACAAGCTCGGGGTTATCGGCCACCTTCTCCCACGGGTCAACACGCTCCTCATCGGAGGAGGGATGTTGTTCACCTTCCTCGCCGCGCAGGGACACAGAGTCGGCTCCAGCCTGCTGGAGGAAGACCAGATCGATACCGTCAAGGGTTACCTTTCCGAGGCCAAAAAGCTCGGTGTCGAGATCGTACTCCCAACGGATGTCGTCGTCGCGGCGTCGTTCAGCGCGGACGCCGAGCACCAGGTGCAGCCGGCTGACGCGATTGAGGAGACCGATTTCGGCTCGTCCGGCCTCGGCCTGGACATCGGACCCGAGACGTCCGCTCGCTTTGCCGACATCATCCGTTCATCGAAGACGGTGTTCTGGAATGGCCCGATGGGCGTTTTCGAACTCGCGCCGTTCGCAGCGGGTACTCAAACGGTCGCCCAGGCGCTCACCGAGGTCGACGGCCTCAGTGTCGTTGGCGGCGGCGACTCGGCTGCTGCGGTTCGTGCCCTCGGGTTCACCGACGACCAATTCGGACACATATCGACCGGAGGTGGCGCGAGTCTCGAGTTTCTCGAGGGCAAGCGGCTTCCAGGACTTGAGATTTTAGGATGGCAACAGTGAGCACATCGGTACGCAGGACCCCGCTGATCGCGGGCAACTGGAAGATGAACCTGGATCACCTCCAGGCCATCGCATTCGTCCAGAAGCTGGCCTGGAGCCTCGCTGACGCCAAGCACGACGAAGCGAGCGTCGAGGTCGCGGTATTCCCACCGTTCACCGACCTGCGCAGCGTCCAGACACTGGTGGCAGCAGACAAGCTGCCGATCGCTTTTGGTGCACAGGACCTGTCAGAGCACGACTCAGGGGCATACACCGGCGAGATTTCCGGCGCGTTCCTGTCGGCACTCGACTGCGGGTACGTCCTCATCGGTCACTCCGAACGACGCACCCTGCACACTGAGTCCGACGAGCAGGTGGCCGGAAAGGTGCGTGCCGCTCTCAAGCACAACCTCGTCCCGATCATTTGCGTCGGAGAGACGGCCGACGACCTCGAGAAGCACGGCCCAAGTGCTGTCCCCGTAGCCCAGCTGAAGGCAGCTCTTGCCGGAATCAGCTCGACAGTCGACATCGTCGTTGCGTACGAGCCCGTGTGGGCCATCGGTTCCGGCCAGGCGGCGACGCCTGAGCAGGCAGAGCAGGTCGCAGCAGCGCTGCGAACGGTCCTCGTCGAGACTCTCGGTGAAGATGTCGCGCAGAAAACACGGATCCTGTACGGCGGTTCGGTGAAGGCATCGAACATCGCCGGTTTCATGCGTGAGCCGAACGTGGACGGAGCTCTCGTCGGTGGCGCGAGCCTCGACCTCAACGAGTTCTCGAGCATCGTGCGGTACCAGAAGCACGTGGGACTCTGACCCCGCGCGCTCACGCTATAATTGGGGGCGGTTCATGGAACTCCATGTCCGCCTCATGAAAGGTCCTTTGTGGAGATTCTTCAGGTAGTTCTGCAGGTGTTGCTCGGAATCACGAGCCTCCTGCTCACATTCCTCATCCTCTTGCACAAGGGGCGCGGCGGTGGCCTTTCGGATATGTTCGGCGGCGGCATGGGGTCGAGTCTCGGCTCCTCAGGTGTCGCTGAACGGAACCTCAACCGCTTCACCGTTGTACTTGCTCTTGTTTGGTTCAGCTCGATCGTTGCGCTTGGTCTCATCACCAAGTTCTCCGCGGGCGTGTAGGAGGAACATATGGCTGCCGGAGGTAGCGCAATTCGTGGTTCACGCGTGGGTGCAGGACCCATGGGTGAGCAAGACCATGGTTTCCATGCAGACCGTGTGGCGGTCTCGTACTGGGACATCCTCGGAAACGAGACGGTGAGGCACTTTTCTGCCAGCCTTCCCGACGAGGAAATTCCCGAGACCATCGACAGCCCGTCATCGGGTCTGCCGGCGGGCCGTGACCGGGCCAATCCGCCCGAGGTAGCGAAGCTCGAGCCGTACAAGACACACCTCGCGTATGTGAAGGAACGTCGTACAGAAGAAGAAGCCGAGGCTCTCCTCGACGAGGCGCTTCAGCAGCTTCGTGCGCGACGCGGCACAGCGACCGCTTCGTAGAGACTGCACCGCCTGAGCTGTTCCAGGTAGAAGAAGAGCCCCTGTCGACAACGACAGGGGCTCTTCTTCGTGCGCGAGCAGAATTCAGTAGGTGCGCGCGATGAGATTTTCGGGAACTTCAGAAGCGGCATCCGAGTCGACGAAGAACACCGTGCGTTTGCGTCCCTTCATACCGGCGATGGGAACTTCCGTGTACGCGGCGCCGGCGAGGGCCAGGCCGAGGACCGATGCCTTGTCTGCCCCGGAGAGGCTGACCCAGATCCGGTGCGACGAGTTGATCGCCGGACGCGTGAGGCTGATTCGTTCCGCGGGAGGCTTGGGGGAGTTGCGAACCGCAACGACCGTGGCATCCCGCTCGAGAACCTCTTTGCGATCGGGGAACAACGACGCGGTGTGACCGTCGGGGCCGACGCCGAGGAATGTGATGTCGAACCGGGGTAGGTTCCCCTCACCGTCGGCATTCTCCTCGAGTTCCGCGGCGTAGGCCGCTGCAGCGGCGTCAAGGTCGAGGCCACCGTCGGAGGTGGGGCATGAGTGGATGTTCTCCTCGGGGATCTCGATGTGGTCGAGCAGGGCCTCGCGTGCCTTCCGGTCATTCCGCTCGGGGTCACCGGCGGGAAGCCAGCGTTCGTCACCCCACCAGAAATGCACTCGCTCCCAGTCGACGCTGTCGCGGGCTGGAGACGCGTTGATGGCAGCGAGAACCTTCAAAGCGACACGGCCACCCTCGAGGACGACGTTGATGTGGTCGTTCTCGTCGAGCAGGTCGACGCTCTTGGTCAGGAACCTGGCGGTCATCGAGGCGGCCAGGGCATCGCCGTCGGCGTGTACGAGAACACGGCGTTCGTTGGTCATCGAGTTTTACCTTCCCCGGTGGCGAGCTCGACTTCGAGCTGACGCACACCCTTGGTGATTACTTCACCGTACAACGGATCCGGGTCGAGCCTGCGCAGCTCCTCCGCCAGACAATCGCGAAGGCTCCTGCGGGGGAGCGTCAGTTCGTGAGTTGGCTGGTTCGGCTGCGTCAGCTTGGCGATCGCGTCGAACGGGCGCTCGAGCACGATATCTCCGCTGGCTCGCGTCAGGCGCACGCCATGGATACCGGTGTCGCCCGAGCCCCGTTCGGTGAGTTCCTGAGTGACGGGCACCTGCAACTGCATCTGCAGCCACGCCGCGAGCAGCACGGTCGAGGCTGAATCAGCTGCGCCGGCAACGGTCACGGCAGTCACCTGCTCGTACGGCGGCTGGTCGAGGACCGCGGCGAGCTGGGCCCGCCACAGGGTCAGCCGGGTCCAGGCGAAGTCGGTGTCGCCGGGGGAGTGTGAGCGGGAGAGTTCGAGAAGCGCCGCGTGCGGATCGTCGTGCTCGGAGGCATCCGTGATCCTGCGTTGGGCGATGTGGCCGATGGCCGTGTGCGCGACATCCGCAGGAGCTTCGACAGGCCACCAGGCCACGACGGGGGCATCGGGAAGAAGCAGTCCGTTGACAAGGCTCTCTTCGTTGCCCGCCGCTTCGCCGTACGCGCGGAGGATGATGACCTCGCTCGCTCCGGCGTCCCCGCCGACACGGATTTGCGCGTCGATCCGGGGCGCAACGCCGGCGCCGTCCGGGATTCGGGAGAGAACGAGAACACGCATCGGATGCTCTCGCGACGCGTCGTTCGCCGCTTCGATCGCTTCTTCCTCCTCGCCAGGCTGGGAGACGATGACGAGGGTGAGCACCCGGCCGAGGGCGACGGCGCCGCCGTCCTCCCGCAGGGTAACCAGTCGCTTGGAAAGTTTGCTGACGGTGGTGTCGGGCAGATCGACAATCATGGTCGCCTCCAGGTGCGTCCGTCACGCGCGAGGAGCGCGTCGGCGGAATCGGGGCCCCACGAGCCCGGCCGGTACTGTTCGAGAGGACCGCCCTGAGCGGCCCAGTATTCCTCGATCGGGTCGAGGATCTTCCAGGACAATTCGACCTCCGCGTGGCGGGGGAAGAGGGGAGGGTCGCCGAGCAGCACATCGAGGATGAGCCGCTCGTAGGCCTCCGGGCTCGCCTCGGTGAAGGCGTGGCCGTAGCCGAAGTCCATGGTGACGTCACGCACCTGGGTGCCAGCGCCAGGAACCTTCGATCCAAACCGGATCGTCACTCCCTCGTCTGGCTGCACCCGGATGACGAGGGCGTTCTGCCCGAGCTCCGAGGTCTGGCTCTCCGCGAAAAGAAACTGGGGCGCGCGCTTGAACACGACAGCGATCTCGGTGACCCTGCGGCCCAGGCGCTTGCCTGCCCGGAGGTAGAACGGCACCCCATCCCAGCGTCGTGTCTTGATGTCGAGTCGCATCGCCGCATAGGTTTCGGTCGTCGAGTCCGGTGACATTCCGTCTTCGTCGAGGAAGCCGGGGACTTTCTCGCCACCCTGCCATCCGCCTGCATACTGGCCGCGCGCGGTCGCCGTTCCCAGGTCTTCAGGAAGACTGACGGCGGCGAGCACCTTTTCTTTCTCTGCCCGGAGATCCTTTGCGTCGAACGAGAGTGGCTCTTCCATCGCGGTGAGGGCCAAAAGCTGCAGGATGTGGTTCTGGATGACGTCGCGGGCTGCGCCGATGCCGTCGTAGTACCCGGCCCGTCCGCCGACTCCGATGTCTTCAGCCATGCTGATCTGCACGTGGTCGACATAGTGGGAGTTCCAGATCGGTTCGAACATCTGGTTGGCGAAGCGCAACGCCAGAATGTTCTGCACCGTCTCTTTACCGAGGTAGTGGTCGATCCGGAACACCGAGTCAGGAGGGAACACCGATTCGACGACAGTGTTGAGCTCACGTGCCGTCTTGAGGTCGGATCCGAACGGCTTCTCGATGACGACGCGGCGCCACTGGCCTTCGCTCGCGTCTGCGAGTCCTGACCGGCGCAACTGCTCCGTCACCTCGGGGAATGCCTTCGGCGGGATCGACAGGTAGAACGCGTGGTTTCCCATCGTGCCACGTTCGGCGTCGAGCTTGTCGACGGTCTCCTTGAGGTTTTCGAAGGCCGCGTCGTCGCCGAATTCACCCGAAACGAAGCGGATGCCCTGGGCGAGCTGGTTCCAGACTTCCTCACGATATTCCGTGCGGGCGTACAACTTCACTGCCTCGTGCACGACCTCCATGAAGTCCTGGTCCTCCCAGTCCCTCCGGGCAAACCCGACGAGGGAGAACCCGGGAGGAAGAAGACCACGGTTCGCGAGGTCGTACACGGCGGGCATCAGTTTCTTGCGCGACAGGTCACCTGTCACGCCGAAAATGATGAGACCGCTTGGCCCGGCGATGCGGTTCAGTCGGCGGTCAGAATCCAAGCGCAGGGGATTGGACTCGGGGGTGATATCCACGGGGGACATACAACTCCTCGGTTACGGCCAGCCAGCGAAAGCTAGTTGATGGCCTCAAAAAGGGACACGATGTTGTTTTCCGGGTCCGTCAGGTTGAGCGTGAGAACGGGACGTCCCGTATCGGCGAGCACACTGGCGTCGCCCTGGGCCTGCGCCTGGATCAGCTGACCGAACGTGAACGGACGGCCGGGGACTTCGAGGTCCGTCAGCTGATCCTGCGTGATCTGAAGAAAAACGCCAACCGCAGGTCCACCCTTGTGGAACTGTCCTGTCGAGTGAAGGAACCGTGGTCCCCATCCGAACGTCACCGGACGATCGGTGATGCCGGCGAGCATCGCGCGGATGCCCTCGAGCTGGGGCAGCGACACACGATCGACGTACGCCTGTACCGCCAGGTACCCGTTGTCAGGCAACTGGGCGACGAGGGTGTCGATGGCCTGCTTGACCGTGGTCGTGCCGGCGAGAACTGATGCGTCGCCGCGAACCTCGATGCCGTTCTCGGCGAACAGCGGTGCTGTCTGCTCCGGACGCGCGTCGAGAAGGCCGCGCGTTGCGATCTTGGCGGACTCGACGTCCGGCTGGTCGAAGGGGTTGATGCCGAGGATCCGGCCGGCGATAACCGTCGCGTACTCCCAGACCATCATCTGCGCGCCGAGCGTTCCCGAAACGAGGATTTCGCCCTCGTGCCGGTCGCGGGGGAACAGGTGCAGCTGGTCGGCGTCATCGACAAGTCGGACGACCTGCACGTCCGGGTACTCACCGGAGAGCTCGGGAGCGAGCGCGTCGACGACGACCGGGAGCAGTCCTGTTCCCTGCTTGCCGGTCGATTCTGCGATCAACTGCTCGGCCCAGTCGGGGAACCCGACGATGTGCGTTCCATCAGCGACGATCACCAGTTTGTCCCGGAGCGGTGAGGTTCCGGCGATGGCTGCGCCGAGGATGAGACCCGGGTTGTGCTTGTCATCGATTGAGAGTTCGACCGCGACCGAGTCGGCCTCGTCGAGCAGGGCTCCGACGTCGACGCCGGCAAGTCCCGACGGCACGAGCCCGAACGCCGTGAGAGCGGAGTACCGGCCTCCGACGTTGGGGTCGGCGTTGAAGACCCGGTATCCGGCTTCGCGGGCGGATGCGTCGAGCGGTGACCCGGGGTCGGTCACGACGATGATGCGTCCGCGTGGATCGATTCCGGCGTCGGTGAATGCCTTCTCGTATGCACGACGCTGGCTGTCGGTCTCGACAGTGGAACCGGACTTCGAGGAGACGACGAGGGCTGATGCCTCAAGCCTGTCGGCCAGGGCCGCGAGGACCTGTCCTGGTGCCGTGGAATCGAGCACGGTGAGGTTGCCGCCGAGAGTGCGGGTGATGACCTCGGGCGCGAGCGAGGAGCCACCCATGCCGGCGAGAACGATGTGCTCGACTCCAGCATCGGCGAGTTCAGCGCGGAGTGCCTCGATCTGCGGCACGAGAGCCCGGGAGACGGTCGTCGCCTCGGTCCAGCCCAGGCGCTTTGATGCTTCTTCTTCGGCCGCCGGGCCCCACAGGGCTGAGTTCAGCCCGGTGATGCCCGACGCGACCATGTCGGAGACGAGGGTCGGGACCACCGCATCAACGGCGTCCTTGGCGGCGCCGCTGACGTGGATCCGGAAGCTCATTTTGCGGCCGCCAGAGCAGCGGTGACCGTGTCGAGCAGCTCGTTCCAGGAGACGATGAACTTCTCAACGCCTTCCTTCTCGAGGAGTGCGGTGACCTCGTTGTACGAAATACCGAGGCCGGCGATCGCGTCGAGGACCTGATTGGCCTCGTCGTACGAACCGGTGACGCTGTCGCCCTCGATCTTGCCGTGGTCGAAGGTCGCCTCGAGGGTCTTCTCCGGCATCGTGTTGACGACGCCCTGCGCGACGAGCTGCGTCACGTAGAGGGTGTCGGGAAGGTTGGGATCCTTGACTCCGGTCGACGCCCACAACGGACGCTGTTTGTTCGCCCCAGCGGCAAGGAGGCCAGCGGCCCGCTCCGACGCGAAGGTCTGCTCGAACGCTTCGTAGGCCAGCTGAGCGTTGGCGACGCCGGCCTTGCTCTTGAGAGCGAGTGCTTCGTCGGTTCCGATCTCGACGAGGCGCTTGTCGATCTCCGTGTCGACGCGCGACACGAAGAACGACGCCACCGAGTGAATCGTTGACAGGTCGATGCCGGCAGCCTTGGCCTGCTCGAGACCGGTGAGGTACGCGTTCATGACCTCGCGGTAGCGCTGGAGGCTGAAGATCAGGGTGACGTTGACACTGATGCCGGCGCCGATCGCCGCAGTGATGGCTTCGAGACCCTCAACCGTTGCCGGGATCTTGATCATCGCGTTCGGCTTGTCGACCTTGGCCCACAGAGCCTTCGCCTCGGTGATCGTGCCCGCTGCATCGTGTGCAAGACGCGGCTCGACCTCGATCGAGACGCGGCCGTCGAAACCATTCGACGCATCGTAGATGGGGCGGAACAGGTCGGAGGCACGTGCGACGTCAGCCGTGGTGATCTCGAAGACCGCCTCCGTGACATCCTTGCCCGCTGCTGCGAGTTCGGAGACTTGCTCCGCGTAGCTCTCACCGTTGCTGAGTGCACTCGCGAAGATGGTCGGGTTCGTGGTGACGCCGACGACGTTCCTCGTGTCGATGAGCTCCTGGAGGCTTCCGGAGTCCATCCGGCCGCGTGAAAGGTCGTCGAGCCAGATGCTGACGCCTGCGGCGGAGAGCTGGGCGGTGGGGGTTGATTCAGTCATGATTCTTCTCCTCGTGCCCGGGCTACTTGCCGAGCGTTTCTTTTGCGGCGGCGACAACAGCTTCAGTGGTGATGCCGAACTCGCGGAACAGGGTCTTGTAGTCAGCGGAAGCACCGAAGTGCTCGATCGAAACCGAACGACCGGCGTCACCGACGATGCTCTTCCAGGTCAGGTCGATGCCCGCCTCGACGGAGACACGCGCGGTGATCGCCTTCGGGAGGACCTTTTCGCGGTAGGCCTCGTCCTGCTCCTCGAACCATTCGAGGCAGGGAACGGAGACGACGCGCGCTTCGACACCGTCAGCCTTGAGGGCTTCGCGGGCGTCGACTGCCAGCTGGACCTCGGAGCCGGTGGCGATGAGGATCACGTCGGGGGTGCCGTTGACAGCCTCGGCGAGGATGTATGCGCCTTTGGACACGTTGGACGCAGCAGCGAAAGTGTCGCCTGACGCTTCGCCGGTGCCACGCTCGAACACCGGGATGTTCTGACGCGTGAGTGCGATACCCGCTGGGCCGCCACGACGAGTGAGAATCTCCTGCCAGGCGTAACCGACCTCGTTGGCATCGCCGGGGCGGACGACAGCGAGGTTCGGGATGGCGCGGAGAGTCGCGAGCTGCTCGACCGGCTGGTGAGTCGGTCCGTCTTCACCGAGGGCGACGGAGTCGTGGGTCCAGACGAAGATCGATGGAACGTTCATCAGAGCAGCGAGACGCACGGCGGGCCGCATGTAGTCGCTGAAGATGAGGAACGTTCCACCGTATGCGCGGGTCGGGCCGTGCAGGGCGATGCCGTTGAGGATTGCTCCCATGGCGTGCTCGCGGATTCCGAAGTGCAGGACGCGTCCGTATTCGTTGCCGGTCCACTCACGGGTGGAGTGTTCGCTCGGCACGAACGAGGCAGCGCCTTCGATGGTGGTGTTGTTGGACTCTGCGAGGTCGGCCGAGCCACCCCACAGTTCCGGGATGACCGGTCCGAGCGCGTTGAGCACCTTTCCGGATGCCGCGCGCGTCGACACGTCCTTACCGGGCTCGAAGACAGGAAGTGCCTCTTCGATACCGTCAGGGAGTGCGCCGGTGAGCAGGCGGTCGAGCAGTTCACCCTTCTCGGGGTTTGCGGTCTTCCAGGCGTCGAAACCCTTCTGCCACTCGGCACGCTGCTCTGCGCCGCGGTCGACGGCCTTGCGGGTGTGGGCGAGAACCTCGTCGGAGACGACGAAGCTTTCGGCGGGGTCGAAGCCAAGGACTTCCTTGACTCCCGCGAGCTCGTCAGCGCCGAGTGCTGAGCCGTGGATCTTGCCGGTGTTCTGCTTCTTCGGGCTTGGCCAGCCGATGATCGTCTTGAGGACGATGAGGGACGGGCGGTCGGTCTCGGCCTTGGCCGCTTCGATTGCGTCATTGAGCGCCTGGATGTCTTCGACGTACTCGCCGGTCTTCTTCCAGTCGACCGTCTGCACGTGCCAGTGGTAGGACTCGTAGCGGGCCGCGACATCCTCGGTGAAGGCGATGTTTGTGTCGTCCTCGATCGAGATCTGGTTGCTGTCGTAGATCGCGATCAGGTTGCCGAGACGCTGGTGACCAGCGAGCGAGGATGCCTCGCTCGTGATGCCTTCCTGCAGGTCGCCGTCGCCGGCAATCACGTACACGAAGTGGTCGAACGGGCTCTCACCCTTGGCGGTGTCCGGGTCGAACAGCCCGCGCTCGTAGCGTGCGGCGTATGCGAAGCCCACAGCGGAGGCGAGACCCTGGCCGAGCGGGCCTGTGGTGATCTCGACGCCGTCGGTGTGGCCGTATTCCGGGTGCCCCGGAGTGAGCGAGCCCCAGGTGCGAAGCGCCTTGAGGTCTTCGAGCTCGAGGCCGTAGCCACCGAGGTACAACTGGACGTACTGCGTGAGCGAGCTGTGACCGACGGACAGGACGAACCGGTCACGCCCCAGCCAGTGCTGGTCGCTCGGGTCCCGGCGCATGATCTTCTGGAAGAGCAGGTAAGCGGCCGGGGCGAGGCTCATCGCCGTACCCGGGTGACCGTTCCCCACCTTCTCGACCGCATCCGCTGCGAGGAGACGGGCGGTATCAACCGCCGTGTTGTCAATGGAATCCCATTGCAAAGCTGCCACAGTAGTGACCCTTCTGATCGACGTCGTCGGGCCATCTCTGGCCCGCTAACTGAGCGTGAAACACGCACATTTGGCTTCATTGGCTCCGTCGGACACAACTCCGACGACGAGAACGACGACTGGGAGAGCACCACAAACGGTTTGGCGAGCGCTTTCAGTATAGGGAACGCCGCATGCATATGACGGGGAGGTTACGTCCTGAGGCCCAGTCTGGTAGCGGGCTTAATCGTTCCTACTCCTCGCCTAGAATGGGGGAGCAAGCCACCGTAAGAGGAGCGATGAACATTGCTGTAGAAGACCGCGTCACGCCACAACGCGTGAGCGCCGTCGACAAGGTCAAGGGATACATCTCCCTCACGAAACCCCGCGTGATGGAACTTCTCCTGGTCACCACCGTGCCGGTCATGATCCTTGCCGAAGGCGGAATCCCGAACCTCTGGCTCGTTCTCGCCACTGTGATCGGTGGTGCGATGAGCGCAGGAAGCGCTGGCGCCTTCAACTGCTACATCGACCGCGACATCGACAAGGTGATGAAGCGCACGAGCAAGCGGCCGCTCGTCACGGGCGTGCTCAGCCCGCGCGAAGCTCTCGTCTTCTCCTGGACCCTCGCTGTTCTCTCCACGGTCTGGCTGTATTTCACGACCAACCCGCTCACCGCGGCCCTCTCGGTCGGCGCGATTTTCTTCTACGTCGTCATCTACACGCTCTGGCTCAAGCGCTGGACTTCTCAGAACATAATCTGGGGTGGAATCGCCGGATGCTTCCCCGTGCTCATCGGCTGGGCCGCCGTCGCGAATTCGCTGAGCTGGGCACCCGTCATCCTCTTCGCCGTCGTGTTCCTCTGGACACCGCCGCACTACTGGCCGCTGTCGATGAAGTACCGCGAGGACTACCGCGCGGCCGGCGTCCCGATGCTCTCGGTCGTCCGTGGCCGGGCGCAGGTCGGCCTGCAGGTCATCCTCTACGCCTGGGCGACGGTCGCATGTTCGCTTCTTCTCGTCCCCGTCGCATCGATGGGTATCCTCTACACGGTTGTCGCCGCGGCATCCGGTGGCTGGTTCATCTATGAGACCCACCGCCTGTACAACCTTGCGATTCGCCACGAGCACGTGTCACCGATGCGGGTCTTCCACGGGTCGATCAGTTACTTGACGCTGTTGTTCCTCGCTGTCGGTATCGACCCGCTGCTGCCCTTCTAGTCAGACGCCGACCGCGGACGCGGACAGCGCTGAGCACCGAGGGCTCCGGGTCCCATGACTGGAACGTCGAGTCGCCAGACAATGCTGCTCGGGAGCAGCCTCAACGACGAAACGTGGGGACTCAAGGGTTCGAGCGGTCCGTAAGGGTCGCTCACATTCGCCGCGAACGGCCCTTGTGGACCGACCGATCGCCCGAGTGACCTTATGGGACCGCTCGCTGGGCGTCACCCGCGTGAACGCTCCTCCGGGGCCGGTCGAGGGGCGGGGGAGTGCCCTAGGAGGACTGGAGCGATTCCGCCGGTTCTGCTGCCGTTGACAGTTTTGCCGGTGTCTTGAGGTGAAGCACAGTCACCGTCATGGCCGCGGCGAGCACGCACGCCAGCACCATGTGGATCCCCACAAGGAGTTCTGGCAGCCCCATCCGGGCCTGGGCGACACCGACAACGATCTGAACGCCCTCGACGACGAGCACGAGCGCTGAGGGGAAGCGCAGGCTCGGCACGGGGAGCAGCCACGCGGCGGCGACGACCGCCACAGTCAGCGCGAGCGAGATGTACGCGGGCCACGAATGCACGTGCTGCAAGAACTCGGAGTCGAGTCCGTTGCGCGCCGCTCCCTTATCGCCGGCGTGCGGCCCCGACCCGGTCGTGAGGACACCGACAACGATCGTCACGGCGACGAAGAACGCGGCAGCGTGGGTTGTCGCCGACAACCACACCGGTGCGGTCCGCACCCTCGCGCCGTTGCCGTTGTAGACCCGGAACACCAGTACTGAGCCGAGCACGACAAGCGTCACACTCAGGATGAAGTGCAGGCCAACGACATACGGGTTCAGGCCGCTGAGCACCGTGATGCCGCCGACGACGGCCTGGAACAGGACGCTGCAGGCCGGGATGAGAGTGAGGATGAAGAGGTCGCGGCGGCGCTTGCGGTATTTGAGCACGAACAGGAGAGCGAAGATCGCGATGATCTGGAGCACGAAGAACAGTGTGCGGTTGCCGAACTCGATGACGCCGTGGATGCCCATTTCGGGCGTCGAGACAAAAGACTCGGCCGTGCACTTCGGCCAGGTCGGGCAGCCGAGCCCCGAACCGGTGAGGCGAACAGCACCACCCGTTCCGACGAGAACTGTCTGAGCCACGAGGTTCAGCCATGCCACCACGCGCACCCGTCGGTCGACATCCGTCGGTAGCCAGTTCCAGAATTGTCTGGCCCCCTGTGCAATTCGGTTCACGGTCGAGCATTCCTCTACTTGTGGTGTTGCTGTGACTGGTCTCTGAGCCTCGTGCTATTTACCGCCACAACCTGTAGAATCATGGGGTTCATGCATTTAAGTCTGGCACTCGCCAGCGAACGGCGCGGGAGCAGCGCGGCCCCCGTCCTTGAACAATTGTAGATACGCAAAATCAGCCGCCTGCACATTCCTGAGCAACTCCTGTTGTTTCGGCGTGCGCGGGAATGTGCCGCGCAGAAATCCTGTTAGGCAGCTGAGAAGGAAAGAGGTAGACATGTCAGACGTTCTGATAGACCGCCCCGAACTCGAAAGCCTTGGGCAGTACGAATTCGGATGGGCCGACTCAGACGCCGCAGGCGCTTCCGCCCGGCGTGGAGTTTCTCCCGAAGTCGTCTCGGACATCTCCGCCCTCAAGTCTGAACCGGAGTGGATGCTTCAGCGTCGGCTCAAGGGACTCTCGCTCTTCGAGCGCAAGCCGATGCCGTTGTGGGGTGCAGACCTCTCGGAGATCGACTTCGACAACATCAAGTACTTCGTCCGCTCCACCGAGAAGCAGGCACAGACCTGGGAAGACCTCCCGGACGACATCAAGAACACGTACGAGAAGCTCGGCATCCCCGAGGCGGAACGCCAGCGCCTCGTCTCCGGAGTCGCAGCACAGTACGAATCCGAAGTGGTCTACCACCAGATCAACGAGGACCTTGAGCGCCAGGGTGTCATCTTCATGGACACCGACACCGCTCTTCGGGAGCACCCGGAGATGTTCGAGGAATACTTCGGAACGGTGATCCCGGCCGGCGACAACAAGTTCGCCGCTCTCAACACGGCCGTCTGGTCCGGTGGATCATTCGTGTACGTGCCGCCTGGTGTCCACGTCGAGATTCCGCTACAGGCCTACTTCCGGATCAACACCGAGAACATGGGGCAGTTCGAGCGCACGCTCATCATCGCCGACGAGGGCAGCTACGTTCACTACATCGAGGGCTGCACCGCCCCGATCTACAAGTCCGACTCACTGCACTCCGCCGTCGTCGAGATCGTCGTGAAGAAGAACGCCCGCGTTCGCTACACGACCATCCAGAACTGGTCGAACAACGTCTACAACCTCGTCACCAAGCGCGCCACGGCCGCTGAGGGCGCGACGATGGAGTGGATCGACGGCAACATCGGTTCCAAGGTCACCATGAAGTACCCGTCCATCTACCTGATGGGCGAGCACGCCAAGGGCGAGACCCTCTCCGTCGCGTTCGCCGGCCCCGGCCAGCACCAGGACGCCGGTGCGAAGATGATCCACATGGCGCCGTACACCCAGTCGTCGATCGTCTCGAAGTCGATCGCCCGCGGAGGTGGACGCGCCGGTTACCGTGGAGAAGTCCGTGTCGACGCCAACGCGCACCACTCGGCGAACACCGTTCGTTGTGATGCGCTCCTGGTCGACACCATCTCGCGAAGCGACACCTACCCAGCCATCGACATCCGGATCGACGATGTGCAGCTCGGGCACGAAGCAACGGTCTCCAAGGTCAGCGAAGAGCAGCTCTTCTACCTCATGAGCCGCGGCATGCCGGAGGACGAGGCCATGGCGATGATCGTCCGTGGCTTCATTGAGCCGATCGCTCGTGAACTGCCCATGGAATACGCACTCGAACTCAACAAGCTCATTGAAATGGGCATGGAAGGATCGGTCGGCTAAATGACGATCTCCGCGCCGGAAGCAACACCCACCAAGCTCGAACAGACCGGGCAGCTGGGTTACAAGAAGCACACCGACGGTGGATGGGGAGTCGTTCCGATCCAGACCAGGTCCGACAGGTTCCGTTCGACCAACGTCGCCGACTTCCCTGCCCTCACGGGTCGTGAAGCTGTGTGGAAGCTCACGCCGATCGACCGGATCTCCGATCTGATCGACGGCGAGCTCGACGGCGGCGAATACGCTTACTCAGCGACGGCGGTCGACGGTGTCGACATCCGCTGGGTCGACCGCGATGACTCCCGTATCGGCACCGCAGGGACGCCGGAAGAGCGCGGCTCGGCGAACGCCTGGACCCGGTTCGACAAGGCTCTCGCCATCACCGTTTCCGGTGAAGAAGCGAAGACCGTGCGAGTCGACCGCTCCCAGTTCGGCAACGCCCCTCGCGCTGCCCACGTTCTCATCGAGGCCAAGCCGTTCAGTTCTGCGCTCGTCATCCTCGAGAACACCGGATCGGCGCGCCTGAGCGAGAACGTCGAGATCCTTGTTGGGGACGGAGCCGACCTCACCGTCGTCACCGTGCAGCAGTGGGATGACGACGCGGCACACCTCGCGTCGCACTTCACCGTCGTTGGGCGCGACGCCCGCGTGAAGCACGTCGTCGTCACCCTCGGCGGGAGTGTCGTGCGTATCAACCCGTCGACCCACCTCAACGCGCAGGGCGGCGAGGTCGAAGCACTCGGCTTGTACTTCGCCGACGCAGGCCAGCACCTCGAGCAGCAGGTCTACGTCAACCATGACGCCCCGAACACCCGGAGCCGTGTCACCTACAAGGGCGCACTCCAGGGTGAGGGTGCCCGCACCGTCTGGATTGGTGACGTGCTCATCCGCCAGACGGCTACGGCGACCGACAGCTACGAGCAGAACCGCAATCTCGTCCTCACCGACGGAACCCGCGCTGACTCCATCCCCAACCTCGAGATCGAAACCGGTGACATTGCCGGCGCCGGGCACGCCAGTGCGACCGGCCGGTTCGATGACGAGCAGTTGTTCTACCTGCAGGCTCGTGGAATAACGGAGGAAGAGGCACGCCGCCTCGTCGTCCGCGGATTCCTCACCGAAATCGTCCAGCAGATCGGCGACGCCGACCTTCAGGCGCGCCTCGAAGTCGCGATCGAAGAAGAACTGAGCGGAACCAGCCTGACGTCGGACGGACGGTAACTGTGGCCGAACGTGTCTGTGCGCTCAGCGACCTCGCGGTCAACCAGGCCAAACGTGTCGTCGTCGACGGCATCCCAATTGCTCTTGTGCTCGACGGCAACGGCGATGTCCACGCGATCGGCGACACCTGCACCCACGGAGACATCTCGCTGTCCGAGGGTTTCGTCGAAGACGACACCCTCGAGTGCTGGGCGCACGGCTCCCAGTTCTCCCTCCTCACCGGCAAGCCACTGACGCTTCCCGCATATGAACCCGTCCCGGTCTACGCCGTAGAGCTGACCGACGGAAACATTTTCATCGACCCGACTGTAACGAAAGAGATCTGACACCATGTCTGTACTTGAAATCCGCGACCTGCACGTCAGTGTCGAGACCGAACAGGGATCCAAGCCCATCCTGCGTGGCGTCGACCTCACCATCAAGAAGGGTGAGACGCACGCCATCATGGGGCCCAACGGCTCCGGCAAGTCCACCCTCGCCTACACCATCGCCGGTCACCCGAAGTACACCGTCGACTCCGGCTCGATCACCCTCGACGGCGTCGACGTCCTGGAGATGAGCGTCGACGAGCGTGCCCGTGCCGGTCTCTTCCTCGCCATGCAGTACCCGGTCGAGATCCCCGGTGTGACCGTCACGAACTTCCTCCGCACCGCGAAGACCGCGATCGACGGTGAGGCACCGCCCATCCGTCACTGGATCAAGGACGTCAAGAACTCGATGAAGGAGCTCCGGATGGATGCCACCTTCGCCGAGCGGAACGTCAACGAGGGATTCTCCGGTGGAGAGAAGAAGCGCCACGAGATCCTCCAGATGGAACTGCTCAAGCCGACATTCGCCGTCCTCGACGAGACCGACTCCGGACTCGACGTCGACGCGCTGAAGATCGTGTCGGAGGGCGTCAACCGCGCCAAGGAGAACACCAACCTCGGAGTGCTCCTCATCACGCACTACACGCGGATCCTCCGTTACATCAAGCCGGACTTCGTGCACGTTTTCGTTGACGGACGCATCGCCGAGCAGGGTGGGCCCGAGCTGGCCGACCGTCTCGAGGACGAGGGTTACGACCGTTTCCTCGTCGGCGAAGCGACGACGGCGTAGGCTTAAGCCATGGTCAGCACACTGAGCCCACAGCGCTTCGACGAAGTCGAGGAAGCCCTCAAGGACGTGATGGACCCCGAACTCGGGATCAACATCGTCGACCTTGGGCTGATTTACGACCTCGGCTGGGACGACGAAAACAACGCGCTCATCATCCACATGACGTTGACAAGCGCCGGATGCCCGCTCACCGATGTTCTCGAGGAGCAGACGGCGCAGGCTCTTGACAACGTGGTCGACGCATTCCGGATCAACTGGGTCTGGATGCCGCCGTGGGGTCCCGAGAAGATCACGGACGACGGGCGCGACATGATGCGCGCGCTCGGCTTCTCGATCTAAGCGGGTTCCACGGGATATCGTCGGAGGATGACAGAAGTCTCCTCCGACCCGATCAACGTTCTGCGTTCCCGGACGAGCGAGAAATGGGCGGAGCATCCCGACGACGTTCTGCCGTTGTTCGTCGCCGAGATGGATTATCCGCTCGCGGACCCCATCCGTCAGGTCCTGCACGAGGCGATCGACCGCGGTGATGCCGGTTACGTCGCGTCGGCGAACCCGCTCGCCGACGCTTTTCGCGGGTTCGCCGGCAGACGGTGGAGCTGGGGTCTGACGGATGCGACGCTCCTGTCGACGGCGGATGTCAGCATGGGCATTGTGGAGATTCTCCGCCGGGTGACGACGCCGGGGGACCGTGTCGTCGTCACGCCACCGGTCTACCCGCCGTTCTTCGACCTCGTGGCCGAGGCGGGAGCATCCGTCACCGTCGTTCCCCTCGTCGATGCCGGGGACGGACCGCGGCTCGACCTCGACGGGCTCGAAGAAGCCTTCACCGGAGGCGCGAAAGCCTTCGTCCTCTGCAACCCGCACAATCCGCTCGGTCTGCTCCACCGCAGGGACGAGCTCGCTCGCGTCGCGGAACTCGCGCTGGCGTCCGGTGTTCGAGTGATCAGCGACGAGATCCACGCGCCCCTCACCCATGCCGGCGCGACATTCGTGCCGTACCTCAGCGCTTCTGCCACCGCGAGAGAGCACGGCCTCGCCCTGCACTCGGCGAGCAAGGCCTGGAACATCGCCGGGCTCAAGTGCGCTCTGATGGTGGCGGAGGGGGAGGAGCCGAAAGCAATTCTTGCCGGACTGCCACTCGAAGTGACGTGGCGAACCGGCCAGTTCGGGATGCTCGCGAGCACCGCCGCCTACCGGGAGAGTGAGGACTGGCTCGACGGTGCCGTTGCCGCGATCACAGCGAACCTCGATCTTCTCGAGGACCTGCTTCGGGATTCCCTTCCCAAGGTGTCCTGGCGACGTCCGAACGCCGGGTATCTCGCCTGGCTCGACTTTCGCGGTCGCGGCTGGGGCGACGACCCGGCAGCGCACATCCTTGAGGAGGCGAAGGTCGCGCTGAGCCCGGGGCTCGGCTTCGGCGTCGGGGGGACCGGGTGGGCGCGCATCAATGTCGCCTGCTCACCGGATCTTCTCACGGAGGCGGTGCGGCGTATCGCGACACTCCCTCCCGGGCACACCGGGTTGGCGACCTGAGCGGTGCGGCGAGCTCCCAGCCGGGACACCGTAGACTGTTGGGTTGACCCCCTTAATTTTCGCGCCATTTGTGGCGCTCCCGAAGGAACTGGAACAACGTTTTGCTGAGTGTGCACGATCTCGAAATTCGCGTCGGGGCACGGGTTCTCATGGACGATGTCAACTTCCGCGTCTCCGCAGGCGACAAGATCGGCCTCGTCGGCCGTAACGGCGCAGGGAAGACAACATTGACCAAGGTCCTCGCCGGTGAGCTCCAGCCGTCGAACGGCAAGGTGGAACGCTCGGGCGAACTCGGTTACCTGCCGCAGGACCCGCGTTCGGGCGACCCCGAAGAACTCGCACGGACGCGAATTCTCAACGCCCGCGGGCTCGGCAGCCTCGTCCTCGGCATGCACGAGGCGACGCTGGGAATGGCGTCCGAGGATGCCGCGACGAGCGCAGCAGCGATGAAGAAGTACGGGAACCTCGAGGAGCGTTTCCAGATGCTCGGCGGCTACGCAGCCGAGGCGGAGGCCGCGTCGATCGCGAGCAACCTCAACCTGCCCGACCGGATCCTCGACCAGCAGCTCAAGACCCTCTCCGGTGGACAGCGCCGCCGAATCGAACTGGCGCGGATCCTGTTCTCCGACGCGCGGACGATGATCCTCGACGAACCAACCAACCACCTCGACGCCGATTCGGTGATTTGGCTGCGCGAGTTCCTCAAGACCTACACCGGCGGCTTCATCGTCATCACCCACGATGTCGAACTGGTCGGAGAGACCGTCAACAAGGTGTTCTACCTCGACGGCAACCGCCAGGTCATCGATGTCTACAACATGAACTGGAAGAACTACCAGCGTCAGCGTGCCGCCGACGAGGAGCGTCGCAAGAAGGAACGCGTCAACGTCGAGAAGAAGGCGACGTCGCTGCAGCTCCAGGCAGCGAAGTTCGGCGCGAAGGCATCCAAGGCTGCCTCCGCCCACCAGATGGTGGCGCGAGCTGAGAAGATGCTTTCCGGCCTCGACGACGTCCGCGCCGTCGACCGGGTCGCGAAACTGCGATTCCCGGAACCGGCGCCGTGTGGCCGTACCCCACTGATGGCATCCAACCTGTCACGCAGCTATGGGTCGTTGGAGATCTTCACAGCCGTCGACCTCGCCATCGACCGCGGCTCCAAGGTTGTCATCCTCGGCCTCAACGGTGCGGGAAAAACAACGCTGCTGCGGATCCTCGCGGGCGTCGATACCCCCGACACCGGGGAGGTGGAGCCCGGCCACGGCCTCCGCATCGGGTACTACGCCCAGGAGCACGAGACCCTTGACGTCAAGCGCAGCGTGCTCGAGAACATGGTCTCGTCGTCACCGCACATCACCGAGACCGAAGCCCGGAGAGTGCTCGGTTCGTTCCTGTTCACCGGAGACGACTCGCACAAGCCAGCCGGTGTCCTCTCCGGTGGTGAGAAGACCAGACTCGCCCTCGCGATGATCGTCGTCTCCGGTGCAAACGTGCTTCTCCTCGATGAGCCCACGAACAACCTCGACCCCGCAAGCCGTGCCGAAATTCTCGATGCCCTCGCGCACTACGCCGGCGCCGTCGTCCTCGTCAGCCACGACGAGGGCGCTGTGCAGGCCCTCAACCCTGAGCGCGTGCTCATCCTGCCCGACGGCGTCGAGGACCACTGGAACAAGGACTACCTGGAGCTCATCGAGCTCGCCTGATGCCTCCGCTCAGCGGAGGGATGCGTCAAGGATGTCGTCCTCGACGTCGGAGTCTGAGCGTTTCGCTGCCCGTTTGCGCTCGCGCTGATCGGCTCGCGCCTTCTCGGCGGGGTCGTCGGCGTTGAGGTGGCGGTACTCCTCCCGGATGGCATAGCCCAGGAAGGCGAATCCGAGCAGGGCGAACACGATCCACTGCAGTGCGTAGGAGAGGTGCGAACCCTCACTCAGCTCGGGTTTGAACGCGGGGAGCGGCCGATCATCGACCGGAGCAGGGGTCTCTGACGCCATGAGGCCGTACGCGCCGGTGAAGACAGGTGCATCGATCCGCTCGGCGAACTGGGATAACTCCACTGTCGCGATTTGTCCCTCGGGGGCGGTACGGCCGGGCAGGGACGGCTCGCCCGGCTTGAGCCGGGCGGTGACAGCGACCTCGCCCTCCGGCGGTGCCGGGATCACGTCAGGGAGGTCCTGCGCGTTGCCGGTCGGCAGCCAGCCGCGGTTGACGACGAAGACGCTTCCGTCGGTGAGGCGAAGCGGGGTGAGGACCTCGAATCCCGGCTGCCCGTTGCGTGGGCGGTTACGCACGAGGACCTGCTCGTCTTCGAGATAGGTTCCGTTGAGTGCGACAGGTGTCCATTCGACGCTGTCCTCCCAGTCTTCGGGGGAGTCGAGCGCGTCACGAAGCGGAATCGCCTCGTTTTCATAATTCTCGAGCACGAGGGAGTTCTCGAGCCGCTTCTCCTCCAGCCGTGCCACCTGCCAGTTGGAGAGCAGAACGCACACGATCGCGAAGACCATCGCGACAGCGAGGTACCCGAACCAGCGCCGGCTGATGACGAAACGCCAATTCTTCACGGTGCATCCTCCGGGTTCAATGCGACGGTCCTGACGGGGAAGTCGCGCGCGGCGAGGAAGCCCCGGAGATAATCCGAGTGCTCATCGCAGGCGAGCCAGACCTTGACCCGGTCCTCGGAGTGAATTTTGGGATTGCGCCATTCGATCCGCCATCCGGCCGTGGCGGAGCATCCGGCCCTGGAACAGGCGAACTGCTCAGGCTCTGAGAAAAGTGAGATCATGACGCCTGTCGGTCTGGCCGGTCCTGATCGCGGAGAACCCGCTCAGGTATGGCGACGACACCATCCGGTCGCAGCACCGTGGAATCAACCCTCGGCGCCCCGACGTTCGCGAGCACGACCGCCACGTATGGCAGCCCGATCGCACCCGCTGCGAACACGAATTGCCACCATCCCGTCGTCACCAACATCAGCACAAGGCACACCACACGGACGCTCATCGCAATCGTGTACTTGAGCATTCGTGACCGCCGCTCCGCTTCGGGAGACGGGGGGAGTGAGGTGATGGATGGCTGTTTCATTCACTCCAAGACTACGCTTGTTTTCGTACCTCCAGCAGGGTTGACGATCGGCTTGCGTGACGTCGAACCACTGGGATTTTCCTCACCACCGGAAGGCCGACATGCCCCACTCTGACTTCACTCCGCGCACCGTACTCGTAACGGGAGGAAACCGGGGGATCGGTTTCGCCATCGCGGAGGAATTCGTCTCGCTCGGGCACCGTGTGGCCGTAACAGCACGTTCGGGGGAGGGCCCGGCAGGCAGCTTCACGGTGCGGGCGGATGTCACGGATGCAACATCGATCGATGCCGCGTTCACCGAGATCGAAGCGGAGTACGGGCCGGTCGAGGTCGTCGTCGCGAACGCGGGAATCACCCGCGACACGCTCCTCATGCGAATGAGCGAGGACGACTTCGACAGCGTCGTCAACACCAACCTCGGCGGATCGTTCCGGGTCGTGAAGCGTGCGTCGAAGGGCATGCTCAAGGCTCGCTTCGGCCGGATCATCCTCATCTCGAGCGTCGTCGGGCTGTACGGCGGCCCAGGCCAGGTCAATTACGCCGCATCGAAGGCGGGCCTCGTCGGCATGGCGAGATCGATTACCCGCGAACTCGGGGCTCGGGGAATCACCGCCAACGTGGTCGCGCCCGGCTTCATCGAAACCGACATGACGGCTGAGCTTCCCGAGGCGACCCAGACCGAGTACAAGAAGAGCATCCCCGCCGGCCGGTTCGCCACACCCACCGAGGTCGCGCGGGTCGTCGCGTGGCTGGCGGGCGACGACGCCGGCTATATCTCAGGCGCTGTCATCCCCGTCGACGGCGGACTGGGAATGGGCCACTAGCCCGAGCGCTCTGGGTCAGCCGCGGAGCCCGAGCAGCGGGAGCACGTCGGCAAGGTCGACATTCTCGAGCACGACATCCGCCCCGGCGCGCACGGCGGGCTTGGCGTTGAAGGCAACGCTGAGTCCCGCCTCCGCCATCATTTTGAGGTCGTTCGCCCCGTCGCCGATCGCGACGGTCCGCGACACCGGCACGCCGGCATCCGTTGCCCATTCGATAAGGGCGGATGCTTTCGCCGCCGCGTCGACGATCGGGCCGTCCACCCGGCCGGTGAGGAGCCCGTCGGCGAGCTCGAGCCGGTTGGCACGCCACACATCGAGACCGAGGGTGGCTGCGAGCGGGTCGAGAAGTTCGTGAAACCCGCCGGAGACGACGCCGACGATACCGCCGGCAGCGTGGACGCCAGCGATAAGCTCGTGCACCCCGCGGGTCGGTCGGATCCGGGAGGACACCGTCGCGAAAACCGAGTCGGGGAGTCCGGCGAGCGTGGCGACACGGCCGCGCAGGCTCTCGGCGAAGTCGAGTTCACCCCGCATGGCGCTCTCGGTCACCCGGGCGACGACATCGCGGGTTCCCGCCTCCTCAGCGAGAAGTTCGATGACCTCGTTTTCGATGAGAGTGGAATCGGCGTCGAGCACGACAAGGAACCGGGCCGGCACACTCGGTGCCGGCGACGTGAAAGGACTCATCGGGTAACGCGCAGCCCCTTGCCGACCACTGTCAGGCCGGATTCCGTCACGGTGAAGCCCCGGGCGCGGTCACGTTCCGGGTCCACACCGACCGAGGCGCCGGCCTCGACCACAACGTCCTTGTCGAGGATCGCGCGCCGCACCGTGGCATCCGGCCCCACGTCGACGCGGTCGAACAGCACGGAGTCGACAACGCTCGCGCCCGACTCGACCTTCGACCAGGACCCGAGGACGCTGCGCTCGATGTGGGCGCCCGAAATGAGCGAACCGAGCGACACAATCGAGTCGATGACCGTACCCAGGTTGCCCTTCGCATCCCGGACGAATTTGGCCGGGGGGGAGTTGAGCTGCTGGCTGAAGATCGGCCATTCACTGTTGTACAGGTTGAAGATCGGCAGGGTCGAAATGAGATCCTGGTGCGCTTCGAAGAACGAATCGATCGTCCCGACGTCCCGCCAGTAGTACCGGTCACGGTCGGTGGACCCCGGCACGTCGTTGTTCTTGAGGTCGAACACGCCGGCATCGCCGCGATTCACGAAGTCGGGGATGATGTCGCCACCCATGTCGTGGTTCGAGTCCGTCCGCTCGCCGTCACGAATGACGGCCTCGATGAGCGCGTCGGTGTTGAAGACGTAGTTACCCATCGACGCGAGGACTTCCTGCGGCGAATCGGCAAGGCCTTCGGCGTTGATCGGCTTCTCGAGGAACTCTGAAATCTTCGTCGGGTCGTCCTTGTCGAGCTGAATCACGCCGAACTGGTCGCTCAGTTCGATCGGCTGGCGGATCGCGGCAACCGTCGCACCGCGGCCGGATTCGATGTGGGCATGCACCATGTCACGGAAGTCCATCCGGTACACGTGGTCAGCGCCGACGACGACGACGATATCCGGCTTTTCGTCACGGATGAGGTTGAGGCTTTGAAGTATCGCGTCGGCAGAACCGGAGAACCACCGTTTGCCGAGACGCTGCTGCGCGGGAACGGATGCCACGTAGGCGTTGAGAAGGCCTGACAACCGCCAGGTCTGCGACACGTGACGGTCGAGGCTGTGCGACTTGTACTGGGTCAGCACCACGATCTGGGTCAACCCGGAATTGATGAGGTTGGAGAGCGCGAAGTCGATCAGCCGGTACTGGCCCGCGAATGGGACAGCCGGTTTTGCCCTGTCAGCCGTGAGTGGCATGAGGCGTTTTCCTTCGCCACCAGCGAGGACAATTCCAAAGATCTTCTTCGATGCGACCATGCCACAACACTAGAGGCAACCCCATACGTGTACTAGCGTTCGAGTCATGCGAGTCGATCTTCTTACCCGGGAATACCCACCAGAAATCTATGGCGGAGCCGGCGTCCACGTCGCCGAACTCGTCGCAGCGATGCGGGGTGAGATCGACGTCACCGTGCGCTGCTTCGGCGAGCAACGGGGCGAGGCGAATACCTTCGCCTACCAGGTCCCGTCCGAACTGGCAGGCGCGAACGGTGCGCTCACCACCCTCGGTACCGACCTCCTGATGGCGCAGGACGCCGCGGGGGCCGACCTCGTTCACTCGCACACCTGGTACGCGAACGGCGCCGGGCATCTCGCGAAGCTGCTCCACGGCATCCCGCACATCGTCTCCGCGCACAGCCTCGAACCGCTGCGGCCGTGGAAGGCCGAACAGCTCGGAGGCGGTTACCGCGTCTCAAGCTGGATCGAGAAGACCGCCTTCGAAGCTGCGGATGCCGTCATCGCCGTCAGCAACGGCATGCGGCGCGACATCCTCCGGAGCTACCCCGCACTGGACGGGTCCCGCGTGCACACCATCTACAACGGCATCGACCTCGACGCGTGGAAGCCGGTTCACGACGACGACCTCGTGCGGTCGATGGGCATCGATCCCACGCGGCCGAGCATCGTCTTCGTCGGGCGGATCACCCGGCAGAAGGGACTGCCGTACCTTCTGCGGGCCGCATCGCTCCTTCCGCCTGAGGTCCAGCTCGTGCTGTGCGCCGGTGCGCCGGACACGCCCGAGATCCTTGCCGAGGTCGAGGCTGGGGTTCGCGAACTCCAGAAGGAACGCTCCGGGGTGGTCTGGATCGACCGGCTGCTGCCGAGGCACGAACTCTGCGCCGTCCTCACCGCCGCGACGACCTTTGTCTGCCCGTCCGTGTACGAGCCGCTCGGCATCGTCAACCTCGAAGCGATGGCGTGCGGGGCCGCCGTCGTCGGAACCGCGACCGGCGGCATCCCCGAGGTTGTCGATGACACGGTCACCGGCCGGCTCGTCCCGATCGAGCAGGTAACGGATGGGACAGGGACCCCGGTGGACCCCGACAAGTTCGTTGCCGACCTCGCCGCGACGCTCACCGAGGTCGTGTCCGATCAGGACGCAGCCGCCGCGATGGGTGTCGCCGGGCGGGAGAGGGCGGAGCGCGAGTTCAGCTGGGAGCGGATCGGCGCCGAAACCATTGCGTTATACCGCTCGGTGCTCGGTCGCTGACGCGCGCGTCCGGCACGAATGACCGGTTGCGACGGATAGGCTAGAGACATGTCGAGCGTTTTGCAGTTGAGTGACGTATCGGTCGTTCGAAACGGCCGTGCCATCGTGGATTCCGTGTCGTGGACGGTCGAAGCCGACCAGCGCTGGGTGGTGCTCGGGCCGAACGGCGCCGGGAAGACCACCGTGCTCCAGCTGGCGTCGACGCTCATGCACCCGAGTTCGGGCACGGTCGAGATTCTCGACTCCGAACTCGGCAAGGTGGATGTCTTCGAGCTTCGCCCGCGGATCGGTATCGCGTCGACCGCGATGGCGCGTCGGGTTCCGTTCGAGGAGAGCGTGCTCAACGTCGTCATGACGGCGGCGTACTCGGTCACCGGTCGCTGGAACGAAGACTACGAGGACATCGACGTGAAGCGCGCCCGCCGCGTGCTCGCCGAGTGGAGCCTTGAGGACCTCGCCGACCGCAAGTTCGGAACCCTGAGCGACGGCGAGCAGAAGCGAGTACAGATCGCCCGTTCGGTCATGACCGACCCCGAACTTCTTCTTCTCGACGAGCCGGCGGCGAGTCTCGACCTCGGTGCCCGCGAAGAACTCGTCAAGCTGCTCGGCGGATACGCCCAGTCGGAGGAGTCTCCCGCCATCGTCATGGTCACGCACCACGTCGAAGAGGTCCCGGTCGGCTTCACCCACGCTCTGCTCCTGGCCGACGGCAAAGTCACGGCATCGGGCCCACTGGCCGAGGCTCTCACGAGCGACACGCTGTCCGAAACCTTCGGTCTCCCGATCGAACTGACCGAACGCGACGGGCGCTTCAGCGCGCGTGCCCAGTAGCCTCCGTTCTCTGATAAAGTAGGTAGCTGGTCCAATGGGCCGTCTGCTTTCTTGCCGCATTTCGCGTGCGGGCGAGACTGAAACAATTCCTCCGAAACTTACAAGGAAGTCCTCATGAAGACTGACATCCACCCCGACTACAAGCCGGTTGTTTTCCGCGACCTCGCCTCAGGCGCAGTGTTCCTCACGCGTTCGACCGTGGGCAGCTCGAAAACCATGGAGTGGGAGGACGGCAACGTCTACCCCGTCATCGACGTTGAGATCTCCTCGGAGTCACACCCGTTCTACACGGGCAAGCAGCGCATCATGGACTCGGCCGGACGCGTCGAGAAGTTCAACAAGCGCTTCAAGGGCTTCGGCAACTAATTCTCTTTCGAGAAAAGCCCGCGACCATTTCGGTCGCGGGCTTTTTTTCGTGCCCGCGCGGCATGGCGGCGCACGCTTTGCAGGAGATCGCAGGCGCTACAGGAGAGAAAGCGCTGAAATCTCCTGAAAACCGTGCGATCTCCTGTTTGAGCCGCCTTGTTTCCTTCTCCGACGTTCAGCGGCGCCCGGCAGCGAACCGTGAACAGCCCCGTGGCGTCCACCGAGCGAGCACGCTCGAGCGCCGATGAACCGACGCGCAACCTTTCGCAAACCGTGCGTCGCTCGCCGTGCGGTCAGCGCACCGGCCACCCGGTCGCTGCCACGAACGTCGCGTCGCGGTTGCGTCGCATGTAGTCCTGGAAGCTGTCGGCCTGGTCCTGACACCAGCCCTCCTGCAACCGGTGCAACTCGATCGCATCGACGTTGAGCGCCCGGGAGTGAGTGCGGGCGATGGCCTGGGCCACTCGGCCGGCAGCGATCGCGTCTGCGCCGGCATCGTGGGCATCGGTGAGTTCGACACCATAGTGGAGCGCAGCGGCCACGAGGGTTCGCTTGCCCTTACGATATCGATCGACGGCCTTGTCGATCACGAGGGGGTCGATGACCGGCGACGGGTTGAGGAGCGGCGCGACGTGGTGGCGGAGTGACTCGTGGAACAGCAACGACAGGTCGTACGGCGCGTTGTAGATGACGACGGGGATGCCGGCGTCGAAGTAGCCGCGCAGTTCAGCCACGATCTCGGCGACAACGAGTGGCGCCGGGCGGCCCTCTGCCTGTGCCCGCTCGGTGGTGATGCCGTGGACAGCAGTCGCCTGCTCGGGGATGGCGACACCGGGATCGGCGAGCCAGTCCCGCCGGCGGAGAACCTCGCCGCGCCCATCGAGGAGCCCGACGTTCGCGCTGACGATGCGGCTCGTCACGACGTCGATACCGGTGGTCTCGAGGTCGAAGACGGCGAGCGATTCGGACCAGGGTGTTACTGCAGTTATCTCCACGGGACTCACGCTAGGGCGCACCACCGACAGGTCCTCGCTCACGCGCGACGCCGCTGTGAGAAGGGGGAGTCCGTCGGCCGCGCAACGTGCAGCCAGTAGAAGCTCTGGGTGGCAAGGGTGAGCGTCACTTCGCCGTTCTCATCGAACGAGGGGAACTCGCCCCCGCCGAAGAGATCGAACAGGCGGCATCCGGCGAGGTCGGGAGCGACGATGGTCGTCGAGATCGGGTGGTGCGAGAAGCTGAAGACGCAGAGGATGTCTTCCTTCTCGTCGCCGATGTGGCCGCCCATGTGACCACCGGTGCCCTCATAGCTGCGAACGAAGCTCAGCACCGACTCGTGGTTGTTCGGGACCACCTCGACCGAGCCGAGCCCGAACGCGGGGTGTCCCTTGCGCACATGGATGACGTTGCGCACCCAGTGCAGCAGTGAGCGGGACTGGGCGAGCTGGGACTCGACGTTGACCAGGGTGTAGTTGAACACGAGCGACTGGACAACGGGAAGGTACAGCTTGCCTGGGTCGGCCGTGGAGAACCCGGCGTTGCGGTCGGGCGTCCACTGCATCGGCGTGCGCGAGGAGTCACGGTCGGCGAGCCAGATGTTGTCACCCATTCCGATCTCATCCCCGTAGTAGATGAACGGGCTGCCCGGGAGGGAGAACAACAGCGCATGGGCGAGTTCGAGCTCTGCACGGGAGTTGTCGAGCAGGGGAGCGAGGCGACGCCGGATCCCGACGTTCGCGCGCATCCGTGGGTCGTAGGCGTACCAGCCGTACATCGCCTGCCGGTATTCTTCGCTGACCATCTCGAGGGTGAGTTCGTCGTGATTGCGGAGGAAGACCGCCCAGCCCGCCCAGTCGGGAACATCCGTCGTCTCCGAGAGAACCCGGACCAGCTCTTCCGCCTGCTGGGATCGCAGTGAGTAGAAGATTCTTGGCATCACCGGGAAGTCGAATGCCATGTGGCACTCCGGTTCCTCGTCGGTCCCGAAGAACGCGGCGACCTCGCGTGGCCACTGGTTCGCCTCGGCGATCATGATCCGTCCCGGGTACTCCAGGTCGACCATCGCGCGGAGCTTCTTGATGAACGCGTGAGTCTCCGGCTCGCCCTCGCCGTTTCCGTCGTCGGACTCGTAGAGGTACGGGATGGCATCCAGACGGAACCCGTCGACGCCCATGTCGAGCCAGAACCGGACGATGTCGAACATGGCGTCGTGAACGGCCGGGTTCTCGAAGTTGAGGTCGGGCTGGTGCGAGAAGAACCGGTGGAAGAAGAACTGGCGCCTGACCGGGTCGAACGCCCAGTTGGAGTCCTCGGTGTCGGTGAAGATGATCCGGATGTCCGGGTACTTCTGGTCGGTGTCGCTCCAGACGTAGAAGTCGCCGTATGGCCCGTCGGGGTCTTCTCGCGACGCCTGGAACCACTCGTGCTGGTCGGAGGTGTGGTTCAGCGGCATGTCGATGATGACCCGCATGTTCCGCTCGTGGGCCTTGGTCACCAGGTCCTTGAACTCTTCGACGGTGCCGAACTCGGGCAGGATCGACCGGTAATCAGAGACGTCGTAGCCGCCGTCACGCAGGGGAGAGGTGAAGAACGGCGGGAGCCAGAGTGCGTCGACACCGAGCCACTGCAGGTAATCCAGACGCGTGGTCAGACCCTGGAGGTCACCTGAGCCGTCTCCGTTGCTGTCGACGAACGACCGCACCATCACTTCGTAGAAGATCGCCCGGCGATACCAGAGAGGATCTCTCTCGAGACCGGGGAGCTGAATGGGCGCGGTGAAAGTCACTGGTATCGATTCCGTCGGGGCAGGTGCGAGGTGTGGACCCTCGCCGTCGTTGCCCTGATTCTAGGGGGAGCGATGTTCGGTTGCCGGGAGCGAAAAGCCTAAACTGGAATTCCCCATGACTGTCACCTCTCCGTACTCAGCGCGACTCGATCGCATCCCCGTCTCCGCGCACTCCGTCGACATCGACGGCAGCCGGACACGCTACTGGGAATACGGCTCCCAAGGCACCGGGCCGACCGTTGTGATGGTGCATGGCTTCCGCGGCGACCACCACGGCCTCGAACCCGTCGTCGCTCACCTCGAAGGGCTGCACATCCTCAGTCCTGACCTCCCGGGTTTCGGGGAATCAGAGCCACTGTCGACGCCCCACGACATCGACGGCTATGCGAACTGGCTCCGGGCGTTCGTTGCCGCTCTCGATCTGCCGGAGCCGCCGGTGATCCTCGGTCATTCCTTCGGCTCCATCGTCGTTTCCGCGGCTCTCGCGCGCACACCGCTCCGCGCTCCGCTGGTGATCCTTGTCAACCCGATCGCTGCCCCCGCACTTGCCGGGCCACGTGGCATCCTCACCCGGCTCGCCGTCCTGTATTACAAGATGGGCGCGATCCTGCCCGAGCGCCTCGGATTCGCGCTGCTCCGCAACCGGGCAATCGTCCGGGTGATGAGCGTGACCATGGCGAAGACGAAGGACAAGGTTCTGCGTCGCTGGATTCACTCCCAGCACGACCTCTACTTCAGCGCGTTCGGAAACCGGGCGGTTGTTCTCGAGGCGTTCAAGGCATCCGTCGGAAACGACGTCAGCGAATTCGCGTCGGACATCGTCGACCGCACCCTGCTGATCGCGGCCGACCAGGACGACATCACGCCGGTCGCTGCCCAGCACACGCTTGTGCGCCGGTTCCCGGACGCGAAGCTCGAGATCCTCTCCGGAGTCGGGCATCTCATTCACTACGAGGTTCCCGCTGAGGCCGCCGGACTGATCCGCGGCTTCCTCGCGGGGGAGAACGCGTGAAGCTTCTCGTGGACTGCCGCTGGGTGACGGAGGATCCCGACGACCAGCTCAGCCGGATGTCACGTGGCATCGTTCACGCCCTCGCCGAACGCCGGTCGTTCGTGATGATTGTCGGACCGAAGACAGCGCTCCATCTGCTTCCACCCCTGCCCTGGGAACTCCTCGGGTCTCCGTACAGCCCAGCGGAGTTTCTCGCCGGCAGGAAGCTCAGCAGTATCGGCGCCGATGTCGTCTTCACACCCGTTCCCGGGCTGATGGGCGTCGGAAGACGGTTCCGGCTCGTCGTGGCCGGGGGAACGCCTGCGCTTCACAAGGACGCAGATCTGCTCACCCGGATCAGGACTCTGCCGTGGCGGTTCCGGTACACCCGGAGCTGGATGATGCGCTCCGCCGACCTCATCGTCGGAGTATCCCGCGCGCAGCAGAGGACCCTTCTCGGGGACAGCGCGACGGACCAGCCGGTGATCACCCTGCACACCGAGGACGCGGCGAGTGTGTCACCCGGTGTGTGGCGGGAGTCCGCCGCGCAGCTCGACAGCGTGATCGAGGAGTTGACACGGGACTGAGCACCGGTTTGCCGAGCTCTGGGGGTGGTCAGGCGAGCAAGCGCTCCGCCAACGCGGCGAGGGTCTCCGAGGCCCCGGCACCGAGTTTGACCGTCGCACGAGAATCACCCTTCGTCTCACCGCGGTTGATGATGACGATCGGTCGCTTGTTCCGCCTCGCGTGCTCGAGAAGACGGATGCCGGAATTCACGACGAGCGAGGACCCGGCGATCACGAGGGCGTCCGCCTTGCCGACGAGGTCCCGCGCTTCGGCGAACTTGACCGGCGGCACGAATTCGCCGAAGAAGACGACGTCGGGCTTCAGCGGCCCACCACAGACCGAACACGCCGGCGCAATGAAATTCTCGACGGAGCTGATCTCGGCGTCGCCGTCCGGATTGAGCGAGACGGCATCCGGGCTCGACAGCCAGGGGTTCTCGCGGTCGATTCTCGCGGCGATACTCTCCCGCGCAAATGTCTGGCCGCACTGCAGGCAGGAAACGCGGTCCATCGAACCGTGCAGGTCGACGACGCGACGGGATCCGGCGCGCACGTGAAGCCCATCGACGTTCTGCGTGACGATCCCTGTCACGAGACCGGCATTCTCGAGGGTGGCGAGCATGCGGTGCCCGGCGTTGGGCTCGGCAGCGTCGAAGTGCGCCCAGCCGAGGTGGCTTCCCGCCCAGTACCGTTTGTGGGAGTCATCGTTTCGAAGGAACTGGGTCACCGTCATCGGCGTCCGCTTGGGGGCGCCGGCTCCGCGATAGTCGGGGATGCCCGAGTCTGTGCTCACTCCTGCCCCGGTCAGCACGGCGAAGGTGCCACCGGACAGGACGGCGTAGGCTCGATCGAGCCCGCGTTCGTCGAGCTCCGGTGTCGATCCGGTGATCATGGTCATGTCGGCCTTTCGAAAAACCTGTCCTGACCCGAGAGTAAACAATCCGCATGTCCAATTTGTTTCGGATGCCGCGGCCCGGTCTTTCGACAGTACGCCACCACCAGAAGGAATCACCGTGCGAATCGTCCCGATCTCCGACCTCGACACCGACGGGCTCTCCGACTATGCCCGCCTGACGGACGTGGCGCTGCGCCGGGTGAGTGAGCCCGAGGGTGGCCTCTACATCGCGGAGTCGCACAAGGTCATCGCCCGCGCGATCGCCGCCGGTCACGAACCTCGCTCGCTCCTGCTGCAGAAGCGCTGGCTGCCCGACGTCGAACCGTTGCTCGAGCGCTTCCCCGACGTGCCGGTGTACGTGGGAGACTCCGACGTCCTCGAGAAACTGACCGGCTACCACATGCACCGGGGGGCACTCGCTGCGATGCACCGCCCGGAGCTGCCCGACATGGCGACTCTGCTCGCTGATGCCACGCGCGTCGTGATCCTCGAGGACATCGTGGATCACACCAATGTCGGTGCCATCTTCCGTTCGGTCGCGGGCCTCGGAGCCGGCGCTGTCCTCATCACGCCGCGGTGTGCGGACCCGCTCTATCGCCGCAGCGTCCGGGTGAGCATGGGCACCGTCCTGCAGGTGCCGTGGACGCGGATGCCGGAGTGGCCGGAAGCACGCCGAATCCTTGAGGAAGCCGGCTTCCACGTTGCCGCTCTCGCGCTCGACGACCGAGCCATCGGACTCGACGAGTTCGCCGCGAATCCGCCGGAACGGATCGCCATCACGCTCGGCGCTGAGGGTGACGGCCTCAGCGGGCAGGCGCTCGAGGCGGCAGACACGACCGTCATGATCCCGATGCTCCACGGCGTCGACTCGCTCAACGTGGCCTCGGCCAGCGCTGTTGCCCTGTGGGCGCTCCGCCGCCCCTGACCCTCCCGAGAAAATACCGCGGGTAGAATCGTCGGGTGCAGAATTCCCGCCCCGCCGATCGTTCGCGAATGTACCGACGGCGACGGGTGACGGTCTTCAGTGCCCTCGCCATCGTGCTCCTCCTGCTCGGTTACACCTCTCTCGCGGTGCTCCGTCCCATTCCTGCGAACGCCGCGGAACTCGCGCCCGCTGGCGTGATCAGCCAGCCGACGAGCCCGCTCGACTGGCCGTCATTCGGCACCGGGGCCATTGGCGCTGTCGGCACCGACGGGGTCCTCGAGGATTTCGGCCCCCAGGAGTCCACACCGATGGCGAGCATCACCAAGACGGTGACCGCCCTCGTGGTCCTCGACAAGATGCCGCTCGACGAAGGCGAAGGCGGACCCGAACTGACCCTCACCGAAGCCGACGCCCGGATCTACTCGCAGACGATCGCCGAGGGAGGGTCGGCGGCCAAGGTTGCCGTCGGTTCGGTCTTCACCGAACGCCAGTTGCTCGAGGCCATGATGCTGCCGTCCGCCAACAACTACAGCATCACCCTGGCGAACTGGGCGTTCGGTTCGGTGCCATCCTTCCTCGAGGCTGCCCAGGTCTGGCTCTCCGCGCACGAGCTCGCCGGCACCACTCTCGCTGACTCCAGCGGACTCAGCAGCGGAAGCCGGTCGACCCCCGCCGATCTGGTCGCCATCGGCAAGCTCGCACTCGCTCATCCCGTCCTGTCACAGGTGGTGCAGGAGACCAGCGCTGTGCTCCCCGTCATCGGTGAGGTGAAGAACACCAACAAACTTCTCGGATCGAACGGTGTCATCGGGCTGAAAACCGGCACCACACGCGTAGCGGGCGCGTGCCTGCTCTTCGCGGCCGAGGCGAAAATCGGCGATGAGACCGTGATCCTCGTCGGTGTGATCCTCGGCGCGCCGAACCACCGCCAGCTCAACCAGGCCATCACGTCTCTCCTGACCAGCACCACCGCCGGGTTCCACGAGGTGAAACTCGTCGAAGCCGGCGACTCCTACGGCAGCTACACGTCTCCGTGGGGCGCGACGGCGAACATCGTCGCGGCCGAAGACGCGAGCGTGCTTGTCTGGCAGGATGCCGCCGTGACGGTGACCCCGATGGCATCCGCTCTCGAATTCGGCGAGGACGGCCGCACAGTCGGTTCGGTCACGTTCGACCACGCCGGCGAGAGCATCGCCGTTCCGCTCGTGCTCGAGAATGAACTCGAGGGAGCGGACCTGGGCTGGAAGCTCGCCAATCCCTTCGGCTGATCCGCCCGTTCTCAGCCGTCGCTGCGGGTATATCTCTCGGCCAGCGGCCGCTTGGCCGTGATGAAGTCGCCCGAGGACTGGTGGCGGATGCGACGGATTACCCAGGGCACGAGGTACGCACGCGCCCAGGCGAGGTCCGACGTGCGTGCCTGGCGCCACGTCGACGCCGGAAGTGGCTCTGGTTTGCGCGGCTCGAGGTCGTTGTCGACGGCGAGGGCGGTGAGCACCATGCGGGCGACCGTGTGGTGTCCGAGCGGATTGAGGTGGAGCCGGTCCGGCGACCACATCCGGCTATCCTGCACGTCACTGAGTGACCACATGTCGGCAACGATGCAGTCGTACTTCGTCGCGATCGCGCGGATGTTCTCGTTGTAGATCGCCACCTTGCCCCGAATTCCGCGGAACACGGGCGAGAATCCGACGTCGACGCCGGTGAAGAGAACGATGGTGGCGTGGTCGCGACTGAGGCGGGCGATCGCCTCGTCCATTTTCGCGGCGGTTGCGTCAGGGTCCGTGCCCGGGCGGATGACGTCATTTCCCCCGGCCGAGATCGAAATGAGGTCGGGGCGCAGCTCGAGCGCCGGCTCAACCTGCTCGTCGACGATCTTCGCGATGAGCCTGCCGCGGACGGCGAGGTTGGCGTAGGCGAAGTCGTCCAGATCTCGCGCGAGAACCTCGGCGACCCGGTCGGCCCATCCCCGGTGGCCACCGGGCGATGCGGGCTCGGGATCGCCGATGCCCTCTGTGAATGAGTCACCGAGGGCGACGTAACGGGACCACGGATGCGGGCGCCGGATCGTGACGGTGTCGGCGTCCACCTGATCGTCCTGGTGCGGTGTGCTGTCGTTCACAGAGCCTCCTTTTCCCCGGGCGAGCCTACCGCTCCGCGCCACGCCAGGGGACCCCCTCAGTTCGCCCGGCGCCAGGTGAGCGGGTAGATTGTCGTCAAGTGAGCACAGAGATCTTTCCGGGGGAGCAACCGGCACAGGATGCCGTCCCCGAACTCCGGATCGGAACCTCTGCTGCCGAGCATCTTTCCCCAGCGTTTCCCGAACGGGCCGCATGGGGAACAGTGTCCAAGCTCCGCGCCTGGCAGCAGGAAGCGATTGAGTCCTACTTCACCACGGAACCGAAAGACTTCCTCGCCGCTGCTACGCCCGGGGCAGGCAAGACGACGTTCGCGCTTCGGCTCGCCGCCGAACTTCTCGCCCGCCGCACCGTCGACCGCATCACCGTCGTCGCTCCCACCGAGCATCTCAAGCGGCAGTGGGCTGATGCCGCGCATCGGGCAGGCATCCGGCTCGATCCCACCTTCACCAACGCCGCCGGACGGTACGGGAGGCACTACCACGGTGTCGTGGTCACCTACGCGCAGGTCGCCGTCCGTGCTGCACTCCACCGAGACATCACAGCGTCGTCGAAAACTCTCGTCATCCTCGACGAGGTCCACCACGGCGGAGACGCGCTGAGCTGGGGCGACGCAATCCGCGAGGCCTTCGAACCGGCGACGCGCCGGTTGTCCCTCACCGGCACCCCGTTCCGGTCGGACACCGCCCCGATCCCGTTCGTGAGCTACCTGCCGGACAAGCAGGGCATTCGCACGTCGCTCACCGACTACAACTACGGGTACGGGCGCGCCCTCGCCGACGGAGTCGTCCGGCCGGTGATGTTCATGGTCTACGCCGGGCACATGCGCTGGAGGACCAACGCCGGTGATGAGATGGAAGCGCGGCTCGGTGAAGGCAACACCAAGGACATCACGTCCCAGGCGTGGCGCACGGCTTTGGACCCGAAGGGGGAGTGGATTCCCCAGGTGCTGCAGGCGGCCGACCGCCGCCTCAGCGAGGTGCGTCAGAGCATCCCGGATGCCGGTGGCCTCGTCATCGCCACCGACCAGACCGCCGCGCGGGCGTACGCCACCATCCTCAAGGACATCACGGGGCAGAGCCCGACCGTCGTGCTCTCCGACGAGAAGGAGTCGTCCGACCGGATCGACGAGTTCTCGAACTCCACGAGCCGCTGGATGGTCGCCGTGCGGATGGTGAGTGAGGGGGTCGACGTTCCCCGGCTCGCCGTCGGGGTGTACGCGACGAGCGCGTCGACACCGCTGTTCTTCGCCCAGGCCATCGGCCGGTTCGTGCGGGCGCGTCGCCGCGGTGAAACGGCATCCGTCTTTCTCCCCGATGTTCCCAATCTGATGAACCTCGCCTCCCAACTGGAGCTCGAGCGCGACCACGCGCTCGACCGCAGAAGCGACGGCGAGGGTGAAGGTGACATGTGGAACCCCGAGGACGCGATGGTCGCCGAGGCGAACCGCGAGTCGAAGGGTTCTGATGCTCTCGGAGACGAGTTCCGCTACGAGGCGATGTCCTCGTCCGCGACTTTCGACCGGGTCGTCTACGACGGTGATGAGTTCGGCCAGTGGGCCGAACCGGGCACCGAGGAAGAACTCGACTTCATCGGCCTTCCCGGCCTGCTCGAACCCGAGCAGGTGCACGAGCTTCTCACGCAGCGTCAGGCGCGCCAGGCGAAGCGGTCATCGACGAAGGCACAGCAGGTGCCTGCGGACACGTCAGCAGACGTCCCACCGCCGCTGTACCGCACCCTGAAGGAACAACGGAGCCTGCTCAACAGCCTGGTCGGGCTGTACGCGAAGTCCACCGGACAGCCGCACGGTCTCGTGCACGCCGAGCTGCGGCGCATGTGCGGGGGACCCGCCGTGCAGCAGGCCAGCGTGACCCAGTTGCAGTCGCGGATCGAGTGGCTGAGAAAGAAGATGAGCGGCCGCCGCTGACCCCGCTTGCCGACCACGAATGTCGACGCAGCAACGTGGACATATAGCTTAACCAAGAAGAGCCGGACCATTTCTGGTCCGGCTCTTCTTCTGTCTCAACACAGTGTGCGCGAAGGGGGACTTGAACCCCCACGCCCGTAAGGGCACTAGCACCTCAAGCTAGCGCGTCTGCCATTTCCGCCACCCGCGCATGTGTTCCGGCTGCGAGGTATTTCCGCTGCCGAGGTAAGACTTTAGCACGATTTTGGAGCCGTGTTTTCCACGTCGGGCAAACTCCGGGGACGGTAGCGTTGGGGGCATGCATTCCGCTGAGACGACCCCAGACGTTCCTGATGCTGAGCTCGACGAGACGGTACAGATCGCGCGCGATCTCATCCGCTTCGACACGACGAATTACGGCGGGGGCCGGTCCAAGGGTGAGACGGCAGCGGCGGAATACGTTGCGGCGTACCTCCGGGACCTCGGCCTCGAACCTCAGCTGTTCGACTCTGAACCGGGTCGAACGAGCGTCGTCGCGCGGGTCGCCGGCCGCGACTCCTCACGCGGCGCCCTCGTCGTGCACGGCCACCTCGATGTCGTTCCCGCCGACCCCGCCAACTGGAGCGTCGACCCGTTCGCGGGCGAGATCCGCGACGGGATGCTGTGGGGTCGCGGCGCGGTCGACATGAAGAACATGGACGCGATGATCCTCACCGCCGTCGCCGACCTGCTGCGGGCGGGGGAGCGGCCGGCCCGTGACCTCATCCTCGCGTTCTTCGCCGATGAGGAGAACGGCGGGTTGCTTGGGTCGCACTACCTCGTCGAGAACCACCCCGAGCTGTTCGACGGTGCGACCGAGGCGATCAGCGAGGTCGGTGGCTACTCGATCTCGATCAACGGCAAACGCGCCTACCTCGTCCAAACCGGCGAGAAGGCGCTGCTCTGGGTGAAACTCATCGCGAGGGGCCCGGCGGCGCATGGCTCACGGGTCGTCCGGGAGAACGCGGTCACTCGGCTTGCCGAGGCGGTCGCGGCTGTCGGCAGGCAGAACTGGCCGATCCGCCTCACCGCAACCACGACGGCTCTCCTCGGGGAGGTCGCGCGCATTCTCGACGTGGAGCCCCAGGCGCTCGGCCCGGACGAACTCGCCCTCGCGACCGGAACAGCATCCGGGTTCATCCAGGCGTCCCTGCGCACGACGACGAACCCCACGGTGCTGACGGCCGGGTACAAGCACAACGTGATCCCAGACACCGCCGAGGCACTCGTCGACATCCGTTCCCTTCCCGGTGAAGAGGATGCCGTCCTCGCCGCCGTGCAGGAACTGGTCGGTCCCGACATCGAGATCGAAGTGCTGCACCGCGACGTCGGCCTCGAGAACGACTTCTCCGGCCCGCTCATCGATGCCATCTGCGAGACGCTCGCCGCACACGACCCGGGTGCGGAGGTACTGCCGTACCTTCTTCCTGCCGGCACCGACAACAAGGCGCTGTCACTGCTCGGCATCACCGGGTATGGATTCGCGCCGCTCCGGCTGCCTGACGACCTCGACTTCCCGGCGATGTTCCATGGGGTTGACGAGCGGGTGCCGCTCGACGCATTAGTCTTTGGCAGGCAGGTTCTGACGGACCTCCTCCGCACCTATTGACCCGAATCCCGACAACGGCAGGAACAACACTTTCTCGTGGACCTTCTCAACGCGATTATTCTCGGCCTCGTCCAGGGATTGACCGAATTTCTTCCCGTGTCGTCGAGCGCTCACCTTCGGATCGTCGGCGAGTTCCTCGGTACGGGTGAAGACCCGGGAGCACGGTTCACCGCGATTACCCAGATTGGCACCGAGCTTGCCGTGATCATCCTGTTCTGGGGTGACATCGTCCGGATCATCGGCGCCTGGTGCAAAGCACTCGTCGGCAAGATTCCCCGCAACGACCCTGACGCCCGCATGGGCTGGCTGATCATCCTCGGATCGGTGCCCATCGTCGTGCTCGGGTTGCTGTTTCAGGACCAGATCGAGACGACATTCCGTTCCCTGTGGTTCACGGCGTCGATGCTCATCGGATTCGGCCTGCTGCTGGGTCTCGCCGACTGGATCGGCCGCAAGAATCTCAAACTGGAGAACCTCGGCTACCGTCACGGCATTGTCTTCGGGTTCGCGCAGGCTCTCGCCCTGATCCCCGGTGTGTCACGGTCGGGAGGCACCATCACCGCCGGTCTGTTCCTCGGCTACGAGCGCGCCGCCGCTGCACGGTACGCGTTCCTGCTCGCGATCCCCGCCGTGATGGGCAGCGGTTTTTACCAGATCTACAAGTCGATCGCGAAGCCCTGCGTCGAGGGCGCGGCCAACTGCACTCCCGAAGTGTACGGACCGCTCGAAACACTCGTCGCGACCGTCGTCGCGTTCTTCGTCGCCATCGTGGTCATCAAATTCTTCATGAGTTACATCTCGAAGCGGAGCTTCCTGCCGTTCGTGATCTACCGCATCGTCCTCGGCCTGGTTCTGTTCGTGCTCCTCGGCACCGGCGTCCTCGCCGCTGTCTAGGCGTCCGGCGGAGCTCTCCGGCCCGATTAGGCTGGGGGAGTGAAGGCATGGACGAGACCCGAGATCCCCACCCTTCCCGGACTCTCCTCGGCACCGTGCCTCTATGACACGGCGTCGCGCGGGCTCGTGGAAGCGCACACCGGCGACACCGCACGGATCTACGTCTGCGGGATCACCCCGTACGACGCGACCCACATGGGCCATGCGGCCACCTACCTCGCCTACGACACCCTGCAGAGGGTCTGGCTCGACGCCGGGCTCGAGGTGCACTTCGCGCAAAACGTCACGGACATCGACGACCCGCTGCTCGAACGCGCCGCAGCGACCGGTGTCGACTGGCAGGAGCTCGCCGCCAGCCAGGTCGAGTTGTTTCGCGGCGACATGGAAGCACTGAGCATCCTGCCTCCCGAGGACTACGTCGCCGTCACGGAGGTCCTGGACGAGATCGCGGAGGCCGTGCGCCGTCTGCTCGTCGCCGGCATCGCCTACGAGGTTCACACCCCGGAGAGCTCGGCCGGATCCGACATCTACTTCGACAGCGCGCGTGCGGCCGGCCTGGGCGGCTGGACCCTCGGCGACGTCAGCAATCTCGACAGTGCCACCATGGCCGGCCTGTTCCGCGAACGCGGCGGAGACCCCGACCGCGAGGGCAAGCGCGACGTGCTCGACCCGCTTCTCTGGCGTGCTGCCCGCGACGACGAACCGTCGTGGCCGAGCTCCGTCGGCGCTGGGCGCCCCGGCTGGCACATCGAATGCTCCGTCATCGCCCTGATGGAGCTGGGCAGGGATTTCACCGTCCAGGGCGGAGGGTCAGACCTGATCTTCCCGCACCATGAGATGAGCGCCGGTCACGCGGCCGCGCTCAGCGGGCATCCGCTCGCCCGGGTGTACAGCCACACCGGCATGGTCGCGTATCAGGGCGAGAAGATGTCGAAGTCGCTCGGCAACCTCGTTCTCGTCTCGAAACTGGTCGCCTCCGGCGTTGACGCCCGTGCGATCCGGCTCACGCTGCTCGCCCACCACTATCGCTCTGATTGGGAATGGACGGATGCCGCGCTCGAAACGGCCGTCGGACGGCTGCAGTTGTGGGGCACCCGATTCTCCGGAACGACTCCGACCGGCGATCTGTCAGCGGAGAACATCCTCTCCGAGCTTCGCGAAGCGCTTCGCATCGACCTCGACACGCCTCGTGCGCTGACGGTGATCGACCAGGCGGCGGAACACGGCGTCGACGACCCCGCGCTTCTGGGCCGCGCCGTTCACGCCCTTCTCGGCGTCGAACTCTAGAACGTCAGCGCGGGGTCGGCGGCTCGTTACGACCGTCGCCCTTGCCGTCGGCCGACTTGCGCAGGTACCGCTCGAATTCTTTCGCGATGGCCTCACCGCTTGCTTCGGGTGCTTCCACGGTGTCGCGGGCCTGCTCGAGCTGGCGGATGTACGCGGCCATGTCCTCATCTTCACCGGCGAGGGCGTCGATGCCCTGCTCCCACTCGGCCGCTTCCTCGACGAGGTCGCCTCGGGGAATCACGACGTCGACGATCTCCTCGAGCTTGTCGATGAGCGCGAGGACCGCTTTCGGTGACGGCGCGTTGTGGACGTAGTGCGGCACGGATGCCCAGATCGCGAGAGTGGGAATCCCTGCGTCCTCTGCGGCTTCGGCGACAACGCTCAGGATGCCGACAGGGCCCTCGTACATGCTGCGCTCGATCTGGAGTTCGGCCCGGACCTCGGGGTTCTCACTCGAGGTGAAGATTGAGATCGGGCGAGTGTGCGGAACATCGGCGAGCATCGCGCCGAGAAAGACAATGCCCGAGATGTCCGCAGCGAGCGCCGCGTCGATGATTTCGGCGGTGAATGCCTTCCACGTTCGCGAAGGCTCGACGCCGACAAGGAGATAAATATTGCCCCCGTTGTCGCCCGAGACGCTCAGGTCTGCGTCATCGGCGAGAGGCTCGACCGGCATCTGGGGCGACGACGGACCGTACATCGTCGTCGTCGGCCAGGTCAGCCGGCGCCGAGCGTCATCATCGACCCCGATCACCGGGCGATTGAACTGGTAGTCGTAGTACAACTCGGGGTCAAGCTCCAGGAGAGGTGCGACATCGAGTTGTTCCTGCAGCACCCGAACGGCGCCTGTCGCCGCTTCCCCGGCGTCGTTCCAGCCTTCAAACGCGACAACTAGCAGTCGACCCTTGAGCAAGAGTTCCCCATTCCGTGGACGTGTCCGCGATAGAACGCGGGCATCCTCCAAGAATAGGCGCAGTCCGGCACCGGGTAGCATTGAAACTCGTGACTACACAGCTTCCCGCCGCCGTCCTCTGGGACATGGATGGCACACTCGTCGATACCGAACCGTACTGGATCACCGCAGAGACGGATCTGGTCGAGTCCTACGGCCACACGTGGACCTACGAGGATGCCATGACCCTCGTCGGTTCCGGACTCTGGGAGTCCGCACAGATCTTCCAGTCCCGCGGCGTCGACCTGCCGGCGGATGACATCGTGCACCTGCTGACGGGCCGCGTGCGCGACCGGCTCGCGAAAGACGGCGTCCCATTCCGGCCCGGTGCCAGGGAGCTCCTCGAGGAGCTCCGCGACCGTGGAGTGAAGACAGCGCTCGTCACCATGTCGATCCGCTCGATGGCGGAGCAGGTGCTCTCACACCTCGACTTCGACGCGTTCGATCTGCTCGTCACCGGCGACGAAGTCGACAACCCCAAGCCGCACCCGGAACCGTACCTCACCGCCGCGTCGCTTCTCGGTGTGTCGATCTCCGACTGTGTCGCCATTGAAGACTCACGGGCCGGACTGGCATCCGCCGTCGCGTCCGGTGCCGTCTCGATCGCGGTGCCCCACGCCGTCACCATCCCCGAAGCATCCACCCACACGACCTGGCCCACCCTGGCCGGCAGAACCAGTAACGATGTGTCGGCAGTCTTCGCCGCCTCACGCAGCGAAGGACTTTCCCGATGACCGATCAGCTCCCCACCGAACGCCCGCTCGACGAGCGCCCCCAGAACTCCGGTCCGTTCCGGGTCGGAGACCGCGTGCAGCTCACCGGTCCCAAGGGCAAGCGCAACACGATCACCCTCGAGCACGGCAAGGAATTCCACACCCACCGCGGAATCGTCGGTCATGACAGCATCATCGGGCTTCCCGACGGTTCGGTCATCACGACGACGGACGGCATCGAGTATCTGGCCCTCCGGCCGCTGCTCGTCGACTTCGTCATGTCCATGCCGCGCGGCGCCGCGATCATCTATCCGAAGGACGCCGCCCAGATCGTCGGCCAGGCCGACATCTTCCCCGGGGCGACGGTCGTCGAGGCGGGAGTCGGCTCCGGAGCGCTGTCGTTGTGGCTCCTGCGTGCGATCGGCCCGACCGGCCGGCTGGAATCATTCGAACGTCGCGACGAGTTCGCCGACGTCGCCCGCGGGAACGTTGCAACGTTCTTCGGGTATGACCCGGACAACTGGCGCGTCTCGGTGGGAGACCTCGCCGAGGCCCTCCCGGCGACCGTCGAACCGGCATCCGTCGACCGGGTCATCCTCGACATGCTCGCGCCGTGGGAGAACGTCGACGCGTGCGCGACCGCGATGAAGCCGGGCGGGGTGTTGCTCTGCTATGTCGCGACCGTCACCCAGCTGTCTCGCGTCGCCGAGGCGATTCGTGCCACCGGCCAGTTCACCAACCCGGACTCGAACGAGACGATCGTGCGCGGCTGGCACGTCGAAGGACTGGCTGTGCGGCCCGACCACCGGATGATCGGCCACACCGGGTTCCTCATCACCGCGCGCCGTCTCGCCGACGGAGCCGTCCTGCCCGAGCTCAAGCGCCGTCCGAGCAAGTCGGACTTCAGCGACGACGACGTGGAACTCTGGACACCGGGAGCGCTCGGCGAACGCAACGTCAGCGCGAAGATCCTTCGTAAGCGGATGCGCACCGTCAACAACTCGGCACAACTCAGCCGTTCGAGGTCGCTTGGAGCGGCAGACGACGACGCCGTCGACGGCGCGGAAACCAACGAGACCCCCGACCACTAAAATGGATTCGCGACAGCGTCGCATCCGCCATCCAAAGCATCGAAGAGAGATCCCGTGCGCAAGGCTCCAGTTCTTATCCTGTCCGCCGGCCTGTTGGTGGCCACCCTCACCGGTTGCGCCCCGTCGGCTGCGGACTCCTGCGAGCCGACGACGACGGAGGGGAGCGCCTCGAAGCTCATTGACGTCTCAGGCGAGTTCGGCGAGGCGCCCACCGTCAGCATGCCGACCCCGGTCAAGGCGACGAAGACGGAACGCTCGGTCATCATCGATGGCGACGACGACGGAAATGTCGTCACCGGCGACCAGAGCGTGAAAATGAGCTTCGCGCTGTACGACGGCGCAACGGGCGAGCCGCTCGAGCAGAACGCCTACGGCGAGCCGGCCCTGTACGTTCCGTCCCAGCTCCACCCCGACATGGCCGACGCTCTGAAGTGCGCCACGCCCGGATCGCGCATCGCGATGACGATCCCGGAGGGCGAGGAGACTCTCGTTCTCGTCGCTGACATCCTGGACGTGTACCTCGACAAGGCCAACGGTGCGAGCCGGCCGGTCATTGAAGCCGGCTTCCCGTCCGTCGTCACGGCAGGGGATGGAACCCCCGGGCTGACCATCCCGTCGTCCGAACCGCCGAGCGAATTGAAGGTCGCCGTCCTCAAGGACGGAGACGGAAAGAAGGTCACCAAGTCCGGACCGATGGTGATCCACTACACCGGTGCGCTCTGGGCAGACCAGACGATCTTCGACTCATCCTGGGAGAAGGGCGTCCCGGCTGTGTTCGCCGCAGATGGCATCGTTCCCGGCCTGTCGGAAGCGCTCGTCGGCCAGCAGGTCGGTTCGCAGATCCTCGTCGTGATCCCGCCGGAGCTCGGCTACGGCGACCAGGCCAACGCGGCCGTTCCCGCCAACTCCACCCTCGTTTTCGTCGTCGATATCCTTGGCACGGTGTCCTGACCGCTCGGCCTCCCGCCGCGCGATTAGGATGAAGCCGTGCCAGATCCCACCGAAGCCGCCACGCCGCGAGTAGCCGTCGAGGAACGTCTTTTCAGCCTCGTCCTCGCGCTGCTCGCGACCGAACAGGGCCTGACCAAGTCCGAGATCCTCTCGACGGTGCAGGGCTATCGGCAGCGCTACTCCGGCTCTGGCGGCAACGCCAACCTGGAGCGTCAATTCGAGCGGGACAAAGACGACATTCGCGAACTTGGCATCCCCCTCGAGACCGTCGAAGCGCCCGGCGACCCCGGCAATAACCAGCTCACGCGGTACCGCATCCCCAAGGGCGAGTACGACCTGCCGAAGGAGCTCACGTTCTCACCGGCAGAGATCGCCATGCTGTCGCTTGCCGCGACCGTCTGGCGTCAGGGCTCGCTCTCGGGTGAGTCACGCCGGGCGATCCTCAAACTTCGATCTCTCGGAATCGAATCGGACGAACCCGTCATCGGTTACGCACCCCGGGTGCGGATCCGCGAGAATTCGTTCGAGCCGCTGCGCCAGGCGCTTGAACGCCACAGTGTCGTCGAGTTTCCCTACCTCAAACCGGGGGAGTCCACCGCGAAGACGCGCACCGTTGCACCGCTCGCCCTCGTACAGCACCACGGCAGGTGGCACCTGTCCGCCCACGACCTCACGGTTGGCGACAAGCGAACCTTCCTGCTGTCCCGCATCGTCGGTCCGGTGGTCCCGGTCCAGCGCAGTTGGACGCCTCCGGAGGCCGGGGGTCACGCCGAGCGCTCACTCAACGACCTCGACGCACTCTGGGCGTCGCAGCGCGCCGTCATTCGGGTGGAACCTGGAACGGATGCCGCAACGCGGCTGACGAAGCGGGCATCCGTCGCGAACGACGGCACCCTCGAACTTCACTACACCGACGTCGACGTTCTCGCCGACGAGCTCGCCGCATACGGGCCGGAGGTACTCGTCGAATCCCCGCAGCGACTCCGCGACGCCGTGGTCTCACGCCACGTCAAGACAGTCCGCACCCACCGCGGAGGAACAGGGGCTCCCCGTGGCTAAACCGGCGCTGCACGCTCGCGACAAACTCGCGTTCCTTCTCGCGCTCGTCCCGTACCTGATGGATCACGGTTCCGTTCGGGTGGCTGACGCCGCGAAGCATTTCGGTGTCGACGAGGAACAGATTCGCGAATCCGTCCGGCTCATCGCTGTCTCAGGGGTACCGGGGGAGACCAGCTCGTACCAGCACGAAGACCTCTTCGACATCGACTGGGACGCGTTCGAACAAGACGACGAAATCATCATCACCCACCTGGTTGCGATCGACGACTCGCCCCGGTTCTCCGCGCGCGAAGCGGCCGCGTTGATCGCCGGGCTCCAGTACCTGTCGTCACTGCCGGAGCAGGCAGACCGCGACGTGCTCGGCTCTCTCATGTCGAAACTGGCGCTCGGCTCCACCGGGCGGCCCTCCGAAGTTGCGGTCGGGTCGAGCCAGGCCGACAGCTCACTCGCTCTCATCCGGAACTCCGTCGCGGCGGGAAACCAGATCGAGTTCGACTACCTGAACTCTCGCGGAGAATCCGAGAAGCGCCGCGTCGACCCGCTGCGCATCCAGTCGCTCGACCAGGACTGGTACCTGCGTGGATGGGATCATCTCCGTGAGGCCGTGCGCACATTCCGGCTCGACCGGATGAGCAACCTCGACGTCACCGACGAGCCGATCAGCCACCACGCCGGCGAGGTTCCGCTCTCCGAGAGCCTGTTCGAGAGTTCAGAGAGCGACCTTGAGGTCGTCGTCGAACTGCCGGAGGACGCGATCGGCATGATCGCCGACTACCTCACGTCGGATGCCCCGGTGCCGGGCAGGAACGGACGCTCGCGCGTCACTCTTCACGTCGCTCACGACCACGGACTCAAGCGATTGATCGCCGGTCTCTCCGGCGTCGTCACCGTCATCTCTCCCGATACGGCGCGGGTGCGCGTGGCTGACTGGGCGCAAGCGGCTCTGGACAGGTACGCTGAAGAGATCGACGCGCAGTGACGCACGCGACTTCCAGCGAAGCGCGGTAAACTGACCCGAACTACAACAGGATCAAAGGACAGCTCATGGGAATCTTCGGCAACGCGTTCACCGGATGGCACTTGCTCGTCATCGTGTTCCTCGTCCTTCTGTTGTTCGGTGCTCCCAAGCTCCCGGCTCTCGCGAAGAGCGTCGGCCAGTCGATGAAGATCTTCAAGAGTGAGATCAAGAGCGACAAGACCGACAAGACCGACGACGCCACCGGCACGACGCCGGTCACCCCTGTCGAGACGGTTGCACCGCCCGCCGAACAGCCGGCGCCGGCGAACCAGACTCCGGGCGCTCCCGGACCCCAGACGAAGCCGTAGGGTTCGTGGCCGCCCGCACCAAACGGGGCAGGAGCGTCGACGGCCGGATGTCGCTCGGCGCGCATCTGGTCGAGCTGCGTAAACGCCTCTTCATCAGCGCTCTCGGCATCATCATCGCGATGGTGGCGGGCTTCATCGTGTCGGAATTCGCCATCAACGCTATGGCAGCTCCGATCACCGACATCGCAGAGGGGCGCGGACAAGCTCTGCTGAACTTCGATAATGTGACCGGGGCGTTCGACCTTCGAATGAAGGTCGCGTTCACCATCGGTATCGTCGTGGCCAGCCCGATCTGGCTCTACCAGATCTGGGCCTTTCTGGTTCCCGGGCTCACCCGGAAAGAGATCGGGTACGCCCTCGGATTCCTGCTGAGCGCCGTTCCGCTGTTCCTCGCCGGCTGCGCCGCGGGCTGGTTCGTCATGCCGCACATCGTCGAGCTGATGGTCGGCTTCACTCCTGCAGATGCGTCGAACTTCTTCAACGCCGGGATCTACTTCGACTTCGTGCTAAAGCTCGTTCTCGCGGTCGGTATCGCCTTCATCGTCCCGGTGTTCCTCGTCCTGCTGAACTTCGTCGGCGTCCTCAGCGCGGCGACCATCATCAAGTCCTGGCGAGTCGCGGTCCTCGTCATCGCACTGTTCTGCGCGACAGCTACTCCAGCGGCTGACGTCATCTCGATGTTCATCCTGGCCATCCCGATGGTCGCGTTGTACTTCGGCTCTTACGGCATCGCATATCTTCATGACCGTCGCGCCGCTAAGCGCCGGCTGGCATTCGAGGCAGAATTGTTCGCGTGACCGTCAACCTGAGCCCTGCCGAACGCTACGCAGCTTCCCAACGCAAGACCCCGCTCCTCGACGCGTTTCGCGCCAAGCAACGTTTCGACCTCGACGCGTTCCAACTCGAGGCCTGTGCAAGTGTCGAAGCCGGGAACAGCGTGCTCGTCGCCGCGCCGACGGGAGCAGGCAAGACGATCATCGCCGAGTTCGCCATTTACGCGGCGATGCAGCGCACCCGATCGAAGGTGTTCTACACGGCGCCGATGAAGGCTCTCAGCAATCAGAAGTTCAACGAACTCGTCGCGGAATACGGCGCGGAATCGGTGGGTCTCCTCACCGGCGACACCAACATCAATGCGCGGGCCCGGGTCGTGGTGATGACCACAGAGGTGCTTCGCAACATGCTGTACGCGGACTCCGACCTCCTCGCCGACCTGGCATACGTCGTGATGGACGAAGTGCACTACCTCGCCGACCGGTTCCGTGGCGCCGTCTGGGAAGAGGTCATCATCCACCTCCCGCAGGAGGTGCGTATGGTTTCGCTGAGCGCCACCGTCTCGAACGCGGAGGAATTCGGCGATTGGCTGCAAGCGGTCCGCGGTCATACCGAGGTCATCGTCTCGGAGGAGCGCCCGGTGCCGCTCGACCAGCACGTTCTCATGCGCGGAAAACTCATCGACCTCTTCGCTGCCCCGACACTTGCTGAGACCCACTCGGTGAACCCGGAGCTGGTGCGGCTGGCACAGTTCGGTGGACGATCGCCGAGCTCGAAGCACCACAAGGATGTCAGCCGGTACAACGCGAAACGACAGCGGCCCCAGCAGAGACTTGACCGCGGCGAGACCATCGAACTCCTCGATGAACACCACCTTCTTCCCGCGATATTCTTCATCTTCAGCCGGGTGGGCTGTGACCAGGCCGTCGTGCAAGTGCTGCGTTCAGGCATCCATCTCACCGAAGCGCACGAACGTGACGAAATCCGAGAGATCGTCGAGGAGCGTTGCTCCAATCTGCAGGACGAGGACCTCAACGTTCTCGGCTACTGGGAGTGGCTCGACGGACTCGAACGCGGAGTGGCGGCGCACCACGCCGGCATGCTGCCCGCGTTCAAGGAAGTCGTCGAAGAACTCTTCCGCCGCAAGCTCGTGAAGGCTGTGTTCGCGACGGAGACCCTCGCCCTCGGCATCAACATGCCGGCGAGAACCGTCGTGCTCGAGAAGCTCGAGAAGTTCAACGGCGAGGCACGCGTACCGATCACTCCGGGGGAGTACACCCAGCTCACGGGGCGGGCCGGGCGGCGAGGTATCGACGTCGAGGGCCACGCTGTCATCGCGTGGCAAGAGGGTCTGCACCCGCAATCCGTCGCATCCCTCGCGTCAAAGCGAAGCTACCCGCTCAACTCAAGCTTCAAGCCGACCTACAACATGGCGGTGAACCTGATCGACCAGTTCGGCAGGGAACGGACACGCGAGATTCTCGAGTCATCGTTCGCGCAATTCCAGGCCGACCGCGCCGTCGTCGGAATGGCGCGCAAGGTCCGCGAGCAGGAGGGATCCCTCGCGAAGTACCGCGAGGCGATGACCTGTCACCTCGGCGACTTCGCCGAGTACGCCGGCATCCGCAGGGAATTGACGGATCTCGAGCGCAAGAGCGCCCACCCTGAGCATTCCTCCCGGTCGAACAATGACCGCAGGCAGAAGCAACTTGCCTCACTGCGCAAGCGGATGAAGGCGCACCCGTGCCACGGCTGTTCCGACCGGGAACAGCACGCCCGATGGGGCGAACGCTGGTTCACCCTGAAACGCCAGACCGACCAGCTCAGCAGGCAGATCGCCACCCGCACGGGTGCCGTCGCCAAGATCTTCGACCGAGTGACGGACGTTCTTCTCGAGTACGAGTACCTCCTCCCCGGCGACGGGGGAGAGGTTGAACTCAGCGCCGCGGGCCGCACCCTCAAGCGGATTTACGGAGAACGTGACCTCCTCGTCGCTGAAGCGCTCCAGCGTGGCGTCTGGAACGACCTCGACCCGGCAAGCCTCGCCGCCATGGCGAGTTGCATCGTGTTTGAACCGAGACGGGACGAGGGCATGATGGCTGACCGCTTCTTGCCGCGCGGCGCGTTCCGGGTCGCACTCGAGAAGACCCAGGAGCTGTGGGCGCGGCTCGACGACACCGAGCAGGAGAACCGGCTCCCGGGCAGCGAACCGCTCGCGACCGGCCTCGTCGTCGCGATGCACAAGTGGGCGCGAGGATCGAACCTCAACGCGGTGCTCACCGAAGCAGACATGGCCGCTGGGGATTTCGTCCGCTGGACGAAACAGACAATTGACCTTCTCGATCAGCTCTCGATAGTGGCTGACGGCGGCGTGGGCAGGAACGCCCGAAAGGCACTCGAAGCCATCCGTCGGGGGATCGTCGCCTACAGCACGGTGTGAATACACCCGCGGTGAACGGGACGCCTGTTTTTGCAACATAGGCTGGAGGAGTGACAGCCGAAACAGCCCCGACGCGCCCTCCCGTACCGCTCCCGGCTGCTCTTCTCCTCGCCGCAGGCTCCGGGCCTGTCCTCGACGCCGGATTCCCCGACCTCGGCATCTGGCCCCTCGCTTACGTGGGCATCGGTATCATCCTCATCACGCTCGTCGGCCGAAGCGCGTGGGGTGCTCTGCTCGTCGGATTCGTGGCGAGTGTCTCGTTCTACCTCGTCCATATCTCCTGGATCACGCTCTACCTCGGCGACGTTCCGTGGCTTGCCCTGTCGATCCTCCAGTCGATCTTCTTCGCTCTCGGCGCCCTGCTCATCACCCTCGCGTTCCGCTGGATACCGAACGTCTGGCCCACGGCGCTCGGCCGGGTGGGCCTGCTGCCCATCGTCGTCGCCGGGCTCTGGACGGCGCGCGAAGCCCTCGTCAGCACCTGGCCGTATGGCGGATTCGCCTGGGGCCGGGTCGCGCTGAGTCAGTCCGAGAGCCCGTTCGCTCCGCTCGTCGCGTGGATCGGCGTCAGCGGCCTGAGTTTCGTGATGGTCTGGCTCGTCGCGTTCCTGCTCCAGTTCCTGCGCGAGCCGGAGGTGACTGTCCCGTCCCTCCGCCTCCTCGCTCCCGCAGCGGCCATTGCCGTTGTTCTCGCGCTGCCGGCCTGGCCCGTCGTGGAACGCGGAACGTCGACCATCGCTGCTGTTCAGGGAAACGGCAAAGCCGGCTACTTCGACGAACGGGAACCGGGAGACGTCCTCGCCGCGCAGGCGTCGGCGACGCTGCCTCTCGTCGGGACCCCGGTCGACATGATCGTCTGGCCGGAGAATGGCACCGACCTCGACCCGACCCGTGAGCCGCAGGCGGCATCCGTCCTGGATTATCTCGGAGCGCAGGCACAGGCGCCGCTCATCGTCGGAACGATCACCGAGCGCGACGGCCGGTTCTACAACACCTCGATGCTGTGGGAGACGCAGACCGGGCCTCTTGACCACTACGACAAACGGCATCCGGTGCCATTTGGTGAGTATGTTCCCGACCGGGAGTTCTGGGAGCCGTTCGCTCCGGATCTCATCGGGCTGATCGGCCGCGAGTACACGCCAGGAACCATCGACAACGTCTTCAACGTCAACGGAGTGATCGCCGGAATTTCGATCTGCTTCGACATCGTCGACGACGCGCTGACCCGCGAGGCGGTCGACCGCGGCGCGCAGGTGATCATCGCCCAGACGAACAATGCGGATTTCGGCCGCACCGACGAGAACCAGCAACAGCTCGCGATTGCGCGGCTCCGCGCGATCGAGTCGTCACGCAGCCTCGTCAACGTCTCCACCGTGGGAACGAGCCAGATGATCGGACCCGACGGCGCAACGCTCACCGAGATCCCCGCTTACGAGCCCGGGTACATGGTTTACGACGTTCCGCTGGTCGTCGAGGTTACGCCCGCGATGGCTGCCGGAGGACACATGGAGTCACTCGTCTCTTACTTCGGGCTGCTGTCACTCGTCGTCGCCTTGCTTTTGCGCACAAAAAACGGGCGCCCGCATCGCGGACGCCCGAATTCTGGAGCCTAAGCGCCGACCTTGTGCTGGCCGCGCCGTTCCCGGAGGAACGTCAAACGCTCCTCGAGGAGCTCTTCGAGCTCATCCCTGCTCCGACGTTCAAGCAGCATGTCCCAGTGCGTTCGTGCCTGCTTCTGATCCGACCGGTCGATGACGACCGGTTCCGAGCCAACCATGAGAACCGCTTCACCGCTGCAGTGACGGCATTCCCAGGTGTCTGGGGCCTCCGCGTCAGCGGCGAACATCAGTGCCGTCTCGTTGTTGCAGGTCGGGCATAGATACACCGACCGGACTCGTTCTGAAAATACGACGCCGTCTTCGCTTTGTAGGCTCTGGGCGCCGAGGCGCATTCCGCGCAAACTACGATCTGCCATGGTGTGGACCCCTCTCGCTCGCTGAGTCCAGTTATAGCCCCCCAAGCTGGGCGTCACCTTGTTTCCTGGAGATTCCTCCCAGCCGACGTTCAGGTTACCGGTTCGACCGCCGACTCTCCACGAGGGGGAGGGCGAGATCTGCCCGATTCGTGATCAATCCGTCGACACCGAAATCGAGGAGGCGAGTCATGTCGTCGGGGTCGTTCACTGTCCAGACATGCACCTCGACGCCGGCACGGTGGAAAGCTTTCACCGTCTGCCGGGTCACGACACGCACCGTCCGATACCGTTCAGGGACCTGAACACAGCGGATGCCGCCCAGCGCGGATCTTACGAGGGCGGCAGATCCGAGGCGGGCACCGATGAATGCGCGCCTGAACCGCTCCGACGATGCCGACGTGGCAGCATCCGCAAGCAGCGCCGTCGCCCGGGACCGCCGCGCCTCGTCGAACGACGTGACGAGCACCCGGTCCTCGGCCTTTTCGGCCCGGATGGCTCGTGCGACCGGCCCGGCTGCCTGTTCGGATTTCACATCGATGTTGAATCGGCTTCGGGGGAACGTGACCAGTGCGCTGGCGAGCGTCGGGACGCGGTGATCACCACCCAGGTCCAGCTGGCGCAACTGGCTCCAGGTCAGGTTCCTCACGGTATGGACCACACCGTCCGCAACGATCTGCGGGTCGTGTACGAGAACCGCGACGCCGTCGCTGGTGGCGTGGACATCCGTTTCGAGGTACTGCGCCCCGACGTTCACGGCCGCCTGGAATGCGGCGATCGTGTTCTCCGGGGATGAGAGCGCCAGCCCCCGGTGCGCAAAAACGCGTGGCCTCTCGGGATCGAAATACCGCGAGGCCACGCGTTCAGCTGTCATTCCTACTCGGAGATCGGGGCCGACGGGGGAGCGGGCGGCGTGGGCGGCACCGAATCCGGAGCACGGTCCGGCGGGAAGAGGCTCGACGGGAGATCCGGCGCGGGTCCCTTCGGCGTGTACGGCTCGTCGTCGCCCTTGCCTGGCACGAAAGCCTTGCCGAGTCCCTTGAGCGCCTCGGTCAGTTCGGACGGAATGATCCACAGCTTGTTTGCGGAGCCGTCGGCGAGCTTCGGGAGGGTCTGCAGGTACTGGTACGCCAGCAGCTTCGGGTCCGGATCTCCGCGGTGGATCGCGTCGAACACCGTCGTGATCGCTTCTGCTTCACCCTGCGCGCGGAGGACAGCAGCCTTGGCATCGCCTTCCGCGCTGAGGATGGCGGCCTGGCGGGCACCCTCAGCGGTGAGGATCGCTGACTGCTTGGTTCCCTCCGCGGTGAGGATCAGCGCACGGCGGTCCCGCTCGGCGCGCATCTGCTTCTCCATCGAGTCCTGGATGGAGAGGGGCGGGTCGATGGCCTTGAGCTCGACCCGGCCGACACGGATTCCCCATTTTCCTGTCGCTTCGTCGAGCACGACGCGCAATTGGCCGTTGATGTTGTCGCGGCTGGTGAGTGCCTCTTCGAGGTTCAGGCCACCGACGACGTTACGCAACGTCGTCGTGGTGAGCTGCTCGACCGCGCCCAGGTAGTTGGCGATTTCGTAGGTGGCGGCGCGGGCATCCGTCACCTGGAAGTACACGACCGTGTCGATCGACACCACGAGGTTGTCTTCGGTGATGACCGGCTGCGGCGGGAACGAGACGACCTGCTCGCGCATATCGATGAGCGGGCGGACCCGGTCGATGAAGGGGACGAGAATGTTCAGTCCCGGCTGCAGCGTCTTGTGGTAGCGGCCGAGGCGCTCGACAACGCCCGCTGTGGCCTGGGGGATGATCCGGATGGCGCGAAACAACACCACGAGGATGAAGATGAGGACGACGACGCCGATGATCCAGGCGACGACGGTCCCCACCAGTTCGGTTGGATTCTCCACTTAGGAATTCCTCTCTTGCGGGACGACCACGGCGGTCGCTCCCTGAATGGCGAGCACGCGAACCGATGTTCCCGGTTCGAGGCTCGTGGCGGGGGAGTCTGCTGCGACGGTTGCCGTCCACAGTTCGCCGTTCGTGAGCTTCACCTGCCCGCCGATCCCCGAGACGGTCTGAACCACCTGTCCGCGGGCTCCGAGGAGAGCGTCGACGTTGCTCTTCGTCGGATCCTCGCCCTTTCGCAGGGCTCGGAGTAACGGGGGCCTGACAAGTAACAGGAGAAGAACGGATGCCGCGGCACCGATGAGGAGCTGGCCCCACCAGGGCACCCCGAGGAATCCGGTCAGCAGACCGATGGCACTGCCGATGGCGAGCATCAGGAAGGTGAATTCGAGGCTGAGCATCTCGATGGTGATGAACAGGAGAATGAGAACGATCCAAATCACCCATGCGTACTGCACGATCCAGTCCATGCCACACCCTCTCCGGAACCCGCCTCTGGGCACCGTGTTGCTTTCGAATCTAGCAGGCGGACGAAGGCGGCAGGGGAGTTCTTGGTAGTCTCGGAGGCCGGGAATGCCGCAGCAGGCATCCGTATCGTTCGTGAAGGAGCTCCACCGTGTCCAACCCCCTCGCCCCAGGTTCTCTCACGGGCAAGAACGTCCTTGTCACCGGTTCGTCACGGGGGATCGGCGCCGACACGGTCCGTTACTTCGCTGAGGCGGGTGCGAATGTCGTCATCAACTTCCGCAACAAGGAGTCGCGGGCTGTCAAGCTTGCCGACGCAATCCGCGCCGCGGGCGGAACCGCTCTCACGGTGGGGGCCGACCTCACCGATCCCGCGTCTGTCAAGTCGATGCTCGACACCATTCGCCAGCAGTACGGCTCACTCGATGTTCTCGTCCTCAATGCGTCCGGCGGCATGGAGAGCGGCATGGAGGCCGACTACGCGATGCAGCTCAACCGTGACGCGCAGGTGAACGTCCTCGAGGCCGCCCTTCCACTGCTTGCCCCTGGTTCACGCGTCGTCTTCGTCACAAGCCACCAGGCACACTTCATCCGCACAACCGAGACGATGCCGGAGTACGAGCCCGTCGCGCTGTCGAAGCGCGCCGGTGAGGACGCGCTGCGTGACCGCCTTCCGGCGCTCACCGAGAAGGGCATCGAGTTCGTTGTGGTATCTGGCGACATGATCGAGGGAACCATCACAGCGACGCTGCTGGAGCGGGCGAACCCTGGGGCGATCAGCGCCCGCAAGGACTCAGCAGGCAAGCTCTACAACGTCGGTGAGTTTGCTGCAGAGGTCGCCGCGGCGGCCGTCGATCCGATTCCCGAGGAGAACACGCGCTACGTCGGCGACACGTCGGACTTCAAGCGCTGAGCGTCGCCGTCAGACTCGACACGTTTCCACGCCGCGATTCCTGACGGCCAGATTGCATCCCGCCATTTGCCACGGACGGCGATAGACCCGGCGCTCGTGTCGCTTGCGGGTCATCCTGAGCCGGCGAATGCAGTCGACGCGGGAATAATGACGCACGGAACGATCCAGCCACTTCTGTGAAATCAGGGACGGGAGCGCCCCTCCGTCGCCACGTCGATCTTCGTGCCGATAATGCACATTATGTCAACAAAACGATCGGGCACCGGATTCATGGGAATTCCGACCCTCCCCGATTCTGTTGCTCAGCATTTTCACTCGCTTCGGACGGTTACACCCGTCCTGCCGGGTGAATCGGGCCGCAACGAGTGAATTGAGCGACTCGCGCGTCTACCGACGCAGTCAGCGCATCTTCGCACTCGACTTCCTGGTGTCATGCACCGGCATTCCGAGTTCGTTGAGCGGCGAGTAATTGTCAAGCTCAAGGCTGTGATCGATCGGCGCCGGGCACTCGAGCAGGGCATTGGGAGTGGAGTGATCGATGGAGTGCTCCCCCATCGGATGCCCGCAGACCGGGCACGAAGGAACGGCGCCACCCTCGCGCGCTCTCTCATCGGTCGACACCGGTGGCGCGCCGAAGACGGGCATGAGTTTTCGGTCGACCCACGCAGCCGAGCGAACCAGCCGGCCGTCGGTGGTCTCCGTTCTTCTTGATCGGACCATGCCGCCATCGTACCGCTGATTTGACGAATCGGCGGAAAACTGCTAGCGCGAGCGATCAGTCCTCGCCGAAGCCGGAGGCGACGAGGTCAGCAAGCGCGTCGACCGCTTCCCGGCCATCCGGATCTGCCGTCGCAATTTCGGCGTCGCGACCGCGCACCAGGCCGAGTGCCATGATCGCAAGGAGGCTCTTGGCATCCTTTCCGTTGACGGTGACGCGCACCGGGAACGTGCTCGCGAGCTTCACAAAATCGGCGGCGGGCCGGGCATGCAGCCCGTCGCGGTTCACGATGGAGACGACGCGAGAGTACCCCTGGGCGAGTGCCTGCTCCACCGGCTCGATGGGCGACTCCCCCGCGGGCTCCCCGGCCGCATCCGACGCGCTCGCCGTTCTGGCAGCCGCTGCGACACCGGCGAGGTCTCCGCCGGTCTGTGCTGCGACGGCGGCGGCGACGCCTCCCTCGACGAGCGGCGCGTCGGCGAGAAGCACTCGCGCACGTGCATCGTCGTCGAGAAAGTCGAGGGCGGTTTCGGCCGTCAGGATCGCCGAGCCGAGGTCGCACAGCACGACGGCGCCGTCGCCGGAATCCGCCTCACCGATCGCGGCGGCGACACGGTCGAAACTCGTCCCGATCCCTCCATCATCGGTGCCGCCCGCAGCAACGAGCGTGACATCCGCTGCCATTTGCCGAGCGAGATCGACGAGACCATCGGCGATCTTTGAGCTGTGTGAGACGAAGACGAGACCTACCGTCATTCGGATGCCGCGTTTCTCGCGGAGTCCACGGCGGCCCGAAGCAGGAGCAATGTCGATTGTGCGCCGGGATCCCGGTGCCCGATCGCCCGCTCCCCCAGGTAGCTCGCGCGGCCCTTGCGCGCAACGAGCGGTTCGGTGGACGCAGCACCCACAGCGGCAGCATCCGCCGCGGCCTCGAGGATCTCCAGTTCAGAGGCGCCGTTGGACTGGGCGGCGTCCGCTGCTTCAACCGCGGGGTTCCACGCGTCGATCATTGTCTTGTCACCGGTCTCAGCTTTGCCCCGGAGGACGATGCCGTCACGGGCAGCGCGCAGAATGGCAGCAATAGAGGCACCATCCAGCTCGGCGCGCCCGGCGACCGCACCAGCCGCTTTGAGGTAGGCAGTCCCGAACAGCGGGCCGGATGCTCCACCAACCGTCGAGATGAGAGTCGTCGCGACGAGCTTGAGCACGTCGGCCGGGATCGCGTCGTCAGCGAGTCCGTCGAGCTTCGCGAGCACCGCCGAGAAGCCGCGGTCCATGTTCTCGCCATGATCCCCGTCTCCGATCTCGCGGTCGAGCGTGATCAGGTCGACCCGGTTCTCGGCGATGACGGCGGCACTCGCCCTCACCCAGTCGGTCACCCATTCGGTTCCCAGTGTCATCTAGTTTCCTCTCGGTTGTTCGTCAGAGTCTCAGCGGCCCCAGCGCAGAGCTGCGGTCTGGACAGGGGCATCCCACAGTTCGGTCAGTTCGTCATCCAGTTTGAGAACTGAGAGCGACATGCCCTGCATCTCCAGCGACGTCGTGTAGTTACCGACCAGTGATCGGGCCACCTCGATGCCGCGGTCGGCGAGTACTCGCGCTGCGTGGCGGTAGGCGATGAACAGTTCGACCTGCGGTGTGCCTCCCATGCCATTGACGAGCAACAGCACCTGGTCACCGGAACCGAACGGGATGTCATCGAGGATGGGACCGAGCAGGCGTTCAACGATCGCGTCGACCGGCTGCAGCTTGATCTTCTCGCGGCCCGGCTCACCGTGGATCCCGATGCCGATCTCGATCTCGTCGTCTTCGAGGTGGAAGCTGGGCTCGCCGGCGTGCGGGACGACACACGGTGTGAGCGCGACACCCATCGACCGCACCTGTGCGTTGACTTTCTCAGCCACCGCAGCGACGTCGTCGAGGGAATCGCCGCGCTGGGCAGCTGCGCCCGCGATCTTCTCGACGAGTACCGTGCCAGCCACTCCCCTGCGCCCGGCGGTGTACAGCGAATCCTGGACGGCGACGTCATCGTTGACGATGACGGTGCGAACGTCCACACCATCGGCGGCGGCGAGGTCAGCGGCGGTCTCGAAGTTGAGCACGTCTCCTGTGTAGTTCTTGACGATGTGGAGGACCCCGCGACCGCCGTCGACCGCGGTCGTGGCCGCCACGATCGGGTCGGGGGTCGGAGAGGTGAAGACGGCGCCGGGAACGGCAGCGTCGAGCATGCCGTAGCCGACGAATCCACCGTGCAGGGGCTCGTGGCCGCTACCGCCTCCTGAGATTATCCCGACCTTGTCGGACGGGGCGTCGGTACGAACAAGGAACAGTGGGTCAGCCGAGGCACGCACAATGTCGGCGTGCGCCGCGGCGAATCCTTCGACGGCTTCGGTGACAACGTTCTTCGGGTCATTGATGAGCTTCTTCATTGAAAATCTCCTGATCTGCGTGAACCGGGCGGGGCAGCCTGCTCTCAACCTAGCCGCCCGGCACCCCGGCCCGTAAGGGGCTCAGCGCGACGCCGGATCAGCGGTCGTTGCCGTGACCCAGTCGTTGAGCTTCGCGAGGGCACGACCGGAGTCGATGGACTCCCGCGCCACTTCGAGCTGCGCAGCGAAACGCTCGAGAATGGCCGTCTGCATCTGCGAGGGGTCCTCCGCAAGCCTGTACGCAACGAGACCGGCGGCAGCGTTCAGCAGCACGATGTCCCGCACAGGACCCTGCTCGCCCTTGAGTACGCGGCGCACAACATCCGCATTGTGCGCAGGATCCCCACCGACGAGCTGACTCATCGTCGACAGCGGAATGCCGAGGTCGCGCGGGTCGAGGTCGTGCTCGGTGACGAGCCCCCTGCTCACTTCCCAGATGTGAGAGTGACCGGTCGTGGTGAGTTCGTCGAGGCCGTCGTCGCCCCTGAATACAAGTGCTGTCGCTCCCCGGGTCTGGAAGACGCCGACGAACAACGGCACGCGGTCGAGCTGGGCGACCCCGACAGCCGAAGCTTCCGGTCTCGCCGGGTTGCACAACGGCCCGAGATAGTTGAACACCGTCGGAACACCGAGCTCAGCACGCACCGGTGCTGCGTGCCGGAATCCGGGGTGGAACGCCGACGCGAAAGCGAATGTGATGCCCGTCTGGGCAAGAGCGGATGCCACGGCATCCGGTGACAGGGTGAGGTCGATCCCCAGCTCGCTCAGCACGTCGCTCGCACCCGACGTCGAGCTCACCGCCTTGTTCCCGTGCTTGATGACCGGCACGCCACTCGCCGCAACCACGATGCATGCCATCGTGGAAATATTCACCGTTCCGAATCGATCTCCCCCGGTGCCGACGATGTCGAGGGCCATCGAGTCGACGGGAAGAGTGACCGCACGTTCGAGGATGGCGTCACGGAAACCGACGATTTCGTTGACCGATTCACCCTTCGCACGCAGGGCGACAAGGAAGCCAGCGATCTGAGCAGAACTCGCGTCTCCGCTGATGACCTGCTCCATCGCCCAGGTCGCTTCGGCAACACTGAGGTCGTCGCCCGAGAGGAGCGTGGTGAGCACGGACGGCCAGCGCGGAGAATCAGACATGACCCCAAGGTTATCGAGTAGCCGCCCTTCGGCGTATTCACGGCGAATTGGCGAACTCTATTGAGGCTGCCCTAACTAACGACTCGTCGATGTGGGCCCCGATTGCGAAAAACACGCCGGGATATCGGCCATAATGGAAGAGTGACGAGCACTTCATTGAACTATGCGGCGAGAGCCCCGAAGATCAACAGACCCAACACCGTCGCTGTAGGCACCATTGTGTGGCTCGGCAGTGAGGTCATGTTCTTCGCGGGGCTGTTTGCGATCTATTTCACCCTCCGGTCTGTTGCACCGGACCTCTGGGCTAGCGAGGCAGGCCTGCTGAACGTTCCGTTCGCGGCTGTCAACACCAGCATCCTGGTCGCGTCGTCATTCACCTGCCAGTTCGGCGTGTTCGCCGCTGAGCGGATGCAGTCTCGTTCCGTGGGCTGGAAGCCGACGCAGTGGGGCATGGTCGAGTGGTTCTTCCTCACCTATGCCCTCGGCGCCATCTTCGTCGCCGGTCAGATCTGGGAGTACGCGACCCTCGTCAGCGAAGGCGTCACCCTCTCATCCAACGCGTACGGCTCGGCGTTCTACTTCACCACCGGGTTCCACGGTCTGCACGTCACCGGCGGCCTCATCGCCTTCCTCCTTGTTATCGGACGCGCGTATGCCGTCACCAACTTCGGCCACAAGGAAGCGACAAGCGCGATCGTCGTCTCCTACTACTGGCACTTCGTCGACGTGGTCTGGCTCGGCCTTTTCTTCGTCATTTACGTACTGAGATAGCAACCGGAGAAAGCTCGAATGCCCAAGACACCATTGCCCACCGCTCGCAAGAGTCGCAAGCAGGGACGCCGCAGCCCGCTCGCCACGTTTTCGCTGCTTGCCGTCGGACTTCTTTTCACCGGTGGCGCGTTCGCCGCGTTCTCGACCGGAACAGCCAGCGCCGAAACACCGGCGATCGTCAGCGCTGCAAGCGTCGAAGACGGCAAGAAGCTCTTCCAGGCCAACTGTGCGTCCTGCCACGGACTCGACCTCGAGGGAACCGAAGACGCACCGAGCCTGGTCGGAGTCGGAGCCGCGGCCGTTGACTTCCAGGTCGGAACCGGCCGTATGCCGATGCAGGCCCACGGCCCGCAGGCACCGGTCAAGCCCGTTCAGTTCACGGATGACCAGATCAAGTCGATGGCAGAGTATGTCGCGACGACCGCTCCTGGCCCCGGTATCCCCGATGAGTCGCTTCTTGACGGAGAGGGTGACGTCTCCAACGGAGCCGAGCTCTTCCGGATCAACTGCGCAATGTGCCACAACGTCGCAGGCGCCGGTGGCGCACTGACCGAGGGCAAGTACGCACCGGCTCTCGGCGGGGTAGCGCCCGAGCACATTTACGAGGCAATGGTCACCGGACCGCAGAACATGCCGGTCTTCAGCGACACGAACCTCACCCCTGAAGAGAAGCGCGACGTCATCTCCGCTCTCAAGTACATGGAGGCGAACCCCTCCCCCGGCGGAAACACGCTCGGATCGCTCGGCCCCGTCGCCGAGGGACTGTTCCTCTGGATCTTCGGCCTGGGAAGCATCGTCGCACTGACCGTGTGGATCACGGCGCGGTCGAACTAGGGATCGGGCTCAGAACAATGCGCAGAACTATGAAGGAGCAGCATGGCACAGGACGATAACAGCGGCACGGAACTCGCCGCTGCCGACTCGTCAGACCACGGCCACGGCACAGAACACGCCGTTGGTACGGCTGTCGTCGCCAGGGACGCGGTTCAGAACCCAGGATTCCCCCCGCACCGAGCCCGGGTCACCGACCTGGATCCGAAGAAGGAGAAGAACGCTGAGCGTGCGGTTTACACGCTGTTCTACCTCTCCATCGTCGGAAGCGTTTGGGCTATCGCCGCGTACATGGCGTTCCCGATCGTTCCGGAGGATGTGGCCTCGGTTCGTGCCAACAACCTTTACATCGGTCTTGGTCTTTCGCTCGCGCTTCTCGCGCTCGGCATCGGCGCTGTGCACTGGGGCAAGGCCCTCATGCACGCAGAAGAGGGCATCGACGAGCGCCACCCGGTCCGCGGATCCGTGGAAACACGGGCCCGTGCCGTCGAAATCTTCGACGAGGCGAACAAAGAGTCCGGTATCGGACGCCGTTCGGTCATCCGCAACAGTCTCATCGGCGCATTGATCGCGTTCCCGCTCCCCGCCGTCGTTCTGTTCCGTGGGCTCGCCCCGGAGAACCAGAACCCCGTCGACCTTCTGAAGCACACCATGTGGGAAGCCGGAGACAAGCTCGCGCGGGACCCGTCAGGTGTGCCGATCAAGGCAGCCGATGTCACGGTCGGATCTGTCTTCCACGTGATCCCCGAGAAGCTCGCGAGCCTCGGCCACACCGAGGGCTACCTCGAGGAGAAGGCGAAAGCCATCGTTCTTCTCATGCGGCTCAAGCCCGAGGATCTCGTCGAAGAAGAGGACCGCAAGGACTGGTCGTACGACGGCATCGTCGCTTACTCCAAGGTTTGCACCCACGTCGGGTGCCCGGTCGCACTGTACGAGCAGCAGACACACCACCTGCTCTGCCCGTGCCACCAGTCGCAGTTCGACGTCACCAACCACTGCGCCGTGATCTTCGGACCCGCGGCTCGTCCCCTTCCGCAGCTTCCCATCGCCGTTGACGACGAGGGCTACCTCGTCGCACAGAGCGACTTCACGGAACCTGTTGGCCCGAGCTTCTGGGAGCGTCATTGAACACCGTCACGGCCCCGGCCGAATCCACGACTCCGACGCCGGCGAAGAAATCCGGCGGGTTCACTGCAACGGCGTCGAACTACCTCGACGAGCGGACGAGCATCTCGACCGCCGTCAAGGAACTCGGCCGCAAAATCTTCCCCGATCACTGGTCGTTTCTTCTCGGTGAGGTAGCGCTATACAGCTTCGTCATCATCCTGCTGTCGGGAACATTCCTGACGTTCTTCTTCCAGGCGTCGATGGCCGAAGTCCATTACGAAGGCTCATACGTGCCCCTCAAGGGCATCGAGATGTCCGCGGCCATGGCATCCACCCTCGACATCTCGTTCGATGTCCGCGGTGGTCTCCTCATGCGCCAGGTACACCACTGGGCTGCTCTGCTGTTCGTGGCCTCGATCGGTCTGCACATGCTGCGCATCTTCTTCACCGGTGCGTTCCGCAAGCCGCGCGAGCTCAACTGGGTGATCGGATTCGTCCTCTTCATCCTCGCGATGGCCGAAGGCTTCACGGGCTACTCCCTCCCAGATGACCTGCTCTCGGGTAACGGCCTCCGCATCATCGATGGAATGGTGAAGGGAATCCCGGTCATCGGAACCTGGACATCGTTCCTGCTGTTCGGTGGCGAGTTCCCCGGAACAGACATCGTGGGCCGGTTGTACTCGCTCCACATCCTGTTGCTGCCGGCGATCATTCTTGTGCTGATCGCGCTGCACCTTCTGTTCGTCGTCGTGCACAAGCACACCCAGTTCTCCGGTCCTGGTCGCACACAGCAGAACGTCGTCGGCTACCCGATTCTCCCCGTGTACGCAGCGAAGGCCGGTGGGTTCTTCTTCATCGTCTTCGGTGTCGTCATGCTCATCGCGTCGCTGTTCACGATCAACCCGGTCTGGAACTACGGCCCATACGACCCGTCACCGGTGTCTGCGGGAACCCAGCCCGACTGGTACATCGGCTTCGCGGACGGCGTGCTGCGGCTCGCTCCGTCGAACTGGGACATCGTGCTCTTCGACCACACGTTCTCGTTCGGTATCCTGATCCCGCTCGCGGTCGTCGGTCTTTTCATCGTCCTCGTCCTGATCTACCCCTTCATCGAAGGCTGGATCACCGGAGACAAGCGTGAGCACCACATCCTCGACCGCCCGCGCAACGCCGCGACCCGGACGGCCATCGGCTCTGCCGGTGTCACGTTCTACGCGGTCCTGTGGGCAGCGGCCAGCTCGGACATCATCGCGACGCACTTCAAGGTCACGATGGAGGGTGTCATCCACACCCTGCAGGCTCTCCTCTTCATCGGACCGGTCCTCGCCTACTTCATCGCCAAGCGCACCTGCCTGGCATTGCAGAAGAAGGACCGCTCGATTGCGCTCCACGGCTACGAGTCCGGACGCATCGTCCGCCTCCCCGGTGGCGAGTACATCGAGGTTCACGAACCCGTCGACGAGTACGAGCGCTGGAACCTCGTGGGTCACGAGTCGTACCAGCCGCTGATGATCCGCCCGAACTCGCGCGGACGCATCACCGTGGCCCAGAGATCTCGTGCCGCCCTGTCGCGCTGGTTCTTCGAGGACCGCCTCGACCCGGTAACCCGGGGCGAGATCGAATCCTCGCACGACCACCACTAGGACCATCACCGAACCGATCGGGCAGCGTTGACCCTCCACCAAATGGCAGGAGGGCTTCGCTGCCCGTTCTGTTTCTCCCACAGCGGCAAATCCGTTCCGCTCTCCCCCACCGGCGCCCTTACGGTCGGTTGTGAGCATGGTCACCGTTTCGACGCCAACAAGCGCGGCTACATCTCGCTCCTGCCACCCCGCACCCGCGTCGTCGGCGACAGCGCCGACATGCTGGCAGCGCGCGACACGTTCTTCGCCACCGGCGCCTATGATCCCATAGCCCGCGAGGTGGCAGCGGCCATCAGTGACGTTGCTCCGGCTGCGCTTGCCCGGATTGCCGAGATCGGCTGTGGCACCGGGTTCTACCTCGCCGCCGCTGCGGCGCTGCTGAACGCGACGGATGTCCTCGCCGCCGACCTCTCCCCCGCCGCTGTCCGCATCGCCGTCCAACGGATTCCTGGCGCTGTTGGAGTGGTCCTCGATGTCTGGCAGCCGCTGCCCCTCGCCGACGCGTCACGCGACGTGCTGTTGAGCGTCTTCGCTCCCCGGAACCTCCCCGAGTTCGCCCGTGTCCTCGATGAAGACGGATGCCTCGTGGCGGTCGTTCCGACCGGCTCGCATCTCCGCGAGGCGCGGGAGGCTGGCCTTGCCCTCGACGTCCCCGATGGCAAGGCAGACGACCTCGTGACGGCCGCGGACCCGTGGTTCACGCAGATAGCACGGTCGACCGTCGAGTTCCCGATGGAGCTTGACCGCGCCGCCCTTGCTGCCTTGCTCGGAATGGGGCCATCTGCGCATCATTCACGCAGCGATTCGGAAGACGCGACGAAGACGGATGTTGTGAGCCGGGTCACGGCATCCGTCACCGTCCTCACGCTACGACGAAAGCGCTGAAGTGCGGTCCCGGCGACGATCGCACCATCCGGGTGTTCCGCTGGTCACCTGACTCGGTTGATCGTGAGACGCTCCGAGGAGTGGTCATTCGGACCCACAGCGTCGTTCATATGAGACACAAAAACGGCCAGGCGCATCGCGCCTGGCCGTTTTGTGTTGTACTGAAAATCAGCGGGCGTGGAACCCGCGGTAGAACTCGTATGTCCAACCGATGACGGCGATCAGGACGAGCGGCGCTGCGATGAACGCGATCCAGAATCCGACCGCGAGCCCGAGCATGAGAAGCGCGCACCCGCCGGCAAGAACGATCGGCCACCAGCTCCACGGAGCGAAGTGCCCCATCTCGGGGTCGCCGTCGTCGATATTGGCGCTGAGTGTGTCTTCCGGAAGCTCCCCGCCCTGGTTTCGGTGCACTCGGTTGAGGTAGAAACCGAGGAACGCAGCCAGGAGGGCCGACAGGGTCAGCGCGGTGGATCCGGCCCACTCAAGCTGGCCGGCCGTTGTGGTCCAGAAGATGTAGATTCCAGCGACCAGCGTGAAGAAGACGGCGAGGATCCAGAAGAGGTTGACGTTCGCCTTCATTACTTCACTTCACCTTCCGAGCGGTCGTACGTGGGAGTGTCCGGGGCGTCCTTCGCCGGTCCGATACCGACGGGGATGCCGGCTTCGGGGTGATTCAGGTCGAAGGCGGGACGCTCGGAGCGGATCCGTGGGATCGACGTGAAGTTGTGGCGAGGAGGCGGGCAGGATGTCGCCCACTCGAGCGATCCTCCGTAGCCCCACGGGTCGTTCACGGTGACCTTCGGCGCCTTGCGTGCCGTGATGTAGACGTTCAGGAAGAACGGCAGCATCGACAGCGCGAGGATCATCGAGCCGACAGTGGACAACTGGTTCATCCAGGTGAAGTTGTCTTCAGGCGAGTACGTGGCGTACCGACGTGGCATACCGACCACACCGAGCCAGTGCTGGATGAGGAAGGTCGTGTGGAACCCGATGAAGAGCAACCAGAAGTGCCAGTAGCCGAGCTTCTCGTTGAGCATCTTGCCGGTCCACTTGGGCCACCAGAAGTAGAATCCGCTGAACATCGCGAAGACGACGGTTCCGAAGACCACGTAGTGGAAGTGGGCGACCACAAAATAGGTGTCAGAGACATGGAAGTCGAGCGGAGGTGACGCGAGGATCACACCGGTCAGACCACCGAACGTGAACGTGATGAGGAAGCCGATCGCCCACAGCATGGGGGTCTCGAACGTGACGGAACCCCGCCACATGGTTCCCACCCAGTTGAAGATCTTCACACCCGTTGGAACAGCGATGAGCATCGTCATGAGCGCGAAGAACGGCAACAACACGGAGCCGGTGACGTACATGTGGTGTGCCCACACCGTCACCGACAAGGCGGCGATCGCAATGGTCGCGTAAACCAGCGTTTTGTACCCGAAGATCGGTTTGCGGCTGAAGACCGGGAACACCTCGCTCACGATGCCGAAGAACGGCAGCGCAATGATGTAAACCTCGGGGTGGCCGAAGAACCAGAACAGGTGCTGCCAGAGAATCACTCCGCCGTTTTCGGCGTCGTAGATGTGCCCATCGAAGACTCGATCGAGGCCGAGTCCGAACAGAGCTGCCGCGAGAACGGGGAACGCCATGAGGATGAGCAGCGACGTGACGAGGGTGTTCCAGGTGAAGATCGGCATCCGCCACATCGTCATACCTGGTGCGCGCATGGTGATGATCGTCGTGATGAAGTTCACGCCACCGAGGATCGTTCCGAATCCGGAGATCGCCAGTCCGAGCACCCAGAGGTTCCCGCCGAGACCAGGCGAGAACGTTGTGCTCGACAGAGGCGCATATGCGAACCAACCGAACGATGCCGCGCCCTGCGGTGTGAGGAATCCACCGACCGCGAGCAGGCTGCCGAAGAGGAAGAGCCAGAACGAGAACGCGTTGAGCCGCGGGAACGCGACGTCAGGTGCACCGATCTGAAGCGGCATGAGCGCGTTGGCGAAACCGGCGAAGAGCGGTGTCGCGAACATGAGCAACATGATCGTTCCGTGCATGGTGAACAGCTGGTTGTACTGCTCCTTGGTCTCGACGAGGGCGAGACCCGGCTCGAACAGCTGGGCCCGGATGATGAGCGCCATCACGCCGCCGATGCAGAAGAACAGGAACGACGCGATCAGGTACATGTACCCGATGGTCTTGTGGTCCGTCGACGTGACCCAGTTGACGAGGATGTTTCCCTTGCGCTCAACTGTGTTCTTGTTGACCACCCGAGCCTGACCGGCTGGGATCTCGATGGTGGTAGCCATGGCTAGTTACCCTCTTCCTCGGGGCGATCCGGGGAGTCGATACCCGGGAGTGTTGCGTTGCGGGAGAATTCGTCGCCGAAGTCTCCGATGTTGCCCTCGTCCGCAAGCGACTGGAGGTAGTTGTCGTACTCCTCCTGGGAGACGACCTCAACGTTGAAGAGCATCATCGAGTGGTACTCACCACAGAGCTCTGCACATTTGCCTGCGTACGTTCCTTCGCGTTCCGGGATAAACGACATGTAGTTCGTCTTGCCGGGGAACATGTCCTTCTTGTAGAGGAAGTCGATGACCCAGAACGAATGGATGACGTCTCGTGCTTCGAGGGCGATCGTCACCTTCTTGTCGACGGGCAGATACAGTGTCGGCAGCTGCTCCTGGTCGATTGTGCCCGGCGCTGAGCCCTCATCAGACCGCGCCTGGACGCCAGCTAGCCAGACATCTTCGCCGTCTACTGCCTCGTCATAGATGAAGTCCCATGACCATTGCTTCGCGAAGACCGAGATTTCGACGTCGGGGTCGTCGTGGTGGGTCTCGATCGCGGCCTGGTCACGCGCGGTGAACGCGAAGAATCCCAGCACGAGGATGAGCGGCACGATCGTGTAGAAGATCTCGATCGGCATGTTGTAACGCATCTGGACGGGAAGGCCGGTCTGGCCCTTCCTGCGGCGATAAACCACGATCGCCCAGATGATGAGTCCCCAGGTCAGAAGACCAACACAGAGGAGGACGATCCACGCGGTGGTCCACAGCCCGGCAATGCGCTCGGTGTGGTTCGTGACGGGCGCTTCGCCCTCCACAAAACCGGGAAGATAGCCGTGCAGTTCGGCCTGGGTACAGCCGGCCAGAACCACGGCGAGCGTGATGGCGACCGGTACAGCAGCCCATCGGAGTCGAGGATTCGAGCGCACCTGGGACCTTTCGATGACAGTGTTATTACAGCCTTCAGTCTAGCCCGATCCTCACACCCGCTCTCGACCATTTGGGGGGCGTGGCCGGGTATCAGGTGGCCGCGGCGGGCTTAAATGATGCAGGGGACGCGCCGTTCCCGGCGCGTCCCCTGCATCGATTTCTGAAAAACTGCCTAGTGGAAGCTGTCTCCGCACGCGCAGCTGCCGCCCGCGTTCGGGTTGTCGATGGTGAAACCCTGCTTTTGGATGGTGTCTTCGAAGTCGATCGACGCACCCTCCAGGTATGGAACGCTCATCTTGTCGACGATAACTTCGACGCCGTCGAAGTCGACAGTGGCGTCACCGTCGAGCATCCGCTCGTCGAAGTACAACTGGTAGATGAGGCCGGAGCAGCCGCCGGGCTGCACGGCGACGCGCAACCGCAGGTCGTCACGGCCTTCCTGTTCGAGGAGGCTCTTCACCTTTGCTGCTGCCGTGTCGCTCAGCCCGACTCCGTGGGCGGGCGGGGCGGATGTCAGCGTCGTGTCGCTCATGACTCTCCTTGGTAGGTCGTGCTTTCGGGTACTGCCACATTCGCGTTCATTCTACGCATCGAAACCGTGTGGCGGCTGGAGGGATTCCCTGTCGAGCGGATGCCGCGTCAGCGGCGCGCTTCGTTGAGCCGCGCGAGGAGCAGCGCCTCGGCGAGGATGGCCCGGGAGAACACTCCGAGGTGCAGCGATTCATTCGGGCTGTGAGCGCGGGAGTGTGGATCCTCGACTCCGGTGACGAGGATCTCGGCCTCTGGGAATTCCCTCACGAGGTCAGCGATGAAGGGGATGGAGCCGCCGATACCGAGTTCCACCGGTTCGACACCCCAGGCGTCAGCCATTGCCCGCTTCGCTTCGCCCACCGCGTATCCGCTGGTGTCGACCAGGAACGGGTCGCCGAGGTCGAGGTCATCGATCTCGATCAACGCTCCGAACGGCGCGTTCGTCTCGAGATGCCGTTCGATCGCGGCCTGGGCGTCCTTCGCTGTCTGGCCAGGCGCCACCCGCACGCTCACTTTGACGGAAACAGTGGGAGAGAGAGTGTTCGAGGCGTTCGCAACCGATGGAGCGTCAATTCCGGTCACGGTGATCGATGGCTGGGACCAGATCCGGCTGAGGATCGTCCCCGTGCCGATCGGGCTGACGCCGGGAAGGAGGCCCGCCTCCGCGCGCAACTGATCTTCGGTGTACTCAGGGGTGTCACCCTCATGGCGGGTGAGCCCGTCGATGGCGACGGAGCCGGCGTCGTCCCAGAACGTGGAGAGCAACCGGATGGTGGCCAGCATGGCATCCGGGACCGCTCCCCCGAACATGCCGGAGTGCGAAGCGTGCTCGAGCGTCGTCACGGTGAGACGGAACGTCACGTTACCGCGCAGACCGATGGTCAAAGCGGGTGTTTTCTCATCCCAGTTGTTGGAGTCGGCGACGATGATGGCGTCGGCCGAAAGCGCGTCGCGGTTGGCGCGGAGGAAGTTTGCGAAGGACCGGGAACCGAATTCTTCCTCTCCCTCGATGAACAGGGCGAGTCCGAGATCGAAGTCATCGCCAACCGCTTCGGTCAGTGCGCGGAGAGAAGCGATGTGGGCCATCACTCCAGCTTTGTCGTCCGCAGCGCCCCGACCATAGATACGGTCGCCGCGTACCGTCGGCTCGAAGGGCTGGGAATCCCAGTCCTCGTCCTTTCCGGGTGGCTGCACGTCATGGTGCGCGTACAACATCACCGTGGGCCTGCCGTTCTTCGCGTGACGGGTGGCGAGCACGGCCGGCTGCCCGAGCTCGTCGGTCTCGCCGATCGGCGCCTGAAGGATCTCGACAGAGTCGAACACACCTGTGTTTTCTGCCAGGGTCGCCACCGCTTCAGCGCTCGCCCGCACATGGGCCGGATCGAATGCAGCCCAGGACACACTCGGGATCCGCACAAGGCGAGAGAGATCTGCGATCGTCGACGGCAGCGAACCGGCCACCGCCTCGCGGATCGCGGAGTCGGTGGAAGAGGTATTCGGCTGGACGTGCTCGTCGGTATCGGTCATGCAGGTAATCTTAAGAGATATCCAGCGCAAGGACTCATCGTGACCAAGCACACTTCAGGCTCGTCTCCCGAGCCCACCATCGAAACCGCCGAAGAGACTGCTGACCGTCTCGCCGGCAACAGCGGCAAGGGGCGGCCGACGCCGACCCGCCGTGAACGCGAGGCGCTCAACAAGCGACCGCTTGTGCCTGGCGACCGCAAGGAAGCGGCGAAGGCGGCCAAGGCAAAAATGGCCGAGAAGCGCGAAAAGGCCCGGATCGGGCTCGCTGCCGGTGACGAGCGGTACCTGCCTGCGCGTGACCGTGGCGTACAGAAGCGATTTGTTCGCGACTACGTCGACTCCCGGTTCAACATCGGTGAGTTCCTCATTCCGGTGATGTTCCTCGTCATCCTGCTCACCCTGTTCCCACCGCTCGTGCAGGTTTATGCGATGCTCTTGCTCTGGGCATTCTTCGCCATCGCTGTTCTCGACGCGGTGTGGCTCGGCAGATCGGTGAAGCGCAAGCTCGCCGAGAAGTACGGTGCAGACTCGGTCGAGCGCGGTGTTCGGTGGTATGCGGCCATGCGTGCGTTCCAGATGCGTGTCCTTCGCCTGCCGAAGCCGCAGGTCAAGCGCGGTCAGCGCCCCGCCTGATCGCGGTCAGGCTGCCGGCAGGCGTTCGCTGAGCGCACTGAGACCACGGTTGATCTGGCGTGCCCACAGCGGCCCGCGGTAGATGAACGCCGTGTAGCCCTGCACGAGGGTTGCTCCGGCGGCAAGCCGCTCGGCGACGTCTTCTGCCGTCTCCACTCCTCCGACCGAGATGACGCAGAGCCCTTCGGGGACGACCGAGCGGATGAGACGAAGCACCTCGAGGGATCGTGTTGCGAGGGGCGCTCCCGAGAGACCGCCGGCACCGGCCGCTTCGACGACATCGGGCGGCGTGGACAGTCCGGTTCTCGCGATGGTGGTGTTTGTTGCGATGACCCCGTCCAGCCCGACCTCGACCGCGAGTTCGGCGATTCTGCGAACCTCGTCGTCGCTGAGATCAGGGGCGATCTTCACGAGCAACGGAGTTCTGCCTGCGGCCTGTTTCACGGCTGTGAGGAGTGGAGCGAGCTTGTCGAGCTCCTGCAGACCGCGTAGCCCTGGAGTGTTGGGCGAGCTCACGTTGACGACAAGGTAATCGGCGACAGGGGCGAGGAGTCTGGTGCTCGTGAGGTAGTCCGGGATGGCGTTGTCAACGCCGACGACCCGGCTCTTGCCGATGTTCACACCGAGTACGGGTCGCCCGGGGACGCCTCGGACGCGCGCGAGTCGACGGGCTGCCGATGCCGCTCCCCCATTGTTGAAGCCCATCCGGTTGATGACGGCGCGATCGGGGATGAGTCGGAACAGGCGCGGCTTCGGGTTTCCGGGCTGCGAGTGGGTGGTCAGCGTTCCGACCTCCACGTGACCGAAGCCGAGCGCTCCAAGACCGATGACCCCTTCGCCGTCCTTGTCGAATCCGGCGGCGACACCGAACGGCGTGTCGAAGTGAAGGCCGAGGGTGTCGACCCCGAGGTCAGCGTTCGGCCGGGTGAACCGGCGCACGGCGCCGGCGAGGCCGACGGCGGGCAGCGCCTTGATCACCGCAAAAGCGAGGTGGTGGGCGCGTTCAGGATCGAGCCTGGACAGGACGGAGGAGAAGAGAAAGCGATACATGCCTATGCAAGGGTATCGTGTCGGCGGATCAGGCCTGCGCGTGCTGCCCCGTGGCATCCGCCGCTTCGTGCTCGCTGCGGAGCAGGGTGATGGCGTCCTCGAAATCCTCGAGCGAGTTGAAGGCCTGGTAGACACTGGCGAAGCGCAGGTATGCGACCTCATCGAGTTCACGCAGCGGGGTGAGGATCGCGAGGCCGATCTCGTTCGCGTCGATCTGGCTGGTGCCGGTCTGCCGGATCGACTCCTCGACTTTTTGCGCGAGGATCGCGAGGTCGGAGTCAGTGACCGGGCGCCCCTGGCAGGCCTTGCGCACCCCGGAGACGACCTTCTCGCGACTGAACGGTTCGACGACGCCACTCCGCTTGATCACGTTGAGGCTCGCGGTCTCCGTCGTCGAGAAGCGGCGTCCGCATTCAGGGCACTGCCGACGGCGGCGGATCGAAAGCCCGTCATCGCTCGTGCGGGAGTCGATGACGCGGGAATCGGGGTGACGGCAGAACGGGCAATACATGCGTCAAGACTACCGCTGCCTGCGTCCGGCTCGGCGGGCCCCCACGCGACCGGTCAGCGGGTGGGGAACCTCGCGGTGACCGCGTCCCCGTGTGCGGGGAGCGCCTCAGCGCGGGCCAGGGCGACGACATGGTCGGCGACGCCGGCGAGAGCCTCGCGGTCGTATTCGATGACCTGCTGCGGCCGGAGGAAGGTGTGCGCGCCGAGACCCGACGAGAATCGCGACTGTCCACCGGTGGGAAGCACGTGGTTCGAGCCCGCGAGATAATCGCCGACGCTGACCGGTGAGTGCGCTCCGAGGAAGATCGCACCAGCGCTCGTGATGGTCGCGAGCACAGCCTGGTCGTCAGCGGTCTGGATCTCGAGGTGCTCCGGCCCGTAGGCATTGCTGAACCGCGCTGCCGCTGCCAGATCGTCGACAAGCACGATCGCCGATTGCGGTCCGCCGAGTGCTTCGGTCACCCGGGCGGAGTGCTCCGTCGAGCTGGCGAGTCGCGACAGTTCCGCTTCGACGGCTTGAGCAACCTCGGCCGAATCGGTGACGAGCAGTGACGCCGCCGCTTCGTCGTGCTCGGCCTGGCTGATGAGGTCTGCGGCGACGAGCACGGGGTCCGCCTGAGCGTCAGCGATCACGAGGATCTCGGTCGTGCCGGCCTCAGAATCGATGCCGACCACACCACGGACGAGGCGTTTCGCCGCCGCAACATAGATGTTGCCAGGACCGGTGACCACGTCGACCGGATCGAGGCCGAGTGAGGGCACTCCGTACGCGAAAGCGCCGATGGCGCTCGCGCCTCCCATCGCGTAGACCTCATCGATGCCCAGGAGCCCGGCGGCGGCGAGAATTGTTGGATGCACCGCTCCCCCGTTGTCGTTCTGGGCCGGGGACGCGAGCGCGATGGATGCCACGCCGGCGACCTGAGCGGGAACGACGTTCATGACCACACTCGACGGATAGACGGCTTTGCCACCCGGGACGTAAAGACCGACGCGGTCGACCGGCTGCCAGCGCTGGTGGACGGAGGCGCCGGGGGCAAGCGTGGTTGTGACAGGGGCGGGAATCTGAGCCCTCGTGGCTTCCCGGACCCGCTCGATCGCCGCTTCGAGCGCGGCGCGAACGTCGGGGTCGAGAGAGGAGACAGCATCCGCGATGGCGGCGGGCTCCACCCGGATTCGTGCATCGGCTACGCCGTCAAATCGCTCGGCGTGGCGGCGAAGGGCGTCTTCGCCGTCGGCCCGGACCTCTTCGATGAGGGTGCCTGCGGCGGCCGACGCCACGGAAACGTCGACGACGGGGCGCGGGATGAGCGTGAGCAATTCGGCGCGGCTAGGCTGAATTCCGCGAAGGTCGAGAGTCTGAATCATGGTGACCCCAGCATATCCGGCGGTTCTTCCCGGAATATCCCGTCTCCATCCATGTTGATGTCAGACGCATGGGCCAGCAGGCGCCCGCCCGAAAGGAACACACAGTATGAACCCGATGCAGCCCGATCTGGATGCCTTCAAGGCCGCCTTCCGCCGTCACGCCGCTGGCGTCGCGGTCGTCACGGCCCTCGACAGCACCGGCACTCCCGTGGGCTTCACGGCGACATCTCTCGCGTCCCTCGCCGCCGTTCCGCCGCTCGCGACTTTCAACATGGCGAGGAGCGCCAGTTCCTGGCCGGCGATCTCGTCGACCGACCGGGTCGTCATCCACATGCTCGGTGCGCGGAACCGGCGCGTGGCCGAAATCATGAGCGGTGACAACGCCTCGCGATTCATCGGCGACCACTGGCACATGGGCGACAACGGACTTCCGATCCTCGACGCCGTCACGACCTGGATGAGCGGCAGGATCATCGAACGCTTCTCCGTGCACAACAGCGCGGTAGTCGTCGTTCAGATCGAGGGCGGCGAGGTCGGCGCGGACGACGAGCCCCTGATCTACCACGAACGCCGGTATGTGCGCCCGGGCGACATTGCCTGAGGTTAGCCGCGGGTGATTCCGTCGAGGTCGTGCAGCACGCCGATGCGTCCATCGTCGTGACGGATCACGAGTTCGGATCCCCGGTCGACAACCGCGAGTGCCCATGCTGTTGGGCCGATCTCAAACACCGTCGCCCCTGACACCTCATCGATGACCGGGCGCGGCACCGGAGAGTAGACCCAGAACGGCTGCGTGGAAAAGACAGCGGTCGGGGATGCCGCAACCGGTGCCTCTTGTTCGGGCGTGATCTCGTCGGGTGTCGCCCGCGCTCGCGCGGCGGGCTCTGAGTGTTCCGGCTCACCCGTCTGTGTTTCGGAGTGCTCCGGCTGAGCGTCGTCGTGGACAATTGATACTGGTTCTGCCTTTGCGACGGGCTCCGCCGAGGAGTCACCGGGCGTCTGGCGCCCAGTGGCGGATCGGGCCGACACATGGCTGAAGGCGGGCATCGGGGATGACACCTCATCCGCACGCTCGTCATCGACGTCGCCGGGCTGAATGGCTGTCGCGGGTTCCGGATCGACAGCGGGTACATCGGACGCGACGAAGCCGGGCGCAAATGCCTGCGACTCGCCCGGAGCACTGTCCTGACGTTCTCCACCTACGGCGAGTTCTTCGTCTGTGTGCGCTTCACGAGCGTGTTCGCTCTCCTGGAATTCCTCGAAGGGCACGGCAGCTGTGCGCTCGGCGGGGACCTGCGGGACTTCCTCGGCGATGCCGGACGGCGGCCGAACGGGTTGCCCGGCGATGGTCCGCTCATCAATGCCGTCGTCGAGGGTCGGCCGATCGGCATGCAGCTCGCCACGCTGTTCAGCGCTGGGAACGTAGTCTTCGGCCGGTACGGCGGGAGCGGATCCGCGTCGCTGGTACGCGGCGAATTCGCCCAGCCCTGCCTGCTGCAGAGGAAAGCCCGTCTCGGCAGGGAACTGCTGCGGCTGTTCCCGGGGAATCTGTTGTTCCGGGCGAGGGCGGCGAGGGACCGCGTCCGCTGGCCGCGCGACTCGGTGGGCCCCGGCATCCTTCCGATTGGTGAAGTCCGAGTTGAGCAGCGGAATCACCGGCGCGAGCGTCGTGACAACGACAGCGGCCAGCGAGAACAGAAGGCCAACGATCACTCCGGAGCCCGGCGCGAGTATCTCAGACCCGCCGCCGAACCAGGCGGGGAATCCGAGAATGAGGAAGAGGGCTCCGAGGTAGAAACCCGCGGTCACGACGGATGCCGCTGAGGCGAACTGGTCGACGGACAACGACCCGACACGAAGGCGCCGACCGGGAGCCACTCGCCGCGTCAGGATCAAAGCCGCTGCGGTGACAAGCACCAGAGCTGCGGGAATCGCGAGCCAGGGCGCTGGAGCCCACGCGCTCGAATAGCCGAAGAGATCGGCGTAGTCCCCGCCGAGGAACGGCAGGAACGATGCGAGGAAAACGACCGCCGTTACTCCGAAGAACAGGACCTCACGCAGTGTGAACGGACCGACGCCGTATGGCACGCCGGACGCATCCGTTTTCGGCCGCGGGACTCGGGCAGGCGCGTGCTGGGCCTGCTGCGGGAACTGCTCCTGGGCAGGGCCGGGCTGTACGGGCTGGTAGACCGGCGGGCCCTGCTGAGGAAAAGGCTGCTGCGGATAGCCACCCTGCTGCGGGTAGGGCTGCTGCGGATAGCCGCCCTGCTGCGGGTAGGGCTGCTGTGGGTACGCGCCCTGCTCCGGGTACGGCTGCTGGGGGTACGGCTGCTGAGGATACTGCGGCGGAAATCCACCCTGCTGCGGCAGGAACGGTTGCGGCGTCTCCGGCTGTCCCTGACCGGGATCCCGGGATTCAGGCGGCGTGGTCGGGTTCGTCATGGGGATCCTTCGTTCGCTGCTGTACAGGTAGTGGGGAGGCTCGGGGCCGATACGGTTCGAGCGTACGTCATCCGAGGCAATTGGGGCCGAGCAGTGATTTCAGCTCACCGAACAGGTCGGGCGTGACCTTGACGGGGTAGGGAATCTCGAACAGACGGGCCACGTCCCCGCGCACCAGTTTCAGGCGGACCTCGGCATCACCGGAGTGACGCGTGAGGATGCCGCCGAGTTGCGTGACGAGTTCGGTCGTCGCCCGCGCGTCAGGCATCGTCAGCGTGAGCGGGCCGGAAACCCCGCCCTGCTCGATGTCGGGCGAGAAGATGCTGTACGCGTGCAGGTTCATACCGTCGTCGCGCATGCTCACGCGACCGCGGACGACGACGACGGAGTCGTTGATGAGCGTGGGCGCGAACTCGAGGTACGCCTTGCCCATGAACATCACGGTGATTTCACCACCGAAGTCTTCCACCTGGATCATGCCGTACTGGTTGCCTGACGTCTTCGCCACCCGGTGCTGCACGCTCGTGACGAGGCCCGCGATCGTCACGGTGTCGCCATCCTGAGTGTGCTCGGAGGTGAGGAGGTCGGTAATCGTGGTGGTCGCGTGCTTGGCGAGCTGCAATTCGAGACCGGCGAGCGGGTGGTCGGACACATACAGGCCGAGCATCTCGCGCTCGAACGCGAGTTTGTCTTTCTTCGACCATTCCGGTCGGTCTGGAGCCGACTCCTCCGGCGCGTCAAGGTCGAAGATCCCGCCGAACAGATCGACCTGGCCGTTGGCCTCGTTGCGCTTGAGGCTGACCGCGCTGTCGACGGCATCCTCGTGTACTTCGATGAGTCCGCGACGCGTCGCACCGAGCGAGTCGAATGCTCCTGCCTTGATCAGCGATTCCATCGTTCGCTTGTTCGCGACCGGAAGCGGAACCTTGCGGAGGAAGTCGTGGAAGGAGGTGAATGCGCCCTCGCTTTCGCGCGCAGCGCGGATCGCTTCAACGACGTTGAACCCAACGTTCCGAACAGCGCCGAGGCCGAACCGGATGTCCTCGCCGACGGCCCGGAAGAAGCCGATGGACTCATTGACGTCTGGCGGAAGAACCTGAATTCCCATGCGCCGGCATTCGTTGAGGTAGATCGCGGCCTTGTCCTTGGAATCCCCGACGCTCGTGAGCAGGGCGGCCATGTATTCGGCCGGGTAGTGGGCCTTGAGGTACGCGGTCCAGTACGACACCACCCCGTATGCGGCGGAGTGCGCCTTGTTGAACGCGTAGTCGGAGAACGGAAGAAGGATGTCCCAGACGGCCTTGATGGCGGCGTCTGAGTAGCCGCGTTCGCGCATGCCGCCGCTGAAGCCCTCGAACTGTTTGTCGAGCTCGGACTTCTTCTTCTTGCCCATCGCCCGCCGGAGGATGTCTGCCTGACCGAGAGTGAAGCCGGCGAGCTTCTGGGCCACCGACATGACCTGCTCCTGGTAGATGATCAGCCCATGGGTGCCCCCGAGGATCTCCTGGAGTGGTTCCTCGAGCTCGGGGTGGATCGGTGTGATCGCCTGCAACCCGTTTTTGCGCAGGGCATAGTTCGTGTGGGAGTCTGCGCCCATCGGGCCGGGCCGGTACAGGGCGATGACAGCGGAGATGTCTTCGAAGTTGTCGGGCTTCATGAGGCGCAGGAGGCTGCGCATCGGACCGCCGTCCAGCTGGAACACACCGAGAGTGTCGCCGCGGGCGAGCAGTTCGTAGGCGCCTACGTCGTCGAGGGGTAGCGTCTCGAGCTCGATCCGTGTACCACGGTTGGATTCGATGTTGTCGAGGGCATCGCTGACGATCGTCAGGTTTCGCAGGCCCAGGAAGTCCATCTTGATCAGCCCGAGGGCTTCACACGCCGGGTAGTCGAACTGCGTGACGATCTGGCCGTCCTGCTCCCGCTTCATGATCGGGATGATGTCGATGAGGGGGTCGCTCGACATGATCACGCCCGCAGCGTGGACTCCCCACTGCCGCTTGAGGTTCTCGATTCCGAGAGCCGTGTCGAAAACCGTCCGTGCTTCGGCATCCGTCTCAACGATCGTGCGGAGGTCGACGGTCTCCTTGTAGCGCGGATGTGTCTTGTCGAAGATCCCGGTGAGCGGAACGTCCTTGCCCATGACGGGTGGCGGCATGGCCTTGGTGAGCTTGTCGCCCATGCCAAAGGGGAAGCCGAGAACGCGCGACGAGTCCTTGAGCGCCTGCTTTGCCTTGATCGTGCCGTAGGTGACGATCTGCGCGACGCGTTCGTCGCCGTACTTCTGGGTGACGTAACGGATGACCTCACCACGGCGCCGGTCATCGAAGTCGACGTCGAAGTCGGGCATGGAGACACGGTCGGGGTTGAGGAAGCGCTCGAAGATGAGTCCGTGCACAATCGGGTCGAGGTCGGTGATCTTCATCGCATACGCGACCATCGATCCGGCACCGGAGCCACGGCCAGGGCCGACCCGGATGCCGTTCTCCTTCGACCACTTGATGAAGTCGGAGACGACGAGGAAGTAGCCGGGGAAGCCCATCTGGACGATGACGCCGGCTTCGTAGTTGGCACGGGCTCGAACGTCGTCGGGAATTCCGTTGGGGTAGCGCTCGACAAGGCCGCGCTCGACCTCCTTGATGAACCAGGTCTCTTCGGTCTCGCCAGCCGGCACCGGAAAGCGCGGCATGTAGCTCGCACTCGTGTTGAACTCGACGTCGCAGCGCTCGGCGATGAGGAGCGTGTTGTCACACGCCTCCGGGTGGTCGCGGAACAGTTGCCGCATCTGCTGGGCGGACTTGAGGTAGAACTCGTCGGCGTCGAACTTGAAACGGTTCGGGTCGTCGAGCGTCGAGCCGGACTGAACGCACAGCAACGCCGCGTGGGCCTTCGCGTCGTGAGCGTGGGTGTAGTGGAGATCGTTGGTGGCGACGAGCGGAAGATCGAGTTCCTTCGCGAGGCGGAACAGGTCGGTCATGGTCCTGCGCTCGACGTCGATGCCGTGGTCCATCACCTCACAGAAGAAGTTGTCTTTGCCGAAGATGTCACGGAACTCGGCAGCGGCAGCCTTGGCTTCGTCGTACTGGCCGAGTCGCAACCGGGTCTGAATCTCGCCACCGGCACAGCCGGTAGTCCCGATGACTCCCTTGGCGTACGTGGCAAGAACCTCGCGGTCCATCCGCGGCTTGAAGTAATAACCCTCGATGGACGCGAGCGACGACATCCGGAAGAGGTTGTGCATGCCCTCCGTCGTCTCGGAAAGCAGCGTCATGTGGGTGTACGCACCGCTACCGGAGACGTCATCGCGACCCTGGGCGCTCGTGCCCCAGCGCACCCGGGTCTTGTCGGTGCGGTGGGTGCCGGGCGTGATGTACGCCTCGGTGCCGATGATCGGCTTGATTCCCGCGGCGGTCGCCGTCGACCAGAAATCGAACGAGCCGAACATATTGCCGTGGTCGGTGACCGCGACGGCGGGCATCCCCTCGGCGACAGCGGCCTCGATGAGCGGTTTGACGCGGGCGGCGCCGTCGAGCATCGAGTACTCACTGTGGACGTGCAGGTGAACGAACGAGTCGTCAGTTGAAGGCAAGACTTCTCCGGAGAACTGGGGGCTGGGCTCCCAGCCTAATCCTCACGGAGGACATCGAGGGCGTGCTGGAGGTCGTCCGGGTATGCCGAGTCGTAGGTGACCCACTCCCCCGAGCCGGGGTGCGTGAACGAGAGCCGGGCGGCGTGCAGCCACTGCCGGGTCAGACCCAGCCGGGCAGCGAGCGTGGGGTCGGCTCCATAAAGCGGATCGCCGACGCACGGATGCCGCTGGGCGGCCATGTGCACGCGGATCTGGTGCGTCCTGCCACTCTCGAGGTGGATCTCGAGCAGTGACGCGCTCGCGAACGCCTCGACGGTTTCGTAGTGGGTGATCGAGGGCTTGCCCTCGGCTGTGACCGCGAACTTCCAGTCGTGTTTCGGATGCCGCCCGATCGGGGCGTCGATCGTCCCGGCGAGCGGGTCCGGGTGTCCCTGAACGAGAGCGTGATACACCTTTTCGACCTCGCGGTCGTGAAAGGCTCGCTTCAGGTGGGTGTACGCCCGTTCGCTCTTCGCGACGACCATGAGCCCGGTGGTGCCGACGTCCAGGCGGTGCACGATCCCGGCACGCTCCGCTGAACCCGACGTAGAGACGGTGTAGCCGGCTCCGGCGAGGGCGCCGAGTACGGTGGGGCCTGTCCAGCCGACCGACGGATGAGCGGCCACGCCGACGGGCTTCGAGACCACGATGATGTCGTCATCGTCGTGCACGACGGAGAGGTCGCTGACGATGACAGGAACGACGGCGGGTTCCTGTTTGGGCGTCCAGTTCACCTCGAGCCAGGACCCGGCGGTGAGCCGGTCCGATTTGCCGGCGGGCTTGCCATCGAGGCTCACTCCCCCGGCTTCGGCGACGTCGGCGGCGAAACTGCGTGAGAACCCGAGAACCTTGGCCAGTCCGGCGTCAACTCGCGTGCCGTCGAGACCGTCGGGGACGGGCAGGCTGCGCGTCTCCATCAGGCGTCCGACCGGTGTGACTTCTCTGAGGCACCGAGCTGCTGCTCGGCGGGCTTCACGTGGTCCTCCGTCGGCATCGTTCCGGAGTCGATCGTGTCGTCGCTTGCTGCGGCATCCGCCTCTGGGTCCGGCTTTGTTGCCCGGGTTCCGTCGAGGTTGATTCCGAGAATCGTCAGGAGGATGAACAGGCCCATGCTCGACACGATGCAGATGTCGGCGATGTTGTAAATCGCCGGAATCATCCACGGGGTGGAGATGAAGTCGATGACGTGGCCGAGGCCGAATGACGGCTCGCGGATCAGTCGGTCGGTGAGGTTGCCGAGCACGCCCCCGAGGAGCAGGCCGAAGACGATGGCCCACCCGATCGAGCGGATGCGCGGGGCAAGGACGATGATCGCGACGGTGACGACGGCGGCAAGGATCGAGAAGATCCAGGTACTGCCTGCCGCGAGAGAGAACGCAGCCCCTGGGTTCCGGACGAACTGGAAGATGAGGACGTCGCCGAGGACCTTGACCTGCTCGCCGAGCGGCAGGGTCGTGACGACAAGATGCTTGGTGAACTGGTCGAGCGCCAGTGCCGTCGCCGCAAGGGCGGCGACGACAACTAGCGCTCGGACACGGAGCGGCCGCGCCGGTGTGGGTTCCGGCGAAACCTTTTCTTCGCTCAAAACTTACGCGTTGGACTTCTCGCTGGTCACGTAGCCGGAGCCCGATCCCTGTGCGCTCGGCCCGGCGTTGGAGTCGAGTTCCTTGAGCTGGCTCTCGATGTAGCCACGGAGCTTCTGACGGTACTCACGCTCGAAGTCGCGCAGTTCGTCGATCTTCTTCTCGAGAGTGGAACGCTCCTCGTTGAGGATGTTCATCTGTGCGCGCTGCTTGGCCTCGGCCTCGGCAACGACACGGGCTGCGGTGGCGTGGCCTTCGGCGATGAGTGCGTCGCGTTTCTCGGCGCCTTCGCGGACGTGCTCGTCGTGGAGACGGCGTGCGAGCTGGAGGAGGCTCGAGCTGGACTCGCCCTCATCCTGAGCCGACGGCGCGGGGGCCGGAGCTGCAGCGGGGGCAGGCTCAGCAACGACGGGAGCCGGTGCGGCTTCTGCCGCCGGAGCGGGTGCTGCCTCTGCGGGGCGAGCGTCGCCGGCGTCGGAGCCTTCGAGGCGTGCCTTGAGCTCGTTGTTTTCCTGGAGCAGACGGCGAAGTTCGACAACGACCTCGTCCAGGAAGTCATCGACCTCGTCCTGGTCGTAGCCCTCACGGAACTTGGTCTGCTGGAACTGCTTGTTGACTACGTCTTCCGGAGTTAGCGCCATGGCTTCCCACCTCTTACTTGATTGAGCTCGAATGGACGTGCCTACGCTAGCAAACACCAGCAGCGACTGCTGGCTGAGAGCTGAGGGGCACGTGACTTAACAGGATACCCCGCGCGCACCGTCAGCGCAGAAGCAGATTGACCAGAGACATCGACACGATGACGCACAGCATCGTGATGCTCCAGCCGAAATCCAGCGCGAGCGCGCCGATTCTGACGGGTGGGAGAATCCGACGGAAAAAACGGATCGGCGGATCCGTCAGGGAGAACACGAGTTCAGCAGCGATCAGTCCCGGTCCGGTCGGCCGCCAGCGCGGCTTGAACGAACGGGCAAGGTCGAGACCGAACCGCGCCCACATGACGAAGAAATACAGCAGGAGGGCGAAGTACAGGATGTTTCGGAGAAGCGAAAGAACGGAGTCCACCCCTCAATTATTGCTGAGCGAAGAAGGTCGACTCCGCATCAGCGGCTGCGCCCTGGTCACCGAGCACGGCGACGTGTGCCGGGGAGAGCAGGAAGACCTTGCTCGTGACGCGCTCGATCTTGCCGTAGAGGCCCTGCGAAAGACCGCTGGCGAAGTCGATGAGACGCTTGGCGTCTCCCTCGCTCATCTGGGACAGGTTGATGATGACCGGAACTCCGTCGCGGAACGTCTCGGCGATCACCTGGGCATCGCGGTACTGCTTGGGGTGCACGGTGAGGATCTCGTTGAGCTCAGCCGGCGCGGCCTGCTTGGTGGCCGTCGGCCGGCGCAGGGGCGTGACCGGTGCGCGATTCTGCACGGGTGCAGCCGCCTGGGCAGCAGGCGCGCTTGCTGCCGACGTGCCGTGCGTGTTCGACGCAGCGGATGCCGCGGCGGGGGCAGTCTGCTGGTTCTCCTCGTACTCGAGATCATCATCTGCGAGGCCAAGGTAGACCATTGTCTTCTTCAGCGGGTTGGACATCGCTACCTCCGTTTGTGCGGTTCCTACTTCAATGAGATTAACCGGGTAACGGCCGGTTACCCGTGATTGCGGTCCCAATGCGAAGGTGTGTCGCGCCTTCGGCGATCGCCTCGCGGTAATCGTGGGACATTCCTGCTGAGATCCGGTTCGCGTCCGGCGCCAGGGCGACGACGCGGTCGGACAGCGTACGTAGTCGGGCGAATGCACGCCGGGGTTCCTCGCCGAGCGGCGCGACAGCCATCACTCCGAGCAACCGGAGCGATCCGGTCGCGAGGACGCGCTCGACGAGGTCGTCGAGCACGTCAGGCGCCACACCGCCGCGTGCCGGATCCTCGGTGAGGTTGATCTGCACGAAACAGTCGAGCGGAACCTCACGGGGCACTGCAAGCGCTGTGACGAGGGCTTCCCTGTCGATCGAGTGCACGACGGAGGCGTATGCGGCAGCCTGCCGCGCCTTCTTCGACTGCAACTGGCCGACGAAGTGCCAGGCCGCGTCCGACAGGTCGGAGAGCTCCGCGGCTTTCACGGCCGCTTCCTGGTGCCGGTTCTCGCCAAAATCGCGAACGCCGAGCGCATGCAGCTCCCGCACGAGATCGGCGGGGTGGAACTTGGTCACGACGATCGTTGTGATCTCGGATGCCTCGCGGCCGGCCGCCGATGCGGCATCCGTTATTCCTGCCCGGACACGCGCCAGGCGCTCGTCCAGCGAAAGCCGGTCGAGCGCCTGGTCGTCGCCGTGTGGCATCTCTACTTGAGGAAGTCGGGGATGTCGAGTTCGTCCTCGTCGGCGAACGCCGGGTCCGCCGTCACCGGAGGCGTCGCGAGCGACTGCTCGGTAACCTTCCAGGTCTGGGGCGCCTCGGTGAGCACGGAAGCGCCCACAGTCGCGCTGGTGCTTCCGGCGGCGGCCGCAGCGGCCGGTGCCGCTGGGGCACTCGTCTGCACGCCTCCGGTCGTCACGACGGCGTCGCGCGCTGACTCGCCCTGGCGTGACGGCGGCTCTCCCCCGTCGAACCCGGCGGCGATGACGGTCACCCGGACCTCGTCACCGAGGGTGTCGTCGATGACGGCACCGAAGATGATGTTAGCTTCGGGGTGAACTGCTTCCTGTACGAGGCGAGCGGCGTCGTTGATCTCGAAGATTCCGAGGTTCGATCCACCCTGGATCGAGAGAAGCACACCATGCGCACCTTCGATGCTGGCTTCGAGCAAGGGGGACGCCACCGCGAGTTCCGCGGCCTTGATCGCCCGGTCTGCACCGCGCGACGATCCGATGCCCATGAGCGCCGACCCTGCACCCTGCATGACGCTCTTCACGTCGGCGAAGTCGAGGTTGATCAGGCCGGGGGTGGTGATGAGGTCGGTGATGCCCTGAACACCGGCGAGGAGGACCTGGTCAGCCGTCGAGAATGCCTCAAGCATGCTGATTCCGCGGTCGCTGATCTCGAGGAGACGGTCGTTCGGCACGACGATGAGCGTGTCGACTTCTTCCTTGAGCTTCGCGACTCCCAGCTCGGCCTGAGCCTGGCGGCGGCGGCCTTCGAAACCGAACGGCTTCGTGACGACACCGATGGTGAGGGCGCCGATCGACTTGGCGATGCGGGCGACGACGGGGGCACCACCTGTTCCGGTTCCTCCACCCTCTCCCGCCGTGACGAAGACCATGTCGGCCCCTGCGAGGGCCTCCTCGATCTCTTCGGCGTGGTCTTCGGCTGCGCGGCGGCCGACCTCGGGGTCCGCACCCGCTCCGAGGCCGCGGGTGATCTCACGCCCGACGTCGAGCTTGACGTCGGCGTCGCTCATGAGCAGCGCCTGGGCGTCGGTATTGATGGCGATGAACTCGACGCCGCGAAGGCCGAGTTCAATCATTCGATTGACGGCGTTGACGCCGCCGCCGCCGATGCCGACGACTTTGATCACGGCAAGGTAGTTCTGGTTACTAGTCACGTCCGGCCTCCGGGGAAAGAACCCTCAACCTCAGGTTAAGGTTTAAAGTTATGCTCAGTATGCATTTCTTGAACTCAAGTTATGCCGGGCACACCGAACACGCGGGATGACATGCGCGTGTCGCGAAAACGGGGCAGAAAAAAACGAGACGAGCGGTCAGCGAACGACGGCGACGCTCGGCGACGTGACGTCGTACTCGGCGAAATCCGGTTGCGCCTTCATGAGCACCTCGAGCGTATGCGCCTTGAGGGCGGACTCCTCTGCACTCCCCCACACCACGGTGGTTTCGGTGTCCGTGAGAGTGAAACGGACATCGTCCTTCGTTGTCGCTGTGACGGCGTCGACCCGCGCGAAGAGGTCCTCGGGCAGGGCCCGGAGGACGGCGGCGGCTGGGGCGAAACCATCCGCCTTCACTCCACCGTCGACGGAGATCAGGGGGTATCCACCGGGGCGGTCGGTCGAGGACTCGATGACAACGCCGGCTGCATCGACGATGAGGAACCCGTCCCCCGTGTCGATCGCGCCCACCGGTGTTCGCTCGACCAGACGGATGACGAGCGTCGACGGCGGGCGGGCTTCGACCGCGTAGGACTCGATGAGCGGATAGCTGACGAGAGCGGCCTTGATGGCGCTTTCGTCGACCATGGGGAACGGGGATCCGAGCTGGCCTGAGAGATCTGCGACCACGGCATCCGAACTGACCCGCTGCGCTCCCTCGACCTGGATCGTGCGAACCGACAGGATCGGCGTGTACGCGAGGAGGCACGCGAGAAGGGCGAGCCCGACAATGCCACCGAAGACGGACAGGATCGTCCTGCGCCTGCGCCTCGAGTGTGCGGTGAAGCGCTTGACCTCGGCGCGCTCCACGCGCTTGCGTTGTTTCCGTGCTTCGCGCAGGCCAGGCAGCTTCTCTGGTTTCTCCAGCGTGTCCGGTTTCGCCGCACCGGCTCGGTCCGCATCCGGTGTCGGAGGGAACGGAATCGGCGCGGCAGGCGTGACAGTGACCGGTGCCTGAGGCGTCCGAACCGGTGTCTCGGAGCGCGACGTCGCTGGACTCCCCGGCTCGGATGGAGACGGTCGCTGGGGGGTGAAACCTGAGGGCCGCTTCATTCGTTACGGCCTGGCAGCGGTGAGCGAGCCGAGAAGCTGGGGAACGATCCGGTAGACGTCGCCACAACCGAGCGTGATCACGTAGTCGCCTGGTTCGGCGATTGACGCCACGTAGTCGGCCGCTTCCTGCCAGTCCGCGATGAAGGCGACGCGGGAGGCATCTGTGAACCGCTGTGAGACGAGTTCACCGGTGACGCCCGGTTCCGGGTCTTCGCGGGCACCGTAGACGTCGAGCACAACGGTCTGATCGGCGTGGGACTCGAGAGTCTCCGCGAACTCGCCAGCCATCAGGCGGGTCCGGCTGTAGAGGTGAGGCTGGTGCACGGCGATGATCCGCCCGCTGCCGACGACCGTGCGCGCAGCCGAGAGTGCCGCGGCGACTTCGGTCGGGTGGTGGGCGTAGTCGTCGAACACACTGACGCCGTCCACTGTGCCGTGGAGTTCGAACCGTCGTTCGGTTCCGCCAAAGTCTGCGATCGCGGCGAGGGATTCGGCGGCGCCGAATCCGAGGCCGACGAGGACCGCGAACGCACCTGCGGCGTTGATGGCGTTGTGCTTGCCCGGGATCCGCAGCGTCGCTCCATTGTCCTGGCCCTGGTAGCTGATCACGAATGACACCGGGCCCTCTGCGCCGATCGAGTGCACGCGCACATCGGCGTCCTCAGCCTCACCGAAGGTGAGCAGGCGTTTGCCGTCGAGCTTCGCCGCGACGCGGAGCGCCCCGGCATCGTCCGAGGAGATGACGACGAGTTCAGAGGCCTTCTGCGCGAAGGTGACGAAGGCATCGTCGAACGCTTCGAGCGACCCGTAGTGGTCGAGGTGGTCGGCGTCGACGTTGGTGATCAGGGCGACAGCGGTGTCGTAGAGCAGGAACGAGCCGTCGGATTCGTCGGCCTCGACGACGAACAGGTCACCGGTTCCGCGGGCACTCGACACTCCGAGGGATTCGATGACTCCGCCGTTGACGAAGCTCGGGCTTTCGGACAGCCCGAGGAGGCCGGTGACGATCATGCCCGTTGAGGTGGTTTTTCCGTGCGCCCCAGCGACCGACACCAGGCGGGTTCCGCTGATCGCCGCTGCGAGGGCCTGTGACCGGTGCAGGATCGGGATGCCGCGTTCCTTCGCGAGAACGTATTCGGGGTTCGTTGGCCACAGGGCGCTCGTGACGACGAGGGTGTCTGCGTCGCCGACATTGGCGGCGTCATGTCCGATGTGCACCGTCGCGCCGAGTTCCCTGAGCGCCTCGATGTTCGCTGACTCGCGAACGTCTGAGCCGGTCACCGTGTGCCCCGCGCCGAGGAACAACCGGGCGATGCCGCTCATACCGGAACCACCGATGCCGACGAAGTGCACGGTGCCAAGATCGTCGGGGATGGCGACGCTGAAGTCGGGCTTGATCACGCTGGGTACTCGCTGTTCTTTGGGGCTGGGCGGAAGGTTCAGTTATAACGCATGGGGCTGGGTGTCAGCGCCCGGCGAGGGAATCGTGGATCAGATCGATCATGCGGCTGGTTCCCTCGAGGGTGCCCATCAGCCGGGACTGAACGGCCATGTCCTGCACGCGCATTCGGTCTGTGATGAGAGGCACGAGTGACGTCTCGATCCACTCCGGGGTGAATTTCGCGTCGAGGACAATGACCGCTCCCCCGGCGTGCACAGCGTCTGCGGCGTTATACCGCTGCTCGCCGTTGCCAACCGGGTAGGGAACATACGCGGCGGGGATGCCGAGGGCCGAGAGTTCGGACACAGTGGCCGCGCCCGCGCGGGAGACGGCGAAGTCGGCCACGGCGAGGGCGAGGTCCATCCGGTCGCAGTAGTCGACGAGATGGTAGTGCTCGGTTCCCGGGTCGGTGAGGTCGGATTTGCTGCCGACGATGTGGAGGATCTGGTAGCCCGCATCGATAATTGTCTGCCGCGAAGCGAAGATGGTCTCGTTGACCCGGCGCGCGCCGAGCGATCCACCGGTGACGAGGAGCGTCGGCCGGTCAGTCGCAAGCCCGAACAGGTCGGCTGCTTCTTTTCTCGCGACGTCGCGATCGAGGCGTTCGATCTCGCGGCGGAGCGGCATCCCGACGAATCGGGACTGACGCAGTTTGGTTCCGTGGAAGGCAACTCCGACGAACGGGGTGAACCGAGCTCCGAGCCGGTTCGCGAGCCCGGGCTTGGCATTCGCCTCGTGGACGACTACCGGGATGCCGGCGCGGCGGGCAGCGAGGTACGCGGGAGCTGAGGCGTAGCCACCGAATCCGACCACGACGTCGATGTTGTGCTCAGCGATCATCGCGACGATCTGTGACACCGCCTGCCGGAACCGTTTTCCGAAGCTCAGTGCCCTGCGGTTGACCCGTCGCGGGAACGGGAGTTTCGCGATGGTCAGCAGTTCGTACCCGCGTTCGGGCACGAGTCGGGACTCGAGGCCCTCCTTCGTGCCGAGAACGAGAACGCGGGCATCCGGCTCACGCTCGGTGATCGCATCTGCGACGGCGAGCAGAGGGTTCACGTGCCCGGCGGTGCCACCCCCGGCGAGGAGGTACGAGGTCATGAGCTGAACCGTCCTTCGGAGACGGCGCTCCGGGGCGAGGACTGTTCCCTCGCAAAGGCGAGCACGATTCCGATGGCGGCGAGTGAAGTCAAGAGCGCGGTTCCTCCTGCGGAGATGAATGGGAGCGGGACGCCGAGCACCGGCAGCAACCGGAGGACGACTCCGATGTTGACGAATGCCTGGCCGATGATCCAGAGGAGGATCGCTCCGGTCGTGATGCGGACAAAGGGATCGGTACTGGCGCGGATGATGCGGGCGAATCCGACAGCGAGCAGGACGAACATGACCAGCACGACGGCACCGCCGATGAGGCCGAGTTCCTCGCCGATGATCGCGAAGATGTAGTCGTCGGATGCGGCGGGGAGCCAGGAGTACTTCTCGCGCGAGTTTCCCAGGCCGAGGCCGAACACTCCCCCGTTGGCGAGAGCCCAGGTGCCATGGAGCGGCTGCCAGCAAAGACCTTCATAATCGAGGCACTCTTCGTCGAGGAACGTCATGATGCGAGCCATCCGGTTCGGGCTCATGATTGCCATGATGAAGAACATCACCAGAGCACCGAGAACGGGTACGGCGAGGAAGCGGAGCTTGATGTTGGAGAAGAACAACGCGCCGAACACGAGTCCGCCCATGACGACGACTGTTCCGAGGTCATGCCCGGCGAGGACGAGCCCGAGTGCGAGTGCACTCACCGGAATGGCTGGAATGAATGCGTGCTTCCAGTCGGAAAGCAGCGCCATCTTCCTGCTCAGGACCGCGCCGAGCCAGATCGCGAGAGCCAGCTTGAGCAGCTCGGATGGCTGTCCGCTGACCGGGCCGATGGCGATCCAGTTGCGGTTTCCACCGCTACCGAATCCGAGCGGCGAGAATACGAGAAGCTGAAGCAGGAGAGCGCCACCGAGAATAACCCAGGCCCAGCGCTTCCAGAATCTGACGGGAATCCGGCTGATCACAAGCATGAGCGGGATACCGATCACCGCGTACGTGGCCTGTTTCCAGAAGCCGCCGAAAAAGCCTTTGTTGTCGAGGAAAGAATCGACGGAGGACGACGACAAAATGATGACGAGCCCGACGCCAACGAGGAACAGGGTCGTGCCAAGCACGAGCAGGTAGTTCTTCGACTGCGGGGTGAGGGTATGCCCAAGGGAGATCCGGGCGGATGCCGGCCTGTCGTCGTTACGGGTGCGATCGGTCGTCGGGGCGCTCATCTCTCGATCCTCCCCATCGTTTCTGCACGGCGTCGCTGAATTGTCTGCCCCGTTCGGCGTAATCCGCGAACTGGTCCATGGATGCCGCGGCGGGGGCGAGGAGGACGACGTCACCTGACGCCGCTACCTCTGACGCCAGGTCGACGGCCCGGGTCATGACATTTCCAGTGTCATCCGCTGTCACCTCGAACACAGGGACTTCCGGGGCGTGTCGCTCGAATGCGGCGAGTACCGCACCGCGGTCGACTCCGATGACGACAGCGCCGCGGAGCCGATCGGCGTGACGCGCGACGAGGTCGCCAACGTCGACTCCCTTGAGCAGTCCGCCGACGATCCAGACAACGGAGGGATACGACCCGAGCGATGCGTCAGCGGCGTGTGGGTTCGTCGCTTTGGAGTCGTTCACCCAACCGATTCCTTCGGCGGTAAGAACGAGTTGGATCCGGTGCGCGTCGAGTGAGAACGCCAGGAGCGCGCGCCGAATGATTGCCGGCGCTACCCCGAAGGATCGAGCGAGGGCAGCGGCGGCGAGCACGTTGGCGACGATGTGCGGTGCCGCGAGCCCTGAGGCAGCGAGATCATCGACGGTGGTGAGCTCGAGCGCTGAGGTGAAGCGTTCCTCGAGGAAGGCACGGTCGACGAGGATGCCGTCGACGATCCCGAGATCGCTCGGTCCGGGAACACCGAGTCCGAACCCGATGGCCCGAGCGCCTTCGGCGACGTCGGCTTCCCTCACGAGACGCTCGGTGACGGCATCCGACCGGTTGTAGACGCACGCGACTTTGGTTCTCGAGTAGACCTCGCCCTTCGCGGCGATGTACGCCTCGAGTGAGCCGTGCCAGTCGAGGTGATCATCGGCGATGTTGAGGCAGACGCTCGAATACGGGGTGACCTTGTCCGGGCCGCTCTGTCCGGCGAGGTAGTGGAGCTGGTAGCTCGACAGCTCGACGACGAGCACGTCAAAGCCCTGCGGGTCGCGGATCGCGTCGAGCACGGGAATGCCGATGTTGCCGCACGGTGCCACGCGGAGCCCGGCCTCGGCGATCATCGCTGCCGTCAGCTGGACGCTCGTGGTCTTGCCGTTCGTCCCGGTGACGAGGATCCACTCGGCCGGGGCACCGACCTTGTCGCGCACCCGCCAGGCGAGTTCGACGTCTCCCCAGACCGGGATCCCCTGTTCAGCTGCCCAGACGAGCAACGGATGCGACGGGGCGAATCCCGGCGACACCACGAGGATCTCGGGGCGGTGATCGACGAGTTCTGCCGGGGCGGTGTCGAGGTCGCTCCGCGCGAGGCGCGCCCCGATGACATCGAGGAGTCCCGCGCGTTCGTCTGGCGCTTTCGATGCGACGACGAGGACGTCGGCGCCGAGTTCGGCGAGAGTGTCGGCGACGGAGAATCCGGTGACGCCGAGGCCGAGCACCCCGACGCGGAGCCCGGTCCAGTCGGCGTGCCAGCTGGTCAGGGTGTCCAGTCGGTTGGTCATGGTTATCTCAGAATCCACTCGAGGTAGAAGGTTCCGACGCCGGCGGCGACGAGCAACCCGCCGACGATCCAGAATCGGACGACGACGGTCACTTCGGCCCAGCCCTTGAGCTCGAAGTGATGGTGAATCGGGCTCATCCGGAAGATCCGCTTGCCACCGGTGATCTTGAAGTACCCGCGCTGCACGATGACGGAGCCGGTTTCGATGACGAAGAGACCGCCGATGAGGACGAGAAGCAGTTCCGTGCGGGTGAGGATGGCGAGAGCGGCGATGGCTCCACCGAGGGCGAGGGATCCGGTGTCGCCGAGGAAGATCGACGCCGGGGACGTGTTCCACCACAGGAATCCGATGAGTGCACCACAGATGGCCGCGGCGACAATGGCCAGCGCCAGCGGATCGCGGACCTCGTAGCACTTGTATGCAACGTCGTCGGCGAGGCCGATAGCGGCGCAGGACTGGTTGTACTGCCAGAAGCCGATGATCACGTAGGAGCCGATCGCGAGGATCGAGGCTCCCGTGGCGAGCCCGTCGAGCCCGTCGGTCACGTTGACACCGTTGGAAGCCGCCGTGACGATGAAGCTCGTCCACAGCAGATACAGGGTCACTCCGATGACCGGCCCGAGGATCATCAGGTCGATGGGCAGGTCGCGCGTAAGCGAAATCGCCGTGGAAGCTGGGGTGACGCCCTCGGCGGTCGGGAAGTTGATGGCGAGGATACCGAACGTCACGGCCACGAGGACCTGTCCGAAGATCTTGGCCCAGCCCCCGAGACCGAGGCTCCGCTGTTTGCGGGTCTTCGTGAAGTCGTCGATGAACCCGACGACGCCGAGTCCGACCATCATGAACAGCACGAGAAGCGCCGAGACGCTGATCGTGTCGCCGGTGATGAGCATGGCGGTGAAGAAGCCGAACAGGGTCGCCGCGATGATGACGAGCCCACCCATCGTCGCGGTTCCACGCTTGGCGTGGTGCGACTTGGGACCGTCATCGCGGATGAACTGGCCCCACTCAAGTTTCTTGAACAGTTTGACGAACACCGGCGTCAGGAACAGCGAGAACGCCATCGCCAGGGCGCCTGCCGTGAGTAGTGCTACCACGAGAAGAGGTCTCCTAACCGGTCGCCCAGGAATCTCAGCTGGGCAGAGTTGGAGGATTTCACGAGTACCGTGTCCCCCGGGATAATTTCTGCAGCGAGGTAGTCGTAGGCCGCGTCCATATCGTCAAAGTACACGCTCTCGCCATCCCACGAGCCCTCATTGATCGCGCTGATGTGGAGGCGGCGGGCCTCGGGCCCGACGACGACGAGGCGGGAGATGTTGAGCCGGACGAGCTGCAGACCGATGCGGTCGTGCTCCTCACCGGAGTATTCACCGAGCTCGCTCATGGCACCGAGAACCGCGATCGTGCGCTTGCCGGGTTCGGATATCTGCGCGAGCGTCTTGATGGCCGCTGACATGGAGTCCGGGCTCGCGTTATAGGCATCGTTGATGATCGTGACGTCGTCACGACCGCCGAGAACTTCCATCCGCCAGCGCTCAGCCCGAGCCAGCGTTTCGAGCGCAGCGGCAGAGCGTGCCAGAGGTACGCCAAGCGTGAACGCAACGGCGATCGCGGCAAGGGCGTTCGAGACGTGATGTTCACCGAGAACGCGAAGACGGACCGTGGCCGGTTCTTCGCCCGGCGCATGCACCGAGAAACTCGTCCCGGTGCGTGTTCCGGCGATGTCAGTCGCCCGGATGTCGGCGTCGGTTTCGGAGCCAAAGCGGAACACCCGGGCGCGGGTCTTGTCTGCCATCGACGCGACCCGTGAGTCGTCGGAGTTGAGGACGGCAACGCCCGTTTCGGGCAGGTCTGTGACCATCTCGGTCTTGGCCGCAAGGGTCGACTCGATTCCCCCGAAGCCTCCGGCGTGTGCGAGACCGACCTTGAGGACGACACCGATGTCGGGCCTGGCCAGAGCAACGAGCCTGGCGATGTCTCCAATTCCGCTGGCCCCCATCTCGACGATGAGGTAGCGGGTGGATTCGGTGACGCGAAGCATGGTCGTCGGGGCGCCGACGGCATTGTTGAACGAACGAATCGGGGCGACGGTCTCTCCTTCACCGGAGAGAATCCGCTCGAGCATGTTCTTGGTGGTGGTCTTGCCGTTGGAGCCGGTGATTCCGATGACCGTCAGTTCGCCCAGCGAACGCACCCGTTCGACCACGAACCGGGCGAGCTCGCCGAGCGCCGCGACGGCATCCGTCACGATGATCTGGGCGATCGCGTTGTCGACGGGATGTTCGACGATGGCGAGTATTGCGCCGTTCTCGAGGGCCGCACCGACGAACAGGTGACCGTCAGTATCGTCGCCCCGCTTCGCAACGAAGATGCCACCGGTCACGACCTCGCGGGAGTCGGTCTCAACCGCGCCGTCAACGACGGTGTCTCCCGAGGCGTCGGTGGTTCCCGGGTGGAGGGTTCCCGAGAGCCGGTCGGCGATCTCGGACAGCGTCAAACGAATCATAAAAGGTGTGTCTTTCCGGCACCACGGGGTGCCGCCTGCGCGAGGGAAAGTGTTCTCGCACACATGGTTAATAAGTTAGGGGGTAGTCCGCGCCTGGGGTGGTCGACGGCGGGATTCCGTACTTCTTGATCACCTGGAGGACGGCCTCCTTGAAGACCGGCGCCGCCGCAGCTGACGACCGCTTGTACCGCGGGTCCTTCAGGGTGACGGTGACCACGTACTCGGGGTCATCAGCTGGAAACGCGCCTGCCATCGATGAATAGAACGTATCTTGAAGCTTACCGTCGATGATCTGCTCGCCCGTTCCGGACTTCGCCGCGACGCGATATCCGGGGATCTCAAGCGACTCCGACCAGGAGCCGTCGGTGACGACCATCTCCATCATTCCGAGCGTCTCGAGCGCGGCTTTCTCCGACACAATGCGCTCCGGCTTCGCCTTCTCGGGCACACCGGTCACTGTACCGTCGGGGTAGCTGCAGCCTTCGATCAGCTGCAGCGGAAGCTTCTCTCCCATATTGGCAAGTGCCTGGTATGCACCGGCGAGTTCGATACCGGTGACATCTACACCCTGACCGAACATGGTCGTGTAGTAGGTCTGGTTGTCCCACTCCTGCCACGGGTGGAGGACACCTTTCTGTTCTCCGGGGAACTTGATGCCGCTTGCATGACCGAAACCAAAGGCATCGAGGTAGTTGTAGCGTTTCTCAGCGCTGAGCTTCTCGCCAAGCTGGCTCGTGCCCGTGTTCGACGACGTCTGAAGCACGCCGGCGAGGGTCAGCTGCTGCCGTTTGTGGGGCAGGGCGTCCTTGATCCTCGCGCCGTTCTTGGGCTCGTACCAGTAATCGGCTATCACCTGCGACGCCGGGGTCGCGAGTCCAGCGTCGATGAGGGAGGCCGCGGTGAGCGGCTTGAAGACGGAGCCTGGCTCGAAGCGGTTCTGGAACACGCGCGACCGTCGCTCTTCGGAAGCTGTCGCTGAGACGTTGTTGGGGTCGAGGGAGGGGGCCTCGGCGATCGCCCGGATCTTGCCAGTCTTCGCCTCAGTGACGACGATGGTGCCCCACGCTGCCTCTTGGGCCGTCACCTGGGAAGCAACGAGTTGCTGCATGTACCAGTTGAGGTCGCTGTCAAGGGTCAGTTTCAGTTCACCGCCTGGCTCGGGCTCTTGAGTGATGATCGTCGTGCCGGGGAGCGCAACGTTGTCCTTCGAGCGCTGGAATGCCTGCGTTCCGTTCTGTCCGGTGAGGCAGGAATCCTGCGCGAGTTCAAGGCCACCGAGACCCACGTTGTCGCTGCCGACGAACCCGAGGACGCCACCGGCGACGGCACCATTGGGATAGGTTCGCCCGGAGGTCTGCTGGGTGTAGATCCACCAGGTGCCGCTCTTCTTCAGCTCCATAAGCGCCTGGTACGTGTCGTAGCCGACTCCGCGGGTCAGGTACGCGAAGTTCGCCGAAGCATTCTTGTCGAGCGCGTCCGCGACGATCCCCTGCACGTCTTCAGCTTTTTGCCCGGTGACAGCCGCGACCTCGGCGAGAGCGTCGGCCGCCGAAATCGTCACCGTGTTGCCATCCTCGTCGATGCGGTCGATGTCGTCGACGTCGACCGGCGAGATGGTGACATCGAACAGGGTCACGCTTCCCGCGAGCAAAGTGCCATTGGTGTCGACGATGTTCCCGCGGGGCGCATACAGGGTCCCTGCGCCCGACGTCTTTTCGAGTGAGGCAGCGACGAGCTGGTCCGCGCGAACAACCTGGAGGTCGACAAGCCGGACGACGAACGCACCGACGACAACAACGACACAGAGAATTGCGACCGTCACTCGTCGTCGGGTTGAGAGTGAGTGTTTGACCACGCGTCGTCCTTTGAACCGTGGCATCCCTACCTCCGGCGCCTAGTGGGTCTGCGGCGCGGGGATGCCATTTTCCAACGATACGGGCGCGACCGTCGCGTCTGCGTCTGCCACGCCTGCGGCAATCGGATCCACCGTTGCGCCGGGTACCGTGACGAGGGGCACACCGTCGAGGAGGGAGTTCCCGACGAGCGTTGACGGGCCGACGGGGATCTCGGTCTCGGTTGTCGCTGCGGCGGGTACGCCGACGATGGCGCCGTCAGACAGGCGGAGGTAGGCGGGTGTGCCGTTGATGACCATGCCGAGCGCCTGCGCGTTCGCGGCGATGAATTGCGGTGACGACACATTCAGCAGCTCGTCCGAGACCGACTGCTGCTGCCAGCCGAGCGTGGTCTGCTGCTGCTGCAGCGCTGCCATCTCATAGGCGCCCTGGCTGAGCCCGACGCTGAGGAGCAGTTGGGCGACGACCATGGCGAGGACTCCCCCGACGGCGACGACCGCGTAGGCGAGCTTGGGCCTGCCCCGCCGGCCGATGGCATCGGGAACGGCGCGAACCGGGCGGGGTGCGTGCTCGGTGGGCGTCGGCGCAAAGGCACGGCGCGGGAGACTGACGGCGGTGGCGCTCATTGGTTCCTCAACTTCAGTCGTTCAGCCGCGCGCAACCGGACGGGTGTCGCACGCGGGTTCTCTGCCTTCTCGGCGTCTGTGGCAAGTTCGGCTCCCTTGACGAGGAGTTTGAATCGTGGGGAGTGCTCGGGGAGTTCGACCGGGAGGTCGGCGGGTGACGTGGAGGCGGTCGCCGACTGCAGGTCGCGCTTGACGATGCGGTCTTCGAGCGACTGGTACGACAGGACGACGATGCGTCCGCCAACGTCGAGCGTGTCGAGTGCTGCTGGAATCGCCGCGCGAAGGACCTTCAGCTCGGTGTTGACCTCGATCCGGAGTGCCTGGAAGACACGCTTGGCAGGATGCCCCGCCCGGGACAGCGCGGCTGGCGTCGCTTCCTGAAGCAACTGCACGAGTTGGCCGGATCGAGTGATCGGCGTGACGGTGCGGGCCTCGATGATCTTGCGTGCGTAGCGACCGGCGAGTTTCTCCTCGCCGTAATCCTCGAAGATCCTGCGAAGGTCGCCCTCGCGGTACGTCGCGAGGATGTGTTCGGCGGTCAGGTCGCTCGTTGCATCCATGCGCATGTCGAGGGGCGCGTCCTGGGAGTAGGAGAAGCCACGGTCGACCTGGTCGAGCTGGAAGGACGAAACGCCGAGGTCGAACAGGATGCCGTTCGTGCTTTCAATGCCGAGGCCGTCGAGCGCCTCGCGGATGCCGTCGTAGACGGTGTGGACGGGGTAAAAACGTCCGGCGAAGCGCTTGAGCCGCTCCTCCGCGATAGCGAGTGCGTCGAGGTCACGGTCGAGGCCGACGAGCGTGAGATTTTCGAATCGCTCAAGGAACGCTTCGGCGTGGCCTCCCATACCAAGGGTGGCATCAACGAGGACAGCACCTGGCTTGCTGATCGCGGGGGCGAGCAACTCGATGCATCGTTCGAGAAGTACGGGGGTGTGGATGTTGTTGAGTTCCATGAGATGTCCCGGGAGGCCCCGGATCCTGATCCCCATCCATTCCGACCTGGCACCGGGGAAGTGTGTCAGGGCGCGTGAACGGCTGGGAGTCAGAATCCGGGGACTAGAAGAGTCCGGGGATCACCTCCTCCGCAGTGTCGGAGAAAGCCGCTTCCTGTTCGGCCAGGTAGGCCTCCCAGGCTTCGGTGTCCCAGATTTCGGCGCGGCTTCCCGCTCCGATGACGGTGAGGTCGCGGCCGAGGCCGGCGTAGTTCCTGAGCGCCGCAGGCACCGTGACCCGGTGCTGCTTGTCCGGTGTCTCGGCGCTGGCGCCGGAGAGGAAGACACGCAGGTAGTCGCGAGCCTGCTTGCTCGTGACGGGCGCCTGGCGGATCTTCTCGTGCAGCGATTCGAATTCACGGTTGCTGAAGACGTAGACACAGTGTTCCTGGCCGCGGGTCATGACCACTCCCCCAGCGAGTTCGTCGCGGAACTTCGCGGGCAGGATGATGCGGCCCTTCTCGTCGAGCTTCGGGGCGTAGGTGCCAAGAAACATCGCTACGCCCTCCCTCTCGTTCCGGCCAACTGTGGGTGTTCTCCACTTTACTCCACTTCACACCACAAATCTACGAAATGACGCTTATTGACCGTTTAGACAGGCTTTGTTCCGCGACAGAGCGGGGATCGCGGGGGTGGAGGAAAATGGAGCGATTTGACGCTCACGGGGAGCGATCGCGCGCTCGCCACCGCGCTTAACGTGGGAAGCACCCGAATCCGGGCACAAAAAAAGGCCGACCTTTCGGTCGGCCCTGAAGTGAGGGGTGGAAGTGGAGCATCCCTTAGCGGTCGTCCTGGCGCTTGTCCCAGCGGTCGTTCATGCGGTCCATGAAGGTGGTCGAACCCTTCCGCGGATTACTGGTCGACGCAGAAGCGAAGCCATCTTTGCTTTCCGGTGCATCGGCATCCGCTTTACCGGGAGAGATCGCGACGAGCACGCCGGCGAGCATGACACCGAAACCGATGATCCCGATGATCGGCTGCTGGAGGATGACACCGAGCACGAGGGCAGCAGCGCCCACGATGGTGATAACGCTTCCGAGCGCGACGTTTCGATAGGTGGGGCGGCCCCGCCGGTCTCCGACAGTCGACACGAAGTCGGCATCGTTCCGGTAGAGGTTGCGCTCCATCTCATCGAGAAGCCGTTGCTCCTGTTCAGACAGTGGCATGATGTTCCCCTCCAACTCGGGTGCGACGCAGGTCCATCTCGTCAATTCTAGCCATGGTCAGATGGCTAGGCTAGCGCTGTGAGTGAAACTGCCAACCTGCACGACCTGGTCCAGTCGAGGATCGACAATTTCCTGAGTTCTCGTGAATCCATTCTCGCTCAGGTGGGAGCTGACCTCGAGCCGTTCTCCTCCTTCTCTCGGGAGTTTCTCAGCGGTGGGAAACGCTTCCGGGCAAGCTTCTGCTACTGGGGGTGGAACAGCGTCTCCGAGGCGGGAAACGGCGCGGAAAATTCCCTCGACGCGATGATCTCCCTCGCCGGTGCCCTCGAGATTTTTCACGCCGCCGCTCTCGTGCACGACGACATCATCGACAATTCCGACACCCGGCGCGGAGCACCAGCGGCACACAAGCGTTTCAAGACCCTCCATCTTTCATCCGGATGGGACGGAGACGGTAATGGTTACGGCCGAGCGGCTGCCATTCTGCTCGGTGACCTGCTGCTCGGATGGAGCGATGAGCTCCTCGACGAGGGGCTCGCCGAGGTGGCTCCCGGCGCCAGACGGGCCACACGGGCTGAATTCGTGCGCATGAGAACAGAGGTGACTGCCGGCCAATACCTCGACATCCTCGAGGAGCGCGCGTGGCGGGCCCACCCCGAGGAGGAACAGCTCGACCGCGCCAGGCAGGTACTGATCTTCAAGTCAGCGAAGTACAGCGTCGAGAGCCCTCTCGCGATGGGCGCTCTTCTCGGTGGCGGGACGGAAAAGCAGGTGGCGTCACTGCGCGCGTTCGGGCTGCCGCTCGGTATCGCTTTCCAGTTGCGCGACGACCTGCTTGGCGTCTTCGGCGATGCTGCGGTCACCGGCAAGCCGAGCGGCGACGACCTCCTCGAGGGCAAACGCACCGTGCTTGTCGCGCTCACCCGACCGACGTTGCCGAAGGCGGCTCGCCGGATCTTCGATGAGCTGCTCGGCGACCCTACGCTCGACGCAGAACAAATCGCATCGCTGCAGGCAACCATCCGGGACTCGGGCGCCGTCGATGAGGTGGAGGCCATGATCGCCGACAACCTCGGTCTGGCGAACGAAGCCCTCGATGGGGCCGCGCTCAGCGATGCGGCGACGAGTGGCCTGCGGTCCCTCGCTGATGCGGTGGTCCGGCGCAACTACTGAGCCCGACCGAGCTCCGCCGAATCAGGCGAGAGCCTGCGCGACACGGCGAACCTCGGCCTTACGGCCAGCCCGCAGTGCGTCGATGGGAGCAGCTCCAAGGCTCTCCTCCACCGAGAGCATCCACTCCATCGCCTCGTCATCCGTGAACCGGGCGTCAGCGAGAACGAAAAGAGTCCCCCGAAGCTCACTGAGCGGCTGGTCCTCGTCATTGAGGAAGTCGGCCGGGATGCTGAGGACACCGTCGCGCTTGACTGCGAGAAGCTGGCGCTCTTCGATCAGGCGGCGAATCCTGCTTGGGGTGAGGTCGAGCTTCTCGACGAGGTCGGGAATGGTCAGCCACTGGCGGTCTGCATACAGATCTGTCACACGTACGAGTGTGACAGATCGGACGCCGCCGGTGGACCTCTGGCGTCGTTTCGGGCAGTCATGGCCGAGTTCGACCCGTCTCCCTGATTGACTCTTGTCACAGCGGTGTGCGAATCTTGGGGGCGATTGACACACGAATGGGGGCCATTTTCATGGCGCAGCGAACCGTAACACCGCACCGAGCGGGCGACGCGCGCCAGCGGGCGCGCAATTTCACACTTCCGATCCTGCTCACCGGCTCTCTCGCTGCCAGCATGCAGGCGGTGCCCACGGAGGCATCCGCAGCACCGCACTCCCCCTCTCCCCGCACTAGCGCACCGAGCCCGAAACCGCTCGCAGTTGCACCTGCCGCCGTTCAGGCGGTCGCATCCGCTCCTGCCCGCTACACGGTCGCAGCCGGCGACACCGTGAGCGACATCGCCGCGCGGTACGGTCTCGCGACGGCATCCGTGCTCGCTCTCAACGGGCTGAGCTGGTCGAGCACCATCTTCCCGGGGCAGGTCCTCAGCCTCACCGGCGCGACAGCGACCCCAGCGCCCCCGGTGGCGACCCCAGCGCCGGCTCCGAAAACGAGCCACGTCGTCGTGTCTGGCGACACCGTCAGCGGCATCTCCGCAGACCACGGTGTCGCTGTTTCCGCCATTCTCGCGGCGAACGGGCTCACCGCATCGAGCATCATCTACCCGGGACAATCTCTCAAGATTCCCGGGAGTGCTGCTGTCCCCGCGTCTCCGCCGGCGCCGACCCCGAAACCGACCCCCAAGGCGAGCACGGGCGCCGTCACCCCGCTGAGTGCCGAGATGGCGACGAATGCACGGATCATTGTCGCAACCGGCCGATCCATCGGAGCTAGCGACGAAGCGCTCGTCATCGCCCTCGCAACCGCTGCGCAGGAGTCGAGTCTCCGCAACGTGCAGTTCGGTGACCGTGACTCTCTCGGTCTGTTCCAGCAGCGACCAAGCCAGGGCTGGGGAACGGCCGCGCAGCTGCTCGACCCCGTGCGGGCCACGAAAGCGTTCTTTGGCGGCAAGAACAACCCGAACCCCGGACTCACCGCTGGCCTCTTCGACATTCCGGGCTGGACATCGATGTCGCTCACCGACGCCGCCCAGGCCGTACAGAAGTCCGCCCACCCGGATGCCTATGCCAAGTGGGAGACGTCGGCGCGCGCCTGGCTGAGCCAGCTCGGTTGACCCGAGCCTGTCCGCGCCCGCATCGGCCGATTTCTTCACAATACGGTTACGAATTCGTCGGCATTAGCCGCTGGTCCGGTGTTTTGCCAGCACGTATGGCGTGCGGCTCCATAGACTTCGGATCGTGACAACCAGCCAGCGAATCGACCCTCTCATCGGTCGTCTTATCGACGACCGCTACGAGGTCCGTTCGCGTATCGCCCGCGGCGGTATGGCGACCGTGTACCTGGCCACCGACCAGCGACTGGAACGCCGGGTCGCCATCAAGGTCATGCACGGGCACCTCGCCGACGACAGCAACTTCCGCAATCGGTTCGTTCAGGAGGCTCGCTCGGCTGCTCGACTGGCCGACCCGCATGTGGTGAGCGTTTTCGATCAGGGCCAGGATTCGGATCTCGCGTACCTGGTGATGGAATACCTTCCCGGGATCACCCTGCGCGATCTGCTCCGCGACCACGGCAAACTCACCCCTCGCCAGGTCGTCGACATCATGGACGCGGTGACGAGTGGCCTCGCCGCTGCGCACCGCGCCGGGATCATCCACCGGGATCTCAAACCCGAGAACGTTCTCCTCGCCGACGACGGTCGCATCAAGATCAGCGACTTCGGTCTCGCCCGAGCCGCGAGCGCGAACACGGCGACCGGGCAATCACTGCTCGGCACCATCGCCTACCTCTCCCCCGAACTCGTCACCCGTGGCGTCGCCGACGCCAGAAGCGACATCTACGCGCTCGGCATCATGATGTACGAAATGCTCACGGGTGAGCAGCCGTACAAGGGTGAACAGCCGATGCAGATCGCGTACCAGCACGCGAATGAATCAGTTCCGCGGCCGAGCGTCGTGAACCCTTCCGTTCCCGACCCCCTCGACGACCTCGTTCTCTGGGCGACCGAGCGGTCGCCCGACGAACGCCCAAGCGATGCTCGCGAATTGCTCGAGCGGCTCCGTGAGGTCGAGAAGCAGTTGGGATTCGCCTCGAATGCCACCGTGGCACACAACCCGACGATGCTCATGCCGGCCGCGCCACCGATCAGCGACACCGCAGAATTCACTCAGGCCCTCACCTCAGCGAACATGTCGACCGACCCGGTCGCTCCCGAGGACGCGACGTCCACCCTTCGCGCGACGACCGCGCGCCGACGCAAGAAAGGCTGGTGGATCCTCGCCCTCGTCCTCATGCTCGCCGCGGTCTCGGGCGGAACCGGCTGGTACTTCGGCGCCGGCCCGGGTTCGCAGGTCTCCATGCCCGATCTCATCAATTCGACACCGGAGGAGGCGACGGCGATCCTTCAGGAGATGGGACTTCAGGTCGAGCAGGGCAGCGAACACAGCTTTGATGTGGCGACCGGTCTCGTCTCGAGCACGGACCCGGGACCGGGAAGCCAGGTCGTGCGCGACTCGGCGGTCACCGTGAACGTGTCGCTCGGGCGGGCCCCCGTCACCGTCCCGGCGCTCGCGGGCATGACGCTGGAAGAAACCGAAGCCTTCCTGACCGAGAACCGCCTGACGGTCGGCGCCGTCGATAAACAGTTCAACCGTGACGTGGAACCGGATGTCGTCATCAGCGCCGCCGATCCGGCGAGCGAGAAGGATTTCTCCGCCGGCGGCGAGATCCTGCAGGGCGAGACGATCAACCTCGCGGTGTCCGTCGGCGCCATGCCCAACGGGGTCGGGTTGAGCCCGGATGCCGCACGTGCGGCGTTCGAAGACGTCGGTTTGGTTGTCTCGGACAAGGTCGAGGAACGATTCAGCGATGAGATCGACAAGGGTCTCGTGCTCTCCGTCATCGTCGCCGACGGTGTCATCCGCCCGGGCGACGACGTCAGGCTCGTGGTGTCCAAGGGCGTCGATCTCGTTCAGATTCCTGACGTCGTCGGCATGCTCGTCGCCGACGCCATCCAGAAGCTGCAGGACGCCGGGTTCAAAACCACCGTCGACAGCGATCTCGAAGAGCCGTTCTGGGCACCGACCCGTCTGACCGTCGACAGCATCGACCCCGCGGCCGGCGATTCCGCACGACGGGGGTCGACGATCACGGTGACCGCGAACATCCTGAGCTGAGCCGCATCCGGATACAGAAGAGGCGCCGGGAACTGTCGTTCCCGGCGCCTCTGTCGTGTCGCTCGGTTTACTTGCTGAGCTCTTCGGCTACGAGGAACGCCAGTTCGAGCGACTGCATGTGGTTGAGCCGCGGGTCGCACAGCGACTCGTACCGCGTCGAAAGCGCGGCCTCGTCGAGGTGCTCCGAACCGCCCAGGCACTCGGTGACGTCGTCACCGGTGAGCTCAACGTGGATGCCGCCCGGGTGCGTCCCAGCGGCCCGGTGAGCCTCGAAGAAACCCTTCACTTCGTCGACGACGTCGTCGAAGCGGCGGGTCTTGTAACCGTTCGGCGTCGTGATTCCGTTGCCGTGCATCGGGTCGGTGACCCACAGCGGGTTCGCGTCGGTCGCCTTGATTGCCTCGAGAAGCGGAGGCAATGCATCCCGGATTTTTCCTGCACCCATCCGGGTGATGAAGGTGAGTCGGCCCGGTTCGCGCTCAGGGTCGAGCTTTTCGATGAGTTCCTGCATCGCCTGGGGCGTGGTCGACGGCCCGAGCTTCACACCGATCGGATTGCGGACACGCGACAGGAAGTCGACGTGGGCGCCGTCGAGGTCGCGTGTGCGCTCCCCGATCCAGATGAAGTGGGATGACGTGTTGTACGGCGTTCCCGTGCGCGAGTCGATGCGCGTCATCGGCCGCTCGTAATCCATCAGCAGGCCCTCGTGAGCGGTGTAGAACTCAACGCGCTTGAGCTCGTCGAAGTCAGCCCCCGCAGCCTCCATGAAGCGGATGGCCTTGTCGATCTGGCTCGCGAGCTGTTCGTACCTGTGGTTGGCCGGGTTCGAGGCGAAACCACGGTTCCAGCTGTGCACCTGGCGCAGGTCGGCGAAACCGCCCTGCGTGAACGCGCGAATCAGGTTGAGCGTCGACGCTGCCGTGTGGTAGCCCTGCACCAGACGGTTCGGGTCCGCGCGGCGCGACTCAGGGGTGAAGTCGTACCCGTTGACGATGTCGCCGCGGTACGCGGGCAGCGTGACATCGCCACGCGTTTCGGTGTCGCTCGAGCGGGGCTTCGCGAACTGACCGGCCATGCGGCCCATCTTGATCACCGGCATCGATGCACCGTAGGTGAGGACGACGGCCATCTGGAGGATGGTTTTCACTCGGTTACGGATCTGGTCAGCCGTTGCTCCCGCGAAGGTTTCGGCACAGTCGCCGCCCTGCAGAAGGAAGGCGTCGCCGCTCGCGGCCCGCGCGAGACGTTCGCGGAGAATATCGACTTCACCGGCGAAAACGAGGGGAGGAAAAGAAGCGATCTGAGCGGATGCGCGACCGACGGCATCCGGGTCCGGCCATTCCGGCTGCTGCTTGATCGGCAGTTCACGCCAATAGTCCAGACCGGCAATCACAGAGTCATCTGCCAATACCACCGGATCAGTTGGATCTACCACGGAACGTTCCTGTTTCTCTCAGAAGGGGGGAAGTGAGCACCACAACGGGCCCAATTTCCAACCCTACCGCGAAAGACTTGGTGCCTTTTCCTTCACGCTCGTGGCGTACACGTCGACGTATTCCTGCTTGCTCAGTCGCTGCATCTCATACATCAGCTCATCGGTGATCGAGCGGAGGATGAATCGGTCGCCCTCCATACCCTCGAACCGGCTGAAGTCGAGGGGTTCACCGATGATGATCCCGATCCTCCGAAGTCGAGGAAGAGTGGTGCCGATCGGCATCATCTTCTCGGTGTCGACCATCGCGATGGGAATGATCGGCACCCCGGCTTCAAGCACCATGCGAGCCACGCCGGTTCGGCCACGGTACATCTTGCCGTCCGGGCTGCGAGTTCCCTCCGGGTAGATGCCGAGAAGGTCGCCCCCGCCGAGAATGCGGAGGCCCGTGTTGAGCGAAGCTTCTGACGCTTTGCCGCCGGAGCGGTCGATCGGGAGCTGGCCCGTTGCCTTCATGAACGTTCGGGTGGCCCAGCCCTTGAGCCCCTTGCCCGTGAAGTACTCGCTCTTCGCGAGGAAAGAGATTCGGCGGTCGAGGTAGAGCGGAAGGAATACCGAGTCGATGACAGACAAATGGTTGGAGGCGAGGATCGCACCGCCGGTCTTGGGGATGTTGTCCTGGCCGATCACCCACGGGCGGAAGAGCGTCTTGAACAGCGGTCCCGCCACCAGGTACTTCATGAACCAATAGAACATCGTCGTTCCAGTATCCCCTACAGCTGTCTCGCCGGGGCGGTCCGACGTGCGGAGACCCGGGCGAGGTCTGCGGCGCCGACGACGCCGGCGTCATTCACCAGTTCGGCGATGCGAAACTCGGGCTCGGGGTGGTAGCCCCGCGCCGGAAGGTGCTCAAGGTAGGCATGCCGGATCGGCTCGAGCAGAAGCTCGCCAACCTGGGCCACTCCCCCGCCGAAAACGAAAAGCTGGGGGTCGAGGATCGCCCCGAGCGTTGCGCAGCCCTGACCGAGCCAGTTGCCAAGCTGACGCAGTGCGGCGAGGGCACCCCCGTCGCCTTCAGCAATCAGATCGGCGACGTCGTGCCCGGTGAGAACCCCGGAGAGGTTCCTGCGCTCGGCGAGGGCCTGGCCGATGCCTCCGGCGTCGGCGAATTCGTTGGCCATGCGGAGCAGCGCCCGCCCGGACCCGTATTGCTCGAGACACCCGTGCTGGCCGCAGCCGCACGGCAGTCCATCGGGGATGAGCCGCAGGTGACCAAGTTCGGCCCCTGCGCCGAACCCGCCGCGGAAGAGCTTGTCGCCAGTGACGAATGCCCCACCGACTCCTGTACCGATCGTCAGCATGACCATGTCGCTCACCAGCCGACCGGCTCCGAATCGGAACTCGGCCCACCCGGCCGCGTTGGCGTCGTTCTCGATGATGATCGGCAGGTCGATGCGCGCGGCGAGACGGCTCTGGAACGGTTCGTTCCGCCAGTTGATGTTGGGGGCGTAGTAGACGGTCGACTGGGCGGCGTCGATGAATCCTGCCGCTGCCACCCCAACACCCTCGACGTCACGACCGGATGCGAGGCCGTCGACCATCTCGACGACGGCGTCCTCGATCAGTTGGGTCGGACCTGTGGGAGTCGGGATGCGTGCTTCAGCGACGACAAGTCCGTCGTCGTCAACCAGCGCTCCGGCGATCTTCGTTCCACCGATGTCGATACCAATGGCGTGCACGCGGAAAAGACCTCCAAAGTGGGGGGTGGACTGCCGAAAGCCACAACAACGTCCCTCGCGGCCCGGATCAGTTTAGTGATCCGGGCCAACTCCCGCCACGAGAACAGGGGTCAGCGGTCGGCTGCCCCCTAGAGTAGACGTACCTTGCCCCTACAGGTACCAAAGGAGCTACCTTGGAACAGTTTGAAGTCCCCTCCCTCGTCCCGGCCGACCCGAACGCCAACACCACCGACCTTCTCGTCGAGCGTGTGAAGCTCACTCCCAACGCGCCCCTGTTCGCCCTCCCCCGCGGAGGCTCGTGGCAAGACGTTTCGGCCGCAGAGTTCCACCGTCAGGTCGTCGCTCTCGCCAAGGGCCTCGTCGCAGCAGGAATCGAACCGGGCGACAAAATCGGCCTCATGGCCAAGACCAGCTACGAATGGTCCCTCATCGACTTCGCCACCTGGTTCGCCGGTGCTGTCCTCGTTCCCATCTACGAGACCAGCTCCCCGAGCCAGGTCCAATGGAACATGAGTGATTCCGGCGCCGTTGCCGCAATCCTCGAATCCGCCGACCATTTCGCGCGATTTGATGAGATCCACCCGGAGCTGCCCCTCGTTCGCAACGTATGGCAGATCAACCTCGGTGATCTCGACAAGCTCGCCGCGAGCGGAACAGACGTTCCCGACGAAGAGATCGAGCGCCGCCGCCAGCTCGCGGTCGGCTCAGACATCGCCACGCTCATCTACACGTCCGGATCCACCGGGAAGCCGAAGGGCTGTGTCCTCACCCACTCGAACTTCGTCGAGCTGTCCCGGAACTCCGCCGTCGCTCTCCGTGAGGTTGTCGCCGCCCCGAACGGAGCATCCACTCTCCTCTTCATCACCCTCGCACACGTCTTCGCCCGGTTCATCTCGGTGCTCAACGTTCACGCGGGCGTGAAAACGGGGCACCAGCCGGACACCAAGCAGCTGCTGCCGTCGCTCGGATCCTTCAAGCCGACGTATCTCCTCGCCGTACCGCGCGTCTTCGAGAAGGTCTACAACTCGGCAGAGCAGAAGGCCGAAGCGGGCGGCAAGGGAAAGATCTTCCGCCGCGCAGCGGATCTCGCCGTCGCCCACTCGATCGCGAAGCAGAAGGGCGACTCGATTCCGATCGGCCTGAAGCTGCAGTTCAAGCTCTTCGACAAGCTCGTCTACAGCAAGCTCCGCACCGCGATGGGCGGCCACGTCGAGTACGCGGTCTCCGGTTCAGCGCCGCTCGGGCCGCGACTCGGGCACTTCTTCCACAGCCTCGGTATCGAGATCCTCGAGGGCTATGGCCTCACCGAGACCACGGCACCCGCATCGGTCGGCCGCCCGGGTAAGACCCCGATCGGGACGGTCGGACCGGCAATGCCCGGTGTTGCCATCCGCACACTCGATGACGGTGAGATCGAAGTCAAGGGCATCAACGTCTTCAAGGAGTACTGGAAGAACCCCGAAGCAACGGCGGAGGCCTTCAACGACGGCTGGTTCCGCACCGGCGACCTCGGGTCATTCGACAAGGACGGAAACCTCACGATCACGGGCCGCAAGAAGGAGATCATCGTCACGGCGGCAGGCAAGAACGTCGCCCCCGCCAGCCTCGAGGACCCGATCCGGTCGAACCCCGTGGTTGGACAGGTCGTCGTCGTCGGAGACCAGCGCCCGTTCATCTCTGCGCTGATCACCCTGGACTCGGAGATGCTGCCCACGTGGCTCGGCAACAACGGTCAGGATGCGACGCTCAGCCTTGAGCAGGCAGCGAAGAACCCGGCCGTTCTCGAGGAGATCCAGCGGGCGATCGACGCGGCGAACAACAAGGTCTCCCGTGCGGAGTCCATCCGCAAGTTCGTTGTGCTCCCGACGGAGTTCACCGAAGCGAGCGGTCACCTGACGCCGAAGCTCAGCATCAAGCGCCACGTGATCCTCAAGGACTTCGCCACCGATATCGACGCGCTTTACGCAGACGCGCCGACCCAGGGCATCCCCCTCGGCTAGAACTCCACAACGAAGAACGGCCCCGGTCCCTGGACAGGGTTCGGGGCCGTTTTCGCGTGTGAGCGATCAGAACCAGTCGCTCTCGCGGACTTCTTTCATCGCCGCACGGCGATTCTCTTTGTCGAGTCGGTCGAGGTAGAGCAACCCGTCGAGGTGGTCGACCTCGTGCTGCAGCGCCTGGGCGAGCAGCCCGGTCCCGCTGAGTTCGACCGGCTGACCGTCAAGGTCGTTTCCGACGACGCGCACGAACGGGTACCGGGGAGTGGGATACCAGAGCCCGGGCACCGAAAGGCACCCTTCGTCGACCGGCTCCTTCTCGCCCCGGGTTTCGACGATCACCGGGTTGAGGATGTATCCGATGTCGCCGTCGATGTTGTAGCTGAACGCGCGCAGGTTCACCCCGATCTGGCTCGCCGCGACTCCGGCCCGCCCGGGCGGCCGAACACTGTCGAGCAGGTCCTCCACGAGGCCCCGGACGCCGTCGTCGATCGTGTCGATCGGATCGGATGCTGTCTTGAGGACGGGGTCCCCGAAAATACGGATCTGTCGTTCTGTCACTGGGATCTTTCGTGTGTCAGGCTCGTCGCGAGGGCAGACCCTCGACGACGAGTGCGGCGAGGGTTCTCGCGGCATGGCGGGTGACCGGGCGCAGGTCCCGGAAGGAAATGGCGGAGCCAGCCGCGAGCTGCGGATCGTACGGGATCCGCACAATCTCTCTCACCCGGGACTGAAAATGGGTCTCGATCTCATCGAGCCGAACCATGTGCGCGCCGTGCGTTGCGGTGTTCAGCACAACGATGGCCTCTTTCACGAGCTTCTCATAGCCGTTTTGCTCGAGCCAGGTCAGGGTCTCGGATGCCAGCCGGGCTTCGTCGACGCTGGCCCCGGACACGATGACGACAGAATCCGCGCGGGCAAGGGTTGCCCGCATGACGGAGTGAACGATCCCGGTTCCGCAGTCGGTGAGAACGAGTGAGTAGTAGCGGGCGGCGAGACCGGCGACCGTGTCGTAGTCGGCCTCGTTGAATGCCTCGGCGAGATGAGGGTCCGTGTCTGACGCAAGCACGTCGAGCCGGGTCTCATCGCGGGCCACGCGCTCGGAAAATTCCGAGTACCCGGTGATGCTGTCGATGTCACGCACGATGTCACGCACGGTGTAGTCGGTGTGCTGCGCAATCCGTTCAGAGAGAGTTCCCCGATCGGGGTTCGCGTCGATCGCGATCACGCGATCGTCCCGGGCATCCGCGAGTGCCATACCGAGAAGCGCCGTGACGGTCGTCTTGCCAACGCCGCCCTTGCGGGTGAGCACGGGCACGAATCTCGCTCCGCCCTCCCAGCGTCGACGGATCCGGGCGTCGAGTTCCTTGCGGGCGACCGCCTGGGCGGAATCGCCGAGGTTCACCCGGGAACGCGTCACGTCGTAGACGAGCTTCTGCCAGCGCCCCTCCGGCGGCACCCGGGTAGCCGGAGTACCGTCGAGAAGTCTCTCGCTCGTGAGTAACGCCGACGACTCGGGAGCACCGGTCTGGTAGCGCGTTGCGCTGACACTCTGCGGTTCATCCGCTCCGGACGGGACAGCAGGAACCTCGACGATCCGGGTTCGCGAATGCTCGGAGTCGAGAGTTTCCGGGTTCACAGGAACATCATCGATGGCGACGGCGAGCTCGTCCTCGGGAATGTCGTGGACGGGCGCCGCCGGGAACTGGACAGAAAGCGTCGCCGGCCTTCCGGACAGGTCGCTGGCGGCGGCATCCACACCGACGTCGTCGAGCCGGGGCGCGACGACGTCGTCACTGGAGTGACGCGGGGTGCCTCGGCCTGGTGTGGTGGAAGCCATGGGCTGCCTCCTTCGTTCGGGTTCGACCCCAAGTTTAGGCACGCAGCCCCACGGCTCCTACTCCCCCGGCTGGACGACGACAAGGAGGTCGCCCGCCTCCACCTGCTGGGTGCCGGGGATGGCGAGCCGCTGAACGCGCCCTGCGACAGCCGTGGTGATCGCGGCTTCCATCTTCATCGCCTCGATGGATGCGACGGCATCACCCGCGGCGACGACGTCACCCTCCTGCACCTTGAGCGTGACGACACCGGAGAACGGCGCGGCAACCTGCCCGGGCTTCGACGTGTCCGCCTTCTCGACGACCTTCGATTCCACGGTGATGCTCTGGTCCCGGATGAACACCGGGCGCAACTGGCCGTTGAGGGTCGTCATGACGGTCCGCATGCCCTTGTCATCGGGTTCACCGATCGCTTCGAGGCCCGCGTACAGCCGCACGCCCTTCGCGATCTCGATGACGTGCTCTTCGCCGGGCTCGAGTCCGTACAGGTAGTCGATGGTGTCGACAACGGAGAGGTCGCCGTAGGTCTCGCGCACCGTCTCGAACTGCTTGGTCGGAGCGGCGAACAGCAGGCGGTTGAGCGTTGCCCGCCGGTCGGTCGAACTGCCGTCGAGGAGCTTCTGGTCATCGTCGCTGAGCGGCGCGACCTCGATGTTGATGTTCCTGCCGGCGAGGACCTTGCTGCGGAAAGGCTCTGGCCAGCCGCCGGGCAGGTCGCCCAGCTCACCGGCCATGAAGCCGACCACCGAGTCAGGCACATCGTACTTGTGCGGGTTCTCGGCGAAGTCTGCCGGATCTGCCTTCACAGCGGCGAGGTACAGGGCGAGATCGCCGACGACCTTCGACGACGGGGTGACCTTCGGGACCCGGCCGAGGATGTTGTTCGCCGCGGCGTACATGTCCTCGATCAGTTCGAAGTGATCGGCGAGGCCAAGGGCGATGGCCTGCTGGCGCAGGTTCGAGAGCTGGCCACCCGGGATCTCGTGGCGGTACACCCGACCGGTCGGCCCGGGCAGGCCGGACTCAAACGGCTTGTAGATGTGCCGAACGGCTTCCCAGTACGGCTCGAGGTCAGTGACGGCCTCGAGCGAGAGCCCGGTGTCGCGTTCGGTGTGCGCGAGTGCTGCGACGAGAGCGGACGCCGATGGCTGGCTGGTGGTCCCTGCCATCGGAGCGCTGGCGACGTCGACCGCGTCAGCGCCTGCCTGGCTCGCAGCGAGCAGAGTTGCCAGCTGGCCGCCTGCCGTGTCGTGCGTGTGCACGTGCACGGGGAGGTCGAACCGGTCGCGGAATGCTGAGACGAGGCGCGCCGCGGCAGCGGGCCGGAGGAGGCCGGCCATGTCCTTGATCGCGAGGATGTGCGCACCGGCCGCGACGATTTCGTCCGCAAGGTTCAGGTAGTAGTCGAGGGTGTAGAGGTCCTCGTTCGGGTCGAGGAGGTCACCGGTGTAGCAGACGGCCACCTCGGCAACCGTCGTCCCGGTCGCGAGTACGGCGTCGATTGCCGGACGCATCTGGTTGACGTCGTTGAGGGCGTCGAAGATGCGGAAGATGTCCACCCCGCTGTCCGCTGCCTCCCGGACGAAGGCATCCGTCACCGCTGTCGGGTACGGCGTGTATCCGACCGTGTTGCGGCCGCGGAGCAGCATCTGGATGTTGATGTTCGGCAGGGCTTCACGCAGGCTCGACAGCCGCTCCCACGGGTCTTCACCGAGGAAGCGGAGGGCGACGTCGTACGTTGCGCCTCCCCAGGCCTCGACCGAGAGAAGTTCGGGCGTCAGTCGTGCCACGTGCGGTGCCGCGGCGAGCAGGTCGCGGGTGCGCACGCGAGTCGCGAGGAGCGACTGGTGTGCGTCGCGGAATGTCGTCTCGGTCACGGCGAGGGCGGTCTGCTCGCGGAGCGAGCGGGCGAACCCCTGCGGTCCGAGTTCGAGCAGCCGCTGGCGCGCACCGGCGGGAGCGGGCTGGCTGAGGTCGATCTCGGGTAGCTTCTCGACCGGGTGGAAGTTGGTCGGCCGTGGGCCGTACGGCTGGTTCACCGTGACGTCGGCGAGCCAGTTCATGATCTTCGTTCCGCGGTCCTTGGAGACGCGGCCCTGGACCAGTTGCGGACGCTCATCGATGAACGACGTGCTGAGATCACCGGCGACGAACGACGGGTCCTCGAGAACAGCCTGCAGGAACGAGATGTTCGTCGAAACGCCGCGGATGCGGAACTCGGCGAGCCCTCGCTTCGCCCGCGCGACGGCGGCGGGGAAGTCACGGCCGCGGCAGGTCATCTTCGCGAGCATGGAGTCGAAGTGCGGGCTGATCTGCGCACCGGGGTTGATCGTTCCACCGTCGAGACGGATGCCGCCACCACCCGGTGAGCGGTACGTCGTGATCTTGCCCGTGTCCGGGCGGAAGTTCTGCGACGGGTCCTCGGTCGTGATCCGGCACTGCAGTGCCGCACCGTGGAGCTTGATCTGATCCTGGGTGAGACGCAGTTCGGCGAGGCTCTCCCCCGCAGCGATGCGGATCTGGGCCTGGACGAGGTCGACGTCTGTGACTTCTTCTGTCACCGTGTGCTCGACCTGGATGCGCGGGTTCATCTCGATGAAGACGTGCTTACCCGCGCGCTCCCCCGCTGTGTCGAGGAGGAACTCGACGGTTCCGGCGTTGACGTAGCCGATCGACCGGGCGAAAGCGATCGCGTCGCGGTAGAGGTTGGCACGCAACTCGTCGCTGATGTTCGGAGCCGGGGCGATCTCGACGACCTTCTGGTTCCGGCGCTGGACCGAGCAGTCCCGCTCGAACAGGTGCACGGTTTCACCGTTGGCATCCGCGAGGATCTGGACCTCGATGTGGCGCGGACGGATCACAGCCTGCTCGAGGAACATGGTCGGGTCACCGAAGGCGCTGTCCGCCTCACGCATGGCTTCTGCGAGGGCTGGAGCGAGCTCCTCCTTGGTGCCGACACGTCGCATCCCTCGTCCGCCGCCGCCGGCGACGGCCTTCGCGAACAGCGGGAAACCGACCTCGTCTGCGCCGGCGAGAAGTTCGTCGATGTCGCGGGATGCCGGGGTGGAGGCGAGGACCGGAACGCCGGCCTCGATCGCGTGAGTCTTGGCGGTGACCTTGTTGCCGGCCATCTTGAGCACGTCGGAGGTCGGACCGATGAAAGTAATGCCGTTCGCGGCGGCCTGTTCGGCAAGGTCCGGGTTCTCGGAGAGGAATCCGTAACCGGGATAGATGGCATCCGATCCGGACTCGAGAGCGACGCGAATGATCTCCGCGACGTCGAGGTAGGCACGCACGGGATGACCGGGTTCGCCGATCTGATAGGCCTCATCGGCCTTCAGCCTGTGCATGGAATTGCGGTCTTCAAAAGGGAAGACGGCAACGGTTTTTGCCCCGAGTTCATAAGCGGCGCGGAACGCGCGGATGGCGATTTCGCCTCGGTTGGCAACGAGAATTTTGTTGAACATGCAGACCTCTCTGGCAGCACAGCGCACAGGGAACAGTTAGGTTCTGCAAGCTTAGTGAAGGTAACGTATCTTCTTGTGCACGTACTCAGCGTCTCGAGCCTCAAGGGAGGCGTCGGGAAAACCACCGTCAGCCTTGGCCTGGCCTCCGCCGCGTTCGCCAAGGGCGTCCGAACCCTCGTTGTCGACCTCGATCCACAGTCAGATGTCTCGACCGGCATGGATATCTCCCTCGCCGGCCGGCTGAATGTCGCCGATGTCCTCGCTTCTCCCAAGGAGAAGACGGTGCGTCAGGCGATTGCGCCGAGCGGCTGGACGAAGACGCACCCCGGCACCATCGACGTGCTCATCGGAAGCCCGTCCGCCATCAACTTCGACGGCCCACACCCGTCGATTCGCGATATCTGGAAGCTCGAAGAAGCTCTCGCTCACGTCGAGGACGACTATGACCTCGTGCTGATCGACTGTGCTCCGTCGCTCAACGCGCTCACCCGTACCGCGTGGGCGGCAAGTGACCGTGTCGTTGTCGTCACCGAGCCCGGCCTGTTCTCCGTTGCTGCTGCCGACCGTGCCCTCCGGGCGATCGAGGAGATCCGGCGGGGCCTGAGCCCGCGCCTGCAGCCCCTCGGGATCGTCGTCAACCGTGTTCGTTCGCAGTCCATGGAGCACCAGTTCCGGATCAAGGAACTGCGCGACATGTTCGGTCCCCTCGTTCTCAGCCCCCAGCTGCCCGAGCGCACGTCGCTCCAGCAGGCGCAGGGTGCCGCGAAGCCGCTGCACATCTGGCCGGGCGACAGCGCCCAGGAGATGGCGTCGAACTTCGACCAGTTGCTCGACCGTGTGCTTCGCACCGGCCGTGTCGGCGAATACGCTGACGCCGCGAAGGCTGCCCGGTAAGTTTTCGTCGGCTCAGGCGCTCAGCGGTCCGGGCTGTCGTCTGCGCAGGTTTTCATCCAATGCGGACCGATTCACGCGTTGCGCCGGGTGAATCCGCGCAGTGGGTGAAATCGCGGGCAGAGGCGGCGGAGGAACTCAGGCCGTGCGTGCGGCGCGACGGGCGGCGAGCTCGTCCATGGGGTCTGCAGCCTGCGAGTCGAACTCGATCAGGGTGGTCTCCACCTCGCGGAGAACCTTGCCCACGGCAATACCGAAGACGCCCTGGCCGCGGCTGACGAGGTCGATGACCTCATCGTCGGACGTGCACAGGTAGACGCTGGCGCCATCGGACATGAGGGTGGTCTGTGCGAGGTCATTCACCCCGGACTCACGCAGCTGGTTCACAGCGGTGCGGATCTGCTGGAGCGAGATGCCGGTGTCGAGAAGGCGCTTCACGAGCTTGAGCACGAGGATGTCACGGAAGCCGTAGAGACGCTGCGACCCGGAACCGGCTGCACCACGCACGGTGGGCTCGACGAGTCCTGTGCGTGCCCAGTAGTCGAGCTGGCGGTAACTGATACCCGCGGCGCGGGCAGCGACAGCGCCGCGGTAGCCGGCTTGGTCGTCGAGTTCGGGCAGTCCGTCGGTGAACAGGAGACCCAGGTCATAGCGAGGACTGTCGTTGGCGGGGAAATCGCTCATCCGTGTGCTCCTCTTGGGTTTCAACTGCGGCGGTACCGCACAGTCCACGGTACCGAGGGCGGCGGGCTTCTACAACGACATCCGACGGGGGACGTCGGCGTGTCGGTTGGCCGTGATCATTCTGTGACAATCAAGGCCGGAAAATTCAGTCTAATCTCACGACGTCAGTCGGCCCAGTGCGCTCCGCACGAGGCTCGCGCGAATCACGTCGAGCTGGCCGGCGATTTCACCGGAAAGTTCGGCCGCCCGCGCTCGGCTGGCCGCATCCTTGCGCCGCGCGATCGGAAGCAGGGCGCTCTCGATCATGCTGACCTCACGTTCGGCAGTCGCCCGGTAACCACGAAGGTGGCGAGGCTCGATGCCGCACTTCTTCAGGGCGACGAGCGAACGCAAAACGGTGATGGCATCCTCACCGTAGTTGTCTGCCGGGGTGATGATCGACGCAGAAATGGCGTCAGACATCAGTGTGGCACTCGCTCCGGATTCGCGAAGAACGTCTTCGCGCCGGTAACGCCTGCCAGCAGGGATGATCGTCGACAACTGCCCGTTCGACGGCGCGCCGGGCAGCGACGGAGCGCGCCCGGCGTCGATGTCGGCGAGGTGGCCGCGGATGACCTTGAGGGGAAGATAGTGATCCCGCTGCATGGACAGGATCAGCCGAAGCCGCTCCACATCCTGCGGCGAGAACTTGCGGTACCCGGATTTTGTCCGCGACGGAGAGACGAGACCCTGCTCCTCGAGGAACCGCAGCTTAGAGTTGCTGAGCTCGGGAAACTCCTTCGCCAGCCGCGCGAGAACCTGCCCGATGCTGAGAAGCTGGGAGGCGGATGCCGACCTGCCGGGGTCGCGCTCGTCGTCGTTTCTGCGCGCTGCCTGGGCAGTCACGATCTAGGCGCCCGCAGGCGGCTGAAGATCGTCCCTGGACGGGTAGAAGGTCAGACGGAACTTACCGATCTGGACCTCGGCACCGTCGCTCAAAGGTGCGTCGTCGATGCGCACGCCCTCGAAGTAGGTGCCGTTGAGGGAGTTCAGGTCTTTGACCTGGAACGAGATCCCTGTACGGATGAACTCGGCATGACGTCGCGAAACCGTGACGTCGTCGAGGAAGATGTCTGCATCCGGGTGGCGACCCGCGAGTGTCACATCGGCATCGAGGAGGAATCGTGCTCCGCTGTTCGGACCTCGCCGAACGATGAGCAGCGCAGAGCCACTCGGCAGGGCAGCAATCGCTTCCTGTTCCTCAGCGCTGATGTCGCTGTCGACGCTCGACAAACTGGCGCCGAACTCCCGACTGAAATTCGCGGTTGTATCGTTTGGGGCACCACCGGTTGCATCGTTCTGCGCCGCTGGCTCGCGCAGATATGCCCGAGTGGGGGGATTCTGCTCGTTGGGATATGACACCTGGACCTCCTAGGCCTCCAGCGTATCTGAATCAGGCTGCGTCTGCCCCGTGCGTTTTCTCGATGCCTGTACTGTCTGCACCAGATAGAGGCCTCCGGCCCACCAGTACAGAGCAGCACCGACGATGGCGAAGACCAGGCCGAACGGTCGCGTGTACTCCATGATGTCGGGGAACGCCGCCGACAGCATGAGCAGGGGCAGGCCGATGAAGAGGCACGCTGTCGCCCATTTGCCCACCCAGTTCACCGGGAATGCGCCGTGGCCCATCCTCGCGAGCCACCCAGCGAGGACCACGAGCATCACGTCGCGGGCGATGATGACGATGACAAGCCACAGCGGGATGAGTTCGCGCCAGCCGAGCCCGAGAAGAGCAGCAAAAATGTACAGACGGTCCGCGGCGGGATCGAGCAATTGCCCGAGCTTGGAGACCTGATTGAGCCGTCTCGCCAGGAAGCCATCGAGAAAGTCGGTGAATCCTGAGATCGCGAGCACCGCAAGGGCGATCAGATCCTGTCCTTCGACGAGCAGGATGAGGAACACGGGAACGAGCGCGAGGCGCAGAAAGCTCAGGATGTTCGGGACCGTCAGGATACGGTCGCTCGGTTCCAGGTCCTCCCGCTTATCCACGCGCCCAGTCTAGGCAATGACACCCAAGGGGGGCGCAACGCCGCGCGGCGACCAGCGGGTCAGCCGCCACTCCCCCAGTCAGAGGCACATGGGCGGTCAGCCGCCCGGCACGACGTACCCTAGAGCAATGCGAACGACGCCACGGCCTCTCCCCCGACGGGACATGCGCTCTGGCTCTCTTCTCCGCCTGGTACTCCTTCGGGTCGGTCTCCCCGCTCTCGCTCTCGCTCTCGTCGCGAGCGTCGCGTTCGCCACGATCCCGCGCCCGGCCGCAGGAACATCCGCCGGTGCAGACGGCGGACCAGCGATCGCGGCCGAACGACCGTCCAGGCTCGTCCCGTTCGCCGACGCCCGCGACCGGCTCGCCGACGAGAACCGCCCGTTCGTCGTCACCGTCATCGGTGACTCAACCGGAGACGCGCCGGGCGAATGGGTCGACCTTGCGTTTCGCCAGCTGGCCGAGGAAACCGACCGCCCCCTCGTGCAGCACTCCTGGGATCTCATCAGCGCGTCGTACCTGCCGGCCGTCGAATCGAACGTCGACGCGGCATCCGCCCCACTCATCGTGTGGAACGGATCGGCGAGCGGAAAGACCGGCGAGTACTCGCTCGCGCACTTCGACACCCTCGTGCCCGCGCAACCCGACCTCGTGATCTTCAACCACGGCCTCAACAACGTGCCAGAGCCCGCGGCGGTCGGCCCGCAGCTCACGGCTCTTGTCGCCGAGGTGGAGCGGTACTGGCCGGCAACGGCCGGGTTTGCCGCGATCCTTGAGAACCCGCGCTTCGACGCCTGGGAAGACGCCCATGGTGACGTCATCGAGAACGTGACGTCGTGGCTGGGCGAACACTCCTCGGTTCGCACCATCGACGTTCACTCCGCATACCTCGCGGCTGACCCGACAGGGCTGCTGCTCCCCGACCTGCTGCACCCCAACCCCGCCGGGTCAGCTGTCACAGCTGCGACGGTCCTCGAGGCTCTCCGACGCTGATCCTCAGCGAACCGCGCGCGGATCGTGCGTAAGCAGGAGCCGGTGCGGCGCCTGCGGAACGACGTCCCAGCCCGCGGGAACCGCCGCGGCCAGTTCGGCGACGCGGTGGCTGCGGCGAATGGAGAGCAGTCCGTCCACGCGGATGAAGGTGCCCCGGAACCGTCCGGCCGTGAAGACGGAATACAACGCGTATGCGGTCGCCGAACGGCGGATGTCGCTGTGCACGGAAGCGAGCCGCGCCAGCTCCTCCGAATCGGCGAGGACGACGCCCAGTTCGGTCGGGCCGAGGTGGTGCAGCACATGGTTCGAGATCACGAAGTCGAACGGCCTGCCCTCGTTCGCCAGGTCGCTGCTCGTGCCGAGACGGTGGGTGTAACCGTCGATGGGCGGCAGGGTGGAGACGTAGGCGGCGGCGCGTTCGTCCGGGTCGATTCCTGTGACGTCGAGACGCACACCGTCCCTGTGCGCCCACCGGATCAGCGCGCGAGCGACGTCGCCCCCACCCGCTCCGATGTCGGCGACGGTGTGTGCCGGTCCGGTGAATCTCGGTCGCAACCGCTCGCGGTACGTGCGGTGCCAGCCCGCGAGGAGCGCGTTGACGTGCGAGAACGCGGCATAGGTGCGAAAGAGGGCATCCCGGTCACACGACGGGTCGTCCATGAGCTCCACGAGGCCGGGGTTCCGCTCGTGAAGGGTCGACAACACGCCCGGCAAGCCCACGCTCACGGACGCACTCGCGTGAACAGCCCGGTTTCGACGGTGAGGCCCGGCCCGAACGCCATCGCGCACACGCGATCCGCTCCGGAGCCGGTGCCGGTGCCCTGCTCCTCCAGTATTTCCTTGAGGATGAACAGCACCGTGGAGCTCGACATGTTCCCGTAGTCGCGCAGGATCCGCCGCGACGGAGTGAGTTGATTCTCGTTCAGGCCCAGCTTCGCCTCAACCTTGTCGAGAATGCTTCTGCCTCCTGGATGAATCGCCCACGAACGGATGCTCCCCGCTGGGTCGGCCGCGAGGTCCGGTTCCCGGGCCAGCAGCGGAGAGAGGGCACCCTCGATGTAGTTGTCGATGATTTTGGGCACGGCTGCGCTTAGGACCATGTCGAAGCCGGCGTCTCCGATCGTCCACGCCATGTCCTTCTCCCCCACCGGGGTGAGTTCGCTCGCGAGCCGGTCGATGACGAGCGAGGGAGCATCCGCCGGGGATTGCCGCGCCGTGACGATCGCAGCCGCGGCGCCGTCACCGAAGACGGAGGACGCGACGATCTGGTCGGGGTCGTTCGACGATCGCACGTGGATGGTGCACACCTCGCAGGAGACGACAAGAACGACGGCATCCGGATCCGCGCGGCAGAAGGCGTCGGCGGCGCGGAGAGCGGGGAAAGCTGCGTAGCACCCCATGAAACCGATGTGGGAGCGCTGGACGGTTGTCGCGAGTCCCAGTTCACGCACCAGTTCGTAGTCGGGCCCCGGCGCATAAAATCCCGTGCAGGATGCGGTGACGACATGGGTCACATCGGCTGGCTCGAGATCGCGGCAGGCATCGAGCGCAGCACGGCCCGCCTCGATGAACAACGCTCCCGCCCTCCCGATGTACACGTCGTTGCGTTCGCGCGTCGTCGGCGAAAGAAGTTCTCCCGTCGTGCCGTCGTAGAACGTCCGCTGTCCTTCTCCGCTCCCGGCGAAATCGTCGATGACGGTGTGGCGCTTCTCGATACCCGAGGCGTCGAATGCCGCGCCCACCAGCCGCTCCCCCAGCCGGGTCAGACCAGGTTGCGCCACGAAGATTTCACGCGCGTCTGACTGCCGCAAAACGGTGGAAGGGACGGCTGTCTGGATGGTACGAACGTGCACGGGCATAGGTTTCACCTTAGACAGCCGGACCACCCCCGAAGACACCCTTGCGCGTCGCACGTGAAATGCACAGGCATCCGGCACATGTATCAGCTCCCCCGTCGATTGCAAGGCCTTGAGGCCGCAGCGGGAAGCCGTTTAGCTGGGAGCACCCACCCTTTCAGGAAGGACTTTCCATGTCTACAGCCACGGCAACACGCGAACGGACCAGCAGCTCGGCCATCGGAGCGAAGACGACACGGCGGCGCAAGCCCGAGGGCGGGTTCATCGCGTCGAAGGAACTCGCGGATTCGATGCAGAAGGTCCTTGTCGATCTCATCGAACTGCATGTGCAGGGCAAGCAGGCACACTGGAACGTCGTCGGCAGGAACTTCCGCGACCTCCACCTCCAACTCGACGAGGTCGTCGAGGCCGCGAGGGAATTCTCTGACGAGGTCGCTGAACGGATGCGTGCGCTGCACGCGACGCCGGACGGCCGCAGCGATTCCGTCGCCGCGACCACGACGCTTCCGGCGTTCCCCGCAGGAGAAGTCGATACCGCGAAGACGGTCGACCTCATGACCGTGCGCATCGAAGCCGTCGTAGGAACGATGCGTGAGGTTCACGACTCGATCGACGAGGAAGACCCCACGACCGCAGACATCCTTCACGCGATCATCGCGAAGCTCGAGCAGTACGCCTGGATGATCAGCGCCGAGAACCGCACGCCGTCGAAGAACTGACCGGCTAGAGGTCATCCGCGGCGGCTAGTCCGCGGAGACCGTCGCCATCACGTCGACGACGGCGATCGGGATGCCTGCTGTGATCAGCAGGTACGCGGGCTCCAGGATCCCCTCACCGCTGTTGGCTTCGAGCCAGTGTGGCGTGCCGCTCGACATGGCCTCGGTGATCTCCTTCTGGACGTCACCGAGGTCACGGTTCGGGATCGTATACTTGCTGCCGCCATAGTGCAGTTCGATGCGTTTCACTGCTGACCGCCTTCGGATGAGCCGTTGCCCGAGTTATTCGCGGGCGGCTCCGGCACGATCTGGAGTCCGCCTGCCGAGTTGGACGACGCGCTCAGTGCGATGATCCATTCCCGGTTGAGCGCCGGGAGCCGCGAGCCGAAGTACTTGTAGTGCAACGGGATGTTCGGGGCGAGCCATATCGTGCTTCGACCGTCCCCGACAGCAGGATCGTCCTTCCAGCTGAAGTAAAAGGATTCTCCGCGCCGCAGCTTCGCGCCGATCACGATCTGCAGGTGCGCAAGCACCCGGTCGTCGAAGTCGACGGTCAGTGTCGAATCATAAAAGAGCTTGCCCATCGGGACCTTTCAAGAGAGCCGTGCGAGTCCGAGTACACGCACACCCGCCATTCTGTACCCTAATCGCCCGTACCGGCACCAATCGGGGGTTCACACATACCGGCGACGCATCGGGGGTGCCGCTTTATCGAGCGAACCCGCAACACACAAGTCCCTTGAGCCGGGAGAACGACCGGAGGACAGTCAGAGGAATGAGACGACTTTTCTATTCCAGTGGATCGTTCCTGACCGGTGATCTCGTCGGCGACGCCGTCTTGCGGTACGCGCGCGCGCTCGCCGAGACCGGGGACGCCGATATCGTCTCCGTACCCGCCCGCACCGATGATGGGCTCAACGGCCTGGCACACATCCTCGTCGGTCCCGCGAGTCAGATTTTCACGATGCCCGCGCCGTCGAACGGTGACGAGCCGTTCGACCAGGAGATCGTCGACGCGCTCAACACCAGGAGCCGTGCGCTCCAGCCGAGTCGCCCCGAGGCCGAAGCCCCTCGAACGGATGCGGTGGACCTCGACCTGCCGTGACCGAGGGAGCCGCGCCGTAGGATCGAGCCATGTCCTCATGGAACGAAGTCGCTGATCGGGTCTACCAGCGGCGTTACGATCCGCTCGACATTTCGGTGTGTGTCGTCGCCGGCTCGAACGGCCTGCTCCTCGTCGACACCCGGTGCAATCCGCGTGAGGCGATCGAACTTGCGGCAGACGTTGCGGAGTTGGGTTCGGCGCCGATCCGCTGGGTGGCGAACACCCATGCCCACTACGACCACAGCTTCGGCAACCAGGTCTTTGCCGACGCGTCCATCTACGGGCATCACCTCATCCCCCAGCACTTCGCCGAGTACGAGGGTCCACGCCTGGAGTCCTGGCTCACGGATCCGGAAGCCCAGCCGCAGTATGACTGGCGCGATGTCCGCCCGACGCCGCCAACGGTCCTCGTCGCCGATGTCACCGACCTCGATCTCGGCGACCGGGTGGTGCGATTTCACCCTCTGCCGCCCGGTCACACCGACACTGACCTCATCGTCGAGATTCCGGATGCCTCCACCTGGCTGCTGGGCGATGTGGTCGAGGAATCCGGGCCGCCGATGTTCGGCTCCGGCAGCTTCCCATTCGGCTGGCCGAACGTGCTCGACGGCATCGCCGACCTCGTTGCGCCGGACGACGTTCTCGTCCCGGGTCACGGGCGCGCCGTCGACCGCGAGTTCCTCCTGAAGCAGGCGACCGTCCTGCGTCTCGTCGCCGACGGCATCCGTTCGTCCTTCGACCAGTCCGAGCCGATCGAATCCGCGAGCGAGCGAGTGGCCTCGAGGTCTCGCCTCCCGCTCGAGATCATGGAGTCTGCGGTGCTTCGCGGGTACACACAGCTGGCCGCGGGAGTTGCGTAGTGACCGAACCGCTGACGAGTGTGAGGGTGGACAGCTGGCTCTGGGCCGTGCGGATCTACAAGACCCGATCGATGGCGACGACCGCCTGCAGGGCCGGGCACGTGCGCGTCGGCGGCGACCGGGTGAAAGCGTCGCAGTCGATCCACGTCGGTGATGAGATCCGGGTGCGCGAGGGGGGTTTCGACCGCATCGTCGAGGTGAAACGCCTCGTCCTGAAGCGGGTCGGCGCGCCCGTCGCCGCAGAGTGCCTGATCGACAGGACGCCTCCTCCCCCACCGCGCGAAGAGGTCGCCCTCCTGCCGATGCGGGATCGCGGCGCCGGCCGGCCGACGAAACGCGAGCGGCGCGACCTCGAGAAACTGCGTGGCCGTGACAGCCCCGGGCATGACCAGGAGGACTGAGCGGGCAGTTCGTTAGTCTGGGGGCGTGACTGACCTGTCGATCGACCTGCTGGAGCGGATTCGCTCGCGGGCACCCGGTTATGACCGGGACAACCGCTTCTTCACCGAGGACCTCGACGAGCTGCGGGATGCAGGCTACCTCGCACCGCAATCGCTCGCCGAGGCAGTTCGGAACCAGAGACTTCTCGCCCGATACGCGCCGGCGACGGCCCTCGGGATCAACATGCACCACGTCGTTGTCGGCGTCGCACGGGTGCTGCACGACCGGGGCGACTCGAGCCTCGACTGGATCCTCGACGACGCTCGACAGGGCGAACTTTTCGCCTTTGGCATCAGCGAGGCCGGTAATGACGAGGTTCTGTTCGACTCTCGCACGACCGCTACCCCTGGGCCGGATGGCTCCTTCGCGTTCACCGGGCGCAAGATCTTCACCTCACTGTCACCGGTGTGGACGCGTCTGGGCCTCTTTGGCCGGGACGACTCCGACCCCGGCAATCCCACGCTCGTGCACGCGTATCTGACCAGGGACACCGATGGACACCGCCCGGTCGGCTCGTGGGATCCACTGGGCATGCGCGCCACCCAGAGTTTCTCGACCGAACTCGACGGAGCCGTCGTTCCCACCGAGCGAATTGCCCGGGTCCTTCCCGTTGGCCCGAACCCTGACCCGTACGTGTTCGGGATCTTCAGCAACTTTCTCGTTCTCATCGGTTCCGTGTACGCCGGAATCGGAGACCGTGCGCTCGAGCTGGGAGTTGAGGCAGCCGGTCGGCGCACGTCGCAGAAGAACGGAGGACGACCGTACTCGAGCGACCCCGACATCCGCTGGCAGCTCGCGGATGCCGCGATCGCCCTCGACTCCCTCGCACCACAGCTCGACACCCTCGCCTCCGATGTCGACAGCCTCGTCGATCACGGCGCGGCCTGGTTCCGCCTCCTCGTCGGCGCGAAAACCCGCGCTGTGGACGTTGCGCGAAGCGTCGTCGATACCGCTGTTCGGGTGTCCGGCGGCAGCTCGTACGACGCCGGCAGCGAGTTGTCGCGGCTGTATCGCGATTCGCTCGCCGGGCTCTTCCACCCCAGCGACCCCGAGTCGGCACACTCGACCGTCGCGACGAACCTGCTCGGTCCGCCGACAGCCTAGACGCCACTACTCCGTCAGCACCGAGAGAACATTGCCGGAGGGATCACGGAACCACGCGATCGTCGGCCCATTGCCGCGCATGATCCCTTTGTCGTCTGTCGGCAGGTCCGGGTCGTCGTAGATCTTCGTTTCGACGCCTTTTCCATTGAGCTCGTCGACGGCAGCGTCGACATCCGCGACGACGAAGTTGAGGATTGTGAAGCTCGCCGGGCTGTGATCCTGCTTCGGGTACACGAGAACCTCGGCACCGCCGGGGAGCACGAGTTGCAGCAGCCCCATGTCGTTCTCGGTCACGGAGAGGCCGAGGATTTTCGAGTAGAAGGCGCGCGCTTCATCGAGGTCGTGGACGCTGAACCCGCTGAAGGCGTGGACGGGGGTGAACATGACTTTCCTCCTTGACGTTGTGAACGATTTTCACCATGGCACAGACAGCGAAGTGGGTCGAGGGGGAAGCGGGCGTCCTTTCGCCATTCTGAGCCCGTGGCCGAACGCTTCCGTTCGAGCTACGCTGCTGTCCGGACGGAGGGCAGCTGTGCACATCGAAATGGTCGAGGGCGACATCACCACCCAGACGGTGGACGCCATCGTGAACGCTGCCAACAGTTCGCTGCTCGGCGGCGGCGGTGTCGACGGCGCCATCCACCGAGCCGGTGGGCCGGACATCCTCGCGGCCTGCCTGCAGTTGAGGGAAACGCAACTCCCGAACGGCCTGGCAACCGGTCAGGCGGTGGCCACGACAGCGGGGCGGTTGAACGCGCGTTACGTCATTCACGCGGTAGGACCGGTGTGGGATCCGGTCGAGGACCGGTCCCACCTGCTCGCCGCCGCGTACCGCAACAGCCTTCGAGTCGCCACGGAACTCGCTGTCACGTCGATCGCGTTCCCCGCTATTTCGGCGGGGGTGTACGGGTGGCCTCTCGCGGATGCCGCCGCCATCGCGGTCCGAACGGTGAGGGACGAGAACCCGCCGTTCTCTGTTCGCTTCGTCCTGTTCAACCGGCCCGCGGCCGACGCATTTCTTACCGCGCTGGGAGCATGACGGGCACCGCCCGAGCGTCCTGATCCCCAGACACCGCCGTTGCAACCCCTTGACCGGGATTCGGCCCCGGTGCCAGTTTCGAGGGCATGACTCGATTTGGATACACCCTCATGACCGAGCAGTCCGGCCCGCGGGAACTCGTCGGCTATGCCGTCGCCGCGGAGAACCAGGGCTTCGACTTCGAGGTCTGCAGCGACCACTACTCGCCGTGGCTGACCGAACAGGGGCATGCCCCGTATGCCTGGACCCTTCTCGGTGCGGTCGCGCAGGCCACGCAACGTGTCGACCTCGCGACCTACGTCACGTGTCCGACGCTCCGCTATCACCCGGCTGTCGTAGCCCAGAAGGCGGCAACACTGCAATTACTGTCCGAGGGGCGCTTCCTGCTCGGCCTCGGTTCGGGCGAGAACCTCAACGAGCACGTCGTCGGTGCCGGCTGGCCGTCTGTCGATCTGCGCCAGGACATGCTCGAGGAGTCGGTGCACATCATCCGCGAGCTGTTCACCGGGGACTTGGTGACGTGGGAGGGCGAGCACTTCCGGGTCGATTCGGCGCGGCTCTGGGATGTCCCCGATGGCGGCGTCCCCATCGGCATCGCCGTCTCCGGAAGCAAGTCGATCGAACGGTTCGCCCCGCTCTCTGACCACTTCATTTCCACCGAGCCCGATGCAGACCTCGTCGGGGACTGGAAGAAGGCGCACGGCGGCGATACGGCATCCGCTCGCGTGATCGGCCAGATCCCGATCTGCTGGGACCCCGACAGGGACAAAGCGATCGAACGGGCCCACGAGCAGTTCCGCTGGTTCGCGGGCGGCTGGGCGGTCAACGCGGACCTGCCGACCCCGGCCGGCTTCGCCGGTGCCTCCCAGTTCGTTCGACCGGAAGACGTCGCTGAGCAGATCGTCTGCGGCCCGGACCTCGACGAGATCGCCGAGAGCGTTCGCCCGTTCATCGATGCAGGCTTCACCGACATCGCCCTCGTTCAGGTGGGCGACGAAGGCCAGGAGGACTTCCTTGCCGAAGCGGCTGCTCCCCTGCTCGAGCGACTCCGGGCGCTGTAGAAGACGGCGATTACGAGGGTGAGCCCTGGTCCATCCACCACTCGGTGAATTCCCTCGCCCGGCCGCCGTCGCCAGGACGGATCACCCACAGGTTGCTGTACGTCCTGCCGTCGGTGTAGTCGGTCGTGCCCTGAACCAGCCACAGGTCGTCGGTGATCACGAGCGGCGACCACTCGAAGGTGTGGTTGCCGGGTTCGTCCCTGCGTTCGAGCCACTGCTCGACAATGGCGTCATGACCGTGGAAGGGTTCCGTCCACGGTTCATTGCGGAGCACAGCATCCTCGGTGAAGAGCGCACGGATGTCGGCCGGGTCGTTCGATTCCCAGGCTCGCTCGTACGCCCGCATCCATTGGGTCGTCGGATCCATCATGAGAGCAGTCTTACTCCGGTCCGCGGATTCGGGCAACCGCCGGACGCGCGGGAGGTTCTGCGCCGCGCGGGTGTAAAGACACCCGCGCGACGCCGAAAGACCAGCGGCGAGAGGTTCAGCCGAGCACGACGACCGAGTGACCGGGAAGCGTCACACGCTCATTTTCTGCCGGCGCAACCTCCGCACCGGTGGACGTGAACACGGCCAGCTGGGTTCCGTGAGACACCGGGATGCTCCGCTCAGCGTCGCCGAGGTTCAGCACGATCGCACTGCTCCCGCGGTGGAGAACGAACCAGCGCTCGGCCTCATCGAGTTCCACACTGACCTGGCTGAAGCGCGGGTCGGTGAACTCGGGCCGGTCGCGCCGAAGTGCGGCGAGAGCCCGGTAGAACGCGAGCACGCGCGCATGGTCGCCGTGCTCGACCTCGTCCCAGTTGAGCTTCGAGTTCGTGAACGTCGCCGGGTCCTGCGGGTCAGGAACAACGGCCGGGTCCCAGCCCATCTTCGCGAACTCGGCGATCCGACCCTCGGCTGTGGCCTTGCCGAGTTCCGGTTCCGGGTGCGAGGTGAAGAACTGCCACGGTGTCGACGCCGCCCACTCCTCCCCCATGAACAGCATGGGAGTGAATGGGCCGAGCAACGTGAGCGCTGCCGCAATGGCGAGCTGGCCAGGGCCGACCTGTGCGGCGAGCCGGTCACCGACGGCACGGTTGCCGATCTGATCGTGATTCTGGTTCGCGACGACGAGGCGCCAGGTTGGCATCCGTTCGGTGTCGATCGGGCGCCCGTGGTTCCTGCCCCGGAAACTCGAGTAGGTCCCGTCGTGGAAGAACCCACGCGTCAGCACCTTCTCGAGCGCGGTGAGCGGTTCGAAGTCGGCGTAATAACCGGTCGTCTCTCCGCTGACGGCGACGTGCACCGCGTGGTGGAAGTCGTCGCTCCACTGCGCGTCGAGCCCGAACCCATTCGCTTCGCGCGGCGTGATGAGCTTCGGGTCGTTGAGGTCGGATTCAGCGATGAGGCTGAGCGGCCGGCCCACGGACGCGCTGAGCACGGCGACTTCACTCGCGAGCTGCTCGAGCAGGTGCACAGCGCTGGAGTCGACGAGAGCGTGGACCGCATCGAGCCGGAGCGCATCGACGTGATAGTCGCCAAGCCACATGAGCGCGTTGTCGATGATGTAGCGGCGAACGGTGTCTGCGTACTCGCCGTCGAGGTTGAGCGACGATCCCCACGTGTTGCCAGGGCCGTCGGTCAGGTAAGGGCCGAACTTGGGCAGGTAATTGCCGCTCGGTCCGAGATGGTTGTGGACGACGTCCTGGATCACGCCGATCCCGGCCGCATGGCACGCGTCGACGAAGCGCTGGTAGCCCTCCGGGCCGCCGTATCCCTCGTGGACGGTGTACCAGAGAACCCCGTCATAGCCCCAGTTGTGCGTGCCGTTGAACCCGTTGACCGGCAGAACTTCGACGAAGTCGACCCCGATCGAGGCGAGGTGGTCGAGCCTGGCTGCCGCGGCGTCAAAGGTTCCCTCAGGGGTGAACGTGCCGATGTGAAGTTCGTAGATGACCGCTCCGGCGAGCTGACGGCCCGTCCACGCGGCATCTGACCACTGAAATTGGGTTGGGTCGACGAGTCTCGACAGTCCGTGGACGCCGTCCGGCTGGCGCCGCGACCGCGGGTCGGGGAACGGCCCTTCACCGTCGATGAGGAACCCGTAACCGCTGTCAGGGCCCGGCTGGGCCCCGGTGCTCTCCCACCAGCCGCCCTCGGTGGAACGGAGCTCATGGCTGTCGCTCTCGATCACGAGCTCCACGCGAGTCGCTTCTGGCGCCCAGACGCGGATGCCGTCGGTCATGTCAGTTCTCCATCATTCGGTTCTCGTCGAAATCGTCGGCCACGAGGAGCGCGACCGGGTACGTTGCGAGCAGGTCGGCGAGCCGCACGGCGCCTCCCGGGTATCGTTCACCGGTGAGCGAATCGACCCAGCGCCTGCCGGCAAGCTCAATGCTGGTGTCGCCCCAACCGCCTGCCGTTTCGAGTCCGAGCGGCAACCGGGTGGCTACCGTCACGGCATCCCCGCGGTCGAAGGCAAGGACGTGGTCTGCGGCTTCGCCGTAGGCGGGAACCGGCAGGTACCGCGAGAACCACTCGGGGTGGTCGCGTCGAAGCCGGAGGGCGCGCGAGGTGACGAGCAGTTTCGCTGCTCCCGTCTTGTCGATCTCAGGGAGCCAGCCGCGGTCGACCCGGGCGAGGTACTCCCTGCGCACGTCGAAGTCGACGTGGCGGCGATTGTCCGGGTCGACAAGAGACGTCTCCCACAGTTCGCTGCCCTGGTAAACGTCTGGCACCCCAGGGGCGGTGAGCTGGACGAGCTTCGCTCCCAGCGAGTTCGACCAGCCGGCGCGGGCGACGCGCTCAACGAAGGTGGTGATCAGTTGCGACACCGTGTCATCGGTGAAGATCGCCGCAACGAGGTCATGCATCTTCTTTTCGAAGGCTTCATTCGGCTGTGTCCACATCGTGGAGGTCCCGGCTTCTCGCGCTGCCTTCTCGGCGTAAGCGTCGAGCCGCTCCTGCGAAATGGGCCAGGCGCCGATCACGGCCTCCCAGAGCAACTTCTCAAACGGAGGGTCCCCGAGGGGCGCGAGTTCGCGCAGTTCGGCAAGTGTTGCCTCCCACTCCCCCGGGATCTCGGCAATAACGGAGATCCGCGCGCGAACGTCTTCTCCCCGCTTGGTGTCGTGGGTCGACAGTGTGGTCATCGATGCCGGAATCGACGCCTGGCGGTGCTGCTGCCGGTTGTGGAACTCGGCGACATCGATGGAGAACTCTCCCGGATCCGCACCGACCTCGTTGAGCGAGGTGAGTCGGCTGAACCGGTAGAACGCCGTGTCCTCGACACCCTTGGCCATGACCATGCCCGACGTCTGCTGGAACCGGATGGCCGCGAGGTGATCAGGGTCGGAGAGCACAGGGACGAGCGCATCGATCGTCGACGCGAGCTCCGGGCGGCGCGCTGCAGCAACCCGCGCGGCGTGATGCAGGTGCTCGATTCCGTACGGCAGGTAGGAGCGGTACACCGGGAAAGCGGCGAGTAACTCGGCGATGGCGTCGTCCGCATCCGTGATCTCGGGAACCAGCCGCGCGAGGCGCAAGACCTCGGACCGAAGGATGCCGTCAGCAATGTTCCGCTTGCTGCCGTAGATCATCTCGGGCCAGACCACCTCCATGTCGGTGGGGACACCCTGGAGCTTGTTTTCGAGGTCGTCGAGCACGGCCTTTCCGGCGGGGTCGACGAAAACCCGGTCAACGTCACCGAGCGCGTCATAGCCGGTCGTTCCGGCCGCGGCCCAGCTCGGCGGCATCTGCTCGTCACCCTCGAGGATCTTCTCGACGAGGACGTATGTCCCGCCCGTCGCCTTCTGAAGGGCGTCGAGGTAGCCGCCCGGGTCGGCGAGACCGTCGGGGTGGTCCACCCGCAACCCGTCAATGAGCCCCTCGCGCACCCACCGAACGATTTCGGCGTGCGATTCGGCAAACACCCACGGCACTTCGACGCGGATACCCGCGAGCGAGTTGACGGCGAAGAACCGCCGGTAGTTCAGCTCGGCGTCTGCCCGGCGCCAGTTGACCAGCTCGTAGTTCTGACGGTCGTGGATCGTGCGAACATCGGCCCCGTCGTCCGCGGTGCCTGGCGCGACCGGAAATGCGTTGTCGTAATAGCGCAGTTGCCCATCGACGAGCTCGAGCGAATCGAGTTCGGTGTCGCCATCTCCAAGCACGGGGATGCGGATCTTTCCTCCAGCAGCCTCCCAGTCCACGTCGAACGCTTCCGCATAGCGCGACTCACGGCCCAGGGTGAGGAGATCCCACCACCAGGCGTTCAATGACGGAGTCGCTACCCCCATGTGGTTGGGCACGATGTCGACCAGGACGCCGCGCCCTTCGGCTCGAGCCGCTTTCGACAACGCGTCGAGCCCGGACGAGCCTCCCCGAACCGGGTCGATCTGTGAATGGTCGACCACGTCGTAGCCGTGATCAGATCCTGACTCGGCGACGAGGAGAGGTGACAGGTACAACCAGTCGGCGCCGAGGGAGGTGATGTAGTCCGCCAGGTCCGCGGCATCCGTGAGGGTCAGGCTCTCGCGAATCTGGAGCCGGTAGGTCGAAAGCGGCAGCCTCATGACACTGCTCCCGGGCGCACCTCGGCCGTACTGGTGTTCTGGGAGCCGCTCAGCACGGCGAGGGATGCCGCGACGGAGTGGTCAGGCTCAGCCTCCGGTGCGCTGTACGCACGCATCACCATCATGGAGCGAGCTACGACTTTCTGCGGAGCGCCTGCCTCGCGGGCGACGGAGTCAGCGCCTTCTCCCGCTGTATCGACAACGATCTCCCATGCCTTGGAGTATTCCTCCGGCGGCAGGATGAATTCCGCGTCTTCGTCGCCCGCGTTGAAGAACAGCAGAAAGTTCACGTCTGTGATCCACTGGCCGCGGGAGTCGCGCTCACGGATTCCCTGGCCGTTGAAGAACACGCCGACGGTGCGGGCGAGGTTCTCATCCCAGTCCTCTGGCTGCATCTCGGTGCCTTCGCTGGTGAGCCAGACGATGTCGGACAGGGGTTCTCCCTCACCACGGCGAACCGGACGGCCGTCGAAGAAGCGACTGCGTCGGAACACCGGGTGTTCCTTGCGGAGCCGGGCGACGGCTGCGGTGAACTCGACGAGTGGAGCATCGGCCTGGTCCCAGTGCACCCAGGTCAGTTCGTTGTCCTGCGCGTAGCCGTTGTTGTTGCCCTGCTGGGTCCTGCCGAGCTCGTCTCCGTGGAGGAGCATCGGCACGCCCTGCGACAACAGCATGGTGGCGATGAAGTTGCGCTGCTGGCGCGCGCGGAGTCCGAGCACTTCAGGGTCATCGGTGTCGCCCTCAACACCGGAGTTCCACGACCGGTTGTGCGATTCGCCGTCGTTGTTGTCTTCGCCGTTCGCGTCGTTGTGCTTCTCGTTGTACGAGACGAGGTCGCGCAGGGTGAACCCGTCGTGGGCGGTCACGAAGTTGATCGATGCGACCGGACGACGCCCGGAGTGCTCGTAGAGGTCGGCGGAGCCGGTCAGTCGTGACGCGAATTCGGCGAGGGTCGATGGCTCTCCGCGCCAGAAGTCGCGAACGGTGTCGCGGTACTTACCGTTCCACTCCGTCCACTGGGGCGGGAAGTTACCGACCTGGTAACCGCCGGGGCCGACATCCCACGGCTCGGCGATGAGCTTGACCTGAGACACGATCGGGTCCTGCTGCACGAGCTCGAAGAAGGTGGAGAGCCGGTCGACTTCGTAGAGGTCGCGGGCCAGGGCGCTTGCGAGGTCGAAACGGAACCCGTCGACGTGCATCTCGGTCACCCAGTAGCGCAGCGAGTCCATGATGAGCTGCAGCGAGTGTGGGTGCCGGACGTTGAGGGTGTTTCCCGTTCCGGTGTAGTCGGTGTAGTAGCGCTTGTCATCTTCCTCGAGACGGTAGTACGCCTCGTTGTCGAGCCCCCTGAACGACAGCGTCGGGCCGAGGTGGTTCCCCTCCGCCGTGTGGTTGTACACCACGTCAAGGATGACCTCGATGCCCGCTTCGTGGAGCGATCGAACCATCCCCTTGAACTCCTGCACTTGCTGGCCGTCCTGGCCGACGGAGGAGTACTCGCTGTGTGGTGCGAAGAACCCGATCGAGTTGTAGCCCCAGTAGTTGCTGAGACCCTGGTCGAGCAGGGTGGAATCCTGGACGAACTGGTGCACGGGCATGAGTTCGATCGCGGTCACGCCGAGCTTGAGGAGGTGCTCGATCGTCGCGGGGTGCGCGATGCCGGAATAGGTGCCGCGCTGGGCCTCGGGGATCGCTTCATTGAGCTGCGTGAGGCCCTTGACGTGTGCTTCGTAAATCACGGTCTGGCCGTACGGGGTGTACGGGTGCCGGTCGCCCGCCCAGTCGAAGAACGGGTTGACGACCACGCTCAGCATGGTGTGCGGGGCGGAGTCCTCATCGTTGCGGGAGTCCGGGTCACCGAAGTTGTATGAGAAGAGCGCCTGGCTCCAGTCGTTGGCTCCGCAGGTTGCTTTTGCATACGGATCGAGGAGGAGTTTGTTCGGGTTGGCGCGCTTGCCCTGGCTCGGGTCGTATTCCCCGTGCACCCGGTAGCCGTAACGCTGGCCCGGCTGCACCTCGGGAAGATAGCAGTGCCAGATGAACGCCTCTACTTCGCGCAGTTCGATCCTGGTCTCGTCCAGACCCTCTTCACTGAACAGGCACAGTTCGATCTTGTCTGCCGCCTCGCTGTAAACGGCGAAGTTGGTTCCGCTTCCGTCGTACGTCGCACCGAGTGGGTAGGCGTGTCCAGGCCAGGTTTCCATTGGTCTCCTTGTTTCAGCTGCATCGCGCGAGATTCGCACAGCGCAGGATCAAACTTACTTCGATGGGGCGACGTTGCCTTTTCGCCCGGCGCCGCTGGCTTTTTACCGGCCCCGATGCTAAGCGTAAAGACGTTGGCCTTGTGCCGGTGAGCCGTCAAGGGTTTCATGGAAGCAACACTCACCGCGGCTCGGTCGGCTGTCGTGCTCGACCCCCGGTGGACCATTCGCCGACGAAGGAGGACATCATGGCCAACCGTGCAGCAGCCCAGACGGAGAACGGAACCCGGGATCCCCGCATGGAACAGGTTCGGGAGTGGGCAGCTCTGTGGCGTCGCGAGGGCTCGTCGAGCGTTGTCCATGTGGATGCCGCCGCGCTGTTCGACGGCTCGGGGCAGGATGCCGAGACCCGGAGGGACACCATCCGGAATTCTCTGCGCTCTGCCGGGGCACCGGCTGCGGATTGCGAGGCCATCGATCGGATCCTCGCCGAGCCCACCGGCGTCGGAGGCTCGTGCTCGCGGTTCCTTGTCGCCGCCGATGGCGATGTGATTATCGACGAGATCCTTGCGGGGCCGATGACATCCGCCGAATCAGTCGAGTACACCCCCGTACCGAACCTGCTCCCGCTCCTCGTCGATCGCAAGAACGACGCGCTTTACCTCGTCGTCGAGGCGGCACGGGAGGGCGGCGAGATCCACGCGTTCCGGGCGCGGCAAACGGCGAGTCTTCACGACGAGGGCGTGCAGGGCCGCACGGACAGTCTCAACAAAGTCCAGGCAGGTGGCTGGTCGCACAGCCACTACCAGCACCACTCCGAAGAGATCTGGCGCCAGAACCAGAACCAGCTCGCCGGCGCCGTGGACGCTCTCGTTCGGGAGATGCGTCCGCGCCTGCTCGTGCTCGCCGGGGACGTCCGCGCCGTGCAGTTGCTCTCAGAAGAGCTGGCACCCGCTTCGCGCGAGATCGCTTCAACGGTGCCAACCCATGTCCGCGCGGCAGGCGCATCTCGCGATGCCCTCAATGAGCACGTCGCCGCACGGCTCACCGAGCTTCGTGCAAAAGACGAACAGGCCGCCGTCGACCGGCTCTCCGCCGGGGACTTCGAGAACGGAGCGGTCGGTGTCGGTGCCGTCATCCACGCGCTCCAGCAGGGGCAGGTGGAGAAGATGCTCATCGACCTCAAAGCGATCGGCGACCGCTCGCTGTTCGCGCTTGCGTCCGAGCCGTGGGTGGCGTCTGCGCCGGAAGAAGCGCTCGGGGCCGCAGTTCTCGATTCGGTGCCCGCCGCTCTCGCGTTGTCCCGTGCCGCCCTCGTCGCGGATTCACGGTTGATGTTCGTGGACTCGGGTCGGCTTCCCGAGCGGGCAGGAGTGGCGGCTGCGCTCCGCTGGCCGACCGGGCCGGCTGTGCCCGGCACCCCACGATGGACTCCGCGCCCCTGAACCGCAACGCAAGCCATCGCCGAAAGGAGCGTCGATCCCCTACTGTGGCTGCATGACGACGACGAGGACGCCTCCGGCCGCAACAACGCTTGCTGCCCTGTTCGCGGTCACCGGGGCGATCCACTTCGTGCGCCCCGGCGTCTTCGACCCGATCGTTCCACGGAGCCTTCCCGGCTCGAGCAGGTTGTGGACCTACGTGTCAGGCGCCGCTGAGTGGGTCCTGGGCGCGATGGTCGCGCATCCACGGACGCGAAGCATCGGCGGGCTGCTGTCGGCGATCTTCCTCCTGGCGGTGCTCCCGGCGAACGTTCGCACCGTGCGAGTGCTACGCAAACAACCGCTGCCCGCACGTCTGATCGCGCTCGCACGGTTACCTTTGCAGGCTCCGCTGATTGCACTCGCTTTGCGGGTCGGCCGTGACGAGGCATCGTGACTGAGCTCGTGAGCCCGACGGCGATTCTCGGCCGGGTTCTCGCTGCGTCTCTTCTTGCGCTTCAGCGAGTGAGATCCCCGCGACCCGTGCACCCCCACGGGGTCGCGCTGTCGGGAACGCTCCGCTTTGTGACGCAGGGTTCCCCGTCGGGGCTGCAACTCTTTGACGACCCGCCCGCAGCCCAGATCCCGGTCACCGCACGGGTATCGCGCTCGATCGGCCTGCCCCCGCCGCTGCCGGACGTTATCGGTCTCGCCCTCCGGATTCCCGTTCCCTCCGGCCCCGCGGACGTTCTCCTCGCCTCCACCGGTTTCGGGATGCCGTCACGGTTCTGGCTCGCACTCCACCGCTCTCCGTCGCGCGCCCGATTCACCAGCTTCTTCCCGTACAAGTCCGATCGCGGCCCCGTTCTCCTCGCCGCGCGAACCATCGGGCCTCTCGATCTGCCCGCTGAGCCGACCGCCCTCGCGTCGGTGCTCGAAACCACGACCTGGCGTCTGCACCTCTACCACGCAACGCCGGCCGGCCGATGGCATCCGTTCGCGGTCCTCGAACTCGGTCGCACACCTGGCCCGATCGACACGAGTGACCGGTACGACCCGATTCGACACCCGCTGCCCGGCCGCACCACCTATGCGTGGACGCGCCGCCTGCGCCAGCGCTCATATGGAGAAATCCAGGAGGAACCAACATGAGAAGTGCAGAACTGCTGGCGGATGCCTTCGGTCGCGTGTCAGGGGCCGTCCACGGTGCCGTCGACGGCCTCGATTCCCGCGCACTGATGGCCAGGATCGATGAGGACGCAAACAGCATCGCCTGGCTGATCTGGCACCTCACGCGAGTGCAGGACGATCATGTCGCCGACGCGATGGATACGGACCAGATCTGGTTGTCGGCCGGCTGGGTGGACCGGTTCCGTTTGCCGCTCCCCCCGTCAGACACCGGCTACGGGCACTCAAGCGATGACGTTGCCGCTGTTGTCGTCGACGCCCCGGACCTGCTCCTTGGCTATTTCGACGAAGTGCACGACCGCACGATGCATTTTGTGAGCGGATTGTCCGATGAGGACCTCGACCGCGTGGTCGATGAAAGCTGGACGCCGGCGGTCACTCTCGGTGTGCGGCTGATCAGCGTGATCGCCGACGATCTCGAGCACGCCGGCCAGGCCGCGTACGCGAGGGGCGTTCTACTCCGCCGCTGACGTCAGCGAGCTCGTGCAGCGAGCCGACGGAGCGCCGCGAGCGGGATCGGGAGCCAGTCCGGCCGGTTTCGTGCCTCATAGACCGCTTCGTACACCGCTTTGTCCATCTCGAACGCGTCGAGGAGCTCGCGGTGGGCGCGGAGGTCGATGCCTGATTCCTCGATGTAGCCGCTGAGGAACGCCCGGCGCGTGGCGCTGGTCCACGCCGCTGCCTGCTCCGTGCTGCCGAGCGAACCGGCGACGTAGTCAAAGCTGCGCAGCATTCCGGCAACATCGCGCACGGCGAAGTCGGGTCGCGAGCGCTCCACCATGGGCCGCATCGGCTCACCCTCGAAATCGATGAGGATCCAGTGGCCGTCAGCGACAAGAACCTGACCCAGGTGGTAGTCCCCGTGGATACGCTGCAGCGCTGGCCACTCCAGCGTGCGAACGGTGGCATAGAGATGCTCGATCACTCCGCGCAGTTCCGCTATCGCAGGGACCTCATCGATGGCCAGCTGGAGCCGGGCGGAAAAGCTGTCGAGGGTCTCGGCAACATCAGTATCTGACGGAGCTTTCGTCCCGAACGACGCGGCGAGGGTGCGGTGCACCTCTGCGGTCGTTGTCCCGAGAGCGTGCGCCTCAGCGGTGAAGTCGACGCCGTCTTCGCTCGCTCGCAGAGCGATACGCCACGCGTCCTCGGCTCCGGCGAGGAACTCCTGGGCGAAGGCGAGGTGCCCGTGGGCACGCCCGTTTGGCTGCCCGATGTCGCTCCACTCCCCCTCGACGTAGCCGATGGAGTGGGGGACGCTGTCGGAGCCGGCCGCGGCGATCGCCGACTGCAGCACGACATCCGGGTTCTCCCCGTGGTGCAGCGCGCGGAAGACTTTGCAGATGACCCGAAGCGGACCGTCCGGGGTGGTCACCTTGTAAATGATCGACGTGTTGGACTGTTCACCCCGAAGCACCCGGGCGGCGTCTATCGCCGATATCTCGATGTCTCCGAACGACCGGCCGACGGCATCCGCGCCTTCGGGAACTGCCGTCGCGTTCGACACGATCATGCGCAGAAGCGCTTCGGCGTAGACCGGATCCTGGGGTCCGTCGTAGAGGTACACCGTATCTTCGCCGTCAGCGAAGGTACCGATGAGGGCAGCATCGCCGTCGGCGAGCGGAGATCGGTGTTCTGTGACCGGCACCTGGTAGAGCACGGGAACCGTCGCGCTGTGGTCCATGATCAGGTGAGTCAGAATGCGGGAACCGGTGGCGGGAATCTGCCAGCTGCCCAGGAGTTCGAGCTCGGGAAGATGCCCTTTGCTGGCGAACCAGCGTTGGGATCCGAGCCAGGGGGTGATGAGGTCGAGGTGGCTCGTCAGCGGGAACATGTTACGAAGACTATTGCCTCGACCCGAAGAAGCCGGAGCCGGAGCCTCGGGGTTGACAGCGTGCTCCGGCGTGGAGAAGTTCCGAAAGCGCTGCAGCGTACTGTTTGTGAAAGCGCTTTCTCACCTAAGCTGGACGCGACCACGAACGCCGACCCGCTCGGAGCTGAATATGCCGCCCCTTGTCACCACCGACCGTCCCCTCAAACACGCTCGCCTCGTGGCACTCCTCGACGAGCACGGGGCCGACGCGATCCAGCTGACCCGTCCCGAGACGTTGTCCTGGTACTTCGACGGACCCCGCACCGGTGTTCCGTTCGGCGGGCCGCCGGTTTTCTCGGCGGTCGTGCACCGGACCGGAATCGCGACGGTGACCGCGCTCGAGAACGAGATCGACCGCCTTGCCGCCGAGGAGATCGGCGGCGCGGAGTTTCGTTCCGTCCCGTGGTTCGAGGATCCGGCCGAGTCCGGCGAGCCGAACCTCTTGCGGGATGTCGACGTGGCGGCAGACCTCCGGCAAATCCGCACGGGCCTGCTGCCAGCGGAGAGAGACCGCTACCGCGACCTGGGACGCGACATGGCAACTGCCATGACCCGCGTATTGCGCTCCAGCCATCCGGCCATGTCCGAGCATCAGCTGGCGTCCGACCTGCTTGCCGCCGTCGCAGCGACAGGCGCGACTCCCTCGGTGATCCTGGTCGCGGGCGAGTCACGGGGCGACGTGCAGCATCCGTTGCCGACCGACGCTGTCCTGGGCGACAAGGCGATGGCCGTCGTGACCGGCGTGCGGTTCGGACTTCATATCAGCATCACCCGCTGGGTACGCTTCCGCGGAGACGAGACTCCCGCCGAACGCTCGATCCGACAGGTGGAGGCGGATATCTTCGCTGCCACCGTTCCCGGTCGAGCGCTCCGGGAGGTGCTCGCGGACATCGGCGAAGCCTACGCGGCCCATGGCTTCGGCACCGCCGACCGCCCCGCATGGCGTGCGCATCACCAGGGTGGACCAACCGGGTACCTCGGCCGTGACCCGAAGGCCACGCCGCGCGACGAGGCACTGGTCGCACACGGAGGCGCCTTCGCGTGGAATCCCTGGGTCCCCAACGCGAAGATCGAGGACACGATCGTCGTCGACAAAACCGGCATCGAAGTGTTGACCGTTGATCCGGAATGGCCGACCACCCTTGTCAATGGGCTCGCCCGTCCTGTCGCTCTCGACCTCACCTGACCTGACCTGACCTCACCTGACTTCACCTGACCGAACCGGAGAATCCATGACGCGCCTTGATCAGATCCAGATCCGTGACCCGTTCGTCCTGCTCGACGACCGGAACGACCGTTACTGGTTGTACGGCAGCACCGACGCTAATATCTGGAGCGGCCCGGCCACCGGTTTCGACACGTGGTGGAGCGACGACCTGGATGAGTGGCACGGCCCCCACCCCGCCTTCCGACCCGACCCCGAATTCTGGTCGCACACCCAGTACTGGGCACCCGAGGTCCACCGCCACGGCGACGCCTTCTATCTGTTCGCCACGTTCACGGCCGAAGGACGCCGCCGAGGCACGCAGGTGCTCCGCTCGACGAAACCGGGCGGCCCTTTCGTGCCCTGGTCGGACGGTCCGCTGACGCCGGACTCGTGGGAGTGCCTGGACGGCACGCTGCACGTGGAGAACGGGACGCCGTACCTGGTGTTCTGCCGGGAGTGGAAGGATGTCGGCGACGGTGAAGTCCACGCGGTTCAGCTGTCCGACGACCTGAAGACGACGGTCGGCCAGCCCCTCCTCTTGTTTGCCGCATCGTCGGCGCCCTGGGCGCGATCGATCCCTCGCCCCGAGTTCCCCGAGGTGTTCGTCACCGACGGGCCATTTCTGTATCGCACCACGGACGGTCGCCTCACCATGCTCTGGTCGAGCTTTGGCGAATCCGGCTATGCCATGGGTGTCGCTGTGTCCGCGACCGGAGGCATCCGCGGGCCGTGGTCCCAGTCCGAGGAAGCACTCTGGGCAGCGGACGGCGGGCACGGGATGATCTTCGCCGACCGGGCCGGGCAGCTGCAGCTCACGCTGCACACGCCGAACCGGACCCCGGACGAGCGGGCGCACTTCTTCCCGCTGCAGGAGACCCCGACGGGACTCGCGCTGCGCGAGTGAGCCAGAGCCCGTCAGCCGAACACGGGGCGAACGAAATCCACCCGGCTCCGGCCGGCCACGGCATCTGAGTCGATCCGGACGACCTCGTTCGGATCGACTCGTAGGTCGAGCGACAGCGCCCCGACCCGCAGCTCACCGGCGACCGGAGCGGCAGCGAGCCCGGTCACCGCTGTCACGTGACCCGCTCGATCGATGATCAGACGCCATCCCCTCGGGAAGGCAAAGGCCAGCGTGTCGTCCCGATACACCTCGATGAGGTCGTCGTCCGCGATCAGTTCCCACCGCACGCCGTCGACGACGCGAGCAGTGCCGATGATCTCTGCCGCGGCCCCGTGCTCGAGCCGCGATGGCGCGAGACCGGAGAACCACAGTTCTCCGTTGGGTCGCACCAGGATTCCGCTGTGCCGCTCGATCGCGTCGAGGAACCAGAGGATCGACGGCGAATACACCTCGGTGAAGCCGGCATCACCCGACCACGGGTCCAGGCACTGCGGGAATCTGTCCGCCGTGGCCAGAGCCGAGAGCACCGGCGCAGACGCGAGAGCCAATTCGGCAACGTGGCCGTGCCGCTCGAACGCATCCGGCGCACGCAACTGCGCGAGGAAGTTCACGGGTCCGCCCCACGAATTGCGTGAGGAGTCGTGGTCGAAACGCGGGTCATCCATGGCGATGGTGGTGAAGCCGTAGTGCGCGAAGAACTTGCGCGTGTTCAGGAGATAGCGGCGGAGGCTGTGCGCGAAGAACGGTTCATCGCCGACTTCACAGGCGAGTACCCGGAGAAGGACGTCCGACTGAATCCGCACCGGTTCGCCTGAGCGGTCGCGGTCGTAGAAGAAGCCGTCTGCTTCGTCGAAGCACTGCTCGAACAAGGCATCCAGCGATGCCGTCGACGCATTCCGCCACGGCTGAGGGTCTTCGCCCAGCTCCTCGGCAATGACAGCCAGGTAGGTGCGCTGGCAGGCGACGTTCGCCGTGAGATCAGGGGCGACATACGGGACCCCGGATGCTGCCGGGTCGCATCGTCGAGCATCGCTGTGGAACGCCCGGTCGGGAGCGAACCAGAACCGGGGTGAGAGATCATGGCCGGTGTCGAACGCGCAGAACGCTTCGACCGCGCCGGTGCCGAGGGTGTTCCGGTAGCGGTCGAGCCACGCGTCGTAGCGGGCCATCGCCCCGTACATCGTGCGCAGGAATTCACGGTCCCCGGTACGGAGATACTGCCGCCAGACGACTCGCGCGAGCGGCGTGACGATCTGGATCTGGCTGAAACCGGGGCCTTCGGCGACGATCTTGTACGGGATCATCCCGTCCTCGCGCTGATGCTCGGCGAACAACAGCAGGGTGTCGTGTGCGACACGCGGCGCAAACCGAGCGAGTATCTCGACATTGATCGTGCCGGTGCTCTCCATCCAGCAGCCGTTGTACGGGCCACCCTCGTTGAGCACTGGCCCACTCACCCCGATGGGGCGGATGCACTCGGCAAGCTCTTTGAGCGCCTCGTGCCAGCGGCGCTCAAGGGTTCCACCGGTGGCGACGAAGCGCACGCCAGCTTCGGCGATCTCAACCCCGAGCGGCGTACCTGCAATTCCTGCTGTGACCGCAGGGTCCGACGCTCGAAGGCGACGCCGCAGGTCGTTTCGGGAGCTGGTGCTCATCGGATCTCCTCGATGTTCGGCTGATGAAGGTAGTGAAACAGATGATGGGGTGCGACCGCAGTTCCTGCGATCGCACCCCATCACTCACAGAGCTTTACTCCAGAGCGGCACCGAGTTCCTCAACCCAGCGCTCGCCCGCCTCCTTCGGTGTCGCACGGCCGAAGAGAACCTCGGATTCCATGCGCTGCGAGAGCTCGTTCATGATTGCGCCACCGGCTGGCTGCGGCGGGGCCACGACGCCCTCCTCGAGCACGACGTCAACGTAGTCCGCCGCGATCTGGCTGGGTCCGCTCAGCTTGGGTGAGACGACGGCGAGGGTGTCCGGGTTGAACGGCACACCTCGCGTGTCGAGGATGAGCTCAGCCGCGGCAGGCTCGTGGAGAAACCAGTCCACCAGGGCAGCGGCCGCCTCCGGGTGCTTCGTTGCGGCGTTCACCGACCAGAAGGCTGACGGCAGCAGTGCCACGCCGGAGATATCGGTCGAGGTGGGCGGCAGCATCATCTGCACGTTCTCACCTGCACCCGCGTATGCAGCCATCAGGTTGCTGTAACCGAAGGTGATCGCTGCCTGACCGAGCGTGAACGGCTGCTGGTCGGGCGGGAGCTGCCAGTTGGCTGTGACGACTGTCGGGTCTGGCAGTCCACCGCCGTCGAGCAGTTCCTTTTCGATGTCGTACCAGCCGGCCATCTGCTCGGCATCGACGCTCAACGCGCCATCCCAGTCGTACATGCCGACCTCATCGACCTGACCGGCGTATGTGCCGATGATGTCCTGGACGCGAAGATCAATACCGTAGATCTTCTTGCCCGCCTCATCGGTCAGACCGGCGCTGCCGATCTCGTTCGCCGCAGCAATGAGGTCTTCCCACGTCCAGTCCGCCTCGGGAGCTTCGACTCCCGCCTGCTCGAACAGGTCGACGTTGACGAATGCCGCGGTCGCATTTCCACCGGTCGGCACGCCGTACAGCTTCTCGTCGACGAGGGCGTTGGTGAGGGAGAAGTCCGGATATGCGGACGTGTCGAGCTGTTCGCTGACCGTGCCGAGGTCGAGCAGCGCGCCCAGCGAGCCGTATTCCTGCGGCTTGGCGCCACCGAGCGCGAAAACGTCCGGCGCGGTGTCTCCACCTCCGGCGAAGTCCGTGGCGAGTCGGTTGAACAGATCGTCGGGAGCGCCAACGGGCGTCTCGACGATCGTGATGTTCGGGTGTTCCTCCTCGAACAGGTCGATGACCTCGCCGAACAGCGTTGCTCTCGCGTCATCGCCCCACCAGGAGATCTCGAGGGAGATTTCTTCGTCGGGATCGATACCGTCGCCTTCTGCCGCACCGGGTTCACCGGAGCAACCGGCAAGGGTGAGAGCTGCGATGACCGCCGCGGAGCCAATGGCCGCGCGTGATCGACGTATACGCATCATTGCGCCTCTTTCGGGTTGGGGCTGCGTGGCAGCCACTGTGCGGTACTTGAGCCGGATATCCGGACGTTCCGGGAGGAACGAAGAAACCGCTTTCACGGAGAAGCTAACACGCACCGACAGCGCTGTCAACGAATTGAATGCAGCCGACAACAAATCGAGCCACGTGGGTGCTTTGCGGTCAGGAACCCCGAACGGAGGCGAGCCCGGAGGACTCGCGAACCTCCAGTCGAGGCTGGAACGTCACGTTGTTACCTGGCTGGTCCCCCGCCACGAGCGCACGCATTCGCTGCCATGCCAGAACGCCCAGCTCGGCGTGTGACACCGAAGCCGTGGTCAAGGCGGGGGCAACGTACTGTGCGAGCGGGATGTCATCGAAACCGGTGACAGAGACATCCGCCGGCACTTGGACACCCAGTTCACGAAGGCCGCCGATCAAGCCGATCGCGACGAGGTCATTGAACGCCATCGCCGCAGTAGCGCCGCTCTCGCGCACCCGGGCGGCAGCCGCTCGCCCATCCTCAGACCCGGCGCCCGCCGGGATTCGATCGAGTCGCACCCCGGGGTGTTCCCGAAGAAAATCCTCGAGGCCCAACTCGCGCTGCGCGTTCGACGCGCTCTGCTCGGGTCCGTAGACGTATGCCATGGCACGATGCCCCCCGGCGTACAGGTGCGCGGCAATCGTCTGGATTCCGGACCGGTAGTCGATGGTCAGTGACGGGCTCGTGATCTCGGGAACCATGCGGTTGATGAGCACGAGCGGTTCCAGTTGCACCGCAAGCGCGGCCAATTCCCTCGCGGGCATACGCGGCGCGCACAGGACGATCGCGTCGGTTCGCCGCCGGAGATCTATGGCGAGAGGCGCCTCCTCGGCGACGTTCTCCCCGGAGTCGGCGACGAGAACCCTGTACCCGTCGATGGCCGCGGTCTTGCTCAGCCCAGCGAGAACGGACTGGAACGCCGGGTTCGCCAGGTCGGGCACGATGAACGCGACGGCGTGGGTTCGACCGAGCGCCAGGCTCCGGGCAAGCGGGCTGGGAGCATAGGCCAGGTCGCGGGCGGCCTCGCGCACTCGATCCGCCACCTCAACGTCTCCGGCGAATCGCCCGTTCATGACCCGCGAGACCGTCGCGGGGGAAACTGCGGCCTGACGCGCCACATCCGCAATCGTCACATTGCCGCGGTGTGCGGTCATCTTCGTCCCCTTTGGCTCGGGCCGGTGCCCGATTCCCTCACAATACCCGCGTCGGCTTGACGGATGGACCCGAACGTGTGAATAATCGTCTCATTCCGTGAAACCGCTTTCTCAACGGCGACAGTGCCTCGGCGATCACGCGTAGCCATGACAGGGAGGTCATGTGAGCAGTCTCGGCGAACTTCGCACCATCGCACGTTCGCGACGCGGCACAAAAACACGGGTCAAGGAGAAGTACCCCGATAACCGGGCGGCACTTTTCTTCCTGCTCCCCTGGATCGTCGGCCTCCTCGGCCTGACCATCGGCCCGATGATCGCATCTCTCTACCTGTCCTTCACCGACTACAACCTGTTGCAGGCTCCGGTCTTCTCCGGTCTCGACAACTTCGTTGAGATGTTCGGCGACTCACGGTTCTGGAACTCCTTCGGCGTCACAGCGGTCTACGTCCTCGTCGGAGTCCCCCTCCAGCTCGCCCTCGCCCTCGGCCTCGCTCTCCTGCTCGACAAGGGCATGCGCGGCCTGCCGTTCTACCGGTCGATCTTCTACCTGCCGTCGCTCCTCGGCGGCTCCGTCGCGATCGCCATCCTGTGGCGCCAGGTCTTCGGCAAGGAAGGCCTCGTCAACGGCTTCCTCGCCTGGTTCGGGATTGAAGGACCAGGCTGGATCGGGCATCCCGACTTCGCCCTCGGCACGCTGATCGTCCTGAACGTCTGGACATTCGGTTCCCCGATGGTGATCTTCCTCGCCGGGCTCCGGCAGATACCGATGATGTACTACGAAGCGGCATCGATGGACGGTGCCGGCCGTATTCGTCAGTTCCTGTCGATCACCTTCCCTCTGCTCACGCCGGTGATCTTCTTCAACCTCGTGCTGCAGATCATCTTCGCGTTCCAGTCCTTCACGCAGGCGTACGTGGTGTCCGGCGGCACCGGGGGACCAAGCGACTCGACGATGTTCTTCACTCTCCTGCTGTACAAGGAGGCCTTCACCGAGCTCGACATGGGCTACGCCTCGGCGATGTCCTGGTTCCTGCTCGTCGTAATCGCCGCCTTCACCGCGTTCAACTTCTGGCTTTCGAAGTATTGGGTGTTCTATGACGACTAAGACCGAGTCCATCCTGCGCCCCGGCGCCATCGCGCAGCCTCGTCGGCCGGCCGGAAAGCGGTTCGGCGGGCTCCGAGCGTTCGGGAAACACGCGACGCTCTCTCTTGTGTCGCTGATCATGATCTATCCACTGATCTGGCTGGTGGTTTCCAGCCTGAAACCGAACGATCAGATCTTCCGCGACCTGAGCATTTTCACCACCGACCTCACGTTCGAGAACTACACGAACGGCTGGAACGACCTGCAGGCGCCCTTCAGCGTCTTTCTGATCAACTCGTCGATCATCGCGTTCGGCGCTATCCTCGGGAACCTGGTGTCGTGCTCGATGGCCGCATACGCTTTCGCCCGGTTGAAGTTCCGTGGCAGGACCCTGGCGTTCATGCTGATGCTCGGCTCGATCATGCTGCCCTTCCAGGTGCTGCTCGTTCCGCAGTTCCTGATCTACAAGGAGCTGGGCTGGCTGAACACTTTCCTGCCCCTGATCGCGCCGAAGTTCCTGGCGACCGAGGCGTTCTTCATCTTCCTGATGGTGCAGTTCATCCGCGGCCTTCCGAAGGAGCTGTTCGAGGCGGCGCGGGTGGATGGCGCCGGGCACATCCGCAGCTACTTCCAGATCACGCTTCCCCTGATCGTGCCGTCGCTGGCGACCACCGCGATCTTCACCTTCATCTGGACCTGGGGGGATTTCTTCGGGCCTCTCATCTACCTCCGTTTGCCGGAACTGTTCCCCGCGTCACTGGCCCTCAAGGGATTCCTCGACTCTCAATCCAGTTCTGACTACGGGTCGATGTTCGCCATGAGTGTGGTGTCCCTCATCCCCCTGTTCCTCATCTTCCTGTTCGGCCAGCGGTTCCTCATCAAGGGCGCCGCCACCTCCGGCATCAAGTGATCAAAGGATCTCCACAATGACTCGCCACCGCTATGCCCTCGTCGGCTCAGGCTCCCGCGCCCAGATGTATCTGGATGCGATCGCCTCGACACACGCCGACGTCGCTGAACTCGTCGCCTGGACCGACACGAACCCCGGCCGGCTGGACTGGTCGCTCGAGCGTCACCCCGAGCTCGGCTCACCCGCCCGATTCGAACCGGACGCACTCGCCGAGGCGGTGCGCTCGCACGCGATCGACCGGGTGATCATCACCTCGCCTGACTTCACCCACGCCGATCACATCGTCACCGCGCTCGAAGCCGGCGCCGATGTCGTCGTGGAGAAGCCGCTGACCACCTCCGAGGAGGGCGTGAGGCGAATCGCCGACGCGGTCGAACGGACCGGCCGGGATGTCATCATCACCTTCAACTACCGCTACTCCCCACGGAACAGCGAGCTGAAGCGTGTGATCGACGCGGGTGAAATCGGTGAGGTCACCGGTGTGCACTTCGAGTGGGTGCTCGACACCGCGCACGGGGCCGACTACTTCCGGCGGTGGCACCGTGACAAGTCGATGTCTGGTGGGCTTCTGATCCATAAATCCAGCCACCACTTCGACCTCGTGAACTGGTGGATTTCGGATGTTCCGACGCGCGTCTACGCGTCAGGCGGATTGCGCTTCTACGGTGCAGAAGCCGCGAAACGCCGCGGCCTCGGCGCGCGTCCCGAGCGCGGCACCACCGACTCCCCGTTGCGTGACGCTTTCAGCCTCGACCTGCGCACCGACCCCACCTGGAAAGGGCTCTACCTCGATCAGGAACAGCACGACGGGTATCTGCGCGATCGCGACGTGTTCGACGAGGGCATCACTATCGAGGACAACGTGTCGCTCGTCGTCGACTACAGCCGAGGCAGCTCGATGTCGTATTCGTTGAACGCCCACTCGCCGTGGGAGGGCTACACCGTTGCCATCAACGGCACCCGTGGGCGCGCCGAACTCACCGTGGTCGAACGGGGCACCGTCTTGATCGACGAGGAAGGACGCACCGTGGTCGACCCCAGCGCCCGTCCCGACCTCGTCGCCGATGACACCGCGCGCCCGGTGACGGAGCGACTGGTGGTTCAGCGTCACTTCGCGCCGGCCCGCGACGTACCGATCCCCGAGGCCACAGGTGGCCACGGCGGAGGAGACGCCGCGTTGCTGCGTGACGTATTCGTCGGCCGGCAGCACGACGAGCTCGGCCGCACCGCGGACTGGAGCGACGGTGTGCGCAGCATGGTCGTCGGCCTCGCCGGCAACCGTTCTCTCGCCGAGCAGGGTGCCGTGCGCATCGACCAGCTCGACCTCGGCACGGCCGGCGCCGCTCTCGCTGGCGTCGCACAGTGACGGCCGTGACTCGCGTCCTCGTCACCGGTGGCGCAGGACGACTGGGAAGAAGTGTGGTCATCGCCCTCGCGGATGCCGGATTCGACGTGGTCTCACTCGACCGGTCGACACTCGAGGGGTTGCCCGCCAGACAAGTGGAGATAGATCTTCTCGATCCACAGGCGACAGCCACCGCATTTCGGGATATCGCGCCGGCAGCGGTGATCCATCTCGCAGCCATCGCCGTTCCCGGCGCACTCCCGAGCCCGCAGATATTCGACATCAACACCCGCCTCGTGTGGAGCGTGCTCGACGCGACAGTCTCGTCCGGCGCGGGCGCTCTGCTCGTCGCGTCAAGTCCCACCGTGATCGGCTACGGATCCCCCTCCGGCTGGAGTCCGTCATATCTTCCGCTGGATGAAGCCCACCCGGTCGCTCCGTGGAATGGCTATGCCGCCTCCAAGGTCGCCATCGAAGAGATCGTCCGGATGGCGGTCCGGCGCGACGGCGCCTCCGTGCGGTTCGGGGTCTTCCGTCCCTGTTACGTGATCGCTCCCGAGGAGTGGTCCGGGGCCCCGACCCAGCAGGGCCACACCATCGCCGACCGCCTTGCCGATCCGGCTCTGTCCGCCGTCGCCCTGTTCAACTACGTCGATGCACGGGATGCCGCTGACTTCGTCCTGGCGTGGCTGGCACATGCCCAGGACATCCCCAACGGTGAGGTGTTCTTCGTCGGGGCTTCCGACTCCCTCGTCGAAGCACCCGTCTCTGCGGCGCTCTCGTCGCTCGTCCCCGGTACCGGAGATGCAGCTCGAGCGCTCGCCGACGACGCCGCCGTCTTCAGCTCGGCGCACGCCGAAGAACTGCTCGGGTGGCGAGCGACACGTTCCTGGCGCACCGAACTGCGCGGACACCAATCCCCCGCTTCCCCCCACCCCGAGGAGTCCTCCCTTGTCTGAGCTCACCATTCCCGACCGGGTCCTGTTCTTTCCTGTCACCGCCTTCGACGACCAGGACCGCGTCGACGCCGAGCTCGTCGAGCAGCACGTCGCCGAGCGGGTGGAACACGCCCCCGGCGCGGTATTCGCCGCCTGCGGGACCGGTGAATTCCACGCCCTGTCCACCGAGGAGTACGGCACCGTCGTCGAAGCAGCGATCCGCGGTACGGCCGGGCGCGTGCCGGTACTGCCCGGTGCCGGTGGTCAGCTCGGCCACGCAATCGCCTGTGCGCAGCAGGCGGAACGCCTCGGCGCCGACGGGCTCCTGGTGCTGCCGCCATATCTGGTGAACGGACCCCAGCGCGGACTGGTCGAGTACGTCAAACGAATCGCGGCAGCCACCGACCTGCCGTTGATCGTCTACCACCGCGCGACCGCCCAGTTCCAGCCGGAATCGGTGCGCGAGTTGCTCGACGTCCCTCAGGTCGTCGGTTTCAAGGACGGCGTCGGCGACCTTGCCCTCGCCCAGCGTTTCGTCCGCGAGGCAGCAGCGAGCGGCCGCGACGACGTGCTCTTCTTCAACGGTCTGCTCACGGCAGAAATGACACAGGCGGCTTATAGCGCCATCGGCGTGCCACTGTACTCATCCGCCGTGTTCGCCATGGCTCCGGGCATCGCCGTTGGCTTCTTCACCGCGCTTCGATCCGGAGACCTCGCCACTCAGCACCGTTTGCTCGACGGCTTCTACGCACCCCTCATCAAACTTCGCGACGAGACTCCCGGATTCGCCGTCTCTCTTGTCAAGGCTGGAGTCCGTCTCGGCGGACTGCCGGTCGGTCCCGTCCGCGCCCCTCTCGTCGACCCGGCCCCCGAGCAGATCGACCGTCTGGCCGAGCTCCTCGAGACCGGACGGGAACTCTTGGCGTGACGACACCGTTCGCCCCTGACACCGCGTCGTCGGTGATTCGATCGGTCGCCACCCGGCTGATCCGGATTCCGCTCCGCCGTCCCTGGGCGGCGGATGTCACTGACATCCGCGTCGTCGAGGTCACGATCACCACAGAAGACGGCGCGCACGGCCACGGCTTCTGCTGGACACCGACGATCGGCGGCACTGCCGTTCAGGCGCTGCTCGATGACGACCTCATTCCCTGGGTCATCGGCCGACAGGCGACCACGGAACTCTGGGACGGTGCCTGGGCACACCTGCACGAGGCCGGCGGTGGTGGTCTCACCACCGTCGCGCTGGCCGGAATCGACACGGCGCTGTGGGACCTCACGGCACGACGTGCCGGGACGTCGGTGACCGGGATGCTCGGACGGCGTCACGACCGCCTGCCCACCTACGGCAGCGGGGTGAACCTTCACTATTCGCTCGATGAACTCGTCGGTCAGGTGCGCCGGTGGGTTGATGCGGGTCATGAGGCAGTGAAGGTCAAGGTCGGCAAGCCCGATCTTGCCGAGGACCTCGACCGTCTGGCCGCGGTTCGGGACGTGCTCGGCACCGAACGGCGCCTGCTCGTCGACGCGAATCAGCGATGGGACCTCGACACCGCAACCCGCTCCGTGAACGCCTTTGCTGCATACGACATCGGCTGGATCGAAGAACCCCTGCGCGCCGACGACCTGGCCGGCCACGCCGAGCTTCGCCGTCGAATCGATGTGCCGATCGCCGTGGGCGAAAACCTCCACACGGTGTACCGCTTCCGGGACTTTCTCGACGCCGAGGCCGTCGACATCGTGCAGCCCAACGTCATCCGTGTCGGCGGAATCACTCCGTTTTTGCGGATCGCGGAACTCGCGCGCTCCCGCGGCGTCGAGCTTGCACCTCATCTGCTCCCTGAGCTGTCAGCACAGGTCGCGTTCACGTTGCCGGAGGCATCCTGGATCGAAGACGTCGAGGATGCCGGCTTCTCCGACCTCGGCGCTCTCACCGCTCCAACCGGCGTCGTCATCTCCGAGGGCTGGGCGGCCGGCGGCCCCGAGCGCGGCCTCGGCCTCCGTTTTCGCTGAGCACCCTCCATCCACGCACCAGGAAAGGCTTCGCCATGATCGACACCACTCCCGAAGATCTCGACCGCATCGTCCGAGCTGCTGCAGCCGCCGCCGAACCGGCGGGAGCAGCGGATGACACGACCCGCGCGTCCTGGTTACGCGCGATTGCCGATGGTATCGACGCACAGGCACAGTCCATCATCGCGGTCGCCGTACGCGAGACCGCCCTCGGAGCGCCCCGCCTCACCGGAGAGCTCGCTCGGACGAGCGCGCAACTGCGGCTGTTCGGCGCCGTGATCGAGGAGGGCTCGTACCTCGAAGCGACGATCGACCACACTGACTCCTCCGCCACTCCCCCGATTCCCGACCTGCGGCGCGTGCTCCGGCCGATCGGCCCTGTGGCCGTGTTCGCCGCCTCCAACTTCCCCTTCGCCTTCTCCGTCGCTGGCGGCGACACCGCCTCTGCCCTCGCCGTTGGCTGCCCGGTGATCGTCAAGGCCCACCCGGGGCATCCCGAAACGTCCGCGCTGACCGCTCGAATCGTGGAGGACGCGCTGCACTCAGCGGGTGCGCCGCGAGGGCTCTTCTCGCTGATCTCCGGCTTCGAGGCGGGGCTTGCCCTCGTGGACCACGCGCTGACACGCGCCGTTGCCTTCACCGGATCGGTCCGTGGCGGTCGCGCGTTGCTGGATCGCACCAACGCCAGGCCGGAACCAATCCCGTTCTACGGTGAACTCGGTTCGCTCAATCCCGTTGTGATCACCGCTGGCGCGGATACTGCTCGGGGAACTGCGCTCGCGGAGGGGCTTGCCGGCTCCTTCCAGCTCGGGGTGGGGCAATTCTGCACCAAGCCAGGAGTCGTCTTCCTGCCGGCCGAATCAACCCTGGAGGGCGCGCTCGGCGCTCACCTGGCCGGGCAGCCGCGGATGCTCACCGAATCGATCGCCGAAGGCTTCCGGTCAGGGGCGGAACGTGTCCGTGGGACTGCCGGCGTCGACGTCGTCGCTGAAGCCGACGGCGCCGCAGACGGCTCCTCGCCCCTCGTCGCCGCGGTCGACGTCGCGACCCTTCAGGAGCACGCCGAGTCGTTGCTGGACGAGGTATTCGGTCCGTTCACCCTGCTCGTGCGGTACCGCGATACGGACGAACTGCACGCGGCTCTCGACCTTCTCCCCGGAAGCCTCACCGCGACGCTGCACCATGAGGCGGGCGAGGAGGTAGCGCCTCTCGTCACGCGACTCGCGGAGAGGTCAGGGCGTCTGCTGTTCGAGGGCTGGCCGACCGGGGTCGCCGTCAGCTGGGCGCAGCAGCACGGTGGTCCCTGGCCCGCGACCAATACCCAATTCACGTCGGTCGGCGCCACGGCGGTCCGCCGGTTCCAGCGACCGATCGCCTACCAGGATGCTCCGGCCGAGATCCTGCCCGCAGCGCTCCGCGAAGAGAACCCGCTCGGCATCCCCCGCCGGGTGGACGGATGGATCGTCGTCAGCTGAGGTTCCCCCGGCACGGCTCGCCGAACTCAGGGAGCCGTGCCAGCGCGACCGCGGCGAGCGCGGCGTTCTCCATCGAGATAGAGCCAGGCGAAGAACACGAGGGATGCCGCGAGCACGACGACAACGGGAATGGTCACCACGTTCCGCCAGTCGAGTTGGTCCCTGCACAGCACGATCGCGATGTTGAGGAACACCAGGCAGACCAGCTCTGCCTGCACGATCCATTTGAACGCGCTCCACCGGCGGTCGAGAAGCATCCATATGTTCACTGCCCCAGGCAGGATGAGCACGGCGCCGAGTACCCTCGCTGTGAGCGGGGTCACCTCCCACGCCCACGATCCGATCGCGAGGGTCGGCGAAACGAACATGAGAAGCCCGACGACGGCGGATGCCGCCCCGACGATCGCGAGGAAGACGCGCGCGGGCCACGGCGTGACCGTATCGACGGCATCCGCTCTTCCGGCGTCCGCTCGCCAGTTGACGATGAGAACTGCCACGAGAAGCACAGGGGTGACGAAGTACAGGGTGGCCCAGGTGACGAACGAGACATGGCCGAAGTGGAACCGGTCCCAGTGGAGGATCGTCGCGATTGCGAGAAGGGTTGCGAAGATGAGCACGGCAGGAAAACCGTGTCTCACCCGGTGCCAGCGCCCCTGCCGGAGCACCTGCACGAAGAACCAGATCCCGCCGAGGTAGGCGCTCGCCAGCACCATGGCGGTGAGCGGCGGCTGGATCGTCCACGCGAACAGTCGGTCGGTGTCCCCGGCGAAGAGATACAGCAGCACACTGGCTGCGGCAAGAAACGGGAGGACCAGGATGGACACCGCCCTGGTGATCGGGCGGATGCCGTCATCCCCACGCTCGGACCGTGGCCGCCGGACGTCCGGTTCTGTCGGCTCCTCAGCCATCGCCCGGCGCTCCCTCCGGGACAGGAGTCTGCTCGAGCGCGTATGCCGCGGCGGCCCGCGCAGACAGCTTCCTCCCCGCCAGCCTGGCCTCCTCGAAGGACGACGCCGCGGGACTGGAGCGGATCTGCGCCACCCACTGGTCGTGGAAGGAGAACGAGGGAGCGTTGTAGATGCCTCCCTGCTCCCTCACCCGCTCCGACGCTCCGAGCAGCCGGCCGGCACGGTCGATGTCGCCGCCGGACGCAGCGGTCGCCACCATCCCCTCGAGCCCGTAGGCGATCCCTTCGTCATGGCCGAGGCGGAGCGAGAGTCCGAGGCTCTCGCGGAACGATCCCTGCGCCGCCGGCAGGTCCCCCTTCACCACCTGTGCCCAGCCGAGGTGATGGAGCGCGATGGTTTCACCGAGGTCGTCATCCAGCTCCCGCGCGAGCGCCAGGCTCTCGAAGAATCGCGCGAACGCAGCGTGAACGTCCTGCCGAAGCAGGTCCACCCGTCCCAGCGTGACCAGCGTCACCGCTTCTCCCCACGTGTCATCGGCTTCGCGGAAGATCTCGAGGCTCCGATTGAGCTGCTCATCCGCCCCTGCCGGATCGGGTTCGGCTGCCGCGAGCAGAGCGAGCGCGAGCGAGATCCGGGTGAGGGCTTCACCGGGAGGGTCGCCGCCGCTCCGGAACATCTCGGCGCTTTCGGTGAGCCCGGGAATGACCTGGCCGTCAGGATCCTGCCAGAAGGTGATCGCTCGCGTGTAGTACAGCGCGACCGCCGTGGCCAGATCGGACAAGGGCGCACCGGATGCCAGCACCGTCTCCATCCAGCGGCGCACCTCACCGAGGTGCCCACCGACCCACCAGAAGATGTAGAGCGCCCAGGAGAAACCGGTGGCACGCTCCCAGTCCTCGGTCTCGAGAAGGTAGCGTTCCACGGCGCGGAGATTGTCACAGTCGTCGGTGAGCCGCACCATCCACTCGTGCTGCTTGCGCGTTTCGAGCTCTGACTCCGCCTCGAGCGCCAGCGCGATGAAGAAACGGGCATGACGTTCCCGAAACTCGGCGAGCACCCCGAGCTCCTCCAGCCGTTCGAGGGCGTAGGCCTTCACGGTCGCGAGGAGCGAGAAAAAGGACCGGCCACCCGAATCCTGCTGCCGAACCAGGCTGCTGTCGACGAGAACACCGAGCACACCGAGCGTGTCCCGCTCCCGCTCTGGATCCCAGACCGTCTCGATCGCTTCGAGGGAGAACCCGCCCTCGAACACCCCGGTCGCGGCGAGAAGACTCTTCTCGTCGTCGTTGAGCATCTGGGTACTCCAGTCGATGGTCTTCCTGAGGGTCTGCTGGCGGGCGGGGAGATCCCTCGGCCCGCCACCCAGGAAGGACAGCAATCGATCGAGCCGCTCAAGCATCGACGCCGGCGACAGGACCCGTATTTTCGCTGCCGCGAGTTCCAGGGCGAGTGGCACACCGTCGAGCGCCCGGCAGATCCCGACGACCGCGTCGACGTTGGCGCTCGTCACCTCGAAGTCCGGTTTCACCGCGTGGGCGCGCTCGACGAACAGGGCGACCGCCGGGATGCCGACGAGGTCGGTCGGAGAGAGGTCGGACCCTGTCTCGGGCAACTCGAGAGGCCCGACGGGAAAGCTGCGTTCCACCGAAACACGCAGCAGACTCCTGCTCGTGACAAGAAGGGTGAGGCCGGGCACCACCGAGAGCAACTCCGACAGCGACGGGGCGGCGTCGACGATCTGCTCGAAGTTGTCGAGGATCAGCAGAATCCGCCTGAATCGTAGAGCCGTCGCCAGCTTGTCGAGCACGGGGGTATCACCGATGTCACGCACGCCGAGCGCCTGGGCGATGGTGGAGAGCACGAGCGCTGGCTCGCGCACCGCGGAGAAGTCGACGAATCGCACGCCTCCCCGGAACTCATCCGCGGCTCGCTCCGCTGCCGCGATCGCCAGGCGACTCTTTCCGATTCCCCCGGGTCCGGTGAGCGTGAGCAGCCGAACCGAGCCGCCGCGCAGCATCCGCTCGAGCGCCTCGAGCTCCTGTTCCCGCCCGACGAGGCCGGTCAGCGGGATTGGGAGCCGCACCTGGTCGTCGCTCTCATGAATGGCCGACTCAGCCTCTGGCGTGACGGGTACTTCCGGCACGCGGCTCCGGTCGAAGCGCTCAGCAAGCAGGACGGCGAGGTCCGCCTCGAGAAAGCCTCGCAGTTCCCGCGGGTCGGCGAAGTATTTGAACGACGCCGAATCGTCGGAGCGGATGCGATCGAGCAGCTCCGTGAGGCGCGGCTCGCGCCCCTCCGACTCACGAATGTAGATCAGTTTCGGCATCGTGCGGGGAGACAGCAGATACTCATCGGCGAGCCCTGACACCTCCTCGCCCGGGGCGACCCAGCCATACCGGTCCCCGTAAATCCCCACGAAGACATCGCTCTGTTCCAGATAGGAACGATAGAGGTCGCGGGGTGGGTGGGGGCGCGCACCGAGTTCGAACATCACCGGTGCCAGGTGCAGCCTCTCGATCGCGGCGCGCGCCGCTTTGCGCTCCGACGCCAGTTCCTTCAGTGTCGAGCTGACGAAGACGCGCAAGCGCTGATCGGGCGTGCGAATACCCCGCGAGGAATTCATAGTTGAAAGTCTGGAACGACCGGAGGGTTCACGTCCAGCCCTCCGGCGCGGCCGACCGCTGGTGCGATGCCGGATGCCCGGAGTACTCTGGCCGCAGAAATCCACGGTTGGATCGCAGGACGGAGCGCTCACATGGCGAGGGACGACGACCGGTCACATCCGATCATCCTCGTCTGTGCCGCCGACGCAGACGCGAGGGACCGTCTCGTCGAGGAGCTTCGCTCCCGTTACGCGGCCGACTACGAGGTGCTGTCGTCGTCGAGAGCGTCCGAATCCGCCGGTCTCCTCAGACGTTCAAGCGCGGCCGGACGGCAGGTCGCCCTCGTACTCTCCGACGACCTCACCGAGGACGCCGACGACGGCACCGTCTTCGACCTCGCCAGAGCGTTGTATCCGGACGTTCGCCGCGGCCTCGTGGTGCGCTGGGGTTCGTGGGCGGATCCGGTTGTCGCGCGGTCCATCTTCGACGCCATGACCCGCACCCGCATCGACTACTACGTCGTTCTACCCCGGCACACGCCGGACGAATACTTCCACCGCACGGTGACCGAGTTCCTGCTCGAGTGGGAACGTGCGGCGGGCGACCACTCCCCCGACGCGATTGTGTTCGGCCGGGACGCGTCCCCGCGCGTCCATGAGATCCGGCGTTTTCTGTCGCGCGCCGGCATCCGGCTCCGCTACGCCGCTCCCGGCTCACCGCTCGCGGCGTCAGCCGCAGCCGATGCCGGGAACGACATAGCGGATGCTCCTGCGGTGCTTCTCGCAGACGGCCGGCTTCTCGTCGAACCCACGAACGCAAACCTCGCGGATGCCGTCGGGCTCACGACCGCGCTCCCCGCCCAGACCGTCGACCTCGCGATCATCGGTGCCGGGCCTGGTGGGCTCGCTGCCGCCGTGTATGCCGCGTCCGAGGGTCTCGACACCCTCGTCCTCGAGCGGGAGTCGATTGGCGGGCAGGCCGGGTCGAGTTCCCTCATCCGCAACTACCTCGGATTCTCACGCGGGGTTTCGGGCGCCGAACTGTCGGAGAGGGCGTATCAGCAGGCGTGGGTGTTCGGAGCCCGGTTCGCCCACACCCGCGAGGTGGTGGGCATGCGGGTGGAGCCGGATGCCTTTGAACTCACCGTCGCTCCCGGCGACACGGTGCGGGCCAGGTCGGTCGTTCTCGCCAGCGGGGTCTCCTACCGCAGGCTCGCGATTCCCGCCCTCGACCCGTGGGTGGGATCGGCGGTGTTCTACGGAGCATCCGCTGTCGAGGCGAAGGCACAAACCGGGCGGATCGTGCACGTGGTCGGCGGCGGGAACTCTGCGGGGCAGGCGGCGTTGCACCTGGCCCGCTACGCGGCATCCGTCTCGCTCATCGTTCGCAGTCCCACCCTCGCTGCGAGCATGTCGGGGTATCTCATCGCCGAACTGGCCGCTGCCGGGGTGGCCGTGATCACCGAGACGAGGGTTGTCGGCGGAGGTGGAGACGGGAACCAGTTGGAGTTCCTTGTGCTGCGGCACCGCGTCACCGGGGAGGAGGCGACCGTGCCGAGTAACGCGCTCTTCATCACGATCGGCGCGGCTCCCCACACCGGGTGGTTGCCAGAGGAGGTGCTGCGCGACAACTGGGGGTTCGTCTGGACGGGGAGCGACGTCGTGCTCGAGGGCGGTCGCCGGGTGTGGTCGCACGAGAGGCCGCCGGGGGCGCTCGAGTCATCCGTGCCTGGGCTGTTCGCGATCGGTGATGTGCGGCGTGGGTCGGTGAAGCGCGTCGCGTCTGCCGTGGGTGAAGGCTCGGTTGTCATCTCATCGGTGCACACTTTTCTCGCCGAGCGGTCGGCCGCCCGCGGTTGAATGGTCAGCGGTGCTCGGCGAGGAGTTCGCCGAGGCGCATCGCGTCGTACGGCGCCCGCACCTTGACGTCGTTGTCGCAGTAGACGTACACGTCCCGTGGTCTGCCGTCCGGCGTCGTCGCACCGGTGAGCCAGCCTTCGATCCGGTTCGCCCACTGCTGCAGGAGTTCCTCCGGGTAGCCGCTGACGTACAGTTCCTGTGCGCCATGAAGCCGCACGTAGACGAAATCACTGGTCACGGTGAACAGTTGCGGAAAGTGACCCGCGCTGTCCGCGACGACGATTCCGGCATCCTGCTCCGCCATCAGGTTGGCGAATTCGTCACTTTCGAAGCTCGGATGCCGGACCTCGACGGCGTGACGCAGCGGCCGGTTTTCGTCGGTCTGTAACCAGGAGCGCCCATCGAGCCGCTCATCGTGACCACGGGCGATCTCCACGGCAGCGGCGGTCGTCCGCGGAAGCGCTTCGAGAAAGGAGCGAACCAACCCGGCATCGAATGCGAGGTTCGGCGGCAACTGCCAGAGGATCGGTCCGAGTTTGGGGCCGAGAGCGAGGAGACCGGACGCGAAGAAGTTGGGCAATGCCGTTTCGATGTTGCGGAGGCGGAGGATATGGCTGAGATACCGCCCACCCTTCACCGCGAAGACGAAGTCGTCAGGAACCTCGGCGGCCCAGCGCTGGTAGCTCGCCGGGGTCTGAAGCGAGTAGAACGACCCGTTGATCTCGACGGAGTTGAGCCGCTCGGCCACGAAAGCGAGCTCGTTCCTCTGCACAAGTCCTCTGGGGTAGAACACACCGCGCCAGGGTTTGTACCTCCAGCCGGAGATACCCACGAATGCCCTCGCCACGGGGTTACCGCGTCTCCCCCGGCCAGACGTACGGCAGGTCTGCGGGAACACCCGGGAACAACACTCCGTAATAGACGGGATCCTTGCGGATCAGGTTGGAGCGGTGGCTGAGGTGAAGCGCCTCGTCGCCGAGCCACGGCGGCAACTCGAGGTCGTCCTGGGTGAGCGCGTCGACGTCGGGGGCGAACTCGAGGATCTGCGGACGAACGGTATCGGCGTGGCCGCGCTCGATCCAGACATCCGTCATATCGAGGCCATACCTGGTCAGCGCCGGCAGATATCCCCGCCACATCTTTGCCGCCGGATGGTGGCGCCAGCCATAGGTCGGGATCGTGACCGCTCGCAGGAGCTGGAGAGCCTCCACCCGCTGCTTGCCCAGCCTCGCGCGGTCAAGCACGCGAGCGCTCTCGGAAAACGACGGGTACGGAAGGAAGGTCTGCACAGTGACTCGACGCTAACACCGCCACCACACGCCCCAACATGGGGTTGACGACACCCGCCCCTGTCGCCGCGGCCGTGACTGCGGCAGGATCGAGCCATGGACACTCCGGCACTTGAACTCCCTTCCCCGATGCTCGCAAAAGCCGTCTCGGCCGTTCCCGACCCGGATTCCGTCGACGGCGGACTCAGCTATGAGCCCAAGTGGGACGGGTTTCGGGCCATCATTTCGTTCGACGGCGAGAACGCCGAAATCGGCAGCAGGGGCGCCAAGATGCTCACCAGGTACTTCCCCGAACTGACGGATGCCCTCGGCCGGCTCCTGACCCGGCCGTGCGTTCTTGACGGAGAGATCGTCGTCCCGACCGGAGAACCGGGCAGCCAGCGACTCGACTGGGAAGCCCTCACCGCGAGAATCCACCCCGCCGCAAGCCGCGTGACATTGCTCGCGACAGAGACACCCGCGATGTTCGTCGCGTTCGACCTGCTCGGCCTCGACGGGGAGAGCCTCCTCGATCTGCCTTTCGGCGAACGGCGGGCACGGCTCGAGGCCTTCCTCGGCACACCCGAGCACCCGCTGCACCTCACCCGCACAACGACCGACGTCGACCTGGCACGGAAGTGGCTCATCGAGTTCGAGGGCGCCGGTTTCGACGGCGTCGTCGCCAAGCCCCTCGCTGGCGTATACGCACCGGGCAAACGGCAGATGCTCAAGATCAAGCACCACCGGACCGCCGATGTCGTGATCGTGGGCTATCGCGTGCACAAGAGCGGCAACGGTGTCGGTTCCCTGTTGCTCGGTCTCTATGACGACGGCGGGGTGCTTCGAAACGTGGGTGGAGCATCCGCCTTCAGCAATGCCCGCCGGCTGGAGCTCGTCGACGAACTCGAACCGCTCGTCGTGCGTGACGACGACGGTAACGTGGCGAGCGCCGAGACGGACAGGAGCCGTTTCAGTTCAAGCAAGGATGTCTCATTCGTCCCGCTCGAGCCGACCCGCGTTGCGGAAGTCCAGTACGACCAGATGGAGGGCATGCGGTTTCGTCACACCGTGCAGTTCGCCAGGTGGCGTCCCGATCGCGACGCGAGGTCCTGTCGGTTCGACCAGCTCGAGGTACCCGTCGCTTACGACCTCAACGACGTGCTCGACTAGTCGGTCTTCTTCTTCTCCTCGCCGTCCCAGTTCGCCGCGTTTTTGCGGCTCGGCTGCACCCGAGGCGGCTCCCCGGGCATCTTCGGGAAGTCGGGCGGGAAGGGCAGCTCGCCGAGCCCGTTCGCCACATCGCGATGCCACCACTCGAGCAGCACATCGACGGTGCCGGGTTTCTCGTGCAGGTTCTCCCACGGATCCCCCACGGTGGCCAGCCGCTCGGGGATGGTGAGGATCGTGAACTCCCTCGGGTCAGCACCGTCGAGCTCGTCCCAGCCCAGCGGGCAGGAAACGGGCGCATGGGAGAGAGCCCGCGGGCTGTACGCTCCTGCCATCGTCCGGTCGCGGTTGGCCTGGTTATAGTCGACGAACATCTTCTCTCCGCGTTCTTCCTTCCACCACGCGGTCGTGACCTTCTCCGGCATCCGCCGTTCCAGTTCCCTGGCGGCGGCGATGACGGCGTGGCGCACGTCGAGGAACTCCCGCACCGGTTCGATCGGGGCAAAGACGTGGATGCCGCGGTTTCCGCTGGTCTTCACGAAAGCAGTCAGCCCCGCCTCTTCCAGCACCGAGCGGAGTTCGAATGCCGCGGGAACAGCGTCGGCGAAGCCTGTTCCCGGCTGGGGGTCGAGATCGATCCGGAGTTGGTCGGGGTTGTCGGAGTCACCTGCCCGCGAGGGCCAGGGGTGGAAGACGACGGTATTCATCTGCACCGCCCACACCGCTGCCGCCGGTTCGTCGAGCACGAGTTGCGGATGTGACCGGCCGCTCGGGTACACAACAGGAACGGAGCGGACGTAGTCCGGCGCACCCTTCGGCGGGTTCTTGGAGAAGAATTGCTCACCGTCGATTCCTCCGGGGAACCGCTGCAGAGACACGGGCCTGTCGCCGTTCGCCCGAATGAACGCCTCACCGACCTCGATCATGTAGCGCGCGAGGTCGAGCTTGGTGAGGCCGGGTTCGGGCCAGAGCACCCGCGTCGGACTCGAGATGCGAACATCCCGCTCACCGTTGGGTCCGGGCACCTGAAGGACTTCCGCGTCTGTGGCCATGGCTCCCAACCTAGCCACATCATCACGCCCCGTCACGGGTCTTGCCAGTGACGGCATGCGTTCTGATCCCCGCCCGGCAACGACGACGGAGAAGGAGCCGTTGCGCTGAGCCTTCAACAGTTCGCAGGCGGCCGGCACGAGAAGTGCCGCAGGAGAAGTACCGCGAGGGCAGCACCGAACAACGTTGTTCGTGGGGTTTTCATGAGGATCTTTCCGGTAGAAGGTTCTTGAGCGACCGGATCATCCACGAAGTGCGCAGAGGCCATCCCGGCGGTCGTTGTCCCGCCACGATCGGCTACGGAGGCACAGAGCTGCAGCGCGGAGTTAACGCGCCCATAGAGCTCCTGTCCTGAGAGCACGTCAACCCGGGTGGCGACGATCTCTGCGTCGCTCGGCGAGGTCGAGAACCCACGCGTGAACGCGGATGGGGTTGCCCGGCGGATACTCCGCATCCTCGACACCACTCAGCTCGAATCCCCGGGTTCGGCACAGCGCGTTGGATGCCATGTTGTCAGTGCGCGGGAACGCCACGAGCAGGTCGCGGTTCCCGTGGTCGACGGCATGCTCGACGCACGCGGTGAGCGCTGCCGATGCGTATCCGCGGCCCTGATACCCAGTGGCAATGCTCCACCCGCACTCATAGATCGGGGTGTCTCGCCACACCGTTTGCCAGTACCCGACCGAGCCGACGGCATCCGCTTTCGCATCGACGTGCACGGTGAACATGGCTGCTTCGCCGCTTTCGCAGAGGCGCAGGTACTTAGCGTGCCTGGCGGCGAGCTTCTCGGCGCTCTCGGGACCGCCGAGGTAGACCATCATGGCGGGCGTATTGCTGCGCTCGAGGACAGGGAGGTCGCCAACTCCCCAGGGCTCGAGCCTGACCGTCGCCGGAACGCCCATGGTGTTGTCCTCCTCCGCATTCTGCCCCGCTCCCATTCGAGCATCGACCGCCGAGAAGGACCACCCTCTTCTCTGGAACACTAGGAGCGTGACCGACAACGAACGCCCCGCTTCCGCACCCGACGTAGCCCGAGCGGCAGCGTTCTGGGCCGAGTACGCCGCCGCCAACCCGGAAGCTGTGCGAGCGGCCCCGGAATACACGGTCGAACATTTCGGGGACTCTGCCCGTCTCGCCGATGAATTACTCCGCGAGGTCACGCACGGAGCCAAGCGCGCGACAGCTGAGCTAGCCGAACAGTTCGCTCTCGACGGGGATCCGCTCCCTCGCATCGGCTCGCACTGGATCGCCTGCGACAGCACCGGAGCGCCGCGGGTCATTCTTCGCAGCGTCGAGCTCCGGCTCGGAACCTTCGACACGGTGGACGACGCCTTCGCGTGGGATGAGGGTGAAGACGACCGCACGCTCGCCAGCTGGAAGCGTGAGCACGCCAGGTATTGGAGGCGTACCTGTGCGGCGCGCGGCGCGGTGTGGAGCGAGGAAGACGAGATCATGTTTGAGCGCTTCCGGGTGGTCTGGCCACCCGATCTCGCGGACTGAGTCCCGCGTCGGATCACGTCTCGGGCGGTTCCTCCCGCACCGGCTGGAGCAGGAAGAGCCGAACTTTTCGTCCTGAGGCACGCTCGTAGGACCGATAGCCCGGCCATTGCCGTTCGATCCGCTCCCAGGCGGAGTCGCGGTCGCCATCCGCGACAGGAATGGCACGAACGGCGAGACGTCGCTTGCGAACCGTGATCACGGCATCCGGATTCACCATCAGGTTGTACGTCCACGCTGGATGCTTCTCGCGAGCGAAGCTCGTCCCCGCGACGATCGCGTGTCCCCGGCCATCCGGGGTGTACATGAGGACCGTCTCGCGGACCGTCCCACTTTTCGCACCGACCGAGGAGAGGACGAGCGTCGGAACGAGCAAACCGCTCACCTGCACCCTCCCGCCCGTGACCTTCTCCAGCAGGCGCTCGAGCGGGGGCAGAAGGCGGGGTCCGACCCGGCGGAAGGTGCGAGTGCGGCTCACCGGTGCGGCGAGTCTTCGAATGACGTTCACGACAACGGGCATGCCCCATTCTGCGCAGGATCGGGCGTGCATGGCATCCCCTCATTTTCGGAGGGAGTATCACCACGTGAGCCGGGTACTCCACACACTGTCAACCCGTTCAATTACGTCACTGACCGTTCTAGCGTGAAGTCATGGTCAACAGCGAAAACATCCTCAAACCCACTGCGACCAAGCGGTTATTCGTCATCGGCGGCGTGCTTCTGGTCGTCGGAGTGATAGGGATCCTGCTCTACGCCTTCCAGGGCACGAATACACCGGTGGAGGGCAATGCACCCGCCGATGGACTGTGGCAGGCGCTCATCATCATCGGAGCTGCTCTCTTCACCGGGGTGGGTCTCGTGCTTATCATCATCGGGCTGATCAAGCGACGTCGCATTCCCCGCGGGAGGAACGACACGTAGTCCTCGGTGTCGATGTCTATCGGTTCACCGTTGTACCCACCACAAAACGGAAGGCGTTGTCGAGGCGGTATCCGCCCCCGGTGAGTCGGAACGGAGCAGCTGCGTCGAGGACGGTCGCTGCCCCATCGGCGAGGCCATCATCGTCCTCGCCCAGCAGGATGCCGCGGACGAGGGTATCGTCGTCCGCCGCTTCCCAGGGCGCGTCAACGAGGCCCGACGCGATCGGGGTGAGCCCGCCGTCGCGCAGAAGCTCGGCGAGACCTCCGGGCAGCCGCAGGTCGTCGTCGGGGGGAAGTTCCTCGTCGAAGGAGGCCGCGACAGACTGCTCGAGAACGTGGATGTCGTTGCACGGTGCATCGGCCCAGTTCGCGACGGCGACGAACCCTCCCGGCACGGTGACCCGTGTCATCTCCGCCAGTGCGGCATCCGGGTCGTCGGCGAACTGGAGCGCGTTGATCGCGACGACCACGTCGAAGGATGCATCGGGCCACGGCAGGGCCTCCACGGTGCCGCGGCGAATGTCCGCTCCCGGCACCCGGCTCCGAGCGAGTTCGACCATGGCCGCAGCCGGGTCGATCCCGGAACATTCGGCTCCGGCATCGGTCAGGGCGCGCACGAACTCACCGCTCCCGCATCCCACATCGAGCACCCGGGTGCCTGCGCGGATGCCGGCGGCGTCCTCGATCGCGCGACGAACGGGATCCGCGAAGTCGCCCCATAAGCGTGCCCACTCTGCTGCCACCGCCGACCACGCGTCGCCTTCTGCCCCGTCCACGATGCTCCCTGCCGATCCGACCCGGGAATCCGGGTTCGGCGGTCACACTAACACCGGGATTGGTGTGGCAGTGAACGGGGTCTTGCGCTTGCCGCATTGCGGGGCTAACGTACAACCAAATGGTTTCATATGAGCTGAGCGACACCGACGTGGACCGCATCTTCCAGGCACTGGCGGATGCGACCCGCCGCGACATCGTTTCGCGCACTCTCACCGACGAACTCTCCGTGACGGCGCTCGCCGAACGGTACGACATGAGCTTCGCCGCCGTGCAGAAACACGTTGCGGTGCTGGAACGCGCGACGCTCGTCGTCAAGCGACGCCGGGGCAGGGAGCAGATGGTGCAGGCAAATCCCGAGGCTGTGCGCCGGGCAGCGCAACTGCTCGACGCCTACGAAAAAATCTGGCACGACCGTGCCGAACGCATCGGAGATCTCCTCTCCGAAACAACGAAGGGAAGAGAACAGTGACCGTTATCAGTACGAACAAAGATGTCGACAACCTGACGTTCACCATCGTCGCCGAATTCGACGCTGGGGCCGACCAGGTCTGGCAGGTGTGGGAGAACCCCCGGCTGCTCGAGCGCTGGTGGGGCCCGCCGACCTGGCCGGCGACGTTCGAGAAGCTCGAGTTCGCACCGGGCGGCGACGCCCGCTATTACATGAGCGGCCCCGACGGCGAGAAGGCGCGCGGCTGGTGGAAGATCGTCTCGATGGATGCTCCACGCCGGTTCGAGTTCGACGACGGCTTCGCCGGCGACGATGGTGAACCACTCGACCCCGATGACACCACCCGGTGCGAGGTCACCCTGGTCGAGGATGGAGACGTGACGCGGATGACATCCGTCACGATCTTCCGGGATGCAGGGCAGCTCGAGCAGATGGTGGAGATGGGCATGGAGGAGGGCACGATCGGCGCAATGGGCCAGATCGATGCGGTCCTGGCCGACGCGAGAGTCGGCTCCTGACGTCGATGCCAGGCAGCCCGGCACGCTCGTGGGCCGGGCTGCTTTCACCGTAGGCTGGGGGCATGAGCAATCACATCCCAACCTGGCCGGCACGAACCGGAATCGGCGGCGTCGTCCTGTGGATCGGAGTGATCGTTGCCATCGCAGGCATCGCTGGCTTCGTCTACGTGAACGTCGTCGGCTACTAGCCCGCAGGTCCGCACACGAATAACGCCCCGGGTCTCGAAACCCGGGGCGTTTTCGTCGCGGTGTTAGCTGGCGACTTCAGCTTCGCGGCGTGGCAGCTTCCAGCCCGGGCGCACGAAGTGGCAGGTGTAGCCGTTGGGGTACTTCAGCAGGTAGTCCTGGTGCTCTTCCTCGGCCTCCCAGAACGGGCCGGCCGCCGTCACCTCGGTGACGACCTTGCCCGGCCAGAGCCCTGACGCGTCGACATCGGCGATGGTGTCTTCGGCGACTCGTTTCTGCTCCTCGCTGAGGTAGAAGATCGCGGAGCGGTAGCTCGCACCGACGTCGTTGCCCTGGCGGTCCTTCGTCGACGGGTCATGAATCTGGAAGAAGAACTCCAGAACGTCGCGGTACGAGATCTGTTCGGGATCGAAGACGATCTCGACGGATTCGGCGTGGTTGCCGTGGTTGCGGTAGGTCGCGTTCGGAGTCTCTCCGCCGGAGTAACCGACGCGGGTCGAGATCACTCCCGGGCGCTTGCGGAGGAGCTCCTGCGCTCCCCAGAAACATCCGCCGGCGAGAATCGCGGTTTCGGTGGTACCGGTCATGTGTGGCCTCCTCAGTGTTGAACCCTGTCCATTGTCGGGCATGGGTACGCAGAAGAGAACAGTAATCGGTCCCGTCCTGTTCCCGCTTGGCTGGACGTCAGCCGGGAGTCCTGGCACACCGGGAGGACTGGCACCGGCAGCTCAGGAGACCGTTCGCCATGATTAGAGAAGAGAAGCCGGCATGGCGGAACGGGAGGACAACGGATGCCACGCACACGAATCACCGCGCTGGTCGCCTTTGCCCTGATTCTCGTTGGCTGCAGCAGCCCCGCACCGGCGCCATCCACGACGGATGCTTCCCCGGACCCGAACCGCATCCAACCGCTTCCGGAGAACATCGTCGTCGACTACCAGTTGGGTGGCGGTTATCCCCCGCCCGCGGGAATTCGTGGGGTTGTGAGGGACAGCACAGACGAGCCCGCCGATGGCCTCTACTCGATTTGCTACGTCAACGGCTTTCAGAGCCAGCCGGCGGACCGCTCATTGTGGCTGGAGCAGCATCCGGAACTCGTTCTCTCGGATGAGAACGGCGGGCCCCTCATCGACGAGAACTGGCCCGACGAGCTTCTCTTCGATATCTCGAGCGCAACAAATCGTGAAGAACTGCATTCCTTGTTGGCTCGCACGATCTCTGAATGCGCTGACAGGGGCTTCGAAGCCGTCGAACTCGACAACCTCGATTCGTGGACGCGGTCGAATGGCGCGCTTACGGTGACGGACGCACTCGGGTTCGCCGCACTGCTGACCGAAACGGCCCACACCGTTGGTCTTGCGGTCGGCCAGAAGAACGCGCCAGACCTTGGCGCCCGCGGCCGGGACAACGCCGGTTTCGACTTTGCGATCGCCGAGCAGTGTCACCGCTACGACGAATGCGAGGCCTATACCGACGTCTACGGAGCGCGCGTTCTCGACATTGAGTACGCCGGAGATCTCGCGGCAACACCAGCCGAGTTGTGCAGAGACGACCGCATTCCCTATTCGACGATCGTTCGCGATCTCGCGCTCACCACACCCGGAAGCCCGGGATACACCTTCCTTAATTGCCGGTAGCCGCACTCCTACGGTGAACCCACATCCGCGAAGGACTACCGTTAGGGTATGACTTCCCCTGAAACAACCGCGCCCGCCGACGCAGACACCGTCGAATCCGGCCAGAACTTTTCCGAGCTCGGGCTCGCTGACGCCGTCCTGAAAGCCCTTCGCGACGTCGGGTACGAAACTCCGTCCGCGATCCAGGCCGCCACCATTCCGCCGCTTCTCGCGGGCCGCGACGTCGTCGGCCTCGCCCAGACCGGCACAGGCAAGACCGCCGCATTCGCCCTTCCGATCCTGTCTCGTCTCGACATGACGCAGAAATCCCCGCAGGCCCTCGTGCTCGCACCGACCCGCGAGCTCGCGCTCCAGGTCTGTGAAGCGTTCGAGAAGTACGCGTCGCACCTCAAGGGTGTGCACGTTCTCCCCGTTTACGGTGGACAGGGCTACGGCGTCCAGCTGTCTGCGCTTCGCCGCGGTGTGCACGTTGTCGTCGGTACTCCCGGCCGCATCATGGACCACCTCGACAAGGGCACCCTCGACCTCTCCGAGCTCAAGTACCTCGTGCTCGATGAGGCCGACGAGATGCTCAAGATGGGCTTCGCCGAAGACGTCGAGACGATCCTCGCCGACACCCCCGAGGACAAACAGGTCGCCCTGTTCTCCGCTACGATGCCGGCTGCGATCCGCCGCATCTCGGCCAAGTACCTGCACGACCCCGAAGAGATCACGGTCAAGAGCAAGACCACGACGTCGGTCAACACCACCCAGCGGTACCTTGTCGTCTCGTACCCGCAGAAGGTGGATGCGCTCACCCGCATCCTCGAGGTCGAGAACTTCGAGGGCATGATTGTCTTCACCCGCACCAAGAACGAGACCGAGACACTCGCCGAGAAGCTGCGTGCGCGCGGTTACTCCGCCGCAGCCATCTCCGGTGACGTCGCCCAGGTGCAGCGTGAGCGCACGGTCAACCAGCTCAAGTCGGGCAAGCTCGACATTCTCGTGGCAACGGATGTCGCGGCTCGCGGCCTCGACGTCGACCGGATCAGCCACGTGGTCAACTACGACATCCCGATCGACACCGAGTCCTACGTGCACCGGATCGGCCGCACCGGCCGCGCCGGCCGCAGTGGAACGGCGATCAGCTTCGTCACTCCGCGTGAGCGTCGTCTGCTCACTGCAATTGAGAAGGCCACCCGCCAGCCGCTTACCCAGATGCAGCTGCCGAGCGTCGACGACGTCAACGCAACGCGACTGAGCCGTTTCGATGACGCCATCACCGAGGCGCTCAACCAGCCGGAGCGCATCGAGCAGTTCCGCGACATCATCGGCCACTACGTCAAGCACCACGACGTCCCCGATTCCGATGTCGCCGCAGCACTCGCCGTCGTCGCCCAGGGCAGCACTCCCCTGCTGCTCTCGCCCGAGGAGATGCGCGCCCAGCGCGACCGTGACGAGCGCGAGCGGAAGGAAGCATCCGCTTCTCGTCCGAGCCGCGACGACCGCGGATCGTCGCGATTCGACCGCGGTGACCGGGGCGACCGTCCCGAGCGCCGCCCGCGTGGTGCCAGCGACTCGTCGCTCGCGACGTACCGCATCGCCGTCGGCAAGCGCCAGAAGGTCGAGCCGCGCCAGATCGTCGGTGCGCTCGCCAACGAGGGTGGTCTGAGCCGCAACGACTTCGGCCACATCGACATCCGTCCGGACTTCTCACTCGTCGAGCTGCCCGCCGACCTGTCGGATGACGTGCTCGCGAAGCTCACCGGAACCCGCATCGGTGGCAAGCTCATCGAACTGCGCCCCGACCGCGGTGCGCCGGGCAAGCGCGACGACCGCGTGTCGCGGAAGCCTCGACGCTAGAGCGGTCAACGGAGGGCGCCCGGGTGGTTTCGACCGCCCGGGCGCCCTTTTTGGCGGTTCACGTCGTTGCTCGGTCGGTCGTGGTCGGGATTCGGCGACCCGAGCAGCCGAAAGTGACCGAGCAGAGCGGATGCCGCCGGGCGCCCACGCGGAACGCGTCGCGTGGCATCCTGAATCCATGTGGATCGGATGGATCGAGCTCGACCTGCTGCTCGGCGACGTGCACTCACTCAAGGAGAAGCGCTCCGTGGTGCGGCCGATCCTCGCCGAACTACGCCGGCGCTTCGAACTGAGCGTGGGCGAAGTCGGGCACCTCGACCTCCACCGTCGTGCGCTGATCGGGGTGTCGATCGTCTCGCTCGACCATCGGCACGCGGGTCACGTGCTCGATCAGGTCGAACGTGCTGTCGCGGATCGACCCGAGATCGAACTGCTGTCAACCCACCGCGGTTTCAGTGCTTCTGCCGACGAGTAACCTGCCAGCTTTTGGCGCGTTCCTCGCTCACGCGCCAGACTGGGTGCACACCCGCCTTGATCGAGAAGAGTTCCTCATGCCTGACGCCGTCGATTCGCGAGTCGCCGTCTATATCGACTTCGACAACATCGTGATCTCGCGCTACGACCAGGTCCACGGGCGCAGCCAGTTCATGCGCGACCGGGCTCGGGGATTCAGCAGCGCCGGCAGCGAGGCCAACCCCGAGATCGCCGAGAAGCTCAGCCGTGCGACCGTTGACGTTGGTGCCATCATCGACTTCGCGTCGTCGTTCGGCACGCTCGTCCTCACCCGCGCGTACGCCGACTGGTCCGCTCCGTTCAACGCCGACTACCGCGGCCAGCTCGTCAATCGCGCCGTCGATCTGGTGCAGTTGTTCCCTGCCGCCGCGTACGCGAAGAACGGTGCGGACATCCGTCTCGCGGTCGACACGGTCGAGGACATGTTCCGGCTCCCCGACCTCACCCACGTAATCATCGTCGCCGGCGACTCGGACTACATTCCGCTCGCCCAGCGCTGCAAGCGTCTCGGCCGCTACGTCGTCGGGATCGGCGTCGCCGGCTCGACCAGCCGTTCCCTCGCCGCCGCGTGCGACGAGTTCGCCAGTTATGACGCCCTGCCGGGGATCAAGCCGATTCCGCCCGCTCCGGAGAAGGACAAACCCGAGACCGCGGCAGCGACCAGGCCCTCGCGCTCGAAGAAGACACCGACCGATGCCGTCGCGCCTGAGCCGGAGCCTCAAAAAGAGCTCGCCTCGCCCACCGCCCTGGTCTTCTCCGGCCCGGAACTGCCCGCTGCACCGCCGCGCCGCCGCGCGTCCAGGCGTGCCGCGTCGCCCGACCCGGTGATCGAGGATGAGCCCGAGGACGAGCCGGACCCCCAGGAGGTCGCAACCGGACTCCTCGAGCGCGCGCTGCGACTGGGACACGAAAAAGATGACGCCGACTGGCTGCACAGTTCCAACGTGAAGACGCAGATGAAGCGCATGGATCCGTCGTTCAGCGAGAAGGCGCTCGGGTTCCGGTCATTCTCCGACTTCGTGAAGTCCCGGGAGACCGTTGCGGAGATCGACGAGACCAGCACGGCCCACCTCGTGCGCCTCGCACCCGCGCTGTCAGACAACTAGCCCGTGCGGCGGGATGCCGATAGCTTCAAGCCATGGAAATCATGAGCTTCATGTGGGTCGCCTACATTCTCGGCGTGGTGGCGATCTTTGTCGCCGTCCTCGTTCTTATTCGCCTGATGCTGTCGGCGACACGCGCGCTCGATGCGTACACCGAAAACAAGAAGCTCCGCACCGCCCTCGCGCTCGACGATGTTACTCCCGCTGACGGGTCACGCGTCCCCTGAGCTGACGCACGCGACGAGCGTCGACCACTCCACCGGCCTTTCGCGGGGCTAGCCGTTGCCCTGCATCCGGATCATCTCGGCCTGGATGCGACGCTCGGAGACCCCCGGACGGCTCGCGAAGAGGGCGACCCCCCAGACAGCCACAGCAAGGAAGGTTCCCAGAATCGGCCAAACCGGCCAGAAATACCCCGCCGGTGTCGTGAGGTACCAGATGCCGATCTGGATGAGCGCGAGCAGGACCCAGAGGACGGCCACCGCCGTGTGAACGGTCCTGGCAATCACCCGCCGACGTGCACGTTCGTAGGATTCGCGGGATATCTGAGGTTCGTTCTGTAGTGACATGATGTTCAATTCCTTCGCTGAGTCATATTGGATAGTGAACTATCTACCAGTAAGATAGCTCACATATCCAATGGAGGCAAGATGCAGATTTCCGAACTCGTGCGCCGGGCTGACGTGCCCCTGGCGACCGTCAAGTTCTACATCCGGGAGGGCATGTTGCCTCCTGGTCGAACGACGAGCGCTACCCGGGCCGACTACGACGACCACCACCTCGAGAGACTCCGTCTCATCCGGTCCCTCACGATCGTCGCGGGCCTGCCCCTGAACCGCGCGAAACGAATCCTCGGCATCATTGACCACCCCGAGGGGAGCGTTTACGACATGCTCGGGCAGGCCATCGATGCCCTCGCGGCAGGCACTCCGGACAAACTTCCCGGCGAGCAGGAGGCCGATCGCCTCTATCCGCGGGCCGCCGCCGCGCTCGCAGCGCTCGGGAGCGAATACAACGCCTCCCACAATCGGATGTCAGCCTTCGCACAACTCGACAGCGCGCTGCTCGCCGTCGAAGAAGCAGGAATGCCGGCCGATGCGGCGCGGCTGCGTCTGTACGGCGACCATGTGATGGCGATCGCGCGCGCGGAGATCGACGGGATGCCTGCCGCCGACCCCCGGTCGGCGGTGCAATACGCCGTGCTGGGAACCGCCCTGTACGAGCCGGTCCTGACCGCTATCCGCAGACTCGCGCACCAGAACCTCGCGATCAGCGTCACCTGACCCGCAGGAGCTCCCGCTGGGCTCACCCGCTAGGTCTCCTGCAGCAGCAGAAAGCCCGCGCGGTCGACCGACGCTGAGGTCGCCGAGAGAATGATGGCCGCGGTACCGGCTTTCCGGTCGAGCCCCATCCAGCTGCGGAAGCCGCCGGTCCCACCGTTGTGCCAGGTGACCTCGCGGCCCTTGACCGTCAGCGTGATCCAGGCTGCACCGATCCGCACCGCACCCGAGAACGTTTGCACGGGGTCGAGGGCGTTCACCCCCGGTGCGCTCCCGTCGAGAAGGGATTCGGCGAGCCGCGCCATGTCACCGATCGAGGAACGGATGCCGCCGGCCGGCGCGATCCCCTCCCCCGTCCATGGCTCCATGGTGCGTCCCCGCTTGCTCCGGCCGAGAACAGCGGTCGACCGGAGCTCGGACACGGTCGACGGCGCATACAGTGAGTCGAGCCCGACCGGCGACGCCAGCCGTTGAGCGACGAGCTCCTGATAACTCACGCTGGCGGCACGTGCGACCGCATGCCCGAGCAGCTCGAACCCGAGGTTGGAGTACGACGCTTTCGGTTTACCGGGGGTCACACCCTTCACCTGCTCCAGCAACTCATCGAGGCTTTCGCCGTACGGGTTCGTGCCGTGTCGCCACAGCTGCACCGTGCGACGGTAGGGCTGCGCGGCTGCCGGCAGTCGCGGCAGACCGGAGGTGTGTGTACTCAGCGCACCGAGTGTCACACCTCCGGCGGCGCTTTCGATCGGCAGCAGGTCCCCCAACCGCGTCGACGGAGCCACCTCGCCGCGTTCGACGGCATCGGTGTAGAGCAGGCCGGTGATGCCTTTCGACACCGATCCAATCTCGAAATCACCAGTCCTGGGTGCGCCGCGAACGACCGAAATCGTTCCGCCCGGTGCCACGACGGCGGCACCGACGACCGGATGCCGCTGGCCGAGCCTGCGTGCCAGCCAGCGTTCCAGCTCGGTTTCGTTCGGGATCATCGCGGCCCTTTCATCGGAATCAGTTGCTCGTTGCGTCCTGCACTTCGCCGACGAGCTCTTCGATGATGTCTTCAAGGAAGAGCACTCCGGTGGTGTTTCCTTCGGCGTCGAACACCCGGGCAACGTGAGCACCGGTGCGGCGCATCGTCGCGAGAGCATCCTCGAGTTCGCTGCCGCTGAAGGCCGAGGCGAGCCGGCGGATCCGCTTCGCCGGCACCGGTGTGCTGAATGCCTCAGCGGAGGTGAGGTCCATCACATCCTTGAGGTGCAGGTATCCGGTGGGTTCGTCGGTCTCGTTGGTGAGGATGTACCGCGAATACCCGTGCTCGGCCACGGCTCGCCGAATGTCGGCGGGTGTTGCCGCGAGAGGCAGCAGAACCATGTCACTGAGCGGGACTTCGACATCCGCCACGGTCTTTTCGGTGAACTCGAATGCCGCCGTCAGGGTGCCTGACGCGTCGACCAGCAGGCCCTCGCGGGTGGACTGCTGCACGATATTGGCGACCTCATCCAGTGTGTATGCGCTCGTTGCGCCATCCTTGGGCTCCACCTTGAACAACCGCAGAACTCCGTTCGCGACCGTGTTCAGCGACCAGATGACCGGCTTGAACACCTTCGCGACGAACACGAGGGGCGGCGCCAGGATGAGCGCGGCACGGGTCGGCACCGAGAACGAAATGTTCTTCGGCACCATCTCGCCGAGGACCACGTGGAGGAACGTCACGAGGAGCAGGGCGACGACGAAGGCGACGATCCCGATGGCTTCGGCGGACAGTGCCGTGAACCCGAGCGGAATCTCCAGAAGGTGGTGGATCGCCGGTTCCGACACATTGAGGATCACGAGCGAGCAGACGGTGATACCCAGCTGGCTCGTTGCCAGCATGAGCGTCGCGTGTTCCATCGCCCACAGGGTGGTCTTCGCGGATTTGCTTCCGGCTTCCGCCTTCGGCTCGATCTGCGATCGGCGGGCGGAAATCACGGCGAATTCGGCGCCGACGAAGAACGCGTTGACGACGAGGAGAACCACCAGCCAGATGATCCCGGGCAGGTATTCACTCATGAGTGTGCTCCCTTGAGCAGGTCGTCAACAATGTGGTCATGTGCGGCCGAGGCGCTGCCTCCACTGCTTGGTTCGGACGGTGTGAAGCGGAGTCGCTCCACGTGGGTGCCATCGACGCGCTCCACCCGGAGAATGCCGCCGTCGATGGAAACTTCGTCGCCGAGTTCGGGGATACGGTCGAGTTCGTCGCTGACGAAACCGGCAACGGTGTCGTAGTCCCCGTCTTCGGGCACGGTGACGCCGGCGCGCTCGAGGAGCTCGTCCGGGCGCAGTGACGCATCGAACGTGATCGAGCGACCCGTCCGGATGATGCCGGCTCGAGCCCGATCGTGTTCGTCTTCGAGTTCTCCGACGATCTCCTCAACGAGATCCTCGAGGGTGACGATGCCGGCGGTGCCACCGTGCTCGTCGGAGACGATCGCCACCTGCAGTCCCTGTTTGCGGAGCATCCCGAGCAGTGTGTCGACTCCCATCGACTCGGGCACGCGCAGCGGCGCTCCCATGAGCTCGCCTGCGGTCACCTTTTCACGGTCAGCGAGGTCGAGAGCGAAGGCCTGCTTGACGTGAAGGACACCGAGGATGTCATCTGGGTCGCGTCCGATCACCGGGAAACGCGAGAATCCGGTGGCGGTTGCCCGCACGACGATGTCCTGTGCGGTCTCGTCTGAACGGACCGACACCATCCGCACCCGCGGCGTCATGACGTCGTCGGCGGAGCGGTCGGAGAAGCGAAGGGTGCGATGCAGGAGCGTCGCGTGGTCCTCGTCGAGGACGCCTTCGAGCGCCGACCGGCGAACGAGAGAGCTGAGTTCCTCGGCGCTGCGGGCACCGGAAAGCTCTTCCTTCGGTTCGATTCCGAACGAGCGGATGATGGCGTTCGCTGTGTTGTTGAACAGTGAGATCACCGGCCGGAAGACCGTGGTGAACAGCGTCTGGAACGGCACGACGAACTTCGCCGTCGCGAGCGGAAGGGCAAGCGCGAAGTTTTTCGGCACGAGCTCACCGATGATCATCGAGAAGATGGTCGCGAGCAGGATGCCGATGACGGCTCCGATTCCGGGCACGACGGCCTCGGGAAGACCGAGGTTCAGCAGCGGTCCGCGCAGCATCGAACTGATCGCCGGTTCGAACGTGTACCCGGTGAGCAGTGTGGTGAGCGTGATGCCCAGTTGTGCACCGGACAGGTGAGTCGAGGTGATTCGCAGCGCCTTGATCGTTGGGCCGAGTCGCTTTTCACCGCGGGCCTGGCGTGCTTCGAGATCGTTTCGGTCGAGGTTCACGAGTGCGAACTCGGACGCGACGAACATCCCGGTGCCAGCAGTCAGAAGGAGGCCGATACCGACCATGATCCATTCATGCATGTGTACGCCCCCTCCGATCCGCTTCTAGAACGTTGTCGGCAGGAGGCATGGGTCTATGCGAGGGAGGGTCATCCATGATGCTTCTCACATTAGTGGTTTGAAGCCGGGAATATGCCTGTGGTCAGTTACGGGCCCGTGCGGCGATCTTGTCCTGGCGTTCCTTCTGCCGGACGGCTCGCAACTTCTGCTCACCACTCAGCGTCTTCTTTTCCACCCAGTCCAGCAGCCCCGCCGTTTCTCGGTGGAAGACCTGGCCGTAACGGATTCGGGTGTAGACGTCTGGCATCCTTTTGGTCAGATATCCGATCGCGATCCTGCCGTACAGCCACGCGACAACCCACCCGTTCACTACTCCGACGAGCACGGCCGCAAACGTCAGCAGCGGGAACGGGACAATCAGGCTCATCACGATCGCCGCTGCAGTCGGCAGGATACCGACGGAGGTGAGCAGCATTACGACCCACACGTGGAGGCTGACGTTGCCGTTTGCATCATTCGGCCCCACGCGCATGCGCGGATCCACGCCGGGAGATACTCCGACGGCTGACGTGAGCACTGCAGTGCCGCTGCCGACGCCGAATAGTGCCGGAATCGCCGCGAGCACGATCGGCAGCACACCCCACTCACCCGTGAGTATGAGGAAGAGGATGGTAATCAAAAGTGTCTGCGGCAGGAAGACGAGGATCGTGGCCCACTGGCGACCGCGGACATCGGACCGGATCGAGGTGTCGTCCTGTCCGACAATCGCCTGCCACACCGCTGTCCCGTCCTGTCCGTACAGGTTCAGGGCGGACAGGCCCATCATGAAAGCGACGATGAGCCCGGAGAACGCGGCTAGAACCGAATAGGAGCCGCTCACAAGGGCGAAGAAGCCAATCGCGACTCCCGTCCAGACTGCGGTGCGCACTTCGAGCGCGCGCCAGGGATCGCGGGTCCACTGACGGTATTCCTTTCCGATCACTGCGCCGAGCTGGTTCTTTGGCAGGAGGCCGCCGCCGGCGACCAGACGGGCGGACAGCGTCCGTCCTGAGCGCCGCCGTGCCGGTTCCGTTCGGGGTGTCAGAGCCGCGATGGTTGCCAGCACGAGCACCGCATCGAGGGCAGCGAGCGCGCCCAGGAGAAGCGTCGCACCGAACCAGTCCCCCGTAGCTGCGCTTTCAACGGCGAGGACCGGCCACGAACTGGGAAACGCGTCGAGGACGATCGTGATCGGCCCCTCGGGGAGACCGTCCTGAACGAGAGCCGGGACGCTCTGCACCGCCGCCTGGACGACCATCCACCCGGTGAACATGACGGCGAACATCAAACCGAACTGGATTCCCGCGATCTCAACTCCGATCTTCGAGCGCATTGCCGCTCCGAGGAGTCCGAAGACGAGCCGGGAGACCGTGATCGCAAAAATCCAGGTCAACGGCGCTCCCGCGACCGCGAACACGATCGTCGTCGGGTCGAGCGAAGCGGCATGTACGGCGTTTGACAGAAAGGCGAGCAAAACGAAAGCGGATGCGATGCTGACGAACGTGCTGGCGAGCAGGCCTCTGCTCAGCGAACGCCGGTCGATCGGGAGGAGCGAGAAATACTCGGGACGGAGGGCACCGTTGCCGCTCAGCAGGACCGGTCCGATCGCCGCACCGACGACCCAGCCGGCTAACACGAGGCTCAGCACCGAATGTCGGACCTCGCCGGTCGACGCTAGCGCGACACCGCTCCAGGTGCCGGCGACGAGCGACGCGCCGATAACCCACCCGACTGTTCGCAGTCCCTTCGAACTGTTCCGCAGGAGGGTGAACTTGAGTGAGATCAGGATCCGATCCACGAGAGCTCCTCTTCATCGATGTCCGGCGAGCCGACGAGCTGCACGAATCGGTCTTCGAGGGACGAACCCGAACGAACGTCATCGAGAGTCCCGTCGGCAACGACCCGCCCGTTCGTAACGATGGCGACCCGGTCGCAGAGTTGTTCAACGAGACTCATCACATGACTTGAGATCACTATGGCGCCACCGGTAGCGGTGAACCTTCTCAGGATGCGCGTCAGTACTCGAGCCGAGACGGGATCGACGGCCTCGTAGGGTTCGTCAAGAACAAGCACAGAGGGAGCGTGGAGCAAGGCGGTCGCGAGGCCGATCTTCTTGCGCATGCCTGTCGAGTACTCGCCGACGAGCGTACCGAGGGCCTCAGCTTCGTCCAGTTCGAGGATGCGGATGAGCTCGGCGCTGCGACTGGCCACTGCGGCCGGGTCCATGCGTCTGAATCGCCCCCAATAGGTGAGCAACTCACCGCCGGTCAGGCGCTCCGGCAGAGCGAGCCCGTCCGGTAAGACTCCTAGCCGTTTCTTCGCCGTTACCGGGTCACGCCACACGTCGACGCCGTCGACGAAGGCGTGACCGCTGCTGGGCCGAAGGAGCCCGACTGCCATCGACAGCGCCGTCGTCTTGCCGGCACCGTTGGGACCGACGAGGCCGTAGAACGAACCGCGCGGAACCCGCAGCGTCACATTGTCGACGGCGAGCTTGTCACCGAACTCACGACGAAGCGCCACCAGTTCAAGCGCATACTCAGTGCCGTCCCGAATATCTTTTGCTGACATGTCGCCCAGTTTGCTCCGGCTGCATCCCGGAGACACCGTCCAGTCGGCCAGTTTCACTCTTCCGGAATGGCCATTTGACCATTTTCGGCGCCCGTCTGGCCCCTGCGGGGAGCCGCTCCGTATCCTCGAATCATGGACGGCGAGTCGGCGATACGAGCGGGACCAGACGCGGTGCGTGCCACTCACCTACCAGTCGCGCCCTCCCGCATCACCGATGTCATCTTCATCGTGATCGGGTTGGGGTTCGTCGCGATCAGTGCGCTCGGGCTCGGCAGCTATCCGGCGATAGCGCCGTGGTACTGGCCGATTGACATTGCGCTCGGGTTGATCGCCACCGGACTCCTGTGGTGGTCACGAAGCAATCCGATCGCTGTCGCCGCGCTCCTCATCATCCCGGGAACGATATCGATCTGTGCGGGCTTCGCGGCCCTTGCCGGCGTTTACCGGCTCGGCTCGTACGCGCCGCCCCGGTTCTCGCTGCCTCTCGTCGGCCTTCACCTCGTCCTTGCTCTGCCGTACCACGCCGTCGCCCCCGTGCCGGGCATGACCTGGCTGACCTGGCTCATCGTGATTCCCCTTCTGTACCTCCTGAGCATCAGTTTCGGACTGCTGAGTCGGGCCAGGCGACAGCTCATTGAAGGAATCCGGCGCAGTGCGCTCGCCGACCGTGAGCGATTCGACGCCGAACTCGCAACGCTTCGCCGGGACGAACGTGAGCTGATCGCGCGAGAGATGCACGACGTTCTGGCGCACCGCATTTCGCTGCTCTCGGTTCATGCCGGTGCGCTGGAATTCCGTACCCGGCCGGCATCCGACTCGGAACCGATCACGACCCAAGACGTGCACGAAGCAGCGACGGTGATTCGCGAGAACGCGCATCTCGCCGTCGAGGAGCTGCGTGAACTGTTACTCATACTCCGCAAGGAAGAAGCCACCGTGTCTGAACTCACCGACTCCCGACCCCAGCCAAACCTCGGGGACGTGCATGCCCTGATGGACGAAGCGCGCCAGGCGGGCCAAGTGGTCGACCTGGCGATCGACGAAAGGGCGGTCAGAAACACTCGTGCTTCCGTGCAGCGGACGGCCTATCGCATCGTGCAGGAAGGACTCACCAACGCCCGCAAGCATGCTCCTCACTCCCCGGTCTCCATCGTGATCCGGAGTGAGTCAGGTCACCTTCACGTCGAGGTGCGCAACCCTGTTCCGCTCGGGCTCACTGCGACCGAGATACCCGGTGCCAGCGCCGGACTCGCCGGGCTGACCGAACGCGTGCGGATCGACGGCGGACAACTGTGGCATGGATTGGATGACGGAGTGTTCGCCCTGGCGGTCGACCTCCCGGAGGGCCGGTTATGACCGCACAGCCGGATGCCATCGGAGTCCTGATCGTGGACGACGACCCGTTGGTGCGTGCCGGTCTCAAACTGCTGCTCGGTGGTGCACCCGATATCAACGTCCTTGGCGACGTGTCCGACGGCGATGAGGTGCTCCATGTCGTGCGCGGCCAGTGCCCTGACGTCATCCTCATGGACGTGCGAATGCCTCGGATGGATGGGATCTCCGCGATCAGAACGCTTCGAGGAGCGGGTCTTCCTACAGTGCCTGCTGTGATCGTGCTGACGACATTCCGTACGGACGCCACCGTGCTCGATGCCCTCCGGGCAGGCGCGTCGGGATTTCTGCTCAAGCACACTCCTCCAACGGAGATCGTCGCGGCCATTCGCACCGCCGCTGCTGGGCAACCGACGGTATCCCCCGACGTGCTGAAGCAGCTGATCGAGCACATTGCCGGATCGGCACCCGCCGGCACCCCTCCTGTCGATGACCCCCTTTCGCCACTCACCGACCGCGAACGCGAGGTCGCCCAGGCGGTCGCTGACGGCCTGGGCAATGCCGATATCGCCGATCGCCTGTTCATCTCACATGGAAGCGTCAAAGCCCATGTTTCGAGTGCACTGGCGAAGCTCGGCCTTGACAACAGGATTCAGTTGGCGATTATCGCCCACGAGGCTCGTCAGGGCTGAACCGGCGCCGGCTCGATCACGGCGCCGTTTGCCGGAATGGCATTCTCCCGAAGTGCCCATGCGCTCCCGGCCGCCGGCTGTTCCCGGAAACTTTGGAAAATAATCGGGAGACCTCGTGCAACGGCCAGGTCCCGGCTGTCCATCGCCTGCAGATGGACATGCGGCTGCGTCGAGTTGCCGGAGTTCCCGCAGTCGGCGAGGTGCCGCCTGGCGGGAACGCGCTCGCCGATCTCGACGCGAAACGATGCGCGTTTCAGGTGAACGAGCGCGACGTACGTGCCTGGCCGATGCAATTCCAGGATGACGTAGTTGCCGGCGATCGCGGGAATCCCCTGCTGCAGTCGAGCCCGCTGGCCCAGAAGGTAGGGCACGAGTGTCAGCGGCGACCGGCGTGCGGCATGGTCAGGCTCGCCATCATGCAGGTCCACGACGGCACCGGCGCACGGAGCAAGGATCGGCCGCCCGAAGGAGTAGAAGCGCTCCGCCGGTTCGGTGCCAGCGACGGTGCCCCAACTGGTGCGACCGGCGGTTCTCCTGCGGGCGTCGACGCCGACGAAGTCGATGGCGTACCGCTCGCCCAGCAGGTCGGTCCCGTGGCTGGGAACCCGACGAGCGGGGCTGTTCTGGGTCAGCCACGCGCCCGTGAACGGCAGGTCGAGCGTGATGCCCCTACCCGAGCGCGAACTATCCGCAGGTTGAGCCGCCGTCATGCGGGCAGTCTAGGCCGATGTCGGTCGTCCGCGCGATCATGGAAGAACGAACTGAGAGGAGCACTCATGACCATCGCAGTCACGACCCCCACCGGCAATGTCGGCTCTCGTCTGGTTCCTGTGCTGATCCAGGCCGGCGAGCGACCGCGCCTTCTCGTTCGCGACGCCGCCGCTCTTCCCGCCGACGTTCGCGAAGCATCCGACGTGGTCGAGGTCGATCAGGGGGATGTCGACGGCGTCGTCCGGGCAACCGAAGGAGTCGACGCTCTCTATTGGGTCAATCCCCCGACCGACGACGACGACCCGATTGCCGGCTACCTGAGGATGGGGCTGTCCGGGGCGACCGCTGTGAACGAAAATGGAATCCGGCGCGTCGTCTTCCAGTCGAGCGTGGGTGCAGAGGCACGCCACGGTTTCGGCGAGATCGACGGCCTCGGCGCAACCGAGGATCTCTTCGATCGCACCGGGGCTGATGTCACTCACCTCCGATGCGGCTACTTCTTCAGCAATCTGTTGATGGACGCCGACGCTCTCGCCGCCGGCGAGCTCACCACCACACTCCCGCTCACCCTCCGATTCCCGTGGGTCGCCCCCGCCGATATTGCGACGGTGGCAGCGGTGCGGATGCTGTCGCCCGCGTGGTCGGGAAGGGTCACGCAGGGCGTGCACGGGCCTGCCGACCTGTCGTTCACCGACGTGGCTGCCATCCTCAGCCGCCTCCTCGGCCGAATCATCACCGCCAGGCGGGTCGGCGAGAACGACGTCGCGACTCCGCTCCGCGGATTCGGCCTGAGCGAGAAGCAGGTCGACGGAATCCTCGGGATGGCGCGAGGCATGCAGTCCGGGTTCTCGTACGAGAACCCGCGATCGCTGCTCACCACGACCCCGACGACGCTCGCCGCGTGGGCCCAGGAGAACCTCACGACGGCATAGTCGCGGCCGGTCATCGCCACCCGCGCACACGGCTGTACCGTGGCATCATGTCTTCGCCGAACTCCACAGCCACCAACACCATGAACGCGGATGCTGCTCCACGCGTCGCTCTCATCACGGGGCTGGGCCGCAGAAACGGGATCGCCAGCGGCATCGCGCTCCGGCTCGCCGAGGAGGGCTGGGACATCGCCTTCAACTACTGGACGCCGTACGAAAACCGGATGTCGCTCGGAGGAACGGCCGAAAGCCCGTCCGAGATCGCCGAAGAGCTGCGTGCGACGGGTCGCCGGGTGCTCGCCATCGAGGCCGACCTCGAGGATCCGGCTGCTCCGGGCAAACTCCTGGACCTCGCGGCCACCGGACTGGGCCCCGTCTCCGCGTTGATCCTGTCACATTCGGAGTCGGTGGACTCCAGTATCCTCGACACAACCGTCGAGAGCTTCGATCGCCACTTCGCCGTGAATGTCCGGGCAGCATGGCTGCTCATCCGGGCGTTCGCGCTTCAGGCTCCCCCTGAGGGCGGCGCGATTGTGGCTCTGACGAGTGACCACGTCGTCCATAACCTGCCCTACGGCTCAAGCAAGGGTGCACTCGATCGCATTGTGATCGCCGCCGCACGTGAGCTCGGCGACCGCGGCATCTCGTCGAACGCGCTCAACCCCGGTCCGGTCGACACCGGATGGATGGACGACGAGATCCGTGCATCGGGAGTTGCGCGCCAGCCGACCGGCCGGCTCGGAACGCCGACAGACATCGCCAATGTCGTCAGCTTCCTCGTCTCCCCTGCTGGCCGGTGGATATCGGGACAGCTGGTCAAGGCCGACGGTGGTTTCTCGGTCTAGTCCGTTTCAGCGATCAGAGGGAGCGATCGCACACTCTCGAAGCGCCGGGGCGTCCCGTCCACCGGGTCGGTGAAAGTCAGCTCGCTCGCGAGCAGTTGCAGCGGGTGGGCGAAGTCGTCGACCGAGATGTCCCGGACCTCGGGGTAGAGCGGGTCCCCGCTGATCGGGATTCCGAGGCTGAGCATGTGCATCCGCAACTGATGGGTGCGCCCGGTTCGCGGGGTGAGGCGATAGACGGCGTGGGAGGCGTCAAGCACGGTTTCGAGTTCGATCCGGGATTCCGAGTTCGCCGGCGCCCCGTCAAGGACCTCGGCCTGCATGTGACCTCGGCGCTTGATGAGGTGATTGCTCACGGTCCCGGGCAGCTCGATCCCCTCGCTCACGGGAGCCATCGCCCGGTATACCTTGCTCACCTCGCCCCGCTGGAACAGGGTCTGGTATGCCGCGCGCCAGCGCTTCTCGGTCGCGAGGATGAGCAGCCCGGATGTCACCCGGTCGAGCCGGTGCAGCGGCGACAGCTCCGGCAGGCCCAGCTCCGCCCGCATCCGCACGACGACGCTCTGCTGCACGTGCCGGCCGCGCGGGATCGTCGCGAGGAACGGCGGCTTGTCGATCACGACGATCCGGTCGTCCCGGTGCACCACGTGGATCGTGCCGGGAACGGATGCTTCCTCCCGCAGGTCGCGGTGGAACCAGACGAAGGTGTGCGGGCGGTACGGATCCGTCCTGGCCGCGGCGGAACCATCCGCGTAAAGGAACCGGCCTTCGGCAAGAAACGCCTCGACGTCGATGAATTCGCGCAACCGCTCATCGAGCCACGCGCCCATCGTCGGCCAGGGGTCCGGCCGGGACCGGTCGAGGTCCGGTGTGCGCATCCACGCCGGGTCGAGCCCGTGTCGTTGCGGCAGCGGAGAACGTGGAGGCACCCTGCGATGGTAGCCGGGTTGTCTGGGGGCCCGGGGCCGACCGCCCCGCCTGCGTAGCCACTTGTGGCTGGTCGTACTTCTTGCGTTGCCACTTTTGGCTGGAAATCGCGACGACTTTCAACCATTGCTGACCACGCAGGGTTCGAACGACCGTTTGTGGCGAATCGAGCGGGCGCGGCACACGACGGATGCCGCATCCTCGCGCACACGAGTGAAGGGGCCGCACCGACTCGGTGCGACCCCTCCTGTCGTGAAATGAGAGCGTCAGCGGCGGGTCGTCGGCTCGCCGTCGAGAGCGTCCTGGCTCTCGCCCGCGGGCGGAGCTGCCCGCCCCGACCGCTCGGCAGCCTCGAGCTCTTCGGCCTCAGCACCACCGATCGCCTCGCCGCGGGCGACGAGCCCGGCGGTGTCAGACAGCGGCACCTTCTTGAGGAACAGCGACAGCAGGAACGCGATCGCGATGAACGGCAGCAGGTACCAGAACACCGGGGCGAGAGCGTCGGCGTACGCGGTCACGATGCCGTCCCTCACGCTGTCGGGAAGCGTCGCGAGGGTCTGCGGGTCGAGCGTCGATGTCGCGTTCGCGGCTGCCTCCGGGTCCGCGCCTGCGGCGGTGAAGACATCCCTCAGATTCTGGGTCAACCGTGTGGTGAAGATCGTGCCGAACACGGCAACACCGAGTGACGCACCAACTTCGCGGAAGTAGTTGTTTGTACTCGTCGCTGTTCCCACCAGGGAGGCATCAACGGAGTTCTGAGCCACGAGAACCACGACCTGCATGATCAAACCGAGTCCCGAGCCGAAGATGAAGAGGAAGACACCGATGAGCCAGATCGGAGTGTCAGCAGACAGCGTGGTCATGCAGACCATGGCGATGCCCGTGATGATGGTGCCGACGATCGGGTAGATCTTGTACCGGCCGGTCTTCGAGATCCAGATACCGGAGGTGATCGACGTGAGCATGAGCCCCGCCATCATCGGCAGCATGAGAAGACCGGATGTCGCCGCGGACGTTCCGGATGACATCTGCAGGAACGTGGGCACGAACCCGATCGCGGCGAACATGCCGAGTCCGAGTGTGAGCCCGATCGCCGTCGCGTTGACGAAGGTCGGGTTTCTGAACAGCGATAGCGGGATGATCGGGTCCTTGGCCTTCGCTTCGACGAGCACGAAGAGCAAAGCGGCGACGAGCATCCCGGCACCGAACGCCCAGGTCTCGAGAGCCTCCCAGCCGTGGTCGGCGCTTCCGCCGAAGTCGGTGAAGAAGATCAGGCAGGTGGTGAACGCCGAGAGCAGGATTACGCCCATCACGTCGATCGGCTGGGTCGCCTTCTTGTTCGGGAGCTTCAGGGTGAACCACGCGATGGCGAACGCCGCGATGCCGATGGGGATGTTGATGTAGAACGCCCACTGCCAGGTGAGGTGGTCGACGAAGAAGCCGCCGAGAAGGGGACCGCCGACGGCGGACAGGCCAAAGACGGCGCCGAGCGGGCCGAGGTACTTGCCGCGCTCAGAAGCGGGGACGATGTCGGCGATGATGGCTTGCGACAGGATCATCAGCCCGCCACCACCGAGACCCTGCACCGCACGCCAGACGATGAGCTGGGTGAAGTCGCCGGCGAAGGCACAGCCGACAGAGGCGATGGTGAACAGCGCGATCGCGACGAGGAACAGTCGGCGTCGGCCGAGCACATCTCCGAACTTGCCGTAGACCGGCATGACGATCGTCGTTGCCAGCAGGTACGCGGTGGTCAGCCAGACCTGGTGTTCGACTCCCCCGAGCTGTCCGACGATGGTGGGCATCGCTGTCGACACGATCGTCTGGTCGAGGCTGGCGAGGAACATGCCGGCGATGAGCGCGCCGAAGATGATCCAGATCCGGCGTTGGGTGAGGAGCATGGGCCCCTCGGTGGTGGTCGTCACGAACGTGCCTTTCAGGGTGCGGGTGGCGCCAGAACGACGCGAAGCGCGGCGAGATGGTTCCGGAGGATGGTGGGAAAATCGTGGGTGCCTGCGGGGTCGAGATATTGCTCGCCGGCGTGCTTGAGCAGGGTGGTAAGGATTCCGACGACCGCCTCCGCGCGCGGGTCATCGTCGGCGACGTTCTCGCGGGATGCCACGAGGGCGACAGCCTGCCGCTCACGTTCCCGGGTGGCTCCCATGAAACGCAGCAGCAGCCGGGGTTCCCGTTCGATCGCCGCAGTGAACTCCGCGTGCTCGAGGTGGTTGTGTCCCGTGGCCTCGAAGTGCTCTATGAGAACCTCGAGGAGGTCGTCGATCACGACTTCCCAGCCGCGCGAGCCGCGCGACAGGAACCCGTCGGAGAACCGCTGCAGTTCCCCAGCCGGATCGGCGCCGAGTACGGCGTCTTCCTTCGTGGGGAAGTAATTGAAGAATGTGCGCCGGGAGACATCGACCGCCTCACAGACCTCTTCAACGGTGAACCCGTTGAGGCCACGTTCCGCGGTCAGCCGGCGCGCGACGGAGGTCAGCTGGGTCGCGGTTTCCAGCATCCGTCGCTCACGACGATTCAGGCTTGCACTATTGGGCACAAAGTAAATCCTTGCACCAAACGTCTATTAGTGCAATATCGCCGGTGTGGCGAATTCAGAGTCCTCCGCTCACCTTGATATTCGCACCGGTCACGTAGCTCGCTTCGTCGGAGAGCAGCCACGCGACCGCACCGGCGATCTCCTCCGCGTCGCCCGCTCGGCCGAGCGGTACGGTCGGTGCAACCTGCGCCGGGCGCTGCGGGTCCTGGTGGAACTCCGACCAGATGGTGCCGGGCGAGACGGCGTTGACACGGATGTCGGGTGCGAGTTCCTTCGACAGCCCGACGGTCAGGGCATTCACACCGGCTTTGGCCGCGGCGTAGTGCACATACATTCCTGGCCCGCCGAGCGTGGCGGCGACGGACGACACGTTGACCATGGCGCCCCCGCCCGCCCGGGTGATGGCGCGAGCGGCGTACTTCGAGCAGACGACAACTCCGAAGAGATTGACTTCGAGATCGCGCCGCACAGCCTCGAGATCGTTCGAATCGAGCGGGCAGACGGCGGTTGCCGCTCCGGCATTGTTGACGACCGCCGTCACAGGTCCGAAGGCTTCCGCCGCAGCGAAGAGGTCGATCACGGATATCTCGACGGTGATATCGGCCTGGACACACAGCGCGCGTTGTCCGATCTCGCGGATCTCGCTCGCCGCCGTTTCAGCGGAGGCGGCATCCGTCCGATAGCTCAGGACGATGTCGTAACCGGCCAGCGCCAGTCGCCGGCTGATTGCCCGACCGATGCCGCGCCCGCCACCGGTGACCACTGCGATTCGATTTCCGTTCACGGCGCGAGCATACTCCCGCGCTGATCCGGGGGAACGGCACTCAACATGGGGCCCGCTCTAGCATGGGACCATGCAAAGCTCATTGCCGAGAAGCACACCGTCCGCCCATTCCGTCGACGCGCGCGGAATCTCAGCCTTTCTCGACGCCCTCGAGTCGGCGCCGAACGTCGAACCGCACAGCGTGATGCTGCTCCGTGGAGGCTCCGTTCTCGCCGAAGGCTGGTGGGCGCCGTACACCCCGGAGCGGACGCACCTGCTCTACTCACTGAGCAAGAGCTTTACCTCCACCGCCGTCGGCTTCGCCGTGGACGAAGGTCTCCTGGGTCTCGACGACACCGTGCTGAGCCACTTCCCCGATCTTGACGCGGAGGTCACGGATCCGCGGTCGCGCGCGATGAAAGTCCGGCACCTGTTGTCCATGGCGAGCGGACACCGTGACGAGACGCTCGACCGGGCGCTCGAGAACGATCGCGCCAGCATCGCGCGAGGCTTCCTGCTTCTGCCGCCGGAGGAGGACCCGGGAACCGTGTTCGCCTATAACCAGCCATGCACGTACACGGCCGGTTTGATCGTCCAGCGCGTCACCGGCCAGTTGCTGACCGAGTATCTCCAGCCACGACTGTTCGAACCGCTCGGCATCGACAGCGTCGGCTGGGTCCGCGACGGCATGGGACACGAGATCGGTTTCAGCGGAATGTACGCACAAACCGAAACCATCGCCACGCTCGGCCAGCTGTACCTACAGCGAGGCGAGTGGAACGGCCGTCAGCTCCTTCCCGCCGCCTGGGTCGATGAGGCAACGAGACCTCACATATCGACAGGCACGGATGCCGCATCCGACTGGGAGCAGGGCTACGGCTTCCAGTTCTGGATGGCACGCCACGGCTACCGCGGTGACGGCGCGTTCGGACAGTTCTGCGTCGTTCTTCCTGAGCACGACGTGGTTCTGGCGATGACAGGGCAGAGCACAGACATGCAGGGGGTCCTCAGCCTCGCCTGGGAACACCTGCTTCCGGCGATCGGGACGGAAGACGAGCCGCTGGGCAGCGACGAAGCGGATGCCGCGCTCGCCGAGCGAACGGCATCCCTCACCCTCCCGCCCGTCGCCCAGGCATCCGGCACGGGACGAGTCGAGGCAGCGTCGTTTGTTCCCGCGGTGCTCGCGTCGGTGCAGGGATTGACGAGAGTCGACATCTCTGGCGGCGACGATACGCGGATAGCGCTCACCATCGCGGAGGACCGCGGCGAACTCGACATTGTTGCAGGATGCGGGGAATGGATCACGACTGACGCCACAGCGGCCAGCGCCGCCTGGAGCGATGACGGCGGCCGCCTCCTCGTCGACGTGATCTTTCTCGAGCAACCGCACCGGCTGCACATTGCCCTCGACGTTCGGGACCACACCTTCACCGCCGGATGGGAGACGGAGCCGCTTCACCGCCCCTCGCTCTCGTCGATGCGCAACCCAGCCGCGAAGCCCGTTTTCACCAGCGGAAGCTGACATGCCCCGGTTGACCACGCGCCCGATGACGCAGGACGAGTTCGACCAATGGCAATTGGTGCTGGCGCGCGATTGCGCGGAGCATCAGGTCGCTGCGGGCAACTGGCCCCGCGAAGGCGCGCTCGATCGAGCCCGCGCGCAGAACGCTCAGCTTCTGCCGCAGGGGCTGAACACTCCGCGGATCTTTCTTCTGCGGGCGATCGGCGAGGACGGACAGGCCGTCGGTCGAGCGTGGGTCAGCCTCGATCACCCGCGCGGCGCTCCCGACACTGCCTTCCTTTACGACATCGAGATCGACGAAGCGCATCGCGGTGAGGGCTTCGGAAGGCTGCTGCTGGCCGACGTGGAGCGACTCGTCGCCGCCGAAGGCGTCGGCGCGCTCGAACTGAATGTCTTTGGGAACAACCCGACCGCCGTCGCCCTCTACCACTCGAGTGGCTACAGCGTCGTCACCCAGCAAATGCGCAAGCCGCTGAACTGACCTGCCCTAGCGCGCAGGCGTGAGCTCTCGTGCCGCGGCGATCGCCATCGCCTCGGCAACGCGGTCGAGGGCGCGCGTGCGCAACGCCCATTGCTGCCAGTACAGGGCGACATCGACCGTCGGGCCGGCGTCGAGCTCGACCAGGTCGCCCCGATCCAGAAGTTCCCTGGATTGCTGGTCGGGCAGCAAGGCCCAGCCGAAGCCCAGCCGCACCGCCTCTGCGAAATCCGCCGACACCGGAACGAAGTGCTGGGGCGGCGCGAGCCGGGTGCGCGAGAACGACCGGAGGTACCGGTGCTGGATGTCGTCTTTCGCGTCGAAAACGACAACGGGCGCCGCCGCTAGGGTCACCGCGTTCACGCCGTCCGCGAACCACCGGTGGACGAATGCAGCGGATGCCACGGGGCGGTAATGCATGATGCCGAGGGCGGCAGAGGTGCAGCCCTGCACCGGTGTCGACTGGGTCGTGATGGCCGCCATCACCGTTCCGTCACGCAACAGGTCAGCGGAGTGGTCCTGGTCCTCGCGGTGAATATCAAAGGTGATGTCGCCGGCCAGGGGCGCGAGGGCCGGGAGTGCCCACGTCGCGAGCGAATCCCCGTTGATCGCGAGTGACACCGCCGGCCACTCACCCGTGGTCCCGTGCGCCACCTCCGCGGCGGCATCCGCGGTCAGTGACGCGATTTGCCGGGCGAGTTTGAGGTAGGTGACCCCCAGCGCTGTCGCTTCGATCGGCTTGGTCCGGCGAAGCAGCAGCCCGCCGACGGCGTTTTCGAGCGCCCGGATCCGCTGACTGATCGCCGATGGCGTGATGTGCAGCATCCGTGCCGCAGCCTCGAACGTGCCGGAGTCGACGGCGGCCCGAAGCGATTGCAACTGAGACAGGTCCATGATTAGCGATACTAATGGTTCCACAGTTTCTTTAGCTATACGAATGACGTGACGGCCTCTAGCGTTGAACCCATGACGTCTCCCCTGCTGGCCGGTTTCGGCCTCGGCCTCTCCCTCATCGTGGCCATTGGAGCGCAGAACGCCTTCGTGCTCCGGCAGGGGCTGCGCAAAGAACACGTGATCTGGATCGTCGCAATCTGCGCACTCTCGGATGCCGTGCTCATCGCGCTCGGGATCTGGGGCCTGGGCGCACTGATCGAACAAGCCGACTGGTTGCTGGTCGCCGTCCGAATCGCCGGTGCCGCTTTCCTCGTCTGGTACGGACTGCGGTCAGCTGTTCGCGCCGTTCGGCCCGGCAAACTCGATGCCGACCCGTCCGGCAAACCTGTGGCCCTCAGCACCGCCATCGTGACGGCCCTCGCCCTCACCTGGCTCAACCCGCACGTCTACCTCGATACCGTTGTTCTCCTCGGATCCATCGGAGCCACCTATGGAGATTCGCGCTGGTGGTTCGCCGCCGGTGCGATATCAGGAAGCCTGGTGTGGTTCACGGCTCTCGGCTTCGGCTCGCGCCTGCTCCGGCCGCTCTTCGCGAGGGCCATGTCCTGGCGCATTCTCGACGCGCTCATCGCCGTGGTCATGCTCGCGATCGCGGCGAGTCTGCTGCTCGGGCTGTAACTCAGTCCTTGCGGCCTCCCGCGTCGACGGCGAGGAGGGGCCTCAGCAACTCCGTGAGAGCACGCTCTGTCTCAGCCGGCTGAAGCCCTCCGTCGTGGCGGAGAATTCGCCACGTCGTTGCATCACAGATCGCTATGACCTGTGCGAGATCCACCCGCCGTGAGGCCTCGTCGGTTGCCGGTCGCAGATGCGCGGCGAACGCACGACGACACCAGTCGACATGAAACGCACGCCCCTGCGCGGCGATTTCTGTAAGCCCGGGGACGAGCGGAGCTTCGGAGTAGGTCTTCAGAATCAGGGCACCGTAGTACTCGTAGTGGTCCACGAGGGCACGGACGGTCTCCAGCGGGGTCGACTGGGCCGCCTCCTCACGCGCTCGAATGATTCTGCCGAGCTCCCGCTCCACTGTGGCATTCATCAGCCCTGGCTTGCCTCCGAACCGACGGATGACCGTTTGCTGCGTGACCCCGGCGTCAGTGGCAACGTCTTCCAGTCGAATCCGCTCGTACGGAATGCCCCGGAGTCGCTCCAGCATCGCGTCGATGATCCGCTCCCCCGTCAACTCCGCGGCACCCGCCCGGGTCGTCATCCGATACTGTCGACTTTTCATGTTAGTCAAGCTAACATGAAAAAATGATTGCTTCCCCCGAACACACCGAGCGGATCGAAACCCGGCTCGGAGCACTTCACACTCGCTTCATCGGAGCGGGCCGCACAACGGTTCTCTGGTCATCGATGTTCGTCGACAGTCACACCTGGGACTCCACACTTCCTCTCCTGATCGACGGGTCGAGCGAGCCTCGTCGTTTTGTTCTCGTCGACCCTCCAGGCCTGGGACTGAGCCAGCCTCTTCAGCGCCGAAGCAGCATCGCCGAGGCAGCTGGGGCCGCACGGGATCTCCTGAAGACCCTCGATGCAGGCAGAGTCGACTGGGTGGGCAACGCGTTCGGCGGCCACGTCGGTTACGAACTCGCCCGGGATGCATCACTCCTGCACAGTTTCGTGGCGATCAGTTCACCGACCGAGCCAATCCCTCTGCACCTTCGCCGCAGGATCCGTCTCCTCAAGCCAGTGCTGAGAGTTGCTGGCCCCGTTGGCCCGGTGCGGGATGCAATCATCAGCGCCATGCTGACCGAGGAGTCCGCGGCGAACTCCGGCCTGCGCCAGGTCGTTCTGGATTCCCTTGGCCGCCCGACGCGCTCGAGCATGGCCCTCGCACTCCGCTCGTTCATCCTCGACCGGGCCGACGTGACCGGTCACCTTGCCGACATCCCGATTCCGAGTCTCTTCGTGGCATCCGACGACCGCGGTGACTGGAGTCCGGCAGACGCACGGCGGGCTGCCGATTCCACTCCGGATGCCGCGGCCGTCACGATTGAGCGCGCACGCACGCTCATCCCGCTCGAGCAGCCAGCCTCGCTGGCGACGTCGATTGTGGACTTCTGGGCGAGGGTGTCCGCGACCAACCCTGCTGTTTAGTAAACGTTTGCGTGACCTCGCCGGCCCTCCCTAGTCTTTCGAAGCACGTTACGTAAACGATTCACCATTTGTTTCGCACCGGGTGCGATCCGGTCCAAGGGAGGGCGTCATGGTCACGATCCGCGACGTCGCCAGCCGGGCTGGTGTCTCGCCCGCCACCGTGTCCAGGGTGGTGAACGGGCTCGTCGGGTACTCCGACGAAACCAAAGTCCGGGTCGAGGAAGCCGTTTCCGCCCTGCACTACGAACCGGACACCTTCGCACGCGGGCTCAAGATGAAGCAGTCTTCGGTGATCGGCGTGCTCGCCCCGATGGTCTCCGATGCCCTCGCATCGCAAGTGATGAGCGGCGTCGAACACGCGGCGCGCGAGGGCGGCTACTCGGTGATGCTCGGCCGCACCGGTCAGGGCTCGACCTTCGCGCCGGGTTACCTCCGCACACTGCGTACCTACCGCTCCGCCGGCGTCATTCTCATCTCAGCGGCGATTACCCCGGAGATGCGCCGCGTGCTGGGTTCGAACGTGCCGCTCATTTCCGTCGCCATTCGCGACGGCATCCGTTTTCCGAGTATCGGCATCGACGACGAGCGTGCGGCCTACGACGGAACGAAGCATCTGCTCTCACTCGGTCACGAACGGATCGGCCTGCTCGCCGGTGATCCGCAATCCTCCCTCGTCAATGCCGTGCGGGAGCGGGGCTACCGGCGCGCCATGTCCGAAGCCGGCAGGCCCGCTGTGCTCGAACAGGGCAACTCGCTGTACGACAGTGCTCCCCCTGCGCTTCACCGACTGCTGGCAACCGATCCACATCTCACCGCCGTGTTTGCGCTGAGCGACGAGATGGGCGCTGCCGTGGTCAACGAACTCCAGCGCATGGGACGCAGGGTTCCGCACGACATCTCCGTGCTCGGCTTCGACAACACCCGCACCGCCACCCACGTCTACCCGGCACTCAGCACGATCGCGCAGCCGCTCGAACGGATGGGCGAACTCGCTGTGGAACGTCTTCTCAGCCTGACCGACCCGGGCCAGAAGGTCATGCCCCACCGCCTCATCACGAGAGGGACGACGGCTCCTCCGCTGTCGCCTCAGTAACCCACCGCACCATTCACCGCATCACGAAAGAGGAGCACTCATGAAGCAACGACGCCATGGCCGGCGCACTGTCGCCGGCATCGCCATGATGGCCACGGCGGCCATCGCCCTGTCAGCATGCTCGGGTTCGACAACGGCTCCGGCCGAGTCCGGCGGGTCCGATGCCGAGCTCGAAGGCCGCGGGCCGATCCAGTACGTCAGCAGCCCCGACGCCTCCGGCGCCGCGCAGCAGTCGATCGACGAGTGGAACGAAGCGAACCCCGACGAGCAGGTCGAGTGGGTGGAGCTTCCGCTCGACGCCGACCAGCAACGCCAGCAGATGGTGCAGAACGCGCAGGTCAAGGGCGAGACGTACAGCGTTCTCAACCTCGATGTGGTCTGGACGAGCGAGTTCGCGGCCAACCGCTGGATCACCGAGCTTCCCGAGGATGCTCTCCCGCTCGACGAGCACATCCCGGCGACCGTCGAAGCGGCGTCGTACCGTGACGTGCTCTATGGCGCCCCGTATTACACCGACGGCGCACTCCTCTATTCACGCAGCGACCTGCTCACGGCCGCCGGCGTCGCCGATGCGCCGAAGACCTGGGAAGAGATGCAGGCGGCGTGTGACGCCGTTCTCGCTCTCCCCGAGGCCGAGGGAATGTCGTGCTACGCCGGTCAGTTCGACAAGAACGAGGGCCTCACCGTCAACTTCAGCGAGGCCGTCGGATCCGCCGGCGGATCGCTCTTCGACGAAGACGGCGCACCCACCGTCGACACTCCCGAGGCGCTCACCGCGCTCACCTTCCTCGTGGACGGGTTCGAGAGCGGGATGATCCCCAAGAACGCCATCACGTTCCAGGAGGAGCAGGGTCGCCAGGCGTTCCAGGACGGCAACCTCGTCTTCCTGCGTAACTGGCCGTACGTCTACGCATCGTTCTCGGCCACAGACGGAACCAGCGGTGTCGAGGGCAAGTTCGGTGTCAGCGCTATTCCCGGCGAGTCGGGCCCCGGCGTCTCGACCATCGGCGGCCGCAACCTCGCGATCTCGGCCTTCGCCGAGAACAAGGCGACCGCGCTCGACTTCATCACCTTCTTCACCAGTGAAGAGCAGGAAGAGAAGCGCCTCGAGCTGAGCTCGCGAGCACCGGTGTTCTCGTCCTTCTTCACCGACGATGCAGCCACCGAGAAGCTCCCGTACCTGCCGACTCTGCTGGAGTCACTCGAGAACGCTCAGCCCCGGCCGCGCGTTGTTGCCTACGGCGAGACCACGGCGGCGATCCAGGACGAGATCTACGCGGCGCTCACCGGTGAGAAGTCACCGGAAGATGCGCTGGCCGATCTGCAGGACGCCCTCACCGAGATCACCTCGGACTGATCTCACCTGGTGGGCCGCCGGGAAGCCGGCGGCCCGCCACCCGACAGGTTCCAGAAAGGTTCCGAGATGACCTCCAGCCTCAGCGTTGATGCGCCTCGCACCCGCACACCGCGCCCCAAGGTAAAGGGCGAAGGCAGCATGGCGACAGCGCTGCTGTCCCCCACCTTCATCGTCCTCGCCCTCGTCATTGCCTACCCGCTCCTCTCGGCCGTGTACCAGTCGATGTTCCTGTCGCAGTCCGGCCTCGATGCCGACGGATTCGTCGTGGAGGGTGAAACCTTCGTCGGACTCGCGAACTACCTCGACATCTTCACCGGGTCGGACTCGCCGCGTTTCTACAACGCCCTCTGGAACACCACTTTCTTCACCTTCGTCTCGGTCTCGCTCGAGACGGTCATCGGTGTCGCCTTCGCCGTGATGATGAACCGCGCCTTCAAGGGCCGCGCGTTCCTGCGCGCAGCCATCCTCGTTCCCTGGGCCATCCCGACGGCTGTGTCCGGTCTGCTGTGGCGGTGGATCTTCCAGTCCAACGGCATCGCCAACGAACTCCTCAACCAGGAGATCCTCTGGACCGCTGAGGGCATGTCTGCCCAGGTCGCCGTCATCACAGCAGAAGTCTGGAAGACGGCACCGTTCATCGGGCTGCTCGTCCTCGCCGGCATGCAGATCATCCCCGAGGAGGTCTACGAGGCAGCGAAACTCGACGGAGCGAGCGGATGGCGCCAGTTCTGGGCGATCACCCTTCCCCTCGTGCGCCCCGCCCTCCTCGTCGCCGTGCTCTTCCGTCTGCTCGACTCACTCCGGATGTTCGACCTCCCGTTCGTGCTCATCGGCCCACGCAAGAGCTCGGTCGAGACGCTGTCGATCCTCGCGTGGGACGAATCGAATCAACTCAACTACGGGGCGGCATCCGCTTTCTCGATCATCCTCGTGCTCTACGTCGCGATCATCGCGTTCGTGTTCATCAAGCTCCTCGGTGCCAATGTCGCCGGCGACTCCGAGGAGAAGTCCGTGCGCCGAATGCGCACCGCCCGAAGGAAGGCAGCCCGATGACCACCATCACCGCGCCCACCGTGCGCACTGCCCCGCCGGCCAAACGGCGCCGCAAGGGCGCCGGCCCAGCCGCGCTCCGGTACATCGGCATCGTCATCGTTGCCGTCTATTGCCTCGCGCCGTTCTACTGGATGCTCGTCTCGAGCTTCCGTCGCACGGGTGACATCTTCGACAACTCGCTGCTCCCATCCGTCTGGTCGCTCGAAAGCTACGCGCAGGTCTTCGACTCGTCGACGATGTTCGGAACCGCCCTGCTCAACAGCCTCATCGTCGCGAGCATCACCACGGCTCTTGCCCTCGTCCTCGGCATCTTCGCGGCGTACGCCATCGCCCGGCTGAACTTTCCGTTCAAGTCGTCGATCCTCGCGATCGTGATCGCGACGTCGATGTTCCCCGGAATCTCCGTCGTCGTGCCGTTGCTGCGGTTGTTCTCCGACATCGGCTGGATCAACACCTATCAGGCGATGATCGTGCCGAGCCTGTCGTTCGCCATCCCGCTCGCCGTGTGGAACCTCACCACGTTCATGAAGCAGCTCCCGTTCGAACTGGAGCAGGCCGCGATGATCGACGGCTGCACCAAGTGGCAGGCGTTCCGGCTGGTTCTCCTGCCGCTCGCTGCGCCCGGTGTCTTCACCACGGCGATTCTGACGTTCATCCACAGCTGGAACGAGTTCATCATCGCCCTGTCGATGGTCAACGACCCCGCGATTCAAACCGCCACCGTCGCGATCTCGAAGTTCACCGGCGCGAGCGACTTCCAGGCACCGTATGGCGCCCAAATGGCCGCCGGTGTCGTCGTCACGATTCCTCTTGTCATCATGATCCTGCTCTTCCAGCGGCGTATCGTTGAAGGCCTCACCTCTGGAGCAACCAAGTAATGACGGATGCCACATCCACTGTTCCCATTTCCCCTGAAGTCCCCGGCCAGCCGGCCGACTGGTGGCGGACCGCCGTGATTTACGAGGTCTATCCCCGCTCGTTCGCCGATTCCTCAGGCAACGGCGTCGGTGATCTCCAGGGCATCCGCGAGCGCCTGCCGTACATCGCATCGCTCGGGGTGCAGGGAATCTGGATCACCCCGTTCCAGCGCTCGCCGCAGGTCGACCAGGGGTACGACATCAGCGACTATTGCGACGTCGACCCGCTGTTCGGCACGCTCGACGATGTGGATGCCCTGCTCGTCGAGGCACACGCCCTCGGTTTGCGCGTGCTCGTCGACATCGTCCCCAATCACGCGTCGATCGAGCATCCGCTCTTCCAGCGGGCGGTCGCCGCTGGTCCCGGGTCACCGGAACGCGAAATGTTCCACTTCGCCGACGGAAACGACGATGCCGCGCCCAACAACTGGATCAGCGTTTTCGGTGGCCCGGCCTGGCATCGGGTGGCGCCGGATTCCCCCGACGACCGGCAGTGGTACCTGCACCTGTTCAGCCCGGCCCAGCCCGACTGGAACTGGCGCAACCCTGCTGTGGTCGACTACTTCGACGACGTGCTGCGGTTCTGGTTCGAACGGGGAGCCGACGGCATCCGTATCGACGTCGCGCACGGTTTGTTCAAGGCCGAGGGGATGCCGGATTCCCCGGCCGTACCCACCGTCATCGACGGGTTGCGCTCCAACCCGCTCGTCACCGACCAGGAACCGGTGCACGACGTGTACCGCCGCTGGCGGAGAATCGCCGACGAGTATTCGCCCGACCGGCTGCTCGTCGGTGAGGTCAACCTCGAACCGGACCGCGCCGCCCGCTACACCCGACCCGACGAGCTGCACCAGGCGTTCGCGTTCGCGTTCGCCCGTCTCGGCTGGAGCGGATCGGAGTGGGCGTCGGTCGGCTCAGAACTCGAAAAAGCCCGTCGCGAGCACGGTTCAGCCCCGAGCTGGGCGCTGGAGAACCACGACCTCGTGCGCACGGTGACGCGGTTCGGCGGCGGCGACCGCGGGCTTCGGCGAGCGCGGGCCGGAATGGTTGCGCTGCTCGGTCTCCCGGGCGCTGTTTACCTGTATCAGGGCCAGGAGCTCGCGTTGCCCGAGGTCGACATCGAGCACCACGAACGTGTCGACCCGATGTGGGTCCACAGCGGCATCGGCCGCGACGGCGCCCGCATACCGCTGCCGTGGACCGCCGCACCGGAGAACGCGCACGGTTTTACCACCGCTGATGATGTGATGCCGTGGCTCCCCATTCCCGAGGGCTGGGGCACCTGGTCGGTGGAGAACCAGAACGACGACCCGGACTCCACACTGAATCTCCTGAGGAACGCGATGCGCGAGCGCACCGTGCTGCTGGAGAACGGCCTTCCCGCTGACGAGCGCGTCACCTGGCGGCATGAGCCCAGCGGTCTCGTCGTCTGTGATCGAGAAGGCGGGCTCAGCGTCGCGATCGCCATGGGCGACGCCGCGGTGCCGCTTCCGGATGGAACAGTGGTCTTCGGGTCTGACGACGTCACGGATGCCACGCTTCAGCCCGATACCGCCGTCTGGTTCTGGCGCGCCTCCTGAGGCGTGCCAGCCGGCGGGGACCACCGTGCGTGGCCACTTTCGGCTGGAGATCCGCGAAAAACTCAACCAATTGTGGCAACGCAACCCGTGGTCGCCCGGCTTTCAGCCGATCGTGGCAACGCAATCGGGCTCGAGGGTTGTCGAGCGTTCTCGACCATGCCAACCTGAGACAAACTCTGAGGATCGGGGCACTGTGTCAAGTTTCGTCACCACCGCGCTGGACGACCGCGTTGCATTCGACAAGCGGGGAGCCGGGCCAGCTGTGATCTTCGTCGCAGGCGCCGGGCCCTGGCGCGAAATCGACGCGACGACCACCGAAACCGCCGAGCTCCTCGCTGAGAAGGGCTTCACGACCCTCGTCTATGACCGGATCGGCCGGGGCGAGAGCATCTCGGAGGGTCCGATCACCCTCGAACGCGAGCTCGCGGCGATCACAGCTCTACTGAAGGAGGTCGGGGGTAGCGCCGTGCTGTGCGGCCACTCCTCCGGATGCTCCATCGCCCTGTTCGCCGCGGCACGCGGGCTCCCGGTGAACGGCCTCGCCCTGTGGGAAGCGCCACTCGACCTTCCCGGCAGCGGGGCAGACCACTTCGCGGCCGAACTCCGTTCCCTGCTTGCCTCCGGTCAACTCGAGCAGGCGCTGGACTGGTACATGCGCGACATGCCACCGGAAATCCTCGAGCAGGTGAAGGCGATCCCGGCCATGGTCGACCAGGCGGCGAGTCTCGAACCCGACGCAGACTCACTAGCCTGGGCAGCGTCCGAGCCGCTTGCGGACCTGCTGACAGGCATCCGGATCCCGGTTCTCGTGATGGTTGGCACCTCCAGCTACGACGAGCTGATGGTTCCTGCCGCCGAATCAATCGTCGGGGCTATTCCTGGTGCCGAGTGGAAACGGATGCCGGGAGCGGAGCATGACTGGGAGGCGGCTCCCATGGCATCCGAATTGGCGAACTTCACGTCGAAAGCAGCACGATAAGGCGTGGATGTCATTCCCCTCCACACACATCTGGCAACCCCCTTGTCTGCGGAAATGAGCGGACTTAGCTTCGAAGTATGAAGCACATCACGTACGGCGACAAGACCACTTTCCTGACAGATGAAACCGCAGACACCCTGATGGAGTATGCCGCCGTGCTCGCGGACCATTCACGGGCCGACACAGTCGAGCTTCGCGGGGTCGGGCCAGACGGAAACGAGGTCACAGCGACGTATCTCCTTGACTCCGGAGCAACTCTCATGGCCGAGTCGACGAACTCCACCATGACTCCCCCGGAGAACGAAGAAGCTGTCCGATACATGCGAGAGCGCATCATGCGGTTCTCCTCTCCGCCGCCGGTTCGCCCTGACGATGAGACCATGCCAACCCACTATGAGGACCTCGACTTCAGCGGGCACGTCGACAACTGACCAAACGCGGGTCCTGCGGTCGTCACGTCGTGAGTGACCTCTATCCAATGTGCTGAAGCACTCCTTTATTTGGACATACTGCGTTTGTGCAAGACCAACCAGATTTTGCGCGGCCACTCGTAGCGAACGCAGGCACCAACGACAGGTGGCCGCAATACCGGCAGATCCGCGCCTCATTGTTCCCCATGTCGTGAGGCTAGACCCGCGCACACCGGGACGCCAGCCCTTACCACCGATCCAGTGAAACTCGTCCGCATCGACGGGGATTCCGCTGTGCTCGCGCTCGATAGCAACCACTCGCCCGGCGAGCCGGATGCCGTCGACACCGGGTGCCGGGCGCCGGTATGTTGCAAAGTCGCGCCGATATTCGGCGCGAAAACGCCATCCGTGACGAATTCAGCATCTGCCATTCCCACGCGCCCTGTTCAAGTGGTCTACTGGCTCCATTCGGCAGGCGTCGCCTGCCCTCACCGGTCCCGCCAACGGAGATCATGAGTGTGCCGAACGGCTGGACCCTCAACTGGAGGTACAGCTGTGCACAAACCCCGCACACGCGCACTCGGGTTTTCCCTGGGTTGTGCGTTAGCCGTAACGCTCGTCGCTACGGCGACGGTCCCGGCGTCAGCCGACGACCACGAGAACCTGCCGGGAGAGGCAGGGATCACCCTGCCGATCAACGACAGTGAAGCCGGTGGCACCTATGACCAGGACTTCGTCCGGGCCTATGCCGGCACCACGCCGGACGGTACCCCGGTCTACATCTACGTTCCCGAGGGCACCCCGCTCGACGGTTCTGCGCCGACCGGCGTCGCGAGCCTCGACCCTGCGTACGACCACAACCCGGACGACGAGTTCGTCCCGTGCGCCGATCGCGCGGCATCCGACTACGTTCTGACCCAGGCACAGATCAATTACATGGGCGACGAACTTTCGAGCCAGATCGTTGCGGTCGATGAAGAACACTTCGGGCCCATGGATGCGGCAGACCCCGACGAACCGGCGAGTGACTCGCTCGTCATGGTCGTCTACAACGTGCAGGATGCCAATTACTACGACTGCGCGGCAGACACGTACACGGCGGGCTACTTCGCACCCGACTTCATCGACTCGGCCGGAATGAACGTGATCGTCATCGACGCGTTCGACTGGGCGAACCGGGTGGGGCCGAACGACTCCGAATGGCGCGACGACGACCCCGACAACGACTCGCCCACTCTGTACGAGGGCGTCATCGCCCATGAACTCGAACACCTGCTGCACAACTACAGCGACCCCGGCGAGCTGTCCTGGGTGGACGAAGGTCTCGCTGACTTCGCCGTGTTCCTCAACGGCTACGACGTGGGCGGCTCACACTTGACTTACCATCAGGTGTTTTACGCCGAAACGTCACTGACCCGGTGGGGCGGTGGCCTCGAGAACTATGGCGCCGCGTACACCTACTTCCAGTACGTCTGGGAGCAGGCGGGCGGCAACGGCGACGGCACATTCACTCCCGATCTCCAAAACGATGGAGCTGGCGGTGACCTCCTGATCCAGCGGATATTCGAGAACGAAGCCGACGGAATGGATGGCGTCCAGGCCGCGATCGACACCTTCAACGCTGAGTCCGGCGCGTCGCTTCGCTCGGCCGAGGAACTGTTCCAGGACTGGGCGGTCGCGGTCTACCTCGACGATGAGGATTCCGACCTGTTCGACATCAAGGCCGTCGACTTCGGCGACCCGGCCTTCACCGAGTGGACGATCGACATCGCAGACGACCAGTTCTACGGAGGGCGCGGCAACAACCAGGGCGCTCAGCCCTCACCCAAGTGGGACAAGCGCACAAACGCCCAGTCCCCGACCGCGCTGCCATACGGCCTGCAGGTCGAACGGTTCCGGAACCCGGGCCCGACCGTGACGGTGTCGCTGGACGGCGAGGACAGCACCCAGATTGCACCGCACAGCGGGGACACACACTGGTACGCCGGTTATGAGAGCCAGTCAGACAACATCCTCGATGTGGAGGTGACGGGGACGGCAACGTCGCTCGACTTCTGGACCTGGCACTTCATCGAAGAGGGCTGGGACTACGGGTTCGTCGAAGCTCTCGTCGACGGCGACTGGGTCACGGTTCCACTGGTCGATGACGCCGGAACGGTCGTCACCAGCAACGAAGACCCGCACGGCAACAACGCCGAGGGTAACGGCCTGACCGGAACCTCCGGTGGTGCCTACTTCGTCGACGACCCGGAGTACGTGCACTACACCGCTCAGTTGCCGGCGGGGGCGACGGATGTGCGCTTCCGTTACTCCACCGACGCGGCATACCTCGACACCGGTTGGTTCGTCGACGACGTGCTCGTCAACGGGGCCGCTGCCGCGGTGAGTTCCGCCGAGGGCGAGTGGTTCGAGACGACCGGGCTCCAGAACAACAACTGGACCCTGCAGGTCGTTGCGTCGTGTGACCTCACGCCGGGAGTGGACTCACCGTTCGAGATCACGGATGGCGCGGGCAACTTCGTCTACCGGCTCGAGGGTGACGCGATTTCGCAGCCGGGCTTCAACACGAAGTGCGCGAACGGCCCGAATCGGGACTTCGCAACCCTCGTGTCGAACATGCCGACCGGCGACCTGATGTTCCTCGACGCGGACTACGTCCTGAACGTGAAGAACACGGGTAACGGCAAGAAGTGATCGAATGATGCGAAACGGCGCCTCTCCACAAAAGGAGGGCGCCGTTTCCGTATCTTCTACTCGGCTGGTGGTCTGCGGCGTTGTGCTTTGGTCTCCGAGCGCTGCCCCTTGGCGGCGAGACGCCGCCGCTGTGAGCCGCGTGTGGGCTTCGTCGCGCGGCGGCTGGGTCCGGCCGGGGCCACGCCTCCGCGCACGATATCCGCGAGCTTGCGCCGCGCTACCTCGCGGTTCCGCAACTGCGAACGCTCCTCGGAAGCAGTGACCGTGATGACCCCGCCGACCAGACGTCGCTCGAGTCGCTCAAGCAACAGTTGACGGTGCTCCTCGGAGATGGCAGCGGAACCAGCCACGTCCCAGAGAAGCTCCACCCGGCTGTCCGAGGTGTTGACGTGTTGTCCACCGGGTCCCGACGAGCGGGAAAACCGCCAGCGCAATTCGGACGCGGGGATCGTGAGCGTCGGCGTCACGTCGAGGTCCATAAGACAAGCGTTGCACGAACCGCGACGGACCGAAATCTCCCCTCGTCCGTGCCCGGCCGTAGGCTGAAGTACTGACAGCTCAGACAGGAGGCTCCCGTGGCCCAGATCACCGCGCCAGACATCACCGTGGAAGACCTGATGGTGGAGCTCGGTGCCCTCGAGGACCCGAAAGCCCGCAAGGTCAACGAGAGACACGGCGATGACCACGGAGTGAACCTCGGCAAGCTGCGGGCCATCGCCAAGCGGCTCAAGGCACAGCACCCCCTCGCACTCGAACTGTGGCGAACGGGGAACACCCCAGCGCGTCTCCTGGCCCTGCTCATCTGTCGGCCGAAGGCGTTCGACCTCGACGAACTCGATGCGATGCTCCGCGAGGTGCGGATCCCGAAGGTTCACGACTGGCTCGTGAACTACGTGGTGAAGAAAAGCTCGCACGCGGAGGAACTGCGCGTCGCGTGGTTCTCCGATACCGACCCCGTTGTGGCCAGCGCCGGCTGGGCCCTGACGACGGAGCGTGTCGCGAAGCATCCCGAAGGCCTCCACCTCGGCGAGTTGCTGGACATCATCGAAGCGCAGATGAAGGATGCTCCTGACCGCCTCCAGTGGGCGATGAACAACACCCTCGCCCAGATCGGGATTTCCCACGCCGAGCACCGGGAACGCGCGATCGACATCGGCGAGCGCCTCGAGGTCCTCAAGGACTACCCGACTCCCCCGAACTGCACGTCGCCGTTCGCGCCGATCTGGATCGCCGAGATCGTTCGTCGGCAGAACGCAAACTGAGCGCTCCCGCCCCTAGGAGATCACCATGCCACCCCGACCACCGACTGTGCACGACGAGAAAACGTTCACCACGCGTACCACGGCACGTATCAGCTCGTCGCTGCGTAACCCGCGCTCCCTCGTCGACACGGTGGTGAGCAGTTCACCGGCCCGGCTCGCCCTCGTCGTGTTCGCTCTCGTTGCGCTCGTCTTCACCCTCCTGCTGAGCCTCCCCATCGCCTCGGCTGATGGGCGCGCCACGGCGCTGCACGATTCACTGTTCACCGCTGTCTCCGCTGTCACGGTCACGGGACTCGTCACCGTGAACACCGCCGAACACTGGTCGTTCTTCGGGCAGGCCATCATCCTCCTGGCGATCCAGATCGGTGGACTCGGCATCGTCACGATGGCCTCGCTCCTGGCACGCGCGGTCACACGCCAATTGGGTGTTCGGAGCAAGTTGCTCGCGCAACAGGGCATCAGCACCGGAAAGCTCGGCGAGGTCGGAAGCCTGCTCCGAACCGTGGTGCTGACCACACTCGCGATCGAACTCGCCCTTGCGATGTTCCTCGTGCCGAGCTTCATCATCGCCGATGAGTCCTGGCCCGAGGGAATCTGGCACGGGGTGTTCTACGCCATCTCATCGTTCAATAACGCGGGTTTCGTGTCGCACACCGACGGGCTCGCGGGCTTCGCCGACAACCTGTGGATCCTCATCCCCATCGTTGTGGGAGTGTTCGTCGGCAGTCTGGGATTCCCCGTATTCATGGTGCTCCTCGCGACGAAGTTCGAATTCCGCAAGTGGAACGTGCACACCAAGCTGACACTGCTGGTGACAACAATTCTGCTCGTCGCCGGAGCGGTCATCTGGGCTGCGTTCGAATGGTCCAACAGCGCGACAATCGGTGACATGACCGTCGGAGAGAAGATCCTCCACGCGGTCTTCGCCTCAACGATGATGCGCTCAGGCGGGTTCAGTCTCGTCGATCCAAGTGCCTCGACCACGGTCACCCTCCTCGCCACCGACGCGCTGATGTTCGCCGGGGGCGGCTCGGCATCGACAGCGGGCGGAATCAAGGTCACCACCGTCGCCGTGCTCTTCCTCGCCATCCTCGCAGAGGCACGTGGAGACTCCGACGTGCGCGTCTTCGGACGCACGATCGCCGAGGGAGCTCTCCGGGTCGCCATCAGCGTTCTGTTCCTCGCCGCGACGCTCATTCTGGTGGCGACCGGGCTGATCATGAGCGTGACGAACGAGCCGCTCGATCGCATCCTGTTTGAAGTGATATCCGCTTTCGCCACGTGTGGGCTCAGCGTCGGCCTCAGTGGAGAACTGCCGCCGAGCGGCAAGTACATCCTCTCGGTGCTGATGTTCGCCGGGCGTATCGGCCCGATCAGCCTCGCCTCCGCGCTTGCGATCCGCCAGCGGCGTCAGCTGTACAAATTCCCGAAGGAGAGCCCCATCATCGGCTGATGGCTCGTCGTGCGACAGCGTCGAATCGGAGCCCCGGACGACGATGGGGACAAGGCCAACGACGGTCTCGGCCGATGCCCTGGGGATCACTCCACTCAGCCCGTGGCAGTGGGCGATCTGTTTTGCTGTCGGGTCGAGCGTGCTGTTTATCGTGGAAGCCGAGAAGTTCGTGCGTCGCTGGTCCCACCGTCGCGACTCTCTCTCAGCACCCACCGGGTGAAAATGCCACCCTGTTCCTCGATATCTGAGAACCGAATAGGCTGGCCCGCACACGACGCAGGCGGAGACGCCTCAGTAGGGAGCAGGTCTACGTGAGGGTAATTCCGAACCGATATCAGGAGATCGCCGAGACTCTCGCTCGCCACGGAATGGGCTTTCTCGCGTCCGCTGTCGGGATCCGGCACAGAGTCCCGTTCGTCAAGAATGCGTTCGCTCCTCCGAACGAATCGCCGCGCACCATCGCCGTACGCCTGCGGCTGGTTCTCGAGGAGCTCGGGCCGACCTTCGTCAAACTGGGTCAATTGCTCTCAACTCGCCCCGATCTGCTTCCACCGGCGTACATCCTCGAACTCTCGAAACTGCAGGACGCAGCGCCACCGGTCCCGATCGATGCGATCGCCGAGGCGATTCGGGCCGAGCTCGGCGCCGACCCGAACCAGGTTTTCGCGACGTTCGACGATCAGCCACTGGCATCCGCTTCGATCGGTCAGGCGCACACGGCCACCCTCGACGACGGCACGCGGGTCGTCGTGAAAATACGTCGCCCGGATGCCGTCAGGATGGTCAACGAGGACCTCGAAATTCTGCGTAACCTCGCCGAACGCGCCAGTCGGCTGTGGGCGCCGGCGCGGACATACAACGTGCGTGGTCTCGTCCAGGAGTTTTCGGACACGTTGAGGGGGGAACTCGACTACCTGCGCGAAGCGAAGAACGCGGAGCGATTCGCCGAGAACTTCAAGAATCGCGCCGACGTGGCGATCCCGCAGGTCTTCTGGGAGACCACCACCTCGCGCGTACTCACCCTGGAGCGAGTCTCCGGGATCCGGATCTCCGATGTCGAGGCCCTCGACGCTGCCGGTGTGGACCGGCCGCTGCTGGCACAGACAGGAGCACAGCTCGTGCTGCGGATGGTCTTCGAGGACGGCTTCTTCCACGCTGATCCGCACCCGGGCAACCTGTTCGTGCAGCCCGACGGGTCGATCACGCTCATCGACTTCGGGATGGTCGGTGAACTGGACCCCGAGCTCAGGGACAGGTTCGTCGACTTCCTGGTCGCTTTCACCCGACGGCAGCCCGGCGACCTGGCGGATGCCCTGCTCGACATCTCGGTGACCACGTCTGGTGCGGACCGAGATCAGCTTCGGGAGCGGATGGCCTCCTTTGTCGCCGACTACAGCAACAAGACTCTGAGCGAAATCAGTTTCGCCAGGCTGGCATCGGTGCTGCTCGCGATCGTCCGCCAGCAAAAACTTCAGCTGCCCCGCGAAGTTGCCCTGATGTTCAAGGTGCTGATCATGGTCGAGGGAATCGGTGTGCAGCTGAATCCCGATTTCGACCTGATGGGAGTCCTGACTCCCTACGTCCGCAAACTGCTGAGGGAACGGCTGTCTGTTGCTGCGCTGTCCCAGCGGATGTATCGCGCTTCGAGCGACGCCGGTGCCCTCATGCTGGAACTGCCGACCCGCCTCCGTCGCATCCTCGAACGCACGGACCGGTCAGGTGTCGAGGTCCACCTTCGGGCTGCGGAACTCGAGCCGCTCATGACTCGGGCTGAACGCATCGGGAACCGCCTCGTCGCCGGACTGATTGCAGCCGCTCTCATCAACGGCGTCGGTGAGCTCGTCGTCAGCGAGAAGAGATGGCGGCCGTGGGCCAACTCCCTCCTCGGGGCCGGTGTCACGGTGGTCGGGTCGCTCTCGGGCTACCTGCTCTGGACCTCGCGCCGCCACCGATAGTTGCCGGATCTCAGCCGACCCGCGCAGGCGGTGTCGGTGGCCGCTGTTACCGTGCCCCCATGCCGGAGAGAATCGAACTGTGGTGGGCGCGCCGCCAGTTCTCCCGCGGTACCGACGTGCCGTACCCCGTCGGCAGCTACCGTGAGGCCTGGGCGCCATACCCCGCGCTGGTCCGGCAATACCTGCCGGATCGCAACGCCGGGATCCTTCTGACCCAGATTCCGCCGGCTGCCGATGTTCTGCTGCTCTGGACCTGCGATTCGGGTCACGCTTTCGTCGCCACACCTGAGGAGCAGCGCTCCCGGCCGGGCCGGGAGCGCCGCAGGTCGGCGTGGTGCCCGGAATGTGCTGAGCTCGCGAAGCCCACTCGCATCCGCTCCCCCGACACCCTGCAAGCGCCACGGCCGCCCAAACCGCCGCGCGCGGTCTGTCGCAAGACCCCCACGCTGCCATCGGGCGAACCGTTCGTCAGCGTGTGCGCGCCCCGACCAGCATCTGCCGTCGAAGGTCAACTCCGGCAACACGTGTTCTCGCGCCTGGCCGTGACGCCGGGGATGAACGCCGTGCGCCTCGCCCGGCCCTTCTTCGACCACCTCGAGGTGTGGCCGGACCTCCTGCTTCCGGAGCTGCGGATTGCCGTCGAGTACGACAGTACCGGGCGACACGGGCTTGAGCACGTCGGTAGGCGCGAGGTCGCTGATCGCCGGAAGGACCGGGCACTCCGTGCGGCGGGATGGGAGGTCGTGCGGATCCGAACCGGCAGGCTCGAAAAGCTCGGACCGTATGACCTGCAGCTGTCGTCCGTCAGCGGTCGAGGCGTGGAGCGCCTGCTCGAGACGTTCCGTGACATCCGCGGGCCGCTTCTGGTCGACGCTTATCTCATCTGAGAGTCGCCGCCCCTGAAAACGGACGTGGCGAGGGCGGCAATAGCCACCCTCACCACTCCGTCAGCGCGGGAACTCAGATCGTCATGCCGGACGGTACTCGTGAAGCTCGGCTTTCTGCGCCGTAGCTCCGACCAGGCTTGAGTCGTTCGCCGGGCTTTCGCTGCTGGGGGCGTTCACCGACGCTGCAGCCTTTCCCCGTGAGCGCTTCGTGCGACGGGCTCCCGGTGTGCGTCGTGCGCTCGGCCGGCCGTACGTCAGGTACAGCGGAATGGCGGTGAAGAAGAGCCCGCCGACGAGATTACCGATCACGGTGGGGATTTCATTCCACACGAGGTAGTCCATGACCGTGAAGTCCCCACCGAGCAGCAGGCCGGAGGGGAAGAGGAACATGTTGACGATCGAGTGTTCGAAGCCCATGAAGAAGAACAGCATGATCGGCATCCACATCGCGATCATCTTGCCTGGAACATCCTTCGCGATCATCGCCATTGCTACACCGGTGGACACCATCCAGTTGCACAGCACTCCGCGGATGAAGAGGGTCAGCATTCCGGCGGCGCCGTGTTCGGCGTATCCAACGGTACGACCTTCCCCGATGTGACCGATGGCCTCCCCCACCTCGTTCGGTGGCATCGAGAAACCGTAGGTGACGACGATCGCCATGAGCACGGCGACGGTGAAGGCGCCGATGAAGTTGCCGACGAAGACCAGACCCCAGTTGCGCAGCACTCCCGCCACTGTCACTCCGGGGCGCTTGTCGAGCCAGGCGAGCGGGCCGAGGACGAAGACACCGGTCAGGAGGTCGTACCCGAAGAGGTACAACATGATGAACCCGACAGGGAAGAGGATCGCGCCGAGGAGGGGGCTGCCGGTCGTGACGGTGACGGTGATGGCGAACGCAGCGGCGATGGTGAGCATCGCGCCGCCCATGGTCGAACGGATGAGGGTGTCGCGGGTCGACATGAAGATCTTCGCTTCACCCGCGTCGATCATCGTTGTCACGAGATCGTTTGGTTTGACGTAGGACATAGGATCCCCTTCGGGTTCGGCTGCGCTTCGAAGTCAGCGTGCGGCTGGTTGCAACCGAATCTATGTGTCGCGCGTTTCACCTCCGTGTCCCGCGGGATCCGCCTTTATTACCGTTGCCTCTCACCCCGGTCGGGCGACTGTGAGGCCGTGTCACGTCGAGCATGACGATGGTTGATCGTCCTTCGGCAGAAAATCTCGCCAGGGGATTCCGGTAACGCGCTCGTGTGCTTACGGTAGGAAAAGGCAGCAACAACGTGAGATGGAGGGACGGTCATGACTCCCAACGCAGGCAAAGCGGACTTCGGTGGCCCGAAGGAACGCGAGGGCGAGAAAGGCTACGCGCCAGACGACATGCCACTGCGCGACGGCCACAATGCAGAACCGGATGTGCCCACCATTCCGGATGCCATCGACGAGGCGGATTCTCTCGACGAGGAATAGGCCGCCGGTTGGACGGGACATGACCTCTCGCGATGAGCGCGAAGAGGGCACCGAAACGATGAAGCGGCGCTGACGCATGGGAAAGCACGCACTTCTGCGGTCTGTCGACGCAGTCATGGTGAGCGTTCCTAACCTCGACGAGGGTCTGCGGTTCTACCGCGATGCCCTCGAGCATGAGCTTCTGTGGCGAAACGACACCCTCGGCCAGGCCGGATTACGGCTACCGGGGAGTGACACGGAACTCGTACTCAGTGCCCACCTCGGATCTGCGGTGAACTGGCTGGTGGCATCCGTCGACGACGCCGTCGGCATTATCGTCGCTGCTGGCGCGACAGTCGTTACAGGCCCGACAGACATCCCCGTCGGACGGCTTGCTGTCGTCACCGACCCATTCGGCAACGAACTGGTGCTGTTGGATCTGTCGAAGGGTCGCTATTCGACGGATGCAACGGGCTCCGTAACCGGGGTGGACGGGGGCGCGGACGCGAAATGAGTCAGTGATGCCCGCGCGCGGAACCGGCTGCGATCGCGGTCAGCTCGCCCCGGGTGCGAACACCCGCCTTTCGGAGCAGGTTCGAAACGTGGAACTTCACCGTGTTGTCGGTGATCCCCAGCTGATCGGCGATTGCGCGATTGCGCGCACCCGATGCGACCAGGCGCAGAACGTCGCGCTCCCTGGCGCTGAAACCGACAGAGTTTTCGAGTGGCTCTGCCTCGGCGGGTGGGTCCAGTGGCAGCCGGATCTCCAGCGACGTGCCCCAGCCCGCGGTTGACGACACCTCAAGATCGCCGTCGAGCGCCGCGACCCGTTCTGCGATCGGCCGGAGCGAATCGTCGTGCCCGGTGATCTCGCCCCTCCCATCATCGCGGATGCCGATCAGCAGATTGAGTCCGTCACAGTCCCACTGGATGCGCACCCGCTTCGCCTCCTCCTGGTCGACGAGGGCGAGGACCGCGCTCCTCACGATCGCCCGCGCCGCGTGCGCGACCTCCCCCGGCAGCGCACGCCCGGCAGTCGGCGGCTCGACGAACTGAACGTCGAGCCCACCGAAGCGCGCAAGGGGCCGAAGGTCCGAGCGCAGGCGCGCGAACGCTCCGTCGACGGGTTCGAGCATTGTGCCCCGCTGCTCGTCGGTGGTACTGCGCAATCCGATCAACGCGGCGGATGCCAGGTCGAGCGCCATCGTGCGGCTCGCGCGGTCGTCCAGTCGCGATGACCGGAGTACAGCGAGGATTGATTCCAGCGTCACCGCATGGCGGTCGGCCTGCTCGGCCACCGCCTGAGCGTGCTCGACCTGAAGCCGGCGGGAGATGGGGGTGGGGAGATCGTTGCTGGTGCTCACTACCCCAACCTACCCGGGCGACCTGTCCCTATCCCGATGGGTAGGCCAACTGCACGACCGGGCGGGCACTTCCGCCCCACCGACCAGCCACGATGAAGACATGACCGCAGTAACCCCCGATGTGACGTCGAGCTCCCCAACCGGAGTGACGGCATCCCTCTCGACCATTTTCAACGAGCTCACCGCAACCGCGGCCGCCGTGATCGATGACTCAGCGGCCGGCCTCGACGCCGTTGCCGACACGCTCTCGGGCGCCAACCGTGTCTTCGTGCTCGGAGCGGGGCGATCCGGCCTTGCGCTGCAGATGACGGCCATGCGCCTGATGCACCTGGGCCTGACCGTGCACATCGTCGGCGAAGTGACTGCACCAGCGATCGGCGCGGGAGACGTACTGCTGACCGCGAGCGGGTCGGGAACCACAACGTCGATCGTCCGAGGGGCGGATGCCGCGGTCGCCGCCGGCGCGGACGTCGCCGTGATCACCACTGCCGCAGATTCGCCGTTGGGAAAGCTCGCGACAGCGATGGTTATCGTCCCGGCCGCAGGCAAATTGGATCGCTCAGCCACCGTCTCGGCACAGTACGCCGGAAGCCTGTTCGAGCAGACCGTCATGCTGCTCGGAGATGCGATATTCCACAGCCTGTGGCTTCGTTCAGGACAGAGCGCAGACGAACTCTGGCCACGCCACTCCAACCTCGAATAACACTCGTTCGACACTCTCGGCCTGATCGCACCCGCGACGGCCACACCTCAATCGAAGGAAACACTATGAAGCTCCAGTTCGCCATGGACACCCTGACCACCGAAGCCGCTCTCGAACTCGCTGCCGCCGCCGCGCCGCACGTCGACATTCTCGAGCTCGGCACACCGCTCATCAAGAGCGCCGGTCTCTCCGCCATCACCGCGATCAAGGAAGCACACCCGGACAAGATCGTCTTCGCCGACCTCAAGACGATGGACGCCGGCGAGCTCGAAGCCGACATCGCGTTCGCCGCTGGTGCCGACCTCGTGACCGTGCTCGGCGTCGCCGGCGACAGCACCATCGCCGGAGCCGTCACCGCGGCAAAGAAGCACGGCAAGGGCATTGTCGTCGACCTCATCGGAGTCGCCGACAAGCCGGGCCGCGCGCGCGAGGTCATCGCTCTCGGTGCTGAGTTCGTTGAGATGCACGCCGGTCTCGACGAGCAGGCCGAAGAAGGCTTCACGTTCGCAACCCTGCTGCGCGACGGCGAAGCATCCGGTTCACCGTTCTCGGTCGCCGGCGGCATCAACGCCTCCACGATCGCATCCGTACAGGAGTCAGGCGCCCGGGTCGCCGTCGCCGGCGGAGCAATCTACGGTGCGTCCGACGTCGGTGCCGCTGCAGCCGAACTGCGCGCCGCGATCGTCTAAAGAGCCACACCCAAGCGAAGGGCCACGGGGATTCCTCTCCGTGGCCCTTTTCCGTGCGCCTGGCGGCTAGCGTCCCGGCCGGGAGTGCTCCCGGGCAATCCCGGCAACCCAGTCGGCGAAGGTCGCTCTGCCGAGCTCGGCCGTCGATCCGGGCAGGAGCGTGCCGTCGCGCATCGCCGTTCCGAAACCGCCCGGGAGCGGAACCTCGAGCACAGGGCCAGGCGCCTGGATCGCTTCCTTGTATCTCGTCACCATGTCGGCCATTCGAAGAACCTCCGGACCGGCGAGGTCGGTCGCGAAGCCGGACGGTGCCGCTTCGGCGAGTTCGACGAGACGTTCTGCGACTTCGCGGGCTGCCACCGGCTGCGACGTCATCGTCGGCACGACGTTGACCGGGCCGAGCTTGATCCGCGCGTAGATTTGCCCGGCAAACTCGTGGAACTGGGTCGCGCGGAGAATCGTCCACGGGACCCCGTCGCGCGCGACGAGTTGCTCTTGCGCTGCTTTCCCGGCGTAATAGCCAAACGGTGCCTGATCGCTGCCGACGATCGAGAGCGCAACGTGGTGGCCGACGCCGGCCGCTTTCTCCGCTTCGAGCAGGTTGGTCGTGACGATGGAGAAAAATGCCCGCGACTTGGGACCGGATTGCGTGAGGATCGATGTGACGTCGATGACGGCATCCGCTCCTTCGAGCCTTTGCCCGAGGCCCGTACTCGTCAGCAGGTCGACGCCAGTGAACCGCGACAGGACGACGACGTCGTTCCCGCGCTCACGTGCGACGTCGACGACGTGGCGACCGACGACCCCGGTTCCTCCGGCAACAACAATTCTCATTACCCCATCCTTGCCCACCCGGACGGTGTTATCGACACAAGCCATAGAATTCGCTGGGCGAAATCCGGCGCGAACGCCCACGCAGGAGTGGGCATCGGACAGACTGGTCCTATGCTCCGCGTTGCTGGTTTGGCCCGGCGGTTCTGGCCGGTCACTCTCACGATCGCTGTGGGCATTTCCGGAATCCTGCTGGCTGTTTCCGGCGCCGGCGGGGTGGTCCAGGCGCTGTTCAGCGCCTACTCCCTCGCCGTCGCTGCCTGGCAGGGCATCGGAATGGTGCGGGCGCTGCTGCGCAGGGAGTTCGGGCTCGACATCCTCGCCGTCACGGCGATCGTCTCCACCGTTGTCGTCGGTGAGTACATTGCCGCTCTGCTCGTCGTGCTCATGCTGACCGGCGGTGAAGCGCTGGAGGCGTACGCGAACCAGCGCGCGAAACGCGAACTGGATGCCCTGCTCAGCCGGGCGCCGCAACTGGCGCACCTCGCGGTCGACGGCGGGTACCGCGATCTGCCGGTTTCGGAGGTGAAGGTCGGCGACGTACTGCTCGTGCGGCCGTCGGAGATCCTGCCGGTGGACGGGATACTGCTCTCCGCTGAGACAAGCCTCGACGAGTCCTCCATCACCGGCGAGAGCGTCCCGGTGGAGAAACGGGCCGGGGACGCTGTGCTCAGCGGAGTCGTGAATGGGCAGGCCGCTGTCGAGATTCGCGCGACGGAGACAGCCGCGGCAAGTCAGTACCAGCAGATCGTGGCTCTGGTCGCTCACGCTGCCGAGAGCAAGGCACCGGTGGTCCGCCTCGCCGACCGGTACGCCGTCCCGTTCACGATCTTCTCTCTCATCCTCGGTGCGGTGGCCTGGTGGGTCAGCGGTGATCCTGTGCGGTTCGCGGAGGTGCTCGTGCTCGCCACCCCGTGCCCCTTGCTGATCGCCGCGCCGGTCGCGTTCATCGGTGGGATGAGCCGTGCCGCCCGCAATGGAATCATCGTGAAGAGCGGTGGCGTGCTCGAGCAACTGTCCGCGGCGAAGACGGTCGTTTTCGACAAGACCGGAACACTCACCCACGGAACTCCGGCCTTCTCCGGCGTACGGGCCGAGGATCCGTTCGCCGCCGACGAGGTCCTGAGCCTCGTCGCGAGCGTCGAACAGTATTCCTCGCACGTGCTCGCCGCATCGATGATCGCCGCCGCCCGGGACCGCGGGCTGCCTCTGTACGAAGCAGAGGATGCGCGCGAAGCCGCTACCAATGGCGTCATCGCCCAGGTGCACGGCCGCGAGGTGGTCGTCGGCAAGTTCGCGTTCGTCGCTGAGCATGCTCCCGATGCCAGGCGCACCGAAATCGACGCAGGTGAACTTGCCGTCTATGTGGCGATCGGTGGACAGTACGCGGGCGCGCTGCTGGCCAGCGACAAGTTGCGTGCGAACGCAAAATCCACGCTCCAGCGGCTCGAAGCGCTCGGCATCAGGCAGTCGATGATGCTCACGGGCGATGCGAGCGAGACAGCGCACCACGTCGCATCCGAAGTGGGTATCACGCGAGTGCGCGCGGAGTGCCTGCCCGCAGACAAAGTGACCGAGGTCGCGGGAATTTCCGAGCGGCCGGTGATCATGGTCGGCGACGGAGTGAACGACGCGCCGGTCCTCGCGGCGGCCGATGTCGGCATCGCCATGGGCGCCAAGGGCGCGACTGCTGCGAGCGAATCAGCGGATGCCGTGATCCTCGTCGACGACATCTCTCGCGTCGCGCGCGCCGTCCGGATCGGCCGCGACACGGTGCGGATCGCGCTGCAGAGCATCTGGCTGGGTATCGCGATTTCGGTCGTGCTCATGGGCATCGCTGCCTTCGGAGTGATCCCGGCGACGGCCGGGGCGCTGCTCCAGGAACTGGTCGACCTTGCGACGATCCTCGCCGCGCTGCGAGCCGTCGGTGGGCGGCTGGATCAGCGCCAATCGGCCGCCGACGCGGAGCAACTCGATGACAGCACGCGGGTGATCACCGGCTCGCGAACCTGAGTGCAGGGCCGCCTCAGGAGGCGGCGAGTTCTGCCTCGAACCTCGCGACATCATCGGCGAGACAGAGCTCAGTGCCTGGCAACACCGCTGTCGCGCTTCCCGACGCCACGGCCGTGCGGAAGGCAGCCTCCATCGACGCACCTTCGGCAAGCCTGAGGATGAGGCCCGCGAGAAACGCGTCTCCTGCGCCAACCGTGCTCGCCACTGTGACCCGCGGTGTCGGGAGGCGCAGCACTCCCGAAGCCCCAGCCAGCAAAGCGCCTCTTCCGCCGAGGGACAGCGCGACATTCTCGGCGCGTCCGTCGCCGATGATGTCGTTGAGGGCCTGACGTTGTTCGTCGTCGTCGAGGTCGCCCGGGGCGCCGACGAGTTCAGCGAGCTCGTCCCGGCTGGGCTTGATGAGGAAAACTCCTTCGGCGAGAGCCGCTTCGAGAGGCGGACCCGAGGCATCCACCACCACCCGGACATCCTGACCGGCGGCAATCCTCGCCAGCTGTGCATAGAAGTCGACGGGTACGCCCGGCGGCAGGCTGCCGCTGGCGATCAAAAACCCGCCACGAGGAAGGTTGTCACCCACCACAGACAGGCATGCACGCCATTCCGGTTCTCGTAGCTGAGGGCCAGGGAGCACGAACCGGTACTGTTCACCCGTCGTCGTCTCGGTGACCGTGAAACTCTCGCGGGTATTGCCCGCGATCCTGACGACGTGGCCCAGGATGTCGGCTTTCGCGGCGAAGCCACGGTACGCCTCCCCCGTCGGGCCGCCGAGCGGGTAGACGGCGATCGACTGACCACCGAGATTTCGGATGGCGCGGGTCACATTGATCCCGCCACCACCCGGATCGAAATTGCCGGGGCCGCACCGCAACTTGTTTTCGGGCACAACCCGACCCACCGAACTCGACACGTCGAGCGCGGGATTCATGGTCAAGGTGACGATCGGTGCGTGCATGGATAGCCTCTTTCCGACGCCCTAACCCGGGCCCCTGTTGCGTCAACCGTAGACGGTCTCACCTCCGGCGAGCTGACCGCGAGTGATCAAAACGGACTACGGTCGAAGAAGGGCACGATCGCGGTCGACTTCCGCGACTCAGCCAGCATCAGAGAAGGGACGTCTTCCATGAGAATCCTCATCCTGACCGGCGGTTCCCGCGGCGACGTCGAACCCTTCGCCGCGCTCGCCCGGACTGCAGCGTCTCACGGCCACTCGGTGCGACTGGGAGTGCCGGACAACTCGGGCGCCGACCTCAGCGGGATCGATGCGGTGAGCCTCCGGATCGACTTCGCAACGCTCGCGCCCCAGAATCTCTCGCCGTTGAGCGCAGCGAAAGCACTCAGGGAGAACGTCCGGCCGGCGATGAAGCGGTTTCTCGCCACGGCGGTTCGGGAGGCACTCGCCTACACACCCGACCTCATCGTCTATCACCCGAAGGTGCTCAGCGCGCCGCTCGTCGCCGACGCGCTCGGAGTTCCGCACGTCCTGGTCGAGATGGTGCCCTCCGTCACATCCACTCGCGCCTTTCCTGCCCCGGCGATTTCGCGGGCAAATCTCGGGCCGCTGAACCGGGCGACGTACGCGGCGGTGAACAGCGCCGGTGCACTCTTCCGCAGGGAGACCGCTGCCGCACGGACTCTCCTCCCCCGGCCGTCCAGCCCGACACCGACGGCACCGTCTGCGACGCTTCTGCCGATCAGCCCTCAGTTGCTGAGGCGGCCCAAGGACTGGCCGGCGACCGCGCACCTGACCGGCGCCTGGCTTGACGAGATCTCACATGCGCACGAAGATCCGGCGCTTGAGAGCTTCATCGCCGGTGGCGCTTTTCTCTACGCCGGATTCGGGTCGATGGTCGGTGGCGATCCCGTCGGCCGTGCGGTCTCGATCATCGAATCGGCCAGAACGATCGGGTGCCGCGTGGTCGTCGCGGAAGGATGGGGCGGGCTCCGCGTTCCCCCGTCGCACCGCAACGACGATGTGTTCGTCGCGCAGACCGTGCCGCACGAGAGCGTCCTGCCCAGGGCGACGGCGGCGATCCATCACGGCGGTGCCGGCACCGTTCATGCCGTCGCCCGCGCCGGCATCCCGTCGATCGTCGTACCGTTTCTCGCCGACCAGCCGTTCTGGGGTCAACGCGTTCACACTCTTGGCCTCGGTCCGGCGCCGATCCCGCGGAAGAAGCTCACAAAAACCCGGCTCGACGCGGCACTGACCCAGATCGACTCCTGCCGGGAACGCGCGGAACGCACGGGCGCACTCCTCAGGTCCGAGCGCGGGCTGGAGTACAGCATCCGGGTACTCGAGTCTCTGGTGCGCTAGCCCACCCGGTGCGGTGAGACCACCGGTGCGGTGAAGCCGGCGAGCATTTTCAAGACTTCTTCGGTGATGGCATCGTGGATCGCTGACGCCCAGACACAGTTCCGGTGTTCGCGGAGCAGCCAGTCCATGGCGTCGTCTTCGGCCATCCCGACCTCGTCCCAGTTGATGGCGGGGTTCGCGAACGTTGCGGGCAGCCCGGTCTCGGGCGACATGATCACCGCACCGAGGTGGATGTGGTCTTCGGCGCCCGGTGGTGTCCACAGCAACTCAGCGTCACCATCGCGCTCTTCGTCGTGGAGGTGCCACGCGTCGCCGGTGCCAGTCCAGATCTGCGGTTCGGCCTGACCCGGTGCGGCAACACGGAACACCAGGAAGTCTTCCTTCTTGTACGACGCCCAGTCCTCGGGTTCGAGCCCGGCGGCCGAGAACGGCGCGGAGGTCGCTCCGGCTTCGAACAGGTCGATGGCGTCGAAGATGTCCTCGTCGATCGTCTCCATGCAGACGTGGACTTTGCTTGCGAACTCTTCCATCCACAAGAGCAGCGCCTCGGTGGTCTGCTCATCCCAGGGAGTGCCGTCCAGCGGCGGGCCGTCATGGCCACCGACGTGCAGGTGCCACGACAGGTCCTCATCCGTGGTCTCGACGTGCATGGCGATGTCACCGATTTCGATGAACGTGAGCGAAACGCCCTCGTCCTCGATCCAGCGGGCGTGAAGCTTCGGTGTCGGCAGCGAGGCAGGATACGCCTGTTCGATCGCGGGAACGTCCGGAATCAACAGCTCCGCCTCGAGAGTGACCGCGTTCGTTTCGGATGCCATGTGGTTGCCCTTTCCGGCATTCATCTTCGCAGCAAAATCACTCGGTCGCGGCCACTCAGCCGAGTCGCTCGGTGAGGTGAACGGTCACGTCGTCGCCGATCTCCTTGCCGAGCTTCTTTCGCAGCTTGGCGCTGATCGAGAGCATGTGCCCGCCGGCGCCTGTGGGCATGAGCCCTGCGGTTATCGGCTCGGCGTCGACGGTCGCGACAACCTTCACCGACTTGCCTGTTCCGAAGAACTCCGCCGAACCAGGCATTTCGACGCACGACCACACCTCTCCCTTCACCTCGACCCCGATGGGCGCGGTGAATGTGTGGTCGAGCGGACCGGGAGCTTCGGCCATGGGAGGACTCGCCTTCTTTTCAGTGGTGCCAATCACCCTACAGAGCGGCTCCGCCAACCAATGCGAATAAAGCATCCTGACGGCGCGTCCTACGCCGGGACTCATCTACGTGCGCACACAGGCCAGAATGAGCGCATGCCGAAACATTTTGAGTGGGTGCCAGACATCTCACGCGGCGAGTGGTTGCGCCCGATGGAGAACGAGCCGTTGGGCAGCATCCTCTCAGTCGTGCCTCGCGGTTTCGAAGCCTATGCTCGCCTGTTCCACCCGGTCGAGCGTGACCGACCGCGCGACACCGGCAGCTGGAATGGTGTCGACCAGTCGACCCACTTCGACGGAGTCGGGGATATCGACGCGGCGCTTGAAACCGAGCGTGCTACGTGGGCCGACGTTGCGAGGGCGTTCGGCACGACGATGCACGCCGAAGCGCAGTTCGCCCGGCTCGCCCGCAGCGATTACGGGGATGTGGGTCGTCTCATCGATACCGAAGGCTGGCGCTACGGCAACGCCGACGAGGGGTGTCTCGACGCTGAGTCTTTTGCCGTGGCATCTGCGGTTCTCGCTCGCCATACGACGACTCCGGATGCCGGTATCGCTGCAGTCTGGGAAGGCTGGGGTGGACTCACGAGTGCGTCAGGGTCTTCTGTGTATCTTGCTGTCGAGCCGTTCTCTGACTCGTCATTCGGAAACCGCGTCGCTGCGGCCGCAGGTCGCGCCGTCGCGTCGGCGCGTTCGTATGTGGCCCTTCATCGATCGTGGCGGAATCAGCCGAAACCCGGCTCTGGTCTGTTGTCTCGAGACGTGGCGGTCGGTCCGCACTTCGATCTGCACGGAGACACCGGGAGAACCTACGTCCTGTTCGAGGCTGGAGCGCACGATCTCGCGGATGCCGCGTGGCCCGATCGCGCGCCTTGGGTCGACGAGGTCCGGTGGGCGCAGTCGCCCAGCATCCTCTGGCCCGACGATCACTCGTGGGTGCTCGCGACCGAAATCGACTTCGACTCGACCCTCATCGCTGGCTCTACCCAGCTCATCCGGGAGCTGGTGCAAACACCAGGTCTCGAGGTGCTGCCTATCCGTACCGACGCGGACCTGACGTGGGACGGCGATTCGCAGAATCGCCCCTAACCTCTCCAGACCTGCACCACCGATGGTCGCGGCGCCGCGACGAGTCCCTTTCCGTGAACTGTTGCGTAGTCCGGGAAGTAGGAGTGCTGATCGGCGAAACTGCCGTCCTCGCCGGGGTGCTGAACCGCGACGTAGACCATGCCTTCGTCGTCCCGAATGATGGGGCCACAGGTCTCAGCCTCGCGCGGAACGGCGAGGAACTGATCGACACGGCCCCGGTTCTTGCCAGTGAGGCCGACCCGGAACAGGCCATCGTTGTAGCCGATGGTGCCCGGCTGGCCGTCGGTGGAGATCCAGAGGTTGCCGGCCTTGTCGAATGCGAGGTTGTCCGGGCACGAGATCGGCGACACCTGGTCGGTGGGGAAACCGGCGAAGTACGCTGAGCCCGAGACCGCAGGGTCACCGCATACCAGCAGGATGCTCCATCCGAAGTTGGTCGACGTGGCGTCGTTTCGCGCCTCGGTGATCTCGATGACGTGGCCGTCGCGGTTGAGCGTCCTGGGGTTGACCTCATCGACGCCCGGCTTGCCTGGTAAACCGCGCTGCGTGTTGTTGGTGCACGCCACGTACACCTTTCCGCTCGTGGGGTGCGGCTCGACGTCTTCGGGACGATCCATTTTGGTCGCGCCAACAGCATCCGCGGCGAGGCGGGTGTGCACGAGCACTTCGGCGACGGAGAAGCCCGGGACAGCGCTCGCCCCCTTGAGGGTGAGCGGGATCCAGGTGCCGCTGCCGTCGAAGGCGCCGTCTGCAGGGAGTTCACCGGTGCCGGTGATCTCTGCCGCGGGCGAATTGCCGCTGAACTTCGCAACGTAGAGGTCGCCGGTCTCGAGGATCGTCTTGTTGTGCGCCCGAGCTTTCGCGCTGTTGCCCTTGCGCAGGGTCTTGTGGGACACGAACTTGTAGAGGTAGTCGAAACGCTCGTCGTCGCCCATGTATGCAACGATCCGGCCATCCGGGGCCACGGTGACGTTGGCACCTTCGTGCTTCATCCGGCCCATGGCGGTGTGCTTTACCGGCGTCGACGTCGGGTCGAGCGGGTCGATCTCGACGATGTAACCGAACCGGTTCGGTTCGTTCGCGTACCCGGGATTGGCGACCGCGTCGAAGCGCGGCTCGAGTGCTTCCCAGCCGTAGGTGGATGCCGATGTCGACAGGCCGTAGCGCTTCTGCCCGGGCGTTGTGGCGGGCGAGCGGAAGTAGTTGTTGAAGTTCTCCTCCCCCGACAGGACCGTGCCCCACGGGGTCGTGCCGCCGGCGCAGTTGCCGAAGGTGCCCAGCACGGTCGTTCCGCTCGCATCGTCCTGCGTCTTCATCAGGTCGTGGCCTGCGGCCGGTCCGGTGAGGCGGAACGGGGTGGATGCCGTGACGCGCCGGTTGCAGGAAGACGAGCGCAGATAGGTCCACGGTCGCCCCTTCTTCTCGCGCTGCAGTTCGACGACGGCCATGCCGTGAGCCGCCATGGTGATCCTGAGCTGCTCGAGCCGCTCGGCCTCGTCGGCGGCGGGCGGGAACATGATGCCCGGGTTGGTGTATTCGTGGTTGGTGACGAGAAGACCGTGGCGCCCGCCACGGCCCTGCAGGGTGATGATGTCGAGATAGTCGTTGTTGTAGCCGTACTGCAGGGCTTGAGCTGCAGCAGTCTGGTTGTCGATGTCGAACTCCGGGGCTCCCGCGAGGATCGGGTCGCCCCAGCGGATGATCGGTGCCCAGTGATAGCCAGCAGGAACAACGAAGGCGTCCACCGATGCGTCAACAGGCGGGATCGCTGTGAACGACAATCCGGGCATGGCTGCGTGGGCAGCGGGCGACGAACTGAATGGCGTATCGAAGGTTGCGAAGGTGAGAGCGAGCGCTCCGGCACCGGCCCCGAGAAGCACTGACCGGCGCGTGAGAGCGGCCCCGACGATGTCCTTGAGATACTCGTTGTCGCTCTGGTTGCAGACGCCCATCGCACAGGCGTTTCCGCATTTGAGCTGGCACGTCACAGGGCTGCGCTTGCCCTTTGTGTGGCCTGCCATGGGCAGACTGATTCGTGTTTCCTGTTGCGTCATGGTTCTGTTCCCTCCGAAGACCGGTCCCGATGGGTCAACGCAACAGGATGCCGGTGACCGGCGGATTGCGAGGAAGTGAACGAAGAGAATCGCTTCGGGTGCTCGATCGTTGACACCCGGTCGTCGAGAAAACGAACTCGCGCACACACGCCTTGTTTTGAGTCATTCAAAACAAGGGTAGGGTGGCTGTTATGGAACAACGCACTCATCCGGACGCTGACCAGCGCCTTGGTGCAGGCAGTTGTCCGGTGCGCGGCCTCCGCCAGCGCGCCCAATGAGCTGGGCCACGCGGCGATGTGACACCTGCCCTGACCGGTGATTGTCGCGCCCAATTTCGCCCAGTCAAACGTCCCGAACGATAGGAAGACCCATGTCAAAAACTCACCCGCAGACGGCCGAAGCGACGCTCCTCCTCGGCAGCATCTCCGCAGACCACCCGGCACAGCAGCACGTCACTCCCCCGACGCTTCGTGACGACGAATACATCGCGACCCTGTCCACCAGCAGCCCGGGTGCACCCAGCTATGTCATCGGACAACGGGTTTCCGGCAAGGCCTATGACCGCATCATCATGAGCTACGGTCCGCCAGAGACTCCGTGGCAGCGAACCTGGCGTCTCTCCGCAGATCGCGGAGCACACGTCGACTATCACCTGCTTCACGACACATCCTCCACGGGTTTCGCGTCGACCGAACACTGAAGCCAGCGGCTCGCTGAGTTCCGACCCCGGTCGAAGCCATGCGGGTGAGCTGACGGATCGGCTCAGGAAGTCATCCGCAAGCTCGATCCGTATACATCCGCGGGCGGACGCCCCACCCTCCCCCGTTCGCGCACGATGGAGACATGAACAAAACTCCGCACCGCGCCCGACCATTCGCCCTCCTCCTTGCTGCCGTCCCGCTCGCTCTTGTCCTCTCGGGATGCTCGGTAGTCGACGGGTTCAACCCCAAGGAGCGAAGCGTCTCCTTCGACAGCGCGGCTGAGGTCACGGATCAGTGGAAGGGCGACGCCCCCTGGCTGCCCTCAGACGCCACGGATGTAAGCATCCGTGAGTCGACCATCGACGGCACTGCAGTGATCCTCGCTGCAAGTGACGCCGAACTCGACCCCGAACTCTGCGCCCTCGTTCCCCGCCAGTCCGCCCCCGCCTACCAGGTGGAGGGCTCCCCCGACCCCTACAAAGCCACGGAGGTTTTCGCGTGCGGAACGTGGTCAGTGATGCCTTCTGAGAACGGCTGGTTCGGCTGGAACCCGAATCACCCCGACGAAGCGAAGCAGTCGCCGACACGATAGCGAGGCTGCCGCCTACCCGCGACGCGGCGCGAAGAGTGCGTGAAGCAGCGGCAGGACCGATGCAACCATTAGGACGGTGCCGAACGTGGCATCCTCTGTGCGAAGCACAGCGCCAGCGATGAGGAGTCCACCGAACAGAACCGTCGAGAGCAGTCGCTGCGCAAGGCGCTCAAGACGAGCGACCCGGCGTTCGAGGGCGAGGCTCTGCACCGAGAGGGTGCCGTCCTCGAGCCCGGTGATCACGTTGTCCAGCCGCCTGGGCAACCGCACGGCGATCCCGGCAATGTCGAGAGCCTCGCGGGCGGCATCCTTCACCACATTTCCGCCTTCGTCGCGGAGCAGCTGTGCCGCGTACGGTTCGACCGAGTCCCAGAGGTTGAACCGCGGATCGAGCGAGCTGCAGACGCCCGACGTCAGTGACATGGCGCGAACGATCAGCAGGAAGTTTTCGGGCAACTGGAACGGCAGCGAACGGATGACGTCACCGAACTGTTTGGCGAAGTCACGGAACTCGCGCGGGTCGACGTCACGCAGCTCGGCGAATCCCATGCCGCCGAACCGCGCGAACAGCTCCACCATCGCCCGCTCGAGTTCGGTTGTCTCGGCGGTCGGCAGCAGTACTCCGAGATCACGCATCGCGTTCACCAGGCCCTTGCCGTCGCGAGCTGCGGCAGCGATGAGCATCTTCCGCAGGCCGCTGCGGGTGCTGGCCGGAGCCTCGCCCATCATGCCGAAGTCGATGAACGTCAGCTTCCACGGTCGCTCGCCTGAGCCATCGGCGACGGGAGTGACGAAGATGTTCCCTGGGTGGGGGTCGGCGTGAAAGAAGCCGTGCGTAAACAGCTGGTCGAACATCACCGTCGCGAAAACCGAGGCGACCTCGCCCGGGTCGATTCCAGCGGCGAGGAGCGTCTCCCGGTCGGTGATCTTGATCGCCGTGACGTCTTCGAGCGTGAGGACCCGCCGTGTTGTCCGTTCCCAGACCACCGCCGGGACAGCAACTCGGTCGTCGCCGGCGAAGTTCGCGGCGAATCGCTCGGAGTTCATGGCTTCGTGCAGGTAATCGATCTCCTCGAGGCTTGTGACCGCGAACTCTTCAACGAGCGCGGGAACATTCACCCGATTCGAGACGATGCGCACGCGGCTGAGCCATCCGCCCACTTTGCGCAGGGCGGCGAGGTCGACGTCGACGATCTCGTCGATTCCCGGTCGCTGCACCTTCATCACAGCCCCGGTCAGTCCCGTGTCGACGGTATCGAGGGCGCCAAGGGTAGCGCGATGCGCCTGACCGAGGGATGCCGCCGCCACCGGCGACTCGCTGATCGTCGCGAACGCCCGTGCGAGCGGCACACCCAGCTCCGCCTCCGCCAGCCTGCGGATCGCTGGAAACGGCACGGGAGGAACCTCGTCCTGCAGGCCTTCGAGTTCTTTCGTGATCTCGGGCGGGAGCACGTCGAGCCTCGACGACATGAACTGGCCCACTTTGATCATCAGGCCGCCGAGGTCGACCGCGAGCACGTGGAAACGCCGTGCGAAGCGTTTCATTCGGCGCGGTCGGCTCCGCTCCGCCAGTCTGGAGAGACCGATGCGGGGCAGGAACAGTTCGAACCACCACGTCACCGCGAGGTTCCATCCCGCGAACCGAAGAATGCGACGGTAACGGGCGCGCGTGTTTCCTGCCCCGGACTGTGAGTTCTCTTGTCTCTGCCGAACCGGCGGCACCGCCGTCAGTCCTGGGCGAGGATCGCGTAGAGCCGGCGACGCGCCTCGTCGAGCACCGTCACAGCCTGCTTGACCTGCTCAGGTGAGCCGGAGCGGCCGACCTGGGCTGCAGCCTGTGCGAGCTCGACACCTGCCTTGGGCAGGGCGGTGAACCCGGCCTTGTCGTCAGAGCTTGTGCTTTCCCAGGGCGCTGCGGAGTCGGACTCGGCGATCACTTCACGACCGGCCTCGGTGAGCGTGTAGGTCTTGCGGCCGTTCAGTTCTTCAGCGGTGATCAGACCCTCATCGGCGAGGAGCTGAAGCGTCGGGTAGACCGAGCCGGCGCTGGGCTTCCAGGAGCCGTTGCTGCGCTCTTCGATCTCGCGGATGATCTGGTAACCGTGCATCGGGTTTTCGGCGAGCAATGCGAGCACCGCGGCGCGAACATCGCCTTTGCCCATACGGCCGGAGGGACGCTTCTCGAACGTCGACCGCAACTGATCCATGATCTGCCACATACCGTCGGTGTGGATGCCGGCGCCGAATCCTCCAGTGGGGAATGAGTTACCCATGATGACCTCCCAATTGTGTACGAACGATACTCAACGATATATCGCTGGGGCTTGGAGCGGTAGGGGTTTTCGTCAGCGGCGACGCAACGCGAGTCCGTCGAGCAGGAGATCGAGTCCGAACTCGAACTCCGACTGGTCGTCGCACCATCCGAGCGTCGTGGACGCGTCATGACTCAGCTTGGTCACCATCTCAGCGATGAACGGCAACTCTGTGCCGAGCGCCGCGATCTCCGCGATCGCCGCCTCGGGGTCAGCTGCCGTCTCCTCAATCGCTGGCGCGCCTGGCTGGAAAAGTTCGTTCGAAAATCCGAGGGCACGACTGCCGAAAGCATGCAGAGAGTGGTGCACGGTGTCGACGGAGAACCCGCCGCGGCGCAGAATAGAGCCGAACTGGTCGAAATAGAGCATCAGCGCTGGCCCCATCGCTCCGTGGCTACCGAGCAATGCTGGTGCCCAGGGATGCCGCAGGAGCACCGCGCGAGATGTCAGGACACGTCTCCGGAGCGTCGAGCGCCAGTCGTCGGGATCCTCCGGAGCTGTGATGTCAGCGCATGCATCGTTGACCTCGCTCACAACGACTTCGGCGAGCGCGTCGAGAAGATCGTTCTTGCCAGAGACATGCCGGTAGAGGGCCATGGCCTCGACGCCGAGCACATCGGCGACCGCCCGCATCGTGACTCCGCCAAGCCCCGATCGGTCCGCGACGTCGACCGCCGCACCAAGCACCCGATCACGCGTCAGAGGGCGGCGCGGAAGGACGGGGGCGGACTCGGTCACGAAACTCCTCTCGCCGGACGGTTGCGACGATGAGATTACAGTGTAAACATGTTTACATCGTAAACATGAAAGGATCGTGATGCCTCCCACCGCCCTCTCCGTCTCCGGGAACCCGACGGCCTTCCGGGAGGGACGGCGACGGGCTGCGGTTACCGCCGCGATCGGAACCCTCGTCATGGCCCCGCTGGGGATGTTTGCCAACATCACCGCGCTCTCTGTGATCGGCCCGACCAACGGAGTAGCTGCTCGTGTGCTCGACTCGAGTGCCTTGCTGCGTCTCGCCGTCGTCGCTTTTCTCCTCGTCGTGCTTCTCGATGTCGTCATCGCATGGGCGTTCGCTCGCTTCTTCGTCGATTCCGGGGACGGCCTGCCCACGCTTGCGGCGTGGTTGCGACTCAGCTACGCCGCTGTCCTCGCGGGTGCGACGACACACCTCGCTGTTGCGACGCAGGCGGTGAACGCCACGGATGCCGCAATCTCGACATCGCTGGCAACGTTCTCCCTGATGTGGCAGCTCGGACTCGTCGTTTTCGCTGCCCACCTTGCCGTCCTGGCGGCTCTTGTCATCCGCGACGCCGACACTCCAACGTTGCTCGGCGTGATCATCGCGGTCGCTGCCGCGGCATACGCCGTTGACGGCATCGCGCGGCTTTTCCTGCCGGCCGACACCGGGCTCCTGATCGTGCTCACCGGAATCGTCGCCGCTACGTCGATCATCGGCGAGATCGGCCTGGCGGTCTGGTTGCTGGTGCGAGGGAGAAAAGCGTCGTGAGGTTCGTCCGCCTTTCCATCGCTCTCGTCACCGGCGTGGCCCTTCTCGCAATGTCCGTTGCGGTCACCGTGATGCTTCTCGCCTTTCGCGGTCGAGTCCCGGCAGCCCTCCGAATCGTGCGCCGGTTCAATCGGGATGTCACCAACGTGCGGCAACTGCGCACTGCCGGGCAGGCCGGGTCAGACACCGCAGTCCTGCGCCATCGGGGACGGGTGACCGGTGCGCCACGAGCCACTCCCCTGGGTGCGATGCCGGTTGGCGTCGGATTCGAGATCGTGCTGCCGTATGGCCGTGAGACCGACTGGCTGCGCAACCTGCAAGCCGCGGGGTCGGCTGTCCTCGAACACAACGGGATCGCCTACCGGGTCGACCAGCCAGAAGTCGTCCCGATTGAAACGACGAGCTTCGCCGAGCGCGACGCGGCCACGTACCGCGCATTCCGCATTCGCGAGGCGGTTCGCATCCGCTCGACTCCCCCACCTCCTCTTCCGGACTGAGATCGAGCGATCGGTACCAAAGTACTGGCCGCGAAACAGGGCGAGACCGTCGTCCACTGTGCCAGCGGCCGAACTTTCCTAACCTCGTCATCATGCGAAGGGAAAGTACATGATCAGAGCACAAGCACTCGTCAAGCAATACGGAAACAAGGTCGCCGTCGATTCCATCGACTTCACAGTGAGGCCCGGTCAGGTGACAGGCTTCCTCGGACCGAATGGCGCCGGCAAGTCCACGACGATGAGAATGATCGTCGGTCTCGACAAACCGACATCGGGCAGGACCGAGGTCAACGGGCGCCCGTATTGGGAGCACCGTGCACCCCTTCGTGAAGTCGGGGTCCTTCTGGATGCCAAGGCCGCGAACGGAGGTCGATCGGCCTACAAACACCTCCTCGCGATTGCCGCAACACACGGCATCGGTGCCTCACGGGTGAACGAGGTCATCGGTCTCGCCGGACTCGACTCGGTTGCGGGCAAACGTGTTGGCGGGTTCTCACTCGGAATGGGTCAGCGGCTGGGAATCGCCACGGCCCTGCTCGGAGATCCAGCAACGATCATCCTCGACGAACCGGTCAACGGGCTGGACCCGGAGGGCGTCCGCTGGGTGCGAACTCTGATGAAGAACCTGGCTGCCGAAGGACGCACCGTCCTGCTGTCCTCGCACCTCATGAGCGAGATGGCACAGACCGCCGACCGACTCATCGTGATCGGGCGCGGTCGAATCCTCGCGGACGACCCCATCGCGGACGTCATCTCTGGCGCCACCCGTTCGGTGACGCGCGTTCGCACACACGAGGCGGAGCGCTTGATGGCAACGATCGCCGGACCCGGCGTCGTCGTCTCCGTCCTCGCGGATGGGGCGATCGACATCACCGGGCTCACCGCTGAGCAGGTCGCCGTCGCCGCGTCCACCGCTGGCATCGTGCTGCACGAGGTCGCGTCGATGCCGGGATCGCTCGAAGAGGCCTACATCGCCCTCACCGCCGGAGAAGTCGAATACCGCTCATCGAATGCAGCGGGAACAGGAGCACACAAATGAGCACGCTCGAGAAATCACGCGCCACCTACATCCCAGGTCCCGACCGGCTGAGATTCTCCGGCATCTTGCGCTCGGAGTTCATCAAACTCACGAGCCTTCGATCCACCATCACGCTTCTGTTCGCGATTCCCCTGTTGGGGCTGTCCGTAAGTGCCGTGCTGGGCCTGACGCTCGAGGATGCCGGGCTGCCCGGGCAGGCCTCCGTTGGCTTCATGCTCGATCAGGTCACAATCGGAACGGTCCTGTTCGGCCAGCTCATCGCCGGCGTTCTCGGAGTGCTCGTCATCAGTGGCGAGTACTCAAGCGGAACGATTCAGTCGACATTGATCGCTGTTCCGACCCGAATTTCGGTTCTCGCGGCCAAGGCGGTCGTCCTGTTCGTCGCGGTGACAGCATCCGCTCTTGTCGCGCTCTTCGGATCGTGGGCAGTGACCTACCCGATGCTCGGCGCTTTCGGGATCGAGATCGGACTGACCGAACCGGGAGTGTTTCTCGCGCTTCTCGGCGGAGCCGTGTACGTGGGCCTTTCGGCTATCCTCGGATTGGGTATCGGGGCTTTGCTCCGTGCCGTCGCTGCTGGCGTCGCAACCGTCATCTCAGTGATTCTTCTCCTGCCCATCGTGCTGTCGGTCCTCCCGGCATCGCAACTGGTCAGGAACCTTCATCTTCTCTCAATGTCCAAGGCGGGTGACGCGATGACAAGCGCTGCTGAGTTCGATGGCGGATTCCTGAACCTCGCGGACGGTTATGTCAGCTCCGCTGCCGGATGGGTCGTCGCCGCGGTCTGGGCCGGTGTGTTCCTGGTGCTGGGAGCCGCCCGGCTGCGTCGGGGTGACGCCTGACTCCCCCGCTCAGCGGATCGCGCGGTGCCTCGACAGAGGTGCCGCGCGATCGCGCTCCCCAGACACGCGTCACCGCCGAGCGCTCCCGGACCGCAACCGCTGTGATCATGGCGGTCTATCTCGTGCTGGCGGTGTTCCTGGCTGCGCTGTCGCTCGAACCTCCGCACGTCACTCCGCTGTGGCCGATGGTGTGCCTTGGGCTGGGCGGCATCGCGGTTCTCGCCGCACGTCACCGCTACCCGCGGTCGGCGTTCGCCGGCGCGATGGTGCTGGCCGTGCTCTCATTGGCCGTCGGGTCGGGTGCCGAATCGCTGCTCGCTGTTCTCGCGGTACACAGTGCGGGGGTGCACCGTAGCGCGGGGACCGCGCGGCTGTCTTTCAGCATCGCGATGGTGTGCGGCGCAATTGGTGCGTTGGCGCTCACGGCCCGGGGAAGCATCCTGCCGCCGATGATGGGCCTCGCCCCGCCGATGCTGGCCCGGGACACACTGTTCGACTGGGCGAACCTGTACGTCGTGATCGCTGCGGTCCTGCTGATCGCGACGCTTCTGGGGACGAACCGCGGGCACAGGCAACGCCACATCCGTGAGCTCGTCGACCGCGCCGAGCGGCTTGCGAGGGAGCGCGATCAGCAGGCTGAAACCGCGAGAATCCTCGAACGGGAGCGGATAGCGCGCGAGATGCACGACGTCATCGCCCACAGCCTCACCGTGATGATCGCGATTTCTGACGGTGCGCACGCTGCCGCTGATGAACGACCAGCCGAGGCGAAGAAAGCGATCGCGCGTGTGGCTGAGACCGGGCGCAGAACACTCGGAGAAGTTCGCCGGCTGCTCGGATCTGTGCGCGATGACCGTGGAGCACTCGCGCACGCTCCGCAGCCTGACGCGTCGCAACTGACGACGCTTGTGACAGAGTTCGCCGCGGCGGGCCTGCCGGTGCGCCTCGTCGTGACCGGCGCGCCATCCGTGGATCCGGCTCTCGGCCTCACGGTCTATCGGATCGTGCAGGAGTCGCTCACGAATGTTCTGCGTCACGCCCGGCGGGTGACATCGGCGACGGTCACCGTGACCTGGCTGACGGATGCCGTGACGATCGTCGTCCGCGATCTGTCCTCCTCCGTCGCGATATCCTCGAACACCGGTCGAGGGATTCTCGGGATGCGGGAGCGGGTCGCGCTGTATGACGGTGTGATCGAGGCCGGACCGCATGACGATGGTGGATGGCGTGTTTTCGCGCGCCTGCAACGGGAGGACGGGTAGCAATGGGAAAGAGCATCCGAGTCCTTCTCGTCGACGATCAGGAGCTGGTGCGCTACGGCTTTCGGCTCATGCTCGAATCGACGGCGGGAATGGTCGTCGTCGGCGAAGCAGGTGACGGGGCAGACGCGATCGGTGCCGTCGAACGGCTCAAGCCGGACGTCGTGTTGATGGATGTGCGGATGCCAGGGGTCGGCGGCATCGAGGCCACGAAGCGCATCATGAGAATGCGTCCCGACACACGAGTACTCGTTCTCACCACCTACGACCTCGACGAGTACGCGTTCGGTGCGCTCACCGCTGGCGCTGCCGGTTTTTTGCTCAAGGACACGCGGCCGGATGACCTCATCGCGGCGGTTCGCGCCGTTCACTCCGGTGATGCGGTGGTGTCACCGCGCATCACGGCCAAGCTCATCGAAGTCGCGGCTCCTCACCTCGGTGGCGGAGGACGGTCGGACGACGCGGATCGCGCGCTGGCCGAGTTGACGACACGAGAACGCGAGATCTTCGTCCTCATCGGGCGCGGTGACACCAACGGCGAGATCGCGGCGAGGCTTCACCTGAGCGAGTCGACGGTCAAGGCGAACGTCGGGCGGGTGCTGTCCAAGCTTGATCTCCGCAATCGTGTGGAAGCGGTCATCCGGGCGTACGAACTCGGCGTCGTCCGTTCATGAGCGCACGAGGTCCGATCACGTTACTCGGCCTGCAAACGCCGCCTGTCGGCTTCCGCCTCTAACTGCCGAATGCGCGCCTGCTTCTCATAGAACTCGATCTCGCGCTCAACGCGCAGCAGTTGCTCTTCGGTCGACTCTGGTCGTGGCGCTGAATACGAAGGTTCGGGATGCTGTCGCGTCGCCAGTCGCGAGACCCCCGGCCTGCGGGTGGGCGCTGGATACTCCCGGCCGATGATGAACCAGAGGATGCTGCCGATGAGCGGAAGGAAAACCACGAGCAGGATCCAGACCATCTTCGGCAGGTGCTTCACCTGCCCGTCCTGACGCGTGATGATGTCGACGAGGGCGCCAACGACGAGGACGAGGGTCAGGGCCGAGACGACGACGTACATGCGCCACAGTCTATTGAGCAGGCGGTGAGGAGCAAGAGAGAATCACGCGAATTGGGGGTGCGGCGACTGTCGCTTCAGCGGGTTGGGCCAGGGGCCATCTCATAGGCGCGCCCTGGTTCCTGTGTCGCGAACTTGCCTCCGCTGACGTCGATCAAGGATCCGGTGATGTACGACGACAGATCGCTCGCCAGAAAGCAGAGAAGGTTCGCCACATCTTCCGGTTGTCCCCAGCGCCGGAGAGTGAGCATGTCAAGCTTTTCGGCCTGCTCCGCCTGCGTCATGTCCGAGAAGCCGTTCATGGCAGTGGGGATCATCCCTGGCGCGTATGAGTTGACGGTGACGCCCCACGGGCCGAGTTCGCCGGCGAGGGCCCGGGTGAATTGGACGACCGCTGCCTTCGAGGCAGCGTACGCGGATGCTCCGACGCTCGGCATGATCGCGGCGAACGACGCCGCGTTGATGATCCGCCCCGCGCTCTGCCGCTTGAGATGAGGGGCAACGGCCTTGCACGTGTTGAAGGTGCCGCGTGTGTTGACCTCGAAACACCTGTCCCACGCGTCGCTGTCGAGCTCCTCGACGAGACCGACGGTGTTGATGCCCGCATTGTTGATCAGTACATCGATCCGCCCATGCCGTTCGACGACGCCGTCCATGGTGCGTTCGACCTCGCCATAATCTCTGACGTCGCAGACGAGGTGCTCGCCGTCCCAGCGGTGTTCGGCGAAGCTGGCTCGCATCGATTCGAGGTCCAGAGCGTTGACGTCAAGGGCGATCACGATCGCCCCCTCCCGGGCGAAGGTCTCCGCAATGACAAGGCCGATGCCGCGCGCAGCTCCGGTGATCACGACGACCTTATCCGTGAGATCGATCAGCATTCCCTGTCCTCCCGGCGGCCGTACAACCGGCCACAGTGCGTCTGGAGCGGTGAAACATCACTATAAGCGGATGGTGCGCCCATGGGTATGCTTACATCCACCGTGCGGCCCGCAACCGAAGGGAACAGCTCGATGCCCAGTGGCGAGATCGTGACGAACTCATCCGGACCGGTTCTGTGGATCACCGGCGCCGGAAGCGGCATGGGGCGGGCCGTCGCCCTCGAGGCCTCCCGCCGGGGATACCGCGTTGCGTTGAGCGGACGACGACAGCCCGCTCTCGATGACGCTGTGGCCGCGATCGCGGAGGCAGGAGGCGAGGGCTTCGCTGTGCCGATCGACGTGGCGGATGACCGCCAGGTTGAAGAGGGCCACGACCGCATCGCCGACCGATGGGGTCCCGTGACACGGGTCGTGCTTTCGGCAGGTCTGAACAACCCAAATCGGTACTGGCGCGATCAGTCCATTGCCGACTTCAGCCAGATCGTGCAAACCAACCTCATCGCATCCGCGCGCGTCGTCGGCCTAGTCCTGCCGGGCATGCGGGCATCCGGGGATGGTGTCGTCGTCTTTGTGTCTTCCTTCTCTGGGTGGCAGTTCTCCCCGGATGCCGGTGTCGCCTACAGCGCCAGCAAGACCGCATTGGCTGCTCTGGCCGAGTCCCTCAACGCTCAGGAGAACGGTGCGGGCGTGAGAGCCTGCCACCTGTGTCCGGGCGACGTGGACACCGACTTTCTCGACATGCGGCCGAGCGTCCCGGCCCGCTCGGACCGCCAGCAGATGCTCACTCCCCCTGATATCGCCAGGGCGGTGCTCTTCGTGCTGGACAGCCCTGCCCATGTCTGCATCAACGAGCTCGTCATCACCCCGACGAAACGACGACCGGCAGAGACAACGTGACTCCGACGGCTGGCTTTCCAGCTCTCACCTCGGTATTCGGGCACTGTGCGCTTACTCGCCAAGAGCGCCGGATCCTGTCGGCTGCCATCCTTCCTGGCTTCTGATGGCCCGTTGGATCCGCAGGCTGATGTCACGCAACTGAGTCCGTTGCGCTTTCGTCAGCGGATCGAAGACGAGCTCCCTGACAGTGCGGGCGTGGGCGGGAGTCGCCTGGTCGAGCACTTCCAGCCCCGGAGCCGTCAGGGTCGTCAGGGTCGACCGTCCATCTGAGGGATCCCGCGTGCGCTCGACCCAGCCCCGGCTTTCCAGCCGGGACACCGCTCGAGAGAGCCGTGAGAGCGAACTGTTGGCGAATCCCGCGAGAACGCTCATCCGAAGCAGCTGATCAGGCGACTCAGCCAGCGCGAACAAGATCCCGTACTCGAAATGGGTGAGATCGAAGTTCTGGACCAGGGGGGCGTCGAGAGCCGGCGGCAACCATTCCAGCACGGTCGCAAGGGCAGCCCAGGTCGACAGGTCTTCGCCCTCGAGGGGCTGTGGGGCGGGGGGTTCGCTCATGCCGCCAGTCTACAGAATTACTTTCCCAGTCAACTAAGCTGCTACCGTTTACTTGCTCAAGCAACTATCGAGAGGCAAAAGACCATGGACATGCAGCTGGCAGGGAAGCGCGCTTTTATCAGCGGATCGACGCAGGGAATCGGGTTCTCGATCGCACGGGGGCTTCTTCGCGAGGGCGTTGCGGTCATCATCAATGGCCGGGATGACACCAGGCTCCAGCGGGCAGTGGAATCTCTCGCAGCGGAGATGCCCTCTGCGAGCGTGACGGGTATCGCCGCGGACTTCGGAAACGCAGCAGACGTCCAACGACTGCTCAGCTCGCTCGGCACCGTCGACATCCTCGTCAACAACGTCGGCTTGTTTGACGTGGTGCCGTTCGCTCAGATCGATGACGACGATTGGGCCCACTATGTCGAGGTCAACCTGATGAGCGGAGTGCGACTGTCGCGCCAGCTGATGCCGGCGATGATCGAAGCCGGATGGGGTCGCATCCTCTTCATCGGAAGCGAGTCAGGTGTCAACGTCCCCGCTGACATGACGCACTACGGGGTCACCAAAGCGGGCATGCTCGCCCTGAGCAACGGACTCGCCAAGCTCACGCGCGGCACGGGGGTAACGGTGAACACGATCCTCGGTGGTCCCACCTATTCGGATGGAGTGGCCGACACCGTCCGCACCATCGCCGAGTCGCAACAGATACCGACGGATGCTCTGAAAGCGGCAATCATCGGTGGCAACCAGACCTCGTTGCTCGAACGGTTCATCGAGCCGGACGAGATCGCGAACCTTGCCGTCTACCTGGCCAGTCCACTGGCTTCTGCGACGAACGGCGCTGCCGTCAGAGCCGACGGCGGTGTGTTGACCGGGATTTTATGACAGAAGAGCGCGCGGTGGCTTCGCTGACGGACTGCCCTCTATCCAAGACCTACGGAGTGACCCACGTGCCGGCTCGCGCCTCCGCCACAGCGTCACAGTCTTTCAGGAGCACTTCCTTCGCTTGTTGTGAAATCTCAGCGGTCCTGATTCCAGCGCGGAGCAAGTCAAGCTCCCGGTCGAGGGCGACGCTGTGCCGGCCCTGACCCACTACCCAGCCCAGCTCGCGCAACATTCGGACCAGCCTCCCCGCGACCCTCGGGTCATCCAGGGCGTACCTCCGGAGCTGGACCATCACCCGGTCGAGCAGGTCCGCAAAGGAGGGATACCCGACGACAACACGGATCCGGCCCTCCTCATCGGCGTGGGACTTCGGCCCGGTGTGGCGGTCAGCGAGCGAACAGAGCAACGCGGAGATGTGACCGATCGCGTGTACTGCTGTGGTCGGGTCGTTGACGCCGGGAGAGAGAGCGCGGCTGGCGACGTCGAGCAGCTGTTGCAGCCCAAACCCGGCATCCTGCGTCGAGGTCCGCTCGAATCCGGTCGAAAGGCTTGAACCGAGACCGGCGATAAGAGACTTCCTGCGCTCGTCATCGATAGGGTTCTGATCGATCGACCACGCCCGCGCGAATGGGACTCCCGCGATGAGCGATGCTCCGGGAACTGCATCGATAATGATGAAGGTTTCGCTCCCAACGGCTGTGCGCAGTGCGGCCTTCGCATCAACGCCCAATAAGAATCCCGATACCGGGCTCTCAATGAACGTTGGGCTCCGCTTCGGTTCCACCGACTCTGTCTGCTCGGCGATCTCGCGGTCGGGAAAAATACGGTCGATGGCGTCGCCCGCTTCACTGTGCACGTCCCGCATCATCGTCTCGACGCGAATTTGTGTGGCGAGGTGCCCCAGGAAGAACACGAGCGCAATGACGCTCGCCACCGTGAGACCAAAGGCGAGAGTGATTGAGATCTTTGGGACGAACCCCTCCCCCTCGCTCGTTTCAGATCGAATACTGCGGAGAACGGTCAAGGAAAACAAGAACGTCGCGAGGAACAGCCCCAGCGTGGTGTGCACGAACCTGTCCCGCGAGAAGGTTCTCAGCAAACGAGGCGAAAACTGGCTGCTCGCAAGCTGGAGAGTCACAACCGTGAGAGAGAAGGTCAAGGAGGTCACCGTAATGAGGGATCCAGCGATGGTCTCCATCAGAGACTGCGCGGCCTCAGGGCCGCCGCCGAAGAGAAGCGCAGACACGGCATCCGAGAGGTGGTCGTCGAGTTGGCGATCGAGAAACGGAAGATACTGGCCGAGCACAACCGCAACGAGCGCGGCAGAAAGCGGTACGGGCCAGAGCTGAGTTCGAAGCGAATCCCTGACATCGCTGGCTTTCGCCTGGCGCTTCATGCGTGACGCCACGGGTAATGCGATGCACACGCGCACCGGGGTGGGATGACGGTCATCTCTCGGACGATACTCCACCGGGTGAAGGGACGGGCAACCAGCTGAAGCAGGCCGGGTGCAATCCCCTGTACCCAGGCGGCGCCCCCGCGTACTGTCTCCCTACAGCGACGGCCACCGTCATCGCTCGTCGATCGGGCAATACTGAGGAGAAGTTTCCATGTGGTTTGATTCCTGGGCGGACATTCTTCGAACGTTAGCCGTGGGATCGGCAGCTTATGTGACGGTGGTGTTGGTGCTGAGAGTGTCCGGAAAACGGACCCTCAGCCAGCTCAACGCCTTCGACTTCGTCGTGACCGTCGCGCTCGGTTCGACGCTGGCCACGATCCTCCTCAGCTCCGACGTCGCATGGGCCGAAGGGTTCACCGCCCTGGCGATGCTCGCCCTGCTTCAATTCCTCGTTGCGTGGATTTCTACCCGCTGGCCGCGTGCCCGAAAAGCCATTGCCGCTGAGCCGGTGGTGCTGTTGCGCGAGGGGGTCCTGCAGGACGACGCGATGCGACGCAACCGTCTCACCGCGTCGGAAATCCATCAGGCGGTTCGAGGAAGCGGGTCCGGAGACCTTTCCCAGATCGCAGCCGTCGTGCTCGAAACCAACGGAAAAATCAGCGTCATCTCGTTTGACAACTATGGGAACGGATCCGCAATGGAAGGAGTGACCAGCAATCCCTGACACACCGAAAGAACTCGACAGCAAAGAGACGGAGCTCACGCGAGCCGAGTTATTCGCCCAGGCCCTGGACAAGCCCATGGGCATACTCGGGGTGGTCTTCCTCTTCGTCATATTGGGCCAGTCGATAGCAACGGGCGAAGCAGTTGTGGCTGGCTTGTCGATCGTCGGATGGGTGCTCTGGGCAGTCTTCGTGGCCGAATTCCTTCTCCGCGCGTATATCGCCCGGTTCCAGCGAGAGTTCTGGAAAAGGAACTGGTGGCAGGTTGTGTTCCTGCTCGTACCCTTCCTCCGGTTTTTTCGCGCGTTACAGGGATTGCGACTGATTCGTTTGGCACGCCTCGGCCGCATGGGTGGGATCGTTTCGGCGAGCGTCCGCGGAACCCGTTCGGCGGGGCGACTACTGAGCAGCAGAATCGGTTGGCTACTGGCCGTGACGGCGGTAGTGGCGCTCGGGTCGAGCCAGCTCCTGTACGCCGGCGGATACTACGAAAGCTACGCCGATGCACTCTACGAAGCGGCGCTCACCACGGTCACCGGTACCGGGCTGAGTCCCGAAGACGGTTTTCCACGTGTCATGCACATCCTTCTCGCCCTCTACTCCGTGGCAGTATTCGCGACCCTGGCCGGAACGCTCGGGGCATTTTTCCTCAGGGGAACAGCCACACGCAATGACGACCACTTGTGAAAAATTGCGTATTCATTCGCAGATGATCAGACTATGCAGGTGAGCCACGCACCGATCCCCCAGGCTTCGCTGCCCGACACCCGGACCCCGTCGAACGCGTGACCGCTGATTCACTTCCCCAGTGGCGCGGATGGCACGTCACTTCGTTGTCGCAATGGCTCGCCTCGCCGCCGCCGGCCGTCCTCACTCTGACCGGAGCCGGTGTCATGGTTCTCGGGCTTCAGGTCGTTGTCCGCCCGCTCACCTCCTTGCTTCTTCTGGGCATCTACGTGGGCATCACCGCCATCGTTTCCGGGATTGCCAACGTCATCCCTGATGGTGGGCCATCACGATGGTGGCGGTGGCTGCTCGCCGCTTTGTGGATATTCGGTGGTGTCGTTGTCCTGGTCTGGCTGGGTCGCAGCCTCGAGTTACTCCCGCAAGCACTCGCAGTGCTTCTGATACTGGGCGGACTGGCCTCGTTGGGCGATGCCCTCACCCGAGGCCGGCTCTCACAGCGTTTTCTCTCGGTGTGCTGGGGTGGTGCCCAGATCGTCTTCGGGATCCTGTCCCTCACCTGGCCCGATGCCACGCTTCTCGCCGTCGCGGTCGCGTTCGGTATCCGCACCATCGCATTCGGTGTTGCCATGTTCACCCGCGGCGCTCGGCAATGGACGCAACCTCACCCATTGGTCGACCTGGAACCGGACGCTCAGACCCGCCGGCGGCGGAACCTCCTCGCTGACGGCGCCCGGTACGCGCTCGCTGTCGTATTGGTTGTCACCGCTTCGGCCGGATGGTACGTCAACGAATGGCTCGAGGACGGGGAGATCGTGGTCGACGCTTTCTATTACCCGCCGGGTGACGTTCCCAAAGGTCACGGCCAGCTGATTCGGTCAGACGACTACCGGGGCGAGATTCCCGAGGGCGGGACCGTTGAGCGGATTTTGTACACGACCCGGGATGCCATCGGTGCCGACGCGGTCGCCAGCGGTCTCGTCATCCGCCCCGTCGACCCACCACCCGGGCCCCGACCGGTGGTCATCTGGAATCACGGCACAACCGGGGTGGCCCAAGGGTGCGCCCCCAGCCTCCGCAACAAGGCAGCGACAGAGTGGGACATCCCTGCTGTTGAGGAAGCACTCGAGCGGGGATGGGTGGTCGTCGCCTCTGACTACTCCGGGCAGGGTGCACCCGGGGACTTCCCCTACCTGATCGGCAAAGGCGAAGCACGATCGTCACTCGACGCAGTGCTGGCTGCCGGTGAACTCGATGATCTGGTGCTTTCGCCAGACACCCTGGTGTGGGGTCACTCGCAGGGCGGTCATGCCGCCCTGTGGACGACCCAGATCGCAGAGAATCACACTCCCGGATTGAACATCCTCGGCACCGCGGCGTTGGCTCCCGTTACCGATCCATACGCTCTCGGCGAGGTGTTCACCCGCGGCAACGCGTCGCCCCAGCAGACGTTGTTGATCTCATGGGTGCTCGTGCCTTACTCCGATACCTACCGAGAGGTCGACCTGCGTGATCATGTTGCGACGAGCGGTCGGGTGATGGTGAGGGAGATGACCCAGCGGTGCCCCACTGAGCCCGGATTGATGGTGTCCGTTCTCACAGCTCTCGGCGTGGGGATGGACCAGCCATTGTTCGTCGGTGACCTCACCGGAGGCGCGTTGGGGAATCGTCTCCAGGAGAATGCCGTCACCGGCCCGTTCGGTACCCCTCTGTTCGTTGCATGGGGTGCGAAGGACGAGGTGCTGCCGCCGTCTTTTCAGCACGACTTCGTGGAGCAGCAGTGCGCAAACGGCGAACAGGTGCGCTGGGAAGAGTATGCGGGCTACGGCCACCTCCGCATCCTCCAACCAGGATCGGTGTTTCTCCCCGCCCTGATCGGCTGGTCTGAGGCGCTACTCGAACGCGATCCCGACGAGCCCCTCAGCGACTGCGGGCAGTAGCTCGGAGAGCGCCAGTCCGCGCTCCTTCACACGCGACCTGGGCCAATGGCTTCCGTCTGGGTGCCATTCACAATGGTGGCCAAGGTCGATAGGCTGGCGCTCAATCGTCTCTACTGAAGGAGGTCCGCCATGAAAGCTGCGCGATACTACGACCAGAAAGACATCCGGATCGAGGACATCCCGGAGCCCGAACTCACCTCAGGAACGGTTGCTATCGACGTCGCCTGGTGTGGCATCTGCGGCACCGATCTGCACGAGTATCTCGAGGGACCGATCTTCATCCCGCCCAAAGGGTCACCGCATCCCATCTCTGGAGAAGAAGCGCCCGTGACCATGGGGCATGAGTTCTCCGGCACGATCACCGGCCTCGGTGAAGGAGTCGACGACCTCGAGGTCGGGCAGAACGTGGTGGTCGAGCCGTACATCATCCACGACGACGTCGAAGTCGGGCCCGGCCACGACTATCAGTTGTCCAAGGACATGAACTTCATCGGTCTTGGCGGCCGGGGTGGCGGTCTTTCCGAGAAGATCGTCGTCGAACGGCGGTGGGTTCACCCCGTCGGTGACATTCCGCTGGACGAGGCGGCCCTGATCGAACCGTTGTCGGTCGGGCACCACGCTTTCGTACGGAGTGGAGCTCAATCCGGTGACATCGCCATCGTCGGCGGGGCGGGACCCATCGGTTTGCTGACCGCCGCCGTGCTCAAGGCTTCGGGCTTGACCGTTTACATTTCTGAACTCAGCGAGGCCCGCAAGAAGATGGCCCGGGAGACGGGAGTTGCCGAGGACGTCTTCGACCCGCGGGAGGGTGACGTGGCCGAGAAAGTCCGCGAACTCACCGGCGGCAAGGGTGCGGATGTCGGTTTCGAGTGCAGTTCCGTCCCGGCTGTGCTCGACATGCTCCTGGACGCGGTCCGGCCCGGTGGCGTCATCGTCAACGTCTCCATCTGGGGCCATAAACCAGAAGTGAACATGCCGGCCCTCGTGCTCAAGGAGATCGACCTCCGCGGCACCATCGGATACGCCAATGATCACCCCGCCACGATCAAACTGGTCCAGGACGGCAAGGTCGACCTGGCACCGTTCATCACGGCCAAAATTCCCTTGGATGACCTCGTCTCAGAAGGCTTCGATCAACTCATCAACAACAATGAACAGCACGTCAAGATACTCGTGAATCCGGACCCGGGTTTCTCAGCGAGTTAGCGTGGGCTTCACCAAGCGGTTGGTGAACCGACTCCCGGCCTCTCTTGTGTTTACAGGGAGGCTGGCGGTTCGTTGTGTTGTTGTGGACGCCCAACCCTTGAGCCCATAGAAGCACCGGCGACCATCCAGCGTTTGCACCGGTGGATTGGGCAAGCTGGAGGAGCACATAACCGACCGACGAACAGGAGGAAAGAGCTCAGAGCGAAGGACCACGCTGGACCGCTTGACGACGAGCGGCATCAAAGACCCTCTGTGAAAGGAGCCCCGGATTGTTCACACAAACCGATCTCGACCGACTGATGACGAAGAAGCCAGCTACGGCGGTTTCTCTCTTCATGCCGACGCACGCTACGGGGAAGGAGGTACGGCAGGATCCGATTCGCTTGAAGAATCTCTTATCCGATGCGCAGGTCAAACTGATGGCAGCCGGGGTGTCCGAAGCAGATGCTGACGCCATTCTCGCCCCTGCCACGGCGATTCTCCGCGACAACGACTTCTGGCAGCACCAAAGCTCAGGGTTGGCTCTGTTCATCGATCACGAAGAGACAACACATCACCGCGTTCCGCTTGATCTTGACGAAGCCGTCATTGTTGGGGCGCGGTTTCACATCAGGCCGCTGCTCCCCCTCCTCGCTGCCGACGACCAGTTCTCCGTCCTCACTTTGACGGCCGACGCCGCTAAATTGTTCCGCGCCTCCCGTTTCGATCTGACCGAGGATTCCACGGTCGACTTCCCCGAGAACGGACAGTTCGAGAACGATTACGAAAATCCGGTACAGGCGAGCCCGCCGGCACGCCCCAACGTCGGGACGGCGAACATCTCGAACGCTCAGGTGTATGGCGACAGTCCTCCCGAATTCCGGAAGGCTCGTCTGCTGGACTTCGTCGCCGGTGTGGCCAAGGCGACGGAACAACATCTTGCCGCCTCACAGCAGCCCGTGGTGTTGGTCGCGGATGCCGAGACCGGCGGACATTTCCAGCAGGCCACCGGCCTGGGGTCGCGTCTGGCCGGGGTGGTGGAAACCAATCCGAACGCGCTGGATGCGTCCGAGCTCCACGGTGTCTCCTACGCAAAGGTGAAGGATCGCCTGGACAGTGAGCGTCGGGAAGCACTGAGCAAGGCCGCAGAACTATTGGGGCGCGGCGACGAAACCGCCACGAGTTCCGTCACGGACATTGTGCGCGCGGCGCATCAGGGACGAGTCGGTACCCTCATCCTTCACGACGACGGCGCGCCGGTTTGGGGGCGTTACGACAGCGAAACAGATGAGCTCGAAACCGGCGTGGATTCCGAACTCCCGGCAGATGACCTCCTGGGCGTCGCAGCGCTGGCCACCTTCCAGAACGGCGGAACCGTTCATGTTGCGTCGGCGGCAGAGCTACCGGACGAAGCGCAGGCGGTAGCCCTCCTCCGTTATTAACTGCTTCAGCCGCGCACCGCACTTCAATCCAGTACGTTACCTCGGTGTCCCCGCAGGAGCGGCCGGACCTCCGGAAGAAGCGCCATCGTGCTTGCGTGAAGGCGTCCGCCTGCTGCGGCCCGAGTCACCATGCATCGGAGACTCCGGCGTGCCATCTCGAGCCGGTGACGTCCCGGAGGAACGCCACCTGCTCGATCATCGCCTGCTGTGCCTGTGGCGCGTCCAACGCAAGCTGGTACTCGTGCCCGACCGAGTCTGGTGTCGTCGCCGGGTCAAAGAACAGAGTCGTGACATCGACTTGTGCTTCCTGCAATGCGGCTACCCATTCCTTATTCTGAACAAGCAGCGGATCGGAAGGACCCGTCGAGACGAAGGTGGGCGGATAGTCGCCGGTCACGTGCTGGGGCAGCGCCGCATACAGGAACCTGTCGTCGTCGAGGAATGATTTCACCCCTGAGTAGGACCACATCACCGTGCGCATGAAGAACCCGAACAGCTCGTTGTCGTAGTTAACTGTCGTGGGATCGTACGGGCCGCTGAACAGAACTGTACCGACCAGCTGCTCGGGTGCGATAGCCGTCGGCAGACCTGACTCCGCCGCGTAGCGCGGTTGGGCTATCGCCATCGCTGTCTGCGCAGCGATATGCGCACCGGCCGAATCCCCCGCGAGCACGATCTTCTGGGAATCCACGTGGAACTCGTCCGCGTGCGCCACGACGTGCGCGATCGCGTCATCAACCTGCGTGATAGGGCCAGGATAGGTGGCCTCGGGGGCGTGGGTGTACTCCACGCTGACGACGGTGAAACCGTGTGACGCCAGGACCTTGAGATAGTTGCGCAGCGGCTCTTTCTCGCCGGCGATGAAGGCCCCTCCGTGCACCCAAAATACGACGGGCAGCGCCGGATCGGCGTCGTCCGGGCGGAAGACATCCAGCCGCCCTTCAGCCGAGTTGTCGTCGTACACGACATCAAGATCGGCGTGGATGCCGTCGGGCACGTACTTCCCCGCGGCCTCCGCATTCTCGAGTCCCGCCGGGTCAGGCGCTGCGCGCAGCAACCAGACGCTCGGCCACGGGCTCACATTCCAGAAAATCACGCCTGCGACGAGGAGGACGGCAAGGCCGCCACCGATCCATGCGAAAATCCGCCACGCTTTCTTCACCACATCAGCCCTTTCGCGTCACGGATGATTCTGTCACGGCAGCAGCATTCCGAATGCCTGGTTCCTCGGCTCGCACGGCAGCTCGCTGAACCCGAGCCGGGCAGGGTACTCCCGGGCGTATGGCACGCTCGCCGACCCGCGACTGTCCGCGTAGCGGAGCAGAAGGTCCTGTGGGGCGTCTGTGCCACCACCTGTTCCGTGGCCGCGCGACGGCCACCATTCGTCACGGAACCACTTCGCGAAGGCGTCGGTGTCTGCCGTTGCCACGATGTAGCCGAGAGCCACCCCGGAGGTGCGGGTACGAGTGCACGCAACCGCCATCAACCCGCTCGACTTACAGATCCGTCGCGGAGATTGCCCGGACTGCGTCCCCCTCCCGGCGATCATCGGACACGACGTCTCCGGAGTCATCGAGGAGGTCGGATCTCATGTGACCGAGTTCCGCCCCGGTGACGAGGTCTACTACACACCCAAGATCTTCGGCGGCCCCGGCTCGTACGCAGAGCAGCATGTCGCCGACGTCGATCTCGTCGGCCGGAAGCCGAAGAACATCACCCACCTCGAGGCGGCTAGCCTGACGCTCGTCGGGGAAACAGTGTGGGAGGCTCTGGTCACGAGAGCCCAACTCACCGTCGGAGAGACCATCCTCGTCCACGGCGGAGCTGGGGGTCGGGACTATTGCCATCCAGGTCGCGAAAGCGATGGGCGTGCGAGTGATCACCACCGCACGAGCCGTCGACCATGAGTTCGTACGCACGCTCGGAGCCGATGAGGCTATCGACTTCACATCCGCCCCGTTCGGGCAAGGTTACGTGGGCATCCAGCGGCTCGAAAACGGCGCTATCGCGGCCGCCATTGTGCTCGCCGTCATCGCCGCGGGGCAGCCGTGGTGGTGGCTGGCTGCAGCCTTCCTCGTCTTCGATCTCTCCGCCCTTGGTTATGCGAGCGGCCCACGCATGGGGGCGCTCCTCTACAACGCCGTGCACAACTACAGCGCACCGGCGATCCTGCTGGCGATCTACGCAGGCTTCACCCTCGGCGGTCAGGACCTCCCATGGCTCGCGCTTACCGCCGCCTGCTGGGCGTTCCATGTCGCCGTCGATCGAGCGCTCGGCTACGGACGACTTCGCACACACCCACCTCGGTCGAATCGGGCGCCGCTCAAGTTAGGTCTTACATTCAGCTGGAGGACGGGCACTGTCTGGGTTACCGTTCCCCCGCCATTTTTTTGCGCGTTCCCGGCCGTACGCCGCCCAACGTACAACGGGGCTGGGTCAGCCAACACCTTGGCTGAGTACCCCAGTGATCAGGAGCTGCACAAGATCGTCGGCCTTGTAGTTCGGATCATGTGAGGCACCGATGCAGAGGTTCCCAATGCCTCTAAGAACGTTGTACCCATCGGTCGGCGGAGCAACACCAGATGATTCGCTTGCTGCTTCCAGGAGAGTTCCGCACACCGGTACGAGACGCCCGACAAAGTAGGCATGCAAAGCGTCAGATTCCGCACTGTTTCCGTGCAGCGCTCCTGCGAGCCCATGCTTGGTGACGAGGAACTTAACGAACAAGGCCACCCACGCTCGTAATGCTGCCTCGGGGGTCGCGCTCTCGGCAAGGAGACGCGGACCTGCCTCTGCGCATGCCTCGACCTGGTGCCGGTACACCGCCACCACGAGTTCCGGGCGTGTCGGAAAATGACGATAGATCGTCCCCACACCAACGCCAGCCTTCTCTGCAATCTGTCTCACAGGAGCATCGACGCCGGACGCCACGAACACTGCTGCTGCAGCGTCAAGGAGAGCCTGCTGACTCGCACGGGGGCGACCTACATGCGGAGAGCCCCGGTCGAGCTGCTGTTCTCCTCCGAGGTCGGTCATGTGCTCATCCTCACTATCGTTGTCACACTCTTGCATAACGGAACGACGTTCCGTATTCTTTTGGAACAGCGCTCCGATAACTAGTATCGCAAAGTGCGCCCTTCGGAAGGAACCCTCATGACCTCATCACTTGTCCACACCCTGAACAACATCGTGAAAGACGGTGATCCGGTGATCTCCGTCGCCCCCATTCAGCTGTCCGCCCCGGATCGACCGGTTCCGCTCGAAGTTCGAATCTCTGCCCCGGTGAAAGGCGCGAACCTTCCCGTCGTGTTGTTCTCCCATGGCAATGGATGGAACCTCGACGGGTACGCACCCCTCACAACGTTCTGGGCTTCCCGCGGATTCGTGGTGATCCAGCCCACGCACCTGGACTCGCGCCGGAACGGATACGGATTCGACGACCCGATTTTCCCGAAGATCTGGACCGAGCGGATCGCGGACCTCACGCGCATCCTCGACCAACTCGACACCATCGAGGCAGCGGTGCCGGGGCTGGCTGGCCGTATCGACCATAGCCGTGTTGCTGCCACCGGTCACTCGTGGGGTGCGCAGACAGCGCAGTCACTCCTCGGTGCGCGCATCTTCGACGACGCAGGCCAGGTCGGTGAGAGCATGTCCGACAGTCGCATCACGGCAGGCATCCTGTTTGCCGCAACCGGTCTCGGTGGCGATGACCTGCATCCGTTCGCGCAGGCGAACTTCCCGTTCATGCGTCCGTCGTTCCGTGAGCTTGCCACGCCGACCCTGGTCATCGCTGGCGACCGTGACCAGTCCAAGATGTCGAGCCGCGGACCTGACTGGTTCACCGACGCCTACACGCATAGCCCCGGCGCCACTGACCTCCTGAGCTTCTACGGAGCGGAGCACGCGCTCGGCGGGATCGTCGGATATGAAGTCGCCGAGACCACCGACGAGAACCCAGAACGAGTTGCCGTCATCCAACGGATGAGTACGGCCTACCTTTGGACCGCTCTGCACGTCGATGAGACCAGTTGGCCCGCCGCCCGCGCCGCATTCGGGAATGACACAAGCCCGATCGGGCGCTCCGACAGCAAATAACAGGCGCAGTTCACGCCGGAGGTCGGGAAGGTACTTCTTGTGTCCGGTCCCGTGCAAACGAAACCTCCGAGCCCTCCAAAGGATTCTCCCCATGCCCGCCGAATGTAATTGAGCACGGCTTCACTAGCGCGCGGTCTGAGGTTGGGTGTGCATCACGACGGAGCTACAAACGGGAACGGTTTAGGCGTCGATGAGAAACGACACCGGCAATCGTTTGAGCGCCGTCTGACGAACGTTGTGTGTCCGGCGAGACCGCCCTGACGACAGCGACGTTGCCGATTCCGGTCACGCTGGGATGTCCTTCGGTTTCACCCCGAGGTCCTCGAGCATGGATTCGACCTGTGCGCGGATCTCGTTCCGGACACGACGCACTTCTTCGAGCGGCAGGTCAGCCGGGTCGGTGAGACCCCAGTCGAGGTAGCGCTTGCCTGGGTACACCGGGCAGGCGTCGCCGCAACCCATGGTGACGACGACATCCGCTGCCTGAACGACATCGTCGGTGAGCGGTTTGGGAAAGGCCTCGCTGAGATCCAGCCCGATTTCGTTCATCGCCTGAACGACAGCCGGGTTCAGCTCGTGGGCCGGCGCGGAACCGGCGGAGCGCACGTGTACTGCGCCGTCCAATAGTGCGCTGGTGAGGGCCGCGGCCATCTGTGACCGGCCGGCGTTCTGCTCACACACGAACAGAACCTCTGGTACCGGGCTATCCAGGCTGCCTTTGGCCTGGGCGAGGGCCGTGAGCCTGTCGGTGGCGAATCGGATGGTGTTGCTGGTCAATTGTGCTCTGACCGTTGCCGTCCGCAGGAGCGCCGTGTAGGACTCGAGGACGTACCGTTCCACTGTCTCGGCACCGAACACGCCGGCGAATTTCTGGGAGAGGTCACCGGCCAGCCGCCTCAGGTATTCCTCGGGATAGGCCAGTCCAGGCAGTCCTCTTCGTGAGCTCAGGTCAGTCATGATCGGCGTCAAACTTTCGCGGGCAGAAGCTCGGCGAGTAGCCCCTGGATGCGAGCCTTGATGTCGTCGCGGATCGACCGGACGTCGTCGATGCTCTTGCCCTTGGGGTCGACAAGCTCCCAGTCCTCGTAGCGTTTGCCTGGGAATATCGGGCAGACATCGCCGCAGCCCATGGTGATCACGACGTCGGATTCGCGGACTTGGTCGGTGGTCATCAGCTGGGGTACTGCGTGAGAGATGTCGATGCCTTCTTCGGCCATGGCCTGAATCGCCATCGGGTTGATCTGATCACCCGGCTCGGATCCGCCGGAGCGCACTTCCACGGAACCGCCGGAGAGTGCGCGCATGTAGCCCGCAGCCATCTGGGATCGGCCCGCGTTGTGGACGCAGACAAAGAGAACGGTGGGTTTGATGGACATCAGGATCCTCACTCTCGGTTACTTCGAAGTATAGACAGCCATCTATTGGTTTCGGGTGGAGCGAAGACGAGAGTTCACTCGGTGTTCACACGCAGCGATGTCAGCAGATCCCGAACCCGGACTTCGATGTCGTCGCGAATCTCCCGTACCCGTGCCAGCGGAAGTCCGACCGGATCTTCCAGATCCCAGTCCAGGTAGCGCCGCCCCGGGTAGACGGGGCAGGCGTCGCCGCAGCCCATGGTGATGACGACATCGGCGGCCCGAACCACGTCGTCGGTGAGAGGCTTCGGAAACTCGCCGCCGATCGGCACACCAATCTCATCAAGAGCGGTAACAATGATCGACCGGACGGCACTGGCGGGTGCGGATCCGGCCGTGCGCACATGCACACGCTCACCGGCCAGATGACGAAGGATGCCCGCAGCCATCTGGGAGCGCCCAGCGTTCTGGACACATACGAACAGCACCTCCGGCACGCCGGCTCCGGGCGGGAGATCAACCGCGGCCAGCGCAGACAGCCTATCTGCGGCGAAACGAGACGTCAGCGAAGGCAGAAATCGCGTTATTCCGGCTTGCTCCGCTAACAGATCGTAGCTCTCACGCACGTAGCGGTCGACCGTCTCCGTCGCAAAGGTGCCGACGAAGCGGGCAGCCAGATCCTCGGAGATACGATCGAGCACTCCATCCGCCGGTGCGGCACTCACGTCGGACTGCAGCACCTCGGCAATCCGGTCCGACTGATCAGGACTGATCGAATACCAGACGTTTCGACCCTCAGGCTCCCGTGAAAGCAAGCCCCCATCAAAGAGAGCCTTGACGTGGTGGCTCACCGTCGGCTGCCGCAGTTCAAGCTCCGCGGCCAGCTTGCCAACGAGGACCCTCCCGTCCGCATCTTCCAGAATGAGCGACATGATGCGCGCCCGAGTTCGGTCCGCGAGAAGTCGAAGCTCGTTAGTCGATCCAGCAATACCCATAGATGGCAGCCTATGCGTATGCTTAGCCGGTGACCACAGCCCTCCCAGCGATCATCCGTCGAGTGTCCGCAGAATTCGTCGGTTCGGCTTCCCTCTCCACCATCGTCGTTGGCTCGGGCATCGCCGCCACTAACCTCACCGGCGATGTCGCCCTTCAACTCCTCATCAACGCAATAGCGACTGCTTTTGGCCTGTTCGTACTGATCACCGTCCTCGGGCCACTGAGCGGCGCCCACTTCAATCCCCTGGTGTCGGCCGTTGACTACGCGCTCGGGCTCCGCAGCTTCCGGGATATCGGACCTTACGTTCTCGCCCAGGTTGTTGGCTGCATCGCTGGAAGCATCCTGGCCAACGCGATGTTCGAACTCCCCCTTGTCGCCTGGGGCTCCACCGATCGCGCGACAGCAGGACACCTCCTGGCGGAAGTCGTCGCCACCGCAGGGCTGATCTTCGTCATCTTCGCCCTGGCCCGCACCGGCCGAGCTCACTTCGCCGCCGCCGTCGTTGCGACCTACATCGGCGCCGCTTACTTCTTCACCAGCTCTACCAGCTTCGCCAACCCCGCCATCACCGTTGGCCGCATGTTTTCCGACAGCTTCGCTGGCATCGCACCAACATCTGTCCTCCCCTATCTGGGTGCACAAACGATCGGCGCCATGCTTGGATTCGCTGCGGTGAAGCTCCTCACCCCTTCACGCCCTCGCCCAACGGCTGGCCGAGTCGCAGCGAAGCCCCAATCGGATGTTGCCACCGCCTAAGCAACGGACCGGGCGCTACAAAGAGCGTCTGAGAGAGCTTCTTTCAGGCGACGGACGTTCTTTTGAGCCGAACACGTACCGCGATCCACGCGCAGACAATCACGGCAAGACCGCCAAGGACTGTGGACCAGGTGAGCTGCTCGCGCAGAATCAACGCCGCCCATCCGATACTCAACACGGGTTGAATAAGTTGTACTTGACTCACCCGGGCCATTGGCCCAATCGCAAGGCCTCGATACCAAGCAAAAAAGCCAAGGAACATACTCACCACGCTGAGATACATGAACGCGGCCCACTCGGCTGGCGTCCCGACAGGAGGCTGCTGGATGATCGAGACCACAGTCAGGCCGAACATCAGCGGTGATGCCAATACCAACGCCCATGAAACGGTCTGCCAAGCTCCAAGCTCGCGGGCAAGAAGACCGCCCTCGGCGTATCCGACAGCAGCGGCTATGACGGCACCAAGCAGGAGCATATCCGGCGCGTGTAACTCAGCTACGCCGCCGCCCTCCAACGAGGCGAACACAATGGTCACTATCGCGCCGACTCCAGCCATGATCCAGAACGGTATCGGTGGACGTTCATGGCCGCGAACTGCGGCCATGACGGCTGTCGCCGCTGGAAGCAACGCAACCACGACGGCTCCGTGACTGGCAGGCGCGGTGACCATAGCAAACGAAACCAGAAGCGGAAAGCCAACGACAATCCCACCGGCGACGACCGCGAGCCGCGCCCACTGGCTTCCGCGAGGAAGGGGCTGCCTTGTCAACGTGAGGGCGGCAGCAGCAAGCACAGCAGCAAGAACTGCGCGGGCTGAACCAATAAACAACGGCGAGAGACCAACCACAGCCACACGGGTGAAAGGGACGGTGAAAGAAAACGCGACCACACCGAGCAGACCCCAGAGAAGGCCCGCCGGAGACGCCGAAATCGCTCGCGCCTGCTTCTGGGTAGCGCTGTGGCCTGTTGGCGTGTCACCGGTCAACGTTCGTCTCCGTCTCTGACCGAACTACTGCCAGGCTCTCGCTGATCCTTCTGCCACGGCCATCGTCCCGTGATCTCAAGCTCCAGCGACCACCCGAGGAAGGTTCGGATAAGAACGATCACGGCAAGCACCGCCACGCTCTCGATGGTAGGCCCGACGGCTACGGTCCGAATAATGTCTGCGGCGACGAGAAGCTCCAAGCCAAGCAGGATGGAACGTCCCAGGAACCGTCTGAATCCCCCGTACGCGTCGGTCTGCCGAGCCACGATTCGTTTGACAGCCAGCACCGCCGCCAGCAAGGCACCGACGACAATCGCCACCACGCCCGCCGCGTCAACCGCTTTCCCCGCTGCCTCGACCCAATCGTGAAAATTCATGAGGTTCCTCTCAAGCCTGTGGGCCAGCCGACCTTAGTGCTGATCTCATTCTCCCCTCATACTGGTCGGGGTTCGGATGCGTTGCCTCGTCGCAACTCGACTTGGTGATCGGCGCGGTATGAGGCTCGATATGGACGAAGTCCGCCGGTCGACTCAGGCTCAAACTGCAATTGTGTTCGATCCCCTGTCCCGGGCGTCAGGGAAACGAACCCTCAGTCAGCTCAACGCTTCGACTTTGTCGTGACAGTTGCGCTCGGTTCGACACCAAGGCCGGCTGACGGGAGGCACGAGAGCAAGAGGTTGGCTCACGTGCGGGGAACGTGCCAGACTTTCGCCCTGAGCCCGACCCCCCGCCCATCGACTCACGGGACTCGGAGATCCCGAAGTCCTTCGATCTGCGCGCACGACGCCTCACAGAGTGCTGCGCCTGCCCGGTTGATTGCCGGGATCACGTTCTATGACTTGGCGAGATTCGTGAATTCTTCGTGTCCTTGGGCCCGTTCTCGCCTCCGTGAGCCGCGCATTTATGGGCTCCGTCGTTGGTTTATTGTGGCTTCCAGCGCGGAAAGTCGTGTTTGTCTGTCGCCGACAATTTCAACCGTTCGGGTCTGGCTGCCGAGCAGGTCTGGGTCGTCGCTGAGTTCGAGCAGGGTGTCGTTCATGGTCGCGCGCAGATGAAGGTCCTCCTCTGGGTGAACCCAGATCTGATCGGTGGAGTTCAGCGGCAACAGCACCAGCAGATCGACGTTCCGCATTGCGGTTTCCGACAGGGCAGAAGCTTGGTGGAGGACCTCCTGGGACAGCCGGCCGCCCCGTAAGCTCTCCCAGCTGATGAGGTAGGCCAGGAAGTCCAGGGGGCCGCGTTCGGCAATCACATCCGTGTCAGGCTCAACTTCTTGAAGCCGCTGCGCGCTGATAGCCAACTGGGCAAGAAACGACGAAGCGTCTGGCTGGTCGTGGAAGGCGTCGAGCAGCTCGAACGGGTCTGGCAGGTGGGCGAACTCGGGGTGTGCTGCGCAGAAGTCGGCGATGAGGGTGCTTTTCCCGCTGGCGTGGGTTCCCGAGACAACGATTCGCATAGCTTCGGACTTTATCCGAATCGTCCTGTATTTCACGCCCGTTATCGAGGCGGGGCCTTTGCCGTGCGCCCGCAAGTCGTGGCCCGTGGAGGTCGCGTGCCTAGGAGGGACGCCAGCTCGTAGACGTCCATCAGGGATTCAAGAACCCCAATCGTGGATGTTCATACCCAACAGGTGTCAGCGACGATCCGGACGATCTGAAGAGACCGAAACCGACCTCAGCACCCCGGACGATGAGGCCGGCTCAGCGGTCCGAACGGGGTGAAAGTCATCACGTAGTGATGACTCAATCGAATCCCTACCAGAGAAGTCCCACCTTGAGTTTCTGGGTCGTTCGTGTGAGCTGACAGGATTTGAACCCGCGACCCCTTGTAAGGAAATAACCTAAACTCGGGTCTTACCGAAAATCTCCGAAAACTGGCGGATTTCCTTGTGTTTACAGGGAACCGGGCGGTTCACTGCCTCCGATTGTACTCGGTCAATTCGGGTCAGATGAAATTGAATTTGATGACTAAATGATGACCATTTGAACCCCTTTTGGTAGCACTCCGAGCCCTCCAAAAGATTCTCCGCATGCCCGCTGCATGTGCTCGAGCATGGCTGTGCTGGCGCTCGGTCTGCGGTCTACTTCGCATCAAGACGGAGCCACAAACGGATAGCGATTTGGGGCGTCGATAAGAAATGACACCGGCAAATAGTGGCAGATCCCGCTCGTGGAGACCATCGAGCGGGCGAGGAAGTACGTCGTGTCCGCCGAAGGCTGCCTCCACTTGGGTCGCGTCGTCTCCGCGACGACGCCTGGGACCGGGATGTCGGCACGGCGTTGAGGACACCGCCGAATGCGCTTCCCCGCGCCATAACCAACATCCCAGCCGAAGACGACCCAACGATGAACGAGCTGACTCCGGTTCAGTCCCGGTCGCTTGGGGTCGCTCATGGGTAACCTGATGGGTAAAAGATAGACATTCCGGTAACCCAGATCGAAAGAACGCTCGGTCATGCACGCGACGCTGGACCACCGTCACTTCAGTTAGCCACTAACGTTCGGCTCGAGGCATGGACCGAGTACGTCTGCTTTGCGCAAGGTGAAGGGAGAGATAGCTGACCGAGACCTCAACGCGTTAGTCGTCGCCGCTCAAGTAGCGCTTCCCCGCGACGATGTAGGCGTGGATCTGATGCGCCGAGGTAGTGATCGACCCCTCGCCTCGACGTCGGACGATACTGAAAAACGCGCCCTCGACCTTGCCCTCGGCGATCGCGCCGTGGACAAGGTACGGCTGCATTTCGCTCGGCTGTTTGGGGAGGTAGATCGCGAGCACGCTGTCGGTCGCCGTGACAGGGAACTTCTCGATGACGAGCCCATCGACGGGCGGCACGATTCGGGCGTCAAGCAACTCGTTGATCTGCGCGATGTTCAGGACAGAGTCGGCGACCGGAGTCAGGCTGCCGATCGTGTTTCCGCCGCCAGCCGCCTCCCGGTAGCCGACGACCATTATCGCGTTCACGTCTCCGTTGGCGAAGCGCGCGACATCCTGAGCCAGCTCGATCTTCGCCTTCCTTCCTGTGTCCCCGGGGGCTGAGACGGGGTGCATCTGGGCCTTGACCTCGAGGTATTCCGACTCCTTCTCTCCGAGTAGCACGTTGAAGTGCTCCGCCCTCAGAAGGTTGAGGACCCCAGTCGCATCCAGTGGCCCGCTGCGTGTTGCCTTAAGGAAATCCGCGATCGCCGCTGCGCCCTCGATGAGCGTCGCCAAAGTGTGCGTGTCGTCGGTCCCGACGTAGACATTCACGTCGTGTGCGCTTGCCGCGATGTTCGCATCGGTATCAGCGCGAAACTGTGCGGCCCACTCTTCATCTGCGGGCCAGGTGTCGAGGAGCTCCTCTGGCGGCGTGCCGCCCGGCAGCACGAGCTTTACGTCTTCGATCCGGCACTTGTATGCAGCGGCGATACGCGAGAGCGTCGCCTTCATCTCTAGTTGCGTCTGCGTGGGCCGTGTTGGGTAGCGCTGCGAAACGACCGCAACTACCGCGTTGTCCTCGATGTCGATCTTGTAGCGCTCATCGATATCCAACACGTCTTCATCGATTGGCGGGGCGCTGCGATCAACATAGAGTGTCGACCCATACGAATTTCCCTCGATTGCTCGGCCGAGGCTGCCCACGTTTACCCCACAGAGCTGCGCCTCCGCAGCGATGAGCGGACCATGCTTGATCCGTTCAATTCGCCACTGGCCCTTCTTGATCCCGAAGTCTCGCGACTTGGTCCGGTTCTCGTCGTCCTCGAGCTCCGCTGGTAGGAGGCGGACCTCATTGCCTTCCTCGTCGTAGGCGATGACGTAGACGTCAGCGCCCTCCGGCTGCGGGACATTGTCAGGGGTGGTCATGGGAACTAGTCAATCTCAGCGGGGATGATGGAATCTACCTAGGCGTGAGCTGAATCCGCACCGAACAGTCGCCACCAAGACTCCAGGGGACTGGCTATCCGGCTCGAGGCCCCACTTCGGGGCCGGCAACAACTCGCGTGCGAGTCGACGCCTTAGCGCCGCAAATGTCTGAAAGCATGCAAATGCTAACGAGCGCGCATTCTTTATTCGCGTGCCCATAACCGAAGGCGGCTTCCTATGTACCTTGCTCGGATTAAGGTCGAGAACTTTCGCGGCATCTCCGCGACAGACGTCGCGCTAGAAGGGAACACCGTTCTCTTGGGCGACAACAATTCGGGCAAGTCAACCTTGTTGGAGGCAGTGGAGCTTGCCATCGGCGCTGACCGGCTGTCGCGTCGACCGGTAATCGACGAGCACGACTTCTACGGAGGTGCGTACCTCGACAAAGAGATCCGGGTTGAGGTGATGCTCGTCGACCTCGACGACGAGCTTGTATCCCGGTTCCGCAACAACCTCGAGTATTGGGATGTTTCGAGCGGCACCCTGTTCGAGTCTCTACCGAGCCCTGATTCAGATGCGCTTCTTTGCGTGCGCATCCGATTCATCGGGCGATACGACGCCGACGACGACGATTTTGAAGGGCGAACCTGGTTCTGCAGCCCAGAGGACGAATCAGGTCAGCCAACTCAGGAAGCGAAGTCGGTTGATAAGCGCGAGTTCGGGTTCCTTCTGCTCCGAGCCCTTAGGACCGGCACGAGGGCCATGTCCATGGAGCGAGGGTCCCTGCTCGATTTAGTACTTCGTGCATTCGAGGTTGAAGTACAGATGTGGGAGAACCTCCTCGGCAAACTTCGGGAAGTACCAGTTGCCGGCGACGAGAACCCCGAATTTGGCCATGTGCTCGCGAGTATTGACAACGCGATGAAACAGATCGTCGCCGCTGAATGGGCCGACGCGCCGCATCTACGGGTCTCGGAGCTCACGCGCGATGATTTACGTCGAGTTCTACGTTCGTTCATGGCGACGGGGGCGCCAGGATATGCCGCGCCGTTCAACCATCAGGGCTCGGGCACGATCAACTCTCTGGTCATCGCGATGCTGACTCTGATTGCGGAAAAGCGCAAGGGTCGAGTGATTTTCGCGATGGAGGAGCCTGAGATTTCCATCCCGCCCACATCGCAGAAGCGTGTCGCCGACCTCATTGTCGGCCTCGGCGGCCAGGCGATCTTTACAACGCACTCTCCTTATGTGCTCGAAGAGTTTGAGCCCGAGCAAATGACCGTTATCTCCCGAGAGCACAGCACAGGTCGAATGACCAGCTCCCGTGTCGAGCTACCGGCCTCGCTCAGAATCAAAGCGTTCCGAACCGGGATCCGTACGCGCTTTTGCGAGGCACTCCTCGCCCGCCGCGTACTCATTGCCGAAGGCGACACGGAGGCCGTGTCATACGCTGCGCTCGCCAAGACTTCAGCTCGGAAGAACCCGACTCGCTTCGCGCGGCTAGACACGCGCGGGTGGGCGATTTTCGACGCACAAGGCGAGACCAACGTTGCAGGCTTCGCGAAGTTCTTCAGCGGACTCGGAAAGCAGGTCGCATCGGTGTTCGATGAGCAGCCGACCGAACGGCGAGACGAGATCGAGGCGAACTCGCACCTGACTTTCGAACAGCCTTACACCGGCTTCGAAGCACTTGTGCTCGCCGAAGTGCCGGTCCCCGCCCAACGGAGCTACATCCGAACTCTGATCGACGGCGGCGGCTGGCCGCTGCACGTCAAGGTGCCGGACGAGGAATCGGACGCCGCCTATGCGAAGGCGCTCCGGAAGCTTCTTGAGAAGGGCAAGGGCGACCGCTACGCGGCCGACCTCGTGGCAGGACTCGATGAAGCGGATTTCCCGCCCACGATGGTGGGAGTCCTCGACGGGCTGAAGGCGGCCAGCGAGCCCATCGCGGAGAGTATCACGACCGCCGATGAAAGCGCGGCGACTACGGACACGGGTGATGACTCCTACACCCGAGCCTGACGAAGCCTATGAGCTCGCGGTGGCGCCCTTGCTTGAGGCCCAAAGGCACGCGATGGTCGTCGGAAGCGCCGGATGCGGAAAGACCACCGTTGCCCTGCGAAAGGCAGCCCTCGCGATCGACAGCGGACTGGGAAACCGTCATGGGCGAGTTCTGTTTTTGAGTTTCGCCAACGCGACCGTCGACAGAGTCGGCGAGCATGCAACCAGCCAGCTCGCGACGGAACACCGCGACCGACTGGAGGTGGGGACGTATCACAGCTTCGCCTGGTCCATATTGCGGAGCCACGGGTATCTTCTCGGCGCGCCGCGAGGCGTCAAGATTATGTCGCAAGCAGAGCAGAACTCGTTCCGATCGCACGTCCAGGACCCCGGGGCGGATATTAAGGCTGAGTTTCGGCGCCAGTTCGAGGCCTTCGGCCACGTCAGTTTCGACGACTTCGCCGGGTTCGCGAACGAGATTCTGACAGGCAGCTTATCGCTCCTGAAGGCCTATACCTCGGCGTACCCGCTGATCGTTCTCGATGAGTTTCAAGACACCACTGACGACCAGTGGGCCCTTGTTAGGACCCTTGGACAGTTTTCCCAGTTGATTGCCCTCGGCGACCCCGACCAGCGAATCTATGATTTCGTCGAGGGTGCCAGCGACTCCCGATTCGAGGACTTCGAAGCTGCATTCGCTCCCCAAAAAATTGATCTGTCGGCATGGAACTGGCGAAGCCCTGGGAGCTCCATCACCCGCTTCGGGCGCGATGTCCTGCGAGGCCGCCTAGAACCTCCATACCAGGAGATTGACGTCAAGACGAGCGGGTTCCCGCCACTCGTGACCCTGAAAGCGGCTGTGCTCCAGTCGATGAGGCGACTTAGAACTGATGGAAGCGGGACGATTGCAATACTCACGCCGACCAACGCGCTGTCTGCGCGCGTCTACGACTTCATCAGCGAAGCTCAGCAGAGTCCTCAGTTCCCAGCTCTCCGAATTGATATCCATGCGGGCAAAGAGGAAGGCTACGCGGCACTAATCTTCATCGCATCCATGCTTCAGCTCCGGGAGGACGATGATGACCGTGACGCCGTTGCCTGCGAAGCAATGGCGCACTACTTGCGGACGAAGTCAACGAAGCTAGCGGCCACTTCTCTCAGCCTCGCTCACAGGCTTGAGGGATACGCAACCAAGCTCCGCAACGGCGTCGCCATCAACGTCAAGATCGTTAGGTCGCTACGCGCCGTAGTCGATGGGTCACTCGCAAACGCCAGGACAGGGCACGTCTACGGCGATTACCTTGCAGTCGTCACCCTGCTAGGCGAGTCGGAAGCCGCAGAGATCACCCCGATGGCGGGCGCCGCGCGAATGCTCAACTTGGTGACCCGCGGCTCCGAGATTGAAACGACGTTGGCCGAGGCATGGCGCATGCACAACTCCTACGCAAATGCGAGCACGATCATGCGTGATGCAGTGTTGCAATATCAGCTGACCAGCAGCAAACGGGGTAGTCGCGACCTCATAGTCATGACTGTGCACCGCGCCAAAGGTCGCGAATTCGACGAAGTCATTGTCTACGAGGAGCGATATACGCCGTTGCTGAAGTTAAATGCCACCCAGCGAGACGTCGAATCCGCGCGCTATGCCCTCAACGTCGCTGTCACCCGCGCGAAGCGGCGTGCGACGATCATCACGCCCGGAAACGCAATCTCTGCGCTGCTCGCCCCCAGCAGATAGTTCAATGCCAAAGATCGAATAGTCATTCCCGAATAGCCGGTCAAGCGCTTCGCGATCAGCTCGGGCGACAACTCGTTGCCCCGTGTCGGCCTGCCGCCCAGCCGCCGGTGCAGCTTGGTTGTGTTTTCTACCGACGCATTGACCCACGCTGTCATCGTTGGTGCCGCTCGGTTGCCGGCGTCCAAGCACCATGTACAGATGCCAGAGTCGAACGGATCGAAGCTGCGGTCGGCAGTTGCGTGAATTACAACCACATTTGTGGTACCGTTGCACGCAACCGGAATGGAGCACGATGTCGAACGTCGCAACTATCAGTCCCGCCCGAGAGTCGGAAGACGAGCAACGCCTCAACGCGTTCGGCCTCTCTACGACGCTTTTCCACACCGCTCTGACTCCGGGAACGAGCAAAGCTCGAAATCGAAGTGCCCTTGCCCTTCGCAGCACTCCTGGTAACGATGTCTACCACGACACCATGGAGCAACTGGCACTGATGCTGGCGCCTCAAGGCTGGACGCTCATCGAAGTCGAGGGTCAGCCCCGGTTGCTACACCCGAAAGAGGCAATGTCGTTTACCATCGCCTCTGCGACCAATGTTGCACACTCGGACCCTCGCAGATCACCACGCACCCGGCGCAAAGGACCAGCGACTCGTCATTCTCTGGCGACCCCGACGGTTCGGGACACGCCACTATTCGACCTCCCCAGGAAGTCGTACGATGCTTCGCTCGTCGCGGCAGCGCAGTCCGCTCCATTCTGGATGCTTCTCCACGAGCGCACGCCGAGCGGCCTCAACCTGGAATTCGCCCGCCCGTCCGAGATGACGAGCGGCGATTGCGTCGTCGGATGGGCGGACACCATCGCCGTCGCAGCGCTCGAGGTAGACGGTGACCTCTCTGTCTTCAACGGTTCTGTCGATGATAGTGACGGCTACTTCGACGTCTCCGTCGAACGTCTCTAACGAAATTGGCTTCAAGTAAGAACGTAAAGATCAAGTGTTCAATCCAGCTCGGCTGAAGTTGGCGCGTCAGCGCCTGGGGCTCAGCCTTACCAAAGTGGCCGACCAGAGCGGTGTCTCGCTTCGCTCGCTCACAAATTATGAGAACGACAACTCTCCGCCGAGCGAAGAGAACCTGCTCAAACTCGCGCGCACGCTAGCGGTTCCCCGGGGCTTCTTTGAGCGAGAGTCCGTTGATCAGGTACCTGTCGAAAGTGCCAGTTTCAGAAAGCTGAGCAAGACGACGGCTTTGAAACGGGATGCTGTGCTCGCGTCGGCCTCGCTTGCTATCGAGTTTTTCCTCGTCGTCGAGTCGCGGTTCAAACTTCCATCTCCGGATATCCCGTCCTTTGACAAACTGGCGCCCGAACAGGCGGCGGAGCTCGCCCGCCACCGGTGGAACTTGGGTGATCGGCCAGTCTCCAGTATGGTTCACCTCTTGGAATCCAGAGGAGTGCGAGTGGCGGCCATCAATCATGACTACAAAGATATTGATGCGTTTTGCTTCTATCGGGACAGCACCCCCTACGTGTTTCTCAACACGTCAAAGTCGGCGGAACGTCAGCGGTTCGACGCGGCTCACGAACTCGGCCACCTCGTCCTCCACGCTGACGTCAACATGGACCCTAGTCTGTCAAAGGAGCGTGAAGCGGAAGCTAACCGTTTCGCCGCGAGCTTCCTGATGCCCCAGTCAGCTGTCCTCGCCCAGTCGATGAGAGGCGCGAGCATCGACCGCATTCTCGCCGCCCGCAGTTACTGGAGGGTCTCGGCAATGGCAATGACCCATCGTCTTCACGAGCTCCGACTTCTCTCCGACTGGCAATACCGGACGGCCTGCGTGACATTGTCGGACAACGGGTATCGCTCAACGGAGCCCGGCGGGACAATACCTGAGACCTCGCAACTCCTGAAGAAAGTGATGTTCGGCAGCGGCAAACTCAGCGTGCGGGACGCAGCCAGGGAACTGGATCTCGAGGCACCGGACATCACGCATATCGTCCAAGGGCTTGTGCCCGTAGCTGCCTGACAGACGATTGGACGAATTAATGGGTATTGGTAGGTTGACGAGAGGCACAGAAGCGAGCGCGACTCCCTTCCCGTCCTACCTGACCCGCCGAACCCGCTCAGTTCGTATCGCGCGACATCGGTATCCGGCGAGGTCTTTTTCGACGTCGAACGAACGATCGTCGTGCTCCGTGGCACCGCGCAGTCGGTGGAGCAAAACCACCATAAGAAGGTAGCGCTGGACTTTGCCTAGGCACCAAACCGCGAAAGACAGTGTCAATAATGATAGACGGTCGCCTCCAGCGGCGCAGTGGCTACTCCTATAGAACTTCCGTGTGAGCCTTGAACTTCCGTATGAGCCGCATTTCAGCTCCGCAGAAGGATTTAGCGCCGGGTTCGTCACGATCCCGGAAGGAACTTTTCCCCGACGGCTGCTCTAGCCCCTTGAGCGGAACGACCGGATTGCTTCCTCGAAGATCGACGCACGTTCTCGCGCCGGCGCACTAATTCGGCTAGTCAACGCCTCAATCTTGTCGTCACCACGCCGTTTCGCTGAGCGGAGGTAACCCACTGCGGCGAGCTGGAAAAGGGTATGAACCCCGGCAGGCGCAGGAAATTGTCGATCGCCCTGTTTGCGGGTAGATCGGTAGATAGATAACGCGCATACCAAGGTTGCAAGGACACTCTGTGTGATCAGAAGCCAACCGGCCGCACTCTCACCCGCTTCTGTCGACGCCTTCAAGTTGTTGCCAGCCAAGAGGCACGCGGCGAGGATACATGTCGCGTATAAAATTGGGGTTAAGCGGAACGACTTGGTGGTGTCGGTACTCGTTATCAGCATGATGCTGACCGGAAACGCTAGAAGTAGAAACACCGCGAAGAGAACAGCGGAGAGAGCTATCGTTGAGGCCATCCCGTAGCCCTCAGTCCAGTCGGTTGGCTGTGCATGCCAAACGACCGCTCCGGGCACAATCGTGAGCACAAGCGCCGAGATGCTCGCACCGACGTAGACCGTTCGATCACTTGGGAGCGCGCGCGACGCGTGTAGAAGACGAGCTATCCGGACGTCTTGCGCCTTCCGTTTCTCTAGCCGACGTCGTTCGAGGTGCCGTCGGGAGACCACGCGTGCCGCATCTATGCATAGTGCCGAAACTCCCACCGATATCACCATGATGGTCGTCGCATCGCCGATTTGAGCGCCTTGGCCGCGCCCGAAAACCTCATATAATGCGGTGCAACAACCACCCGTAAGCACGAGTACAGCGAATATTGCCGCTAGCCCGACGAATAGGTTCACGCGGGACCACTCGCCCTCGCTTTCCTTCCATTGCAGTCTAAGACTATGCACCGCAACCTGAAGCGCCACCGCTATCGTCGCTGCAACTCCTAGGACAGCGAAGGGATCAGTCCACCTGAACATCCGCAGGGTTTCGTCCCACCACTGATTGCTGACGGTTGATCGGTAGGAGGCAATTAGAATAATCCCGCCAAAGAGGAGAAGTGCGAGCGGCGAGACGCGCGCTGTAGCCTCGCGATAAGAATCCAGTGAGAGCTCATTCGAGGACGCTCGCGTCATGACACCCCTCTGCAGCTTCCGGACTCTGAATCAACAACAGGCACATGCCTACGGTTGGCGGTCCAACACGTTGATCGCTCTACTATCCCATCGAATACTGTGTCCGATGTTCTCGCCGAAGTCGATGGCCGACGCCTCCCGGTTACCCGCCACGTGGCGCCGCCGCCTCTACTGGCCGTCGCCGCACGCGTTAGTGCACCTCGGCAGACCGAGCGTCAGACGATTTTGGAATGGGCAGCTTCACGACCAGGGCGGATGCGGTCGTGCCCGATGTATTGATCGACGGATTCGGGGGCGCCCTGTCGCAGTCCGAGGGATGCCGTCTTCTCCCATTCTTCGGTGAAGCGGTATACGTCGACGAGCTCGGGCGCGTCAGCTCGAGTATGAACGAGTAGCGAAAACGCGCCGCCTGCGTCGACTGACTGAAGCTGGGCGTGATCGCCAACCAGGAGAACTTTTGCACCAGCGTTCGCAGCCAGTGCGGTGACCCGGTCCAGAGACAGTGTCCCTGCCAGTGACGCCTCATCGATGATCACAAGCTGACCCGAGCGGAACGTCGCTCCATGAACCAGGTGGTTCTGCCACCATTTGGCCAGGTTCTCGGTCGTGATGCCGAGATCCTCCCCCAGAACCTGGGCCGCAGCCGCCGAGGGGGCGAGCCCAACGACTGAACCCGCACCATGTGCAACCTCCCAAGCTAGGCCGAGCGCGTGCATCGCGGTCGTTTTTCCTGCGCCTGCGGGGCCCACGAGAACATCGATGACGCGACCGGAGCCAGCGATCGTCCCGAGTGCTCTCAGCTGGTCGACGGCGAGTACTCCCCCACCGGGCAGCTGCGTGCGCGCAACGGATCCCAGCGTCGCCCGTGCGACCTTCGGTCCGTTCTCATTGCTAGCGCGTTCGAGCAGCCGGGCCTCTGCGTCGAGCAACTCCGACGACGTGAACACGACGGAGTGCTTCGGGTGAAAGACTGACGTCCCATCGTCCCGCTGGAATGCCTCCGGGCTCGACGCGATCTCCGGTGGCGTGATCCTCAGCGATGCGCTTTCGGCGGCATCGACGACAAGGTCGAGGACGGCTTCGCGATCGGATGCCGACGCGAATCGGAGGTGCATCATCTGCCGCGCAGCTTCCGCCACGAGGTTCCAATGCCGCCAGGTGGACCGTTTCTCGCTAACCCCCGTCATCACACTCAACCCCAGCGAATGGACGGATGCAGGCGGCACATCCTCTGCGCGCATCACCAGCGCTGAGGAGTTGGCTGATGCGGCGCTCGCCCACGTCGTCGCATCCTGTCCCAACACAGGCTCCGCGCGTGCACGCCATTCTGCGGTGAGTTCTGTCAGCGAGCGCAGCTGCTTCGCCGGGCGTGTGGACAGCGTGGCCTGAGCGCGCAGCTTCATGATGGTGACCGGCCTGGGACGACGACCGTTCCTTCGCACATATGCTTCGATCAACTCGTCGGTCTCGACATCGATGTGTCGCGACCTCGTCGAAAACTCTGCGACAAGAGATTCCGGAACGATGCTGGTCGCCCATGCCGGGTGACGATCTCGGCCCCGCTCCCTTCTCGCCCACTGCACGCCGAGCGATCGCGTCAGCGCATCTACGAAAAGGGTCTCGTGCAGTTCGGAGAGCGCCACCACTGCCGCGTGCATCGGTCGTCCATCGAGGGAGCGCCACTTGCCGTCGAGCACGGTTTTCACCTTGTTGCTGATCACCACGTGCGTGTGCAGGTGCGGGTCGCCGGCCCGGCTGTCGAAATGGTCGAACGCCGTGGCGATCAGGCCAGTCACATCGACTTGCGCAACGGCTCCGTCGTGCGCCGTGGTTCCCGTCCGCGTCGCCGCGATCTCGCGCTCCATGAATGCGACGACCTCGGCAACTGCCGCATGATGCGCGTGCACAATCTGGGACTGTGTCGCTGCGTCCGCCACGCCCCAGAGGATGCTTGCCGACTTCGGAATCGAGAACGTGAAGTCATATCCGGCGACCGCACGCCGCCGGGCACTCCTCTCCTGGGAAATGCCGGTCGGCGCTGGATCTGTTGGGCTTTGGTACTCGGGATAGGCGCGACCGAGAGGCGAGCCGTCGACCGGGTCGCACCCCGCTCCGATCAAGCCCTGCAGGTGTGCCTCCGTGACTTCGTCGCCCTCGACGATGCGGCCCGAGCCGAGGCCAGGAACGCCGCTTCCCATCCATCGACCCGGTGGCGTTCCTTTCGCGCTGTAGTAACGGGTCAACGGCGTGGACAGCGACCGCTGCCCATCTCCAGCAGCGACTGTGCGCAGCAGGTACTTGTAGCCATTGCCAGCGCTCATCACCCGCATCGACACCGTCACCGCCCGCTCCTCCGCTATCACTTAGGAGGTGCGCCGCCTCGATCTGCAAGAGGCGTGGCAATTCGAATTCTGGGTTGGAGGCAGGCTTCGAGGCAGTCACGAGGATGACATTCCGTAGGCAGGCTGACGTAGCGCGACGGCGGGAGACCGATGCCGGGGCTTCCGCGCACATTGCTGTTTGTGGAGGGAGCGTAGTCCTTCTGATGGGTTGGGGCCTGCTGCCCCAGTCGCGGTCGTCTCGATTCGCAACGGCTCGAACCACTGCCGTAGCGCGGCCCTGACGGAAGGAGGTTTCCGCGGGAGGCGTTCCTCACTCAGCGGAAACGCCTCCTCCATGGCGTGGCGGCAATACAGGGCCGGGACGGGTAGCTCGGCGCCACCACCGCGCTCCTCACTCGAGAGCGAGCGTTCCGCTCTCGGCTTGAATCGTCTGGACTGCTTCCACTGACCTCATGATGATTTCTGCCATCTCGGTCGCGGGCGGGTCTAGGTGGGCATTCTGCTCAAGGGCAAGGGGCACCCAGGCGCTTCCCTTGGACGCCTGAACTGCTCGGCCAAAACCTTCGAGTTCTCCTACCCTGGCAAGCACCACTCCCATCGAGGCCAGCGCATCAAGGAGGTCATGTGCTTTTCGATTCTCGGCACGGAAAGCATCAATACCGAAGTTCTTGACCGGCTGCCATGGGTCGTCGAGGGAGAGCGCACTGGCCACACCTTTCTTCATATCGTTCGTGTACAGTGCGTCACTGTCATTGCCAAGCGCATCTGCAATGAGGGCCTGGACTTCATGCACCTTGCGGGTCCTGCGTGGTGTTCGGAATTCGGCAGTCGCGACGTCAAAGAGGCGATCCAAACTCTCCGACCAGCTTTGCCCAAGCTCTTTGAGGATCTTCTTGAGTAGAGCTTTTTCTCTGAGTGCATCGAGGTCGAGCACCACGACCGTGGGAACCGACGCTGACCGGAGAATCCTTACTATCTCGGCAGCTCCGCTCTTCCCATAGCACGGCGTGTACATCACCCTTTGCCGGGAGTCCGGCAACGCTCCGTCCATCGCCGACTCGTAGAAAAGACAGTCTCGGTCATTCTCGGCGACTACTACGGCGTCATGGAAAACACCATCCAGAACGTTGCTGAAGCGGAGTTGAGGCTTTGACCACACTTCCTTAATGTCTCCGGGCTCGACTTGATGCCCACGGGTCGCGTTCTCCACACGGTCTAGACGAAGAATCGTCGCCGGGTTTTCGTCCGTGGACGCGGAAAGAATGCCAGCCAAGAAGTTCTGATCATGGGTCGCCACGATAACCTGGCCGCGACGCGACTTAGTAAGCTGCATAATCGTCTTACCCAGACGATAAGCCTGGGGCGGGTGTAGGAACGCCTCCGGCTCGTCGATCAAAACGATTGGCACCCAGTTTGTGACCAACGGCATCAGTAATCCAGTCGCGGACACGAAACCGTCGCCCTGCGTGTCCAGCCACGGTAACGCGGTCAGGCCTTCTCGATACTCGCTCGTGATGTCGTCAACGGGGGGAGCGGGAACGGTGGTGCGTCCATAGCGGAATCCAATGTTGGCACTTTGCGTGTCGAGGGTGACTTCCTCACCGAAGATGTAAATCAACGCCCTGTTGAGTTCGTCAACCAGCTCACGTGAATCTTGGAAATGATGCACAGGCTGAATAGGAAGGTCGCCAAAGTCATTTCGGCGAGCAACCGGAACGGTGGCGCTAGCACGATCTCTCGGGGTAGCCAGTAACGTCACCCACTTTGCCGCATAGTGGAGCGCTTGGCTCTTTGAAGTCGGGTCGGAGAAAGCTTTTTGGATGCTTTGGAGAGGTAGTGGAATCTTCTCGCCAGGCTCCGCCCGTTCAAAGCCCTGATATCCAGTGTTGATGCCGCTCGCGCGAGCAGCAAACCACGCGATTGCGTCGACGACGGTACCCGACCGCTCAGTAGTGACGGAATCAAGGATTGCCCGGTCGCTGCTATCGCTGGATTCCTGAGACTCTAGGCAGTCACGAATCTCTCGAAGCGTTGTGGACTTGCCCACACTGTTTCCACCGACGATCACAGTCACTCCGCTCGTCGGTATTGCGTGGGATTCGGAAGATCGGAAGTTCAGCCGATCAACCGCCAACCAGAATGCTTCAGCGTCCCCGCGCTCTGCACCGTTCAAACCGAGCACACCAAAATAGTCAGCAACCACCGCGACCCCCAGGGATTCGATCCATCCTCCCATCTTGACCTATTCCTCACGATTCATGAATGAGTGAAACTGTCACAGTCGCCCGAGTCGGTGGGCATCGTGGCCCGATTGGTAACTGAGTCTCAGAGCTAAGTGATGCCCCTACTACACCGAGCCAATCGCCTTTTCGGGTGCCCGCCCTAGCTTGATGTCCCGTTTGATTCAGCCGAACCTTGCTGCGGATCTGTGCAGTGTCCGCAAGACTTCAAGCATGCGTGAACTGAGCTGGCTCGACCGTGATGTCCCTGACGAACTTCGAATGGCGCTCGGGGACCTAGTGATCGTCGCTGCGGGCGTTGAGTCGAGTGCGTATGCTTTGGCGCGCATCTATTGCATCCCTGACCCCCAACTGCAATCCGCTAAGCGCACGATCGGCAGGCTGGAGGCGCGCGTCGGAGACCTCGGGGTTCCACCGTGGTCCGACGTGGAGCGGCGGAGGCTGCTGGCGTGGTGCCACGCCGCGCGCATGCTGCTTCAGGAGCGGGACCTACTGATCCACGCCAGCATCAGCGTTGGGGGCGCGCGCCCAGACGGGAAGCGGGTCACGTTTCGATGGTCTCTTAGAGATGGCCGGCAGATCGAGAGCGATGCCCATCACGTGGAGCGCCTAGTTCGTTTGCTATTGAGAGTCCGACGGGCGGGGATACATCTGGAGCACAATCTGGGTTACCCATCGCCGCAGGACGGACGCTCACATCCTGAATATGTAACGTTTGGCCGAGAGCCGGTACCGTCAACGGACGTCCCACAAGGGTGGGTGGATTGGGCACGGAGAGCTGCCCCGGGCGTCAGCTCGCCGCGATAGAAAACTCAGCGGCGTCCTTTCGGTAGCGTCCAGGGACCCTACCGAAGCCCCCGTTGTGCCCGTAAGCCGGTAGCAATCAAGGCCCCCACTCGAAGGACCAAATGTTGGCCCGGACGAGAAGAACGTCGCGTCGCGGCTCCGCCCACCACCAGCCGGTCAGCGGATCGACAAGATCGACGGGGACGCGCGACTGCGGAGCTACGCCCAGTTCGATGGCCAACTCCCGGGTTGCGCCCGTTATCTCGCTACGTTCACAGCGATAGCGGCTAGGAGCCGTTGACCGGTCGGCGCTCGGAACGGGCGCAACGAAGGCGCCCGCACGCCGGGAGCTCACGGAGCATGGCGCTCAAGATGAGCCATACCCTCCTTCACGGTCTGGAACCACCCCACCCGACGATGAGCCTCGTCGTATGCGTCAAAGCCACCTCGCGCCCCCGCCTGCAATGTACCGACGAACGCTCCGTTAGAGATCCAGCTGACGTGGTGGGAGCGATCGCGAATGTTGAGGCGCGCCTGCAGCTTGCCGTGTCGGGTTAGTCCAGGCACGGTGATGGTCGCAGTGGGTCTCGCCAAGGCGGTGTCGGGCTTGGGCGCGGGGTCGGGCACTGCCGCGCGGAGCTGGACAAGCAAACCGGTGAGGCCCGAGACGGCTGCTCCCGCGAGCAGAATGAACGCCAGGAGAGACGGCAGAAGGATCAGCCGACTCTCGACCGTGCTCGCGATGGTCACGATTGTGATGTAGCCGACGAACAGGATCCCACCGATGCCATAGAACGCACCGCCGACAACCTGCCTCTTCGTCACCTGCTAACACTAGTGACGCCCACGGTGTGACCGAAAGCCGGTGGTCTGTGGAACTTAAATGATGAGCCAAGCGAGTCGCCCCTATTAAGGTTCGTGTCCGGGTCGAGATCCATGCGTGACGGGTATGGCTTCATGGGACCATGGCCTCGAGGGGTGGGAGTCGCCCGTTCGACCGTTTCACCCGTACTGGGCGTTCGTCGCTCCGGGTTGAAGTCCTAGGCTCACAACATGACAGCGACTTCGCCACGGCTTTTCTCGGCATTTCCCGCAACTGACCAAGCTTCAATGATTCAACAGTGGGGGTCGAGAAACAATACTCGGTTGGCGACGGAGTTCGCCGCTTCAGCGCAGAGGTTGGCTGCATCGTTCCAGGGTGAATCGGTTGACGATGTCATCCTGTTGCCATATCTGTATCTGTACCGCCACGCCATTGAACTCGCTTTGAAGGAAACCATACTGCTCGCGGCGTGGATGCGTCGCATCGACGGCGACGAGTCCGAGGAGATGCAGAAAGAGACTGTCGATGCCCGGCTTGAAAAGAAGCACCGTCACAGGCTTGGGGCACTTCTGGGGGAAGTCGAGGAACATTTCCTCCATTTCGGATACGACCGTTTCCCTCCGAATGCGTCACGGACGCTGACTTGGCTCTCGCAAGCAGACAGAAAAGGAGAAGCGTTCCGATACACCGGGGATCTGCCCGACACATGGGAAAACATCGACTTCCACAAACTCGACGCTGCTTTCGCGGATCTCTTCGGAATGGCCATGGCGGGTATGGACATGCTCGAAGCGCACAAGGACAGTCAACTGGAGTACCACCAAGCGATGGCCGACCAAATGCCCAACGAGTCCGACTATTACTGACGCGGCGCAGCTCGGAGAGTACAAACGGCCTGGGCATGGCGCTCCTCGCGCGCACTGCCGCACCCGAATATGGTGGCGAGGCATTGGATGACGTGTTGGTGGTTGTCGATAGTTTCATATCATGGCCTCTGCGTTGACTCTGATGATTGATACACCTCAGGGGCAGATCGTGCGCACAATCCGAGCGGCGACCGCGGTTCCTCGCGAGGGAAACGCCGGTGCGGCGATCGAGGAAGCGACTCGGAGCGCCGCATCACGTTGGGGCCTCCCTGATTTCGTTTTTGAACCGGCGGTGCAGGCTAAGGGCGCTGGGGTAGTCGAAGTGGGCGACGGCATCATCTTGGTGGGCGAGCACGCCGTGGTGCTCCAGGTCAAGAGCCGCAACGGTCAGTTAGGGAACACCGATAGGGAGACAAGTTGGCTGACAAAAGCGATCGCGAAGGGCCTTCGCCAAGGGGCCGGCACGATCAGGCAACTCGGCCGGGTTCCAATGCAGGTTACGAACGCTCGCGGTAACACTCTCGAGTTGGACGGGAGCTCAGTTCACTGGTTGTCGGTGGTCGTCATCGACCACGACGACGTGCCCGAGGGGTTCACGCCGCTCTTGGGCGAAGCGCCGGCGCCCCAGATCGTGTTGTTGCGTCGGGACTGGGAGTTCTTGTTCAATCACCTCCGATCGACTTTCGCGGTCGTCGAGTACTTGGCACGGGTGGCGGACGAAGTGATTCCACTCGGTGAAGAGCCAGTTCGCTATCATCAACTTGCGCTTGCGCTTGCGGACTTGGACGCAGAGCCGAGCGCTCCCGCGAAATGGTCGCCGGAAGGCAGCGTTTTGCGCTCAGTTCCACTTCTTCCGTTGGAACCGGCAGGTTCGGATGACGAGCGCGCACACCTACTGTTGCGGATCATCTTCGAAGACATCGCCCAGGTCCGATTGTCCGGAGCGTTCGATGAACGCAATCGGTTGAAGGCGCTGGCCGCGTTGGACAGCATGCCGGTTGGTCACAGGACTGAACTTGGGCAGGTGTTGTTCAGGTTCATGGACGAGATGCGGGCAACGCCGGTCCCGCGAGGATCCATTCGGTCGCGAACTCGCACCGCTGTCCCGCCCCGACTGGACGCACCACTTCTGGTTTTCATGATCGCGAACAGGAAAACCAGGATGACAGACGACCTATTTCGAGTGCGTCTCATGACCCGTCACTATGAAGTGGGAGTTTCTGCGGGCGGGCCTAACCAACTGAGCATCGGTGTTCTGCTTACGCCCGATCCTCTGAAAAATCGGCCGTGGGACACAACCTCGCTGATGATCGCCGGCGAGCTGGAAATCGGTGTCGAGGAATTAGCGGGCTACCGAGCGTTCCTGGACTCGGGCCTGGTTCAGAACTGACGGTGCGTGCGTCTGCATAATAAAGTAGCGCGCCAGTGGTTCCGAGACGTCTACGCAGAACATTCCCGTAAAGACCAACTCCACCCTGGCGATCAACCGTTAGCCTTCACCGTTGAGGATTCCGCTTTCGCGAATCGAGCGATTGCAAACGCCCGATCCTCGGCGCACAATGGAAGGTAGTTCTGAGGAGGCGCGCACGTTGCATCCAGGACCTGATTTTCCGGCTTTCGGCACAAGTCCAGAAGAGACGGTGGTGCCACCGTGGCACCACCGTGGTCCGTGGTCGACGCTCGCCAATAAAACCCCAGAAGACCCGGTGCCGCAATCGTGGCGGCACCGCGATAAGTCGACATCCATCGCGAACAGCCGGTGAAGAATCAGTTGCCTTCGGGTGACTGATTCGCCCGGGATGAAAGGTGCTGCCACCGTGGCAGCACCGCGTTCACTCATCATCCTTCGGAAACGCCCGGTCGAGGAGCGCGGCGGTGGCCGGGTTCACCATCTCGCTGCGCTGAATGTAGTGCTGCACCGTGATCTTTGTGTCCGTGTGGCCGAGCAGCTCTGAGGCGAGCTCGATGCTGGCGTTGGTGTTGACCGCAGTGGCAACAGTGCGGCGGAACATGTGCGGGGTCACTCCCTTGATACCCGCTCCCTCGAGTACCTGTCGCAGTTGTCGGCGCACGTTCGCGGTCGTCAGCGGCGTGCCGTCCCGCGATTGGAACAGCAATTCGTCCAGACCCAGACTTCCGACCTTAGCGAGCCGCCGGCGGACTGCGTCGGCGGTGAAGGTGGGGATGGCGACAACGCGAGTGGATCTGGCGGTTTTGGGGTGATCCTGCCGGAACGTCTGCTCACCTTTGCGGCTGACGATCGTGCCGGCCAGTCGGATGGAGGGCACCGGGCTCGTGACGTCGACGTCCCGGCGGCGGACGGCCAGCACCTCGCCGATCCGTGCTGAGGTGCCGAGCATCACCTCGATGATCGCACCGAGCTGGCCGTCGGGCTTCGGCCCGGAGATGTGGTCGGTGGCGCTTTCCCACTGGGCGATCGCCGCGCGGATCGTGTTCACCTCGGGGGCCATCAGCGCATCGGGGATATGCGGCTCGCGGTGCAGGCGGGAGACGTGGTCCATCGGGTTGCGCGGGAGGACCTCGTGCCGCACCGCCAATTCCAACGCCAACCGCAGCACGACCCGGGCCTGTTTGGCACGACTGTAGGAGATCTTCGACAGCTGCTTGATGAACTTGTCGCACCGTGCCACACCGATCTCGCGCAGGGCGAGGCTGTCGAAGACCGGCGAGACGAGGGTGCGCATATTGCGCTCATAGAGGTTCCGGGTGGTCCGGGAGATCCGGCCCTCCAGATCGATATCCTCCAACCAATAGGTCACCAGATCACTGAACAGGCTGTCCGGCGTCAGAGTCGTGTCGGCGGGTTGGAACAGGTCCCGGTCGGCAAGCTTGCTCTTCAGCGCAAGTTCTGCAGCCTTGGCGGTGCTGCCGCTGGCCTGCACGAGACGCGCGTGACCGTCCCAGTCGCGGTAGCGGGTCCGCGCCAAGTATCGGCCGGCCGGTGACAGGCGCGTGCTGATGTCGCCGAAGGTGCCGATGCTCAACCGTTGCCGGGCCATCTCAGCTCACCGCCGATCGGTGTGCCTGGTCTCGCTGGTGGGCTCGCGTTGCTGGGCAATCCAGGCCCGCACGTCGGAGACCGCGAACTTGAGGTGTTTGCCGAACCGGTAGGCGGCGGGGCCTTTGCCGTGCACCCGCCAGTCGTAGACCGTGGAGATCGGGATGCCCAGATAGGCCGCCAGCTCGTGGATGTCCATCAGAGGCTCCAGGCCCCACTCGTCGGTGGGAGGAGAGGTTGGTTGTTCGTCGTGAATGCTCATACCCAGAAGGTGCGCACGACGATCCCGGACGATCGGGAGGGACCGAAACCGACCTCAGCGCCCCGGACGACAGGGCCGGGTCAGCGGCTGAAAAGTGCTCAAAGTGATGACGTAGTGATGACTCAATCAAATCTCTTAACCTAAAAAGTCCCGGAAACCCTTGAGTTTCCGGGACATTTGGTCGGGCTGACAGGATTTGAACCTGCGACCCCTTGACCCCCAGTCAAGTGCGCTACCAAGCTGCGCCACAGCCCGCGACCAGTCACCCTCTCGGGCAACCTCGTCAATGCTACAGGACAATCGAGGCCCCTCCGATCACCTGACGCCCCGGGCACGGCCGGCCATTCCGCAACCCATCGGCCCGAATTCTCCCGTGCGCATACCGACTCCCTTTGCGTGCAGGAGAATATGAAGTGACGCTTAGGAGCCATCATGGATGTAGACCTCGACGACATCGATCTCGACGTCAGCGCGGTACCGTATTCGGTCTCGACCGGAGCGCCGCCCGACAGCGACCTCGTCGATGAGGCGATCCAGGATGCCTACGACCGCAGCGTCGACACCGACGACGGGAAGGTCGCGGACTACATCCCGATCCTCGCCAAGGTGAAGCCCGAGCTCTTCGGCATCTCGGTCGTCGAGATCGACGGGTCAAAGCACGGCATCGGCGACGTGGACCACGAGTTCACCATCCAGTCGATCTCCAAGGCGTTCGTCTGGGCACTCGCGTGTGAAGAGCTCGGCCCGGAGAAACTCCTCGAGGTCATCGGTGTCAACAACACCGGTCTTGCCTTCGACTCCGTTATGGCGATCGAACTCAACGACGGCCACCCGATGAACCCGATGGCGAACGCGGGAGCACTGGCATCCACCGCTCTCATCCCGGGCAAGACGGCGGATGCCCAGTGGGAGCGCATCCTTGACGGTTTCTCCCGCTTCGCCGGCCGCCAGCTCGAGGTCGACCAGGACGTCTACGAATCAGAGAGCGCCCACAACCAGCGCAACCAGGGAATCGCCCACCTGCTCGAAAGCTACGGCAGAATCGACTCCGACCCGCTGGAAATCGTGGACACGTACACGAAACAGTGCTCACTCCTCGTCACGGCGAACGACCTCGCCGTGATGGGAGCAACCCTCGCCCACGGTGGAGTGAATCCGGTGACCGGAGTGAAAGTCGTGTCGGAAGAGGTCTGCCACGACACCCTCGCTGTGCTCGCGGCGAGCGGGCTGTACCAGCGGTCGGGTGAATGGCTCTTCAACATCGGCCTGCCGGGCAAGTCCGGCGTGACCGGCGGCATCATGACCGTCGCCCCGGGAAAGGGCGGAATCGCGACCTTCTCCCCCCGCCTCGACAACGCCGGCAACAGCGTGCGCGGGCAGCGCGCCACCGCCTACCTCAGCCGGCGGCTCGGCCTCGACCTCTTCGCGTCCAGCCCGAACAACCACCCCGAAGATCACGAAGAGGACCACCCCACCGCGAAGAACTAACCCCGACGGCCGGCTGCCAGACTGTGACGAAATCGGTCCGAACAAGGCCTTGAACTTTCCCCCGTCGCGGGAGCAGTATTACCCCACCTGAAACAGGGGGGACAACGACGTGCTCCACAGCAAACGATTCGCAACGCGGTTCAGCCTCGCGATGGCGGGCATTCTCGGCGTATCAGCGGCACTGACCGGCTGCGCCAACGCCGGCAGCGGGCCCACCGAGATCACGTTCCACATGAGCAAACCGGAGGCGATCCCGTACTTCCGCGATCTGGTCTCCCAGTTCAATCAGCAGCAGTCCGAAGTCGAAGTGGAGCTCGACACCGCGTCAAACCTCTCCGCCGGCTTCCTCCGCGGCAACCCGCCCGACGTCGGATTGCTCAACTACAACATGGAGATGTCGCGCTTCATGGAACGCGGTGCGCTCTCCGACCTCTCCGATATGGAGGAAGCCGGGCGCATCCGGCCCGAGGTGCAGGAGCTTGTCGACCAATACGCGACCTATCCCGGTCGCACCAGCGTGCTTCCCTATTCCATCGCTGCGGCATCCGTCATCTACAACGTCGAGATCTTCGAAGAGAACGGCATCGAGGTGCCGACGACCTGGGACGAAATGATCGAGGTCTGCGAGACCCTCGAAGCCGCCGGGATCACACCGATCTACAGCACCTTTCAGGAGCCGTGGACGGTCGCGCAGGGGTTGTTCGACTACACCGTCGGCGGCTCCATCGACGTTGCCGACTTCTTCGACCAGATGAACGAACTCGGAACCGAGGTCGGCCCCGACGCTCCCGTCTCGTTTCAGAAGACACTGAAGGAACCGGTCAAGAAGATGGTGGAGCTCGCCGCGTACTCGAACGGAAACGCAGCCAGTCGCACCTACGGAGACGGCAACGTCGCCTTCGCGAACGGTGAAGCAGCCATGCTGATGCAGGGCCCGTGGGCGCTCGGTGAGATCGCGAAGACCAACGAGAATCTCGATCTCGGCACCTTCCCGCTGCCCGTCACCGACGACCCCGATGACCTCAGGGTGCGGGTGAACCTCGACCTGGCGCTCTGGGTCCCGGAGATCAGCGATGCTCAGGAGGCCGCGCGACAGTTCGTCTCCTTCCTCATGGAGAAAGACACTCTGGACGAATACAACGCGACCTACCTCGGCTTCGGAACCACGACGGATGCTGCGCCCGTCACCGATGAGCGGATCCTCGGCATGCAGAAGTACTACGAGGAAGGGCGCTTCTATCTGGGTGCGTCGCAGCGGGTGCACTTGAGCATCCCGACGGCCAACTACGTCCAGGCGATCGCGACCGGTGCCGACATCGACTCGACGCTGCGCCGCCTCGACGCCGACTGGGCACGACTGGCCCTGCGGGACTGACGGAAAGCATCAGGAGGGAAACGACATGACCACTCCCATCACTCCGGCGTCGGCCTCAGCGGGCTCACTCGTCGACAAGGCGGAACAGGGGCAGACCGACCACATCGCTGGTTCCCGTTCGAAGCGCGGCAAACCCCGGGTCGACCCGGTCTACTACCTGTTCCTGCTGCCGACCCTGATTCTGTTCACCCTCGCCATCACGCTTCCGGCGCTCCTCGGGATCTTCTACAGCTTCACCAACTTCATCGGCTTCGGTGACTGGCAGATGGTGGGTTTCACCAACTACATCGCGGTTTTCTCTGACCCCGCGATCCTGTCGAGCTACGGTTTCACCTTCGGGTTCGCGATCGTCACGGTGATCCTCGTCAACGTGATCGCTTTCCTGCTGGCGGTGGCGCTGACATCCCGCATCCGGTTGAAGACGCCTCTGCGGGCGATCTTCGTCATCCCCATGGTCATCTCGGGCATCGTCATCGCGTTCGTGTTCAAGTTCCTCTTCTCGAACTCGGTTCCGGCTTTCGGATCGGCCGCCGGGATCGGCTGGTTGTCTGAGTCGATCCTCGCGAACGAGAACCTGGCCTGGCTCGGCGTCGTCATCGTCACCACGTGGCAGTCGATCCCCGGTGCCCTGCTGATCTACATCGCCGGGCTGCTGTCGATCCCCGGTGAGGTCTATGAAGCGGCGGATATCGACGGCGCAAGTGCCTGGGTCCGGCTTCGCTCGGTCACGCTCCCGCTCGTCGCCGGCTACGTGCTGATCAACGTCATCCTGGGGTTCAAGAATTACCTGAATGCCTATGACGTCATCGTCGGTCTGACCAACGGTGGGCCCGGCACGGCAACCCGCAGCATCGCAATGACGATCTTCACTGGCTTCACCGGCGGCGACTACGCCTACCAGATGGCGAACGCGACGATCTTCTTCATCATCGCCGTCGTCATCTCGATCCTTCAACTCCGGCTCACCCGCGGAAGGGCGGCACTCTCATGACACAGGAAAGCACGAAGCCGCTCGCTCCGGCGACGGGTTCCTCGCCGACAGCCACCGGGTCGTCCAGCCGCCGCAAGCGCGGCAAGGTCGGGCAGGAGACCACCAACTGGCCGGTCATGATCATTCTGTTCCTCTGCTCGCTGACGGTGCTGCTCCCGCTGTACGTGACCATCTCGATGTCGATGAAGACCACCGAGCAGGCCGTCGACGGCAATGCGTTCTCGCTCCCGTCACCGATCGACTTCTCCGGTTTCGCCGAGGCGTGGGAACTCACCAACTTCCCCGTCACGTTCACGATTTCCGTGCTCGTCACGCTCGGTTCGGTTGTCGGAGCTGTCCTCCTCTCCGCGCTCGCGTCGTACGCGATCGTGCGCAACTGGGAGCGCCGGCTGTTCCGGTACTCGTTCTTCTATCTGCTCGCGGCCATGTTCCTGCCATTCCCGGTAGTGGCACTCCCCCAGATCCAGCTCACCGGTCTGGTCGGGCTCGCGAACCCGGTGGGTGTGACGATCCTGCACATCATGTTCCAGTTGTCGTTCAGCATCCTGCTGTTCACCGCGTTCCTGCGCTCGATCCCCCTCGAACTGGAGGAGAGCGCCCGGATCGACGGCGCGACGACGTGGCAGACGTTCTGGCAACTGATCTTCCCGCTGCTCGCGCCGATGAGCGCGACGGTGGCGATCTTCGCGTTCCTTGCCTCGTGGAACGACTTCATGATGCCGTCGCTCATCATTGCGGATGCTTCGCAACAGACGATCCCGGTCGTGCAGAACATCTTCCAGACCCAGTTCAGTACGAACTACAACGTGTCGTTCGCGTCGTACCTGATGGCGATGGCGCCGGCGATCATCGTCTACCTGTTCACCCAGCGCTGGGTGATGGAGGGCGTTACGCAGGGTGCCGTTAAGGGCTAGAACGGCGGGATCTCGTCGACGTCAGGCACGACCGGGTTTGTCGGCATCCGCGGCGCCTGCCGCGGTGGCGGTTCGGGCCGCGGAAATTCGGGCGGCGTGAGTAGGACTTCCGGTTCGGTGACGTAGTTGCGCCCGCTCGGTGACGTCCACTCGAGGATGCCTGCGCCGCGTTGTCGAACCTGCCAGGTGCTCTGGTGTTTCAACCGATGGTGCTTGGGACAGAGGTGGGCCAGGTTCTCGCATTCGGTGGGCCCACCGAACTGGTAATCGATCGTGTGGTCGAGGTCGCAGTGTTGTGCTGCCCGGTTGCAGCCGGGAAAGCGGCACGTACCGTCTCGGTAACGCAAGAAGCGCTTCATTGGGCTGGTCGGACGGTACTTGGTGCCATCGAAGGCAGTCGGTGCACCAGTTGTTGGGTCGGTGAGCATCCGGTACCAGACGTTGGACTGGCCCGCGAGAGCTCGGGCAGTGTTTGCGTCGATGGGGCCGTACCCCTCGAGCGTCGCCGTCTCATCGGTAAGTCCGAGCAGCGTCAATGCGGGCACAGTGACGGTAACCGTCGGGCGGATCCTCCCAAAAGCTGTTCCTGACCCGAGTCGAGTGTCTGGCTCGCCGCGTTTGATCGAGACGGGAAGGACGATCTCACCGGAAAGCCCCTCGGACACAGCATCGGTGAAGACATCAGCGGTCAGTTGCGTGAGAGTTCGCGGGTCTTCTGGGTTTCTCACTGCCATCGCGTACTCGCGGGCTGCGGTGTAAATCGACGTAGCTTCGGGAGCGGTCGTGTACAGGCTGAGCCAGGCCATACCGTCGTCGCCAGGTTCGAACTCGAGGCGACGGTCCAGCTCCGACTTAACGACGCGGGCTGCGATGGACTCCGGGTCGAGGTGCTCCCGCAACCGGCGAGTCTTCACGCGGAGCTTTGCGACCGTCAGCGTACGAGCAAGCCCGAGGGCCTGTTCTTCCAACACCAGCGCCGCCTCTCGCGAGAGAGTCTTCGTTTGGTCGATCAGAACCTGCGCGTGGCGGTACGAGATCTGGCCCTCGCGGAGAGCCGCCATCGTCGCGGGCAACTGGTGCATTAGGGCTTCAGCCTCGGTGAGCATGCCGATCACAGTGGATTCCGGCATCCGCATCGCGCACGCCAACTCGGCTACCAGGGAGCGACGCGCCATATCCTGCTGTTGCGTCGTCGACAAATCCGAACCGAGAACCTTGACCCCGTGCAGGGTCGCCTCAGACGCCCGACGCGCCTCATCGATCAATTCAACTTTGAGGGCTTGTTGACGTGCCACGGACCTATCGACCTTGGCAATCTCGTCGACGATGCTCGTGCAGGTGTTGGCAAGTTCGCCGCTGTAAGGCGGATCGAGGTTGCCGATGTTCAGCGCTGCCGGCGACAGCCAGGTAGCGAGGAACTCAGTCCAGCTGACAGTCTTTGCCGAGGCCCGGGAGAGATCGCGGCTCGGTGCGCCGACCACGCACACGCCGTCGGCAATCTGCAGCGCTGCGAAGAGCGCCTCACTCGCCTCATTTGGTGGTTCGTGGAGGTTTTCCATGGGTCAATTGTCCGACGAACCACTGACATTGCGACGAGGTCATCGACCCGCGAAAGGGCTGGTGCAGAGCGTTTTCCACGAGACCATCCCTGTCGAGGGATCGAGCCCGAATGGGAGCCCCCTCGCTCTCTCTGGAGCCCTCCTCTAGGCTTTTGGCCATGACGGCTCCAGCCACCTCGAACATCGATATCGTCTCGGTAGCGGATGCTCCGTGGCACGACGTGCAGAAAGTCTTCGGTACCCGCGGCGACCCGTCCAGCTGCTGGTGCCAGTACTTCAAAATGAGTACCGAGGAGTGGAAGGCCGCCAGTCGAGAAACGTGTGAACCGCTCCTTCGACAGCAGGTGAAGGAGCTCGACCCGGCACCCGGCGTGATCGCGTATCTGGACAGTGAACCGGTCGGCTGGTGCGCTGTCGAACCGCGCCCGAACTATGGCCGCCTGGACCGCACCCGGGTGATCAGTGGGAGTCCTGAAGCGTCGGACGACCCGTCGGTCTGGTCTGTGACGTGCTTCGTTGTGCGCGTCGGGTTCCGCAAACGTGGCATTGGACGGGCGTTGCTCGGCGGTGCGATCCAGCACGCCCGTCGCGGAGGGGCACGGCTTGTGGAGGGGTACCCGGTGGATCCGCCTCAGCGCACGAAGGTGACATCCGCTGAGTTGTACTACGGGATCGTGTCGCAGTTCGAAGCGCATGGCTTTCGCGAAGTATCGCGCCCGACGCCGGATCGCGCGGTCATGCAGCTCGAGTTGAGGGCGTAGTCGCGGGTCTCGATACGGCCGCAGGCGGCCTACCCGACCAGCGGAGATGAGGCAGCGTCTAGTCCACCAGCGGCAATGAGCGCGAGCTACTCGGCCAGGGCGTCCAGTTGATCGAGAAGCCACCCGGTTCCACGAGTCTGCGCACCGAGCGCTTCGACCCGTGCCCGCAACTCCCGGTCACTCGTCACAACGGTGACGGATGCCCCTGGCTGGCCCACAAGCCGCCCCACTTCGTGAACGATCCTGGAGTCTCCGTCGGTGTCGGCACGAACCACACCGAAGCGCTCCCCCGACTCCACAGAGGCGCCGTTCGCCTGGCCTTCGAGCACAGCGAGAACCTCGGGCCACCAGTGTGACTGCCCAAGCTCGAGCGCGTCGGCCGGCATCCCGAGCCCGGCGAGCGATCGCAACTGCGCACCGAGGCGCGTGGCAGCACCCGCGCGATCCTTCCACCAGCCGTCGGGGCGTGAACCGACGACGTTGGCCATGTCGACGACGACAACCGGACGCACAGTGAGGTCCCGGCGGAGCGACGCCCACATCCGCTCGAACCCGGGGTGGAGCGGCAGGGCGTCGACCTCATCGATCGGGACCCAGCGGATCTCGAGGCTTTCGGGGTCGGACACCGCCGGTTGGAACGGGGCGATCACATCGGCGACCACGGTCACGTATGACCAGATGTCGAGGTCGAGGGTGTGACTGAAGCGCGATCGGACGGCATCCGGAACCACAGCCGCCTCTTCACTCGCCTCACGGATCGCACCATCGACGGCGGCCTCGCCCTCGTGGCGGGCGCCACCGGGAAGACCCCAGGTGCCACCGAAGTGACTCCACAGGGCACGATGCTGAAGCAGCACTCCGCGCGACCGGTCGACGACGAGGAGCCCTGCCGCGCCGAAACGGCCCCAGTACTTGGAGCCGTCGTCGGCGAACACCCAGGCGTCCCCGGGGTTGCGGGGATGCGGAGGCACGAACTCGGAAGTCACCCGTTCAGCTTCTCACGAGCCGTGCCTCACACACTGGGGGTTACGTGCGCTTGCGCTTCTCGCGTACACGCATGTTGACGTTGATCGGGCTACCTTCGAATCCGTAGATCTCGCGCAGGCGACGCTGGATGTAGCGGCGGTAGCCCGGGTCGAGGAATCCGGTGGTGAAGAGCACGAATGTCGGCGGACGGCTCGAGGCCTGCGTACCGAAGAGCACACGGGGCTGCTTGCCACCACGGACGGGGTGCGGGTGCTCGGCGGTGAGTTCGGCGAGGAACGCATTGAACTTGCCGGTGGGGAGGCGCGTGTCCCATGACTCGAGCGCGAGCTCGAGGGCAGGAACGAGCTTCTCCATGTGCCGGCCGGTGCGGGCGGAGATGTTGACGCGGGGGGCCCAGGCGACGTGCGCCAGGTCCTGCTCGATCTCACGCTCGAGGTAACGGCGACGTTCGTCGTCGAGGAGGTCCCACTTGTTGAACGCGAGCACGAGGGCGCGACCGGACTCGAGCACGAGGTCGATGATCCGGATGTCCTGCTCCGAGATGGGCTCGGAGACGTCGAGCATGACGATGGCGACTTCGGCCTTCTCCAGCGCGGCGCTCGTGCGGAGTGTGGCGTAGAAGTCGGCACCCTGCTGCAGGTGCACACGACGACGGATGCCGGCGGTGTCGACAAAACGCCAGACCTTTCCGCCGATCTCAACCTGCTCGTCGACCGGGTCGCGGGTTGTTCCGGCGAGTTCGTTGACGACAACGCGCTCTTCACCGGCAGCCTTGTTGAGCAGGCTGGACTTGCCGACGTTCGGCCGGCCGAGGATCGCGACGCGGCGGGGTCCGCCGACTTCGTCCTTGGCGACGGCCGAAACCTTCGGCAGCTTGGTCATGATGAGGTCGAGCAGGTCGGCGACACCACGGCCGTGCAGCGCGGAGACCGGGTACGGCTCGCCGAGTCCGAGGGACCAGAGGGATGCCGCGTTCGGCTCCTGGCGGACGTCGTCGACCTTGTTCGCGACGAGGAAGACGGGCTTGTCCATCTTGCGGAGCATCCGCACGACCTGCTCGTCGGTCGCGGTGGCACCGACGTTGGCGTCGACGACGAAGAGAACGGCGTCGGAGAGGTCGATGGCGACCTCGGCCTGGGCGGCGACGGAGGCGTCGATGCCCTTGGCATCCGGCTCCCAGCCACCGGTGTCGACGAGGGTGAACTGGCGTTCGTTCCACTCGGCCTTGTACTTCACGCGGTCACGCGTGACGCCGGGGGTGTCCTCGACGACGGCTTCACGCCGGCCGAGGATCCGGTTCACGAGCGCGGACTTGCCGACGTTCGGGCGACCGACGATGGCGAGCACCGGCAGAGCGGGAAGGTAGTGGATCGCGTCGGGGTCTTCGCCGGCGGCGTCGAGGATCTCGAGGTCGTCATCGGCGAGGTCGTAGTCGGCGAGGCCGGCGCGGAGCGCCTCGGCCCTGCGGTGCGCGAGGTCCTCGTCGAGGTCCCCCATCCGCTCGGCGAGCTGGTCGTCCAGCTCTGCGGTGTCTTCAAAATCAGCCATAGTGGTCTCTCTCTGCGATCGGAACCCGGGCCCGAGTCGATCTAGGTTTTCTGCGAAGTACGGATCACATCGAGCACGGCGTCGACGGTCTCGTCAAAGTTGAGTGTGGTGGAATCGACGGTGGTGACGCCAGGTGCGGCAGTCATGAAGTCGACGACGCGCGAATCTGCGCGATCACGCTTCTGCAACGCACTCGCAACCTCCGAAGCCGATTCGGATGCAAGTTCAGCAGAGCGTCTAGACATTCTAGCCTCTTCAGTGGCTGTGAGCAGAATGCGGGCTGTCGCGTCCGGGGCGACGACCGTGGTGATGTCGCGACCCTCGACCACGATGCCGGGTGCGGTGGAGTCGCGAATGATGTCGCGGAAGATCCCGGTCACGTGCGCACGCACCTCGGGAACGCGAGCGATGTTGCTCACGACGGCGGTCACGCGGGGTTCACGGATGCTGTCGGTCACGTCGGTCTGTCCCACCCGCACGTGGTACCCGATCGGGTCCGTGCCGATGGTGTAGTCGAAGCCGCCGAGCGCGGAGACGACCGCAGCGGCATCGGCCGAATCGATTCCCGCATCGAGGATGTACCACGACAGCGCACGGTAGGCAGCACCGGTGTCGAGGTAATCGAAGCCGAGCCGTGAGGCGGCCGCTTTCGAGACACTGGACTTGCCGCTGCCGGCGGGGCCGTCGACGGCCACTACTGTTTTGGTCATCGTTTCAGACGCTCGCAATCCGCCAGCCGCGCGCTTCGAGGTCCTCGATGGTGCGCTGCTGGACTTCGGGAAGAACGGCGATCTCGGCGAGGCCGATCTGGGCACCCGGGGAGTGCTCGAGCCGGAGGTCTTCCATGTTGACCCCGATGTCACCGAGTTCGGTGAGGAGAAGTCCGAGCTGCCCCGGCCGGTCGTCGACCATGACGACGATCGAGGCGTAGCGGCGATCCTGGCCGTGCTTGCCCGGCAGCCGAGCGACACCGGTGTTGCCGGCGGCAATGGTGTCGGCGAGGGTGCGGCGGGCACCGGGAGCATCCGGTGAGCGAAGGGCGTCGGTGACTTTGGCGAGGTCGGCGGCGATACCGTCGAGGACTTCGACGACGGGGCCGGCGTTCGAGCCGAGGATCTGCACCCACAGTTCCGGCGCACTGGCGGCGATGCGGGTGGTGTCGCGCAAGCCCTGGCCGGTGAGCCGCACGGCGGAGTCGGGCGCGCTGACGAGTTGCTTTGCGAGGATGCTCGCGACGAGCTGCGGAACGTGTGACACGAGCCCGACCGAACGGTCGTGCTCCTCCGGCGTCATCTCGATTGGCGAGGCGCCGAGGTCGAGGGCGAGATCCTCGATGAGGGCGAGGGCGTCCGGAGGCGTCTCGTCGTCGCGGCAGATCACCCAGGGCCGGCCGAGGAACAGGTCGGCGCGAGCGGAGATCGCTCCCCCGCGCTCCCGCCCGGCGAGCGGGTGGGAGCCGATGTAGCGGGTGAGGTCGACGCCGCGGTCGGTGAGCGCCCGGAACGGTTCGAGCTTGACGCTCGCGACGTCGGTGATGACCGCGTCGGGGAACCGGGCGAGCTCCGCCTCGATGACGGATGCCGTGACATCCGGTGGCACGCTCACGACGACGATGCTGGGGTTGTCGCCCGGCTGCTCGGGGCGACCGGCACCGTAGTCGACAGCGAGGCGCAGTTGCGCCGGTGACGCGTCGGCGAGGATCACGTCGATGCGCTGGTTCTGAAGTGCGAGGCCGATGCTCGCACCGAGGAGCCCGGCGCCGACGATGCGGACCTGGCCGGTGAGGCGAGGGGCGTTCGGGCGGCGCTCTGGAATGTCGTTCACGAAGTCTTCTCTACTCGGCTGGTTCGCTGCCGGCGTCTGGGCCGTTCTGCAGCTGCGACTGCCGGGAGATCGTCAGCAGTTCACCGAGTTCCACTTTAGTCAGGTCGCGGGTCTGGCCCGATCGCAGGGTACCGAGATTCACCGGACCGAACTGGCGGCGAACGAGCGCCTGGACCGGGTGGCCGACGGCCGCGAGCATCCGCCGGACGATGCGGTTCTTGCCCGAGTGCAGCGTGATCTCGACCATGCTCGACTCGTCGCCGTTCGGCGCTGTGCGGGTGTCGAGCAGCCGCGCCTTGTCTGCAGCGATGACGCCGTCGTCGAGTTCGACGCCGCGGGTCAGCTTCTGGATGGTCTGGGCGGTGACCTTGCCGTTGACCTTGGCGATGTACGTCTTGGTCACCCCGAACGACGGGTGCGCGAGCACGTGGGCGAGGTCGCCGTCGTTGGTGAGGATGAGGAGCCCGCTGGTCTCGGCGTCGAGGCGGCCGACGTTGAACAGCCGCTCCTCGTAGTCCTTCGTGTACTGGGTGAGGTCAGGCCGGCCGCGTTCGTCGCTCATCGTGCTGACGACACCGACCGGCTTGTTGAGCACGACGTAACGCTTGGTGGTGTCGAGCTGGACGGCGACGCCGTTGACCTCGACGTGGTCGGTCTCCGGGTCGATCCGGCGGCCGAGTTCCTGCACGGTCTCACCGTTGACGCGGACGCGCCCCTCGGTGATGTACTGCTCGGAGACCCGGCGGGAGGCGACACCGGCGGCGGCGAGTACCTTCTGCAGGCGAACGCCCTCGGGGGCGAACGGGTCGTGCGCGGGTGTTTCGGGGTTATCGGAAATCATTGTCAAATCCTTCGGAGCCATCGGCGAGCAGGGGTGAAATAGGTGGGAGCTCGTCGAGCGAGTTGATGCCGAGCTGCTGGAGCATCAGCGGGGTTGTGCCGTAGTTGATCGCGCCGGTCTCACTGTCGGTGAACAGTTCGGTGATGAGACCGCGGCCGGCGAGGGTGCGCACGACCGAGTCGACGTTCACCGCACGGATGGCGGCGATCGAGCTGCGCGGGATCGGCTGCTTGTAGGCAATCACGGCGAGGGTCTCGAGCGCGGCCTGTGAGAGCTTGCTGGGATTTTCGGATGTGACGAAGTCGGCGACGACATCGTCGTAGGTGGCACGGACGAAGAACCGCCACCCTCCCCCGACCTCGCGGAGTTCGAACCCGCGCACGACCGTTCCGTCGACACCGTCGTAATCGGCGACGAGACGGTTGATGGCTTCGTGCACGGCCTTCACCGGGCGGCGCAACGCGGTGGCGAGGCTGACGAGGCTCTGCGGTTCGTCGGCGATCATGAGGATCGCCTCGACAGCGCGCTCGAGATCGACGGGGGCCGACGCGGTTTCGGGCGTCGCGGCATCCGTGTCGGCGAAGTCGGTGGTGTCAATTGTCATAATCTGCTCCCAGATTGGCGAGGTTGTCCTCTGACCAGTTCTCGGCGCTCCAGCGTAACGTGAGCTCGCCCAGCGGTTCGAGTTGCTCGAAGCTCAGTGCCGCGTGCCGGTACAACTCGAGCACGGCGAGAAACCGGGCGACGATGACGCCCTTCTGGTCGGCGCCGGCGATGATCTGACGGAACGACATGGATTCACCGGAGCGCAGCATGGCGACGACGTGCGCCGCCTGTTCCCGGATGCTGATGAGCGGCGCGTGCAGGTGATCGAGCCCGACGACCGGGATCTCGCGCGGTGCCAGGGCGACGGCGGCGAGAGCGGCGAAATCCTCGAGGGTGAGGGTCCAGACCAACTCGGGCGTTCGCGCACGGAACTTGTCTTCGAGCCGGACGGACCGCGGATGCCTCGACGCCTCGGCATCGAGGTGGGCGGCGAACCAGCCGGATGCCTCCTTGAAGGCGCGGTACTGCAGCAGCCGGGCGAACAGCAGGTCGCGTGCTTCGAGCAGGGCGACGTCCTCGGCGTCGACGAGTTCACCCTGCGGCAGGAGCCCCGCGACCTTGAGGTCGAGGAGCGTCGCTGCAACGACGAGAAACTCGCTGGCCTGGTCGAGTTCGGCGGCGGAGTCGAGGCTCGACAGGTAGGCGATGAACTCGTTCGTCACCCGGGAGAGCGAGATTTCGGTGATGTCGAGTTCGTGCTTGCCGATGAGGGAGAGCAAAAGGTCGAACGGTCCCTCGAAGTTCGAGAGGGCGACCTGGAATCCAGGGGGCGCGTTCGTCGGCGCCGGGCTGGCCGGCGGTGCTGCGGTCGAGCCGTTTACGGCGTGCGCATCAGGCGACAGCGCCACGGGCTACCAGCTCCCGCGCGAGCTTGCGGTAGGCCTTGGCCGACGCATGCTCGGGAGCGAACTCGGTGATGGGGGTGCCTGCGACGCTCGCGTCGGGGAACTTCACCGTGCGGCCGATGACCGTCTCGAGCACGTCATCGCCAAACGCGTCGACGACCCGTTCAAGCACCTCACGGGAGTGGAGTGTGCGCGAGTCGAACATGGTCGCGAGGATTCCGTCGAGCTCGATCGCCGGGTTCAGCCGGTCCTTGACCTTCTCGATCGTCTCGATGAGCAGGGCGACGCCGCGCAGCGCGAAGAACTCGCACTCGAGCGGAATGAGGACCCCGTGGCTCGCGGTGAGCGCGTTGACGGTGAGCAGCCCGAGCGACGGCTGGCAGTCGATGAGGACGACGTCGTAGTCTGCGCCGACCTTGCGGAGAACCCGGGCGAGGATCTGCTCACGGGCGACCTCGTTGACGAGGTGTACTTCGGCGGCGGAGAGATCGATGTTCGCGGGGATGATGTCGAGACCCTCGACGGACGTGTGCTGGATGGCATCCGTCGCCTCGTGCTTGTTCGACAGCAGCAGGTCGTAGATGGTGAGCGCGTCGTGGGTGTTGACGCCGAGGCCGGCCGAGAGGGCGCCCTGCGGGTCGAAGTCGATGCACAGCACGCGGCGGCCGTAGTCAGCGAGGGCGGCACCGAGGCTGATGGTGGTGGTCGTCTTGCCGACGCCACCCTTCTGGTTGCACAGCGAGATGATGCGGGCGGGGCCGTGGCTCTTCAGCGGAGCGGGGTCCGGGAACTCAGTAAGGGTGCGACCTGTCGGACCTTTTTTCTCGACGGTTTCCTCCACCGAGAAGAGCTCTTCGTTTTTTGTGGCCACCTGGTTCGTCCTCACTCCCGTCGCGTCCCTCGTCTGCTGACTCCTGATTCTAACGGGGTGCTTTGCGGATACGGCGCGGCCACGCGGCATCCGCACTGGTCCGTTGCGCTCAGCGGGCGCGGGGGTGTGCGGTGGTGTACATGTCGCGGAGGGTGTCAGCGGTCACCATCGTGTAGATCTGAGTCGTCGCGACCGACGAGTGCCCGAGCAGTTCCTGCACCACACGAACGTCGGCGCCGCCCTGCAGCAGGTGGGTCGCGAACGAGTGGCGGAGGGTGTGCGGTGACACGTGCGCGACGAGGTCCGCCTTCTCTGCCGCCTGCCGGATGATGAGCCACGCGTTCTGCCGCGAGACCCTCTGCCCACGGATGCCGAGGAACAGGGCGGGCGTCGCGGCTCCCCGAATCGAGAACACCGGTCTGGCACGCACGAGGTAGGCGTCGATCGCCTCACGGGCGAATCGGCCGAGCGGCACGATCCGCTCCTTGTTGCCCTTGCCGCGGAGCCGGACGATGTCCTCGTCGAAGACGTCGTCGACGTTGAGCGAGACCGCTTCGCTGACCCGGGCGCCGGTCGCGTAGAGCAGTTCGAGCAGCGCCTTGTCGCGCAGCGCCTGGATGTCGTCGCCCGCCGCCGCGTCGAGAAGTGCGGTGACCTGGTCGATGCTGAGGGCCTTCGGCAGGCGGCTCGGGAGCTTCGGCGGTTTGACCTCGCGGGCGACGTCGGCTTCGATCCGTCCTTCTTCGAGCAGGAACCGGTGCCAGCCGCGCACCGACGACAGCACGCGCGCGAGCGAGGACGCGGTGAGCGGTGCGTCCTCACGGCTGCCGAGCTCACGGACGTACTCGGAGACCTGCTGCTGGGTCACCTCGCCGACCTCGCCCACCCCGCGCGCACCGAGCCACTCGACGTAACCGCCGAGGTCCCGGCGATACGCGGCGATGGTGTTCTCGGCGAGGCCGCGTTCGATCGCGACGTGTCTCAGATACGAGTCGAGGTCGCGCGCGAGGGGCATGTTCAGTCGCCCGGGCGACGGAGTTTCGGATGCCGCGGCCACGGAGCATCCGCCGCGTCGAGAGTGCTCCAGTCGCGTTCCCGGCCGAGTTGAGCGGCCATGGTGGCGATGACGAGCGACGGGTTCTGCAGCTTGCGCGCGAGCACGGCGTCGACGAGGTCGTCGAGCGCGACCCAGCGCAGCTCCATGTCGGCCTCTTCGTCCGTGCGGTCGAATGTGCCGTCGGTCGCGGAGATCCCGCGGGCGAGGTAGATCCGGATCGCCTCGTCGCTTCCGCCGGGGCTCGTGTAGAACTCGGAGAGCACGGCCCAGTCGGTGGCCTGGATGTCGGCCTCTTCGGCGAGCTCGCGCTTCGCCGCGACGAGCGGATCCTCGTCGGCGATGTCGAGCAGCCCTGCGGGAATCTCCCACTCACGCATTCCGACCGGGTGCCGGTACTGCTTGATCAGCAACACGCGGTCGTTCTCGTCGAGCGCGAACACCGCGACGGCGCCCGTGTGGTCGACATACTCCCGGGAGATATCGGCCCCGTTGTAGTCGAACGCGTCGCGGCGGACACCCCACACCATGCCGTCGAACACCCGCTCGGTTGAGCGGATGTCGACGTCGGCGCGGGTGTCCTCCAGCGGCGACTCAGTCATTGTTCACGTCGAACAGCAGGCTGGCCTGCTTGCGCTCCAGAGCCGCGCCGACAAGGCCGCGGAACAGGGGGTGCGCGTTGTTCGGCCGTGACCGCAACTCGGGGTGCGCCTGGGTTCCGACGTAGAACGGGTGCTCAGCGCGGTCGAGCTCGACGAATTCGACAAGCTGGCCGTCCGGGCTCGTTCCGGAGAACACGAGGCCTGCGTCGGCGATCTGGTCGCGGTAGCGGTTGCTCACCTCGTAGCGGTGGCGGTGGCGCTCGGAGATCTCGGTCGAGCCGTAGAGCTCAGCGGTGATCGAGCCTTCGGTGAGCTTCGCCGGGTACAGCCCGAGGCGCATCGTTCCACCGAGGTCTCCCCCGGCGATGATCTCCACCTGCTCGGCCATCGTGGCGATGACCGGGAACTCGGTGTCCGGGTCGAACTCGCTCGAACTGGCACCGGCGAGACCGGCTTCGTTACGGGCGTACTCGATGACCATGCACTGCAGGCCGAGGCACAGGCCGAGCGTGGGGATCTTGTTGTCGCGGGCGAACTTGAGCGCTCCGAGCTTGCCCTCGATCCCACGGATGCCGAAACCACCGGGAATGCAGATGCCGTCGAGGTCGCCGAGGGCTTTCGCTGCGCCCTCCGGGGTGTCGCACTCATCGGACGGGATCCACTGCAGCTTGACCTTGGACTCGTGGGCGAATCCGCCGGCGCGGAGTGCCTCGGTGACCGAGAGGTAAGCATCCGGGAGATCGATGTACTTGCCGACGAGGCCGATCGTGACCTCGTGTTTCGGCTCGTGCACGGCCTTCAGCACGGGTGACCATGCCGTCCAGTCGACCTCGCCAGCTTTAAGGCCGAGCAGGTCGATGATGTAGGCGTCGAGGCCCTGGTCGTGGAGCACGCTCGGGATGTCGTAGATGCTCGGCACGTCGACGGCGTTCACGACGGCGGCCTCGTCGACGTCGCACATGAGCGCGATCTTGCGCTTGTTCGACTCGGAGACAGGACGGTCGCTGCGCAGCACGAGCGCGTCGGGCTGGATACCGATCGACCGGAGTGCAGCGACGCTGTGCTGCGTCGGCTTCGTCTTCTGCTCACCGGAGGCGTTCATGTACGGCACGAGTGAGACGTGCACGAAGAACACGTTCTTGCGCCCGAGTTCGTGCCGCACCTGGCGTGCTGCCTCGATGAACGGCTGCGACTCGATGTCGCCGACGGTTCCGCCGACCTCGGTGATGATCACGTCTGGTTTCGGATCGTTCGTCGCCTGCAGGCGCATGCGGCGCTTGATCTCGTCGGTGATGTGCGGGATGACCTGCACGGTGTCGCCGAGATATTCGCCGCGGCGCTCCTTGGCGATGACCGTCGAATAGATCTGGCCGGTGGTGACGTTCGCCGCCTGGCTCAGGTTGATGTCGAGGAATCGCTCATAATGACCGATGTCGAGGTCGGTCTCGGTGCCATCGTCTGTGACGAAGACTTCGCCGTGCTGGAACGGGTTCATCGTTCCAGGATCGACGTTGAGGTAGGGGTCCAGTTTCTGCATGACAACACGCAGTCCCCGGGCCGTGAGGAGGTTACCCAGGCTTGCCGCCGTGAGTCCCTTGCCCAAAGAAGAAACGACACCACCGGTCACAAAAATGTGTTTGGTCGTGTCGTTTGAAAGGTCCGCGTCAGTAATGTTCACCACGGGCTTTTATCCTATCACCTGAGAAGCTCGGTCTGACCGTGCGAGCGAAAGCAGCTCCTCGGCGTGGGCAAGTCCGGAGTCGCTGTCGGCGAGTCCGGAGAGAAGTCTGGCCATTTCGGCCACCCGGTCAGGGCCGGTCAGCTGGCGAACACTGGATGCAGTGACGGTGCCATCGTTCGATTTCACGACCGCGAGATGGTTCGTCGCGAATGCCGCCACCTGGGCGAGGTGGGTGACGACGATCACCTGGGCGGTCTCGGCGAGCCGGGCGAGCCGCCGCCCGATCTCGATCGCCGCTGATCCGCCGACGCCGGCGTCGACCTCGTCGAAGACGAAGGTCGGCACGGGGTCACGACCGGCGATGACGACCTCGATCGCGAGCATCACCCGCGACAGTTCTCCACCGGAGGCTCCCTTGGAGATCGGTCGGGGCTCGGCGCCCGGGTGTGGTTGCATCAGGAAGACGACGGAGTCGCGGCCGTGCTGGCCGAGTTCGGCCTGGTCGGTGATCTCGATGACGACGGTGGCGTCCGGCATGGCCAGTGCGGAGAGTTCGGTCGAGATCGCGGCGCCGAGGCGGGCAGCCGCGTCGCGCCGGATTTCGGAGAGGCGCGTCGCGAGGTCGTCGACGAGCGCGGCATCCGCTTCGACGATCGCGGTGAGTTCGTCGATGCGGTCTGAATCGCCGTCGAGTTCCAGCAGGCGCGCGTTCCCGGTTTCGTGCGTGGCGAGGACCTCGTCGATGCCCGGGCCGTACTTGCGCATGAGGATGGCGAGTTCGGCGCGCCGGTCCTGCAGGATTTCGAGTTCACGGGCGCCGTCGGTGTCGAGGCCGGCGAGATAGCGGGAGAGTTCGAGGGCGATCTCCGAAACGGCGTAGCTCGTACTGGCGAGCTGCTCCCCCAGCGTGCCGAGTTCGGCGTCGTGGGAGGCGACCCGTTCGAGTTGCCTGCGCGCGGCATCCAGCAGGCCGACGACATCCGGACCGTCTGATTCCTCAGCCGAGAGCGCCTCACGAGCGAAAGCCGCCGCAATGCGGAGGTCTTCGAGGTTGGTGAGCCGTTCGGCACGCGTCGCGAGTTCGTCGTCTTCACCGGGCTGCGGCGCGACGGCGTCGATTTCGGCGATGGTGAGTCTCAGCTCGTCGGCTTCGGCGGCGCGGCGGTCGCGTTCCTCCACAAGCGTGTCGCGTTCGGCGGCGTTCGCGAGGTAGCGGCTGAACGCGCTCCGGTAGTCGGTGAGCACAGCGGAGAGATTATCGCCGGCGAACCGATCCAAAGCATCGCGTTGCGCAACCTGGGAACGGAGGCGCACCTGCTCGGACTGGCCGTGCACGACCACAAGCTGTTCGCCGAGTTCGGCGAGCACCCCGACGGGGGCGCTGCGTCCACCCACCGATGCGCGGCTGCGGCCGGAAGCGAGTACGGAGCGGGCGAGGGTGAGTTCGGCGTCATCCCCGAACGGGTCGACGTCTCCCCCGGCTTCGCGCACGCGTTCGGCGATGCTGCCCTCAGCCGGCACGATCCAGCGACCGTCGACGCTTGTGGAGTCGTTGCCCTGGCGGATGACACCGGAATCGGCTCGCCCTCCGAGCAGGAGGCCGAGCGCAGTGACGACCATGGTCTTGCCCGCACCGGTCTCGCCGGTGATGGCGGTGAATCCTGCGCCGAGCGGAAGGGTGGCCTCGGCGATGACCCCGAGGTCACGGATGCCGATTTCCTCAATCACTGGCGGCAGGCCCCCTCCACCCGGTGACGGGCAAGTGGAACTTCTTCACGAGCCGGTCGGTGAACGGGCTCTCGTGCAGGCGGGCGAGCCGCACGGGGACCGATGACCGGCGCACGACGACACGGGATCCGGGTTTGAGATCGTGGGTGCGGCGACCATCGCACCACAGCACTCCAGTGCCGTTGGTGCGCTTGAGAACCTCGACCGCAAGCGAGGAGTCGGGGCCGACGACGATGGGCCGGGCGAACAGGGCGTGGGCGCTGAGCGGCACCATCGTGATCGCTTCGACGCTCGGCCAGATGATGGGACCGCCGGCGGAGAACGAGTAAGCGGTCGAGCCGGTGGGCGTGGAGACGACGACGCCGTCGCAGCCGAAGCTCGACAGGGGGCGCCCGTCGACCTCGATGACGACCTCGAGCATCCGTTCCCTGCTTGCCTTCTCCACGGTTGCTTCGTTGAGCGCCCACGTTTCGAAGACCACTTGCTTGTCGACCTTGACCCGGACAGACAGGGTGAGACGCTCCTCGACGAAATAGTCGCGGGCGATGACGCGGTGTACGGCATCCGCGAGGTCGTCGCGCTCACTCTCGGCGAGGAATCCGACGTGGCCGAGGTTCACCCCGAGCATCGGTGCTGAATAGCCACGGACCATTTCGGCGGCGCGGAGGATGGTGCCGTCGCCGCCGAGAACGATCACGAGTTCGAGGTCGGCAGGGTCCACCGTTTCGTGCAGGATGACCACACCGTCGAGCGCGATGCCCGTCGCGACGATCTCGTCGTGTTCATCGCGCTGGAGCACCGGGACTGCGCCGGCCTCCTGCAGCTGGGCGATGACCTGCACCGCGGCGTCGAGCGAATCCGACCGGCCGGTGTGCGACACCACGAGGATGTTGCGAGCTTCTGTGCTCATTCCGGTCACGCTCCAGCCATCTCGGTGATTCTCTGCATCCATTCTGTCGGATTGACCGCAGCCCCGTCTGGATCGGTGCCCGCGTCGCGCAACCACACAACGTATTCATGGTTTCCGTGTCCGCCGAGAATCGGGGATGGGATCAGGCCGGCCGTGCCCAGCCCGAGGTCCCACGCGTGCCAGAGGACGGTGGCGATGGCATCCGCTCGGAGGGCTGCGTTCTTGACGATTCCCTCACGGACGCCGCCACGACCGACCTCGAATTGCGGCTTGATGAGCAGCACGAAATCGGTGTCTGGCGAGACAGAACGCTTCAGCGGTTCGAGAACGTGGGTGAGCGAGATGAACGACAGGTCGCCGACGACGAGGTCAGGCGAGTCGAAAATTCCGGATGCCCCGGCGAGGCTTTCCGGGGTGAGGTCGCGTACGTTGAATCCCTCGACCACGGCGACGCGGGGATCGTTCGCGATTTCTGGTGAGAGCTGACCGTGACCGACGTCGAGGGCGATGACGGTACGCGCACCGCGCTCGAGGAGCACCTGGCTGAACCCGCCGGTTGAGGCGCCCGCGTCGAGGGCGACCCGGTCGGTCGGATCGACGGGGAACGCGTCGAGCGCGGCGAGGAGTTTGTGGGCTCCCCTGCTGACGTAGTGGTCGGCGCCGGCGACGACGATGTCCTGGTTCTGCCGAACCTTCGTTGCCGGTTTCACAATCGCACGGCCGTCGACCGTGACGAGTCCGTCGGCGATGAGTCGCGCTGCGAGAGTCCGTGAGCGTGCGAACCCACGGCTCACGAGCGCGGCGTCGAGGCGCTCGGAAGCGGCCGGAGCGGTCTCGTCACTCACGAGCGAGACGATGCCGCGTCGCCGCCCTCGAGCCGTGCGCGGAGTTCTTCGTGCAGTTGACCGTAGGCCCGGGCGCGTTCGTCGAGCGGCTGGTCTTCGACCAGGCGCAATTGCGACAGCAGGGCGTCGCCGGGTTCCGGCATCTCTTCGCTCACGTCCCTAGGCTACCCGTGCGATCAGGAATACAGCCGTTCCGGCACGTTGAACCCGTAGATCGCCCGGCCGGATGACCAGATCGCAGCGCAGGCAGCGCGGAGCAGATCGATCGCGGTGTCGCCGTCCTTGACGATGACGACGTCGTTGCCGACGATCCGAACGACAGCCTTTCCGACGGTCGCCTCGCTGCCGTCGCGTGACATCCGGGTTTCGGGGTACGACTCGTGCAACTGGCGCAGGTCGTCGAGGATGTACGTCGGGCGTGAGAACTTGTCTGCCGCGAGCACGTGCTTGGCCTTGTCGATGCCGGTCAGGACGAGCACCGAGTCGATACCGGCGCGGTTCGCTCCGACGATGTCGGTGTCGAGACGGTCACCGATGAACAGGGCCTTTTCGGCGCCGAATCGTGCGGTCGCTTCATCGAAGATCGGGGTCTCGGGCTTGCCTGCGACGGTCGCGAGACGGCCGACGGCGGTGTGGACCGCTGAGACGAGCGTGCCGTTTCCCGGTGCGATGCCGCGGGCCTGCGGGATGGTCCAGTCGGTGTTCGTCGCGATCCAGGGGATCTCGACGCCGTCCTCGCGCGGGTGCAGCGCGAACGCGGCCTCGGCGAGCTGGGTCCAGCCGACCTCGGGCGCGAAGCCCTGCAGGACGGCGGCCGGGTTGTCCTCCGCCGACCGGGTGACGGTGTAGCCGCCCTTTTCGAGTTCGACCACGAGGCCCTCGCCGCCGACGACGAGCACGGTCGAACCGGCCGGGACGTGTTCGGCGAGAAGACGTACAGCAGCCTGGGGGCTCGTCACGACTTCTTCGGGTGCGACGGTCAGGCCGAGTTCGCTCAGGTGAGCGGCGACGGATGCGTCGGTGCGCGACGCATTGTTCGTGATGTAGCCGACACGAATGCTCTCCGCTGCGCGGTTGAGGCTTTCGATGGCGTGCGGAATCGCGTGGGGGCCCGCATAAACGACGCCGTCCAGGTCGGCGAGCAGAACGTCGACGCCGTCAAGCGGCGTCGAGGTCTTACTTTTCCTGCCCAGCAGCGGCGTCATTCAGGTTCTCCTCGGTGGTGCTGTTGGTCTCGTCAGTATTTTCAGCGTCTTCAGCGTCTTCAACCGAATCTGCATCGGTGGACGCGTCATCCTGGCTGTGCAGATCGTCGTCGGCGATGTCGCTGGCGTCGTCTTCCTCGTCAGCGGGCGCCGGAGCATCCGTCGACTCGGTGACCGTCATCGACTCAGCGTCGATTTCGTCGTCAACGGCGATCTCTTCTTCATCGTCGATTTCGAGAATCTCGAAGACTTCCATGGTCTCGGACTCGTACTCGCCTGAGCGTTCGGCGAGAGCGGCGGATGCCACATCCGCGCGCTTGCGCCACACGGCGGCTTCGTCTGCACGCTGGAGTTCCTCGAGCACCTCGGCCTGTGCGGAGAAGAGCTCGGGGCTCCACTCGAATGCACGATCGGGGTTGAGCTCGGGAACCTGCAGTTCGGCGAGAGCGAGCTCGGGCTGGCCGAGGTCGAGACGCGCGCCAGACATCGCGATGGAGAGGGCAACGCGCACGGCAGGCGACAACGTCGCGCGGTCGACCGTGCGACCGAGCTCGAGTGCACGCTCGGGGCGACCAACGCCACGTTCGCTGTCGACCATGAGCGGAAGCTGGTCGTTCGACCCGGTGATCCGTCGGTGGGTGCGAAGCTCGCGGAGCGCGAGTGCGTAGTCACCGGTCTCGTATGCCGTGATCGCGAGAGTCTCACGGACGACACCGATCCGGCCGGCGCGACGGGCAGCCGAGAGAGCATGCTGGTGCGCGAGTTCCGGGTCCTCGTCGATGAGCATCGCTGCCATCGCGAGGTGACGGGCAACCCGCTCGGCGTTGTCGGTGGTCAGCGTCTTCAGCTCGTTGCGCGACACCCTGTCGAGGTCGTTCGACGTGACCGAAAGAGGGATGTCCGGGTCATCGTGCTGCGAACGGACCATGCGCAGCTCGCGCTGCATCCGCTGCTCTTCGGTGACTTCTTCTTCCTGGTGGTACGCGTCGCGGTCACCACGGGCAGGCGCGCCGCCGCGCGTCCACAGCTTGTCGCCGCCGCCATCGCGAGCAAGCCGGTCGGAATGCGGCCGGTCGCTGCGCGGACCGTCGGTACGAGGCCGATCGCTGCGCGGACCGTCGGTACGAGGCCGGTCGCTGCGCGGACCGTCGGTACGGGGCCGGTCGGTGCGGGGCTTGTCGCCATACGACGGGCGATCCCCACGAGGCTTGTCGCCGTACGACGGACGATCCCCACGAGGCTTGTCGCCGTACGACGGACGATCCCCACGAGGCTTGTCGCCGTACGACGGGCGATCCCCACGAGGCTTGTCGCCGTACGACGGACGGTCGCCGGTTCGTGGTTTGCGGTCGCCGCCGGCACCGCCGGTGCGGGGACGGTCATCGCGCGCGCCGGATGTACGGGGCTTGTCACCGTACGAAGGACGCTCGCCACGAGGCTTGTCGCCATAAGACGGACGGTCTCCACGAGGTTTGTCACCATACGAAGGACGGTCACCCGAACGCGGGCGCTCGTCACGGCCGCCGGAGGAGCGGGGCTTGTCGTCGCGCCCGGACCCGTAGCGGGGCCGGTCGCCTGACGCAGGCCGGTCGCCACGCGGATGGTCATCGCGACCGCCACTCGAGCGTGGCCGATCGCCGCGGGGCGCGGAATCTCGTGACCCGGAGGCACCATCCCGGGAGTAACCCCTGCCGGAGCCGCCGTCGGAGCGCTTCGGTGCGCCGCCCTGGCGGTCGTTCGAACTGCGCTCCGGACGCTTGTCCCGATCGTTCGCAGAATCCGACATTGGTACTCCCTATTGTGTTGAAAAGTGTTTCGCGTGTTAAACGCAAAATGGCCACCCGTGCTGGGTGGCCATTTTACTAAGTTAAGTCCGGCGGTGTCCTACTCTCCCACAGGGTCCCCCCTGCAGTACCATCGGCGCAAAGAGTCTTAGCTTCCGGGTTCGGAATGTGACCGGGCGTTTCCCTCTTGCTATGGCCGCCGAAACAATTGTTGACGTTAGTCAAAACTGAATCGAACAAACATAAGTCTGTTCGGTTCTCGACCGTACATCGAGAACCACATAGTGGACGCGGAGCATCATGCAATTTTTTCGAAACATCGAAACAAATTTCATGCTCCCACCTCAAGGGTGGGTTTGATTATCAAGTTATCGGCTTATTAGTACCGGTCAGCTCCGAGAGTCGTTAGTCCTCTCTTCCACATCCGGCCTATCAACCCAGTAGTCTAGCTGGGAGCCTCTCGCCCGAAGGCGTGGAAATCTCATCTCGAGGCCGGCTTCCCGCTTAGATGCTTTCAGCGGTTATCCATCCCGAACGTAGCTAATCAGCGGTGCTCCTGGCGGAACAACTGACACACCAGAGGTTCGTCCAACCCGGTCCTCTCGTACTAGGGTCAGATCCTCTCAAATTTCCTGCGCGCGCAGCGGATAGGGACCGAACTGTCTCACGACGTTCTAAACCCAGCTCGCGTACCGCTTTAATGGGCGAACAGCCCAACCCTTGGGACCTACTCCAGCCCCAGGATGCGACGAGCCGACATCGAGGTGCCAAACCATGCCGTCGATATGGACTCTTGGGCAAGATCAGCCTGTTATCCCCGAGGTACCTTTTATCCGTTGAGCGACAGCGCTTCCACAAGCCACTGCCGGATCACTAGTCCCGACTTTCGTCCCTGCTCGACTTGTCAGTCTCACAGTCAAGCTCCCTTGTGCACTTACACTCGACATCTGATTGCCAACCAGATTGAGGGAACCTTTGGGCGCCTCCGTTACTTTTTAGGAGGCAACCGCCCCAGTTAAACTACCCACCAGGCACTGTCCCTGAACCGGATTACGGTTCGAAGTTAGATATCCAATATGACCAGAGTGGTATTTCAACAATGACTCCACCGACACTAGCGTGCCAGCTTCACAGTCTCCCACCTATCCTACACAAGCCACACCGAACACCAATACCAAGCTGTAGTAAAGGTCACGGGGTCTTTCCGTCCTGCTGCGCGTAACGAGCATCTTTACTCGTAGTGCAATTTCGCCGAGTTCGCGGTTGAGACAGCTGGGAAGTCGTTACGCCATTCGTGCAGGTCGGAACTTACCCGACAAGGAATTTCGCTACCTTAGGATGGTTATAGTTACCACCGCCGTTTACTGGGGCTTAAATTCTCAGCTTCGCCTTGCGGCTAACCGTTCCTCTTAACCTTCCAGCACCGGGCAGGCGTCAGTCCGTATACATCGTCTTGCGACTTGGCACGGACCTGTGTTTTTAGTAAACAGTCGCTTCCCACTGGTCTCTGCGGCCCTACCACGCTTCCCGGAGTAAATCCGTTGACGTGTCAGGCCCCCCTTCTCCCGAAGTTACGGGGGCATTTTGCCGAGTTCCTTAACCACGATTCTCTCGATCTCCTTGGTATTCTCTACCTGACCACCTGAGTCGGTTTGGGGTACGGGTGACTGGAACCTCGCGTCGATGCTTTTCTTGGCAGCATAGGATCATCGGATCATGCCCTTGCGGGCTCCCCTTCAGTTCTCAGCCTGTATGAGAGACGGATTTGCCTATCTCTCGGCCTACGACCTTGGCCTGGGACAACCATCGCCCAGGACCGACTACCTTCCTGCGTCACACCTGTTAATACGCTAACCGTGCCAGCATAGGGTCGTGCGCTAGGCCTCCCGTCTCACCCCGAAGGGATCAATCAGAAGGATTCAGACACTTAGCATTACTGGGTTGGTTTGGGCGGTTCTTCGTCAGTACGGGAATATCAACCCGTTGTCCATCGACTACGCCTGTCGGCCTCGCCTTAGGTCCCGACTTACCCAGGGCGGATTAGCCTGGCCCTGGAACCCTTGGTCATTCGGAGGACGGGTTTCTCACCCGTCTTTCGCTACTCATGCCTGCATTCTCACTCGTGTGGCCTCCACGGCTGGTTTACACCGCCGCTTCGCTGGCCACACGACGCTCTCCTACCCATCAACATGGCTGGACCAACACACTAAATGTGCGGCCTACCTAATACGTCAATGCCACAACTTCGGTGGCGTGCTTGAGCCCCGTTAAATTGTCGGCGCGGAATCACTTGACCAGTGAGCTATTACGCACTCTTTCAAGGGTGGCTGCTTCTAAGCCAACCTCCTGGTTGTCTGTGCAACTCCACATCCTTTCCCACTTAGCACGCGCTTGGGGACCTTAGTTGGTGGTCTGGGTTGTTTCCCTCTCGACGATGAAGCTTATCCCCCACCGTCTCACTGCTGCGCTCTCACTTACCGGCATTCGGAGTTTGGCTGACGTCAGTAACCTTTTAGGGCCCATTAGCCATCCAGTAGCTCTACCTCCGGCAAGAAACACGCAACGCTGCACCTAAATGCATTTCGGAGAGAACCAGCTATCACGAAGTTTGATTGGCCTTTCACCCCTATCCACAGCTCATCCCCTCAGTTTTCAACCTAAGTGGGTTCGGTCCTCCACGCGCTCTTACACGCGCTTCAACCTGGCCATGGATAGATCACTTCGCTTCGGGTCTAGGACATGCGACTGAATCGCCCTATTCAGACTCGCTTTCGCTACGGCTACCCCACACGGGTTAACCTCGCCACATATCGCTAACTCGCAGGCTCATTCTTCAAAAGGCACGCTGTCACCCCTACAAGGAGGCTCCAACGGTTTGTAAGCAAACGGTTTCAGGTACTATTTCACTCCCCTCCCGGGGTACTTTTCACCTTTCCCTCACGGTACTTGTTCACTATCGGTCATCTGGGAGTATTTAGGCTTATCAGGTGGTCCTGACAGATTCACACGGGATTTCTCGGGCCCCGTGATACTTGGGATACTCTTCGCGCCATCACGTCATTTCGACTACGGGGTTCGCACCCTCTCTGACCAGGCTTTCAATCCTGTTCGTCTATAACGCTCTGTAACGCCGTACCAGCGGCAGCCAGTACTGAAAAGTCCCACAACCCCGAACATGCAACCCCTGCCGGGTATCACACATGCTCGGTTTAGCCTGTTCCGATTTCGCTCGCCACTACTGACGGAATCACTGTTGTTTTCTCTTCCTGTGGGTACTGAGATGTTTCACTTCCCCACGTTCCCTCTACCCGCCCTATATATTCAGGCGGGAGTCACCAGGTCGAATTGCTCCGCCTGGCGGGGTTTCCCCATTCGGAAATCCTCGGATCGAAGCTTGTTTATCAGCTCCCCGAGGCTTATCGCAGATTACTACGTCCTTCTTCGGCTCCAGATGCCAAGGCATTCACCGTTTGCTCTTAAAAACTTGCAATCACATGAGTTTGAATCGATTTTTCGTTTCGGAAAAATTGACCAATGAATCTGATAAATCAGATCAATTGATAACCCAACGCATCACACCAGCTCAAAGAGCCGGCCTAAATACGCTGAGTCAATATGATTTGAACACTTGCGTGTTCAAATCTAAGATGCTCGCGTCCACTGTGTAGTTCTCAAAGTACGGGCGGTACCCACCCTGCCGGCCACCAAACGGTTCTGCCAACAGGAGAAGGTCCAGAGGTACAGTCCGAAACACTTCCGTGTTCCGTTCCGGTCCCTCAGGACCCAACAGCGTGCAATATACGAACCCGGCCAACCCGGTGCTTTCCTTCCGACCCCGTAAAGGGAAGGTGTACTCATACCGGACTCTTCGAATCCGCATCAATGTCAATGTTCCACCCATGAGCGCCAGCCAGGAACGTTCGTCCTGATCTGACTTGGCCAGTTGTTCCGCTGTAGACAGACGGACTGGCACATGCTCCTTAGAAAGGAGGTGATCCAGCCGCACCTTCCGGTACGGCTACCTTGTTACGACTTAGTCCTAATTACCAATCCCACCTTAGACGGCTCCCTCCCAATAAAGGGTTAGGCCACCGGCGTCGGGTGTTACCGACTTTCATGACTTGACGGGCGGTGTGTACAAGGCCCGGGAACGTATTCACCGCAGCGTTGCTGATCTGCGATTACTAGCGACTCCGACTTCATGAGGTCGAGTTGCAGACCTCAATCCGAACTGGGACCAGCTTTTTGGGATTCGCTCCACCTTACGGTATTGCAGCCCTTTGTACTGGCCATTGTAGCATGCGTGAAGCCCAAGACATAAGGGGCATGATGATTTGACGTCGTCCCCACCTTCCTCCGAGTTGACCCCGGCAGTATCCCATGAGTTCCCACCATTACGTGCTGGCAACATAGAACGAGGGTTGCGCTCGTTGCGGGACTTAACCCAACATCTCACGACACGAGCTGACGACAACCATGCACCACCTGTATACCGACCTTGCGGGGCGACGATCTCTCGCCGTTTCCGGTATATGTCAAGCCTTGGTAAGGTTCTTCGCGTTGCATCGAATTAATCCGCATGCTCCGCCGCTTGTGCGGGCCCCCGTCAATTCCTTTGAGTTTTAGCCTTGCGGCCGTACTCCCCAGGCGGGGAACTTAATGCGTTAGCTGCGACACGGAGACCGTGGAATGGTCCCCACATCTAGTTCCCAACGTTTACGGGGTGGACTACCAGGGTATCTAAGCCTGTTTGCTCCCCACCCTTTCGCTCCTCAGCGTCAGTAACGGCCCAGAGATCTGCCTTCGCCATCGGTGTTCCTCCTGATATCTGCGCATTCCACCGCTACACCAGGAATTCCAATCTCCCCTACCGCACTCTAGTCTGCCCGTACCCACTGCAGGCCCGAGGTTGAGCCTCGGGTTTTCACAGCAGACGCGACAAACCGCCTACGAGCTCTTTACGCCCAATAATTCCGGACAACGCTTGCACCCTACGTATTACCGCGGCTGCTGGCACGTAGTTAGCCGGTGCTTTTTCTGCAGGTACCGTCACTTTCGCTTCTTCCCTGCTAAAAGAGGTTTACAACCCGAAGGCCGTCGTCCCTCACGCGGCGTTGCTGCATCAGGCTTTCGCCCATTGTGCAATATTCCCCACTGCTGCCTCCCGTAGGAGTCTGGGCCGTGTCTCAGTCCCAGTGTGGCCGGTCACCCTCTCAGGCCGGCTACCCGTCGTAGGCTTGGTGAGCCATTACCTCACCAACTACCTGATAGGCCGCGAGTCCATCCTTGACCAAAATTCTTTCCACCAACACCCGATGCCGGGGCTGGTCGTATCCGGTATTAGACGTCGTTTCCAACGCTTATCCCAGAGTCAAGGGCAGGTTACTCACGTGTTACTCACCCGTTCGCCACTAATCCCCCCAGCAAGCTGGGGATCATCGTTCGACTTGCATGTGTTAAGCACGCCGCCAGCGTTCGTCCTGAGCCAGGATCAAACTCTCCGTAAATGTTTAATTGCACAACACCCGAAGGCGCCGGCACATTAGTTGCAGCACCCCACCGGAATAGGTGAAAGCACTGCGAGTTTGAAACTGACAGAACAAATCATTACTGACTTGCTTTGTTGTTTAAATGTTTTCCAAAGGAATCCGCGACTCGATCAAAAGATCAAGCCGACGGGTATTTGGCATTTGACATTGTGCACGCTGTTGAGTTCTCAAGGATCGGATGCTCCTGCTTTTCACCCTTCCGGGCTGCTCCGCAGGGCAACTTCTCTAGCCTAGCACCGATTTTCTCTTGTCTTGCACACGCTCCCGGACCGAAGTCCGAGTCTCGAGTACGAGAGAAATCCTGTGAAAGGATTCCCCACAAGAACCGGAATCCGAATAATTCGGGGCGATTCTTTTGTGGGGTTTGGTCCCGCATGAGGCCGGCGAGCTGTTCCGCTCTGCCGCACCTTTGGGGTGACGTGTGATTACTTTACGCACATCCCGGTACCCCCGCAAATTGCTCTTGCAGGCCGGGCGTGTCGCGCCCTTCTCAGGCCGGGAAGACGCCGGCGAGGGTCTTCTTGCCGCGGCGGAGAACCGCCACTCCCCCGGCCAGGGTCTGCTCGAGTACGGCGGAATCGTCGGCGACCTTCACGTTGTTCAGGTACACCCCACCCTGGGTGATCGCGCGACGGGCTTCTCCGAGACTCGACGTCAGGCCGGTGTCGACGAGCAACTGGGTGACGAGGGCACCAGCCGGAGCCGCGGTGTTCGGAAGTTCGCGCAGTGCGGCAGCGAGAGTGTCGGCGTCGAGAGCCTCCAGTTCCCCCTGCCCGAAGAGGGCAGCGGACGCAGCGATCGCGGCATCCGTTGCTTCAGCGCCGTGGACGAGTGAGGTGACCTCCCACGCGAGCCGCTTCTGCGCTTCACGACGGAAGGGCTCACTCGCCACTGCTTCTTCAAGCTGCTCGATCTCCGCGCGCGTGAGAAAGGTGAAAATCTTGAGGCGGGCGATCACATCGGCATCGTCGGAGTTGAGCCAGAACTGGTAGAACGCGTACGGGCTCGTCAGCTTGGGGTCGAGCCAGACCGCATTGCCCTCGCTCTTGCCGAACTTGGATCCGTCGGAGTTGGTGATGAGTGACGTGCCGATGGCGTGCGCGCTCTTGCCCTCAGCCTTGTGGATGAGATCGGTCCCGCTCGTCAGGTTGCCCCACTGGTCGCTGCCACCGGTCTGGAGTACGCACTCGTAGCTGCGGAACAGTTCGAGGAAGTCCATGCCCTGCAGGATCTGGTAGCTGAACTCGGTGTAGCTGATACCGGCTTCGGAGTTGAGGCGCGCGCTGACGGCATCCTTCTTGAGCATCGTGCCGACACGGAAGTACTTGCCGACGTCGCGAAGGAAGTCGATCGCCGAGAGCGGCGCCGTCCAGTCGAGGTTGTTGACGAGCCGGGCGGCGTTGTCACCCTCAAAGTCGAGGAAACGCGACACCTGGGCCTGGAGGTAGCCCACCCACTCCGCGACGGTGTCCGGAGTGTTGAGTGTCCGCTCCGCGGTCGGCCGCGGGTCACCGATCAAACCGGTCGATCCCCCGACGAGGCCGAGCGGCTTGTGGCCGGCGAGCTGAATGCGGCGCAGGAGCAACAGCTGCACGAGGTTCCCCAGGTGCAGACTTGGTGCCGTTGGGTCGAATCCGCAGTAGTACGTGATCGGCGGGCCAGCGAGCAGGGTCTTCAGCTCGGCGGCATCCGTTGAGACGTGAACGAGGCCGCGCCAAACGATCTCATCCCAGACGTCCTCGAACGACGGGTCATTGGACTGGGTCTTCACTGGGATCTGCGGCACGAAAGCAAGGGTATCAGCGCGCCAGAGGCTTGAGCCTCGGGGCTCACTCTTGACGATGTTTAGGGAATTGCCTAATATCGGGTGAGTTAGGTTCACAGCCTCAACAAAGGAGTGGGCATGTTCGTCATCACCGCCGACCAGGTGGACAGTCGCAATCAGCCGGACCGAGCGGCATCCGTTCTCGACCGCCTCAACGGAACTCGAGGACCGAGCCTCGTCCTGCCCGCCGATCGCACCGCGGGCGATGAGATCCAGATCCTTCCCGCCACCGCCGAGGACACCCTCGCGATCGTCCTCGAATTGACGCGCGAAGACGCGTGGAGCGTCGGGGTCGGCATCGGCCCGGCCCGGCTCCCACTCCCCCGCGCCACACGCGAAGCCACCGGTGAGGCGTTCTTCGCAGCCCGGGATGCCGTCACGCGCGCGAAAAAGTCCCAGACCCGTTTCGCGCTCTCCCGCGCTGGCGAAGAATCCGGTGAGGGAATCCGCGGCGCGGACGTCGAGGCACTCATCTCTCTCCTGCTCGTGCTTCGTGAGCGGAGGACAGACGGCGGCTGGGAACTGTACGACCTGCTCAACACGGGTCTCACGCAGTCGGAATCCGCAGACAAGCTCGGGATCACCGCGGGCGCCGCCAGTCTGCGGGCGCGAGCCGCAGGCATCCGTGTCGAACGGGCGTCGTCGGAGGCCCTTGTTAGGCTTCTCGACACGGTCAACCGCTCGGCCGATCCGGCTTCGGCCGGCTCACCGGAGTAACGGCCGAACACAACCGCGAGGAGACGATGTGAGCCCGATCACCGGAGCACTTCCGATCACGCTGTACTGGATCGCCGTCCTGGTGCTCGCAGCCGGTTGCCTCGCCACCATCGGAATCGCCCACTGGCAGCGCAAGAACAAGATCATCGCCATCGCCGCGTCTCTGCTGGCGGTCGACCTCGTTCTGGTCGCGCTTCCGTCGCCGGAGTCACCGCTCGGCGTGACTATCGCCCTCGGCATCCTCTCGATCTCGATCGCTGTCCTCGGCGGCGGAATCGCGACGACATACGTGCTCAAGCTCGCGACGCGCGGACTCGTGCGGCCCGGGTTGTTCGGCGGCATCATCGTGACGGAACCCAATCGCACCGCCGGCGGCGCACTGCGCGCGAATGCCGGGGAGCAGCACGAGGTGCTCCGCGGCGGGCGGACTATCGGATACCTCGAACGCTTCGCCGTTGCCGCGACGCTCATGGCGGGGTTCGCCGAGGCCATCGCCGTGATCATCGCCATCAAGGGCGTTGGCCGGTTCACCGAACTGGAGGCGGCAGAAGCGCGCGAGCGGTTCATCATCGGAACCTTCGCGAGCCTCATCTGGGCGGCATCGAGTGCCGCGCTGTTCCATTTCGCGCTGAACTAGCGCTGCTGGAGCGGGTCGGCCGCCTCGAATCGCCGCACTTTGTCGCTTTCGCGCGTCAAGCGCGCCGAATCACCAAACTATGTCGCTCCGCTGCTGCGGGAACAGCGTTTTGCGGTGACTCGACGTCGATCGGTCCCAAAGGGTCACCGAACCCGGGCACGAACGACCCTTCGGGACCGATCGACCGATCGAGCCGACACGACACCGGCTCACGCCTTCGGGTGTTTCTTGTACGGCGACACCGACGCCTCGCCCGGCATCCAGAACCGCCACGGCAGATCCGCTCCCCCGGCAAGTCCGGTGCGAGGTCCGGTGAGGTAGTCGACGGATACCGCCGGCCGTTCGAGCGAGAACGGCGGCGCGAACAGGTCGCTCCCGTCATCGGTCAGGCTGATGCCGAGCGCGACGACGAGCCGGGCTGGCCCCTGCGCGAGGTCGCGGTCGGACTTCGACGTGGTCCGCCGCTGGCGCGCGAGGTCGATTCCCTCGACCACTTCACCCGCACGGATCAGACACCCGGATGCTTCGCCCTCGGGCGAGCAGACGATGTTGGCGCACACATGCATCCCGTAGGTGAAGTAGCAATACAGGTGACCCGGTTCTCCGAACATGCTCGCGTTGCGTTTGGTCTTACCGCGGAAGGCATGCGAGCCGGGGTCGAGACCCTGACCGACATACGCTTCGACCTCGGTGATGCGCACCGCAACGGTTCCGGCATCCGTGGTGTGCCGCAGCACCGCACCGAGCAGAAATGGAGCAACCTCGAGCGCTGGACGCTCCAGGAACGCGCGGTCGAACGTCACGGTCTAGGCGCGGAGAGCCGACGCCAGTACCCGGACCCGCTCGGTCAGCGCGATGCGCTGCTCGGCGACCCGCTCAGGAGCGGTTCCGCCGACGCCGTTGCGCGACGCGATCGACCCGGCAACGGTGAGCACCTCGCGCACCGCCGGAGTGAGGTGCGGCGAGAGTCCGGCGAGGTCTGCATCGGATGGTTCGTGAAGCTCGAGTCCGCGTTCCTCGCAGAACTGCACGAGTTCACCCGAGATCTCATGGGCGTCACGGAACGCAACACCCTGCCGCACGAGCCACTCAGCCACATCGGTGGCGAGAGAGAATCCCTGGGGCGCGAGGAGCGCCATCCGTTCGGTGTTGAAGCGCAGCGTCGCGACCATTCCGGTGAATGCGGGCAGAAGGACCTCGAGCTGTTCGACGGTGTCGAACACGGGCTCTTTGTCTTCCTGCAGGTCACGGTTGTATGCGAGCGGAAGCCCTTTGAGCGTCGCGAGCAGTCCGGTGAGGTTGCCGATGAGACGCCCGGACTTTCCTCGGGCCAGTTCGGCGATGTCGGGGTTCTTCTTTTGCGGCATGATGCTCGAGCCGGTCGAATAGCCGTCGTCGAGGGTCACGAAGTCGAACTCGCGCGTGTTCCAGACGATGATCTCTTCGGCGAACCGAGACAGGTTGATGCCGATGAGCGATGTGACGAACGCGAACTCGGCCACGACATCCCGGCTGGCGGTGGCGTCGATCGAGTTCTCGGTCGGCCGGTCGAGTCCCAGTTCGGATGCCACGAGCTGCGGGTCGAGGCCAAGCGAGCTTCCAGCAAGCGCACCGGCGCCGTATGGCGATGCCGACGCCCGCTTCGTCCAGTCCGCGAGCCGTTCCAGATCCCGCACCAGCGGCCACGCGTGCGCCATCAGGTGGTGTGCGAGGAGAACGGGTTGCGCGTGCTGGAGGTGGGTCCGCCCCGGCATGGGAGCATCGCCGTGCACTTCGGCCTGGGATGCGATCGCGTCGATGAGCTGCACGACCATGTGCCCGATCAGCCGTGAGTGGTCGATCAGATACAGCCGCACGAGCGTCGCGATCTGGTCGTTCCTGCTCCGCCCGGCGCGAAGCTTGCCGCCGAGTTCGGCGCCCGCCCGTTCGATGAGCGCTCGCTCCAGCGCGGAGTGCACGTCTTCGTCTGATTCCGCAGCGGTGACGACACCGGATGCCACGTCATCCTTCAGGCGTGCCAGTGCGTCGAGCATCGCCTCGAGTTCGACCTCGCTGAGATACCCGGCTGAGGCGAGTGCCTTGGCGTGCGCCCGCGACCCGGCGATGTCGTATGCGGCGAGCTGCCAGTCGAACTGCGTCGACTTGCTCAGCCGGGAGAGCTCGGGTGACGGTCCGCTGGCGAAGCGGCCGCCCCAGAGTGCGCCCGCCTCACCGGCGCGGTTGTCGTTGCCGTCACCCGACATGCTCTACTCCTGACCTGCGTCGCGGCGCGCCGAGATCTTGCTCGGCAGCGACCACAGCTCGATGAAGCCCTTGGCCAGGGACTGGTCGAAGGTGTCACCGGTGTCGTAGGTGGCGAGGTTGAAGTCGTACAGGCTCGAGTCGCTCTTGCGACCGGTCACGACGGCGCTGCCTGCGGCAAGCTTCAGGCGGATGTCGCCGGAGACGTGCTTCTGGGTCTCGTCGATGAAGACGTCGAGCGCCTTCTTGAGACCGGAGAACCAGAGACCGTCGTAGACGAGCTCGGCCCACTTGGACTCGACGGTGCGCTTGTACCTGGCGAGGTCGCGCTCGATGGTCATGTTCTCGAGCTCTTCGTGCGCCGTGATGAGTGCGATGCCCGCCGGGGACTCGTAAACCTCACGGCTCTTGATGCCGACGAGGCGGTCCTCGACGATGTCGATGCGGCCGACACCCTGGTCACCGGCGATGCGGTTCATCAGTTCGACGGCTTCGAGCGGCGTGATCGGCTTGCCGTCGTATGCGACGGGGATTCCCTGGTCGAAGGTGATGACGACCTCGACCGGAGGACCGGCATCCGCGGGGTTCTTCGTGTAGGTGTAGAGGTCCTCGATCGGAGCGTTCCACGGGTCCTCGAGGAATCCGGTCTCGACGGCACGGCCCCACACGTTCTGGTCGATCGAGTACGGGCTCTTCTTCGACTGGGCGATCGGCAGGTTGTGCTGCTCGGCGTAGACGATGGCCTTGTCGCGGGTGAGGGCGAGGTCACGGACGGGCGCGATGCTCGTCAGGTCTGGTGCGAGCGCGGCAACAGCGGCTTCGAACCGAACCTGGTCGTTTCCCTTGCCGGTGCAGCCGTGGGCGACGCTGTTCGCGCCGAGTTCCTTGGCTGTCGATGCGAGGTACTTGGCGATCAGCGGACGGCTCAGCGCCGAGACCAGCGGGTAGCGCTTCTGGTAGAGCGCGTTGGCCTTGAGCGCCGGCATGAGGTAGTCGCTCGCGAACTCCTCGCGGGCGTCGACGACGACGGACTCGACGGCGCCGCAGTCGAGGGCGCGCTGACGGATGACCTCCATGTCCTCGCCCTCCTGACCGACGTCAATTGCGAGGGCGACGACCTCTTTGCCCGTGGCATCCTTCAGCCAGCCGATTCCCACCGAGGTGTCCAGGCCGCCTGAGTATGCGAGTACGACGCGTTCCGCCATGAAGTTCTTCTCCTTGATTGCTTGTGAAATAAGTGTAGTGACGCCGACTGGTGCCGGCTGCGCCGGTCAGGCGCGTTCGAGCAGCCAGGTCAGCAGTGCTTTCTGGGCGTGGAGGCGGTTCTCCGCCTCGTCCCAGATGATCGACTGCTGGCCGTCGATGACATCGGCCGTGACCTCGAAGCCGCGGTCGGCGGGGAGGCAGTGCATGAACACCGCGTCCGGTCGCGCGAGTTCCATCATCGATGCGTCGACCCGGTACGGGCCGAGCACAGCGACGCGCGCTGCCTTCTCCTCTTCCTTGCCCATCGACACCCAGGTGTCGGTGACGAGGATGTCGCTTCCCGTCGCCGCCTCGCGGGCGTCGGTGAAGAGCGCGATCGAGCCGCCCGTCGTCGCGGCGATGGCCGTGGCATCCGCGACGACCTCGTCGTTCGGCGTGAAGCCCTCGGGTGAGGCAACGCGCACGTGCATGCCGGCGGTTGCGCCGGCGAGCAGGTAGGACTGCGCCATGTTGCAGGCGCCGTCCCCGACGAAGGTGAGAGTGAGACCGGCGAGGGCGCCCTTGTGTTCACGGATGGTGAGCAGGTCGGCGAGCAGCTGGCAGGGGTGGAAGTCGTCGGAGAGCGCGTTGACGACGGGAACCGTTGTGCCCTGCGCCATCTCCTCGAGCCCGGCCTGGCCGTAAGTGCGCCAGACGATGGCGGCGACCTGGCGTTCGAGCACGCGGGCGGTGTCGGCCGCGGTCTCCTTGCCTCCGAGCTGGCTCGATGCCGTGGAGATGATGAGCGGAACGCCACCGAGGTCGGCGATGCCGACGGCGAATGAGACCCGGGTCCGGGTGGACGACTTGTCGAAGATGACGGCGACGGTCTGCGGACCCTCGAGCGGGCGACGGCTGAACCGGTCCTTTTTCAGCTCAATCGCGAGGTCGAGGATCTCCGACTGCTCAGCGGGGCTGAGGTCGTCGTCGCGCAGGAAGTGTCTGGTCACAAGGTTCCTTCGTTCGGGGTACCGGCCGCGAGGCGAGCGAGGGCGGCGGTGAAGCGTTCGGTGAACACCCGCACCTCGTCGTCCCCGACAATGAGGGGCGGGGCGATGCGGATGGTGGTCGGGTTCGGCGCGTTGATGATGAGGCCGACGTCGAGGGCGGCGCGCACGAGGTCCGCGGCGACCGGTTCGGCGAGGGCGATGCCGAGCAGAAGTCCCCTGCCCCGCACACCGGTGATCAGTGGAGATCCGATCGCGAGGATGAGCTCGCGAAGCTGGTTCCCGCGCGCCCGGGCGTTCTCGACGAATCCGGACGCTTCGATCTCACCGAGGACGGCGTTCGCAGTAGCCGTCGCGAGCGGGTTGCCGCTGAACGTGCTGCCGTGCTTGCCGGGGGTGAACAGGGCGGATGCCTCGCCGAAGGTCACAAGGGCGCCGATCGGGAAACCGCCGCCCATCCCCTTTGCGAGCGTGATGGCATCCGGGACGATTCCGGCGCGCTGGAAGGCGAACCAGTCGCCGGTGCGGCCGGCACCGGTCTGGACCTCGTCGAGGATCAGCAAGGCGCCGAACTGCTCGGTCAGCTCACGGGCCCGGGCGAGGTAGCCGTCGGGGAGTTCGACGACGCCGGCCTCCCCCTGGATCGGTTCGACGATCAGCGCGGCGACCGTCTCGTCGATCGCCGCCTCGAGCGCGTCGAGAGAAACGTCGATATGGGTGACGCCGCCGGGCAGCGGGGCGAAGTCGGTCTGGATCGCCGGTTTGCCGGTCAGCGCGAGGGCGCCCATGGTGCGGCCGTGGAACGACCCGTTGAGGGCGAGGATCCGCGTGCGCGCGCCGCCGCCGGAGTTGAGACGGGCGAGCTTGAACGCTGCCTCGTTGGCTTCGGCGCCGGAGTTGGAGAAGTAGACCCGGCCCTGTTCGCCCGCCCCGGTGAGGCGTTTCAGCCGGGCGGCGAGTTCGAGCTGGGGTGGTGTGACGAAGTAGTTCGACACGTGGATCAATTCGGCGGCCTGCCTGCTGATGGCGTCGACCATCACCGGGTGGGAGTGGCCGAGCGCGTTCACGGCGATGCCGCCAAGAAAGTCGAGGTATTCGGTACCGTCGGCACCCCAGACGTAACATCCGGAGCCCCGAACGAGCATCGCCTGCGGCTCGCCGAACACCTGCATCATGTCGGTGGCCGCCGCTGTGGTCCAGTCACTCATGATTCGTCCTCGACAACCTGGGTTCCGATGCCCTGCTGGGTGAACACCTCGAGCAGGAGAGAGTGCTCCAACCGCCCGTCGATGATCGCGGCGTTGAACACGCCACCGTCCACTGCTTCGAGACACGCGGTCATCTTCGGGATCATGCCCGATTCGAGCGACGGCAACAGGTCACGCAGTTCGCTCGCGGTGATGACCGACACGAGCGAGTCGCGGTTCGGCCAGTCACTGTACAGCCCGGCGACGTCGGTGAGGATGAGGAATTTGTCGGCTTGGAGGGCGACGGCGAGAGCGGATGCCGCGGCATCCGCGTTCACGTTGAGCACCTGGCCAGCGAAGTCTCCGTCCGGCGCGATGGAGGAGATGACCGGGATACGGCCCGCGTCGATGGCCGCGTGCACGACGTCGGGGGTGACCGCGACGACGTCGCCGACGAGACCGAGGTCGACGATTTCGCCGTCGATCTCGACGCCGCGCTTCTTGCCGGTGAAGAGTGACGAGTCCTCGCCGCTCAACCCGACGGCGAAGTCGCCGTGCTCGTTGATGGCGTCAACGAGTTCGCGGTTCACCTCACCGCGAAGCACGTCGCGGACGACGGTCATCGCTTCGGGAGTGGTGACGCGGTAACCGCCGCGGAATTCGCTCTCGATGCCGAGTTCATTCAGGCGTGCGGAGATCTGCGGGCCTCCCCCGTGCACAACGACGGGCTTGAGGCCGGCATGGCGAAGGAAGACCATGTCTTCGGCGAACGCGCGGGTGAGTTCGGGGCTCACCATGGCGTTGCCGCCGAACTTCACGACGGCGATCGCTCCGTGATAGCGCTTGAGCCAGGGCAGGGCTTCGATGAGGACGGCGGCCTTGGCGATGGCTTCGGCGGTGGATGCGGGGATGACGGTGGCCATGGCGATCAGCTCGAGTACGCGCTGTTCTCATGCACGTAGTCGTGCGTGAGGTCGTTGGTCATGATGGTGGCCGATTCAGTGCCCTCGTGCAGTTCGATGAGCACGTGGACGGCGCGACCGGTGAGGTCGACGAGGTCGCGTGACTGGTCGGGCGCTCCGGCGTGGCAGACGCGGACGCCGTTCATGCTCACGTCGACGGCGTAAGGGTCGAACGGTGCTGTCGTGGTTCCGATCGCCGCGAGGACGCGTCCCCAGTTGGGGTCGTTGCCGAAGACCGCTGCCTTGAAGAGGTTGTTCCTGGCGACCGAGCGCCCTACTTCGACGGCGTCGTCTTCGGTCACGGCACCGACGACCTCGATGGTGATGTCGTGGGACGCGCCCTCGGCATCCGTCTGGAGCTGGCGGGCGAGGTCGAGGCAGATCTCGCGGAGGCCATGGGCGAATTCGTCAGCGTCCGGTTCGACGCCGGATGCACCGGAGGCGAGGATCGACACCTGGTCGTTGGTCGACATGCAGCCGTCTGAGTCGAGCCGGTCGAAGCTCATCCTGGTCGCAGCACGGAGGGCGCTGTCGAGCTGGTCTGATGCGACATCCGCGTCGGTGGTCAGGACGACGAGCATCGTTGCGAGGCCCGGAGCGAGCATCCCCGCCCCCTTCGCCATTCCTCCGATAACCCAGCCGTTTCCCTCGAAGACCGCGGTCTTCGGGTGGCTGTCGGTGGTGAGGATGGCCTCGGCCGCGCCGGCGCCGCCGTTCGCGCTGAGTTCTGCGGCGACGGTGGCGACGCCGGGCAGGAGCTTGTCACGGTCGAGCTGTTCGCCGATGAGCCCAGTGGAACAGACGAGCACATCACCGGCGGAAATATCGAGCGCGGTCGCGACGGCTTCGGCGGTGGCGTGGGTGGTCTGGAACCCCTGCGTGCCAGTGAAGCAGTTCGCGCCGCCGGAGTTCAGGACGATCGCGCTGACCGTTCCATCGGCGATGACCTGCTTCGACCAGATAATCGGGTTGGCAAGCGCGCGGTTGCTGGTGAAGACGGCGGCGGAGGCCGCCCCTGGTCCACGGTTCACGACGAGGGCGAGGTCCTTGCCGCCAGACGCCTTGAGACCGATGGCGATGCCGGCCGCTTCGAAACCCTGTGCTGCTGTGACGCTCATGGTGCGACTCCGTTCACCGGAAGACCGGTCGATTCCTCGATGCCGAGGGCGATGTTGGCGGATTGGATGGCAGCCCCTGCGGTGCCCTTGGCGAGGTTGTCGACGGCGGTGACGACGACCACGCGGCCGGCGGCTTCGTCGACGGAAAGTCCCATCAGCATGGTGTTGGCACCGAGAACGTCGGCGGTGCGCGGGAACTCCCCTTCCGGCAGCAGCTGCACGAAGGTCTCGTCTCCGTAGGCGTCCTGCCAGGCCGCGCGGACGGCATCTGCACTCGTTCCCGGCACGATGCGCGCGGTCGAGGTCGCGAGGATGCCGCGGGACATCGGCACGAGGACGGGGGTGAACGAGATGCTCACGTCTGTTGCCCCAGCGCCGCGCAGGCCCTGCGCGATCTCGGGGATGTGCCGGTGGGTTCCCCCGACGGCGTACGGGTTCGCGGAGCCGAGGATCTCGGCGGCGAGGAGGTTCGTCTTGAGCGCCTTGCCCGCACCGGAGGGGCCGACGGCGAGGACGCTGACGATATCGGCCGGCTCGATCACCCCGGCGGCGATACCGGGTGCGAGCGAGAGGGCGACGGTGCTCGCGTTGCAGCCCGGTGCGGCGATGCGTCGAACCCCGGCGAGGTGTTCGCGCTGTTTCGAGCCGCCGACGAGGAGTTCGGGGACCCCGTAGGCCCAGGCGCCGAAGTAGTCTCCGCCGTAAAACGCGGCCCAGTCGGCCTCGCTCGCGAGCCGGTGGTCGGCGCCGCAGTCGACGACGAGGGTGTTCTCGTCGAGTTGTGCCGTTACCTCACCCGATTTGCCGTGCGGCAGGGCGAGGAACACGACGTCGTGACCGGAGAGGTTCTCGGGCGTCGTCTCGGTGAGGGTGAGGTGCGCGAGGGAGCGCAGGTGTGGCTGGACGGATGCCAGCGGCTGGCCCGCGTTGGAATGCGCGGTCACGGTGCGGATGTCGAACTGGGGGTGTGCCGCGAGCAAACGCAGCAGCTCTCCCCCGGCGTAACCGGATGCACCGGCTACGGCTACAGAAAAGGACATGGCTCTACCTTATTGAGAAACGATCGTGGGAGAGTTCGGCGGCGCTTGTCGGAGTCGTGCGGTGCACTCCTCGCCCGGCGTCGCCTATCGTCGCTCTGAGGTACGGCGTCGACGCAGGCTGCACGGGGTGAAACCCTGTGCGAAAACACTGCTGTCGGAGATGGCCATGAGTCGACTGTAGCCGCACCGCAGCGGCATCCGCCAATCGGCCCTCGTTCTCAGAGCCGGTTGACGCCCGTGACGCTGACGACGGCGAAGCCCTGTTCGTCGGATTCGGCGAGGTCGATCTCGGCGCTGATTCCCCAGTCGTGGTCTCCGGCCGGGTCGTCGAGGATCTGTCGCGCGGTCCAGACCGGGCCGCTCTCGTCGAGGATCAGCAGATCCGAACTCCGGGCGTCTGGCCCGGTGAGGATCTGGTCGTACTCCTCGAAGTAGCCGTCGAGCGAGTCCGCCCAGCGGTCGGCGTCGAATCCGGATGCCGCGTCGAGCTCCCCGAGGGCGTCGTAGTCCTCGAGGGCCGCAAGCTGCACCCGGCGGAACAATTCGTTGCGCACGAGGATGCGGAACGCGCGCGTGTTGCCGGTGAGGCGTTTCGGTGCCGGCGGCACGATGGCCTCCGCCTGCTCGGCGTGCTTCGTGGCATCCGGGTGGCTGAGTTCCTCCCACTCGTCGAGGAGGCTCGAGTCGACCTGACGGACGAGTTCGCCGAGCCACTCGATGAGGTCGAGGAGGTCTTCGGTTTTGGCGTCGTCGGGAATCGTCTGCCGGGCGGCCCGGTAGGCGTCGGAGAGGTAGCGGAGCACGACACCCTCGGAGCGGGCGAGTTTGTAGAAGGCGATGAATTCGCCGAACGACATCGCGCGCTCGTACATGTCGCGCACGATCGACTTGGGGCTGAGCTCGAAGTCGCGGATCCACGGCTGGTGTGCGCTGTAGGTCTCGAAGGTGACGGTGAGGAGTTCTTCGAGCGGTTTCGGGTGGGTGATCTGCTCGAGGAGTTCCATCCGCTGGTCGTACTCGATTCCCTCCGACTTCATCGCGGCGACGGCTTCACCCCGCGCGAGGAACTGCTGCGGGCTGAGCACGGCGCGTGGGTTGTCGAGGGTCGCCTCGACGATGGAGATCATGTCGAGGGCGTAGCCGGGGTCCTCCGGGTCGAGCAGTTCGAACGCGGCGAGCGCGAACGGCGACAGCGGCTGGTTGAGCGCAAAGTTGGGCTGCAGGTCGACGGTGAGGCGGATGGTTCCGTCTGCGGACTGTTCGACGATCCCCGATTCACGGAGGGTGCGGTAGATCCCGAGGGCACGGCGAGCGAGTTCGAGCTGTCGTTTCCACGGTTCGTGGTTGTCGAAGACGAGGTCGTGGACGTGCTGGTACACGTCTCCCCCACGCCCGATCACGTTGATGAGCATCGCGGAGGTGATCTGCATGCTCGAGGTCAGCGTCTCCGGTTCAGCGGCGACGATGCGCTGGAAGGACGGCTCACCCCACGAGACGAATCCCTCCGGCGCCTTCTTGCGGATGATCTTGCGCTTCTTCTTCGGGTCGTCGCCGGCCTTCTTGATGGCGTTGAGGTTCTCGGTCTCGTGCTCGGGAGCCTGCACGACGACGGTTCCCGCTGTGTCGAACCCGGCGCGGCCGGCCCGCCCAGCGATCTGGTGGAATTCGCGTGCCTTGAGCTGTCGCATCCGTGTTCCGTCGTATTTGGTGAGCGCGGTGAACAGCACCGTGCGGATCGGAACGTTGATGCCGACGCCGAGGGTGTCCGTTCCGCAAATGACCCGCAGGTACCCGCGCTGCGCGAGTTGCTCGACGAGCCGCCGGTACTTCGGCAGCATGCCGGCGTGGTGCACCCCGATCCCCGCGCGGATCAGCCGTGAGAGTGTCTTGCCGAAGCTCGTCGTGAAGCGGAATTCGCCGATCAACTCGGCGATGACATCCCGCTGTTCCCGGGTGGCGACTTTCATGCTCGACATCGACTGCGCGCGTTCCATCGCGGCGGCCTGCGAGAAATGCACGATGTAGACGGGCGCCTGCCCCGTGGTGAGCAGTTCCTCCACCGTCTCGTGGACGGGCGTCGTCTCGTAGTAGAAGTGCAGCGGCACCGGCCGGTCAACACCGGTGACGAGCGCTGTCTCGCGCCCGGTGCGTCGCGTGAGGTCTTCGGCGAGCGCCGTCACGTCACCGAGGGTCGCCGACAGCAGGATGAACTGCACCCTCGGCAGGCTCAGGAGCGGAACCTGCCAGGCCCAGCCACGCTCCGGATCGGCGTAGAAGTGGAACTCGTCCATGACGACCTGGTCGACCTCGGTGTCCTCGCCGTTGCGGAGGGCGAGGTTCGCGAGGATCTCCGCTGTGCAGCAGATGATCGGTGCGTCGGCGTTGACCGACGAGTCCCCGGTCATCATGCCGACGTTCTCGGCGCCGAACACGTCGACGAGCGCGAAGAACTTCTCACTGACGAGCGCCTTGATCGGCGCGGTGTAGAAGCTGCGCTTGCCGGCGACGAGGGCGGCGAAGTGTGCGCCGATCGCGACGAGGGACTTTCCTGTTCCCGTCGGGGTACTGAGCACGAGGTTCTGCCCGGACACGATCTCGATGATCGCCTCATCCTGTGCCGGATACAGACGGATGCCGGTGGCGTCGACCCACGCGGAGAACGCGTCGTAGACGGCATCCGCTTCGATCGAAGTGCCGAGGCTCGAGCGGAGGGCGTGCGGGTCGAGCTTCGGTGAGGTCATGGTCCTTCGATCATGCCTTACTCAGTGGGTTTCGCTGATCGAGTGCGAAGCGTATCGAGATTCCCGGGTCTCGATACTCTCGCTGCGCGAGCTACTCGACCAACGGGTCACGGACCAGCAGGAGCGTCAGCGCTTGACGGTCGGATCAGGGAACGCCGTCTCGATCGTGAGTGAGTTCTTCTTTTGCACCCGCATCCAGATGAAGAAGCCGACGAGCGTGAACCCGCCGTAGAAGAGATACAGCAGAGCGGAGGCGTAGTACCCGGCGCTGACCAGCAGCGGCACGCCGACGATGTCGACCGCGATCCAGATCAGCCAGAACTCGACCCAGCCCTTGGCCATGCCGTAGGTGGCGAGGAGGGAGCCCATGAAGATCCATGCGTCTGCCCACACCGGTTCAAATGAGCCCAGCGCCCGGAAGACCGGGATGAGCACGAGGGTTCCGCCGAAGAGACCGAGGATCAGGAAGAACCGGGCCTTGTTCGACGCCCAGTGCGGGGTCACCGCCGTGTGCTTCTCGGAGTTGCGGCTCTGCCGCCACTGCACCCAGCCGTAGATCGAGACGATGATGAACATGACCTGGCGTCCGGCCTGGCCGAGGAGGTTCACCGGGTTGGGTGTTCCGAAGACAGCACCGAGGAACACCGTGAACAGCATCACGTTGCCGACGATCCCGACCGGCCACGCCCACACCTTGCGGCGCATCCCGCCGACGGCGCTGGCCATGCCGAACCCGTTACCGAGGATCTCTCGCCAGAGGATTGTCTGGTCGCCGATCACCAGTTGCGCGTCGAAGAGCCACTCGATCGGGTTCATGCCCCCCATCATTCCACCCCGGCGCACGGCTGGAGCCCAGATGTCCTCGGGTAGAATCGCCCAAATGACCGCCGCCACATCGACACCCGCTCCCGCCGGCGACGGGATCGACCCCTCAGACCTCGAGACCACTCTCCGCGTCCTCTCCTCGATGAACACTCTCGACGAAGAGCACCCGGACTACGTCACCGTCCGCCGCGCGACCGCCGCCATGTTCAAGGCTGTCAAGCGCACCCGCCGCCGGGAACTGCGCGACACCATCGCCAACGCCGACAAGGCGGTCATCGCGGCCACCGCCACCGGGGCATCCGATCGCATCGACGATGAGACGCGTGGCATTCCGCTCGCGACGACGGTCGAGGCGCCGACGGCCGGCGAGCTGCTCAAGCCACGCAACTGTTACATCTGCAAGCAGCCGTACACGCTCGTCGACGCGTTCTACCACCAGCTCTGCCCGGACTGTGCCCGGTTCAGTCACGGCAAGCGCGATGCCCGGACGGATCTCACCGGCAAGCGAGCGCTGCTCACCGGTGGTCGCGCGAAGATCGGCATGTACATCGCGCTGCGCCTGCTGCGCGACGGTGCGCATACGACGATCACGACGCGGTTCCCGCGGGATGCCATCCGCCGCTTCGCGTCGCTCCCCGACTCTGCCGACTGGCTGCACCGGCTCCGTGTCGTCGGCATCGACCTGCGTGACCCCGCCCAGGTGATCGGCCTCGCCGACTCCGTCGCCGCCCAGGGTCCGCTCGACATCCTCATCAACAACGCGGCACAGACCGTGCGCCGCACTGCCGGTTCGTACTCACTGCTCGCGGATGCCGAACTGCAGCCGCTCCCTGACGGTCCTCTCCCCGAGATGGAGACCTTCGGGCACACCGCCGATCAGCACCCGGAGGCTCTGGCCGCGTCGGTCGCCGCTCATCCGCTGCTCTCTGTCGCGTCGCTCGCCGGGACGGTTGCCGAGGCCGGCTCCCCCGCTCTCACCGCCGCTGACCTCGCGAACCTCGCCATGGCGCCCGGTTCGTCATCGCTCGCGAAGCACGCCGACGGCACCGCGATCGACGCCGGCGGGCTCGTCCCCGACCTGCAGACCACGAACAGCTGGGTGCAGAACATCGAGCACGTCGACCCACTCGAGATGCTCGAGGTGCAGTTGTGCAACACGACAGCGCCGTTCCTGCTGATCAGCCGCCTGCGTCCGTCGATGGCTGCATCCTCCGCCCACCGTAAGTACGTCGTCAACGTGTCGGCGATGGAGGGCCAGTTCTCCCGCCGGTACAAGGGCCCGGGGCATCCGCACACCAACATGGCCAAAGCCGCGCTCAACATGCTCACGCGCACGAGCGCCGGAGAGATGCTCGAGACCGATGGCATCCTCATGACCGCTGTTGACACCGGCTGGATCACCGACGAGCGCCCGCACCCGACGAAGGTACGGCTCGCTGAGGAAGGCTTCCACGCCCCACTCGACCTCGTCGACGGCGCCGCTCGGGTCTACGACCCGATCGTGCGCGGAGAGGCGGGCGAGGACCTCTTCGGATGCTTCCTCAAGGACTACAAGCCGGGCGCCTGGTAGAAACCAGCAGCTCCGCCGAAGAACTCCCCCACGGCTCGGCGATCGGCCTCAAATTCAGGAGATCGTCGCGACACGCCGTGCTGAGAGCGCTCTCGAACGGCGTGTCGGACCGGATCTCCTGAAATTGGAGCTCCCCCGGGAGTGCAGACCTCGGATGCCGCAGCGAGCGGCCGCTTGCGCCCGCGAGGGAGCGGTACCACGCGACGCCAGTGAGATAGCAGTTGTGACCCGAAAACCTCCCGCGCACGAGGGTTTTCGGGCCGCAACTGCAATCTCGATGAAGCGCTAGTCCCGGATTGCCGCCCCGAACCGTTCGGCCGCGAGCGCTGAGCCCGCGAGCTTGGCCTCGGTGGCCTCGGCAGCGGTGAGCGTGCGGTCGGGTGCCCGGAATCGCAGGGCAAAGGTCAGGCTCTTCGTGCCGTCCTCGAGCCCCGAACCCCGGTAGTCGTCGACGAGACGGATGCTTTCCAGCAGTTCCCCTGCACCCTCACGCACGGCGGCACCCACGGCTGCGGCGGGCGCATCCACGGAGACGACGAGTGAGAGGTCCTGGGTCGCGGCGGGAAGCGTCCCGATGACTCCGGCGGTGAACACCGCGTCGGTGGACGCGATCACCGCGTCGAGGTCGAGCTCGACGACGGCGACGACGCGCGGCAGGTCGGAGTCGAGTGCCAGCTGGGGAAGGAGCTCTCCGGCGAACCCAACGGCGCGGTCACCCACCCGCAGTTCAGCGGTGCGGCCGGGGTGGAACGCCTTGTGACTCCCCTGCACCACGTCGATCTTTGCGCCTGTCGCGAGTCCGATCTGCGTGACCGCCGCGAGAGCATCCGCGATGCCGGACGGCACCGCCTGCTGGCCGGGCTGCTTCGACACGGCGTTGCCAAGGATCAGCACACCGACGTGGCGTGGCTGCGGCGGGATACCGGCGTTGAGTTCAGCGAGCTGCTCGGGCGTCGGCAGCGTGACGCCGGATGGCAGGTCAGCCTGCCCGTACGAACGCCCTGCCTCGGGCCGGAAGACGAGTCCGACCTCGAAGAGCGACAGGTCGGTGAGGCCGCGGGAAAGGTTGCGCTTCGCGGCCTCGATCAGTCCGGGAAGGAGGGTCGTGCGCAGGTAGGGCGCTGTTGCGTCGAGCGCGTTGGCGACCTTGATGGCTGCGACTTCGTCGGAGTCCGCGGAGCCGTAGACGTTGTTCTCGGTCGCACCCAGGAACGGGAACGCGAGGATCTCGGTCGACCCGGCAGCGGCGAGTGTATCTGCGACGGTTCGACGGATGCGCTGCGACCGGCTGAGGCCACGGCCAGCGGGAGCAATGGGCAGCACGGACGGGATCCGGTCATACCCGACGATCCGCGCGACCTCTTCGGCCAGGTCGGACTTGTCGGTGAGGTCGGGGCGCCAGGTCGGCGGGGTGACGAGCAGTCCCCCGTCAGAGTCCTCGATCGTCGCACCGATCTCCAGCAGTGAGCCGCGGATCTCCTCATCGGTGTAGTCGACGCCGATCAGGGTGGAGACATAACCGTCGGGGAAGGGAACAGCCTGCGGGGCGGTCGGTTCGCCGACGACGCCTGCGACGGCATCCGCCTCTCCCCCGGCGAGCGAGACCATCAGTTCGGCGACCCGTGACGCGGCCGCAACAGCGATGCTCGGGTCGACACCGCGCTCGAAGCGCTTGGACGCTTCACTCGACAACTTGTGCCTGCGGGCGGTGCGGGCGATCGACACCGGGTCGAAGTTCGCGGCTTCGATGAGCACGTTGCGCGTGGAGTCGCCCATCTCGGTGCGTGCGCCACCCATGACGCCGGCGATACCGATCGCGCCGGAGCCGTCGGTGATGAGCAGGTCTTCGCGGTCGAGCGTGCGCTTCTGCCCGTCGAGGGTTTCGACCGTCTCGGTCGGGACGGCCCTGCGCACGACGATGCCGCCGGTGAGCGCGTCGAGGTCGTAGCCGTGGATCGGCTGCCCGAGCTCGAGCATGACGTAGTTGGTGATGTCGACGAGGAGCGAAATCGAGCGGATGCCGGCAAGCTTCAGTCGCGACATCATCCACGGTGGAGTCGGAAGCGAGGCGTCGACTCCACGCACGACGCGGGTCGCGAAGACACTCGCACCCTGGCGCCCGCGGATCGGCGCTGCGTCATCGATCGCGACGGCGTAGCCATCGCCGACGGGCGCGTCCAGCTCGGGCCGCAGCGCAGGGTCGCGGAAAGCGGCGCCGGTGGCGTGCGCGTACTCGCGGGCGACACCGCGGATCGAGAAGGCGTAGCCGCGATCCGGGGTGACGTTGATTTCGACGGCGGCGTCGTCCAGGCCGAGCAGAGCGATGGCATCCGTCCCGACCGGGGCGTCGACGCCGAGGGTCGACAGACGCAGGATGCCGTCGTGCTCGTCGCCGAGGCCGAGCTCACGGGTCGAAGCGATCATGCCGTCGGAGACGTGGCCGTAGGTCTTGCGCGGTGTGATCGGGAACGGACCGGGCAGCACGGCGCCGGGCAGGGTCACGACGACCTTGTCACCGACGAAGAAGTTGCCTGCACCACAGACGATGCCGTGCACGGCGGGGCCGCCGTCGGCCGCGAGTTCGCCGTCGGGCGCGACGCGTACCTGGCACCAGCGAATGGTCTTGCCGTTTTTCTGCGGCTCCTCGGTGAATTCGAGGACCTCGCCGACAACAACCGGTCCGGTGACGTCGAAGGTGTGCACGTCTTCCTCTTCGAGGCCGACCTTCACCAGGGCGGCGTGCACATCTTCGGTTGTCGATCCCGGTGCGAGATCAACGTATTCGGCGAGCCAACTCAGGGGCACCCGCATGCTAAACCACCATTCCAAACTGCTGTGAGAAGCGCACGTCGCCCTCAACCATCTCCCGCATGTCCTGGACGTCGTTGCGCAGCATCAGGCCACGCTCGATTCCCATGCCGAAGGCAAAACCTGAATACACGTCCGGGTCGATCCCGGCGGCGCGGAGCACGTTCGGGTTGACCATGCCGCAGCCGCCCCATTCGATCCAGCGCGGACCGTGCTTGAACGTGGGATGCCAGAAGTCGAGCTCAGCGCTCGGCTCCGTGAACGGGAAGTAGCTCGGGCGCAGGCGGATCTTCGCCTCGTCTCCGAAGATCGACTTGACGAAGTGGTCGAGCGTGCCCTTGAGGTGCGCCATGGTGAGGCCCTTGTCGACGGCGAGGCCCTCGAACTGCATGAAGACGGGGAGGTGCGTCGCGTCGAACTCGTCGGTGCGGTACACGCGGCCAGGGGCGAGCACGTAGACGGGCAGTTCTCGGTCGAGGAGCGATCGGACCTGCACCGGCGACGTGTGGGTTCGCAACACGAGGTGCGACTCGGGCGGGTCGATGAAGAAGGTGTCCTGCATGGCGCGGGCGGGGTGATCCGCGTCGAAGTTGAGGGCGTCGAAGTTGAACCACTCGCTCTCGACCTCGGGGCCCTCGGCGATCTCCCAGCCCATGCCGGTGAAGATCTCGCTCACGCGATCCTGCAGGAGGGTGAGCGGATGCCGCGCCCCGGCCCGGTAACGGCTGGCGATCGCGGTCACGTCGACGGCCTCTGCGGCAAGCTGCGCGGCGTTCTCCGCCTCGACGATCTCCTGCTCACGGGCAGCAAACGCGCCGTTGACCCGGCCGCGCGCCTGCCCGACGAGCTTGCCGAGCGGCGCTTTCTGGTCGGGGGCGACGGATCGGAGCATGCCGTTGAGTTTCGCCAGGGGCGAGGACTCACCGGTGTGCTCGGCGCGCACCTGCTTGAGGGCGGAGGAGTCGGCTGCGGCAGCGATGGCCTCGAGCGCCGCCTCCACCGCGGCGTTCACAGTGGTTTCGGAAATTTCGGGAGAGTCGGACACGGTGCCCAAGTCTACCGAGTGGCGAGCTAAGCCGAGCCCTCACCCGTCTGCCGGGCAGCAATGGATGCCTGCTGGATGGCGAGCGCGGGATCAACGGGAACGTCTTTCTTGCTCTTGCCTCCACGGCGGGCCGAGTCGGTCCGCTTGGACAGGTAACGGGCGACCCACGACAGCGACAGGTTCATGATGAGGTAGATCACGAGGGTCACGGCGAAGAACGAGAACAGGTACCGGTTGCCGTAGAAACTGGCGAGGTTGTTCATCGTCGACCGGATGAGTTCGGGGTAGCCGACGATGAAGCCCAGCGAGGTGTCCTTGAGCAGCACGACGAGTTGAGCGACGATGATCGGCAACATCTGGCGGAAAGCCTGCGGGAACTCGATGAGCATTCGCGTTTGGAGTTCGCGCAGACCGAGGCTGAGGCCAGCTTCTCGCTGGCCGCGGGGCAGTGACGCGAGGCCCGCGCGAAGTGCTTCACCGATGATCGCGCCGTTGTACAGACCCAGGGCAAGGACGACGGCCCAGTACGCGCCGCTCGAGAACCCGAGCAGGATGAAGAGCATCATGAGCAGCACGGGCATGCCGCGCACGAACTCGAGGACGACCGTTGTGGGCACGCGGATCCACGCTGTATTGGCGGTCCGAAGGAGCGCGAACACAACTCCGAGGATCAACGCAAGTACCGCTGCCGCGCCTGCGGCCTGCAGCGTCCCGATGACGCCCTTGCCGATGAACGTCCACACTTCGGGGTCTGCGAAAACATCCCACCGGCTTGCGTCGAACATACCGGGCAGTGTGATGCCGCCGGAACTGGGCCGCGGTGCCGCGAGCACGCTGTACAGCCAGAAGAGCCCGGCGGCGATCAGGATCGCGACAACGATCGAGAGAATGATCGAGAGACGGCGGGCCTTGGGTCCCGGCGCGTCGAACAGTACGGAGTTGCTCATCGCGACACCACCCACTTCTTCTCGAGCCGGCCGGCGAAGATACCGAGCGGGATGGTGATCAACAGATAGAAGGTGGCAACGCCGAGGAGCACCGCGATGACGGCGTTGCCGTTCGCATTCGCAAGCTCCTTACCGACGCTGAAGAGCTCGAAGACGAAGAAGCCACCGGCAACGGACGTGTTCTTCGTCAGAGCGATGATCACGTTGATGAGCGGCGGGATCACCATGCGGAACGCTTGCGGGAAGACCACGTTCCCGACGGTCTGGCCGAATCCGAGACCGAGGCTGCGAGCCGCTTCGGCCTGGCCGATCGGCACGCCATTGATGCCCGATCGCAGTGCTTCGGCGATGAACGGCGAGGTGTACACGCTCAAGCCGATCATGGCGAACTGCTCGTACGGCATCCGTGCCCCGAGGTAGGGCAGGATCAGCGCGCAGAAGAAGAGGACGAGGGTGAGCGGGGTGTTGCGGACGAGCTCGGTGTAAACGGCCGCGAAGCCGCGCAGAGACGGCACGGGAGAGATCCGCATGGTGGCGATGATGGTGCCCAGGATCAGCGAGGCAATCGTTGCTACGACGAGCAGTTGCAGCGTCAGGCTGAATCCTGAGAGGTACCGAGGCAGGTTGTCGATGATGACGTCCATGTGGCCTCTTCCGTTTCTGTGGTTGCGACGGGCTCATGAACGGGGCGGGGAGAATTCCCCGCCCCGTTCATGGTGCTGTCTAGTAGCGGTCTACAGCCGGCGGCTCGACGAACTCGAGCACGGTTCCAGCGGTGCTGGTCCATGCTTCTTCGTACGATCCGTCTTCGTAGGCTTCTTCGAGGACGTCGTTGATGAAGTTGCGGAAGTCATCGTCGTCCTTTGCGAGGCCGATACCGTAGGGCTCGTCGGTGAACGGCTTGCCGACGACCTTGAATTCGCCCTCGTTCTGGGCGGCGAGACCCGCGAGGATCACGTTGTCAGTCGACACGGCAACGACCTGTCCGGTGCGCAGCGGCTCCAGGCAGTTCGAGTAGGTGTCGGTGAGAACCGGTGTCGCACCGATCTCGGCAAGCTTCGCGGCCGGGGTCGATCCAGTGACGGAACAGACCGGCTGGCCCTCGAGGTCGGCTTCGGTCTTGATGTCGTCGTTGTCGGCGAGGACGAGGATCGACTGGCCGGCCATGTAGTACGGCCCTGCGAAGGAGATGACTTCTTTACGCTTGTCGTTGATCGTGTACGTCGCGATGACGATGTCGACCTCGCCGTTCTGGATGAACGGCTCACGGTTGGCGGAAACAGTCTCTTTCCACTCGATCTTGTCGTCGGCAATGCCGAGCTTGGCGGCGATGATCTTGCCGATCTCGACGTCGAATCCTTCGGGCTCGCCACTCGGTCCGACGAGGCCGAACAGCGGCTGGTCGAACTTGGTGCCAATGGTGATCGAGCCCGCTTCAGCGAGTTCGGCCATCGTCGTGCCCTCTTCGAACTCGACTGTCTCCTCGGGCTCGGGCGCTGCAGCGCCGTCGTCGCCGGCACCGCCTGCACAGGCGGAGAGAGCGAGCATCGCTACTCCTCCGAGAGCGATCAGAGATAGCTTCTTACGCTTCATCAGCTTCTTCTTCCTCTTAATGTTGTGCTGTGTCCTGACCGCCAGAGACGGCCAAGCGGAAACGAGCCCGGCTGATGCCGCGGCCCGGTGGTCAGTGGTCGAGGATCTTGGAAAGGAAGTCCTTCGCGCGCTCAGACTGAGGGTTCGTGAAGAACTGTTCGGGAGTCGCCTCTTCGACAATCTCTCCTTCGGCCATGAAGAGCACACGGTCGGCTGCCTTACGCGCGAAGCCCATCTCGTGGGTCACCACGATCATGGTCATGCCTTCCTTGGCCAGACCCACCATGACGTCCAGGACCTCGTTGATCATCTCGGGGTCGAGCGCGCTCGTCGGCTCGTCCATGAGAATCAGCTTGGGACTCATCGCGAGCGAGCGCGCAATCGCGACCCGCTGCTGCTGACCTCCGGAGAGCTGCGCCGGCATCTTGTTGGCCTGGTTGGCGACACCGACCCGCTCGAGCAGCGTCATCGCGCGCTCCGTGGCATCCTTTTTCGACATCTTCTTGACCTTGAGCGGCGCGAGAGTGATGTTCTCGAGCACCGTCTTGTGCGCAAAGAGATTGAACGACTGGAAAACCATTCCGACATCCGCGCGCAACCGTGCGAGGGCGGCCCCCTCTTCCGGCAGCGTGTCACCGTCAATGGTGATCGAACCGGTGTCGATCGTCTCGAGGCGGTTGATCGCCCGGCACAACGTCGACTTTCCTGATCCACTGGGGCCGATGACGACGACGACTTCCCCGCGCGCGACGGAGGTATTGATGTCCTTCAGGACATGCAGTTCGCCGTAGTGCTTGTTCACACCGTCAATGACGACGAGAGGCTCACCCTGCCGGGCAACAGGCACGCTCGTAGTGTGCGGGATCAGCGTTGGTTCCATGAGAACCAACGTACGGGACGCCATGTTTCGCGCGCATGACGCGCCCGTCCCCGTTACTGAGTTGTAACCAAACCCGGCGCGAGGTCAGGAGGCGACGGAACGCTGCGCAAACGCCGATTCGTACAGGCAGACGGACGCCGCCGTGGCGAGGTTCATGGATTCCGCGTGACCGTAAATCGGCACCGTGACAGCGGCATCCGCTTCGAGCAGCTGCTCGTCGGTGAGGCCGTGTGCTTCATTGCCGAACAACCAGGCGGTCGGTTTGGCGAGGGTGCCGTCCGCACGAGCATCGAGGAGACTCGTGCCCTTGACGTCGGCAGCGAGAACGGTGAGGCCTGCAGCGTGTGCCCGCTGGATCACGTTGGGCAGTTCAGCGCCGACGGCGATCGGCAGGTGAAAGAGCGAACCCGTGGTCGAGCGGACGACCTTGGGGTTGTAGAGGTCGACCGAACGGCCGGTGAGGATGACGGCGTCCGCCCCTGCGGAGTCCGCGGCACGGATGATCGTTCCGAGGTTGCCCGGGTCACGCACCTCTTCGAGGATCGCGATGAGCTTCGGGCCCGCGGCGAAGATGTCCTTCATCGAGGTCGGGAATTGGTGGGCGACAGCGATGAACCCCTGTGGGGTGACGGTGTCGCTCATCACGTTGAGAACTTCTTCGGAGACGAACTCGATCTCGACGTTCGCTGCGGCGGCCTTCTCGGCGATGTCGCTGTAGCGCTCCAGCGCCGTCGGCGTCGCGAACAGCTCGACGAACAGCTGCGGCCGGAACGTCAGCGCCTCAGAAACGGCCTGAGGTCCTTCAAGGAGGAAGAGTCCCGTCTCGGCACGACCGGGTCGTTTGGCAAGTTTGGCGACCGATCGGACGCGCGGAGATCGTGGATTATCAAGCACACGCCCAGTCTACGAGCGGCGGGAGGCAGCGCCCGACAGGCTCGCGCGTTAACGCAACAACGGGCATCCCGCCGAAGCGGAATGCCCGTTGAATGAAGCGAAAAACCTACGCTGCTGCGTCAACCTTCGGGGCCGACGTGTCGGCCGGGAGGGCCTTCTTCGCGCTCTCGACGAGGGCGGCGAACGTGGCGGGCTCGTGAACGGCGAGTTCAGCGAGGATGCGACGGTCGACCTCGATACCGGCAAGACCGAGACCCTGGATGAGGCGGTTGTAGGTCAGGCCGTTGGCGCGCGATGCCGCGTTGATCCGCTGGATCCAGAGGCGACGGAAGTCACCCTTCTTCTGGCGGCGGTCACGGTACGCGTAAACCATGGAGTGGGTGACCTGCTCCTTGGCCTTCCGGTACAGGCGCGAACGCTGACCCCGGTAACCCTCAGCCCGCTCGAGGATCTTCCGACGCTTCTTGTGAGCGTTTACCGCCCTTTTTACTCTTGCCATTATTTATATTCCTAACGGGTCTGGTCTAGCGACCGAGAAGCTTCTTGATGTTCTTGGTGTCAGCCTTGGACACAAGCTGGTCAGTGTTCAGGCGACGCTTGCGCTGGCCGGACTTCACTTCGAGGTTGTGACGCATGCCCGACTGCTGCTTCTTGATCTTGCCGGAACCAGTGAGCTTGAATCGCTTCTTGGCACCGGAGTGGGTCTTCTGCTTAGGCATTGTTTTCCTCCTGCTTAGCTGCCTTGTCGGCAGCACGATGTGCGTTGGCCTCGGCCTTGGCCTCTGACTTGTTCTTCAGAGGTCCAATGACCATGACCATGTTTCGACCGTCGATCGTCGGTGCGGACTCAACAGTGCCCAGCTCCGCCACATCTTCGGCAAATTTTTGGAGCAAGCGCACGCCCTGGTCAGGGCGGGACTGCTCACGGCCGCGGAACAGGATCATTGCTTTGACCTTGTCGCCACCCTTGAGGAATCCCTCAGCGCGCTTTACTTTCGTCTCGTAGTCGTGCTTGTCGATCTTGAGGCGGAAACGAACCTCTTTGAGGATCGTGTTCGCCTGGTTGCGCCTGGCTTCCTTCGCCTTCTGCGCAGCCTCGTACTTGAACTTGCCGTAATCCATGATCTTTGCGACCGGTGGCTTGGAGTTCGGGGCGACCTCAACCAGATCGAGCTCGGCATCCTGCGCAAGACGCAGTGCCACCTCGATTTTGACGACGCCGACCTGTTCTCCGGCGGGACCGACGAGGCGAACCTCGGGGACGCGGATACGGTCGTTTGTACGGGGATCGCTAATGCGTAGCTCCTCTAACTCAAATCTCGTGACCACCGGTTCAGACGGATGCCTGTACCGGGCGAGAGAGGAGAAATACCACACTGCAACCACGATGGTTAAACACCATCGCAGCGGCTCGTACCCTGACTACCTCGGCATGAAACCATGCGTTCGGCGGAGTACAACAACCCGGTAACCTTAGTGAAGCGGTCAAGCGCGGGTGGGAAATTTCCTCTTTCGTACCAGGACGAAAGTCCCGGAGCCGTCCAGAAGTCTAGCAGAGGTTGGCAGTGAGCACTAACGAATCCCCTTACGACAACGTGGAAGACGCGGCAGCGGATGCCACACGCGACATCGCAGAGGTCGGCGCCGTCGAGGTGATCACCACTACCGCCGTCCACCTCATGAGTGCAGCAGCCGTCAAGTGCGGCCTCGCCGATGACCCGGATTCGCAGCAGGATCTCGATGAGGCACGCAAACTCATCAACGCGCTGGCCGGCCTGATCACCGCGGGAGCCCCGGAGATCAGCGACATGCACGCACGGAGTCTCCGCGACGGACTGCGTTCGCTGCAGCTGGCGTTCCGCGAGGCATCCGTTCTTCCTGACCCCATTGGTAAGGGGCCGGGAGAAAAGTGGACGGGGCCGGTTAACTAGTCCACCAACGGCTCCGCGGCGTGCGCCGCGTCCCCGCCCGTGGACGCCCGTCCACGCCCTGGACGCGGCACACACCGCTTCGCCTTCGCTTGCCAGTTCACTTCGGCTGGGAGGCTGCGCGACTCATCGGTCCCTTATGCCGAGTTCTTGCACTCGAAAGTGGCATTCGGGACCGATGAACGTGTGCTGGTGCGTCAGTCCGCCAGCAGCAGGACCTCGAGGCGCATGGCGGGACCGGCGAGGATCAGGACCCTCCGGCCCGTGATCCCGTCGAGGGCACGAGCGAGGCTCTCCGGTTCCGGGGACGGCTCTGCTCCAGCGGGTGACGCCGGGGCCGACTGCAGTGCGGATGCCGTCGGCCAGACGGTCACGGTCGCTCCCGTTTCGTGCCGGATCACGTCGATGAGCGGCGTGGGGTCGGCGGCCGTGACGAGGATCACTTCGCCGATGGTGCGTGGCCGCTCAGGGGGCGCGGACGCTGCGGCATCCGCACGGTCGTGTCGCCAGACACCGAAGTGGTAGCCGGCCACCAGTGCCGTCGCCGTCAGAAGCCCGAGCGGTGCACGGATCTGCTCGATGAGATTCGCGCCGCCCTGGAGGAAGAACTCGAACAACCGGTAGCCGATCACGAGCAGCGTGATGAGCGCGACGATGGCACTGAGGCCGAAGACGGCGATGAGGTAGATGCGCCGTCCTGTTCCTGCCGCCGCGGCATCCGTCGGCCGGAAGGGTCGCCAGGTGAGCCACCACACGACACCTCCGACGAGCAGAGCGCTCAGGCCTCCGAGCAACAGAGTCCGGAGGTCGTCCCCCGCCAGGCGTGTCGCAAAGATGCCGAGCGCCGAATTGACGACGACGCCGAGTCCGGATGCCGCACCGACGAGCCCGACACCGCTCGTGGCCAGGATGCTCGCCTGCCTCACGTCGGGAGAGCGGCCCAGCGCGATCCCGCGTGAATAGGTCCAGATCACCGCTCCGACCAGTGCCGAAGCGATAGCTACTCCGAGCGGCGACAGCAGCACCCGAATCGGGTCGGTGTTATCGAGGAGAAGTCTGAGCAAGACGAAGAGAACGGTGCCGACCCCGCCGAGTGTGACAAGAGCGGCGAGGAGAATGCCGACGAGAATGAGGGCGACGTTCGCCAGACCGGTGACCGTGGTGCGGGCTCGCTCGCGATACCAGTGCCACGCCCAGACGAGCGCTCCCCCGGCCGCCCAGACCAGGGCCTGGAACGTTCCCACCCACCAGCGTTCACCGATCGTCGGCGCTGCCGTGAGGTCGATGACGGCAGCATCGAAGATCCCGGCCAGCATTCCGATCGCGTTCCCGGCACCGAGAAGAATTCCGAATGCTGCCCCGAGAATCGCCGGCACCTCCGCGAGCCGAAGAGGACTCTTCGCCGGGTGCCGCCACATCCACCGATGCCAGGCCCACACCGCCCCGAACACAACTCCCGTGGCGAAGGCCGCACCGTCCCACTCCCCGTCGATGAGCTCGGTGACCACTCTGACGAGCGCGATCGTTGCGGAGATCAACGCGACGATGGATGCCAGTGAGATGTAGAGCCCCCACGTCAGCGCGGCGCGCTCGGCGGGCTCAGAGAGGCGGCGCCACGATGCCCACCACAGCAGGGCGGCGAGCGGGCCACCGATGAGGGTGAACGCCAGCGCCTGCGCGAGCGCGCCCGTGCTCTCGCCGGCGAGTACCGTGTCCGGTTCGAGGACCAGGGCGAGGAGCCCCTGCAGACCTGTTGCGGCGATGATAACGAGGGCGAAGAGCAGCGAGTAGACGATGACTCGTCGGATGGTCTGCCCTGCTGACCCTGTCGCCGGAGCGTATGGCGCGATTCCGCTCATCGGATCTCACCGTCCATCAGGCAGATCGTCAGTTCCCACGGCGCAACCTCGATGCGCCAGTCCTTGCCTTCCCGCGTCAGCTTGACGTCTTCCTCATAGCTGTACTCGGATTCAAACGGTCCACCGCCGTTCCGGCTGATCTGCACCCGGACATCCGCAGAGTTCTCACGCATATCGGTGGAGATCAGTGCCACCCGCAGGTCGTCATGTGTGACGCTTTGCGTGTTGCCACACTCGTCACGGGCGTCGTCCGAGAGCCAGTTGAGCGCTTCCTCGTCGTCGCCGTCGAGCACCGCGGCGGCATACCGTTGCACGACCCCCTCAGGCGTCGACTCATCGAGCACCTCTGGTTCGCCCCGCGTGAACACGATGGCGAGCGCGACGACGACCAGGACCGCGATCGTGACGAGAAGGACGAGAAGGTTCCGCCGGACAGGAGCTGCAGCATCGTGCGTCATGTCGTCAGTATGGCGCAGTCGGGTTGCCGCAGGCACCCCGGGATCGGGAGGTTACCCTTTCGGAACCCGCGCACCTTCCGCGGCGTCGTGACCGACCTGGGCCGGATAATAGTGCCACGGCAGCATCCGCGAGCACGTGCACAAAAGTGAGAACGGATGCCGCTTCCTCGCGGCGGGATCAGGCCGAGGCTTCGAGTTTCACGCGGAGCGAGTCCACCCGGGTGGCGATGACGTCGCTGGCCGCCCACCGTTGCGCCAGCCGGTTGAGCGTCGTGTCGAGCTCGGCCCTGGTGAGCCCGTCGATGAGTTCCAGTCGCACGACCACTTCCGGTCCGCCGAGCCGGGCGTCGGGGTCTCCCGCCGCGAGCCGGACGTTGAGCACTGCGAGTTCCGACGTGACGCTCGTGAGGAACGCGTCGAGAACATCCGGGTCGAGGTAGCCGGGTGCCCAGTGCTGCGACTGCGCGATCGCCCAGAGCGCTGGACGGCGGATCGCGAATTCGGTCGGGCTCGTCGGGTCGAGCACGACGAGATCGGTGTTCTCGCTTGCGGCCGCGAGTGCGACACGGATGCCGTCGGCCGGCACCGGTCTCGCTCTCGGGTTCCACGCCGACATGGCGTCGACCGACGAGAACACGGGCAGGACATTGCGTCCGTCCGGCCCACCGACGGTGACGATGGAGAGCTCCTGCGTCTTGTCGACCTTCTGGCCGTGAGGTCCCACGCCGACGTCGCCGGCGTGCGCGACCAGCGGGATCAACAGGCGCGATGTGCGGAACGCGTCGACGACATCCGCTTCTCCCGCGATGCCGCTGCGGAACCGCTCGAGCGCATCGATCAGAGGCTGCGGCGCCGACCCGTCATCGGTCGACGGGGTGTGGTCGCCGAATGAGCGGCCCGCCCACGGCTGGCCGGCGGAGTCCGCTGGGTTAGTCGGATGCGACATCCAGCGCCTCAGCGAGCGTAAAGGCGCCCGCGTAGAGTGCCTTTCCGACGATCGCACCCTCGAGTCCGAGCGGGACGAGCGAACGCAGGGCCACGAGATCGTCGAGGCTCGACACACCGCCGGATGCGACGACCGGACGGTTGGTCCGCTCGAGGACCTGGCGGAGCAGGTCGAGGTTGGGGCCCTGAAGCGTGCCGTCCTTGGTCACGTCCGTGACGACGTACCGGGCGCAACCAGCCTGCTCGAGGCGGTCAATGACCGTCCACAGGTCTCCGCCGTCGCGGGTCCAGCCGCGAGCGGCGAGCGTGGTGCCACGGACGTCGAGACCGACAGCAACGGCGTCGCCGTACTGGCCGATGACGTTGGCCGCCCACTCGGGGTTCTCGAGCGCGGCGGTTCCAAGGTTGATGCGCTTCGCACCGGTCGCGAGGGCTGCTTCGAGGGAGGCATCGTCACGGATACCGCCGGAGAGCTCGACCTTCACGCCGCGCACCTGCTTGATCACCTTCCGGATGACACCGGCGTTGTTGCCCCGGCCGAAGGCAGCGTCGAGGTCGACGAGGTGGATCCACTCGGCGCCCTGATTGGCCCAGTCCGCCGCGGCATCGACCGGGTCACCGTAGTTGGTTTCGGTTCCGGCTTCGCCCTGCGTCAGGCGCACGGCCTTGCCGTCGGCGACGTCGACCGCCGGAAGCAGGACGAGCTTCGGGGTCGTGTTGAACTCACTCATGGTTGTCCTTGTTGGTTGCTCGGGTGTGGCATCGGTGTGCCGCAGAAGATGAACGTCAGTCGGTGGAGAGGGAGGCGACCCAGTTTTTCAGCAGCCGGATGCCGGCATCCCCCGATTTTTCGGGGTGGAACTGGGTAGCGGAAAGGGGGCCGTTCTCGACGGCGGCGATGAACCGAGTGCCGTGTTCGGCCCAGGTCACCCGTGGTGCGGGGAACGGAGGGGTCACGTCGAGCGTCCAGTCCTGAGCGGCGTAGGAGTGCACGAAGTAAAAACGCTCGTCGCGGAGGCCGCGGAAGAGCACGGAGTCTTCGGGGGCGTCGACGGTGTTCCAGCCCATGTGAGGTAACACCGGGGAATCGAGTTCGGCCACGGTGCCTGGCCATTCACCGAGGCCCTCCGTGTCGAGACCTCGCTCGACTCCGTGTTCGAACATCACCTGCATGCCGACGCAGATACCGAGGACCTTGCGCCCGCCGGCGAGCCTGCGGTCGATGACTTCGGCCGCACGCGATGCACGCAGCTGTTCCATCACGGCGCTGAACGCGCCGACACCGGGCACGAGGAGCCCGTCTGCTTCGAGCGCGCGGGCGCGGTTTCCGGTCAGCTCGACCGACGCACCCGCTGCTTCGAGGGCCTTGACGGCAGAGTGGACGTTGCCGCTGCCGTAGTCGAGGACAACGACACTCGGAGCGGAACCGCTGCTCACAGGGCACCCTTCGTGGAGGGGATGCCGGTCACCTCGGCGTCGAAAGCCTTGGCCTGCCGGAATGCACGGGCGAAGGCCTTGAACTCCGCTTCGGCGATGTGGTGCGGGTCGCGTCCGCCGAGCACGCGGACGTGAACGGTGAGCGCGGCGTTGTAGCTGATGGCCTCGAAGACGTGGCGCACCATGGAACCGGTGAAGTGGCCGCCGATGAGGTGGAACTCGAACCCTGCGGGCTCGCCGGAGTGTACGAGGTATGGGCGTCCGGAGATGTCGACGACCGCCTGAACGAGTGCTTCATCGAGCGGCACGAGGGCGTCGCCGTAGCGGGAGATGCCGGCCTTGGTACCGAGAGCCTGCCTGATTGCCGAACCGAGGGCGATGCCGATGTCCTCGACCGTGTGGTGCACGTCGATCTCGGTGTCTCCGCTCGCCCGCACGGTGAGGTCGGTGAGCGAGTGCTTCGCGAATGCCGTCAGCAGGTGATCGAAGAACGGCACCGTGGTGTGGATGTCGCTCGTCCCCGTGCCGTCGAGGTTGATCGACAGGTCGATGGTGGACTCGCTCGTCTCACGCTGGACGTGCGCGGTGCGCTCTACGGAGGTCATGGTTTCGAGCCTATCGCGGCCATGGCGTCGAGGAATGCGGTCGTCTCCGCCTCGGTTCCGGCCGTCACACGCAATGACCCGGGCAGGCCGATGTCGCGAATCAGGATGCCGCGCTCCAGCAACGCCTCGAACAGGGCGTGCGGGTTCTCCACTCCCCCGAACAGAACGAAGTTGCTGTGGCTGCGGTACGGGTGGAATCCGAGCTCGGTGAGACCCGCGCTGATTCGGTCCCTCTGCACGCGGATGTCGTCGACCATGGCGAGCATGGCTGCGCTGTGCGATAAAGCCGCGGTCGCTGCTGCCTGCGTCAGCGCGGAGAGGTGGTAGGGCAGGCGGACGAGACGGAGAGCATCCGTCACCGCCGGGTCCGCGGCGAGGTAGCCGACCCGGACGCCCGCGAACGCGAATGCCTTGCTCATGGTGCGCGAGACGAGCAGGCGGTCCCGCCCGGGCAGTAGGGTCAGGGCGCTCGGGATGTCGTGGGGCGCGAACTCCACGTACGCCTCGTCGACCACGACGATTCCGTCTGTTGCGTCGTAAACAGCGGCGATCGTCTCGAGGGAGAGAGGAGTGCCCGTCGGGTTGTTCGGGGAGCACAGGAACACGATGTCCGGTTGTGCCTCGGCGACGGCAGCGGCCGCTGTTGCCGGTGAGAGTTCGTACTCGGGGTCGCGTTCGGCACCGATCCAGGTCGTGCCGGTTCCCGATGCGAGCAGCGAGTACATGGAATACGTCGGTACGAAGCCGAGAAGGGAGCGACCAGGACCGCCGAACGCCTGGAGGACCTGCTGGAGGACTTCATTCGATCCGTTGGCCGCCCAGATGTTCTCCCGGGTGAGCCCGTGCCCGAGGTAGCCCGCGAGGCTGTCGCGGAGCGTGCTGAACTCACGGTCGGGGTACCGGTTGGCCCCGAGCACCGCAGTCGCCAGCGAGGTGACGATGTCGCGAGCCACTTCTTCGGGGATCGCGTGGGTGTTCTCGTTCACGTTGAGCGCGACCGGCACGCTCTTCTGGGGAGCCCCGTAGGGCGTCTTGCCGCGAAGGTCGTCGCGGATGGGCAGGGACTCGAGAGAACTCACCCGGCAAGTTTACCGGCGGCCGGCAGGGCTTCTGCCCGCCGCCGTGATGGCTCAGTTCGCGTACTGCTCCGGGATCGCGATGCGCTGGCCGGGAGAAACCGTGGAGGTCTCGAGCTGGTTGAGACGCATGATGTCCGCGATGACGTCGCGGGGGTCTGACTCGGGTGCAACGGTTGCTGCGAGCTGCCAAAGTGATTGGCCGGGCTCGATGGTCTCGTACTCGAACACGACGGTGCTCGAACTGGAGGTTGCGACAGCAGGCAGGGCGTTGACGCCGAGCCAGGCGGCGATCGCCACGAGGGGCGCAGCCGCGAGAGAGGTGAAGACCACTCGCCCACGACGGGTGAGACGCAGCTTGCCCGCTTGCTGCGGCTGTGTCTCGGGCTGGCGAGAGGGAGCGACGGGCGTCGGTCGCATCGCTGCCGATCGGGACGGAAGTGCCGGGCGGATCGGTGTGATGACTGCTGTGCTCATGGTGTGCCTCCTGCGTGCTGACGATGCGGTGCTGTTGCGATGCGGTGCGGTGCTTCGGAGTATTCGTATCCGGCTCCCGGTCGGGGGAGCCGGATACGAAGCTGTGTTCCGAATATATATTCGATTGTTCGAACATTCAACCCCGTATTCGGACTTTTATCGAAAATAGTCTCGACACACTCGAACAAATGTTTGTTGCGAGTCGGCACCGAAGCTAGGGTTTGACTACTGGTTGAAACTCAACCAGCGACCACTGACATTGGCCGGCCCCGCCCGCCAGACGGGAGTGACATGACGCTCAACAAGAGGGATGCCGCTGCGACGACCGGGAGTGCTGCAGCTTCTGCGAAACCCAAGCGCGTGCTCGCTGAGAAGCCAACGACGCGCCGCCGCAAGAGCCTGAGTGAGAAGCAGCTGGCGATCCTCGACGTGATCCAGCGGTCCGTGACCTCCCGGGGTTACCCGCCGAGCATGCGCGAGATCGGTGACGCCGTCGGCCTCGCCTCGCTGTCGAGCGTCACGCACCAGCTCAACCAGCTCGAACTCAGCGGGTACCTCCGCCGCGACCCGAACCGGCCGCGCGCACTCGAGATCCTCATCGACCTGCCGTCGCAGTCAGCCGAAACCGACTTCGAGAATCAGACGCCCGTTGGCGACGCCGCCATGGTCCCGCTCGTCGGCCGGATCGCCGCCGGTGTTCCGATCACGGCAGACCAGCAGGTCGAAGAAGTGTTCCCGCTCCCCCGGCAGCTCGTCGGTAAGGGCGACCTGTTCATGCTCAAGGTCTCCGGCGAGTCGATGATCGATGCCGCCATTTGCGATGGCGACTGGGTTGTCGTCCGGCAGCAGCAGACCGCCGAGAACGGTGACATCGTCGCCGCGATGCTCGATGGCGAAGCGACCGTGAAGGTGTTCCGCCAGCGCGACGGTCACACCTGGCTGCTCCCCCGCAACTCGAGCTTCGAGCCGATTCTGGGCGACGAGGCCGACGTGCTCGGCAAGATCGTGGCGGTTCTCCGCGCGGTTTAGCGGCGCTCCCGCGACCGGTGGAAGCGGCCATTCCGGTGCGTCTCCGGCGGGTCTATCGTGTTCGGCATGTCCGAGCGCGCCGTTCCGATTCTTCCCAGCCGCGACCTGAACGAGACGCTCGCGTTTTACGAGCGACTCGGTTTCGAGAACCGGGGCGCACCGCCCGATGAAGTCCGCGCTCGGTCGAAAACGGCTGCAACGGGCCCCAAGTTTCGACCAAGAGTGACCGAGCAGCTTAGCGAACAGCCGAAACCGACCGAGTGAAGCGGGACGAAAGCCCCGGAGGTGTCAGGCCTGGCGGGCGAACTCCGCGACCTGCGCGGCGAGCTCCTCGGATGCCATCGCACGCACGTGGGTGCCCTCCTCGAGGTAGTCGAGGTGATCGACCCGGCCACGGCGGTGCAGCATGGAAATGACGTCTCCGCGGTCGTACGGCACCAGGAGGTCGAGTTCGATCGACGGACTCGGCAGAAGGTTCCCGAGCGCGGTGAGGATCTCGTCGATCCCCTCACCCGTGCGGGCAGAGGCGAAAATCGCGCTCGGCTCGAGGCCGCGCAACAGCAGGCGGTCGTCATCGCTGACGAGGTCGCTCTTGTTGAAGACAACGAGCTCTGGGATGTCACGGGCACCGACATCGCCGATGACGTCGCGCACGGTCATCAGCTGGGCCGCGGGATCGGGGTGCGATCCGTCGACGACGTGCACGATGACATCCGATTCGGCGACTTCTTCGAGGGTCGACCGGAACGCTTCGACGAGCTGGTGCGGCAGGTTGCGCACGAAACCGACGGTGTCGGAGATCGTGTAGAGCCGACCATCTTCGGTCTGGGTGCGGCGAACCGTCGCGTCCAGGGTGGCGAACAGGGAGTTTTCGACGAGCACACCGGCCTTCGTGATCCGGTTGAGCAAACTCGACTTGCCGGCGTTGGTGTATCCGGCGATCGCGACGGACGGCACTTCGAAGCGGTGCCGGTTGGCGCGCTTTGCTTCACGCGCGGGGCCGTAACCCTTGATCTGCTTGCGCAGCTTCGACATCCGGGTGTGGATGCGGCGGCGGTCGAGCTCGATCTTCGTTTCACCTGGACCACGTGAACCCATACCAGCCCCGGCGCCACCGACCTGGCCACCGGCCTGGCGGGACATCGAGTCACCCCAGCCGCGGAGCCGCGGCAGCAGGTACTCGAGCTGCGCGAGTTCGACCTGCGCCTTGCCCTCACGGCTCTTCGCGTGCTGGCTGAAGATGTCGAGGATCACGGCGGTGCGGTCGATGACCTTCACCTTGACGACGTCCTCGAGCGCACGACGCTGGCTGGGTGCGAGTTCGGTGTCGGCGATGACGGTATCTGCGCCGAGCGCGGCCACAATGCCGCGGAGCTCCTCGGCCTTGCCCTTGCCGAGGTAGGTGCTCGGGTCCGGCGTCGGACGGCGCTGCAGCATACCGTCGAGGACGACGGCACCGGCGGTCTCGGCCAGGGCGGCCAGTTCGCGAATCGAGTTTTCCGCATCCTGCAGGGAACCCTGCGAGTAGATGCCGATGAGAACGACGTTCTCGATCCGCAACTGCCGGTACTCGACCTCGGTGACGTCCTCAAGCTCTGTCGAGAGACCGCGAACGCGGCGCAGTGCCTGGCGGTCTTCCCGGTCGAACTGCTCGCCATCATGGTCGCCGTCGTCGCGGGCGCCGGTTTCGGCGTCGAGCGCTTCGGCCCTGCCCGCGCCGAAGAGTGCATAGCCGGACGCACGCGTCTCAGCGTTCTTGAGCACGCGGGCCACGGCGTCGTCGCCTTCGGTGAGGTCTGGGGTGTCGTTCTGAGATGTCATCAGAGTTAACCCTAACGCGTGCGGTCGAGTAACGTTCGGGTATGGCCAGCGAACACTACTTCACCGGCGTGCCCGGAACCGAGCTCAAGCTGCGGACCGTCACGGTGCACCTCGCGGGCGAGGCTCGAGAACTGACGACCGCCAATGGCATCTTCAGCCCGGCCCGGATCGACCAGGGCACCCAGGTACTCCTCAGCGAGACGCCGCGTCCGCCCGCAACGGGCAACATTCTTGACCTCGGCTGCGGCTGGGGTCCGATCGCATTCACCATCGCTTTCGCATCACCGGATGCCACGGTGTGGGCCGTCGACGTCAACGAACGTTCGCTCGAGCTCGTCCGGATGAACGCCGAGAAACTGGGACTGACCAACGTCAAGGCGGTGCTTCCCGACCAGGTTCCCGCGGATCTCCAGTTCGACTCCATCTGGTCGAACCCGCCGATCAGGATCGGCAAGCAGGCCCTGCACGAGATGCTCGAGCACTGGCTGCCCCGACTCACCCCGGGTTCGGACGCGTGGCTCGTCGTGCAGAAGAACCTCGGCGCAGACAGCCTGCAGCGCTGGCTGCAGGAGCAGTTCGGCAGCGACCTCGACGTGACGCGCGAGGCGATCAGCAAGGGCTACCGCGTCCTGCGTGCCTCCCGGCACGCGGACTGACCTCAGCCCAGCTCGAGCGTCCCGGTGTAGACGAGTTCGGCGGCGCCGCTGAGCCCGACGTGCTCTCCATCCTGAGTAGCGAACATCCGCACCCCGAGGGTTCCTCCGGGCACGTCGACGCGCCATGCGTTCGGCGCTGCTGAACCCGCCCAGTGCCGTGTCGCCAGGGCGGCGGCCGCGACTCCCGTTCCGCAAGACAGCGTTTCACCGCTGCCACGCTCGTGCACGCGCATCGTGATGCGGCCGATTCCGTCGGTCACGAGCGGGTCGTGCGGCACAACGAACTCGACATTGGCACCATCGATGGGTTCCGGCTCGATCCGGGGAACGTAACTGAGGTCGGCCGACGCAAGTTCGCTTTCGTCGGCGAGGGCGACGACGACGTGCGGGTTGCCCACATTGATGCCGAGTCCGGGTCGGGCGACCTTGAGCTCCTTGGCGCGCACAAGCGGTTCTCCCCCGTCGAGCATCCAGCGTCCGAGATCGACCTGGAATCCGTTCGTCGACCGCTGCACGTCGCGCACGCCGGCCCGCGTGCCGATGGCGAGGGTGTCGCCCGACTCGAGTTCGACGAGGCCCTGGTCCAGCAGGTAGCGGACAAAGACACGGATGCCGTTGCCGCACATCTCCGCGATCGACCCGTCGGCATTGTGGTAATCCATGAACCACTCGGCGTTCTCATCCTCGGCGAGTGCGGCGGCACCCGCGTCGAGGTTCCGTGAACGGACAGCGCGGATGACGCCGTCAGCGCCGACTCCGAAGTGCCGGTCGCAAATCGCGGTAATCTGCTCTGCGCTCAGCGGCATCGTGCCATCCGGGTCCGCGTAGAGAACGAAGTCGTTGCCGGTGCCGTGGCCTTTGGTGAACGGGAGCGTGAATGCCATGGCTCGAGTCTAGGGTTCGCGGGAGACGGATGCCTCAGCGGCGTCCCCGAGGTCTGCCGCGTCGTAGTCGAGCCAGACGATATCGGCATAGCGCCGGAACCAGCTCATCTGCCTGCGCGCGTACCTCCGCGTCAGCTGCTGGGTTTCGTCGATGGCTTCGGCCTCGGTCGCGGCCCCGGCGAGCTGCCGCAGCGCCTGCGCATACCCGATCGCACGGGATGCGGTCACCCCGCGTTCGATGCCCTCCGGTATGAGTGCACGGACTTCGTCGAGGAGTCCGCCGCTCCACATGCGCAGCACACGCTCGTCGAGCCGGGCGACGAGCTCGTCCCTGGGCGCACGCAGCCCGAGGATGCGTGTCGGCCGCCAGTACACCGGCGCCTCTGGCAGCATCCCGGCGACCGGCGACCCCGTCAACTCTGCGACCTCGAGGGCGCGCACGAGCCTGCGCGTGTTCTGCGATCCGATCCGTGACGCGACGTCCGCATCCAGGGCGGCGAGACGGCGGTACAGCTCAGCCGCCCCGTCGGATTCCAGCTCGGCTTCGAGCCGCGCGCGAACCGCCTTGTCGGATGCCGGAAACTGGAAGTCGTAGATCACGCTTGCGACGTACAGCCCGCTGCCTCCGACGAGGATCGGGGTGGCACCCCGCGCAAGGACCTCCTCGACCGCTGCCCGGGCATCCGCCTGGTAGGCGGCGACGGTCGACTCGGTCGCGACATCGAGTACGTCGAGCATGTGGTGCGGGATCCCGCGGCGTTCCTCCTGGGCGAGTTTCGCGGTACCGATGTCCATTCCGCGATACAACTGCATCGCGTCGGCGTTGACGATCTCGGCCGGGCGCCCTGCTCGCGCCAGCCGCTCGGCGAGGGTGAGCGAGAGCTCGGATTTTCCCGTGCCGGTGGGGCCGATGATGCAGATCACCTCGGCACCGGCTGACGGGTTCAGCGCTGACCGTCCAGTTGGTCGTAGATCGGGGTGGTTGCTCCAGCGACGGATGCCGGCGGGCCGACCCGCAGGGACGGCAGCCCGAGCGACACCCGGCCGGGCGTCGAAGACGGGGCGGCGGGCACACCGCAGGACTCGGCTTGCGCCCAGTCCCACGCGTCGCCGGCGGTCGTCCGGCGCACGCGCAGTGGCGCGCCATCCGTCGTGTCTGCAATGAGATAGAACGGTGCAGCCTGGCTGACGCGCACGGTGACGACGTCGCCGGGGCGCGGGATCTCGGAACCGGCGGGAACGTCGAAGTGCACGAGCCGGGAGTCCTCGGCGCGACCGGACATCCGGTGGGTGGCCGCATCCTTCTTGCCCTCGCCGACGGCGACGAGCAGATTGACCTCACGGCCGACGACGCCCTGGTTCTCTTCGAGACTGATCCGGTCCTGCAGGGCGGTCAGCCGTTCGTACCGTTCCTGCACGACCGCCTTTGGGATCTGGTCGGGCATCGTGGCCGCGGGAGTGCCAGGGCGGATCGAGTACTGGAAGGTAAACGCGGTGGCGAAGCGGCTCGCTTCGACGACGCGCAGCGTCTCCTGGAAGTCTTCTTCGGTCTCGCCGGGGAACCCGACGATGATGTCGGTCGAGATCGCCGCGTGCGGCATCCGTTCACGGACCCGGTCGAGGATGCCGAGGAACTTCTCGCTGCGGTAGGAGCGACGCATGGCCTTGAGGATGCGGTCGGAGCCGGACTGCAGCGGCATGTGCAGCTGGGGCATGACGCTGGGCGTCTCGGCCATGGCGTCGATCACGTCGTCGGTGAACGCGGCGGGGTGTGGGCTGGTGAAGCGGATGCGTTCGAGACCCGGGATGGCCCCCGCAGCGCGAAGCAGTTTCGAGAACGCCTGCCGGTCGCCGAATTCGACGCCGTAGGAGTTGACGTTCTGGCCGAGCAGGGTGACTTCGATCGCACCGTCGTCGACGAGCGCCTGAATCTCGGCGAGGATCTCGCCCGGGCGGCGGTCCTTCTCCTTGCCGCGGAGGGCGGGAACGATGCAGAAGGTGCAGGTGTTGTTGCAGCCGACCGAGATCGAGACCCAGCCGCTGTAGGTCGATTCACGTTTGGTGGGGAGCGTGGACGGGAACGTCTCGAGCGAATCGAGGATCTCGATCTGGGCTTCGTCGTTGTGGCGGGCCCGTTCGAGCAGGCTCGGCAGTGAGCCCATGTTGTGGGTGCCGAAGACGACGTCCACCCACGGCGCCTTCTCGAGGATGACGTTCTTGTCCTTCTGGGCGAGGCAGCCCCCGACGGCGATTTGCATGCCGGCGTGGCGCTTCTTCACCGAGGCGAGATAGCCGAGGTTTCCGTAGAGCTTGTTGTCGGCGTTCTCGCGCACGGCGCACGTGTTGATGACGACGACGTCAGGCTCGACCCCGTCGGCTTTGACGTATCCGGCGGCGTCGAGGGACCCGCCGAGGCGTTCCGAGTCATGCACGTTCATCTGGCACCCGTAGGTGCGGACTTCGTAGGTTCGTGCTCGTCCTGACCCGTCGATGGCGGCGGCTGATGCCGGGATGACGGTGGGAAGTTCCTGCAGCGTGCTCATGATCATCCCAGTCTACGTTCGCCCGACGCACCGGGCGACGGCCGGGTGCCTGTGGTGCCCCTTCAATGAAACCGGCCTGTGCCGATCACGGATGATCGGCACAGGCCGGGTCGGGTATCTACCGACGCGTCAGCGGAACCGCACCGTCGAAGCGGAGGAGCTGGACCGCCCGGTCAGGAGTGGCGCAATGGCCTCCCGGACGATATTGCCTGGGTAGCCCCGGCGCGCGAGGAAGCCAACCAGCCGACGCTCGAGAGTCTGTTTGTCGAGACCGGTGAGCTGCGACGCGCGCTTTGCGGCGAGCTCGGTCGCGGCGCTCAGTTCGTCTCCCGAGTCGATGTCGTCGAGCACCTCGTCGATAACGTCGCGCGGAATCGAGCGCCCGGCCATCGCACGCCCGACGACGGACTTGCTCTGCCCTTTGCGCTCGTACAACGCGTGCTTCAACTGCTCGGCCAGCACACGATCGTCGACGTAACCGAGGTCGCGCAGGCGGTCGAGTACCGAATTGGCCTGATGGGCCTCGAGACCTTCATCCATGCCAAAGGCGAGGACCTCGGCTTCGCTGAGTGCGCGTCGCGCAAGCTTTCGCACCAGTGCGGCTTCTACCGCTTCGGGGTCCGCCTCCGGTTCGGCGCTCGGAGCCTCAGGCTCCGGCGCCGCTCCCGGAAGGTAGGTCACCGGCGCGATCCGGTCTCCGTCGTTCTCCGTCAAGTCGTCGTCGTTGGGGTCAAGAAACCGGACCATGTGCGACCGCCCTACGCGCCGCGCCGCGCGGCGAGCTGATCTGCAGCAGCCTTGGCGGTTGCGGCCTTGCCCGTGACGGGGGCCTCGGCAGCGGCCTCCGGTGCGGCGACGGCGCCGCCGATGCCGAGCTTGACCTTGATCTTGTGCTCGATCTCGTTGGCGATGTCCGGGTTGGTGAGCAGGAAGTTACGCGAGTTCTCCTTGCCCTGACCCAGCTGCTCGCCGTCGTAGGTGTACCAGGAACCCGACTTCTTGACGATGAGGTGCTCGACACCGAAGTCGATGAGGCTGCCCTCGCGAGAGATGCCGGTGCCGTAGAGGATGTCGAACTCAGCCTGCTTAAACGGCGGGGCCATCTTGTTCTTGACGACCTTGACGCGTGTGCGGTTACCGACGGCGTCCGTACCGTCTTTCAGCGTTTCGATCCGGCGGATGTCGAGCCGGACCGAGGCGTAGAACTTGAGTGCCTTACCGCCGGCCGTGGTCTCCGGGCTGCCGAAGAAGACACCGATCTTTTCGCGCAGCTGGTTGATGAAGATCATGGTGGTGTTGGTCTGGCTCAAGCCACCGGTGAGCTTGCGGAGGGCCTGCGACATCAGTCGCGCCTGGAGTCCGACGTGGGAGTCACCCATCTCGCCCTCGATCTCAGCACGGGGCACGAGAGCAGCGACGGAGTCGATCACGATGAGGTCGATGGAACCCGAACGCACGAGCATGTCGGCGATCTCGAGTGCCTGCTCACCGGTGTCTGGCTGCGACACCAGGAGGGCGTCGATGTCGACTCCGAGCTTCTTGGCGTACTCGGGGTCGAGTGCGTGCTCCGCGTCGATGAAGGCAGCAATGCCGCCTGCCTTCTGTGCGTTGGCGATGGCGTGGAGGGTGAGCGTCGTCTTACCCGACGACTCAGGGCCATAGATCTCGACGATCCGGCCGCGCGGGAGCCCGCCGACGCCGAGTGCGACGTCGAGCGCGATGGATCCGGTGGGGATGATGGCGACAGGGGCGCGTTCATCGCTGCCGAGACGCATGACGGAACCTTTGCCGAACTGGCGGTCGATCTGCGCGAGCGCGGTCTCGAGGGACTTCTCGCGGTTTTCTGCTGATGGCATGTCATGCCTCTTTCTCTGTCGATATCGGTGCGCCTGTAGGCTGTCGCGCCCGGTGGATTCCGGTGCTGTGACAAGGCTGGGAGCGTCTGTCAGGAACGTTCTCGACTGTATTGTGCACCCCCGACATTGAGATCGGGAGGAGGAAAACCGTGGAGAAAACGAACCCGAAGGGCCCTTGTGTAGGAGCCTAACCCAAACCGAACAGATGTTCGAGAAACGATGCGCGGCGTGTCGAAGTCAATTTCGTCCGCCGCGTGGCATCCGCCCCGATCAGTCGCGGGGTGGGGGCACTCCCGCTCCATGGCGGCGCTCCACCGGAACATCCGTCTCCCGGCACAGCGCGAGCCAGACGGCCCGCGGGGACTCGCCGGCGGCCAGAGCTTCTTTCGCCGTGCGGCCGCCCAGCTCTCGGAGGACCAGGTCACTCGCGAGCACGCGCCCGTACGCGCCACCGAACTCGGTGGTCATGGCCGTCCAGAATTCGCTGAGTTTCACGGGATCAAGCGTACTGGCGCCAAACAGAGAAATACCCCGGAGCGCCTGAGCACTCCGGGGTATCAATTCGTGTCGCTACTGGCGTACGAGGTTCGCATCCAGTTCGGCGACGAACTCGTCCGGGACCGTGTCGGGGATGGGGTCGATGCCCTCGAGAACAGCGAGGCGGTCGCCGACCTCACGCATGATCACCGATATGGGAGTTTCGAGTGCTTCGGCGACCGAAGCGAGAATCTCGCTCGATGCCTCTTTCTGTCCGCGCTCGACTTCACTGAGGTAGCCGAGGGCCACACTCGCTTTGCTTGCAACCTGGCGAAGAGTCCGCCCTTTTTGCAGCCGGAAGTCACGAAGCACGTCGCCGATTTCTTGACGAACAAGTATCATTTGACCCCTCCTTCTCTGCCGGTCAGTCTCACCGCCGGTAAGTCTGTGGATGGCAACATTACTACACCGATCCAGATACAAACCCTAGTGTTGCTGACTGATCTTTTCTTGTGAATCTGTTAGGCCCAACGCGGGTTACCGCCGCTCTATTCCGCAGCGGTCACACACGTTGCGATCAGGGGCTTCCGGATCCTGCACCGGTGATCGCGAGCAGGTAATCGATGGCGGATGTGACGGTGTCGCGCCGGATGGCATCCCGCGTTCCCGAGAGGGTCAGCCCGATCGATCTCGTTCCACCGGCCATCGAGAGGCCGAGGTAGACCGTGCCTGGCTTCTTTCCGCCCTGGGGATCGGGCCCGGCCACCCCTGTGGTCGATATTCCGATGTCCGCCTCACGCCCGTCGACGCTCAGGACGCGGCGTACCCCCGCCGCCATCTGCTCGGCAACGAGCGGGTGAACGGGGCCGTGTTCGGCGAGGAGATCCTGGTCGACGCCCAGCACGGCTGCCTTGACTTCGGTCGCGTACGCCACGACGCCCCCGCGGACGACGGCCGATGCCCCCGCCGGCCGGATGAGCTCGGCCGCGAGCAGTCCCCCGGTCAGCGACTCGGCGACACCGAGCGTCAATCCGCGCGCGGTGAGGTGGCGGATCAACGCGGCTGTTCGATCCGCCTCTCGCCCCCCGGCGGGAGTCATCTCCGCCTGCCCGCCTTCGCCGCGGTGATCACGTAGTCGATGCCGCTGGCGACGGTCAGCGCGACCGCTACGGTCATGAGGGCACCGTTCAGCCAGAACACCCACTCGCCGACGACAAGGTAGAGAGGTGCGAGAGCGATCGAGATCGCGATGGCCTGGGCGAGGGTTTTCAGCTTGCCCATCCACGCGGCGGCGACAACGTGGTCGGTTGCGACAACCATGCGGTGCACCGTGATGCCGATTTCACGGGCAAGGACGAGCGCGGTGACCCACCACGGCAGTTCGCCGAGGATCGACAATGCGACGAGCGCTCCGCCGGTGAGAATCTTGTCTGCGATCGGGTCGAGAAGTTTGCCGAGGTCGGTGACGAGGCCGTAGCGGCGAGCGATGGCACCATCGATCCCGTCGGTCGCGATGGCGAGAACGAACAGGGCAGCGGCGGCCCAGCGGAGCGCACCGTCCGCGCCCGCGTCGGCCAGCAGCATCCAGATGAAGACAGGAGCGAGCAGGATACGAACGACGGTGATCGTGTTCGGCAGGTTGAGATTGGCGGAGCGCGGCTGCGCGGCGCTGGAGGAAGCCATGATCTAGTCCTTGCCGGTGAGTTGCCAGGCGTCCTCGTCGGAGTCGCCCTCCTCCTCATCGTAACCGGCGAACTGCTCCTCGACCTTGTCTCCGGCGTAGCGGTCCTCCGTCGTCGACGGCGCGAACGCTGGTCCGTCCTCACCCTTGAGCTTCGCGAGCAGTCCGGGCAGCTGTTCGGCGGTGACGAGAACGTCGCGCGCCTTCGAGCCCTCGGACGGGCCGACGATCTCACGGGACTCCATGAGGTCCATCAGACGGCCGGCCTTGGCGAAGCCCACCCGCAGTTTGCGCTGGAGCATCGAGGTCGAGCCGAACTGGGTGCCGACGACGAGCTCCGTCGCGGCGAGCAGCAGATCGAGGTCGTCACCGATGTCGGCGTCGACCTCTTTCTTCTCGACAACGGCGGCGACATCCTTGCGGTACTCCGGCCGTGCCTGCTGGGTGACGTGCTTGACGACCTTTTCGATCTCGGTCTCAGAGACCCAGGCGCCCTGCACGCGAATGGCCTTGTTCGTTCCCATCGGGAGGAACAGTCCGTCGCCCTGGCCGATGAGCTTGTCGGCTCCCGGCTGGTCCAGGATGACGCGGGAGTCGGTGACGCTCGTCACGGCGAACGCGAGGCGAGACGGAACGTTGGCCTTGATCAGCCCGGTGACGACGTCGACGGACGGGCGCTGGGTCGCGAGCACGAGGTGGATGCCGGATGCTCGCGCGAGCTGCGTGATGCGGACGATCGAGTCCTCGACGTCGCGTGGCGCGACCATCATCAGGTCGGCGAGCTCGTCGACGACGACGAGCAGGTACGGGTAGGGCTTGAGCTGACGTTCGCTGCCGGCGGGGAGCACGATCTCGTCGTTGATGACGGCCTTGTTGAAGTCGTCGATGTGCCGGAATCCGAAGCTGGCGAGGTCGTCGTACCGCATGTCCATCTCCTTCACCACCCACTGCAGCGCTTCTGCCGCCTTCTTGGGGTTGGTGATGATGGGCGTGATGAGGTGCGGAACCCCGGCGTACGAGGTGAGCTCGACGCGCTTCGGGTCGATGAGCACCATACGGACGTCGCTCGGCTTCGCCCGCATGAGCAGGCTTGTGATCATCGAGTTGATGAAGCTCGACTTTCCGGAACCGGTGGATCCGGCGACGAGGAGGTGGGGCATCTTGGCGAGGTTCGCAACGACGAACCCTCCCCCGACGTCCTTGCCGACACCGATGGTCATCGGGTGAACGCTCTTCGTCGCGTTCGCGGACCGCAACACGTCGCCGAGGGTGACGATCTCACGGTCGGTATTGGGGATCTCGACGCCGATGGCGCTCTTGCCGGGGATCGGCGCGAGGATGCGGACCTCGTTCGAGGCGACGGCGTAGGCGATGTTGTTGGTGAGCGCTGTGATGCGTTCGACCTTCACGCCCGGGCCGACTTCGATCTCGTACTGCGTGACGGTCGGGCCACGGGAGAACCCGGTGACCTTCGCGTCGACCTTGAACTGCTGGAGCACGCTCGTGACGGCGGCGACGACGTCGTCGTTCGCGGCCGAGCGGGTCTTCGCCGGGTCACCGGCTCCGAGGGTGGACGCCGACGGCAGCCGGTATGGCGCCACGGGAGCCGTGGGTCGCGCCATCTTCTGGGGGCTCGTGTCGCCCATCAGGCCGAGGCCCTCCATGCCGGGGAGCACGTCGGTCTCGGCGTTGGGGCCGTCATCGTGGAGGCCGGACGTCGGCTCCGCGGCATTCTCGTACGCGCCGAGGGCTGCCTCGGCGGCGGAAAGGTCGCCGATAACCTCCGTCATCGCCTCGTCATCGATCGGGTTGCCGAACATGTCGAGGTCCTGGCCCTCGAGTGCCGAATCGAACTCGCCGTTGCCGCGGGTCGGACCGCCGAGCAGCTCGTCCATGTCGTTCGCTTCGATTGCTGAATCGAAGGCGGGGTCGACCTCGCGCTGGCCCTTGTTGCGTCGCCACCACGGCAGCGATTCGTCGTCGGTCTCGTCACCGTCGATGCCGTCGAGTTCGACCTGTTTGGTGCGCTCGAGCTTCGCGGCTTCGCGCTCCTCCTCGGTGGCCAGTTCGGTACCGAACGTCCACGCGTACAGCTGACGGAGGCGAGAGCCGATCTTGTTTGGCGGGGTCTTGGTGATGATGAACACGCTCAGCAGCAACACGAGCGACAGGACAATCGCCGCGCCGATCTGCGTTGTCAGTGCGACGAGAGGTGCACCGACGATCCAGCCGACCAGTCCCCCGGCCACCGCGAGGGCCGGCATCCCCTCACTGGGACTCGGCTGACCGCCGAACGCGTGGCAGAGACCGGATGTCGCGACGAGCGCGAGAATGAGGCCGATCCCGATCCGCCCGTTGTCGTTGACCGAGCTCGGGTGGCGGAACAGCCAGATCGCGAGCAGCAGCATCACGACGGGAAGAGCAAACGCCAGCCGGCCGAAGATGCCGCCGAAGGTGAAGTTGTTGAGGTTCTGGGCGACCTCGTTATTGACTCCGAACCACTGCACCACCATGCCGACGATCGACAGGAGAAGGATCAGGAAGGGAATGCCGTCGCGGCGCTCCTCTTTGCTGAACCGTTCCGGCCCGAAAGCTCGAGCGGTTCCGCCGGCAAGGTGGGCGAGGCCCATCCACATTTTGACGAAAACGTTCTCGGGGGTCTCGGCTGCCGGGTACGCCACGGTCTTCGTGGCCGGAAGTTTGGTGGTCTTTGCCGTCGCCGTTTTCGCCGGCGTTGTCTTGGTCGTCGCCTTGGTGGCGCTCGAGTTTCCTCCGCGCGCCGACGTGCCCCGACCGCGGCTGGACGATTTGCTAGTCGTAGCCATGGTTCCACGCTACTTTGGACCGGCGACTTTGCCCCGCATTGACGTGGGCCAGTCCGGTCCGGGTGGTCAGCGCAGGATTCGCACCATCGTGTCGGAATCGGTGCCGTGCGCCACCGGGAGGAACCCCTCGCTGAGGTAGAGGCGCTGGGCGTAGTTCGCCCGGCCGACGTTGAGGCTCAGCCGTGAATAGCCCGCGCTTCGGGCCTGATCGAGCACCGCACAGATGAGCGCCCGGCCGACGCCCTGCGCTCGCCACACCGACACGACCCCGAGGGTCAGCTCGGGAACCCCGGCCGCAACAAAACCCCGGCCCGGATTGTGCACCGGCAGGAGCCGGTACCAGCAGGCACCGATCGGTGAACCTGCGCTGTCGACAGCGACTGTTCCCGCGTCGCCCGGCCGTTGCCAGCGCTCGATGTATTTCGAGGTAGCCGGGTCAGCCAGAACGTCGACGCGTGACCTGGTGCGCCCAGGCATCCATTCGGACGCCTCGACGAGCATGTCGCCGAGGAATCGGGCATCGCTGCCCGTCGCTTCCCGGAGGGTGAACCCGGCCATGAACGGATGCTACGCCGTCAGTGTTTCGCCCGGATGAACAAACACGAATTGCCCGGTTTCGCGGGTCCGGGCTGGCCGGAACCCGCGAAACCGGGCAATTCGAAAAGGTGGTTACGCCTCGATGACGAGCGGCACGATCATCGGCCGGCGGCGGTACGAGGTGTTGACCCAGCGGCCGACGGTGCGACGCACGATCTGCGAGAGCGCGTGCGGGTCGCGCACGCCGTTCTTCGCCGCTTCGGCGAGGGCCTGAACGATCTTCGGCTTGACGGAGTCGAACACGCGGTCGTCCTCGGCGAATCCCTTGGCGTGGATCTCGGGGCCGACGATGACCTTTCCGGTCTGCGCTTCAACGACGACGATGATCGAGATGAATCCCTCTTCACCGAGGATGCGGCGGTCCTTGAGGTCAGCGTCGGTGATCTCACCGACGCTGGAACCGTCGACGTAGACGAATCCGATTTCGAGCTGGCCGACGACACGAGCTTCGCCGTCCTTGAGGTCGATGACGGTGCCGTCCTCGGCGAGGATCGTGTTCTCCTCCGGGATTCCGGTCTCGATCGCGAGCTTCGCGTTGGCGACGAGGTGACGGTATTCGCCGTGAACGGGCAGCACGTTCTTCGGCTTGATGATGTTGTAGCAGTAGAGCAGCTCGCCGGCGGCCGCGTGGCCGGAGACGTGAACCTTCGCGTTGCCCTTGTGCACGACGTTCGCGCCGAGCTTGGTGAGGCCGTCGATGACGCGGTAGATGGCGTTCTCGTTGCCGGGAATCTGGCTGGAGGCGAGGATGACGGTGTCGCCCTCCCCCACCTCGATCGCGTGATCCATGTTCGCCATGCGGCTCAGAACGGCCATCGGCTCGCCCTGCGAACCGGTGGACATGTAGACGATCTTGTCGTCGGGAATGTCCTTGGCCTTCTTGTAGTCGATGAGCACGTTCTCGGGAACCTTGAGGTAGCCGAGGTCGGCGGCGATGGTCATGTTGCGCACCATCGAGCGGCCGAGCAGTGCGACGCGGCGACCATTGGCGTGGGCGGCGTCGAGCACCTGCTGCACGCGGTGGACGTGGCTCGAGAAGCTCGCGACGATCACGCGGCGCGGCGCCTTGGAGATGACCTGCTCGAGGACCGGCCCGATGGACCGCTCGAGCGGGGTGAATCCGGGAACGTCGGCGTTGGTGGAGTCGACGAGGAACAGGTCGACACCTTCCTGGCCGAGGCGGGCGAACTCGCGGAGGTCGGTGAGGCGGCCGTCGAGCGGCAGCTGGTCCATCTTGAAGTCACCGGTGGCGAGGACGGTGCCTCCGTCGGTCTTGATCGCGACGGCGAGGGCGTCAGGGATGGAGTGGTTGACCGCGACGAATTCGAGATCGAACGGGCCGAGCTGTTCCTTCTGGCCCTCGGTGACGGTGAGGCTGTACGGCTGGATCCTGTGCTCTTTGAGCTTGGCCTCGACGAGGGCGAGGGTCAGCCCCGAGCCGATCAGCGGGATGTCCTTGCGCAGGCGCAGCAGATAGGGCACAGCACCGATGTGGTCTTCGTGACCGTGGGTGAGGACGACGCCGACGATGTCGTCGAGACGGTCCTTGATCGGGCTGAAGTCGGGCAGGATGAGGTCGACGCCCGGCTGGTGCTCTTCGGGGAACAGCACGCCGCAGTCGACGATGAGGATCTTGCCGTCGATCTCGAAACTTGTCATGTTCCGGCCGATTTCGCCGAGGCCACCGATCGGGATGACGCGGAGCGTCCCCTTCTTCAGGGCAGGCGGATTGTAAACGGATGTGGGCATATGCCCTCCTTGGATGTGTGCGTCAGCGAGTGGTGCCGTGCACCTGTGGCAGTGCACCGCCGGCTGCCGCGTTGCGGTCTGGACGGAAGTTGGAGAAGTCCACTCCCGGGATGTTTCTGACGAGATCGATCTCGTCTTCAATCTGTGCTGCTTCCCATTCCTCGGGTCCGACGAGGGGGAGGCGGACGCGCGGGCTCGAGATACGGCCGAGTCCGTGCAGGATGTACTTCGCCGCCACGGTCCCCGGCACGTGAGTCATCACGGCTCGGACGAGCGGCTCGAGCTGCTTGTGTGCGGTTGTCGCCGCTGTGAGGTCTCCGGCGTTGACCGCGTCGACCATCTGGCGGTACGGCGTTGCCGCGATGTTGGCGGTGACGCCGATCAGCCCCGCCGCACCGATGGAGAGGTGAGGCAGTGCGTTGGCGTCATCGCCCGAGAAGTACAGCAGGTCGGTCTGGTTGAGAACCCGGCTGACCTCGGAGAAGTCGCCCTTGGCGTCCTTCACCGCGAGGATGTTGGGGTGCTTCGCGGCGCGGAGGATCGTCTCGTACGTGATCGGGATGCCGGTACGCCCGGGAATGTCGTACAGGATCACGGGCAGGTCGGTGGCATCCGCAATCATCCGGAAGTGGGTGAGAACACCCGCCTGGGTGGGCTTGTTGTAATACGGCGTGACGATCATGACGCCGTCTGCGCCGGCCTTCTCGCTCTTCTTGTAGAGGTCGATGGCGTGGGCGGTCTCGTTCGATCCGCCGCCGGTGATGATCTTCGCGCGGCCGGACGAGACGGACTTGCCGATCTCGACGAGGCGCAGCTTCTCCGGGTCGGTGAGGGTGGAGGTCTCCCCCGTCGTTCCGGTGACGACGATGCCGTCGGCTCCCGCGGTGATGACGTCGTCGATGTGCTTCTCGACGCCGGGCCAGTCCACTTCACCGTCAGCGGTGAAGGGGGTGACGAGCGCTACGAGGACCTGACCGAAGGGATTCACGACGTTAGACACAGGTATCAGGGTACCGGGTGCTGGCGCGGCCGCACCCCAACCACGTCACGTACGCCGCGGATCAGCGCGATTCGTACCGGACGAAACGGTACTCGGTGCCGTTGGCGGCCGTGTGCCAGCCGTCGACGGGGTCTTCGGCGGCGACGCGCCAGCGCTCCGTGATCGCCGGTGCGACAGCATCCCCCTCGATGTCCGCGTTGATCGTCGTCACTTCGAGGCGGTCGGCGGTGTCGACGATCGCGGAGAAGACTTCGGCTCCCCCGATCACCCAGACCATCCCGTCGGTGCCGGTGTCCGTCGCGGCGAGTTCGAGGGCGGATGCCAGTGAGTTGCGTACGTCTGCCCCTGCCGCCTCGAATCCGGACTGCCGGGTGATGACGATGTTGCGCCGCCCGGGCAGCGGGCGGAAGCGTTCGGGAAGGGATTCCCAGGTCTTGCGGCCCATCACCACGGGGCTGCCGAGGGTGATCTCCTTGAAGTGGCCGAGGTCCTCTGGCAAGTGCCAGGGCAGGACCCCGCCCTTGCCGATGGTTCCGTTCCGTGCCTCAGCCCAGATCAGCCCGACCTTGGGGAGGCTCATACCGCCACCGGTGCCTTGATCGCCGGGTGGTGCTGGTACCCCTCGACGACGAGGTTCTCGAAGGAGTAGCCGAAGATATCATCCGGCTTCGCGGTGATCGTGAGTTTCGGTGCCGGGTACGGGTCGCGGGTCAGCTGTTGGGTGACCTGCTCGACGTGGTTGTCGTAGATGTGGCAGTCTCCGCCGGTCCAGACGAAGTCGCCGACCTCGAGCCCGACCTGGTCGGCGACGAGGTGGGTGAGGAGCGCGTAGCTCGCGATGTTGAACGGAACGCCGAGGAAGAGGTCGGCGCTGCGCTGGTAGAGCTGGCATGACAGTTTGCCGTCGGCGACGTAGAACTGGAACAGCGCGTGGCAGGGAGCGAGCGCCATACTCGGGATGTCGGCGGGGTTCCACGCCGAGACGATGAGCCTGCGGGAGTCAGGGGTGGTGCGGATCGCCTCGATCACCTCGGAGATCTGGTCGATGGTGTCGCCGCCGGGGGCCGGCCAGGAGCGCCACTGCACGCCGTAGACCGGGCCGAGTTCGCCGTCGGCGTCTGCCCATTCGTCCCAGATGGTGACGCCGTTATCGCGCAGCCAGCCGACGTTGCTCTCGCCGCGCAGGAACCACAGCAGTTCGTACGCGATCGATTTGAAGTGCACCCGCTTCGTCGTGATCAGCGGGAACCCCTCGGCGAGGTCGAACCGGAGCTGGCGCCCGAAGACGCTCCGTGTCCCCGTCCCGGTTCGGTCACCCTTGCGGGTGCCGTTCTCGAGAGTGTCTCGCAGGAGGTCCTCGTACGGGGTGGGGATCGTCGCAGCCATGGCCCCAAGCGTACCCGGTGACGTTTCTCCGCGACGGATGCCGAGGCATCCGTTCGAGACGTGGCATCCGCTGGGGATACACCGCAAGCGGGTGACCTCGTAGGGGCTTCCCGTTAGGCTCGGCAGTGCGGCGGGACCGTCGCACGAGCATTTCTTGGAGGACACCATGGCTGTAACCAGCGAAGCAACGACCGTATGGAATGGAACACTGTTCGAGGGCTCGGGCACCGTCTCGCTTGACTCGTCGACCGCCGCGAAGCTGCCCGTGAACTGGAAGGCCCGCGCTGAGGGATCCGACAGCGTCACCACTCCGGAAGAACTTCTCGGAGCCGCCCACGCCGCATGCTTCAGCATGCAGTTCTCGAACATGCTCACCGAAGCCGGCAGCCCGCCGGAGAGCATCCAGGCGACGGCGGCCGTGACGTTCCAGCCCGGCACTGGCATCACCGGTAGCCACCTGCTCGTCAGCGCGAACGTGCCCGGCATCAGCGAAGAGGACTTCGACCGCATCGCCAACGAGGCCAAGGCGTCATGCCCGGTGTCGCAGGCGCTTGCTGGAACCGCGATCACCATCGAGGCGAGCCTCGCCTGACGTCGGCGCTGAGAAGCGAGCGGATGCTGTGAAGCGCGTCGTTCTCGCCGGTGCGTCCGGCCTCATCGGAACGGCACTCGCCGACGCTCTGCGCTCTCGCGGCGACGAGGTCGTGCGTCTGGTGCGTGCGAACCCTGGCCCAGGCGACGTGCTGTGGGACCCGGCCGCGCGCCGGATCGATGCCGGTGTCGTCGACGGCGCGACCGCTGTCGTGAACCTGTCGGGGGCATCCATCGGACGCCTGCCGTGGACTCCGGGCTACAAGCGGGAGATCCTGTCGTCGCGGATCGACGCGACGAGCACGCTCGTCACCGCTATCACCGCAGCTCAGGTGGCGCCCGAGGTGTTCGTGAGTGCGTCTGCGTCAGGGTTCTATGGCTCTCGTCCGCGGGAGGAACTCACCGAGGAGAGTCCGCGCGGAACTGGTTTTCTGAGCGATGTCACCGCCGAGTGGGAGCGTACGGCGCTGCGGGCTTCGGATGTGACCCGGGTGGTTCTCGCGCGAAGCGGCATCGTCGTTGCGACCGACGGCGTGCTCAAGCCGCTCCTGATGCTGACGCGCGCCGGTATCGCCGGGCCGCTCGCCCGCGGCGAGCAGTTGTGGCCGTGGGTGAGCCTCGACGATGAAATCGGCGGGCTGCTGCACGTTCTCGACGGCACCTTGTCTGGCCCGGTGAACCTCGTGGGGCCGACCCCCGCGTCGGCGAACGACCTGATGCGGCACCTCGCCGCGCGCATGAAGCGGCCGTTCTTCCTGCCCGTGCCAGGGTTTGCCGTGACGGCGGTTCTCGGGGACGCGGCCCGCGACCTGCTGCTCGTGGACCAGCATCCGCAACCGAAGCGACTCCTCGACGACGGGTACGTGTTCAGGCACACGACCGTCGAGCGGGCCGTCGACGCGGCGTTGCGCCGGGGTCGTTGATTCGTCGATTCGCCACGAAGCGCTGCAGCTCACCCTCGAATCGCCACAATCTGTGCTTCGAAGGCACCTGAAGCGGCAATTCGTGGCGATTCGACGGATGCGCTGGCCGACGACCGCGCCCGACCCATCGATCGGGCCGAAAGGGCGGTCCGCGTCGACCACGAACGACCCTTTCGGACCGATCAATCGCGAGAACGACCCTTTGGGACCGATCGACCCACGCTGACCGCGCCGCCGACGCTCGAATCGCCACAAATCGCTGCACTCAGCCCTCGAATCGCCAAGATCTGCTCTTCGAAAGCTCGTACGGCGACATTACGTGGCGATTCGACGGATGCCGCCGCCACGCAAGAAGCCCGTCAGCGCGCCGAACTGTACCGAATCGCCTCGCGGATCGCGTGCCGGGCACGTTTGCGGTCACCAGCACCGTCGTACACGATGCCGAGGCGGTACCAGGCGCGCCAGTCCTCCGGCGATTCCTCCACGGCCGCCCGGTAGTCGGGGAAGATCGCGTCGACGGCATCCCGCTCCGGGCGACCGCTCGGCCGCACGGGCAGTTCGTCGGCAGGCAGAGCGTTCTCTGCCTCGAGGATGCGCCCGAGGCGCTCGGCGCGGACCCCGAACATCAGCTCACGCACGAGAGCCCAGACGCCGATGATCGGAAGCACGAGCAGGGCGACACCGATGGCGATCGCTACCGGCTGCCCCGTCGCGAAGAACTTGAACGCGCGGTCGCCGACGACCACGAGATAGAGAACGAGGAGCGCGGCCATGACGCCGACCCCGATACGGGTGGTCATGCGCGGGTGATCCCCAGATCCATGAGATTTTCGAGTCCGACGGTGAGCCCCGTCGCTGTCCGGGCCGCTTCGAGTGCGAGCAGGATGCCCTTCTCGTACGAGCTGCCGTCGAGAGTGTTGTGGGTGACAGTCAGCGTCTCGCCCGTGCCACCGAAGATGACCTCCTGGCGGGCGACGACGCCTGCGAGCCGGAGACTGTGGATCGGGATGCTCGACACCTGCTGCCCGCGGGCGCGCTGGTCGGTGTGCGGAGCTTCGACCGGTCCGAGCCCGGTGCGGGCCTGGCCGATCAGCTCGGCGGTACGCACGGCTGTGCCGCTCGGCGAGTCGACCTTCGCGGCACGGTGCGCTTCAACAATCTCAATCGAGTCGAAGAACCGGCCGGCAATCGTCGCGAGCGTGGTGCCGAGAACAGAGCCGAGCGAGAAGTTGGGGATGATGATGGCACCGTTGTCGGCATCCGCCAACCGGGTCCGGAGCGCGGAGAGCCGGTCCTGCGACCAGCCGGAAGTGCCGACGAGAACGTTCGCACCGACGTTGAGCGCGTGCTCGACAACGTGAGGGGAGACAGCAGGCGCCGTGACGTCGACGACGATGTCTGCGCCGTCCATCTCGGTGAGCGCACTCGACGAACCGAGTCGCGCGAAGACCTCGAACCCGGGTGCCTCCTCGATCAGGCGCGTGAACAATCGCCCCATCGTGCCGCTCGCACCCACCACTGCCACGCTCGTAACCATGGTTCCAATCTACAGCGCGCCCCGTTGCCGCCCGGCCGGTTTAGGCTGAACGAATGCCCGAGTTCACCACCGCTCCCGTCACCGATACCACCGCACACGACCTGCTGTCGGAGTACTTCTCCAGCCGGGAACTGACGTTCGTCGGCGGAACCTACGCGGTCACGTTCCCCTCCCCCGAACAGTTCGACCCTCCCGCCGGCGTCTTCGTGGTCGTGCGCGACGGCGGACGCGCTGTCGGTTGCGGCGGCATCCGTCGTCTCGCCCCACACCAGTACGAGGTGAAGCACCTGTTCCTGCGGCCGGAAACACGGGGCAAGGGCTGGGGCAAGGAACTTCTCGCTGACCTCGAACGGCGTGCGGCAGAGTTCGGCGCGACCGAGGTCGTGCTCGACACCAACGCCACCCTCACCGCTGCCGGTGGCCTCTACCGGTCGATGGGCTACGAGAGCATCGAGCCGTACAACGACAATCCCAACGCCAACGCCTGGTACCGCAAGGCCCTCTCCGCCTGAGCCGCATCGAACGGATGCCGCCGGCAGCGCCGCGAGGACGCATCGAACGGATTCCGCGGCGTCAGATCAACGGAGCGTCCGGCAGTCCGGTGCGCAGTTCCATGGGCAGATGAGCCAGGTCGTTGTGGGCGAGAAGCGTCCACGGCCGGCCAGGCTTGCGTTGAATGATCGTGATCCCGCAGTGCGCCTGATCGAGCGTCATCCAGCGCCAGTCCGGCGCTCCGAGAACTTCACGCACGAACCAGGCGATGACGAAGTTGTGGGTGATCACCAGATCATGCCGGTCGCCCTTGCGGGGTGCGAGGAACTCCGCGACGGCATCCGCCATCTGTGCCGTTCCCGCCTCGATCTCGGCCTCGGTCACCGAGCCGAAGAACGGCAGGTACGCCGACGGCATTTCGTCGGTGCTGCCGGTCGGCACACAGTCCATGAGAAGGGCTGACGGCTCGGAGACGATCGACGGCATCCGCTCACCGATGATCCGCGCCGTCTCCGACGCCCGCTGCAGCGGAGAGTGGTGGGCCGCAGTCAGGGGCAACCCGCCAATGCGTTCCGCGAGCAGTTGCGCTTGTCTGCGGCCCCGGGGGGACAACGGGCCGTCACCGAGTCCGTGCTCGGCATCCTGCTGCTCCCCGTGGCGGACGAGGTAAATGGTCTGGGTCACGACGTACTCCTGTGGTCCTCACCGAAGCCGGCGAACACGTCGTCATCGACGGCTCCAACGGCAGCGAGGGAAAGTGGGCGGGCAACGAGGTCGGCGGCCAGCGCCTGCACCTCGTCTGTGGTGACGAGGGCGAGCCTGCGCAGGCTCTCGTCGAGGTCGAGGAATTCACCCAGGGTGATCTCGGCGCGGCCGAGCCGAGACATGCGGGTGTCCGAGTCCTCGAGCGCGAGAGCGGATGCTCCGGAGAGCGCTCCGTTCGCACGTGCGAGTTCTTCGTCGGTGATGCCGTCGGTCGCGAGGCGTCGGAGTTCGTCGAGCATGAGGTCGGCAACCTCGCGGGCCTTGGCCGGCGAGCACGCGCCATAGAGACCGAAGACGCCGGCGTCGGAGTACGACGCGGAGAACGAGTAGACCGAATAGGCCAGTCCGCGCTTCTCGCGAATTTCCTGGAACAGGCGTGATGACATCCCGCCGCCGAGGATCGAGCTGAGCACACCCATGGTGAGGCGGCGATCATCTGCTGCCGCAAGGCCGGGGAACCCGATGAGCAGATGCACCTGCTCGATCGGACGGGTTTCGACCGAGAGCACGGAGCGTCGCGTCACCGGCGAGTCACCCTGGTGCCGACGTTCGACCGGGCGGGCCGTCGTGGACAGGTCCCATCCGGCAGTGGTCAGGGCGGTCGTCACACCGGCGACGAGAGCGTCGTGGTCGACGGCGCCCGCTGCTGTGATGACGAGGTCCTGGGGCCGGTAGTTCTCGCGGTAGTGCGCGAGGACGGCGTCCCTCGAGACCTGGCGGATGGCATCCGGGGTTCCGCCGATGGGGCGGCCGAGTGCATGGTCACCGAGGACGGCTTCGAACAGGTTCTGGCTGACCACGTCGCCCGGGTCGTCCTCGGCCATCGCGAGTTCCTCGAGGATGACTCCCCGCTCGTTCTCGAACTCGTCGGCGTCGAGCAGGCTGCTGGTGAGCATGTCGGCGATGACCTCGACCGCCATACCGAGGTCATGGTCACGGACCTTCGCGTAGTAGCAGGTGTGCTCTTTGGCGGTGAGGGCGTTGTGCTCCCCGCCGACGGAGTCGAAGGCGATGGCGATGTCGAACGCGGTGCGGGTGGGTGTGCCCTTGAAGAGGAGGTGTTCGAGGAAGTGCGTCGATCCGTAGCCGGATTCGGCGGCACCGGGCTCGTCACTGCCCCGTTCATCGCGGGACCCGACGGCGACCCAGTAGCCCAGCGTTGCGCTGCGGCTGCCCGGTACGTGTTCGCTCAGGATTCGCACCCCACTCGGCAGAACCGTCCTGCGCACGAGAGCGTCTCCGGATGCAGCAAAGGACAGCTCGGCAACATCGAGCGGGAATTCAACGGCGCCGTTCATCGTGTTCCAGCCTACGGCAGCGGGCGCGTCCTGTCTCACGCCCGTCCGGGGGCCCGACGAGGTCAGGCGCGTGCTGCGCGTTCGAGCTCGACGACCTGAGCCCGGGTCAGCCGGATCGCCGTTGCGCCGACGAGGGCGTCGACCTGCTCGGGGCGTGACGCACTCGCGACGGGGGCAACCACGCCCGCCTTGGCGAGGAGCCAGGCCAGGGCGATCGAGGCGACCGGCGCGTTGTGCTCAGCGGCAACCGCATCGAGGGCATTCAGCACGCGCAAGCCATTGCGGTTGAGGTGGCGCGCAACGCGAGCGGCCCGTGTCGAGCCGTCAAGGTCGGCGCGCGACCGGTACTTGCCCGTGAGGAATCCGTTCTCGAGCGCGAAATACGGCATGACGCCGAGCCCCTGCCCGCGGCTGACGAGCCCCAGGTCTCCCTCGAACGGCTGGCGGTGCAGCAGGCTGTAGTGGGTCTCGAGCGCTTCGATCCGCGGGTACCCGGCCGCGCTGAGGATGCGCGCTTCAACGAGTCTCTCGGCCGAGAAGTTCGACGCACCGAGGTAACGCACCTTGCCGGACTCGATGAGCCACTGGGCGGTACCCAGGGTGTCTTCGAGCGGGACCGAGCGGTCGTCGAGGTGAAAGTACAGCAAATCGATGTGGTCGCTCTGCAACCGCTCAAGACTCGCCTCGACGGCCCGGACCATGGCGACCGGGCCGAGGCCGGGGTTGTCGGGGTGGTTGCCGATCTTGGTGGCGAGCACGATGTCGTCGCGGTTCCGTCTGCGCGACATCCACTGGCCGATGATGTGCTCGCTCCGACCCGCCGAGTAGCTGTCGGCGGTGTCGATGTAGTTGCCGCCGAAGTCGTAATACCGGTTGAGGATGGCCGCGCTCGCGTCGACCTGTGCTGTCCAGCCGAAGACGCTCGAGCCGAGGGCGAGCGGGAAGACACTCAGGTCTGTCTCACCCAGTGTGCGTCGGATGGCAGCGCCGAGGCCGGCGCCGTCGCCCATCACCGGAATGGGCGAGGACGGGTGCATCTCGGGAGCACCGGCGTGCCTGCCGCGGGCCGGTTCTGACCCGGCCGGTCGCATGTCGGCGGGCCCGGCGTCAGGAGAGTCGGACGCGAATAGTCGCGGCATCATCCTGCTCACTGATTTCACCCTCTTTGCCCGTCATTTTGCGGGATGCAAGAGACTCAGCGCCCCCGCACCTGAGGCCAGAATATGCCAGTCCTCCGACACCAGCCGACCGCAGCGGTGTCGCCACGGCAAATACTTGATAACGATTTGGTCTCGGTGAATTTGAGTCAGTTGGAACCACTTCTGCGAAGGATGTTTCGCGCGTGTCGAAGCACCGGTTCGTCCACCATGACGCCGTCGAACCGGAACACTCCCTGATGCGTTTTCGCCGCGGCGAGCAGGGTTCTGGCCGCCGCAATTTGGGTGGGTTCCGGGGCGTAGCCGGCCCGGATCGTGGCGACCTGACCGGGATGAATGCACGCCGTCGCGGCGAATCCGGACGCCACGGCATCCCGAACCTCCTCCGAGAGTCCGTCCAGGTCTTCGATGTCGAGATACACGGAATCGATGGCAGTGCGGCCGTGCGCGCCCGCGGCGAGGAGCACGGTCGACCGGGCATGGAGGGCGAGCGCGCGATAGCGACCGTCCCCGTTCCGGCTGGCGGTGCCGCCGAGCGACGCGACGAGGTCCTCAGCACCCCACATCAGGGCCACGACGGCTGGATGGGCGGCGATCTCCGGAGCAGCCAGGACGCCTCGGGCGGTCTCGCACAACGCGACGACACGAAATCCGGGGCCGACCCGCTCGACGTCGGCCGCGGACTCCGTCTTGGCGAGCATGACGAGCCGGTAGCCGGTCGCGGCGACCGCCGCGAGGTCCGCGTCGAAATCGTCACTGCCGGCCGGGTTGAGCCGGATGATGGTGGTTTCGGGGTCGAGCGGATGCTCCGCGAGGGCCCGGCGCGCATCCGGTCGGCGTTCCGGGGAGACGGCGTCCTCAAGGTCGAGGATGACGGCATCCGCCCGCGCGGCCGCCTTCTCGAAGCGGTCCGGCCGATCAGCCGGGCAGAACAGCAGCGAGGGACCGAGCTCGAACCCGTTCATCGCGCGCTCTCGAGGCAGAGGACGAGGGTGTTCCGCACGGCGGTGACGACGACGTCTCCGTGCTGGTTGCGCCCGGTGTGCTCGAGGGTGACGATTCCCTGCCCCGGTCGGGACGCCGAGAGACGCCGGCCGAGCACGACCGTCTCGGAGTAGAGGGTGTCGCCGTGGTACAGCGGCGCGGGAAACCGCACCGAGTCGAAGCCGAGGTTGGCGACGATGGTGCCCTGGGTGAGCTGCGCCACCGACGCGCCGACGACGGTGGAGAGGGTGAACATCGAGTTCACCAGGCGCTGCCCGAACGGCTGTTCTTCGCTCCACGCGGCGTCAAGATGCAGCGACTGCGTATTCATCGTCATCGTGGTGAAGAACACATTGTCAGCCTCGGTCACCGTGCGGCCGGGTCGGTGCAGGTATCTGGCGTCGAGGTCGAACTCCTCGAAGTACAGTCCGCGCTGTTCGATCGTGCGCCGTTCCTCAGTCATCGCCACAGCCTAGGCCTCGAAGCCCAGTTCCCTCGCGATGATCATGAGCTGCACCTCGCTCGTACCCTCCCCGATCTCGAGGATCTTCGAGTCGCGGTAGTGACGGGCAACCGGGTTCTCGTTGAGGTAGCCGTACCCGCCCCAGATCTGCGTGGCATCCCGAGCGTTGTCCATCGCTGCTTCGCTGCCGATCAGCTTGGCGATCGACGCCTCCTTTTTGAAGGGCTTTCCCGCGAGGAGGAGGGATGCCGCGTGGTAGTACGCCATCCGCGCAGACAGGGCGCGGGCCTCCATGCGCGCGATCTTGAACGCGATGTACTGGTTGGAGCCGATATTGCGGCCGAACACGTTCCTGGTGGCCGCGTACCGCACCGCTTCGTCGACGCAGCCCTGGGCAGCTCCCGTGCAGAGCGCGGCGAACGCGATGCGGCCCTCGTCGAGGACCTCGAGGAAGTTGGCGTAGCCGCGACCGCGCCTGCCCAGGAGGTTCGCCTCGGGAACGCGGACATTCCTGAGCGTGAGCGGGTGGGTGTCCGACGTGTGCCAGCCGACCTTGTCGTAGGCGGGCTCAACGGTGAATCCCTCCGCCGGAGTCGGCACGAGGATGGTCGACAGCTCTTTCTTGATCGTCCCGTCCGGCCGCTCGGTCTCCCCGGTCACGGCGGTGATCGTGACGAGTCGGGTGATCGGTGTGCCCGAGTTGGTGATGAATTGCTTGGTGCCGTTGATCACCCACTCACCGTCCTCGAGCGTCGCCGAGGTTTTCGTCGCCGAGGCATCCGAGCCGGCTTCAGCCTCGGTGAGCCCGAACCCGGCGAGCGCCTCGCCACGCGCAAGCATCGGCAGGAACTGCTCGCGCTGGGCGTCTGTCCCGAACCGGAATACCGGCATCGCACCGAGTCCGACGCCGGCTTCGAGCGTGACCGCGATCGACTGGTCGACCCGGGCGAGCTGCTCGACGGCGAGGCACAGGGTGAAGTAGTCCTTGCCCTGCCCGCCGTACTCCACCGGGAACGGGAGCCCGAACAGACCCATGTCACCCATCTGCGCGATGATCTCCATCGGCAGGCGGCGTTCGGTGTCATACGAGTAGGCAGCGGGGGCGACGACGGTCGTGGCGAAGTCATACACCTCGTCGACGAGTTTCTGCTGGGCTTCGCTGAGTTCGGTGTTCATTCGGTGTCTCCTTCGACAGTCGAGGGCAAAACGGGCGGACTGAGGGTGGCGACGACCTGGTCGAGTTTGACGAGGTCCCCGGGCGCAACGTGAACGGTGACGGTACCCGCGACCGACGCCGTGAGTTTGTGCTCCATCTTCATCGCCTCGACGACGACGAGAGCCTCCCCCGCTTCGACGCTGTCGCCCGTGGCCGCTTCGACGCTGATCACGGTTCCCGGCATCGGCGAGCGCACGTCGGGGCTCTCCGGTTTGCCGGCCCGTTCGATCGAGGCGAGGCGGGTGGCGAGCACCTGCTCCCGCGTGAGCACACGCAGTTCCGTGCCGAAACCGGTGTCGTGGACCCAGACGGAGGATCCTGCGGAGAGAAGGCGGAGCATCCGGGATTCGACGCCCCACACCACCGAGTAGTCGTCGCCGTCCACCAGGCGGAGAGAGGCAGCGGTCACCGGTCCGGTCCCGACGGTGACGGATGCTCCGCGCGCGTCGCCGAGGACGCGAACCGTCACGGGTTCGCTGCCCTCCGCTCCCGCGACGAACTGATAGGTGGTCGGGCGTGGGTCACCGATTCGCCACCCGCTCGGGCGGCTCCACGGAGACCCGGTGGACCGCTTCTCGCGCTCCGCGTGCAGGAGAAGGGCGGCGGCGGCCAGGTGTTCGTCGCCCGGGCGGCGAAAGCTGAGCGCGGGGAGGCGCCGGTCGATGAGCGAGGTGTCGAGGTTGCCCTCCCGGACGTCTCCGTCGGCGAGGAGCAGGCGCAGGTACTCGATGTTGGTTCGCACGCCGAGGATGGACGTGTCGGCGAGCGCGCGGTCGAGCCGGAGGAGCGCTTCGGCCCGGTTGGCTCCGTGCGCGATGACCTTCGCCAGCATCGGGTCGTAGTCACTGCCGATAGTCAGGCCTTCGCGGAGGGAGCTGTCGACGCGAATGCCAGGTCCCTCCGCCTCCCGCAGGGCGAGCACCGTACCGGTCGCAGGAAGGAAGCCTCGTTCCGGGTCTTCGGCGTACACCCGTGCTTCGATCGCGTGCCCGGTCAGAGTGACATCGGACTGGGAGAGTTGCAACGGCTCCCCCGCGGCGATGCGAACCTGCTCAGCGACGAGGTCGAGTCCGGTCACCTCCTCGGTCACCGGGTGCTCCACCTGTAGCCGGGTGTTCATCTCCATGAAGAAGAACTCGTCCGGTCTCTCGTCGGAGACCAGGAACTCGACCGTTCCGGCGCCGACGTAGCCGACGCTCTCGGCCACCCGGCAGGCGGCCTCGCCGATCCTCGCGCGCGTCTCGTGGTCGAGGAGAGGAGACGGCGCCTCTTCGATCACCTTCTGGTGCCGGCGCTGCAGCGAGCACTCGCGCTCCCCCAGGTGGATGACGGCGCCGTGCGTGTCTGCGACCAGTTGCACTTCGATGTGGCGCGGGCTCGGAATGAGCCGCTCGAGAAAGAGAGTGTCGTCGCCGAATGCCGCCGCTGCCACCCGGCGAGCGGTGACGAGTGCGCCCTCGAGTTCGGACGGGTCCGTCACCGCGTGCATACCCTTGCCGCCACCGCCCGCGGACGGCTTGATGAGCAGCGGATAGCCGACCGTTTTCGCGGCCTCGGCGAGTTCGGCGTTGCTCAGCCCCGGGCGGGAATCGCCCGGGATCACGGGCACCCCGCTGGCGGCGACGTGGTTCTTGGACCGGATCTTGTCGCCCATCACCTCGAGTGCGTCGATGCCGGGTCCGATGAACACGATGCCCGCGTCTGCACACGCCCGCGCGAAGGCCGCATTCTCCGACAGAAAACCGTAGCCGGGGTGGATCGCGTTTGCACCACTCGCTGTCGCTGCGCGAATCACCGCGTCGATGTCGAGGTAGCTCTGTGCCGCAGACGCCGGGCCGATACGCACGGCGGTGTCGGCATCCGTCACGTGTTTCGCGTCGCGGTCTGCGTCGCTGTACACCGCGACTGAGCGGATGCCGAGGGTACGGAGAGTGCGGATGATGCGGCACGCGATCTCACCGCGGTTGGCGATGAGGACGGTGCCGAAGGGAGTGTCGTTGTTGCTCACGGCGTCACATCCGGAACAGGCCGAAGCCCGGCTCGGGCAGCGGGGCGTTGGCACAGACGTCGAGGGCGAGGCCGAGGATCGTGCGGGTATCGGCGGGGTCGATGATGCCGTCGTCCCACAGTCGTGCCGTCGAGTAAAACGGGCTGCCCTGGTGTTCGAACTGCTCGCGGATCGGTGCCTTGAATGTCTCTTCTTCGTTCGCGGTCCACTCGGTTCCCGCCCGCTCGTGCTGGTCGCGCTTGACCGTGGCGAGCACTCCTGCGGCCTGGGGACCGCCCATGACGGAGATCCGGCTGGCCGGCCACATCCAGAGGAAGCGTGGCGAGTAGGCGCGACCGCACATCGAGTAGTTGCCTGCTCCGAACGATCCGCCGATCACCACGGTCAGCTTCGGCACCCGTGTTGTTGCGACGGCGGTGACCATTTTCGCGCCGTGCTTGGCGATGCCGCCCGCTTCATAGTCGCGACCGACCATGAATCCGGAGATGTTCTGGAGGAAGATCAGCGGGATGCCGCGCTGGTCGCAGAGCTCGATGAAGTGGGCGCCCTTTTGCGCTGATTCGGAGAACAGCACACCGTTGTTCGCGACGATGCCAACGGAGTGGCCGTGCATCCGCGCGAAGCCGGTGACCAGGGTGGTTCCGTACTCCTTCTTGAACTCGGAGAACTCGCTCCCGTCGACGAGCCGCGCGATCACCTCTCGCACGTCATAGGATCCCTGCACATCGACGGGGACGACGCCGTAAAGCTCATCGGCGGGCACCTCGGGCTCACGGCTGTCGATCACCGACCAGTCAGGGGCGGATGCCGGTGGCAGCGTCGCGACGATGTCCCGCACGATCGCGAGGGCATGGGCGTCGTCCTCGGCGAGATGGTCGACCACTCCAGACACGCTCGCGTGCAGTTCACCGCCGCCGAGCTCCTCAGCGGTAACGATTTCACCGATCGCAGCCTTCACGAGCGGCGGTCCGCCCAGGAAGATCGTGCCCTGACTGCGCACGATGACCGTCTCATCGCTCATCGCGGGCACGTAGGCGCCTCCAGCGGTGCACGACCCGAGCACCGCGGCGATCTGGGGGATGCGCCGTGCCGACATCTGCGCCTGGTTGTAGAAGATCCGCCCGAAGTGGTCGCGATCGGGGAACACCTCGTCCTGCATCGGGAGAAAAGCACCCCCGGAGTCGACGAGCGATATGCACGGTAGCCGGTTCTCGAGGGCGATCTCCTGCGCACGCAGGTGCTTCTTCACCGTCAGTGGGTAATACGTGCCGCCCTTGACCGTCGCATCGTTGCAGATCACGAGCACGTGCCGGCCGTGGACCAGTCCGATTCCGGCGATGACGCCCGCACCGGGGCTGTCGTCATCGTAGAGCCCGGTTGCCGCAAGCGGCGCGATCTCGAGGAAGGGGCTACCCTCGTCGAGGAGTTCGTCGATCCGCTCGCGTGGCAGCAGTTTGCCGCGGTCTACGTGACGTGAACGGGCTTTCTCCGGCCCACCCTTCGCTGCAACGGCGAGTCGTTCCCTCAGGTCAGCGACGAGAGCGCGCTGCTCATCGCTGTTTCGGCGAAACGATTCGCTCGACGACGACATTGACGAGATGAGTGTCTGCATTGACAGTCCCTTGTGCGCGACGGCGCCGAACCGTTTGGTTAGGCGCCACTAACTGGTATTGAGGTTAGTGGCAGCTAACTGAAATGTCCAGACGACGATGTGGAGATCGGGGTTAGTATCGGTTAACTCAAATGTTCCGCTTCGCTTCCGGGAGTACGCCATGGCCGACGAGACCCAAGTGGTTCGCGGACCCGACGTTTCTGATTCGGGCACCATCCGCGTTGGCCGCAGCGAGGCCAAGGCCCAGCGGCGCGAGGCGCTGCTCACCGCTGCGGCCAGTCAGTTCGCCGAACGCGGCTTCAACGGGGTTTCGATCGAAGACCTCGGCTCAGCGGTCGGCATGAGTGGCCCCGCCGTCTACCGGCACTTCGAGAGCAAGCAGGCACTTCTTGCCGCGATCCTCATCGACGTCAGCCGCGAACTGCTGCATGGCGGCACGACGGTCGTCGAACGAGCACCGGACGGTGAACTCGCGCTCCGCGCCCTCGTCGAGTTCCACGTTCGGTTCGCCCTCAGCAACCCCGACGTCATCCGGGTGCAGGACCGTGATTTCGACAGCCTGTCGGAGGAAGACCGTCACACCGTGCGCTCACTTCAGCGCCGGTACGTCGAGCTGTGGGTCGACATCCTGCAGCGGATGCAGCCGGACACCAAGGTAGCCGTGCTGCGTATCCGTGCCCACGCGACCTTCGGCCTGATGAACTCGACGCCGTACAGCGGGCAGCAACTCCCCCGCGATGAGCTGCGAGAAGTGCTTGAACGGATGGCGTTCGCCGCCCTCAGCTAAGCCGGGAACAGGCGTCCGCCCTCGCTCGACCACCTCAGGGGTTCTAGCATTGCGTCATGACCCGCCCCGAGGAGGAGCCCCCTCCGACCGCTCAACCGTCGAACCTGCCGTCAACCGAGCCGGTTCAGCCCGGCTACGAGGTTCTCCTCCCCAACCTGAGCAAGGTCTCGGCCGATACGTTCCGCCGCGGGTCGATCAGCCGGCACCGGGTGAACATCGCGCTCGGAATCCTCGGTTCCGTTGCGATCGCAACCATTCTTCTCATCGTGTTCGCCGATCTGATTTTCGCGAACCTGGGCACCATCCTCGCGTGGGTTCTCATCGTCGGAGTGGCCGTGGGGATGGCGGGACTGGTCCTTCTGTTGCGCGATGAGCAGAGAAGCCGCCGCGCTCGACGCGCGGACACGGACACTGACCTTAACCGCTGACGGTCACGTCGCATCTGTTTCGGTGAGATTGCCGTCGAGGTCGAGTTCCCAGATCGCGTCGAGGTCGAGACGCTCGAGGAACGCATCGTCGTGGCTCACGATGAGAAGGGCACCCCGGTAGCTGCGGAGCGCCTCGACGAGCTGATCGATGCTGTCGAGGTCGAGGTTGTTGGTCGGTTCGTCGAGCACCAGAAGCTGCGCGGGCGGATCGGCAAGCAGGAGCCGCGCGAGTGCGACGCGGAACCGCTCCCCGCCCGACAGCGTCGCAACCGGGCGATGAACACTATCGCCCCGAAGCAGGAACCGGGCGAGCCGGTTGCGCAGTTCACCCGGAGGAACGCCCGGAGCTTGACGTTCGACGTTCTCGAGCATGCTCGCCTGTTCGTCGAGACCGTCGAGCCGTTGCGGGAGATACCCGACCCGGTCGGTGAGCAGACGCGTCCGTACCGGACCGGCCCCAGGCATCCGTTGCGAGACGAGGTCCTCGAGCAGGGTCGTTTTACCGACTCCGTTCGGGCCGACGAGCGCGATTCGTTCCGGGCCGCGCAGGATCACCGTGGTGTTGGGACCGTGCAACTCCGCGATGCGCCTACCGGCCGAAACGTGTGGGTCGGGAAGGTCGACGTGGATGCTCTTCGCGTCCCGAAGGCGAGCTTCGGCAGCGTCGAGTGTGGCCTGCGCCGTCTGAACGTCGGCATCGAGTCCGGCGCGAAGCTTCGCCGCTGATACCTGTGCTTCGGACCGGCGGGCGTTCATGATGATCTTCGGCGCACGCTTGTTCTCATATGCTTTCTGGCCCACTCGCAGCCGAGTCGCGAGCTTGGACTCGGCTTCGATCCGTTGCCGCTTCTCGACCTTCACCGCCTGCTCCGCGGTGCGGGCCGCCTGGGCGGCGGCGGACTGTTCGATGTCGAGGTGCTCACGCCATTCGCTGTATCCGCCGCCGAACACCGACAGGCGGTGCCCGTAGAGCTCGGCCGTCTCATCCATTCGATCGAGGAGCGAGACGTCGTGGCTGACGACGATCATCGCGCCCGGCCACGAGGAGATGAGGGAACCGAGTCGCGCCCTCGCCCTCCGGTCGAGGTTGTTGGTGGGTTCGTCGAGCAGCGTGATCGGTGTGCGCCGGAGGCGGAGCCCAGCCGTCGCCACGAGCATCGCCTCTCCGCCCGAGATCTTGTCGACTCTCCGCTCCAGCGCGCCAGCCGGGAGGCCAACCTGCTCGAGCGCCGCGTGCGACCTGGATTCGATGTCCCAGTCGTCACCCAGTACATCGAAGTGCCGGTCGGAGACGTCGCCGGATTCGATGGCACGCATCGCTCCGAGCTTGTCGGCGACGCCGAGGAGTTCGGCGACGGTCGATTCCACCCGGAGAGTCAACGACTGGGGAAGGTAACCAACCTCACCCGTGGTCGTGATCGAACCGGATGTCGGGGTCAGCTCCCCGGCGAGAAGGCGCAGGAGGGTCGACTTTCCTGATCCGTTGGCACCGACGAGACCGGTGCGACCGGTGCCGAAAACACCGGTGATTCCGGCCAGGGCGATCTCGCCGTCCGGCCAGGTGAAAGAAAGATCCGTCAGCGTGACGGACGTCATTGTGCGCGAAGGCATACAACTCCAGAGTGTTCAGCGGAAGCGCTGAGGACCGGAGCCGGAAAGGGGCGAGAAGAAGGGCCGTCAGCGCGCGGGGACTGGCGCGGAACCTTCGAACTTCACTGGTATGCCTTACGTCGGGGACAGGACGGTCCAGTATGGCAAACGGTCGTCGTCGTTGCAAGTGCCTCCGGCAGACACGTCACACCATCGTGAGGACCATCCCGGGGTCACGGAGAATCGTTCCGATGTCGACGAGGAACCGTGATCCCTGTTCGCCGTCGACGAGCCGGTGGTCGAACGACAGGCTCAGCGTCATCACCTCGCACAGCGCGATGTCTCCGCGGTGCTCCCACGGCATCCGCCTGACAGCGCCCATCGCGAGAATCGCCGCTTCACCGGGATTGAGGATCGGGGTGCCCGCGTCGACACCGAACACTCCCACGTTGGTGATCGTGATGGTTCCACCAGCCAGGTCCCTCGGGCTCGTCGAGCCCGATCGGGCCGAGTTCACGAGGTCGGCAATCGCGCCGGACAGATCGGCGAGGCTCAGGGCGTCTGCGCGCTTGATGTTCGGCACGATCAGACCGCGACCGGTCGCCGCCGCGATCCCGAGGTTCACCGCGCCGAACTGCACGATCTCCTGGGCCTCGTCATCCCACCGGGAGTTCACCTCGGGCGTCCGCTTCGCCGCAAGGATCAGAGCCTTCGCGACGAGGGTGAGGATGGTGATCCGCTTGCCGGCGTACTCATGGCTCGCCCCGAGCGAACGCACGAGGTCCATCCCCGCCGTCACGTCGACCGTGAGGAACTCGGTGACGTGCGGCGCGGTGAACGCCGACGATGCCACCGCGGTTGCCGTCGCCTTGCGCACTCCGCGAATCGGAATCCGGATGTCTCCCCCGGCTTCCTCGGCTCCCTCGGCGGACGGTCCGACCCCTGCGTCGGTGTCGGGAACGGATGCCCCCTGCCGGGCGTCGGCCTCACGCCGGACGTCGTCGCGCGTGATGAGTCCGTCGTCGCCGGTGCCGGTCACGGCCCCGAGATCCACGCCGAGGTCGTGCGCGAGCTTGCGGACCGGCGGCGTTGAGCGCGGGCGTTCCTGCGCGGTTGCCGACGGGATCTCGCCCATCGGCTCATGCTCCGGCTCTTCCGGCGCCGGGGGGTCCTGCACCGGCTCGGCTGCCCACGAGCGGGTCCTGCGAGTGGGGCGGGCGCCGCCCTCAACCCGTGGCCCGTACCCGACGAGCACCGATTGCCGTTCGGGGGCAGCAGGGGCGAGTTGATCATCGAGTTCGGCCGGAACCCCGTCTGCAGCGGCGTCCGCCGCCGATTCGGAAGCCGGGGTGACTTCCGGCGCGCTGGCGGGTGACGCCGGCGCGGCATCCCCACCGACGTCGAATTCCACGATCGGTTCACCGACCAGCACGGTCGACCCTTCGTCGGCGAAGAGTTTCGACACGACCCCGGCGAACGGCGATGGCAGTTCGACAAGCGCCTTGGCCGTCTCGACTTCGGCGATGACCTGGTTGAGCGTCACCGTGTCACCGACGGCGACCTTCCACTCAACGATCTCGGACTCGGTCAGACCCTCCCCAAGATCCGGGAGGGCGAACTGTTTCGTGCTCATGCGCTCGCCTTCCATCCCGTAAGGGAGTTGCGCCGGCCCATGACCCGGTCGACGGCGTCGAGCAACCGGTCGAGGTCGGGCAGGAACGCGTCCTCCAGCGCAGCAGGCGGGTACGGGGTGTCGAAGCCCGTGACACGAGCCGGGGCCGCTTCGAGCCAGAAGAAGCAGCGCTCGGTGATCGCCGCGGCGAGTTCGGCGCCGATGCCACCCGACTGCGCCGCTTCATGGGTGATGACGAGTCGCCCGGTCTTGCGCACCGAGGCTTCGATCGGCGCGAAGTCGATCGGTGAGAGTGAGCGGAGGTCGATGACCTCGATCGAGGTGCCGTCCTCTGCCGCCGCGGCCGCGGCATCCAGTGCGGTGGGCACGAGGGGTCCGTACGCGACGAGCGTCACATCCAAGCCCTCGGTGAGCACGCGCGCACTGCCCATCGGGATTCCGTCGGCGTCGTCGGAGACCTCACCCTTGAGCCAGTACCTGCGCTTCGGTTCGAAGAACAGCACGGGGTCGTCGCACGCGATGGCCTCCCGGATCATCGAGTGGGCGTCCTGCGGGTTGGAACAGGAGATGACCCGGAGGCCTGCCGTGTGCGCGAAGTACGCCTCGGGTGATTCTGAGTGGTGCTCGACCGCCCCGATACCGCCGCCAAACGGTACCCGGATCGTGATCGGCATCTTCACCGCGCCGCGTGTTCGGTAGTGCAGCTTGGCGACCTGGGCGACGATCTGGTCGAAACCGGGGTAAATGAATCCGTCGAACTGGATCTCACAGACGGGCCGGTAGCCGCGATAGGCCAGTCCGACCGCCGTGCCGATGATGCCGGCCTCGGCGAGGGGCGTGTCGATCACCCGTCGGGGTCCGAACTCCTCCTGCAGTTTGTCTGTCACGCGGAAGACACCGCCGAGCTTGCCGATGTCCTCACCGAGGAGCACCACTTTGTCGTCATCGGTGAGGGCGCGACGGAGGCCAGAGTTGAGGGCTGCGCCGAGGGTCATCTGGGTCATGACTGCCCTCCGCCGAGGGAGGCGAGGTAGGCCGCGTACTGGCTCTTCTGCCGTTCCAGCCCCGAGTGCGGACCGCTGTAGACCTGATCGAACACGGTGAGGGGGTCCGGATGCCGTTCCAGGGCGACGCACGTTGTTCTCATCTCGTGCGCGACGGCGTCCGCTTTCTGCTTCACCCGGGTGGCGGCATCCTCGGTGAGCACCCCGCGGCTCTCGAGCATGCGTCCGAGGCGGGCGATCGGGTCCTTCGCCGTCCACTCGTCAAGTTCGCCGGTCGGACGGTAGCGTTTCGGGTCGTCCGAGGTGGTGTGCGGGCCCATCCGGTAGGTGACGGCCTCAATGAAGGTCGGGCCGCCGCCCCGGCGGGCACGGTCGAGGGCGATGCGTGTCGCGGCGAGAACGGCGAGGACATCGTTGCCGTCGACCCGCATGCTCGGGATGCCGAATCCGGGCGCCCGGTCGGAGATGTGGCGCTGTGCCTGCAAACCGACCGGCTCTGAGATGGCCCACTGGTTGTTCTGGCAGAAGAAGATGACCGGCGCCTGGAAGCTGGCGGCGAAAACCATCGCTTCGTTGACGTCGCCCTGGCTGGTGGCGCCGTCGCCGAAGTACGCGACGGCGACCGAGTCGACGCCGTCGTGTTTGCAGCCGAGGGCGTAGCCGGTGGCATGCAGCGTCTGTGCGCCGATGATGACGGCCGGTGTCGCCATGCCGATGGAGTACGGATCCCAGCCGGACGCCGTGGTGCCGCGCCAGAACGAGAGCAGATCGCCGAAGCCGGCTCCGCGCGTATATGCGACCCCGTGTTCGCGGTAGCTGGAGAAGACGAAGTCGTCGGAGCGGAGCGCGCGGCCCGAGCCGATCTGGGCGGCTTCCTGCCCGAGGAGCGGCGCCCAGAGAGCGAGTTCACCCTGGCGCTGAAGCGCTGTCGCTTCGGTATCGATGCGGCGGACGACGACCATGTCCTCGTAGAGGCTGAGGAGGTCTTCGTCGCTCACATCGGCGACCCACGGGTCGAATCCCGGGTTCGCTGTGCGTACGCCGTCCGGGCAGATCAGCTGGACGACATCTTCGAGTTGCCCGGGATGGACATCCGCAGTGGACCCGCTTGCCGGGGAAGAGGTTCTGGTGTGTTCATGGGTTGTGGACACGTGACACGCAACTTTCTCTCGTGCTCTGTGGGCATCTGGATCGCAGCTGCCCACAGCATCCGGCGCCGTTGCCGAAAGTACCCTCGACGGTACGCCGGTTACCCATTGCGCACAACCATCCCGACGAGGGTTGCACATTCTGCTCTATCCAGAGCGGTTCCACCCTGCTAAGGTCGGGCACTATGCACAAGCTGGATCGCACCGACACGCGTCTGCTCCTCGCGCTCACGGAGGACCCGCGCTCGACGATCGTCGCACTCGCCGAGAAGCTCGGCCTCTCGCGGAACACGGTGCAGGCGCGCATGAGTGCGCTCGACGCATCCAACGTTCTGCACCCGTTCGACCGCAGGATCAACCCGGTCGCTCTCGGATACCCGCTGACGGCATTCATCTCGGTGCACCTGCAGCAGCAACAGCTCGGCGCGATCGTCGAGAAACTCAGCGACATCCCCGAGATCGTGCAGGCCCACGGCCTCAGCGGCACGAGCGACCTGCTGGTGCGGGTGGTCTGCACCGACGCCGACGACCTGTTCCGCATCACGGGACTCATCCTCGAGTGCGAGGGGGTTGAGCGGGCAGAAACGTCGCTCGCGATGGGCGAGCTCATCCCGTTCCGGGCGCGGCCGCTCCTGGAGCGCGAGCAGAACGCCTGACGCTTCGGCGCCGGCTCGACGCGATCGAATCGCCACACTTTGTCGGTGATCGACCACTCGAGCAGCAGAACGTGGTGACTCGACGACGATAGCCGCATTTTGTGGTGAATCGACCCTCGATCACAGCGGAGCCCGGACACGGATGCCGCCGCACCACGTTAACGACGGATGCCCCGCCTCGATTTCTCGAGGCGGGGCATCCGTTTGCGAGCTGACTCAGCCAGCAGAAGGGATTTAGCCTTCGGCCGGAGCGTCCGTGTGAACGCGCTGGGTGGTGGTGACGTCCGCGACGGGAGCGTCCTCAGCCGACTCAGCGATCACGGGCTCGAGCGACAGCTTGCCACGGTCGTCGATCTTGGTGATCTGGACGAGGATCTTCTGGCCGACGCCGAGCACGTCTTCGACGTTCTCGACACGCTTGCCACCGGCGAGCTTGCGCACCTCAGAGATGTGCAGCAGGCCATCCTTGCCCGGGAGCAGCGAGATGAAGGCACCGAAGGTGGCGATCTTCACGACGGTTCCGAGGAACTGCTCGCCGACCTCCGGGTTGGTCGGGTTGGCGATCGCGTTGACCTGGGCGCGAGCGGCCTCAGCCGACGGTCCGTCGACAGCGCCGATGTACACGGTGCCGTCTTCTTCGATCGAGATGTCTGCGCCGGTCTCGTCCTGGATGGAGTTGATCGTCTTGCCCTTGGGGCCGATCAGCTCACCGATCTTGTCGACGGGGATGTTGACGCTGATCACGCGAGGCGCGGTCGGTGCCATTTCGTCCGGGGCGTCGATCGCAGCGTTCAGGACGGAGAGGATCGTTGTACGAGCCTCCTTGGCCTGGGTCAGCGCGGCCTTCAGCACCGAGGCAGGAAGCCCTGAGAGCTTGGTGTCGAGCTGGATCGCCGTGACGAACTCGCTCGTGCCGGCGACCTTGAAGTCCATGTCGCCGAGTGCGTCTTCAGCACCGAGGATGTCGGTGAGAGCCGCGTAGCGGGTCTGGCCGTCGACCTCGTCGGAGACGAGGCCCATGGCGATGCCGGCAACCGGGGCGCGCAGCGGCACACCGGCGTTGAGCAGCGACAGGGTCGAAGCACACACAGAGCCCATCGACGTCGAACCGTTGGATCCGAGAGCCTCGGAGACCTGGCGGATGGCGTACGGGAACTCTTCGCGGCTCGGCAGAACCGGGACGAGGGCGCGCTCGGCGAGGAAGCCGTGCCCGATCTCGCGACGCTTCGGCGAACCGACCCGACCGGTCTCACCGGTGGAGTACGGCGGGAAGTTGTAGTGGTGCAGGTAGCGCTTCTTCGTGATCGGGCTCAGCGAGTCGATCTGCTGCTCCATCTTGAGCATGTTCAGCGTGGTGACACCCAGGATCTGGGTCTCTCCGCGCTGGAAGATGGCCGAACCGTGGACGCGGGGAATGACCTGCACCTCGGCGTCGAGCGGACGGATGTCAGCGAGGCCACGGCCGTCCATACGGACACCCTCGGTAAGGATGCGGTCGCGCACGATCTTCTTCGTGACGGACTTGTATGCGGCAGACACCTGGTTGTTGGTTTCGGCGGGCAGCTCGCCTGCTTCGACCTTGGCAGCGATGGCTGCCTTGACGCGGTCCTTGAGCTCGTCGTCAGCGTTCTGACGCTCGGTCTTGTCGGCGATCTGGTAGATCGAGGCGAGCTCTGTCTTGGCCAGGTCGGAGACAGCGGCGAGGGTCTCGTCCGTGTACGGGAGGAAGACCGGGTACTCGCGAACTTCCTTGGCCGACTGGGCAGCGAGCTCGGACTGAGCCTTGACCAGCTGGAGGAGGAACGGCTTCGCGGCGTCGAGGCCCTCGGCGACGATGTCCTCGTTCGGCTTGACGGCGCCGGCCTGGATGAGACCCCATGCGCCTTCGGTTGCTTCGGCTTCGACCATCATGATGGCGATGTCTTCGTTGCCGTTCTCGTCGGTGACGAGGCGACCCGCGACCGTGAGGTCGAAGACGGCGTCAGCGAGCTGCGATGCCTTCGGGAACGCGACCCACTGGCCGTTGATGAGTGCGAGACGGATGCCGGCGATCGGACCCGAGAACGGAAGTCCCGAGATCTGGGTCGACATGGATGCCGCGTTGATCGCGAGGGCGTCGTAGAACTCGTCGGGAGCGATGCTCAGGACGGTGATCACAATCTGGACCTCGTTGCGCAGGCCGGTCACGAATGACGGGCGCAGCGGGCGGTCGATCAGGCGGCAGACGAGGATGGCCTCGGTCGACGGACGGCCTTCACGACGGAAGAACGAACCGGGGATCTTGCCTGCAGCGTAGCTGCGCTCTTCGACGTCCACCGTGAGCGGGAAGAAGTCGAACTGGTCTTTGGGGTGCTTGCCGGCGCTCGTGGCCGAGAGAAGCATGGTCTCTTCGTCGAGGTACGCGGCGATGGCGCCCTGTGCCTGCTGGGCGAGACGCCCTGCTTCGAACCGGACCGTGCGCTTGCCGAACTTGCCGTTGTCGAGGACTGCCTCGGCGAACTTGATTTCTGGACCTTCCATAGGTCTCTCCTTACGTCTAGCGCCGCCCCGTGTGGGCGCACGCTCTGCATAGGAGCAGGAACAGGCAGTGATTGCTCAGACCGTTTGGCCCGGCTGATCTCCAGTAGAAAATCGCTCTCGGCGCTCCCGTGGCGCTGGTGCACCGAAGGGAGGATCGCCGGGGTCCCGACGAGAGAGAAATTCACCACCGAGGATCAGCTTCCTGCCGCCCTGCTCCGTGAATGTGTCCGATATTGCTATCGAACCCAGTAAAGACTAGCAGAGAGGCGGTTTTTCACCCCCTCGGTGCGATATCTTCGCGTGTCCATCGGGTGAACGGATGCCGTTTCGTAGGCTCCAGGGGCCCGCGTCACTAGCATGTGCACATGAGACTCTCCCCGCGGCTCGTTGCGAGCTCCGCCCTCGTCGCCGTCATCGCGTCCCTTCTCACCATGACGGCGTCCCCCGAACCCGCTTCCGCACTATCGTCGTCACGGATCTCCGGAGTGGACCGGTATGCGACATCGGCCGCCGCATCGCTCTCAGCGCACCCGTCCCGCGAAAGTGTCGATACTGTCTACCTTGCCTCGGGAGAGAACTTCCCCGACGCTCTGTCGGCTGGTCCGGCAGCGGCGCAATCGGCTGGGTCACTTCTGCTGACCAAACGAGACAGCGTGCCTGCGAGCACCCGCGCGGAGATCTCGAGACTCGCCCCGGCACGCATCGTGCTCGTCGGAGGACCCGGGGCCCTCTCCGCCGCCGTGGAAAAGGCGGCTCAAGGTCTTGCATCGGACGTCGTCCGCGTCGGAGGAAGCGACCGCTACGCGGTATCGGATGCTCTCATCCGACGCGTCTGGAGCGGAGGATCGACGCGGGCATACATCGCGACCGGCACGACATATGCCGACGCGCTTTCCGCCGGACCCGCTGCAGCCCGCGTTGATGCACCCGTCATCCTGCTTCCCGGTAATTCCTCAGGCCTTCCTGCCGCGACGCGCAAGCTCCTGGTTGATCTCGGCGTCACATCCGTCACGATCGCCGGGGCAACCGGTGCCGTGTCGAGCGGCATCGAACAGCAGATCCGGGCCATACCCGGAATGAGCAGCGTTGCCCGCCACGGTGGAACCGACCGGTACGGCACCGCGATCGTCATCAACCGCAATGCGTTCGCCGGTGCGGCCGCAGGGCCGACCTTCCTCGCGACAGGGACTGACTACCCTGACGCCCTGTCCGCGGTGGTTCCCGCCGCTGTTGCCAACCGCCCGATCTTCCTCGCGAAGACACAGTGCGTCCACAGCACGGTGCTCTCGAGCATGACCTCGGTATCGACCGCTGAGGCGCGACTCGTCGGCGGCCCCGGCGTTCTCCGCGGCGCTGTCGCAAAGCTTCAACCGTGTCTCAGCACGGAGGCTGCTTCAAGCCTGTGGGCCGTTGTGAACAAGAAGCGTGCGGTCTCACCGAAGAGTTACGTGCCACAAGACCTGACCTACCCCAATGTCACCAATGTGAACTGGCAGCCGATGCGCAAGGAGGCGTCGACGGCGCTCGAGTCCATGTTCGCAGCGGCAGCGAGCGCGGGAGCCGGCAAGATGGTGCTCCAAAGCGGATACCGGTCATTTGCGACCCAGCAGACCTTGTACAACGGTTTCGTGCGGACTGACGGACAAACCGCAGCGGACCTGCGTTCCGCCAGGCCCGGGTACAGCGAACACCAGACTGGTTTCGCTGCAGACATCGCTCCGCGTGCCTCGAACTGTTCGGCGTCGAGTTGCATCGCATCCACTCCGCAAGGCGCATGGCTCCGAGCGCACGCCTGGGAGCACGGGTTCATCCTCCGGTACGAGGCAACAACGACGCACATCACCGGATACAAGTACGAGCCGTGGCACTACCGGTATGTCGGCAAGACGCTCGCAGCGGACTACCGGGCCGGCGGATTCGTCACGCTCGAGGGCTTCTTCGGGATGCCCGCAGCGCCCCGTTACTGAGTTCAGTCGCGTGCGCGTGCCCGAGCCCACCAGGCCCAGCCGACGCCGATCAACACGAGGGCGACCAGGGCGATGAGCAGGAACTTGATCGCCGCCGCGAGGAACGACAGCGCGATGTTCACGATCCAGGTGGCCACGACGATGGCGAGGACCAAAACGATGATGCCGACGATGAGATTCTTGGTGGAAGTCTTCATGCCACCAGTTGAGCACATCTGCAGGCTTCTCGTCGGAAGGACTAGGATGCCGCCCGCCGCCACGGGGCGGCATCCGCTTGGGTTCTAGCCACCAACCATGCTGAGCGTGGCGTCGAATCCGAAGGGGTCGCGCACGCTGCTCGATCGCTCGGACGCGAACACGAGCGGAACGAGCTCGCCGGCCGCACGGTCGATCCGGTCGGGCAGGGTCTTGATCTTGTCGGCGCCACTTCCCCAGTCCTCGGATGCCGCGAACACGCTCGTCGGCACAACCACAGCGTGCAGGTACGTGAACATCGGCCGGATGGCGTAGTCGAGGGCGAGCGAGTGGCGCGCCGTTCCCGCGGTCGCACCGATCAGGACGGGCATGTCGGTCAGCGACCTGTTGTCGAGGATGTCGAAGAACGACTTGAACAGTCCGCTGTAGCTCGTCGTGAAGATCGGGGTCACGGCGATCAGTCCGTCAGCACCGGTCACCGCGTCGATGACGGCCTCGAGCTTCGGGCTCGCGAAACCGGTCAGCATGTTGTTCATGATGTCGGAAGCGACGTCGCGCAGCTCGACGGTCGTCACCTCCACTTCTGCACCCTGCTCTCGCAACCCTGCGGCGGCGGCGTCCGCGAGGCGGTCGCCGAGCATCCGTGTCGATGACGGCTGACTGAGGCCAGCAGAGACGACGGCAAGCTTTCGCACGGTCATTACTTCACCTCGGAATCGACGAGTTCGGGCGCCGGCGCCTGTGCGGCGGCGGCCAGGGACGAGTGGGTGGGGCCATCGGGGACGCCTGCGGCGCGGCCCTTCGCGAATTCACGACGAAGGACGGGGACGACCTCTTCACCGAGCAGATCGAGCTGCTCGAGCACGGTCTTGAGCGGAAGACCGGCGTGGTCCATCAGGAACAGCTGACGCTGGTAGTCGCCCACATAATCGCGGAAGCCCAGCGTTCTGTCGATGACCTCCTGCGGACTGCCGACGGTGAGTGGGGTTTGCGACGTGAAGTCCTCGAGGCTTGGGCCGTGACCGTAGACCGGAGCGTTGTCGAAGTAGGGCCGGAACTCGCGAACAGCATCCTGTGAGTTCTTGCGCATGAACACCTGGCCGCCGAGTCCGACGATGGCCTGATCGGCACGGCCGTGGCCGTAGTGCTCGAACCGCTGCCGGTAGAACGCGACCATCTTCTGGGTATGTGATGCCGGCCAGAAGATGTGGTTCGAGAAGAAACCGTCTTCGTAGTATGCGGCCTGTTCGGCGATCTCGGGGCTTCGGATCGAACCGTGCCAGACGAACGGCGGCGTACCGTCGAGCGGCCGTGGCGTCGCCGTAAAGCCCTGGAGCGGAGTGCGGAATTCACCCTCCCAGTCGACGACGTCTTCACGCCAGAGCCGGCGCAACAACGCGTACTTCTCGAGCGCGAGGGGGATGCCCTGGCGGATGTCTTCGCCGAACCACGGGTAGACCGGGCCGGTGTTGCCACGGCCGAGCGTCAGGTCCATACGGCCACCCGAGAGGTGCTGCAGGGTCGCGTAGTCCTCGGCCAGACGGACGGGGTCGTTGGTCGTGATGAGGGTCGTCGCTGTCGACAGGATGATGCGCTCTGTCCGTGCGGCAAGGAAGCTGTTGATCGCAACAGGGCTCGAGGGGAAGAACGGCGGGTTGTGGTGCTCACCCATTGCGAAGACGTCAAGGCCGACGGCCTCGGCATGCTGGGCGATGGTCAGGATGTCCTGGAGCCGCGAGGCATCGGTCGGCGTCTGACCGGTGGTGGGGTCGGTGGTGATGTCACCGACGCTGAAGATTCCGAACTGCATAATTGCCTTTCAGCGGGAGAGATGTTCATTCATATGAATGGATATCGAGTGTAACGGACTCCGATCGCCATCTATTCCTTGGGCGAACTGCTTTCGCAGAATGCCAAACTACTTTCGCAGAATAGGGTGGAGGTCGGCAGCGAGCGAGGGAGCACCATGAGCGCGGAAGCGGGGGGAAAGCAGGCAACAGCCGCGCCGAAAGAGCGGGTCCCGTTCTGGGACAACGCGCGTTTCGCCTGCATCGTCCTCGTCGTCATGGGGCACGCCATCCAGCGGATCACCTATGACTCGGATGCCGCGCTCGTCACGTACCTCTGGATATATGCGTTCCACATGCCCGCCTTCGCTATCGTCAGCGGTTACTTCACCAAGAGCGGGTCGCCGAGCGTTCGCCAGATGAAGAGGGTGATCACCGACATCCTCGTGCCGTACGCGATCATGGAGACGATCTGGACCCTCGTGCAGTTCCTTGTCGAGGGCAAGGGCGAACTGAACCCGACCCGCCCGAGCTGGACACTGTGGTTCCTGCTCGCCCTCGGCATCTTCCGGCTCGTGTTGCCGTACCTCGCGCTCCTGCGCTGGCCGCTCGCCGTGTCGCTCGTCATCTCCGTCGGTGTGGGGTACCTGGACAACGTCGACAGCACTTTCTCGCTCGCCAGGGCACTCGGCATCCTGCCGTTCTTCGTCCTCGGCTGGCAGCTGCACCGGTGGAAACTCGTCGATCGGTGGCGGGTGGTCGAACGCCAGACCTGGCTGATCCGAGGGATCGCTGCCCTCATGCTCCTCGGCTGGCTTGCCGTACTCGTGCCGTTCATCGATCTCTGGCGAACAATCGACTTGCGCTACTGGTTCTTCTACGATCAGTCCTATTCGGGTCTTGGCGGCGAGCAGTGGTGGGCCGGTGGGGTCCGGCTCGGCCTCATCGTTCTCGCCACCCTGCTCAGCGCGGCATTCTTCGTTCTGCTCCCCCGACGGGAAACCTGGATGACCACACTCGGGCAGTACACGATGTACGTGTATCTGCTCCACAGCTTCGTCCTCTACCCACTCCGCGAAAGCGGGGTACTTCGCAGCGACGAACTCCCCGAGGTCTACCTGGTCGCGATGCTGATCTTCTCGGTCGTGATCGCGATCGTGCTCTCCAGCCGCCCGGTCCGAAGGCTTTTCCGTCCGCTCGTCGAGCCAAAACCGCGCTGGCTCTTCGCCGACTCGGAGGATGCTCCCGCAGGCCCGTCCAGACGTGATCCGACGGGCGCAATGCGTGCTGTGTCGCCGGAGCGCCCGCATCACCCGGAACCCCCGTCGTTCCGCTGAAGGCTGGAATTGGCGCGAAATTGCAGTTGCGCACCCAAGAACCACCTCACGGGGGAGATTGGGTGCGCAACTGCGATTTCGTCCAGCGCTGTTCGTGTTGGTGTGACCGCGATGCTCAGCGCGCAACGGGAACGGCCCGGCGGGCCCTGGCGATGCGAAGCTCGCGTGCTTTGCGTGCCGTGAGCACGAGACCCGTCAGCACGCCGAGAATTCCGCCCGTAGTGTTCGCGAAGACATCCTGCGGGTCAGGAAAGCGAGTCGGAAGGAAGATCTGAGCCGTCTCGATGCCGACGGTCAGGAAGAAACCGAGCAACATCGCCAGCCACCACAGCCGTCGGCCGAACAGCAGCACCAAGAACAGCCCGATCGGAACGAACATGCCGATGTTGGCGAGGAACTCGAGCCGGGTATAAGTGATCCATGCCGTCACGTCGTGGCGCGCGAAAAAGGCGAGGGCGCGCGACAGTAGTCCGGTTGTATTGCTGTCGAACGGCTGGGGTGAAAGGGTCACGAAGCCGACGAACGCCAGATACGCGAGCGTGAAGAATCCGAGTACCGGGTGTCGGTGAAGCATTCCCCTAGTCTGCAGCAGAACCCTGAGCGGTCTTCGCAAGGCGGGCCTGCTCCCGCCCCAGCACAGAGTTCCTGCGCCCGTACACGAAGTAGATCAGGAGGCCGATCGCGAGCCAGATGCCGAAACGCACCCACGTCAGCGTTGTGAGGTTGAACATGAGCCAGAGGCACAGGACGGCGGAGAGGATCGGCAGGAACGGCGAGAGGGGCACCCGGAAGGCTCGCGGCAGGTCGGGGCGCTTCTTCCGCAGGACGAGAACGGCGATACTCACGAGGACGAACGCGCTGAGGGTTCCGATGTTGATCATCTCCTCGAGCACCCCGACATCGGTCAGGCCGGCGATGAGGGCGACGATGACGCCGGTAAGGACCTGGATCCGCACGGGAGTGCGCCGTTTGTCGCTGGTGACACTGAGCGACCGCGGCAGAAGGCCGTCGCGGCTCATCGCAAACAACACCCGCGCGAGGCCGAGCAGGAGGACCATGATGACGGTGGTGAGTCCCGCGAGGATGCCGACCGAAATCACCTGGGCGGCCCAGTCCGCCCCGACGGCTACGAACGCGGTGGCGAGCGACGGATCTTCCGCTTCGGCGAGGGTCGTGTACGGCACCATCCCGGTGAGGACGAGGCTCACGCCGATGTACAGCACGGTGACGATGGCGAGGCCCCCGAAGATTCCGCGCGGAAGGTTCTTCTGCGGGTCACGCACCTCTTCGGCACTCGTCGCCACCACGTCGAACCCGATGAATGCGAAGAACACGAGGGACGCCCCGGCGAGCAGTCCGAAGACTCCGTATTGCGCCGGTGCAGCCCCGGTCAGGAACGAGAACAGCGACTGCGACCAGACGTCGCCGGTGCCGCCATCCGTCGGGCGCTCCTCCGGGATGAACGGAGTGTAGTTCTCGACCTTGACGAAGAAGGCACCGACGACGATGACAAAGAGCACAATGGCGACCTTGATGATCGTGAAGACGGCCCCGACCCGTGCCGACAGCTGGGTTCCCAGAACGAGGAGGGTGGTGAACACCGCGACGATGACGAACGGTCCCCAGCTGACTTCGAGACCGAGAAGGTTGATCGTGTCCGGCACGTTCCAGTCCCACAACTCGAACACGAGGGAGAGGTAGATGCCCCAGTATTTGGCGATGACCGCGGCCGCGGTGAGCATCTCGAGGATCAGGTCCCAGCCGATGATCCACGCAAGCAGTTCACCCAGGGTCGCGTAGGTGAAGGTGTATGCGGATCCGGCGACGGGAACCGTCGACGCGAACTCGGCGTAACACATGATCGCGAGCGCACACGTGACGGCGGCAAGGACAAAGGCGAGGCTCACCGACGGACCGGCGTAGTCACCGGCCGCCCGCGCTCCGACGGAGAAGATGCCGGCGCCGACCGCGACGGCGACACCCATGACCATAAGGTCCCAGGTGCCGAGGGTCCGCTTCAGGCTGCGGTGTTCGAGGTGTGAATCGGCGAGCGAATCCTCGATACTTTTCGTGCGCCAGAGACTCATCGATCTTCTCCTCATCCGTGACCCGAACAGGGCACGTTTTGACAATGCCAGAACTCGCGTCGCGCGTCGAGAGTGAGAGGATCGATTGCATGACGGATGCCACAGAGAACGGAATGAAGGACGACACCACGACCGCAGCCCCGTGGTGGACACGGGCGGTCGTGTACCAGGTTTACCCGCGGAGTTTCGCGGATTCGGATGGAGACGGGATCGGCGATCTCGGCGGCATCCGCTCGAAACTCGGCTACCTCGCCGAGCTCGGCGTCGACGTGATCTGGCTGTCGCCGGTGTACCCGTCGCCCCAGCACGACAACGGATACGACATCCGGGACTACGAGGACATCGATCCGGTGTTCGGCTCCCTGTCCGACTTCGATGAGTTGGTCGCCGACGCGCACTCCCGTGGCATCCGGATCGTCATGGACCTCGTCGTCAATCACACGAGTGACGAGCATGAGTGGTTCCGCGGGTCGCGGTCGTCGACGGACAACCCGAAACGGGACTGGTACTGGTGGCGGGCCCCACGCGAGGACGGCAGCGCACCGAATGACTGGACGAGCGCGTTCTCCGGTCCGGCCTGGACGCTCGACGAGACGACCGGCGAGTACTACCTGCACCTGTTCGCCAAACAGCAGCCTGACCTGAACTGGGAGAACCCCGAGGTGCGGCAGGCCGTCTACGCGATGATGCGGCGCTGGCTCGATCGCGGCGTCGACGGATTCCGGATGGATGTGATCAACCTCATCGCCAAGCGCACCGAGTTCATCGACGGCGACCAGCGGGGCACAGGGCTTGGCTTCACAATGGGACCACAGATCCACGACTTCCTGCAGGAAATGAACCGCGAGGTCTTCGCCGGGCGGGAGGGCGATTACCTCACGGTCGGGGAGATGCCGGGGGTCAGCATCGATGATGCCGTTCTGTTCACCGATCCGGCCAGGGCCGAGGTCGACATGGTGTTCCAGTTCGAGCACGTGTCGCTCGACTCCGGCAGCCACAAGTTCGACGCGATTCCACTCGACTTCGTGGCCCTCAAGACCAACCTGGCCCGCTGGCAGGACGGTCTCGCCCAGCGCGGCTGGAACAGCCTCTACCTCAACAACCACGACCAGCCGCGGCTCGTCTCGCGGTTCGGCAACGACGGTGAATACCGGGTTCAGTCGGCCACGCTGTGGGCGCTCGTGCTGCACCTGCACCGCGGGACGCCGTACATCTACCAGGGCGAAGAGATCGGTATGACGAACGTGCGGTTCGAGTCGATCGAGTACTACCGCGACATCGAATCGATCAATCACTACCGTGAAGCGGTCGAAGAGTTCGACGCCTCCCCCGCGAGCGTCCTCGCGGGGGTCCACGCGCGTGGCCGCGACAACGCCCGAACACCGATGCACTGGGATGCCAGCGAGCACGCCGGTTTCACGACCGGAAAGCCGTGGATCGAGGTGAACCCGAACTATCCCGAGATCAACGTCGAGGTGGATCGGGCGTCGTCCTCGAGCGTCTTCGACTTCTACCGCACGCTCATCGCCCTCAGACATGAGAGCGAAACCGTCGCGCTCGGTGACTTCACGTTGCTCGCCCCGTCTCATCCGACGCTGTACGCGTTCACACGAACGCTCGGAGCCGAGACGCTCCTCGTTGTCGCGAACGTGTCGGACGAGGGCTTCGACGGGGAGATTCCTGTCGACGTGTCAGGTGCACAACTCGTCCTGGGCAATTACGCGAACGACGCCGACGGGCCCCTGCGCCCGTGGGAGGCACGCCTGTACCGGTTGTGACCGGCGCGCCCCGCGGCATCCGGGCACAAAAAACGGGCCGTTCACCTCGCGGTGAACGGCCCGTTTTCAAGAAGTTCGCGGTGTCAATCGACTCCGTAACTGCCTGCCTGAATTAGCGACGCAGTCCGAGACGCTCGATGAGCGAGCGGTAACGGTTGATGTCGACATCAGCCAGGTAGCCGAGGAGACGGCGACGCTGACCAACCAAGAGGAGCAGGCCACGACGTGAGTGGTGGTCGTGCTTGTGCTCTTTGAGGTGCTCGGTGAGGTCTTTGATGCGCTGGGTCATCACAGCGATCTGGACCTCGGGGGATCCGGTGTCACCTGGGTGGGTTGCGTACGCTTCGATGATCGCCTTCTTGGCTTCGCCTTCAAGTGCCATAGGTTGATCCCCTTTTCTCTCGTTGCGCGGTGCCCGTCACAGAATGTGCAGGCTCTCTTTATCCGCGGCCGTTTGACGGCAACCTCAAGAGTTTAGCAGGTTTCATCTCGCCGGACGGCGGTAGGGTGAACGCCTCGACCGCATCGACGGGGCGCGGTTCGGAACCGTTCGAAAGGGATGCCATGACCGACTCTCTCGCGGCAACGTTACGTGCATTGCGAAGTTTCCCAGACGACTTGCCGACACTGTTGGTGGACTCGGCACCGGAGGACCCGGTCGAGCTGTTCACGAACTGGCTCGGCGAAGCAACCGACGCCGGCGTTTTGGCCCCGCACGCCATGACGCTGTCGACCAGCGGACCGGACGGCGTCGTCACCGCGCGCACCCTCATCCTCAAGGACATCGACGAGCGGGGCTGGCTCTTCGCCTCCCGCGACGACAGCCCGAAAGCACGGGACCTGGGCGCCAATCCCTTCGCCGCCCTCACCTTCTTCTGGCCAGCGCTCGGACGGCAGGTGCGGGTGACCGGCCCGGTTCGCGAACGCCCGCAGGCCGAGGGTGAAGCCGACTTCCTCGCCCGACCAGTCGAGGCGCGGGCGGCCGCATTCGTCGGGCACCAGAGCGAACCGCTCGCCTCCCTCGACGAGTACGCCGCCGCGCACGCGGATGCCGTCGCGCGCGTCGCCGAGGACCCTCACCTCGTCGCCCGAACCTGGAACACCTGGGCGGTCGCTGCCGACTCCGTCGAGTTCTGGCAGGCCTCCCCCGATCGCGCCCACATCCGGCTGCGCTACTTTCGGCACGGCCGGGACTGGGAACACGGCCTGCTCTGGCCGTGAGCTCTTCACCCGGCACCCGTCGCTGTTTACACTGGGACGGCATCCGATCCAGATCGCGAGGACACCATGACTTCCGAGACACCTGAAGCGAACGCGGACGACACCCGTGCCTCCAACGAGACGAAACAGAAGTTCCGCGAGGCCCTCGAGCGCAAGAAGCAGCAGTCGCAGGGCAAAGGCACCGACCACCTCGACGGGAATTCAGCGATCCATGGCGCGCACGGGCCTGCGACGCACCAGCGGGAGTTCCGCCGGAAGAGCGGCTAGTCGCTTCGCTCGAACACGAGAAGTGACGACGTCGCCGTTGCGAGAACGCGGCCGGCGGCATCCGTCAGCGCAGCCGACGCGAAAGCTGCCCTGCGTCCGAACGAGATGAGGCTCGCTTCGGCGCGCACACGCCCGGTTTCGGCCGTCATCGGGCGGTGGTACGACGTCTTCAGTTCGAGGGTCGTGTACGCCTGCGTCGGCGAGATGCGGGTGTGCACAGCAGCTCCGCACGCGGAGTCGAGCAGTGTCGCCGCGAATCCGCCGTGCACCGTTCCGGAAAGGTTCATCACCGACGGGCCCGGGTCTCCCTCAAAAACCGCGAATCCCTTGCCGACCTCGGTGAGGTCGAAGCCGAGTGCCTCCCCGATTGGCGTCCGTGTGCCGGAGGCGAGAAGTGCCTGCAGTTGTTCGAGGCCGGAGGGGGGACTGCCGGTGGAAGCGCTGTCGGAAAGGTTCATCCGACCAGCTTAGGGATCCCGCTGCCGCCCTCAGCGCAGCGCCGGAAGCCGTGCAGCGACGTGCTCGAGGATGTTCTCCGAGCCGGCGAAGATTCCGTTCGCGCGCGGCCAGTGGGTGATGACGTCGGTGAAGCCCAGCTCGGTCGCCCGGCCGACTGCCTCGTCGAATCGACCGATGCTCTCGAGCGCGTAGAACCCGCCCGAGTCGATCATGAGGTAGCGGTCGGGCCCGAGCGGGTCCGTCCCGACCGAGAGCGCAGCGTCTTCGAATCGATGAGCGAGGTCAGCCACCGACGTCCACCATTCCTCCCCGACGGCACCGTCTCGCCCTGTGGTCACCCAGCCCTGCCCGTACTCGGCGGCGAGCCGCATTCCCTTGGGCCCGTTCGCCGCCACGACGAAGGGCACGCGCGGGTGCTGGGCAGGACCACCGACCATCCGGGCGTGAACCGCCGTGAACCAGTCCCCGTCGAAACTCACTCCCCCGCTGTCCGGCAGTTCGTGGCGCAACAGAAGGTCGAGCCCGGAGACGAACTCAGCGAATCTTTCGTGGCGCTCGCGGGGCGAATATCCGGCCACGCCGAGCACCCCGGCGTCGAAACCCGTGCCGCCAGGACCGAGCCCCAGCTGGAACCGGCCGCCGGAGATCTCGTCGAGGGTCGCGATCTCCTTGGCGAACGGAACAGGATGCCGGTAGTTCGGCGAGGCAACGATCACTCCGATCGGGATACTACTCGTCGCAAGTGCCGCAGCGGTGAGCGTCGGAATCGTTGCGTGCCACGGTTCATCGGCGAGTGAACGCCACGACAGGTGGTCGTAGGTCCACGCTCCGTCGAACCCGTATTCTTCGGCCGCAGCCCACTTTCGCCGGGCAACAGGCCAGGGATCCTGCGGCAGGATCGTTATTCCGATTCGCATGCGCCGAGTCTACGGTCCGCAGAAAATCTCCCCCGCGCCGCCGATACCCGCCCACCATGTCGGGGGCGGGTGTGAGAATTCCAGATATGAGAACGCGACCGCAATCTGCACCGACAGCACCGCCGGCGTCCGCTCGACCCGCTGCGCCCCACACTCAATACCGCTGCTCCATCGTGCCGCCGTATCTGCTCGCCCAGCTGGCCTCGCTCGAAGATCCCCGGCTGCACCGTGCCCGTGAGGCTGCGAGGCACGTTCTCGAGAGCGAACACGTGCACCATGCTGTCCGCCCAGGCGAACCACCGACCATGCGCCCGCCGGTGGTGCGCCCCCGAACCGCTCCGATCGCCAATCCCTCGCAGCCCAATCGTGCGATAGCGGATGCCGGTGGAACCGAAACACTCCCCGGTCGCCTCGTCCGCCGTGAGGGGGAGCCTCCCGTCGACGACTCGAGCGTCAATGAGGCGTACGACGGACTCGGGCACACCCACGCGCTGTTCTGGGAGGCGTTCGAGCGGGCATCCGTCGACGGCGCCGGCTCTCCGCTCGAGGCGACCGTCCACTACGGCGATGCGTACGACAACGCGTTCTGGGACGGAACCCGGATGGTGTTCGGCGACGGCGACGGGCAGGTGTTCGCCGGTTTCACGAAATCGCTGAGCGTCATCGGGCATGAACTCGCACACGGCGTGACCCAGTACACCGCGAATCTTGTCTACTCGGGGCAATCCGGTGCCCTGAACGAATCGGTATCCGATGTGTTCGGCGCGCTCGTCGAGCAGCACTCCCGCGGCCACGACGTGATCACGGCGAGCTGGCTGATCGGTGAGGGGATTTTCACCGACGAAGTGGAGGGCACGGCGCTTCGCTCCCTGAAAGCACCGGGCACCGCGTATGACGACGACGTGCTCGGCAAGGATCCACAGCCGGCGCACATGGACGATTTCGTCGAGACCGACGACGACAACGGCGGCGTTCACATCAACTCGGGGATCCCCAACCGGGCGTTCTACCTTGCGGCCGCAGCGATCGGCGGGAACGCGTGGGAACGTGCTGGGCGCATCTGGTACGAAACCCTCACCAGCGAAATCAAGGCCACCACTGACTTCGGAGGGTTCGCCGACGCGACAGTCGAGGTCGCCATAAGACTGTACGGTGCCGAGTCCCCTGAGGCAGCGGCCGTCCGCACCGCCTGGGGAGAGGTGGGCGTCATGAGCTGAGGGGAGTACGATCACGGGCATGAAAGTGACCGTCACCCGAAGCGGCGGCTTCGCCGGGATCGCCCGCAGCTGGCACGTCTTCGTCGAGCGCGAACCCGACGAAGAGTCATGGGTGGTCCTGCTCCGCAAGCTGCCCTGGGACGAAGTAACACGGGAGCCAACCCAGCCGGACCGCTATCTCTACCGGATCAATTGCGAACCGCGCTCACGCGTGGATCGTCCCGACACCCCCGACGTGCCCGAGCGGGTCCTTCCCGAGCCTCGGGAAGCCGTCATTCCCGAGCAGAGGCTCACCGGACCGTGGCGAGAACTCGTCGACCGGGTCCGCGAGCGTGATGAAGAGAAGCGGGAACTACGACCGGCCGCTGGCCCCGACGACAACAGCTGACCGGCACCGCCGGCGCGTCAGACCCTCGAGACCTCAGGCGGAACGAACTCGTCGAGCGACTTGCCCCGCTTGTCAGCGAGCCGCAGCGACGCGCCCGCCGCGACGAGGAAGAACGCGGCGAACACGCTGAACAACAGGACGTTGCCGCCGAACCCGGTCAGCAGCGGAACGGCAAGGGGAGCGAGAATCGACGCGATCCGCCCGATGCCCGCCGCCCACCCGGCCCCGGTGCCGCGGAGTTCGGTGGGGTACAGCTCGGGTGTCACCGCGTAAAGCGCGCCCCACGCCCCGAGGTTGAAGAACGACAGCAGCATGCCGGCTCCGATGACCTGCCACTCCGCCCCGGCCAGCCCGAATAGCACCGCGGAGACGGCAGAACCGGTGAGGAAGACGGCCAGCGTCTTGTTCCTCCCCCATTTCTCCACGAGCCACGCCGCCACGAGGTACCCGGGCAATTGCGCAAGCGTGATGATGAGGGTGTATCCGAACGAACGCACGAGTGAGAACCCGGATGCCACGAGGATCGTCGGCAGCCAGACGAACGCACCGTAATAGGAGAAGTTCACGCAGAACCAGACCAGCCAGAGGGCGGCCGTTTGCACCCGGTGGGGTCGAGCCCAGAGCGCGGCGACCTGGCGTCGCGCCGTCAGCCTTGGCTTCGCGGGCACATCAACGATCTCGGCCGGCTGCGCCGGTGGCGCAACCCCGGCGGAGCGCTCGAACCGCTGCACCGTCGATTCAGCTTCGGCGATCCGGCCCCTCGACTCGAGGAACCGGACGGACTCGGGCAGGCCGAACCGGACCACGGCTGCGTAGAGCGCGGGAACAGCACCGATGGCGAGCGCCCAGCGCCAGCCCTCGGAGCTCGCGGGCACGACGACGAAACCGATGATGGCCGCGAGCGTCCAGCCAACTGCCCAGAACGCTTCGAGGAGCACGATGATCCGGCCGCGGATCCGGGGAGGGGCGAATTCGGAGACGAGCGTTGACGCGACGGGCAGTTCCGCGCCGAGCCCGAGGCCGACGACGAAGCGGAGCGCGATCAGCACGCCGACGGACCAGGAGAGCGCCGAGGCGCCGGTGGCGATGCCGAAGATCAGAAGCGTTATCGCGAAGACCTGACGCCGGCCGAGCCGATCGGCGAGGAGACCCCCGAGGCTTGCCCCGATCGCCATGCCGATGAACCCCGACGAGGCGATCCAGCTCAGCTCGGGCCCCGTGAGACTCCAGGTGACGGCGAGCTGTGCGAGCACGAAGGAGATGAGCCCGACGTCCATCGCGTCGAGGGCCCATCCCATACCGGAACCGACGAGCAGCTTGCGATGCTCCCTGGTGAACGGCAGAGCATCGAGCCGGGACAACCGCGAGTTCGGGCTTTCGGGTTCGGTCATCTGTTTATTCTGCCCCGTGTTCGGCCCGCGCGCGGTCAGGCAGCCGGGACGAGCGCCAACTGCTCCGCGAGAAGACGCAGCGTGCTGGCCCTCCCTGGGGTTCGGTTGGCGGGGTCGGCGTCGTGCGCGGATGCGCCGGGAGATACCATGACCTCGTCGACGTCGAACCTCTTGGCCAGCTCCCGCACCCGTCGTGCAGCGGCCTCCGGCTCATCGATGATCCAGCTGCCGAGCGATGCGGCGATGAACTCATCCTGAAGTGGCGTCATCGTGGTCGCTTTCGCTTCCTCCACCGTGGCGAGTCGGCCGAGCGGCTCGTTGGTGCGCAGCCGAGCCATCATCTGCAGGTTCGGAAGGGCCAGCTCATACGCTTCGGCTGCCGTCGGCGCGACGACCACGTTCGCGGTCACGAACGTGCGCGGGGCGGCGAGCAGGTGTGACGGCTGGAACTGCGAGCGGTAGATTTGGAGCGCACGCTCAGCGCCGGCCCCGGCGAAGTGGTGGGCAAACACGTAGGGAAGGCCAAGGGATGCCGCGAGGGTCGCCGAATAGTCACTCGACCCGAGCAACCACATGTCCGGGGTGCTCGTCGCGGCCGGTGTCGCGCGCAACTCGTATTCGGTTCCGCTCGTGAGCCGGACCGTTGCGCCCTCGTCGCTGAGGAGAGCGGCGATGTCGCTCACGTAGTTCGGGAAACTGTTGACGTCGCTCGTCGCGCCCGACCGGTTGAGAACGGCCGTGACGACAGGGTCACTTCCGGGGGCACGTCCCAGGCCGAGGTCGATCCGACCCGGCGTGGCTGCCTCGAGGAGGGCGAATTGTTCGGCGACGACGAGGGGCGCGTGGTTCGGAAGCATCACACCGCCTGATCCCACCCGGATCCGCTTCGTATGGGCCGCAAGGATTCCGATGATCACGGCGGGGTTGGTCGACGCCACCGACGGCATGTTGTGGTGCTCGGCCACCCAGTAGCGCTCGAAGCCGAGCTCGTCGGCGACCTGCGCGAGGTCGATTGCTGCGGCGAGCGCCTCAGCGGAGGATTGACGCGAACGGACCGGGACCAGATCAAGAACAGAGAGTTTCACACACACAACCTTTCGGTAAGTCCAAGTGCCGACCGCTGCTCTTCATTCCCGAACGGACGCGTTCGCTCGCGTCGCGGTGACGGCATCCGACCTGCTAGGCGAGCAGTTGCTGCCAGCCGGTGCCTGCCGCGTGCTCGAAGACGAGGTTCGTCTCGGTGTGGGCGACGGCCGGGTGCCCGGTGAGGTACTGCACGACGAACTCACGGAGGTCGGCGGTGCTGCGTGCTGCGACGTGCATGAGGTAGTCGTCACGGCCACCCATGTGGAACATGGAGAGCACTCCGGGCCAGGTCGGAGCCTCCCGCCGGAACTTCTGGATATCCGCGCGGTTGTGCTGGGCCAGCTGGACGGCGATGAGCGCCTGGAGCGGCGCTCCGAGGACGGCGAGGTCGATGTCTGCGTGGTACCCCGTGATGTGGCCTGACTGGTGCAGCCGGCGCAGCCGGAGCGAGACCGTCGATTCGGCAAGGCCGAGGTCCGTTGCCAGCTGCGACCCCGATGCCCTGGCGTTCGTGGACAGCGCACGCAGGAGAGCTCGGTCAGTACTGTCGAGTTGTGGCTTCTTCGGTTCCATGACTGCTTCCCATCGGAGCTATGCATTTTCTGCGGTGAAAATACCGTCTTATCAGAGTAGCTTCCAGAGCCCTTGTGCGCGATCGAAGATGATGCTGAAATTCGGGTATGCTCAGCGACGACGCACGATTCGAGACCCTCGCGGTCCACGGCGGGATGGGTGGACTGCGCGATGCGGGTTCGCACGTTCCTCCCATCGATTTTTCCACCACCAATCCCCTCGCGGGAATCGAGAGCGGCGGCGACTCGTACGAGAATCTGGCGACGGGGCATCCGCTCGAGCCGGGAGCGTCCGCCGTCTACCAGCGGCTCTGGCAACCGGGAGTCGCGCGCTTCGAAGCGTCGCTTGCCGCGCTCGAAGGTGCAGAGGGCGCCGTGGCATTCAGCACGGGCATGGCCGCGCTCTCCGCTGTCCTCCTCGCGTGTGTTCGTCGCGGCACCGGCCACGTCGTCGCTTCGCGTCCGCTGTACGGAGGAACCGACCACGTACTCGAGGCAGGGCTGCTCGGCACGACGGTCACCTGGTGCGATCCTTCTGAGATCGCTGCGGCCATCCGACCCGACACGGGACTCGTCCTGATCGAGACACCGGCGAATCCGACCCTTGAGCTGCTCGATATCGCGGATGTCGTCGCCCAGGCCGGGAGCGTTCCCGTCATGGTCGACAACACCTTCGCCTCCCCCGTTCTGCAGCAACCGATCCGGCACGGAGCCACACTTGTGCTGCACAGCGCCACGAAGTTCCTCGGCGGGCACGGCGACGTCATGGGCGGCGTGGTTGCCGGCCCGGAATCGTGGCTGGAGTCCCTGCGCCAGGTCCGTGCGCTGACCGGCGGCGTGCTGCATCCGATGGCCGCCTACCTGCTCCACCGAGGCCTTCGCACCCTCGCTGTGCGTGTGCGTGCCCAGCAGGAGACGGCGGCGCTTCTCGCCATCCGGCTCGGTGAGCATCCGGCGGTCGTCCGGGTGCTCTATCCCGGCTTACCTGGTAACGACCCTGACGCCCTCATCGGACGCCAACTCGCCGGCCCCGGGTCGATCCTCGCGCTTGACCTCGGCACATTCGCCGCCGCTCGCGCATTCACCGAAGGATGCTCCCTTGTCACCCATGCCGTGTCGCTCGGCGGCGTGGACTCGCTCGTCCAGCACCCCGCGTCACTCACCCACCGGCCCGTCGCTGAAGAGGCTCGACCGGGTGCCGGCATCGTCCGGCTGTCGATCGGGCTCGAGCACGTGGAAGACCTCGCCGCCGATCTGCTGCGAGCTCTCGACGCTGCCCAAGCCAGCGGCATCCGCGCGGGAATGCTGACAAACCCTGTGTGGTCGCAATAGGCTCAGCCGCATGGCCATCCTGATCACGATCGCAGCAACCCTGTCGGCCGCAATCCACGTGCTCATCTTCTACTGGGAGTCACTGGCCTGGACGCGACCGGCGGTGTGGAAACGTTTTGGGATCGCGAGTGCTGAAGACGCGCAGGCGACACGGGTGTTCGCCTACAACCAGGGTTTTTACAACCTGTTCCTCGCCATCGGCGCCCTCGTTGGGTCGGTGCTCTACGGGCTGGGAGCGACCGACGCCGGTTTCGCCCTCGGGCTGTTCTCGGTGTCGTGCATGCTCGCCGCGGCGATCGTGCTGGTGACGAGCGGTCGCGGGCGCGTCACTGCCGCGGTGGTTCAGGGAGTGTTCCCCCTCATCACCGTGGTGCTCTACATCGTGAGCTGGTCGACCGAGCGCTGATCTCAGGCCGGTTCAGCGACGATGGCGTACACGTCATAACCGGCGAGCTTGTCGCGTGCGCCGAGGCCCTGCAGCTCGAGCACGAGACCCATACCGGCGACCGAATAGCCGGCGCGTTCGATCAGCCGAGCGGCAGCCGAGCAGCTGCCACCGGTGGCGAGGACGTCGTCAAGAACGAGGACGCGCGACCCTGCGGCGAGCTGCCCCGGCTTGATCTCAAGCGTTGCCGTTCCGTATTCGAGGGCGTAATCCTCGCTGAGGACCTCCCCGGGCAGCTTGCCACCCTTGCGTACGGCGACGAGGGGCTTGCGTGCGGCGTAAGCGAGCGCGGCGGCGAGGAGGAAGCCACGGGCTTCAACTCCTGCCACCGCGTCGAAATGACCGGAGAACCGCGTCGCGAGGTCGTCGATGACGGCTGCGAAAGCATCCGCGTCGGCGAAGACGGGCGTCAGGTCACGAAACACGATCCCGGGCTTCGGAAAGTCCGGGATCGTGGTGCTTCGTTCGAGAACGAGCTCAGAGACGTTCAAGCGCTACTTCACTCCGAGGAGGTCGATGACGAAGATGAGGGTCTGGCCCGAAAGCGGGTGGTTGCCGCCCGCTGCGCCGTAGGCGAGGCTCGGCGGAACGGTGAGCTTGCGGCGTCCGCCGACCTTCATGCCGGGGATGCCTTCCTGCCAGCCCGCGATGAGGTTGCGGAGGGGGAAGTTGATCGATTCGCCGCGGCTCCAGGAGGAGTCGAACTCGTCGCCGGTGTCGTAGGAGACACCGAGGTAATGCACGTTCACGGTGGAGGAGGCGTGAGCCTCGTCGCCCTCACCGATGATGAGGTCGACGACCTCGAGCTCGGTGGGGGCGGGGCCCTCAGGGGCGTCGATTTCGGGCTTGGTGTTCTGCGATTCGGTCATGGGACCATCCAACCCCCTCACCGCCCACGCGTCAAAGTGAGCGCGCCGATAGGCTCGTGCGGGTGATCCTCAGAGACTACTCGGCCCTCACCCGCCCCGTCGCGCCGGACGAGGTGAAAGGGTTCCGCGAGTGGGCCCGCAACTCGGGATGGATCAACACGGCACGGGCACCGATCGCCGTGGCGAATGTCATCGTGCTCGTGTTCGTCGGGGGCTTCTTTTTTGTCGTCCTGACGACCATGTTGTCGGTCGTCACCTCGGCGCTCGCCCACTCCACCGTCGCCGTCATCCTCGTCCCGCTTGTCATCCTCGGTATTCTCGCGGCGGTCGGCTTCGGCGCGTGGCGGGCGTGGGCAGGCAGCGCGGCAACCTGGGAGAAACGATTGCGCCTGCGTGAGTTCGCCGCCGACCGCGGTGCGACATACGCAGGCTATCTCCCTACTCCCCCGTATCCGGGAATGATCTTCGAGCTGGGTTCCGACCGGCAGGCCTACGATTCCGTTCGCGCGGCATCCGGGCGACCGCTCGACATCGCGAACTACCGCTACACGGTCAGACGCAACAAGAGCTCGACGGTCTACCGCTGGGGGTATCTCGCTTTGAAGCTGGACCGCCGGATGCCCCACATGGTGCTCGACGCCACGAGCAACAACCTGCTGGTGGGCTCGAACCTGCCGCGCTCGTTCGGCAAGGACGCCGCACTCTCGCTCGAGGGCGACTTCGATCGCTACTTCACCCTGTATTGCCCTCCCGAGTACGGCCAGGACGCGCTCTACGTGTTCACCCCGGACCTCATGGCCCTCCTCATCGACGAGTCATCGGCGTTCGACGTCGAGATCGTCGACGACTGGATGTTCGTCTACTCGACCCAACCGTTCGACCTGCTGGAGCCGGCGGTGTGGCAGCGACTCGACCGGATCGTCGACACGGTCGGGTCGAAAACGCTCCGTCAGACCCACCGCTACGCGGATGACCGGGTTGCGGACCCGCGCCTCAACATCGTTGCCCCGCAGGGACGCAGGCTGAAGCGTTCGGTCGGCCCTGGCGTCGTCATCAGCATCCTGATCGCCGTCGCGTGGATCGGTTTCCAGGTCTTCATGGCACGGTTCTGAACGGAAAAAATCCTTGCACTCGCAGCCAAGTCGGTGCATGCTGAGAACAGAACAACTCATCGCCCCGTCGACCTGCAGGCAGTGCCGCGGCACAGGGCGATGAGTTGGTTAACGGGGGTTTTTTCAGGCGTTACGGCGCGAGCAGCCGACGCCTCGCCTCCGTCACCGCGGCCAGCAGTTCGGCCTCTGACGCCCGGTGGACCAGCGCGTTTCGACCGGTGATCATCCGCTGGCGCGTCATGGCCAGCCGCGTGGCATCCCGGGTGAATGCGGCCATCGCCGGGCCACGGTTGCCGGGGAGTCTCCGTGCCCATGCACCGGCCTGGCGCCTGCCGGGCCATGTGGCGAGCATGTCGACTTCTGCCGGGGTGAACCAGCCGGCCGCAGCGTACTCCCCGAGCCTCGCACGGGTGAGCCGGATCTCATGGCGCCTGACGAGCACCGTCATGATGATCAGGGCGATGAAGATCGGAACCTGGACGAGGACGAAGTAGGACGCGTACGACTCGAACGAGTTGACGAGGTAGGTGGCGCCGTTCCAGAGTGCGTGCAGGAAGATCGCCCCGACCAGCCCGACGAGTGCATAGCCGATGGCACCGACGCCCAGGTGTTTCCGCGCGGCGAGGCCAAGCACGAGCCCGATGAGGACGGTGAAGGTGGCGTGGGCGAATGGCGACATGATCGCCCGCATGAAGAAGGTGAGTCCCAGTTCGGCCGGGCCGCCCTCGGCGAGGGCGAGACCGAAGTACTGGATGTTCTCGGTGAACGCGAAGCCGGCGGCGATGACGATGGCGTAGACGAGTCCGTCGACCACCCCGTCGAAGTGCCTGCGGGCGGCGAAGTAGAGGATGACGAGTCCGAGCCCCTTCGCGATCTCCTCAACGATGGGAGCCTGAAGGGTGGCGCTCAAAACCGCTGCGGTGGGTTGACCCGTCGTGAGGAGCGCGGCGATCTGGACCCCCAGGTCGACGAGCAGGGCGATCGCCACCGATGCTGCAGCACCCCAGAGGAACGCGAAGACGAGAGCCAGGCGCGGCTCCGGCTCCCAGCGATCGATCCACGCAACAGCACCAAGAACGATGGCGAGCGGGATGAGCGCCGCCACAAAGCCGATGAAGACAGCGCCGGGTCCGAGGAACACCGTGAGGTAGCCGAAGACGACGAGCAGAACGATCGCGAGAATCGCCACGCCGATAATTCCGAGGAGCGCGCCCGTTGGCCGCGGAGGTACCGGACTGCTCCAGACCGGGTGGGCAGGTTCCGGCGCTCGAACAGGTTGGGGGTGTTCCGGTGGCGAGTACGACATTGGAACAGGGTAATGGCTGGCGTGCTGCCTGCGGGAGCCGCCGACCGGCATCCGTGAGTCGGATAGCCTAGACGGGTGAGATTCTCGCATTTCGTCGATGAGGCGAACACCCACTCCCCTATCCGGCTCGCATTGGTCCACGGCGACGGCGCCCTGTTCCTCGACGAGATTCTCGACGAAGCACCCGCCTCGCTCCAGCAGTTGATTGAGCGCGGTGACGACGAACTGCAGCGCGTGCGCAGCCACGCCGAGCTGGTCATCAGCCAGGGCGTTGAACTCACGCCCATCGGTAACCTTCGGCACGCATCCGCCGTGCTCAACAACACACCGCAGGTCATCGCGATCGGCCTGAACTACTCCGCGCACTCCAGCGAGCTCAACCTCAAGGCCGACAAAGCGCCGACCGTCTTCTCGCTCTGGCCCAATTCGCTCACCGGGCACGACGGCACCACGTCGTGGCCGCGCTCGCTCAGTGAGTCCATCGACTACGAGGCCGAGCTCGGCGTCATCATCGGCAAGCCCGCGAAGGACGTGTCAGAAGCGGATGCGCTCGACTACGTTTTCGGGTACACGGTCGTCAACGACATCACGGCCCGCGACATCCAGTACTCAGAAGCCCAGTGGTCGAGGTGCAAGTCGTTCGACGGCTTCACCCCGACCGGACCCGTCGTCGTCACGCGGGATGAGGTGCCGGATCCGCAGAACCTGCACATCACGACGGTGCTCGACGGTCATCTCATGCAGGACTCGTCGACCGCGCTGATGATCCGCTCGGTCGCGACGCTGGTGTCATACCTGTCTCGCTCGGCCACGCTGCTTCCCGGCACGCTCATCTCGACCGGAAGCCCCGGCGGCGCCGGGTACTCCCGCGACCCGCAGGTGTTCCTTCGCGACCGGTCGACGGTCACGGTGTCGGTGGAGGGCGTCGGCCGCCTCACCACCCACTGCCGGATGACCTGAGTCGTGCCCTAGGGCTGGCCGCTTCCCTCGAGGCTTGTGTGGACTTCGCCCTCGGTGCTCTCCTCCACGAATCCGTCGATGACCGGGATCGCGGTCGTGATCGACTCGAGGCCGGAGAGCCGCGCCGGTGACAGCTGCCGGGTGACTTCTTCGCGCGTCATCAGTTCGGACTCGACGACGAGGTCGGCGATGTTGCGCCGGGTGAGCAGAGCGGTCTTCGCAAGAGCTGCGGCGGCCGAGTAGCCGATGAACGGGGTCAGGGCGGTGATGACACCGACCGAGGAACCGACCATCGTCTCGAGTCGCTCTTCGTTCGCGGTGATCCCGTCGATGCAGTTGATGCGGAGGGTGTGGCAGGCCTGCGCCATCCACGTGATGCTCTGCATCAGGGAGTGGGCGATGACCGGCTCGAAAGCGTTGAGCTGCAGCTGGCCTGCTTCGGCCGCCATGGTGACGGTCATATCGGCGCCGACCACCGAGAACGCGACCTGGTTGACGACCTCGGGGATGACCGGGTTCACCTTGCCGGGCATGATGCTCGACCCCGCCTGGACGGCGGGAAGGTTGATCTCGCCGAATCCGGCCTGTGGCCCGCTGGAGAGCAGGCGCAAGTCGTTGCAGATCTTCGAGAGCTTGATCGCTGAGCGCTTGAGGGTGCCGCTGAACGACATGAAGCCGCCAGCGTCGCTCGTGGACTCGATCAGGTCCGGCGCCGTTTCGAGGCTCAAGCCGGTGATCTTGTTCAGGTGAGCGACGACGACGGAGGCGTAGCGGGGGTCCGCGGTGATTCCCGTTCCGATGGCTGTGGCGCCGAGGTTGATCTCGGCGAGCAGCCAGCGGGTTTCGATGAGGCGGGCGTGGTCCTCGCCGAGTGTCGTCGCGAAGCCGTGAAATTCCTGTCCGAGAGTCATCGGAACGGCATCCTGAAGCTGGGTGCGTCCCACCTTGAGCAGGTGACGGAACTCGGCGGACTTGCGCGAGAACGAGTCCTGCAGGCGGGCGAGCTCGTCGAGGAGTGTCTGAAGTGAGAACGACAGCGCGATCTTGATCGCCGTCGGGTAGACGTCGTTCGTGGACTGACTGCGGTTGGTGTGATCGATCGGCGAGATGAAGCCGTAGTCGCCCTTCGGCCGGCCGGCGATTTCGAGCGCGACGTTGGTGATGACCTCGTTCGCGTTCATGTTTGTCGATGTTCCTGCGCCGCCCTGGATCACGCCGACGACGAACTCCTCGTGGAACTCACCGTCGATGATGCGCTGGCAGGCCTGGTCGATCAGTGCGCCCTTTTCGGCACCGAGCACGTCGAGCTCGACGTTGGTGCGGGCGGCCGCCTGCTTCACACTGGCGATCGCGACGATGAGGGCAGGGTAGACCGAGATCGGTCGTTTCGAGATCGGGAAGTTCTCCAGCGCTCGCGCCGTGTGGATGCCCCAATAAGCGTCCGCGGGAATCTCCATGCTCCCGAGCGAATCAGTCTCGGTGCGGGTTCTCTCATCCGTCGTCATCGGGAACTCCCTCTCCTGTGGTTCTATCTCCAGGCCGCGGTTGGCGGGTGTGATCAGTCTCACTGTGGCTCCATTGCCTTGTCGTCGAGTGCTTGTGGCGGGACCCTCCCGACTTTACCCGCCTTGTGGGCGGGGCGGGCTGGCCCGACTGGCAGAACTGCTCTACGCGATCGCCACACTGTCATACGGGATCGAGATTGCAGTAGGGGCCTGAAAACCTTGACTTTTCGGGCCACTACTGGAATCTCGATTGACGTGCGGCCCTGAGAGCACGAACTCGCGTGATGAACGTGACCGGGGCGACGTAGAGGTCATCGCTGGTGACGCGCACGGTTCTCCACCCGTGCTCCGCAAATCGTTCACGCCGGGCGATATCGCGGCGAAACTGCGCGGGGCTCGTTCGGTGATAATCGCCCTCGTATTCGAACGCGAGCTTCAGGGCGCGATAGGCAAGGTCCGGCCTGCCCAGTCGCTCGCCCGTCGACGAGTAGATCGGTTGGTTGATCTCAGGCTCCGGCAGGCCGTTGGCGAGGAACAACAACCTCAGATGTGACTCGGGTCGCGAATCGACGTCGGTGCGCACGCGTGGGAGAGCCCAGCGCAACTTTGCGAGCCCACGGGCGCCGACCATCGGTTCAATGGCTGAACGGAGTTCATCGATCGTGGCCAGCCGCGGTTCCCGCCCGTCAGGGATCACCCGCCCGGAGATGAGGTAATCCCCGACCGCGACCAGATCCTCGCGGTTGAGGAGCGAGGCGAGCTGAATCCATGCTTCGACCGGATCGACGATCGGCAGGCCGGCGATGCTCCGGACGCGCCGGGAGAGGGTGTAGCTGTGGCCAACGATGCCGCGCGATCGGGCCGGGTGCCGCCCGGACGGTACGGTGACGTGCAGACGTGGATCGTCCTCGAGGTGGCGAGGCAGCGGCATCCGGTACATCAACGCAGCGGTCGTTGAACAGAACACGTCGCCGTCCTGCATCCTGGGCAGAAACATCCGGCACCGGTCGACGAGCGAGCCAGTCGCCGTGTCCACCGCGCGGATGCCACGATATGGCGACTGAACGTCGCGGCCGCGCAGGCGGTTGCGTGACAAACCATGAGCGTCATCGGTGCGGAACGCGGTTCCGCGCCGCTCAGGAGGAAGAGGTACTCGCCGAGGCATGCGGTATACCCTGCCAGTGGTTCAGCCCGCCGAGAGGTTGTCCACAGCACTGCGACGCTGCACTTACCGAGGTGCCAGTAGTGGCCCAAAAAAGGCGGCTTTTTGGGCCACTACTGCAATCTCGAGCGGTCAGCGCTTGCGCGAGAACGCTTCCACGCGCTCCTCCGGGCTCAGCGCCTCCATCTCGGCGATGAACTCGGCCGTGAAGAAGTCAGATGTCGCAAAGTCGCCGATCGGCACCACCGAGTGGGTGATGCGGTCGTCATACACGTGCAGCAGGTTGAACGACTGCCCACCATCCATACCGTTGGTCGAGCGCGGCGGGTTGCCGAGGTTCATCGTGTAGCACGTGGCAGCTGCGACCGACACGGGGATGCCCGCGAACATCGCCGACATCGCGTAGTGCAGGTGCCCGGCGAGGATGGCGCGCACATCCGTTCCGCGCAGCACCGCTTCGAGGCGGGATTGATCGCGCAGCTCGAGCAGGTCGAACAGCGGTTGCGGCGCGGGCGCAGGCGGATGGTGCAGACCGACGATCGTGCCCAGCTCGGCCGGGGTCGAGAGTTCAGCAGCGAGCCACTCCAGCTGCGCGTCATCGAGCTCGCCGTGGTGAAAACCGGGCACACTCGAGTCAAGGCCGATGAACCGCAGCCCGCCGAGGTCCCAGACCCGGTCGATGGGCGCATCGGATGCCTCCTGCCGCAGCAACTCCCGTCGCATCGGCCCACGTTCGTCGTGGTTGCCCATCAGCCAGATGAGTTCTGCCCCCAGCCGCCCGGCGACCGGCTCCACCCGCTCGCGGAGCCTCGCGTAGGCATCCGTCTCTCCGAGGTCGGTGAGGTCACCAGTGAAGACGAGGGCAGACGGCCGGATACCGGTCGCCTCGACCTGGGCCAGCGCACGCTCGAGGTTCGACTCGGTCGTGATCCCGCCGTGCAGCGGAGCTCCCCCGGCGAGAAAATGGGTGTCGCTCAGGTGCACGATCACCTGTCGTGCTGGTGGGTACTGGCCAAGCTGAAGAGACATGCGCCCAGCCTAACCAGCACCCCCGACGCGAATCAGGCGAAGAGCATCTCGATCGGTCCGCGGGCGAAGTAGACGAGGAATCCGACGGCCACGACCCAGAGCAGCGGGCTGATCTCTCGTGCCTTGCCGCTCAGCGCGCGCAGGATCACCCACGCGATGAACCCTGCGCCGATGCCATTGGCGATCGAGTAGGTGAGCGGCATGATCGTCACGGTGAGGAACACGGGCAGTGTCGACGAGAAGTCGGTCCAGTGGATGTCGCGGATCTGCGCCATCATCATCGCACCGACGAGAACGAGGGCAGCGGATGCCACTTCGCTCGGCACGATGCTCGTCAGCGGCGTCAGGAACATGGCGAGGATGAACAGCACACCGGTGACGATGTTCGCGAGACCGGTACGCGCGCCCTCACCGATACCGGCGCCTGACTCGACGAAGACGGTGTTCGACGAGCTCGACGTCGCACCACCGGCGACGGCACCGATGCCCTCGACGATGAGCGCGGACTTGAGGCGGGGGAAGTTGCCCTTTTCGTCGGCGAGGCCGGCTTCCTTGCTGAGGCCGGTCAGCGTGCCCATGGCGTCGAAGAAGTTGGTGAAGACGAGGGTGAAGACGAGCATGAGCGCGGCAAGGATGCCGATGCGCTCGAAGCTGCCGAAGCTGAAGGCGCCGATGAGGCCCAGGTCAGGAGCGCTGAAGATCTGGGTGGGAAGCGCGGGAACGGTGAGTCCCCATCCGCCGGGGTTCTCGCCACCGTTCGAAGCACCGACCGGGAAGAGCGTCTCGGCGACGAGAGCGAGAACCGTGCCGACGAGGATTCCGATGAGGAGCGCGCCCTTGACCTTGCGTGCAACGAGAACACCGCTGACAAGGAGGGTGAGCACGAAGATCACCGTGGGCAGGGTCGCGATCGATCCACCCGAGCCCAGGCCAACCGGCGGTGACGCCTGGCCGGTGGAGGTGACGAGCCCGGCGTTGACGAAGCCGATGAAGGCGATGAAGAGGCCGATACCGACGGTGATCGCGATCTTCAGCTGGATCGGGACGGCTTCGAAGATGAGGCGGCGAAGCCCGGTCGCTGCGAGCAACACGATGAAGAGACCGTTGATGACGACGAGGCCCATGGCTTCGGCCCAGGTGACCTGGCCAACGACGCTGAACGCGAGGAAGGAGTTGATGCCGAGCCCTGCAGCGAACGAGAACGGCAGGCGCGCGACGAGGCCGAAGAGGATCGTCATGACACCGGCGGTCAGAGCCGTGACGGCGGACAGCTGTGCGAAGTCGAGCGTGTTTCCGTCGATGTCGACGCCGCTCGACAGGATGATCGGGTTGAGGATGACGATGTACGCCATCGCCACGAACGTGACCAGTCCGCCGCGCACCTCGCCGCTGAACCTCGAGCCTCTCTTCGTGATTTCGAAAAAGCCGTCGATGCGGTTCTTGAGTGTGGGCGCAGTTGTCGATGCCACGGAGGGGCCCTTCCAGGAAATGGGATGAGGACGACACCAGCGGAAGCTCTCGCGGTGCGCCGACGAACAGCTTATTGCCAGCCGCAAGCTCGTCTGCGCACGCGGCCGAAAAGTCGGTACGGTATCGGAGGGCTTCTGCCCTCCTCCCCTCCCCGAAAGAAGTACGCATGGCGCTGCCCTGGACACTGCACGGCGACGGAAAGAACGTCGGAGCACACGAGGTCGTCGGCCCGGCCGAACGTCTCACCTGGCCACGGATGATCGGACTCGGCGCCCAGCACGTCGTCGCGATGTTCGGGGCGACGTTCCTCGTCCCCATCCTCACCGGCTTCCCGCCGTCGACAACCCTCCTCTTCTCCGGGTTCGGGACGATCCTGTTCCTGCTCATCACGAAGAACCGGCTCCCCAGCTACCTCGGATCCTCGTTCGCCTTCATCGCTCCGATCACGGTCGCGACGACGGCGCAAGGCATGGGGAGCGCGCTGTTCGGAATCGTCATCGTCGGCATCCTCCTCGCCCTCGTCGGCCTGCTCGTGCAGGCCACGGGCATCGGCTGGATCAATTCACTGATGCCGCCCGTGGTCGCCGGCGCGATCGTGGCGCTGATCGGCTTCAACCTCGGCCCTGCGGCCTGGAACAATTTCAAGGTCGCGCCGCTCACGGCGACCATCACCCTGGGCGCTGTCGTCCTGGCATCCGTTCTGTTCAAGGGGATCCTCGGACGGATGTCGATCCTCGTCGGTGTCGTCGTCGGCTACATCGCCGCCGTCCTGCTCGGTGAAGTGAAGTTCGACGCTGTCGAGAAGGCGGCGTGGATCGGGCTGCCGGAGTTCAACAGCCCGTCGAACCCGTTCACCAACCCCGAACTCTGGGCCATCCTGCCCGCGTTCCTGCCCGTCGTGCTCGTGCTCGTGGCTGAGAACGTCGGCCACATTCGCGGTGTCGCGCAGATGGTCGACGACCAGTCGGTCAACAAGCTCACCGGTCGGGGCCTTTTCGCCGACGGCCTCGCGACCGTGATCGCCGGTTTCGGCGGCGGTTCCGCCACGACGACATACGGCGAGAACATCGGCGTCATGGCTGCAACCAGGGTGTACTCGACGGCGGCGTACTGGGTCGCCGGTATCTTCGCAATCCTTCTGGGGCTCTCGCCCAAGGTCGGCGCTGTCATCAACACGATCCCCGCCGGCGTCCTCGGTGGTGTGACGACGGCCCTGTACGGTCTGATCGGCATCATCGGCGTGAAGATCTGGCTCGACAACAAGGTCGACTTCTCGAAGCCCAAGAACCAGTTCACCGCGGCGACGGCGCTCATCATCGGCATCGCCAACTACACCTGGCAGTTCGGCGACGTCGTCTTCAACGGAATCGCCCTCGGCACGATCGCAGCGATCGTGATCTACCACGTGATGAACGTGCTCGGACGGCTCCGCGGCACGGACTGACCGCCCGGGTCGGAACGTTTTCACGGCCCGGAATCAAGAAACGGCGCGGACCCGACAGGGTCCGCGCCGTTTCGTCGTTGTGCGGGCGTATCAGCCGTGCAGAGCCGGAACGATGAGGTAGATACCGAACAGGACCGATGCGGCGCAGATGGCGAAGCATCCGTATGCCGCGAACTGCGCGATCCGCTTCTGGAGCGGCGACAGCGGATTCTTCCGAGCAGCTTTCGCGGCCTTCTTCTCCGCCGACTTGATCTCCGCGGCGGTGAGCACGGTGATGGCATCCGTGAAGGTTGCCGGGCTGACGACAGGTACACGACCGGCACGCACAAGGAGCTTGAGCCCCAGTGAGTAGGAGCCGACGACCACAACGGTGCCCGTGAGTGCCGCCGCGAGCACGATGACAAAACCCATCCAGTCGATCACTTGGCCACCTTCTTCGATTCAGCCTCAGGCTCGGGCTCAGGGGCGATGACGACGGCTTCACCGGATGCCGCAACGTCGCTGACGACGTTGTGGTGCCCGATCTTGTCTCGACGCGACCACAGGAAGATGAAGAGGATCGTGCCGACGCCGACGACGGCATCCACGATGATTCCCCCTGTGCCGAGCTGGGCAACGAGTGCGGCGATGGCACCGACGGCTCCGGCAGCGGGAAGCGTGAGCAACCAGCCGACACCGATGCGACCGGCCGTCTTCCACCGCACGGTCGAGCCGCGGCGGCCGAGCCCGGAACCGATGACGGAACCCGAAGCGACCTGCGTCGTCGAGAGCGCGAAACCGAGGTGGCTGGAGGCGAGGATCGTCGCGGCGGTGCTGGTCTCAGCAGCGAAACCCTGGGCCGGCTTGACGTCGGTGAGTCCGGTTCCGAGCGTCTTGATGATGCGCCAGCCGCCGACGTAGGTTCCGAGGGCGATGGCGAACGCGCAGACAACGACGACCCAGAACTGAACGCCGTCATTCGGCGATTGGAGATTGACCGAGATGAGGGCGAGGGTGATCACACCCATCGTCTTCTGGGCGTCGTTGGTGCCGTGCGCCAGGGCAACGAGCGACGAGGAGAAGATCTGGCCGTAGCGGAAGCCTGAGCGGCCATCGGGCTTGTTGTCGTAGCGGCGGGTCACTCCGTAGGCCAGCTTCGTCGCGATGTACGCGATGAGCGCGGCCGTGAGCGGCGCGAGGAGCGCGGGGAGGATGACCTTCGACAGAAGTACACCGAGGTCGATCGCGCCAGTGCCGAAGCCGACGAGGGCGGCTCCGATGAGACCACCGAAGAGCGCGTGCGATGAGCTGGACGGCAGGCCGAGCAGCCAGGTCAACATGTTCCAGACGATCGCGCCGATCAGCCCGGCGAAGATGAGCTCAGGGGTGATGAGCACCCCGTCGTCACCCTCGCGGATGATCCCGCCTGAGATCGTCTTCGCTACTTCCGTGGAGAGGAACGCTCCGATCAGGTTCAGGATCGCAGCGAGTCCCACGGCGACCTTGGGCTTCAATGCGCCCGTTGCGATGGGTGTTGCCATCGCGTTCGCTGTGTCGTGGAATCCGTTGGTGAAGTCGAAGAAGAGGGCGAGTGCTATGACAAGCACGATGATGAGGGTGATTTCCACCGGCATAGTTCTCTGAGTAGGGACTCCCCCGCTCACACGTGTGCCCGGAGAAAATTCACCGGGAGTTCATAGATTTGGGGTTGCCAGTTGAGGCGGGCGTATGAATGATTACACCCCTCGGTTTGTGCGTCAACTTGACACTCCCGGTGCGGCAAAACCCTCAGCGTCCGCCTCCGCCTCCTCCGCCACCGCCGCCGCCGGAGAACCCGCCGCCGGACGATCCACCGGAGCTGCTCGCGGTCGCACTCGCAGACCACGGCGTCGATGATCCCGATGAGGTGGAGAACGTACCCAACCCCGACGTGAATGACGCGGCGTGGAACCCGGCGCTTCCCGCATACCAGTCGGGGTTGCTGCCCGCCTGCTCGTAGTACCGCGCGAGCTCGGCCGTCCACTCCTTCTCTATTCCCCACAGCACCGCGAACGGCAGAAGCTTCTCGTAGAACTTCACCATCTGCATGGTGTTGCGCGGGTCGACAGTGTCCTCGACGCTCACCCGCTCGGCGCCGGACGGACTCTGCAGCATCGCGATCCGGTCGGCTTCGGCAAGCGCCAGGTAATCGCGAAGACCGAGCAGATAGTCGCGCACCTCCGCGCCCTTCGGTGTCAGCGCTTTCCTGGCGGTAAGGGCGATGTAGGTGCAGATTGCGGCGATCAGCCCGACGGCGGCCGAGATCGCGACCCAGGCATTGATCCCGTACATCGCCGCGGCGGCGATGAGGAGAGCGAAGAGTGACAGCATCACGAAGGTGGCGACCAGCGCGAACGAGCGGCCACCGGTCTTCTTCATGACCCGATATCCTCCCTCGACGGATAGTCGTGGTGCGGCTGCGACCAGCCCCTGCACCTTTCGAGCCAGCTTTTCGTCCGTGGCGCTCAGCTCCTTGATCGCGCCCGGTTTCCGCTTCTTCCCGAAGAGGGCGTCGAGGGTCTTGAGGTCGGCGGGCGAGGCACCGTCATTGGTGAGGAACTGCAGGCGGTAGTCTCTCTTCCCCTTGCCCAGGAGCCCCTTCTCCTCCCCTTCGTCGAGAATCCGCAGGTTACGCCGCACGGCGAGGCTGAGAAGAAGCGCGGGCATCGCCTTCGCCGTTTTACCGATCAGGTCGGCGGCGACGAAGATGTCGAGGTGCTTCGGGACCGAGTACTGGGGCACGATGATTCCGCGGCCGGGAGCATCCGCTGTCCTCTTCCTCCGGATGATCAGGGCCCCGACGAGTGTTCCGAGACCAAGGGCGGCGATCCCCGCCGGCACCACCGTGAACACGGGCCAGGTCGAGGGGATCGTCGGCGTGACGAAGGTTCCCTTGTCGAACGCGATAGCCAGGGAATAGTTCTGGTGCGGGTTGATTGACCCCCGCGGTGTTTCGAACACGGTCGCGCCGTTCTCGGTCCTCTCGGTGATCTCGCACCGGTAGTCGGAACCATACTCACCCTGGTAACACGCGGACGCACCGGTCAGGGCTCCGGCAAGTTCCTCCGGTACCACGACGCGCATCTGCGCGTCGAGGAACGCCTGCGACCATCCGGTACCCGGTGAATCCCAGTAGAACTCGTCGACGTTCGTGTCAGCGAACACGCGAACGACGTCTCGCTGTGTGTACTCGATCACGTAGGTTTGCGTGCCCTGCACGTAGTCGTCGGTGCCAAGGGCGAGCTGGATGAAGCCGTCCTCCCTCTCGCCGTCGTCGTATTCGACCGGGTTGCCATCGGCATCCGTCACCGACACGATCTTTGTGTGCAGGTTCACGCCGAGATAGCCCTCGGGGATCGCCCGGACGATGCCCTTGTTCTGGTCGAAGTCCGGGAACTCGGCCACGAAGGTCTCAACCGATCTCAGCGTGGAGCGACCTTCGTCGTCGATCCCGAGGGTGTATTCGCCCTCGAACCAGCTGAAGGCGAAGTTATTGACGTTCGGCTCGTCGTCGGTCGCTGCCGCTGCGCCCAAGCCCGGAGCGATCACCGCCCCCGCAATCAGAGCTCCGGCCACAGCGACGGATGCCGCGACGCGCGCAAGGAAAAAACGAACGGACGGTCGCGAAACAGTACTCGGCTCAGGCGTCATGCCCTCAGCCTATGAGCTACATCTCTTCGTGCGTGTTCGGGTCGCCGCCGAAGAGGCGGCCGTCGGCGCGCCCGAGTCCGGTGATCGCAGCGATCTCCTCCGTGCTCAGCTCGACCTCGGGAATGTCGAAGTTGAGCCGCTGCCGGTCCGGATTCCCTGACTTGGGGATGGGTACGACGCCGCGCAACTGGTGCCAGCGCAGCACAACCTGGCTGGCGCTGATGCCATGGGTTGCCGCGATCTCCTCGATGAGCGGCTCCGAGTACGGGGCCGCACGTTTGCCAAGGGGGCTCCATGCCTCGGTGACGATGTTGTGTTCGGCGTGGAAGGCGACGAGCCCCTCCTGCGGGAAGTACGGGTGGAGTTCGATCTGGTTGACCGCCGGCAGCACACCGGTCTCGGCGCCGAGCCTTTGAATGAAGTCGCGGGTGAAGTTGGAGACTCCGATCGAGCGGACCCTGTGCTCCTTCTGCAGTTGCACCATCGCCTTCCAGGACTCCGTGAACTTGCCAACACCCGGGTTAGGCCAGTGGATGAGGTACAGGTCGATGGTGTCAACGCCGAGCGCTGCGATGGATGCGTCGAAGGAGCGGAGGGTTTCGTCGAACCCGTGGTCCCTGCCGGGCAACTTGGTCGTGACGGTGATTTCGCTGCGCGGCAGGTCGGATTCACGGATCGCCTTGCCGACAGCATCCTCGTTTCCGTAGTTGACCGCGGTGTCGATCAGCCGGTAGCCGATATCGAGTGCGCTGGCGACAGCATCCGTTGCTTCCTGACCCTTCATCGGGTAGGTTCCGAACCCGATCGCAGGAATGGAGTGGCCGTCGGACAGAGGGAGAGTTCGCGTTGTGCTCATGCTCCGACCCTACGCCGGTAGCGTTGAGCCATGGCTTCTCTTGTCCCGCCCCGCGCGGCGATCCACCCCACCGAACGGCTTCACCACGGCGACCTGGTCGTCGACAACTACGAATGGCTGCGCAACAAGGAGAGCGACGACGTTCTCGCCCACCTCACCGCTGAGAACGCGTACACCGAGCAGGAGAACGCTCACCTCGATGGGTTGCGGCAGCAGATCTTCGGTGAGATCAAGGACAGGACCCTCGAGACCGATCTCAGCGTTCCCGTGCGCGAGGGCAACTGGTGGTACTACGGCCGCAGCGTCGAGGGCAAGGAATACGGCATCCATTGCCGCGCCCCGATCGCCGACGCTCTGGACTGGACTCCCCCCGTTCTCACACCCGGCGTCGACGTACCCGGCGAACAGGTGCTTCTTGACGGCAACGTCGAAGCCGAAGGCCACGAGTTCTTCTCGCTCGGCTCGTTCGACGTCTCCCGCGACGGCGAACTGCTCGCGTGGGCCGTCGACACCGACGGTGACGAACGGTTCACCCTCCGCGTCCGAAACCTCCTCACCGGTGAGGACCTCCCGGACGAGATCCACAACACGTCGCACGGTGCGACGTTCTCCCCCGACGGGCGTTTCGTGTTTTACACGACCGTCGACGAGTCGTGGCGCCCGCACACGCTCTGGCGGCACGAAATCGGAACCCCGACACGCGCAGACGTCGTCGTCCTGTCGGAGCCTGACGAGCGGTTCTGGGTCGGCGTGGGCGTGACCCGCAGCGCCCGGTACATCGTCGTCGTTGTCTCGTCGAGCGTCACAAGCGAATGGTTGCTGATCGACGGGCAGGATGCCACGACCGACCCCCGCGTCGTCTGGCCGAGGCAGGACGATGTGGAGTATTCCGTCGAGCACGCCGTGATCGGGGGCGAGGACTGGCTTCTCGTGCTCCACAATGCGGGCGCACCCAACTTTGAACTCGTCGCCGTGCGACCGGATGCTCCCGGCACCGGTCCCGGGAATGCCACCGTTGTGCGCGCCCACAGCGGCGAGGTGCGGCTCGAGGATGTCGAGGCGTTCGCCGGGCACCTCGTGTTCGGCTACCGGCGTGAGGGTCTCTCCCGCCTCGGCATCACCGTGCTGGACGGGGTCAATTCCCCCGAAGCGATCGACATTCGGGAGGTCTCGTTCGACGAGCCCCTATACACGGTCGGTGCTTCGGCGAACCCGGAGTGGGAGCAGCCGACGGTTCGCCTCAGCTACGGCTCCCTCGTCACCCCAGCGACCGTGTACGACCTCGACGTCGCGACCCAGGAGCTCACCCAGCTCAAGCAACAGCCGGTGCTCGGCGGGTACTCCCCCGACGACTACGAACAGGCTCGCGAATGGGCGACGGCAGACGACGGCACCCAGGTGCCGATCTCCCTCGTCTGGAAACGCGGCAACCCGCGGCCCGCGCCGCTCCTGCTCTACGGTTACGGTTCATACGAGGCGAGCATGGACCCCGCCATGTCGATCGCCCGGTTGAGCCTCCTCGACCGCGGAGTGACTTTCGCCATCGCCCACGTACGCGGCGGCGGCGAACTCGGCCGCGCCTGGTACGAAAACGGCAAGACTCTCACCAAGAAGAACACCTTCACCGACTTCGTCGCGTGCGCGAGGCACCTGATCGACTCCGGGTACACGACACCCAATGCCCTCGTCGCCGAGGGCGGGAGTGCCGGCGGTCTCCTGATGGGTGCGGTCGCGAACCTCGCACCGGAACTGTTCGCGGGGATCCTTGCCGAGGTTCCCTTCGTCGACCCGCTCACGAGCATCCTCGACCCGGATCTTCCGTTGACCGTGATCGAGTGGGACGAGTGGGGCAACCCGCTCGAGAATCCCGATGTGTACGCCTACATGAAGTCGTACTCGCCCTACGAGAACGTGCGCGGCGACGTCTCCTACCCACCGATTCTCGCAGTGACGAGCATCAACGACACTCGCGTGCTCTACGTTGAGCCGGCGAAGTGGGTTGCTCGACTCCGCGACGTCGGTGCTCCTGTCCAGCTCAAGATCGAGATGAGCGCCGGGCACGGCGGTGTGAGCGGTCGGTACAACGCGTGGCGCGAGCGTGCTTTCGAACTGGCGTGGGTGCTCGACACTCTTGGTCTCGCTGACTAGATATTTGACAACGCAAAGGGCTCTCAAACAAGGGTTTGAGAGCCCTTCACGTTAGTTGGACGCCGGCGTCGCGTCGAAAGCTTTACCCGAAGAGAATTGCGGCTTCGTCGTAACGCTCCTGCGGAACCGTCTTGAGCCCGCCCAGGGCATCTTCGAACGGAACATTGACGAGGTCGGTTCCGCGGAGAGCAACCATGGTTCCCCACTCTTCCTTCATGACCGAGTCGATCGCCGCCATGCCAAGGCGCGTGGCGAGCACCCGGTCGTAAGCGCTCGGAACGCCTCCGCGCTGCAGGTGGCCGAGGACGGTTGCGCGCGATTCGATGCCCGTGCGCTCTTCGATGATCGGGGCGAGGACGTCGGCGATGCCGCCGAGCCTCGGGCGGTTGAACGCGTCGAGGCCCTTTTCGGAGTGCGCGCTCTCCATGGTGTCGAGGGTGAAGCCCTCGGAAACCACGATCACAGGGGCGCGGCCGCGGTCACCGACGCTCTTCGCCCAGGCGCAGATCTGGTCGACGGACTGCGCCTGCTCGGGAATGAGGATGGCGTGGGCGCCGGCAGCCATACCGGCGTGCAGTGCGATCCAGCCGACGTGACGGCCCATGACCTCGACGACCATGCACCGGCGGTGTGACTCACCCGTTGTGCGCAGGCGGTCGATGGCCTCGGTGGCGATCTCAACGGCGGTGTCGAAGCCGAATGAGTAGTCGGTGGCGTCGAGGTCGTTGTCGATCGTCTTGGGGACGCCGACAATCTTGAGTCCGGCATCCGTCAGCCGCTTCGCTGCCGCGAGGGTTCCCTCGCCACCGATGGCGATGAGTGCATTGACGCCGAGGCGGTCGAGCGTGGCCTGGATGTTCTCGGGCCCACCGTGGGGTCCTTCGAACGGGTTGGTGCGGCTCGTGCCGAGAACGGTGCCGCCCTGCTTACCGAGACCACGGACGCTGTGCCGGTCGAGCGGCATGGTCAGACCTTCGACGACACCCTTCCAGCCATCGCGGATTCCCACGAATTCCTGATTGTGGATCTTTGTGCCCTTGAGCACAGCACCTCGGATGACAGCATTCAGGCCGGGGCAATCGCCGCCGCTGGTGAGCACACCAATTCGCATAAGTTATGTTCCTCGTGGATCCGGGGGGAATGAAAAGGGCAGCGACGTTGCTGCATTGAGGATAGCGTGAGACACGGTCACTTCGCTGGCCAGTGGTCTTCGTACCCCGAGTGGCCCCACCCGAAAAGGATTTTCTCCATGGATTTCGTCCCCGCAGACGGCACAATCACGATGTTCTCGACCACGTGGTGCGGCTACTGCAGCCGCCTGAAGTCCCAGCTCGACAAAGCGGGAATCGGGTACACCGAAGTGAACATCGAAGAGGTCCCCGGCACGGCGGACCTTGTCGCGAGCCTCAACGGCGGCAACCAGACCGTTCCGACGGTGATCTACCCGGATGGAACCTCCGCGACGAACCCGTCGCTCCTCGCGATGAAGGCCGCGCTCGGCGCCTGATTCACATCGGCGCGCGCAAGGCCCTTGGTGCACGCGTTTCGCGGGCGTAGCCTCGAGCCATGACACACACCGAAAGCAACGACCCGCTGAGCGACTTCTCCATCCCGCAGGACGCGGACATCGTCGCCGATGACCCGGGAACGGGAGACGGCGGCGAGCCGGTCGCCGAGGACACGGGCGAGGACGCCGACCAGGTCGCCGAGAATCCCGCCGTAGACGCCGGAACCCCGGAAGAGGCCGAAGACCTCACGCCCGAGCCAGGGGCGTAGCACCGCACAAGAACCAGAGTCAGCGGGCGGGCGAACCGCTCGCTGACACCGGTACCCGGATCATCAGCCCGGCCGCGACGAAGAAAATCGGCGCGATCAGTTGCGCGGACATCCAGCCGACTCCGCTCAGCCCGAGCGGAAGAACCGGGTTCCACAGCACGATGACCGGCACGAGCACGAGCAGCCACCACCACGTGCGCGCCTGAATCGCGAACCACGCGATGATGACGGCGAGCACAGAGATGACATAGTGCACGACGATGAACCACGTACTGTCGATCAGGGCTATGCCAACGAACAGGACGATCCCCGCGAGGATGCCGGGGGCGAGGGCCGGGCGGGTGAAGTCCGGTTTGGCGGGCGCTGCCTTCGCCACGGCTACGCCTCCAGTGCGTCGCGCAGCAACCCGATGAGCGCGTTGAGCTGCACGGAGTCGCTTGACTCGATCTCCTGGTCACTGCCGTCGAGCGCGCGGGCGGCGAGGCCCTGCTTGCTGTCGATCAGTTCGGCGATCTTGGCGTCGATCGTGTGCGCTGCGATGATCCGCCAGGCTGTGACCGGTTCTTCCTGACCGATGCGGTGCACGCGGTCGATCGCCTGGGTCTGCTCGGCCGCCGTCCAGCTCAGTTCAGCGAGAACGACGTTCGATGCTGCCTGCAGGTTGAGGCCGACACCGGCCGCCGTGAGGGAACACACGGCGACGGCGACGCCGGGGTCATTGTTGAACGCGTCGATCGCGAGCTGACGAGCCGGAGTTGACTGGTCTCCGCGGATCGAGACGGTGCGGAGTCCGCGACCGGCGAAGACCTGCTCGGCGGTGTCCATCACGTCGATGTGCTTGGCGAAGAAGACGACCTTGCCAACGGAGTGAGCGAGCTGTGCGGTGTAGTCGGATGCCAGCACCGCCTTCGCTTGCCCGATCTTGCGCACCATGGTGAAGACGTTCTCGGCTCCACCCGATGCTTTCGCTTCGTCAAGTTCGCCCTGTGCGACGAGCCGCATGATGTCGGTGTCCGGGCCGCCTGCGAACGACGCACGTTCGCCGCGGGCCTCGAGGATTCGACGGTACTTGGCCAGGAGCCTCGCACCGAGTTCGCGTTCCGCGTCGCGGATGGACCGGCCGAGGTCGTCGTCGAGCTCGACGGGCATGTCGGCGATCATCTTCGACGGCAGGTCCTTGGCGACGTCGACCTTGCGGCGACGGACGATGCCCATGTCGATGACTGCGCTGCGCGCCTCCGGGTAGAACTCCCGGTCGGCGGGCGTGAGGCCGGTCTCTTCGAGCTTCTCCATGAGCGCGGGCGAGGGCTTGTCGCCCTGCGTCCAGCCGAGGAACTGCCAGATCGCGTTGAAGTCTTCGACGTCGTTGATCAGCGGCGTACCTGTGAGGGCCATGAGGAGCGGGTTTCCACCTGGCGTCTGCTTGCGGATCCGGTTCGCGAGCGACAGAACATGCTGTGAGCGCTGCGAGTGCAGGTTCTTGATGAAGTGAGCTTCGTCGACGACCATGCCCTTGAACCCGAGGGTGCCGAGCCACGCGAGGTGACGGTCGAGCACCTCGTAGTTGACGATGACGACATCGGCGAACGCATCGAGGTCACGGCCGTCACCGTGCACGACAGTGGCGCGGCGGTTCGGGGTCCACCGTTCGACCTCACGCGCCCAGTTCATCTTCACAACGTTCGGCACGACGGCCAGGAGCGGGTACGCGTTCGCGACGGAGGCGGCGAGAACAGACTGCGCAGTCTTACCGAGACCCGGCTCGTCGGCGAGCAGGAACGTGCGGTGACCACCGCGAACAGCCTCGACGAATCGAGCCTGGTGGCGCATGATCTCGAGATTCTTCGGCGAGAGCCGGTCGATCTTCGGTGCTTCGGGCAGCTCCATGCTCGCGGCACGTCCACCTGAGCCTTGCTCGAACGCCTTGTACAGCGGTCCCATCAGTTCCCAGTTGCCGAGGCGTCCTCGCACGGGCTGCGGCGGCGCAGGCTGGTCGAGGTCGGGGGCGAGAAACGGGTTCGCGAGCAGTCGCGACTTCACGGACTGAGGGATGACCTGCTTCTCAGCAAGCTCTGCCGGAACGACCTGCTCGACGGCCGGCTTGGTCGTGGTGATGATGAGTTCGTCCGGGCTCAGCTCAGCGCCGGACTCCAGCAGCCAGTCGCGACGGAGCTTTTGCGCGACCGGAGTCGTCGCGGCATCCGCTTCGAGAAGCGTGATGAGGGAGGTGTCACGGGCGGCGGTCTTGGCCAGGATTGTGGCGACTCCGTCGAGGCGTTTGAGCAGCTCGACGCGTGACGCATCGCTGAGGTCTTTGTCGGCCTTGACCTTGGCGCGTTCCTCGCGCACGAGGAACGCGATCACCTGGAACTTGGTCCGGTTGGTCGGCCCCACTTTGCCCTTCTGGGCCTTCGCCTCGACCTCGCGCACCTTGCGGGCGAGGATCGGGATGATGGGTGCTTCGTCGTCGTGGCGCGACGGTGAATTGCGCGACTGAGAACTCCGCGACGATGAGCCACGAGTGCCCTGTCGGCCGGATGAACGTCGTGTACCGGTGTGCGGCATGCTCCTCCTGAGCAGTCGAATGACCAGGCGGATGCCGGTGGCCGAGACATGCGGGCGCTGGTTCAGTGGCCGATCAACGCGTGGATTTCGCGGATCGACGCACCGTGAAAAGCGGGCGCAGTCCAATTGTAGGGCATCGGTGTCTTCAATCCCGCAGAATTTTGCGCACGGCGTGGTGCGTGCGCGGTTCAGGCCCCTGACGCGAACCCGCGAAGGCGCAGGCTGTTGAGGACGACGAACAGGCTCGAGAAGGCCATGGCAGCGCCGGCGATCATCGGGTTGAGCAGTCCGAAGGCCGCGAGCGGGAGTGCCGCGACGTTATAGGCGAAGGCCCAGAACAGGTTGCCGGAAATGGTAGCCAGCGTCTTGCGCGACAGGGCGACGGCATCCGCCACCGCGCCGAGTTCAGCACGGACGAGGGTGATGTCTGCCGCCGACATCGCGGCATCCGTTCCCGTTCCCATGGCGAGCCCGAGGTTCGCGGTTGCGAGCGCTGCGGCGTCGTTGACCCCGTCGCCGACCATGGCAACCCGGTGCCCGGCCGCTTGCAGCCGCTCGATCTCATCGACTTTCTGCTCGGGCAGCACCCCGGCGATCACTCGGTCGATTCCGACCTCAGCGGCGACGCGGTTCGCAGCGCGCTCGTTGTCTCCGGTGAGCAGGACCGGGGTGAGTCCCTGCGCGCGGAGTCGGCCGACGGCCGCTCGGGCGCCGGGCTTGACCCGATCGGAGACCTCGAATGCCCCACGAACGACGCCGTCCCAGCCGACGACGACGGCCGTGGCTCCGGCGCTTTCAGCCTCAGCGACAGCGTTCGCCAGGAGGTCGGGCATGACGCAGCCGTTCTCGACCGCGAAGGCGGGCCGGCCGACGACCACGCACAGCCCATCGACGATCCCTCTCACGCCGAGACCCGACGACGCGGCGAAATCGGTGACGGGAGAGAGGTTCTCTGCCACGGCACCCTCGACGATTGCCCGGGCGATCGGATGCTCCGACGCAGCCTCCAGGGATGCCGCGATGCGCAGTGCGGAATCGTCGGTCGCCGTGACGCGACCGAGTGCCATCACTCCGGTGGTGACGGTCCCTGTCTTGTCGAGGACGACGGTGTCGATACCGCGAGCGTTCTCCAGTGCCTCCGGGCCGGTGATGAGGATGCCCGACTGCGAGCCCCTGCTCGTGCCGACGAGCAGGGCGACAGGCGTTGCGAGCCCGAGGGCGCACGGGCACGCGATGATGAGAACGGCGACGGCGGCGGTGAAGCCGGAGGAGACCGGGTTCCCCGTCAGCACCCACGCGACCAGCACGAGAGCCGCGAGCACGATCACGATGGGAACGAAGACCGACGAGATCCGGTCGGCGAGTCGTTGCGCGCGCCCCTTGCCCAGCTGGGCGGCCTCCACGAGTCGAGCCATCTGCGCCAGGCGGGTGTCGCTTCCGACTCGGGTGGCACGGACGATCAGCCGCCCGCCGCTCGCGATCGTCGCGCCGGTCACCGTGTCTCCCGCCGCGACGTCGAGCGGAAGAGATTCACCGGTGAGCATGCTCACGTCGACGCTCGCGGTTCCGGATTCGATGACTCCGTCGGTCGCGATCCGCTCGCCCGGGCGGACGACGAACCGGTCCCCGACCGTAAGGTCGTCGATCGGAACCGTGTGCTCGACGTCGGTGCCGGCCTCGGAACGCAACACCGTGACATCCCTCGCCCCGAGCTCGAGCAGAGCGCGGAGAGCCGCCCCTGCCGTGCGCTTCGCGCGCTGTTCGAGGTACCGGCCGAGGAGCAGAAAGACCGTGACCCCGGCAGCGACCTCGAGGTAGATTGCCGACGTCGCATCGGCATCCGGCGTGAACAACCGGAACTCGTGCGTCATGGCGGGCATGCCGGCAGTGCCGAAGAACAGCGCCCAGAGCGACCAGAGGAACGCGGCTCCCGTGCCGAGGCTGATGAGGGTGTCCATGGTGAGGGCACCGTGGCGCAGGTTGACCCCGGTCGCACGATGGAAGGGGTAACCGCCCCACGCGACGACCGGAATCGCGAGGACGAGCGAGACCCACTGCCAGTACGGGAACTGCCACGCGGGGATCATCGCGAGGAGAACCACGGGAACGCTGAGAGCTGCGCTCACAACCAGTCGAGTGCGGAGCGACACGGTTCCGTCTGCGCTGTCGGGGCGCTCGGATGCTCGCTGCCGCTTCTCCGGGACGAGGGCGGCCGTGTAGCCCGCGGCGGCGACAGCAGCAAGGAGTTCTTCGGTCGTGACGGCATCCGAATAGCGGACGCTTGCCTTTTCTGTTGCGAGGTTCACCTCCGCCTCGACGCCGTCAAGCCGGCCCAACCGCTTTTCTACCCGGGCGACGCAGCTCGCGCAGGTCATTCCGGTGATCTCGAGTGTTGCTGTGTTCTCGGCCATGTCGCCCTTCCGGGAACGGATCCGCGCCCGGGCTCAACGATACCCCCAGGGGGTATCTGTGGCAAATCAGGCGTCTCGCGCAACGGCCGCCTGCGCGGCCGGTTCGGGGGATGCCGCGCGAAGCATCCGGGATGCCGCCTCGGCGACAAATTTTGCGAACCCCGGATTCCCATCGATCCGGTAGTCGACGCCCGCTTCGACCCAGACGAGAGCAGCGACCATCATCTCGAATGATCCTGCCCCGATCGGCCACCGGGTCCGGGTCGGACCGTCGGCCGTCGCCCCCTCGGCCCACGGGCCGAACCGCGCGACCATATCGCTCAAGGGAAGCTCCATCACGACGTCAGCGGACTGGTGCGCTTCGCCGAGAGCAGCCACTGCCGCCTGCACGAATTCGGCGGCGTCGTCGGCCGGCAGGCTCCGCTTCGGCGTGCGCACGCGGGTGTTGAAGAGCGCGGTCATCCGGTCAGCCCGGAAGGTGCGCCAGTTCGCTCGGTCGAGATCCCACGCGACGAGGAACCAGTGCCGCGATGACGACACGATCGAATGCGGTTCAACCACGCGACTCGACTCGGTGCCGTCCCGTGCCGTGTAATGAAAACGGATGCGATCACCGTCGCGACAGGCAAGCGCAAGTTCCCCGAGTAGCTCGGCGGGCACCCGGGGAACATCGCGGGGAATCGGCTGGACCTCGGCGAGCGCAGCGACCCGCCTCCTCAACTCAGGCGGAAGGATTTGTTCGATCTTGGCCAGGGCTGTCAGTGCGGTCAGTTCACCGTCTGCGATACCGCCGGAGGCATAGCTGCGCAGGCCGATGGCGAGAGCGACCGCTTCATCGTCGGTGAGAAGCAGCGGCGGCATGTCTGCTCCTCCTTCCAGCTGGTAACCGCCGATCGACCCGCGCGTGGCTGACACCGTGTACCCCAGCTCCCGCAACCGTTCGATGTCGCGGCGCAGAGTGCGTGCAGTGACGCCGAGGCGTTCAGCGAGCTCCGGTCCCCGCCAGTGTCGGTGCGTCTGGAGCAGGGAGAGAAGCTCCAGCGTCCGAGTGGTCGTGTGCGACATATCTTCAGTTTGCGTGGCATACAGGACAAAAAGCGACCTCTTTCGTTTTTACCGTTGCTGTCATGACGAATGACACCATAATTTCCACCGAGGGTCTCAGCCGGACCTTCCGTGTCAAGAAGACAACAACCGAGGCCGTAACCGACCTCACGATCGACGTCCGGCGCGGGGAGCTCGTCGCGTTTCTCGGGCCCAACGGCGCAGGCAAATCCACCAGCCTGCGCATGCTCACCACTCTCCTGCCCCCGACGCGTGGCTCAGCCACGGTGGCGGGATTCGACATCCGCACCTCTCCCGCCGACGTTCGGGCCCGGATCGGCTATATCGGGCAGGGCAACAGCGGAGGCCACAACCACCGCGTCCGCGATGAGCTGCTCAGTCAGGGGGCGTTCTATGGGATGTCGCGCGCGGCATCCGTCGCCCGAGCCGACGAACTCATCGAATCTCTCGGACTGGCCGGTCTCGAGAAGCGAGCTGTCCTCGCGCTCAGCGGCGGCCAGAAGCGTCGGCTCGACATCGCGCTCGGGTTCATGCACTCCCCCGAACTGTTGTTCCTCGACGAGCCGTCGACGGGCCTCGACCCGCAGAGCAGGGCCAACCTGTGGCAGCACATCCTCACCCTGCGGCGCGAACACGGCACAACTGTGTTCGTGACCACCCATTACCTCGAAGAGGCAGACCAGTTCGCAGAGCGGGTGATGGTCATGGACTTCGGGCGGATGATCGCAGACGACACCGCACCGGCTCTCAAGGCGAGGCTCGCCGGCGACGTGATCACCCTCGGGTTTGAATCCCCCGTTGAGACAACACGCGCGGCCCCTGTGGTCGCCGCCTCGCTCCCGAGCGCCCGCCTCGGCCGGACTGCGTACGACGAGCGGATACTCGACATCACGCTTGAGCGGGGCGATGGTGTCTTGCCCCGGCTGCTCCGCGAGCTCGACGCCGCCGGACTGCCCGCGACCACTGCCGCGCTTCGCCAGCCGACCCTCGACGACGTCTTCCTCGCCCTCACCGGGCGGAGCCTTCGCGACGACAGCGCCGCGGATCCGGCATCCGTCGACCCCGCCACAGCACCCCAGAATGCAGAGGTTTCATCATGACCGCCACCATTTCGGCACCGTCCGCCGCGCGACCCAACCTCGCCCGCGACACCTGGCTCGTCTTTCGCCGGGAGCTCCAGCCGATGATGTACGACCCGTTCTCGCTGATCTTCAGTCTGCTTCAGCCCGTGGTGTTCCTCGGGCTGTTCGGCCCTCTCCTGATCGGATCATCGGGAGAACAACCGACCGCCGTCCTCGCCTGGTTCGTTCCAGGCATCCTCGTGATGGTCGCACTGTTCGGAACGAGCGCGACCGGCTCCAACCTCCTCTACGAAATGCAGACCGGGTCACACGAACGCACCCTCGTCGCCCCGATCGCCCGGTCGTCGCTGCTCATCGGCCGGGCGCTCAAGGAGATGGTGCCGATCATCGTGCAGGCCGCGGTCATCGCGCTCGTCACGGTGCCGTTCGGGTTTCGGCTCAACGTCGTCGGCATGCTCGTGTCACTTGTGCTCCTCGCGATCTTCGGCATGGGCTTCGGGGCGCTGAGCTACGCGCTCGCACTCGCGAGCCGCACCAAGGACTGGATGTTCTGGGCGGTGCAGCAGGCCGCGATCTTTCCCCTGATGATCCTCTCCGGGATGCTCCTCCCGGTCGAGCAGGGACCGGAATGGATGCGCGTGGCCGCGTCGATCAACCCCATCAGTCACGTGGTCGGGGCGACTCGCGCGTTGTTCGCCGGGGACTTCGGAGCGCCGGCCGTTCTCGGCGGATTCGTTGCAGCGATTGTGCTTGCCGCGGTTGGGCTGTGGGTGGGGGTTCGGGCGATGCGCAAGAGTTTCTGAGGCCGCTTCGCCGGGGTTCGGGTCTCGGGGATTGCTTCGCGATGGTGTCTGCTCCTCAGCTCAGACATTGAGTCGGTGGCGGGCCACTCCGGTCGCTGAGCGACCTCCGGACCCGCCACCGACTCAAAACTCGACACCCCGCAGACACCATCGCTTCGCTCGGTTACCCCGGAGCTTTGGCTGCGCGGACCCTTAAGCCCGTGCAACCTGAACACGAGCGAATCGATCGGGTGAGTCAGCGCTCGAGCCAGGTGAGCCAGGCTCCGTGCGGATCAGCGAAGGCAACCGGCTCGGCGTTTCTCGTGATCACGAACGCACCGTCGGGAGCATCCGCTGCTGCGTTTCTGGAGCCCGCGACGATTCCCAGTCCCTCGTTGGCGATCCAGGTGACACCGGACTCGGCCATCTGCTCGGCGAAGGTCTTGCGGTCGTCCTCGGTCAGGTACGCGAGAACCGCCGAGTGGAACACGATCACCTCCGTTGCGTTCTGCGATGCTTCTGCGATGAGGTCTTTCGTGTCGGTGAGGAGGTCGCCCTTTACGACGCGGGGAGGGTCCGATCGTGCGATGTCCGCGGCCGCATGGAGGCGGTCGAGTCGCTCTCGGTCTTCATCGCCGTCATCGCCAACGGGCCAAATCAGGGTTTCGAGCCAGCGCAGCTCATCGTCCTTCGACACGTCGAGCGGATTGAGGTCGATACCGGCACGCCAACCCACGCGTGGGAGCCCGGCCGGGATCGGCGTCGCCGCGTTCGCCCGCGTGCTGAGCACCGGTGCACCGCTGTCGCCGATTCCGCGCCCGTCACCGAAGTCGTAGCACCAGCGATCGGGGTGCAGGCACAGTCCCGCGGACGCTCCCACCTCGATCAGGGCGACGTCTGACGCGCCCGAACCGAACGCGGGCAGCAGGGTCGCGAGCCGCCTGGCCTCGTTCGTCTGGGTGCTTCGGTCGAGTGCGCAGGCGGCGACGGCATCCCACGATTGGAGCAGAAAGTCGCGGATGTCTGCCCATGGCTCGAGCGGAATCCCGGCAAACCTCGCGCTCGCGAACACGAGGTTCGCCTGCTGCTTGAGTGTCGGAAGCGTCGAGATCCGGGCGATCACATCGTCATCGGATGCCACGCCGCGCGCCCACTCGGCATACAGCGGTGATCGCGGGTCGGCTTCGACCTCTGCGAAGCGGATGTACCTCTCGCTGACATCGGTGGCGCGGGTCTCATCTTCCATGCGCAAACCCTGCCACACACCGCCGCCGCACCCCTACCCCGTTGCGTGCAGCGCGAGGTGCCTTCGGAGCGTCGTAGACCTCGCCGATTCACCACAGCGATCGGTCCCAAAGGGTCACTCGCACATTCGATCGGTCCCAAAGGGTCACTCGCGGTTTCTGCGAACGACCTTTAGGGACCATTCGCCCCGACGAACAGCTCGCGGGGCTGAGGAGTGTCTGCGGGGTGTCGAGTTTTGAGCCGGTGGCAGGCCCGGGGGTCGCTCTGCGACCGGAGTGACCTGGCACCGGCTCAATGTTTGAGCTGAGGAGCAGACACTCCTCAGCCCCGCACACCCCACTCATTGTTTGAGCTGAGGAGCAAATACCTCCCAGCCCCGCATACCCGAACCTAAATAAGGCTCTTCGTGTGCCACACCGTCTTGGTCTCGGTCAGCGCTGTGATCCGGTCGAGGCTCGGCGCCGCGAGGTCGGTCCCACCCTCGGGACGAAGCACTCGCTTGAGTGTGTCAGCCGCGGCGATCTCCAGGTCGACCCAGTCGAGTGCAGCGGCACCGGTGAGGTCGAGCGCGTTGACGTCGGCGTGTGACGCGAGCCAGGGCGTGATCTCAGCGGCAGACCCGGTGAGGATGTTGACGACTCCCCCGGGCACATCACTCGTCGCGAGCACCTCGGACAGGCTGATCGCCGACAGCGGCAGACGCTCAGACGCGATCACAACGACGGTGTTCCCCGCGACGAGCGCTGGAGCAACGACACTCACGAGCCCGAGCAGCGACGAGTCCTGCGGGGCGACGATCGCGACGACACCGGTCGGTTCGGGCACGGAGAGGTTGAAGTACGGCCCCGAAACCGGGTTCGCGTTTCCGGTGACCTGAACGTACTTGTCTGCCCAACCCGCGTACCAGACCCAGCGGTCGATCGCTTCGTCGACCTGACGGGTCGCAGCCGATGCCGACACTCCCTCGGACGAGACGATCTCGTCGACGAACTGCACGCGACGGCCCTCGAGCAACTCGGCTATGCGGTACAGCACCTGGCCCCGGTTGTACGGGGTGGCGTTGGCCCAGCCCGACAGCGCTGACCGTGCAGCGACGACAGCGTCACGGGCGTCCTTGCGGGATGCCTTCGCGGCGTTCGCGAGGAACGCTCCCTTCTTCGTCGCGACCTCGTAGGTGCGGCCGGACTCCGAACGGGGGAACTTTCCTCCGATGTAGAGCTTGTACGTCTTGGGTACGGCGAGGCGGCTCATTTGGCGCTTTCCTTTGTCGTCGTGATGGCGGAATCCGTGGCATCCGATGCGGGCGATGCGGTGACGGTACGGACGGTTCCTGCCGGCTTGAGGTACGCGGCGAGGCCGTGACGGCCGCCCTCGCGGCCGTAGCCGGACTCCTTGTAGCCGCCGAACGGGCTGGCCGGGTCGAACCGGTTGAACGTGTTCGCCCAGATCACACCGGCGCGGAGCTTGTCGGCCACCGCGAGGATGCGGCTGCCTTTGTCACTCCAGATACCGGCAGACAAACCGTACGGGGTGTTGTTCGCCTTGGCGATTGCTTCGGCAGGGGTACGGAAGGTGAGTACAGAAAGAACCGGGCCGAAGACCTCGTCGCGGGCGATCCTGTGGCTCGTCGATACGTTCGTGAAGATCGTCGGAGGGAACCAGAATCCGTCGGTGGGGATCACGCAGTCGGGGCTCCACCGCTCGGCACCCTCGGCCTCGCCGATGTCGCTGAGCGTGCGGATGCGGTCGAGCTGGGCTGCCGAGTTGACGGCACCGATATCGGTGTTCTTGTCGAGCGGGTCGCCGAGACGCAGGGTCGACAAGCGCTCTTTGAGCCGGTCGACAACCTCATCGTGGATGCTCTCCTGCACGAGCAACCGGGATCCGGCGCAGCAGACGTGGCCCTGGTTGAAGAAGATGCCGTTGACGATGCCCTCGATGGCCTGGTCGATCGGCGCGTCATCGAAGACGATGTTCGCGGCCTTTCCGCCGAGCTCGAGAGTGACGCGCTTGTCGGTGCCCGCGATGGCCCGCGCAATGCCGCGGCCAACGTTGGTCGAACCGGTGAACGCGACCTTGTTGACATCCGGATGGTTGACGATCGCCGAACCGGTCGCGCCGGCGCCGGTGACGATGTTGACGACTCCGGGCGGCAGGTCGGCCTGCTGCAGAATCTCGGCGAATAGCAGCGCGGTGAGCGGCGTGGTCTCTGCGGGCTTCAGCACGACGGTGTTTCCGGCGGCGAGCGCAGGCGCGATCTTCCACGCGAGCATGAGCAGCGGGAAGTTCCACGGAATGATCTGCCCGGCGACACCAAGCGACGCGGGGTTCGCGCCCGCACCGGCGTAGTCGAGCTTGTCTGCCCAGCCGGCGTAGTAGAAGAACCACGCTGCGACGAGCGGAACATCGACGTCGCGGCTCTCCTTGATCGGCTTGCCGTTGTCGAGGCTCTCGGCGACCGCGAGTTCGCGGGCGCGCTCCTGAACGAGGCGGGCAATGCGGAACAGGTACTTGCCGCGATCAGCACCGGACATCCGGGACCAGGTCTTGTCATAGGCGCGACGCGCTGCAGCAACAGCACGGTCGACGTCTTCATCATTGGCCGAGGCGATCGTGGCGATCGTCTTCTCGGTGGCCGGCGAGATGGTGGAGAACGGTGTGCCGTGGCCGTCAACGAATTCGCCGTTGATGAACAGACCATAGTCGCTCTTCAGGTTGAGGATCGCGGTCGACTCAGGGGCCGGTGCGTAGTCCAGAAAGCTCATTGTCATCCTTAATCGATCGTGACGTAGTCGGCGCCGGAGTAGTGCCCGGTGGTCATCTTCTGCCGCTGGAGCAGCACGTCGTTCAGCAGGCTCGATGCTCCGAACCGGAACAGGTGCGGCTGGAGCCACTCCTCGCCAACGGTCTCGGCAACGGTCACCAGGTATTTGATGGCGTCCTTCGAGGTACGGATGCCTCCGGCCGGCTTCACGCCGATTTTCTCGCCCGTGAGGCGGTGCCAGTCGCGCACCACTTCGAGCATCGAGAGCGTGACCGGGAGGGTGGCGGCCGGGGCGACCTTGCCCGTTGAGGTCTTGATGAAGTCGCCACCGGCGAGGATCGCGAGCCAGGACGCCCTGCGGACGTTGTCGTAGGTGTTGAGCTCGCCGGTCTCGAGAATGACCTTGAGGTGAGCGTAGCTGCCGTCTGAGCGGCGGCACGCTTCTTTCACGGCGACGATCTCGTCGTAGACCTGGCCATATCGGCCGGAGAGGAACGCGCCACGGTCGATGACCATGTCGATCTCGTCGGCTCCGGCGTCGACAGCGTCAGCCGTGTCGCTCAGCTTGATCGCGAGGGATGCGCGCCCGGACGGGAACGCCGTTGCAACAGCGGCGACGTTGATGCCGGAATCGGTGCCCTTGGCGTGGTGCACGCCGAGCGCCTCGACGGCGTACGGCACCATGTCGCCGTACACGCAGACGGCCGCGACCCGGGGGGTCGACGAGTCGGAGGCGTCCGGGGTAATCGCCTTCGCGACGAGGGAGCGGACCTTGCCGGGGGTGTCTGCACCCTCGAGCGTTGTCAGGTCGATGAGCTCGATGATCTTGTCGAGCGCCCACTTCTTTGAGCTGGTCTTGATCGAGCGGGAGCCGAGATTGGCTGCTCGCTGCTCGAGCCCGACGGCGTCGACGCCGGGGATGCCCTCGAGGTAACGGCGCAGGCTCGCGTCGGTCACCGGTCCGTCGAACAGCTCGAGAGCTGTCGGCCTCGGAACGAGGGCCTTTTGGGTTTCTGTCATGGATTCCTCCTGTATACCGGCCGGATCAGGCCGGGAAGTGTGTGTCGAGCAGGTCGAGGGCGGTGCCCTCGTCGGTGACGAGCACCGTGCAAAGTCCGCTCGTGACGACCGCACGGGCAACGGCGTGCTTGCCCTCACCGGCGATCACGGCGATGCTCGTTTCGGCGCTGCGGAGCGCGTCGAGGCTCATGCCGACCGTGCGCTCGTCGAGCGACGGGTCAACGATCATGCCTGCCGCGTCGATGTACCGGCCGACCACGTCGCCAACGGCGCCACGGCGGACCAGTTCGTCGACGTCCCCGCCCGTGAGATACCCGCTCTCCACGAGAGCGGAGTCAGCGCCGGCGACCCCGGCGCTGTAGAGGTACGCTGACGCGTTCGCCGCCAGGGTCAACACGCCGGCAACCGTGCGGTCGGATTCGATGCTCTGCTTGGTTTCAAGTCGTTCGAGGATGGCGGGGCTCGGAAGCAGCGTCGCCTGACCGGACGCTTTCCGCGCGATCTCGAAAGCGGTCGCAGCCGCGGTTCCCGCGCGCTGGTTCACGCTGACGCCACCATTGATCTGGACGACGTTAACTCCGGTGGCCCAGCCTTCGGTGAGGTGCTCTGCAACGTCGTGGAGGGTGCGGCCCCAGCTGATGCCGAGGGTGCGGGGAACGGGGCGAAGGCTGGCCAGGTAGTCGGCAGCACCCTGTGCCGCTCGCGCCCGGAGGTCGTCTGGCCCCCGAGTTCCGGCCGTGGGAACGACAATCGCGTCAGCGAGCGAGAATCGCTCTCGGAGGGCGCGTTCGAGTGCGAGCCGTCGAGCCCGCGGATGAACGATCTCGATCCGGATGAAGCCCTTGTCTTTCGCCGAGGCGAGGAGGCGACCGACCTTCCAGCGGGTGAGCTTGAGAATGGCGCCGACTTCGTCCTGCGTCTTGTTCTCGTCGTAATAGAGCTCCGCGGCGCGAATCGACAGCAGTTCGTCGTTGTCGGTGATGTCCACAGCTCTCCTCTCGCTTCGACCAGCGTAGGTGGAGCCTCTGCTCATTTCAACACTCGTAGGCCTTCTGCTCATATGAGCAGCTGCCCCGATATTCGGCAGCGGATGTTGAGGTTACGCGCCGTCTTCGAGCATCCTGCCCCGTGCAACGATCGCACCCGCAGCGATTCCGCCGAGCGCGAGCACGATGAGGAGAATCAGCGGGAGGCTCCAGCTGCCCGTGACGTCGTGGAGAATTCCGAAAGCGAGCGGGCCCATCGCACCGAGGACGTAGCCCATGCTCTGCACGAAGCCGCTGAGGGCGATCGCCGACTGGTGCGTGCGGGTGCGGAGGTTGATGAGCACGAGGGCGAGGGGGAACAGGATCGGCCCGAGGCCCGCCAGAGCGACCCACAGCCCCGGGGCTGCTGCAGGTGCGAGGAGCAACCCCGTGTAGCCGACAACGAAACATCCGACGGCGGCGTACACCAGGACGGCGACATTCTTCATCCGGGCGGCGATCAGCGGGATGAGTAGCCCGGCCGGGAATCCCATGAAAGCGAAGACCGACAGGAGAGCTCCGGCCGTGGCCTCGTCGACCCCGGCGATGTCCTGGACCATCACCGGGAGCCAGGCGAACATGGCATACGCGTTGAGGGAAGACAGGCCGAAGACAGCAGCGAGCGCCCAGGCGAGGGGCGATTTCCAGAGGTTCCGCACGACGTCGGCGCTGGCTTCCTCAACAGGGATGCCGCGATCCCGGTGGATGCCATGGGCGAGCGCGCCGACCCACGGAATCATGGCGAGTACCGCGATGACCGCCCACATGCCGAGCGAGATCCGCCAGCCCGTCGCATCCGCAACCGGAACGGCGATGAGAGGAGGGATGAAGGTGCTGACGGAGATGGTCGTGACGTAGAGCGCGGTAAGCAGCCCGATCCGGTCGGGGAAATATTTCTTGACGAGCGGGGGCAGCAGTACGTTTCCGACTCCGAGCCCGGCAAACGCGAGAACGCTGCCGAGAACGAGCAGGCCAACGTTCGCCGCCGAGCCGCGGAGGATGTGGCCGAGCAGGATGGCGACGAGGCTGCCGATGAGGACGAGTTCGAGGCGGGACCGGCGGACGAGCATCGGCGTGACAATGCCGAAAATGGCGAAACAGACGGGCGGCAGGGCGCCGAGTAGACCGATCGCGAGCGGGTTCAGTGGGATTTCGTCCGACACCCGGGCGAGGATCGGCGAGAGCGAACTGACCGCCGTGCGGAGGTTGGCGGCGACGAGAAGAATGCCGGCGAAGGCGAGGAGGCGACCCGCCAGCAGGGGTCGATGAGCGGCGGGATTCACCTACTCAGCTTAGGCTCGCCGGGCCTCGACCGCGGCGACGTCCGGGCCTAGGGTGAAGTCATGCCCGAGTTCGGTTCTGCCTCCCAACCTTCAGACGTGACCCGCGGTGCCCGGCTGTCTGACGCGCTCGAGATCGTGGCCGGCGGGCTCGACTCACTCACGGCGTCACAGTGGGCAGCACCCAGCCTGTGCGATGGCTGGAGTGTGAAGGACACGATCGCGCACCTCGTCTGGCGCGTGGGAACCGGATCGGTGAGGCTCGTGGGCGACGTGGTGCGGGCATCCGTCGCCGGACATCACGTCAACCCGATGGATTCCTTCGATGACATCGCACGCGGCATCGCCGACAGTGGCGGGACCGATGAACTCCGGCGGGAACTGCGGGCGATTGCGAAGGACCGTGCGGCCGGTCGGGGCAGGCTCAACGTCGGAGAGCTCGCGGAAGTGGTCATTCACGGCTATGACGCGCTTCACCCGCTCCAGGTGACGCTGCCGTTCGCCTCTGAGACGACGCATCGGGTCGCGACGATGAGTGCGCTCAAGGCGAAACGGTCGACGCGGGCGCTGCTCAAGCACCGCACTCTCGTCGCGCTCGACGCCGGCTGGCGCATCGGCTCGGGGTCTGAAATCGTCGCGGACGCCGCGAGCATCGTTCTGTTCCTCAACGGGCGCAAGGCGATGCAACCGCCCGAGCCCACGAGTGTGCTCGCTCCCGCACCGGCTCCCGGGCTGGCCTGAGCCCGCTCAGGAGAGGATCTGGCGGACCCGTTCGACATCGTCGCCCATCTGGACGATGAGCGGCTCGATGCCGGTGAACGCGACCATGCCGCGAATTCGTTCGACGAACTGCACATCGACGATCTGGTCGTACAGGTCGATGTCCTCGTCGAGGACGTACGCTTCGACCTGCTTCTGCGCGACACCGTCGAACGTAGGGTTGTTGCCCACCGAAATCGCTGCCGGGTACCGCACATCTCCGACCTGCAGCCAGCCGGCGTAAACGCCGTCTGCCGGGATGAGGCCCTGGCTCTGGGGTGAGAGGTTCGCCGTCGGATAGCCGAGTTCCCGACCCCGCTTCGCCCCGTGAACAACCATGCCGCGAACGCACGGTGCGTGCTGGAGCAGCGACGCAGCATCCGCCACACGCCCCTCGGCGAGCAGCTCGCGAATCCAGGTGGAGGAGACTCGCCTGCCGTCCTTGGGCGAGACATCGTCGATGACCTCGACGGTGAAGCCGTGGGTGCGGCCGAGTTCCTTCAGGAGAGCGACGTCGCCGGCACCCCGGTGACCGAACCGGAAGTCGCTGCCGACGAGGACCCGGCGGGCGGCGAGGGTGTCGACGAGGATGCCCGTGACGAAGTCCTCCGCGGATTGCAGCGCCAGTTCGCGGTCGAACGCGAGGATCAGGGTCGCGTCGACACCGGTGCTCGCGAGCAAGTCGAGTTTCTGGTCCCGGCCGACGAGGGCGGGTGGCGCCTTCTCCGGTGCGAGAAATGCGAGCGGATGCCGGTCGAACGTGACGACGACCGATTGAAGCTGTTCGGCGATTGCCGCTTCGCGCAGTCGGGTGATGACCGCCCGGTGCCCGGCGTGGACACCGTCGAACTTGCCGATCGTGACGGCCGAGGGGCCGAAGCCGCCGGGAACCTCGGGAAGGGAGGAGAACGTGATCATGCGGCTCGAGCCGGACGGTGTCGGGCCAGCCACCACAGGCCGAGGATCGGCAGGACGAGCGGGATGAACAGGTAACCGCGGCCGAAGTACGACCACACGGTGTCGTGCGGGAAGAGCTGCGGGTCGATCACGCTGAGCAGGCCGACAACGAGCACGCCGAGCATTTCGAAACCGATGGCGATCCATGCCACGCGGTACCAGCCGGAACCGCTTTTGATGAGCGCGATGGTCGCGACGATGTAGACGACGGCAGCGAGGGCCGAAAGCGTGTACGCAAGCGGGGCTTCGGAGAATTTGCCGACGATCTGGACGAATGACCTGCCCGTCGCCGCGAGGGCGAGGACGCCGTAGACGGCGACGAGGACCCGCCCGATGCCCGAGATCCGAGTCGGCTGTGCCTCCGGGGTCGCGGGTGCGGCCGGTGCCGTCTCAGTGTTCTTCATCATGACGTTTCCAGTGTATTCGCCATCTGGGCGCCCTTCGGTGCCGCTCAGCCGAGCGGCGTAACCCAGATCTGCTGCATCCGGTAGACCATGACGGCGATCGCGAGAGCGGCGGTTCCGAGAACCACCGTGCTCCACTTGGTTCGGTCGATGAGTGCCCAGAATGCGGCGGCGAGCGGGAGGATCAACGCAGAAACGAGGTAGGTGTAGAACTCGAGCATGTTGCCGACGGGCTCGTTGCCCACGGCCGGTGCGACGATCGCGATGACGAGCTGCACCACGAGCAGGAGTTCCACGAGTGCGAGGGCCCCGAGGGTCAGGTCGCTGGGTTTGCGGCCCGCGAACCCGAGTGCGAGGCAGAGCAGACCAGCGAGCACGGCGACCGCGACCTGCGCGGTCGTGAACCAGACGATCACTTTGCTCCCCCGTCCGGAGCATCCGATTGTGATTCAGCGGGAAAGTTGACGGCGCTCTTCGCGACACCGTCGATGATCCGGACGAGGCCGACGAGCTGGCGGTCGGGTGCGACGGCGGCGTAGAGCCCGTCCGTACCGGGTTCGCCGGGCAGGGCGAGGTTATCGGCGTCGATCCGCTTGCCGTGACCGAGGTCGACCGCCTGGCTCTCGGTGAGAGGGATGGCCGGGAAGAGAACGGATGCCGCGTCGGCGGGCGCCACGAGACTGGCGGCCACGTCGAGATCATCGAGTTTCGGCGCGTTGGCGACGTCGAACGGTCCGATCCGGGTGCGGCGGAGGGCGGTGAGGTGACCGCCGACGCCGAGGGCTGTTCCGAGGTCGCGGGCGAGGGCGCGGATGTACGTGCCGGTCGAGCATTCGACCCGCACGTCGAGATCGATGGTGCCGTCGCCGTCGCGGCGCTCCAGCAACTCGAAGGCAGAGACGGTGACCGGGCGGGATTTCAGTTCGACGGTCTCGCCCGCGCGCACGAGGGCATACGCGCGCTTGCCGTCGACCTTGATGGCGCTGACGCTCGACGGGACCTGGCTGATGTCGCCGGTGAGGTCGCTGACCCCTGCGGCGATGGCAGCATCCGAAATCGCCGCCACGGCATCCGTGTCCGCGGTCGCGACGATGTCGCCCTCAGCATCGTCGGTGGTCGTCGACTGGCCGAGGCGGATGGTCGCGACGTATTCCTTGTCGCGACCGACGACGAAGGTGAGCAGCCGTGTCGACGCGTTCACTCCGAGGATGAGCAGGCCCGTCGCCATCGGGTCGAGCGTTCCGGCGTGCCCGACGCGGCGAGTGCCGGCGAGTTTGCGGGTCCGTGCAACCACATCGTGGCTCGTGATCCCCTGGGGTTTGTCCACGAGGAGAATTCCGGAACTCACTGCACTCCTTTTGCTTGCTGACGACAGACCATCTTCCCACAGGCGCTCAGCGCGAAGAGGCGGCCGGGGATCGTAGGCTGGCGGAATGCGAATCGCCGTGATCGGAGCCGGGGCACTCGGCTGCACCTTTGCCGCCCTCCTCGATCGGGCCGGGCACGAGGTGATCCTCGTCGCCCGGGGCGCCCAGCTCGACGCGATCCGAACGTCCGGGCTGCAGCTCACCGGCGGCTTCGGCGACTGGCGAACCCGGCGTCTTCTTGCGGTTCCCGCGCTCGAGACGCCGGTAGATCTCGCTGTGCTTGCCGTGAAGGCGCAGGATACCGCCGCGGCCCTCGCGGAACACGGCCGCGCGCTCGACGGAATCCCGGTGCTGGTCGTTCAGAACGGGCTCGACGGGGTGTCCGCCGCGCGCGCCGCGCTTCCGACATCTTCATGCTTCGGTGCACTCTCGATCATCGCGGCGTCCTATCTCGAACCCGGATCGGTGACCGTGACCACCCCTGCCCCAACCTACGTCGGTCGCGGCACGGGCGAACCGGATGCCGAGGTGCTGCGGTTCACGACTGAACTGGCTCAGGCGTTCCCAGCCGAGCCGATCGGGAACTTCGTCGGCGCGCAGTGGACAAAGCTGATCGTGAACCAGCTCAACGCCCTCCCCGCGATCACCGGCCGGAGCGTGCAGGAGGTGATCGCCGACCGCGGCTTGCGGATGGTGATGACGAGAAGCATGCGGGAGGCCGTCCGCACCGGCGTTGCCCGTGGCATCCGTTTCGGGTCGCTCCAGGGGCTCAGCGACCGCAACCTTCGGCTGTTCGCCCGAATGCCTGTGCTGCTCGGCCAGCTGCTGCCGCTGCGGTTCGCTGCGCGCATGGGGTCGGTGCCGAACCCGGGGTCGACGCTACAGTCGCTCAAACGCGGGCAGCGCACCGAGATCGACTTTCTCAACGGGGCGGTCGTGCGCGAGGCGCGGCTGACCGGGCGGGATGCTCCGGTGAACGCGACGCTCACGGAACTCGTGCACGAGGTGGGGCGGACGGGCACGTTCCTGAGCCCGGCCGAGGTCCGCGAGCGGCTCGCCCGCTGAGCCCACGGCATCCGTCACCTCACCCGCGCGCTCACCCGCAGCATCCGTCGACGCCGGCGATCCACGGCACGGAACTCCAAATTCAGGAGATCTTGTGCGACACGCCGTACGAGAGCGCTCCCACACCGCGTGTCGCCTCAGATCTCCTGAATTTGAAGCACTCTCCTCAATTTGAGGCCCAGCGACCGGCGGATGCCGCTCAGCAGCTGTCGAGGAACTGGCGCGCCGGGTGCGCCTCATCTGTGTTGTCGATCACGACCGAAGCATGAGCGCGAGGTGTCGCGTCTGCCGCGTAGAGCTTCTGCCCGCCGACGTAACGGGCATTGGACGCGGCATCCGGTCGGGGGTCCGCCCCGATCGACTTCTGCAGCCGACGGTAAGCCTCAGCGACAGGCACGTCGAGCAGAATCGAGTAGTGCCAGATGCCCCGGAGTTCTGGCCGCAGCAGGAACGCCCCGTCGACGATCAGGATCGCATCCTTGGGGCCGGTGACCCAGCGCATCTCCTCCCCCACGTTGCGTTCCTCGTCGAACCCGACGAGCTGGAACCCGGCACTCCCCGCGAGACGGAACGGTTCGACGAGCACCCGCCGGAACAGTGAGTAGTCGAACGAGTCGAGGTAATACCCCTCGGCGGAGGCCCGGCCGCGAGCGTAGCGTTCCTCACGCGGGCGGTGGAAGTCATCGATCGACGCACGAAACGCGGCGCGGTCGTCCTCGCGGAACACCTCGGCCAGGTCATCGGCGAACGCAGCCGTTCCCGAGCCGCTGATCCCGTCGACGCCGACGATTACCCGGCCGACCCGATAGTTGTGGAGGATTTCAGCCCGCAGTTCGCGCAACAGTTCCACCCGCGGAGTCGTGACCAGTCTCATGACTTCGACACTACCGGCTGCCGTTTGACACGGTAAGAGAACGGGCGCCCAGCGTTTACTCTGGAATCGATGCGCACTCCCCCGGACATTCCCCGCCGAATCATCGACTGGTTCGCCGACAACGGGCGGGAGCTGCCGTGGCGCGAACCGGGCTTCCCTGCCTGGGGCACACTCGTCTCCGAGTTCATGCTCCAGCAGACGCCGGTCGCCCGCGTGATTCCCCGACTGGCCGAGTGGCTCGAGCGGTGGCCCACCCCGGCAGACCTCGCGAGAGAGCCGGCCGGCGAGGCAGTGAGGGCGTGGGCGAACCTCGGTTACCCTCGCCGTGCGCTCTGGCTGCACCAGGCCGCTGTCGAGATCACCGAACGGCACGGCGGGATCGTGCCCAATGACGTCGACGCCTTGCTCGCTCTGACCGGCGTCGGCGACTACACCGCCCGAGCCGTCGCAGTTTTCGCGTACGGATCGCGGCATCCGGTCGTCGACACCAACACGAGACGGGTGCTGGCACGGGCGGTCGACGGTGACGGCGAACCCGGCCCACCCTCGGCTCGACGTGACCTTGCCGCTCTCGAGAGCCTGCTCCCGGAAGACCTGGTCGACGCTCACGCCTTCAACGCCGGCATCATGGAACTCGGCGCGACCGTCTGCACGGCACGGAATCCGCGCTGCGACGACTGCCCGATCGCGGATGCCTGCGCGTGGCGCCAGGCGGGCTACCCGCCGTTCGAGGGCAAGCGCAAAACGGTGCAGAAGAAGTACGAGGGCAGTGACCGCCACGTCCGCGGTCTGATCATGGCCGAACTCAGGGCCGCCCACGTGCCGGTGACCGTTACCGAGATCAACTCGCTGTGGGCGGATGCCGCGCAGCGCGACCGCGCACTCGCCGGCCTCGTCACGGACGGACTCGCCGTGCAACAGGAACAGGGCTACGTCCTGCCCTGAGGCAACACGCAGCCCTGTCCGGGTAGCAACGTTCTAGATCTGGTCGTCGTCTTCCGCGATCACGCGCGGCTTGACGTACGGGTCCTCGTCGCCGGCGTAGGTCGCCGTCGACTTGAGAGCTTCGATCGACTCGTCACGTTCACGAGCCTGTGCGAGCAACTCGTCGAGGTGCTTCGCGTTCTCGGGCAGCGCGTCGTGGATGAACTCGAGGCTCGGTGTGAGCCGCGCCGTGATGTTCTTGCCCACCTCGCTGCGGAACATGCCCTTGGCCGCTTCGAGAGCAGCCGCGGAGTCCGCACGTTCCTGGTCGGAGCCGTACACGGTGTAGAAAACACTCGCGTGCTGGAGGTCGCCGGTCACCCTGACATCCGTGATCGTGACGAAACCGAGCCGGGGATCCCGCATCCCGCGCTCGATGCGCTTCGCGATGATCTCCTGGATGCGGTCAGCCAGTTTGCGTGCTCGGGGGTTCTCACCCATGATCTTCTCCTTCAGCCGTTCTTGTCGAATCGGTAAAACCGGCTGCGACAGCCCCCAACACCTCAGTGTCCGGGGGCTGCCGCAGCCGTCGATGGTGAGCTAGCCGCGCGGCTTCTCTTTCATCTCTGTGGTTTCGATCTCGTCACCGATCTGGATGTCGTTGAACTTGCCGAGGCCGATACCAGCCTCGAAGTCCGTACGGACCTCGGTGACGTCGTCCTTGAACCGGCGCAGCGACTCGATGGCGAGGTTGTCGCCGAGCACGACACCATCGCGGATGACGCGAGCTTTCGCGTTCCTCGTGATGGTTCCCGAGCGAACGATGACACCGGCGATGTTGCCGAACTTGGAGGAGCGGAACACCTCGCGGATTTCGGCGACACCGGACTGGACTTCTTCGTACTCGGGCTTGAGCATGCCGGTGAGGCTTGCTTCGACATCGTCGATGGCGTTGTAGATGACCGAGTAGAACCGGATGTCCACACCCTCGCGAGCGGCACGTTCCCGTGCCTTCGGGTCGGGGCGCACGTTGAAGCCGATGATGATCGCGTTGTCGATGGTCGCCAGGTTGACGTCCGACTCCGTAACAGCACCGACACCGCGGTGGATGATGCGAAGCTGCACCGAGTCGTCGACCTCGATCTTGAGCAGCGACTCCTCGAGTGCCTCAACGGCACCGGAGACGTCACCCTTGATGATGAGGTTGAGCGATTCAACCTTGCCCTCTTCGAGTGCACGGGTGAAGTCCTCAAGGCTGATGCGCTTGCGGGACTTGGCCAGCTGGGCGTTGCGCTCCGCTGCTTCACGCTTCTCGGCGATCTGGCGAGCGGTACGGTCATCGTCGGTGACGAGGAAGGTGTCACCGGCGCGAGGCACCGAGGACAGACCCTGCACCTGGACCGGACGTGACGGCGTCGCGAATTCAACCGCGTCACCGTTCTCGTCGGCCATGGCACGGACGCGTCCGTAAGCGGTTCCGGCAACGATCGGGTCTCCGACCTTCAGCGTTCCCGACTGGATGAGGACTGTCGCAACAGCACCGCGACCCTTGTCGAGCTTGGCCTCGATCGCGACACCACGGGCATCCTTGTTCGGGTTGGCTCGCATGTCGAGCGCGGCGTCCGCGGTGAGCAGCACAGCGTCGACGAGCTTGTCGATGTTGATGTTGTTCCGCGCAGAGACATCGACGAACATGACGTCTCCGCCGTACTCTTCGGCAACCAGCCCGTATTCGGTGAGCTGCTGGCGCACCTTCTGCGGGTTGGCGTCTTCCTTGTCGATCTTGTTCACCGCGACAACGATCGGAACGTTCGCAGCCTGGGCGTGATTGAGCGCCTCAATCGTCTGCGGCATGATTCCGTCGTCGGCAGCGACCACGAGGATCGCGATGTCGGTGACCTGAGCACCTCGGGCACGCATGGCGGTGAACGCCTCGTGGCCGGGGGTGTCAATGAAGGTGACAGCGCGGTCGACGCCCTCGTGCTCGGCGTGAACCTGGTACGCACCGATGTGCTGGGTGATGCCACCGGCTTCACCGGCGACAACGTTCGCGTTCCGAATCGCGTCGAGCAGGCGGGTCTTACCGTGGTCGACGTGACCCATGACGGTGACAACGGGAGGACGAGCCTGAAGGTCTTCGTCCGTTTCGTCTTCGAGCTCCTGGTCGAGGTCGATGGAGAAGCCTTCGAGAAGCTCGCGATCCTCTTCCTCGGGGGAAACGATGAGGATCCGGTAACCCAGTTCTTCACCGAGCACGCCGAAGGTCGCCTCATCGAGGGACTCCGTCGCCGTTGCCATCTCACCGAGGTGGAAGAGAACGGTGACGAGGTTTCCTGGGCTCGCGTCAATCTTGTCGGCGAAGTCCGAGATGGAAGCACCGCGGCGCAGACGGACAATGGTTGTTCCGTCGCCGCGGGGAACGCTCACGCCGCCAAGCGACGGAGCTTCCCTGAGCTCGAATTCCTGCCTCTTGGCCCGCTTCGACTTGCGTGACTTGCTCTTGCCGCCTCCGCGACCGAACGCACCAGCGGTTCCACCGCCGGGGCCACGGCCACGACCGCCACCACCAGCTGGGCGGTTGGGGCCGAAGTTCGAACCGGGGGTTCCGGGAGCACCACCTGGGCGCTGGAAGCCACCCGCTGCGGGGGCACCGGGGCGCTGGAAGCCGCCGCCGGCCGGGCGACCTGCGCCGCCGGGACGCTGGAAGCCACCAGGGCGCTGTCCGGGTGCGCCGGGACGTGGTGCGCCTGGCCGCGGTGAACCGGGGCGAGGTGCCTGGGGGCGGGGAATGTTGCTGGGGCTCGGAGCTGCCGGGCGCTGGCCCATGCCCTGCGCGCTCGCGAACGGGTTGTTACCCGGACGCGGCGTCGCGGGCCGCTGACCCATACCCTGCGCACTGGCGAACGGGTTGTTACCCGGACGCGGTGCACCTGGGCGAGGTCCGCCGGGGCTTGCCGGCTTCTCATCCGCTGCGGCAGGCGCCGCGGGAGCTTCTGCGGCCGGAGCGGCAGGCGCCTCAGCGGCGGGAGCAACCGGAGCAGCGGGTGCTGCCGGGGCCGGAGCTTCCTTGACCTCGGGTGCCGGTGCCGGAGTGGGTGCCGGTGCGGGCGCAGGAGTCGGGCGCGAGCCCGGCTTTGCTGCTGACTTCGTTGCAGTCTTGGAGGCTGCGGGAGCCGCCCCGCCCGGCTTCGCGCCGTCTGCCTCGAGGGCAGCACGAAGCTTGCGGGCCACGGGGGGCTCGACGGTTGATGAGGGGGACTTGACGAATTCGCCCAGTTCCTTCAGTTTCGCAAGGGCTACCTTGCTGTCGACACCGAGTTCAGATGCGATCTCGTGTACGCGTGGTTTTCCAGCCACAATTCTCCTGTCTGGGTCCACCCAGACAGGGCAGACCGTTAGTTACGGACGGGTCTCATTTCGAGCCGCTCATTAGTTGTCCATTAGCCGTTCAGCCTGTTCTCTCGTACTGAATTTTCTAGTGCTGCCGTGTCGAGCTTCCCGCTCTCGCGAAAGGCACGCCCGAAGGCCCGCCGCTTCACTGCGAGTTGGTAACACTGGATTTGCGGATGCAACCACGCTCCTCGACCAGGCAACGTCGCGGTGGGGTCCACCACGAGTTTTGAATCCTGGGCGACGATCCTCAACAAGGAGGACCTGTCGGCGCGCGTGCGGCATCCGACGCACGTTCTAACGGGTTCCATCCTAGCACCCCCTGTTTGCTGCTGGGCCGGGTTGCCCGGCGCGGTAGAGAGGTCAGTCGTCTTCGAGGATGCTGTCCGGCTGGATGTCGATCTTCGCGCCCGTGAGTTTCGCAGCGAGGCGGGCATTCTGCCCTTCCTTGCCGATCGCGAGCGAGAGCTGGTAGTCGGGAACGAGGGCACGGACGGCCTTGGTCGACTCATCGAGAATGAAGGAACTCGTGACCTTGGCCGGAGACAGGGCGTTGGCAACGAAGGTGGCGAGGTTGGGCGAATAGTCGACGATGTCGATCTTCTCGGCGCCGAGCTCCTCGGTCACGGCGCGCACGCGGCGCCCGAGTTCACCGATGCAGGCGCCCTTGGCGTTCACACTCGGGTCGTTCGCGCGAACGGCGATTTTCGTGCGGTGGCCGGCTTCGCGGGCCAGGGAGACGATTTCGACGACACCCGATGCGATCTCGGGCACCTCGAGAGCGAAGAGCTTGCGGACGAGCGACGGGTGGGTGCGCGACAGTGTGATCTGCGGGCCCTTCATTCCCTTCGAGACACTCGTGACGTACACACGGATGCGGGCACCGTGACGGTACTCCTCCCCCGGGACCTGTTCCTCCGGGGGCATGATGCCCTCGATGGTTCCAAGGTCGATGTGCACCATGCGCGGGTTCGGACCCTGCTGCACGACCCCGGCGACGATGTCGCCTTCACGGCCCTTGAACTCACCGAGGATCGCGTCGTCCGCGAGGTCGCGAAGTCGCTGGTTGATGACCTGCTTGGCGGCGAAGGCGGCAATGCGGCCGAAGTCCTCTGGCGTCGACTCGGCCTCACCGATCACGACACCCTCATCGTCGAGCTCGGGCACGAGGACGGCAACGTGGCCGGTCTTGCGGTTGAGCTCGACGCGGACCTCGGGTTCTGCTTCACCGGGTTCGGTCTGGCTCTTCACGTATGCGGTGCGAATGGCCTGTTCGATGATCTCGACGAGCTCATCGAATGGGATCTCTTTTTCCCGCTCCATCATCTTCAGTACGTTGAGATCGATGTCCACCGGGGTACCCCTCTATTCAGCTGCCACCGCCACTTCTGCACTGGCGGATCGATCTTCTAACTTACCCGACCCTGCAGGCATCCGTCACCACTTTGTCGTGTCGCGAATCGTCAGCAGTTGTCGTTCAAAACGGAGGGTGCCGGCAGCCGTTTCGATTTGCACCGCCTCGTTCGTGGTCGGTCCGTTCGAAGTAATCGAGTACGTCGGTGAAATTCATCGTCTCCGACAGAAATCACTGCCGTGTCCCAGGTGTACGTGGACCTCTCCACATGCGGACCCGCTGATCGGACGCCGCTGATCCTGAAGATGGTGGCCGTATCGACCGCACGGGGAAATCCCTGATAACGGTTGAGTTCCGGTTTCGAAATCGGTTCGGAGCCTCCGCGTCGGGACGAATCCATGTGCCCCAAACGGGGACGATCCTGCGTCGGCGCGCTAGTGTTCCCTCATGGATGCGATCAACGATCTGGTGCTCACCCTCGGCGACGGACTCTGGACCTGGGTACTGCTCCCGGTGGTCGCACTACTCGGTCTGTACTTCACGGTCAGAACCAGAGCCGTTCAATTGCGGCTCATTCCGGATATGTTCCGGACCCTGACGAACAAAACCCCGCTCGACGAAGAAGGCAAGGCACAGTCCGTGTCGGCGTTCCAGGCTTTCACCATCTCGGCAGCCTCACGCGTCGGTGTCGGCAACATCGCCGGGGTCGGGACCGCGATCGCGATCGGCGGCCCGGGAGCTGTGTTCTGGATGTGGACCATGGCCTTCATCGGCGGCGCATCAAGCTTCGTCGAATCCACTCTCGGCCAGTTGTACAAGACCAGGGACAAGGACGGGTTCCGCGGTGGCCCCGCGTACTACATGGAACGCGGACTGGGCGCACGCTGGATGGGGATCGTCTTTGCCGTCGTTCTGATCTGCTGCTTCCCGTTCGCTTTCAGTTCTCTTCAGGCCAACACGATCAGCGCGACCGTTATGAGCACCGTTGGAGTCGACATCCCGTGGCTGCCCTGGGTCATCGGTCTCGCTCTCGCCTTCCTGACCGGGCTCGTCGTCTTCGGCGGCGTGCGCAGGATCGCCTCCGTCACCCAGGCGATCGTGCCCCTCATGGCGCTGCTGTACCTCCTCATCGGTCTGCTTATCGTCGGCATGAACGTCACCGAGGTACCCCGGGTGTTCGGCGAAATCTACGCCGGCGCGTTCGGCTTCCAGCAGGTCGCCGGCGGGGCGATCGGAACGATCATCCTCCAGGGCGTCAAGCGCGGCATGTTCTCGAACGAAGCCGGTCTCGGTTCTGCTCCGAACGCCGGAGCATCCGCCGCCGTCACCCACCCGGTCAAGCAGGGTCTCGTGCAGACCCTCGGCGTCTACTTCGACACCTTCCTCATCTGCTCGATCACCGCGTTCATCATCCTTGTCTCCACCCCTGACCTGGCCAACGCCGAACGGGGTATCGGCCTCACCTTCGACGCTGTCACCGACTCGCTCGGGACGTGGTCCGGCGTTCTCCTGAGTGCCATCGTGTTCCTGCTGGCGTTCAGTTCGATCCTCGGCAACTACTACTACGGCGAGTCCAACATCGAGTTCATCACCTCGAAGCCGATCGTGCTCACCGTCTACCGTGCGTTCGCTGTGCTCGCTGTGCTCGCTGGTTCGGTGCTCGCCACTGACCTGATCTGGAACACCGCCGACGGCCTGATGGGCATCATGGCCCTCGTGAACCTCACCGCCATCGGCCTGCTCGGCACCGTGGCGTTCAAGCTCCTCAAGGACTACTCGGAGCAGCGATCGCGTGGCATCGACCCCGTCTTCACTCGGGATCGTCTGCCGGAGTTGCGCAACGTCGAATGCTGGACCGACGAACGAAGCGTCACCGGCCCGCTGCGTGTGGTGCCGCCGAAGGTTGAGCGAGCCCGCCGGTAGTCACCTGCCGAGCAGATCGGTCGGTCGGTCCGTCGATCGGTCCCAAAGGGTCGTTCACGGATTCGAGCGGTCCCAAAGGGTCGCCCACGTCGACCACGAACCGCCCTTTCGGACCGATCGATAGGTCGCGCGCGGCCGTGGGATCGCGGCATCCGTCGAATCACCACGGCCTGTCGCTCCTGTGGCTTCCGAACAGCACAGTGTGGTGATTCGACACCAGGGGGCCTGCCGAAACCACCACTCCTACGCAAGAACGCTGCCCGCCCGACGGCGAACAGCGTTCTCGAGAGTGCAGCGGTTCAGTCGCGCAGGCGAGCAGCAGCCTCGGCGATCGGGACCGGGGTGCGCTCCCCGGTTCGGCGGTCCCACAGCTCGACCAGTCCGTCTGCAACGCCACGGCCAGCGATCACGATCTTCGGGATACCGAGCAGTTCTGCGTCACCGAACTTCACGCCGGGAGAAACCTTCGGGCGGTCATCGAAGAGGACGTCGAATCCGGATGCTTCCAGCTGGCTGACAACGGTCTCCGCCGCCTCGAAGACGGCAGCGTCGCGACCCGTTGCGACCACATAGGCGTCGAACGGAGCGACGGACTCGGGCCAGATCAGACCCTTGTCATCGTTGTTGAGCTCGGCAATGATCGCGAGGATCCGCGTGATGCCGATGCCGTAGGAACCCATCGTCACGGTGACGAGCTTGCCGTTCTCATCGAGAACCTTGAGCCCGAGCGCTTCCGCGTACTTGCGGCCGAGCTGGAACACGTGCCCGATCTCCATACCGCGCGCCAGTTCCACCGGGCCGGAGCCGTCGGGAGCGGGGTCGCCCGCCCGGACGTCTGCCACCTCGACAACGCCGTCGCCGACGAAGTCGCGACCGGCGACGAGGCCGAACACATGCTTGCCGTCGGTGTTGGCACCGGTGATCCAGCTGGTGCCCTCCACCACGCGAGGGTCGAGCAGATAACGGATGCCGGTGGCCGACTTCTCGCCGAGGACGGCGCCGTTCTCGCCCCACGGCCCGATGTAGCCCTTTACGAGCCCGGGGTGCTTGGCGAAGTCCGCCTCGGTGGCCGCTTCGATCTCGGCGGGCGCGAAGGCGACTTCGGCGCGCTTGAGGTCGACGTCACGGTCACCCGGGAGTCCGACGATGACGAGTTCGCGCGTTCCGTCGAGGGCGCGCAGCGACAGGACGACGTTCTTAAGGGTGTCAGCAGCAGTCCAGGCTGCGCCGTCCTCGCGCGAGTGTTCTGCGTTGGCGAGGTCGACGAGCGTCTGGATGGTGGGTGTGTTCGGAGTGTCGTGCACGACTGCCGCCGGCTGTCCCTCGACAGGAATAGACGGGGGAACCTCGGTCTCCCACGCTTCGACGTTGGCAGCGTATCCGCCGGCGGACCGGACGAAGGTGTCCTCACCGACGGGTGTCGGGTGCAGGAACTCTTCGCTCTTCGATCCGCCCATCGCGCCGGCATCCGCCTTGACGATCTCGTACTCGAGGCCGAGCCGGGTGAAGATGCGCTCGTAGGCGTCGCGCTGGATCTGGTAGCTCGCGTCGAGTCCGGCGTCGGTGTAGTCGAAGGAGTAGGCATCCTTCATCGTGAACTCACGACCGCGAAGCAGGCCTGCCCGCGGCCGTGCTTCGTCGCGGTACTTGTCCTGAATCTGGTAGATCGACAGGGGCAGTTCCTTGTACGAGGAGTACAGGTCCTTGACGAGGAGCGCAAAGGCTTCTTCGTGCGTCGGGGCGAGGAGCATGTCGCTGCCCTTGCGGTCCTTGAGCCGGAACAGGCCGTCTCCGTACTCGTCCCAGCGGCCGGTGATCTCGTACGGCTCCCGCGGCAGCAGCGCCGGAAAGTGAACTTCGTGGGCGCCGGCGTTGGTCATCTCCTCGCGGACGATGCGCTCGATCTTCTCCTTCACACGCAAACCGAGCGGCAGCCAGGCGAAGATGCCGGGCGCCTGCCGTCGGATATAGCCTGCCCGAACGAGGAGCCGGTGACTCGTCACCTCGGCATCTGCAGGGTCTTCACGGAGGGTCTTCAGGAAAAAGTTCGTTAGACGGGTAACCACCCGTCCATGCTATCGCCCGCGTCACCACGGCTTTTCGACATAGTCGCGGCTTCCGTCCTGCCCACGCTTGGTGGAGTCCTGGTTCTGTTTTTCCTTCTCGGCCTCCTCGCTCCTCTCCTGGAGCTCGTCGACCTTGCCGTTGCTCGAGTTTCCGTCGTCTGCGTCCGGCTCGCCGGAGTCGCCATCGGGCTGCTGTTCCCCCTCCTGCTGCTCGCTCTGCCGCAGTTTCTCAGTGACGCGCCCGTCAGCCTGCTCGAGTTTCTCGGCGGTGTCCGGCTGCTCCTGCTGCTCCGGCTCCTCGTCTTCCTCCGGCGGCTCCTGTTCGAAGCAGCCCTCCTCTGCTCCGGCATCGATCACAGCCTTCGCCGTTTCGTAGAGTTTTCTCGCCCCGGCGAAGTATCCGGCGTCGAAGTAGGCATCGCCCTGCATCTCCCACGCGAGGGCGAGGTTGACCCGAACGTCACAGCGCCGCTCCTCCGGCGCCCGTTCGAGTGCCTTGGCAAGATCATCGGTCGCCTCTGAGAAGGACTGGGCGCTGGCGTTCGCTGTTCCGCGGTTGAACCAGGGAATCCAGTCCTCGGCGACGTTGAGGAACATCAGTGAGTCGGATGCTTCGACGCTGCGTTCGTAATTACCCCGCTCCCACGTTTCGATGGCACGGTCAGCGAGGATCGGCATGCTGAGAAGCTTCCAGGCCACGAAGAGGGCGAGGAGCACGACCGGCAGCGAGAACAGGAACATCCTGCGTCTCGTGCGCTTGAGCGACGACGGTGCCTTAACCAGCACGGCTCTCCCCCTCCAGACGGCGCAGGTCACGCAACGCCACCGCGAGGGCGCCGATTTCGGTGAGCGCCAGCATCCCGAACCCGAGAGCGAAGACCCAGTAGAACTCAGGGGTTCCGACCGGTGCGCCGGTGTCTGCCTGCACGTTTCCGACTCGGATCGAGCCGATGGCCGCGTCGACGGATTCAGTCCCATCCCGATGGAGGTAGCCGACACCGAGCTGGGTGGCGATCCCTCTCAACGCAATCTCGTCGATTTTCGAGACGGCATCCTGCGCTCCCGAGTCACTGAACCAGGTGATGTACGGCGCTTCGGCGTCGGTGTCATACCCGTTGAACTGGCGCATACGACCGCCCGCCTCCGTGCCGTAGCCGAGGACGGCCCCTTCGTCGATGAACGGATCCAGCTGCTCGAACGAGCCGGGGGGCTCGGCGACCGTCTGCTCACCGTCGCCGAGGTAGTACATCACCCGTGTGCGGTCGGGATTCGATTCGGCCTCGACGGCGAGCCGCTCGGCCAGGTACTGAACCGGTGCTGAAATGCTGCTGCCGCCGGAGTACACCGTGACCTCCTGGTTGAGGGCATTCGCCCCCGAGACGAGGGCAGAGGCGTCGGTGGTGAGTGGCAGTCGCTGCACCGTTTCGGCGTCGAACGTGATGAGCGAGAAGCGCGCACCGACGAGGCGCTCGGCGATGTCGGCGATATCGGCCCGGGCGCCGACCAGGCGTGGTTCGCTGTCGGCACCGAAATCTTCCGCCGCCATGCTGCTCGTGGTGTCGACGACGAAATAAACGTCGACATCACCCGATGCCGCTGATGGCTGATCGTTCGATGCCAGTGACGGGCGCAGCGCGATTCCAAAGAGAAGAAGGACCATGCCGAGGCGCACAAGCCAGTGCCAGGAGCCTGAACGCCGGGGCGCACGCGCGAACTGCACGATCGCGAACAGGGCGAGAGCGCCGAGCAGTACCACGAGCATCCCGAGAGGGAGGAGAGGCGAGAACGTCATCGCTTCAACCTCCAGCCGAAGTACATGAGCAGCCCGGTGCCGAACAGGCTGAGCAGGAACGGCACGACGGGCTCGTCCGTCCGCACGAGAACGGGTTCCCCAGTGAGGAGTGTTGTCTGTTGCTCCTCGATGCCGTCCACGATCGATGGGATCGCTGAGGGGTCCTCGAGGGCGAAGTAGCCCCCGTCGGTTCCCCGCACGACCCGCTCCATTTCGCGCGCGTAGCCGGCGATGTAGTCCTTGCTCGAGACGTCGCCCGGGTTGATCCCGTAGACCCGGACGTTGCGCTCCCGAGCGAACTGCCCGGCCTCAGGAAGGGTGAGGATCGGCTCACCCGCGACGTAGTTGTCGGTGGCGAGGATGACCGAGCGGGACCGTTCACTCTCGGGGTCGTCGAACCGCATGACGCAGGAGCCCAGACCGTCGCCGATCAACGACGAGCCTTCACCGAGCAGGGTGCCGTTGATGAATTCGTAGTCCGACAGCGGCGACGACAGGTCGTTTTCGAGGTAGTCGAGTTGTTCGCGGACGAACCGGTAGTCGCTCGTCAGCGGAAAATAGGTGACGGCGGACGCGTTGAAGAGTACGAGTCCGATCCGCTCGCCGTCGAACTCATCGACAAGCTCGCGGAAGGTGCGGACGATCGCCGCGTCGTAGTCGATCATGGAGCCGGACACATCGAGGCACAGCACGATGTCTCGATTGCGCATCTCCGGCTGGTAACTCGTGATGCTGACCAGGCGGGAGCTCATCACGACGGCAGCGAACAGCACAAGCGAGAGGACGATCGCAGTCCCGACGAGGGCGGCGCGATAGCGGCGGAGCGCAGAACGGTACGCCGGCAGCTCGGTGAGTCGTTCCGAGTGCGCCACCGGAACGGCAAGGGTGCGGGCCTTCTCCCGCCGTCTGGCGCCCAGCCACAGAGAGAACCCGATCACGCCAGCGATGACCACGAGCCACAGCAGAGGAAGCCACCAGTAGATCAGTTCCATGTGCCGACCACCTCGCGCGCGATTCCGGCAGACTCGGGAACGTCGCCCTGTTCGACCGCGGCGAACTCAGCCGGGTAATACTGCTCGATCGCATCGGCGACCGACCTCAGGTTGGCCTCGTTGAGGTCTTCGAGGGTCATCACGTGCGCTTTACGGCCGGTCGACTCAAACACGAAGAACCGCACGAGCGTCCCGAGCTTCTGGTGCGCTGCCCTCGTGGTCAGTTCGTCTGCACGCCACGCCTCCTCGACCTCGTCGATGAGACCGTGGTACTTGCCCTTGAGCCGGCCCGCCTGCTCAATCGCGTTTGCTGCGTGCGCCTCACGCGGCATCCGGTGTTTGCGTCCTGACCACCACCAGAGGAAGACGTACCAGGCGGCGATCAGGGCGAGGAGGATGACACCGAGGATGCCCCAGATCGGCGCATAACCGGTCGGTGGGAAGTAGCCGTCAACGTCTGGCATGGTTGTGCACCTCCAGGAGCCGGAACAGACCGGGAACGACCGTGTCTTCGCTCGTCAGGCGGATGCTGGTGATCCCGATCTTCTCGAGCAGGTCAGCGGATGCCCGGGTGCGGGTGGCGACGGCTGCGGCGAAGTCTTCGCGGAGTGCGGCGTCCCTGCGGAGGAAGGGCGGGAGTTCCCTTCCGTCGGCGACGTCGATCAGGGTGCTGTCGGCGTACTCCTCGAGGGTCGGATCGGCGTCACCGATGGTGATCCACAGAATTTCGTGCTGGGCGTGGAGGCGGCGGAGGAGGCGCAGGTCTTCGTCGCGGTCGGCAGACATGGCGCCGTCGTCTGCGAGCACGACGAGGAGCATCCGGCGGCGGAAAGTGCGACGCACGTAGTCGAGTTGTGCCGCCAGTCGGCTGGCACCCGCGGAGAGGCTCGTCCGGTTCTGGACAGTGGCAAGGAGGCGTTCGAGATGTGACTCGGTCCCCCTCAGCGGCATGTATTCCGTGCCGGTCTCGTCTCCTGCAACGAGACCCACGTGATCGCCGTGACGCACGGCGAGGTACCCGATCACTCCGGCGGCGAGGATCGCGATGTCGCGCTTGGGGTTTCCACCCGTCGAGAGGGCGGCGAAGTCACGCCCGGTGTCGGCGATGAGCAGAACGGCGTGCTTGCGGGTGGCGATGTAGCGCTTGGTGAGCGGCGATCCGACGCGGGCGGTGGCCTTCCAGTCGATGTCCTTGACATCGTCTCCCGGTGCGTAGGCACGAAGGTCATCAAAGTCGAGGCTCTTGCCGTGGAACAGCGACACGTATTCCCCGTCGAGCATGCCGCGGACCTTTCGGTGGGCGCGGATCGCCAGCCGTGTCTTCACCCGGTGGAGCAGCTCGTCCACGCTGGGTCCTAGGGCACGGAGATCGTCGCGAAGATCGCGTCGATGATCGTCTCGGGTTCGACGTTGTCTGCGGCCGCTTCGAAGCCGAGAATGAGGCGGTGCCTGAGCACCTGATGCCGGAAGAACTTGACGTCCTCCGGGATGACGTGGTCGCGGCCGTTGAGCAGGGCGAGAGCACGAGCAACGGAACTGAATGCGATCGACGCCCGCGGGCTCGCGCCGTACTGGATGTACCCGGCCAGGTCCGGCTCGAGGTACTGGGAGGCATTCCGCGAGACGAAGACGGCCTGCACGATGTAGTTCAGGATCGACGGATCGAGGTACACCCGACGGACGAGACCCTGCAGGAAGAGAACGTCGTCGATGCTCGCGTGCGACTGGGCAGGCGACTCTGCGTCGTACAGTCCGGAGTTGACCCGGCGCACGATCTCGGCTTCTTCGGTGAGGCTCGGGTAGCCGAGGATCTCCTTGATCAGGAACCGGTCGAGCTGGGCTTCGGGCAGGTGGTAGGTGCCCTCCTGCTCGATCGGGTTTTGAGTTGCAAGCACGAGGAAGGGGTGCGGGAGCGGATAGTTCACGCCGCCGATCGACGTCTGGCGTTCCTGCATCGCCTCGAGCATCGCGGACTGGGTCTTCGCGCTCGACCGGTTGATTTCGTCGAGGAGAACGAAGTTGGCGTGCACCGGGCCGAGCTGCGTGTCGAACCGCCCGGTGCCCGGGTCGTAGATCTGGGTGCCGAGGATGTCGGACGGCAGCAGGTCCGGGGTGCACTGGATGCGCTTGAACCGTGCCTGCACCGATTCGGCGATCGCCTCGGCCGCCGTGGTCTTGGCGAGGCCAGGCACGCTCTCGAGGAGCACGTGCCCTCCCGTCATCAGCGCGACGAGGAGGCTGGTTCGGAGGCTCGACTGGCCGACGACCTTCGTGCCGTAAGCCCGGACGATTGTCGTCAGAATGTCGTGCGCACGGGAGAGTTCGGCCGGCTGGACCGGTGTGTTCGGTTCGGCTGTCAGCGTCACAGCGGTGTCTCCCGGGTGTCGCGTGGAAACCGGGCACCTGTGCCCGCCACGATTCGGTCAGTCTAATCGACCGAATCCGCCACTCCGCTGGGAATCCGCGAGCGGGAGTGACGGCATCCGTGGCGCTAGGATCGGCGCACGCCGGCGTATGCCGGCGTATGCCGGAGTGTCGTGAATTACAGCCGGAGACACCACCTCGAAAGGGACACCCCGTGAAAACCTTCACCCTGCCGAACACCGAGATCGTCGCGCCGAACGTCGTCCTTGGCCTGATGCGCATCGCCGACAAGTCCGATGATGAAGTTCAGGAGCTCGTGCGCACGGCGCGGGATTCGGGAATCGACTTTCTCGACCACGCAGACGTGTACGGGAATGAGCTGCACGGATGCGAACGCCGTTTCGCTGAAGCGATGAAGCTCAGCCCGGCGGAGCGCGATGCCGTCACCATCCAGACGAAGGCCGGGATCGTCGGCGACGGGCCCTACTTCGACTTCTCGTACGACCACATCATCGAGTCCGTGAACGGATCGCTCGACGCCCTGCAGACCGACCGCATCGACATCCTGCTGCTGCACCGGCCGGACGCCCTCGTCGAACCCGAAGAAGTCGCGCGGGCGTTCGACGAGCTCGAGACTGCAGGAAAGGTGCGCGCCTTCGGCGTCTCCAACCACACGCCCCGGCAGATCGATTTGCTGAAGCGTTACCTGCGTCAGCCCATCGTCGCGAACCAGCTGCAGCTCTCCATCACGCACGCGCCGATCGTCACCCAGGGTGTTGCGGCGAACATGCTCGCCGAGCAGCAGTCGGTGACGCTCGATGGCGGTGGCATCGTCGACTACTGCCGGCTGAACGACATCACCATTCAGGCGTGGTCGCCGTTCCAGGCCGGGTTCTTCACCGGCGTCTTCCTCGGTTCGGACGAATACCCGGAGCTCAACGCCGCAATCGACCGGCTGGCTGCCCAGTACGACGTGCCGCCGATCGCGGTCGCGACCGCCTGGATCACCCGGCACCCTGCCCAGATGCAGGTCGTGCTTGGCACCACCAGTCCGGAACGGGTGGCCGGCGCGGCACTCGGTTCGGACCTGCCGCTGACACGCGCTGAGTGGTACGAGCTGTTCCGTGCGGCTGGGCACATCGTCCCGTAGGCTGCCATTCTCTTGCTGGCTCAGAGCCGCGCCCGCCCGACGCTTGCTGCGCGTCTGGAAGTGTCGGCTGTGCCCTGCTGAGTGAGCGGAGCCGCTATCCCTCCGGCTCCGCCCGAGGAAAATAGGCACGCACGATAACGATGAGAACGAGAATCACCAGGACCGCTGCGCTGATCGAGATCAGACCGCAGATTACCTGCAGACGCGAACCCTGCGTCCTTCGAAGCTGACGACGTCGCCGAGCTGGAGTTGCCTTCCACGACGACGATCGACCTCACCGTTCACTGTGACAAAGCCATCGATGATGGCCTCCTTCACGTCTCCACCGGAGTCGAGGAGTCCTGCGAACTTGAGGAACTGCCCGAGGCGGATGACCTCACCACCGATCGCGATGTCGTCGATTGGAGCTGGATTCGTCATACTCGCATGTTAGACCGGCCGCGTCAGATTCCTCGTCGCGGCCGCATCGGGAGGCCTCAATGCTGGTCCTCATCCACGCTTATGCTCATCCACGCGTCCTCGAAAGCGCCCCGAGTGACGTCCCAGAAGCTTCAAGTGATTGAGGCTACGCTGCGAACGCCCCGAAAGAACGGAAAACGCATGGCCTTACCCACGTCAGACACCATCGTCACCTACCCGGGCGGAGCGACCAGCTCCACAGGAACCGTGCTCCACGTTGAACCGTTCTCTGACGGTCGATCTGCGGTCCTCGTCGACACAACAGCCTTCCACCCGGTCGACAACGCGTGGCCTGATCAGCCCTCCGACCGAGGCTTCCTCACCGCAATGCAGGGCCAACAGCCCATCGCCGACGCAGTTGTCGGCGGTATCCTCGACGGCGAACTTCACCTCGGCGCAGATCTCACTGTCCGCACAGGAACTGACGGATGGGTTTTCGTCGTCGCTCACATCATTGAGGGCGCGCCACCAACCATCGGCGAACAGGTGCAGATCGACGTCGATCAGGGGTACCGTACGGCGCTCTCGGCTGCTCACACCGCATGCCATCTCGCCGCACTCGCGCTCGATGCAGCGCTTTCATCGGCGTGGAGCAAGACGGCGCCCACCGACGCGCTGGGTAATCCGGCTTTCGATTCGCTAGCCATTCAGCGCTCACGGATACACCCGCATCGGTCTACCGACACCTACCGGATCGGCAAATCGCTACGCCGCAAGGGCTTCACACCCACCGCCCTCGACGCCCCGCCGGCAGTCGCGGAACGTGTCAACATTCAGCTCGCGCAATGGATCGCAGCCGGCGGAGACGTACGAATCGACCGAGATGATCAGACACTCTCCGCCCGGCGCACCTGGGTCTGCGACCTCCCGACCGGACTCACCAACATCCCCTGCGGCGGGACCCACATCGGAAACATCAACGAGCTCTCCGCCATCAAGGCGTCGCTCACCACTCGCGAGATCGAAGGCGGCCTTGAACTGACCATGGAAACCGCGGCGACCCCCGCGACAACCGGCTAAGACCGCAATCGAGCGACGAACAAAACACAGCAACACCAAGCTGAGGGAGGCCACAGGCCACCACACCGGTCGAACCAGCACCAGTTTGTTGGAAACTTCTGCGGGTATGTCGAATTCGCTCGAACTGGAACGTCGTATCTCTGTACCTTCAAACAAAAGGAGAACTGATGCGATACGTGATGTTTGTGGCAACCGACCCCGAGGGTGAGCCGTATTCCGCTGAGGACGACCGGATTGAAGACTGGGGTAAGGAAGTCGGTGCCCGCGGCGTGTGGATTGACGGCAACCGTTTACGGCCTGTCGAAGATGCCACAACGGTTCGCGTGCGCAACGGGGAGTTGTTGGTGACCGACGGTCCGTTCACCGAATCGAAGGAGTGGATCGCCGGATACGATGTGCTCGAATGCGCCGACCTCGACGAGGCAATCGAGGTCGCGTCGAAGCACCCGATGGCTCGATTCGGCCGACTTGAACTTCGACCGATTTGGCCATTCGATTGACGAAGCCCTCGCTGAGTGCGAAGCTCGACGACCTGCACCGCGCTGAATGGGGCGGGCTCGTCGGCGGTCTTGTCGGGATGACCGGCGACTGGACTCTCGCTGAAGACTGCGTGCAGGATGCCTTCGCGTCCGCGTTGGTGGCCTGGCGGTCCGGCATCCCGGACCGTCCGGCCGCCTGGCTGTACACGGTTGCCCGCAACAAAGCGCGTGACCGCCTTCGGCACGCCGCCGTTGAGCGCGAAAAGTTCCGCGACGTAGCCGACCTCACGGTGCAGACAGATGAGCTTGCTGAGATCGATGAAGCGACCCTGTCTGACGAACAACTGCGGCTGTTGTTCACCTGCTGCCACCCCGCACTCGCACTGCCGAGTCGGGTCGCTTTGACCTTGCGGGCCGTCGCCGGACTAACGACCGGTGAGATCGCATCCGCCTTCTTCGTGCAGGAATCCACCATGGCCCAGCGCCTCGTGCGAGCTCGCCAGAAGATCACGAACGCAGGGATTCCCTATCGGGTCCCTACCGCGGATCTGCTCCCCGAACGTCTCGAGGGAGTCCTCGCTGTGCTCTACCTGCTCTTCAACCAGGGGTACAGTGATGCGAGCCGAACTGACCTGGCGGATGCCGCAATCCGGATGACACGCAATGTGGTGCGGTTCACGCCCGCCAGCGACGAGGCACGCTGCCTTCTCTCGCTCATGCTGCTCCAGTCATCGCGCCGCGCCGCGCGCCGTGACCCCTACGGGCAGCAGCTCACCCTGGAGAATCAGGATCGATCGCTCTGGGACCGGTCAGCGATCAACGAGGCCCTGACACTCCTCACTCCGCCGGCGCCAGACAAGAAGCGAAGGTCCTACCGGATCCAAGCCGAGATAGCCGCCTGTCACGCACTAGCGGAGACCCCCGGCGCGACTGATTGGCGGCGAATTGTGCACCTCTACGACGCGCTCGTCACGTTATCGCCGTCGCCGGTCGTCGCCGTCAGTCGCGCCATTGCGGTCGGGATGGCGACCGGCCCTGAAACCGCCCTTGAGGAGCTCGACGCCCTTGACGCGGATCCGCGACTTTCCCCCTCACATCTCCTGCCTGCGGCCCGGGCGGACATGCTCCTTCGGGCGGGGCGCGTCGCCGAGGCCGCCACTGCGTTCGAGGTCGCCGCACGCCGTGCGACGACGGACCTCGATCGGGAACAGTTGCTCCGCGAGGCGGCCGCAGCGATGCGGCAAAGCGTCTCCGGGGGGAGCACTGCTGATCATGAGTGACGCACAACTGCTTGCACCGACGCCGAAGATTCGCCCGATCCGCCCATCGTTGTTGGTCCGGGTTGTCGGCGCTACGTTGTGCGGAATCACCGTGGCATCACTGTTGAGCGGCTGCGATGGGAGGACAGAGGTCTCCGCCGAGTTGAAGGAGGCCATCCCGGAGATCGCTGAGTTCGACGAGGTCGCCACGATGGCTGACCTGCGCGCGTTCAACGAACCCAGCGCCGGCTTGCGTGCCCGCTTCACCTCTTCGGGTGAGGTCTATCGTGTCATCGACTCGTCGATGAATCGTGCCCGGATCGCTATTTGGCGCACGGACGTACCTGGTCCTGGGCCGGGGCCGTTCAGCTCTGACGCCGATCGGGATTTCAGTACTGAGGAGTTGGTAATCGGTACCGGCTGCGCATCGATAGAGCGAACGGGTGACACAGTCACGTCCACACCATTCGACTGCCCCCACCCCCTGTCGGAGTGGGCACCCCCCTCGGAGCCGGCCACATGGAATCGAGACGCGGCCGCCGCCTGGGCGATGCAGCGCGGTGTTCTCACACTCAATCAAGACGTCAGATGGCTGCTCTATCACAACAGCGACGGCAGCCAACCGCGGACGGAATCTCTTGATACGGATGCCGTGGTCGACGCGATCAAGAAAGCACGGTTGTCCTCGACGGACACATCCGTAACAGTCGCCACCGAGGAATTCACGCAGGAGACCGATCGCATCACCGGCATCGTCCGAGTTACGGCGTCGGCTCCCGAGGAAGTGAACACCAGAGAGATGAGTACCGCCTCTGCGTGCTTCCTCCTCGACATCGACATTCATCTGGTGCACCAGTACGGATCATGGGAGCCGCTGACCAGCAGCGTTTGTTGATCGCCATGAGGGTTGAACGCAGTCTGCTGAGGCGTCCCGTCGGGATCCGATACGCGGACTGGAGGAACAGAATGAGATACCTGCGCGGCGGCGGCGGGCGCGTCGTGCCCTCAGCGGGGAGGCTGGACGGGCGACAGCGGTGTACCTGCGAGGATGAGCATGTGACTTCGTGGAAACCGGATTGGGCCAACTTCCCATCGCTCCTCTTGGACTTTTGGACTGAGCGGCACTTGTGCACACTCACGTCGGTTCGCGCCGATGGCCGACCGCACCTCGTGCCGGTAGGTGTCGCTCTGGACCTGGAGGAGCAGTGCGCGTGGGTTATTACCAACGAGCACTCACACAAGGTGAAACACCTGAGCGTCAATGACAAGGTCGCCGCTTGCCAAGTGAGCGGGCGTCACTGGTCAACGATCGAAGGCACGGCTACGGTCATGACCGATGAAGTCTCTGTTGCGCGCGCCGTGAGCTGCTACTCCGCGCGTTACCGCGAGCCCCGACCCAATGCATCCCGGGTCGCTCTCCGGATCGAAGTAGACCGCTTCTTGATGTCCTCCGACTTCGTCGCGGTCCGCTGAGGGTCGCCATGCTCGTGCACGGCCGTCCGATTCTCATGCAGAGGGAACAGCGGTGTCAGCCAGCACTCGAGGACTATGTGGGTGTGGGCTCTGGTACTGCCTCGTCAGTTTTTCGAGACTAAAGCCCGATGTGCAGATGCAGTCCAGTTCGTAGCGTCGTAGGTGAACGAAAGGTACGGAATGATTCGAGTTCACTCTCTGACGACGCGCTATGCCCACCCGGGGCCGCGCGGAAGAAAATCCCGCATGCGCCCCAGATCAGGCCGCTTTCGGTACGCTCAGCCACGTGCAGGCTCGCGTCAGACGATGTCGGTCGCTGCCGGGCTGGCACTGATGCTCGGTTCCGTACTCCTGGTCGGATGCTCGCCAGCACAAGCAACCCCGGAGCAGCGGTCAACCACCGGCCTCAGCCCGGCATCCGACGAGCTCAGTTCTATCGTCGCTGGGTTCGCACCCAACGGCTGCACCGATGCCTCGCTGCCCGTCACGGTCGAAGAGGAGCGCCTCACTGCCTTTTTGCCGGACGAGGCCGACCCGACGCAGCCCGCCGACCGCTCGTTCGCACGCACGATGGTCGAGGGTGCCGGATTCGGTGAGTTCACCGCTGCCCTCGCCGAAGAGGTCTGCGGACAGGGCTCGCTTGCCGATGCGGAGGTTGTCGTCGAGCGACGGGGTACCCAGCTGTGGCAAGACGCTGTCGCCCGAGTCCAATCGACAGAAGGCGTCACCGGTGACCTGCCGGCGAGCGACGACCGCCCGCTGTACTGGACGCGGCTGGAGGCCATGTCCGTGCTGCATCAATGGAGCCCGGACTTCACGCTCTCCGCCAAGCAGCGGGTGTTGTTGGTCGATAGCTTCGACCGGGCGGCCCGCGGGATGCGCGACGTCGATCTGCCCGCGGGCGATCAGGTGACGAGGGTGCTGGTCAGCGGATTCGATCCCTTCACTCTCGACGGTGGCGCCTTGGGCAGCGCTGCGGGAGCAGCCGGCAATCAGATTCGCCACGGCAATCCGTCCGGCGCGATCGCCCTGGCGATTGACGGTACGACGACGACGGCTCCCGATGGCGCCATGGTGCGCTATGAGGCGTACACGCTGCCAGTAAACTACCCGGAGTTCGAGCGTGGATATCTGGACGACACCGTGGGGCCGTTGATGAAGCCCGGCGATGACCGGTTGGATGCGTCAATCACCGTCAGTCAAGCGGGCGGCTCGCAGTTCGCGCTGGAGCAGTGGAACGGCCGCTATCACGGCGACGTTGCAGGCAACGACAACTTTGCGCCCTGCCCGCCTGCCGGTTTGACGGGCGCCCCGCAGCTGGCGAAGGACAATCCTGGCTGTAACACCCAGGTGCTGGAGCGTTGGGGTGGCGGCGACACAGTGACGGATCCGCCACAGTGGACCGCCACGACACTGCCGATCGAGCAGATGATCGCGGCGCGCACGGGTTCGGCTGTTCCCCGTCCACCGGGTGATACGTGGGAAGACGAGTCGGTTGCGTTCGGCGTGCTGTGGAACACGAACTACACATATTTCCCCGATTGCAATTCTCGTGAGGTGAAGGACACGTGGCAGCGCGAGGACACGTACCCGCCCGCCCTCGAGCCGACGCCCCCACCCCAGGACTCCTGCGCACGCAGCGGCGGAGGTGGCACCTATCTCTCGAATGAGTCGGCATACCGCAACACGCTGCTACGCGATCGGGCGGAGCTCGACATTCCGGCAGGGCACATCCACACCCCCGACATGCAGCACTTTCACACCGAGTTCGCCGTGACGGATGCGACGTTCGAGGCGTGGCGGGACGCCATCGTCGCTCAGGCGCGCGAGCTCATCGCGGTGGTGGGCGCGCACAGCTGACACCTAGAGCCACGTACTCAGAAGTCGGCCAGCGAGGACAGGCTCAGGTGATCGCGGCATTCCCAGCCGGCAGGATTGGCCGGCGCAGGAGAACGACGGTGAGGACAACGGCGACGACTGGTGCAATGAACGCGGCAGCAGTGATGACCATGAGTCCAAACGAGACGGCCGCGGCCAGGCCGATCGCTGCTGTGAGGAGAAGACGTAGCCAGGGAGCACCAGGAAGGACCGGGGCGAACGTCAGTCCTACCGCAAGCCCTGTAAGAACGCCCGCGGCGAGGTGGAGGGGCCAGCTAAGCGGGCTGGCCTCATTCAGAACGTAACTACTTGCAAGGGCAAGGAGTGCTGCGACGAGTGCTATGGCAGGACCGAGGACGACTCGTCCCATGCGCGGGAACAACGCCGCTGCACCTGCAACAACGGTAACAACCGCCACCAGAGCGCCCGCAAGAATGCCCATACGCATCGCTGCTGTGGAGTCGCCGACAGCTGGCACCCATGAGCTTCCCACCAAAGCGAACACTGCACATCCAATACCGAGCACGGCGGCTGCCGCCGCGCTGGCGGCGATTGCTCGTCGCTTCGTCGGCGTCAGAACGGCAGATTTCTCGCGCTTTCGAGCTGGACGCGCCGGTGCCAGCCCTCGTAGCTGAAGGCTCGCGACGACCAGGACCGCCGCTGCGCCGACCACTAACCCGACAGGTGCCGCCGCGGTGATACCCAGCCCAACGGCGCAGGTTCCTGAGAGGATGACGGATGATGTGATGCGAGCGATCCGGGAGCGGACGGCACTGAGCATCGCGAACGCGACGGGCATGAGAGCTGCCGCGCCTACCGCCCAAGCACAGATGAGTAAGGCGCCAGTGGCACTGCCGAACCAAGACCGTGCTGCTCCGGCGTCCGCTTCTTCGAACCCAACGCTCCATGACGCCACCGTCAGCGCACCGAGGAACCAAGCAGGTACCGCGGCTGCGAAAGCAAAAAACGCAGGCTCGGCGCGGATGACCCCGGCCCGCACAAGCAATGCCCCTGCCGCGGCGCTCACCAGCAGCGCGCCGAGAAACTGTACCGTGACGCGAGCAGCATCCGCCCAGGGACCACCGATGACCACTCCGGACAACAACACAATGGTCGGGACAAGACACATCAGGAGGGCAGCACAGGCCGCCCAAACGATCGCCCTAGGCGTGGCGCGTTCGGCGAGACCATGTGCCCGAAGCGACCACGCCTCGCCGGGAGTTGGTCGCGTATGCCCCTGAGCGTCGGCCTGCTGCTCCAGCGTGTCGAGCATGACCGCGCCATTGACGCGACGCCACCTCACCGGATACCACCGCAGAAGCCGTTGATATGTTGCACGGCGCGTGCTCATGCGCCCGCTGCCACGACTGCAATTGCACGCGGATGACGCGCCGCGGCCGCCATGCTAGCCCGGGCAGCCGCCGCCCGGGCAGCCAGACGGTCCGCTTCCGCGGCGAGTTCGTCCCGGCCACGCTCAGATATCTCGTAGTACCGGCGGGCGCGCCCCTCAACTACTTCTTCTCCGGACGAAACGATGCGGCCATCGCGTTCTAAGCGCTCCAACGAGGCATACAGTGTGGTCACTCGAAGCGCCACGGCGCCAGCACTCAATCTCTCCACATCGCTGAGCAGCGCATACCCGTGCCGCCGCCCCGCCGCGAGAGCAGTCAAAATCCAGAAGGCAGTTTCGGTCACATCGGTAATATACCCATTGTGGGAATGTGTTCACAAGTCAGTGGAGGGCACGCGTTACTCGGAAATTGACGGAGCTCTTCGCCTGTAGTCCGACAGATGAACGAGTGCGCTGCCGGCGCAGTATGCGCCCACAACCAGGAACGGGGCGATCAAAGGAACAGCCACGCTGATCGCACCGAGACCACGCCATCCGTCGTTCGCGGTCAGAGCTATGGCGAAGTAGATGGCAACAGGCGCGCACATGACGGCTGCGACGACAAAGGCAACGAATGCTCTCGCGGCGAATCCGCGCTTTCGGACCATCCGGTTGCCCACGATTACCAGGCCTGCCCAGACCGCGAGGGGCGCCGCCAGCCACAGCAAAGTGAGTGCCAACCGCCATATATAGTCGCTGCCAGATGTGTATGGTTGCGAGAGCGCCACGCCACTGGCCACCGTTCTGACGGTGTAGACGATATGCCATGCCGCGAAAGAAAGCAGCACGAGCAGTGCGGTAACAAGCGGCTCGGAGAATGATCGACGTGTCATCAATTGCGTCCTTTACAACTCACCTGAAGCCCCGGCTCGTTGAGCGTTTGGCATTGTGCCGACTCTAGAGGCCGTTGCTCGCTTTGGCGCTCGCAAACGCAACGGAACCGCAACTGCAACTGCAACTGCAACTGCAACTGCAACGCTGAACGAGACACCTGACCAATGCGTGGACAATGAAGGCGCGACAGACCCTGCCCGCACATCGCACCTAGCGACTCCAGAAGTCCTGTGGGTGAGGCCCCGGCCGGAAACCGAAGAATTCGACCATCGCCATAGCCTCCGGAAAGTTGGCCGCGAGGGTTGCGGCATCGTGAGCATCGCTGCCGAACGATACTTCGCGCCCTCCCTTCTGGGCCCACCACTGCGGAATCCACGGCCGAAGACGACGTGTGTTCATTTCCAGCGCTCTGCCTGATTCTGCCATCGCACGCATAGCGCTGGGGAATTCCTCTTCGAACCGGTGCGGATCAAACGGGCCTGCCGAGAGAGCCGGCCACGATCGTGGCAAGCGACGCTCTGTCGGAACCCTCCGCGGACGTCTTCCGAGACGACACCGGCCCGCCCAGCATGTCCGCAAGAGGAACATCTGGTGAACACGTGCGATTGAGACAGGTCCGGGCTCTCGCAGCAATCTCTTCTTCGCTCGCGCCCTAGCCACGGTTTGGGATGAGGCCTACCCCGGTTCTATGCGGAATTCGGCCGGCAACTTCCGTACCGGCGATGACATTCAGGTCATCACCGGCTTGTAGCAGGGGTCCACGCCGTCCGAGATGGTTCCGGGAGCGGCGCAGGCCATCGCGGTAGTCGGTCACACTTACCACGTGCGTACGTTTGGTGTTGAAGAAGAGTTCCTGATCGTGGATCCTGATGACGGCAGTCCCTTACCGCTGGCCGCAGCCTTGCTGCGTCGCCAAGGCCCATTCGGCCAAGCGGTCCTTCCCGACCAGCCGATACTGGCCGTCGAGTTGCACCAGGAACAGCTCGAAGTCATCACGCGCCCGCACAGCAGCTTGCGCGAGCTCGCAGCCGAAATACGGGCGGGGCGCTCCTTTGCCGGCTCACTCGCCCGAGAAGTAGGTGCGAGGATCGCTGCCCTCGCGACCTCCCCGGTGGCGGTCACACCTCATCCCACCCGCAACGACCGGTATGACGCGCTACTGGATAAGTTTGGTTTGACGGCCCGCGAGCAGCTGACCAGCGGATGCCACGTCCACGTTTCCGTGGATTCGGACGAAGAAGGCGTCGCGGTTCTTGACCGCATCAGGTCCTGGCTACCCGCGCTCATAGCGTTGAGCTCAAACTCACCATTCTGGAACGGCACAGACAGCGGCTACGCCAGCTTCCGCACGCAGGCCTGGAACCGGTGGTCCAGCGCGGGACCGATGGAAGTCTTCGGTTCGGCACAGGCATACCACGCTCTGGTGGCACAGTTGGCGGACACCGGGGTGGTGCAAAATCCTGATTTTGACGCGCGCCTCTCCGCCCGCCACCCCACCGTGGAGATCCGGGTATCCGATGTGTGCCTTGATCCTCGCGACACTGCCCTGATCGCCGCCTTGGTGCGGGCTCTGGTCGAGACCGCCGCGAGAGAGTGGAAAGCCGGGCAGGCCCCGGACATGGTTTCAGCGACAATCCTGCGCCAGGCGACCTGGTACGCGAGCCGGTGGGGCATCCAAAGCGAGCTGCTCGATCCAAAAACACACCAGCCGGACACCGCCACAAACGTTATCTCCGCGCTACATGCCCACGTCTTGGACGCCTTGAAGGAGGCCGGAGATGCAGCCTACGTTGAGGAGTCATTGCAAAGAATTCGCAACGATGGAACGGGGGCGAGCGCGCAGCGAGCAGCATACGAGCGCACTGGCCAACTGGCTGACGTTGTCACCCATGCAATCAGCCTCACCCACCAGGAAGCCGCCGCCCGCAGCCACGATCTCGCGTCCGTCTCCTTCGGCTAAACCAGACGATGCCCCACACCACGGCGACGAAGATCGCGGCGAACAACGCCACGATTGCCCAAGACAACGGAAGAACAGCGGCCAGGTGAGTTTTGCCGTTCCGCTAGGCGACATGGACAGCCCGTGCCGGAGCAGCGTTGATTCGCGACCCTAGGGCTGACAGTCTTGTCGCGGATTTCTCTTTGGCATTCCAAGGCAACGCGCACGACTCTGTCGCCGAACCCTCAGCGGGACGACTTGTCACTAGGCCGGTGCTCCTCGGTGAGCCCCTTCGTGATGGTGGCGATCTGCGACAGCACCAGCTTCACGCTGACCCGTTCAAGCGTTTCTGGGCGAGCGAGGCAGTCGATATATCGACCGATCTCGGGGTGAGAGAGCGGGCGGAGCACCAATTCCGGGTGGTCACGAAGGTCGGTGGTGAACCTCGGCATCAGCGCGATGCAGTCGCTTGCGGCGACCACGGCTGCGGCAACGGAGAATTCGTTGATTCGATGCGTGACGCGCGCTTCGCTGCCTCCAATTCCGGCGATCATGGTGATGGCTTGCTCGAGCGGGAAGCCCTCGTGCACTGTTACCCAGGTCTCGGATCGAAGGTCCGCAGGATGGATTGAGGCTTTCGATGCCAGCCGGTGGCCGCGGTGCATGGCGATGTCGAGAGGCTCGAACAGGAGCGGCTCTGCCCGCACTGTTGCCGGCCATGGTGGGCTCCCTACGAGCCTGTGCGCGAGTACGAGATCATGGTCTGCGGTGAGAGCGGGGAAGCCACGCTGAGCCACATCGAAATCGGTCAACCTGACGTCCGGCTCACGTGGGTCGTGCAACGCAGCAAGCAGAGGCCCGAAGACGGCAAGGCCAGCACTGTGAAACGCCGCCACAGAGACGATGCCCGATCGGTCACCCTGAAAGCCGGACACTGCCTGTTCGGCTCGTTCGAGCGCGATTTCCACCTCGACCGCCGCCGCTGCCAATGCTCGGCCGGCATCTGTGAGGGCAGTTCGGCGTCCCGCTCTGAACGTCAACGGCGCAGACGAGTGACGTTGCAGCGCACTGATCTGTTGCGACACAGACGACGGTGTGACATGCAAAGCCGCAGCGACGGCGGCGATACTGCCCCGGTCCCCCAACTCACGAAGGGCGCGCAACTGACCAAGTTCCATAAGTTGAAACTAAACCATCCCGTGCAAAACTGCCGTCTTGTCTAAGTGAAGAGCTGCCCGGAGGATGAGCAGGTGCCTTCCTCTCTTGCCGTTTCCCGTGTGGACCTCCTCCTGCTTCTCGTCGCCGCATCATGGGGCTCGACATACCTCGTGGCCAAGGAGTTGGTGTCTCCTAATTCTGTGACTGCGCTCCTGGCTCTGCGTATGTTGTTCGCGGCGGCGATCATGGCCGCGATAGTGGCCGTCCGACGTAGCCGAGTGACGAAGGCAGAAATCCGAGTCGGCGTTGCCACCGGCATCATCCTGGGCGGTGTGTTTGCTTTCGAGACCTTCGGGATCGCGCACACTTCGGCTACCAACGCCGGCCTGATCATCAGCCTGACGATCGTGTTCACACCGATTCTCGATTCCGTTGTGTCCAAACGGCACCTACCACGCGGATTCTTCCTCGCCGCCGGGATTGCCGTTGCCGGCGTCGCACTTCTCGCCGGCAACGGTGCATTCCATCCGCCGACGCTTGGAGATGTACTCGTTCTGATCGCCGCAGTCCTTCGCGCTGTCCACGTCACGACGATGCACAAGCTCTCCAACGGTGGACCGATGGACTCGCTTCACCTCACGTCGGTTCAACTGGCTACGTGCGCGGCGCTATTCTGGGCCGCCTCCCTGTTTTATGGCGACTCAGTCCCGCACTTCGCTGCGGAGCTCGACCTCGTACGTGGAGCACTCTTCCTCTACCTCGTCCTTGCCTGCACGGTTTTCGCCTTCTTCGTGCAAACGTGGGCCGTCCGGCGAACCTCGCCATCCAGAGTCAGCCTTCTCCTTGGGACCGAGCCGATCTGGGCCGCAATCTTTGGAATCGCCATCGCCCAGGACGCCATTGCACCTGTCGGGTACTTCGGAATCGCTCTCATCTTCGCAGGAACGACTTGGGGCCGATCCGTCGAACAGCGCCACCGCCTCGCGATTTCCCTACCCCCGCCTCATCCGTCGGCAGCCGGGACAGCCCGTGATCACGCTTCTCAGTAGCGTTCCCGACGTCCCCGCATCTCGCCCGCAAGCCGGACCTTGGGCAACGGCGTATTGCCGTTACAGGCCCAGATGCCGCGTACGCTCCTGCGGCCCGAGGCGGAGAGATCATGAGCCATCACTTCTTGTGACATCACCCTTCCGCTGCCGAGTGCTCGCGAAATGACATCAAATTAGAGTGGCGCTGTCTCGCCTGCCGGTGGTTCCCAGCGTCGAACGTAGCGTGCCATCGGTTGGAGCGACCGCAGGAGTTCCATTCCCCTCTCCGAGAGGTGGTATCGAACGCTCACGGGGGTGGTTGGTTCGACGGTGCGTTCAACGAGTCCGGCGTCTTCGAGTTCGCGGAGCCGGACGGTGAGCATCCTCCCGGAGAGACCTTGGACGCGGCGCTCGATCTCGGTGTAGCGCTCTGCACCCATCCCGAGAGCAAGGAGGATTCCGCTGGACCAGCGTTTGCCGACGATCTCCATCACGGCCGCGAGACGTCGGCATTCCTCGTCGTCGATGCGCAACGGCTGGCGTTGCCTCGTTTTCTCGACTCGTGTCACGTATCAAAAGTAAGTAGGTTACCTGTAGTTTGTCAAGCGCGTTGCATGCGCGGATGCTGAATGTATGACTGATTACCTCCACCCGCTGCGCTTTGGCAGCTTCGTGACTCCGACCGCTGCGTCACCGCGGCATCCCAGTCGCTCTCAGTACAGATCTTCGGACACGGGAAGTGTCCAAGCACAGCGATCGCTGACGCCGTGTCCACGAAGTAGCCACCAACGGACGCGGGCGACAAGACCCGCCGATCGTCAGTCCGGGTTTTGGTCGACGCTGTCAGTCACGATTTTCTCCCGCAGCCGCCCGCTCCGCCGTTTGCTAAAGGCTGCGGGCGCAGCGGAATCCGATGTGAGTCGTCGCAGAGTCCTCACTCTGGGGCGAACGTGCCGATGGGCGGTACCGCTGGCAATACTCGGGCGCACAGAGGTGCGACCCGCCCTTCGTCACTCGCCGAACAGCGGGATCGGGCGTCGACGAGGGAGCGCCCTCGCGTGAGCTCGACGGACCGCACATGCATCCATCACCACACTCGCCGGTGTCCGCCTTCACCGCGGACCCGAGCAGGTTGCTGGCGGCCGCCCGCCGGGCGCTGTGGTCGGGTGTGAACTCCGACGACGTCCACTCCCAGACGTTCCCGATCATGTCGACCAGACCGAAGTCATTCGCCCGAAATGAACCGACGGGCGACGTCCCGACCCAGCCAGCAGCTCCGGTGTTCCGGTAGGGGAACGAGCCCTGCCAGCTGTTCGCCAACACAGCACCGTCCGGGTGCAGCTCGTCTCCCCAGGCATAGTCGCGCCCGTCAATTCCGCCGCGAGCGGCCCGTTCCCACTCGACCTCTGTAGGGAGCCGTTTCCCGGCCCACGCGGCATACGCGGAAGCATCCGTGAAGCACACCTGCACGACCGGGTGATCGTTCCGCCCATCGAGGCCTGAATCCGGCCCGAACGGATGCCGCCAGCTGGCTCCGGGCTGCCACACCCACCACGCCCTCCAGTCACGTAGGTCAACTGGTCCTGAGGTCGGGCGGAAGGCGAGACTGCCGGGCGCCCTCTCGGCGACGCTGAGCTTCGGATACTCGGCCTCGTCGAGGCTCCGCTCGGCAACCGTGACGTATCCGGTCGCCGCAACGAACGCCGCGAATTGAGCGTTCGTCACCGGATGCCGATCAAGTTCGAAATCAGCGATCTCGGCCCGGTGAGCCGGTGCCTCCTCCGGGTAGAACGAGTTCGACCCCATAATGAACCGCCCGCCGGGGATCCGGATCATGTCGACGTCCGTCAGCACAGCCACTGTCATTTCTCCTCAGTTCACCATCGCCGCGCCGGACGGGACCGGCTGCGAGGAGTGCGGCGCGTCCCCGAGGCTCGCCTGGAGCTCCCACAAACGGACCTTCAGGTCGTCCCGGATCTGAGTGTAGCGATCCGAGTGGTAGACGTTGTTGAGTTCCTCCGGGTCCTCCTGCAGGTCGTACATCTCCCACTCGGGCGGGTACACGTGATCCGATGACCCGGGCAGGCCCATTCCGTCGTTGTAGAAGTAGATGAGCTTGTACCGGGCGGTGCGGATGCCGTAGTGCGCGAGAGCGTGATGGTGTTGGTCGTCGTTCTCGTAGTAGCGGTAGTAGATCGAGTCCTGGGTGGGTGCGTCTGACCCGGTGAGTTGCGGCCAGAAGCTGACCCCTTGCATCCGCTCATGGGGATCGACGCCCGCAGCGTGGAGGATCGTCTGGGCGAAGTCGACGTTGGTCACGAGCTGCTCGATCGGCTCGGACGATTCGATCGCGTTCGGATAGCTCACGACCAGCGGCATCCGGATCGACTCTTCATACATGAATCGTTTGTCGAACCAGCCGTGGTCGCCGAGGAAGAAGCCCTGGTCGGACGTGTACATGAGCAGCGTGTCGTCGAAGTCGCCGCGGTCGCGCAGCCAGTCGATGACCCGTCCGACGTTGTCGTCGACGGATGCCACGCAGGCCAGGTAGTCCTCCATGTACCGCTGGTACTTCCACAGGGCGAGCTCTTCTGGGGTCAGGTCCTCCGGCGGGGAGACCTTCAGGTCGGCAAGGTCGAGGTAGTCGGCGACCCGCATCGTGGCGTGCCTGGCCGCCATCGACCGGGTCGAATAGTCGTCGTCGAAGGTGGCAGGAACGGGGATCTTTTCGTCGGCGTACATTCCCTTGTGCTTGTCGTCCGGTTCCCACGCGCGGTGCGGCGCCTTGTGGTGGATGAGCAGGCACCAGGGTTCGTCCCCCTCGAGCGAATCGACCCAGTCGATGGACAGGTCGGTGATGACGTCGGTCGCGTAGCCGGGCTGGATGCGCACCCCGTTTTCGGTAAGGATCTGCGGGTCGAAGTACTCGCCCTGTTCCCGTAGAACGGCCCAGTAGTCGAAGCTCTGCGGGTTGTGCCCCTCCCCTTCTCCCATGTGCCACTTGCCGACGATCCCGGTGCGGTACCCGGCCTGCTTGAGCAGCGAGATGAAGGTGGGTTGGCTCGCATCGATCGGTGTGTCGAGCGTGGTCACCTCGTTGATGTGGCTGTGCGTCCCGGTGAGGATCGCGGCCCGGCTGGGCGTGCAGAGCGCGTTGGTGCAGAAGCAGTTGTCGATCCGCACCCCGGCGTCGGCGATCTCGTCGATCCGCGGAGTCGTGTTCACCACGGAGCCGTAGGCGCTGATCGCGTGGGACGCGTGGTCATCGGTGAGGATCAGGACGATGTTCGGTCGTTTGTGCGGGGTGTTCATGATTCTCGCTTCGTTGGTCGACTCGGATGCCGCAGGGGGCATCCGCGATTACTTCGAATAGGACGCGTCGTCGAAACCGCTGAGCGACGGGTCGTAACCGACCCCTCCGACGTCGTACATCGTGGTCATCCAGTGGTAGAACTTGTCGCCGCGCTCGCGGAGCAGGTCGTACAGACGCTGCATCATCGACTCGCGGATATCTGCCATGTCCGGCAGCGTGAAGACGTTGTTCAGTTCATCGGGATCGCGGTGCAGGTCGTAGAGCTCGTTCACGGATTCGGGATTGACGACCAGCTTGTATCGGTCGTTCCGAAGCATCCGCTGTGCGATCGGGAAGTGGTGCCCGTGGTATTCGCAGACGATGTCCTCTGCCCAGTCCGGATGCTCGCCCGAGATTAGCGGCACGAGGCTGCGAGAGTCGACGGCTGGAGCCGGGTCCAGGCCCGCGAGTTCGAGGAATGTGGCGGTGCAGTCGAGCAGGCTCACGAATTCGTCACGGACCTGGCCGGCCGGGCCACCGGGGATACGGACGATGCCGGGGGTCCGGTAGATGTCTTCATACATCGCCGGGCCCTTGTCGTGCAGCCGGTGCGATCCGGTGAATTCGCCGTGGTCGCAGCTGAAGAACACGGCGGTGTCGTCGGTGAGGCCGAGCCGGTCCATGGCATCCATGACCCGGCCGATCTGCTCGTCGATCAGTGTGACGTAGCCCCAGTAGATCGCGATGAGCTTGCGGCTCGTCTCGATCGGCATGGTGTCGAACGCCCAGTGGTCGCTGTAGTTCTGCTGCACCGGCGGTTTGCCGACGAAGGTCTCGGCGATCGATTTGGGCAGTTCGATGTCGGCGGGGTCGAACTTGTCGAAGTACTCGTTCGGCACGACGTATGGCAGGTGCGGGCCGAAGAAGTGCAGACCCAGGTAGAACGGTGTGCCGTCGTTGTGGCGGTCGACGGCGTAGCGCTCGAGCATTTCGATGGCACGGGTGGCCAGGTAGTACTCGAACGTCGCCTCAACCGGTTGGTGCAGCCGAGCGGCGAGCAGGTTGCCCGGCCCGCCGTTCGGCAGCGTTCCACGGATCTGATCGCTGATCTCGTACGGCGGGAGGCCGTTCGCGCTCAGGTAGGCCAGGTAATCCTCGTTCTCCACCGGGTTGTGCCAGCCGGGTAGATCCGGCCCGTCGAACCCATAGTGGGCGGCGTTCTTCTCGTTGCCCGCGTGCCACTTGCCGATCAGGCCACAGTTGTACCCCTTGTCGCGCAGTGCTTCAGGGAACGTGTACTGACCGTCGGGAAGGTCCTCCAGGTAACCGACGTTGCGCTCGTGGTTGGCGAGCAGCTTGTGCCGGAACGGTGCCTGCCCGGTGAGCAGGCTCGCACGGGCCGGTGTGCAGATCGCGGTGGGTGTGTACCACCGGTCAAAGCGCGTTCCGGTGCGAGCCAACTCGTCCAGGACGGGGGTCTCCGCGAGGGAGTTCCCGTAGGCACCGAGCGTGTCGACACGGTGTTGGTCGGTCATCAGGAAGAGGATGTTGCTGGCCTTGGTCACCTACTTGCCTGCCTCTGTGAAGAGGTCGCCGGTGTAGTACGTGGACGGGTCGACCGGTTCAGGCAGCTTCCCTGCCGAGACGAAGTAGTCGTTCATGCCCTCGAGCCAGCCGGTGACCGATCCGTCCTCGGTGAGCTCGTCGAGCTCGGCCGTGGTCATGATCTTCACGTTCTTGGAGTCAGCGGCCACGTCCTTCTCATCGATCTGCAGCATGGCAGCCGTGAGCTTGATGGTCTCGTCCATGTTCTCTGCCCGGTAGTCGATGGCTTCCCGCAGCGCACCGAGCACCTTGGAGACGGTCTCCTCGTTCTCCTCAACGAAGGTCGGTCCGGAAACGAAGGCGGTCGGGAAGGACACCGTCTCTGCGAAGTCGTCGTTCTCTGCGAGGATGTTGAGGTCGGGAACTTGTTCTTCAATTGTGCCGATGAGCGGGTACCAGATGCCTGCGGCATCCACCTGCTTCGAGGCGAAGGCGGCGACGACGGTGGACGGGTCCATGGCGACCTTCTCGACGTCGTCGATGCTCAGGCCGACGGATTCGAGGGCCAGGTTCAGGATCATGTCACCAGATGTCCCCTCTGGGACAGCAACCTTCTTGCCTTTGAGGTCTTCGAGCGATTCGATTCCTGCCTGGGCGATCACGCGGTCAGCGCTGCCCAGGGTGTTGATGGAGACGATTTTCGCCTGTCCGGATGCCGGCAGCCACATGGCTCCTGGGCCGATGTATCCGAAGTCGAGGTCACCGGTGCCGAGGGCCTGGATCTGCAGCGGCCCGTTGGTGAAGACGCTTTCGGTGATCTCGATGCCGTGCTTGGCCCACAGGTCCTGGTCCTTCGCAATGGCGAGAAGGCTCGCACCGTTGAAGTCGGCAATGTAGCCGAAGTTGACGGGAGTGAGCTCTTCGGGAGCGGCGGCGTCACCGCCGCCTTCCACGTTCCCGCCTGCGGAGTTCGAGGCACAGCCAGTGAGGGTGAGTGCGAGTGCTGCAACGGCGGCGACGATGCCCCGTTTGATGCGTGCGTGTGTCATGGCTTTTCCTTGGGTCAGGCCGTCAGGGTAGACGGCGTTGAAACGGCTGCGGTGCCGGTGTTCTGGTGGTAAACGGAGTGCCATACCCGGTTGCGAAGAGCGGTGAACTCGGGGCTCAATCGCATTTCCTCGGTGCGCGGGTATGGGAGGTTGACGTCGACGATGTCGAAGATCCGGCCGGGGCGAGCGGCCATCACGACGACTCGGTTGGCCAGGAAGACGGCCTCATCGACGTCGTGGGTGATGAAGAGGACGGTGCGCTTCTCCTGGCTCCAGGTCTCGAGGAGCTGCTCTTGCAGTTTCACGCGAGTAAGAGCATCCAGCGCGCCGAACGGTTCGTCCATGAGGAGGATCGTCGGGTCGACCGCGTAGGCCCGGGCGATGGCGCAGCGTTGCTTCATGCCGCCGGAGAGCATCTTCGGCAGGGCGTCGGCGAACTGGCTCAGGCCGACCATCTCGATGAAGTGCTCCGCCTTCTCGCGACGCTCCTTCGCTCCGAGCCCTGCGGTCTTGAGACCGAACTCGACGTTCTTGCGAACGCTCAGCCAGGGGAAGAGCGCGTACTGCTGGAAGATGACGCCGCGGTCGGGGCCTGGACCCGTCACAACCTTCCCGTCGACAACGGCCTGGCCGCTTGTCGGCTGGTCGAGGCCGGCGAGCAGGTTCATGAGCGTGCTTTTTCCGCAGCCGGACGGACCGACGACGGTGACGAACTCGTTGTCGGCGATGTCGAGGGACACGTTGTCGAGGGCGATGAACTGTTCACCGCTGAGGTCGAAGGTCTTGGTGATGCCCTGCACCGAGATGCGAGCGGCGTCGGTACCCTGCTGAGTTCCCGTGGTTGATGTGGTCATCGGCGTTCCTGCCATCCGGTCAGTTTGCGTTCGGCGAAGAGGAGAATGCGATCCATCAGCAGACCGAGGATGCCGATCGTGATGAGACCGACGAAGATCGTGGGCAGGTCGTAGTAAATCTGGGCCTGCTGCATCCGGAATCCAAGTCCCTGTTGCGCCGCGATGAGCTCGGCGGCGACGAGGGTCGACCAGGACGCTCCAAGCCCGACCCGCATGCCCACGAGGATGAACGGCGTCGACGCGGGCACGACGACGCGGATGAAGATGCCGCCGTCCTTGCTGCCCAGCACCCTGGCGGCGTTGATCAGGGTGCGGTCGACGTTCACCACGCCCTGGAAGGTCGAGATCACGCAGGCGAAGAACGCAGCGAGGAAGATCACGAAGATTTTCGGTTCTTCGCCGATGCCCATCAGAACGATGGCGAGGGGGATGATCGCCAGCGGCGGGATCGTGCGGAAGAACTGGACCCATGGCTCGATGAGCCCGCGAGCAATGGTGTACCAGCCCATCAGGAATCCAACCGGGATGGCCACGATCGTGCCAAGGGCGAAGCCGATCAGCACGCGCGTGAGGCTGGCGGAGATGTCGGTGAGGAGAGTGCCGCTCGCGATCAGTTCGCCAGCGCGTTGAACAACGGCGATCGGCGTAGGAAGCCGGAACCCGGCCAGGGAGAGAACCCACCAGATCAGGATTCCGACGATGACGCTCACAACGTTCAGGGTGAGGAGCAGTTTGCGGTTCTTGGCCCCTGTCTTCGGCGTCCTCTTGGCAGGAGCGTCAGGTAGAGCGCCAGTGGCGATCGCTTCGGTCGCGGTCATGCGCGTTCCTCCCGGTGCGAGGCGCGCCCGTGGGTGCGGATGTTCATGAAATGCTCCTTTGCATGGGGCTCTGCTGAGAATCGTCGTGCGTGGTTTCCGGGTAGCTGGCGAGCAGCGGTGACTGGTGGAACAGCGCGGCGATCGCGCCGAGGGCACCGTCGTCGTCGCCCAGTTGGGCGAGGCGGACGTGTGGGGCGGCTTCGGGAACGGGCAGGAGTTCGTAGGCAATCGTCGCGATGGCCTGTTCAAAGATCACGTCGGCGATCTGGACCACTTCGCCACCGATGACGATCTCTTCGGGGTTGAGGGCGACGGCGACCGAGCCGAGAACGCGGCCGAGTGCATCCCCGACATCACGCAGAACGCTGGTGACGATCGGGTCGCCTTTTGCGACGGCGGCGCGGAGGTCGTCGAAGGAGTTGATCGACACGCCTTTGGCCGTGCAGCTGCCGAAGATGGCCGGCACGGAGGCGATCGTCTCGAGGCAGCCGCGCTTGCCGCAGCGGCACTGGATGCCGTTCGGGCTGACCGAGATGTGGCCGAGTTCACCAGCGAACCCGGATGCTCCGGTGACGAGGTGACCGCCGACGACGAGCCCGCCACCGATTCCGTCGGAGAGGCGGACGTAGAGAAGGTTCCGGGCGCCGGCGCCGCTCCCCCAGATTGCCTCGGCGAGGCCGGCGAACCGCGTGTTGTTGTCGATGGTGACCGGGACGCCGAACTTCTCGACGAACGAGCTGTAGACGAAGTCGCCAGCTGGGCGCACGACGGTGCTTCCACCCGCGGGCGCCGATTTGGGCATTCGTGGGGAGAACGGACCAGGAAAGCCGATACCGATGCCCTGGAGTGCACCGTAGTGAATGCCGGATTCTGCTCCGATCCGTTCGATCAGACGGAAGCAGCTGTCGATTCGTTCCTGCCAGGCCGAGTCGGCTTCGTAGAACTCGGCTCCGGAGGCGATGATCTCGTGTGCCGCGTCTGACACTGCGACGCGGACACGGCGGTGGCCGAAGTCGATGCCCATGAACTGTCCAGCGCCGGGGTCGAGGACCAGGCGTTCGGCGGGCCGTCCGCGACCCGCTCGGGCGTCAGCATCTGTGTTCGCGATGGTGATCGCGCCGCGCACGAGCAGGACATTCGTGATTTCGGAAAGGGTCGTGCGTGAAAGTCCGACCCGGTTGGCGATCTCGCCACGGGTCAGCGCGCCGTGCTCACGGAGCACCCGCAAAACGCGGTCTTCGTGAGTCTGGCGGATGAGTGTATGCACTCCAGCGGGCTTGAACACACGGTAACGATAAGCAGGGCGAATTATTCCGTCAACCGCTCGACATAATTCGACTCGAAAAATGTTAAGGACGTTGCATAAATAACAGAGCCGCGGAATGACGCGGAACCTGGGTTCTGTTCAAGGCGCTTGACCGTGGCCCATGCCCGCCAGCGGTTGTCGCTTGGCTGTTTTGCGCCGCGTGGCCGCGACGGATTCAGAGCTGATTCAGGCATAGTCTGGGCGCGAAGGCGACGGACCGCGAGAGGACTTCATGACGACGAAACGATTCCCTTGGACTGTCTTCGGCCACGGGCAGGAGCCGGACGCGCGCTTCAGTATGGCGAACGAGCGCACCTTTCTCGCCTGGATCCGTACCTCGCTGGCGCTCATCGCGGCCGGGGTCGCGCTCGAGGCGCTCCACCTGCCGATCGAACCGGTTCTTCGACTGGTCACGGCGTTCCTCTTTCTCGCACTTGGGGTTTTCGCTCCTGCTCATGCGTGGTTCAGCTGGATGCGCGTCGAACGCGCCCTCCGGGAGAGCGAGCCACTGCCAGGACCGGGCTTCTCCGGAGTCCTCGCTGTCGGCGTCGTCCTCGGCGGCCTCCTCATCGGCATCGGCATGCTGGTGTGAGTTCGACCCCACTCTTCGACGAGGGCCTGCAGCCCGAGCGAACTCACCTGGCCTGGCAACGAACTCTGCTCACCCTCGGCCTCGGTTGCGCGGTGGCAGCGCGACTGAGCGCGTCTCATCTCAGCCTCATTGGGGTTACCGCTTCGCTCGCCGCACTCGCTGCAGTCGTGGTCGCGTCTGTGCTGATTCGGCTCCGCTATCTGCGTATCAACCAATCGCTGCGGTCGACCCAGACGCTGAGCCTCGTCAGCGCATGGCCGCTCGCGTTGGCCGCCTTCGCCACGGTCGCACTCGCCACGGTCGCACTCGCCATACTCGCAGCCCTCTTCGTGGTGTTCGGCGCGGATGCGATCATCTGAGTAATCGGTTGGTCGCCTCGGCTGGGCTCGATGCACCTTCCGCCCACTGTAGAGATTCCCACGGAGCCACGTGGGGAGTCGCACTCCGCTCGCTGCAGGGATCAAAACGACCAAAGCGTGCGGGCTGCACCTGAATCCTCTCCGCTCGCTGGAGGAGATCTCGATAAGGGGACGCTCGGATTCACCGGGAACCAGGCGAGGTCTTCAACCTCATCGTGTTCCTGGCCAGTGGCGGATAGTCCTACTCGACTGGATCCGAACTCCTCGTCGAGGCGGATGGGCCTCCGAGAATGCGGATACAGCCGGGACGATGCTACCTCCCGTGAGCCGATCCGATCGTAACGCCCCTGATCGAAATGCTCGCACGCCAGGAGTAGATCAAGTCGACCATTCAACGGGACCCTCTACGGGACAGCTCAGCGGCTCCCCCGTCCGCTATGTTCAAGGCATGAAGGACGAGGAGGCAACGGCTGACGAACGCACGACGGATGTGCAACGTCTTCGTATGCTCCTTGTTGTCGTGGGCGTCCTTGGAATGTTGTGGACTTTAGGGGTCGGTGGTGCCGCCGCTAACCACGGAGGCATCGAGCATGGATGCATTGTCGGAGGACCTTTCCCTTCTTCGACACCGCAAACCTTGTCCATGGACGGCGGTCCGGAACGGGCTTACCTCTCCTTGTGGCCATTCGGGCGCGCCTGCGACTGGAAACGCTCGGACGGACAAGGTGTTGTAACGGCGATGCCCGACTGGACCCAGACCGGCATCTTCCTTACTTGCGCTGCGATGGCGATATCCGGAGGCTTCTTCGTTGGCCGAAACAAAGAAGGCGCGGGCTCCGTCGAGGCGAACGCCAGTTAACTGCGTCGGCGAACAAGAACAAGCCTTGAGGTTCGATCCGCATCATACGACTAGCAGCTAGAACCGGGTGGATACGATGCACGCATGACCCAACGTGGTAAGACGCTCACCAAAATGATCGGTGCTGTCATTGCACTTGCCGGTGCGATCGTGAGCATCGTCTATTTCTTCCAGCCGTGTCGCACCTGTCCGTATGACGATTCGTCCGCGGCTTGCTCGATGCTTCCGGCAGACGCAGCCGTGATGGCCACAGCGATGCTCGGAGTCGTGGCCGGCCTAGTCCTCTTGGGCGTCGGACTCTTCACTAAAGGAGACGACGTCGCTCGGTAGCGAACGCGTTCTCCGCACTTTGATGACGAACCCTCAGCGGGACATGGCAACGGCAGGAGAGCGGAGGGCTAGCCAGAACGCGGCACCCGAGCCGCAGCGGCCGTCGTTCTCACGCTGCGGGCTCAAGCGCGACAGCTAGATCTTCTCCATTTCCACGGTCGCGGACTTGCCCTGGATGCTCACCGTGAAGCTAATGATGCCATCCTCGTAGCTAAACTCTTTGGTGTCGTCTGTCGACGCCATGACCGCGGTGTCGGTTGCCACAGCGTTTCGTTGCGAAGTCCAGGTGTGAGGCTCGGTCGCGTCGGCGGGGGCCTCGAACGTGCCCACCCAGTAGACGGCGGTGATGTCTTCGCTGCCCAGCTCCCAATCAATGCTGATGACGCCATCGGTGATGGCAGCCGTCATGAAGTCGGTCTCGCTCTGCGAGTTGCTCTGCTTCCAGTCTCCTGCCAGGTCGGGAGCCTTGGGCGCTTCCTCAACGGGCTTGGCTTCGTCAGCGGCAGCCGGCGAAGTGCTGGCAGGCGCGGCGTTCGTCGCACCGCAACCGGTCAGTGCGAGAGCAGCGACGAGGACGATAGGCCCGATGATCTTCTTCATGGGCTCTATCGTGGCAGATCTCTGAAGAACTCCCGGACGCGTCAGTCGGACTGAAGTATTGAGGGTGTTGCCTTCTACGAACTCGACGCCTTTCAGTGGGCGGGCGTGCGATACGCCTCCAGATCACCTCCAGACTCGCTCACGACGCAGGGACCTCTGGCTGCTGATTGAGTTTCAACGACGATCGTCGAGTAGTCGATTTTGAGATCGAAAAGGAGCGTCGCTTCGGCGGTCTATCGTGCTCGACTGGCTGGACACCGTGCCTATTCTGCGGGCTTGGTGCGTGACCTAGCGAGCACCTAATCGCCCCGAACACGTCACACGTTTTGGAAATTGTAGTGAGCGCCCTGCGGCAGGATGATAGCTGTGAATAAGCTCCTCGCCCCGGTCGCTCCACTCGTCCTCCTAATTGCTTTAGGACTCTCTGGATGCAGCAGCTCCGTTACGCCGGACGCGGCTCCCACAACCGGCACTGAGGTGGAGGTTGACGCCCCGAAGGAGGAGGCACCCGCTGATTCCTTCGTTGACGGCGTCCTCACCACCGACGAGGTCAAAATCGCCATTACCGACTACCGGGTGATCCCTGTTGGCGAGGTCGGAAATGAGTACGGTGACGTGCCCGTGCTCGCCATCTGGTACGACACCACAAATCTCGGAACCTCTGACCGGGACATCTCGCCGATGGAGTTCATTTACACGTTCGAAGCATTCCAGGACAACGACCCCGACCGAGAGAACACGCTGGACGTGGGATCGCTTCCAGATGACGCATTCCTCGACACGCAGACGGAGAACATCAAGGCGGGCGGCACCCTGTCGAATGCAATCGCTTATGAACTCGACGACACCACCACGCAGGTCGAGCTCGTCGCTGGAGGAATGATTGGTGACGAGATCGGTCGAATGTCCTTCAATTTGAACTAAGACCTTTTCGAGGGGGAACGGCGTTCAGGTCGCGTATCAACGTGACGATCTGTTAGGCGCCTTCCGGGAGATGTCTTCATCGGCGGTCCTTCCGACCACGGGTGAAGCGAAAGACCGGCCTCGCTCACTAGCTGAGGGTCCGTCGCCTCATATCCGATCGATCAGAGCCTTCTCTGGCACGAATCGGATACCCCAGTGCGCGGAGAGATTCCCTCCTACGTCTGGCTTGCAAGGACCTCTACGACTATATGAAGGTCTGACCAACGTGGTCGCTTACAGGAAGAACCCAATGAAACGATCACTCGCAACAGCACTCGTCATCCCCGCACTCCTCATCGGTGTGCTCTCGGGTTGTGGTGCAAACACGACAGCAGTCGAGCCGAAAGAGACTACAAAGCCCGCGGCCGCGCCCAAAGAGACGAAAGCTCCGGTCAAGAAAGAGCCGGAACCGCGTCCTGTCCTCGAGGTGACGAACGCCATCCCTGCTGGCTGGCCCACGTTCGAGGACGGTCGTCTCACGTATGGCGCCCCGCCGCACTTCGCACATGATCTCGACATCGAGGGAAGCACGGGCGACTACCACGGTGTCGACAAGGCATTCTGGGAGCACATGGTCGACGGCAATGGGCACATGGTGCACGAGGCGATTTGGGTCGACTACTACGACGCGAACGTCGACAAGTTCATCAAGCCTGATGCGTTCATCGAGGAAGGCCAGTTCGAGTTCTCCGTCCCCGGTGCGGTCATCGCATCCGTCCATTACGACACCGTGCCCGCGGACCCCAACGGCATCAACATCGAACACTTCGCCGGACGCGCTGCCGTGAAGATCAGCGACACCGAGGTGGCCACGGTGCAGTTCTTGTTCCAGGACCCCGCAACGGGACCCGACCGCGTCAAAGAACTCCTCGGCACCCTCGCGGTGAAGTAGGACCCTTCCGGTAGCAAAGAGCGCCCGACTCACATGGTGGGGCGTTTCTGCGTCCCGTTCCCACTCATCGCAGATGCCGTGCGACGAGACCGCCGAGCCCATGAGCGCTGAGGTCAGCCGATCCATGCCCATAGAACGCTCGGGGCGATCGGGGACTCGTTCCAAGAGGTTCACGACGAGACAGTAACGGTCTCACCAAACTTTCGGCGGAGTCTCGGAAAGAGCCAGCGCGGGTGATAAGGCCCAGCAACAATGGAGGGGCTCTCTCGAAGGTGTCCTCGGGCGACGCGGACCGTCGCACCGGCTCGGAAGACGGACGCTTGCGGACGAAGAAATGCGGCCACTCGCATGAACGTCGCTACGGTGAAGGAGACGCGTCACCCGGGAACCCTTACTGCACTTGACGTCGGCGTTCCGCAACGTCAGAGGTGCATTGAGCACATTGCGGTTGCGTGGCCGCCTATACCCGCGTATCCACCGTGCGTATCATGGGGTCCATGAGGGCGATGCGCAGGATGCGGACGTGGCTCGGCATGATGGCTGCCGCGGAACACTGGCTCCGCGAGCAAAGCGCTGTGAAGGTTCAGCTCATGGTCCGCTCAACCAACGAGGCTGTGCTGGACTTCTATGAGCACCTTGGCTACGAAGATGCCGAAGTCCAAGTTCGATCCAAATGGTTGGCGTAGCGCTACATCCGAAAGAGGGACGGTCTATCAGAAACCTCCTGTCCTACACTGGATCCATGACATTTGTCGGCGCGATGAAGCGTCGCAGGAGGCGCGACCGAATCGGTGCAATGTGAACAGCGCACCGACCGCTGTCGACGTGGGATCGAAACTCGCCTCTCCCTTTCTCGATCTGCTGCCCATCACGGGTGTGGCCATCTGTGTGCTCGACCGGGCGGATAGAGCCCTGGTTATTCATGCCAGCGATGACACCGCCGCCCAGTTGGAGGAGGCACATTTCAATCTGGGTGAGGGACCGCTCTTCGACTGCTTCGCCACGGCGCAACCTATTCTGGTGCCCGACGTTACGTTAGTGGACCGGTGGCCTCTCTTTCTCTCTGACGCGCAGGACACGAGCGCCGCCGCCATTTTTACGTTTCCGCTCACTCTCGGGGCTGCGTGTGTCGGGGCAGCCCTCTGCCATCGGAACACAGCCGGTCAGCTCGACAGCGAAACGCTTGGGGTCGGGCGTGCTCTGGGTCGCGCGATTGCGGCTCGTGCCCTCCGGCACGCCATCGAGTTGGCCGAAGGCGCCCAGACTGACGAGACAGCTCCGATAGAGATGCGTCGTGAAGTACATCAGGCTACAGGCATGGTGCTCAGCCAACTCGACACGACAGCCTCCGATGCAATGGCCCGCATGCGGGCATACGCATTCGCCGAAGGAGTCAACCTCCGCGAGGTTGCCCATGAGATAGTGACTCGCCGACTCGACTTTTCGACCCTGGAGGACTGATAACAGATGAGCACTGAGGACAGCGTCAGGGGCGAAACTCGCGAAGCGAAGGTCAGTGCGGCGTTCGTCACAATGACCGAGGCTCTGATGAACGAATACGACGTCGTCGATCTTCTGTCGACGGTAATGGACACATCGTGCGAGATCCTAGGCATGGACGCCGGCGGCATTCTGTTGGCTGACGCCGCCGGCGACCTCGAGCTTGTCGCGTCGACCAGCGAAGAAGCGCGGGTCGTAGAGACGATCATCATCGCCGCCGGAGAGGGGCCGTGCATCGATTGCTACAGCAGTGCCGCACCCGTCAGCGTCGCGGACATCAAGAACGTGGACGGAAAATGGCCGAATTTTCGTCAGACGGCTTTGGAGCAAGGGTTCCGCTCAACATCGGCCGTTCCGATGCGCCTTCGTGACGACGTCGTCGGGGTGATGAATCTTCTACACTCGCAGCCCGGTCAGATCACAGAGGAAGATGAAAAGGTTGCACAGTCCCTGGCGAACCTCGCAGTCCTCGGTGTTCTCCACGAACGAAACTTCCGCAGCCCCTTCGCCGTCACCGAACAGATGCACCTTGCCCTTGATACCCGCATCCTCATTGAACAGGCAAAGGGAGTGCTTGCGCACTCAGAAAACCTGTCGATGACAGACGCGTTCACCGCCCTCCGCGAGCACTCGCGCATCACCGGAACCACTCTCCGCCGTGTTGCCGAAGGCATCACCCAGCGCACGATAGCCACATCCGAGATCGCTTCTGTTCCTCCACGCTGACGGCCATCACAGCCCTGAGCCGTTCCACCTAGGCTGTGTCCGCCAGAGCGGTCTAGCGGGTGCGGGCCTTGTCGCTCGGCTCAGCTGCGGGTTCCTCCGAAAGGACAAGCCCCCCAGGCCCGTACGAGCCGTCGGCCATCGCTTTCAGCCAGGTCTGGTTCAACTCCGGCCGCTTCGGGTCGTGAAAGCGGAACTGAAGCCGGGTACCGGGCGAGACCCAGACCGACATGCCTTCAGACCCCGCAGCGGGGGCCTGATTCCAGCTGAGGAAGAACGACTCCCCACGGCTGAGTTTCATACCGGCGACGATCTTCAAATGCGACAGTACGCGATCGTCGAAGGTGAAGTTCGCACCCGACCCGTAAATCAACGTCCCCATATGGCCACCTTATGCTGTCATCGCCGAGTGCTGTGTTCACAGGGCGGGTGTCGCGCTCACCCTGCTCTGAAGGGTGTCCACCGGAGGCTCTCGCGCTAATAGTGACATACACGGGCGCAGTCAAGTACCCAGGGAACATTCACATATGAGCCTAGGCTTACCGAGGCCCCGGCGACCGCCCGGGCCACATGTCGGAATGTCTTCCGTCCCCAAAAAGGAGATCAGAATGTCGAACAACTCCGGCACCGCTCGCACCGAGCACACCAAGACCGTCGTCCGTCGCGTCGAGACCAAGCCCGCCTACAAGACCACCGAATTTTACGCCTGGATCATCGTATCCCTCGCGATCCTCGTCGCCTCAGCCATGGTCGACAACGGCGAAGACGGCCAGGGCTTCGGCGCCGACCACGCGTGGCAGTACGTCGCCTTCGTCACCGTTGCCTACATCCTCAGCCGTGGCATCGCCAAAGCCGGAAGCCACGGTCACGCCGACTCCGACCGCAACTAGCGACACTTCACGGCTAGCCAAGCCGTAATCAGGACAAGCCGTCTCGCCTCCCCCGGCGAGACGGCTTTCCTATTGGACCTGTTCGCTGGCCGCGGCGCCCTCTGCGAGCCGCGGCAGCGCCCGCTGCCCTTACCGACCATGTGTTTTGGGGAGAGCGTCGCCTTCTCCGCCGTCGACGGCGCCCACTTCATATGACGCCGGTGCTGTCGTCCGCCGGTCGCTAGCCGCCCGCAAGCCGGACCTTCAGCGGACACTCCCCCACGATTCCGGTGCCCAGCGCACCTGGCCGAGCTCGCAGTTCCGTTTGACCGGCCCGCTCGAGATTCGCATTGATCGCACCTTTTGCGGACGCCGCACGGAGCATCGGCGCCGAAGAAAACTGCCTTCAGCCGAGCTCGTCCTCGCAAGTGCACCGCACTGAAGACCCGCTGGTCATATGAAAGTCAGACGTCTACCGAGTAGTTCAATTCCAGCTCATCGGCAGGCACTCCCCTGATCGCCCAGTTCTCACGAGGCGTCTCCGTGATCGTGATCTCAATGTCGTTCGGTGAGATGCCAAGAGCACCCACATTGGCGATCAGCTGGCGAAGGAGGTTCTTCTTCGCCTCTCTCGAGCGACCCTCGAACATACTGATCTCAATGATCGTGTAATCGATCGAACGATCGGCGGGCGCGATGAACTGCTCGGGGTCAAGTGGGATGAAGCGGTGAAACCGTTTCTCAGCCGGAAGCAGAAGTACCGACACCGCGGCGGAGTGGATCGCGTCAGACACCGCAGGGATTCGGGGCGTGATGGCGGCCCGATGACCGTAGACAACAAATTGAGCCATGCCTCAGTGTTGCAGTTATGGAATGTCGAATCTCTGAGGTTTCTGTTCACTACGTCGAGCACGGCGACGGCGTGCCCCTCGTTGCCCTTCACGGGGCAGGGGTCGATCACCGCGAGATCGAGGCAGCGTTGGAGACGATCATGCCGACCACTGGTTACCGGAGGATCTACCCTGATCTGCCTGGCATGGGGCGTTCGAGCGCCGACGGTCTCGAATCCAACGGTGACGTCGTCACACTCCTGTCCGATTTCATCGACTTTTTACAGGCTGGGCCGGTGCTGCTCGTCGGGCATTCCTACGGCGCCTACCTGGCGCGCGGCCTCGCGGCGACATTTCCCGACAAGGTGCTCGGTCTCGCACTGATCTGCCCCGCCGGAGAACACACCGGTGATGTGCCGGCTCACGACGTCGTGCGTTCAGACACGAACGCCTACGACGAGCTCGAACCTGCTCTGCGTTCGGGCTTCGACGAGTATTTCGTCGTGCGCTCCCGGGTCACGGCCCGCCGCTACCGCGACTCGGTGGTTCCCGGTACGGCTTTGGAACGAGAGCAAGACCTTGAACGGATCTTTACTCGGTGGCCGATCGACGTTGGCGCTGACCCCGTCTCGATCCCAAGCCTTATCGTGGCTGGCAGACGTGACTCCACAGTCGGATACTCCGACGCCCTCGCGCTCCTTGAGCACTACCCGCACGCCACCTTCGCGATTCTTGAGGATGCTGGCCACGCACTGATGCATGAGCAACCCGAGCTTCTGGCCGCTCTCCTCGACGACTGGCTGGAACGAAGCCGCAAGGCTACCAGCCCGCCGCGGGTCAGCTGACGCTGACCACCGGAGAACCGAGAGACGTTTCGCTCGCCGGCATTTCGGCGGCGATACGGTTCGCCTCTTCGATGAGCGTTGCGACGATCTCGGACTCGGGAACGGTCTTGATGACCTCGCCCTTGACGAAGATCTGACCCTTTCCGTTACCGGATGCCACGCCGAGGTCAGCTTCGCGCGCCTCGCCCGGGCCGTTGACGACACAGCCCATGACAGCCACACGGAGCGGAACGGTCATACCCTCGAGCCCGTCGGTGACGTCATTCGCGAGCTTGTAGACGTCGACCTGGGCGCGGCCGCAGCTCGGGCAGGACACGATCTCGAGCTTGCGCTCACGCAGGTTGAGCGACTGCAGAATCTGCAGGCCCACCTTGATCTCCTCCGCGGGCGGCGCACTGAGCGACACCCGGATGGTGTCTCCGATGCCCTCGGAGAGCAGGATGCCGAACGCGGTTGCGCTCTTAATGGTGCCCTGGAACGACGGTCCTGCCTCGGTCACACCGAGGTGAAGCGGCCAGTCCCCACGCTCGGCGAGCAGGCGGTACGCCTTGACCATGACGATCGGGTCGTTGTGCTTGACCGAAATCTTGAAGTCGTGGAAGTCGTGCTCCTCGAACAGGCTCGCCTCCCAGACAGCGCTCTCCACGAGTGCCTCCGGGGTGGCCTTGCCGTACTTCTGCAGCAGGCGCGGGTCGAGGGATCCAGCGTTGACACCGATCCGGATCGAGACGTCCGCGGCCTTCGCGCGGCGCGCGATCTCGGCGATCTGGTCGTCGAATTTGCGGATGTTGCCCGGGTTCACGCGCACAGCAGCACAGCCGGCGTCGATTGCCGCGTAGACGTAGTTCGGCTGGAAGTGGATGTCGGCGATGACCGGGATCTGGCTCTTCTTCGCGATGATCGGGAGTGCTTCTGCATCGTCGCGGCTCGGAACGGCAACGCGGACGATGTCACAACCGGATGCCGTCAACTCGGCGATCTGCTGAAGCGTCGCGTTGATATTCGGCGTCGGCGTCGTCGTCATCGACTGGACGCTGATCTGCGCGTCTCCGCCGACAAGAACCTTGCCGACTTTGATCTGGCGGGTCTTTCGACGCGGCGCGAGGATTTCGGGGACCTTGGGCATTCCCAAATTAACTGCTGGCACGATGCCATCCTATGCCGGGCGTCCTGAGCGGTTGCCTTACGCCGCTCTCGACATGCTCTGATCAATGACGGATGCCGCGGGGAAGGCGGTCACGCTTGAAGCGCCACTTTCAGGGGCGGCTCGGTCGCGGCGGAGACGTCATCGACGCTCACGCCTGGCGCCAGTTCGACGAGTTCGAGACCGTCGGGTGTGACATCGATCACGGCGAGATCCGTGATGATCCGCGAAACGACGCCGCGCCCTGTGAGCGGAAGCGAACAGGCGTTCACGATCTTCGCCGACCCATCCCTCGCGACGTGTTCCATCAACACGATCACCCGTCCCGCGCCGTGCACGAGGTCCATCGCACCGCCCGGCCCCTTCACCATCTTGCCGGGGATCATCCAATTGGCGAGGTCTCCATTCACTGACACCTGCATCGCGCCGAGGATCGCTGCGTCGATCTTTCCGCCACGGATCATCGCGAAACTCAGCGCTGAATCGAAGAACGCGGTGCCAGGAAGCGTCGTCACAGTCTCCTTGCCCGCGTTGATCAGGTCGGGATCGACGGCATCCTCGATCGGATACGGCCCGACCCCGAGGATCCCATTCTCCGACTGCAGGGTCACGGTCATCCCCTCGGGAACGTAGTTCGGCACGAGCGTTGGCAGACCGATACCGAGGTTTACGTACGAGCCGTCCGCCAGTTCAAGTGCGGCTCGGGCGGCCATTTCGTTGCGGGTGAGAGCCATGGTGTCAGTTCCCTTCCGTCGATCGAACCGTGCGGCGTTCGATGCGTTTCTCGATGTCGCTGCCGACCGGAACGACGCGGTGCACGAAGACTCCGGGCAGGTGGACGGCGTCGGGGTCGATCTCACCTGGTTCGACGAGCTCTTCGACCTGGGCGATGCAAACCCGGCCGGCCATCGCCGCGAGCGGCGAGAAGTTACGCGCCGACTTGTTGAAGACGAGGTTGCCATGGCGGTCACCTCTGACGGCATGGACGAGGGCGAAGTCGGTGGTGATCGCCTCCTCAAGGACGAACTGCTTCTCCTCACCACGCACCCCGAACGCACGCACATCCTTCGGCGGTGACGCGATCGCCACTCCCCCGGAGCCGTCGTATCGGCGCGGCAATCCACCCTCAGCGACCTGCGTGCCGACACCAGTCTGCGTGTAAAACGCGGCGATCCCCGAGCCGCCAGCCCGAAGCTTCTCGGCGAGCGTGCCCTGCGGCGTCAGTTCGACTTCGAGTTCACCGGTGAGGAACTGGCGCTCGAATTCCTTGTTCTCCCCCACGTACGACGACGTCATCTTGCGGATGCGGCGATTGGCGAGCAGAACGCCGAGCCCCCAGTCGTCGACGCCGCAGTTATTGCTGACGATCGACAGGTCGTCGCTGCCGAGGTCGAGCAACGCCGAAATCAGGATCATCGGGTTGCCGCACAGGCCGAAGCCTCCAACGGCGATCGATGATCCGCTCGAAATGTCTGCGACGGCCTCGCTCGCGCTCGCCACAGTTTTGTCCATTGCCACCGGGTGCACCTCCATCGCTGCGTGTGCGGGCGATCGACGAGGAGCATCCGTGCCGTCTGGACGTCGATGTCCGCGACTACCAACCTAGCGTCTGCGCGGCGCAGTATCGCGCCTGCTCCGGGGAAGAATTCGGCCCATTCCGTGGCAAGCTGGAAGGAGCGGAATCGCGGCATGACGCGCCGCACCCAGACAAAGGAGTCGACGGAAAATGAGTTCAGACGATGTGGTCATCCTGGCCGGAGCGCGCACCCCACAAGGGCGGTTGCTCGGCCAGCTCGCGAGCTTCAGCGCGGTCGATCTCGGCACCATCGCGCTGAAATCGGCGATCGAGCGTTCGGGCGTCGACGTGTCAGACATCAACGCCGTGATCTTCGGCCAGGTACTCCAGGCCGGGGCGGGGCAGAACCCCGCCAGGCAGACCTCCCGTGCTGCCGGCATCGGCTGGGAGGTGCCCGCCGTTACCGTCAACAAGGTCTGCCTCTCGGGAATCCACGCTGTCGTCGACGCGGCCCGTCTCATTCGCGCCGGTGAAGCATCCGTCGTGGTCGCCGGTGGCCAGGAGTCGATGACCAACGCACCCCACGTTCTGCCCGCCGTGCGCAAGGGCTACAAGTACGGCGAGGTCACGATGATCGACACTGCGGCATTCGACGGGCTGACGGATGCCTTCGACGGCGACTCGATGGGAATCTCGACGGAGCGCCACAACGGCGCGCTCGGTATCGACCGCGGCGAACAGGATGCCGTCGCGGCCGGCTCGCACCAGCGCGCGGCCCAGGCGCAGGCCGCCGGCGTGTTCGACGACGAGATCACCCCGGTCACCGTTCCGTCTCGCCGTGGCGAACCAACTGTGTTGACGAGTGATGAGGGAGTGCGCGGCGACTCGACGGTCGAATCGCTCTCGGCGCTGCGCCCGGCGTTCGATCAAAACGGCACCATCACGGCGGGCAACTCGTCGCCGCTCAGCGATGGAGCGTGTGCGCTGATTCTCGCCCGCCGGTCGTGGGCCGAGGAACGCGGACTGTCGTGGCTCGCGGTCGTGGGCGCGTCCGGCTCGGTTGCCGGCCCGGACAACTCGCTGCACTCGCAGCCGTCGCGCGCGATCGCGGATGCTCTCTCGAAAGTGGGCTGGACGGCATCCGACCTCGATCTGATCGAGATCAATGAGGCGTTCGCGGCAGTGAGCGTGCAGTCGATGCGCGACCTCGACCTCGACGGGGAGAAGGTCAACATTCATGGCGGGGCGATCTCGCTCGGCCACCCGATCGGCGCATCAGGGGCGCGGGTCGTGCTCCATGCCGCTCTTGAGCTTTCTCGACGGGGGTCAGGCAAAGCCGCGGCGGCACTGTGCGGCGGCGGCGGGCAGGGGGATGCGCTGCTGCTGTCGCGGTGATCAGAACCGACGACCACGAAGCGGGGCCTGCCGGATTTTCCGGCAGGCCCCGCTTGTCGTGTGCTGCTTAGTTGTAGAGCATTCCGCCGTCGACGAGGAGAACCTGACCCGTGACGTAGTCGGAGTCAGGGCCGGCGAAGAAGGAGACGACCTTCGCCACGTCTTCGGGGGTTTCGATCCGGCCGAGGGCGATGCCGTCGACGTTCTCCTTGAGGTTCTGTCCGAGAGGCTTGCCATTGATCTTGCTGAGCTCGGTGTCGATCTTCTCCCACATGCCCGTTCCGACGATGCCGGGAGCGTACGCGTTCACGGTGATGCCTTTTGGCGCCAGCTCCTGGGCGGCGGCCTGGGTGAATCCACGCACTGCAAACTTCGATGCGGAGTACGCGCTGAGAATCGGGAAGCCCTGGATCGCAGCGATCGACGCGGCGGAGATGATCTTGCCGCCGTGTCCGAGTTCATCGAATTTCGCGGCAGCGGCCTGGATGCCCCAGACGACACTGTTGACGTTGATCTGGAAGATCGAGTTGAGCTCATCTTCGGTGATGTCGAGAACCGGCTTGATCTGCGCGATACCCGCGTTGTTCACGATCACGTCGAATCCGCCGAGCTTTTCTGCGGCGGCGTCGACAGCACCGACGATGTCGTCACGCTTCGAGACGTCTGCTGCGACGAAGATCGCCTTGCGGCCGAGGGCCTCGATCTCAGAGACGACGCCCTGGCCCTTTTCTTCCTGCGCGGCGAGGTCGGCGATCGCGACGTCGAAACCGTCCTGTGCGAGCCGCAAAGCGATGCCGCGGCCGATTCCCTGTCCTGCTCCTGTGACGAGCGCGACCTTGTTTTCTACAGTCATGGGCTTCTCCTTCTGTTTCGGGCGGGATGCGCGCAACGCGGACCCGCCGGACGTTTCGGAAGACGCATAACGCGTCTCCCACTGGGTACAACGAGACAGGGAGGACGACTATTCCATACGTACGTATATGAAGGTCGCTTCCGTCAGTCGGACGGGGTTTCGGCGCCGAGGCGTTCGGTGAGGAAGCGATAGGCGAGAGCCGACATCCGTGCGGCCTGCGCGTTGTTGGCCGCCCCGCCGTGCCCTCCCTCGATGTTCTCGTAGTAGGTCACGTCGTTGCCGAACTCGAGCAGGCGGGCTGCCATCTTGCGCGCGTGACCCGGGTGCACCCGGTCGTCACGGGTCGACGTCGTGAACAGCACGGGCGGATACCGGCGCTCCGGATCGACCAGGTGGTACGGCGAGAAGGTCTTGAGGAACTCCCACTGCTCGGGGTCGTCCGGATCACCGTACTCCGCCATCCACGAGGCGCCGGCCAGCAGGTGCGAATACCGTTTCATGTCGAGCAGTGGGACCTGGCAGACGACGGCGCCGAAAAGTTCCGGGTAGCGGGTGAGCATGTTGCCGGTGAGGAGTCCGCCGTTCGAGCCTCCCTGGATGCCAAGGTGCTCCCGTGAGGTGATTCCGCGAGACACGAGGTCGCGCGCGACGGCGGCGAAGTCCTCGTACGCCCGATGGCGGTTCTCGCGGAGCGCCGCCTGGTGCCAGGTCGGACCGTATTCTCCCCCACCGCGAATGTTCGCGACGGCGTACGCGCCGCCCTGTTCGAGCCATGCCCTGCCGAGCGTTCCGGAGTAACCCGGGGTCAGGGAAATCTCGAAGCCGCCGTATCCATAGAGCAAAGTGGGCGTCGAACCGTCGAGGGCCGTATTCTCCCGACGGACGAGGAAGTAGGGCACGCGCGTGCCGTCATCCGACTCGGCGAAGTGCTGCTCGATGGTGAGGCCCTCAGCGTCGAAGAACGCCGGCTGGGATTTGAGCGCCACCGGGAGCGCACCGCCCTGTCCCACTGTCGCGATCGACAGCGTGGTCGGCGTGAGGTAGTCGGTCGCGACAACCCAGACCAGGTCGTTCTCGTCGGGGTCGACGGCTGACACCTGCACGGTACCGATCTCGGGAGCGCCCGCGAACTCGCTGCGGTGCCACGCGGCATCCGTCGGGGTGAGAACGCGGATGCGACTCTTCACGTCATCGAGAACGGTGAGGACGAGGTGGTCTCGCGTCCACGTCGCGCCGGCCAGCGATGTCGTCGGTGTGGGTTCGAACACGACCTCGAAGCGGCCGTCGCCGGCGAGGAACCCGTCGAAGTCTGCGGCGAGAAGTGAGCCGGCCCGATAGGTGGTGTCGGCAACGGTCCAGTCGTCGCGCAGTTCGATGAGGAGCCACTGCCTCGAGTACCCGATCTCTGCGGAGTCCGGAACGTCGATGCGGACCGGGGCGCCGTCGACGAGCACGAACACCTCGTTGGTGTAGAACGTCGGTGCCCGCCAGAAAAAGTCGCGGATGTAGCCGGGGGTGTGGCTGCGGAACGCCCGGACAGATACGTCGGTTTCCATGCCCTCGAAGACCACCTCGGATGCCTCGATCGGGGTGCCGCGACGCCAGCGGCGTGCGATGCGCGGATAGCCGGAGGTGGTCAGCGAGTTCTCGCCCAGTTCGGTGGAGAGGTAGACGGTGTCGTCGTCGATCCAGCCGAGCCCGCCCTTCGCCTCCGGGCGGAAGAAGCCGCCGTCCGCTGGAGATACGAACCGGAAGGTATCGAGGTCGAATTCGCGCGTGACGTCGGCGTCTGAGCCGCCGTGCGAGAGGTCGATGAGCGCTTTCGTGTAACCCGGCCGGAGCACGCTCGCTCCATGCCAGACCCAGTCTTCGCCTTCATCCCGGTTGAGGGCGTCGATGTCGAGCACGACCTCCCACGCCGGTTCGGGCGTGCGATATTCCTCGAGCGTGGTCCGGCGCCAGATTCCGCGTTCGTGCTGCGCGTCAGTCCAGAAGTTGTAGTAGAAGTCGCCGATCTTGTGCACCAGCGGAAGCTTCGCCGCGGAGTCGAGAACCTCACGGATGCTGCGCTCGGTGTTCGCGAATTCAGCGGTCGCCCCCAGGCTGCCGAGGGTTTCGGCGTTGCGCTTCCGCACCCAGTCGAGAGCGGAGTCAGAATCGATGTTCTCCAGCCACAGGTACGGGTCGTTTCGCTCGTCGACAGTCATGGCACCCAGCCTAGGAGTTCGCACGGTGCCGCCGCGTAGCATCCGTTCGATGGGGTCTTCCGCGCTGCGGGGTCGAGGATTACGCTGCGTCGTGTGACCGCTTCATTCGAGGATTATCGCGCCGCGCTCGACCGCGCGCACGCACACACGAGCGAGTGGCTCGAGTCGCTCGAGACACGACCGGTGGCACCGACGCAGACGGCCGATCAGGTCGCTGAACACTTCGGCATCGCCCTTCGAACCGATGGCATGGACCCGGCCGAAGTCATCGACGAGCTGGCGACATTCGCCGAACCGGGTCTGATGGGGATCCCGTCCGGCCGCTTCTACGGCTGGGTCATGGGAGGGACCCTCCCCGCAGCGCTCGCGTCTGACTGGCTGGTCAGCGCATGGGACCAGAACACGGGCATCCGTTTCGGCACTCCCGCCTCGGCGGCGATCGAGGAGGCGGCCGAGGCCTGGCTGCTCGACCTGCTCGGGCTGCCCGCGGAGTCCGGTGTCGGCTTCACCACCGGAGCGACCATGGCGAACTTCGTCGGTCTCGCCGCGGGGAGAAAGAAGGTGCTGGATGCCGTCGGCTGGAACGTCGACGAGGACGGACTTTCCGGCGCACCCCGGATCACCGTGCTCGCGGGGGCCGAAAGCCACGCATCGATCGACATGGCGTTGCGCTACCTCGGGCTCGGGCTCCGCGAACCCGTCGCCGCCGACAACCAGGGCCGGATTCGGGTCGACGCGCTCGAGCAGGCATTGGATGCGGCTCCCGGACCGACGATCCTGTGCCTGCAGGCAGGTAACCTCCACTCCGGATCGTTCGACCCGTTCCGGGAGGCCGTTGAGCTGGCCCACGCCCACGGCGCATGGGTGCATGTCGACGGCGCTTTCGGACTCTGGGCTGCCGCCAGCCCCGCGTGGGCATCTGCCGTCGATGGACTCGCCCTCGCCGACTCGTGGGCGACGGACGCACACAAAACCCTCAATGTGCCGTACGACTGCGGCGTCGCGATCGTCGCCGACCGGGCCCTGATGCGGAGCTCATTCGGGGTGCACACGGACTATCTGATTCATGATGCTCAGGGTGACCCGTTCGAACGCGTGCCGGAATTCTCGCGCCGTGCCCGTGGCATCCCGGTCTGGGCTGCTCTGCGGTCTCTCGGCAGGAGCGGAACCATCGCCCTCGTCGAGGGGCTCGCTGCCAACGCGCGCTCTCTCGCCGACGGTCTCGGCGCCCTGCCCGGTGTCGAGGTTCTCAACGACGTCGTGTTCACCCAGGTCTGCCTGAGCTTCGGCAACGACGAGCGCACGAAGGCGGTGACGGATGCGCTCATCCGAGACGGTGTGGTGTGGATGTCCGGGTCACGCTGGCGCGACCGCGCGATTTTGAGGATCTCGGTCAGCAACTGGTCGACGGATGCCGAGGACGTTGCGGAGTCGATTCAGGCGGTGCGCAGGGCGATGGCCGCCGTCGGGTGAGTGGGTTCATCGCGCTCCGGGCGAGACGCCACAAATTGCTGCTCCGGGCATCCGGGAGCGACAAAGTGTGGTGATTCGGCGAGCGCCACGACGTTCTGTGGAGATTCGGCGAGGCGCCGGGGGCTTCTGCGAAACGGTGTCTCGGAACATAATTCTCGGCAGGACATCGACAGAAAAGGAATTGGACCATGGCCACTCAGCTGAACCCCTACCTCAACTTCGCCGGCAACGCCCGGGAGGCGATGACCTTCTACTCCGAGGTCTTTGGTGGTGAGCTCGACCTCAACACCTTCGCTGAGTTCGGAATGAACGACGACCCTGCCGACGCGGAGAAGATCATGCACGGGCAGGTGACGAGTCCGTCCGGTCTGGTCCTCATGGGGGCAGACGTCACGAGAGAAATGGAACTTGTGGAGGGGAACAACTTCTCGGTCTCGCTCAGCGGCGAAGACGAGACCGAGCTCCGCGGCTACTGGGACAAGCTCGCCGACGGTGCGACGATCATCGAGCCGCTCGTGAAAGCACCGTGGGGCGACACGTTCGGGATGCTCGTGGACCGGTTCGGGATCAACTGGATGATGAACATTGCCGGGAGCACCGACGAGAGCTGACCCTTCCGCATGCGCGGCGACGGGCTTAACCTGTTGCCATGTGCCGGAACATTCACACCCTTCACAATTTCGAGCCCGCCGCGACTGATGACGAGGTCCACGCTGCAGCTCTCCAGTTCGTCCGCAAGATCAGCGGGTCGACCAAACCTTCCAAGGCCAACAGCGAAGCCTTCGACCGTGCCGTCATCGAGATCGCCCACGTGACTCGACACCTGCTCGAGGACCTGGTGACGACGGCTCCGCCGAAGAGCCGCGAGGTCGAGGCGGAGAAAGCCCGCGCCCGGTCGGCGGAGCGATACGCCCGCGTGTAGCGCCAGGCTCCACGCGGGCGTCACGCTCACCGCTGGTCCGGGTTATTCGCGCGAATGACTTCGAGGCGCGCCCGGTATTCGGTCTCGTCGATATCGCCCTGCGCAAATCGTTCCGCGAGCGTGGACTCAGCGCTCCTGCCAGGGCCGTGTGCGGTCGCCCACGGTGGTGCCGATCGACGCCAGCGTCGGCTGAAGAGCGCGATGAGCGACGCGATCAACAGGACCCAGAGGAACGGGACGAGGATGAACACCCAACCGGGTCCTCCTCCCCCTCCCCAACCGGGGCCCCAGCCTGGGTGCGTGGCGACCGACGCCAATGCGGGTGAGACGAGTGTGCTGATCATGGACATGTCCCTTCGTTCCTGAGATCCCAGCCGGGACCGTCGGATTCAGCATCGTCGGGCGACGCCCCGGGCGAATCTGCCGCGGGAACGAATCCGGACTACTCCGCGCGGACGACGATCAGTCGGCGAAGCCGGGAGCCACGAGTCCGCTCTCGTAGGCGAGGACGACAAGCTGCACCCGGTCACGGGCGCCCAGCTTGCCGAGGATGCGGGACACGTGTGTCTTCACGGTCAGCGGACTCAGAAAGAGCCGCGCGCCGATCTCCTCGTTCGAGAGGCCTGCAGCCACGAGAACCATCACCTCACGTTCGCGCTCGGTGAGGACCTCGACGAGGTTCGGCATCGCGGCGCTGTGCAGTCGACCCGAGATACGTTCGAGCAGTCGCCGCGTCACACTCGGCGAAAGCAGAGCGTCGCCCGCCGCAGCAATTCGGACGGATCGGATCAGCTCGACGGGCTCGGTGTCCTTGACGAGGAACCCGCTCGCCCCCGCAGCAATGGCCTGGGCGACATACTCGTCGAGCTCGAACGTCGTCACGACGACGATCCGCGTCGCCGACAGCTCCGGGTCCGCCGTGATCTGCTCGGTTGCCCACAGCCCGTCACCGTCCGGCATCCGGATGTCCATGAGCACGACATCCGGGCGCTGTTCGCGGACGCGGGCGACGACATCCGTTCCGGTCGCCGCCTCGCCAACCACGTCGATGTCGGGTTCCGCTTCGAGCAGCGCACGGAAGCCGGCCCGGATGAGTTGCTGGTCATCGGCGATCACCACACGGATCATGGCGCCTCCGGGAGAAGCGCTGTGACCTGAAAGCCGCCGTCCGGCCGGTTGCCGACGGTCAACGTGCCCCCGAGAAGTTCTGCTCTTTCGGTCATCCCGAGGATGCCGTTCCCTGCGTCGGTGCGCGCGGCTCCGGCACCAGCGCCGTTGTCGGAAATGGTCAGGCGGATGCCAGCCTCTCCCTGGACCAGATCCACATGGGCGCGGGTCGCCTGCGCGTGCCGGAGCACGTTGGTGAGGCTCTCCTGCACGATCCGGTAGAGCGCCAGCTGCACCGCGGCGGACGGCTGCCGGGCGATCGACACCGAGTAATCCACATCGAGTCCCTGCGCACGAAACGACTCGAGAACACCGGGAATCCGGGCGAGGTCCGGCTGCGGCGCCAGTGCCGCAGCATCGACGCTGTCAGCGCGCAGGAACGCGAGCACACCTCTGACCTCGTCGAGCGCGGTCTTGCTCGACGACTTGATGTTGCTGAGCGCCTCACGTGCCCGCTCCGGTTGCGCATCCATCAGGTGCAGCCCGACCCCAGCCTGCACGTGAATCTGCGACAGCGAGTGAGCGAGCACATCGTGCAGTTCGCGCGCGATTCGCATCCGCTCAGCCTGCTCGACACTCTGGCGGTGCTCGAGGGCTTTCCGCCGTACCGCGGCGAACCGTTCCCGTCGCTCCCGGAACCGTTCGGCGAACGCGAGCAGCAGGGCGATTCCCGCCGTTGCGACCGCGATGCGCACCGGATGCCACCCCACGCCGAGCAGAGAACCGAGCGTCAGCGCCGCCACCCATCCGACGGCGACGGATGCGTACACCCAGATCCGGGCGCCGCGCAGAATCCCGATGACCACCGCGAACGCGAACGCGAGAGAGGGCGGGCCCCCGTTCGGCGGGAGCAACAGGTCAGAAACCGCTACTGCGGTGACGACGGATGCTACGGGGCCGGGAAAGCGGCGTGCCGCGAGCAGGACGACGGGGCCAAGAGCGGCCAGTGCCAGGGCGATGGGCGGAACGGGAAAGTCAGGCGGGAAACGCCACAACAGGAAGATCGTGGCGGGCACGGAGACCAGGAACGACACCACGACGGGAAGCCACAGCCTCGCGGCCGGAGGGAGCCCCCGGAACGGCGGACGAGGACCCCACCTCTCGAACGGGTCCCCGTGTTCGGAGTCGACCGCGGTGGGGAGCATGCGCCCAGCGTAGCGACGGGAGGAGTGCGCGGCATCCTCCACGGGGTACCTGCTCCTACTCCCAGCGGAGTACGGCTCAGCCGAAGAGGTTCACCGGCTTGACGATGTCGGCGAAGATGAGCAGGGCGCTCATCCCGCCGAGCACGATGACGACGAGGAACGTGAGCGGCATGAGCTTCGCCGCATCGACCGGCCCTGGGTCTCGTCGCTGGAAGAGCTTGGCGAAGCCGCGCCGGATCGACTCCCACAGCGCGGCGGCAACGTGCCCACCGTCGAGCGGAAGCAGAGGCACGAGGTTGAACACGAACAGGGCGACGTTGAGGGAACCGAGGATCCCCACCATCGTCTGAACCTTGCTGGCGACCGGGAACTCGTCCTGGCTGACAACTTCTCCGGCGATCCTGCCCACTCCGACGACGCTGATCGGCCCGTTGGGGTCGCGCTCCCCCGGCCCGAATGCGGCGTTCGCGATATCGACGAGGCGTTCGGGCAGGTTGAGGATCATGTTCGCCACATGACCGATGTTGTCTCCGACGGCGGGAAGCACAGCCGTCGCGGGCTCGGGCACGAGTTCGGTCTGGGAGATGATTCCGACGAATCCGACCTCCTCCGTGACCGGCGCGCCAGAGGCATCCGTCACGATCTGACCGTCTTCGTCTGCCTTCTGCCGTTCGGTGAGCAGCGGAGTGAGCGTGACCTGCTGCTCAGCCCCGTCCCGCAGAACGACGACGTCGAGGGCTTCGCCGGGAGAGGTGCGGACGACGCTCGTGACGTCGGACCAGGCGTCGACCGGTGAGCCCTCGATGGTGAGGATGGTGTCGCCCGGCATGAGCCCGGCGGCGGCACCCGGTGCGAGTGGGTCGTCGGGGTCGCAACTGGTCTTCGTGCTGCCGGCCGGGAGCACGCACTCGTTGACCGAAGCGATCGTCGGGCTGGCCTGGGGGCTGCCGAATCCCATCAACACGATGGCGACGAGCACGACGGCGAGCAGCAGGTTCATCGCGGGCCCGCCGAGCATGATGATGATGCGCTTGTAGACGGGAAGGCTGTAGAACGTCCGCTTCTCTTCACCCTCGCCGACGGTTTCAGAACTCGCTTCGCGGGCGTCCTGAATGAGGGTCTGGAAGAAGCCGGTGCTCGAGTTGCGGGTGGCGCCGTCCTTGCCGGGCGGGTACATGCCGATCATCGAAATGTAGCCGCCGAGCGGGATCGCCTTGACCCCGTATTCGGTGTCGCCCTTTTTCCTGGACCAGATCGTTTTGCCGAAGCCGATCATGTACTGGGTGACTTTGACCCCGAACAACTTGGCCGGCACCAGGTGGCCGATCTCGTGCAAGCCGATCGACACGGCAACGCCGACCGCAATGATCAGCACACCGAGGATGTAAAGCAAGACGGATTCCACTCCCAGAGAGTAGCGCCACGCGCTGGGCGGATGCTGGTGGCGCGCTGGGAGAGGCGACCCGATTGGGCTGTGAGAACATGGGCTGTGCGTCCGAACCAGCCCCAACCCACCACTCTTGACGACTTCGCTGCCAAGTTCCGTCTGGCGCTGCACGACGAGATCCGGCCCGTCACCCTCACCGGGATCACGATGGACTCACGGTCCGTTCAAGCGGGCGATCTCTACGTCGCCGTTCCCGGAGCGCGGTTCCACGGTGCGTCATTCTCGGCGGATGCCGTGGCTCGCGGCGCGGTTGCGATCCTGACGGATGCCTCCGGCCTCGTCGATGCGACGGCATCCGGTGTTCCCGTGGTCGTCACTGTCGAGTCCCCCCGTGAGCTGATCGGTGAGATGGCGGCGTGGCTGTACCGGACCGACAGCGCAGCACCTCAATTGTTCGGGATGACGGGAACCAACGGCAAGACATCGACGGCCCACTTCCTCGATTCGATCCTGCGTCAGCTCGGTATTCCGACCGGTCTCAGCTCGAGTGCCGAACGGCGGATCGGTGCCGAGGTCGTGCCGAGCTCGATGACCACACCGGAAGCACCTGAGCTGCACGCTCTCGTCGCCCGCATGCGGGAGGTCGGGGTGAAGGCTGCTGTCGTCGAAGTCAGCGCCCACGCCCTCACCCGGCACCGGGTCGACGGTCTCGTCTTCGACGTCGCCGGCTTCACCAACTTCGCCCAGGATCACCTCGACGACTACGCGGATATGGAAGAGTACTTCGCCGCCAAGCTCGAGCTCTTCACACCCGCTCATGCCCGGAAGGCGGTGGTCTCGCTCGACACTCCGGCCGGAGCCAACGTGGTCGCGCTCGCGGGGATCCCCACGACGACGATCACGTCGCTGCCGGACACGTCTGCCGACTGGACCGTCGACATCGACGAGGAGCAGCCCTCCTTCACCTCGTTCACACTCACCCACGCCGAATATGGGTCACTCTCCACCCGCGTGCCCGTCATCGGCAGGCACATGGCCGCGAACGGCGGGCTCGCCATTGCGATGCTCGTCGCGGCCGGGTACTCCCTCACCGCCATCGATGCCGCCCTGCAACGTGACGGCGGAATCACGGCATCGCTGCCGGGTCGCGCCGTGCACGTGCCCGTACCGGACGGGCCCTCCGTCTACGTCGACTCGGGGCACACCGCTGAGGCGTTCGCCAAGACGCTCGAGGCGGTTCGCCGTCTCACGACCGGCCGGGTCATCATGGTCGCTGGGGCGAACGGCGATCGTGACCAGTCCAAGCGCCCCGAGATGGGGCGGCAAGCCGCTCTGGGCAGCGACGTGCTCATCGTCACCGACCACCAGCCCCGCTCGGAAGATCCGGCGGTCATTCGTGAGGCCGTTCTTGCCGGCGCGCGCGCTGCCAAGCCGACAGGCGACATCCGTGAGGTGGCGTCACCGGCAGAAGCGATCCGCGTTGCCGTGCGCGAGGCAACCGCCGAGGATGCGATCCTGTGGGCCGGACTCGCCGAGAAGAACTATCGCGAGGTCGCCGGGCAGAAGATCCCGTTTTCGGTGATCGACGAAACGCAGGGTGCGCTGGCTGAGGCCGGTTGGCTCTGAGCTGACCGATCTCGATACGCGCGGCTCGTTCCTCGCTGCGCTACTCGATCACCGGCGGCGAATTCACGCGTTACGGACGCATTCACCCGGCGCGCCGCGTGAAGCGGTCCGGAGTGAGTGAAAACGCGTACTTCGCTGATCGAGTAGGCCGCCCGCGGCCGTATCGAGATCGCGTCAGCGCAGCGCCGCTATTGCCCGGTCGGCCTCAGCGCGAGCCCACAGCTCTGCCTCCGCGAGTGAGGCGAGCGTGAGCTCACCGTCGGGCTTGTGGGCGTCGACCACCCTCGCGATCGTGTCGACGATGTCGAGGAACGCGATGGCCCCCGCGTGGAATGCAGCTACAAGCTGCTCGTTGGAGGCGTTGAACACGGCCGGGTAGGTGCCCCCGGCCCGACCGACGGTCTTGGCGAGTTCGACAGCGGGGAATGCGACGTCGTCGAGCGGCTCGAACGTCCAGTTCTGCGCGCGCGTCCAGTCCAGGGGCGCTCCGACACCGGCGACGCGAGCAGGCCAGTCGAGGCCGAGGGAGATCGGCAGGCGCATATCCGGAGGCGATGCCTGCGCAATCGTCGACCCGTCGACGTATTCGACCATCGAGTGCACGATCGACTGCGGGTGAACGACAACGTCGATCCGCTCGTACGGCACGTCGAAGAGCAGGTGCGCCTCGATCACCTCGAGGCCCTTGTTGACGAGTGTCGCCGAGTTCGTCGTGACGACGAGGCCCATGTCCCACGTGGGGTGAGCGAGGGCCTCAGCGGGCGTCACACGCGTCTGTGCTTGCCTGCTGCTGCCACGGAACGGACCACCGGATGCCGTCAGCACGAGGCGGCGGACCTCCTGCTTCGTTCCCGACCGGAGCGCCTGGGCGATGGCGGAGTGTTCGGAATCGACCGGAACGATCTGGCCGGGCTTCGCGAGCCTCGACACCAGATCTCCGCCGACGATGAGGGATTCCTTGTTCGCGAGCGCGAGGGTGCGTCCGGTCTCGAGCGCTGCGAGTGTCGGACCGAGCCCGACCGACCCGGTGATGCCGTTGAGCACGACGTCTGCGTCAACGGAGCGGACGAGACGTTCGGCGTCTTCGGCCCCGAGTGCGGTGTCGTCGACGTGGAATTCGTCAGCCTGCGCCTCGAGTTGCTCCCGATTGCTGTTCGCCGAAAGCCCGACCACCTCGAATCGGGTGGGGTTCGCCCGGATGACATCCAGGGCCTGGGTTCCGATCGAGCCGGTTGATCCGAGTATCAGTACGCGTCGCACCGTGCCAGCTTAGCCAGCGAGTCGCCGGCGAGGCGCTACCGGCCGGTGGAGAGCACGTCGACGACGAAGACGAGAGTGTCTGTGCCCTCGATGCCCGCGCTCGGCTGGCCCGCTTCGCCGTAGCCCGAGGCCGGAGGCAGAACGGCGAGAACCTGTGACCCGACGGCCGCTCCAACGAGTGCGGCGGAGAACCCGGGCACAACGCCGGTGGTCGGGAAGCTCGTCGCTCCCCTGCCCCAGCTCTGGTCGAAGACCTCGCCGGTGCGCCAGTTCACGCCCTGGTACTGAACGGTGACCGTGTCGCCCTCCTGCACCACTTCGCCGTCGCCCTGCTTGAGCGTCGCGAGCTGGAGTTCGGCAGGCGGGTCCGTCTCGGGAATGGTGACGGTGGGAACGCCCTCATCGTCGAGTTCGACCACGGGCATGCCCTCGACCGGGGCGACCGGGGTACCGGTGGCGACGGACGGAACGATGCCGACGGCATCCGCGACGATGACGAGTGAGTCACCCGCAGCGACGGCACCATCCGGAGAACCCTCAGTACCGAAGCCGTCCTCGGGCGCGACAACGCTCACGACGCGGGAGCCTTCGTTCACGCACTCGAGGGTACGAACGAGACCGGGGATGAACTTGGTGTCGTTGACCTCGATCGACGTGTAACCGCCGCCCGAGTATGCCGTCTGCGACACGACGGCTCCGCTGGTGCCGTTGAGAATGGTGACATCGAAGTTGACGACGTCGCCCGGCTGGATCTCCTGGCCCGTGCCCTCGATCGCCACCGTTCGCTCGGTCGCCTCGACGCTGACAGGGGCCGGGACGTCGATCGTCGGCGCGACACCGAAGTCGCCCGCGACCTTCACCGACTCGACGGCCGAGCCGCCCGGAGTGTCTTCGCACACGAGAGCTGCCGGTTCCTCGCTCGCTTGCGGGGCCGCGGGCTCCGCTGATGCGCACCCCGTAAGGACGAGGGCGGATGCCGCGGCGGCCGCGACGAGGACGGGAAGGGATGTGCGCACAGGAATTCGCTTTCAAAGAGGGGGAAACTGTAGGCCAGTCTGCCGCACCCACCCGGTGGTTGGCTGCGAATGACCTTCACGCCGACCGCAGGGCGCCGAGACTCCTGGCCGTAATGCGCAAGGAGGAATACGACAGAGACTACGCTCATCCGTTGTGCCGAACACGGAAAAAGACGTCCCCCTGACGAGCGAAGCCTCCTCCCCCGGGTTCGTCTACCATCTCGGTCGGGCCGTGCTCATGCCCATCGTCCGGGGCATCTATCGTCCCCGGATCATCGGCCGGTCGAACGTTCCGCGCACGGGACGAGTGATCCTCGCCAGCAACCACCTGTCGTTCATCGACAGTGTCGCGATCCCGGTCGTCGCCCCACGGCGGGTTCAGTTCCTCGCGAAGTCCAGTTACTTCGACGGCACAGGGTTCCGCGGGTGGGTCTCCCGCATCTTCTTCACTTCGATCGGCGCCGTCGGCGTCGAGCGCGGTGCAGGTGCAGCCGCCCAGGAAGCTCTCGACGCCGGTCAACGCATCCTCGAGACCGAGAGCGCGTTCGCGATCTACCCGGAGGGCACCCGGTCCCTCGACGGACGCCTGTACAAGGGCCGCACCGGAGTGGCGTGGCTCGCGCTCAGCACCGGCTCCCCCGTCGTGCCTGTTGGACTGATCGGCACCGACGAACTCATGCCCGTCGGCAGTACCGTTCCCCGGCTCAAGCGCGCCACCGTCATCTTCGGTGAGCCGATCGACGTGAGCCACCACGGACCGGCGACGAGCGGAAAGGCGAGACGACAGGCTACCGACGAGATCATGGCCGCCATCCACGCCCTCACGGGCCAGGAACTCGCCGGTTCCTACAACGAAACACCGCCGGCCGACACCATCGAAAAGATCAAGCGCGCCGTGTTCCAGCGGGAGCGGTTCTGACGCTCAGGCGACGACGATCACCGGTTCGTGACGCACCGGAAAGTTCACCGACCGGGCGATGAAGCACAATTCGTTGGCGCGTTTGTGGGCCGCGAGCGCGGCATCCGTCATTGACCCGTCCGCGACGGTGACCCGGGGGCGAAGAATCACCTCGGTGAATGCTCCGCCACTGTTGCCGTCTTCGACCATGGTGCCGTGCGCATCATCCTCGTACGCGGTGACGACGACTCCGACGGTCACGGCGACGTGCAGGTACGACAGCAGGTGGCACTGGGCGAGCGCGGCGAGGAGCAGTTCCTCCGGGTTCCAGCGCGACAGGTCTCCGCGGAACGGTTTGTCGGCGGATCCCTCAATCGGATGCTTCCCCGCGGCTGACACAACGAGCTCACGACTGTAGTCCCGATACCCGCTCGTGCCCGTTCCGCGGTTTCCGCGCCATTCGACGCCGACCGTGTACCCGTGTTCGCCCAACATGGCCCCAGTCTGTCACGACCAGAGCCCGCGATCAGGGCTACCCTTGACCGGTGACTACTGCACCCGACCCCGTCGAAACCTTCTCATCGGCGAGCGCCGTCGAACTCGCCATCGTCACCAGGAGCGGCTTCGTCGAATCCCGGCACTCCGGCTCTGCGATCGTGCTCGACCAGCACGCCGATGTTCTCCGCTCGCTCGGGGACCCGTCCGCTCCGGTGTTCGCACGATCGACGCTCAAGCCGTTCCAGGCGATCGCCGTGATGAACGCCGGCGTCGGACTCCGCGGCGCCGCTGCCGTTCTCGCGACGGCTAGCCACTCGGGTACCCAGCGCCATGTCTCTGTCGTCCGGAGCATTCTCGCGCAGGCCGGTCTGACCGAGATCGCCCTGCAGTGCCCGGCGGACTGGCCCGCCGACTCCGCCGCGCGCGACGAACTCCTCCGCGACAACGGCACGGCATCCCCGATCTACATGAACTGCTCGGGCAAGCATGCCGCGATGCTCCTCGCGTGCGTGACCAACGGCTGGCCGATCGAGGCCTACCTCGAGAACGACCACCCGATGCAGGTCCTCATTCGGGATGTCGTCGAGCGATTCACCGGGGAACGCCCGGTTCACACCGGAATCGACGGGTGTGGTGCTCCCGTCCACGCGCTGTCGCTCTCCGGGCTCGCCCGCGGTATCGGCCGCATCCGCACCTCGTCGCCGACGTCACCATTCGCGATCTACCGCAACGCCGGCATCCTCTGCCACGCTGTCCTCGAGAACGGCTGGGCGCTCGACGGCACAGGGCGAGCGAACACCGTCGTCATCGACCGGCTCGGTGTGTTCGCGAAGCTCGGTGCTGAAGGCGTCATGGTGATGGCGGCGCCAGACGGGACAACCGTCGCCCTCAAGATGCTCGATGGAAGCCTGCGTGCCGCGTCCCTCGTCGGCCTGACCCTGCTGGCAGATGCCGGAGCACTTGATCGCGACGCTGTCGACGCTGTGCTGCCTGACCTCAACCTCTCGGTGAAGGGCGGGGACGCCGTCGTTGGCGACATCCGCGTCTCTCCCCTGCTCGAACGCGCCTGATCTCGATAGGCTGGCTCTGGGCAACCGCGCCCGCCTGACAGTGTCGTCGGACTCCCACAAGGGTGGATGACCTGCCGATTTGTGCCGCTCCCAACCGGGGCGGCCACGGATGAAGGAGCACCATGAGAGTCGCCATTCCCCGCGAGGTCAAGAACAACGAGTACCGCGTCGCCATCACTCCAGCCGGGGTTCATGAACTGACCGTCCATGGTCACGAGGTCCTGATCGAGACTGGCGCGGGCGAAGGATCCTCCATTCCCGACGATGCGTACCTCTCCGCCGGGGCGACGATTCTCCCGACGGCTGCCGAGACGTGGGCTCGCGCCGAGTTGCTGCTGAAGGTGAAGGAGCCAATCGAGTCGGAGTACCAGTACTTCCGCCAGGGACTCGTGCTGTTCACTTACCTCCACCTCGCCGCCGAAGCGGAGCTGACCCGCGAGCTCGTTCGCACCGGTATCACCGCCATCGCCTACGAGACCGTCCAGCTGCCGAACCGGTCTCTTCCGCTTCTCGCGCCAATGAGCGAGGTCGCCGGGCGGCTCGCCACAATCGTGGGCGCGAACACCATGCTCAAGCCGAACGGCGGCCCCGGCCTCCTCGTCCCCGGCGTCCCGGGAACCTCTCCGGCCCGGGTAACGGTGCTCGGCGGTGGCGTCGCGGGCACCAACGCTGCGGCGATCGCCGTCGGCCTCGGAGCGGATGTCACCGTTCTCGACACGAACATCGCCAGGCTGCGTGAACTCGACGCCCTCTACGCCGGGCGGATCAAGACGATCGCCAGCAACGCGTTCGAGATCGAACACTCGGTGGTTTCGGCGGACCTCGTCATCGGCTCAGTGCTCATTGCGGGGGCACAGACCCCGAAGCTCGTCAGCAACGCGCTCGTCGCGACGATGCAGCCCGGCAGCGTGCTCGTCGACATCTCCGTCGACCAGGGTGGATGCTTCGAGGACTCGCACCCGACGACGCACGCTGACCCCACCTTCACCGTGCACGGCTCGGTGTTCTATTGCGTCGGCAACATGCCCGGCGCCGTTCCGCACACGTCCACCTACGCGCTGACGAATGCGACGCTCCCCTACGTGCGGGCGATCGCGAAGGCCGGCTGGCGGGATGCTCTCGCGGCGGACCCTGCACTCGCTCTCGGCCTCAACACCCACCACGGCGCCGTCTACAGCGAACCCGTCGCACGCGCGCATGGGCTCGACCACGAGGAACTGGCGACGGCTGTTACGGCGGCAACTGTCTAGGAACGCGGCGGTGGAGCCAGGCTCACTCGCGTCACCTCCCCGCCGGGTTCCACGAACCACGCTCTGCCGGGCAATCGCGACAGCAGGGGTGGCCGCGTGCGGATCCTGGTGATCGCACGGAACTCAGCCACGGTGCATCCGTCGATGATGATGGCGGCGTCCTGGCGCAGCGCCGTCAGAAGTGACCACTGACCCTGCCACTCCTCCGGATCCCCGACGAGAGCGACCGGTCCGCCCGATCGACCGCGAACATGGTCGATCGACAATCGCCCTGACGCGGTGTCGCCAAGCACGGCGACACCGACCGGCTGGTGCGTGGCGTTCCACATGAGGATCTCGTCGGCGCGACGCTTTGGGGCGTTCGAGACGACGAGCGTCAGAGGGTGTTCATCCCACCGCACCGGCCGCACGGTGCGGCTCGCAGCATGCTTCGCCGGGAGTCGCGCCGGTTCCGGAGCGGCCAGCTGCACCGACGTGCCACGCCAGAGCGCACTGCCCGGCCGTCTGCTCTCGACCCAGCCGGCGGCGCTGCCGCCAGCGAGGATGTGTTCCTGGCGATTCGCCGTGCCAAGCAGAACGGTCGAGCCGACGAACCCGCCGAGCATCGCGGTCGGCCCGGCGAGCCTCTGGAGCGTGATCGCCAGATGGACGCCACGGCGCGGTCCGTCCCGAAGCAGCGCGACAACGCCATCCCGCAGGTCGGATGCCGCCTCCGGGTCGATGCCCGCGAGGAGCGAATCGAGGTCGTCGAGCAGAATCAGCACCGGCGGGCCATCGATGTGCGAAGACGACAGTGCAGCAGACCGCGCCATCACGACATCCCACGCCAGCTCGGCATCAGAGCCGATCCGCTCGACGACCCACCGGTCGAGCCGGGTGGCCTCGCGTTCGATCGTGTTGAGCAGCGTCGTTTTACCGGTCTGGGCCATACCGATGACGAGCATGCTGCCGTCGGCGACCGGGTCCCAGCACACGGTCTCCTGCCGCTGCTCCGTGGGCAGGTCCGCCAGACCGAGACGGATGTCGTCGGCCGGCTCCCCCAGACTCGACCGCTCCACCCACGGCGGCAGCGGTTCGAGCCACGGCCGTCGCACCTCAGCAACCGAACGCCATGCTCCCGCTGCACGGGCGATGTCGGTTTCCGTCGCCGTCGCCACCTGCAGGGTGACGGGCGTTGCACCTGTGGCGAGGACGAGACGACCGGGGATGGATGCCGGGAGCATCACCGCGGCATCCGTTGCGAGGATCGCGATGCTGTCGGCCCGGTTGTTCACCCGAAGCGACATCCGCAATCCGCAGTTCGCGAGGAGCGAGTCCTTCACCACACCGGCCGGCCGTTGGGTGCACAGGATCAGATGAAGACCGAGCGATCGGCCTCTCGCAGCAATGTCGACGAAGAGCGCATGCAGTTCAGGAAAGCCGTCGAGCATCGCGGCAAACTCGTCGACGACAATGACGAGCCGGGCGAGCGCCTGCGCCTGCGCCTGTGCGATATCACGCACTCCGAGGTCGCGGAGCATCCGTTCCCGGTATCGGACTTCGGCACGGAGGCTGTCAAGCGCGCGGATCGCAGATCCGCCGTCGAGGTCGGTGAGCACGCCGACGACATGCGGTAGCCCGAGGAGCGGAGCGAACGCCGCACCTCCCTTGAAGTCGACGAGGAGCAGGGTAACCACCTCGGGTGGGTATCGCTCCGCCAGGCTCGTGGCCCAGGTGACCAGGAGTTCGCTCTTGCCACTCCCCGTGGTTCCACCGACGATGGCGTGAGGACCGTCCGTGACGATATCGACGCAGACCGGGCCTCCGCTGCTCGAGCCGATCACGGCCGAGAGCGAGCCGGACGGCCGGGGTGGTGGTGCTGCGACCGCCATCTCGGCGAACCCGACGACGGCGGGTAACGCACCCGTGTCGCCATCACCGAGGCGCGAAGCGTGCCCTTCGAGCATGCGGGCGAAAGCCCCGGCCTCCGCTACCGAGATGAGTTCAACGTGCAGGTCGAGGGGCTCGGCGAGCCCGGTGGTACCGGTTCGGTGAAGAACCGCCGTCGTCACCCCGGTGAGTTCGATCACGCTCGAACATCGTGTCGGGATCCGGTCCAGTCGTTCCGCGAGCACGAGGAGCGCGTCGGCGGGAGGCAACGGCCCCGCGGCCGGCGCGGACTCGACCACCGCGACGGATGCCGCCGCCGCGCGAGAGCGGCGGTGCGGGAGGGCATCCGCCCAGTCCCAGCCGGAGGGAAGCTCAAGCACGGCGAGCGCGTCGGGACTCGACGCGGAGCACAGCTGCACCAGCAGACCGCGGGCGATCGCGCTGGCGAGTAATGGAGGTCCGACGAGCCCGATTCCTCCGCCGGCGTCGACCTCGACAGGGACGTCCGGGACAAGCCGGGCGCGTGCCTTCAGCCGGGCAGTCTCGGGCCCTTGTGGTCCGTCGACCCGCAGCGCGCTGGGCTGAGCGCCCCGACCCACGACGACGCTCTTCTGGCGGGCGGCGGGGACGCGCCACCTGCCGAATCCGATCGTCGGAGCATCCGGTGTGTCGAGGATCCGTCTTGCGCTCGTCGACGTCGAACACCGGGACTTCTGTTCGGCGGCGTGGCGCGTGTCGACGTCGGTGTTCAGACGATCGATTTCTGCCAGCCATCCTGCGGTGTCCGTGCGGAGTCGCCGCCTGCCGGACCACCGGTTGTCGACGACGCTCGCTACCGCGATGATCGGGCCGAGAGCGGCGAAGATCAGGACGAACGGTGACCGGGTCAGCGCCCAGATGACGACGGCCGCGACCACCGGGGCGATGCTCGCGACGACCGGGAACGGTGACGGGCGAATCGGTTCCGGCCGCGGCGGAACGGTGATCGGTTCATCCGGAGGTACCTGCATCCGTCAAGGAGAGCAGGTACGAGTCCGCCGCTCGAGCGTGCCGGATGCGTGGTGGGATCCGCAATGGGCCCGCTCCGCTGTGGAGGAGACCTCGTCAGCCGGTAACGGCGGCGCTGCCCGTTTCGTCGAGCAGGAGTTCGTCGAGCACGATGACACTGACATTGTCGCGCCCGCCGTTCTCGAGCGCTGCTCCGACGAGTCCCCGGACGGCTTCCTCCGGGGTGCTGCTCTGCATGAGGAAGTGCCGCAGACCGAAGTCGGTCAGTTCCTTGGTCAGGCCGTCAGAGCAGACCAGCCAGCGCGCCCGATCCGTCGAGGGAACGTCGGTGTAATCCGGCAGCGGATCGTCGGTGAAACCGACCGCACGGGTGATGACGTTGCCGTGGGGGTGTGATTCTGCTTCATCCGGGGTGATCGCCCCGATCGAGATGAGTTCCTGGACGACGGAGTGATCGAGCGTGACCTGGATCAGTTCGTCTCCGAGCAGGCGGTACACCCGCGAGTCGCCGATGTTGAAGACGGTCCACGCGGGAACGCTGCCGTCTTCACCGGAGAATCCGAAAACGATGCCGGTCACCGTCGTTCCGGTGCCGAGGTCCGATTTGCCGACCTGTTCGAACATGTCGTCCACCGCTGAACGCAGAGCGGTTTCGACAGCGCCGCGATCGACGATCTCGCCCGACGCGACCCGCTCAGACAACCGCGCGATAACGGCAGCGCTGGCGACTTCTCCGGCGTCATGGCCACCCATCCCGTCAGCAACGGCGAAGATCGGGTAATCGACGATCAGGGCGTCCTGGTTGACCTGGCGTTTGCGGCCGGTGTCGGTTGCTGCAGCCCAGGTCAGGGCCAATGGGTGTGTGCCGGGCACGTCGACGATCCGGGAACCGGTGCTCACGTCGATGGCAGTCACGCACTCATCCTCTCGAGGCCTCACGGAGATGAAGCCTGCGTCGATAATACCGGGCGCCGCGGCGCCCAGTGACCGCGGCCTACCGCTCGCCGTCGATCGCAGCACCCTCGGTGACGCCAGGGGGCACATCCCATGCCCAGTCAGGCAGCCTCCCGGACTGCAACATCGAGTCCAGAAGCTCCGCCAGAGAATACGCAGGATCGAGTTCGCGGGCTTGATCAACCCACCGTGCGGCTATTGTTCCTGCCCCGAGCGCCCAGTGAGCCCACGCGAGCATCGTGAGCAGCGGAGGCTGCGCCTCTCGTGGCAGTCTCGGTGCTGTGTAACGCAACACCCCGATCGCCGCCCTCAACCGCGCGACATCAGGGCGGGGCATGTCGAACCCGCCGAGCGCCAGCGCGCCGGGGAGCGAACTGATGTCCTCACCCGCCTGATGACGGGCGTTCATCTCACCCACTCGCTCACCGAACTCGGCACCCCACGCCCACGTGAGCAGGATTTCATCGCGCACCGTCGGCGCCTGGGCGAGGAATGCCAGCAACGCGGCATCCCGGGGAATGACGGGCGCATCGCCGAGGTCAAGCAATGCATCGGCGAACCCCACGATGTCACCGGAGAAGTCGTGGTCGAAGAAGACCGCCGGGCCGAGTTCCGGTGAGTGCCGGAGCGCCGCGAGCGCAAGGTACTTCTTCGCCGTCCGTTCGCTGCTCCCGGAATCCGGAACAGGCAGTTGTGATTCGGCGGCGACGTCGACAAGGGCACGAGCGGGTCGTGCCTCGTGAAGCGCGCCGAGGGTGGGAGACGCCGCGATCCGTCCCAGCGGTCGGCCTCGAGCAGGGCAGGCGTCGTCGAGATAACTGCCCCAGGCATCCGTCGCGACACACAGCGCATCACGGACGAGGAAGCCGGAGTACCGCGCGCGGCTCAGAATGGCGCGGATGTCCGCCCGATGCGGCATCGAGGGACCGGAGGAGAACGCCTCGTCCGTGTACACGACGGGCACGATCGCATCGGCGTCCTGGATACGGCACGCCATTCCGATCATCGTCGTCGCAATTCGACGGCGAACGACGGGTGTCGTGGAGGGTTTGGGGAGATCGAGTCTCAGGGCTCCGCAGGTCCGGTTGCCGCGGAAGACGACGAGCACAATGCTGTCGCGTGGCGGGAAACCGACGAGATGCGGCACGAGGGCGAGAAAATCACTGGCGTCGGTGGCCTTGATGATGGTGGTCATGCCGGAAGTCTTGCCCCGGTGCACCGGGCGTGCCGGAAAGCCGTCGTGATGTGGATAACCGGCTCACCGACATCCGCCTGTGGAATCTCAGTCCGCGTCGCTCACCGGCGCCGCGAATTGTGAGTTGTAGAGGTTGTAGTACGCCCCACCTTGCGCGAGCAGAGCTTCGTGGCTGCCCTGCTCCACGATCTGCCCGGATTCCATCACGAGGATCAGGTCGGCGTCGCGGATGGTCGACAACCGGTGCGCAATGACGAAACTGGTGCGGTCCTGACGGAGCGTCGACATGGCCTTCTGCACCAGGAGTTCGGTGCGGGTATCGACGGAACTCGTCGCCTCGTCGAGGATGAGCACGCTCGGCCGGGCGAGGAACGCTCGCGCGATCGTCAGGAGCTGCTTCTCCCCCGCTGAGACGTTGGACGCCTCGTCGTCGAGGACCGTGTCGTATCCGTCCGGGAGGGAGTGCACGAAGCGGTCGACGTACGTCGCGCGAGCTGCCTCGAGGATTTCCTCTTCCGTGGCATCCGGCCGGCCGTACGCGATGTTGTCGCGGATGGTCCCGCCGAACAGCCAGGTGTCCTGGAGAACCATGCCGACCCGACTGCGGAGGTCGAGTCTGGTCATTCGCGAGATGTCGACGCCGTCGAGGGTGATGCGCCCGGCGTCGAGCTCGTAGAACCGGAGGATGAGGTTCACGAGAGTTGTTTTCCCGGCGCCCGTCGGTCCCACGATCGCGACCGTGTTGCCGGGCTCGGCCACCAGATCGAGATTCGAGATCAGCGGTTTGTCTGGCGAATAGCTGAACGAGACGCCGTCGAAGACGAGCCTGCCCGCACCGGCATCCGAGGTGGCCGGATCTTTCGGGTCCGGCGATTGCTCGTCGGCGTCGAAGAGTTCGAACACGCGCTCAGCGGATGCCACGCCCGACTGGAGCAGATTAGCCATCGAGCCAAGCTGGGTGAGTGGCTGGGTGAACTGGCGGGAGTACTGGATGAAGGCTTGAACACTGCCGAGGCTCAGTGCCCCCGTTGCGACCTGCAGTCCGCCGACCACGGCGATGGCGACATAGACAAGGTTCCCGACGAACATCATCGACGGCATGATGATGCCCGAGATGAACTGTGCGCCGAAGCTCGCCTGGAACAACTCGTCGTTCTTGGCGCGGAACCGTGAGCTGACCTCCCGCGAGCGCCCGAACACCTTGACGATCGCGTGCCCGGTGTACATCTCTTCGATTTGCGCGTTGAGCTCGCCCGTGTGTGCCCACTGGTCCACGAACTTCTTTTGCGAGCGCTTCGCGATCACCGTCGTGATGAGGACGGTCAGCGGGATGGTGACGAGCGCGATGCCGGCGAGAAGAGGTGAGATCGAGAACATCATCGCGAGCACGCCGATCACGCTCAGCAGGGAAACGAGAATCTGGCTCAGGGTCTGCTGGAGGGTTTGAGAGATGTTGTCGATGTCGTTCGTGACCCGGCTGAGAAGCTCGCCCCGTGGCATCCGGTCGAAGAAGGAGAGCGGGAGCCGGTTGACCTTCGTCTCGACGTCTTCGCGGAGCCGGTACATCGTGCGCTGCACGACACCGTTGAGAACGAGTGCCTGGATCCAGCCGAAGAGGAACGCGAACCCGTAGATCGCGAGAACAAGCAGCAGCACACCGGACAGCGCCGCGAAGTCGATGCCCTCGCCCGGCCTGAGGTTCATCGACTCGAGCATGTTCGAGCGGTCGGTCTCCCCCTGCGCACGGAGACCGTCGACGATCTGTTCTTGCGTCAAGCCGGTCGGGAGGTTCTGGGAGATTGCCCCCTCGAAGATGATGTTGGTCGCCTCGCCGAGGATCTTCGGCCCGATCACCGTGAGGCCGACGCTGAGAATGGCGAGCAGCGTGACGATCGACAGCGGGAACCACTCCGGCTTCAGTCGCGTGAGCAAGCGTTTGGCGCTCGGGACGAAGTTCATCGATTTCTCGACGGGCATGCCCGCGCCCGCCCAGGGTCCGCCGCCGCGCGGGGGGCGAGCGGGAACCGTCGGCCGGTCCTCTACTTCCGTGTCGGTGTCGCTCATGTCGCCTCCTCCACGGTGAGCTGGGATTCGACGATCTCGCGGTAGGTGTCCGAGCTCTCAAGGAGCTCGTCGTGGGTCCCGATGCCGACGATCGCCCCGTCTTCGAGGACGAGGATCTGGTCGGCGGAGAGTATCGACGACACACGCTGGGCGACGATGATCAGGGTCGCCCCGGAAACGTCGCGGGCGAGAGCGGCCCGGAGGCGGGCATCCGTCGCCAGGTCGAGCGCCGAGAACGAGTCGTCGAATACATAGATCTCCGGCTGCTTCACGAGCGCCCGTGCGATCGCGAGTCGTTGCCGCTGACCGCCGGACAGGTTCGTGCCGCCCTGGCTGACCGCGGACTCGAGTCCGTCAGGCAGCTCTTCGACGAAGTCCTTCGCCTGGGCGATGTCGAGCGCGCGCCACAGCTCCTCGTCGGTCGCAGACGGTTTGCCGTAACGCAGGTTCGACGCCACCGTTCCGGTGAACAGGTATGGCTTCTGTGGAACGATTCCGATCTTCGACCAGAGCAGGTCCTGGTCGGTTTCACTCACCCAGACACCGTCGACGAGCACCCGGCCGGCCGTCGCGTCGAACAGCCGGGGCAGCAGGTTGACGAGCGTCGTCTTGCCAGACCCGGTCGATCCGATGATGGCGGTCGTCGACCCCGGCGCGATGCGGAACGAGAGGTCGCGGAGCACGGGCTGGTCGGCGCCGGGGTACGAGAACGAGACGCCCTCGAAGGCGACGCTTCCAGTGGTGTCGAGTGTCGTCACGGGATTCTCCGGCTGGCGCACGGACGACTCGGTCGAGAGCACCTCGCCAATGCGATCGGCGCTGACCGCAGCGCGCGGGATCATCACCGCCATGAACGTCGCCATCATGACGGCCATGAGGATCTGCATCAGGTACTGCAGGAACGCCATCACCGTGCCGACCTGCATCGAGCCCTCCTCCACCCGGAAGGCGCCGAACCAGAGCACGGCAATGCTCGAGACGTTGAGAACGAGCATGACGATCGGGAACATGATCGCCATCAGACGACCGGTGCGCAGCCCGACATCCGTCAGCTCAGCGTTGGCCTTCGCGAACCGCGCGGTCTCGATGTCCTCCCGGACGAAAGCGCGCACGACACGGATGCCGGTGAGCTGCTCCCGCAGGACGCGGTTGACGCGGTCGATCCGCCGCTGCATGGACTGGAACAGCGGCACCATCCGGACGATGATGAGCCCGACCGCAATCAGCAGCACCGGGATCGCGACCGCCATCAGCCAGGACAGCTGCAGGTCGAGTCCGAGCGCGAGCACAACGCCGCCGATCGCAAGGATCGGCGCAGAGACCATGAGGGTGCACGTGGTGAGCACGAGCATCTGCACCTGCTGCACATCGTTCGTGCTGCGGGTGATGAGCGACGGTGCCCCGAACGACGACACCTCGCGTTCAGAGAACACCGAGACCCGGTCGAAGACGGCCTGACGGAGATCCCGGCCAAGCGCCATGGCGGCTTTCGCGCCGAAGTAGACCGCGGTGATCGCGCACAGCACCTGCACGAGCGTGATGCCGAGCATGACCATGCCGACCCGCAGAATGTACTCGGTATCGCCGACGGCGACACCCTTGTCGATGATGTCGGCGTTGAGGGTGGGCAGGTACAGCGACGCGATCGACTGAGCGAGCTGGAAGACGATGACGCCGACGAGAAGCCGCCAGTGCGGCTTCAGATAGCGTCCGGTGAGTTGAGCGAGCATAGTTCCCTGTCCGCGAGCATAGTCGAGCCAGCGCCGCTGCCGACCCCTCGGGCCGAGTCGTGCTCCACGAAATCACCCGTTGCGGTCGAGAACATCCGGGGTACCGGGTGCTTTCGTCCGCAACGGGTGAAAACGTGCGGCTCGGGGGCTACTCGTCGTCGGCCGGCGCGAAGAGTGCCGTGATGGCCTCGACGTCTTCAGCCGACGGATGCCACGCGGTGGCGGCATCCGCGTTCTGTTCGATCTGCTCGGGGCTGGTCGCGCCCGCGATGACACTTGTGAGGTTCGGCTGGGCGAGCAGCCAGGCGAACGTGGCCTGGAGCATGGTCACCCCGCGCTCGTCGGCGAAGGACTGGAACGCTTCGATCCGGTCCCACGGCGCGTTCTCGAGCAGGTGGCTCCGCTGGCGCATGATGCGCGACTCGGCCGGCCCGCCGTCGCGGCTGAACTTTCCGGTGAACAATCCGTTGTAGAGCGGAAAGTACGGCAGGAAACCGAGGCCGAAGTGGCGCACGGCCGGGAGCACCTCCTGCTCGGCGTCGCGCACGAGCAAGCTGAACTCGTTCTGCGCCGAAATGAACTTGGAGTGCCCGCGAAGCTCAGCGGTGAGTTCGGCTTCGGCGATCTGCCAGCCGGCGAGGTTGGAGTGCCCGATGTACCGCACCTTGCCCTCACGGATCAGATCGTCGAGAACGGAAAGTGTCTCTTCGATCGGCGTGATCGGGTCTGGTGTGTGCAACTGGTACAGGTCGATCCAGTCGGTCTGCAGGCGTCGCAGCGACGCTTCAACAGCGAGCCGGACGTAGCGCCGTGACCCCTTGGCGCCCCAGCCCTCCAGCCCGACGTCCGCGCCGGAGTGTCCGAACTTCGTCGCAAGGACCACCTCGTCGCGGCGGCCGCGCAGGGCGTTGCCCATGAGCGTCTCGCTGAGCCCCGGCTCCTTGCCGTACATGTCTGCCGTGTCGAGCAGGGTCACGCCGGCGTCGAGAGCAGCCGAGATGACGGCATCCGTCCCTTTCTGCGTCTCGCTGGCCGTGCCGAGCCGGCCGAAATTGTTGCAGCCGAGTCCGATCGTCGAGACGCGGAGGCCGCTGGAGCCGAGGGTGCGGTATTCGATGGTTGCCATGGTCCAAGGCTAGCGCGGCGACTCCCCCACAGCACGGATGACGCGAGGCACGCTCCACAGACGGCCGTCCGCTCGGGAGCGGGGAACTTCTCCGCCCTACCGTCGACGGCATGACCCCGCGAACCCTCACTCCAGAACCCCAGCCCACCCTGTTCGACCGTCCGGTCGGCCTCATCCGTCTTCCCAGCCCGATCGGCCGGATCGAGGTGCGCAGCGATGGCCTCTCGATCACCGGACTGAGCATCGAGAACGAGGGCGCGCTCCCCCGTGATGGCTACCGCGAGAGCTCGACCGACCTGCTCGTGAGGGCGGCGGAACAGCTGTCCGAGTACTTCGCCGGTACCCGGCGTCGGTTCGACCTTCCGGTGCACGTCGAAGGCACACCGTTCCAGCGCAAGGTCTGGTCCGCACTCAGCGAGGTTGAGTACGGAACGTCGACCACGTACGGTCTCCTCGGTCATCAGGCGGGCCTCGGGATCGCCGGGCGGGCGACGGGCGGTGCCGTTCGGGCCAACCCGGTTCCCCTGTTCATCCCCTGCCATCGCGTTCTCAACAGCGCCGGCCGGATCGTCGGCTACAGCCAGGGCAACGGGGTCTCGACGAAACAGTGGCTTCTCGACCACGAATCGGTGTCGTACCGCTGACGCAGCATCCGCTATTCTGACGACGACCGCCCTCACACCGAAGGATCCGCCGTGGCCGTTATCTCCTCCATCGTCGAAGGAGCGGATGCCACGCCTCGCTGCGGGTGGGTCGGCTCAGATCCCGAATACCAGCGCTATCACGACGAAGAGTGGGGAATCCCGCTCCTCGGCGACCGCGCCGTGTTCGAGAAGATCAGTCTCGAAGGGTTTCAGGCCGGTTTGTCGTGGATCACCATCCTCAAACGGCGGCCGGCATTCAGGCAGGCGTTCGCGAACTTCGATATCGACACGGTCGCCGCGATGACCGAGGACGACGTCGAACGGCTGGCGTCGGATCCCTCGATCATCCGTCATCGGGGCAAGATCCGCGCCGTGATCTCGAACGCGCGCGTGACGCGGGACCTGGACGAGAGCCTCTCCGACCTGCTCTGGCGTTTTGCTCCGACGGCTGAGCGGCCGCGACCGCGAAGCCTCGGAGAAATCCCTGCGATTACACCGGAGTCCACGGCGCTGAGCGTGGAGCTCCGCCGTCGCGGCTATCGTTTCGTCGGCCCGACGACGATGTACGCGCTGATGCAATCGGCGGGTCTGGTCGACGACCACGTCGTCGGCTGCTGGCGTGCGAACGCGTGAGCTTCAAACCAGAAGCGCCAGGTCTGTCGAGTCCGGCTGCCGCTCGATCCGGATCCCGACGCCGCTCGCCCAGTCCAGCAGCTGGCCGGCCGTGGTGAAGTCGCTTTCGGACTCGATCAGAGCGCGAGCGAATTCACCCTTGGCCTTCTTGTTGAAGTGGTTGAGCGCGCGCCTCGCGCCGCCGGCTCCCTCGGTGAGTACGCGGAGAAAGTGCGCTCCCTCGGGCGCCGGCCCGAGGGCGATATAGGCTTCGGAGCGCAGGTCGAGGACGAGTCCGATGTGCTCGGCGAGGCACTGCTCGACGGCGCTCCGCCAGTGCCGTTTGAGCGGGCGCCCAGGCACCCGCGAATCGTGCGAGAGCCGGTACGCCGGGATCGGATCGAGGGCGCCGACCGGACCGAACAACGCAGCATGGATCACAAGGTGCTCGCCCGCGAAAGCACGGGCACTGGGGCTGAGGGAGGCGGCGTCGAGAGCATCGAACAGCACCCCGGTGTACCTGTCGAGCGCGGGAAGCGTGGGAGAGTCCCACAGCAGCCGATTGATTTCGACCTCGCCATGCTGCTTCGGGCCGAGTTTGAGGGCCGCGATCGAGGCATCCGCATCGTTCGACAGCGTAACGACGTCATCGGCAAGAACGCGGCGGGCCTCGGTGAGCGCTGGATATCGCAGACTGTCGAGAGACAGCGAACGCCCCGTGCCGCCTGCCCTCTTCGTCTCAGACGGAGGGAGCAGTATCAGCACGGGGCGTTGCGGAGCCTTGCGGCGGAATTACTTGACGAGGCTGGCGTTGCCAGCGACGATCGTGACGGTGTCGTTCTCGACCGAGAGGAAACCGTCGGCGGCCGTGGCCGTCAGCTTGGTTCCGTCTTCGGCGGTGACGCGGACTTCACCGTCACCGAGGATGGCAAGCATGGGCTCGTGGCCGGGAAGAATACCGATCTCCCCTTCGATGGTCCGGGCGACGACCATGGAGGCGGTACCAGACCACACTTCCTGATCTGCCCCGACGACACTGACCTTGAGCGAAGCCATGACTAGCCGTTCTCCTTCTGGATACGTGCCCATGCCTCTTCGACGTCGTTGATGCCACCGACGTTGAAGAACGCCTGCTCAGCGACGTGGTCGAAGTCACCGTTGGCGATCGCCGAGAAGGACTCGATGGTCTCCTTGAGCGGAACCGTGGAACCTTCGACACCGGTGAACTTCTTCGCCATGTAGGTGTTCTGCGAGAGGAACTGCTGGATGCGACGTGCACGGGCGACCGTGATCTTGTCTTCTTCGCTCAGCTCGTCGACGCCGAGGATCGCGATGATCTCCTGGAGTTCCTTGTTCTTCTGCAGAATCGCCTTGACGCGAACAGCGGTGTTGTAGTGGTCATCACCGATGTAGCGCGGGTCGAGGATCCGGCTGGTGGAGGTCAGCGGGTCGATAGCCGGGTACAGGCCCTTCGACGCGATCTCACGAGACAGTTCTGTTGTGGCGTCGAGGTGCGCGAACGTCGTCGCCGGAGCCGGGTCGGTGTAGTCGTCAGCAGGAACGTAAATTGCCTGCAGCGACGTGATCGAGTGGCCACGGGTCGAGGTGATGCGCTCCTGGAGGATACCCATCTCGTCGGCGAGGTTCGGCTGGTATCCCACAGCGGACGGCATACGTCCGAGGAGGGTGGAGACCTCTGAACCGGCCTGCGTGAAGCGGAAGATGTTGTCGATGAACAACAGCACGTCCTGCTTCTGCACGTCGCGGAAGTACTCAGCCATGGTCAGTGCCGAGAGGGCGACGCGCAGTCGCGTTCCCGGCGGCTCGTCCATCTGGCCGAAGACAAGAGCGGTCTTGTCGAAGACGCCTGCTTCTTCCATTTCGAAGATGAGGTCGTTACCTTCACGGGTACGCTCACCGACACCGGCGAACACCGACACACCACCGTGGTCCTGCGCAACGCGCTGGATCATTTCCTGGATGAGGACCGTCTTACCGACACCTGCACCACCGAACAGACCGATCTTTCCACCCTGCACGTACGGGGTGAGGAGGTCGATCGACTTGATGCCGGTCTCGAAGAGCTCGGTCTTCGACTCAAGCTGGTCGAATGCCGGTGGTTTGCGGTGGATCGGCCAGCGCTCGGTGATCTCGATCTGCTCGCCGGGGGCGGAGTTGAGAACCTCACCAATGACGTTGAACACCTTGCCCTTGGTGACATCGCCGACGGGAACCGTGATCGGCTCGCCGGTGTCAGTCACTTCCTGGCCGCGGACGAGTCCGTCGGTCGGGTTCAGTGCGATGGCACGAACGACGTCATCGCCGAGGTGCTGGGCAACCTCAAGGGTCAGCGTGGATGTCTGGCCCCCCATGGTGACCGTGGTCTTCAGCGCGTTGTAGATACCGGGAATCGCGTCGTGCGGGAACTCGATGTCAACAACCGGACCGGTGACGCGGGAGACGCGGCCGATTGTGGCGGCCTTCACCTCGCTTGCCGGGTCCTGAGCGGTGGCAATGTCTGTCATGCTCTTCTTCTCTCTTCGTAGTCTGCGTTACTTGGCGGACGACAGTGCGTCTGCGCCGCCGACAATCTCTGAAATCTGCTGGGTGATCTCGGCCTGCCGAGCGTTGTTCCGCAGCCGGGTGTAGTCGGTGATGAGCTTGTCCGCGTTGTCGCTCGCTGAGCTCATCGCCTTCTGCGTCGCCGCGTGCTTTGCAGCGGCGGACTGGAGCAGGGCGTTGAAGATCCGGCTTTCGATGTAGACGGGCAGGAGCGCGTCGAGCACACTCGCCGCGTCCGGTTCGAATTCGTACAACGGGAGGATCGCGTTGTCGCCCGGCTCTTCCATTCCCTCGACGATTTCGAGGGGCAGAAGGCGGGTGACCTCTGGTACCTGGCTCATCATGCTGACGAGACGGTTGTACACGATGTGGATCTCGTCGACGCCGCCCTCGGAAGCATCCAGGGCGAACTTCTCGAGCAGAGCGGTACTGATCTCGTGAGCGGTCGCGAAGGTCGGGTTTTCGCTCTCGCCGATCCACTGACCCTCAGAGGCACGCTTGCGGAACTGGAAGTACCCCACTGCCTTACGGCCGACGAGGTAGTAGACGACGTCCTTGCCCTGGCTGCGCAGCAATTCGGCAAGCTCGTTCGCCTCGCGCAGAACCTGCGAGTTGAACGCGCCAGCGAGGCCACGGTCAGAAGCGAAGATCAGTACGGCGGCTCGCTCGATGGTCTCCGGCTCAGTGGTCAGCGGGTGGTCGACGTTTGAATACGTCGCGACCGCTGACACCGCGCGGGTGATCGCTCGGGAGTACGGGGCGGACGCCGCCACCCGCGCTTGCGCTTTGGCAATGCGGGAGGCGGCGATGAGCTCCATCGCCTTCGTGATCTTCTTGGTCGTCTGCGCAGACTTGATCTTCTGCGTGTAGACCCGAAGTTGAGCGCCCATTACCTATCGACGTCCCTTGACGATCTTTTCCTGCTGAACCTCTTCAGCCGGCAGCTCGGTGAACTGCTCCGAGCCCGGTCCGTTGAGGGGCTTGCCCTCGCCGGTCTGGAACTCCAGCTTGAACTTGTCAACGGCTGCGTCGAGCTCGTCGACGATGTCATCGCTGAGCACGTTGCTGTCACGGAGCTTCGTCAGAACCTGGGTGTTACGGCCGAGGTAGTCGTGCAGTTCGGATTCGAACCGCAGGATGTCTTCGACCGGGACCTCGTCGAGCTTGCCCTTCGTGCCGGCCCAGATCGAAACGACCTGGTTCTCGACGGGGAACGGTGAGTACTGCGGCTGGCGCAGGAGCTCGGTCAGGCGGGCACCACGGGCGAGCTGGCGACGGCTCGTTGCGTCGAGGTCGGATGCGAACATCGCGAAAGCCTCGAGCGAGCGGTACTGAGCAAGTTCGAGCTTCAGGGTTCCTGAAACCTTCTTGATGCTCTTGACCTGAGCGTCACCACCAACACGGGAAACCGAGATTCCGACGTCGACGGCTGGACGCTGGTTAGCGTTGAACAGGTCCGACTGGAGGAAGATCTGGCCGTCGGTGATCGAGATGACGTTGGTCGGGATGTAGGCCGAAACGTCGTTCGCCTTGGTCTCGATCAGCGGAAGACCGGTCATCGACCCTGCGCCGAGCTCGTCAGAGAGCTTCGCGCAACGCTCGAGCAGACGGGAGTGCAGGTAGAACACGTCACCGGGGTACGCTTCGCGTCCCGGCGGGCGACGGAGGAGAAGGGATACCGCACGGTATGCCTCTGCCTGCTTCGAGAGGTCATCGAAGACGATGAGGACGTGCTTGCCGCCGTACATCCAGTGCTGGCCGATGGCCGAGCCGGTGTACGGAGCGAGGTACTTGAAGCCTGCCGGGTCTGACGCAGGAGCAGCGACGATTGTCGTGTACTCCATGGCGCCGGACTCTTCGAGCGCTGCCTTGATGGCGGCGATCGTCGAACCCTTCTGACCGATGGCGACGTAGATGCAGCGAACCTGCTTGTTGACGTCTCCGGAGTCCCAGTTGGCCTTCTGGTTGATGATCGTGTCGATCGCGATCGCAGACTTACCCGTCTGGCGGTCACCGATGATGAGCTGGCGCTGGCCGCGGCCGATCGGGATCATGGCGTCAATGGCCTTGATTCCGGTCTGCATGGGCTCGTGCACACTCTTACGCTGCATGACGCCGGGCGCCTGCAGTTCGAGAGCACGACGGGTCTCCGCCTTGATCTCGCCGAGTCCGTCGATGGGAGCACCGAGCGGGTCAACCACACGGCCGAGGAATGCGTCGCCGACCGGGGTCGACAGCACCTCTCCTGTGCGGGTAACTTCCATGCCCTCAACGATTCCGTTGAACTCACCGAGGACGACGACACCGATCTCGTTCTCGTCGAGGTTCTGGGCGAGGCCAAGCGTGCCATCCGCGAAACGGATGAGCTCGTTGGCCATGACGCCGGGCAAACCCTCGACGTGGGCGATGCCATCGCCGGCATCGACGACCCGTCCGGTCTCCGTGCTCGAAAGCTGGCCGGGTTCGTAGGACTTAACGAAGTCCTTGAGCGCGTCGCGGATCTCGTCCGGGCTGATCGATAGTTCTGCCATTCTCTTCCCTTTACGGTTAACGGGCAGTTGAATGCCCGAATAGTTTCGCTAGCTCGCTAGCTGAAGTCTCAGATCGTTGATCCTGCTTGCAACACTGCCATCGATCACGTCGTTGTCGACCTGAATTCGGAACCCTCCGATGACATCCGGGTCGATCACCTGGTTGACGCGCACTGCCCGGTCATACTTGCCCGACAGCGCCCGTTCCAGTCGCTCAACCTGTGCAGCGGTGAGCTCGTGGGCAGACTGCACGGTCGCCACGGCGAACCCTGACTGATCCGCTGCCACGGAGCGTGCGTAGTCGATCGACTCGCCGATGTTCCTGGTGCCAGGCGTCCGGACGAAGTGTTCGACGATCAGGATCGTCTGGTCGGACACCTTGCCGCGGAGGAGTCGCTCCACGAGCGCAACCTTCGCGTCTTTCGCTCCCGCGCGTGAACCGAGCGCGAATTCGAGTTCGGAATCCGACTGGATCGCTGAGCCGAAGGCGAAGAGTTCACCGGCGACATCGACATCGGCAGGTGCCGAGGCGGCTGCCGCACGAAGCGCGAGCTGTTCGATCCCGGCGACGAGGTCATCCTGAGATGACCAGCGAGCCGAGACCGCTGCGACGGCGAGGTGAAGTGCTGACTCGCTGAGCCGCGAGCCGAAAAGGCTCGTGACCATGCGTGACTTCTCTTCGACGCTGCGGCCGGAGTCCGTGAGGAGGGAGCGCAACTGCATGGATCCGGCAATCGTCGCGGCGGCGCCGAACAGTCCCTGCGCCGTAGCGAGATCGACTGACGGCAATCCGGCGAGTACATTCCTCGCCGAAGTCACGGCTCCACGCGTAGCGCTACCCATCAGCGAACGCCTCTACCGGCAGCTTCGCTTGACTCGAGGTCCGCGAGGAAGCGGTCCACGAGGTCGGTTGCGCGCTTGTCGTCAGACAGGCTTTCCTTCACGACACCGGACGCGAGGTCGATGGCGAGTGAGCCGACTTCGGAGCGAAGCGAAACGAGCGCAGCCTGACGCTCCGCCTCGATCTGCTGGTGAGCGGTCGCGGTGATGCGCGCTGCATCGGCTGCAGCCTGCTCCTTCAGCTCGTTGAGGATCTGAGTGCCTTCTGCCCGCGCCTGCTCACGGATGCGCGCAGCTTCTGCACGACCTTCTGCGAGCTGGGCTTCGTACTGCTCGAGAGCCGCGTCGGCCTGGGCCTGAACGCTCTCCGCCTTCGCGATGCCGCCTTCGATTGCTGCGGTTCGCTCGTCGATGATCTTTCGGAACATCGGGATGATGACCTTCCAGAAGAGGATCATGATCAGCGCGAACGGAATCAGCGACCAGACGATGTCATAGATAGCTGGAATGAACAGGCCGATGCCTTCGGGGGTGTCACCCCCAGCGGCCAAAGTGATTTCGGGCATTGACACGCCTTAGTTGAGGAAGAAGAGCGCGACGCCGATGAAGGCGAGCAGCTCGGTGAATGCGATACCCAGGAACATGGTCACCTGAAGGCGGCCGGCGAGCTCGGGCTGGCGAGCCATGGCCTCAACGGTCTTGCCTGCGACGATACCGATACCGATACCGGGGCCGATCGCGGCCAGGCCGTAGCCGACAGTGTTCAGGTTGCCGGTTACCTCGGCGAGAATGATTGGATCCACAGTGGTTTTCCTTTCCATTGGGCAGCGCGGCGAAAAAACCGCACCGTTTGTCTAGTGTTCGTCGGCGACCGACTGCTGAATGTAGACGGCCGTGAGCAGGGTGAAGATGTACGCCTGAAGGATCGCTACGACGAGTTCGATACCCGTCATGGCGATTCCACCGACCAGCGTTGCAGCCCCAAAGAGGCTGAACAGACCGAGGTCCTGACCTGTGACGAAGAAGAAGTGCGTTGCCGAGAAGCAGAGCACGAGGAGGATGTGTCCGACCATCATGTTCAGCAGGAGTCGCAACGAGAGCGAGATCGGGCGAACGATGAAGATGTTGAGCAGCTCGACCGGGGTGAGGATGATGTAGATCGGCCACGGAACGCCCGGCAGGAAGAGCTGGTTCTTGAAGTACTTCCATCCACCGTGCTGCTTGATACCGGCGTAGACGAATGCGATGTACGCGGCAAGAGCGAACGTGGCTGGGACGATGAAGATCGAGGACCCGGCGATGTTGAGGCCGGGGATGACTCCCGTGATGTTCATCGCAAGAATTCCGAAGAACATTCCGGCGAGAAGCGGGAGGAAACGCTTGCTGTCCTTCAGACCGAGGACCTGGTCGCCGATCTGGGTCTTCACGAAGTCGATCGCGATTTCGGCGACGGACTGACCGCGGCCGGGTACCCGTGTTCCGCGGCGCAGAGCCAGCCAGAACAGGAACAACATGACGATGACCGCAAGCATGCGGACGAGCACGATCCGGTTCATTTCGAACCAGGTGCCCTCGAAGAAGATGGCGGGTGGGAAGAATTCGGCTAGCGTCGGGGCATGGAAGCCTCCGTCGTCGTCGGCCGCCGTCAATACGGAAACATTCGTGACGAGATTCACGGCGTTAACTAGCAGCGCTATCTCCTATTTCGGGGCGGGAGCCAGGGCTCTCACTTCGACGAGTAATGGCATATTTCGTTTCGCGCACACGAAAAAAAGTGTGTCTGCGGGGTTCTCTACAAACTGTAGCAAACCATGGTTGTTCCCACGAATCCTGAGGCCCTCAGGACGCATTTTCTGCGGACTCCGTCGGCTCCACAGGAGCGACGTAGGCGACGCGCCCTTTCATAACGATGATGGCATCAACGATGAGGGTAGCCACGGCCGCTGCGATCACGCTGACGAACAGGATCACCGGGTTGATCCAGGGCTGGTCGCGCAGCGAGATGGCGAGGACGAGGAAGAGAACGAACTTCAGCAACCAGCCGCCCAGGACGACACCGAAGAAGATCGTGACGAACATTTCGGACTCTGAGTACCGGTTGGCGAACAGGATGCTTCCCGCCGTGATGCTGAGGAACGCGGCGCCGACGACAGCCCCGATGAGCGCGCTGGTCAGTCCGATCGATCCATCAACGGCGTAGCCGATGAAACCGCCGACAACTCCGATGAGGACGGCGAGGATACCTCCCCAGATGAGAGCGGCCCGGAAGATCTTGTTCGCGGTCATTTTTCGTCTTTCTGAGTGAGGCCGGGAAAAGCTGCGGGGCTCTCCTGGAGGGTGTGGTGCGGTTCGACGGATGCTTCGTCCAACGGGTCGTGAACGGCGAGCTCTTCGGCGCCACCGCTTCCCTCAGGTGCGGCCTGAGCGGTGATCTCCGCGGATTTGCGTCGTCCGAGCGGGGCGAGGGTGAAGACCGTGCAGACAATGACTCCGAGGATGAGGAAGCCGAGTGCGAACCAGTACGGCTGGAACACGAAGAACATGAGGCAGGACAGCGCGATGACAGCGGTCCAGCCGTAGAAGATCAGCACGGCATGGAGGTGCGTGTGCCCCATGTCGAGCAGGCGGTGGTGGAGGTGAAGGCGGTCTGCGCTGAAGGGCGATTTACCCGCGCGCAGTCGGCGGATGACAGCGAGAGCGAAGTCGAGCAGAGGCACGATCAGGATCGCGAACGGAAGGATGATCGGGATGAAGGCACCGATCAGCTGACTGCGGCCGACTCCTCCGCCGCCCGTCGGGTCCGCGTTGAGCGCAGATGGATCGATCTGACCGGTGATGGCGACAGCCGAGGTCGCCATCAACAGGCCGACGAGAAGCGCTCCGGCGTCTCCCATGAACATCTTCGCCGGATGCCAGTTGAGCGGCAGGAATCCCGCGCAGGCACCGACCAGGACTGCGGAGATCAACAGCGACAGGTTGAAGAAGGTCGACTGCCCGAGGTCGCGAACCAGGAGGTAGCCGTAGACGAGGAACACCCCGTTGGCGATGAGCCCGACGCCGGCTACGAGGCCGTCGAGGCCATCGATGAAGTTGACGGCATTCATCACCAAAACGATGGCGAAGACGGCGAGCGCCGCGGACATCCAGGAGGATCCGACGGTGAGCCCGCCGATCGGCAGGGAGTAAATCTGCACCCCGAGCCACGCGATGAGGCCGGCGGCCATGAACTGGCCGGCGAGCTTGATCATCCAGTCGAGGTCCCAGATGTCGTCGGCGATACCGATGAGCACGATGAGAAGTGCGGCGCCGAGAATGGCAAGGATGGAACCGGGCGGGTTGAAGGTCTGTTCAAAGAACGGGGTGACGCGCGAGATCACATATGCCAGGCCGAATGCGGCCACGACGCCGATGAACATGGCGACGCCACCGAGCCGCGGGGTGGGCCTTGTGTGGACGTCCCGCTCCCGTATGCCCGGGTACAGCTTGTAACGCAGGGCGACTTTGTACACCACGAGGGACAGGACGAAGGTGATGACCGCCGTGGCCAGTGCGATGAGCGCGTAAAGGATCATGGCGAAGAAGCACCATCTGCATCTTCTGTCACGCTGCCCTGGGCAGGCTCGTCGAGGAGGTCGCCGAGGATGTCGCGCAACCGGTCCCTGGAGATCGCTCCCTCACGGAGGACGGTGACCTTGCCCTCTGGCGCGCTGAGAGCGGTCGCGTCGATGATCGTCGATGCGACCGCCGTGCTTTCACCGCCGTCGAGATAGGTGTCGACCGATTCACCGAGCATGTCGAATGCGGCCTGCGCGGTGTTCGCCGCTGGCTGCCCGGTCAGGTTGGCGCTTGAGACGGCCAGCGGACCGGTCTCCTCGAGCAACTCGAGCGCGATCCGGTTGTCGGGCATCCGGACGGCGACGGTGCCGTCGGTGTCGCCGAGGTCCCACGCTAGCGACGGCTGGGCGGTCAGGACGATGGTGAGTCCACCCGGCCAGAATGCGTCGACGAGCCGCCGGACGGCATCCGGAATCTCGGAGGCGAGCGCTTCGAGCGTTGCGACTCCGGGAACGAGCACCGGGGGCGGCGACTGGCGGGTGCGGCCTTTGGCATCGAGGAGTTTCTGCACGGCCTTCGGCGAGAACGCGTCGGCCGCGACGCCGTAAACGGTGTCGGTGGGGATCACGACGAGGTCACCTTTTCGCACCGCCGCGCGAGCGAGGCGCATGCCGGTGAGGAGTTCTGAATCCTGGGAGCAGTCGAAGAGGCGAGACATCCTGCCGATTCTATCCCGGAGCCGGTGTGAGTGAGCCGCACGGCGGCGACCGTTCCCTGATCGATGCCGAAACAGGTCAGCCGCGGATGGCCGTCGTCGTCCGGTCGCGCTGGGTCAGGTCGCGGAACGTCGCCGCCGCCCGCCAGCCGTCGCCGGTGAGGATGCCGCGAATCGCCTTCCCCTGCAGTTCCCCGTGTTCGAGCACGAGCGTTCCGCCTGGCCGCAGAAGCCTCGCGGCCGTGTGTGAGAGCTGGCGAACGACGTCGAGGCCGTCCTCTCCCCCATAGAGCGCTGCCGCCGGGTCGAAAAGCCGCACCTCGGGGTCGCGTGGGATCGCGGCATCCGGAACATAGGGAGGGTTCGAGATGACGACGGATGCCTGTCCGTCGAGTTCTGCGAACGCCCCGGCCAGGTCGTCGAAGATGAGTGTCGCGTTCGGCGCAGCGGTCTGGGTGAAGTTCTGCCGCGCCCAGATAAAAGCGTCCACCGAGTTTTCGGCAGCGAAGATGCGGGCGTTCGGTACTTCGGTCGCCATCGCGAGGGCGATCGCCCCGCTGCCGGTTCCGAGGTCGATTCCGATCGGCTCAGGGTCCGGCATCGAGCGGAGGGCGTCGATGGCGAATTGCACCACCTGCTCCGTTTCGGGTCGCGGAACGAAGACGCCAGGACCGACGGCGAGCGAGAGGGAGCGGAACGCGGCCCTCCCGAGGATGTGCTGCAGCGGTTCACGGTGCGCCCGTCGATCGGCGAGAATAGCGATCGCGGCGGAATCGGCATCCGTCACCGGACGGTCAGTCACAGCGGCCGCCTGAACTTCTCCGCGGCCGAGTCCCAGCACGTGGCCGACAAGAAGCTCGGCGTCAACGTCGGGGCTCTCGATGCCCGACACCCCGAGGATCTCGGCCGTGGACCGGAGGAGCGAACCGACGGTCGCGGGAATCGGAGTCATTGGGGGCCTGCCTGCTGGGAATCGGCGGAGAAAAGCGCCACGGATGAGCCTACCGGCAGCGGTTCGCCAACACAGTGGAATGCAACACTGCCCGCCCCGGTTACACCGGGCAATAGGCTGTAATCCCGACGACTGCGGTTTCCGCAGACCATAACCCAAGGAGCATATACGTGGCCGGAAAAATCTACGCCAATATCACCGAGGCGTTCGGCAACACCCCGCTGGTCCAGCTCAACCGCGTGACCGATGGCGCTGAGGCCACCGTTCTCGCGAAGCTCGAGTTCTACAACCCCGGCTCCAGCGTGAAGGACCGCCTCGGCGTTGCCATCGTCGACGCTGCTGAGGCGGCAGGCGCGCTCAAGCCCGGCGGAACCATCGTCGAAGGAACGAGCGGCAACACCGGGATCGCTCTCGCTCTCGTTGGCGCTGCCCGCGGATACAAGGTCATCCTGTCGATGCCCGCATCGATGAGTACCGAGCGTCGCGTCCTTCTCCGTGCCTTCGGCGCCGAGCTCGTCCTCACCGAACCCGCACTCGGCATGAAGGGCGCTGTCGCCCGCGCCGAGGAGATCGTCGCCGAGACTCCCGGTGCGATCCTCGCGCAGCAGTTCGCGAACGTGGCCAACGCTGAGATTCACCGCAAGACCACGGCCGAGGAGATCTGGCGCGACACCGACGGCGACATCGACATCTTCATCGCGGGCGTCGGTACCGGTGGAACGATCACCGGGGTCGGCCAGGTGCTCAAGGAGCGCAAGCCGGACATCAAGATCGTCGCGGTCGAACCGATCGACTCCCCCATTCTCAACGGCGGTGCCCCCGGGCCCCACAAGATCCAGGGCATCGGCGCGAACTTCGTACCGGAGATCCTCGACACCACCGTGTACGACGAGGTCATCGACGTGAGCTTCGACGACTCGATCGCGGTCGCGAAGCGCCTCGCAGCAGAAGAGGGCATCCTCGCAGGAATCTCGTCCGGTGCCATCATCTGGGCGGCAACGCAGCTCGCGAAGCGCCCCGAGAACGCAGGCAAGCGCATCGTCGCAATCGTCTGCGACACGGGAGAGCGGTACATCTCGACGCCGCTCTGGTCGGACCTCGCCGACTAGTTCATGCCAGCACTCTCCCGCATCCGGGAAGACATCACCGCCGCGCGCGTCCACGATCCGGCCGCGCGCGGTTCGGTGGAGATCTTCCTCACCTACTCAGGCCTGCACGCTGTCTGGTCGTACCGGCTCACGTCACGGCTGTGGCGGAGAGGGGCACGCATGCCCGCCCGTCTCCTCTCCCAGTTCACCCGGTTCCTCACCGGTGTTGAGATCCACCCCGGTGCCGTCATCGGCCGCCGGTTCTTCATCGACCACGGCATGGGCGTCGTCATCGGTGAAACTGCGGAGATCGGCGACGACGTCATGATGTACCACAGCGTCACTCTCGGCGGGAAGTCCCGCGGACGCGAGAAGCGGCATCCAACCCTCGGTAACGGGGTGCAGGTGGGTGCTGGCGCCAAGATCATCGGCCCGATCACCGTCGGCGCCGGCAGTATCGTCGGTGCGAACGCGGTCGTCACGAAGGATGCCCCGGCGATGTCGCTCCTCGTCGGTGTGCCCGCCGTCCCCCGCCCCCGTGAGCCAGGCAAGACCTACGGGCTCACCGATCCGGAGTATCACATCTGATTTCTGCGACGCTGGGCCCTGACAACGACAAAGCCGGTTCTTCCGAGGGAAGAACCGGCTTTCTCTGTCAAAGCGTCAGCTCTGGTCGCCGATGTCGGCGAGCCGCGCTTCTTCGTCGGCGCGGATAGCCGATTCGATCAGAGGGTCGAGTGAACCGTTCATGACCGCATCGAGGTTGTACGCCTTGTACCCGGTGCGATGGTCCGCAATACGGTTCTCGGGGAAGTTGTACGTGCGGATGCGCTCAGACCGGTCCATCGTGCGGATCTGGGTCTTGCGCTTGGCACTGTCGAGCTCGGCCTGCTCCTCCTGCTGACGAGCGAGGATGCGTGCGCGCAGCACGCGCATACCGGCCTCACGGTTCTGCAGCTGGCTCTTCTCGTTCTGCATCGCAACGACGATCCCCGTCGGAAGGTGGGTGATCCGCACGGCGGAGTCGGTCGTGTTGACGGACTGGCCACCGGGGCCGCTCGACCGGTAGACGTCGATCTTGAGGTCGTTCTGGCTGATCTCAACCTCTTCGGGGGCGTCGACCTCGGGGAAGACGAGCACACCGGTTGTCGAGGTGTGGATTCGCCCCTGGGACTCGGTCGCGGGCACCCGCTGGACGCGGTGCACGCCACCCTCGTACTTGAGGTGTGCCCACACGCCCTGTGACGGGTCGGTGGCGTTGGACTTGATGGCGACCTGAACGTCCTTGTACCCACCGAGGTCACTCTCGGTGCGTTCGAGCATCTCGGTTTTCCAGCCTTTGGACTCGGCGTAGTGGAGGTACATGCGGAGGAGGTCAGCGGCGAACAGTGCGCTCTCGGCACCGCCCTCGCCTCCCTTGATCTCCATGATGACGTCGCGGCCGTCGTCGGGATCGCGCGGGATGAGCAGGCGACGGAGTCGCTCCTGCGCCGTCGCGAGACCTTCTTCGAGCCCCGGGATCTCTGCGGCGAACGCGTCGTCTTCCTTCGCGAGTTCGCGCGCGGCGGCGAGGTCTTCCTGCACTTCGAGCCACGCGTTGTGCGCAGCAATGATCTTCGACAGCTCGGCGTATCGCCGGTTGATCTTCTTGGACCGTGCCGGGTCGGCGTGCACTGCGGGGTCAGCGAGCTGCTCCTGCAAATTCTTGTGCTCGTCGATCAGGGTCTGTACCGATTCAAACATTTCTCATCCGTCCTTTGCGTTTTCATCCTGCCACTGGAAGAACAAAACCCGTCTGCCCGGCTGGTGACCCCGGAGGGTCACGCAGCCTGAGCAAACGGGTTCGTTCGATCAGCTAGCGGTGGTCGCGCTCGTCATGCGTGCGGCCGGATCCGGCGACGGGCGCCGGCATCGACTTCTGCATCTGCACGAGGAATTCCACGTTGGACTGGGTTTCCTTGAGCTTGCCAAGGACGACCTCGAGGGCCTGCTGCTGGTCGAGGCCGGCGAGGGCACGACGCAGCTTCCAGGTGACCCGGACCTCATCGGCTCCGAGAAGCATCTCTTCGCGACGCGTCGATGACGCGTTCACGTCGACGGCGGGGAAGATCCGCTTGTCGGCCAGCTGGCGCGACAGGCGAAGCTCCGAGTTGCCGGTGCCCTTGAACTCTTCGAAGATGACCTCGTCCATCTTGGACCCGGTCTCAACGAGCGCCGTGGCGAGAATGGTGAGCGAGCCACCGTTCTCGATGTTGCGCGCTGCACCGAAGAACCGCTTGGGCGGGTACAGGGCGGATGCGTCGACTCCACCGGAGAGGATCCGGCCGGAGGTCGGAGCAGCCAGGTTGTAGGCACGACCGAGGCGGGTGATCGAGTCGAGGAGCAGGACCACGTCATGTCCGAGTTCGACCAGTCGCTTCGCACGCTCGATGGCGAGTTCGGCGACCGTGGTGTGATCTTCAGCCGGACGGTCGAAAGTGGAGGCGATGACCTCACCCTTCACCGTGCGCTGCATGTCAGTGACTTCCTCAGGACGCTCGTCGACCAGGACCACCATGAGGTGAACCTCAGGGTTGTTGATCGAGATCGCGTTGGCGATCTGCTGCAGCACGATCGTCTTGCCTGCCTTGGGCGGCGCGACGATGAGTCCACGCTGTCCCTTGCCGATCGGCGCGATGAGGTCGATGATCCGCTGGGTCAGCTTGCCGGGCTCGGTCTCGAGACGGAGGCGATCCTGCGGGTACAGCGGGGTGAGCTTGCCGAACTCGACACGTGCGGCGGCCTCGTCGACGGTCTGACCGTTGACCGAGTCGACCTTGACGATCGCGTTGTACTTCTGGCGAGCGTTGGTGTCGTTTTCGCGCGGCTGGCGGATCGCGCCGACGACGGCGTCGCCCTTGCGCAGGTTGTACTTCTTCACCTGGCCGAGCGAGACGTAGACGTCGTTCGAGCCAGGAAGGTACCCGGAGGTGCGAACGAACGCGTAGTTGTCGAGAACGTCGAGAATACCGGCGACGGGCAGGAGCACATCATCGTCGGAGATCTCGGGCTCGAAGTCGGCGTTGTCTGTGCCGCCGCGGCGCTTGCGGTCGCGGTAACGGTTGCGGCCATTGCGGCTGCCCTCGTCCTGCTGATCGCGCTGTGCGTCGCGGTTGCGGTCGTTGCGATCGTTCGACTGGCGGTCGTCGCGGTCGGCCTGGCGGTCGCCGCGCTCATTACCCTGACGGTCGTTGCCCTGTCGGTCGTTGCGCTCGTTGCCCTGACGGTCGTTGCGCTCGTTCGACTGACGGTCGTTTCCGTTGCGGTCGCCGCGGTTGCGGTCCTGCTTCTCGCCGCCGTTGTCATCGGAACCCTGCGCCTGGTCGGCGTTGTTCCGGTTACGGTTACGGCCTCGTCCGCGGCCCTGGCGAGGCTCCTGCGAGGAGTCGTCGGAGTCTGAGGACTCTGAAGAGTCGGCGTCGGCTGCTTCCGCGGCCGGGGCCTCGGTGCTGCCGGACGGCTCTGCTTCTGCACGATCGGCTTTCGAGCCGCGTCCGCGCCTGTTGTTCTTCTTCGGGCGCTGCGGGGCTGATTCCTCGCCGGACTCGGTGGCCTGCTGGTCTGCCTGAGCAGGAGCCTCAGCCGCAGGGGTTTCCGCTGCAGGGGCCTCGGTCGCTGGAGCCTCGGCGACGACGGGAGCGTCGGGGATCTGCGCGGCACCGTCTGCGTTGACGTGGCCCGCTGCGGAGACGGGAGCCGCCTCTTTCGCTGACTGCGTCGTGGCGCGACGGGGTGCGCGCTTCCGGACAACGGGAGCAGCAGGCTCGGCCGGAGCCTCGGCCTGTGCCTGCTCGGCAACGACGGCGGGAGCCTCGACGACAGGCGCCGGGGTCTCGGCCGGAGCGTCCGCCGCGGGGTCGGTCAGGGAGCCGGAAGCGACGGGCAGCTCTGCCCCGTCAGTTGCCGCCGCAGCCTGAGCCTCGGAAATCTTCTCCACGAGTTCCCCCTTGCGAAGTTTGGATGCGCCCTGAATACCCCACTGGCTGGCAAGCAGCTGCAGGTCTGAGACCTTGAGGGAGGTCAGGTTTGCGCCTGATTCCGTATCGAAACGGATGTTGACATTGGTCACTGAGAGTGGGTTCCTTCCCCCTGATCCACGAAGAACGCGTCAGGAGAGCTCATCGCGTTGGCAGGAGGGTCCGTCAGAATGACTCGCACCCTGCACGCCGTGCACATCCCAGAACAGGGATACACAATGCTGTCGGCGATGGCGTTGGGTTTGCAGAAATCACCCGAAGGCCAGATTTGCCTGTTCGGCAAGCCTGTCGGGATCGCCCCAACTCTATCACTTCCGCAACTTCGCCTCGCACCCCCACGAACGGGGTTGCACAGAAATCGTTACCCAGATACGGCCGGCGAACGTTCGGAGCTAACCGGAAACGAGCGTTGCGCCGCGCACATCGACGGTGAGCAGCATGCTCTCCCACGGGGTTTCGGACTGTGAAGCGAACAACTCGGCGGCTTCCAGGCGCTGGCCAGGGCCATCCGCGAGAACGAGGATGGACGGACCGGCACCGGAGACCACGGCGGCGAAACCATGCGAACGCAACAGGGTGACCATTCGCCCGGTCTCGGGCATTGCCGAGGCGCGGTAGTTCTGGTGCAGGCGGTCTTCGGTTCCGGCGAACAGCAGTTCAGGACTCTGAGTGAGTGCGGCGATGAGGAGCGCCGACCGCGAAACGTTGAAGACGGCATCCTCGTGAGGAACGCTGAGCGGCTGCAGGCTTCTGGCGACCTTCGTCGACAGGGTGTGCTGCGGCACGAATACGAGCGGCGAAACTCCACGGTGAACGAGGAGCTTCTTGTGCTGAGGGCCCGTTTCTTCCATCCACGCGATCGTCAGTCCACCGAACAGCGCCGGCGCGACGTTGTCCGGGTGGCCCTCGAGCTCAGTTGCGATGCGCAGGAGGGTGTCTGAATCGATGTCGACGATGCCGTCGAGCAGCCCCTGTGCCGCCACGATTCCCGCGACGACGGCGGCACCCGAGGAGCCGAGCCCCCGCCCGTGAGGGATGACGTTGTTCGCGATGAGGTCCACCCCGGGGACCGGTTGTCCGAGCGCTTCGAACGTGTAGGCGAGCGAGCGCACGACGAGGTTGGATTCGTCGGTCGGAACGATCCCTTCACCGACACCGCGGACGTCGACCGACGCCCCCGGCTCGTCCCTGACAGTGACGGTGACTTCGTCGTAGACACTCAGTGCGAGACCGAGCGTGTCGAACCCCGGGCCGAGGTTCGCCGAGGTGGCCGGGACGCGAACCGTGACGGAGCGGCCCGTCAGGCTCACGCGGAGCCCTTGGCCAGCCCGAGGACGCTTGCGACCTCGCTGACGTCGACGGGGACGATCGTCGGGGCGATCTCGCCGCCGTCTGCGTTCTTGAGTGCCCACTGCGGGTCCTTGAGGCCGTGGCCGGTGACGGTCAGAACGACGGTGGATCCGGCAGGGACCTGTCCCGCTTCCGCACGCTCGAGCAGTCCGGCGACGCTGATCGCGGACGCGGGCTCGACGAAGATGCCGACTTCGGCGGAGAGGATGCGCTGGGCGGCGAGGATCATGTCATCCTCGATCGCTCCGAAGTATCCGTCGGTGGCTTCGCGGGCGGCAAGTGCCAGATCCCACGATGCCGGGTTGCCGATCCGGATGGCGCTGGCAACCGTTTCGGGGTTCTTGACGATGCTGCCGTTGACGAGTGGCGCGCTTCCGGCCGCCTGGAATCCGAACATGCGCGGCAGGCGGGTGCTGATTCCGCGCTCGAGCTCCTCGGTGTAGCCACGGGTGTACGCGGTGTAGTTGCCGGCGTTTCCGACCGGGATGAAGTGGAAGTCCGGCGCGTCTTCGAGCACTTCGACGACCTCGAACGCTGCGGTCTTCTGCCCTTCGATCCGGTCGTTGTTGACCGAGTTGACGAGGTGAACCGGGTAGTTCGCCGAGAGCTCGCGGGCGATGTCGAGGCAGTCGTCGAAGTTGCCCTGCACCTGGATGAGCTGAGCGTTGTGCGCGATGGCCTGGGCGAGTTTGCCCATGGCGATCTTGCCCTCCGGCACGAGAACGGCCGCGGTGATCCCGGCGTGGGTCGCGTATGCGGCCGCCGACGCGGAAGTGTTTCCGGTCGAGGCGCAAATGACGGCCTTGGCGCCGGCTTCGACGGCCTTCGACACGGCCATGGTCATTCCGCGGTCCTTGAAGGAGCCGGTCGGGTTCATGCCTTCGTACTTGACCCAGACCTTCGCGCCGGTGCGCGCCGAGAGGGCAACCGCGTAGATGAGCGGCGTTCCACCCTCACCGAGGCTGATGATGGGGGTCTTATCGGTCACATCGAGACGGTCTGCGTATTCGTGCAGAACTCCGCGCCATTGCTTGGCCATATCTAGACTCCTTCTACTCGTAGAACACTGACAACTGTGGTGACGACGTCGCTGGCGTCGAGCGCAGCGACGGTCGCCTGGAGCGCGTGTTCGCGGGCGGCGTGGGTGCCGATCACGAGGAACGCTGTTCCGGACTGCTCGGGGTCGATTCTCTGTTCGACGGTCTCGACCGAGACGCCGCCGTCCGCGAAGATCGATGCGACAGCGGCGAGGACGCCCTGAAGGTCGCTCACCCGGAGGGTGATCTGGTACTTGGTGATCACGTCGCCGATCGGCAGAAGCGGCAGGTCGGCGTGCGTCGATTCACCGAGTCCTGGTCCACCTGCGATGTGGCGGCGTGCCGCCGAAACGAGGTCGCCGAGGACGGCTGATGCGGTCTGAACTCCCCCGGCACCTGCACCGTAGAACATCAGGGGTCCTGCTGCTTCGGCTTCGACGAAGACGGCGTTGTTCCCACCGTGCACGGCGGCAAGCGGATGCTCACGGTCGACGAGCGCGGGGTACACGCGCGCCGAGATTCCCTCTGTCCCGTCGACCGCGGTGATGCGTTCGGCAATGGCGAGAAGCTTGATGACGTACCCGGCGGCGCGGGCTGCTTCGATCTGCGCCGCTGTGATGTTCTCGATGCCCTCGCGGTAGACGCCGTCGGCGGGGACGGTGCTGTGGAACGCGAGGCTCGCGAGGATGGTGGCCTTCTGAGCTGCGTCGTAGCCGCCGACGTCGAGGGTCGGGTCCGCTTCGAGGAAGCCGAGTTCGAACGCCGTCTTTTGCGCGTCCTCCATGCTGTCGCCGAACCGGTCCATCCGGTCGAGGATGAAGTTCGTCGAACCGTTCACGATCGCGAGGATCCGTTTGACGTTGTCACCGGCGAGGCTGTCGCGCAGCGGCCGGATGATCGGGATGGCTGCCGCGACGGCTGCTTCGTAGTAGATTTCGGCGCCGACCTGCTCGGTGGCGTCGAAGAGTTCAGGGCCGTGCGCGGCAAGGAGCGCCTTGTTTCCCGTGACGACGTCGGCGCCGGCGGTGATGGCCTGGAGGATGAGGGATCGGGCTGGTTCGATGCCGCCCATCAACTCGATGACGATGTCAGCCCCGACGACGAGCGACTCGGCATCCGTCGTCAGCAGTTCGCGAGGAAGGTCGACGTCACGCTTCGCATCGAGGTCCCGAACGGCGATGCCGACGAGTTCGAGCTTCGCGCCGACGCGGGCGGCGAGTTCATCTCCGTTGGCGAGGAGAAGTCTCGCGACCTGCGATCCAACGGAGCCGGCGCCAAGCAGCGCCACACGGACAGTGCGGTATTCGGTCATCGGGCATCCAATCCGGCGTCTCGCGCCAGCAGGTCGGCTTCGGTCTCACCGCGAACGATCACGCGGGCGACTCCGTCTCGAACGGCGACGACCGGCGGGCGCCCCAGATAGTTGTAGTTGCTCGCGAGTGACCAGCAGTACGCGCCCGTCGCAGGAACGGCGACGAGGTCACCCGGGGCGACGTCGCCGGGCAGGTAGTCGTCTGAGACGACGATGTCGCCGGATTCGCAATGCTTACCGGCGAGGCGAATAAGCGCAGGGGATGCGTCTGACGAACGGCTGGCGAGACGGACAGAGTAGTCGGCACCGTAGAGCGCTGGCCTGGCGTTGTCGCTCATTCCACCGTCGACACTGACGTAGCGACGGATGGCGGAGACACCGGTGTCCGCCTGCAATTCGACATCCTTCGTCGTTCCAACCTCGTAGAGCGTGAAGGTACTCGGGCCGACGACGGCGCGGCCCGGCTCGAAGGCGACGTGTGGCACCGGTACACCGAGGCGCTCACACTCCGTCGCCACGATGCTGGCGATTTCACGAGCAAGGTCCTCGATCGGGGTCGGGTCATCCGCCGCGGTGTAGGCGATACCGAAACCGCCGCCAAGGTTGAGTTCGGGAACGGGGCCTGCGGCAAGCAATTCCCGGTGAACGGTGAGGAGGCGCGCTGCTGATTCGGCGAAACCGTCCGATCCGAAAATCTGGGAACCGATGTGGCAGTGCAAGCCGTAGAAGTCGAGAGCATCCTCTGCGCGGATCAGGGCGACGGCATCCGCGGCACTTTCGAGGGGCAGGCCGAACTTCTGGTCCTCATGGGCAGTCGCAAGGAAGTCGTGGGTGTGCGCGTGCACGCCACTGTTGACGCGCAACCGGACTCCCTGCCTTCTGCCGTGGCGGAGAGCGGCAGCGGCGACCCGCGGTATCTCCTGCAGGCTGTCGATGACGATGGCACCGATCCCAGCTTCGACGGCCCGGTCGATCTCAGTGAGGGACTTGTTGTTGCCGTGCAACCCGAGGCGCGATGCGTCGACTCCCGCCGCGAGCGCGACGGCGAGTTCCCCGCCGGAGCAGACGTCGATGTTGAGGCCGGCGTCACGAACCCACCGGGCGACCTCGGCGCACAGGAACGCCTTGCCGGCGTAATAAACGGTGGCGGAACTGCCGATGGCGGTGAACTCGCGCTGGAACGCGGCGAGGATGGTGGCCGCGCGATTACGGACATCCGCCTCGTCGACAACGTAGAGCGGTGTGCCGAACTGCGCGGCAAGCGCCGGAGCACTCACTCCCGCGACGGTGATCTCACCGTGAGCGGACCGGGAGACGTTGTGAGCCCAGACGCCGTCGGCCAGGGCATTGGCGTCTTCAGGGACGCGCAGCCACGACGGGGCAAGTGGGTGAGAAGCCACAGCGGGAACCAATCGTGCGGAGTGGACGTACCGCGCGGGTGAGCGGTGGAGACAGGTCGATTCTATCGAGAGATCGGGCGTGCCCTCTCAATTGTGGCATTGAGCGTATGCGGCGCGGAGAATCCGGCCGGGCCCCGGCGTCAGGCCGGGCACTCCCCCGTTGTCCGGAGCGCCTGGCCAGAGAGGATGAAGTCCGACGCCGAAAGGTCGAGCGTCGCAAGACCGTTCTGCACATCGATGCTTGAGATCGTGACCCCTTCCGGCAACTTCTCGGCGACGCAGATCCGGATCGGTTCAGAGCCGACGATCTGCTCGACGAGGCCCGAAAGGTCGAGGTCGCCGATCACCGTCGTCACCTCGGCGCTTTGCGTCGTGAGGAGAACGTCTGTTCCGTCAGGAACGAGGGATGCTGTCACCCGGTAGCCGACCGGGATTCCGAAGAAGGTGGTCGAGTCCTCGTAGCCGACAGCATCGTCAGTGAGAATCAGTTCGGGGTCGTTCCCCGGCAGCGTGAGCAGTTCGTTGAGGGCAGGCTGGTCGAGGGTCGCCGTTGCGGCGATGTCGTCGATCGCACTCTTGAGGTCGAGGGGAACCCCGGACGCCGTCACGGCCACGTTCTCGACCGGGATGCCGTCGAACCGTGCGTCAGGTGAGGTGAGTGTGACGGTGTCCATTCGCCCGCTGAGCAGCTGCAGAAGAACCCAGTCCCCCGCGATGTCGACGTCGACGGTTCCCTCGACGTTCGACGGAAGGCTCGCCTCCGCCACCGCCGCGACCGAATCCTCGGCTATGCCACGCGTCACGGTTTCGGCGAGGAATGCTCCGCCAACGACAACGATCGCCGCGACGACGAAGATGACGAGCGCAGTGAGCACTCGCCTGCCCGCCGGCTTTCTGGCGGGGCTGTTCGCAGCAGCTCCACGCTGTAATTCGTCCCAGCCGTCGGCCACGTCACATCCGTTCTGGAGCTGACACGCCGAGAAGGTCGAGCCCGTTCCGGAGAACCTGGCCGGTGGCGTCGTTGAGCCACAGCCGTGAGCGGTGCACGTCGCCGATCGGCTCCTCGCCGAGAGGAATCACCCGGCAGTTGTCGTACCAGCGGTGGTACAGGCCTGCGACCTCTTCGAGGTAGCGCGCGACCCGGTGCGGCTCGCGCAACTGGGCGGCCTGGGCGACGATCCGCGGGAACTCCTGCAGCGCGCCAAGGAGCGCCGCTTCGGTCTCGTGGTCGAGCAGTTCAGGAGTGAAAGCACTGCGATCGACGCCCGCGACGGCGGCGTTGCGGCCGACCGAGTGGGTCCGAGCGTGGGCGTACTGCACGTAGAACACCGGGTTGTCGTTGCTGCGCTTGCGCAACTGCTCCGGGTCGAGTGTGAGCGGGGAGTCGGCCGGGTAGCGCCCGAGTGAGTAACGCAGCGCGTCGGTCCCGATCCAGGCCTGCAGGTCGTCGAGTTCGATGATGTTTCCGGCCCGCTTCGACAGCTTGGCGCCGTTGATGCTGACGAGCTGGCCGATGAGGACCTCGATGTCAGCGTTGGGGTCGTCGCCTGCAGCACCGGCAAGGGCCTTCAGCCGGTGAACGTACCCGTGGTGGTCGGCGCCGAGCAGGTAGATCTTGTGCGCGAAACCGCGGTCCGATTTCGAGAGGTAATAGGCGGCATCCGCGGCGAAGTAGGTGTAGATGTTGTTGCCGCGGCGGATGACACGGTCCTTGTCGTCTCCGAAGTCGGTGGTGCGAACCCACACGGCGTCGTCGGCGTCGAAGACGTGACCCTGCTCACGCAGGCGTTCGACGGCTTCATCGATGGCGCTCTTGCCGGTCTCCGCGTTCTTTGCGTGCAGCTCACGCTCGGAGAACCACACGTCGAAGTGCACGTTGAAGCTCGAGAGAGACTTCTCGATCTCGGCGAGCTGCAGGCGGTAGGCGATCTCACGCGCGATCGGCAGTGCCTCGTCGTCTGGCAGGCCGGCGACCCCGGGCTCGGTCTCGAGTACCTGTCGGCCGAGCTCTCCGATGTAAGCGCCCGGGTAGCCGCCTTCGGGTGTCGGTTCGCCCTTGATCGCGGCGAGGATCGACGCTCCGAAGGTGTCCATCTGGCTGCCGGCGTCGTTGATGTAGTACTCGCTGGCGATTCTCGCACCGGATGCCCTGAGCACGCGGGCGATCGAGTCCCCGAGCGCGGCCCACCGGGTGTGCCCGATGTGCAGAGGTCCGGTCGGGTTGGCCGAAACGAATTCGATGTTGATGGACTGGCCGGCGAGCGAGTCGTTGTGGCCGTACGCGGCTCCGGCGTCGACGATGGTCCTGGCGAGCGCACCGCTTGCCGCCGCGTCGAGCCGCACGTTGAGGAATCCGGGCCCGGCGACCTCCACCGTGGCGACACCGGGAACGGCGGCAAGGCCGGCAGCAAGTTCTGCCGCGATGTCACGCGGGCTGGCACCGATCTTCTTCGCGATGCGCATGGCGATGTTCGACGCCCAGTCACCGTGGTCGCGGTTCCGGGGGCGTTCGAGAACGACATCCTCACGGCGGATCTCGGCCCCGGCTCCCGGTCGTCGGTCCTCGGCGAGTGGTACGACGAGTTCGAACAGGGCGGAGGCAAGATCGTCAGGGGTCACTCAGCGATTCTATCCGCTGCGGGATATCGGCCTGACGCGACAACATGCGCGGCGGGTGCTGCTGCACTTGTTAGTGTCGAGGCATCCCACAGAGAGAGTTGCATATGGCTTCCACGTTCGCGCCGTCGCGCCCCCTCGCCGTTCTGGCCGCTGCTGCGCTCGGCGTTCTCCTGTTTTCAGGCTGCACTCCAGCCGACGAGCCCGGGCCATCGAACGAACCCAGTACGTCGGCGAGCGCAACACCCGAGCCGAGCGCGACCCCGAGCGCCGATCCGAGTGAAGCCGCCGTGATGAGCCAGCCCCTCGACATCACGTGTGACGAGCTGATCACCCTCGACGACATGTATGCGTTCAACCCCAACGTCAGCACCGTGGCGGATGCCGCTCCGAAAAAGGACAGCAAGGCCGGGGTCATCGCCGGGATGAACGGGCTCACCTGCCAGTGGATCAACAACTCGAGCAGCGAGACGATCGACATCGCCGTCGCGAAGCTCACCGACGACCAGCTCACCGCGCTCAAGAACCTCGCGGTCACTGAGAGCGAACAGGTGCCGACCTACGGGGCCCCTCCCGTCGAGGGCTATTTCCAGGTCATCGAGCAGGAGGGTGAGGCCCAGGTCTTCACCGGCTCGTACTGGATCACCCTGCGCGCGATCTCGTTCTTCGAACCCGGTGACGCGGAGCAGCTGGCCGAAGCGGCGATCGAACGCCTCTCCTAGGTCGTAGCCTGTCGCCGACGGGCCGCTCGAGTCGCCACAAACTGTCGTTCGGCGAATCGAATTCCCACGATCGGCTGCTCCGTGCGTCTTTGGGCAGCATGATGTGGTGATTCGAGCGGGGAGCCGTTTCCGCTACAGCCTTACGGCAGCAGGACCGGGACCCGCTGGTCGTCGCTCGGCAGCATCTGAGCGACCGCACCCACCTCGACCCTGTCGAGGGTGAGGTTCGTGTGGTGGCTGGTGAGGAAGGCGATGTCGGACGCGTCGCGCCCTGTCGCGATGCGAACGAGCGATTGCCTCGGTGCCAGCCTCGTGGCATCCACGATGCGCCAATGCCCGTCGATCCAGGCTTCGGCGAGCACGTGGAAGTCCATCGGCTTGAGTCCGGGGGCGTACGCCGAGACCATGCGCGCAGGCACGTCGCACGCGCGCAGCAGCGCGATGACGAGGTGGGCGTAGTCGCGGCAGACCCCGGTTTTCGACTCGAGTGTCGTCGCGGCGCTGTCGCCGGCGTTGCTCGCACCGGGAACGTAGCTGAGCGTCTCGAAGACGAACGCAGAAACCGCGTCGAGGAGCGCCTGCCCGCGGAGAGCGCCGAACCTGCCGCGGGCAACGCCGTACAGCTTGTCTGATTCAGCGAACCGGCTGGGCCGGAGGTAGTGGAGGTGATCGAGAGCGCTCCCGGGCTCGACCGGACGCTGGCCGGCGACAACGGCGTGGTAATGCACCGACACAGGGCCGGTGTAGCCGCTGAGCCGGTGCAAGCGCGAGCCGTGGCGGTCGATCAGTTCGACGGCGACGGCGTCAGTCCCGCCCACCCGGACCGACAGCGTTTCGGAAAGGATGGGGGTGCCGGCCGCGACGGCGATCGAGAGGACAACATCGCCCGGCCCGCCGAGACGGAACTCGAGGTGGGCAGAAACGGTGCGATGCATTCGTCAATCCTCACACGGAGTCGACGGGCTCGCTGGCCGCGTTTTGGTGCAGTTGAGGCGGCAAATGTGCTCGCTGAATTCTGATAGTTTTGTTTCGCACGCCTTCGTAGCTCAGGGGATAGAGCGTCGGTTTCCGGTACCGCAGGTCGCAGGTTCGAATCCTGCCGAGGGCACACTTTTTCACTCGAACGTCGTCCGTGAGTCGTAGAGTTCCGGCATGAAGTACGGACTTCACCTCCCCAACTTCGGTGCATTCGGCGACGCCGGCGTTCTCGCCGGGCTCGCCCGCGACGCCGAGCGCTCCGGTTGGGACGGGTTCTTTCTCTGGGATCACCTCCTGTTCTGCGACCTCGATCGGAACGACCACGTCGACCCCTGGGTGGCGTTGACCGCCGTCGCCGCCGCAACCGACAGCATCCTTCTTGGCCCTCTCGTCACTCCGCTCCCCCGCCGCCGCCCGTGGGAACTCGCCCGCCAAAGCGTCTCGCTGCAGAACTATTCAGGCGGACGACTCGTGCTCGGGGTCGGAATCGGAGCTCCGGCCGAGTGGGACTTCCGCTTCTTCGGCGACCCGACCGATGAGGCGACGCGGGGGCGGATGCTCGACGAGGGACTCGAGATCCTCACCGGCTTGTGGAGCGGAACCGAGTTCGGCTTCACCGGGGAGCACTATGCAATCGAGCCGATGACGTTCCTCCCGGCGCCTGTGCGGCCGATCCCGGTGTGGGTGGGAGGATCATGGCCGAATCGGCCCCCGTTTCGCCGGGCGGCGCGCTTCGACGGCATGGTGCCGATGGCGGGCGGCACGTTCACGCCGGAGGCACTGCGTGAGGTTCTCGCTTTCGTCGCGGCCCACCGCGAGGATGCGGGTGCTCCGTTCGACGTCGTGGTCGGCGGGACATCGGATGCCGCGGTGAGCGAGCATCCGTCGATCGCGTTCGACGGCCTCGCCACCTGGTGGCTCGAGGACCTCAGCCCTCTGAGATTCGGCTGGGACTGGCCCGACCTCTACCGCGACTGGGACGTCGATGCGCTGCGAGACCGAATCCTCACAGGCCCGATTGGGCGAAACGGCGCCGGATAGATCCGCCGAGGTAGCGGTGCGCCGGCGATCTTGGCACGATGACCACCATGAGCCTCTCCGGCGCCGAACTGTCTCGCAGCTACTTCACCGATGTTGTGCGCCCTGTGATCGCGGCCGGCTGGCCCGGGTTACCGCTCACAGCCGGCCGTTTCGGCTCCGGGTCAGAGGTACTCGGCCTTGACGACGCGATGTCCCGCGACCACGACTGGGGGCTCCGGCTGACCCTCCTCGTCGACGCGGATGTCGTCGAGCCGATCCGGGTCCGGCTCGCGCAGCGGCTGCCGCCGGAGTATCGCGGGTATCCGACACGGTTCGCCACCACGTGGCATCCGGTCCCCACGGTGCAGGTCGAGGTATCGACGGCGGACGAGTTCGTTCTCTCGAGGACCGGGGTCGGCCCTGAGCCTGTGAACATTGACGACTGGCTGTCGGTGACCGGACAGTCGGTTCTCGAGGTCACCGCCGGCGCCGTCTTCGCCGACGATGCGGGGACGTTCGCCGCGATCCGGAACCGGTTCAGCTGGTACCCGGACGACGTGTGGCGCTACGTTCTTGCCGCGGACTGGGCGCGGATGGGGCAGGAGTTCCCGTTCGTCGGACGGGCGGCTTCGCGGGGTGACGAGCTGGGGTCCCGGCTGATCACGGCGCGCATCGCTGCCTCCGCGATGCGGCTCGGTTTTTCGCTCGAGCGGCGCTGGCCTCCGTATTCGAAGTGGCTCGGCACGATGTTCGCCGACCTTCCCGTCGCTGCCGACGTGGCACCCGCGCTGACCGCGGCGCTCGGCGCCGACCGGTGGGAAGACCGTGAAGCGGCGCTCGCGACGGCCATCACAGCGCTCCACGAGCGCCAGGGACACCTGGGTCTTCCGACCGTTGCCGCCGCTGTCGAGCCGTTCTGGGATCGTCCGTTCCTCGGAGTCGGGGCCGTGCCCGAGGCACTGCTGGAGTCGATCACGGACGAGCGCGTTCGCGCATTACCGGCCGGCGTGGGCTCGATCGAACAGGTGTCTGACAACGTGAGCGTGCTCGTCTCTCCCGAGCGTCGCCGCACGGTGATGGCGGCCCTTCTCGAGACGAGCGGTGCTACGGGGCGGTGACGAAATCGATGAGTTCCTCGACACGGCCGAGGAACGCCGGTTCGAGGTCGGAGTAGTTTCGCACCCGCCGGAGGATCGCCTGCCACGCCCGTGCGACATCCGCCTGGCTCTCGTTGGGAAGACCGAGGGCGGCGCAAATACCCTTCTTCCACTCGATCGACCGCGGGATCTCTGGCCATTCCTTGAGCCCGACCCGCACCGGCTTCACCGATTGCCACACGTCGACATAGGGGTGACCGACGACGAGAACGTTCCCCGCGTGCGGGCCACGCATGACGGCATCCGCAATTCGTGTCTCTTTCGAGCCGGGTACGAGGTGATCGACGAGCACACCGACCTTGCGCTTGGGCGTCGGCGCGAAGTCGGCGATGATCGCGGAGAGGTCGTCGATGCCGCCGAGGTACTCGACGACGACGCCCTCGACCCGGAGGTCGTCGCCCCAGACCTTTTCGACGAGTTCGGCGTCGTGGCGACCTTCGACGTAGATGCGAGAGGGCAGGGCGACGCGGGCACGCGAGTCGGCGACGGCGAACGATCCGGATGCCGTACGCGTCGGGCCGGTCGCCTTCTTCTTCGGCGGAACGAGGATGACGGGCTTTCCCTCGAGAAGGAACCCGGGGCCGAGCGGGAACACGCGCCGTTTACCGTGGCGGTCCTCGAGCTGGACGGTCTTACCCTCGATACCCGTGACCGCTCCGCACCAGCCGCTCATCACCTCTTCGACGACGAGGTCCATCACCGCTTCGTGCTCGGCGGGAGGAGGGGTCTTGCTCTTTCGCCAGTCCGTGGCGAGGACGTCGCTGGGGTACGGGTCGTAACTCACTCGGAACACGCTAGCCGTGACACTCCCCGGCGAACGGATGCCACGCTGCCGCCAGGTCAACGGGTGCGTGCTGGGATGCCCACCGGCTGCTCGATAGCACAGCGGGCAGTGATCGAGCGAGCCCCGGGAGCGAAACCCCGGTGTCTGGACTCCCCCAGTCCGGCAACCCTAGACTCACAAGTGCTATTCCACCGACAAACGAAGGCGGGCAAAATTGCGGGCACGCTCACTCTGGGTTCTTGCGGCGCTGACAGCCGGCGTCGTTCTGGGAACACCAGCGGCAGCGATCGCGGCCGAGCCGGTTGATCTCCCGGCCGGGCGGGTGCTCGACGAGTCAGGTGTTCTGAGCGGCGCAGACGAAGAAGCCATCGAGTCGGCGGTCGACACCCTCAACAGTGAGACCGGCGCCGACCTCTGGGTCGTCTACGTCGACACCTTCGAGAGCCCGACGGATGCCGCGGAGTGGGCGAACACCACAGCGGAGGCGAACGGTCTCGGGCCGGCGCAGTATCTGCTCGCCGTGGCCACGGAGCAGCGCACCTACTTCCTCTCCGGTGCCACCGATGGTCCGGTCAGTGACGATCAGATCGGTGAGATCGAGCAGCGGCTCGTGCAGCCGCGGCTGAGTGACGGTGACTGGGGTGGAGCAGGGGTCGCAGCGGCAAACGGGATCCAAAGCGCCATTTCGGGCGACGACGTATCGGCAGCTCCAGGCGGCGGCGGCTTCCCCGGCGGCGGCCTGATCATCGCCGGCATCGCCGTGCTCGCGATCATCGTGCTCGTGATGATGATGCGGCGCCGGTCCACGAAAAAGGCAGCGGTCAATCCCCGCGCCGGTGAACCGGCTGAACTCGCGGCCGTGTCGACCGAGGACCTGCAGCGCCAGGCCGGAAGCGCGCTCGTCGACACCGACGATGCGGTGAAGACCAGCCAGGAAGAACTCGGCTTCGCCGTCGCCCAGTATGGAGAAGAGACCGTCGCATCGTTCCGTGCCGCTATCGCGGCTGCCTCGGAGAACCTGTCGCGAGCATTCACGATCCGGCAGAAACTGTCGGATGCGGAACCGGACACCGAACAACAGATCCGGGCGTGGAACGCCGACATCATCCGCCTGTGCATCGACGCGAACGCCGCTCTCGATCGCGAAGCGGCAGCCTTCGACGAACTTCGCCAGCTCGAGAAGAACGCGCCGGCTGCCGTCGCGTCGCTTCGGGCCGAGCACGCCCAGGTCAGCACGCGCCTGTCTGCAGCGGCGGGCACGCTCGAGACGCTGGGCACCCGATTCGACGCGGCCGCTCTCAGCACTGTGGCTGACAACGTCGAACAGGCAAGTGAACGGCTGACCTTCGCTGCGACCACTCTCGACGCCGCCGACGAAGACATCGCGGCGAATGTACTCAGCGAAGCGGCCGTCGACATCCGGGCTGCCGAGGAGTCGATCGACCAGGCGGGCATCCTTCTCGATGCCATCGACAAACTGGGCACAGACCTCGATGCCGCCGACCGATCGATCGCCAACGTGCTCGCTGACCTGCGCAACGACCTCCAGCTTGCCCGGTCCCAACCGGACCCGGACGGATCGCTGGTCAATGTCATCAGGGCGACGGAGGGTGCCATCGCCGAGGTCGAACAGCACCGGTCCGGCGTCCACAACCCGCTCGACATGTTGCGCCGCCTCGAGGCAGCCAACACAGCGATCGATGGCATCCTCCAGCAGGTCCGCGACGCGCAGGCTCAGTTCCAGCGGGCCCAGTCGCAGCTCGGTCACGCCATCTCCGCCGCGAGCGCGCAGGTATCTGCAGCCGAGGACTACATCGTTGCCCGCCGGGGCGCAGTCGGCGCCGATGCCCGCACCCGGCTCGCCGAAGCGGGACGCAACCTCGTGCAGGCGCAGCAGACGGCGGCATCCGACCCGGTGTCTGCCCTCACCTACGCCCAGACCTCGCACCAGCTTGCCCGGGCCGCGATCGATTCCGCCCAGTCGGATGTCTCCGGCTTCGGGATGTCGGGTGGCTACGGCGGGATGCTCGGCGGCGGCCAGCAGCAATCGGGGAACGGCATGATGGGCGCCATTCTCGGCGGCATCATCATCAACTCGGTCCTGGGCGGAGGCGGACGCTCAAGCGGTGGCTTCGGCGGCGGTTTCGGAGGCGGAGGCTTCGGAGGTGGCTTCGGAGGCGGCGGCCGGTCGCGCGGCCGGAGTGCAGGAAGTTTCGGCGGGGGCGGCACACGCTCACGCCGGGGTGGTGGACGTTTCTGACGCCCACCGAACACACAAATACCGATCGGAAGGAAGAATCATGACCAAACAGTCGATCTTCGGGCGCATCGCGCAACTGGCGAAGGCTAACATCAACGCTCTCATCGACCAGGCGGAAGACCCGCAGCTCATGCTCGACCAGATGGTGCGTGACTACACCAACAGCATCGCCGAGGCAGAGAGCGCCATCGCCGAGACCATCGGCAACCTGCGCCTGCTCGAAGAGGACCACGCCGAAGACGTGCGTGCAGCGAGCGACTGGGGCAACAAGGCGCTCGCCGCGAGCCGCAAGGCCGACGAGTACCGCACCGCAGGCAATGCAGCCGACGCCGACAAGTTCGACAACCTCGCCAAGGTCGCCCTGCAGCGCCAGATCACCTCGGAGAACGAGGCGAAGATGGCCGAGCCGCAGATCACGTCGCAGACCCAGGTCGTCGACCAGCTGAAGAATGGCCTCAACGGCATGAAGCAGAAGCTCGAGCAGCTCAAGTCGAAGCGCAGCGAACTCGTCGCCCGGTCGAAGACCGCCGAGGCACAGAGGAAGGTTCACGACGCGGTCAAGAGCATCGACATCATGGACCCGACCAGTGAGGTCAGCCGCTTCGAAGACAAGATCCGCCGCGAAGAAGCGAAAGTCCGCGGCCAGCAGGAACTCGCGGCATCAAGCCTTGACGCGCAGTTCGAGTCGCTCGAGGACATCGGTGAACTGACCGAGGTCGAAGCGCGGCTCGCCGCGATGAAGTCGGGTGGATCTGCCGCCGTCTCCGGGTCGCAGTCCCAGCCCGCTGTCGAGGCGACCCAGAACGCCCCGTACACGCCGAACCAGTAGTTTCCACCAGCGAACTGCCCGGACCCCGGGACGGATGCTTCGGCATCCGTCCCGGGGTCCGTCGCGTTTGTGGGGTCAGGCGATTTCGAGCAGAGCGTCGGTCTGCACGGCGAGGCCGTCGAGAAGCACGCGAAGCTGGCCCGCAGGCGCGAGCAGAGCCTCAGGGTGCCACTGCACACCGGTGATCGGCAGATCGCGGTGTTCGATCGCTTCGATATGGCCGTCGTGTGCCCAGCCGACCGCCCGGAGCCCGAGACCGAGCCGGTCGACGACCTGATGATGCGCGCTCTGCACGACGATGTGGTCGCTCCCGAAACGTTCGCGGATCGAGCTCTGTGCAGCCAGCCGCACCGGGTGCTCGACGAGGGCGTACTCCACCGGCAGGTCGACGTTGCGGTGACCGGCGTCGTCGACGTGCTGGAGGAGCGTTCCCCCGAGGGCGACGTTGATGACCTGATGGCCGCGGCAGATGCCGAGGAGCGGGAGGCCGCGCGTCACGGCGAAACGGACGAGTTCGATCTGCGCGGCGTCCGCCACCTCGAAGTGCTCGCCTTCACCCTCGTATCCGCGCTGGCCATCGTAGAACTGCGGGTCGATGTCCTCGCCGCCCATGATCACGACGGCATCGACGTTGTGAGCAGCCTGAAGCAGACCGTCGACTCCGATGTCGGCCGCGGAGACCTGTCTAACGTCCCAGCCGGAGTTGCGCGCTTCGGCAGCAGCCCGGTCGATCATCGTGCGAACGTATGCTCCGTATGCCGGAGAGTTCTCCCGTTGTTCGGTCACCTCGACCATGACGAGCCGGCGCCCGGTGCTGTTCTCGATCATCCGGGCTCCTCCCCGCTCGCGTGCAACCCATTCATTCTGCCTTGCCAGGCGCGTCTTTGCCACGACAGTCGAAACGAGACGCAATACAGAGGTTTCTCGCGGAGGTCGCATCGCGACATCGAAACCTTGGATACTAAGGGGATGGCGACTTTCGTGGTTGTGCCCGCGTGGCAGGGTTCCGGTTCATCCCGCGCGATGCGGCTCATCGACGGAGCCGAGGCGATCCGTGGTGACCTTCCCTCCTCCGCCACCACGGTCGTCGACGTTCCGCCAGAAGCCGGGGATTCGCTCGACAGCGGCGTCAACCGCCTGTCGTCGTTGCGCATCATCCGTGACCGTCAGGATGCCGCGCTTCGTGCGGCAACCTCGCCTGTGATCACCGTCGGGGGCGGATGCTCGGTGGAACTCGCCGCCATCGACGCCGTGCTCTCGACGGACGACGACACGTGCGTGCTCTGGTTCGACGCCCACCCCGACCTCAACACCCCCGAAACCTCGCCGTCGGGATCCTTCGACGGCATGGTCCTGCGCGCCCTCCTCGGCGACGGCGTTCCGGAACTCGCCCCGAAAACAGCGCTGTCGCCTGAGCGCGTCATTGTGATCGGCGCCCGCGATGTGGACCCCGGCGAACAAGACTGCCTGGACGACACCGGAATCCGGATGCTGTCGGTCGAGGACGCGACGGCAGACACCCTGATCGAAGCGGTCGCGGCATCCGGTGCATCGAAGGTGTACGTGCACGTCGACCTCGATGTGCTTGACCCGGCCGACATCGCCGGCACGGACTGGGCTGAACCCTTCGGGCTCCCCGCCGCCACCCTCGTCGACCTGATCGCTGCGGTGAAGGGGAAGTTCGGGTTCTCCGGCGGCGGGATCGCCGGGTTCGCCCCTGCGAGTTCCACACACGCCGTCGACGATCTCGGCACCATCCTGAGAATTCTCGGCGCTCTCGCCCGCTGACTGTGCGCGCCGCACCCCTGATCGATAGCCTCAGAGCATGAACACTCCCGCAGAGAAACCCCGCCAGAAACGATGAAGCGGGTTCTCTTCGACTCCCCCGTCAGCCGTCTCGGTTACCTGTACGCCAACCTCGTCGGCCTCGTCTGGGGTTCGATCTGGTCGACCGGCCCGATCGAGCGCCGCAACGGTCTCTGGGTCTTCACCGGCATGCCGAGGTGGACCTTCGGGCGGGGTGGCTCCTGTGTCGGCGGCTGCTACCTCACTCGCACGAATGTGTCGGATGATGTGCTCGAGCATGAGGCTGTTCATAAACGTCAGTGGCAGCGCTATGGGATGGTCTTTCCTCTGCTCTACCTCGCGGCGGGTACCAATCCGCTCAAGAACCGGTTCGAGATCGAGGCCGACCTCGAGAAGGGCGGCTACCTTCCCCGCCAACGCAAGCGCGTCACCCGCTCGGCATGACTATGGAACTCGGCGTCTACACGTTCGGGGACATCCCCAGCGATCCGTCCACCGGGATGCCGGGCACGGCTGGTGCGCAACTGGCGAACACCATGGAGTGGATCCGCCTGGCGGATGACGCCGGGCTGGACTGGTTCGGCATCGGAGAGCACCACCGGCCGGAGTACTCGATCACCTCACCGGCGATCGTCCTCGCCGCTGCGGCGACCGCCACGAAGCGAATCCGCCTCTCGAGTGCTGTCACCGTGCTGTCGACCGAGGACCCGGTGCGCGTGTTCCAGCAGTTCGCGACGATCGACCTTCTCTCGAACGGCAGAGTCGAGCTCGCTGCCGGCCGCGGCTCCTTCATTGAGTCGTTTCCGCTGTTCGGCGCGAACCTCGCCGACTACGACGAACTGTACGAGGAGAAGCTCGCTCTTCTGCTCGAGCTCAACGCCAATGAGCGCGTGACGTGGCGGGGCAAGTTCCGCCCTCCCCTCGACGATGCCTTGATCCTGCCGCGCCCGCCCGCCGGAAAGCTCGACATCTGGATCGCGACGGGAGGGAACCCCGAGTCATCGATGCGCGCCGGGTACCTCGGACTCCCCATCAACTACGCGATCATCGGCGGCTACCCGGAGCAGTTCGCGCCGCTCGCCGCGCTTTACCGCGAGGCCGGGCAGAAAGCGGGCCACGCGGCATCCGACCTGCGGGTCGCCGTGTCGGGGCCAGGCTTCATCGCCCCCACGAGCCAGGAAGCGAAGGACACGTTCTTTCCGTACTGGAAGCGGTCCATGGCGAAGATCTCCGCTGAACGCGGGTTCACCGCACCCAGCCGGCTGGGTTACGACAGCCAGACCGCGAAGCGCGGCGCGATCTTCGCCGGCAGCCCGAACGAAGTGGCCGACAGGATCATTTCGCTCCACGGTCACCTCGGCCACGACCGCCAAGCGCTGCAGATGGACTGGTCGGGCATGCCACATGACCTGGTGATGCGATCGATCGAACTCCTTGCTACCGAAGTGCTTCCGCAGGTGCGTGCCGAGCTCGGGCGTTAGCTCAGTCGAGGTCGTCCGGATCCCTGCCGGTCCGCTCGCCGGACTCGAGGGTGGCGATGCCGGTGAGGTCGTCGTCATCGAGCTCGAAGCCGAACACGTCGATGTTCTCGGCGATGCGCGAGGGCGTGACGGACTTCGGGATCACGACGTTGCCGAGCTGCAGGTGCCAGCGAAGGATGACCTGGGCTGCACTGACGTCGTGCTTCTCCGCGATCAGGTCGAGGGTGGGGTTGCCGAGGATGCCGCCCCGCGCCAGCGGTGACCAGGCTTCGGTGATGATCCCGCGAGATTCGTGGAAGGCCCGGGCCTCGGCCTGCGGAAGCCACGGGTGCAGCTCGATCTGGTTCACGGCCGGCACGATGCTCGTCTCGTCGAACAGCCGCTGGAGGTGGTGCGGATGGAAATTGCTCACACCGATGGATCGGGTCCGGCCCTCCGCTTTCAGCCGCTCGAGCGCTCGCCAGGTGTCGACGTAGCGGTCCTGCGTCGGAGCGGGCCAGTGGATCAGGTACAGGTCGAGCACATCGACCCCGAGCAACTTTATGCTGGTGTCGAATGCGCGCAGCGTGCTGTCGAAACCGTGGTCCGAGTTCCAGACCTTTGTCGTCAGGTAGAGCTCATCGCGGTCGATCCCGCTCCGCCGGATGCCCTCCCCAACGCCTCTCTCATTGGCGTAGAGGGTTGCCGTGTCGATGTGACGATATCCGGCGTCGATGGCGGTCGTGATGACATCCGCCACCGACTTCTCCGGCACTTTGTACACCCCGAGACCCAGCTGCGGAATCGACGTGCCGTCGTTGAGCGACAGGGAAGGGACGTGGGATGCCATGGCTCCATTATGGCTGGCAGGCGGCGGGTTCCGGGGAGATGAGTTGTCCACAGATTTATCGAACATACTTTCCCATGTCGGCGGGTTTCGGTAAACTGAGGGCATGGCGAAGATGTCAGAACAGGTCCGCGAAGTCGCACTCAGTGTGTGCGACCAGCTGGCTGAGTTCGAGGGCAGGGCGCCTGCGACATCTCTCGCTTCAGCTCCTCCGCTCCCCCTCACGCACGTCATCGACGCGGCAAGCAACGACGAGCTGCAAGAACTTCTGAAAGAAGTGGCCCGGGTACGCTCCGAGTTCGACGCGATCCTCGCGGCTGGTGCAGGAGTGGTCGCGAAGCGGTCAGAGCGAGCGCTCGGGTACTCCGGGCTGGCGCAGTCGACCGGTGACCGCACTGCGGTTCACCTGGTCCAGAGGCTGACCGGGTCTACCCGTACCGAGGCGTTCCGTCAGGTGAAGCTCGGAGGGGCGATGGGTGAGGCTGATGCCGCGACTTCCGCTGCACTCCCGCCAGCGCCGTCGAGGTCGATGGAGTAATCGGGCCGGAGTCGAATGCGATCACTCCAGGGTCGGAGCTGGGTGTTGTTGCCATCCGACCCGCGCCCGAGGTTCCCTGGCATGAACCTCTGACCAGGGCTGCTCGCGAAGGCGTGCTCCGCACCGAGGCAGTGACGATCGTCATGCGTGGACTCGGTGAACCGAGCGACCGCGTGAGCACTGAGACGTTGCGATCGGCGGCAGAAGAGATCGTGGCCGATGCCGCCGACGTTCACGCTGACGAGCTCGGGCGCCGGGCGCGGCACCTCCGTGACGAAATCGACCCGCTCGGAGTACAAGAACGCTGGGACCAGCGCTACGCGAACCGCAGTTGGCGGTTCAGCCGCACGCCCGAGGGCGCCCGAACGGCATGGGTCCAGTTCGATGAAGAGTCAGCCGCGTGGCTTGACGCGATGCTCGGCGCCGCGATGCGTCCCCGCCGCGGAGGCCCACGCTTCGTCGACCCGGTCGAAGCCGAACGGGCGAAGAAACTTCGGACCGACGCTCGAAGTAACGAGCAGATCGTTTTCGACCTCATGATGGAGTTGCTCAAAGCCGGGTCGGAGGCCGACAGGAACCTCGCGTTCGGGTCCCGCCAACCCGGCGTTCGGGTGGTCATCACGCGAGAGAACCTTCCCATGGCGGGAGCAGGGACCGCGGATGCACCCACCACCGCGAACACGGCAACCGTCGGGGCAACCGGCACGACGACTGGAAACGGCTACTTCGAAGAAGCGGGAGACGGAGTCCCCGGCAGTTTCATCGACCGGCAGATGTGCATCAGCGGAATGGTCCCGGTCACCATAGATCCGGCGGGAAGCCCGCTCGATGTCGGCCGCGAAGAGCGCCTCTTCACGACGAAACAGCGCATCGCTCTCGCGATACGTGATGGCGGGTGCCGGATGCCGGATTGCGACCGGCCACCGTCATACACCGAGGCGCATCACATCCAGAAGTGGGCGGCGGACGGCGGTAGAACGGATATCGCCGACGGCATCCTTCTGTGTCGGCACTGCCACATGTTCATCCACAACACTGGGTGGAGAATCATCCGCGAGGGTACCGAGTACTTCGCCGTTCCGCCTCCCGCGATCGATCGCGAACGAAAACCCATCCCGCTCCCGAGCACGTCACCGCTCGCCCGCGCACGGCGACGCAGCACAGGCTTCTCGCCCGACAACGAAGCGCCGTCAGCGAACGATGCGCCGTCAGCAGAAGAGGTTCAGCGCGAGGGGCTGAGTCGGTAGGCGGGAGGAGTCTCGATGACGGCATCCGCGACACCGAGATCGGCGGTCAGGTACTCGTGAGAGTCCGAGACACCGCGGTAGTTTCCACCCAACCAGACGTGAACTTCTTCGGGGTGATCGCACAGCATTTCGCCCGCCCAGGCACGCACGGCACGGGAGACCGCTTCGCCCTTCGAGCAGGAGCGACCGGAGCCAGGGGCACCTGACCGGCGTGACCGTGAAAGCCAGGTCACCGTCATCCGCGGCGGAACCTGAAGTGTGCCGATGTCATCCTCAGACGCGACTTCGACGAAAACCCGACCTGTCGCACACAGCGGAAGAGTCGAGAGCATTGCCTCGAGTTCCGGGAGCGCGGATTCATCGGCCGCAACGAGGAACTGTACGCGCTGCTTGTGGTTCGCTTCGTTGGCTCGATGACCGGTGTGGTCGGTGCGGGTCTGAACGCTCATGTCCCTTTCAGTATAGGCAAGCCTTACCTGACTTCGCCAGACGAGAGTCGTTCTGTGCAGCCGTCTCCCAGAGTCACTCGGGGTCGACGAGATACCGGCTCGTCACCGCGACCCGGTTGAAGGTGTTGATCGAGATGATCATCCAGGACAGCGTGGCGAATTCCTCTTCATCGAACACCTCACGGGATGCTTCGTACACCTCGTCCGAGACATTGCCCTGCGACACCAGCGTGATGGCCTCGGTGAGGGCGAGAGCGGCGCGCTCCCGCTCACTGTAGAGCCCCGCATCGCGCCACGCCGACAGCATCGTCATCCGCTCGGGGGTCTCGCCGAGCTCGAGGGACTTCTTCGTGTGCACACGCAGGCAATACGCGCAGCCGTTGATCTGCGATGCCCGCATCTGCACCAACTCACAGAGGAGCGGTTCCATGCCTGCGGCACGGGCGAGTTCACCGACCTCTTTGGAGAACGCAGCGAGCTTCTCGTACGCGGACGGACGGGTCTTCGAGAGATGAACGCGAGCTGCAGTGGTCATGGTCCCATTGTGGCCCATGACCTCGGGCGGGCTCTCAGCGGTGCGCGACCGCTGGCGTTCGCAACTGCCACCGGATGCGTCGTTCCAGCTGGCTGCCGATCGCCAACAGCGTCGACTCTCCACCCGGACGACCGATGAGCTGCACACCCATCGGGAGTCCGTCGACCGTCTCAGCGACGGGCAGGGTGATCGCGGGAAGACCCGCGACATTCACGAACGACGTGAACGGCGAATACTGGCACTGCTGCACGAAGTTCCTGTCGGCGTCCTCGGTGTCCCACCAGCCGACCGGCCGTGGCGTCTGGGCGAGCGTCGGCGTCAGCACCGCGTCGAAGCGGGAGAACTGGGCGAGCACACTGCGCTCGAAAGCGGTGAGCGCGGCGAGGGCTTCGACAACGTCGCGGGCACCGAGCGCACGTCCGGAGCGCACGAGGTGCTGAGTGACCGGTTCGAGCAGCCCGAGCCGGTCATCATCGACCGGGATCGAGGATGCGGAGATCCGCCACAGCGTGCGGAAGGCGTCCAGATATCCTCCGTCATGCTCAAGACGGACGTCCTCGATACCGTGGCCCATCGTGCCGAGGTGAGCGAGAGCGACACTGACGGCTGAGGATGCCTCGGGCGAGACGGTGATCTCCATCCCGTCCTCGAACGGTGAGTTTCCGAGAACACCGATCGAGTACCGGCCCTCCCCGCGAACAGCGGCACCGAGCAGGTCACCGTCGTTGTCGTCCGGCGCCCGGAGCGTGAAGTGGTGATCGATCCGACCGTTCCTGCGCCCGATCATCGCATCGAGCAGGAGGGCGGCATCCGTCACCGAGCGGGCGATCGGCCCCTTGACCGCGAGACCGCCGGTCGATTGGATGCCGGAGCCGGCGGGAACGAGCCCGCGCGACGGTTTGATCCCGACGAGTCCGCACGCCGCAGCCGGAATCCGGATCGACCCGCCGCCGTCGCTACCGGGAGCAAACGGCAGAAGCCTCGCCGACACGGCGGCGGCCGCTCCCCCGCTCGAGCCACCCGCTCCGAGAGCGAGGTCCCAGGGGTTTCGCGCCGGCGGCGCAACGAGCGACTCGGTGTAGCCGTGCATCCCGAACTCAGGGGTGTTGGTCTTGCCGAGGCTGATCGCCCCCGCGCCATCGAGCACCTCGACGATCTCATCGGACCGCGGCGAAATCGTGCCGGCAAACGCTCGTGAGCCGAAGCCCGTGGCAACACCACGACGCATGTCGAGGTCCTTGTCCGCGGTGGGGAGCCCCCACAACGCTCCGGTGCGGGGCACGATGCGTTCGAGGTCCTGCGCGCGCCGGGTAGCGGCATCCGCTGTCACCGTGACGAACGCACCAAGTCCCGGGTCGATCCTCTCGACCCGGTCGAGGTAGTGCGTCGTCAGCTCGAGGGGCGTGACCTCGCCCCGCTGCAGGGCGAGCCATTGGTCGAGGGCGCTGAGTTCATGGAGTTCGGTCACGCATCGAGCCTATTCGGGAAATTAATCGTCGCGGCTCTTGACAATCGAACCCAAAGAGAGTTGGTTAGTTACTGAAGTAGTGAACCACATAACCGGAGGTGCCGTGATCGACGAAGGCAAGCCGATCTTCCTGCAGATCGCGGAACAGATCGAGAACGACATCATCGCCGGCTCGATCGCGGAGGAGAGCCAGGTGCCGTCGACGAACGAGTTCGCGGCCTTCTACCGCATCAACCCGGCAACCGCAGGCAAGGGAGTGAATCGCCTTGTCGACGACGGAATCCTGTACAAGAAGAGAGGAATCGGCATGTTTGTGGCCGAGGGCGCCCGCGCCCGACTCGTTGACGCTCGCAGAACCCGGTTCCGCGACGAATTCATCCGCCCGCTCATCGCTGAGGCGGCAAAACTCGGGATCGATCCCGACCAGCTCACAGAAATGATCTCCACGGAAGGTGTTTCAGCATGACCTCCTCCTCAGCGACCGCATCGAACGCGGTCATCAGCGTCCACGGACTCACCAAACGATTCGGCAAAGTGACCGCGGTTGACAATGCCAGCTTCGAGATTCAGCCGAACACCATCACCGGGCTGCTCGGCAGGAACGGCGCAGGCAAGACGACGATCATGCAGGTGCTGACCGGCCAGGACTTCGCCACCTCCGGGGACGTCCGCGTCTTCGGTGAACACCCCACCGAGAACGCCCGCGTGCTCAGCCGCATCTCCTTCATCAAGGAGAGCCAGCGTTACCCCGACGACTTCCAGCCCAAGCACGTCTTCCAGAGTGCGCCCTGGTTCTTCGAGAACTGGGACGCGGACTTCGCCGCCCAGCTCGTCGATGAGTTCCGGCTCCCGGTGAACCGGCGAATCAAGAAGCTCTCCCGTGGCCAGCTCTCGGCCGTCGGCGTCATCGTCGGGCTCGCCTCACGCGCTCCGCTGACCTTCTTCGACGAACCGTACCTCGGACTCGACGCCGTTGCTCGCCAGCTGTTCTACGATCGCCTGCTCGCTGACTTCGCCGAGCACCCCAGGACCGTCGTGCTGTCGACCCACCTGATCGACGAGGTCTCACAGCTGCTCGAGCACGTTCTCGTGATCGACCAGGGCTCCATGATCATCGACGAGCCGGCCGAGACCCTGCGCGGGTCAGCGACGACAGTGGTTGGAACCCGCACAGCCGTCGACGCGTTCGTCGCCGGGCGCGATGTGCTCCACCGTGACGGCATCGGAGGGCTCGCCTCCGTCACCGTCGGAAGGCTCGACGCCGACGAGCGTCGCGAGGCCGCTCAGGCCGGCCTCGAGCTCTCCCCCGTTTCGCTGCAGCAACTCATCGTGAGAAAGACCAACCTCACCGAGAAGGAATTCGAGACCCAGTCATGACCATCCCCTCGACGACCACAACCCAGACCACCACGACGGCCACCGGTCCAGCTCCGGCCCAGGCGGGAAACCCCCATCCCATGAATCGCATCTGGAACGCCGCTCGGCTCAACTTCATCAACAAGTGGACCGTGTACTGGATCCCGCTGATGATCCTGGCCTTCATCTGGCTCATCAACATGACCATCTGGTGGATCATCGACGCAAACGTTTCCGGCTCGGATCGCCAGGACGCATTCGACGGCACCCAGTGGAGCGGCGCCTCGTTCTACGTCTTCGTCTACCTGCTCGTCATCGGCGTGCAGTCGATGAACATGACGTTCGCATACGCGCTCGGGCTCAGCCTGACTCGCCGGGAGTTCTACCTCGGCTCCTCCCTCGCGTTCGCTGTGCTGTCTGTCGCTTATGGAGCGGCCCTCACGCTCCTCTCCTACGTGGAGGAGTGGACGAACGGCTGGGGCCTCGGCGGTCACATGTTCACCTCGGTCTACTTCGGCGCAGGCCCCGTGTGGCAGCGACTGTTTGTCTTCACCGCGGCGATGTTGTTCTTCGCGTTCATCGGTGCCGTGAGCGGAACGATCTTCATGCGCTGGCGCACCAATGGGCTGCTGATCGCCGGTGCGATCACGATGCTGTTGCTTCTCGGCGCGATCGCCCTGATCACCTTCTCGCAGAGCTGGCCGCTCGTCGGTGAATGGTTCGTCGCGTCAGGTCCACACGGCGTCGTAGCGTGGACTCTTATTCCGACGGCTCTCGCCGCGTTCGCCGGCTTCTTCATCCTCAGTCGGGCAACACCGAAGGGCTGACAACCGCACGGATGCGAAGGGCCGGGGGTACACACCTCCCGGCCCTTCGTCATGCCTCGAGTTCAGCGGCCAGTTCGGTCAGCAGCCGCCCGAAGACGTGGGCTGATTGTCTCGTCGACGTGCGGGCAGCGAGCGTACCGAGAAAGTGCAGCGGTCCGGCCACATTGAGAAGTTCGTGCTCGATCCGCGAACCGCCCTCGGTGGCAAGCACGCGGTACTCCCCGCGGTACCACCAGCCGCCCTGGATCACGAGGAGGCGCTCGACGTCATCGGCGGTGAAGCGGGTGACGTCCGGGTCCGGCGGAGTCAGCCTGTGCTTGATGGCGGCATAGACAGCGCCCGGTTCTGCATGGATTTCGCCGGCATACGACCGGAGGACGGTGTGCCGGGAGGGACGATCGGACGGAACGGATTTCGGCATGCCGACACGCTATCGCAGCCAGCCGGCATCCGTTATTTGAGCGACTTCTGCAGCAGCACGGTTCCGAGCCAGCGTTCGAATTTGAATCCGACCCGGCCCATCCGACCGATCTCGGTGAAACCGAACGACTCATGAAGGGCGATCGATGCCTCGGCGCCCTTGTCGCTGATCACCGCGAGGATCTCTTTGAGTCCCGCCGCTTTCGATCGCTCGATGAGTTCAGCGAGCATCACCCGGCCGAGTCCCTTACCGGTCGAGGCCGGACCGAGATAGATCGAGTTCTCGACGGTGAACCGGTACGCGCGCTTCTCTTTCCACGGCGAGACCATGGCATAGCCGAGGATGACCTTGTTGGGTGACTCGGCGACGATGAACGGCATCCCGAGCTTCTGCAGGTGGGCGAATTTCGATTTCCACTTCGCGAGCGACATCTTGTCCTCGTCGAAGGTCACGACGCTGTTCGCCACGTAGTAGTTGTAGATCTCACGAATATGCGGCAGATCGGCCAGTTCGGCCTCACGGATCGTATAGCTGAAGGCCGTTTCGGGTTCAGGCTTTTTACGCAGGTGCGGCGGCAGTTTGCGGCGCGGCTGGTATTCCTCTTCAAGCACCGTTCAAGAGTAGATGACTCGCGTTTCGGGTGTGTTTCACCACAGCTTGTCGGTTTCGAGGCTCCAGTCGACCGGTTCGGCTCCCTGCTGCTTGAGCAATTCATTCGCTCGCGAAAACGGCCGGGATCCGAAGAAGCCGCGAGATGCCGACAGCGGGCTCGGATGCGCGCTTGCGACGATCGGTGTGGTTCCGAAAAGCGGAGTGAGTGCTTGCGCATCGCGACCCCACAGAATCGCCACCAGCGGAGCATCCCTCTCCACGAGCGTGCGAATCGCGAGATCCGTCACTTTCTCCCACCCGATTCCCCGGTGAGAGCCCGACTCTCCCGCCCGAACGGTCAGCACCCGGTTGAGGAGAAGAACACCCTTGCGCGTCCACGGGCTCAGGTCGCCGGATGACGGCGGCGGCGTTCCCAGGTCATCGGTGAGTTCCCGATAGATGTTCGCGAGGCTCCGTGGCAACGGCCGCACGTGCGGTTCGACGGCGAACGCCATGCCGATCGAGTGTCCGGGGGTCGGGTACGGGTCCTGGCCGACGATCAGCACACGGACGTCATCGAGCGGCGCCGTGAAGGCACGGAGAATGTTCTCTCGGCGCGGCAACACCTCGATGCCCGCTCGTTCGTCCTCCTCGAGAAGGCGCGCGATGGCATCCAGCTCGGGTTGAACCGGTGCGAGTGCGCCTGCCCATCCGGCATCGAAGCGACCGGATGCCGCGAGTGCGGCGAGGTCGAACACGGCCGTCATCCGGCAGCCAGCGAGGAGACGCGCACACCTGCTTCGGTGGGGAGGACCTGCCACACAGTGCCCGTGCCGACCGCACGAAGGGCACCCTCGCCGACGATGAATGCGGTGTTCTCGTCGATCGCGATCCCGCCTTCAACGAGACCTGCTTCTGTCGCGGCGATGAGGCGGGAGAGATTACCCCACTGCACGGCGTGCACATCGACGGAAATGTCGAGCAGGCCGATGCCGTTCTCCACGGTGACCTCGTCGAGATCCTCGGAACCCGCCTCGGGGCTCACCTCGACACCGCCGATGCGCCAGCCGCCGACCAGCGCGTGCTCGGCGGCGATGGATGCCCCGGCAGAGAAGCCGAGGTACGGCACGCCAGCGGCCACCTGCCGGCGAATCTCACCGAAGACCGGCTGGAGCGCCGCGAGGTACGCCGGGGTCAGTCCCCCACCGACGAGAATGCCGTGGACATCGGCGAGCGCCGCCGTCGTCGCCTCCTCACCATGCGCGAGTGCCGTGACCACCGGCTCGAACCCCCCGGTCATGCCCGCCGCTTCGATCAACGTCGCGGCGTGTTCGGCACCGTCACCATCGCGGACAACCAGGACGGCCACTCGCGGCGCACCTTCCCCGCCTGAGGCGCTCGCACGCTCAGCGACCTCGGAAAGGAACGGGGCGTACACCGCCGTGTCGAAAGATTCGGACCAACCGCCGCCAACCAGGTGCACACTCATGCTCCGAGCCTACGGTGCCCGGCGGGACATCCGGAGTTGGCATGGCGTGCGTCCACCCGACAGGATGAGATTCCACCACGCCGACCGTACCGCCAGAGCGCGAAGGATCCGTCATTCTCCAACCCATCTCGGCCGGGATCGTCGCGGCCATCACGGGGTTCGCCACCTCGTTCGCTCTCGTCATCGCGGGCCTCACCGCCGTCGGCGCAAGCGACGCTCAGGCATCATCGGGACTGCTCGCGCTCTGCCTCGTCGTCGGCATCACCAGCATCGTGCTGACCTGGTTCCTGCGCATTCCGCTGTCGTTCGCGTGGTCGACACCGGGGGCCGCCCTGCTGCTCGCCGCAGGCACGGGGTCCGCGAGCTTCGCGTCTGCCGTCGGTGCCTTCCTCGTCTGTGCCGTGCTCATCGTTCTGTGCGGGCTCTGGTCGCCACTGGCACGCGCAATCACCCGCATTCCCAAGCCGCTGGCATCCGCAATGCTCGCCGGCATCCTGTTTCCGATCTGCCTCGCGCCGATCCAGGCGTCGGTCGAACTGCCCCTGCTCGGCCTGCCGATCGTCGCCACGTGGCTCGTGCTGTACCGGTTCGCGCAACGATGGGCTGTTCCCGGTGCCATGGCCGTCGCGGCGGTGGCGATCGGCCTCACGGCGGGAACAGACTGGCTCGGCGCTGCCACGATCGCTCCTTCACTGACCTTCGTTGCGCCGGCGTTCGACCCGGCCGTCGTTCTCAGCCTCGGAATTCCGCTCTTCATCGTCACCATGGCCGGGCAGAACGTGCCAGGGGTCATCGTGATGTCCACCTTCGGATATACGGTTCCGGCCCGCGCGGCGCTCATGGGGTCTGGCGCGGCGTCCGGCATCGGCGCCCTCTTCGGCGGCCACGTCATCAACCTCGCGGCGATCACCGCGGCACTCATGGCGAGTCCGGAGGCACACCCCGACCGCAACAAGCGCTGGATCGCGTCGTTTACCGCGGGCATCGTCTACCTGATTCTCGGCCTCGGCGCAGGAGTAGCAACGGCGCTCGTCGGCGCTTCACCGCCGATCATCATCACCGCGGTCGCCGGTCTCGCCGTGCTCGGTGCCCTCGTGGCCTCGCTGACCGGAGCCCTGGAGGACCCCGATTCCCGGCTCGCCGCGATCGCGACTTTCCTCGTCGTCGCGTCCGGCATCGTCGTGCTCGGGGTGGGGAGCGCGTTCTGGGGTCTCCTCGTCGGCGCTGTCGTTCTCCTCACCCTTCGCCGTAGGGTTTCGGTGTGAGCACAATCAACGACAGCTATGAGATCCGCCGTTTCGCCCCGTCGGGCACCGAGGTCAACGCCGATACCCGTGGCTGGCTGCAGGCCGAAACCCAGGGTTTCCACTCCAAGAGATACACCGAAGCCTCACTCGTCCGTGTGTCGGAAGCACTGCTCACCGATGAGCAGACCCTGACCGGCGCGTACCCTCGTACCCGCCCGGAGCCGTCGCTTCCCGCCGAGTACCCCGTCGCCACGTTCTCGTCGTTCCCCAAGTCGTTGAACGTGGGCGGCGGTCGTCTCGTGCCCGCCCACCTCATCTCAGCGGTCACCGTTCGGCCAACCCACCGCAGGCGGGGTCTGCTCCGGCGGATGATGACCGAGAACCTGGCCATCGCCGCGGCCGACGGTTTCGCGATCGCCGCACTGACGGCATCCGAGGCGACGATCTACCGCCGGTTCGGGTTCGGCCCTGCCGCGTGGACACGCACCGTCTCGCTCGCGAGCGATGCGCGCTTTCGCCTGCTCACCGTTCCCACCGGTTCGTGCGAGCAGATCGATGCCCTCGAACTCACCGACATTGGGCCGCGCGTCTTCGCACGGTTCCACGAGACACAGACCGGCTCCGTCGACCGCCACGTCGGCATCTGGCACGCCATCACCGGTCTCGTCGACTCCGACGGCAACGAGGACCGCAGCGTTCGTGCTGCCCTCCACTACGACCCGGACGGCGCCATCGACGGGTTCGTCTCGTACCGGGTGGCCGGTGATCCCCGCTCCGTCGAGGTGATCGACCTCGTCGCCGCCGATGACAACGCGGCTCTGGGGCTCTGGCAGTACCTTGCCTCGATCGACCTGACCGAGAAGGTCACCTGGAATCAGGCGCGGCTCGACGAACCCCTCGCCTGGGCACTCGAAAATCCGCGGCTCCTCACCGTCACCGCTGAACAGGACTGGCTGTGGCTGCGCGTCCTTGATCCAATCGCCGCCCTCGAAGCGAGGCCGTATTCGACTCCCGGTGAAATCGTGCTGCAGATCACCGATCCGCTTGGGTACGCGTCAGGCACCTTCCGCCTGACGGTGACGGATGCCGGTGCACGCGTCACCTTGGACGATGCGGCCACCGCGGATGTCGCGCTGGATGCCTGGGCGCTCGGCTCCATCTACCTCGGCGGGGCAGACCCGCTCACCCTCGGCGCTGCCGGTCAGATTATCGAGCACTCCCCCGGCGCGCTGCGCACCCTGCGCCGCCTGCTCGCCGCCGACCAGCCCGTGTACGGGATCACACCGTTCTGAAACTGGGACGCGAGCTACAGCCACCCGGCGAGGTACTTCGCGTCCCGCTCATACGCGACGGCTTCTGCGCGCAATTGCGGCTTGAAGAGTTCGTCGGCTTTGGCGATCGAGAACTCGGCGAGGTCATCGAGCCGCGTGATCGCGACGCGGACGACGTCGTGCCACGTGGCATCCGACCCGTACTCGCTCAGGATCAGCTCGATCCTGCGCTTCGCGTCGTCTGGCCCCGGCGCTCCTTCGGGTGGTGAAGCGGTCAGCGGGCACGCCCGGGTAGCGAAGTACGCCAGGTCCCAGATCCGCGGTCCCGGCGAGCACATGTCGAAGTCGATGGCGCCGAGAAAACGTCCCTCGTCGTTGAAGGCGAGGTTGTGTGGCGCGAAATCGTTGTGGCAGATCACCTCGGCGGGGACCTTGACGCTCGATTGCCAGGTCGCGTCGTCGACAGCGAAGCCGACCGATGCGTCGGGAGGCGGCGAAGCATCCGTGCGCCGTCGATCAGAACCGAGTCCTCCCAGACCCAGTCCGGCAACGGGTAGACCGGCACCGTGCCGTGAAGGTAGCTGAGTACCTCGCGGTCGCCGTCGATATCGAGTGGCTCGGGCGCCCAGTCGATCCCGTTGCGGGCGATGTAGCGCAAGTAGCGGTGTACCGTCGGCGTCCACGGGCCCGCGATCCGGCGTACCGTGTCGCCCCTCCGCTCGACGGAATTCATGTTGCCACCGGCGAGCGTCCCGTCCATCAGCGGGCCTTCATCTCGAGGTTCCCGCGGATCACCTTGTGCGGCGCGGCCTGCGCGACGGGCTTCACGGTGATCGAGTCGATGTTGATGTGCGCGGGGAGTTCGACGGTCGACACGATCGTGGACGCGATGTCGTCCGCACTGAGCGGGTTCTGGACGTCGCGGTAGACGGCATCCGCTTTCTCGCGATCGCCGCCGAACCTCACGAGCGAGAATTCCTCGGTCTGCACCATGCCCGGCGCGACCTCGATCACACGGATCGGTTCGCCTGCCAGCTCGAGCCGCAGCACCTGCAACAGTGCCCGCTGTGCGAACTTCGCCGCGTTGTAGCCCCCGCCGCCCTCGTAGGCGATGGACCCGGCGATCGAGGTGATGCCCACGATCGTCGCGGAATCCTGCTGTCGAAGGAGCGGAAGCAGGGCAGAGATCACCCGCTTGGTGCCGAGAACGTTGACGTCGAACATGCGCGCCCAGTCGTCCGGGTCCCCCGACTCGACCGAGTCCATCCCGAACGCACCGCCGGCATTGCAGATGAGAGCAGTGGCACCGCCGGATGCCGCGACGAAGTCGCGCAAGGCGTCGACATCTGCCTGCACGGTCACGTCAGCGATGAAGGTGTCTGCTCCGGTCTCGGTGGCGAGCTCTTCCAGCCGGTCGGCCCGGCGGGCAACGCCGATGGCGTCCCAGCCGTTCGCCCGGAACAACCGCACGGTCGCTGCTCCGATCCCTGAACTCGCCCCGGTCACGACCACGCGTTGTGCACTCATGGCTCCAGCCTAGAACGCGCGCGTTACGTCATATTTCACAACCGTTGTCGCACGCGGGCAACCTCCCTAGGCTCGACTCAGGGCAACAACCCGTCTCACTCATCCACGTCTTCTTCACCCGAACCCGAAACGAGGGAACTCTCATGGCCGATTCCAACGCCAACTGGCAGTTCGAAACCAAGCAGATCCACTCCGGCGCCGCTCCAGACCCCACGACGAAGGCGCGCGCAACGCCGATCTACCAGACCACGAGCTATGTGTTCGACAGCGCCGACCACGCGAAGAACCTGTTCGCGCTCGCCGAGTTCGGAAACATCTACACCCGGATCCAGAACCCGACCCAGGCCGTCGTCGAGGAGCGCGTCGCCGCGCTCGAAGGGGGCACCGGCGCCCTCCTCCTCGCATCGGGCCAGGCGGCATCGACGTTCTCGATCCTCAACATCGCCCAGGCCGGTGACCACATCGTGTCGTCATCGTCGATCTACGGCGGAACGTACAACCTGTTCAAGTACACCCTCGCGAAGCTCGGCATCGAGACGACCTTCGTCGAGGACCAGGACGACGCAGATGAGTGGCACCGTGCCATCCGCCCGAACACCAAGGCGTTCTTCGCCGAGACGATCGGCAACCCGCGCATCAACATCCTCGACATCGCTCTGGTGTCGAGCATCGCCCACGAAGCGGGAATCCCGCTCATCGTCGACAACACCATCGCGACGCCGTACCTCATCCGCCCGTTCGAGCACGGCGCAGACATCATCGTGCACTCGGCAACGAAGTTCCTCGGCGGCCACGGCACGGTCATCGGCGGCGTCATCGTCGACGGTGGAACCTTCGAGTGGTCCAAGAACGTCGAGAAGTTCCCCGGCCTCACCGAGCCCGACCCGTCGTACCACGGGGCGAGCTACACTACCGCCGTCGGCGACGCGCTCGCCTACATCATCAAGGCTCGCGTGCAGTTGCTCCGCGACCTCGGATCAGCGATCGCCCCGGCGAGCGCGTGGCAGCTCATCCAGGGCATCGAAACCCTGTCGCTCCGGATCGAGCGGCACGTGCAGAACGCGCAGGAGATCGCCGAGTGGCTCGACGGCCACCTGGATATCGCGAGCGTCAACTATTCCGGACTCCCGTCGAGCCCGTGGTACGCCGCAGCCAACAAGTACGCGCCACAGGGCGTCGGCGCCGTGCTCTCATTCGAGCTCAAGGGCGGCGTCGACGCCGGCCGCGAACTCGTCAACACGCTGAGCCTGTTCTCGCACCTCGCGAACATCGGTGACGTGCGTTCCCTCGTCATCCACCCGGCATCGACCACCCACTCCCAGCTGACTCCCGAGCAGCAGCTCACGACGGGTGTCACGCCGGGACTGGTGCGGCTCTCCGTCGGACTCGAGAACGTTGCTGATCTCAAGGCCGACCTCGAGCAGGGGCTCGCGGCCGCCCGTGCCGTCGTCGTCGCCGCCCGCAGCTAGCTGACCCTTTACTGTGGCGGTCCCGCAAGGGGCCGCCACAGTCGTTCTCGCGGGCTACGCTCGGAAAATGAGCCGGTTCACCGACACGTGGCGCTCCCACCTCCTGACCACCCTGTCCGGGTCGAGCGATGGCAATCCACCATGGGTGGACAAGATCGAAGAAGGATCGGATGCCGGATACTTCGGCCCTGATTCTGCCTCGTGGGTCGTCCACGGCTCTCTCGCGACAATGGTCGCCGGGATCAGGGCACTGCTGCTCCAGACGCTGCACCCGGGTGCCATGGCGGGCGTCCACGACTGGTCGAGGTACCGGGAGGACCCTCTCGGACGATTGTCCGGAACCATCCAGTGGCTGATCACCGTCACGTTCGCAGACACCGAAACAGCACAGCGGGAATCGGTACGGGTCGGCCGGTTTCACGACCGGGTCAGGGGAACTTATACCGACACCTCCGGTCGCGTGCACGGCTACTCGGCCGGAGACCCGGAACTTCTCCGCTGGGTGCACGTCGTGTTCACCGATTCCTTCCTCGCCTGCCACACGCTGTGGGGCGGCGCCATCCCCGGCGGGGCAGATGCCTACGTCCGGGAGTGGGCGACAGCCGGTGAACTCGTCGGCGTCTCGGACCCGCCACGATCCTCCGCCGAACTCGCCGACTCGCTGGCTGCCTTCCGTGACGCCGGAGTCCTGCAGACCGACGAACGCGTGGCCGAAGCCGTGCGATTCATCCGTCACCCGCCTCTCCGCCGGTCGATGATGCCCGCGTACCGCGTCATGTTCGCTGGCGCCGTGGCATCCCTCCCCCGGGAGTACCGGCAGATGCTCGGACTTCGCCGGTCCCCGTTGCCCGTTCTCACCGGCACACGGATCGTGCTCGGTGCGGTGCGTCGTGTTCTCGGCGGCTCATCCACGTCAGAGGATGCCGCGCGGCGACGCCTCGCCCGGTTGGCCACGAACGCGTCCACCGGCTCGGCGTAACACTGCCCACGGCTCCCGGGGGAAACGGAGAGAATGGACGCATGGACTGGCAGACACCCGAAGACACGGTTCCGTCCAGCTTCATCACCGAGGAGCTGGCACGACACCTCCTGGGCAAGCCCCCGGCAACCGGCGCGTGGCGTGACGGTGACCCGGCTGGCTCGCGACTGTTCGCCGATCTGGGTCCATTCGACTTCGAAGCGGGCGGGCACCTTCCGCACGTGCGACTCGCGTACGAAACCCACGGCACGCTCAACGCCGAGCGCGACAACGCGATCCTCATCACCCACGCCCTGACGGGCGACAGCCATGTCCTCGGTGACGCCGGCAACGGCCACGCCACGGCGGGCTGGTGGAACGGAATCGTCGGCCCCGGCCTCGCCATCGACACCGATGAGTGGTTCGTCGTCACACCCAACATGCTCGGTGGCTGCCAGGGTTCGACCGGTCCGGCGTCATTCGCGCCTGACGGCTACGAGTGGTCGTCCCGGTTCCCGTACACCACCATCCGTGACCAGGTCCGGGCGCAAGCGCTTCTGGCCGACTCGCTCGGCATCGACCGCTGGGCGGCTGTCGTCGGCGGCTCCGCCGGCGGTATGCATGCCCTCGAATGGGGCGTCGGCTACCCCGACCGCGTCGCCCGGCTGGCCGTGCTCGCCGCTCCCCCGCACACAACGGCCGATCAGATCGCCCTCAACTCCGTGCAGATCGAAGCGATCAAAACCGACCCGCTCTTCGCCGGAGGCCACTACTACGATGCGCAGGACGGTGATGGGCCGCACCGTGGGCTCGCACTTGCCCGACGGATGGCGCTGCTGAACTATCGGAGCCCCTCGGAGCTCAACTCACGCTTCAGCCGCACCTGGCAGTCGGCGATCAGTCCGCTGGGCGACGGCGGCAAGTACGCGGTCGAGTCGTACATCGACTTCCACGGAAACAAGTTCACCCGGCGGTTCGATGCCAACAGCTACATCGTCCTCGTCGAGGCGATGAACTCGCACGACATCGGTCGCGGCAGGGGCGGGACAGACGCGGCGCTCGCGGAGGTGACCGCAACCACACTCATTCTCGGCATCGACTCCGACCGGCTGTTCCCGCTGGAAGGACAGCGTGCGATCGCCCGTGGCATCCGCACCAACATCGACGGGGACCAGCCTGCCGTCATCGCGTCCGACTTCGGGCACGACGGCTTTTTGATCGAAGCGGATGCCGTCAGCGCGCACCTGCGCCGACTCCTCGACACTGCCGACCGGCGCGCCGCGTGGGCATCCTGACCCGTCCCTCCCTCTAGACTGCTCGACATGATTGGCTCTCACGACCCGCGCTCCGCCGCGCGAGCTGAGACATGAGCCCGTCCCGCCTGAGCGCCGAGGAACGCGACCGGTTCTCCTGGCAACTCGCCCGCCTGCTTTACCGCACCACGCGCCTGTTCGGGCTGACGGGAACCCTCGTGGCCGCGGTGTGCATTTCTCTCCCCGGCGCATTGCCCCCAGCAAACACAGTGGGGTGCCTCGCTCTGGTCGCCGCCCTCGGCGCAACGCAGGTAGCCATGACCCACCGGCCCAATCCGCTGTGGATGGTCCTCACGTTCTCGATCGGCCTGACCCTCATCGCGGCGATCTACATCCCCGTCAACGGTGAACTCAACATGGCGACAGGAAGCGCCGTCGGCGCCATCGCCGCCTGGGGAATCGGTTCGATGGCGACGATTCTCGTCTCCTCCTGGGGGCAGATCCTGTGCCTGATCGCCGGCTATCTCAGCACCATCGCGCTTTTCCTTGCCCTGAGCCAGAATGCCAGCGGCCGGTTGCCGTCGCTCGTCATCCTCGTGACGAGTGGCTGGGCGATCTCGACACTGTTCGGGTTCTGGCTCCGCTCCAGTTTTCCGCGGGTCATGCGGCGAGTGTCGAGTATCGGCCGGGCACACAACGTCGAACGCCGGGCCAGCGAGACCGAAGCACAACGCCACCGGGATGCCCGCCTACTGCACGACACCGTGCTCGCCACGCTCACTCTCCTCGCCCATTCCGGGGTCGGAGTTCCCGCCGAATCCATGCGGGCGCAGGCCGAATCGGATCGCGCCCTGCTCAAACGGTTGCGCCTCGGTGAAACCCCGCAACCGCGCTCGTCAGGCGAGTACACCCTCACGAACACCGCAGAACTCGCGCTGGGAGGAACGCTCGAAGCGCTCAAAGGCCGTTTCGGATCGATGGGTCTCGACATCGACTGGCACGGCTCAGGCCAGATCGGTTTGCCTGGCTCAAAGCTTGAAGCCTTCATTCTTGCCCTGTCGGAGTGTCTCGAGAACGTTCGCAGGCATTCGGGGGTCAGTGAGGCACACGTCACGCTGAGCGATGACGGCGAGGTCGTCCGTGGCGTTGTAACGGATGCCGGCAGCGGATTCGACCCGACGACCGTTGCAAACGGCAAACTCGGCTTCGCCGACTCCGTTGTCGCCCGGGTCCGGGATGCCGGAGGAAGCGTCCGCGTGTTCAGCGCGCCAGATGCCGGCACGACAGTGGTGCTGGAGATCCCGAAATGAACCGCACAGGCCCCAACCAACGTCGCCCTGGCCGCACCGAGTCGGCGCGTGCAACACTCGGCGCAAGCCAACTCGGCACCTCCCTCGCCATCGCCGGAGCGGTCCTGATTCTCGGGGCGTTCGGTCGGTTCTGCCTCGCTTTCGACGAACTCACCTATCCACTGCTCAGCTCGAGTGCCTGGCTCCTGCTGTTCATCACCTCCGTCATCACGGTCCTCCGGGTTCGCGCGAGCGGGTACCTGCTGCGGAACCCGGCTTTCGCGCTGCTGCTCGCGAGTCTCGCTGCCGTTGTCGCGCTCGATCTCGTGACAGCGTGGAACGCCGCTGCCGACGGGATCCACCCCACGGCGGCCATCGCCGCCGGCGGTGTCCTGCTCGGGATCGTCACGCTCCGGTCGGTTCCGGACGTCGCCATCAGCTCGGGGATCCTCGGGATCGCTCTGCTCTGTTCATTCCTCTTCCGACCCGACCAGACGCCGTTCGCGTCAGCAACGAACACTCTCCTGACCGCTTTCGCAATCGCTCCACCCCTGATCGCCTGCGTCATCGTCGCGTCGTATCGCCGCATGGTCCTCATGGCACTCGACCGGGTTCTGATCCAGAGCACGGTCATGGCACCGGCGTTCGGGGTCAGCATGCTTGAATCCGACGAACTCGCGAGCGTCGACCTCGAGGTGGAGCAACTGTTCGATGACATTTCGTCCGGCCGTGAGCCGCTCCCGCTCGAGCCGGAACGAGCCAAACGTGCCGGGGAACTGTCGACCGTGCTCCGGCGCCACCTCGTCGCCGGACGCAACCACACCTGGCTCCACCACGCGATCGCCGAATCGGACTTCCTCTCGGGTTCGGTCGAGCTCCGCGACGATGATGCCCTCGCGGCGCTTCTCAACCAGGCCCAGCGTGACGGCCTGCTCTCGGCACTCTGGCTCCTCATGTACGGCGAACAACGCACAGCCCGAACCGCCGTTCTCACCCTCGGCCCGGCCGTTCCCTTCACTCCGGGAGGGCGGAAACACCTGCGGTTCCCGATCAAGATCGAAGCCAGCGGCATGCGGCGCGTCGACGTCGAACCCGCCACGTGGCAGCACCTCGGCCGCGCAGGGCGCTATGTTGATACCACGACTTCGGGCGCGCTTATGGTCGTGATCGAGTGCACGGTCGACAGTCCGATCGATCAGTAAACCGTGGACACCAGAGGAGAAACCAGATGAGCAGCGCGGAAGCCCCCATACGTCTTGCGATCGTCGATGATCACAAAATGCTCCTCGGGGCGCTGACGGAATGGATCCGCGGGGCAGCGAGCGACATCCGGATGGTTGCCGCCGTCCCCACCTGGCCGGAACTGCTCACGCATCCGGAGTTCCCCGTCGACGTCGTTCTGCTCGACCTCGACCTCAAAGACAACATTCCCGTGTCGCTCAAGCTGTCGATCCTCAAGACCACCGGCGTGAAGACGGTCCTGATGAGCACATACTCCGACCCCGCCGTTGTTCGCGAAGCGCTCGCGTCCGGCGCCCTCGGCTACCTCGTCAAGACCGAAGACCCGACGATGATCGTTGAAGCGATCCGGGCGGCGAATATCGGCGAATCGTTCATCTCCCATGAACTCGACATCGCCCTCAACGCCACGACGACCGGGGCACCCAAGCTCAGCGCCCAGGAGCGCCGCGTCATGGCGCTGTACGCCGCCGGCGAGCCGGTCAAGTCGGTCGCTTACGAACTCGGCATCTCCGAGGAGACAGCGAAGAGCTATCTCAAGCGCATTCGCGAGAAGTACCGCGCCTCCGGATTCGACGTCGGAACCAAGGTCGCCCTCCGCAAGCGCGCCATCCTCGACGGCATCATCCTCGACTAAGCAACAGCTACCCGCTCCTGTCCCGACAGTGGGAGGATGAGACCATGCTCGTCTCCTTCTCTGTCGCACCATCCGGCACCGGCCGCGCCGATGCATCCGTTCACGACGCGGTGGCTGCAGCCGTCCGGGTCGTTCGTGATTCGGGGCTCCCGAACTCCACCGACGCCATGTTCACCACGATCGAGGGTGAGTGGGACGAGGTGTTCGACGTCATCAAACGGGCGACCGATGCAGTCGGCCAGTTCGGCTCACGGGTATCGCTCGTCCTCAAGGCCGACATCCGCCCAGGCTATTCCGGTGAACTGACCGCCAAGGTCGACCGGCTCGAACGCGCTCTCAACGCGGACTGACCAGCCCTCGCGATATCGAACAGCGCCCAGCCGAGCAGCGCGAACAGAATCACATTCCGCACGCTGAGCACGGCGACCATCGCCGGTTCTGCTGACAGCAACCCGGTGTACAGATACGGGTACACCACCTGGGTGAGGGCGGCGAGCAGAAGGGCGACGAGCGCCGGGGTGGCGAACGCCCGCCCGCGGTAGACGAGCCCGACGATGACCGGCGCGATCAACCAGGTCTGGAACTGCGGAGACCCCACTTTGTTGAACGCGATCAGCACGAGAACGAGCGCCAGCGCGAACGATGGAAGCAGCCGGACGACGGATGCCCCGTTGCGGGACGCGAGGACCCCGGCGAACACGGTGCCCGCGACGGCGATCACGAGGAGCGGGGTCATCACGAGCGCGGCGGCTGCAACCCCGGGTCCGGTGACCTGGAAGGTCAGGATCTGGTCGTCGTAGTACACGAAGCTGCCCGGGAGATCCGCTGCGGCCAGCCACAGGTATGGCGTCGCGACGGGAGCCTCGATCTGCAGTCCCCGCCCCGTCTGCTCGCTCACGAAGCCGAACAGATTCCCGGCCCCACCGAGGACAAGAACGACGAGGGCTATTCCTGCGCTTGTCACGGCACCCGCGATGAGGATCATCGTCCGTGAGCGGGATGCCACCAGCAATGCGCCGATCACGGCCGCCGGCCACACCTTCATCCAGGTGGCGATGGCGAGCAGAACGCCAGCGACGAACGGATGCTTCGCCACGGCCAGGAGCGCGACAACGGCGATCGGGACGGTGATGGAATCGATCCGCGCGAGGGCGATCGGTCCGAGGAGCGCGAGAAATCCGAGCCACCACCAGGCCGCTGCCTCCCGACGTCTCGATGTTCCCCGGCCGAGCAGCACGGCGAAAGCGGCCGCATTCGCCACCGTCACGAGCGCGAGCCAGGCCTGGCCGTAGGCATCCGAACCGAATACCATCGCGGCGAGCATCGGCGCGAGCGCCGCGATCGGGTACACCCACGAGGAGTCGATTCCGACGACGGGTCCCCCGCTGAGCGCCTGCTCGACCCACGGTCGGTAGACGAGAGTCACGTCTCCGAGCGGGAGGCCGATGGCATACTCGCCGATCCCGGTGCCTGGCAAGCCGAGGCAGATCCAGGCGAGGACCGCGTGAACCACCGCGAACGCAACCCAGACGGCGACTCGCCCGTCCCCCGCACTCCGCTTCTTCACCGGACTCATCCTAGGGGCGCTGCCACGCCCCGGCGTCGACGAAGCCGCGTGCTCAGGCCGGTTCTGCGCTCAGCAGCCGGCGTACGGCATCCGGAACCCGTTCGGCGATGTCGAGCGCGGTGATCGGACCACCCCGTGACGCGATCGACGCGGCGAGACCGTGGATCACGGCAGCGGATGCCGCGAGCCTCGCCGGCATCCCTGGCTCGCTGGCTGTCGCCGCGTTGGTGGCGAGTAAGGCACCAAGGATGCCACCCAGCACGTCACCGGCGCCCGCCGTCGCCGTCCAGGGCGGTGCGATCGACACGCTGAGCTGGGGACCGTCCGGCTCAGCGATCCACATCGTGGAGCCCTTAAGCAGAACCGTGACGCCGAGCCGGTTCGCCGCCCGAACGGCCCAGCGCCCGGGATCAGCGGCGATCTCGGCCACATCCACCGTCGTGCCCCCTGCGGCGAGCATGCGCGCAAGCTCTCGGAAGTGCGGCGTGACAATGACTCCGCGGCGCGGCGCGAGCGCGACGCTCTCGAGCGCGCCGGCGTCTGCGACGACGGGTTCTGCCGAGGCGAGCGCGTCGGAGAACAGGGCGGCGAGCAGGCCGAGGTCCTGCGAATCGGTCCCCGACCCGATCAGCCAGGCCTGCACCCGCCCCGGTGCAGACACCACCTCCGGCCGCCTCGCGAGAACGGGTTCCGTCGCATCGCCGAGATACCGGATCATGCCGATACCCGTTCGCGCCGCAGCCTCCACTCCGAGGACAGCGGCACCCGGGTAGGCACTCGAGCCGGTGACGACGCCGAGCACGCCCCGGGTGTACTTGTCAGACGCTGCGGTGGGGACGGCGACGTGGGCGGCGGCGTCTCGCTCAGCCCACGGCATCCAGTGCGGTCCTGCAGAATTTTCCATGCCTTCACGATAGGTTGAAAGCCGCCGAACGAGGAGAAGAATGCCAGGACTGTTCGACCCCATTGCCCTCCGCGCCCTGACCGTGCGAAACAGGCTCTGGATCGCACCGATGTGCCAGTACTCCGTGTTCACCGAGGACGGAGTACCGAGCGACTGGCACCTCGTCCACCTCGGCGGATTCGCCAAGGGCGGCGCGGGCGTCGTCTTCGCCGAAGCCACGGCGGTGAGCCCCGAGGGGCGAATCTCGCCGTTCGACACCGGAATCTGGACCGACGAACAGGCCGCTGCGTGGTCCCGGATCACCGCGTTCCTCCGCTCGCAGGGCGCCGTGTCCGGGATCCAGCTCGGCCACGCCGGACGCAAAGGCTCGACCTACCCGGCGTGGGGAATCGACGAACGCGGCTCCGTGCCCGTGTCGGATGGTGGCTGGCGAACGGTGGCCCCGACGTCCGACCCGTTCGGCGAGTTCGCCATGCCCAGCGCTCTTGACGCCGCAGGTATCGATGACGTGGTCGACGCCTTCGCCTCCGCCGCCCGCCGGTCAGTGGGTGCCGGCTTCGAGATCATCGAAATTCACGCCGCCCACGGCTACCTGCTGCACCAGTTCCTCTCCCCTCTCGTCAATACCCGCACGGATGCTTACGGCGGAAGTCTCGACAATCGCGCCCGCCTCCTGCTGCGCGTGGTCGAGGCGGTACGGGCCGAGATCCGTGACTCCGTTCTCGCCGTCCGTTTCTCGGCAACGGACTGGGCCGATGGCGGCTGGAACGAATCGGAGACGGCGACGGTCGCGCGGTGGGCAGCGGATGCCGGTGCCGACTTCTTCGACATCTCCACCGGTGGGGCGATCCCGGGCGTCGACATCCCCCTGTCGCCCGGCTACCAGGTCCGGTTCGCGACGCACGTCAGGGACACCGCCGCCGTGACTGTTTCTGCGGTCGGGCTCATCACCGACCCGGTCGAAGCCGACCGGATCGTGTCGTCCGGGCAGGCCGACGTGGTGATGGTCGGCAGGGAAGCGCTCCGCGACCCGCACTTCGCGCTGCGGGCTGCCGCGATGCTCGGCACAGCGGGCGCGACGCCCGGTCAGTATCTCCGGGCGCCGTTCCCGGCGGTCGTTCCCGCCTGATCAGCGTCGCTGCGTGGCATCCTGAACTTCGCCGACAAGCTCCTCGATGATGTCCTCGAGAAACAGGACCCCGGTCGTCTCCCCGTCCGTATTGAACGCGCGGGCCAGGTGGGCACCTGAACGTCGCATGATGGCGAGGGCGTCTTCGAGGTCGGTGTCTTCGAAGATCGACACGAGCTGGCGGATCCGCTTCGCCGGTACCGGCCGGTCTTCGTCGCCGGGTTCAGCCGACGACTCGAGCCGGAGCACGTCCTTGAGGTGCAGATATCCGCTCGGCAGTCCGTCGGCGTCGACGACGACGTAGCGGGAGAAGCCATGCTTGGCGACGGCACGCTCGACCTGTGCCGGGGTGGTGTCTGCCGCGAGGGTGACGAGGCCGTCGAGCGGAATGGCGACGTCGATCACCTTCTTGTTCGTGAATTCGAAAGCGGCGAGAAGCGCTCCGGTCGAGTCGAGCAGCAGACCTTCCTTCGTCGACTGGTTCACGATGTTCGCGACTTCATCGAGGGTGAAGGTCGACGTCGCTTCGTCCTTGGGCTCCACACCGAACAGGCGCAGCACGCCGTTCGCTACCGCGTTGAGCGACCAGATCACCGGCTTGAACACCCGCGCCACGAAGACCAGCGGCGGCGCGAGGAACAGCACGGCCTTGTCCGGGACCGAGAACGACAGGTTCTTCGGAACCATCTCGCCGAAGACGACGTGGAGGTACGAGACGAGGAGCAGCGTGATGATGAAACCGATCGTGCCGACAGCCTCATCGGGAAGCCCGGTGAGGTGCAGCGGCACCTCGAGGAGGTGGTGGATCGCCGGTTCGGAGACGTTGAGGATGAGCAGCGAACACACGGTGATGCCCAGCTGGCTCGTCGCGAGCATGAGCGTTGCGTGTTCCATCGCCCAGAGTGCGGTGATGGCGCTGCGTTTGCCCTGCTCGGCGAGCGGTTCGATCTGCGACCGTTTCGCCGAAATGACGGCGAATTCGGCACCGACGAAGAACGCGTTCCCGGCCAGCAGCACGAAGAGCCAGGCGATTCCTGCCCAGTCACTCATTGTCTTCGCCTTCCTCGACGAGGTTCGGGGTGTAGCGGATGCGGTCGATGCGGCGCCCGTCGAGACGTTCGACCCGCAGGGAACCCGAATCGATGGATACCTCGTCACCGATCACAGGGAGTCGCCCGAGCTCCGACATGACGTAACCGGCGACGGTGTCGTACGGCCCGTCCTCAGGAACGGAAATTGCGGTGCGTTCGAGCAGCTCGTCCGGCCGCAGGCTCCCCGGGAAGGCGATCGAGTCGAGCGTCCTGACGACCCCGGCCCGCGTGCGGTCGTGTTCGTCGGCAACCTCGCCGACGAGTTCTTCGACGAGATCCTCGAGGGTGGCGATGCCGGCAGTTCCGCCGTACTCGTCGACGACGACCGCCATCTGGTAGCCCCGGCCGCGGAGTTCTTCGAGCAGGGCGTCGAGCCGCATCGTCTCGGGCACGCGAACGATGTCGTACTGCAGGGCTGACACCGGAACATCCGCCCGCTTTCCGCGCGGAACGGCGATGGCCTGCTTGACGTGCACGAGTCCGACGACGTCGTCTGCGTCCTCGTCGATGACGGGGAATCGCGAGTACCCCGTCGTGCGGGCGAGTTCCACCACGACCTGCGCGGACTCGTTTCGGCGTACTGATTCGACGCGGGGGCGCGGGGTCATCACGTCACCGGCTGTGTGGTTCGCGAACAGGAGCGTGCGGTTGAGCAGGGTGGCCGTGTCGCTCTCGAGCGTGCCTGCCCCTGCGCTGCGGCGCACGAGGCTTGACAGCTCCTCGGCGGTGCGGGCACCGGACAGTTCCTCCTTGGGCTCGATCCCCATGGATCGGAGGATGGCGTTGGCACTTCCGTTGAGAAGGCTCACGGCGGGTTTGAACACCGTGGTGAACACGGTCTGGAACGGCACGACCAGCTTGGCAGTGGCCCTCGGCAGCGCGAGGGCGAAGTTCTTGGGCACCAGCTCGCCGATGATCATCGACAGCAGCGTCGCGATGATCACGGCGATGGTCACCGCGATCGGCGTTACCGCCGCCCCGGGGAGGCCGATCGCCTCGAGCGGAGGCGTGAGGAGCGTGCTGATCGCCGGCTCCATCGTGTAACCCGTGAGCAGCGTCGTGAGGGTGATTCCCAGCTGGGCGCTCGACAAGTGCGTCGAGGTGATCTTCAGCGCCGCGATCGTCATGCCGAGCCGGGGTTCACCGCGCGACTGGCGCGCCTCGAGGTCGGAGCGATCGAGGTTGACGAGGGCGAATTCGCTTGCGACGAAGAGGCCGGTCCCGACGGTCAGGGCCAGGCCGACAGCGAGGAGGATCCACTCAAACATGGATCAACTCCCGCCGGGGCGAGACGGGTTGATGGGCTTCGGGCGAATCGGCAGGAGGGGGGTCGTCCATTGTGGGTCTGATTATACGCGGGCGCGGGTGGATCGGAACCGCGCGAGCGGCACGATCACCACGAGACGGGGAGCGCCTTACCCTCATCATAACCCGACGCCGACTGCAACCCGACGAGCGCACTCTCCCGGAATTCGTCGAGCGTCGATGCGCCGGCGTAGGTGAACGATGAGCGGATGCCTGAGGTGATCATGTCCAGGAGGTCCTCGAGCGACGGCCGATCGGGGTCGAGGTAGATCTTCGACGAGGAGATTCCCTCAGCGAAGAGCGTCTTGCGCGCCAGCTCGTACGGGTCCAGCCTGCCGAAGCGTTCCTGCACCGCCTTCGTCGACGCCATCCCCCAGCTTTCCTTGTAGAGGCGACCGGAGGCATCCGTCGCGAGGGCACCAGGGGCCTCGACCGTCCCCGCGAACCAGGAACCGACCATCACGGATGCCGCGCCGGCGGCGAGCGCGAGGGCGACGTCCCTGGGGTAGCGCACTCCCCCGTCCGCCCAGACGTGGGCGCCGAGGTCACGCGCCGTCTCGGCCGTCTCGAGCACCGCCGAGAACTGTGGTCGTCCGACCGCCGTCATCATGCGCGTGGTGCACATTGCGCCCGGACCGACACCCACCTTGACGATGTCAGCGCCGGCGGCGACGAGATCGGTGACTCCCGTTGCCGTCACAACGTTGCCAGCGACGAGGGGAATCCCCAGGCCGAGGCTCTTCACCGCTGCGAGCGCTCGCAGCATGCCCTCCTGGTGGCCGTGCGCCGTGTCGAGCACCAGGGTGTCGACACCGGCCGCTGCGAGTGCCTTCGCCTTGGCAGCGACGTCTCCGTTGATACCAATGGCAGCGGCGACGAGAAGCCGGCCAGATCGGTCGACAGCTGGCCGGTATAGCGTCGAGCGCAACGCTGAGGTTCGGCTGAGCGTGCCGACGAGTCGCCCGTGCCGGAGAACCGGTGCGAAAGAGAGGTCGGCAGCGACGAGCAGGTCGAATGCGGCACGGGGATCGCTGACATCCTCGGCGTCGATGGAGGGCAGAGCGCCGGAGGCGAGGTCACCGAGTCGCGCGTTCCTGTCCTTGCCGTCCAGTTCCGCCGCGGGGATGCATCCGGCGTAGGAACCGTCAGGGGCGGTCAGGACGATGCCGTGACCGTCGAGCGGCGGGATCAGCGCGAGCGCGTCAGCGACGGTCGCATCCGGACCGAGCTCAACCGGGACGTCGAATTCGACCGGGCGATCCTTCACCCAGCGGATCGCGGCATCCAGTCGCTGAAGCGGCATGTCCTGTGGAAGAACACCGAGCCCACCCCTGCGTGCGAGAGTCGCCGCGAGCCTGGGCCCCGTCACCGAGTTCATATTGGCCGAGACGATCGGCAGTTGAGCACCCGTCCCATCGCCTGGAGCAAGTGATACGTCGAGCCTCGATGTCACCGCGGAACGGGACGGGACGAGGAACACGTCCGAATAGGTGAGATCGAATGTGGGGGCCTCGCCGTAGAACTCCATGCACCCCACGCTACCCATCCGGCAAGCGGGGCGCAGCCTTCCCTTAATGGGATTAGGCTGGAACACGGATCTGGCAGCGCTTCCCACGGATGTCGCTGTCGTACTCAATCGACGTAAGAGAGTGGTGGTCTGGCGGTGTCAAGCCAGTTGACCGGAGTGGGAACTGACGACGGTTCGTCGGGAGAATTCGGCGCGAATGAGTGGCTGGTTGACGAGCTCTACGAGCAATACATCGTCGACAAGAATTCAGTCGACAAGTCCTGGTGGCCCATCCTCGAGAGCTATAAGCCAGTCAAGGGCGACAAGGCTACCGGCGAGGTTCCCGCGCACCCGATTACCGCACCGATCCCTGTGATCGGGGCCCAGCCGGTTGCGAAGACGACGTCGCTCCAGCCCAAGTCTGCTCCCATCCCTGCGGATGCTCCGCGAAAGACCACCGCGAAACCGGCGCCTTCCGATGAGGCCGCCCCGAAGGATGAGCCCGTCGACCAGGTCTCGCCACTGCGGGGAATGGCCAAGTCGCTCGCGACGAACATGGACGCCAGCCTCACCGTGCCGACCGCGACGAGCGTGCGCACCATCCCGGCGAAGCTCATGATCGACAACCGCATCGTGATCAACAACCACCTCAAGCGTGCCCGCGGCGGCAAGGTGAGCTTCACCCACCTCATCGGCTGGGCGCTCATCCAGGCGCTCAAGGATTTCCGCAGCCAGAACGTCTACTACGACGTCGTCGACGGCAAGCCCAGCGTCGTCGCGCCTGCACACGTCGGCCTCGGCATCGCGATCGACATCCCCAAGCCAGACGGAACGCGCGCCCTCCTCGTACCGGCGATCAAGAAGGCAGACACGCTGACGTTCAGCGAGTACCTGTCCGCATACGAGGACCTCGTCACCCGCGCACGCAAGAACAAGCTGACCGCCGACGACTTCAAGGGTGCTTCGGTATCATTGACCAACCCGGGCGGCATCGGCACGGAGCACTCGGTCCCGCGACTGATGAAGGGCCAGGGCTGCATCATCGGCGCCGGCGCCCTTGACTACCCGGCCGAGTTCCAGGGCGCGAGCGAGCACACCCTCGTCGAACTGGCCATCGGCAAGACCGTCACCCTCACGTCGACCTACGACCACCGCGTCATCCAGGGTGCCGGGTCGGGCGAGTTCCTCAAGAAGGTGCACGAACTTCTCACCGGGCAGAAGTCGTTCTACCAGGACATCTTCGCCGCACTGCGGATCCCGTACGACCCGATCCACTGGGCACCGGACATTTCGGTCGACCTCAGCGACACGGTCAACAAAACGGCTCGCGTTCAGGAACTGATCAACTCGTTCCGCGTCCGCGGTCACCTCATGGCCGACGTGGACCCGCTCGAGTACGTGCAGCGGTCGCACCCGGACCTCGACATCCTCAACCACGGCCTGACCTTCTGGGACCTTGACCGTGAATTCGTCACCGGTGGTTTCGGCGACACCCGGCAGGCGAAGCTGCGTGACATCCTCGGTGTCCTTCGCGACTCCTACTGCCGCACCATCGGCCTCGAGTACATGCACATCCAGGACCCGGCGCAGCGCAAGTGGATCCAGGAGAAGGTGGAGCGTCCGTACGCGAAGCCTCGCCATGACGAGCAGATGCGCATCCTCGGCAAGCTCAACGAGGCAGAAGCGTTTGAGACGTTCCTCCAGACGAAGTACGTCGGCCAGAAGCGATTCAGCCTCGAGGGCGGGGAATCGACCATTGCCCTGCTCGACGCCATCCTCCAGGGTGCAGCCGAGGCAGAGCTTGACGGCGCCGCGATCGGCATGGCCCACCGTGGCCGTCTCAACGTGCTGACGAACATCGCCGGCAAGACCTACGGCCAGATCTTCCAGGAGTTCGAAGGAACGAACTCCTCGAAGAACACCGGCTCAGGAGACGTCAAGTACCACCTCGGTACCGAGGGCACCTTCCGTGCCTCCGACGGATCCGAACTGCCGGTCTACCTCGCAGCGAACCCGTCCCACCTCGAAGCCGTCGACGGCGTGCTCGAGGGAATCGTGCGTGCCCGTCAGGACCGCCAGCCGATCGGCACCTTCTCCACCCTGCCGATCCTCGTTCACGGCGACGCCGCGATGGCTGGCCAGGGGGTCGTTCTCGAAACGATGCAGCTGTCTCAGCTGCGCGGCTACCGCACCGGCGGAACCATCCACATCGTGGTCAACAACCAGGTCGGGTTCACCACCCCTCCCGGCGAGGGCCGTACCTCCGTGTACTCCACGGATGTCGCCAAGACGATCCAGGCGCCCATCTGGCACGTGAACGGAGACGACCCCGAATCAGTCGTCCGCGTCGCACAGCTCGCTCTCGAGTTCCGTCAGGAATTCAAGAAGGACGTCGTCATCGACCTCATCTGTTACCGCCGCCGCGGTCACAACGAGGGCGACGACCCGTCGATGACCCAGCCGCTCATGTACAACCTCATCGAGCAGAAGCGCAGCGTGCGCAAGCTCTACACCGAAGCCCTCGTCGGCCGTGGTGACATCACCGAGGAAGACTACCAAGCGGCCCACCGCGACTTCCAGGACCGCCTCGAGCGGGCCTTCATGGAGACGCACGCCGCGCAAACCGCATCGTCACCCGTCATCATCGACGACGAGGGCGATGACGGATACTCCGGCGAGCCGGAGACCACGGGGGTCTCCGACGCCGTCGTTCAACTCATCGGTGACGCGTTCAACAATAAGCCGGCCGGATTTACCGTTCACCCGAAGCTCCAGCAGCTGCTGCAGAAGCGCCTCGATATGAGCCGTAACGGCAACATTGACTGGGCGTTCGGTGAGCTCCTCGCCTTCGGCTCCCTGCTGATCGAAGGTACTCCGGTTCGCTTCAGCGGCCAGGACTCACGACGCGGAACGTTCGTGCAGCGCCACGCGGTACTTCACGACCGGGTCAACGGCCAGGAATGGCTGCCGCTCGCGAACCTCGCCGACAACCAGGCCAGGTTCTGGATCTACGATTCGCTGCTCTCGGAGTACGCGGTCCTCGGATTCGAGTACGGCTATTCGGTCGAACGGCCGGATGCCCTTGTTCTCTGGGAGGCCCAGTTCGGCGATTTCGCCAACGGTGGCCAGACGATCATCGACGAGTTCATCTCGAGCGCCGAGCAGAAGTGGGGACAGCGCTCCAGCGTCGTCATGCTTCTGCCTCACGGCTATGAAGGCCAGGGCCCGGACCACTCCTCCGCCAGGATCGAGCGGTACCTGCAGCTCTGCGCCGAGAACAACATGACCGTTGCGCGTCCGTCGACGCCCGCGTCGTATTTCCACCTCCTGCGCCGGCAGGCGTACGCACGCCCCCGCCGCCCCCTCGTCGTGTTCACGCCGAAGGCGATGCTCCGTCTTCGCGGTGCGTCGAGTGCTGTCGAGGACTTCACGAGCGGAAAGTTCGAACCGGTCATCGATGATGCCCGCGTCTCGGATCCGTCGTCGGTCAAGCGCGTCCTGTTCCACGCGGGCAAGATTCACTGGGACCTGCGCGCCGAACTCGAGAAGAAGCCGAACGACGGCATTGCCCTCGTTCGACTGGAGCAGTACTACCCGCTCCCGACCACGGAACTCAACGAGATCGTCGCTCGCTACCCGAATGCCGAGCTGGTCTGGGTTCAGGACGAACCCGAGAACCAGGGCGCGTGGCCGTTCATCGCCCTCGAAGCGATGAAGAACCTCGACGACCGCACCATGCGCGTCGTTTCACGCCCCGCCGCGGCTTCGCCGGCCACCGGCTCGGCCAAGCGGCACGCGGCAGAACAGTCACAGCTTCTCGCAGAGGCGCTGGACGTCTGATTCGACCCCAGGACGGCAGAACACGACGGGCACCGGCACACGCCGGTGCCCGTCGGGTCGTTAAGGCGTGCAGCGCCCGGGTCTGGCACACTTGTGCCCACCGCGGGAGGACGCATGACCCGGCTGAACCGTCGATCGAGAGCTCGCGTCCCGGCTCGCACCGCGATCGCACTGGCGGGGCGACCACCGATGTTTTCGCCCTGGGAACGGCCGCGGTACTGACCCCTCGACCATCGGCGCTTCTCATTCGCCGGGTTTTCGAGATCGGCGCTCGTGGATCGTCGACGAGATGCAACCGCATGTGCCAGACACTCCGCTGCGGGAACGACTGGGTGTCGCCGCCGGCGGGTCAACCGTCGACGTGTTCACGCCCGGTGCGGCAACAAAGCCGCTGCCAACGATGCGGGCCGCTCTCGACGCGACCCTCGCGTTCCTGGCTCGCGTCACCCGCTGACGCAAGACCCTGCAACGAAAAATGGGGAGCGGATGCCGTGGCATCCGCTCCCCTTTTCCTGTCGGCGGGTCAGCTCTCGCGTGATGCGGTGACGGGTTCCTCGACCTGGGCGTGTTCGGCCCTGTCGGCGGCGTGGACGCCCTTGGAGAGCTTGCTCGGCCACCAGATGGCGCGGCCGATGTCGTAGCTCAGCGCGGGAACGAGCAGGGTGCGCACGAGGAACGTGTCGAGCAGCACACCGAACGCCACGATGAAGGCGATCTGCAACAGGAACAGGATCGGAATCACACTGAGGGCCGCGAATGTCGCCGCGAGAACGAGGCCAGCAGACGTGATCACCCCACCGGTGACGGAGAGCCCGCGCAGAATGCCCTGCTTCGTGCCGTGCTTGCCCGATTCCTCCCGCACCCTCGTCATGAGGAAGATGTTGTAGTCCACCCCGAGGGCGACGAGGAAGACAAACCCGAACAGCGGCACGGACGGATCGGCTCCGGGGAAGTCGAAGATCCCATTGAAGACCCACGCCGAGACACCGAGCGCGGCGCCGAACGACAGGACGACGCTCGCGATGAGGATGAGCGGCGCGACGATCGACCGCAGCAACAGCATCAGGATCAGGGTGATGGCAACGAGGATCAGCGGGATCAGGAGGTTGCGGTCCTCGATCGCGGTCGTGTTGGAGTCGAGGGCGATCGCGGTGGTGCCACCGACGAGCACCGGCTCGGACTCCGTCGAGAGGTCAGCGAGCTCGGCCCGCAGGTCGACGACGACATCCTCGGCGGCGATCGAGTCGCTGGCGTCGACAAGGGTCGCCGAGAGCAGGATGTTGCCGTCGATGACAGTGACGTCCGGCACCGGGGTCCCGGGAGGTCCCAGCGGCTGGACACCATCTTCGGTGACCGGGAGCGATCCCGACGGGGAATCCTCGGAGAGGACGGTCAGCGAGTCAACACCCTCGGTGCCGAGCACGATGTCCGATACCGCGTCGAGTTCGCCCTCGGGAGCGATGATCACCGTCGGCGAGCCGGAGCCGGCCGGGAAGTGGTCCGCGAGCACTTCCTGCCCGTCGCGGGCCTGTGATTCGCCGAGCACGAACTCGCTCGCAGCGACGCCATCGGCCTTGAGCTGGAACACTCCGAGCGACATGACGGCGAGGAGCAGGACGCTCGAGATCCAGATGACCCGGGGGCGTTTCTGGACGAATCGGGCGAGCCACGGCCACAGCCCCCTCTTGTCGGCACCGATCGGGTTGTCGTTGAGCGCCGTCGCCTTCGGCTTCACCGGCCAGAACGCAACCTTGCCCGCCCAGTAGAGAAGAGCGGGGAGCAGCGTCAGGGACGCGAGCAGCGCGAACACGATACCGATGGATGCCACGGGGCCGAGTGACTTGTTCGAGTTGAGGTCTGAGAAGAGCAGCAGCAGGAGCGCAACGATGACGGTCCCGCCCGAGGCGAGGATCGGCTCCCACGAGCCCTTGAGCGCCGCCCACGTGGCTTTCCACTTGGTCGGTTCGACGGCGAGGGCCTCCTTGAACCTCGCGATGTAGAGCAGCGAGTAGTCGGTGGCCGCACCGATGACGAGGATGAACAGAATCCCCTGGGTCTGACCGCTGAGAAGCAGAATGTCGGCCCGAGCGAGTTGGACGACGACGAGGATCGACGCGCACAGCGCCGAGAGGCTCGAGAACAGCACGAGCACGGGGAGCAGGGGTGAGCGGTACACGACGACGAGAATCACGAACACGGCGCTGAGGGCGACGAGGAGCAGGAGCCCGTCGATGCCGGCGAATGCGTTCGTCAGGTCGGCGGTGAGCCCGCCGGGACCGGTGATGGCGGCGTTGACACCGTCGATCGGGTTGTCGTCGAGAACACCGCGGAGTGCTTCGACGACCTCAGCCGTTTTCACGTCGGTGTCGAGCACCAGAACAACCTGAACCGCTTCGCCGTCCTCGGACGGGATAGCGGGCGAACTCTCGTCTGGGAGTACCCCTTCGATGTCGGAGAACTCTGCCACGCGGTCGTCGATCGCTGTCAGGTCGCTTTCGGTGAGCCCACCGTCTCGTTCGAAAACGACGATCGCGGGGATGACGTCGTCGTCGCGGAACTCGGCCTGCAGGTCCTGAACCTTCGTCGCCTCGGCACTGGCCGGCAACTGCTGCGACTGGTCATTGGTGCTGACAGCGCTGATCTGTCCGAAGCTAGCGCCACCGGCGCCGAACAGCCCGAACCAGACGAGAATGAGGGCGACGGGGAGAAGAACACGCAGCCAGACTGGCACGCGGGAGTTCCGGACGGGGGCAGGGGTTTTCATCACACCGCGAGCGTACGTGCCCCGGAGACGGTCGTGCGTCGTCCGAAAGTTTGAGGTATAGCGCTAGTGCGTGGCCTGGGCCGCGCGCAGCCGGGCCATCACCTGGAGCTTGAGATCCTCCGGGGCCGTCTCCTTGCACGCCCGCTGCACTGCTTCGGTGAGGGTGCGCGCGAGCAGCGCTTCTTCCTGGCACGAGGCACAGTGTTCGAGGTGCTCACGGATATCGGCGGCGTTTGTCGAGCACACCTCGTGGCGGAGGTACTCCTCCAGGTCACGCTTTGCTTTGTCGCATCCGCAATCGGTCATTTCTTCGCTCCAGCCCGGCCGGTGTCGATCCCGCGCTCCTGGGCATAGTCGGCCAACAGGTCCCGCAGCATGCGCCTGCCGCGGTGCAGGCGGCTCATGACGGTCCCGATGGGTGTTTTCATGATGTCGGCGATCTCCTGATACGCGAACCCCTCAACGTCTGCCAGGTAGACAGCCAGCCGGAAGTCCTCAGGAATCGCCTGGAGGGCATCCTTCACAGCGCTGTCCGGCATGTGGTCGATCGCTTCGGCCTCGGCCGACCGGGAAGATGTCGCCGTCCGCGATTCAGCGCCGCCCAGTTGCCAGTCCTCGAGGTCGTCGAGGGTGCCCTGGAACGGCTCGCGCTGCTTCTTGCGGTAGATGTTGATGTAGGTGTTGGTGAGAATCCGGTACAGCCACGCCTTGAGGTTGGTGCCCTGAGTGAACTGACCGAACGCCGAATACGCCTTCACGAAGGTCTCCTGAACGAGATCCTGTGCGTCGGACGGATTCTTCGTCATCCGCATCGCTGCGCCATAAAGCTGGTCGATGAACGGCAGCGCCTGCTCTTCGAACAGCGCGCGCGGATCGTTCTCCGGCTCGGGAGGGAGTGTTTCATCGACGGTGGTCATCACCGGCCAGTCTACGTCCAGCCCGGCAGCCACGCCGCGTTCAAGCACTCCAGTTGCCACCATCCACACCCTTCCAAACGAATTCTCGTTAGATTAGGAGAACAATGCTTGAGTCAAAATATTCCGCCCCGGAGTTCGACCTGTACGGCGACCGGCACCAGAGCGACGACGACGGGTCCTGGCCGGCGCCCGTCGCCGAATCCCCGATCGCTGCGACCGTCTCGCTCCCCGGCTCGAAATCGCTGACCAATCGCGAACTCGTGCTCGCCGCCCTCGCCGATTCTCCGTCGCGCCTGCGCGCACCCCTACACTCCCGCGACAGCCAGAACATGGTCGACGCGCTCCGTGCCCTCGGCGCGACAATCACCGAAACGGATGCCACGGGCAGCTTCGGCCCGGACTGGACGGTGACGCCGGGGGAACTCTTCGGGTCGACGACCGTTGACTGTGGCCTCGCCGGCACGGTGATGCGTTTCGTTCCCCCCGTTGCGGCTCTCGCGCTCGGCCCCACCACGTTCGACGCGGACAGTGCCGCCCGCGGGCGGCCGATGTCAACGCTCATCTCCTCCCTGCGCGGGCTCGGCGTCGACATCAACGACGACGGCAGGGGCTCCCTCCCGTTCACCGTCCACGGCAGCGGCCGGGTCGAGGGCGGAGAGCTGACCATCGACGCCTCTCGTTCCAGCCAGTTCGTCTCGGCGTTGCTTCTTGCCGCGGCACGCTTCGAGACCGGCCTCACCCTGACCCACTCCGGGGAGCGGCTCCCGAGCCTTCCCCATATCGAGATGACCATCGCCGCCCTCGCCGCCCGCGGCATCCGGGTCGATTCCCCCACGGTAGGCACCTGGCGGGTGGAGCCAGGCACCATCGCCGGCCGTGACGTGCACATCGAGCCGGACCTCTCGAATGCCGCGCCGTTCCTCGCCGCCGCCGTCGTCACGGGCGGAACCGTGACGATTCCCGGCTGGCCCGCCGAGACCACGCAGGTCGGATCCGAGCTTCTCGATCTCCTCCCCCGCTTCGGTGCCACCGTGTCACTCGACGGCGACCGGCTCACTGTCACCGGTGGGAGCAGCATCCCCGGTGTCGACCTCGACCTGACGACGGCCGGTGAACTCGCTCCGGCCCTCACCGCGATCGCTGCGCTCGCGGACTCTCCGTCGACGATCACCGGTATCGGTCACATCCGCCACCACGAGACCGACCGGCTCGCTGCCCTCGCCGCTGAGATCAACAAGCTCGGCGGCAACGTGACCGAACTGGACGACGGGCTGCGGATCGAGCCCCGCCCGCTCACCGGAGGAACCTGGCTGAGCTACCACGACCACCGGATGGCAACCACCGGCGCGATTCTCGGCCTCGTCGTTCCCGGTGTCGTGATCGAGAACATCGCCACGACCGCGAAGACGCTCCCGCAGTTCCCCGAACTGTGGAGCACCATGGTCAGCGGAGCCGTCCTCGGATGAGCTGGTGGGACACCGGCGACGACGACGAACCGGAGTTCGACGAGTCCAGCATCCGGGAACGCCCGAATCGCAAGGGCAACCGGCCGCGCACAAAAACCAGGCCTGAACACAATGACGCCGAGACGGCGCGCGTCCTGGCCGTCGACCGGGGCCGATACACGGTTCTCCTCGACGAAGGCGAAGACACCGAGCGGCGCATCACGGCATCCAGGGCATCCGAACTCCGCAAACAGGCGGTTGTGAACGGCGATCGGGTCCGAGTGGTCGGGGACCTCACCGGTATCGAGGGCAGCCTGGCCCGGATCGTCAAAATCGTTCCCCGCACAACGCTCCTCCGCAGAAGCGCCGACGACAGCGACGAGGTCGAACGGGTCATCGTCGCCAACGCCGACCAGATGCTCGTCGTCGTCGCCGCCGCGGATCCTGAACCCCGGGAGCGACTCGTCGACCGCTACCTCATCGCCGCGCTCGACGCGGGCATCCGCCCGATCCTCTGCATCACGAAGACCGACCTCGCCGACCCGAGCGAGTTCTTGCGCAACTTCGCCGGGCTGGATGTGCAGGTCTTCACGAGCTCTACGGACCGGATGCCGCTGGCCGAGATCACCGAGGCGCTCATCGGTCACGACACGGTTTTCGTCGGTCACTCGGGTGTCGGCAAGTCAACGCTCGTGAACGCTCTCGTGCCGAGCGCACAACGCGCCACAGGGCACGTCAACGCCGTCACGGGGCGTGGCAGGCACACGTCGTCGTCGACCGTCTCGTACCGCATCGAGAACGGGAGCGGAACGGGCTGGGTGATCGATACTCCCGGAGTCCGGTCCTTCGGGCTCGGTCACATCGATCCGGCGAACATCCTGCGTGCCTTCACCGACCTCGCCGAGGCGGCCGAACGGTGCCCCCGCGGTTGCACCCACCTCCCGGACGCGCCCGATTGCGCCATCGTCGAAGCGGTCGAAGCGGGAGAACTCGGCGACACCGGTGCTGCTCGGCTCGATTCGCTGCAGCGCCTGCTCGCGACGTTCATGAAACCCGCGCAGCACTGACGTCAGTAGGCTGGAATCATGACTGCGAACCGACTCGTCCCGGGCGAGACAGCCCCCTCATTCACCCTCACCGACGCCGACGGAACCCGGGTGTCCCTCGCGGACTTCTCCGGTTCCAAAGTGATCCTGTACTTCTACCCGGCAGCGATGACACCGGGCTGCACGACACAGGCGTGTGACTTCCGCGACAACCTCGGGTCGCTCCAGACTGCCGGATACACGGTGCTCGGTGTCTCCAAGGATTCGCCCGAGAAGCTCAAGACGTTCGCCGAACGCGACTCGCTCGCCTTCCCGCTGCTCAGCGACGAGGATCTCGCCGTGCACAATGCGTACGGTGCTTACGGCGAGAAGAACTCCTACGGCAAGATCGTCACCGGTGTGCTTCGCTCAACGTTCGTCATCGACGAGAACGGTGTGCTCGTCGAGGCGCTCTACAACGTGAAGGCCACCGGCCACGTGGCATCCCTGCGGAAGAAGCTCAAGGTCGCCTGAACCCGCGCTGCCGCCGCCGATCGTTCACCAGGTCGAGTCGCCGCGGATCACGGCGTCGGAACCCCCGTCGATGAAGATGACCTGGCCGCAGAGGTGCCCGTTCTCCTCGCTCGACAGCCAGGCGAGCAGCTGGGCGACGGACTCCGGACCGAAGACCCCGTTAAGAGGCATGGGCACCACCCCGGCGAGCTGGCTCCTGGCCTCTTCTGTCGCGGTCAGCGCCGCGGTCATCGGCGTCAGGACGACCCCGGGCGCTACAGCGTTGAGCGGGATGTTTGCCCCGCCCACTCCGGCGTCGGCGCCTGACGGCGGATCCACCGGGAGAGTGCCTGCTTGCTCGAACCGTAGATGAGGTTGCCCTCCTCCGGTGACCCTGCGGCGAGTTCGGCCGCGCGCGCGAGCGCAGCGTCTTCGTCCCCGTTCAGGAATGCGTTGAGCAGTGCGTCGTCGTGCGGCATGAGCGACGCCATCGAGGTCACGGCGACAGCGCGCGGAGAATCGGATCGCGCCAGGAACGGGCGCAGGCCTTCGAGCGTCGCGACGGCACCGAAGTAGTTCACCGCAGCGGTAGCGACCGTCGGGGAGGAAAGTCCTGCGACGGCGAGTACCGCGTCGATCGTGCCACCGCTCAGCTTCTCCACTTCGGTCACGAGCGTGTCGCGACCCTCCCGCGCGGTGAGGTCGACGTTGATGTCGCTCCCGGCGAGGTCGGCGCCGATGACGCGGTTTCCCCGGGACTCGAGCAATTCCTTCGTCGCCTTCCCGATTCCGCTCGCTGCTCCGGTGATGACATAGGTGCGTTCCACGGGGACCTCCATTGGTCGGTAGAGCCGGGAAGAACTCCGTTCGGATGCTGGAGTACGCCCGGCCCTGCCTGGCCATCATGGCAGGGCCAGGTACGTGAAGCCAGCGATCGCGGGCGAACGCCCCTCAGGATCGGGGGATCTAGACGCCGTCTCTCCGGATTGCCGTCATCACCGACGGGGTGAACAGCAGCACGAGTACGACGATGCTCGGCACAAGCAGCGCCCAGCCGATTGCTGGTTGAGCGAACGTGCCCTGGAACGCGCCGATGGCGATCGCCAGCTGCACGAGCTGCCAGATGACCGCTCCTCCGCGCACCCAGCCCTGGCGGCGCATGGCGCCGATCGCAACGGCAGAAACGAAGACGGCGGCGATGGCGACGACAACCGTCAGGGCGATCGCACTGGTGATGGATGCCGCCAGCAACGTCAGGATGTCGACGACGAGAACCAGCACCACGACGAGAACCGCCACGGCTTCGGCGAACAGAAGCACGGTCAGCACCCACAACGCCGGCGACCGCCCGGATGACGGGGCGGGAATTGTAGCGCCCGAAGATGTCGAGGATGTGTCATCAGTGTTATTCACAGGTATATCCCATACGAAGCTATTGATTTGACTGAGGCGGTATGTCACGATTGTTGAGGTCCGAGTACGACGCTCACAGAGAGGTGAGCAGATCCGCTTTACGTGATCGCCCTCTCATTCGCTCGGGCATTCCCTCATTTCCGACCATATCGGTCGTTTACCCCCATTCAAAGGAGCACCCGCATGGACTGGCGCGATAAAGCCGCTTGCCTCACAGCAGACCCGGAACTTTTCTTCCCGGTAGGCAACACAGGGCCGGCAGTCGACCAGATCGACAAGGCGAAGGCTGTGTGCGGTCGTTGCACCGTCACCGAGATCTGCCTCCAGTACGCATTGGAGACCGGTCAGGACTCCGGCGTCTGGGGTGGACTCTCCGAAGACGAGCGTCGCGCCCTCAAGCGCCGCGCTGCACGCGCGCGCCGCGCTTCCTGACCGAACGACGAAGAACTCCCGGCCCAGTGGACCGGGAGTTCTTTGCGTATGCGCTCAGCTTCGTGAGATCCAGCGCAGAGGCACCTCGATGGTGACCTCGGTGCCTGAGCCCATGACCGTGTGCCAATCGATGGTGCCGCTCAGCTCACCCTGAATCAGCGTCCGGACGATCTGCGTGCCGAGACCGGTGCCGACCTTGCCTTCCTGCAGGCCAACACCGTTGTCACGGACAAGGACGGTCAGCTCGTCCCCCGACCGGTCGGCGACGATCTCGACCTCGCCGTCACGCCCGGCGAGTCCGTGCTCGACCGCGTTGGTGACCAGCTCGGTGAGCGCGAGGGCAAGTGGCGTGGCGTACGCGCTCGGAAGCACACCGAACTCGCCCGACTTCCGCGGGTGGACCGTCGTGTTGTGCGAGGACGCCACCTCGGCGATGAGCATGAGAACGCGTTCGAATACCTCGTCGAAGTTCACGTCCTGGGTGAGTCCCTCGGAGAGGGTGTCGTGGACGACGGCGATGGCTGCCACCCGGCGCATTGCCTGCGTCAGCGCTTCCCTCGCCTCGTCGGTGTGTGCACGCCTGCCCTGGATCCGCAGGAGCGACGCAACGGTCTGAAGGTTGTTCTTGACCCGGTGGTGGATCTCGCGAATCGTCGCATCCTTCGTGATGAGCTCACGTTCCTGGTGCCGCAGTTCGGTGACGTCGCGGCACAGCACGATCGCGCCGGCGCGTTCTCCGTGGTGACGGAGCGGAATGGCACGCAGGGACACCGTCACACCGCGCGCCTCGATGTCGGTGCGCCAGGGCGCCCGCCCCGTGACGACAAGCGGCAGCGACTCATCGATGACCTGCTTGCCCGGCAGGATGAGCGTGGTCACCTCCGCGAGCGACTCCCCCTCGAGTTCGTCATTGAATCCCATCCGGTTGAACGCCGACAGCGCGTTCGGGCTGGCAAACGTCGTCGTTCCGTCGACGTCGAGGCGGATGAGACCGTCGGATGCCCGGGGCGCACCACGGCGCGGACCTGTCGGTGCCGACAAATCGGGAAAATCGCCCGTTGCCACCATCTCGAACAAATCGTTGGCGCACTCGTTGAAGGTGAGTTCCTGCCTGCTCGGCGTTCGGGCTTCGCCGAGGTTGGTGTGCCGTGTGAGCACGGCGATCGGAGCTGGCGCGTTTTCGGGCGAGGTCGAGCCGAGACGCCGCATGACCGGAACGGCGCGGACCCGGGTCGGGGTCTCCTCATACCAGTCCGGCGCGGTCGAATCGACGATCCTGGCGCTCTCGAACGCCTCGGTGACTTGCGCACGCCACTGCGGCTTGATCGTCTGGCCGACGAAGTCCCGGTAGAACAGCGTCGCAGCGCTCGATGGCCGGTAGTGCGACACCGACACGAAGCTGCCGTCCTCGGTCGGCACCCACAGGACGATGTCGGCGAACGCCAGATCGGCGAGAAGCTGGGCGTCACCCACGAGCATGTGGAGCCAGTCGACATCCTCGTCTGTGGAGCGGCCGGTGGCAAGGACGAGGTCACTGAGCGTCGACATTGATCCAGTCTACGGCCGGGACACCCGGGCCAGCGGCGCCGCCGTGATCAGCCGGCGCGTGCAGGCTGAGCCAGCCGGGCACGCCGAACCGCCCTGCGCCCGGATGGCTGAACAGCCGGCGGCAGGATCCGGGCGGAGACGAGGCGTGAGATCGCGGCAAGGGCCTGTGACCGGGGACTCACATCGCGCAGCGCGCGACCCGCGAGCAACGCGGCATCCGTCCCCTTCTCGTCCGCAGGCACGAGAACGGGGTCGGGAACTCCCCCGAACCGCTGCAGTGTCGCGCGGACCTGCCCATTCGGGTTCAACCCGACGACGCTCGCTCGGACCTTGTTGATGACGGTCGTCACCGACACATCGCCGCACAGCTCGACAAGATCCGGGTACGCCCGCAGGAACCGTGCGAGACCGACGGGGTCCGCCGCACCAACCGCAATGACCCGGTCTGCGGCGCGCAGTGCGGCGAGGGTAGAAGCATTGCGTCTGGGTGCGAAGAGGTCGCTGGAGATCTCCTCATCGTCTTCGAAGCTGAATCCCGTGTCGATGACGACGTATTCCGCCCAGTCCCGGCAGACGGCGATCGTCCGCGATACCCGTTCCGTGCTGATCTCGGGCCACCGGGACGCGCGCGGGATGCCGGTGAGAACGTTCACGATTCCCCCGTGCACAGAGTACGGCTGCCGGATTCGTTCCAGCTCGGCCAGGGTGAGTCCGTCCTGGCCTGCGAGTCGGCATGCCGCGGCGAATCCGGGCGCTTCGTCGAGCATCCCGAGCACCGGGGCAATCGACGCGGCGTGCGTGTCCGCGTCGATGAGGGCGACGCTGCGTCCGGCCGCCGCGATCTCGGTGGCCAGGTTGATCGCGACCGTCGTGCGCCCGGGTGCGCCCGCCGGACCCCAGACCGCGAGCACCGTCCCCCCTGCAGAGGAGGGAAGATCCGGGCCGGTTTCGCGCGATCCGCGCAAAACTGCGTCGAGGACATCAACCGGGCCGTCGAGGTCGACGACGTCGTAGAGACCGAGCGACGCAGCGGTGCGCTTGCCGGCGTCGTCTGCTGTGAGCGCGATCACGCGGATGCCTCGGGCGTCACACGTCGCGAGGAGTTCCTGGGTGAGGCGGCCAGGAACCGCTGCGACGAGGAGGGCGACCGGCGCGGCGGAATCGAGGGCGATGACCGGGTCGGTGAGAGGGCCGATCCGCAATTCGACCGAGAAGCCCCGCTCGACCAGCGCGGCGACGAGCCGATCCTCGTCGTCGCGCTCCAGAAAGAAGGCCAGTTTCGTCATGGTCTCACCCGGCAGGCACGATCGAAATCGATGCTTCACCCGCGAGCGCGGCGAGCACCGAAGCCACCGAACCTGACGGGACGAGCACCTCGACGGTCGAACCATGCGACCCGGCGACGAGCCCCTGTTGTTCGATGACACGGACGACGCTCACTCCTCCGACGACGACGACCGGCGGAGCGAACGATCCGTCGTCCTGCTGCTCAGAAGCCCAGACGTCAACGAGAGAACCGGGTTCGACAGAGCCGGGCAGGCGGGTCGCAGACTCGATGACCACAGCACTCACCTGCACCCTGGCACCGGATTTGACGGATGCCACAGGAATGAATTCACCCTTGAAGACCGTCCGTGTTACGACGAGTCCACCATCCGGCACGCTTGTGAGGTAGCGCTCTCCCGCTGCCTCAAGCCGGACGTGCGCCACCTCCAGGTCGTCCTCCGAGACGGAGTCGCCGACGGTCAGGGTCTCGGGTGCCACGAAGACGGGGCTGGACCGGTCGGCTGCCTCCACCACGGTCCAGACGCCGGCCACCGAAGCGAGGATGAGACCTGTCCCGATGACAAGCCGCGGGTCGACACCGGGGAGTCGCGAACGCCCTGCCATGAGACCTCCGAACCGAAAGGGATGCCGGGTACGGCGATCTCCATCGTGTCAAGTTCTCCGAATCCCCGAGAAAGTTATCCACAGTCTTTTCGAGCCGGGATCCGGCGCGGAATAATCGATCCATGGACACGGTCTCTTCCGACTCCGTCGGGCGCTTCCTCACGGTGGCCGACACGGCCGACCTGCTCAACATCTCAGCCGCCGAGGTGATCGAGCTCGTCCGTTCTGCCGAGCTCCCCGCCATCAAGGTGGGCTCCCCGGGGCGCTGGCGGATCGAGCGCTCGGTGCTCGAGGTATATATCGAGAACAAGTATGAGGAGACCAGGCGGATGGGTCTGTGGCGGGAGGCGGACCTCGCGAGCCTGCCGGAGATCTCGAACGGAACGATCCGGCGGCCCGATTCGCCGTAGATCGAGACGCCGCTGATCGAGGCGCGGCTGATCGGCTAGAGCTCGATCAGCGAGATCGTCCGGATCGGGACGATCCTCACGTGACGGACGTTCCGCTCCCGACGCGGCGCACCGGCCTCGTGCACCGCCAGATCGACGTGGTCAGCCGCGACCCGATCCAGCGTTCCTCCGTGGATTTTCGCTCCGGTGGCCCCGCAATGCAGTTGGACCCAGACCCGGCGACGGCACAGGTCCCGGAGGACGAACCCGAGTCCGAGCCTGTCGGTCAACCGGGACGCCTGTTCATCCCGGTCGGGAACGTCGAGACTCCTGGTCAGATCCTCCTTGAGCAGGATCACGCCGGCGATGGCGTCGAGCGGCACGATGCAGGCACCGGATGCCCCCTCTCGCGAGTCGAGGTCGCCCGACATCCAGTCCCTGCCGAACGCCTGCGGCACGAGGGTGATGCGCGACCCCGTCACGAGGTCGAGTTCGATCCTGCCCCGCTGTCCACCCGATGCCGAGAACGTTTGCAGCCGGTCACGAAGGGTCAGCCGCCCCAACCGCAGCCGGTGGTCCTCGGCGCGCCTGTCCAGTTCTTCGGCGTGCAGCTCGTGTTCGAGCTGGCTCTCGAGGTCGTCAAACAGGCTGTCCCAGCGCATGGATGGAGAGTAGCGATTCGACCCGCTCCCCCGTCCACGTTATCCACAGATCGAAATGTGGGGTTTACAACCGCGTCCGGACGATGGAAAAGTAGCTCGACATAACGAGCCCCGGATGTTCCGGGGCGCTGCTGACGCAGGTCATGCATGGACCCGAAACAGGCATCCTGTCACCGAGCGGCGCCAGTCGGCGCCTGTCTCCAGGCCCCTGCCCCTGGCCGCCGTGCCCACCCCGTCCTGGCTGTTTTCCGTTGCATGTCCTTCACGGAGCCACGAATGACTTCCCCGACCGCCGGGAAACCGGCATCCGCTGTACCGAGCGCCGGGCAGGCGCACATTCCGTTCGACCCCGAGCAGTTCTTCGGCAGACAGAAGACTCCGACCGATCAGCTCCCGCCACCTGAACCCCTCCTCGAGAACCTCACCCGGTGCGTGATGGAAGTTCTCGCGGGTGCGCGCGAACTCGATCAGCTCGCACGCTGGATCTCCGAGGATGTGTACAAACACCTGCTCAAACGGCAGGTGGTGTCTGCGCGCGCCCGCCAGGTGAAGGGATTGCAGGCCGTGCGGCCCGTGCTCAGAATCGGACGGATCTCGATGTTCGCACCGTGTGACGGCGTGGTCGAAGCGGTCGTGATGGTCCACCAGCGCACTCGATCGCGTGCGGTGGCGATCCGGCTCGAGGGCATGGACCATCGCTGGCGCGCCACCGCCATCGCTGTTTTGTGAAACGACAAAGCCCCGTTCCACACGTGGAACGGGGCTTTGCTTTCAGACGGTTTCGAGGGCTACTTCTTCTTTCCCTGCGCCCGACGGTCGGCGCGGTTGCCCGCTGCCGCTGAGCCATCGCTCTTCTGACCGAAGGCGCCGCGAGCGGCGGGTTGAGCAGGCGTCGCTCCCGAGGCCGGGGCGGCAGCGGTCTCGGTCGAGCGCTGAGCGCGAGCAGTCGCGGCCTTTTCGATCTGGCCCTTCTGGTTGCGCACCTCGACCTCGCCGCCCTCGTTCGCGGCGGAGTAGCTCAGCTTCTCGTCTTCGCCGTCCGGGCGGTCGAGTCCCTTGGCTTCGACGGAGGTGACCTCCTCGGTCGCGTCCTTCTTCACCTCGACCTCGAGGTTGAACAGGTACCCGACCGACTCCTCGCGGATCTGTCCCATCATCTGCTGGAACATGCTGAAGCCTTCACGCTGGTACTCGATCAGCGGATCACGCTGAGCCATCGCGCGCAGGCCGATGCCGTCCTTGAGGTAGTCCATCTCGTAGAGGTGATCACGCCAGCGGCGGTCAATCACCTGGAGGACCACGCGGCGCTCGAGTTCACGCATGGCAGGAGAACCGAGCTGCTCTTCGCGACGCGCGTAAGCGAGCCGTGCATCCGAGAGGATCTCGCGGCGCATGAAGTCGCGGTTGATCCTGCCCTTCTGCCCGGCCTCTGCGAGAACCTCATCAATGGTGAGTGTGATCGGATACAGCGTCTTGAGGTCGACCCAGAGCGCGTCGAAGTCCCAGTCGTCTCCGTTGCCTTCGTTGATGTGCACGTCGAGGACCTCGTCGATCACGTCTTCGAGGAACTTCTGGGTGCGCTCGTGAAGGTCATCACCCTCGAGGATGTGACGGCGATCGGTGTAGATCGCCTCACGCTGGCGGTTGAGGACGTCGTCGTACTTGAGCACGTTCTTACGGATTTCGGCATTCCGCGACTCGACCTGCGACTGCGCGCTCTGGATGGCACGGCTGACCCACTTGGACTCGATGGCCATGTCGTCAGGCACACGGCCCTTGCCCATGAGCGCTTCAGCGGCACCCGAGTTGAACAGGCGCATGAGGTCGTCGGTGAGCGACAGGTAGAAGCGGCTTTCTCCCGGGTCACCCTGTCTGCCTGAACGGCCGCGCAGCTGGTTGTCGATCCGGCGCGATTCGTGGCGCTCGGTACCGAGCACGTACAGGCCACCGGCGTCGATGACCTTCTCCGCCTCTTCGCTGACCTTCGCCTTGACGGTGTCGAACACGTCATCCCACGCCGTCTCGTACTCGTCGGGAGTGTCGACGGGGCTCAGGCCCTTCGCGTTCATCTCCTGCACGGCGAGGAACTCGGCGTTCCCGCCGAGCATGATGTCGGTTCCACGACCGGCCATGTTGGTGGCGACGGTGACCGATCCGAGCCGGCCGGCCTGGGCGACGATCGCTGCCTCACGGGCGTGGTTCTTCGCGTTGAGGACCTCGTGGCGAATGCCTTTCTTGGCGAGAAGCCGGGAGAGGTATTCGCTCTTCTCGACGCTCGTCGTTCCGACGAGCACTGGCTGACCCTTGTCGTGGCGTTCGGCAATGTCCTCGACGACCTGCGCGAACTTGACTTCCTCGTTCTTGTAAACGAGGTCGGCGCCGTCGATACGCCGCATCGGCTTGTTGGTGCGGATCGGGACGACACCGAGCTTGTATGTCGACATGAACTCGGCAGCCTCGGTCTCCGCCGTACCGGTCATGCCGGAAAGCTTCTCGTAGAGCCGGAAGTAGTTCTGCAGGGTGACGGTGGCGAGCGTCTGGTTCTCCGCCTTGACCTGAACGCCCTCCTTGGCCTCGATCGCCTGGTGGATGCCTTCGTTGTAGCGCCGGCCCATGAGGATACGGCCGGTGTGCTCGTCGACAATCATCACCTCGCCGTTCATGACGACGTAGTCCTTGTCCTTCTTGAACAGGGCGCGTGCCTTGATCGAGTTGTTGAGGAAGGAGATCAGCGGAGTGTTCGCGGACTCGTAGAGGTTGTCGATACCGAGGTAATCTTCGACCTTCTCGATACCGGGTTCGAGAACACCGACGGTGCGCTTCTTCTCGTCGACCTCGTAGTCTTCGCCCTCGACGAGGACCGTCGCGAGCCGCGCGAACTCCGCGAACCACCGGTTGGCTTCGCCTGACGACGGACCGGAGATGATGAGCGGGGTCCGCGCCTCGTCGATGAGGATCGAGTCGACCTCGTCGACGATCGCAAAGAAGTGACCGCGCTGGACGAGATCACTCGACTGCCACGCCATGTTGTCGCGCAGGTAGTCGAAACCGAATTCGTTGTTGGTGCCGTAGGTGATGTCAGCGTTGTACTGCTCGCGGCGTTCGGTGGGGGTCTGGCCGGAGAGGATCACGCCTGTCGTCATACCGAGGGCGCGGAAGACGCGGCCCATCAGTTCGGACTGGTAGGTGGCGAGGAAGTCGTTCACGGTGATGACGTGGACGCCCTTGCCGGCGATCGCGTTGAGGTAAGCGGGGAGGGTCGCCACCAGGGTCTTTCCTTCACCGGTCTTCATCTCGGCGATGTTGCCGAGGTGAAGTGCCGCGCCACCCATGATCTGAACGTCGAAGTGACGCAAGCCCAGGGTCCGCTTCGATGCCTCACGCACCGCCGCAAACGCTTCGGGGAGCAGATCATCGAGGGTCTCGCCGTTCGCGAAGCGTTCACGCAACTCGACGGTCTCGTTCCGCAATTCCTCATCTGTGAGGTCGGAGAAGTCCGGCTCGAGCGAGTTGACTGCCGTCGCGATGTTCTCGAGTTTCCGGATCAAACGGCCTTCGCCCAGGCGAAGAACCTTCTCTAGTACTGAGGCCACGTATTGAACTCCACTTTGCTCTCGGGCACGTTGTCCGACGTGCGGCCGCGCCGTGTGCGCGGGCGGTTACCGGACTCTCGTACGGATAACCGTTTCTATGTTAGTCGCGCTCGGGGTGGGAGCATCCTGAATCGGCAGGTATCCCCCCGAACAGAGTTCACGCGGGTGCCCGATCGGGCACCCGCGTGAACGGAGGAACTTTCTCAGGCTCGCTTCTTCTCGTCCTTCGCCTCGTCGTCAAGTCCGATGACGCCGTAGTCCCAGCCCTTGCGGCGGTACACGACGCTTGGCCGGTCGGTTTTCGCATCGACGAAGAGGAAGAAGGGGTGACCAACGAGCTCCATCCGGTCGACGGCTTCGTCGACCGTCATGAACTCGGCGGGGAACACCTTCTCGCGGATGACGACGGGGCTGTACTCCTCGTCATCGTCACTCTCCGCTTCGAGCGTCGCGACCGAGCCGGTGGCGACGCGGTCGATGGTGTCGAGATCAGCCGGTTCGACGTCGATTCCGCTGAACCCGGCGGAACTCGCCGAGTGGAGCGACGTCCGGCGTTTGCCCCGCAGGACTTTCTTCCTGTCCTTGGCCCGCCGCACCTGCTCCAGCAGCTTGGCGATTGCCAGGTCGAAGGCTACGTATTTGTCTGACCCTGCTGCCTCGGCACGCACGAGTGGCCCGGGACCGATGAGCATGAGCTCGACCCGGTCGTCCCCCGGTTTGCCGCTTTTGTCGTGGTGACGGCTGACCTTGACCTCGAATGCGAGGGCCCGGTCCGACAGGTGGGCTATCTTCTCCGACTTTTCTTCCACGTAATCGCGAAAGCGATCCGTGAGTCCCAGGCCTTGTCCGACAATGTTTATTTCCACGTCAACCTCCCAGATCAGGCGTGCCGCCGCAATATCCAGGGCGGTCCTTTCACGCCTTTAGCCCCCACCGTAGTCCGGCCCGCCCGATAAGTCACTGAGCAATGCGTGAGGCTCGCTCACCCTTCGCTTCCCCGCCGCGGAGTTCCGGCGATCACGGCGGCCCCGACAATTTCTGCACCAGCGACGGTCAGTGCTCTCCGTGCTTCGAGCAGCGTCGCCCCCGTCGTGACGACGTCATCCACGAGCAGAAACGTCCTGCCGTCGAGGCGACGACGCGCGCGGAGCGAACCACTCAGATTGGCCCGACGTTGCGCGATTGTGAGACCGATCTGGTCGACGGGTTGCCGCTGCCACACGAGCGGATGCTCCACGCGAAGACCGGTTTTCGCCACAACCACGTCGACAGGACGATAGCCGCGCCTGCGGTACGACGATCGGGACGATGGCAGCGTGGCCAGGGAAATGCGCCCCGCGAGGCCTTCGGACGTTGCGGTTACCGCGGCGTCGATCGCCGGAAGGAGGATCCGGGCGAGCACGCGGGCAACGTCGGTCCGCTGTTCGTTCTTGAGGGCAAGCAGCACCCGGCGCGCTGCTCCCGAATATTCGGTTCCCGCCCACACCGGCAATCCCGGGGCGGCCTCCGACGACACCGGGATCGAGGCCATGCCGGCGACGCACGCGGAGCACACCGCGGCGTCCGGTGCCCCGCACCCGGCACAGGAGACCGGGAGGAACACGGCGAGGGCACCGGCAGCGGCGTCGGTGAGCAGACGCACAGGGTCCATGCCGCCAGCTTCTGCCCCGACCGCGTCGTTGCACACCGTTTCGTGCGGTGTGGGGACGGGGAGCTGCCGTCGGGATCCGGTGGAGGGGTCAGCCGGGGGTACCCAGTTGCGTCGCGATGAGCACGACACCGGATCCGATGACCTGCCAGGCCGACGTCCGCAAGACAGTGAGATTGCCACCATCCACAATCGCGCGAAGCTGCCGCACGCCGGTCCCGCCGACGAGGGACACCGCGCCGTCAGGGCCCTGCAGGATCTCGGATTGACCGCCGATCACCTGTTGCACCACGTCGGTCGCGCCATCAGCGGCTGTCGTGAGGGTAGCGATGGTGATGTCATCGATCCAGGTTGCGGTCACGGCGGTTCCGGTGCCAACGGCGAGCGCCTGCGGATCTCCGAGACTGACGGGTACACCGTCCTGGTCGCGCTGGATTCCGGCGACGAGCAGGCGGGACTCATCGCCGACCTTGACGAGTGCCAGCACTCGCGTTCCGTCACGGGACACCGCAAGGGACAGGATCGAGGATGCTTCGGGCCAGCTGGTGACGACCTCGGACTGCGAGCCGTCAGCGCGGGAGACCACGAGCGATGCCGGCGCCGTCGCCGTCACGGTCCAGATGTGCCCGAAGCCGTCAAGTGATGGTGCGATCAGTCCTGGGCGGGAGTCGACCCGCAGCGGCTCGTCGCTTGCGCTACGGACGGCGAAGACCCCCGCCGATGTCCGGGCCGCGGCGAGAGTGTGGGAAGCGTTGACGATGACAGCGGACGGCTGCAGGGCCTCGATCTGATCGGAGATACCCGGCAATCTTTCGATGTTCTCGCTGCCGGACAGGAAACCGAAGCCGTCGGCGGTCAGCACCAGCGCGCGGGGATCCACCCGCGGCGACGGGAGAGTCAGATCGGGGATCGACTCGGTGCTGTTGTTGACGGTGATGCTCACGGAATTGATGGCGGACACTCCGGTGAGGCTCCCGTCGAGTTGGGCCTTCATGCGCTGGAGGGTGTCTTCGTCCGCCTGGAACGCTTCACCGCTGAGATCCACTTGAGCGACGTCACCGACAACGGGAACCGAGTTCTTCGTCAGCGTGGTGCCCTCGGGGAATGCGGTCCGCACCGCCCCATCGAGAAGCGGGCCCGGCCCATCGAGAAGCGCCTTCACGATGCGCGTCCCCGTCGACGTGCGCGAGGGGAACCAGCGCAGATCCGGAACGAGATAGGTCCAGGACGGATCGAAGAACGTGACGGGATAGGAGCTGAACACGTCGTCGAATCGCTGGGAATCGAGAATCACCCGGTCGGGTGCCACACTGATCCGCCACTCATCCTTGACCCTCGTGAAAACGTAGCCCTGCGTGAGCGCGGTTTGCGAGGCGAACTCGGTGTACTCACCCTGCACGTTCACCTCCGCGACCGGAGTGACGGTCAGTTCCATCGATGTGTCGTCCATGGCGCGATAGCTGCGCAGGCCCGAGTCGACGATGACATTGAAGTCCGGGTCCCACGACGAACGGATGTCGGGGGCGAGGTATTCTCTTGCCGTCGCGTAATCCTCGCGGGGACTCGATGCCGCGTCGATGAACCCACGCAGGATCTCTTCCTGACTGGCACCCGCCTCGGGGCTGTTCGCAATGAACTGCACTTCAGGATCACCGGCTCCTTCGACCGGCTGGCCGATGCGCGGCGCACCCGACTGCGGGATCCCCGAGCAACCCGAAAGAACCAGCGCGGCAAGGACGGCGATGGTGACGGGCACTGTGCGGTGTTTGCGGGTCATACCCCGACTCCCTTCTCGCGCTCGGTGGTATCCCTGGCGTTCTCGGCGTGCGCCATGGCATCCGTTTCGAGCGCGAGGTCGGTGGTCGCGTCTTCCGGAGGCAACGGAAGCGGCGACATCGTCACTTCACCGCCAAGCACTCGCGGCAGGGTGAGCCGGAAGCATGTGCCCTCGCCGACGACGGACCACAGTTCGAGCGACCCACCGTGCAACTGTGCGTCCTCGAGCGCAATGGCAAGGCCGAGGCCTGTGCCGCCGATCGTCCGCTTGCGGGAGGGGTCGGCGCGCCAGAACCGGTCGAACACACGCTGGGCGTCCGCCTCGGTCATTCCGTGGCCGTAGTCACGCACCGACAGGGCGACGGCTTGTTCGTTGCTGTCGACGGTGACGACGATCGGGCGGCCCTCACCGTGCTCGATCGCGTTGCCGAGCAGGTTACGGACCACCCGGCGGATGCGACGGGGATCCATTTCAACGTTGGAGTAGCCGCCTGGGGCGACGAGGCGGACGTCGGAGCCCTTCTGCTCGGCGAGCGATGCCATGCCTTCGATCGAGTCCTCGGCGAGGTGGACGAGGCTGTGCGGTTCGATTTCGAGTTCGACCGAACCGGCGTCGTAACGGCTGATCTCGAGCAGGTCCGCCAGGAGGAGTTCGAAGCGTTGCGTCTGCGTGTGCAGAAGTTCCGCTGTGCGCGCCGTCGCCGGCGGGAAATCGACGCGCTGGTCATACAGGACGTCACCGGCCAGGCGGATTGTCGTGAGCGGGGTGCGCAGCTCGTGAGAGACGTCGGACACGAAGCGCTGCTGCACCTGGGAGAGCTCCGCCAGCTCGCGGATCTGGGATTGCAGGCTGTCGGCCATGCCGTTGAACGACCGTGCGAGGGTGGCGAGCTCGTCCTCGCCCCTCACCGGGATCCTCACCTCGAGATCGCCCTGGGCGAGTCGCTCACTCGTCTCAGCGGCGACGCGCACCGGGTTGGCGACGAGCCGGACGATCACCCACGACACGGCGCCGACGAGCAGGAGCAGCGTGAGCCCGCCGATGAACAGCGTTCGCTGGACAAACAACAGGGTCTGCTCGGTGTCGCTGAGGTCGAAACCGATATAGATCTCCCACCGGCTACCTTCGGGCAGTGTGATCTGTGAGCCGACGATTATTCCCGGCACGGAGCTGCCGTCTGCTGCCGGCAGCGACACCGACTGCCACCACTGTTCCTCGGGGTTGTTCTGGACGAATTTCCGGAGTTCGTCCGAGACGACACCGTTGAGGCGCACGTTCTCGAAGTCCTGCGGCCCCGTTGCGCTCGGTTCCTGACCCGGCGCCCGGTAGCCCGCGATCATCGAACTCGACGACGTCCGCGCGATCTCCTCGCGCGCTGCGCCCATCAGTTCCTGCGTGCCTGCCCGCCCCACACCGCTCGACGAATCCAGGATGTTCTGGGCAGATTCAATCGCCCGGGCAGAACCCTGCTGCACTTGCGTCACCCGCGACTGGAACAGGTCGTTTCCGATGGTGATCGCCATGTAGAAGCTCGAGATCAGCAGCGCAAAGAGCGAGAGGGCAAGCGTGATGACGATCGTGCGGAACTGCAGCGAACGTCGCCAGGAGCGGGCGGCCCGCGCCGGCCACGTCCTCCAGTTTTCGAGCCGGATGCCCGAGACGCCCTGGCCGAGTCCCATCGCGTTCCTCAGACGGTTGCGCCGGCGCCGGCACGGTAGCCGACACCACGCACCGTCATGACGATGCGGGGGTTGTCCGGGTCGTCTTCGACCTTGGCGCGCAAACGCTGAACGTGCACGTTCACCAGACGGGTATCGGCTTTGTAGTGGTAGCCCCACACTTGTTCCAGCAGCATCTCGCGCGTGAACACCTGCTGCGGCTTCGACGCCAGCGTGAGGAGGAGGTCGAACTCCAGGGGCGTGAGGTTGATCCGCTGCTCACCGCGCTTGACCTCGTGTCCTGCAACATCGAGCACCAGATCGCCGATCTGGAGCGAATCCTGGGAATCGGGAGTCGCCGGGCGCAGCCGGGTCCGGATCCTCGCCACAAGCTCCTTCGGGTTGAAGGGCTTGACCATGTAGTCGTCCGCACCTGACTCGAGGCCTTTGACAACGTCGGAGGTGTCGGTCTTCGCCGTCAGCATGATGATCGGAACGCCGGACTCACTGCGGATACGCGTGCACACCTCGATGCCGTCGATACCCGGCAGCATGAGGTCGAGCAGCACCAGGTCAGGACGGGACTCGTGGAAGGCATCGAGGGCTCCTGACCCGTCGGCGCAGAATGAGGGCTCGAAGCCCTCGGTGCGCAACACAATGCCAATCATCTCGGCCAGGGCGGTGTCATCGTCGACCACCAGGATCCGTGCGTTCATACGCCTCGTTCTCGATTCATGCGCCGGGCAGCGCCTCGCTGACCTGCAATACCTGGCTCAAGGTTAGTCGCAACCCGGTGGCAGTTGGCCGAGAACCGCGGCTCACGGCGGATGCCGCTGCCTTCGTGGTCTCGGCAAGGCAGGTATGGCACGATGAGGGAGCGCGAAAAAGTCGAACGCTACGAAGGGGCCGTGAGTGACGAACGACGACAACTGGCAGGCGCCTGGCGGCTCGGGACCGAGCGCGTCCCCGGCGGGACAGAACAGCCCTCCCGCCGATGCCCAGGCCCAGTTCCCGGCCCCGCAATGGGATTCTGACCAGCCGTTTCCCCCACCAGCACCGCAACAGCCCCTTCCGCAGCAGCCGTACGGACAGCAGCCATATGGCCAGCCGCAGTACGGACAGCCGTATTCCCCTCAGCAGCCGTATACGCCCGCTGCGCCTCAGGGCCAGATGCCATATGGCCAGAACCCCTATCCGGTTTACGGCCAGCAGCCCGGTGGTCCATTCCCGCCAGGCGCGCCTGGCGCGTGGGCTCCTCCCCCCAAACCGGGGCTCATTCCGCTTCGCCCCCTGGGTTTCGGCACTCTCCTCGGCGCCCCGTTCCTCACCCTGAAACGAAACCCCAGGGCGACGTTCGGGAGTGCGCTTCTCGTCCAGGCGATCACCGTCGTGGTGAGCCTCGTCGTTCTCGGCGTCATCACCTTCTTCGTCATCGGCCGCGTCACGAGCGCAGCGCCGGAGGACCAGGATGCTGTCGCCGCCGGCGGACTGGTCGCCATCCTGCTCGGCTCGATCGTGCCGTTCCTCGTCGGGATCGCCGCGACCGTGTTCCTCCAGGGCGTCATCGTCACCGAGGCCGCCAGGTCCACCCTCGGCGAGAAGCTCACCCTCCGCGAGACCTGGAAAGCGACCTGGCCGAGGCTCGGCCGCCTGCTGCTCTGGACTCTCCTCGCCGGCGGCGCCGTCACCGTCGTCGTCGCACTGGTCGTCGGCATTGTCTGGCTGCTCGTGGCACAGGGCGGCGGCTTCATCGCCGCCGGGGTGATTCTCGCCATTCTCGCCGGCCTTGCGGTCCTCGCCCTGGGGATCTGGCTCGGCATCAAGTTCTCGCTCGTCCCGAGCATTCTGGTGCTCGAGCGCACCGGGGTGATCGAAGCGGCCCGGAGGTCGTGGCGGCTCACTCAGGGCTATTTCTGGCGCACGTTGGGAGTGCAGTACCTGATCGCGTTCATCGTGGGAACGGTGTCCCAGGTCGTCGTCACTCCGATCTCGCTGCTCTACACGGTCGCCCTCAGCCTCATCGACCCGACGGCGTCGACGGCCGAGGACTGGATCGCGCCCGTCCTGCTCTACGTCGCTCTCATCATCGTGACCCTGCTCGTGGCATCGATCGCGAGCGTCGTCCAGTCGGCGACGATCGCGTTCATCTACATCGACCTGCGCATGCGCAAGGAGGGGCTCGACCTCGAGCTCATCCGGTTCGTCGAGGCGAGGCAGGCCGGCGACAGTTCCGCTGCCGACCCCTACCTCGTTCAGGCATCGGGCAGGCCCGCACCGGGTATGGCCGCTCCGGCGGGATCTCCGTGGGCCTAGCGGGCATCGCTCGGTTCGATGTCCCGGTCGTGCCCGATGCACCCGAGGCACGGGACTGGCTTCTCGAGGAACTGTCGAAGCCCGAATATGCCGCCGCGCGACCCAGCTTGTTCGACATCCTGAGCCAGCGGTTCTTCGAGTGGCTACTGCGGCTCTTCCAGCCGGGAGAATCGGTTCCGCTCGACTGGCTGCCCGTCGCGATCGTCGGTCTCGTCGTCGCAGGGCTCATCACCGCATTGTTGATCTGGGGCGTTCCGCGCGTGAATCGTCGGAGTGCCGCTGCGACCGGACTGTTCGGTGACGAAGATCGTCGGAACGCGGAAGAGCTCCGGCGGGATGCGGCCGCGGCCGCATCGGCTGGCGACTGGACGCTCGCCATTCTCGAACAGTTCCGTGCGCTCGCCCGGGGACTGTCCGAACGCACCATCGTGCTCGTGAGCCCCGGTACCACCGCGCATGACTTCGCCCTCCGTTCCTCGGTGGCGTTCCCGGCTGCATCCGACGACCTTGCGGACGCGGCTGCGATCTTCGATGGGGTTCGTTACCTCGGCCAGCAGGGAACCGCCGACGACTATGAGCGCGTGCGTCGTCTCGACGCACGGTTGCAGGGAGAATCCCCTGACCGGCACGAAGCGGTGGACACCGAGGTGCCCGCATGACAACAACGGATGTTGCTCCCGCCGATTCCGCCGTCCTGACCCCGCGGGCACGGACCGTCGCGCGGCGCGGGCTGTTCTGGGCCGGGGTCGGCGTCGTATGCATCCTCGTGGTGACCGCGACGCTCCTTCTCACCCGGGGTGGCGCGGCGAGCGAACTGCTCCTCGATCCAACGAGCGCGGCGCCCACCGGTGCGAAAGCCGTCGCCGAAGTACTCCGCGACGAAGGCGTCAATGTTCTCCTTCCGGACGGATACGACGACGCCATCGCTGAGTCCGGCGAACCGGGCACGACCCTCGCGATCTACGACCCCTCCGGCTACCTGTCCGCCGAGCGACTCACCACCCTCACCGAGGAAGCTGCTGATGTCGTGATCCTGGGCCCGGGGTTCCGCCAGCTGCAGGCCCTCGCTCCCGGTGTCAACGCCGCAGGAAAAACGGACCCGGACGAGACCCTCGAGGCCGCCTGCGATCTCGCCGTGGCCGAGCGCGCCGGTTCGATCAGCGCCGGGCCCCTTCTCGATACGCCCGGCAACCCGGATGCCACGGGCTGCTTCCCCGCCGAGACCGGAGGGTTCGGTCTGGTCACCATTCCCGACGGCGGGAACACGCTCGCGCTGCTGGGACCCGCAGAGCTCCTCTCGAACGACGCCGTCATCCTCCACGGCAACGCCGCGCTCGCGCTGGGATTGCTCGGCGGAAACGAACGGCTCGTCTGGTTCCTTCCGTCCGTTGCCGACGTGGAAGCAACCGGCCCGCCCAGCCTGCAGGAACTGACTCCTCCATGGCTCGTCCCCGTCACATCGCTCCTCGCGATCACTGTCTTCGTCGCCATGTTCTGGCGGGGCCGCCGCTTCGGGCCCCTCGTCGCCGAGGACCTCCCGGTCATCGTTCCCTCCGGAGAGACGATGGAGGGCCGTTCGAGGCTGTACCAGCGGACCGCCGCGAGAACGCGTGCCATCGACGCGCTGAGGATCGGCACCGTGGGCCGCCTCGGGAATACGCTCGGGCTTTCCCGCCACGCGAGCGTCCCCGAGGTGTCGGATGCCGTCGCCTCCGTGCTCGGACGGAACCCCGGCGAGGTGCGGAGCATCCTTCTCGACGCTCTCCCGGCCTCTGAGCGAGAGGTCGTCGCGCTCTCCGACGCGCTCCGGGACCTGGAGACAGCGGTCACCGCCGCCGTCGATCCCCGGCCTCCGACGACAGCACGCTAAAACTTTGTCCAGACCCGTACGACCGAACCGGAAGAACGCGACATGACCATACCGACACCACACGGCCAGCCGTATCCGCAGGGCTCCGGCCAGCCGAACCCGCAGGGCTACCCGAGCAACACCGGTGCGCCCCAGGGCTACCCTCAACAGCAACAGCACTCCACGCGCGCGGCGAGTGAAGCCAACGCTCCCCATCGCCGGCCAGCCGAGGCGGAGTCCGAGTCGCCGCGGAACGCCGAACTTCGGGCAAAACTCGCGCAGGTGCGCCGGGAGGTCGGCAAGGCGGTCGTCGGGCAGGAGGCAGCCGTGAGCGGCCTCCTTGTCGCCCTCCTCGCGAAAGGTCACGTGCTCCTCGAGGGCGTGCCCGGCGTCGCGAAGACGCTCCTCGTCCGCACGCTCAGCCAGGCGCTCGACCTCGACACCAAGCGGGTGCAATTCACCCCGGACCTCATGCCGGGCGACGTCACGGGCTCGCTCGTGTACGACGCGAAGACCGGGGAGTTCGAGTTCCGCCGTGGGCCGGTGTTCACCAACATCCTTCTCGCCGACGAAATCAACCGGACTCCCCCGAAGACGCAATCGTCACTTCTCGAGGCAATGGAGGAACGCCAGGTCTCCACGGACGGCGTCACGCAGCCGCTGGCTGAGCCCTTCGTCGTCGCTGCGACCATGAACCCGATCGAATACGAAGGCACGTACACGCTGCCGGAAGCCCAGCTCGACCGGTTCCTGCTCAAACTCGTCCTCGACGTTCCCGAGCGCGACATCGAGGTCGAGGTTTTGCGGAGACACTCCGCCGGATTCAACCCTCGCGACCTCGCGGGTGCCGGTGTCACCGCCGTCCTCGGCGCCGCGGACCTTGCCGAAGCACAGGTCGCTGCGGCCGCGACGGGAGTGAGCCCTGACGTCCTCAGCTACATCGTCGACCTCGCCAGGGCCACCCGACGGAGCCCCTCCGTTCGCATGGGTGTCAGCCCGCGTGGGACGACAGCGTTGCTCTCCGCAGCGAAAGCGTGGGCATGGCTCAGCGGCTACTCGTGGGTCACCCCCGACCACGTGCAGGCAATGGTTCTTCCCGTCTGGAGGCACCGGCTGCAGTTGCGCCCGGAAGCGGAACTCGAGGGTGTTGCATCCGACGCCATCCTTCGCTCGATCATGCAGCAGGTGCAGGTGCCGATCTAGATGACCGTCTCGGGGAGGTTTGTCGCGCTCGTCGCCCTCGGCGTCGTTCCGGTCATCGCGCTGGGCATGCTCACGGGCGAGCCTGGCGTCGTTCTCGGGGTGTGGCTGCTGTTCGTTCTTGCGCTCGGCATCCTCGACCTTTCGCTCGCGGCATCCCCCCGCCTCATCACAACCTCGAGGTCTCTTCCGCCACGCACGAGGCTCGGCGAAACAGTGACGAGCGAGCTCTACCTCACCAACCGCGGCGGGCGTACCCTGCGGGGAATCGTCCGTGATGCCTGGCAGCCGTCAGCGGGAGCGGCCATCGCCAGGACCCGGGTGACAATTCCGGCAGGAGAACGCCGGCTCGTGTCCGTTCCGCTCACGCCCTTCCGCCGCGGTGAGCGCAACGTCGAACTCGTCACCGTGCGCTCCTTCGGGCCGCTGGGACTATGGGCGCGGCAGGCGACGCTCAAGTGCCCCGGCCGGATCCGGGTGCTTCCGCCGTTCCACGCCCGAAAGCATCTGCCACCCCGGCTCGCCAGGCTCCGTGAACTCGACGGAGCGACAAGCGTGATGGTCCGCGGCCAGGGCACCGAATTCGACTCGCTGCGAGAGTACGTCCGCGGCGACGACGTTCGGTCGATCGACTGGAGGGCGACCGCCAGGAGGCGCGACGTCGTCGTCCGAACCTGGCGTCCCGAGCGCGATCGGAGAGTGGTACTCGTCCTCGACACCGGTCGCACGTCCGCCGCCCGGATCGCGGACGAACCGCGCATCGACACCGCGTTCGAGGCATCCCTGCTTCTTGCCGCGCTCGCCACGCGCGCGGGCGACCGCGTCGACCTGCTTGCCTACGACCGGCGGATGCGCGCACGCGTCCAGGGCGCGACCGGCGCGGACCTGATGGCGAAGATGGTGGATGCCCTCGCCCCCATCGAACCGGAACTGCTCGAGATGGACTGGGCGGCCGTTCCCGCCCTCGTGCGCGGAGTGACGAGCCAGCGTTCCCTCATCGTTCTGCTCACCTCGGTCGACGCGCCCGGCGCATCCACCGCCCTGCTGTCTGTGCTCCCCCAGCTGACGAAACGGCACATCGTGGTCGTGGCATCCGTCACCGACCCCGCTGCCCTCGATGCCAGCCGTCAGCGCGGGAACCGGGACGAGGTGTACCTCGCCGCCGCCGCGGAGCGCGCGCTGCTCGACATCTCCCGGGTCTCTGACGCCATCCGTCAGATGGGAGCTGAGGTCGTGACGGCGTCACCGTCTGAGCTCCCGCCTGCCCTCGCCGACCGCTACCTCGCCCTCAAGGCGGCCGGGCGCCTCTGACCCCGCGCGTTTTCACTCGTCCTGGACGAGAACACCCGGCGCACCGGGTGTTTGGGTCTTCGCCGGGTGTATTCGTGAAACGACGAAGGGCCCGGCACCCGCGCGATGCGGATGCCGGGCCCTGTTTGTCAGTCGTGCCTAGACGGCGACGTGGGCGGCTGCGAGTGCAGCGCCGAGCTTCGAACCAAGCTCGATGTCGACGTTCGACCAGTACGCGATGGCACGCGCACGGATCTCAGCGTTCTGGACAGCACCGACGTGGCCGGTGATCTGCGCGAGCAGGCGGGCCTTCGCCGCGTCGTCCATGACGTCGCGGTAGAGCGTTCCGGCCTGGCCGAAATCGTCGTCCTCGGGGTGCAGTGTGGCCGAGGTACGCAGCAGCTCGCCGTCGTTCTGCCACCCGGTGGACTCAGCCGCGCGAGCCGCGTCTGCGTGCGGTCCACCGAACGAGTTCGGGGCATACACCGGGCGGTCTGCCGGCGGGAAGTCGATCCGGGCCGCGCCGTCCTTCGAGTACGTGTTGACCTGGGTCTTCGCCGCGTTCACCGGGAGCTGGGCGTGGTTCACACCGACGCGGTAGCGCTGGGCATCCGCGTAGGAGAAGATCCGGGCCTGGAGCATCCGGTCGGGGCTCGCGGCGATTCCTGGGACGAAGTTCGCCGGCGAGAAGGTCGCCTGCTCGATCTGGGCGAAGTAGTTCTCGGCGTTCCTGTTGAGCGTCATGGTGCCGACCTTGATCAGCGGGTAGTCGGCGTGCGGCCAGACCTTGGTGACGTCGAACGGGTTGAACCGGTAGGTCTTCGCGTCTTCGTACGGCATGACCTGGACGGACAGCGTCCAGCTCGGGAAGTTGCCGTCGGCGATGTTCGTGTACAGGTCGTGCTGGTGGTAGTCAGCGTCCTGGCCGGCGATCTCGGTGGCCTGGTCCGCGCTCAGCACGGCGATGCCCTGGTTGGTCTTGAAGTGGTACTTCACCCAGAAGCGCTCGCCTTCGGCGTTGATCCACTGGTAGGTGTGCGAGCCGAAGCCGTCCATCTGGCGCCAGGATGCCGGGAGGCCACGGTCGCCCATGAGCCAGGTGACCTGGTGTGCGCTCTCGGGAGACTGGCTCCAGAAGTCCCACTGCATGTCGTTGTTGCGCAGGTTCGAACCCGGCAGGCGCTTCTGCGAGTGAATGAAGTCGGGGAACTTGATGCCGTCGCGGATGAAGAACACCGGGGTGTTGTTGCCGACGAGGTCGTAGTTGCCCTCAGAGGTGTAGAACTTGAGCGCGAATCCGCGCGGGTCGCGCCAGGTGTCAGGCGACCCCTGCTCACCGGCGACGGTGGAGAAGCGCGCGAGCATGTCGGTCGACGCGCCCTGCTGGAAGAGTGCTGCGCGGGTGAACCGCGACACGTCCTCCGTTGTCTCGAAGACACCGAACGCTCCGCCACCCTTGGCGTGTACAACACGCTCCGGCACACGCTCGCGGTTGAAGTGCGCGAGCTTCTCGGTCAGGTAGCTGTCGATCAGCGGGATCGCGCCGTCTGCTCCGACGGTCAGCGACTGTGAGTCGGCGGCGACCGGGGTTCCGGTGTTTGTGGTGGTGTACGAGGTGTCGGACATGTATCTCCTTGGTGATGCTGGTCGGGGCAGGGGGCAGCGTCAGGCAGCGCGATGCAGCCTGTTGCGTAAGACAGGGGTCAGGTGAGGGGCGCAGCAGCGCAATCGGGGCACAGGCCCCAGTAGGTCACCTCGGCCGTGGTGAGAGTGAACCCGGATGTGTCCACCGGCGTCAGGCACGGAGCGGAACCAACGGCGCAATCCACGTCCCCGATCGCTCCGCATTTCGAGCAGACGATGTGGTGGTGGTTGTCACCGACACGCAATTCGTAGCGCGCCGGGGACCCGGCCGGTTCGATCCGTCGCACCAGCCCGGCATCCGTCAGCGCGCCGAGCACACCATAGACGGCCTGCAGTGAGGTGTCGGGCAGGTCGGGCAGCACGGACTGGAAGACGGTGTGGGCGTCAGCGTGCGGGGAGGTTTCAAGAGCGCGAAGCACGGCGAGACGCTGGTCGGTTGCCCGGAGCCCGGCCGAGCGCAGCAGTTCGCGCTGGGGGGTCGTGCTCGCCGTGGTCATGACTCGAGCCTAGCCTCTATCTTGAACCATTCAAAACTGGCATGCCGTCAGTCGGCATACAGGCGGGATGCTCCCGCTTCGAATGCGGTCAGGTCCCCGGTCTCCCCCGCGCGGTATGCGCGGCGGCCGACGACGAGCATGTAGAACAGGAACGCCCCGAGGGCGAAAGCGCCGAGCCCGATCTTCACGGGCCACGGCCACGGCTGCGGGGTGACGAATCCCTCGAGGATTCCGGCGACGAGCAGGACGAGCACGAGGCCGATGGCGACGGTGAAGAGTGAACGCGCGTCTTGGGCGAGAGCCTGCCCCCTCGTGCGGTTGCCCGGCGCGACCCACGCCCAGAAGATGCGCAGACCACCGGCCGCTGCGACGAAGATCGCGGTGAGCTCGAGCATCCCGTGCGGGGCGATGTAGAGGAAGAACGTGTCGCCGTGGCCGAAGCTGAACAGGACGGCGGCGGTGACACCGAGGTTCTGCGCGTTCATCAGGATCACGTACGGAACCCAGACACCGGTAACGCCGAAGGCGATGCACTGGGCAGCGATCCACGCGTTGTTGGTCCAGACCTGTCCGGCGAAGGATGCCGCCGGGTTGTCGGAGTAATAGTTGGCGAAGTCCTCTTCAGCGAGCTGCTGCAGTTCGGCCGTACTGCCGAGGTTCGCGAGGACCTGGGGGTCCCCGAGGATCCACGCCGCCCAGAGTCCTGCGACGAGGATCGTGCTGAGCGCGACGGCGAGGGTGAGCCAGCGCAACCGGTACAGCGCTGCAGGAAGCTGCAGCACGAAGAAGCGCGGCACCTGGCTCGAGACGTTCGAGCCGGCGGAGGTGAAGCGCAATCGTGCGCGGGAGAGACTGACGCTCAGCCGATCGCCGTGCACGGTCGAACCCGCCGTCGTTTTGATCGCCGACAGCTGGGTGGCGCCGGCCTGATAGCGGTCGATCAGCTCGTCGGCTTCGGCGCCCGACAAACTCCGCTTCGACGCGAGAGCGTCAAGGCGGCTCCACTCTTCGCGGTGGGCGGCGCTGTAGGCATCGAGATCCATCTGCTTAGATACTATTCATGGCAGAGCCCGTCGGCACACTTTCGAACACGCCGGACTCGTCCGAGCTTCTCACCGGGGAGGCCGTCGCCCTCGACGTCCAGTCGACGAGCTTCATCCTCCGCGCCGCCGGTGCGATCATCGACTTCCTCGCGACCGTGATCCTCGCGGCCCTGCTGTTCTGGCTGCTCTTCATGCTCGCGGTGCAGGGCGTGATCGACCAGTCGGCGACCGCAGCGTTCAGCACATCGATCATCGTCTTCTGCTGTGTCGTGGTGCCGACGGCGGTCGAAACCCTCAGCAGGGGCCGCTCCCTCGGAAAACTCGCCGTCGGCGCTCGGATCGTCCGAGACGACGGCGGAGCTGCAGGATTCAGGCACGCGTTCATCCGCGCGGTGACCGGGTTCCTCGAGATCTACATGACCCTCGGAGGCGTTGCCGCCCTGACGGGACTGCTGACCGGCCGGTCGAAGCGACTCGGCGACCTCCTCGCGGGCACGTACGCCCAGCAGGAGCGCGTTCCCCGTGTCACCGAGCCCGTGTTCGGTATGCCGCCTGCCCTCGCCGCGTGGGCTGAACTGGCGGATGTGGGACGGATGCCTGACCGGCTGTCGCGCCGCATCGCCCAGTTCCTCAAGCAGGCTCCCAAGCTGACGCCGGCGACGCGCGCGCGACTTGCGCGCGATCTTGCCGTCGAGGCATCCGCCTGGGTCTCACCGGTCCCGAACGTCGACCCGGAGCAATTCCTCTACGCGGTCGCCGCCGCGCGCCGCGATCGCGAGTACGCGGCCCACATGCTCGAGCGCGAACGCCTCGCCCGGGTCGCGCCGGTGCTGACCGGCCGCCCGCACGGCTTTCCCGACCGCTGACAACCGCGAGTTGCCCGAAAAAACGGGTGCACGCGCTCGTGCACCCGCGTTTTCCGGCAACTCGCGGCGATGAACCCTAGTAGCGGTAGTGGTCGACCTTGTACGGGCCGTCGACCGTGACGCCGATGTACGCGGCCTGCTCCTCGGAGAGCGTCGTCAGTTCGACGCCGAGGGCACCGAGGTGAAGCCGCGCGACCTTCTCATCGAGGTGCTTCGGCAGCACGTACACGCCGACGGGGTAGTTCTCGCGGTGGGCGAAGAGCTCGATCTGGGCGAGCACCTGGTTCGTGAACGAGTTGCTCATGACGAAAGACGGATGCCCCGTGGCGTTCCCGAGGTTCATCAGGCGCCCTTCGCTCAAAACGAGGATCGACCGGCCGGTGGGCAGTCGCCATTCGTGCACCTGAGGCTTGATCTCCACCCGCTCGGCACCCTCGAGGGATTCGAGCCCCGCCATGTCCACTTCGTTGTCGAAGTGGCCGACGTTCGCGACGATCGCCTGGTGCTTCATCCGGAGCATGTGCTCCGTGGTGATGACGTTGACGTTGCCTGTACCGGTGACGAAGATGTCGACCTGGTCGATCACGCTCTCGATGCGCGCGACCTGGTACCCGTCCATCGCCGCCTGCAGAGCGCAGATCGGGTCGACCTCTGAGACGATGACGCGAGCACCCTGGCCGCGGAGGGCCTCAGCCGCTCCCTTACCGACGTCGCCGTAGCCGACGACGAACGCGACCTTACCGCCGATGAGAACGTCGGTGGCGCGGTTGAGCCCGTCGGGGAGCGAGTGGCGGATGCCGTACTTGTTGTCGAACTTGCTCTTCGTGACCGAGTCGTTGACGTTGATCGCCGGGAACAGGAGCTCATCGTTTTTGAAGAGTTCGTAGAGGCGGTGAACGCCGGTCGTGGTCTCCTCGGTGACCCCGAGAAGCTCCGCTCCGACCTTCGTCCAGCGGTCGGGCGACTGAGCGAGCGAGCGGCGCAGCAGGTCGAGGACGACGCGACCCTCGGTGCTGTCGGCGTCTGTCGTCTCCGGAACGGCACCGGCAAGCTCGTACGAGCGGCCGTTGTGCACGAGGAGGGTGGCGTCTCCGCCGTCGTCGAGGATCATGTTGGGGCCGGTCCAGTCCGCGCCCTCTTCGGCTGCTTCAGCGGACCAGTCGAAGATCTGCTCGGCGCAGGCCCAGTACTCTTCGAGGGTTTCGCCCTTCCAGGCGAACACCGGCACTCCGGCCGGCTCGTCGACGGTCCCGGTCGGGCCGACGGCGATCGCGGCGGCGGCTTCATCCTGGGTGGAGAAGATGTTGCAGCTCGCCCAGCGCACACGCGCGCCGAGGGCTGTGAGGGTTTCGATGAGCACGGCGGTCTGCACGGTCATGTGCAGCGAACCGGCGATGCGGGCACCGGCGAGGGGCTGTGAAGTACCGAACTCCTCACGGAGGGCCATGAGGCCGGGCATCTCGTTCTCGGCCAGCCGGATCTGGTGGCGACCCGCTTCAGCGAGCGAGAGGTCGCGGACCTGGAACGGGAGAGAAGTGGCGGATGCACGAGGAGGGGTAATCGTCATGACCCCATTCTCGCAGACGCACCGGCGCGTTCCCCGAGAGCTTGCTAGGCGGACGAACCGACGTCGCGCAGCATTTGGTGCCGCACGACCTGCCAGCCCTGTGGTGCGCTCATCCGCTCGGCGTGGATCGAGCACAGGTCGTACGTGTGCGGCTCCCGGGCGAGCGACAGGGGGCCGAGCACCGCCATCGAGTCACCATAGTCATAGGTGAGTGTCGATACCGCGTCGCGGGAGCATCCGACTTTCGAACAGGGCCTGTCAAACATTCTCATCACCATACAAGCCCGGGGCGCCCGAACCCGGGAACCTCGCCGCTCCAGACGAATAGGATGGCGTCATGGCCAGACGCACTTCCCGGAGCACGGGCTATACCCGGCGCGCGGTCAGGCACGACCGGCACGGTCGATCGGAACGCAGCGCCGCGACGGGCCCTCACCTCGACCCGCTCAAGAACCGGATCGACACTTTCGATATGACGGTCGCTGCCGCCGCCGATTTTCTGCGCAGCGCCTGGCCGGACGACCTGACGAACGTTCGGTACGAGGTCGGGGCGATGCCGCTCGGCACCTCACCGGATGGAACGGTGCCCCGCTGGTGGACGAGCGCTTCAGAGCGCAGGATTGTGCTGTACCGCCTGCCGATCCAGCGAATGAGCAAGCTGCACCGAGACGACGAACTGCACCAGAGGATGATGATCGAAAGTTGTGTGTTCCGGGCGACGGCCGAACTGATCGGCAAGGACCCGTGGGACCTCGGTCCCGACCGCTTCCACTTCTAGCTCTATCCGGGCGGGATGCCTACCTCGGGTAGACCGTCACCGGTGTCGCCAGCGGGTTGGCAGGTTGGATCCCGTACGCCGAGAGTGCACCGGGACCCTCGAAGCTGATCTGCGCGTGCACTCCCTCTGCACCAGTGACGGTGTACGCCGCACCGCCGCCCACCGGTGTCACGACGCCCTGTTCAGCGGGTACGACAATGCGGGTTTCGGCCCCGTTCGGTCCGTTGAGCACCACGTCGACAGCGGCATCCGTCGGGTTGAACAGGTGGAGTCTCGGCCCGTCTCCCTGTGCGACAGCGAGGGTGAAGTCGGCGTCGATCGGGGCGGATGCAACGAACCAGGCGAAATCGCCCGACTCGCCGGCGATGGCGGTCGTTCGCGCGGCGGCGACGACAGGCAGGTCAGATCTCATGGAAATCGAGTAGCTTCCTGCGGCGAGGTTGGACAGCGGGATCTCGTTGACCACGCCGGCCTCGATCGCGTAGTCGAGGGGCTGTGGTGCTGTTCCCCCGGATTCACTCGCGAAGGTGATGAGAACCCGGGCGGCCTCGCTGCCGGGAACGAAGAGACGTAAAGCGCTGATGCTGTCGTCGTAGGTCTCTCCGACCGTGGTCGGAGCGGTCGCCGGAATCACGACGCCCGGCAGTATCTGAGTCGTCGCCGGCGGAGCAGTCGGTGCAGACAGCTCGACACCGCCGGGGGTGATCCCTCGGACGACACTGTGCTGGAGACTGGCGTACACCTGTCCACCGGTGGTCTGGACCCGGATCACGGGGTTCCGAACGCTCGGGGCGAAGCTCGCAACAGAGAAGACCCTGCTTTCCCCCGCCTGCACGATGATTCCTCCCGACCCCGGTGCTTCGATCTCACCGGTCTCTCCGAAGAACGACAGATCGATCACGGCGTCGGCACGAGTCGGGTTGCTGAGCGACAGCAGGCTCGTCCGTCCCACGTCGGTTGAGCCGGCGACAAGCCAGCTGTCCGCGCTGACTTCGCCGCACGCGGTTGCGGCAAAGCCGGTGAGGTCGTCGAGGTCCGCACGCTGTGACTGGGCTGCAGCGACGAGCGGCACATCCTCTCCGTCGACGCTCGATGACGTGATAACCGTCGGCAGCCCGAACTGGTCCCCGCTCATGTTGTCGGGGGCAGTGAGTGTGACCTGTTCGCGGCCTTCCGGCGCTGCGAGCGTGAGGGCCGGAGCCGCGAAGCTCCCGGCTGACGCGTCGATCTCCTGGCGCAGGAGCGGCCCTGGGCACAGTCGGGTCTGGTCGGATGCCGTCGGAGTCACGCTCGTCCGTGGCACGTCGGCTGCGAGGATGGGAACCTCGACCTGTCCGACGGCCAACCCGGCCCCGGCGAAGAGTGCGACACCAAGTACGCCTGTCACCACCCGCCCGCTTGTCGTGGCGGCTTTGCGCTTATCGGCCATCGTTGTTCTCGCTCTCGACAGCGGTGCTCGGCACAAGAGCCGGCCGGTCGTTGTCACTGGTCGGTTCGTTCTCCGGTGCCGCAGCGTCCGATGCCGCCGCAACAGCTTCGGCCTCCTCGATGGATTCGGATTCCGCGGCAAGTTCGAGTTCAACAGCCTTCTCTGCCTCGGCATCTGCTTTCAGCTCGGCGCGTTCGGCCCGCGTCAGGCGGGGCGCAGGGTCCGTCCCGCGCCTGCCGATCACGCGAGGACGGCTTTCCGCTGCCCGCCGCGATGCTGCGGTCGGCACGGCGAGGAGCAACGCAAAGCCGAAGACGAGAGCCAGGCTGACGAGAACAAGACTGGAAACGAGCGGATCCTTCGGGCCAGAACCTGCCTTCGCGATGTCACCCTCGAAACGCCAGAGAGTTCCGCGGTCGGTGGGCCCGACGTGAGCGAGGATGGCATTCGAATCGAGCGAGGTGGCCGCGCGAGCGGTCATGCCGGCGGCGGGAGGCGCAACGTCCTCCCCCACCTGCTGGGTGGGCGGAGTGAGAAGCACGAATCGCACCCGGTACTCGGTCAGCAGTGCGGTCGGGTCGAGTCCGCCCTGGGAGACGAGGTTAGCGGCGAGAACAGCAATCTTCTCATCGTTATCGGTCACTCTCGGGTTGGTGGCCAGAAGTGTCGACTGGGTATCAAGAGTCCGACCGACACCGCCGACGAGCCGCGCGGAGATCCCGCCGTCGGGCTGGGGAGTGAGCACCAGGGTTCGGAGCGTCGGGTCGACAGACGCCGCCGCTGCCACATACGCGGGAAGGGTCCTGCCGTTGCTCGCTGTGATTGCGCCGCCGGTCGCGAGACTCGTCGCCATCGGCGCGGCGACGACGAGCGCGAGGATACCGATCACGAGTGCCGGGAGAGCGGCGGAACGGCGCAGGCTGTCGAATCCGACGACCGCCGCGCCAACCAGGCCGACCCAGTACAGGCTCAGCGCCGACCCTGGCCAGGCGGATGCCGCCTGCGAACCGGTGAGGCTGATCAGAAGGTGCGACGCGCCGACGGCGGTCGCGAGACCCAGCAGTGCCGTGAAAACGAGAACGGCCGCCCGCGCGCTGCCCGGCAGGAACAGCGCAAGCAGGGCCATGACGGCGAGGGGGGCAAGCAGAACCGCGACGAGAAGACTCGCGGGGAGAGCGGAGAGCCCGAGGGTTTCGGCGATCGACGCCCACGCCGGGTTCCCGCCAGGAAGCCCCTGCAACAATTCCCACCCGGTCGGACGGGTTGCGACGAGGGGAACGCCCGGATCCGCGAGCAGTCCGAGCCAGTTGCCCCTGACAACGCCCTGCTGCCAGAGCAGTGGCGCGAACAAAACAGCGCTCGGGATGATCAGCCAGACCACCCGCGCGAGGTGTCTGCCGGAGAGCAACAGAGCGATGAGCCAGAGGATCAGGAGGGCAGGGGTCAGTATGGGGGCGACAGCGATTGTCGCTGCGAGGATCAGGGAGGCGACCGCAGCGGATCCCCATGAGCGTGCCGCCGCGCATCCGCTGTAAAAGAGCCACGGAAGGAGAAGGTGAACGAGGATGCCGGAGAGGTGTCCGGCGCTGAGCGCGGCGAGAAAGGTCGGCGCGACGGTCCAGAGCACCGCAGCGACAAGCCGGTAGCCACTCGCTTCGGTGAGCCGGGTGGCTGCAAACCAGGCGCCGAGCGTGGCGAGGGGAAGCGCGAGAAGCGTGATGAGCACGAGCGAGTACGACGGGTTCCAGAACGTGAGCGTGCCGAGCACGGCGATGACGGCGGCGAACGGATCGGCGGCACCGGTGAAACCGAGCCCGATATCACGCCAGCCATAGCCGATGTTCTGCCAGAGGTCACCGACCGCCGACGAGAGCGGCAGGATGGTGCCACCCTCGATGGCGGATGCTGCCAGCAGCCGGAAGAAGAGCGCCGACCCGACGATCGCGGACGCGAGGACGAGCCACGCGCCTCCCCCGGTGAAGAATCGAAGCTCGCTGCGTTCGACGGTGTAGACGACGGCGCCGGATTCCCGGCGCAGTCTCCTGCGCCTGCGGACTTCGGCGAACGGGATGCGGAGGGCGGCGAGCGACGACCAGCCGACGGCCTTGGAGTCCCGAAGATTCTTGCGTGCCCGCGCGATCCTCACCGGGCTGAAGGCAACCCGGAACGCCGCCGCGATCTCGGGGCCGACGAGGTCTGGCTGTTTTCCGATGATGCGCGCGAGCCCACGGAGGATGCCGAGGGGGACAAGGCTGAGCCAGTGCAGCCAGACGATGGCGGTCGGCGCGTACACGAGCCGTCGGTACAGCTGGGCTCCGCGGGTCTGCCGTGCGCGCCTGCGCCGTGCCGTGGGGCGGCCCGCCCGGTCCGGACCGGCGATCCCGCTTCCGCCGCTGAACACGGTGGCCGACGGAACGACGGTGACCCGGTGTCCGGAAAGCCTGGCCCTGGTACAGAAATCGAGTGCGTCGTCGGCCGATCCGAGGGCGGGGTCGAATCCGCCGAGGTGCTCCCAGACGGCGTGCCTGACGAGCATTCCGGCGGGGGCGACGCCGAGGACATCACTGACGTTGTCGTGCTGGCCCTGGTCGAGTTCGTTTTCGACGAGCGCCACGGTCGTGCCGAACGGCGTCACGGACTCTCCGAGCGACACGATGGTCGCGCCGTCGGCGGCGTCCTTGATCTTGGGCCCGGCGATCGCAACCGAGGGGGCGATCTCGAGCGCGCCGAGCAACTTCTCGAGCGCATCGGGTTCGGGAGGTGTGTCCTGGGCGAGCAACCAGAGGAATTCGTCCGGGCCGTCCGGCTGCTCGATGACACGCACGCCCGCCGCGACGGCCGAACCGAATTTCAGCCGCTCCCCGGAGGTGACGATGCGGTCGACCCCGGCATGTTCAAGGGCCAGGGTGACCGACGACGGTGCGTCGCACGCGACAGCGATGACGGCATCCGGCTTTCGCGACTGCCCCGCGAGCGCGTCGAGGGTGCCCTGAAGGCCAGCGGTGCCGGTGGGGCCGGTGCCGTCGTGCACGACAAGGATTGCGGTAACTCGGGGAGACATCGCGTCCAGACTATGTCGGCGGGGGCACTGGGCGGCCGACTGGTCCGGCGTGGCACGATATCGCCACCTGAGGGAGGATCAGACGGCGCGTTTTTTCAGCTTGCGACGTTCACGCTCGGACAGGCCGCCCCAGATGCCGAAGCGCTCATCATTTTCGAGAGCGTATTCGAGGCATTGCGTACGGACTTCGCAGCTGGTGCAGATGCGCTTGGCGTCGCGAGTGGAACCGCCCTTTTCGGGGAAGAATGCCTCGGGGTCGGTCTGAGCGCACAGCGAATCCGACTGCCAGGCGAGTGGGTTGTCGTCTTCGGTATTCTTGCGAACACCGGGCACGCCCAATTGAACCGGATCGACGAACCAGTCCTCGGGAACCCCAGAGCGATATTCAGGTGACATATCTCTCTCCCCACTTTTTGCCCATGCGCCACGCGGCGCTAGACATAATTACACCGGTGTAGTTCGCCCACGTCAAGTCGCGGATAGTAAACCCTCAACCCCCCATGGAGGGTTCATGCGGCCTTTACCGGCGTGTCGTGGCGGCGTCGGCGCGTGCCCGGTAGGCGGAGTCGACCATCTCGGCGAGCGTGTGCCGCATGCGCCAATCGAGGTCCCGAGCCGCAAGATCACCGGATGCCACGATCCTCGCCGGGTCACCGGCGCGCCTGCCTGCGAGCTCGGGGGTGAAGTCGATCCCGGTCACGTCGCGGACAGCGGTCATGATCTCACCCACCGATACCCCGTCGCCGGAGCCGAGGTTGTAGACGGGCTCGATCGGTTCGCCCGCGTCGAGCCTCCGCGCGGCAGCGACGTGGGAATGAGCGAGGTCGGCGACGTGGATGTAATCGCGGACGCACGTTCCGTCTGGGGTGGCGTAGTCGGTGCCGTAGATGCGGGGCGTCCGCCCGGACAGGAGCGCCTCGAAGATCAGCGGGAACAGGTTGTGAGGGCTCGTGTCGTAGATGTCCGGATAGCCGGACCCGACAACGTTGAAATAGCGCAGCGAGGTGTGCGCGAGGCCGGCCGCAACACCCTGGTCGGCGAGCAGCCATTCACCGATGAGTTTGGATTCGCCGTACGGCGACTGCGGGCTCTTCGGAGTCACCTCGGTGACGAGGTCGGTGTCGGGAGTCCCGTACACGGCGGCACTCGACGAGAACACGATCCGCGAAACGTCATGCTCGGCCATGGCTTCGAGAAGAACGAGGGTCCCCGTCACGTTTTGCGCGTAGGTGTGCAGCGGGCGCTCGACAGAGACCCCGGCGTACTTGAAACCCGCGATGTGCACGACGCCAGTAACCGCGTGATCCCGGAGCGTCGACGCAACCAACGCGCTGTCGAGAATACTGCCGCGAACGAATGGCACGTTCTCGGGCAGGAAGGACGCGTGGCCACTCGAAAGGTCATCGAGGACGACGACACTCATCCCCTGTTCGGTGAACGCACGGACGACGTGTGCGCCGATGTAGCCGGCGCCACCGGTGACCAACCAGGTCATGCTTCCTCCTCGGTACCGGGCCGCAGAAGCAGCCCGGTATCGAGCATATTGCACGGGCGTTGCGTGGGAGTGGGCTCAGCGCAGCCCAGCGGTGAACGGTCGACCGAGCTGGTCGACGCCGTCATTCCGGGACGGACCGAACCGCCGCTTCGGAAGGCGGTGGAGTCCGTCGGAGTGCAGGTCGACGACGGTGGCGATCGTCGCGAAGACGACTGCGGCAGCGATAAGGATCAGCAACATCAACATGTCGGTAAATCTATGCATTGCGACATCCTGCCACCAGTGGCAGAATTGCCACCGTTCGATACATTCCTGCCAGATTCCGGGAGCATCCGTCATGTTGAAGAAAATCGCCGTCCTCGCACTCCCCGAGATGGCTCCATTCGAGTTCGGAGTCCTCTGCGAAGTGTTCGGTATCGACAGGTCTGACATGGGCGGCCCGTCGTTCGACTTTCACATCGTCGCGGCCGACCGCGGGCCAGTTCGCACCAAGCTCGGGTTCGACATCATCGTGGATGAGGGCCTCGAACAGGCGAAGGATGCCGACCTGGTCGCCGTTCCCGCGTATTACTTCGGGGAGCTCGACCCACGGGTCATCGACCTGTTGCGGAACGCTGAGGCACGGGGCGCCTGGATCCTCAGCGTCTGCAGCGGAGCGTTCGCCCTGGCCGAAGCGGGCATCCTCGACGGACGCCGCAGCACCACCCACTGGATGTACACCGACCGGCTCACCAGGGACTACCCATCGACGACCGTTGACCCTGACGTGCTCTTCGTCGAGGACCGCAGGGTCATCACCGGGGCGGGAACGGCAGCGGGGATCGACGCCTGCCTGCACCTCGTCCGCACCGAACTCGGTGCAGCCGCCGCGAATGTGATCGCCCGGCGCATGGTGGTCCCGCCTCAGCGCGACGGCGGGCAAGCCCAGTACATCCAGACGCCCGTAGCCGAGCGACACAGCGACTCGTTCGCTGGCGTCACCGAGTGGATGCTCGAGAACCTCGCCGACGATCTCCCCGTCGACGTCCTCGCGGCGCGCGCGCTGATGTCCGAACGGACCTTCGCACGCCGGTTCCGGGCCGAAATGGGAGCGACACCGGCGGCCTGGCTCAACCGGCAAAGACTGATCCGGGCCCAGCAGCTGCTCGAACGCACCGACGACGGCCTCGAGCAGATCGCCGGGGACTCCGGCTTCGGATCCTCAGCCGTGATGCGACACCACTTCCTCAAGATGCTGCACACGACGCCCAATGCCTACCGCCGGGCGTTCAGCTGCACCGGCGACACCACGAGAGCCGCTGGCTGAGCGGAGCGGTCAGAGCCGCGTCGTCGCGACGAACAGTTCGCCATCGCCGCGAACGCTGACTGCCCCCTCGTCTGGTGTGATGTACGCCGCCTCACCGCGCTCGAGCGTGATCGAACCGGATGCGCCGGTGAGGGTGAGCGAGCCAGCGACCGCGACAGCGATCGACGCGCCGGGCAGTTCGAGAGTGGGCGACGACCCCTCTTGCGTCACCACGTGGACGAGTTCGAAATCGGGCACGTCCGGCTGGTAGACGTCGACGCCGTTTCCCTGCCGCTCCGGCTCGAGATACGGCACAGGTACCGGCGTGAAATCGAGCACCGTCAGGAGCTCGGGCACATCGATTTGCTTCGGTGTGAGTCCCCCGCGCAACACGTTGTCGCTCGCCGCCATGAGTTCGACACCGAAACCGCGCAGGTACGCGTGGATGTTGCCCGCTGGCAGGTACAGCACCTCACCGCGGGTCAGCGTCACCCGGTTGAGGAGAAGTGAGACGACGATCCCCGGGTCCCCCGGTGCGAAACCGGCCAGGAGTCGGACCGTGTCCACGGCTGGCGTATGCCGGGCGGACGTCGCAGCATCCGTCACCGCACGGACAAGCACCGAGCTGTCGCTGCCGAGAAGAGAACTGACGACACGGCGGAGCACGTCGGCGTCGTCCCCGTCGAGTGAGCGGCGGAACGCGGCGAGCGCGTCGAGCGACTCGTCCGGAAGCCCGGGAACGCGGAGCAGTGCGTCGACATCGGCGGCGGCATCGGCGACCGACCGGAACCCGCACAGCGCATCGAAGGTCTCGCTCAGCGCGAAGATCAACTCAGGCTTGTGGAACGCGTCTTTGTAGTTGCGCACGGGGTCGTCGAGGGCGATCCCTGCTGCGTTCTCCCTGGCGAAACCTTCCCTCGCCTGGGCGGGCGACGGGTGAGCCTGCAACGAGAGCGGAGCATCCGCGGCGAGGAGTTTGAGGAGGAATGGCAGCCGCGGCCCGGAAAGACCGGCGGATGCCGCGTCCGCCGCGATCCAGTCGGCGAGCGTTCCGAATCCGCCGACGGCCTCAGGGGTAATAATCTTCGCCGGCGATCCCGGGTGGGCACCGAGCCACAATTCCGCCTCGGGCCTGCCCGAGGGTGAGCGTCCGAGAAGCCCGGCGATATCGGTTCGGGACCCCCAGGCGTAGTCGCGGGGAGTGTTGGAGATGGGAACAAACACAGACTCGTCCTTCGGGTGTAGCCGGGGGCGTGCGGGGTTATCGCCACCCTACAAGAGGCGTGCGAATGCCATCGCCGGCCGTTGTCCGTTCGGCGCAGGCGAATTGTCGCGCCCGTGGGTGTTGCCTAGGCTGCGGGAAGTATTCCCCTTCTCTCAACGCAATGGAGCACGCATGTCGTTCGAACCCCTCGCCAGCGATTTCTACGGATTCGAGACACTCCTCACCCCGGAGGAGCAGGACGCCCTGATGCGCCTGCGCGCGTACATGGAGGGCACTGTTCGCCCGGTGATCAACGACTACTGGGAGCGCGCCGAGTTCCCGCACGACCTCGTCGAGTCGTTCCTCGCCACCGATGTCGCGCGGTTCGCCTTCCCCGAGACCCGTCCGTTCGAGAACTCGGCTGTCTTCCGCGGGCTCGCCGCAATGGAGATGTCGCGGGTCGACGCCTCGATGGCGACGTTCATCGGCGTACAGGAGGGGCTCGCCATGGGGTCCATTTCGGTCTGCGGCTCCCAGGAGCAGCGCGACGAGTGGCTGCCCCGGATGGCGAGCGGTGAGGTCATCGGCGCGTTCGGGCTGACCGAGCCTCTCTCCGGCAGCGACAGCGCGCGCGGCTTGCGCACAACGGCGACCCGCGACGGCGACAGCTGGGTGCTCAACGGGTCCAAGCGCTGGATCGGGAACGCGACGTTCAGCGACATCACCGTCATCTGGGCCAAGGACACCTCGGACGGCCAGGTCAAGGGCTTCATCGTCGACACGTCGTCCCCCGGTTACTCAGCGACCAAGATCGAACGCAAGATCGCGCTTCGCCCGGTACAGAACGCCGACATCATTCTCGAGAACGTGATCGTTCCCGAGGCGATGCGCCTGCAGAACGCCCGGTCCTTCCGCGACACCGCGAAGGTCCTCCGGCTCACCCGCGCGGCTGTCGCGTGGTCGAGCGTCGGCGTCGCGATCGGAGCATACGAAGCGGCCGTCTCCTACGCGAAGGAGCGGGAGCAGTTCGGCAAGAAGATCGCCGAACACCAGCTCGTGCAGGACCTGCTCGCCCGCTGCCTCGGTAACATCACCGCGTCGATGGCTTTGTGTGTCCGCGTCTCGCAGATGCACGACGAGGGCACCCAGGCTGACGAGCACTCCGCCCTCGCCAAGGGATTCTGCACGTCGAAGATGCGGGAAACCGTCGCATGGGCCCGAGAGTCGATGGGTGGAAACGGCATCGTCCTCGACTACGAAGCCGCGCGGTTCTTCGCCGACGCCGAAGCGCTCTACTCCTATGAGGGCACTCGAGAGATGAACGCGCTCATCGTCGGCCGCGCGATCACGGGAAAAGCCGCTTTCGTCTGAGTTCCCTGCGGCCCGGTACACCCCGGAACGCTGATCGGCAAGGCCGTGGCAAGACCCCGCCACGGGATGCGAGGATCTATTTCGCGTCCGGCATTCCGGCCGGTCCGATTCTGCCCGGAGGCTTCTTCCATGCCGCATGTCCGACTGCGAGCTGGCTGCCACCTCGCCGTGACCTGGGGAATCTCCGATTCCTTCGGTGGGATGACCGGCGCACTGCTGCACCGGTCCCGCGCCTTCGTCCGGCTCGGCGGGGTCGAGGTCGACGTCGTCACTTTCGATCTCCGGCCCGACTATCCCGCTCTTGAGCAGCGTTTGCGCGCCTCGGGTGAGCTGATCGACGGTATGACGCTGACGAACCTCTGGGATTGGCTGGCTGCCACGCAGCCCGGCTCAGACGCTGACGACAGGGCCGCCGCCCACCGCGTGCTGTTCACTCCTCTCGCCGACGACTCGGCTTTCGAGTCTGTCCTCCGCGACGGGCGCGAGGTCATGCGTATCCGCTCGGATGACGAGGGCAACCCGCTCCAGGTCGACCACTACCGCGACGACGGCTCCCTCGCGGTCTCGGACCGCCGAGACATCCGTCAGACGGGAACCACCGGTGGTCGCGTGATCGTGTGGTGCGACTCCGACGGCACCCCCGCGCGCCACTGGCGGAGCGCCCGGTCGTTGTACCGGTGGTGGCTCGACCAGCTTCGTCACGGGCGTCCGACCACGCTCATCGTCGACAGTAAGACCAGCGCGAGATTCGTCCTCGGATACCGCCGCCCCGACCTGATCACTCTCCACGTGGTGCACGCGTCTCACCGCCAGGGGTCGACGGATCCCCTGCAGGTACGGGCGTCTCGCGCTGACGTGTTCCGGACCCCCGATGGGTTCGATCGCATCGTCTTCCTCACGGAACGCCAGCGCGATGACGCTCGACTGATCCTCGGCAGGGACGCCCCGCTCGCCGTCATCCCGAACGGACGGGATGTCTCGCCCGGCGAACGTGGACCGATCGATCGGGACCAGACGCGGGGAATCGTTCTCGCATCCCTCGACCGGCGGAAACGCGTCGAGCATGCCGTAAAGGCTGTCGCGGCGATCGGCGGGCGGGTGTCGCTCGATGTGTTCGGTGACGGGCCCGAGCGGGCAAAGGTCGAACGCGCTGTCGCCGCGACAGGCGCCAGGGTCACCCTGCACGGCTACCGTGCCGGAGCGAGCCGCGAACTCTCAGGGGCGTCGTTCCTCCTCCTCACCTCGCGGAGTGAGGGCCTGCCCCTCGTCCTCGTCGAGGCGATGGCCAACGGATGCCTGCCCATCGCGTACGACGTCCCTTACGGCCCGGCCGACATCATCCGTTCCGGACACAACGGGTTCCTCGTGCCCGCCGGAGATGTGGCCGGTCTCACCGCGGCGATCGAGCAGCTCCTGGCGCTTTCTCCCGCGCGCGTCGCCGCAATGCGACGAAACGCGATCCGCACAGCTGAGCGGTTCTCGGACGAAGCCGTTACCCGGCTGTGGGCACGGGAGATCGATCAGGCTGCGATGAGACGCGGGCTCCCACCCGCCGCGCCAGCGCGTGCGCTGGCTTTTCGACTGCAGCGTGGAATGCGACGGAGATTACGAAAGTTGCCGGGAGCGCAACGGCTGAAACGAGCCACCATCGGTCGTCGCCGATGAGATACGCCGCCGTCGCAAGCACAGGGATGTGAACGAGGTAGAGGCTGAACGAGATCTGCCCGAGCCAGCGCGGCAGCGGTGAGTCCAGGATGCGTTCGGCCAGGGGCGACAGGATCGCAACGACGATGAGGCCTGCCGCGCCGAAACCGGCGAGGCCCCAGAGAACGGCGCTGGTCTGCGAACCCGCCGGGGCGAACGGCCGGGCGAGCCAGCTGGAGATCAGAACGGCGGACGACAACACGGTGAGCGCTGCCCACACCCAGCCGCCGCGACGTTCCTGCACCGAGACGCCCCAGGCACCAAGCCGGTCGAGGTTGGCGGCGATCAGGGTGCCGAGAAAGAACGTCGGCAGGTAGACGAGAGCGTCGAGGTCGAGAATGCGACCGAGAACCATCACGCCGCCGCTGACGGTCACCGCCAGTCCGACGTGCCTGGCAACCGCCCGGGCTGCGACGATGAAGACCGGAAGAAGCAGCGAGAAGAGAACCTCCCAGCGCAGCGACCACAACACGTTGTTGAGTGTGTACGTCTCGGGGAGCAACGTCGCCTCCCCGAGCAGGAGAGCGAGCGGCGCTTCATCCGCATTGCGTTTCTCGAGCCAGCTGTCGGCCGTCACCTGACCATTGGCGTGCGGGAACAGGAGGAGGAACGCCGCTGCCAGAAGCAGGGATGCCACAACGGGCAGATAGAGACGGATCAATCGACTGGGGTAATACGAAATCCAGTCGAAGCTGCTGCGCAGTGCCGGCAGGGCGACGACGAGGCCGCTGAGAACAAAGAAGACCAGGACCGCCTCGGTCCCCGCGGTGAGGAGTTTGAGCGGGGATTGGGTGAGCCACTCCCACGCACCGGGGACCTGCTCGAGAGCGGGGCGCGCGACAAGCATGTGGTGGTACAGCAGGACGATGACCGCCGCGATCCCCCGCACACCGTCGAGAGAGGCGATCCGCCCTGGCCGGCTGGCGCCCGTAATCCGTGAAGAATGCACCATTCCACTGTAAGCAGACCAACATGAACAGACGCTGGGTTGACGACGCCCTCGCCTATACTTGCGACGACCCGAGGCGCGCCCCGCCCATTCGTCGAGCCAGGCCGCTCCGGCCAGAATTGCGTGGATGTTGTGAGAGAACCGTGGTGAGCCGTCGCCGCCTGCTCGGGTTCACCGGCGGCTACGGAGCATCCGTCATCATCAGCGGCATCATCAGCATCGGTGTCCTCCCGATCATCATTGTCTTCGCCGGTGAAGCGGTGTGGGCTGAGATCGCGGTGGCCCAGGGCGTCGCCGGCTTCGCGTACGTTCTCGTCATTTTCGGCTGGGGCGTCACCGGTCCGACCGACGTCGCCAGTCTCGAACCCAGGGACCGCGGACGGTATTACCTCGATTCCCTCGTCAGCCGGATCTGGCTGCTCGCCCTCGTGCTTCCTCCGGCAATCGGGATCGCGCTCCTCTTCGGCAGTGCGTATCCGCTCGTAACGGCGTTCACCGTGGTGACCGGGCTCGTATCGGGATTATCAGGCGCATGGTTCTTCGTCGGCGAGGCGAGCCCTGGTCGCTACTTCTTCCTCGACCTCGTGCCGAAAAGCATCGGAACTCTCGCTGGCGCCGGACTGCTCATGATCACGGGCAACGCCCTGTGGTTCATTCTCGTGCAGGGCCTCGGCGCCGTCGCCGCGCTGATCTTCACCACCGTGAGCATTCGCAGCCGGTACCCCGGCTGGACGCCGGATCTGTCAGCACGAGGAGCCTTCGCCCGGCTGTCCGGCCAGTCCGCCGCCGTTGCCATGTCACTCACGAGCGCGATTTACGTCAACCTGCCGATCCTCATCGTCGGGGCGTTCGCCGGGACCCAGGTCACCGCCGCGTACGCGCTCGCAGAGAGGATCATGCGTTTCGGCCTCATGGCGACGCGACCGATCGTGCAGGTGTCGCAGAGTTTCGTTCCGGCCAAACCGGTGGAAGAGCAGGCACGCCGTGCCCGGGTCGTGACGAAGATCGCCGCGCTCACCGGTATCGCCGGCGGAATCGCATACGCCCTTGCCACGCCCTGGATCGTCGAACTGTTCTCGGCAAGTGGCCTCTCCATCTCCTTTGCTCTCTCGATTCCGCTCGGAATCGCTCTCGCAGCCATGCTTGTCTCCCAGATCACCGGTTTCGCGTGCCTCACCGCCTTCGGCCAGACCCGCGCTCTCGCCACGAGCACCATCGCCGGCGCGATCACCGGCGCCGTCCTCCTCGTGCCTCTCATGCTCGCATTCGGCACCCCGGGAATCGCAGCAGGGCTGGCTGTCTCCGAGGTCGTTGTGCTCGTCGTGCAGCTCGCCCGCCTTCGGCCTTTCCTCCGGCAGCGCGATACCCTGACTGCATGACCTCGCCGATCGTCGCGCCACCCGAAGCGCTCTCGACTCCGCGACTGTGGGCATCCGGGATCGCCACCCTCGCTGTGTTCATCGCCCTCGCTGGCGACGCTGTGCGCCATGTGCTTGGGCTCTGGGGTTTCGTCGGTGTGAGCATCCTGGTCGCCGCGGCGGCGCTCGTCGTTGTTCTCCGGCTGCGTCCGGTGTGGGATCGCCGCCGCATCCCGAAGGCTCTCCTCGCCTTCGTCGGGCTCGCTGTGCTCTCCATCGCCTGGTCGGCGTACCCCGGCGCGAGCGTCTTCACGCTCGCGGGCATGCTCGTCTGCACTTTCATCGGGATCTTCCTGGCACTGACGTTCGACTGGCCGGACGTCGTCCGGGTGTTCGCAAATGCGATCAAGTGGATCCTCGCGCTGTCGATCCTGTTCGAGCTCTGGGTCTCGCTGGTGGTCCGTGAGCGCGTGCTCCCGTTTTGGATCGACTACGGCGACGCAGAACCACCCCTCCTCGCGTATTGGTCTCGGAACCTTCTCTTCGACGGTGGAAAGATCCAGGGCATCCTCGGCAACTCGAACCTGCTCGGCATCATCGCCCTGTTCGGTCTGATCGTGTTCTCTGTGCAGTGGGCAGCGGGCACCGTCCGCCGCCGGTCCGCCATCCTCTGGCTCGGTCTCGCGGCACTCGAATTCGCCCTGACGCGCTCGAGTACCCTGATCATCGCGCTCATCGCCGTGGCCATCGTGCTGGCTGCAGCGCTGCTCATCCGCAGCGCAGGAACACCCGCCGGCAGAACCCCGGTCTATCTCGGCCTTCTCGGCGCTCTCGGACTCGCGATCGCGGGCGGCATCCTGTTCCGCGGTCAGCTGCTCGGGCTGCTCGGCAAGAGTGACGACCTCACCGGACGACTGACGATCTGGGAAACCGTCGTCGCTACCGCGGCCGAGAGGCCCTGGTTCGGCTGGGGCTACTCCAGCCCCTGGGTGCCGTGGGTCGAACCCTTCGATGATCTCGTCGTTCGCCGGGGAGTGTTGCAATTACACGCCCACAACGCCTGGCTGGACGTCTGGCTGCAGCTCGGCGTCATCGGCCTCGTCCTCTTCACCGCGTTGATCCTTTCCGTCACCTGGCGGGCGTGGTTCGCGGCCGTCGACCGCCCCCGCGTGGACATCGACGACACGCATCCGTACTCCCCGCTGTCGCTCCTCCCGATCCTCCTTCTCGTTGTCCTGCTCGTGCAGAGCCTCGCCGAGAGCCGCATCCTCATCGAATCGGGCTGGGTGATTCTCGTTCTTCTCGCCGTGGCCACCAAACAGCAGACCGTCACCCGGCCATCGGCACTCCGGCGATGAGCACCTCGCGCGGGGTGCCTCCGTCCCGCCTGCAGGCGATGGAGGAGACTCTCGGATCGGCTCCTGTCGCGCAGGCGCTTGCCTGGTGCATCGTCGGAGTGGCATTCGGCGCTCCAGCGCTCGGCCGGGTCATCGGCGTACCCGGGCTGACCGCGATGCTCGCGACACTCGCCATCGGATCCATCGCGGTACTGATAGCCCGCCGCCGATTCCTCGACTGGCACGGGCTCCTCCCCCTCTCGATCCTCGCCTTCATCATCTGGTGTGCCATCTCGGCTGCGTGGTCGGGGTACCCGGCGGACACGCTCGAAGGACTCTTCACGCTGACCGTCTACGCGTTCCTCGGGCTCACCATCGCTCTCACGCGGGACCTGATTCAGATCGTGCGCACGACGGGCGGTGTCCTGCGCGTGTTGCTGACAGCATCCCTGCTCCTCGAGGTCGCCAGCGGGATCATCTTCGACCGCCCGATCGGCTTTCTCGCGATCGAAGGTTTGCTGGCGTACGGCGGACCGATCCAGGGCCTGTTCGAAACCCGCAACCTGCTTGGTATGGTCACGTCGATCGCGCTCGTGACCTTCGTCATCGAGTGGCGCACACGCTCCGTTCCCAAACCCGTTGCGCAGTACTCGGTCGCGATCGCGCTGCTCTGCCTCATCTTCAGCGGTTCTCCGGTGACGCTCATCGTCGTTGTGATCCTTGGCGTCGCGTCCCTCGCGCTCTACGGTCTCCGCCGGGCCCGGCCGGAAACCCGACGAGTGTTCCAGGGCGCTCTCCTCGCCGCCGGTTCGCTGTCACTCGTGATCGCCTATGCGACCCGCACACGGATCATCGACCTGCTGAACGCTGGGAGCGAGTTCGAGGTTCGTTACCGGCTCTGGCTGAGCGTCTGGAACTACATCCAGATCCACCCGCTCGAGGGCTGGGGCTGGCTCGGCAGCTGGCCTCGCACCGAAGCGCCGTACAACTACATCACCTGGACGGTCGGCCGCGACCACGTCTCCGCCCTCAATGCCTTCCTCGACGTCTATCTCCAGGTCGGGCTCGTCGGCGTTTTCTCCTTCATCCTGCTGTGCGGGTTCGCCTTCCTCCGGAGCTGGCTCCTCGCCTCGAACAAGCGCAGCACCGTCTACGCGTGGCCCGCCCTCGTCCTCGTCGCCCTGCTCGCGACGGGCGCGTCAGAAAGCTTCCTCCTCGACGAAGCCGGGTGGCTGCTGCTCGTCATCTGCGCCGTGAAGGGTTCGCAAAGCATGAGCTGGCGTTCCCGGCTGCCCGAGAAGCCGCCGCCCGCACGGGGACCAGGCGCGTCGCACCCCGAATCGCTCGCCTGATCTCCCCAGCATCGGGCGACTAGGCTCTGGAGGGCGGATGACGCCCCGGCTGCCATCACCACAACCGAGAATCCATGGAATACGGAGTCCACAAGAATCGTGACGAACTGGTCAACACTCCACAATGTCGTCTTTTCCACCGACGGCGACCCCGATGTCCTGCCGCTGTACGCAGACCCGGAGACCTGGACGCAGATCGGCGAGGAAACCGTTAAGATCAGCGAGAACGCGCACATCGAGGACGTTCTGTCGCGCTCGAGCATGAGAATCCGTGCCGGCAGGCGAGTGTCTTTCGCGAGCTACTTCAATGCGTTCCCCGCGTCGTACTGGCAGCACTTCTCGAACGTCCGTGCGGTTCGGCTGACCCTCGCGACCACCGGGGCCGGAACGATCCTCGTCTACCGCTCCAACTCCCAGGGCATCCAGCAGAGCGTCACGTCCCGCCCGATCAGCGGGTCCGCTGAGACGGTCGTCGACCTGCCGATCCAGTCCTTCGGTGACGGCGGCTGGTACTGGTTCGACATCGTCGCCGAGAATGAGGACGTCATTCTCGAGCGTGGCGTGTGGTCGGCCGAGGCCGAACCTGTCGTGACCGGAAAGGTGTCGCTCGGTATCACCACGTTCAACAAGCCGGACTACTGCGTTGCCACGCTGGCGGCACTCGAGGAGAGCGACGAGCTGCTCGCCGAGATCGACCGCATCTTCATCGTCGACCAGGGTAACCAGAGGGTCGCGGACGAAGCGTCGTATCCCGAGCTCGCCGCACGTCTCGGCGACCAGCTCCAGGTGCTCACCCAGTCGAACCTCGGCGGCTCAGGCGGCTTCGCCCGCTCGATGGCCGAGACACTCGCTCGTCCCGAGAGCGACTTCGTGCTCCTCCTCGACGATGACGTGAAGGTGGAGCCCGAGAGCATCCTGCGTGCCCTCCGCTTCGCGAGGCACAGCCGCCGCCCGACCATCGTCGGTGGGCACATGTTCGACCTGCTCGACCGCCCGGTGATGCACGCCTTCGCCGAAGTGATCGACCCGGCGCCGTTCGTCTGGCAGACCCAGTTCAAGGACAGCTTCCCGCACGACTTCCGGCGTTCGAACCTGCGCCAGACCCGCATGCTCCATGCCCGCATGGACTCGGACTACAACGGCTGGTGGTTCTGCCTGATCCCGACAGCGGTGATCCGAGAGGCCGGCCTCGCCCTGCCCGCGTTCATCAAGTGGGACGACGCCGAATACAGCCTGCGGGCGCGTGAGCACGGCTTCCCCACCGTCAGCTTCCCCGGGGCGGCGCTCTGGCACGTGTCGTGGATCGACAAGGACGACGCCATCGACTGGCAGGCGTACTTTCACCAGCGCAACCGCTTCGTCGCTGCCCTGTTGCACTCGCGCCACAAGAACGGCGGCAAGTTGCTCAAGGATTCGCGGCGGGCTGACCTCAAGCACCTTCTCTCGATGCAGTATTACGCCGTCGCCCTGCGCCACCAGGGGCTCCGCGACGTGCTGACCGGCCCGGAGCACATGCATCGGACGATGCCGACACAGCTCGGCAAACTGCGCGAGCAGGCGAAGAACTTCCGTGAGAAGAAAGTTCTCCGCTCCGACGACGAGACGCCAATCACGAATCAGGGCAAACAGGTCTACAAGGCGCCGTCGGGCACCCAGCAGACCAAGGGCCCTCGCGGCGTCCCACTGGTGATCTACACGATCAAGATGATCGCCCGGCACTGGCTCAGCGATCCGTCGACGCGTGACCGCGAGCGCCCCCAGGTCGAACTGGCCAAGCGGGATGCCACGTGGTTCCGTGCTCCGACGTTCGACAGCGCGCTGGTGTCGACCGCCGAGGGTTCCGGCAAGGTCTGGTACCTGCGCGACCGTCGCACGTTCCGGCGGATGCTGCGTGAAAGCATCCGCCTCCACCGCGAGATCGAGAAGAACTGGGACCGCCTCGCGAAGGAGTACCAGGCAGCTCTCCCCCGCATCACCTCGGTCGACGAGTGGCAGAAGACCTTCGAGAAGTAGCGACGAAACGACGAAACCGCGCCTGCAGTCGAACGCTCAGGCGCGGTTTCGGCTTAAGCGGTTATTCTCCGCCGAGCTGGGCAGACAGCTTGTTGTTCCACATCGACAGCGCCGACCCGATGGCCATGTGCATGTCGAGGTACTGGTACGTCCCGAGGCGGCCGCCGAAGAAGACGTCCTTCTCACCGGTCTGCAATTCACGGTAGGCGAGGAGCCTGGCGCGGTCATCAGCGGTGTTGACCGGGTAGTACGGCTCGTCGTCTCGCGTGGCGAAGCGCGAGAACTCGCGCATGATGACCGTCTTGTCTGCCGGGTAGTTGTCGCGCTCGGGGTGAAAGTGGCGGAATTCGTGGATTCGCGTGTACGGAATGGTGGCGTCGGCGTAGTTCATCACGGTGGTGCCCTGGTAATCGCCGACCGGCAGGACTTCGCGTTCGAAGTCGAGGGTGCGCCACGCGAGCTCGCCCTCCGAATAATCGAAGTAGCGGTCGACGGCACCGGTGTAGACGACCGGGACCTGGCCGACAACGGAGCTCTTGTTCACCGGCTGGGACTCGTCGAAGAAGTCGGTGTCGAGCCGCACCTCGATGTTGGGTGAGTCCGCCATGCGCTCGATCCACGCGGTGTAGCCGTCGACCGGGAGCCCCTCCCAGGTGTCACTGAAGTACCGGTTGTCGTAGTTGTACCGCACCGGGAGGCGCGAAATGATCTCAGCAGCCAGCTCGGTCGGGTCGGTCTGCCACTGCTTGGCGGTGTAGTCACGAATGAACGCTTCGTAGAGCGGACGACCGATGAGCGAGATCCCCTTCTCCTCGAGGTTCGCGGCTGTCTTGGAGTCGAATTCGGATGCCTGTTCGGCGATGAGCGCGCGAGCCTCTCCCGGTGAGTACGCGGCCTGGAAAAACTGGTTGATCGTTCCGAGGTTCACCGGCAGCGGGTACACGACGCCGTTGTGGTTCGTGTACACCTTGTGCTGGTAGTTGGTGAAGTCGGTGAACCGGTTGACGTACTCCCACACCGCCGGGTTCGACGTGTGGAAGAGGTGCGCGCCGTAGTTGTGGACCTCGATGCCCGTCTCAGGGTCGGCGGAGCTGTACGCGTTGCCGCCGATGTGGTTCCTGCGGTCGATGACGACGACCTTGCGGCCGAGCGCTGCGGCGCGTTCGGCGATGGTCATGCCGAAGAAACCGGATCCGACAATGACGAGATCTGCATTCACGGGTATGGGCTCCTCAGCTGGTCAGGAAGGCGCGAGCGCGCGGGGATGTGACCGGTATGCACCTGGAGGCACACGCTCACGTCAGGCACCCAGCCTAACAATCCCGCAGCGTGCGGGTCGCCGACCCGCCCGCGAGATCCCCGCCGCCGCGTTTACTCGGCGACGGCCGCTTCGTCGACCGTCGGTGAGCCGGGTGGGCCGGTCACGACACAGGTGTATTCGGCGGGGATGGTGGTTCCGTCCGCGGTCGTGATCGTTCCCTGGAGGAAGACGTACCAGGCGTCGCCGTCCTGCTGCGTTGTTGCGGGCGTCGTCCAGTCGAATTCGCCGGCATCCCCCGAGTCCTTCGTCTGGAAGTCGATGCACGCCGTCGTCAGCTCGCCAACGGTCCACTCCTCCGGCGAGGCCGTCGTCGGAGCGCTCGACGGCTCGCCATCGGGCGTCGCGGTCGGTGATGGCGTCCGTGTCGCACTCGGGGTGGTGGTGCTCGCCGGTTCCGGCGCCGAGCAGCCGGCCATGAGGAGACCGGCGACAAGCGCGAGGCCGAGCGTCGAAGCTGATTTCCGAATCGGCATGGTGCCCCCTCTGTTCCAGACGATTAGTGTGTGCCGCCGGCGCCGATGACGAGGCGGGGCGTTCCGACCCACGCGTCGGCGCTGGTGGTGTTACGGCCATCGACGAGCAGGCGGATGCCGGGCAGGTCGGCAGCGGTCAACGTTTTGTAGTCGGCGTGGTCGGCCTGAACGATCGCGAGGTCCACCGGCTGGCCGATGTCGTACGGGGTGAAACCGAACCGGCCCAGTTCCTCATCCGAGTACAGCGGGTCGTGGACCAGCACCTCAGCGCCACGCGCGGTGAGCGCCTCCACCGTCGGGAACACTCCGGAGAACGCGGTCTCCTTCACCCCACCCCTGTATGCCGCCCCGAGCACAACAGCACGCATCCCGGTCAGGTTCCCGAGAACATTCGCGGCCTGCTCGACCACACGTTCCGGCATCGACGCGTTCAACGTCCGCGCCGTGCGGACGATCTCAGCATCCTGATCGGTCGAGAGGTACAACCGCGGATACACCGGGATGCAGTGCCCACCAACAGCGATACCCGGCTTGTGAATGTGCGAATACGGCTGCGAGTTACACGCCTCGATCACCGAATACACGTCGATGCCGACGGTGTCAGCGAACAACGCGAACTGGTTCGCCAACCCGATGTTCACATCCCTGTACGTCGTCTCGGCCAGCTTCGCCATCTCCGCCGCCTCAGCAGACCCGAGGTCCCAGACCCCGTTCGGCCGCGCCAGGTCCGGACGCTCATCAAACGTCAACACCGCTTCATAGAACTCCGTTGCCCGGCGCGCACCCTCAACGCTGAGACCACCGACGAGTTTCGGGTACTTCTTCAGATCAGCGAACACCCGACCGGTGAGCACCCGTTCCGGGGAGAACACCAGATGGAAATCGGTGCCCTCGACCAACCCGGAACCCTCCTCGAGCATCGGCTTCCACCGGGTCCTGGTCGTCCCCACCGGCAACGTGGTCTCATACGACACCAGAGTCCCCGGCGTCAGGTGCTCCGCAAGCGACCGCGTCGCAGCATCCATCCAGGCGAAGTCCGGCGCCCACGTCTCATCATTCACAAACAGAGGCACAACAAGCACGACAGCGTCAGCACCCGGGATCGCATCCGCGTACTCCGTCGTCGCCCGCAACCTCCCGGCAGGCACCAGAGCAGAAAGCTTCTCCTGCAGCTGCGCCTCACCCGGGAACGGTTCAACCCCCGCGTTCACCAGGTCAACCGCGGCCGGGTTCACATCAACCCCGACCACCTCGTGGCCCGCATCCGCGAACTGAACAGCAAGAGGAAGACCAATTTTTCCGAGAGCAACAACCGCAATACGCATGAACCCAATCCTACGGGGCCAGCGAGGGCCAGGCCGGTGACTCCACGTCGATGCGGTCCCTCCCGGTTTGGGGGTGACCAAACAGTCGTCACGTGAGAGGCCGATCTCATAGATTCAAGGAGTTGCCTTCTCCCCGCGTCGGCACGTTACCCCCAAAGGATTGACGGCCATGCGCTTCTTCGCCGCACTCGCCCTTGTGCCTGCTCTTGCTTTCTCTGTGCTCGGCCCCGTCCAGGTCGCTGGCGCGACTACCGGAACCGAGAACACCGCATCCGCTCTGCTCGAGCAGCTGAGTGTCACGGAGCCGTTTGGATCCGGATACAACCGCGACCTGTTCCGGCACTGGATCGACGCCGATGGCGACGGATGTGACACCCGGCGCGAAGTACTCATCGTGGAATCCACCACACCGGTGACAGCGGGAGCCGGCTGCTCGATCAGTGGCGGCCAATGGACATCCTGGTTCGATGGAGCGACCTGGACCGATGCTGCCGACGTCGACATCGACCATGTCGTGCCGCTGAAGGAAGCCTGGGACTCGGGTTCGCACGCGTGGACGAGCGCCCAACGCGAAGCATTCGCAAATGACCTTGACCACCCCGGATCGCTTGATGCCATCACGAGCGCTGTGAACTCGTCCAAGGGTGCCTCCGATCCCGCACGCTGGCTCCCGCCCCTGGCAACAGCGCACTGCGCGTACGCCACCGAATGGGTCCGGGTGAAGTACCGCTGGCGCCTGTCGGTTGACCACTCCGAACGGGATGCGCTCGGACGCCTTCTCGCCGGGGACTGCGGCTCCAAATCGATCGAGGTTCCCGCCCGTGGTATCGGGGAAGCCGCTGTCGACGTCGCCCCTCCTGCCGGCGTCGTCGGCACACAACGACTCTCCGGCGCCGACCGTTACGGAACGGCTGCCCGCATCGCCGGCGAGTTCTCGCCGGGCGTGAGGGTCGCATACGTGGCATCCGGTCTGGGATATGCGGATGCCCTCAGTGCCGCGCCCGCGGCGGCGAAACGGGGTGGCCCGCTCCTCCTCGTGCCTCAGAACGCGATTCCTCAGGTCGTTTCCACTGAACTCAAACGGCTCAAACCCCACCTCATCGTGGTGGTCGGCGGGCCGAGTGTCGTCTCGGCTCGAAGCTATGCGGAGCTGGCATCCTTCGCGCCGGAGATCCGTCGAGACAGCGGAGGAGACCGGTACGAGACGAGCAGGATCATCGCACAACGAGCCTTCGACAGCTCCGAATCCGTGTTTGTCGCTACCGGAGCCAACTTTCCCGATGCACTCAGCGCTGCAGCAGCTGCTGGAGCGGCCGCTGCCCCCGTCATCCTCGTCAAAGGCACCGCGTCAGCGATTGATCGCGACACCGCCGCTGTCATCGGCTCGCTCGGCGCAGGTTCGGTGACCATCGCCGGCGATACCGGTGTTGTCTCGTCCGGCGTCCAGAACTCGCTCTGGCAGGTGCCGGGGATATCGAGCGTCGTCAGGGCGGCGGGCGTCGACCGCTACCAGACCTCCGCGAGCGTCGTGCAGCACAATTTCACTTCGGCTCAGCGCGTCTTCTTCGCTGTGGGCACCAATTACGCCGATGCCCTCGCGGGCGCAGCCCTCGCCGGTGCGGTTGGAGCGCCGCTCTACGTCGTTCCCAGGACGTGCGTCTCCGCGACGGTGCGTGACCAGATTGCAGCTTTCGGAACCACGGGTTTCACTCTGCTCGGTGGCGCGAACGTCCTCTCGGACGCAGTCGCGAAGTCCACCGTCTGCCCGGTTCCCGCCCCGCCCAAGCCGAAGCCAACACCGCCGAAGCCGACGCCCCCTGCCCCGCCGAAGAACCCCGGCGACACAAAGAACTGCACCGATTTCGCGAACTACGCAGACGCGTACGCCTGGTACAAGAAGTACTTCTCTCTGTACGGAGACGTCGCCCGGCTCGATCACGACAAGGACGGAATCCCCTGCGAGAGCTTGCGCGGTGCCCCGTAGTCAGTAGCGGTTGCCGAGATACAGGCTCGAGGCATATCCGCCGCGCCCATTGACCTCGACCTGGTACCACTGACGAGAACTCGTGATCACTTCGACGAGCGTTCCCCTGGGAATACTGGCGATCGCCGCGCCACCCGGGCTGCTTCGCAAAGTGGTCGCCGCTGTGGCGTACATCTCCGGAACCGGGAACGTTGCCGTTCGGCTGATCGCGCCGTTGAAGTGTTCATAGACGACGCGCGAGATCCGGGCCAGGCTCGCTTTGGTGGAACCGCTTCGCCCCATGATGGAGATCACATAGGTGCCAGCGGGCGCGTAGACGATCGCGGCGTCCGTTTGAACGAGTCCGGACGAGACCCACAACTCTCCGGGTTTCGATGCCTGCACCACTCCTGGCGGCAGGCCCGATGGGATCCGGTCCCGCCAGATCTGCTCCTTCATCAGCGCGAGGAGGTAGTTCGAGTTGGAGGGGTTGAGCAGGGTTCCGTTGTGCAGTCTCTGCAAGATTGCGGTGAGGTCGTTCGTCGTACTTGTCTTGTACGAGTAGTAGCTCCCTTTCCATATTCCCGCATAGTGCGTTCCGGTGTATCCGTTCGCTGCGAAGAGGGCGTTCATGTTGTTGGCGCCCAGGACCCGGATGAGGTCGGAGTGACACAGGTTGTCGGAGACGTGGATCATCACCCGCATACACTCCGCCACTGTGAGCCCCGAGGACAGTCGCGACGAGTAGTACAACTGCCCGGCCTCGATGCGCTTGAGCGTCGCATAGGCGGCGAAGATCTTGATCGCGCTGGCCGGCTCGACCCGATCACCACCGCGCACGTCAACCGTTCGTTTCAGTCCGCCGAGTTCGCGCACCGTGACCGTGTGTTTGCCAGGCACGGAAGGAAGCACCCCGTTGATTTTGGCGACGAGTGCACGCTCGGATGCCGCCTTCTGCTGCGCGTTGAGGGTCGAGCACGGGGTCAGCGCTGCGACGTTGCCGTCCAGCGACCCCGTCCCACCCAGCAAGGTGACCTGGCTGGCGCCCAGCCGGCTTGAGATATCGGAAACGACCGCGTCCGGAACACAATTCTGGCGCACGGTGTAGAGCGGCGCCCTTTGTGCAGCGGCCAGCGATGCTCCGGCGAGAGCGTCTGCGAAACCCATTCCGTTTGCGAGCAGGGCTCTCGTCGACGAGCCGAACAGCGCCTTGTTCAGCTGGACGGCCGTGTCGAAGCGGTCCGCTCCCCCCGCCCTGCTCACGGTGGCTACCCTCGACCGGACGGCTGTTTCGATTCCGCTCGACAGCACCGCGCTCCCGCCCACGAGAATCGCTTTGCTCGCACCGAGGGCCTGCAGGGCTGCCGCCGTGGGCTGGTCAAGGGCGGTTTTCGTTCCTGGAACGAGAAGAACAGCGGCGCCAGTCGCACCGGCGGCTGCGGATGCGGCGAGCGCATCCGCGGAGTTTCCGCCGTTCACGATCAACACCGTGGGAGACGTCGCGAAAGCCGACGCCACGACGGCACGCGCCGTCGCGTACCGGTCCTGCCCCGCGAGTCGGGTGACGTCTGGAACGAGGGTCCGAAGCCGCGACAGCACGGCGTCGCTGACCACTGCCGCTCCTCCGGTCACGACAATCTTGCTCAGTCCCAGACGCTTGATCTCGGCCTCGACAGCCGCTGGCAGGGAATTTCTCGCGGTCAGGAGCAGCGGCCCACCGAGCTTCGCGGCTGCCGGTCCGGCTGCGAGCGCATCAGCGTAATCAGCACCGGAGCTGAGATAGGCGGTCGAGGCTCCTGACGGGTACGCCGCCTTCGAAATAGCGGCCGCTGTGGCGTAACGATCAACACCGCTCACCCGTGCTACCGAGGTCACCGCCGCGTCAGCGCTGGATCCCGTACCCAGCGGCCCGACGGCCAGAAGCGAAGCCACCAGAGCCAGACAGACGAAGAGCTTGAGCGCCGGACTCCAGTGTGCAGCGAATCTCGACATACATTTCCCCTTGTGCGGCCTTTGCTGGCCGCCGCGCTACCGGAGCGCCGCTCGGCGAGCCGTAACCCCCCGAATGGGAGTCCCTCGAACGGGAAGAATAACACGCGACCTCAATTGGAGCACCGTCGCGAATCCCATCCGGATCGGTGCTTCACGATGCGCGATGGAGAGCAGGTCGCGTGTCAGGACGGAGCGCGGATGGATGCGGCGCCGGCGCGCGAGCGACAAAGCCACCAGGAGGGAATCAGGGGTCGACGGGTCCATTGCTGCGTCGATGAGGGCTCGGTCAGCGATCGCGAGCGGAAGGAGCGCCTCTGGGCTGAACTCCTGCAGGCGTCGGCCGACATGCGCGAGTTCCGCTCGGTCGGATGGTGCCCACGCGACATCGCGTCTCTTGTATATTGCGCCGAACACGTGGATGCGCCAGAGTTTCGTCGCAAGAGCGGCGATGGCTGGCCGGGTGAGGGAGGCCGGTGGCGCGTCGAGGATCTGCACAAGGAATGCGAGGTCGTCAGCAATGGGCCGCACGCCGAGCGAGGCCCGCTCCCGAGCGTCTTCGTGGATGAGGTAGCTCGGGCCGTGCATATCGTACGAAATCCGCGCCCCGGAGAACCATAACTCTGACACGTACGAGACGTCCTCCCCCGTGACCGGGCCATTCGGAAATCGAAGATTCCCGAATCGTTCCCGCGACACCAGGCCGAGCGGGGCGCTGCGGTAGGAGAGCCTGTCACGCACGCCGTCGAGCCTCCTCGTGCGGCCTCCGCGGGTGGGAGGAGTTGGCACGAATGCGCCTCTGGCGAATCGAAGTCGTGAGATAACAACGTCGGCTCTGTCGGCGCGGGCCCGGTCGAGCCAGGAGTCGACAGCTCCCGGCTCGAGTTCGTCATCGGAGCCCATGACGGAGGTGAACCTGGCGCTCGCAGCCTCGAGGCCCGCGTTGAAAGGGCCGGCCGGACTCTTCATTCCGTCGGTGACGGAGAGAAAACGGAGACGGTCGTCGGAGGCGTACTCGGTCAGTAACGTCGAGATCGACTCCACCGGAAGGTTGTGACAGGCGACGCTCACCCGCACGCGGGATTCGGTGTGGTCGAGCACGGACGCGACCGCGCGGCGGATGGGCCGGGCTGTGTCATGCACGGCGATGATCACGTCGACGTCGGGGGAACTGTCCGCTGCTTCGGCCCCTGCCTGCCGGTATGCCGCAGAGTAGAGCACTTCCCGGTTCGTCTCCGAGAACAGCTCACGCACGGTACCGGCGATCTCCTCCGGGCCACGGTGGCGATCAGCGGAGACGACCCGTTCGATCGCGTCAGCGAATCCGGCACCGGTTCGGTCCGAAACCCGTTCACCGTTGTTCGGCGCGACAAATTCGCTCTGCCCGCCCGTCGCACCAACGACGACCGATCGGCCACTCGCCAGCGCCTCGGCGATGGACACGCCAAAGGTTTCGTTGCTCGTCGGAAGGATGAAGAGGTCGGAGTCTGCGAGCGCCAACGCGACGGCGTCGGGTGGCTGGACTCCCGCGAAGGTGACGGAGTTCTCAAGCTCGTCCCTCCGCACCGTCTCTTCCAGTTCGGAGCGCATCGGACCATCGCCGATCCAGGTCAGGTGAGCGCGGACACCTCTGCTGCGAAGTTCACGGACGGCGGATATCGCCACGTCCGGCCCTTTCCTCGCGATCAGTCCGCCGACCGCGACGAGCCGGAGTGTCCCTGAGTCCAGGGGGCGCTCGGCGATGGAAGCAGGCGCCATCACGAAATTCGGGATGACGTGTATCGGTCCCGACCGCCGCTCGCGAATGTGGTCGGCGAGGTAGGCACTCACGGCGATGACGACATCCGGCCTGTCAAGCAGCCTCGTCGTTGCGGGAAGGGTCAACCGCATGGCGGTCGGCGCCGTCTCGGGAGCGACGATGCCCGACCAGTGCTCGGTGTGCAACCAGGGCACCCGAACCCTGATCAGCGCAAGGGGAAGCAGCGACGACAGCGCCATGGTGTGCAGAGCGTCGAAGCCTTCGAGCTGCTGTGCGATAAGTCTGGATGCCCGAAGGATCTGGGCAGGGTTCGACGTGGACATCGGGAACCGGCGAATTGTGACGCCGTCAGCGGTTTCCGTCGAGGAAGACCTCTGCACTCTCGGGGCTACGAGGTGGAGCACGACCACTTCGTGTTCCCGCGCAAGGAGCTGCACATCGCGCTGCACAAAAAGGCCCGATTCTGGCGCCGCATCGCTGGGGTACCAGGTTGTCACCACAAGGATTCGCACATGCCGACGCTATCAGCCTCGCGCGAGCGGAACGCTTCTCAGCCGCCGGCGGCTGCGAGCGGAACGCTTCTCAGCCGCCGGCGGCCAGTGAAGCTAGGATTGGTCCCCGTGAAGATTCTCAGCGTTGTCGGTGCCAGGCCCCAATTCGTCAAACTCGCCCCCATTGCGAAGGCAGCGACGGCGGCGGGCGTCGAGCACATCATCGTCCACACCGGTCAGCACTATGACCCGATGCTCTCCGATGTGTTCTTCGAGGATCTCGGGATTCCCGCTCCCGACGTTCATCTCGGCGTCGGCTCCGGGAGCCACGGCGTCCAGACGGGCGCCATGCTCAGCGCGCTCGACGCTGTTTTCGACGCGCACCGTCCCGACTGGGTACTCGTCTATGGGGATACGAACTCGACGGTCGCTGCAGCACTGAGCGCCGTGAAGATGCACCTCAAGGTCGCACACCTCGAAGCGGGTTTGCGGTCGTTCAACCGCCGGATGCCGGAGGAACACAACCGCGTCCTCACCGATCACGCCGCCGATCTCCTCCTCGCGCCCACGGATGTCGCGCTCACCCACCTCACCCGGGAAGGGCTTGCTGAGCGCAGCACCGTTGTCGGTGACGTCATGACGGACGTGCTCCTGCAGGTCCGCGACGCTGTCGCAGGCGCACCCGCTGCGCTCGTTGAGGAGCTCGGCCTCACCGCCGGCGGCTACTACGTGGCAACCATTCACCGCGCTGAAAACACCGATGACCCGGACCGTCTCGCCGCCGTTGTCGATGCGCTGTCCCGCGTTGACCGTCCGATCGTGTTGCTCGCTCACCCCAGGGTCGTTGCGAAAGCCGCAACTCACGGCATCAGCCTGACCAGCGGCTCGCTCGTCGCACACCCGCCTCTTGCCTATCCGGACCTCATTGCTGCTGTGCAGGCCAGCGCGGGCGTCGTGACCGATTCAGGCGGGCTGCAGAAGGAAGCGTTCCTGCTTGGTGTGCCGTGCACGACGGTGCGTCCAGAGACGGAATGGGTCGAAACCGTGGAACTGGGCTGGAACGTTCTCGCCCAGACGGCTGACGACATTGCAGCCGCCGTCACACGGCCGCGCCCGGCCGACACTGATGCCGCTCCATACGGTGACGGTCACGCCGCGGAGAGGGTCATCCAGGTTCTCCTGAGCCACGGATAGCCCGTCCGGTGAGGATTGCGGCGACGGTCCCGGAGTTGAGACGCGAGTCGCAGTACTGCTCCCAGACTCGCCGCGGCGAAAACAGTTCGTCTGGTGCCGAGAGAATCCGGTCGATGGCGGCAGCAAGCTCGACATCGGTGAAATCGCGATCGATCAGCTCGCCCGAGCCCAACTGAGTGGCGACGAGCTCAGGCGTGCCGCCGACTCGCGTGGCGAGAACCGGAATGCCGAACGACAGTGCCTCCATGATGCTCACCGGCACGCCCTCAGATGCGCTGACGTTCACGAAGAGGTCGACCCGCTCGCCGGCATAGAACCGCAAGACGTCCTCGTTGCCAACTGCTCCGCGCAGGTCGACCTCGGTGTTGGGGAGGTGCGCCGCCTCGACGGCAGAGCGCAACCGATCCAACAGGGGCCCGTCGCCGAAGTGCACCCACCGCACCGGGGCCGTGCCGGATCGCTCGATCAGCGCATCGAGGATTCGTTCCACCCGCTTGACCGGGGTCACCCCTGAACAGCTCACGATCGTTTTCGACGCGCTCGGCCCTGGCCGCCGGACAGGGCCGGGGTCCTCCGTTCCGAGTCGACTGACGATCACCTTGGAGTCGAGTGCGGCGTCAGGGTAGCTGGTAAGCAGGTACCGTCTGGATTCTTCCGAAATGGCCAGGATGCCGCTCGCGCGTTCGAAAAGCGCTCGCCGGAACGGGAGGTATCCGCTTTCCTCCTCATAGAGGTCGTATCGATGCAGGCGAACGAAGGCCTCAACTCGGCGTGGCAACCAGGGCAGAGAAAGTCCGGCGCCCATCCCCCAGTATGCATACACGGTTGCCGTCACCGCAGGGTCTCTGAGGCTGCTGGCGAGGCCGGGATGCTTGGCCACTCGCATACCCACGAGCGCTGCTTCTGTGAATCGCCGCCTGTTTCCCCTGAGGCGGCCTGCGCTGGATTCGCGACGGGCGGCACGATACATGATTGCGATTGCCCACGGTGAGAGGAGCGCCCGGATCGTTCGGGCCCGGTTCCCGGGGTAGAGATTTCCCGCGTAGCGCACGTTGGCCGGAAGAGTGATGTGATCGCCGCTATGGCGCGAGTAGTTGAAGACGTCGACCTCGTCGAAAGAAGCGGCAAGTGCCTCGATCTCATGCCGGACGAAGTTCGTGTCGCCGCGGTCCAGCGGGAAGTCGTTGGTCAGGAGGACGAGGCGCCTGGTCGTCATCGTGCCCGCGCCGCCATCAACCGGTCGATCGCGGCCTTCCATACGGCGACCTGCGCGTCGCTCGAGAGAGACGATGCCGCGGCATCCGCTGCCTGTTTCCACCGCTGAGTGGTTTCCACGGTCAGCGCGTCGAGCGCGCGCGCGAGTGACGAGGAGGTGAAGTCCGCTGTGATTGCTCCGAAGCCGCCGGTCTTCAGCACCCGCGCCATCTCAGGGGATGGGCCGATGATCACGCCGAGTCGCGCCTGGAGGTAATCGAAGAACTTGTTTGGAAGCGCCCAGGTGTTGTTGAAATTCACCGGGGGAAGGATGTGCACACCCACGTCGTACGCATTCAGGGTCGCCGACAGGTCCCGGTACGGGACGGGGTCGTGCACCGTGATTCTCCCCGACGCCGCCGCACGCTCTTTGAGTTCGACGAGGAATTCAGGGTCGTTAGGGGTGAGGTAGAGCGCGAGCGTGAGCGCTGCGGTCGACTCCTCGACGGCGTCGACGATCGCCCCGATATTACGATCCCGCAGGCATGCTCCGCTGTGGACAAGGCGAATCGGCATCTGTACCGGAGTCGGCGACAGGTCGGCGTACGGCGCTGCGTTCGTGACCACGTTCGCCCTTATCCCGAATTGCTTCGCATACTCGTCGGCTATCCCCTGCCCGACCGTCGTCACCGACGCTGCCTTCGTCACGAAGGTCGAGCACATCCACCGCATGAAGGGGGCGACGAAACGGCGCCAGCGCGCCACATCCTCCTTTTGCCGCGGAGCGTACTCGTGCAGGTCCGCGTGAACCCCGTGACGGGGTTCGAGGCTGAGAGCGAGGCCGACGCTGTCCACGTCGTTGGCAAGGACCACGTCGAAAGCCGCGCCGGAGAGCTCCCCCTTCGCGAAGGCGATAGCGGGGTTCGACCAGTAAGCACGACGATATGCCCGCATAACGACAGCAATCCGGTCGTACCGCCACACGGCGAGCGCGTCGGGGATCGACACGTGGGAGACGACTCCCTCCGGCGCGTCACCGTGGCCACAGGTGTGAACGTCGTAGAACTTGCTCAGCATTTCCACCTGCTTGAGCACACGGGCATCCGAGGTGATCGTCGAGAAAGAGAGGATGAGGACGGACTGCCGGGTCATGCTTTTTCCTCCACCATGTCATCGAGAATCCGCTCCCAGATGTCCACCTGGGTCTCAGCAGCCAATTCACGAGCGGCGGAGTCGGATTCGTTTTTGAAGGCGCGCGCGGTCTCCGGCGTGATCCTGTCGATGGCTGAGGTCAGACCCGCGGCGGTGAAATCCTCCGACACGAGTCCGAGGCCGTACTCGGTGACGTACGCCGCCATCTCGGCGGTTGGGCTGACGAGCACTCCGAGTCGCGCCTGGACGTAATCGAACAGTTTGTTCGGCAGCGCCCAGATGTTGTTGAAGTTCACCGGTGGAAGCAGATGGACTCCGACGTCGAATCGGTTCAGGGTGGTGATGAGCTCGGAATACGGCACGGCATCGTGAACGGTGATGTTCGGGTGGCCGGATGCTCTCTCGCGCAGCTCCTGGAGGTAGCCGGGGTCGTTCGGAGTGAGGTAGAGATCGAGTGTGACATCCGAGGTTGCGTCGATGACCGCGTCGACGATCAGCATGATGTGGCGGTTACGGAGACATGCGCCGCTGTGAACGAGTTTGATCGGTGCCGCGACCGCGGAGGGAACCAGGTCAGCGTATGGCGCGGCGTTGGTTACCAGCTCGGCGCGGAAGCCGAACATCCGCTCGTACTCGGTCGCGAGCCCCTTGCTCACGGTGGTCCAGCGTGAGGCGCGAGCCACGTACCGCCGGCAAAGCCACTCATAGAAGGGTCCGAGCCGTTTGCGCCAGAGTTCGTTCTCGTCATGGAGCCGCGGCGTGTACTCGTGGAGGTCGGCAAGGACACCATGGGTGGGCCTGAGGCCGAGCGCGACCGGAACCGCCTCGACATCGTTGGCGAGGACGAGATCGTAATCGCCGCGGTTGAGGGCACGCTTGCTCCACGCGACGGCGCTGAGCGACCAGTACGCCCGGCTGTACCAGCGGAGGGTGATCAACCGGCCGTTGAGGTCGTTCTCCGGCTGATCGTCGGGAATCCGGATGTGCCGGGTCACGCCATCGGGCGCAGGCCCGAACCCACAGGTGGTCACCTCGTGCGTCGCGGTGAACCGGGTCACCTGCTTGAGCACTCTCGCGTCACGGGCGATCGGCGAAAACGAGAGGATGAGCAGGCGTTTGCGCCGGGGCGAAGTTGTCACGGGACCCATTGTCCCATCCGCGCCCGGTCGTCCTTGCTGCGTCACCGCTGAAGGAACGGCCGGAGCGCGTCGGCGGCCGCGGTGCCGTCGTGGACGGCGCTCACGAACGCAGGCCCGCGAGCGGCGATCTCCCGGTAATGCTCCGGGCGCGCGAGGATGTCGTCGAGGACATCCCGAAGGGTGGAGGGCGTCGCCTGGACGACCGGCACGTCATACCCGGTGCTGTTCCTGACGTGTTCCCGGACCTGGTCGTGCACATGGGCGATGACCAGGCGTCCGCCGGCCATGGCTTCGACGGCAGCCCTGGAGTAGGTTCCGATTCGGAATTGCTCGAGAACGATGTCGGCGCTTCGGTAGAGCGCGGGCATCTCGGCAGAGGGGATGCCTTCGACCCGCCGGTATTCGATGCCGCCTTCTGCGTTGAGGCTGTCTACGACCGGTTCGATGAGGGCGGACCCCTTGATCAGCGAATTACTCGGTGCATGGACGACGACAGGCACCCTGCCCGTGAGAATCGGGGCTCCGCCACGCCACGGCTCCGGATCGATTACGAGGGGCAGCCACGTGGCATCCGGCCAGTCGAGCAACAGGTCAGGAGTCGACACGAAGACGGGCGCGTCGATCGAGCGGAGGAGGTTCCTGTGGCGAGCCGACTGTTCCTCGAGGACGGGCACGAGATCCCAGTCCTCGTCGTGGAACGGCGACCACTCATCGAGCTTCCGATGGCGGCTCGGCAACCGGAGTCGCTTCCGTGGGACACCATCGCGACCCGCACCCCGCGGCGACGAAGTGCCGCTACCTCTGCCTCCGGCGAAAAGTCGAACAGCGAGCCAAAAATGGGCCGCTCCGCCTCGATCAGCACATGGCTGAATCGCGACACGGCCCTGAACTGGGCTCGCTGCCACCGTTTCGAGTTCCTGAAGACGGCGACGGGCACGAGGTTGTCGACCGGGAATCCATAATCGGGCTCGAGGGTGTACTGCATGTCGATTGACGTGACGCCGCTCAACCGCTCAGCCGCCCGCGCCCATTCGTAGCCCTGGCCGGCGAAATTGACCGGCGCAACGTAGAGACGCACCGGTGAGTCCGGGACGGCGGGAGGAGAGGGCACGTCTCCCGGCCGGAACCCATACTTCGCAGGGTTGAGCCGGACCTCCACGGATTCGGGGAGCATCCTCAACCCAGCGTCAACGATGCGGTTCACCGGCGCAGGCCAGTTGGCGCGGCGTGCCGCCAGAGAAGAGACGAAGGAGTTCAGCATGGAGTTGCGTCCGTTCCAGGAGCCTCAGCGGGTGAGGGCATACAGGGCGTATCGGGTCAGAGTGCTTTCCCGGTCGAAGATCCGGAGCGGGTTCTTCGTCATCAGCTGCTCGAAGCGACCGGCGGCTGCGCGTCGGGCGATCGCAGCAACGATTGCGTCGACGGTGACATCCGGGTCCGCTGCGGCATCGATCAAGGCGTGATCGGCGCGGGATAGTGGGGCGAGGTAGCCCGGTGCGAGAGAGGACAGCGCGCTGAGGACGGTGCCGACATGTTGGACCTCGTCGTCACCGCGCCACGACGAAGCGGCGGGTCGGAGCACCAGAGCGTTCAGAACGTGGATCCTGGCGAGCTTGATCGCCAACGATCGCCGCACGGGGGCGGGCAACGCCGCCGCCCATTCCGACCGGGCGAGTTCGTCGACGGCTCGGAGGAAGTCTTCCACCGGCATTGACTGTGTCGTTGTCCGCGTCGTCGCATCGCTGCCGATGACGTAACACGGCAGGTCACGCAAGTAGTCGATCCGGGTTCCGCTCGTCCACAACCGCGCACTGAATTCGATGTCGTCCCCGGTGACGAATCCCTCGGAGAAGGTCAACCCGAGCGAGTCCACCAGTGTTGTACGGAGCAGGCCGAGCGGCGCGGTCCGGTAGAAGACCCGGTCGCGGACGGGGTCGAGTCGTTCGTTGCGGCCGATCCGCGTGAGCGGACTGTGGAGACGTTCACCGTTCTGGTATCGCAGCCGGACGAGCGCGATGTCCGATTTGTGGTCGGCGACGACCGTGAGCCACCGCTGCATGGCTGCGGGCTCAAGGAAGTCGTCCGAGCCCATCACGGCGACGTATTCGGCTGTCGCGGAAGCGACGCCGAAGTTGAATGGTCCCGCTGCGCTCCGGATGCCGTCGGCGAATTCCAGCAGGCGAACATCAGCCGTCGCGGCCGCGCCAAGGTCTTTGGCGACATCTGCGGCGGCGAGGCCGTGACACACCACCGTCACTCGCACCGTGCCCGGTTCGACTCCGTCCAGGACGGACGTAACGGCCCTGGCGATCGGCCTGGACCGGTCATGGACGGGGATGACGACGTCGACGACGTACCCCTGTTTCACTACGCCAGTCCTGCCAGCGCGGCCTGGACAGCGAAATCGGGGACGTCGGTGACGAGTTCGTCGAAGGTTCCCTGAGCGATGATTGTGCCGTCGCGCATGAAACAGACCTGGTCGCTGTCTTTAATGGTTGACAGACGATGGGCAACGGAGACGATGGTCACATCTCCCTTCAGCTCCCGGATGGCGAGGGACACATCGGATTCGGTCTTCGTGTCGAGGGCACTCGTCGCTTCGTCCATGACCAGAATGAGCGGGTCGCTATACAGCGCCCTCGCGATACCGAGTCGCTGCCGCTGCCCGCCAGAGAGTGAGATTCCGCGGTCACCGACTCTGGCATCGAGGCCCCCGGGACGAGCCATGACGACGTCGTAGAGTTGTGCCCTCTTGAGCGCTGTAACCACCTTGTCGCGGTCCATTCCACTCGTCCATGACAGGGCGACGTTCTGGGCGATGGTGCCGTCGAAGAGCGCGACGTCCTGTGGCACATATCCGACACGGGAGCGCCAGCTCGCCAGCACGTCCTCCATGTTCTGGCCGTCGATGTCGATGGTTCCGTGAGACGGAACGAGCAGCCCGAGCAGGAGATCAACGAGAGTCGATTTGCCGGCTCCGGACGAACCGACAAGTCCGAGGCTCGATCCGATCGGGATGGTCAGGTTGATCTTTTCAAGGGCAGGGCGTTCGGCCCCGGGATAGGTGAACTCGACGTCGGTGAGGGTGAGGAGCTTCGGCTCGTGCTTCAACGGATCATGACCGATCCGTTCTGCCCGGTCGAGGTAGTCCTCAGCCGCGTGGATGTCATTGATGACGGCCTGAACGTGTGGCACGTTCGACGTCGCCTGTGTGATGACCGCCTGGAACCCGGTAAGCGACGGCACCAGGCGGAAACCGGCAACGCCGAACATGGCGATGGCAGCGAGGGCACCCGCGAGCCCCCCGGTCAGGTAGGACACAGCGCCGACAAGGAGGAAGCCGCCGACGAGCGCCGAGTCCAGGATGAATTTCGGCAGCGAGCCGAGGAAGCTGAGGTTCGCGCGGGCGCGCGTTGTGTGCACGCGGTTCAGCTGGACGACCTTCGCGACATCGCCAGCCATGTTTCTGAGGGTGATCTCCTTGAGAGCAGACACCATGTCGGTCATCAGGGTCGCGACCTTGAACGAGTAGTCCCTGTTGACCCGGCCGGCCTCCACGGATTTGCGGGCGACCTTGAAATAGAGGAGGGCGGCGATGGAGCCGAGGTAAACGACGGTGACGAATGCGGTGAGCGGCTGAGCGATGACGAGGACGACCAGCACGGCCACCGATGTCGTCAGGAGTTGCGGGAGACCGATGACGGGCAGGAGGAACCCGGCCGTCGCGTTCGCGATTCCGACGTCGGCGAGCCGCACCAGCTGGGAGGTGTTGCGCTTGAGGCGTTCAACCCAGGGTGCACCGATGTAGGCGGCGAACAGCCGGTCACCGATTTCGAGTTCGAAGGTCGCGAACCGTCGAGTGGCCACCCATTGCAGCCCCATGGCCAATGCGGATTTGGTGATGATGAGGAGCGAAACGGCGAGGAGTATCCAGACGTATCCGTCAGATCCCACCTCTCCGATGACAGGCAGTACGACCGGGTTGTTCTGGATCATCGACGAGAGGGAGACACCAAGCAGCATGAGTGCGACGACGTCGAGGAGGGCGAGCGCGCTCGTCCCGAGCATGTAGGACCACAGAAAGCGCTGCGCACGATCCGGGAGGAGCGGCGAAAGATCCTTGAGCGTCCGCCAGATCAATTTCACGAAAACTTGTCCTTCACTTGGGGCTGGCCGAACTACATGCTCTCACGAACTTACTTGGCACCAACCGAGAGCACGGCCGCGGCCGCGCGCTGCGCGGTCACTGCGGCAGATACATTCTGCTCCGCCCACATGGCAACCCTCTCTCGAGTAGCCGGAGGAACGACGGCAGAGAGCATGCTCGACAGCTCCCCGGCAACAGATTCGACGTCATATCCCGGGGCGGATCCGATGCCCGCCTGGGTGATCAGTTCTGCCGCTGCACCCTGCCCCGCGAAAAGTACCGGCGTGCCGCACGCTGCTGCCGCGAAAATCTTCGTCGGTACGGCGAAGTCGTATCCCTGACCCGGTTGAAGGCTGACGAGCGCGGCCCTGGCGGAGCGGAGCAGCGTCGCAGCTTCCGCTGGAGGGACGACGCTACGAAACTCCACCCGGTCGAGTCCGAGCTCTCGAGCCACGCTGTGAAGCGACTGCCACGCACTGCCCTGGCCGACGAACACCAGGCGCGCGTCGGGGATCTCCTGCACGACGGCAGAAAAAGCGCGCAAGAAGACGTCGGCTCCCTGCCACTCCGAAGTTGTCCCTGCATAAACCGCGAGAGGGCCGTCCGGTTCTCGGTCTCCGGCCGGGGAGAACGTGCGTGTGTCAACACCGTTCGTCACGACGGTGACGGATGCCGCCGGGGCGAGTTCTGTGACGCGCGCGGCGACGCCATCAGAAACGGCGATGACGCGTGCCGCACGACGAAGCGACACCGACTCGAGGAAGCGGACAACGGACACGACGAAGGCCGGCGCACCCGTCGACTCGGCGGCATCCGACCAGATGTCGGCGGCGTAGTACACATAGGGCACGCGGCGAATCGCAGAGACGACACGCACGACGAAGCCTGTCGTTGGCGGTGGTTCGACGACGATGACATCCTGCCGCTTCGCGAACAACAGCCGGAAGAACAACGGCAGATCGAAGCTCATGTACTGCACATAGCCCCGAACGTAACCGCTGGCATCCCGGAGAACGGGAGCTCTCTTGACCCTGACGGCGGATCGTTCTGCCTGTTTCCCGCCGGGAACTCGCGTGGTGAGCACGGTGACGGCGTTTCCCGCCTCGTGGAGCGCGTCAGCAAGCGCGTTCAGGCGGAAAGCCGCAGCCGCCGGTTCCGGCGCATAGATCCGCGACGCGATCGTCACCCGCATCGCTTAGAACTCGACCGACTTGCCTGTTCTGGCGGAGTCGATGATGCCTTCGACGACGGCGAGGGTGCGGAGTCCTTCTTCCATCGTGACAACATCGGTACGCAAACCCAGAACCGCGTCGCGGAAGGCTTCGTGTTCAACCCGGAGCGGTTCACGTTTCGCGATCGCGAACCGGGTCACATCCCCCTCGGACACACCGCGGAACGCGGACATGTACTCCCACTCGGTCGGGATGGTGCCGTTGGCGTAGAAGGTCAGGTCGCTGGAGTTCGTGTCGGCAACATACGCACCACGTTCACCGGTGACGATCGTGATCCGTTCCTTCATCGGCGAGAGCCAGTTCACGACATGGTTCACGATCACACCGTTCTCCAACCGGCCGGTGGCGAGGATCATGTCCTCGTACTCCCGCCCGCTCTTCAACATTGTTTGCGCGAAGATCGTCTTGTGCGGCGACTGCGCCACCCACGCCGTCAAATCAACGTCGTGCGAACCGAGGTCCTTCGCGACCCCGACATCAGCGATCCGGGACGGGAACGGCCCCTGACGACGCGTCGCGATCTGATACACCTCGCCCAGGTCCCCGGCCTCGATCCGGCGACGCAACTCCTGCAACGCCGGGTTGAACCGTTCAATATGACCAACAGCACCAATCAGGCCCTTGTTGGCGAACGCGTCGACCATCCGCTGTCCGGCCTCGACCGAGTGCGCGATCGGTTTCTCGACCAGGGTGTGAACGCCCGCGTCGGCAAGTTTCAACGCCGCCGCCTCGTGGAACGCCGTCGGCACCGCGACAACAGCCATGTCGATCCCGACACCGATCAACGCATCAATATCCGGCAGAACATCAAGCTTCCCGGCAACATTATGTGGGTCCCCGCCCGGGTCAGCGATCCCGACCAGATCCACCCCGGGCAATTCCCTCAGCACCCGGGCGTGGTGCCGACCCATCTGGCCAACACCGAGCAACCCCACCCGCAACTCAGCCATCAGGCGCCCGCCTTCACCACAGCGTTCACCGCGGCGACAACCCGTTCCAGGTCGTCCTGCGACAGTGACGGGTGCACCGGCAACGACACCACCTCGGCGGCGGCGCGCTCTGTTTCGGGCAGGTCGAGCCCGGGCGCGAAATGCGTCAACGACGGCAACCGGTGATTCGGTACCGGGTAATACACACCGCTACCCACCTGGTGCTCGTCCTTCAACGCCTGAACGAAACCGTCACGGTCCTCCGGAACCCGAATCGTGTACTGGTGATACACATGCACAGCACCCTCAGCAACCGGAGGCACGATCACACCTTCAAGGTTCGCATCCAGGAACGCAGCATTGTCCTGACGGGTTTTCGTCCACCCACCAACCTTCGTCAACTGCACCCGGCCGATCGCCGCATGAATATCCGTCATCCGGTTGTTCAACCCAACAACCTCGTTCTGGTACTGGGTCTCCATACCCTGGTTACGGAACAGCTTCACCCGACGGACGAACTCGTCACTGTCACAGGTCACCATCCCACCCTCACCACTGGTCATGTTCTTCGTCGGATACAGGCTGAACATCCCGAACCGACCAAACGACCCCACCCGCTTACCATCCAACTCAGCACCATGCGCCTGAGCCGCATCCTCATACACATCCAGGTCGTACTTCTCCGCCAACGCCACCAACTCACGCAAATGCGCCGGGTGCCCATACAAATGCACCGGCATAATCGCCTTCGTCTTCGCCGTGATCGCCGCCTCAACCGCGACCGGGTCCAGAGTGAACTGGTCCGGTTCGATATCCACAAACACCGGAGTCGCCCCCGTCAACGCCACCGAGTTCGCCGTCGCCGCAAAAGTGAACGACGGCACAATCACCTCATCGCCCGCACCGATACCGGCGGCAAGAAGACCGAGGTGCAGACCAGACGTGCCAGAGTTCACCGCGACACTCGCCCGACCCTGCACCATCACCTCAGCGAACTCAGCCTCAAACGCCGCCACCTCAGGACCCTGAGCAACCATCCCCGAACGAAGAACACGATCAACCGCCTCGCGCTCCTCATCACCAATAATCGGCCTCGCCGGAGGAATGAAGGAGTTAGTCATGTGCGGGGACCTCTCTGAGTGTTCCGTCGATTTCTTCGTAGAGCGCGGACGTCTCTGGGCACTGCCAGCCGGCATCCGTCTGGGTCAGCCTGAGTCCCGCCTTGCCCACCCAGCCGATTCGTTTCGCAGGAACTCCGACCATGAGCGCGAACTCGGGCACGTCGCGCGTGACGACAGCGCCTGCGGCAACGGTCGCCCACGCGCCGATCGTGACAGGCGCGACGCAGACCGCGCGGGCGCCGATCGCCGCGCCTTCGTGAATGGTCACGCCGACAGGTTCCCAATCGTGGGCGCTCTTCTGCGATCCGTCGGCATTGATGGCTCGCGGGTAGGTGTCATTGGTGAGAACGACCGCTGGTCCGATGAAAACCCCGTTGCCGAGCTTCGCCGGCTCGTAGACGAGGGCATAATTCTGCACTTTGCAGTTGTCGCCCATCTCGACGCCGGTGCCGATGTAGGCGCCGCGGCCGACAATACAATTGCGGCCGAGCGTGGCGTCCTCCCGGACTTGTGCCAGGTGCCACACCGAGCTTCCCTCACCGATGGTCGCCTGCTCTGACACGTCCGCTGACGGCACGATTCGGGCGTTGGGATGAATACTCAAGTGGGCTCCTCGCACACGTTCGGCCAGTGCTGATGCGCACCAAGACTATCGCCTTCTGCAACAATGGGCGTATGACCCCCGTCGCTCCCGAGGAGCCTGCCGTTGCCGCGGGACGCGACCCAGAAACCTGGATCGTCATTCCGCTCTACAACGAAGCGACAGTCATCGGGCGGGTCATTTCCGAGCTTCTGGAACGGTTCGAGCACGTCGTGTGTATCGATGATGGCAGCACCGACGGTTCAGCCGAGGTCGCCAGGCAGGCCGGGGCCCGCGTGCTTCAGCACCCCGTCAACCTTGGCCAGGGTGCCGCATTGCAAACCGGAATCACGTATGTCACGTCCAAGCCGGATGCCAGATACATCGTCACCTTCGACGCTGACGGCCAGCACCGGATCGAGGATGCGATCGGGATGCTCGAACGCGCCAGGGCGCATGACCTCGCGATCGTGTTCGGCTCGCGGTTCCTCGACAATCGAACAAAGCCGGGCTGGCTCAAGAAGGTCGTCCTCAAGACTGCGGTCTGGGTCACCAACCGGACGACCGGGCTGCGGCTGACAGACGCCCACAACGGGCTCCGCGTCATCCGTACAGATGCTGCGGCTCAGATCGACCTTCAGCAGGACCGGATGGCGCACGCCACCGAAATCGTTCTCAAGCTCGGCCGCACCGGCCTGCCGTGGGAAGAGCATCCCGTTGAACTGTTGTACACCGACTACTCGAAAGCGAAAGGACAGTCAGTCCTCAACTCGGTGAATATCCTCGTCGACCTGCTCGTCCGTTAGAAAGCCGGGTACCAACATGTGGATCCAGATCATTCTTGTCGTGGCGATCATCGCCATCGGGCTCTATTTCACTCGCCCGTCCGGCAGCGACAGCCACCTGGCGCTTCGCCGGTTGTCGCTCGCCGGCTTCGTCCTCGTCGCCGTTGGGTCCGTCATCTTCCCGCAGTGGCTGACCTGGATCGCCCGCCTCGTCGGTGTGGGTCGCGGTACAGACCTTCTGCTGTACGCCCTGGTTCTCGCCTTCCTCGTTTACGTGTCGACGTCCTACCGCAGGAACGTGCAGCTCAATCGCAAGCTCACTGATCTCTCGCGTGAACTGACGCTCGCCGAGGCCCGCCGCGAAGACGAGTCAGCGCAGCACAGAGATTCCTGACCGGTGACCAGGGAAGGCTCGGCCGGCACCCGGCGCGCCCGAAGGTCGAGCTTCGACGTCGCGAGGGTAGCGGCCATCTGTGGCGTCGTCGCGATTCACATCTTCGGTTTGATGGTCACGAACGAGGCCAATCGGGGCAGCGGTGCATGGTGGGTCGCGGTCGCGATCGATCTCGGTTTCATCTGGGCGGTGCCGCTTTTCGTGATGCTGTCCGGCGCTCTCGTTCTTGCGCCGTCCGCCCACAAGAACGGCATCCTCCCGTTCTACCGCAAACGCGCCATCCGTATCCTTCCGGCGATCATCGCCTGGAATCTGATTTACCTTCTCCTGGTTCGTGTCGCCATTCGCGGGGAGGCACCATCCCTTCGGTACCTCATCGAAATGGTTTACGACGGCAAGATCTACACCCAGCTCTACTTTCTCTGGATCGTGCTCGGCCTGTATCTCCTGGCTCCGGTCCTCGCGGCGTTCCTCCGGGACGGCGGGCCTGCCAGGGCACGAATTTTTGCTCTCGTTGCCATCGTCAGCACAGTACTGATCTTCACTCTCCCCAATGTGACGGCGCTCGCGGGAATTGACCGCCCCATCTCCCTGTCGATGTTCACGATGTGGATCCCGTATGTGGGATATTTCGTCGCCGGTTACGCTCTCGCTTCGGTGGAACTGACTCTCCGGGCTCGCGTGCTGGCCGCGCTGGCGACCGTCGTTCTGCTCTCGCTGATCATCTGGCAGTATGGCGTCAGCCCCGACTACCCACTGCTGCAGGCAGCGCTCCCAGTGGGTTACTACGGCCCGATCGTTGCGATCGTCACCGTGCTGGTCTTCGTACTCATGCTGTCGGTTTTCGATCGAGTACAATTTTCCGCCCGCGCCACGAGCGTCCTGAAAGCGCTGTCCGACGCGTCATTCGGCGTGTTTCTCGTGCATTTGGCGTTACTCGCGATCATCCAGCGAATTGCTCCCGACGCCGTTTCCGGCGTGTCGCTCATCCCGACGTCGCTGCTGTACGTCGTCGTACTTGCCGGCTCGTACGCCATCGCAATTCTCGCGGCGCGTGTCCCTGGACTCCGCCGGATCTTCTGATCAGTCGCAGGAGGAAATCCGATAGAGAACTTTGTCGGCTTCTCTATCGATCTCGGTGACGACGCCGGAGTCCTCAAGGGCGACGAGACCCTTGTAGTCGGTGGTGCTGTCGAAGCTCAGTACGCCGCCGGCATCGCGAACGTAGACACCGAAGTCGAGAACGTACTCGGCGCCAACGGACTCGAGCGCATCGCAGACTTCCGGACGATCAAGCGCCTCGTTGAGGTGCATGTTGATGAGGATGTGCGCGGGGTCCGGTGACACGTTGAAGTGGGGGTTCAACACACGTCGGTTGCCGATGACGTATGCGAGAGAGGCACCCGTCCAGGGATTACCGACGACGACGGCGTCCTCCGGCACCGATTCGTCGATCCGCTCGAGAAGGGCACGTTCATCCAGGGAGAGGATCGGCGACCATTTGGTCATGGCGTACTTCGTGCTGGCTGTGAGCACTGCGGAGCGCATCGCATCGGCTTGCGTGACAGCGAGGAGCAACAGGCAGGCCAGGACACCAACGGTGACACGACCGGCGTGGGAACGCACTCGCCGCTTGAGCCCGGGGGTCACTGTGCGTGTGACGAGACCGGCTACCGCGACAAACCCGATCACGGCGATGGGCACCGCCACCGTCGCGAGCAGGGCTGTCAGCCGCGGCGGATCCTTGTAGAAGAGACCGATCGACACGTTGCGAAGGTCACCGAACGGCAGGGCTGCCGCGAGCAGGAAGAGAACTGCTGCGACCGCCCATATTCCCGCCACCCACCAGCGCCCGGAGCGCACCAGCGCAACGAGCCCGATGATGACGAGGATGCTGAAAAGGATCGCTGGCGGATCCCCCTGCCGGGAATTGCTGAAAAGTTCGTAGAACGCTTGAGGGATGCCCGCGTAGGCATCCCACGGCGAGGTATTGCCCAGGCGCCCGATGACGTACCACGCAACGGCCAGCGCGAGCGCGGCACCAGCCGCAGCCGTGGTCGCCAGCACGCGCACTCCGCGGGAGCGGTCCGACTTCCACACGCGCAGCACAACGGCGAGCAACACCGGCGTCAGGAGTGCGGCCCAGGCGAATACGACGGCAGACTGCGCCAGTCCCATGCTCGTCAGCGCAGCGATCAGCGCGAGAAGTCGAAGCGGCCACGGAGCCAGCCCCTCGTGCACGGTGAGTCCGGACAGGCTGAGGGCGAGGGCCAGAGCGAGCGGCAGGAACGCCAATGCCAGGAAATACGGGAACAGTACGCCGTAGTCGAGTGGCAGGATCGGGAACCCGGGAACACTCGCGCTGAGAAGGCCCGCTCCGAGGAGAGCGACGCGGTTGCCCGGCACGAGGACCCGGGTGAGTGCAACGACTCCGGTCGGCCAGACGATCGCGGCGACGGCCAGGTTGAGCATGTTCGCCGCTACGAGGATGTCTCCACCGGATGAAGCAGCGACGAGTGAAACAACCCCGTGCCAGGCGGCCGGGTAAAAACTTGACTGGCCCTCGGGAATGATGAGTCCCGATAGATGAAAGGACGATGCGTTCGCCGTGTCAAGAATGTACTTCGTTCCGTTGAGGTGGAACGCGGCATCGAAGGTCTGAGAGACGTTGGCGGGTTCGCCGAGCATGATCCCGAGCTGGACGGTGATGATGACGGCGCCGATGGCGATCGCTGACACCGTCCACCCCGACCGGCCGGGCCCGTGATCCTCCCGCTTGCCAGCCCAGCGCCCTGCACCGAGCCTGTGCAGGATCGCCACGAGGGCGGCGAGCAGCACCGTGCCCGCGAGGACCGCGGGCACGCCCCAATCCATCCCGATGAACGGAAAGGCAATGGCGAAAACCGCGATAACGGCAACCGACGCTGCGGGGGCGGCGGCGAACAGCAGAAAGCCCCGTGCTCCTGCAGCCCCGGCCACGGCGAGGCCAGGGAGGAAAAGCACAGCGATTGCAACGGCGAGAACGGGGAGTGCCGCGAGCCAGGTCACTGGACTCCTCTCGGGTGCTGGCTGGCCCTATGCAACAGTTTTCCCTGCCTGATGGAGTGAGGACTCCCAGGCGGAGGAGACCATGTGATCGAGACCGCGGGTCGAACGCCAGCCGAGCTCCCGCTCGATCAGGGAGACATCGGCGACGACCGACGCCGGGTCGCCCGCGCGGCGACCGACGACAGCGGGCTCGATCTTCCGGCCGCTGACGGTCGCAAGGGTGTTGAGCACTGTGAGCACGCTTGCACCGCTTCCGGTGCCGACGTTGAAGACCGGGCTGACTGTGGCGCTGTTGCCGGTCAGGTTGTCGAGAGCGGCGAGGTGTGCTTCTGCAAGGTCAAGGACGTGGACGTAGTCGCGAACTCCGGTTCGATCGGGGGTCTCGTAGTCGTCACCGAAGATTTTCGGTTGCTCGCCACGGTGCACCGCGTCGATCGCAAGGGTGAGCAGATTCATCGGAACCGTGTCGCCAAGCTCCGGCCAACCGGCACCAGCGACGTTGAAGTAGCGGAGGCTCACCGTGCGGATGCCCGTTGCCTTGCCTGCCGCTTCGACGAGCCACTCCCCCGCGAGCTTCGTCTCACCGTAGGGATTGATCGGGCGGGTGGGAGTTTCTTCTGTCACCAGCCCGTTGCCGGGGTTCCCATATACCGCTGCCGACGAAGAGAAGACGAATGTCCTCGCGTCGGATCCCTCGAGTCCGCGCAGCAGGTTGGCGAGTCCGCCTATGTTCTCGGAATAGTACCGAGCAGGCTGTTCGACCGACTGTCCCGCCTGCTTGAGGGCGGCGAGGTGGATGACGCTGGTCACGGAATGTTCACGAGCGAGCCGCGAAATCTCCGCAGGCGCAGAGTCTGCGGCAAGGTCGATTCTCTCCAGTGCGGCGTTCCCGATCCGCCCCGTGTCTCCCGTCGCAAGACTGTCGAGGACGACGACGTCGTCGCCCCGCTCCGACAAAAGCCTGACGACATGGCTGCCGATGTATCCGGCGCCGCCGGTAACGAGAACTGTCACCAGTTCATTGTAGGGGGCGCTCTCTGCAAGTCGCCGGAGCGTCAGTGCGGTTCGCTGCGTTGGAAACCCCTGGCTATGAGCCGCCGGTACATGACCGTCCGAATTCTGACGGGCACAAACCTGTAGAGGCCGCGTACCGCGAGGTTGCGAACGAACTGGATCCGAGTGGTGAATCCTGTGGTGAGGAGTGCACGTTGGAGGCTCAGCTCCGCCTCGAACTGCTTTCGTCCACCGCGGCGTGAGTACGCACCGGCACCGACCCGGTACATCACGAGGGCATCGGGGATGTTGTCCACGCGGGCACCGGACTGGATCATTCTCGCGAACAACCAGTAATCCTCCATGAGACCGATGTCGTCGTACCCGCCGGCCCGATTGACGGCCGTCCTCCGGTACATCACCGTTGGGTGGTTGAACGGGTCGTGGAACCGCGCGTATCTGGCAATTGTCTCCGGACCGATCGGCGGAGTGCGTCGGCCGATGACGGCGCTGGTGTCATCGGCGAACTCGAACATCCCTGTTCCGACGAGGTCGAGTCCTTCGTCGAGCTTCGTGACCTGGCGTTCGAAGCGGGTCGACAACGAGACGTCGTCGGCATCCATCCTCGCCACGATGTCGTGGGAGCAGGCAGCGAGGCCGACGGTGAGCGCGTTCGCAAGCCCGCCGCGTTCCTCGATCCTCACCAGTTTCACCGGGACAGGGGAGGACGCGACAGCCTTGTCGATCGACGCGTGCAAGGCCTCCGGAACGGGACCGTCCTGTACGAGAACCACTTCTGCGGGGGGGACGGTCTGAGCCTGAACCGAGCTGGAGAACGCCCTCTCGAACTGGGCCGGGTCATCGTTGCCGTACACGGGGAGCAGGAGAGAGAAGGGCGTGGACGCGCGCCCCGGTTCGGCGGTCACCTTTGCTTCCCATCGACAGCGGAGAGAAGGTCATCGGGCACACCGGCGCCCGCCAGGGCGGCGGAGTTCCGTCGTGGCGCCGTGCCCCAGCCCTCACGGAAGCCGTCACGCAGACCACGGCGCAGCATCGCCCGATCAGTCGATCTGAGGAACGTACGCGCCCACCGAACGGCGGAGGCGCCGATGTAGACAATCTTCTCGCTCCTGCGGAGAGCCGTCGAGTGCCGGAACAGCCAGAGCTTGTTCCGGACCTCGAGCCGGAATCGGGGTCCGGGGTCGACGTCGGTCGAGGCGAGGGCTTTGGTTTTGTGGACGACGACGCTGCCGTCGACGGAGAGTCCGGCACCGTGGCGCAGGAGCCGTGCGCTGAATTCAAAGTCATCGTTCCACAGGAAGTAGTCGACGATCGGGTAACCGTGCCGGACGACCGCGTCGGCCCGGTACATCGATGAGACGAACGAGAGAGAGCGCACCGGTCTGGCCTGGACGCGCTCAGCCGCAGCCTTTTCGGCACGCCGTGCGAAGGGATTGGCGCGAGGGGTGTTCATCGGATGTTCGCTGCCGTCCGTCCAGAGAACGCGTGATCCGACAGCGAGCAGGTTCTTCCCGCGGTAGCTGCTGACAGCCTGGAGAAGTCCGGCCAACGCATCGGCCTGTGGCACGGTGTCGTCGTCCATCACCCAGATCCAGTCCGGCCGGTGGCGAATGGCAGCGGCAGCCATACCGACCGCGAAACCACCAGCGCCGCCGGTATTCTCGGTCAACTCAATGAGCGTCGCCTCGGGAGCATCTGACTTGACGACTGCTGCTGATCCGTCGGTAGAGGCGTTGTCGACGACAACGATCGCGTCAACAGGACGGGACTGGCTGTGAAGGCCCGCGAGGACTTCTCCCAGAAGTTCGCGTCGATTGTACGCGACCACGACAGCGACGACACGGGGATCTTTCGACACACCAATTCCCTCTCCCGCCGCAATCCGGCAACAGGCCACTTTACCGTGGCATTCCGCCGGCGAGCACCGACGCTACGCGCCGAGAGTCGGAATCAGTTGATGATGGCGCCGCTCGCCGGCGTCCACGTCAGTGTTCCGTTCTGGAACTTCTGGCTGAATCCACCACCCGGAAGGGTTTTCGTGCTGTCGATCGGGTGACCCAGCTTCCCGCCAACACCACCCTGCTTCGCGTACTCCGACACAATCGTCGACAGCATGAAGTGAATGCCCTTCGTCGGAGCGTAGAACAACGACCCCTTCGAGAACGCCTGGCTCACCCCGCCACCAACCTCAGACTTCTGAGCGGCAACCGGATACCCCAGAGTCCCATCAGGACCCTTCAACCAGTCATACGAATTCCCGATCTGACCCGACGTCTGAACATAACCCGCAGACTTCGACCAGTAGATCCAGCCCTTCTCAAACTTCTGGCTCATCGAACCATCCGCATACGACTTCGTGCTGTCGATCGGGTGACCCAGCTTCCCGCCAACACCACCCTGCTTCGCGTACTCCGACACAATCGTCGACAGCATGAAGTGAATGCCCTTCGTCGGAGCGTAGAACAACGACCCCTTCGAGAACGCCTGGCTCACCCCGCCACCAACCTCAGACTTCTGAGCGGCAACCGGATACCCCAGAGTCCCATCAGGACCCTTCAACCAGTCATACGAATTCCCGATCTGACCCGACGTCTGAACATAACCCGCAGACTTCGACCAGTAGATCCAGCCCTTCTCAAACTTCTGGCTCATCGAACCATCCGCATACGACTTCGTGCTGTCGATCGGGTGACCCAGCTTCCCGCCAACACCACCCTGCTTCGCGTACTCCGACACAATCGTCGACAGCATGAAGTGAATGCCCTTCGTCGGAGCGTAGAACAACGACCCCTTCGAGAACGCCTGGCTCACCCCGCCACCAACCTCAGACTTCTGAGCGGCAACCGGATACCCCAGAGTCCCATCAGGACCCTTCAACCAGTCATACGAATTCCCGATCTGACCCGACGTCTGAACATAACCCGCAGACTTCGACCAGTAGATCCAGCCCTTCTCAAACTTCTGGCTCATCGAACCATCCGCATACGACTTCGTGCTGTCGATCGGGTGACCCAGCTTCCCGCCAACACCACCCTGCTTCGCGTACTCCGACACAATCGTCGACAGCATGAAGTGAATGCCCTTCGTCGGAGCGTAGAACAACGACCCCTTCGAGAACGCCTGGCTCACCCCGCCACCAACCTCAGACTTCTGAGCGGCAACCGGATACCCCAGAGTCCCATCAGGACCCTTCAACCAGTCATACGAATTCCCGATCTGACCCGACGTCTGAACATAACCCGCAGACTTCGACCAGTAGATCCAGCCCTTCTCAAACTTCTGGCTCATCGAACCATCCGCATACGACTTCGTGCTGTCGATCGGGTGACCCAGCTTCCCGCCAACACCACCCTGCTTCGCGTACTCCGACACAATCGTCGACAGCATGAAGTGAATGCCCTTCGTCGGAGCGTAGAACAACGACCCCTTCGAGAACGCCTGGCTCACCCCGCCACCAACCTCAGACTTCTGAGCGGCAACCGGATACCCCAGAATCCCATCAGGACCCTTCAACCAGTCATACGAATTCCCGATCTGACCCGACGTCTCGACGGCGCCTTGGGCGCTGGACCAGTACAGCCAGCCGTTCTGGAACTTCTGGCCGAGGACTCCGTTGGCATACGTCTCGGTCTTGCCTGCCGGGAAACCGAGCGGGCCTGTGACCCCGCCCTTCTTCTCGTACTCGCCGGCGAGAGTCGTCAGAACATACTGTGCTTTGGTTGTCGCCGACCAGTACAGCGTGCCGTTCTTGAAGGCCTGGCTGTATCCGCCGGATGTCCACTTCATCGGACCCGTCGGCATACCGAGAACGCCGCTCGAACCGCCGAGGGCCGAGTACGCGGTCCCGATGGCCCCCGAGACGGTGACGGGGGATCCACCCTTTGCCTGGTAGATCCAGCCCTTGGCGAAGGCCTGTTCCATGCTTCCGTCACTATTCGTGATGGTGCTTCCGGTGGGGTGGCCGATGGTGCCGGAGACTCCGCCGCTGCTGCGGTACACGCTGTCGAAAGCTGTCAGCACGTAATGGATGCCGTGCGTCGGCGAGTAATACAGAGACCCGTTCTGGAACTTCATGCTCGAACCCGAACCGGTTTCGGAGCGCAGGGCCGCAGTCGGATACTTCAGCAATCCGTTCGGGCCCGAAAGTGCGATGTACGAGCGCCCGATTGGCCCGGAGGTCGCGAACGCCCCCGTTGTCGTGTGCCAGTACGCCCAGCCCTTTTCGAATTCCTGGCCGACTCCGCCGTCGGCGTAGGTGATGGCCTGTGCTGTCGCTCCGCCGAGCGAGGCGGTCAGCGAGGAGAGTTGCGCCGCGGCAGGTTGTCCTCGTGTGGATCCGAACCAGGACGTGAAGAAGTTGTAGAAGTTGCGGTTGCCGTATGCGGAGCATCCGTCACCGGTTCCCCAGCCGGCGCTCAGCGCTCTCGCGTTGGGCTGGTAAGGCGTGTAGTAGTAGAGGCTCGCCGTTGCCTTGTTAGCGACATAGACCTGCCCGGTTCCGCAGGAAACGTTCGGGTGCCACTGGATCGGCACTGTCTTTCCGGGGCCGAACCAGGTGAAGTAGTTCGACGTCCCGGGCGGGTTGGTGTAGCGAATGAGCTGGGATCCCGCTTTGTAGACCTGGTTGAACAGGCCGAAGTACTGGCTGTCGCACAGCTTGAAGTCCGGGCAGCCGTAGCCCATCGCGATGTTGTACCTGCCCTGGGTCGGCGAGGCCATCGTGACAAGGCTCTGTTCCTTTTCGAGCATGACCAGGAGGACCTGTGGGTTGATTCCACACGCCTGGGCGACCTTGTAGAGGATGCGTGCCGCTGTTTCATTGCTCGCCCCGGAGTACGCCTTGCACATGGCGTCTGCTGCCCGGTTGCTCGTCGTCACCTTGTAATTCTTGAGGCACAACGCGCCGGCCTTACAGTTGGCACCCTTCGAGTTCAGAAACGACTGAATGCCCGATTCGGTCATGGCGTTGCTGTTATAGAACACCGCGTCGTCGATGATGTTCCCGGCGTTGAAGCCGGCGGCTGAGGCCGGCTCGGTCTGCGAGGCAGGAAGCGGCGCGGCCACGAAGATCGACGCGACGAGCAAACCGATGATGAACAGCGCGATCGAGCGCGCGCGAGTAATACTTTGGACCCCAGGCATGGGACCTATCGTATGGGTATGTATATACCCCGGATACTCCCCGTACAGGGCAGGACACGCGTCCTCTAGGTTGGAAGCGGCAAAAACAACTGATTAAAGGCGGCTCACGTATGGCGACAACACTCCGAATGGTCGTCGACCAGATGATCACCCCGGCTCCGAACGGTATCTCGCGCTACACCGAGGAACTCACCCGGGCACTCGTGTCGACAGCACCGCGGGGTTGCTCTGTCGAGGGAATCGTCTCGGCGCTGCCGCAGGAGAAGATCACCCGTATCGAAGAAGCCCTGCCTGGTCTGTCGCAATTGCACCGCACGACCCTTCCCCGCCGCGAACTTGCGGCAGCGTGGCAACTGGGCATCGTCCCGACGCTCGGTACCGGCATGATCCACTCCCCCAGCCTTCTGGCCCCGCTTCGCCGTCACGACCGCGAGTTCGACCAGACCCAGATGGTCGTGACGATCCACGACACGCTTGCGTGGAGCGACCCGAAATCGTTGACCCCTGCGAGCGTCGCGTGGCACAAGGCGATGGCGAAACGTGCGCGGAAACACGCGGACGCTATTGTGGTCCCCACGCACGCCGTTGCCGAGCAGTTGTCGGAGATTCTTGACTTCGGCGACCGGGTGCGCGTGATCTCCGGTGCCGTCGCCTCGAACCTCACGCTGCCGGACGATGCCGACGAGCGAGCGGCGCGGATGGACCTGCCCGAGAAATTCATGCTCACGGTCGGCACCCTTGACCCGCGCCGCGGGCTCACGCCGCTGATTACAGGCCTCGGCCAGCCCGATGCTCCTGACCTCCCCCTGCTCGTGCTTGGACCCGAAACCTGGGGTGAGCTCGCGCTCGCATCCGTCGCGGACGAGGCAGGGCTTGCTGAAGGCCGGGTCCGGGCACTGGGCTACCTGTCCGACGCCGACCTCGCCGTGGTGCTTTCCCGCACGAGCGTGTTCATTTATCCGAGCCTGCGCGAAGGGTTTGGCCTCCCCCTCATTGAGGCGTTCACTTTCGGCGCCCCCGTCGTCCACTCGGATGACCCCGCCCTCGTTGAAGTGGCCGGCGGAGCGGGCCTCGCCGTCGAGCGTGATGCAAAGGGCTACCCGGAGCGCCTCGCCGCCGCCGTGGCATCCGTCCTCGATGATTCCGACCTCGCCGACCGCATGCGGATCGCCGGGCAGGACCGCGCTCGCGCCTTCAGCTGGCGCGACTCAGCGGAGCGTGTCTGGGCGCTCCACGCCGACCTTTAGGACCTACTCGGCTTCGGGAGTCGCCGTCGGCGGATACAGATCCGCGCGAACGAGCTCACGGATCCGGTCGAAGTCGTCGAAGTCCCGCTCGTCAGGGATGATGCCGTTTGCCGGCGTCAGCTCGACCGAGCTGGTCGGCAGTTCCTTCGTCTTCATGGCGAGGTTGACGAAGTAGCCCAGCATGTCCTGCGGGATGTCGGTCTTCACAACCTGGGTTCCTGCCTGTGCGATGCTCTGGAACTTCGAGAGCACGTTCGCGGGGGTGAACTGGTCGAGGATCGCCGCCTGCAGCTCGCGCTGGCGTTCCATCCTGTCGTAGTCGGAGGTGCTGTGACGGGACCGCGCGTACCACTGCGCGTAGTACCCGTTGAGCTTGCGGGTCCCGGGTTCGATCCACTCGTCCACGTTTCTCAGCTGTTCGTCGCCGCCGATCGGGAGCCGTTCCTTCACAGTGATCTCAACGCCACCGAGCGCGTCGACGAGTTTCTCGAATCCCTGCATGTCAATCAGGGCGAAGTAGGGGATCTCCAGCCCGAGGACTCCCTCGGCTGCTTCCTTCGTCGCTTCGATGCCGGAACTCGATGACGTCGACGCAGCATCCGGGTACAGATCGCCGTGACGCAACTGGGCTTCGGTGTAGATCGAGTTCAGTTTGCAGCTGCTGACGTCGCAACGGCGGTAGCCGTCCGGGTAGAGCTCACCCATCGGCGACCCCGCCGAGAACGGGACATTCCGCATGTCACGCGGCAGGCCGATCATCGTCATCCGGCCGGTCTCCGCGTCGAGTGACACCACCGAAATGCTGTCAGGGCGCAGACCTTCCCGGTCAGGGCCGGCATCCGCGCCGAGCAGGAGGATGTTGTATCGGCCATCCACGGGAGGAACGGATGCTGCGCCTCCTCCGAAGATGGACTGCAGCGTTCCCCGGGTGATTCCGGCGTAGTAGGCGCCCGCCGTCGCAGTACCGACGGAAAGCACGAGCAGCACGACGGTGCTCGCCGCGATCCAGAATCGGGTTCCAGGCATGGCACGGATGAGGCGGACAAGGCGGAGCGTGTCGAGAGTGAGGACGAGCCACAGCACCGCGTAGCCGGCGAGGAGCACCTGTGCGCCGGTGAGCACCCATGAGTTCGTGGCGATGCTGAGCGCCGCGGTGCGCCAGAGAAAGTAGGCGAGGATCGCGAAGATTCCGATCAGCCACATCGTGAGGGTGGCCGCGAGGCCGAAGCGCCCCAGCTTGCGGTTGCCTGCGAGCACCTGGGTCGACCCGGGGATGAGAAAGTTGAGCGCGACGAGCCACCAGGCCCTGCGCGTCATGAGAGCGGGAGCCGTGAGGTCCGGGTAGCGGATCGGACTGGTCGCTGACACGCTCATAGGCTCGACTTGAGGGCGCGATTCTTCTCGTCAACCTGTGCGGCGAGCGCCGCGGCGTATTCGGAGAGCTTCGTCGCCAGGGAATCATCGGTCGTGGCGAGAATGCGCGCAGCGAGGATCCCGGCGTTTTTCGCCCCACCGATCGAGACGGTGGCCACGGGGACACCGGCGGGCATCTGCACGATGGAGAGCAGCGAGTCCAGGCCATCGAGCTTCGCGAGGGGCACCGGCACACCGATGACAGGGAGCGTCGTGACGGATGCCAGCATGCCAGGCAGATGGGCTGCCCCGCCCGCTCCGGCGATGATGACCGCGAGTCCGCGTGACCGGGCGTCCCTGCCGTAGTCGATCATCTTGTCGGGCGTGCGGTGGGCGCTCACGACCTCGACCTCGTGGTCGATCTCGAACTCGGAGAGGATCTCAGAAGCAGCAGCCATCACCGACCAGTCGGAGTCGCTCCCCATGACGAGACCGACACGGGGGCGCGCTGAGGCGTGGAATGGCATGAGAACCATGCTAAATGTCAGTCCTGAAAAAACGCCGCTGCGGCGCGCGCTTCGTAGGCGACAACGTCGAGTTTCGATCCGCTCGCGTTGACGTGCCCGACCTTGCGGCCCGGCCGTGGCTCTTTGCCGTAGATGTGGATCTTCGCGGTGGGGTGAGCGCCGAGCGCCGCCGGGTACCGGTTCGCGAGCGTGCCTTCGGCGGGGCCGCCGAGGATGTTCACCATCACGGTGTGCGGCTCGGTGCATCCCGTCGCTCCGAGCGGGAGGTCGAGTACAGCGCGCAGGTGCTGCTCGAACTGGCTCGTCGTCGACCCGTCCTGGGTCCAGTGGCCCGAGTTGTGCGGGCGCATCGCGAGTTCGTTGATGAGGAGCCTGTCGTCCTGCGTCTCGAACAGTTCGACGGCGAACACTCCGGTGACACCGAGACCCGTCGCGACGTCCGATGCTATCTGGGCGGCGACGTCTGCGATCCGCCCGGCCGACCCGGGCGCTGGAGCGAGGACCTCGGCGCAGACGCCGTCGCGCTGGATGGATTCGACGACCGGCCAGAGCACCAGTTCACCCGAGGGGCGACGGGCAGACAACTGCGCGAGTTCCCTGCGGAAGTCGACGAATTCCTCGACGAGGAGCGCGTCTCGTGCACCGTGTTCGGCGAGTGTGGTGAACCAATCGCTCGCCTCATGCGCCGCGGAGACGACCCGCACGCCTTTGCCGTCATAGCCACCGCGCGGAGTCTTCACCACGGCCTGGCCGCCATTGGCGTCGAGGAACTGCTGAAGCTCGTCCTCGGTCTCGACCCGTGCCCACACCGGGACCGGCAAACCGAGGTCGCTGAGTTTCTGGCGCATCAGCAGTTTGTCCTGGGCGTACAGCAGGGCGTCGGGGCCGGGGTGCACGGGAATCCCCGCGTCGGTCAGGGCGTGAAGCACGTCCTGCGGCACGTGTTCGTGGTCGAATGTGATGACGTCGACGTCCCGAGCGAACGCGAGAACGGCCTCGACGTCGTGGTAATCGCCCACAGCGGATGCCGCGAGGCTCGCGGCCATTCCCTCGGTCTCCGCGAGCACGCGAAGATCGATGCCCAGATTCACGGCCGGTGGGATCATCATCCGGGCGAGCTGCCCTCCGCCAATTACACCAACACGGACCACGGGAAAGCCTCCAGATATCGTTCCGGCGCAGGGAACTCCCAGCGGTGCGCGCCGGGAGGTCGCATAAACTGCGTACGCCCCTATCCTCGCGCATGGCGCATCAGGCATCCAACCCAGCCCCCTTCCCGAAACCGGAGCAGGACATGACGAGAATCGCGCCGACCGGCCGGGCGCGCCGCCTGCTCGTTCAGCTGGCTCAGTTCGGGCTCGTCGGTGCTGCTGGACTTCTCGTCGACCTGACCGTGTTCAACGCCCTCCGGCTCACCATTCTCTCGCCGGAGAATGTGCACACCGGACCGCTGATCGCGAAGATCATTTCCACGCTGCTCGCGATCGTCACGAACTGGCTCGGTAACCGGTACTGGACGTTCGCTCGCGAACGCCGGTCCAACACGCTTCGTGAGGGACTCGAGTTCTTCGCGGTCTCCCTCGCCGGAATGGGGATCGGGCTCGGTTGCCTGTGGGTGTCCCACTACGCGCTCGGGTTCACCTCGGTGCTCGCGGACAACATCTCGGCTAACGTCGTGGGGCTCGGACTCGGCGCCATCTTCCGCTTCACGCTGTATCGCTACTGGGTCTTCTCACCCAGCAGACAGGCATCCGCTGCCCGTGTCGTTCCCGCGGGTCAGAAAGCGGTCGTCGCGCTTCCGGTCGAACCCATCTGAGAGGTCAGAACGACCTGATTGCGTTCGATGAGTTCCTGGAGGGTTTCGAGCACCTGGTCGGCCCCGGGGAGATCACGAAGGATGAGCGGCTTTTCCACGCCCGAACTGATGTGGATGTCGCCCGAGCGAAAAGCGCTCTGGAGCCAGCTCTGCTTGAGCGTGACGTGGTATCCCCTGCTGTGGAAGATCTCCCTGCGTTCGCGCACGAAGAACCCGCGGCGGGCGATCACCCGTCGCGTCGTGATCGTACACCGGTGGTTCAGCCAGGCGATGTAGGGGAACAGAACGAAGAGAACGAACAACAGAACGGCAAGCACAACGATCATGGCGTGCAGCCACGTTTCGGCGAATAGGCTCACGGCGAAGACCGTGAGTCCCGGCAGCGCGACGAGCACGAGGGCTGGCCAGAAGAGAGCGCGGGCGTTCGGCCGCAGCCGGGCGACCACGCGCTCGGTCGGCACAATGGGTCGTTCACCGTCGGGAGGCAGGCTCGCTGCAGCACTCGGGTAATCGGCCATGCTTCATTTCTAGCACTGGCAGCCGAAGGGCCCGGGCCGCACCGCCGCCGCCCTCCGTTCAAATTCAGGAGATGTGACGCAACACGCCGTCCAGCACGCGCCGCGCACGGCGTGTCGCACCGGATCTCCTGAATTTGGAGGTGTCTCCTGAATTTGGGGCCGCGAGTCAGCGGGCGCGCAGGTGCGTGATGTCACCGGCGGAGACCGGGGTGAGTTGATCCGACCCGTCAGCCTGGACGATGATCCGGCCAGAGACGTCGATGCCGCGGGCGATCCCAGACAGCAGGTTGCCGCCGGGGAGTTCGACCCGGACTCGCGCGCCGACGGTGCCACAGGCATCCGTCACCGCTGCCTGCAGGCCACTGGCTGCTGCATCGCCGCCTGCCGTGCGGAAGGCATCGACAAGGCTCCGGAACTCCCGCAGGTACGTCTCGAGGATGCCGTCGGCATCGGGATGCTCCGCCCCGGCGAGCACGAGGGAGGTCGCCGTGGGAACCGGCAACTGCGCCTCGGTCATGGTGAGGTTCACGCCGGCACCGACGACGACGCTCGGGGCAGCACCGACGACGAGTTCGGACAGGACACCGCTGATCTTCGAGCTGCCGACGAGGACGTCGTTCGGCCACTTCAGCAGGACATCGTCCCGGCCGGGAAGGGCCTCCCGGACGGCACGGGTCATGGCGAGACCGGCGGCAAGGGGCAACCAGCCGAGCGCGTCGATCCGGAGCGAGGCATCCGCCCGGACGAGGACAGAGACCGCGAGCGCCGTGCCCGCAGGGCTGACCCATGCCCTGCCGAGGCGACCGCGCCCCGCCGTCTGCGTGTCGGTGACGACAGCTGAGAAGTCGGGCCAGTCGCTTTCGTTCGCAGCCCGGGAAACGAGCTCGTCGTTCGTCGACGGGGTTTCGTCGAGGACCTCGAGACGGGCGGCGACAGCGGCGGATCGGGGAAAGGCGGGGCTCATGGCTCCACGATACGCGCCGCAAACCGACAAGGCTCGGAAGGGCTCGTTGTAGGCATCCACCAACGGTATGGCCCTATCTGTGCACAGTAGAGTGAATAAGTGACCGATGACGCAGCTGTGACCGACGAATCCGCCCCCGACATGTACACGACGGCCGGCAAGCTCGCCGACCTGAAGCACCGGTACCACGAAGCTGTGACGGCTTCGGGTGACGCTGCGATCGCGAAGCAGCATGCCAAGGGCAAGATGACCGCACGTGAGCGGATCGCCCAACTGCTCGACCCGGGCAGTTTCGTCGAACTCGACGAATTCGTCCGCCACCGCACCCACGCCTTCGGCATGGAGAAGTCGCGGCCATACGGCGACGCTGTCGTCACCGGCACCGGCACCATCCACGGCCGTCAGGTCGCCGTGTACTCGCAGGACTTCACCATCTTCGGTGGATCGCTCGGCGAGGTCGCCGGCGAGAAGATCATCAAGATCATGGACCACGCACTCAAGACCGGCGTTCCGATTCTCGGCATGCTCGACTCCGGCGGAGCGCGCATCCAGGAGGGGGTCGTTGCGCTCGGCAAATACGGCGAGATCTTCCGCAGGAACACCGCGGCTTCCGGCGTCATTCCCCAGATCTCCCTCATCATGGGTCCGGCCGCCGGTGGCGCCGTGTACTCCCCCGCGCTCACCGACTTCGTGATCATGGTCGACAAGACGAGCCAGATGTTCGTCACCGGCCCGGATGTCATCAAGACGGTAACCGGCGAAGACGTCGGCATGGAGGAGCTCGGTGGGGCCCTCACCCACAACACCCGTTCCGGTGTCGCGCACTACCTCGCGAGCGATGAAGCAGACGCCCTCGACTACGCGCGCACGCTCATCAGCTTCCTCCCGGACAACAACCTCGCCGAGCTCCCGGTCTACGAGAGCGACATCGAGCTGGAGACGACGGATGCCGACCGCAAGCTGAACACGATCATCCCGGACTCCCCGAACCAGCCATACGACGTGAAGACCGTGATCGAGCACGTCGTCGATCACGGCGACTTCCTCGAGGTCCAGCCGCTGTTCGCCCCGAACATCGTCATCGGCTTCGCACGCGTCGAAGGCCGCACGGTGGGTATCATCGCCAACCAGCCGAACGCGATGGCCGGCACCCTCAACATCGAAGCCGGGGAGAAAGCATCCCGGTTCGTGCGTTTCTGCGACGCGTTCAGCATCCCGATCCTGACCCTCGTCGACGTGCCCGGCTACCTGCCAGGCACCGATCAGGAGTGGACCGGCGTGATCCGCCGTGGCGCGAAGCTGCTCTACGCCTATGCTGAGGCGACCGTGCCGCTCGTCACCGTAATCCTCCGCAAGGCGTACGGTGGCGCCTACATCGTCATGGGCTCGAAACAGCTCGGTGCTGACATCAACCTGGCCTGGCCGACGGCGGAAATCGCCGTCATGGGTGGGCAGGGCGCCGTCAATATTCTGTACCGCGGTGAGATCAAGCGCGCAGAGGCCGCCGGTGAAGACGTCGCCGCCGTGCGGACCCGTCTCGCCAACGAGTACACCTACAACGTCGCGAGCCCGTTCCTTGCGGCCGAGCGTGGCGAGCTCGATGGTGTCATCGAACCCGCTGCCACCCGTGTGGCTGTCATCAAGGCGTTGCGCTCCCTCAAGGGCAAGCGGTCGAGCCTCCCGCCCAAGAAACACGGGAACATCCCGCTGTGACCGGCCTGGTACCGGCCGAGCGCCGATCCGGTCGGCACGCTGTGCCATCGAACACGCGTGAACTGTTCACCGCGGAGGGACAGGAGCAGGGTGTGAACGTCCGTATTCTCCGTGGCTCCCCCACCCCCGAGGAGGTTGCCGCCGTCACAGCTGTGCTCACGGCGGCCGTCGTCGAGGAAGCAGCGCGAGCCGATGCTGTCCCGTCTGACGGGCCGTCGGCGTGGCAGAGAAGCCAGCGCATCATGCGCGGCTCACTTCAGGCCGGCGCCGGACGGTGGCGGAACTTCTCCGCCTGACGGTCCCCCAAAGAGCCGACTAGCGGCATGTTCGCTTCCCGAGCAGAATGAGAGCGCAAGGTGTCTCTCTTAGAGGGTTACACCACCAGACGATTCGCTCGATTAGGGTAGTAGCGGCGTTTGGGGGCGGGTCAGGGCGTTATTCGGGTTAGCGCTCTGACCCGGGGTTTAGTGGGCCGGTTCCAAAGAACCGGCCCTTTCCCGTTGTACCGGCGTGCCCAGCGAGCCGGATGTCACACCGCGCGTTTGTCGCCGACGGGCGATGTGACGGCCGGCCGGGGAATCTCTTTCCAGAGCCGTACCGAATCGCCCGGATCGTCGGGGTCTGTCGATGCGCTGAGCCCAACGAGCGTGACGGCGACAGCCGAGTCCGCGGGTGCCGTCCGGACGATCAGGCGGTCGACCTCGGTCTCGTCAATCACGCCGGCGACGGCGTCGAGCACTGTCTGCAGAACACTGTCTGGGAGATGATCAAGGGTCCCCTCGTCGAGCATGCTCACCGCGGTGCCTCGCCTGCGTGCCGCGAGCACACTTGCCCGAACGGCGTCGTTGAGCAACCGTCTTCCCCGGATCTCGTCGCGGAGCCCGGCCTCGAGCACCCGCGATTCGGTTCGCTGGGTCTCGTTCAGTTCCCCACTGGCGAGGATGATGTCGCGAAGGATCGGGAGCGCCCGCTGACCGGTCTGTTCGAGCCGCGCGCGCCGTTCCTGCTCGTGCGCGTCCTGAGCCGCCTGCCACCTGGCAGCCTCCTGCTCGGCGACGGTGAGAGTCTGGGCGTCATGCCCGACCTTGGCGAGGGAGCGAGTGAGGACACCGGCGACCACCACCCACATGATGCTTCCGGTGACGCCGATCTCCATCGAGGTACCGATGCCGCACCAGAGGATGGACTGCACCGTCAGGAACACGACCCCGATCCAGCCGACAATCTCTTGCCTCCGCACCACCGTGATCGTCATGAGGGTGCCGATCGCCGAGACATGCCAGGTCGCGTAACCGTTGTTGACCGTCGGGTCGAGCTGGCTGGTCACGAGAAGAGGGACCGTGATCGCCGTTGCCAGGCAGAACGCTGCGAGCCATGCTGGCATGGCCGTCGGACTTGAGGGCCACAGAGCCACCACCGTCGCGGCGAGGTACAGCGCCATCGCCATCACGCTCGGCCACGGAGAGTCAGCCTGCGGCAGGGTGAGCAGGCCACGGACGACGTGATAGAACGAGAAGGCCGCCGCGAGCGCGAGCATCGTGTAGCGGTTGAGCGCGATCATGCAGATGCCCCTCTCACGCTCTCGTGCGCCGCCTTCCGGGCTGCATCCTCGTCCGACCAGCGGATGTTGACGACCGTGCCGGCACCAGGGCGTGACCGGAGGTCGACGTTGCCGCCGGCGGCGACCACACGTTCGATGATCGACACTCTCAAGCCCAACCGGTCGGCGTCGACAGCCGCGGTATCGAACCCGACTCCCTCGTCACGAACGCAGACATGCACGACGGCGTCGTTCTCAACCTCAACGGCAACGCTGCGACCGCCCGCGTCGCCGGCGTGCTGAATGCTGTTCGTCATGGCCTGTGCGGCAGCGAGGTACAAGCTTTCTGCGACAGGAAAGGGGATCCTGTGCGCGGCAGACCCACGAAGCGTGATGTCGAACGGCGTTTCGAGGTGAACGGCGTGCTGCCGCAGAAGGTCGACCAGCCAGCCGATCGTGATTTTCTGCCCAGGGTCGGCGACGGGCCCCTCGAGAGCGGCAAGCTTGCCGATCGCGTCGCTCGCCATCGCCACGGCTGCCCTCGCCTGTTCGGGAGTCGACGCTCGTTCCGCCGCCTGAAGTGACGCGAGCACGGTGTCGTGCACGAGGGCATCCACTTCGATCCGCTCCGCTTCGAGCGCGTGCCGCCGGACCGCTTCGTCGTACCGGTGAAACGCGGCTGAGCGAGCCTCGTCGACGGACCGGGCAGCGTTCCGGAACATCGTGATCAAAACGAGGATGACGAGCCCGATCATCGTTCCGTACAGGGCATTCTGTACGGCGATGTCCGCGTGGGTGATGTTACCGTTCTCGTCGATGACCCGGACCAGCCCGTAGACGGCGGGGGTCACGGCGATGTAGACGGTCGCGATCCACGGCTGGACGGCTTGGGAGATGCTGCCGCAGGCGATGGCGCAGAGGTACCACGTCCACGGCTCGGCGATGGACTCGGCACCCGCTCCCCCGCTCGCGACCCCCCAGTGCGCGACTGCGATGAGGTAGATGGCTGCGAAGAGCAGATTCGCGACCCGCTGCAGTCGCGGGTTCATACCGCAGACGATGACGACGACGAGCAGGCCGAGGAGGGTGAACAGATAGACCGAGCCCATTGGGTCAGGAGCGACGAGGCCGCTGCCGAGGGCGATGCTCAGTGTCTGGGCACCGAAAACCAGGGCCATGAGGCTGATCGAATGAGCGATGAGCTGCTCGATTCGAGCAACGCTGAAACGCGGCTGGGTGTGGGCGGCATCCCTCGCCGCGCGATCGAGGTTGTCGAGAAGAGGTCCTCGCGGAACCGGCGAGAAGATCGCCCCTGACCGCTGCTGGTCAGTTGTCATCACCGGTGCCGGGGTTGAGCTCAGGCAGGATGCCATCTTCGACGGCGCGACGGAGAAGGTCGACCTTCGTCGGTGCGGGGCGGCCGATATCGACGTACTTTCCGCGGATCCGGTCGAGGTACTCCTTCACCGTCGACGGGGCAATGCCGAGCTGAACCGCAACGTCTTTCATCGGGAGTCCCGATGCGTACAGATGCAGGACGTCGCGCTCGCGGCGACCCAGTTGGGCACGGCTGAAGTCGCCGTCGGCGTCGATCGCGCTCGCCCATTCCAGGTTGTTGAGTGCCTCACCGCTCGCGACCGTCTCGATCGCGGCCACGACGGCATCCGTCGGCGCGGATTTCGGGATGACACCGGCAGCACCGGCGGCGAGCGCCTCGCGGACCGAGGCAACCCGGTCAGCGATGGAGTGAATGAGCACCGCTGACCCTGAGCCGTGCACGGCGCGGACATTGTCGGTGATGTTGCTTCCGTCGCCGAGGTTCAAATCGAGGACGACGACGTCAGACGGGACATCGCCTGCCGCCGACACGAACTCTCCCACGGACGAGACACTGAGCACGACGGAATGCCCCGCCGCCTCGCAGACAGCCGTCAGGCCCATCCGTACGGACTCATGATCATCGATTACCGCTATGCGCACCACAAAGCCCATCGTAGGGTGCCGCGACGCTCCAGCGGGAAAGCCCGCGCACTCATCGGGTGAGAAGCGCGACGGATTCGATGTGGTGCGTGTGCGGGAACAGGTCGAACGCGCGCAACGCCTTGAGCTCATAGCCCTCGGCCGCGAACAGCCCGATGTCCCTCGCGAGCGCGACGGGGTCACAGGCGACATAGACCAGCTGCGCCGGGCGCAGCTCCGCGAGGCTTGCGACGACCTCTTTGCCCGCGCCGGAGCGGGGCGGGTCGAGCACGACGGTGCCTGCGGCGAGCCGTGAGCGCTCGGCTGCGCTGGACTGGCCGACGAGGCCGCGCAGGTAGGCGTCGACGCGGGCGGTGATGCTCTGTGCTCCCACCCAGTCGGAGAGGTTCTCGGCGGCGTGATCGGTCGCCCTGGCGGAGGACTCGACGCTCGTGATGCGCGTCGTGCTGCCGAACTTGTCGCCGACAGCGGCAGCGAGCAGGCCGACACCGCCGTAAAGGTCGAGGTTGGCCGCGCGGGGGTCGAACAGCGCTTCGTCGATCGTGGACTGGACCAGATCGGTGAGCAGTTCGGCCGCCGAGCGGTGCACCTGCCAGAAGCCACCCTCGTCGAGGAAGAAGTCGCGGTCGCCAACGCGTTCGACGATGGTCTGCTCGCGGCGGTTCGCCGGGCTCACGCCCTTCTTCACCGGTTCCCGCACCACGATGCGCGCACTCTGCGTGCTGCTCGGGGCGATGATGTCGACGGACTCGGCGCCGCGGAACTGCTGGTCGAGCGGGGCAGCGGATGCGACCTCGTCTGTCGCGAGCGGAAGGTCACCGACGCGGATCACGCGGTGGCTGCGGGCGGCGTATGGGCCGACGTTGCCGTCAGCGTCGACGTGGAGGCTGACGCGAGTACGCCAGGCGAGTCCGTCGCGTTCGTCGTCACCGGGGACGGCCTCGATCTGCACATCGCTCTCCACACCGGCGAAACGCTGGAGAGAGTCCGCGAGCACCTGCCGCTTGAGTTCGCGCTGGTGTGCAAGCTCGATGTGGCCGAATTCGGCTCCACCCGCACGCTCGGACGGTGAGACGTCGAGAGCCGCTGAGGCCCAGACGTGGGCCTGTCGGTGAGGGGAGGCATCCAGAACCTCAACCGTCTCCGCGCGCCAGAAACTCTTCTTGGACGACTCAGTGATGCGTGCCCGCACGCGTTCGCCGGGGATGGCGTCTGCGACGAAGACCACGCGGCCATCGAGCCGCGAAACGAAGACACCGCCGTGGGCTACGTTTGTAATCTCGAGTTCGACATCTGCTGGGTTGTTTTGCGCATTCACCCTTGAATCGTCCCACGGATGCCTGAGCATCGCTCGCGCCGCTGACGGAAGGGACACGATGCAGCTCCACCTCGCCTCCACTTCTCCCGCCCGACTGCAGCTGTTGCGGCAGTCGGGGATCGAGCCCGTCGTCGTTCCGTCACACGTCGACGAGGATGCCGCTGTGGCCGCCGCCGAGACGGCTTCCGGTTCTCCACTCAGTCCGGAGGACACGGTCGCTCTCCTCGCCCAGGCGAAAGCGGAATCGGTGTGGAGGGATCTTCCTGCGCAGGACTGCCTCATCCTCGGCGGTGACTCGGTCTTCGTCGTCGACGGCGTCATCTACGGCAAGCCGCACACCCCCGAAGCGGCCCGCGAACGCTGGCTGCTGCAGCGTGGCAAAACCGGCACTCTGTATTCGGGTCACTGGCTCATCGAGCACAGGGCGGACGGCAGCGCCGGCCGAGCGGCCGGGGCGGTGGCATCCGCCGACGTGACCTTCGCGGCCGACATCACCGATACCGAGGTCGACGCGTACATCGCCACCGGAGAACCGCTCTACGTCGCAGGCGCGTTCACCATCGACAGCCTCGGCGCGCCGTTCATCCAGCGCATCTCCGGGGACCCGTCGACGGTGGTTGGCCTGTCACTCCCGACGCTCCGTTCGCTGGTACGGCAACTGGGATACGACTGGCCGGCTCTGTGGAATCGCGGCGGCGCCTTGTAGGCATCCGCAGGGTTCCTGGCCCTTTTCTGTGGGCACCGGCCAAAAGGGAGGGGCGTCCGGGCAATAGGCTAAGGAACTGTGTCGCGTATATCCAAGGTCCTCATTGCCAATCGGGGCGAAATTGCCGTCCGAGTGATCCGCGCAGCGCGCGACAGCGGGATCGGCTCGGTCGCGGTGTACGCCGACCAGGACCGCGACTCGCTGCACGCGAAGCTTGCCGACGAGGCGTACGCGCTCGACGGCGCGACGAGTGCTGAGACGTACCTCGTCATCGACAAGATCCTCTCGATCGCCCGCCGCTCCGGCGCAGACGCGATCCACCCCGGCTATGGCTTCCTCGCCGAGAACGCCGACTTCGCCCGCGCCGTGATCGGCGCCGGGCTGATCTGGATCGGGCCGTCACCCGAAGCGATCGAGAAGCTCGGAGACAAGGTTTCCGCTCGCCACGTGGCGCAGAAGGTCGGTGCGCCCCTCGCCCCCGGCACGCTCAACCCCGTCTCCGGCGCTGACGAGGTCCTCGCGTTCGTCGACGAACACGGGCTGCCCGTCGCCATCAAGGCCGCGTTCGGCGGAGGAGGTCGTGGCCTCAAGATCGCGCGGGAACGCGACGAGGTCGCCGAAGCATTCGATTCCGCCACCCGTGAGGCCATCGCCGCGTTTGGTCGCGGCGAGTGCTTCGTCGAGAAATACCTCGATCAGCCCCGCCACGTCGAAACCCAGTGCCTCGCGGATGCCGCCGGCAACGTCGTCGTCGTCTCCACGCGTGACTGCTCCCTCCAGCGCCGCCACCAGAAACTCGTCGAAGAGGCCCCGGCGCCGTTCCTCAGCGACGAGCAGAACGAGCTGCTGTACAGCGCGTCGAAGGCGATCCTCAAGGAGGTCGGCTACGTCGGTGCCGGCACCTGTGAGTTCCTCATCGGCAAAGACGGAACTGTCTCCTTCCTCGAGGTGAACACCCGACTGCAGGTGGAACACCCCGTCTCCGAGGAGATCACCGGGATCGATCTTGTCCGTGAGCAGTTCCGCCTCGCCGAGGGCGGCGTCCTCGATTACGAAGACCCGATCCCGCAGGGCCACTCGATCGAATTCCGGATCAACGGTGAAGACCCCGGCCGCGGGTTCCTGCCCCAGCCCGGCCCGATCCACGTGTTCAAGACCTTCGGCGGCCCCGGCATCCGCCTCGACTCCGGCGTCACCGCTGGCGACGAAATCTCCGGCGCGTTCGACTCCCTCCTCGGCAAGATCATCGTCACCGGTGCGACGCGCGAGCAGGCCCTCGAACGGTCGCGCCGCGCGCTCGACGAGTTCGAGGTCTCAGGACTCCCGACGGTGCTGCCGTTCCACCGCAAAATCGTCCGTGACCCGGCGTTCACCGCCGAGAACGGCAGTTTCGGCGTCTACACGCGCTGGATCGAGACCGAGTTCGTCAACGACATCGAACCGTGGGACGGCGAACTCGACGGCTTCGTCGCCCCGATCGGCCGCCACAGTGTCGTCGTCGAGGTCGAGGGCAAGCGCATCGAGGTCAGCCTCCCGACGACTCTTCTTCCCACGTCGGCCGGCCCTGGCCGCGCCCTCGCACCTGCGCCGAAGCGACACGGTGGAACCGGAACCGTCAGTTCCGCGACAGGCAACTCCGTGGCATCCCCGATGCAGGCGACAATCGTGAAGCTCGCCGTCGTGGACGGACAGCAGGTCGTCAAGGGAGACCTCGTCGTCGTGCTCGAGGCGATGAAAATGGAGCAGCCGATCACCGCCCACAAGGATGGAACCGTCGGGAACCTCAACGCCGACGTCGGAACGACGGTGTCGAGCGGGCACCAGCTGCTCACGATCACGAGCGCCTGACCAGCACCCCTCCACGTTCAGGAGATGGCTCCCACGCCCAGCAGGCGTTTGGACCGGGCCGAGCGCGACGCTCAGTTGACGATGTGCATCGCCTTCGCGGCATCCGTGATGCTGCCGGTCAGTGACGGGTAGACGGCGAACGCCCGGGCGATCTCGTCGACGTTGAGCCTGTGCTCGACGGCGATCGCGAGCGGGAAGATCAGCTCACTCGCGCGCGGGGCGACGATGACGCCACCGATGACGGTCCCGGAGCCGGTGCGGGCGAAGAGCTTCACGAAGCCGTCCTTGATGCCCATCATCTTCGCGCGCGGGTTCGACTTGAGCGGGAGCTTGTAGATCTCGCCCTGGGCGAGGCCCTCCTCGATCTGCTTCTGGGTCCAGCCCACTGTCGCGATCTCGGGCTGCGTGAAGATGTTCGCGGCGACGTTGCGCAGCTCGGTGGGGTTCACGGCGTCACCCATGGCGTGGAAGATCGCCGAGCGACCCTGCATCGATGCGACGGATGCCAGCGGCATGAACGTCGTGCAGTCACCGGCCGCGTAGATGTTCGGGATCGAGGTGCGCGCCACTCGGTTCACCCGGATGTGACCGGATTCGGTCATCTGCACCCCGGCCTCTTCGAGCCCGATGCCTGCCGTGTTGGGAATGGCGCCGACCGCCATGAGGCAGTGGCTGCCTTCGACCGTGCGGCCGTCCGCGAGGGTCGCGATGACGCCATTCTCGGTGCGCTCAACGCTCGACGCTCGAGACTTCGACAGCACGGTCATCCCGCTGCGCTTGAACACCTTCTCGATCACGGCTGCGGCATCGGCGTCTTCGCCGGGGAGCACCTGGTCACGGCTGGAGATCAGGGTCACTTCTGAGCCGAGGGCCCGGTATGCCGAAGCGAACTCAGCACCCGTAACACCGGAGCCGACGACGATGAGGTGCTCGGGCACGGAGGGAAGGCTGTAGAGCTGCGTCCAGTCGAGGATCCGCTCGCCATCGGGCATCGCTGAGGGCAGCTTGCGGGGGCTGCCACCAACCGAGACGACGATCGTGTCGGCTTCGACGCGGTCGAAATCGGTACCGCGCCCACCGGACTCGGTGGAGACGATGACGGCGTCACGGCCGTCAAGGCGGCCATCGCCGTGCACGATCCGCACGCCTGCTTCTTCGAGCCGCGCGCGCATGTCCTCCGACTGGTGCCGGGCGAGGCTCAGCAGCCTCTTGTTGACGGCGGCGAGGTTGACGGTGACCTCGGGCTTGACGGGCTTGCCGGTGTCGGTGCGGGCGAAGAACTGCACGCCCAATTCGCTCGCGCCGCGGACCGCGTTGGTTGCTTCGGCCGTTGAAATGAGGCTCTTCGAGGGAACCACGTCAGTGATGACGGCGGCTCCACCGACTCCGGTACGTTCGACGAGGGTGACGTCGGCGCCCAGTTGCGCGCCGGCGAGGGCGGCTTCGTACCCGCCTGGGCCGCCTCCGAGTACAGCGATTCGTTGTTTGCGCTCGAACTCGTAGGTCATTACTCCATTGTCGCAGCACGGAACACCCTTGCCAAAACGCAGGGCTCCTCCGTCACCCGCGGATTCACGCGCCCGTCAGCCGGACGGCACGAGACGGATGCCGCGACGCGGCTCCAGGAATACCCCTCCGCCGGGTGCGCCGCTGAATAAGATGGGGGAATGTCTGACGCTTCCAGCAATCCCCTCGACGATCCCACCGCCGATCCGTTCGACGTCGCCCTCCGCGCGGCCGCCCAGATCGCCGAACGAACCGGTGTCGAACGACACGACATCGCGCTGACCCTCGGGTCCGGCTGGGGCAAGGCCGCCGAGCTCATTGGTGAGACCACGGCGACGATTCCCGCCCACGAGATCGACGGGTTCTCCCGGCCGGCGCTCGAGGGCCACGTCGGCACCCTGCGCTCCGTCCTGCTGCCGAGCGGCAAGCGCGCACTCGTCATCGGCGCCCGCACGCACTACTACGAAGGCCACGGCGTTCGCCGGGTCGTCCACAGCGTCCGCACCGCGGCCGCCGCGGGGGCGACGACCATGATCCTCACCAACGGTGCCGGCGGCATCCGCGAGACCTGGACGCCCGGCACCCCCGTGGTGATCCGCGACCACATCAACCTCACCGCGGATTCGCCGCTCGAGGGCGCGACGTTCATCGACCTCACCGACCTGTATTCGAAGCGGTTGCGCGAACTCGCGCACGGTATCGAACCGGACCTCGACGTGGGTGTCTACTGCCAGTTCCGCGGACCGCACTACGAAACCCCCGCCGAAGTTCAGATGGCGAAGGCCATCGGTGGTGACATCGTCGGCATGTCGACAGCGCTCGAGGCGATCGCGGCACGACAGGCGGGTATGGAAATCCTCGGCCTGTCGCTCATCACGAACCTCGCCGCAGGCATCCAGGCGACGCCGCTCAGCCACCTAGAAGTTCTCGAAGCCGGGCGCGACGCCGAGCCGCGGATCAGCGCCCTGCTCGCCCGGATCGTGGCGGCGCTGTGATGACTCCGGCAGGAACCGCCCACATCCTCAACGCTGCGCGAGCCTGGCTGGCGCAGGACCCGGACCCGGAGACCCGCGAGGAGCTCGACGTCCTCATCCGCGACGCCGAGGGTGGGAGCGAGCCTGCCCTCGACGAATTGCACAGCCGGTTCGACACGCGCCTCGAGTTCGGCACCGCTGGCCTCCGCGGGCGCATCGAAGCGGGCTCGGCGCGGATGAACCGCGTCCTCGTCGGCCAGGCCGCAGCTGGGCTCGCCGCGTACCTCGCCGCGCGTGAACCGGACACCCGGCCGAGCGTCGTCATCGGCTATGACGGCCGCCGCAACTCGCGGGTGTTCGCGACCGACACCGCCGAGATCATGGCCGGAGCCGGCATCCGTGCGATTGTGCTGCCCCGGCAGTTGCCGACGCCAGTCCTCGCCTTCGCCGTCCGCCACTTCGACGTGTCAGCCGGCGTCATGGTCACCGCGAGCCACAATCCTCCCGCCGATAACGGCTACAAGGTATACCTGGGTGGCGCCGACGAGGGCTCGCAAATCGTGTCACCGTCTGACGCCGAGATCGAGGCGCAGATCCTGCGCATCGCCGCATCGGCGAGCGTTCTCGACCTGCCACGCAGCACCGACTACGAGACGGCCGACGAAACCGTCGTCGACGCGTACATCACCGAGACGGCAGCGGTGATGACAGGCGAGCCTGTTCCGATGGAGGTCGTCTACACGGCCATGCACGGGGTCGGCTGGGAGACGTTCTCCCGCGTCGTCGCTGCGGCAGGGCTCAAACTTCCCCACTCCGTCGCCGCTCAGCAGGAGCCGGACCCGGAGTTCCCGACCGTCGCATTCCCCAACCCGGAGGAGCCGGGCGCCCTGGACCTGTCCTACGCGCTCGCCCGTGAGACGGGCGCCGAGCTCATCGTCGCGAACGATCCTGACGCCGACCGCCTCTCCATCGCGATCCCCGACGCGTCGTCCTCAGAGGGATACCGGCAGCTCAGCGGCAACGAGGTCGGGGCGCTCCTCGGCTGGCGTGCCGCCGTGCTGAACGCCGAACAAGGGAACGTGGGCGGCGTGCTCGCCTGCTCGATCGTGTCCTCCCCCGCGCTCTCCGCCGTCGCCCGCGAATACGACCTCGAGTTCGTCGAGACGCTCACCGGCTTCAAGTGGGTCTCGCGTGTCCCCGGGCTCATTTTCGGCTACGAGGAAGCACTCGGCTATCTCGTGAACCCGCGCACGGTGCGCGACAAGGACGGCATCTCCGCCGCGATCGACTTCCTCTCGATGGCGTGCTTCCTCGCCGGCCACAACCTCACCATCCAGTCAGCGCTCGACGCGTTCGCCGAGAAGTTCGGCTACTTCGCGAGCGACCAGCTGTCGTTGCGGGTCACCGACCTGTCCGACATTGCGGCGATCATGGCCCACCTGAGGGCGAACCCACCGGCGGAGCTCGGCGGCGTCGCCGTCGAAACGATCGAAGACCTCCGAAACGGAGTCGGTGAACTTCCGCCGACGGATGCCCTCCGGTTCCGTCTCACGGACGGCTCCCGCGTCATGGCGCGGCCGAGCGGCACCGAACCGAAGATCAAGTTCTACCTCGACGTGCAGCGCCCGGTCGAACGCAAGGACGAGGCATCCGGCGTCCTTGCCGCTGTGAAGGCCGACCTGGCAGCGATCGCGGAGGTCGCAACGGCCTGACAGTCAGCCGAGCGCTTTTTCGAGCTTCCGTTCGAGCTCTTCGAGGTCGAAGTAGTTCTCGATGATGACGACATCGGCGAAGGTTTTGCCGATCTTGTCGACGAGTTCGGGCGAGGTGAGGATCACCTGGGCGTCAGCCGCGGCGACAGCAACCCCGGCGACGTCTGACGCTGTCACGTCGGCGTCGATGTCGAGGCGCTTGAGCACCCGCTCAGCGTTGACCTTGAGGATGCCGGATGTTCCGACACCGGCACCGCAGATTGCGACGATCTTCATGGCAGCCTCCTGGCTTGATCAGTTGTCGGCTTCGAACACCCGACGGACCTCGTCCGGCGTGGTGGCGGTCGCGATGGCCGGGATCGCCGACGCATCATTGAATACGTTCGCGAGCTGAGCGACCGTCGTCACGTGGGTCTCCGGTGTCGGGACAGCGAGACCGAGGACGACACTCACGGGGTCGTTGTGCGGATGCCCGAACGCGACGGGTTCGGCGAGCGTCACGACGGCGAGCCCCTCTCGAAGCACGTCGGTACCGGGCCGGGCGTGCGCGAGCGCGAGGCCGGGGGCGATGACGATGTACGCACCGAACTCATCGATGACCTCGATCATCCGGTCGGTATACGACGCCTTGGTCGCTCCGCTGCGCTCGAGTGCCGTGCCGGCGAGCCGGACAGCATCCCGCCACGTTCCGGCGTCGGCACCGAGATCGATCGCGGAATTCGGGAGCGGGGGCAGGGACATCGTTGGTCTCACTTCAGCTGGTGGGCGGCCGATCTCAGGCTATCGGTCCGGCCGGACGCGACGGGGAGGGAACTCTCAGTCGCGGTATCTCTCGGCATCTTCGAAGCCCGCTGAAATGATTTCGGCGAGTTCCTCACGGTCTTCGAGGGGAAGGAACGCTCCGCGTGCCGCGTTCTGCTGGAACACCTCGAGGTCCTCGATGTCGTAGGCGAAGGCGTCGGCGAGGAGACCGAGTTCGCGGGTCAGCGTCGTGCCACTCATCGTGCGGTTGTCGACGTTCACGGTCGTCTTGAAGCCGAGCTGGTAGAGCACATCGAACGGGTGGTCGACGAGGTCGCTCCCCCACGCGGCGATCGCGCCGGTCTGCAGGTTCGACGACGGGCTGAGTTCGAGCGGGATCTCACGGTCCTTGACCCACTGCGCGGTTTCGCCGAGGGACACGTAGGTGCCCTCGTCATCGCTGCGTTCGACCGTGATGTCTTCGGCGATGCGGACGCCGTGGCCCAGCCGAAGAGCCCGGCCGTCGAACAGGGCGCTCTTGATCGAGTCGAGCCCGTCGGCCTCGCCGGCGTGGACGGTGACAGGGAAGTGCTCCTGCGCGAGGAAGTCGAAGGCAACGCGGTGACGCGAAGCCGGGAAGCCCGCTTCTGCGCCGGCGATGTCGAAACCGACGACACCGTTGGTGCGGTGCCGCACGGCCAGCTCGGCGATCTCGAGCCCGCGGTCGGCGTGCCGCATGGCAGTGATGAGCTGACCGACCTGGATCCCGTCGCCCGAACGCTCGGCGTCATCTATGCCTTGTTCGATTCCGGCCTGCACCGCTTCGACCGCCTGGTCGAGCGTCAGTCCGCGAGTGAGGTGCTGCTCGGGAGCCCAGCGAACTTCGCCGTAGATGACTCCGTCGGCGACGAGGTCCTGCACGAACTCCCGCGCGACGCGGGTCAGTCCCTCTTCCGTCTGCATGACAGCGGTCGTGAGGTCGAATGTCTTGAGGTAGTCGACGAGATTGCCCGCGTCACACTGCGAGAGGAACCAGTCGCCGAGCTTGGCAGGGTCGGTCTCGGGAACGTCGATGCCGAGAGCATCCGCCAGTTCGAGGATCGTCTGCGGACGCAGGGCGCCGTCGAGGTGATCGTGCAACGAAATCTTCGGCAGATCGGCGATGTCGACGCCGTTGGGGAGGAGGAACTGGTTCTCTGAAGTCACCCGCTCAGACTACCGCCCTGCCTCTCCCAGCGCACTGCTCGGCGGCTCTTCCCGGAAGCACTTCAGCGTGTCGGACGGACCCAATCCGGGGGCAGCCGAGCCCGTAGAATCGATAGATGCCCCAGAGAATCCTGCTTGACTGCGACCCCGGCCACGACGACGCGATCGCCATGCTCCTCGCCCATGGCAACCCGGAGATCGACCTGGTGGCGGTGACAACGGTCATGGGCAACCAGACGCTCGAAAAGGTGACCCGGAACGCGCTGTCTGTTGCCCGCGTCGCCGGCATCACGGGCATCCCGTTCGCGGCGGGAAGCGCTCGCCCCCTCGTGCGCGAGATCGAGACGGCGCCGTCGATCCACGGTGAATCCGGGCTCGACGGGCCCGAGCTGCCCGAGCCGCTGCTCGAGCTGGATTCGCGGAACGCTGTCGAGCTCATCATCGAGACGATCATGGCCAATGAGCCAGGCACGATCACCCTCGTTCCCACCGGTGCTCTCACCAACATCGCCCTCGCGGCGCGGATGGAGCCGCGGATCGTCGAGCGGGTCAAGGAAGTGGTGCTCATGGGTGGGGGCACCAACTTCGGCAACTGGTCCGCCACCGCGGAGTTCAACATCGTCATCGACCCCGAAGCCGCGCACATCGTCTTCAACGAGTCCTGGCCGCTCACGCAGATCCCGATCGACGTGACTCATGAAGCGCTGGCCACCCCGGATGTCGTCGAGCGGATCGCCGCGATCGACACGGCGCCGGCGCGGTTCGTCGTCGAGCTGCTCGACTTCTTCGGATCCACTTACCGTGAGGCGCAGGGCTTCGACGCGCCCCCGGTGCACGACCCCTGTGCTGTCGCCTACGTCATCGACCCGAGCATCTTCACGGTGCGGCGTGCTCCGATCACCGTCGAACTCGTCGGGACCCTCACGGCCGGCATGACGGTGGCGGACTTCCGGGCGCCGGCACCCGCGGACTGCACGACCCAGGTTGCCATCGGCATCGATACGCCGCGGTTCTGGAACCTGGTCGTCGACGCGGTCGAGCGCATCGGCGACCCGGAGTAGCGCGCGGCGCCCGCTCGCTCATCGACCGGGCCCAATGGGTCGTTCCCGAAATCAATCGGGCCGTAAGGGCGACTCACGCGCGACTTGAGTGACCTTTTCGGACCGATCGATCGCTTTCCTCACACCGCTGCCGCTCCGAAACGTTGTCCACGCCACGGCGTCGGCGCCCACACGCGCACCCGCGGAACGGCATCCTCTCGATATGGATTTTCGACGCCCGCTGCCCTCACCGATCCCGCGTGCGTTCTCGGTGCACGATGCCTACCTGAACGGCATGTCACGCAGCCAGCTCCGAAACGGAGCTCTTCTCCGCCCTTATCACGGTGCTCGCTTCGCGCCAGGAGTCGACCCGGATGTACTCGACCGTTGCCGAGCCTTCGCCGCCCGGATGCCACGGGGCGCGATCTTCAGTCACGTCACCGCGGCAATACTCCACGGGATGCCTCTTGCTCGTACCTTCCACGCCGGTCCACTCCATGTGACATCCCTGGCCGGCGTGCGCGCGACGAAAGCACATGGAGCCATCGGTCATACCGCGACACTGAGCGCCGACGATGTCGTGACGAGAGACGGCATCCGGATGACGACGCCTGAGCGCACCTGGTGCGACCTCGCCGCCATTTTCGGTCTGAATGATCTCGTCGCCGCGGGTGATTACCTTCTCTGCTGGGAACAGCCCGTGACAACGCCGGAACGACTGGCCGCAGCCGTGCAGCGCTACCCGCCGCAACGCGGACGGGTAGCCCTTCGTCACGCTCTGGGCCTGCTGAGCACGCGTTCGCGTTCCCGACCTGAATCGATCGTTCGACTCGAACTTATCGCGAGCTCATTGCCGAATCCCGTTCCGAACTTCGAGGTACACCTCGCCCTCAGCCGAAGGGACCTTGAGATCGACCTCGCCTACCCCGAATACAAGGTTGGCCTCGAGTACCAGGGCGATCATCACCGGACGGACCGCCGGCAATGGCGTCGCGACGTCCGTCGAGGTAACGATGCGGTCGATGAGGGGTGGAGCATGATCTACTTCACGGGAGACGACCTTGCCCGCATGCCCGACATCATCGGTCGAACTGAACGACGTTTGCGTGGACGAGGCTGGCCCAGCCGCTGATTCGCCATTCGAGCGGGCCCAAAAGGTCGTTTGTCGCGTCGATCGGGCCCAAAGGGCGACCCCCGTCGCTCACGAACGTCCCTTTGGAACCGATCGACGGATGCCGCGCGTCGCGACACGCACGCAGCGGCGGCACAGCGCGGCGGCGCTACTGAATACGGTCGCGCACCAGCGGCTCGGGCGTGAAGGCGGTGCCAGGCGCCGCCAGCTCCCACGCGCCCTCGATCGCCTCGAGCGCCCGCGGGAATCGAGCCGCGTCATCCGCGGACAGGGTGAACAGCGGCTGCCCGGCGCGAACGACGTCTCCCGGCTTCGCGTGAAGGTCGACCCCGGATGCGTGCAACACCGGATCCTGCGCCCGCGCACGACCGGCGCCGAGACGCCACGCGGCGATCCCGAACGGCAGGGCATCCTGGCGCACGAGTACGCCATCAGCGGGAGCCGTGACGGTGTGGGTTTCACGCGCAACCGGCAACGCGGCATCCGGGTCACCACCCTGAGCGATGATCGAGCGGCGCCACGTCTCCATGGCGCGACCGTCAGCGAGTGCGGATTCGACGTCGGCATCGGGCTGGCCGGCCAGCGTCAGCATTTCGCGAGCGAGAGCGACGGTGAGCTCGACGATGTCTGCCGGTCCGCCACCGGCGAGCACCTCCACCGATTCCCGCACTTCGTTGGCGTTACCGATGGCCAGGCCGAGCGGCACGCTCATGTTGGTGAGCAGCGCCGAGGTCTTGACCCCGGCATCCTGCCCGAGCGACACCATGGTGCGCGCGAGTTCTTCTGCCTTGGCGTAGTCCTGCATGAACGCGCCGGAGCCGAACTTCACATCGAGCACGAGAGCACTGGTGCCCTCGGCTATCTTCTTCGACATGATGCTCGACGCGATCAGCGGGATCGCCTCGACTGTTCCTGTGATGTCGCGCAGGGCATACAGGCGCTTGTCCGCTGGAGCGAGCCCGGCACCGGCAGCACAGATGACGCCGCCCACATCGCGCAGGATCGAGAACATCTCATCGTTCGACAGGTCGGCGCGCCAGCCGGGAATCGACTCGAGCTTGTCCAGAGTTCCACCGGTGTGACCGAGGCCACGACCGGAGAGCTGCGGCACAGCCACCCCGAAGGATGCCACGAGCGGCATGAGCGGAAGGGTGATCTTGTCGCCCACTCCCCCGGTCGAATGCTTGTCGACCGTCGTCTTGCCGAGTGTGGAGAAGTCCATCGTCTCGCCGGACGCGATCATCGCGAGGGTGAGGTCGCGGATCTCGCGCCGGCTCATCCCGTTGAGGAGGATGGCCATCGCCATCGCGGCCATCTGTTCGTTGCCGACGTACTCACGCGTGTAGGCGTCGACGAGCCAGTTGATCTCGTCGGTCGTCAGCTCACCGCGATCGCGCTTGGTTCGGATGAGGTCGACGGCGTCGAACGACTCGAGGGCGGCGTCAGTCGCGGTCATTCGTGGGTACTCCTGAGTATTCGTTAAGCGTGCGAGGTCCGAACGCATCCGGCAGGACTTCGTCGATCGTCCGGATGCCGGACACCGTTTCGAGGAGCATCCCCGGCACCGCGTGTTCGAACAAGAGCTGGCGGCAGCGACCGCACGGCATGAGGGTGTTTCCGTCACCGTCGACGCACGTGAAGGCAACGAGCTGCCCACCGCCGGTGAGGTGCAGCGTCGACACGAGCGCGCACTCGGCGCACAGGGTCAGCCCGTAGCTGGCGTTCTCGACGTTGCAGCCGGTGATGATCCGGCCGTCCGTCACGATGGCTGCCACCCCGACCGGGAACTTCGAGTACGGCACGTATGCCTTCGTCATGGCATCCGTCGCCGCTTCACGAAGCGAACCCCAGTCGATTGAATCAGTCATGTTCTTACGCCTTTATGTATGGTTTTCCGGATGCCGCTGGCCCGCGTGATCGTCCGACAAGACCGGCAACGGCGAAGATGGTCACGATGTAGGGCAGCATCAGCATGAACTCACTCGGCACCGGAGAACCGATGATGCCGAGCACGTTCTGCAGGTTGGTTGCGAAACCGAACAGCAGGGCGGCGAGGGTCGCGCGGATGGGATCCCAGCGACCGAAGATCACCGCGGCGAGAGCGATGAAGCCAGCGCCGGCCGTCATTTCCTTACCGAATGCGCCGACGGCGCCGAGGGTGAAGAAGGCGCCACCGAGTCCGGCGATCGCTCCGGCGAGCGAGACGTTCCAGAAGCGGGTGCCCGTCACATTGATGCCGACGGTATCGGCGGCGGTCGGATGCTCACCGACGGCCCGCATACGCAGACCCCACTTGGTGTGGAAGAGGCCGAAGTACACCAGGGCGACGACGACGTACATGATGTAGACGATGATCGTCTGCTCGAAGAGGACCGGTCCGAGAATCGGGATTTCACCCAGGATCGGGATCTCGATCCTGGTGAACCGCGGTGGCGTGTTCAGGAGCCCGGGGTCCTTCGTCAGGACCTGCGAGTAGAAGAAGCTCGTGAGGCCGATGACGAGAACGTTGAGGACGACACCGACGATGACCTGATCGACGAAGTACTTGATCGAGAACGCGGCGAGGACGAACGAGACGAGCACGCCGGCGACCATCGCTCCCAGGAGGCCCAGGTAGAGGTTCCCCGTCGCCGAAGCGATCACGGCGGAGCTGAACGCACCCGCGAGCAGTTGCCCTTCGATCGCCACGTTGACGACGCCGACGCGTTCAGAGATCACGCCGCCCATCGCGCCGAAGATCAGCGGAACGCTGAGCGTCACGGTTCCGATCAGGAGACCGGGAACGGGGACGCTCGCGCCAGCGGCGGCCCAGGTCAGGAATCCCGTCATGAACAGGACGGCGAAGACGGCGATGAACCAGATGGGGACCTTGCGGTACTTCTGGACCCGATAGAACGCGAACGCCGTCATGAGTGCAAGAACGATGGTGATGACGATTCCGGTGGAGAACGTCGGCAGCTCGGGGGCGGGCAGCTGGATCAGGTCAGAGCCCCGCGACAGCTGGAACCGCGTGGTTCCCTCGCGATGCCCGAGAATGAACAGCGCAGCCGCGATGACCGTGAAGAGAGCGAGCGCGATCGGCGCCTTCCAGCTGCGGAGAACCACTGCCCGGTTTTCGGGCTCGGCCTGGGACCGTTCAGGTTCGGTGAGAACGCTCACTTTGCCTTCACCTCCTTGGTGATGATCGGACGCTGCCTGCGCGGCGCTGTTCCCGGCGTCGGGAGGCGGAAGATGGCCCGCACGAGCGGCGGGGCGGCGATGAACAACACGATGACGGATTGCACGACGAGAACGATGTCGATCGGGATGCCTTCAGCGGCCTGCATGGAGAATCCACCGGCCTTGAACGCGCCGAACAGCACGCCGGCGACGAAGATTCCGACCGGCTTCGAACGGCCGAGGAGCGCGACGGTGATCGCATCGAAGCCGATGCCCGCATCGATTCCTGAGCTGAATCCTGTCGTCACCGTTCCGAGGACCTGGTTGACCCCGGCGAGGCCGACGAGGCCTCCGGCGATGAGCATCGTGTACACGTAAATGTTCTTGACGTTGATGCCGGCGACGAGCGCGGCGTTGGGGTTCTCGCCGACGGCGCGGAACTGAAAGCCGAGACTCGACCGGTTGAGCAGCCACCAGACGAAGATCGTCGCGGCGATGGCGGTGAGGAATCCGGCGTGGAGGTTGTACTGCGGGCCGAGGAGGTCAGGGAAGACCGCCGTCTCTTTCATCGCCGGGGTCTTGGGGTTGTTGCTCCCCGGCGCCTGCAATGCTCCGGGGGTCCTGAGCAGGAAGGAGATGAGGTAGAGCGCAACGTAGTTGAGCATGATCGTCACGATCACCTCGTGTGCTCCGGTCCGTGCCTTCAGCAGCCCGACGATGCCGCCCCAGATCGCTCCACCGATGATTCCGACGAGGACGGCGACGATGAGGTGCAGGACCGGCGGGAGATCCAGCGCGAAGCCGACCCAGCCGGCTCCAGCGGCCGCGATGAGCATCTGGCCGCGCCCACCGATGTTGAACATGCCGACCCGGAAGGCCAGACCGACTCCGAGACCCGCGACGATCAGCGGAGTCGCGTAGACCAACGTGTCGGTCAGCGGTTTGATACCCACGAGGAATCCGTCGCGACGGAAGTTGTAGACGGAGCCCTGGAAGAGGGCGCTGTACGCACCGGACACGGCTTGCCAGATGGCACCGAGCATGTCGCCCGGCCGGGAGAAGAAGTACCCAGCGGTCTCCTGTACCCGCTCGTCGGTGAAGGCGATGAGGATGGCGCCGACGACGAGCGCCAGAAATACGGCGAGGACGGAGATCATTGCGTTCCCGCCGACGATGTCACGCATCGCCTGCGACCAGCGCTGGTCATCCTTCTGCTCGGATGGCGTCGCCGGCACCGGGGCCTTTTCTGCCTCTGCTGTGGTTTCGCTCATGCTGCTTCACCTGTTCCTGGCGCGGGTTCGCCGGCCATCATGAGTCCGAGAACGTCTCGAGGGGTGTCGGCCGGAACGATCCCGACGATGCCGCCCCGGTACATGACCGCGATGCGGTCAGCGAGGGCGACGACCTCGTCGAGTTCCGTCGACACCACGATCACCGGAAGGCCGGAGTCCCTCGTGGCGATGATCCGTTTGTGGACGAATTCGATGGAGCCGACGTCGAGTCCGCGCGTCGGCTGCGCGGCAACGAACAACCGCAGGTCGCGGCTGAGTTCGCGGGCAAGGACAACCTTCTGCTGATTTCCCCCGGACAGTCGTCCGGCCTTGGACTCGATTCCCTGCGTGCGGATGTCGAACTCGGCGACTTTCTCCCGCGCGAAGTCGGCGAGGAAGCTCAGCTGGAGATTTCCGGCCTTGACGAACGGTTGTGAGGTACTTCGGTCGAGCATCAGGTTCTCGGCGATGGAGAACTCAGCGACGACGCCGTCCTGGGTACGGTCTTCCGGCACGAACCCGACGCCTGCATCCAGGATCTTTCGCACGCTGCGGTTCCGCAGCGATTTTCCGTCGAGTTCGATACTCCCGGTGACGTGCGGTTGAAGACCCAGCAGCGCTTCGGTCAGCTCGGTCTGTCCGTTGCCCTGCACGCCAGCGATGACGAGGACTTCTCCCGACTTCACCTCGAAGCTGACGTTGTTGACGACCACCTGACCCTGCGGGTCGATGACCGAAAGGCCGCGGACGACGAGGGCAGGTTCGCCGAGGACCGGCGGGTTCTTTGCGACGGTCAATTCGACGGCGCGGCCCACCATGAGTGACGCGAGTTCGGTGTTGGTCGCGGTGGGGGATGCTTCACCGACCACCTTCCCGAGACGAATGACGGTGATGCGGTCCGCTACTTCGCGGACCTCGCGCAGTTTGTGCGTGATGAAGACGATGGAGGTTCCCGACTCGCGGAGTTGCTTCATGATCACCATGAGCTCGTCGGTTTCCTGAGGGGTCAGCACGGCTGTCGGTTCGTCGAAGACGAGCACTTTCGCGTCCCGGGAGAGGGCCTTGATGATCTCAACACGCTGCTGCACACCGACGGGGAGGGTTTCGACGAGGGCGTCGGGGTCGACGTGGAATCCGAAGCGTGCGGATATCTCGCGCACCTTCGCTCGTGCGGCCTCGAGGTCGAGTCGCCCACCGAATGTCGTCTCTTCGTGGCCGAGCATCACGTTCTCGGCGACGGTGAAAACCGGAATGAGCATGAAGTGCTGGTGGACCATTCCGATGCCGGCGTTCATGGCGTCGCCGGGCCCGGCGAACTTCTGGACGACGTCGTCCAGGAGAATCTCGCCCTCTTCGGCCTGGTACAGGCCGTAGAGCACGTTCATCAGGGTCGATTTTCCGGCGCCGTTTTCGCCGAGAAGGGCGTGGATCTCGCCCGACTGAACGGTGAGATCAATGTGGTCGTTAGCGACCAGGGCACCGAATCGCTTCGTTATGCCGCGAAGTTCTAGCTTCATGGTTCCTGATTCTAGGGAAGGGCAGAACCATGTGGGGGTTCGCCCGGGTGTTCACGGATGGCGTCGACCGGAGTGTGGGCTGACGCCAGCGAAGCGGGGAGGCCGGTGTGCCGGCCTCCCCGCTTCATACTGTGATGCTGCGCGTCGACTACGGGGACGACGGTGAGGTGACTTCGATCGATCCGTCGATGATGCCGGCCCGGATGTCATCCAGTTCTGCCTGCAGTTCGGCGTCGACCTTGTCCTCGAAGTCGTGGAACGGGGCAATTCCGACGCCTTCGTTCTCGAGGGTTCCGACGAACGGGGTTCCGTCGAACTCATCCTCGGCTGCGGCCAGGACGACTTCGTTCACGCCGACCTTCATGCCCTTGAGGATGGAGGTGAGGAACAGGTCCGCACCGTCCGGGAACGTCTCGTACAGGTCGGCGTCGACACCGATCATGGCGATCTCCTTGCCGGAGTCGCGGATCGCGGAGATCGCGCTCTGGAAGATCGGGCCACCAACGGGGAGGAGAACGTCGGCGTTCTGGTCGATGAGACCCTGTGCCAGGTTCTGAGCGTCTACTCCGACTTCGAAGCCACCGGTGAAGCTACCGTTCTGGGCTTCGACGTCCCAGCCGAGGGCTTTGACGTCGGCGTCCTTCACTTCGTTGTAGTGGTTGACGCCATCAACGAATCCGTCCATGAAGATTGTGACGGGCGGGATCGGGATTCCGCCGAACGTTCCGACGACTCCGGTCTTGCTGTAGCTCGCTGCTGCGTAGCCGGCGAGGAAAGCTGCCTCGGCGGTGTTGAAGACGATGGGCTTGATGTTCTCGGAGTCCGTGGTGCCGTCGCCATCCAGGTCGACGTAGTCGTCGATGATGGTGAAGTTGACGTCGGGGTTCGCTGCAGCGGCAGCTCCCGTGGCTTCTGCGAGGAGGAACCCGACGGTGACGATCAGGTTGCAGCCCTGGTCGACGAGGTTCTCGACGTTGGGGCCGTAGTCGGTTTCAGCAGCCGACTCAACGGTGATCGGCTCGACGCCGAGCTCGTCAGCCGCTTCGGTGAGGCCTTCGAAGCCGAGCTGGTTGAACGACTTGTCGTCGAACCCGCCTGCGTCGGAAACCATGCAGGGGGTGAAATCGAGCGCTTCGTCATCGGCGCCGTTGCCGTTGTCGGCTGCTGGGGCCTGCCCACAGCCGGCGAGCAGGGCGATAACGCCTACCGTGGCGAGGCCGGCAAAGGCGGCCTTACGGGTGTTGATTGTCAATGTGACCTCCAGGGTGCTGCCCCGCGGGACTCGCAAGGGCGGGTATTGGGTACGTTACCGAATGTTGCGGAGGCCACTGCGCTGTGGATGGCTCTCGAAACAGAAGCGTTACATAGCTGTTCCATGCGAGGCTAGGCCCAACCCTCGAACGGGTGACAGGGACGCTCTCATGAGCAGCAGCTCATTCCCTGCCTGCTCAGATGCGCACGATTTCCCGCAGGAGAGCATCGGCCCGAAGGATGACCGCCGTGCCACAATCGAAGCATGACTGGGCGACTGATGCTCCTCGACACAGCTTCGCTGTACTTCCGCGCCTTCCACGGCCTCCCGGACACACTGAGATCTCCAGACGGCGCCCCGGTCAACGCCGTGCGCGGACTCTGTGATTTCATCGCCAGGCTCGTGACCGACTACGAGCCGAGCGAACTCGTCGCCTGCTGGGACGACGACTGGCGCCCCGGGTGGCGGGTCGATCTCATCCCGAGCTACAAAGAGCACCGGGTCGACCAGGCAAGAGGCGGCGGACCGGATGTCGAGGTGGTCCCCGAACTCCTCGTCGCCCAGATCCCGCTCATCCGACAGGTCCTCGACGCTTTCGGCATTGCAATCGTTGGCGCAGCGGATCATGAAGCAGACGACGTCATCGGCAGTCTGGCCACGCAATCCTCGTCACCGGTCGATGTCGTCACCGGTGACCGCGATCTGTTCCAGCTCATCGACGACGCGACCGACGTCCGCGTGATCTACACCGCTCGCGGGATGAGCAAGCTCGAGGTGCTCACCGAAGCGACCGTCCGCACCAAGTACGGCATCTCGTCGCACCAGTACGCCGACTTCGCCGCGCTCCGCGGCGACACTTCCGACGGCCTGCCCGGGGTCGCCGGTGTCGGCGACAAAACCGCGGCAGGGCTGCTCAGCACGTTCGGCTCCCTCGACGCCATCGTCGCTGCCGCCGAAGAACCGGGGAAAGGGATGTCGGAATCCGTCCGCGCGAAGATTCTCGCGGCATCCGATTACCTGCGGGTCGCCCCAACGGTCGTCGAAGTGGTTCGAACGCTCGATCTCGGAAAACCCGACGCGAGAATCCGACCGCTCGAGGCCGAAGCCCTCAGCTCGGCCAGGCAGCTCGCCGTCGACCTCGGTCTCGGAGGTGCGGCAGACCGCGCACTCCGCGCCCTCGGCAACCAGCTCTAGCGAACTCAGAGAACGTCGTCGCGCCCTGACAACTTGAGCGCATCGACGACGCTCTTGACCCGCTGGGCATTCGCGCTCGTGGTCACGAGGAGCGCGTCCGGGGTGTCGACGACGACGATGTCCTTCACGCCGATGAGGCTGATGACGCGATTGCTCTGGCTGACGACGATCCCGCTCGATGCGTCTGACAGCACACGGGCGTTTTCACCGAGGATCGCGAGATCCGTCTTGCGCCCTCCCGAGTTCAGCTTGGCGAGCGACGCGAAGTCGCCGACGTCGTCCCAGTCGAAGTGGCCGGGCACGACAGCGAGCCGGCCGGCAGCGGCAGCGGGCTCAGCGACGGAGTAGTCGATGGCGATCTTCGTCAGCGTCGGCCAGATCCGGTCGACCGCGGGCCCGCGGGTCGCTGGGTCGTCCCAGACGGATGACAGTTCCACCAGTCCCGCATGAAGGTCTGGCTGGTTGCGCTTCAGCTCTTCGAGGAGAACATCGGCGCGGCTGATGAACATGCCCGCGTTCCAGAGGTGCGCCCCACCCGACACGTACTTCTTCGCCGTCGCGAGGTTGGGCTTCTCGACGAACGAGTCAACGAGAAGGGCGGACTCCGCGCCGGGGATGTCGAGCGCGGAACCGCTATGGATGTAACCGAAGCCGATTGCCGGTTCCGTCGGCTGGATGCCGATGGCGGTGATGTACCCGGCATCCGCGGTGGCGACGGCCTGGGTCACTGCGGCGCGGAACAACCGGTCGCCGCGGATGACGTGGTCGGCCGCAAAGGAGCCGATGATCACGTCGGGCTCACGGTTCACGAGGATCGCCGCAGCCAGACCGATTGCGGCTGACGAGTCACGTGGGTCACTCTCGAGCACGACATTGTGATCGGCGAGGTCGGGGAGCTGGGTTTCGACGGCGGCACGGTGCGCCCGGCCGGTCACCACCATGATCCGCTGCTCGCCCGACAGCGGCGCGAGCCGATCCCAGGTCGCCCGCAGAAGAGTGCTGCCCGAACCGGTCAGGTCGTGGAGGAACTTCGGGGCGTCGGCGCGCGACAGCGGCCACAACCTCGACCCGATGCCGCCGGCGGGGATGACACTGTAGAAGCGTTCAAGGGGACTCGTCATGATCCCCAGAGTAGCGGGAGGGCCTGCCGGCGCCAGCGAAGGACCAACTGTCTCGACGTCAAGATGCTTAGGTTCCCCTTACCGGCGGAGTGAAGCCCCAGGACCGTAGACTATTGAGACGCGCCGTTGTGACGCACGACCGTTGTCGCCAGCGGCCGAGAAGGCTTCAAACAGGGAGGGCCGTTCGTTGTCAGTGAAGACTGCTAGAACACCACCATTGGATTCGACCACCTCTCCACTCCCCGCAGGTACCTTGTACCGCGGCCGTGAGGGCATGTGGTCCTGGGTGCTGCACCGCATCACCGGTGTCGCGATTTTCTTCTTCCTCCTCGTGCACATCCTCGACACCGCACTCGTGCGGGTGTCGCCAGAGGCATATAACGCGGTCATCGGCACCTACCAGACGCCGATCATGGGGTTGGGCGAAGTCGCCCTCGTCGGCGCCATCGTCTTCCACGCCTTCAACGGCCTGCGGATCATCCTCATCGACTTCTGGTCGAAGGGTACGAAGTACCAGAAAGTCATGTTCTACGTTGTGATCGCCCTCTGGGTCATCACGATGCTTGGCTTCACCCCCCGCCACCTCATCAACGTCTTCAGCCACTAGGAAGGGGAGAACGTCATGTCGCAAACCCTCGATGCTCCCCGCAGCCCCGTTCGTCCCGCCCGCAAAAAGGGCGTGAACTGGGAGAAGTGGGGCTGGATCTACATGCGCGTCTCGGGCGTCGTGCTCGTCGTGCTGATCTTCGGCCACCTCTTCATGAACCTCATCGTCGGCGATGGCGTCAGCGCCATCGACTTCGCCTTCGTCGGCGGCAAGTGGGCGTCACCGTTCTGGCAGTGGTGGGACGTCGCGATGCTCTGGCTCGCGCTCATCCACGGCGGAAACGGCATGCGCACCCTCGTGAACGACTACGCACGCGGCCCGAAGCTGCGCGCAGCGTTCAAGGTTGCCATTCTGGCTGCCGTCGCGATCCTGATCCTGCTCGGCACGCTCGTCGTCTTCACCTTCGACCCCTGCCCCGTCGGACAGCCGGCCGACCTCCTCCCCTCGTTCTGCGCCGCGTAACGACTAACTGAACATTTTGGATGCATCTGTGACTCAGGACCCAAGCGACTCCACCATCATCGATGGAGTGCACTACCACCAGTTCGACATCGTGATCGTGGGGGCCGGCGGAGCCGGCATGCGCGCGGCCATCGAGGCGGGGCCAGGTGCACGGACCGCTGTGATCTCGAAGCTCTACCCGACGCGTTCCCACACCGGAGCGGCGCAGGGCGGCATGGCTGCCGCTCTCGCGAACGTCGAGGAAGACAGCTGGGAGTGGCACACGTTCGACACCGTCAAGGGCGGCGACTACCTCGTCGACCAGGATGCTGCGGAAATCCTCGCGAAGGAAGCCATCGACGCGGTCATCGACCTCGAGAACATGGGCCTGCCGTTCAACCGCACCCCGGAGGGCAAGATCGACCAGCGCCGCTTCGGCGGGCATACATCCGACCACGGCAAGGCGCCCGTTCGTCGTGCCTGCTACGCAGCGGACCGCACGGGCCACATGATCCTGCAGACGCTGTTCCAGAACTGCGTCCGTCTCGGCATCAACTTCTTCAATGAGTTCTACGTGCTCGACGTCATCATGAGCGACGTCGACGGTGTCGAGCAGCCCGCCGGCGTCGTCGCCTACGAGCTCTCCACCGGCGAACTGCACGTCTTCCACTCCAAGGCGATCATCTTCGCCACCGGTGGCTTCGGCAAGATCTTCAAGACGACATCCAACGCGCACACCCTCACCGGTGACGGCGTCGGCATCATCTGGCGCAAGAAGCTTCCGCTCGAGGACATGGAGTTCTTCCAGTTCCACCCGACCGGACTCGCCGGTCTCGGCATCCTCCTCACCGAGGGCGCCCGCGGAGAAGGCGCGATCCTGCGAAACGCGAGCGGCGAGCGGTTCATGGAGCGCTACGCGCCGACGATCAAGGACCTCGCACCGCGTGACATCGTCGCCCGCTGCATGGTCAAGGAAGTCGCCGAAGGTCGCGGCGCCGGGCCGAACAAGGACTACGTCTACCTCGACTGCACCCACCTCGGCGCGGAGGTCCTCGAGACGAAGCTGCCAGACATCACCGAGTTCGCCCGCACCTACCTCGGTGTCGACCCGGTAACCGAACCCGTGCCGGTCATGCCGACAGCGCACTACGCGATGGGCGGCATCCCGACCAACGTGAAGGCAGAAGTCCTCCGCGACAACACCACTGTCGTGCCCGGGCTCTACGCCGCAGGCGAGTGCGCCTGCGTCTCCGTCCACGGCTCCAACCGCCTCGGCACCAACTCGCTGCTCGACATCAACGTCTTCGGCAAGCGCGCAGGCAACAACGCCGTCGAGTACGTCCAGACGGCAGAGTTCCTCCCCCTCCCTGAAGACCCCGCGAGAGAAGTGCGCGAGACCATTGAGGGCATCCGTGCCAACGCCGGCGGAGAGCGCATCGCCGTTCTGCGCCGCGAGCTCCAGGAACAGATGGACATGAAGGCGCAGGTGTTCCGCACCGACGAGTCACTCGCCGAGGTCACCGAAACCATTCACCACTTGCGCGACCGGTACCGCAACATCTCCGTGCAGGACAAGGGTCGCCGATACAACACCGACCTGCTCGAGGCCGTCGAACTCGGCTTCCTGCTCGACCTGGCCGAGGTCGTCGTCTTCTCCGCCCGCAACCGCAAGGAAAGCCGTGGCGGTCACATGCGCGACGACTACCCGGATCGCGACGACGAGAACTACATGAAGCACACAATGGCGTACCTGACCGGCGACCCGCTCTCCTCGGATGCCGCCGATCACATCCGCCTGGACTGGAAGCCCGTCGTGATGACGCGTTACCAGCCGATGGAGAGGAAGTACTGACATGTCGACAGCCGTTATTGACGAAGCAGCTCCGGTTCCGACGCCCGAGGTCATCGAGTCGTTCACCGTCACCGTCATCATCCGCCGGTTCGACCCCGAGGTCGACGAGCAGCCCAAGTGGGTCGACTACGACGTCGAGATGTTCGCCACCGACCGCATCCTCGACGCGCTGCACAAGATCAAGTGGGAGCAGGACGGGTCGCTGACGTTCCGCCGCTCGTGCGCCCACGGCATCTGCGGCTCGGATGCGATGCGGATCAACGGCCGCAACCGCCTCGCCTGCAAGACGCTGATCAAGGACCTCGACATCTCGAAGCCGATCTACGTCGAAGCCATCAAGGGCCTGCCGCTCGAGAAGGACCTCATCGTCGACATGGACCCGTTCTTCGAGTCCTTCCGCGAGGTTCAGCCGTTCCTCATCCCGTCGTCGAAGCCCGGTGCCGGCAAGGAGCGGATCCAGTCCGTCGCCGACCGCGCACGGTTCGACGACACCACCAAGTGCATTCTCTGCGCGGCATGCACGTCGTCCTGCCCCATCTTCTGGACCGATGGCCAGTACTTCGGCCCCGCCGCGATCGTCAACGCGCACCGCTTCATCTTCGACTCGCGCGATGATGCAGCCAAGGTACGCCTCGACATCCTCAACGACCAGGAGGGCGTGTGGCGTTGCCGCACCACCTTCAACTGCACGGATGCCTGCCCACGCGGCATCCAGGTCACCCAGGCGATCGCAGAGGTCAAGCAGGCCATCATGCGCGGCAAGCCGTAACGTCTCGTTCTCACCGAGCCCTCGCCCCTCCAGGGGTGGGGGCTTTGTGGTGTGCCCGGGACCTCAGCCGCGCGCTGCTGAACGAGCTTCGGCCGGAGTCGACGCGTCGAGTACCTTCACCGCGAGAGCCTTCGCATGCTCGAGGGTGTGCTGGCGCAGTTCGGTGCGCACATCGGCGAGGGCGGACGGTGCCATCGACAGGCTCGTCGCCCCGAGTCCGACGAGCACGACGGCGAGGAGCGGGTCCGCCGCGGCTTCGCCGCACACTCCCACGGACCGCCCGGACTGGGTTCCCGCTTTGCCGATCAGCTGGATCAGTCGGAGAACGGCCGGATGCCATGGGTCCTGATACGAGGAAACGGTCCCGAGCTGACGGTCAGCCGCAAGCGCATACTGGGTGAGGTCGTTGGTTCCGATCGACACGAAGTCTGCGATTCCGAGCACCTGCCCAGCCATCAGGGCACACGAGGGAATCTCGGCCATGACACCGGCGACCGGAAGACCGTGCGAACGGGCGAGGGTCACGAAGTATTCGGTTTCGGCCGCGTCAGCCACCATCGGCGCCATCACGCCGACCTCGGCATCGGTCTCGCCAGCAGCGGCGGCGATCGCCGTCAACTGGTCCTTGAGGATGTGTTCGTGTGCGCGGGTCGCGCGGAGCCCGCGCAGTCCGAGTGCCGGGTTGTCCTCATGGCCGGTGGAGAGAAACGAGAGTGGCTTGTCCGAACCGGCATCGAGCGTTCGAACGAGGACCTTCTTACCACCGAACGCCGCGAAGACCGTCCGGTACTGCTCCTGTTGTTCGGCGACCGTCGGTGCTGATTCTGCGCCGAGGAAGAGGAACTCGGTGCGGAACAGACCGACACCCTCGGCTCCGCACAGCAGCGCATCAGCGATGTCCGATGGGCGCCCGATGTTCGCGAGAAGAGGAATGGCTGTTCCATCCGCCAGTTTGCCCGGACCGGTCGGTGCCGCAACCCGGCGCGCGGCGAGTCGGCTCTCGGCGTCGGCGATGTCGTCCGCCGATGGATCGACAGTGACCGTGCCGTCCGAGGCGTCGAGCAGGACCTCCGTCCCGTCTGCGAGCGTCGCGGCATCCGTCACCCCGACGACCGCCACGATGGCTTTGGAGCGCGCCAGGATCGCCGTGTGCGACGTCGGTCCTCCACCGATCGTGATGAGCCCAAGGACCTTTTTGATGTCGAGTGAGGCGGTGTCAGCCGGCGCGAGGTCATGAGCGATGAGGACGAACGGATGGTCCACCTCGGGCACCCCTGGTGCCGGAACACCGCGGAGCCGGGCGATCGCGCGCTGGGCGACGTCACCGAGGTCCGCGGCCCGCTCGGCCATGTACCCGCCCATGGAGATGAGCATCTGCTGGAACCCGTGAAAGGCTTCGAAGACGGCGCGCTCCGCGGTTCGACCGGCCGAAATCCGCGAGCGGATGTCATCGAGCAGTGCAGGATCCTGGGCCATCATCGATTGAGCGTCGAGAACGCCCTTCGCTTCGCCCCCGGCCCGATCTGCCCGTTCGGACAGGTCGGCTGCAACCGCCTGGAGCGCGACGACAGCGCGGGAGAACTCGGTCTCAGCGTCAGCGTCGCGGTGCTCGGTCCCTGGTTCAGGAATGGGGTCCGGCATCCGAACCACCGGGCCGTGCGCGATTCCACGCCCGACTCCGACTCCCTGCAATCCCATGGGGACTCCTTCCGGATTTCCTCGACCTTATCGCGAGCGCCGGCTTCAGGAGTTCAGCGCCGCCGGATCCGCAAGGAACGCAAAGAGCTCGCGGCACGGAATCGTTCGCGTCGGGTGCGGCCCGCGCCGAGCGACCGCCTGAGATCCCCAACGGCTGCCCATACCCGGTCGGCGTCCTCGTGGCTGGGACGTTCGGTTGAGAAGGTGGCGCGGTCGGCGACGGATGCCAGGGCGATCGCCCGTTTGCCTCCCACGGCAGCGGCGACTTCCCGTCGCGTGGATGACGGGGGCGCCTCCAGTCCGTAGTCAAGGGCGGAGTCCTCGAACTCCTGCCATCCGCCGCGAATTCGGTCGGCGGGGTGCACACGCGTTCGCCTCAGCGTCCTGCGCCGAAGCTTGGCGGCAATGACGGCGAGGAAGGGGCCGGCGATGAGGGCGCAGAGGAGCAGAATCCCGCCGGCGATCTGAGCAATTCGAAGGAGCGCCGCCAGGAAGGGATTCACTGCCTCGTCGTCATTTTGCTCGCTTTCGGTCGGCGGGGACTGCGTGATCTCGTCGTCGTCAGCCTCGACCGGGGGCTGGACGATTGCGGGAGGTCGTGCGACTAGCTGCGGGTCCTCTGGTTTTTCCTCAGGGATGTCACGGACAGCCGGGACGGGGTCGGCTGTCCACCACCGCCCGGAAGAATCCTGTACTTCGATCCACGCGCTGATATCTCCGCCGGTGAGCGTCACCGTGCTCGCCGGTCCCTGGTCCGCACGGAAGCCGACGACGACCCGGGTGGGAAAGCCGAGTTCGCGTGCCATGAGTGCAGCCGCGACGGCGTATTGCTCCGCGTCTCCGACCATCGGTTGCGCGGTGAAGAGTTCCTCGATCCGATCGATGCCGTGGCCCGATCGGCTGGCGGGTTCGTCGTCGCCGATGCCATGACTGATGTATCCATCGTTTTTCAGTCCGTCGAGCATCGCAACGAGCCGGGCACCATCACCCGACACTCCCTCGGTCCACGTCTCGAGGCGATCCGTCAGCGCCTGAGGAACATTGTCGAACCGCGGCAACTCGGCGGTGCCGGGCCGGAGCTCCTCCAGCGCGGCATCCGACGGAGTAGGAGTGTCGACCGAATCCAGCCGGTAGCCGTCTCCGGAGGCCAGCCCGCCGACGACCGAGCCCGTCCCTGACACGACCGCGCCCGTCCCGGTGACGTCGTTGTAGAAGAACGAGGCTGCGAGCGCGTCGCGATTCGCACCGCTGAACCGAATTTCCGCGAGCTGCCCTGCACTGGGGAGCCAGATCCCCGAATAACCCGAGATGGCGACGGTCATCGACACACGTTCACCCAGCGCTGCCTGCTCCAGCCGGTACGGGACGCGAACGAAGGTTCCCGACGCGCTTGCAGCATCCGATGTTCCCACGCTGTAGACGACACCGTCATAGCTGTCGAGGGTAGCCAGCCGCACCCGGCCGTCCTGAGGCAGGCCGGTGACGGTCAGAAGCGGCTCATTGACGAGGTCATCCTGCAGGTAGCGCCGGAACGCCGACAGCGGGCTGGGGTAGTCCCTCGGGTTGAATGCCTGTTCGATCCGCGTTCGGAGAACGTCCCTCTCGGCCGAGGGGGGAAGAGCGGATGCCAGTACGGCACCACCGCTGGCGGCGAGGGCGAGGATGATCACGGAGCTCACCGTCCCAACGACGGCAGCCCGACGGCGTTCCCGCCGTGACGGGCTGACACTGGCGACAGCCACGGCGTGTTGACGGAGGAGCGCCCGGTGGCGGAAGCCTCGCAGCCAGATCAGCCACCCGAGCAGCAGAACGAGAAGGCTCAACCCGATCGCCAGCGGGAACCAGGACTCCTCCCGGCCGAACGCGATGCCGATCACGAGAAGCAGGATCGGTCCGAGCACGGCGAACTCTCCCCTGCTCGACCGCAGAGCGACCGAGATCGTCACCGTCGTCGTACCGAGAATCGAGAGGAACGCCGGGATCAGCAGGCCCTGGTAGGTGCCCACCGGCGCGAGGATGGTCACCAGCTCTTTCCAGTCCGCCGCCGTGCCCTCGACGAGGTCGAGGAACGCCCCCGGTTGCGGGAGGATACCCGGGCCCATGCGGTCCGGCATCGTCAGCGGGACTCCAGCGGCGAGGTACACGACGATTGCGAGCAGGATGACCAGCACTCCGTGGAGCCGGAACAGCCATCCGGAGAGCGCGACGAGGGCGCCGAGCGCTATTCCGCCGACCAGCACGAGCACGAATTGGGGCGTCTGGTACACGGGCCACCAGACGCTCGCAGCGACGGCAACCGACCCAACAGCGAAGAGGACGGATACGAGCACCGGGAGGGGCCGCCGGTTCATGCCGTCGCCCTCGCCATCGACTGCTGGAGATCCTCGAGATACCCGATCGTGAGCACGGTCAGCTCCCCTGCGTGGCGCGTGCGCGGCACGACGTCGGGGTCGCAGATGATGGCGATGACGTGCACGCCGACGGGAAAGTGCCTTGCTGCCTGACGCAGGGTGGAGATCGACACGGCCGCACCGCAGACGAGGAAGGCGAGCGAGACGCCAGAGATGGATGCCGCCGCGACGCGTGCCAGATCGGCGAGCGGGAGCGCGGTCTCTGACCGGTCGACGCCGCTCAGATCATCGAGGAGCCGAGACCCGGTCACAGCAGCGAAGTTCTTCACCGCGAGAAGTCGCTTCTTCGCGAAGTCCGGGGTGGACTCGCTGGCGACAACGGAAATCGTCCGACCGTCGCGGATGGCGCGCACGCCCAGGGAACCGACGACGCTGACAGCCATCTCGAAATCCTCGTCGCCGGCATAGTCCTCGTCGGCAAGGCTCAGCCCGATCATCAGGTGGCTTCGCCGGGTCTCCTCGAACTGCCGGACCATGTATTGCCCGGTCTTGGCGGTGCTCTTCCAGTGGATGCTGCGGAGTTCGTCGCCGGGGCTGTACTCACGCAGCGCGTGGAACGACACGTCGCTCGACGTGAGGTCACGGGTCGGCGTTCCCTCGAGGTCACGGACGAAACCCATACTGAGGCTTGGAACCGAAATAGTGCGGGGGTGAACGAACAGGTCAACCTGCTCCTCCCATTGCCGTTCCCTCCGGACGAGACCGATCGGGTCGGCGCGGACCGCCCGAACCGGGCCGACGGGGATGACGCCGCGGTGCAGCGCCGGCACCGAGAACAGGTCCTCGTAACGGCCAGACGGCGTGAGCACCGGAACCTGGAAATCGGCGAGGCCCTCCCCCACCGGCACTTCGATCCTGGTGCCGGCGAGGAGCCGCCGCGTCGGGTTCGTGACGGTGAGCTGCCCCACCGCGCTCTCTCCCGCAACCACACGGTTCACCGGCACCGAGAGCGAGGCATCGTGCGAGGTTCGCCCGATGAGAAAAGCAGCAGCGGTGACAATGACCAGCAGCCCTGCCCAGGCGATGGCGACGAGCTCCTCCCAAGCCAGCCCATAGCCGAGCAGGAAGGCGAAAACGACAGCGCTCGCGAGAGCCCAGCCCAGCGGGGTGACCACAGCGGTGACCGCGGCCCACGCGCGACGCGCGCTGCGTCGCATCCGTCGCCACGACCGCACGAGGGCGACAATGATGTCGGCGAGTATTCCCTGCCGTGAGCCGACCAGCCGGGTCCTGGCGTTCACGATCTGCGTTTCGCCCAGAACGATCGGAGCTTCGGCGCGGGAGAGGCGAAGGGCGTTTCTCCGTGTGGCCCCTCCTCGGTCGCTCTTCTTGACCATCGCGGCCTAGGCGACCTGGCTGTCGCTTGGTGGCGGGGTGTCGATGAGCACCTGGGCGATGACGTTCGATGGGTTCACGCCATCGAACTCAGCTTCCGGGTCAAGGATGAGCCGGTGTGAGAGCACGGTGTCGGCGAGCGCCTTCACGTCGTCGGGGATCACGAAGGAGCGCCCCGAAACGGCGGCGAGCGTCTTGGCGCTGCGGATGAGGGCAAGGGCACCACGGACGCTCGCACCCAGGCGGATCTCCGACGCCGTTCGCGTTCCCTCGATGATGCGCGCCACGTAGTCATTGATCGACGCGTCGACGTGCACCGTCGTGGCCAGGCGGGTCATCTCGGTGATCGTCGCAGCGGATGCCACGGGGCTGAGCACTCCGTCGCCGGCGGCATCCGACCCCTCGAGGATACGGATCGTCGACTGGTGATCCGGGTACCCGATCGACGTCTTCATGAGGAAGCGGTCGAGCTGTGCCTCCGGAAGCCGATACGTGCCGGCCTGCTCGATCGGGTTCTGGGTGGCGATGACCATGAAGGGTGAGCTGACCGGGTGGGTGACACCGTCGACGGTGACGTGCTGCTCTTCCATGACCTCGAGGAGCGCGGACTGCGTCTTCGGGCTGGCGCGGTTGATCTCGTCGGCGAGGACGATGTTCGAGAAGATCGGCCCGCGGTGGAAAGCGAATTCGCCGCTGCGCTGGTCGTAGATGCTGACACCGGTGATGTCTCCGGGCAGGAGGTCGGGGGTGAACTGCACCCGGTTCGAGGTCCCCGCGATGCTCTCAGCCATCGCGCGGGCCAAAGAGGTTTTGCCTGTTCCAGGGACGTCTTCGAGCAGCAGGTGCCCGCGACTGAGCAAAGCGGTGAACGACAGCCGGATGACATGGTTCTTGCCGAGGAGGACCTGCTCGACGTTCTCGACGAGCTGGTCGCAGACCCCGGCGAACCAGGTTGCCTGTTCGGGCGTCATCGTCATCTGGCGGGCCTCTCCCGGTTCGATTCGTTGGGTTGCGGGTGCAAAGACCATCATGGCGTGAAATACCTCGTGGTGAATGGCTGCCCGTTCACTATCACCGTGACATCCAGCCAGGCCTGTCCGTCGGCGGGCGGAGCGCTCAGGGTGCAGGAGTTCGTTCCGGCAGTTCCTCCGATCGTCGCGTCGTTCACGGCGCCACAGGAGTACTCGGCGGCGTACGAGCCGTTCGGTGGGTTCCCCGTCCAGGTCCAGGTGACGGTGCCAGACGAGTAGTTCCGGCCCTCAGGAACAAGCGTGATCGACGGCGCTGGGGCCGTGAAGGCGCGCTCCGCACCAAAGAGTCGGAGGTCTCCGTACTGGCTGATCGTCCTCACCTCGAACGACACAGGTTCGCCGAAGGAGGCACCGAGGATCTGTCTGGGGTAGCCGGTCCCACTGAAAGGCTGCCATTCGCCTCCGGGTGCGCGCATTTCGTAGCTGTATCCGCCGGGGTTCACTGCGGAGATGAAGTAGTCGCGCACGGTTTGTGTGGAATCGGTCCATTGCATCACGGCATCGATACCGGTCACCGCCGGCGGGGTGGGCCGTAGGGTGGCGCTGACCGTCTCAGTCGCGACGCATCCGGCTTTGTTGAATCCCCACACAACGAAGCGGTACGAACCGTTGGCCGCGGTGAGCTCCGTGAAGGTCGTGCTCGTCGTAGCTGCCCCAAGCTCACGAGGGTTTCCGATCCCACCGCCCGGCGGTGTCGGCGAACCGGGAGCGGGAGACGACACCGTGCACGCGGTCGGGGTGGCATCCGGTGCCAGCATTTGAACGTAATAGCCGCCGATGGCATCCCCGTTTCCGCTGAACGGCTCCCAACTGACCGTCGCTGTTCCTCCCGTCGAATCAGCGTTCACGGAGATTCCACCGGCGCGGGGCTGCCCGTATGGGGTCCCTGAACCAGGCGAAGAGTTCCACGTTGACAGCGCCGGGTACGCATCGTTGCGCGCGGACACCGTAAACGGCACCGGGTTGCCATTCGCCAGGCCGGTTACCTCCGTGGAGCAGCGCAACGCGGAGCAGCTGCCAGCGGGCACGGTGAAGGGTGCTCCCCCACCCACGGTCACGACGTACGACTTCACGGAGCTTCCCCGCTGCGGAATCACCGGGTCCCAGCGGATGCGGAGCCCACCGTCGAGCGGAGCAGCGGCCAGCCCACCCGGCGATGCCGGCACCACGTCAGACCAGACCGGGTCCACCAGACGCTGGGGGTCGGAAGCTCCGATCGCGTTGACGGCCGACACCTGTGCCCGCACCGAGTTGTCTCGCCCATTGCCCGGAGTGCTGATCTCGCACGTGGTTGCCGAGCACGTTGTCGTGCCGAGCGATTCCCCGGATCCCGACCGGACGAGCTCCACACTGAAGCCGGTGATCGCTGAGTTGTTCGACGCGCCCGGTTCCCACGCCAACGTCACGGTGCGGTGGCCGAATCCGGTCATCCGCACGTTCGTCACAGGCTCAGGGCGATCCTGGACCGAAATCCGGACCGTGCCCCAGGCGTACCGCGACGGGTCGTCCGTGGCATCCGCGACCTGGTACCGCAGCGTCGCGTCTGTCGGCGCGGCGTCGGAGGCAACGGTCACGCTGAGCCGGCTGTTGTCCGCGCTCGGCGAGACGGCGACTCCGTCGGGCAGCGCTCCCCCGAGTCCCTGGACGGCGACGACACGGAGGGGCGTCGACGGGAACGGGTTCGTCGCCGCGTCATTCGCGAGGACGTCGATCACCTCGGTCGTACCGCGCTGCACGACCACAGAATCCGCAGCCGGCACGGCAATCGGCCGGGTCGACGGGGTCACATCGAGCACGAGCCGTCCGGCTTCGCCCTCATTCACGGCATCCCGAACGCCGATGAGGATTGCTGACTGTGCCCCGACGGCGATGGTCGGGTCGGCTGTCAGCTCCAGCTGCTGCCCGGAGATCGACGCGCTGAAGCCTTCAGGTCGCGGATCGAGGACGGAGTAAGTGAGCTCGTCCAGGTCATCGGCATACGGGTAAGTGGTGAGCTTCGCCAGCTCGATCGTCTTCGTCTCGCCCGGCTGGAACTCGAGAACGCCACCGGCGAAAACGGGGGGCTGGTTCTCTCGCGGTGAGACGTCGAGCGGCAGAACGATGGTCGCGATACGTCCATCAGGATCGGTCGCGCTCGACCCGTCGGTCACCTCGAACGAGAGTGACGCCGGGCCGAAGTAGCGTTCAGCGCTCGTGTAACGGATGGTGTCGTCGTCGACGACGAGGTCGGCACCGTTTGCGTGCGAAGCACGGACCTTGGCGGCGTCGGTCAATCGGACGTCCCTGCGCCCCGCAGCAAGCACATAATCGTTGATGTCGACAGTGACCGCCTCGCCGCTCACCACCGGAATTGGCTTGATCCCGGGCCGCAACTGTGGCAGCGCGTCGTCGAGGCCAGGGACCCAGATGAACGCGATCGCGTTGATGCTCGTGTCATCCGTCCTGCTCACCTGGAACGGGATGATTTGTGATTGAGCCGCGATGGACACACGCACCCGTTTGCTGTCGAGCACTTCGGCTCCGCTGTTCTCCCGGGGCAGCGAGACGTCGAGCCGTGAGACGGAGCCCTCGGCGAAGAACACCCGCGACAGAACGTTCACCTCCACGCTCGACCGCTCGAGGATGTCGTCGAGCGTGAGGACGATGTCACCGGGCACCGGGCGGGCGAGAGGCGCGTCATCGCGCGTCACGACTGTGAGGAAGCTCGTCGACGTGTTGCCCCACTTGTTCTCGATCTCGTAGACGAACCCGAACCGACCTTCGCCTTCCGGCACACTGACCCGGACGAGATCCCCATCCACCTCCGCCGTCGCACCCTCCGATGTCGGGTCGACGGATGTCACGGACAGCTCCCCTCCGTCCGGGTCAGAGTCGTTGAGGAGAACCTGCACGGCGATGGTCCGGTCGGGTCGCGAAATCACCTCATCCGGCATGGCGATCGGCACCCGCGACCCGTCGAGCTTCGCGCTGATGCCCACCCTCACCGTGCCGGTCGCCTGGCTGCCGAGCGCGTCGATCACCGTGTAGCCGAACGTGTCTGTACCGGTCGAGTATGCTCCCGCCTGGTAGTCGAACCAGTCCTCACCCGAGTCGACCACCGCTCCCTTGCCCGGATTCGACGCCTGCCCGACGAGCTGCACCGAGTCACCGTCAGGATCGATACCGGTGAGCGGAATGGAGATGCGCACACGTTCTCCGCTGAGCACCCTGGCGGTCACGTTCACGGGCGCAGGGGCTGCATTTGATTCGGCATCGACCTCACGCACGTTGAGCGTCACCTGGGCATCTGCCCACTGGCCGTCAGGGGCGACCGCGCGATAACTCGCCGTGAAGTTACCCGGCTTGTCCGGCGCGAGGTACCGGAGCACGCGGCCGGACGCGAAGAGGAGCCCGGAGTCAACGGGCAGCTTCACGCTGAGCGTCGGGCTCAGCGTCAGTGTGTCACCGTCCGGGTGCGTGTCATTCCGGAGCACGGGGATGTCGATTGCGTCACCCACGCGCACGGAGATCGTGTCCGGGTACGCCACAGGTGGTTGACGTACCTCCGGCGTCGGAATCTCCACCACGGTCACTGTTCCCTGAGCTTCCGACGTGCCGTTGGAGACCAGGTAGTTGAACGACACGGGGGCATCAAGCGGGACGGTCAGCGTGACTCGCAGGATTCGCTGCTCGAGGATCTCCACCTGCAGACCGGAGCTGGCAGGAACATTGAGAACGCCGGTGACGACGAGCACCCCACCGGCGGGATCGAAGTCACTGGCGAGCACGTCGACTCGCTCCGTGCTCTGCTCCCGGATATAAGCGGTGTGCGGCACCGTCACCGGTGGCGCTCCTGGCTCAGGTTGGGCGTTCACTTCGATCCGGACCGTTCCGGTCGCCGTGCGGTTCCCGTCGGTCACCGAGTACTCGATGTTGTGCGTGCCGGTATCTGAGCTTTGGAAGCGGAATGTTCCCGCGTCGTAATCGGGGGTGATCGTCGCTCCGGCCTTGGCCGGGACGTTGGCCAGCCGGAGCGGGCCCGACCCACCGCGAACGTGCGGCAGAGGAGAAACGAGAACCTCCTGCCCTGCGTAGGTGACCACGGGGAACGGCTCGGCGATGATGGGTACTTCACCCGGCGCGTACACCGTCACCGCGAAACTGCCGACACCCTCAGCAGAGCCGTCGGACACGACGAGCGCGATTTCTTTCAGCGACCCTCCGAGGCCCGCGTCGGTGTAAACGAGCGCGCCGTCAGGCGTGTACTGGACCTGGTCAGGAGCCGGGACGCTTGCGGACGTCAGGTAGAACGGGTCGCCGTCGGGGTCCACCCAGTCACTGAGGGTTTCAGTGGTGAGCCTGCCGCCGGCGGCAACGGACGCCTTCGATTTGCGCACCTGTTCCGGTGGCCCGTTTTCGTTCTCCGAACGAACCGTGAGGGTCACCGTCGCCGTGGAGGTGCCCTTGCGCCCATCCGTGATCGTGTAGTCGAATCGCACCTCGCCCGCGGCATCCGGGACCAGCGTCACCTGCAGTTGCTGGGCGTTGTTGACAAGGTCGAGTCTTCCGACGGATTGGTCGAGGGCGGTGAACGAGTCGATCATCAACACGTCGCCGTTCGGATCGACGTCGTTGAGGAGCACCGGCAGCGGTGACGTCTTTCCCGGGCGGACACCGAAAGTGTCGTCGACGGCGGTGGGGGGCAGCTGCGTCTCCTCGTATTCAGGAGGCGTGTCCTCCTGGTTGTCGTCGACCTGCTGCTCGTCCTCATCGACATTGAGAAGATCGTCCCAGTTGTCAATCTCCTCGTTGGCTGCCTGGACCGCCCACGACATCCCGGTGGCTGAATCGTTGAGGACGACGTGAGAGCCGTTCACACGAAAGTCGAGCGCGCTTCCGTCGCGACCGACCGACGTCTGCTGAAGCTCCGCACCACAACGAGTAAACACGGCACCGTCGGACCAGGCCGCGTAATCGCAATCGCCGACGGTGACCGGCCGAACCGGTTGTCCCTGGGCTTCGACGGCAAAGTCAGTGGGTTCCCCTCCGGAGAGCGGGACGGAGAGTAGACGGCCGTTCGCGCCGACGAGCACAGCGGCACCGGAGACGGCTGGTTGCGGCAGTAGCGCGTTTTCCGCGTCTCCCAGGTTGACGGCGACACCGTTCACGATCAGCCGGTTGGTCATGCCTTCGAGCAGCACAGGCTCAGAACCGACCGAAGTGAGCTGGAACCCCGCCCCCTCGGGGTCGACGGCGACGCCCGTGGTCGAACTCACGGTCTCGTCTCCAGCGGCAACCCGATAGATCTCGCCGACGTCGGGCGAGAAGACGAACACGTCGCCGGAAGGTGCCGCTGACATAATCGAACCCGGGCCGAACGACAACGCCGGGTCGGATTCTGCCTCGAACGTTTCGAGATCGTCGACAGGGATGAACCAGATGTCACCGTTGGCGTTGACCGTGACCCTGTCGTTCGCCAGCTGGACATCGCTCAGCTGTGAGGGTAGCGGCACACTCTCGACGATGTCGGCCCTCGCCGGGTCAATGATCGAGAGTGTCGACTGCGCACGGTCCACGACGAGGACGGTATCGCCCTCCTGCACCACGTCGAGTTGGTCGCTGCCGGCAGGGATACCGGCATTGAGTTCGAAGACCTGGGTATTGGCCCGACCGACCGCTTCTCGCGCGTTGTTGACCACCCATACCGCGCCATCGCCGAGATCGACCTGCTGTGCCCGGTATCCGGTCGATACGACGGCGACGGTGGCGATGAGCGCGCAGATGGCGGTGCCGCTCGTGACGGTGGCGATCAGGGAACGGCGCGACCGGACCCACTGCCGGAACATCAGCCGCTGCCCTCGGGCACGTCGACGCATTTCTCGGCGCTGGGGGGCCCGACCTTGCCATCGCGATTCACGAGCACGGTAACGCAGACCTGCTGGCCCGCGTCTCCCCTGACCGTGAATTCAGACGTTCGCTGGATACTCGATGCTCCGCCGTCCTGGCGGATCTCATAGGCATCCGTCGGGCCGATACCGGGGTCCTGCCAACTGAATCTCACGCTGGAGTCTTCGACCTCGCCCGCGATGTTGACGACCGTGGGGATGTCACTCGCGGGCGCGAGCCGGAGAACCACAAAGATCGTCGTCGCTGCGAGGACGATGACGAGCGCGGAGCACGCCACGATGGCCCAGACGAACGACCGGCCGAGCGGGGCCGTCTGCCGCTGCGGGCTTCGGTCCTCGCTCGGTGTCGCTTCAGCGACGACAGCTCGCGTCGCTCCCGGCTGGCGATGTTCGTCCTCCGGTGTCCGCCTGCGCCTGCGCCCGGGTTCGACGGTGCGGATCGGGGTGACCCGGGTGCGATCCTCGACGTCATGAACGGGGCCGAAAGCCCACTCATCGACAGCGACGTCCGGCTGCGTCGCCGGAAGCGAGAGTTCCGCTTCGACAGCCTGCAGTTCACGGATGAGTTCCATGGCGGATTGGGGCCTCGCCTCCGGCCGACGCGACAGAGCCCGAACGAGTATTCGTTCGAGCCGCTCGGGCACGTCGTCGCGTCCGATCGGCTGCGGCTTTCCTCGAGTTGCACGGGAGATGAGCTCAGCCGACGTGTTGCTCTGCCACGGGATCTCGAACGGAGCTCGGCCGGCAAGGAGCGAGTAGATCGTGGCGGCAAGTGACCAGACCTCGCTCGCCACGGTTCCGTTCGTCTCACTGTGCAGAACCTCAGGCGCCGACCAGGGAATCGACATTCCGACGGTTTCGTCCGGATTCGACTCCCCCACCGAGCCGGCGATCCCGAAGTCGCTGAGCACCGGATTGCCGTACGCGGTCATGAGGATGTTCGATGGTTTGATGTCGCGGTGCAGTACGCCGGCGCGGTGGGCGGTTTCGGTCGCACTGGCGATCTTGATCCCGATGCGCAGCGCCTCGGACACCGAGAGAGGTTCATCACGGTAGCGCTGCCCGATCGACGACGAGCACAGCTCCATGACGAGGTACGGCCGCCCGTCAGCGGCGACACCGGACTGGTAGACGGTGAGGATCGCCGGGTGGGCGCTCATCTGAGCCATCACGTCTGCTTCAGCCTGAAACATTCGCCGGACATCGGCGGTCGCGTACTCGCTGAGCATCACTTTGACGGCGACCTGGCGCCTGGGACTGTCCTGTTCGTACAGGAAGACATCGGCGAAGCCGCCCGAGCCGAGAATTCGGATGAAGGAGAAACCCGGCAACTGCGGGGGCAGCGAGGGAAGACGCCTGGCCATAGGGCTCTCCCTTCACTGAGAACAAGGCGGAGGGGAGGCTCGATGTAGAGAACTCTCGCCCCTAACCTTCCCAGTGTAAACGGCCCTTTCGGAGACCTATACCCCCGGCCAGGGGGGCAAAATCTCGATGACGTTCCCGTCGCCGATGTCGATGAAAGTGCCGGGAGTGACGACGACGGACTCCCCCTGGCGCAGCCTGCGCCAGTGGCCCTGCGGCGGGATGACGGATGTTCCGTTCGTCGACTTCAGATCGGTCGCGACGATCGAATCACCGATCTGCTTGATCTCGAGGTGAGTGGCAGAAACAGATTTGGAGCCGGACACGACGGGAACGAGGCGCGACGGATCCGGGAGCGGGATGCGGGGTTGGCGAGGATTGCGACCGAAGTAGTGCACGGCATCCAGCGGATAAGCCTGCCCACCGTTGATCCGGAACCCGTACAGCAACGTCTTCGGGTCGTCAGGGATGAGGGGCGTTTCACGGAGGACCGTCTCGTCGTGGATCGGGGGCGCGATGTCGCGCCTCAACACGGTTTCGCCGTCGTGTCGCATGGCGGGGTCGTCCTCCGGCTGCACGCGCTGGGCGGGGTTGCGGATCACCGTGTGGGTCTCTGCCGGCGACGGGTGGAAGTGCGAAGGCGACTGCGGGGGAACGACCGCTTGTTGCGGAGCAGCAGCCGGCATCTGAGGAGCGGCAGTGGATGCAGCGGCGCCAGCGTGCCCCGAACCGTTCGAGCCAGTACTTCCAGCGGCGATCCAGTCGATACGGTTCGCGACGATCACTCCGGAGGCGAGGGGGAACGACACCCCGGCGACTGGCGCTCCCGGCTCGCCGGTCAGTCCACCGGCGGCGACGGCTTCGACGCCGCTGAGTTCGTCGCGGCGCCAGTCCTTGTCTCCGCTCGTGATGCGCTTCCACGACCCGTCGGCGTGCGCGTCGACGACGGCCTCCCCGTGAACGAGAACCTTCACCGTCGCGCTGTCTCCGCCTGCGCGTTCCATCGCGACGAACGAAGCCGGCTGGCCACCCGACGTGTTGGGAATGACCCGCAGTGCGTCGTCGAACGTCGAGGCAGCGGATGTCACGAGGGTCCAGAGCTGCTCAACGATCGCGGGCTCAGACGGAGTGCGCAAAGCGACGAGCAGACGCTCCCCCACGATGTAAATCCACGGTGTGCCCGTGTTCGTCATCGCGTAGCGGTAGCTGGACGGCTTCTCGCGTTCTGCTGTGTTCACTGTGCCCCTCACAAAGTCAGCGCACGCTCTACCCCCATTGCGGGACCGCGCACATGTTGTCCTATTGTGCCGGTTGCCCCTCCCCCGGTCGACCCGATTGTCCAAATCGGCAACACAGATCGCGCGTGCACGCTGATCTAAGCTGGATTCATGTCATCTCCCGCTCCTGTTCGTATTGTCTCTGTCAACACGAACGGAGTCCGCGCCGCCTTCCGCAAGGGCATGGGCGAGTGGCTCGAGGCGACGAACGTCGACATCCTCGCGCTTCAGGAAGTTCGCGCGGCAACAAGCGACCTCGAGGGCCTGTTCGGTCCCGAGTGGGACATCCTGCATGACCCGGCCACCGCAAAGGGCCGGGCAGGGGTTGCACTTCTCAGCCGCTCCAAGGCCTCGATCCACCGGGTCGAACTCGGAGCGGCAGAGTTCGACAGCGCCGGTCGCTGGCTGGAGGCGGACTACGAGGTCGGTGGGTCGATCATCACCGTCGTCTCCACGTACGTGCATTCCGGTTCCGTCGACACCCCGAAACAGGTTGAGAAGTACACCTTCCTCGATGCGATGACCGAACGGATGCCGCAGATCGCGAAACACTCGGAACACGCGGTCATCCTCGGTGACCTCAACGTCGGGCACCGCGAACTCGACATCAAGAACTGGAAGGGCAACGTCAAGAACGCCGGCTTCCTCCCGCAGGAGCGCGCGTACTTCGATCGTTTCTTCGGCCAGGAAGGCGAACAGGTCACCGGCGTCGACGGATCCGTCGGACCCGGCCTCGGCTGGGTCGACGTCGGCCGGAAGTGGGCGGGCGAGGTCGACGGACCGTACACCTGGTGGTCCCAGCGTGGCCGGGCGTTCGACACCGACACGGGCTGGCGGCTGGACTACCACGTGGCGACCCCGTCGCTCGCGGCCGCGGTCGTCGACTACCGCGTCGACCGGGCGGCCAGCCACGCTGAGCGCTGGTCCGACCACGCTCCCGTCATCGTCGACTACGCCATCTGACCCGGCGGACGTACGCCGTCCGACCTGCCTCCCCCAGCATCCGCGGATCACCCGCGAACCCTTCTCTCCACACAAAGGATCACCCCATGACCAAACCCGTCCTGTTCTCCGGAATGCAGCCGTCGAACGATTCGCTTCACCTCGGCAACGTCGTCGGCGCGCTGCAACAATGGGTCGCCCTGCAGGAGGAATACGACGCCTACTACTGCGTCGTCGACCTGCACGCCCTGACCAGCTCTCCCAACCCGGACGAGCTGCGCGCCCGCACGCGCTCCACCGCTGCGCAGTACATCGCCGCAGGCATCGACCCGGCGAAGAGCACGCTGTACGTGCAGTCGCACGTACCCGCTCACGCCCAGCTGTCGTGGGTCCTCAACAACATCACCGGCTTCGGTGAGGCCGGCCGCATGACGCAGTTCAAGGACAAGTCGGCGCGGTTCGGGGCGGACTCGACCACCGTCGGACTGTTCACCTACCCCGTGCTGATGGCCGCAGACATCCTGCTCTACGACACCAACGTCGTTCCGGTCGGAGAAGACCAGCGGCAGCACCTTGAACTCACCCGCGACCTCGCCGGGCGCTTCAACAGCCGGTTCGGTGAGACCTTCGTGGTTCCCGAGCCGATCATCCTCAAGCAGACCGCCAAGATCTACGACCTGCAGAGCCCGACGGCGAAGATGTCGAAATCGGCCGAGAGCGAAGCCGGACTGATCAAGGTTCTCGACGATCCCAAGGTGAACCAGAAGAAGATCATGCGGGCCGTGACCGACGATGATGCGAGCATCCGGTTCGATCGCGAAGCGAAGCCCGGTATCTCGAACCTGCTCACGATCTTCTCGGCAATGTCGGGATGGGCGATCGACGCGATCGTCGACGAGTATGCCGGCCGTGGTTACGGCGACCTGAAGAAGGGCGTCGTCGAGGCGGTTCACGCCGTTTTCGAGCCGATCCGTCTCCGCACACTCGAACTGCTCGACGACCCGGCTGAGCTGGACCGCCTGCTCGCCGTGAACGCCGAGAAGGCGAACGCGACCGCAGAGAAGACCCTCGCGATCGCCTACGAGCGCGTCGGACTACTCCGCCGCTGAGTGCTCCAGTGTCGCCGGTAGGCTGGCGGCATGGATGTCGTGCGCCTCGAAACGGAACGTTTGATTCTCGATCGGCCGGTCGAGCGTGACATCCCGTTCATTTACGCGTATTGCCAGGACCCCCTGATCCAGCAGTTCACGACCGTGCCTCAGCCATACTCCCTCGACGACGCCGAAGGGTTTCTCCGCAAGGTGGTGGACCCGGGCTGGACGACGGGAACGGAACTCACCTGGGCGATCCGCCGCAAGTCCGAGCCGACGCTGGTCGGTGTCGTCTCCCTGCGGGACTGGAATGCCGAGCAGGTCATGCTCGGGTTCTGGCTCGGTGCTCCGTGGAGGGGGCACGGGTATATGCCCGAGGCTGCTCGCGCTGTCACCGACTGGGCGTTCACCGGAGCGTGGGACCGAGGCAGCCGGGCATCCGAGGTCACCATTCTCTGGGAGGCCCTCGTTGGGAACGCGAGTTCGGCCCTGGTTGCCCAGCGGCTCGGTTTCCAGTACCGGGGCACCGCCCCCTCGTCGATCCCGAGGGCCGGCGTGTCCGAGCGGAGCCATCATGCTGAACTCACCGCTTCGAACCGTCCGGGTCCCGCAGACGACTGGCCGGCAGAGGTGTTCGCGCGATGAAGGCGCTCGCCCTCTTCGACCTCGACGACACCCTGATGGATCACCGCGGTGCCGTGTCGCGGGGCATTCTGAACCACGTCGACGCGACCGGCTTGTTTGCGGTCGATGACCGGGAGCGATCGGTCGCGCTGTGGCACGAACTCGAGGATCGGCACTACCACCGCTACCTCTCGAAGGAACTGACGTTCGCCGGGCAGCGGCGCGCCCGTGCGGCTGATTTCGCCGCCGCGCACGGCGTCACTCTGTCGGAGGTCGAGGCCGATGCCTTCTTCGACACCTACTTCGAAAGCTACCGGGGCGCCTGGGAACACTTCGATGATGCCCTCCCCTGCCTCGACCGCTTCGCTGCGGCGGGCGTCCGGCTCGGCGTCATTACGAATGGCGAGCACGACTACCAGCGGGTCAAGCTCGACCGTACCGGGCTCGGAGACCGGTTCGAGCACGTCATCGCTTCCGGTGCCGTCGGAGTCGCCAAACCCGACCCCGCGATCTTCGAGCGGGCGTGCGCCCTCTTCGACACGGATCCGGCAGACGCCCTGTACGTCGGGGATCGGTTATTGACGGATGCCGTCGGCGCGGCATCTGCTGGACTCGAAGGTGTGTGGCTCAATCGATTCGGTGACGACGTCATGATCGGTGCGATCGGGCACGGCGCCACGGCTCGTGACCCGTTCGAACTCGCCCGGGAGTCGGGCGTGCGGACGATCGCGAGCCTCGACGACCTCTGACGCGGCTCCCGGTAGCCCGAACGTGGCTGGCGCCGCTGGGTCGCCACAAACCGTCGCTCGCGCCGTCGAGTCGCCACATAGTGTCGCTCCCGCGGCTCGGGAGTAACGAAGTGGGGCGACTCGACATATGCACCGACGTCGACCGGGCAGAAGGGGTCATCCCCGCAATCGATCGGTCCCGAAGGGTCGCAGAAGGTCGACCCGAATGCCCCTTACGGACCGATCGATCGCCGCACACACGAAAACCGGGCCCGTACTCCGAAGAGAACGGGCCCGGCTGTCGGGATGGGGTTACTGTACGTCTTCGTCGACCCAGTCGAAGGACTTGGTGACGGCCTTCTTCCAGAGGCGGATCTGACGGTCGCGGTCCTCGTCGGCCATCGACGGCTCCCAGCGCTTGTCTTCCTGCCAGTTGCCGCGCAGGTCGTCGAGGTTCTCCCAGAAGCCGACGGCGAGTCCGGCAGCGTAGGCCGCACCGAGCGCCGTGGTCTCCGCAACGACGGGCCGGACGACCGGCACGTTCAGGATGTCGGCCTGGAACTGCATCAGGGCGTCGTTGGCGACCATGCCACCGTCGACCTTGAGCTCGGTGAGGTCGACGCCTGAGTCGGCGTTGACCGCGTCGAGAACCTCGCGGGTCTGGAACGCTGTCGCCTCGAGCGCCGCCCGGGCGATGTGTCCCTTGTTGACGAACCGGGTGAGCCCGACCATGACGCCGCGAGCTTCGGGGCGCCAGTACGGAGCGAACAGACCGGAGAACGCCGGGACGATGTAGACCCCGCCGTTGTCATCGACCGTGGTCGCGAGCGTCTCGACCTCGGGCGCACTCTTGATGATGCCGAGGTTGTCGCGCAGCCACTGGATGAGCGAACCGGTCACAGCGATCGAGCCCTCGAGTGCGTAGTGCGGCTTCGCGTCGCCCAGCTTGTAGCCGAGCGTCGTGAGCAGACCATTCTTCGAGTGCACGATCTCTTCACCCGTGTTGAAGATGAGGAAGTTACCGGTGCCGTAGGTGTTCTTCGACTCACCGGTGTCGAACGCCGCCTGGCCGAACGTTGCTGCCTGCTGGTCACCGAGGATGCCGGCGATCGGCGTCTCGCGAAGCAGGCTCGAGCTGTGCGCGTGTCCGTAGACCTCGGAGGAGGACTTGATCTCGGGCAGCATCGACTTCGGCACGTTGAACACCGAGAGGATCTCGTCGTCCCACTGCAGGGTTTCGAGGTCCATGAACAGCGTGCGGCTGGCGTTGGTCACGTCGGTGACGTGCACACCGCCGTCGGTGCCGCCGGTGAGGTTCCAGAGCACCCAGCTGTCGGTCGTTCCGAAGAGGAGGTCACCGGCATCCGCCTTTTCGCGTGCGCCGTCGACGTTCTCGAGGATCCAGACGATCTTGGTTCCTGAGAAGTAGGTGGCGAGCGGAAGGCCGACCTTGGGCTTGAACCGCTCGACGCCGCCGTCTGCCGCGAACCGGTCGACGATGGACTGCGTGCGGGTGTCCTGCCAGACGATGGCGTTGTAGACGGGCTTGCCCGTGGTCTTGTCCCACACCACAGCGGTTTCACGCTGGTTGGTGATGCCGACGGCAGCGATGTCGTGACGGGTCAGGTTGGCCTTGGAGAGCGCCTGCCCGATGACCTCACGGGTGTTGTTCCAAATCTCCATCGGATCGTGTTCGACCCAGCCTGCCTTGGGGAAGATCTGCTCATGCTCGAGCTGACCGGTCGAGATGATCGATCCGGACTTGTCGAAGATGATCGCGCGGGAACTGGTTGTTCCCTGGTCGATTGCGATGACGTAATCCGCCATGGGTAACTCCTTTGTTGGCAATGCGTTGTTTTACAGGGGGGATGCCGGCGACGAGTGCCGCCGCCGGCATACGGGGTCAGGCGCCGACGGTCGGGAGAAGGACGAGAGAAGCCCAACCGGCGATGGCGCCACCGAGGAGGGGGCCGACGACGGGAACCCAGGCGTAGCTCCAGTCGCTCGAGCCCTTGCCCTTGATCGGGAGGATGGCGTGAGCGATGCGGGGAGCGAGGTCACGTGCTGGGTTGATCGCATAACCGGTGGGTCCACCGAGCGAGATACCGATCGCCACAACGACGAGGGCAACCGGCAGAGCGCCGAGCGCCGCAAGGCCGGGAGTGTCGCCCTGTCGCCCGAAGGAGATCACGGCGAAGACGAGCACGAATGTGCCGACGATCTCCGTGATGACGTTCCAGGCGTAGCCGCGGATGGCAGGGCCGGTGGAGAAGACGGCGAGCTTGGCGCCCGCGTCCTCCGACGCGTCGAAGTGCTGCTTGTAGGTCAGGTAGACGAGGACTGCACCGATGAATGCACCGACCATCTCACCACCGAAGTAGGTGAAGGTCGACGCGAAGTCCACCGCGATGCCCGGGACGAACTCATCGATCCCGGAGGTGATGAGTCCGACGGTGACCGCGGGGTTCAAATGCGCCCCGGAGAGGTACGCGGCGAGAACACCGATGTAGACAGCAAAACCCCAACCGAAGTTGATCAGGAGCCAGCCGCCGTTGAAGCCTTTCGTCTTCGCCAGCACGACGTTGGCGACGACGCCACCACCGAGCAGGATCAGGAGCGCCGTACCGACGACCTCCGAGAGAAAGATAGAACCTAAAGTTACGTCCACGTTGACCTTCCTTGCTTATGTCGTCTGGGGCGAGACGCCCTGACCTGTGATGGTTTTCACTCCCCTGTGCAACGTATCGACCTTTGTCTACGCGAAACAAGAGGGTCGCGTGAGAATGCGTGCAGATTTGCTCAGCTCACCGGAGGTTTTACGCGTCAGTGACCACCGAACGGGTGTCGAATTGCACACCGTGCACAGTGCGAAGCGTCGCCGTGGCGACCGCGATCTCGGCATCCGTCTGCTCGTCCGTCCAGCCGAGCGCGGTGGCGAGGAGAGGAGCAAGCTCTTCGAGGAGCGCGCTCGTGACCCCACCGGTGAAGGCGATGCTCGTGCGCCGCTGCAGCAGGTCGAGCAGGTGCACGACGTGCTCGGTGCGAATCAGGCGGGTGATCTCCTGGACGCTGTAGTCGGGGGCGGAGACGAGTCGGTCATCTCCCGCCTCGCCGAGCTCCTCGATGATGCCGGTGGCACGTGTTCCGTACCGTTCCATCAGCTGGGACGCACGGGCGCGGCCGACCTCGCGGGAGTTGTCTGCAAGCCAGACCTGCATCGCGGCATCCGTCGACGGGAACCCGGCTCCGCCACCGATCGGCATGCCGACCGTCGACACGGTCCGCTCGGCACCCAGAAGTTCGAGCGTCTCGGTCGAGAGGTGTTCGGCGAGGGCACGGAACGTCGTCCACTTGCCGCCGACGAGGCTGAGCATCGTTCCCGATCCGAGCGGAGTCGGAACAATGCGGTAATCGCGAGACACGAATCCGGGTTCCAGGTCACCGTGACCGGGCAGGGGGCGGATGCCGCTGAAGCGGTAGACGATCTCGTCGCGGCTCACCGAAATGGCCGGGAACACGTGCTTCACCAGGTCGAAGAAGTAGTCGACCTCTTCTTCGGTGCACACGGCGGGCTTCGCTGGGTCGGCGTCGATGTCGGTCGTGCCGACCATGACCTTGCCCTTGAGCGGGTAGATCAGGACGATGCGGCCGTCTTCGTGCTCGAAGAAGATCTCGCGTCCGCCGGTCGCGGCGAGCAGTTCCGGGTTGTCGAGCACGATGTGCGAACCCTTGGTTCCGCCCATGAGCGAGCTGTCCTGCCCGAGTGCCGCGTTGGTGAGGTCCGTCCACGGTCCTGACGCGTTGATGACGACCTCCGCGTCGAACGCGAACTCGTCACCGCTGACTCCGTCGCGCAGCAGGACGGATCCGCCGTCGAATCCAACCGCTTCGACATAGTTGGCTGCACGTGCGTGCGGGCCCGCGTCGAGCCCGTCACGCAGAACGTCGAGGGCAAGACGCTCCGGGTCGTGCACGGAGGCGTCGAAGTACGTGGCCGTGTACTTGAGGTCGTCGTTGAGCTGGGGCAGGGCGGCGAGCGCCTTCTTCTTGCCGAAGAACTTGTGACGAGGAACGCTGCCGCCGTCACGGGAGAAGGAGTCGTAGAGAACCAGTCCGACCTTGATCAGGAGGGCACCGCGTTCCTGCGGCTTTCCCGACTTGTGGGTGAGGAAGCGAAGAGGGGCAGACACGATGCCGGAGAAGGTCGAAAAGATCGGCACCGTTGTTTCGAGCGGCTTGACGTAGTGCGGCGCGATCTTGAGCAGGCCGTTGCGCTCGGTCACTGATTCCTTCACGAGGCGGAACTCGCCGTTTTCGAGGTATCGGATGCCGCCGTGGATCATGTGGCTCGACGCCGCCGAGGCACCGGAGCAGTAGTCCCCGCGCTCGACGAGGGCGACATCCACTCCCTGGAGCGCGAGATCGCGGAACACCGCGAGCCCGTTGATGCCTCCGCCGATGACGAGGACCCGTGCCTGGCGCCGGTTCCGGAGAGTATCGACGGATGCCCGCCGGTTGCCTGGCTGCGTTGCTGGCTGCTTCATGGCGGTTCTGCTCCTTCTCGTCGACGCTCGGTGCCGGTTCGCCCTGAGGAGGGAGCATCCGTGTCGCGTCGGTTCTCGTCTCCAGTCGATTGTTCGGGTATATTCACCAACGTGCAAACCCGATGCACAAACGTGCAAGGAGTTTCGAACATGAGCCCGTCCAAAGCCGCCCAGTTGAACCCAAAGACCCGAGACGCTCTCACCGCGGCTCAGCTGTACTACCTGCAGGACCTGACGATGGATGCCATCGCCCACGAACTGCACACCTCGCGATCATCGGTCTCGCGCCTTCTCGGGCATGCCAGAGAGACCGGGCTGGTCGAGATCCAGGTGCGCTCCCCCCTCGACATGCCCCGCCAGCTCGAGGGAGACATCCGGGCCCAGTTCGGTATCACCGCGCACGTCGTTCCCGTGCCTGACCAGACGAGCGACGTCGAACGGCTCGACCGCGTTGCCCTCTCGGCTGCACGGATTCTCGGCGGCTTCATCGACTCCAACATGTCCCTCGGCGTGGCGTGGGGTTCGACGATGAGTGCGCTGTCGCGACATCTGCTCTCGAAGGCCACGCACAACTCCACCGTCGTGCAGCTCAACGGTGCCGCGAACCCCCGCACCACCGGCATCCTCTACGCGAGCGAGATTTTGCAGCGCTTCGGATCCGCGTACGGCGCGACGGTGCAGCAGTTTCCGGTTCCTGCGGTGTTCGACGACCCCGCGACGAAGGCGGCGCTCTGGCGTGAGCGCAGCATCAGCCGGGTGGTCGAAATGCAGAAGACCCTCGACACGATTGTCTTCGGCCTCGGCTCGCCCTTCGCGGGCGTGCCCAGCCATGTGTACATCGGTGGCTACCTCGACGACGACGATTTCGCGCAGCTCCGCGCAACCGGCGCCGTCGGCGACATCGCGACAGTGTTCTACCGCGAGGACGGCTCGAGCGACGGCATCCCGCTCAACGACCGATCGAGCGGACCGAGCCTCGATGTCCTGCGCGGCATCGCCAGACGGGTGTGCGTCGTGTCAGGAGAGAGCAAGCTGCAGACCCTGCGCGGCGCGCTGGCAGCCGGGCTCATCACCGACCTCATCGTCGACTCCGGAACGGCGAGAAAACTCCTCGCCGGCTGACGATCTGGCGCAGCTCAGACGCAGAACGTCACGCACGGTAAGGAATATCCCCGGCGACAGCGCGTTGAGCCTACGATAGACACAACGAATAACGTGCTCCGGGGTCGGTGAGAGTCCGAACCGGCGGTGATAGTCCGCGAGTCGCGCGCAGCAGTGTGCGTGATTGAACTGGTGAAATTCCGGTACCGACGGTTATGGGTTGGAATGTGAAAACATCCCGGCTCGAGTCCGGATGGGAGGCAGCACGCGTGGAACGGTGCATCTGCGGATGCCTGTTGCGCGACCGTTGACGGCGCCCGCGCGCCGCTCACCGCACCCCGGAGCTCGTTCCACGACGAGAGAGAATCCAATGGGCGTGAGCGACACGACCGAAACGCACGAGCACCCCGAAGCCAGGGTGAGTCCGGCGATGTTCGCCGACGCGATGCGCCAGGCGATCGAGCTCGCCCACCGCGGGCCTGCGCGGGGCGTGAACCCCCAGGTCGGCTGTGTGATCCTCGACGCAAACGGTGGCATTCTCGCCGAGGGCTGGCACCGTGGCGCCGGGACCGCCCACGCCGAGACCGACGCGCTCTCCCACCTGGCGCCGGGGGCAGCGACCGGCGCGACCGCCGTTGTCACGCTCGAACCGTGCAACCACACCGGACGCACGGGGCCGTGCGCCCAGGCCCTCATCGGCGCGGGAATCTCCCGGGTCGTCTACGCCGTCGATGACCCCGGCATCCACTCCAGCGGCGGCGCCGAACGGCTCCGTTCTGCCGGTGTCGACGTCGTACCCGGGGTGCTGCGGTCAGCCGGCGAAATCCTGCTCGGCAGCTGGCTCGTCGCAGCACGCCTCGGCCGTCCCTATGTCATCGCCAAGTGGGCGCAGAGCTTCGACGGGCGCGCCGCGGCGGCGGACGGATCCAGCCAGTGGGTGACCGGTCCTGATGCGCGCGCCGACGTTCACGCCAGGCGTGCGGCGGCAGATGCGATCGGTGTGGGAACCGGAACCGTGCTCGCCGACGATCCTGCGCTGACAGCACGCCGAGCATCCGGTGGCCTGTATGCGGCGCAGCCGATTCCCGTGGTGTTCGGCCACCGCGATCTGCCGGAGTCCGCGGCGCTGAGGACCCACCCGCGCCCGCTGGTTCGCGTCACCGGAGACGACCTCGCGGCCGATCTCGCCGGGCTGCGCGACCGTGGCATCCGTTCGCTGTTCCTCGAGGGCGGACCGACGCTCATCAGCCAGTTCATCGCCCGCGGTCTCGTCGACGAGTACCTCATCTACCTCGCGCCTGTACTCCTCGGCGGCGAACGCACCGCTCTCACCGACATCGGCGTCGGCTCCATCTCCGACGCCCGGCGGCTCGCCGTCGACAGCGTTCACACACTCGGCGACGACCTCCTGGTCATCGCCCACCCGAAAGGACACGCCTAGAAATGTTCACCGGAATCATTGAGGAGATCGGCGAGGTTCTCGCTGTCGATCGCACCACGGATGCCGCCCGGCTCACCGTGCGCGGTCCACTCGCGGTCACCGGCGCGAAGCACGGCGACTCGATCTCGGTCTCCGGCGTCTGCCTCACCGTCGTCGACCAGACCCCCAACACCTTCACCGTCGACGTCATGGCCCAGACCCTTGCGATGTCGACGCTCGACGGCGTCGCACCCGGCCGCCGGGTCAATCTCGAACGGGCAGCCGAGGTGGGCGACCGGCTCGGTGGACACATCGTTCAGGGCCACATCGACGGCACGGCCACCGTGCTCGTGATCACCGAGGGCAGCGCGTGGCGCGTTCTGCGGTTCAGCCTCGCCGACGACCTCGCCCGGCTCGTCACCGACAAGGGGTCGATCGCGATCGACGGAACCTCGCTGACGGTCAGCGCGGTCTCGCCCGCCACCGAGGCCGAGCAGTGGTTCGAGGTCTCCCTCATTCCCGAAACCCTCACCGCGACCACCCTCGGCGCCCGTGCCGTCGGTGATCAGGTCAACATCGAGACAGACATTCTGGCTCGTCACGTCGAGCGCATGCTCGCACTCCGGCTCGCCGGAGAACGGATGCCGGTGGCTACGACCGCCGACGGAAGGAGCGACGCATGAGCATCGCCACAATCCCCGAAGCGCTCGACGCCCTGCGACAGGGCAAGCCGGTGCTCGTCGCCGACGACGAGGGACGCGAGAACGAGGGTGACGTCATCCTTTCGGCCGAACTCGCGACCCGTGACTGGGTTGCCTGGACGGTCCGCAACACGAGCGGCTATATCTGCGCGCCGATGACGAACGAGATCGCTGACAGGCTCGAACTGCCCATCATGGTCAGCGAGAGCCAGGACCTGCGCCACACCGCGTACACGATCACTGTCGACGCGGCCGACCGGATCACGACGGGCATCAGCGCCGCCGACCGGGCGCATACCCTCCGAGTGCTCGGCAGCCCGGATGCCGAACCATCGCACCTCATCCGGCCCGGCCACATCGTCCCCTTGCGCGCGGTCGACGGCGGGGTCCGCCAGCGTGCGGGTCACACCGAAGCCGCTGTCGATCTGATGAGGCTCGCCGGCCTCACCCCGGTCGGCGCAATATGTGAAGTCGTCGACGACAACGGCGACATGATGCGCCTGCCAGGCCTCATCGCGCTCGGTGAGCGCGACGGGCTTCCGGTGATCACCATCGCCGGACTCATCGAGTACCTGAACGAGCAGGAGGACGCCCCCGCAGCATCCGTTCCTCCCCGATTGGTGCCCGACGAACCGGACGATGTCGACATCCCCGCCTCCTCCCCCGTTCTCTTCGAAGTGGAGACGACGGTGCCGACGACACACGGAACGTTCCGGATGCGCGCCTACCGCGACCGCAACACCGGCGCCGACCACGTCGCCATCCTCGCCGGCGACTACACCGCGCCGGGAGCGCTCGTGCGCGTGCACTCGGAGTGCCTCACCGGGGAAGCGTTCGGCTCGCTCAAGTGCGAATGCGGGCCGCAACTCGACACCGCCCTCGCCTCCATCCAGCGCCACGGCGGAGTCGTGGTCTACCTCCGCGGCCATGAGGGCCGCGGCATCGGACTGATCAACAAGCTCCGCGCGTACAAGCTGCAGGAGGACGGCCTTGATACCCTCGACGCCAACCTCGCGCTCGGTCTCCCCGCCGACGCCAGGAGCTACCTCGCGGCGACCGCGGTCCTCACGGATCTCGGCCTGACGAGCATCCGTCTGCTCACCAACAACCCCGAGAAGGTGCGCCAGATCGAGGAGTACGGTGTCACCGTCACCGAACGGGTTCCCCTCGTCGTCGGCGTCGGCGCTTTCAATGCCTCCTACCTCGAAACCAAGCGTGACCGGATGGGCCACGAATACACCCCGACAGCACTGACGGCCTCAGGCCAGGAAAGCAGGACGACATCATGAGCGGTGAAGGCTCCCCCGACCTCGACATCGACGGCACCGGACTCAACATTGTGATCATCGCCGGGCACTGGCACGAGGAGATCAGCAACGGTCTCATCGCCGGGGCGACCCGAGCGCTCGACGAGAGCGGAGCATCCTCCCGCCTGATCCGTGTGCCGGGCAGCTTCGAGCTTCCCGTTGCGGCGAAGGCCGCCCTGGACGCGGGCGCCGACGCGGTCGTCGCGCTCGGCGTGATCATCCGCGGCGGCACCCCGCACTTCGAATTCGTGTCGGATGCCGCTACCTCGGGCCTCACACAGGTCGCGATCCTGACCGGCAAGCCGGTCGGATTCGGAGTACTGACGCTCGACGACGAACAGCAGGGCCTCGACCGGGCCGGGCTGCCCGGGTCGAAGGAGGACAAGGGGCGCGAAGCCGCCGAGGCCGCCGTCGCGACCGCCGTGCTCCTCCGCGAGCTGCGGGCGTAACCCCTCCCGGGTGGGTCGTTCCCGTCAAGGCGGCCCACCCCATTTTTGCGCCCGAGAAAACTGCGCGTACAGTGTCACAGTCGCGCCACAAGTGCGGCACCTCACCACTGTTCAACTCTTGGGGTGGCAGACGCGACCGGCCCGCGCCTCCAAGTGTTTCCGCTTCACGACGAGAAAGCACCATGTCAGTCTCAGCCACCACTACTCCCAAGGCTCCGGCCAACCCAAAGTCACGCGTCATTCTCGCGTCGCTCGTCGGTACGACCATCGAGTTCTACGACTTCTACGTTTACGCGACAGCCGCCGTTCTCGTCTTCCCGTACCTCTTCTTCCCCGCGGGCAACGAGACCACGGCTCTGCTGTCGTCCTTCGCCATCTTCGGTGCCGCCATGGTCGCGCGCCCGCTCGGCGCCATCTTCTTCGGTCACCTCGGTGACAAGGTCGGACGCAAGACAACGCTCGTCGCTGCCCTGCTCACCATGGGAATCGCGACGTTCCTCATCGGCCTCCTGCCGACCTACCTCGTCATCGGCTGGTTCGCCCCGCTTCTGCTCGTCATCCTCCGTCTCGCCCAGGGCTTCGCGCTCGGTGGCGAATGGAGCGGCGCAGCGCTCGTCGCGACCGAAAACGCACCGGTCGGCAAGCGTGCCTGGTACGGCACCTTCCCGCAGCTGGGCGCCCCGATCGGCTTCATCATCGCCAACGGACTCTTCCTCCTCATCGCGTTCGCGCTGCCGTCGAACGACCCGTCGCGCCCCTCGGACGCGTTCCTCGACTGGGGCTGGCGCATCCCGTTCCTGTTCTCCGCCGTCATGGTCATCGTCGGCCTGTGGGTACGGCTCAAGCTCGTCGAAAGCGACGCGTTCACCAACACGGTCAAGGCCGGCAAGGTCGTCAAGCTTCCTCTCAAGCTGGTGTTCAAGAGCAACTGGCGCGAGCTCATCCTCGGCACGTTCTTCATGCTCGCCACCTACGTGCTCTTCTACCTGATGACCACGTTCTCGCTGAGCTACGGCCGTGCACCGATCGTCCCGGCAGAAGGCCAGCAGCCCGGCCTCGGCTACAACTACAACACTTTCGTGCTCATGCTCATCGCCGGTGTCGTGTTCTTCGGAATCTTCACGCTCCTCTCCGGTCCGTGGGCAGACAAGTTCGGGCGCCGCAAGACGCTCATCATCGTCACGTCAGGCATCATCGTGTTTGGCCTGCTCTGGGTGCCGCTCCTCGGGGCCGGCTTCATCGGTGTCATGGCGTTCCTCATCATCGGCTTCAGCCTCATGGGTATGACCTTCGGCCCGATGGGCGCGCTGCTGCCCGAGCTGTTCCCGACCAACGTGCGCTACACCGGTTCCGGTATCTCGTACAACGTGTCGAGCATCCTCGGCGCCGCTGTCGCCCCGTTCATCGCCGTCTGGCTGTGGGCGGTGGCTGATGGAAGCCCGTTCCTCGTCGGTGTCTACCTCGCCGTGATGGGCGTCATCACGCTGATCGCACTGATTATCGGCAAGGAGACCAAGGACATCGACATCGACCGCTAGTCGCTGGTTCCCTCTACGGATGCCGTTCCTCGCCACGCGAGGGACGGCATCCGTCGTTCTGTGCCCGCCCCGCCCGCGTGTGAGGCGTCGACCTCAAATTCAGGAGGTGGCCCCGAATTGGAGTTGCCCGGCCGTGCGAAAAGTGGCCGCCGTCTACTCCTCCACAACGGAGTTCGACTCGCGCGCTATCCGCAGTTCCGGTCCGACCCGCGCCACAGCATCCGCCGCCTGCCATCGTTCCGGACATGTTCGATCCCGTTCGCGCCGTGGCTTCCCTCGGCGGCATCGCCCAGAAGCAGCGCGTCGTCGCACTCGGCGTTCCGAACTCGGCTCTTCGTTCGGCGGTTAGCCGCGGGGCACTGTTCCGGCCGATGCAAGGCTGGTACGCCCTGCCGACCGCCGACGAAGACATCATCCGTGCGGTTCGACTGGGCGGATGCCTCGGCTGCGTCAGCGCGGCAGGTCACCATGGCCTCGCCACGCCTCCCGGCAACCCACTGCACGTCTGGGTCCCGCCGACGGCCTCGCGGCTCCGAACACCGTCTGACAAACACGTGCGGTTCGCGCCGGCGACGGACAGCAGTGCCACTTTGCACTGGAACCACATTGACAATGTGTCCCGCCACACCCTTGTGCTGCCACTGCATCTCGCGCTGCGACAGATAGCGGAATGCATGCCGCTCGATTACGCCGTGGCCATCTTCGACTCCGCTGTGCATCGGAAGAAGATCACGCCCCGCACGCTCGCCGGCCTGATACGCGGCTGGCCGAAGCGGTTCAACATGTTCGAGACGCTGATCGATGGTCGTGCCGAGAGCTTTCCGGAGAGCATCTTTCGCGCGCGGCTGCGTCTCGCTGGCCTGACCTGCCGGATTCAGGTCTGGACGCTGAACTCCTTCCGCTTGGACGTCGTCATCGGCGACCGGCTCCTCATCGAGATCAACGGGCTCGAATTTCACGGCACAGACAAGTTCGAATCCGACCATGCGCGAGGAGCTCTCCTCAGCGGAGTCGGCTTCATCATCCTGCGGTTCACCTATTACCAGGTGCTCTTCGATTGGCCGACCGTACTCGCGACGATCATGGCATCCGTCGAACGCGGCGACCACGTCACCACGGCGCACTAACGATGGACAGACGGATGCCGCCGCCACCGGCATCCACTCTCCGCGCCATCACCCACCCCAAATTTCACGCGCCATCACCCACCCCAAATTCAGGAGATCAGCGCGACACGCCGGAGTGAGAGCGCTCTCGTACGGAGTGTCGCATCGGACCTCCTGAATTTGGCGTCGTCTCCTGAATTCGAGGTTGCCACATCGACGAAGCTCGCACGCACAGGACGAAGCTCGCACGCACAGAAAGGAGGGGCCGCGGAGAACCCGCGGGTCAGTCGAGGAAGAGCGCCCGCAGCCGACGGGTCGTGAAGACCAGGCCGATCGCGATCATCACGAGGTAGTAGAGCACGTGCCACAGCAGACCGACGTCGACCGCACCCGTCGTGAGACCACGCACAAGCTCCACGCCGTGCCACAGTGGCAGGCACTGGATCACCGTCTGAAGCGCGGGCGGGTAGACGCTCAGCGGGTAGAACGTCGCCGAGAACAGGAACATCGGCAGCAGGAGAAAGTTGATCCAGTCCATCTGCTGGAACGTCTTCATGTAACTCGTCACGGCCATCCCGAAACTCGCGAACGCGAACGCGATGAGCACGACGGCCGGAAATGCGAGCAGCGCCCACCACGACAGGTGGAGTCCGAGCACCTGCATCACGAGCATGAACCCGGTCGCATACAACGCACCCCGCAGCAGCGCGAGTGAGATCTCACCGAGCGCAACGTCGAGCGGGCCGAGCGACGTCGCGAGCATGCCGTCGTACAGTTTCGAGAACCGCATCTTGAAGAACACGTTCCAGGTCGAGTCGTAGATGGCTCCGTTCATCGCCGCAACAGCAAGAAGCGCGGGCGCGATGAACGCGGCATACGAAATCTCCGAGCCACCGGGCCCCTCCACCGTGCCGACGAGCGCGCCGAGCCCGAGCCCCATCGACAGCAGGTAGAACACCGGCTCGAACAGCCCCGACACGACGACGAGCCAGTTGGTCGATCGCGTTGCGCGCCAGCCCCGCAGCATCACCGACCGGGCATTGCCGGCATAGAGCGAGCCGAGCGGGCGGTCACGGCGAGCGGATGTCGTCACGAGCGTTTCGGTCACTTCGCCAGCCTCCTCACGGCGATGCGGCGCGCCCAGATCCAGCCGTACGCGAACAACGCGGCCAGGTAGAGCACATGCAGAACGGTCAGCCAGATCGGCTCGGAGTACCCGTAACTGAAGACCCGCGCGAGCTCGGTTCCGTGCCAGAGCGGTGAGATCCACCCGATCCACTGCAGGAACACGGGCAGCTGCGTGAGCGGGAAGAAGGTTCCCGAGAACAGCGTCATCGGCAGCACGACGAACCGCATGACCATCGCGAGCTGGCCGGTGTCTTCGGTCAGGGTCGAGGTGTATCCCATGATCACGGCGCCGAACGCGAGGCCGGTCAGAACGGCGACGAGCACGGCCACCCAGCCGGAGGCATCCGGAATCGCGCCGAACAGCAGGATGAACACGTAGTAGAGCACGCAGGTGAGGAGCATGCGGACGATGACACTGATCACGATGCCGTCGATGATCTGACCGGGGCGGAGCGGGCTGGCGTTCATGCCGAAGAACACCGGATTCCACTTGTATCCCAGCATGATCGGGTACGTGAACTCCTCGGTGGCGACGGTGATCGCCGCGGCGCACAGGAGCGCAGGCGCGACGAAGGTGAGGTAGCCGACCCCACCGATCGCGTCGTCGCCGAGGTTTGCGTCGACGAGACTGGCGAGCCCTACCCCCATCGCGAAAAGGTAGACGAGCGGGTTGCCGATCCCGGTGAGCAGCACGGTCTGCAGGTATGAGCGCATCACCCGGAACCGGTGCTCTGCCACATACCAGGCTCCCCACCTGCGGGCACGGGCGGCAAGTGCCACCCCACGCTCCAGGTCGGACGAGGTCGCGAGATCGCTCATTCGATCAGGCTCCTGCCTGTGAGGCGGAGAAACACATCCTCGAGGCTCGAGCGCCGGACGAGGCTCGTGATCGGGTGCAGGCCACGTTCCGTGATGCGGCCGAGAGCCTCCTCACCGTTCGCGGAATACAGCAGGATGCGGTCGGGCAGCACCTCGATGCGGTCACCGATTCCGTCCAGTCGAGCGGATGCCTCGGCGTTGCGATCCGAACCGAATCTCACCTCGAGCACCTCCCTCGATGAGTACGTCCGGATGAGGGAGGCAGGCGACCCTTCCGCCATGATCGAGCCCTTGTCGATGACGACGATGCGGTCGCACAGCTGTTCTGCTTCGTCCATGTAGTGCGTGGTGAGCAGGAGGGTCGTGCCCTGCTCCTTGAGCCGGAACAACCGGTCCCAGAGAATGTGGCGGGCTTGCGGATCGAGTCCGGTGGTCGGTTCGTCGAGCAGCAGCAGTCGTGGATCGTTGATGAGCGCGCGGGCAATGGTGAGCCGTCGCTTCATGCCGCCGGAGAGATCGTCGACCTTGGCTTTCACCTTGTCATCGAGCTGGGCGAACGCCATCAGTTCATCGGCACGGGCAGCCACCTGCTTCGCCGGCAGCCCGAAGTAGCGGCCGTAGACGATGAGATTCTCGCGCGCCCGCAGCTCCATGTCGAGGTTGTCTGACTGGGGGACGACGCCCAGCTGGGCACGAATCTCGGGACCGTAACGATCCGGATCGAGGCCGAGAACGCTGAGATCACCGCTCGTGCGGGTGGACACTGCGCCGATCATGCGCATCGCCGTCGACTTGCCCGCTCCGTTGGGACCGAGCAGGCCAAAAGCCTCCCCGGGCTCAACCTCGAAGGAGATGTCGTTGACCGCCGCGAAGTCTTTGTACTTCTTGACGAGATTTGCTGCGCGAATGACTGGTGGCGGCACAGTCCATCACACTAGACCAGGCCTCCGACACGGCGGAAGAGTGACGTCAGAAAGCGCTGATTCCGGCGCCGACGAGGCTCACACCGAGCACAAGATAGAGCACGGCGAGAACCGTGGCGCTGTTGCGGCCCATCCAGTCGCGCAGCTCGATCAGCGGACGGCGCCACGCTTCGACAGCGGCCATCCCGCCGACAACGACGACGAGCATGCTCGAGGCGGCGATGAGCACGAAGACCAGAAGCACGAGCATGACTTCGCGGAACTGGAAGGTCGCTCCGCCGATGGTCAGACCGGCACCGATGGCCAGGGAGAGATTTTTCGGGGCGAGGGCGGCGAGGCCGAATCCGAGTGCGAGACCCTGAGGCACCGTCATCGAATCGAGGGCGGCCACCCAACGGGGAAGGACCGGGGCCTTGCCCGGCTGCGGCCGGAGCCGCCATTCGCCGGCGGCGAGGTACATCAGGAGTCCCCCGAGAATGAGCAGGAGCGTCCCGCCGACCGGGCGGGAGGCATCCCCCGAGCTTTCGGGCAGGAGTCCGGCGAGCGTGGTGATGACGAGCACGGGGAGGATGACACCGAGCAGCCAGCCACCGAGGAAACCGAGGGCCGCAGCGTTGCCGCGCGGCGCGAGCACGAGGGTGATCACCGCGAGAAGAGGAATGGGGCTGAGAGCGATACCGAGCGCACTCGTCAGAATGTCGCCGATGATCGAACCCATACTGCTCTCCTCTGAAACGGATAGGGCCAGCATAATCGTGCACCACCGACGCGCGCGCAGCCCGCCCGCATGTCAACCTTTATTGACAGCTGCAAATGCGTCAACTAACGTTGACACCATGAGCACTGGAACTTTTGGAACCCTCGCCGCCGAGGCCGGGTCGAACGATCCGTACACCGCCCTCCGCGCGATCGCTAAACTTCGTACAGAGCTCGATCGCGCCGAAGCCGTCGCCGTTCGCCGGGCACGCAACGCGGATGCCAGCTGGCAACTCATCGCTCTCGCCCTCGGCGTGAGCCGTCAGGCCGTCCACAAGAAATACGGTCGCAAGTAATTCCACCCCTTTTTCCGATAACCCTGAGGAATCCGGATGTCATCTCCTTCTGCCACGCGACCGGCACGCCGCTCGCCGTTCGCGAAGCCCCGCGCCGAGGACGGCCCGCGCGCCCGCTTCACCGAGCTCATCCCCTACCTCTTCGAACACAAGAGGGTGCTGTGGTTTGTCATTGCACTCAGCGTCGTCGGTTCAGCGGCCTCGCTTGCGCAGCCACTCCTGGTCAGCCAGGTCATCGGTGTCGTCGAGCGGGGCGCCTCCCTCGGCGGCCTCGTCTGGGCGCTGATCGCGCTCGTCGTGATTTCGGGCATCATCTCGGGTTACCAGCACTACCTCCTCCAGCGCACAGGTGAGGGCGTCGTGCTCTCCAGCCGTCGCCGCCTGGTCGGGCGGATGCTGAGCCTCCCCATCTCGGAGTTCGACACGCGCCGCACCGGCGACCTGGTCTCCCGCGTCGGCAGCGACACCACGCTGTTGCGCGCCGTTCTCACCCAGGGCCTCGTCGAAGCCGTCGGTGGAACCATCACGTTCATCGGCGCCCTCATTGCGATGCTCATCATCGACCCGGTCCTGCTCGGTCTCACCTCGCTCGTCATCGCCGTATCGATCGTCACCGTCGTGCTGCTCTCGACGCACATCCGGGTCGCCAGCCAGCGGGCACAGGCCAAGGTCGGCGATCTCGCCGCGAGCGTCGAACGCGCGATCAGTGCCGTCCGCACCGTTCGCGCGTCCAACGCGACGGAGCGCGAAGTTGCGACGATCGACGCCGACGCCACGGGCGCATGGAGCATGGGAATCCAGGTCGCCCGGATCTCCGCCCTCGTCGTGCCGGTCGCCGGCATCGCCATGCAGGTGTCGTTCCTCGTCGTCCTCGGCGTCGGCGGCTTCCGTGTCGCCAGCGGTGCGATCACGATCGCGAGCCTCGTCGCGTTCATCCTGTTCCTGTTCATGATGATCATGCCGCTCGGCCAGGCCTTCGGCGCCATCTCCGCGACGAACCAGGCACTCGGTGCCCTCGGCCGAATCCAGGAAATCATCAACCTGCCCCTCGAGGATTCAGCGGATGCCGAGATCGCGGCATCCGTTCGCGCCCCGGGCATTGCAAGTAAGGACGCCCCCGCCATTGAGTTCGACGGGGTCGTGTTCGCATACCCGACCGGTGCCGTAAAAGAAGACGACGGTACGACCGATCTCGATACGGCCGCAGGCGGCCTACTCGATCAGCGGGAGGGTGCCGCAGGCGACCTCCTCGACCAGCGGGAGAGTGCCGCAAGCGACCTCCTCGACCAGCGGGAGGGTGCCGCAAACGACCTCCTCGACCAACGGGAGGGTACCGCAGGTGACCTGCCCGATCAACGGACGAGCGAGCCCGCCCAGCCCGTGCTTCGCGGCGTGAGCTTCACAGCAGCACGCGGCCAGCGCACCGCGCTCGTCGGCCCGTCGGGCGCGGGCAAGTCGACGATCCTCGGGCTCATCGAGCGGTTCTACGACCCCGAGGCTGGGGCGATCCGCTTCGGAGGGGTCGACATCCGCACGATGCCACGCACCACCCTCCGCTCCCAGATCGGCTACGTGGAGCAGGATGCGCCGGTTCTCGCGGGTTCCCTCCGCGACAACCTGCTCCTCGCTTCCCCCGACGCGACCGACGAGGACTGCATTCGCGTGCTGCACGCGGTGAACCTCACCGAGGTGCTCGACCGCAACCCGCAGGGCCTCGATGCAGCCGTCGGCGAAGACGGCATCATGCTCTCCGGCGGTGAACGCCAACGGCTCGCCATTGCCCGGGCGCTGCTCGCGGCGCCGCCGGTCCTGCTGCTCGACGAGTCCACCTCTTCGCTCGACGGGGTCAACGAACAAAAGATGCGCCTCGCGATCGACGCTGTCGCTGAGGACCGCACCCTGATCGTCATCGCGCACCGGCTATCAACGGTGGTCGACAGCGACTCGATCGTGGTCCTCGACCATGGACGCGTCGTCGGGACAGGTACGCACTCGGAGCTCGTGGCTTCCGTCCCTCTCTACCGGGACCTCGCCAAGCACCAGTTGCTCGTCTAGGCTCAACTCACCTGACGAGACCGAGCCGCCCACTCGATGCCATTTGTGGCCTGCTCACGCGTGAGCGACGTTGTCCCTCCGCAGTTGGAACAGACGACGGCGTAGCGCCGGGAGAACGTGAAGAGCGGCACGAAGAACAGCGAGAATTTGTTGGCGCGCTCGTACACGTCCTGCGCCGCTGACATCCGGCAGTATTCGCAGATGAAGGTCACGGTGACGAGCACCTTGTCACGCAGGGTCGTGCCGAAGAGAAGAAACATGTCCCGAGTGTATGGACGCCGCTTCAGATCAGTCAGGGGCTTGCGCTTGTCGCCGGAACGACCGCGACGTACACTCGGTTGAGCGATATGAGAACCAGACGTTCGATTATAGAACACAGATACCGTCTCGCCTGAATTTCCACAACGAAGTGAGGAAGCCCGTGCAGTTCCACCACCACGGATATGTGTCCACCGACCCGCGCATTCTGCCCGCCGCAGGGGTGGGTATCGATCGGCCCGAGGAGCTCCCCGACGAGGTCGACGTTCTCATCGTCGGCAGCGGGCCGGCCGGAATGATCACAGCCGCCCAGTTGTCGCAGTTCCCCGGAATCACGACCCGGATCGTCGAACGCCGGGGCGAACGGCTCGCGATCGGGCAGGCCGACGGTATCCAGGCGCGCAGTGTCGAGACGTTCCAGGCGTTCGGGTTTGCCGAGAGGATCATCCAGGAGGCGTACCAGATCACCGAGATGGCGTTCTGGAAGCCGGACCCGGCCAACCCGTCGCGCATCATCCGCACCGCACGCGCTGTGGACGACCCGACCGGGATCAGCGAGTTCCCGCACATGATCGTGAACCAGGCGCGTGTGCTCGATTACTTCGCCGAGGTCATGGCTCACTCCCCCACCAGGATGACGCCGGATTACGGCTACGAATTCCGCGGCCTGACCGTGAACGACGCGGACCAATATCCGGTGACCGTGACGCTCGGGCATACCACCGGTGAGGAGCGGATTGTCCGGGCGAAATACGTCGTCGGTGCGGACGGTGCCCGCAGCGGTGTGCGTCAGTCGATCGGATGCACCCTCGCCGGCGACCAGGCTTTTCACGCCTGGGGAGTCATGGACATCCTCGCCGTCACCGACTTCCCCGACATCCGGACCAAATGCGCCATCCAGTCGGAATTCGGGAGCATCCTGCACATCCCCCGCGAAGGCGGCTACCTGTTCCGCATGTATGTTGACCTCGGCGAGGTCGACCCGGACAACAAGGGTGCGATCCGCAGCACAACGATCGACGAGATCATCGCCAAGGCGAACGACATCCTCAGCCCGTACACGCTCGACGTGAAGAACGTCGCCTGGCACAGCGTCTACGAGGTGGCCCATCGGCTCACCGACCGGTTCGACGACGTCCTGCCCGAGGAGATCGGAACGCGGACACCCCGGGTCTTCATCACCGGCGACGCCTGCCACACGCACAGCGCGAAGGCGGGCCAGGGCATGAACGTGTCGATGCAGGATGGTTTCAACCTCGGCTGGAAACTCGCCCACGTTCTCGACGGGCGCAGCCCGGAGAGCCTCCTCAGCACCTACTCGGCCGAGCGCCAGGTCGTCGCGAAAAACCTCATCGAGTTCGACAAGGAGTGGTCGAGCCTCATGGCCCGCAAGCCGGAAGAACTCAAGGACCCGGCCGAACTGGAGACGTTCTACACGAGCACCGCTGAGTTCCCCGCCGGTTTCATGACCCAGTACGAGCCATCGATGCTGATCGGCGAGGCGACCCACCAGTACCTCGCAACCGGGTTCCCGATCGGCAAACGATTCAAGTCGGCACCCGTCGTCAGGGTCGCCGACACCAACCCGGTTCAGCTCGGGCATCACCACCGCGCTGACGGACGCTGGCGCCTGTACGCGTTCGCCGACGCGCCTCTGCCGGGCGAAGCATCCGGGGTCTCGACATGGGCGGACTGGCTCCGGAATTCTCCCGAGTCTCCGTTGCTGGTCCACACCCCGGAGGACACCGAGGTGGACAGCGTCTTCGACGTCAAGGTGGTCTACCAGCAGCCGCACACCGAGACGGATATCGGTCGGGTTCCCGACGTCTTTTTGCCCCGCGTCGGACCGTTCGACCTGATCGACTACGAGAAGGTCTATGCAACGAACCCGGAGAGCGACATCTTCGAGCTTCGTGGGATCGATCGCAAGGGTGCCGTCATCGTCGTGCGGCCGGATCAGTACGTGGCTCACGTGCTGCCACTTGACGCGACAGCGGATCTGGCCGCGTTCTTCCGCCAGAACCTGCTGCAGCGATAACCGTCACGCTGCTGTGTGACGGAGTCACTCGTCGCTCACAACTCGGGCCAGATTGGCCTGCGAACGACGGAGTTCCCGGACATAGCGCCCCGGTGGCACCCCGGCGACCGACCGAAACTCGGTCGTGAGGTGAGCCTGGTCGGTGTAGCCCAGGTCCGCGGCGACAGTCACGATGTCGGCATCCGTCGTGGAGAGCCGCCGGACGACCTCCTGAAGCCGTATGCGTCGCGCGACTTCGTTGGGCCCACGGCCAATTGTCTCGCCCAGCGCGCGTTGCAGCGTCCGTTCGCTCGTTCCCAGTTCCGCGGCGACCGCGCGACCGGTCCTCACCCGAGGGCTTGCGACGAGAGCGTCGACGGCCCGGTTGGCGAGCCGCTGCATCCCGGTAAGCGGCCGCTCGGCGAGGTACTCACGAATACGTGCATCGGCTTCGCGCGAACGCTCTCCTGCGCCGTTGACCTTTCGGAGGAGTTCGTGTGCTCTCTCATCGAGGCCGGCCGTCAGCTCCTGCTCGGGAGCGAGCTCCCTCGCATCAAGTCCGGAGAGAACGGCGAGTCCCGCCGGGCGGAGCCGAATCGCGAAGACCGACCCGGAGCCCGCGATCACCCGGCGCCACGCCTGTGGCCGAACCGCTGTTACGACAAACGGCGCGGGCACGTCCCCTTCCTCGACGCTGAGCGTGATTGCCGGGTAGTCGACAACCCGCTGCTCGATGGCGTCACCGGCCGGGAGTCGCCACTGAACGGTCCAGTACGTGTCGACGACGTCTGACAGATCGGCGGCGGGGCTGATCCACCGAGCCGAGAATCGTGTGAGATTGTGCGGCTCGAGCACTCCGGAACGCTCGGAGACTCCGATGTGTCGTGCGAACGGACTGGTCATCTGGCGCAAATCTACAAGACGCGGAACCGGGCGGTTCCTGATGCTGGAACAATGACGACAAACTACCGCAACACCTTCATTTCCGTCGCTCCGGATTGCCCCACAACCGACGCCGAAATCCCCACTGCGGGTGCGAAACCCACCGTCGCTGCTCTCCAGTTCGCGCTTCTCTCGGAGCACCCGTATGAGTACACCTCCGACGAGATCCTCTTCGAAGTCCACGCAACGCGCGCGGGGATTCCCGAGGCTGATCGCGAGGAGGCGTGGGCTCTCTTCTTCGCGAAAGACCAGGCGTGTTTGCGTGCGTCACCCCTCGCGAAACGCTACGGGTGGGGGTTTCACCACGACGCGCAGGAACGGGTGGCGCTCGTCGCGCTCGGTACCGACGAGTACGAGGCACTGTCGGCCCGAGACGACCTCGCGCAGAAGGCTGCGATGCGTTCATCGCGAGCCTGAGGCACCCTCCCCTTCCGGAACCGCGGCCGCCGAGTACCGGGACGCCAGCTGCCGGAACGCATCCCGGAGCTCTGGCGGGTCGACCACCTCGAGATCGGCATCGAAGCGACCGAGTGAGGCGGCGAGCGCGACCCACGACCAGGAGCCTGACCGGTACCGGCACCGCTCAGGCCCCACCTCCTCAACGGTTCCGTCGCCCGCGAACGGGCGCACCGATCGCGCCGGCAGCGACAGGAGCACGGTCCCGACGCATGGCCATTCGTCCGCCCGTTCCGAACCCTTGAACCGAGCGGAAACGAATGCCCGAACGTCACCGCCAGGAATAGGTCGCGGCTCGAACCGGGGACCGGTGGGTGTCCGGGTGGCGATGCGGTCTGCGCGGAAGATGCGCCAATCGTCGCGCTCGAGGTCCCACGCCACGAGGTACCAGCGCCCTCCGGAGATGATCAGGGAATGCGGCTCCGCCCGACGACGAGGAGGCTCCCTGGCATCCCGGGAATCGTTCGCGTAGTCGAACCGGATGACCTCGCGCGCGGCGATGGCGCCGGACAGGGCGACCAGTTCATCGGTCGAGACCGGACTGGCTTTCGCGTCCCGCTCGGGGAGCGCGGTGAATCGCACGGCGCCGAGACGGTGCCGCAATCGTTGTGGCGTCACCTGCCTCACGGTGGTCAGCGCCCGCAGAGCGGCTTCCTCCACGCCCGCACCCGCCGTTGTCGCCGCTTGCAGCGCAATGCTGAGCGCGATTATCTGGTCGTCATCGAACAGGAGCGGAGGAAGCTCGGTTCCGGCCGAAAGCCGGTATCCGCCATCCGGGCCTTTGCCGCCCTGGATCCGGTACCCCATCTCTCGCAACCGGTCGATATCGCGCCGCAGGGTCCGCGGATGCACCTCGAGGCGCTCGGCGAGCAGCCGGCCAGGCCACTGACGGTGTGTCTGCAGCAGTGACAGCAACAGCAGGAGTCGCGCGGTTGGAGTCACGCTCCCACCCTAGTTTGAGTAGAGGGCGAAAGCTGTCCCCTACTCCGATCAGAGTGTTGTTCAGCCGGTGAGGTCCATCGGCTGAGAATCACAAGGAGCACCATGTCCGTTCACACCACCCCCCACCTCAACTTTCGCGGTGACGCCCGCGAGGCACTGGAGTTCTACTCCTCAATCTTCGGCGGCCAGCTGATGGTCATCACGAACGAGGACGCACACAGCGTCGAGACACCTGACGAAGCGCACCAGGTCAAGTTCGGCCAGGTTCTTGGCGAAAACGGCTTTCGCATCATGGCGTACGACGTTCCCGCGAGCGTTCCATACGACCGTGGCGACACTTCGTTCTTCGTGTCGATCCGGGGTGATTCGGCGGAGGAGATCTCCGGCCTCTGGACGCGACTGATGGAGGGCTCGACAATCCTCGGCGATCTCGCGCCGTCCTTCTTCTCACCGGCATACGGGATGCTCACGGACCGGTTCGGGGTCACGTGGGTCCTCGACGTCGAGGTCGCCTACAGCCCGGCCTGAGCCGGGTCCCCCAGCGGTAGCTGCGGCGGCTACCGCCCGTACGCGCGCCGCACACTTTCTGCGCCGGCCCGCAGCCTCTCCGCGATCGCCGCCTCCGGGCGGGGCAGCGCGACGTGGATAACCGCGATGGATGCCGCGGGCTGGCCGGGGAGTGTGAGTGGCACAGCGACGGATTTCAACGACGGCACGACTTCGTCGGAACTCGATGCGTATCCGCGCGCCCTGCTCTCGACGAGTTCGGCGCGCAGGTCGTCGCTGACGTCGACCGGCCACGCACTTTCGGGGATCCCGAGCAGGATTGCCTTGCCTGGGCCACCGCGACTGGTCGGGTGCCGGTGGCCGGGCCGGTACGACACGACCGCAACGCTCTGCCTCGGCATCGCGCTCACCAGGGTGACCGCTTCGCCGCTGTCGAGCCGCACAGCGAGCAGGCACGTCATGCCGAGCTCGTCGGCGATGTCGTTGAGCACCGGCAGCGCCGCCTGCTGAAGGTTCTGGGCGACACCGGAGGTGAGCGCGGCGAGTCCAGCACCGAGGGCGACCAGTCCCCCGTCGTCGCGCGTCACGAGGTCGTGCGCCTCGAGCGTCCGCAGCAGGCGATAGGCCACAGACCGGTGCACCCCGAGTTCGCTCGCGAGCTCGCCGATCGAGAGGTTGCGGTCGGCCGCTGCGAGGATCTCGAGCAGTCGGATGCCGCGGCTCAGGGTCTGGGATCCTGCCTGAGATCCGGCTTCCATCGCCATGTCGAACCCTCCGTCGCCGCGAGCGCGCCCCGCTTGTTCGATATTAGGACAGCCCGCTCACATGATGTGGCCCGCACACGGACACCGCGAGGTGCCGGGAAGTGTTCCGAGACATCCCGCCAAGGTATCTCAGAGCACTTCCGGGCACCTCGCGGTGCTGCGCTGTTTGTCTAGGACGTCCGAAGCCGGTACCGGAGCGACGCGAGCTCAGCGTGGAGAGCCGGCGGTACTTTTCTGCCGAATTGCTCGAAGAACTCCTGCGTCAGGTCGGCTTCGGCAAGCCACGAATTCGCGTCGATCGCGAAGAGCTTCTCGAGTGTGAGATCCGTGACATCCGTGCCATCGACGTTGAGGTCGCCGGCGGCGGGGATGCGGCCGATCGGAGTGTCCTGGGCCGGGACCCGACCCTCGATGCGGCGGACGATCCACTCGAGCACTCGGGAGTTGTCGCCGAAGCCAGGCCAGAGGAAGCTGCCGTCGTCGCCCTTGCGGAACCAGTTCACCTGGAAGATCCGTGGCGCACGGTCGAACCGCAGCTTCTGGCCGACCTTGAGCCAGTGACCCCAGTAGTCAGCCATGTTGTAGCCGCAGAAGGGAAGCATCGCGAACGGGTCGCGGCGAAGCTCGCCGACGGTTCCTTCGGCGGCGGCGGTTTTCTCGCTCGAGATCGTGGCGCCCATGAAGACGCCGTGGCTCCAGTCGGTTGCCTCGACGACGAGGGGAACGTTGGTGGCCCGGCGGCCGCCGAACAGGATGGCGTCGAGCGGCACAGCGTCTTCCCAGTCGTCTGCGATCTGCGGGCACTGGGCTGCGGCCACGGTGAAGCGGGAGTTCGGGTGGGCGGCGGGTCGGCCGGAGTCCGGCGTCCAGTCGTTGCCTTCCCAGTCGAGAAGGTGCGCGGGAGCCTTCTCGGTGAGGCCCTCCCACCAGACGTCTCCGTCATCACGGAGGGCGACGTTGGTGAAGATGGTGTTGCCCCAGAGCGTCTCGACAGCGGTGACATTCGTGGTCTCACCGGTACCGGGAGCGACACCGAAGAATCCGGCCTCGGGGTTGATCGCCCACATCCGGCCGTCATCACCCGGGCGAAGCCACACGATGTCATCGCCGAGGGTTTCGACACGCCAGCCGGGGATGGTCGGCCGGAGCATGGCAAGGTTCGTCTTTCCGCAGGCCGAGGGGAATGCGGCAGCAACGTGGTACTTCTTGCCCTCGGGCGAGATGACCCGGACGAGCAGCATGTGCTCGGCGAGCCAGCCCTCGTCGCGACCGATGACGCTCGCGATCCGGAGCGCGAAGCACTTTTTCGCGAGGAGAGCATTACCGCCGTAACCCGACCCGAAGGACCACACCTCACGAGCCTCGGGGAACTGGACGATGTACTTGGTGTCGTTGCACGGCCAGGCGACATCTTTCTCGCCGGCGGCGAGCGGGGCGCCGACCGAGTGCACGGCCCTGACCCATGGCGCTCCCCCGGCGATGAGGTCGGTCACCGCATCGGAGGTGCGCGTCATGATTCCCATCGACAGGACGGCGTAGGCCGAGTCGGTGATCTGAACACCGAGCTGCGACAGCGGGCCCCCGACCGGCCCCATCGAGAACGGGACGACGTACATGGTGCGGCCACGCATGCTTCCGGTGAAGACCCCGTCGAGCTCCTCGCGCATCGATTCCGGATCCTGCCAGTTGTTGGTCGGGCCGGCGTCTTCTTCGCTCTCCGAACAGATGAAGGTGCGCGACTCGACCCGGGCGACGTCGCTCGGCGCGCTGCGGGCGAGGTAGCTGTTGGGGCGCCATTCCGGGTTGAGCTTGATGAGCTTGCCCTCAGTCACCATCTGCTTGGTCAGGAGGTCACTCTCGCGCTTCGAGCCGGTGCACCAGACGACGGAGTCCGGCTGGGCGAGCGCAGCAATGGAGTTCACCCATCCGCGCAGTTCCTGGAGCGGGTCGGATGCCACTGGCGGTGCGTCGGGCGCTGCGGAGAAGGGGGTGACGCGGCTCTCAGCCATCTCGGTGTCGCGGTCGATCTCTGCGATGCTCATGTCGTCCTGGCTCCTCTGCACTGGGGTACTGACTTCAGCCTGATGCAGAAATAGCGAGACCTTCGACCGACTTCGCCGTTAAGAATCGCTGAATTTACGATATTGTGAAGGAATGAACCGAACCGGCTCCGACCTCTCGACCCTCGGGCATCGCATCCGTCACTTTCGGACGTCGCAGGGTCTGACCCTCGACGACCTCGGCGAACGCGTCGACCTGGCGGGGAGCCAGCTCTCACTGATCGAGAACGGCAAACGGGAGCCGAAGTTGTCTATGCTGCAGTCGATCGCCGCTGCGCTCGGCGTCGACCTCACCGACCTGCTCGCGGCCGAACCGCCGAACCCGCGCGCGGCACTGGAGATAGAACTCCGGCAGGCGCAACAGCGACCGCTGTACACCGAGCTCGGCCTGCCGTCGGTGAAACCGACCAAGGGGATGAGCGATGAGGCGCTGACCGCTCTCGTCGGCTTGCATCGCGAATTGCAGCGCAAAGCGGCCGAAGCGATCGCGACACCGGAGGAGGCCAGGCGCGCGAACACCGAGCTTCGTGAATGGATGCGTGAACGCGACAACTACCTGCCCGAGATCGAGGAGCTCGCCGAAGAGAGGATTCACGCCGCCGGTCACGTTCGCGGCGCGGTCACACACCGTACGGTAAGCATCATGGCCGAGCAGCTCGGCCTCGACCTCATCTATGTGAATGACCTGCCGCACTCCGCGCGCAGCGTCACCGATCTTGAGAACGGCAGGATCTACCTGCCACCCGCATCCATTCCGGGCGGCCACGGCCTGCGGTCGATGGCCCTGCAGGCGATGGCACACCGGCTGCTCAAGCACACCCGGCCGACGAGCTACGCGGCGTTCCTCCGCCAGCGCCTCGAGATCAATTACTTCGCGGCGTGCTGCCTGATGCCGCAACGAGCGGCTGTCGATTTCCTCACCCAGGCCAAGAAGGACCGCAACCTCGCGGTCGAGGACTTCCGGGATGCCTTCGGTGTGACGCACGAAGCGGCCGCCTTGCGGTTCACAAACCTCGCGACCCACCACCTCGACATGCCGTTGCATTTTTTGCGGGTGTCTGAGGACGGCTCGCTCGCCAAGGGCTACGAGAACGACGGGCTTCCCCTCCCGATGGACGTGACCGGATCGATCGAGGGGCAGCTGGTCTGCCGCAAGTGGAGCGCACGGAGCGCGTTCGAACGCACGAACCGCACCACCGAGCTGTACCAGTACACCGACACCCCCGCCGGAACATACTGGTGCGCGACCCAGACCGGCACGACGAGCACCGGAGAGTTCTCCATCTCGGTTGGTGTTCCGTTCAACCAGGCCAAGTGGTTCCGCGGCCGCGAGACAACGACGCGCGCCGTGTCATCGTGCCCCGATCCGTCGTGCTGCCGTCGGCCGCCGAGCGACCTCGCTGAACGCTGGCTCGGCAAGGCCTGGCCGAGCGCACGGCTGCACGCCCACGTGCTGTCACCGCTGCCGAGTGGAACCTTCCCCGGTGTCGACGACAACGAGGTGTACGACTTTCTCGAGCGGCACAGCGACGGCTGATCCCGCATCGGGCGTTTACTCACGGTGCTAGGGTCACGTCATGGCTGAGAAATCCCATCAAGAGAACCGTCACGACCAGCTGACGAGCGCGCCGGAGTCCACCGAAGCAGACGCCGCTCCCCGCATCGAGGTCAGCGAGGGCGAGAGCGGTGCGACGCGCGTCGACATCCGTGACGATGCTGAGGTCCGGCCGAGCGACCCGACGGACTAATCCTCTAACTCCCCAGTGCCCACATGGCGACGGCGCTGGCCGCCGCGACGTTGAGTGAGTCGATGCCATGCTTCATCGGGATCTTCACCACGCTGTCGGATGCCGCGATCGCGGCATCCGTGAGCCCGTCACCCTCCGCACCCAGCACGAGGGCGAGCCGTTCGTGGTCGGCGCTGTTCACGTCACGCAAACTGACGGCATCCGGGGTGAGGGCGAGCGCGGCGACGTGGAATCCGTGGCGGGTGAGAAGTTCACGGGTCTCGTCCCAGTCGCCGACGCGTGTCCACGGCACCTGCAGCGCGGTGCCCATCGAGACACGGATCGACCGGCGATAGAACGGGTCGGAGCAGCGGGGCGTGACCAGGATGGCATCGGCCCCGATCGCCCCGGCTGACCGGAAGATCGCGCCGACGTTGGTCGGGTCCGCGACGTCCTCGAGGATGACCACGCGGCGAGCGCCGGCCAGGAGCTCGTCCGGGTCGGGCAGCGGCGGACGGTGCATCGATGCGATGAGTCCGCGGTGCAGCACGTACCCGGTGAGTTCGGCGAGCAGGTCGCCCGGTCCGACGAACACGGGAACCTCGATGTCGCCGAGCAGGTCGAGCGCGTCATCGACGGTGGCCCCGAGCGCGAGGACCGAGCGCGGCCGGTGTCCGGCGCGCAGGGCCCGCTCAAAGACGAGGAGCGACTCCGCGAGGTACAGCCCGTGCTCGGTACCGCGAGCCTTCTTCAGGGCGACGTCGGTGGCGTGGGCATAGTCCGCGAGCCGCGGATCAGCCAGGTCGGAGATCTCGAGAACGGGCACCGGGGAAGTTTACCGAGCGAAAACTCCGGATACGGCGCTAGACTTCCCCCGTCAACAGCACGACGCTGGTGCGCTCGGAAAAGGGGCGCTGGACGATCCGACGGCGGGTCGCGAGACATATACGGATTCCATCTCCCTATATGCACTCGAAGGATCACCATGACCACCGTTGTCGCCCGTATTGCCGACGCTCTCGCACCCTCCGTATCCCACGCTTTCGGCGTGATGGGCAACGGAAACGCCCATGTCATCGACGCCCTCAGCCGTACTTCCGTGAGCTATACCGCCGTGCGCCACGAGGTCGCGACGGTCGCAGCGGCTGACGCGTTCTTTCGCGCGAGCGGCAGGCTCGCCCTCGCCACCGCCACCTACGGCGCCGGTTTCACCAACACCATCACCGCCCTGGCGGAGTCGGTTCAGGCGGCGATCCCCCTCGTCCTTCTCGTCGGCGACGCCCCCACCACCGGCGCACGACCGTGGGACATCGACCAGCGCGCGCTCGCGGCATCGGTCGGTGCCCCCACCTTCACCGTGGGTCGCGCGGATGCCGGTCGGGTCACGATCGCTGCGCTCAGTCACGCGCTCACCCGCCGCACTGCGGTCGTGCTCGCATTGCCATACGACCTCGCGACAGCCGAGGCGGAGGACGAAGGAACTCTCCCTGAGCCCACGCGTGCGGAGCGGATGCAGCCGGGCCGATCGGCGATCGCGGCCGCGGCATCCGCTCTGTCCCGTGCCGAGCGACCGGTGATTCTTGCCGGCCGTGGCGCGTGGCTCGCCGGCGCAGGCGCTCTGCTTAGCCGTCTCGCCGACGCGACCGGTGCCCTCACGGCGACGACGGCGCTCGGCCGCTCACTGTTCGAGCGTTCCGAGTTCAACCTCGGTGTCGTCGGCGGGTTCGGGCAGGACGCTGCCATGGAACTGATCGGCCAGGCCGACGTCGTGCTCGTCGCCGGCGCTGGGCTCAACCAGTTCAGCACCCGATTCGGCACCCTGTTCGCGCCGGACGCGACAGTGATCCGCATCGACGACCGCACCCCTGAGGCACACCCGGCGGTCACGATCCCGGTGCACGGTGACGTTGCCCTCGCCGCCAACGCCCTGCTCGGCGCCCTTCCGCCCACTGGCAACAACAACCCCGGCTGGCGTGAGACGCTGACGGCGGATGCGGCCCGGTTCCGTACCCGGGAGGACGGCGTCGGCATCTGCGACGACGGCCGCCTGGACCCACGCAGCGTCGCCCAGCACCTTGCCTCCATCCTTCCGAACGACCGTGTCGCGGTCTCGGACGGCGGGCACTTCCTCGGCTGGTCGAACACCTACTGGGATACCGCCTCCCCCAACCGCTGGCTGATGGTCGGCACCGCATTCCAGACCATCGGGCTCGGATTCGGCAGCGCCGTCGGCGCCGCGGCTGCCCTTCCGGGTTCCACCGTCGTACTCTCCACCGGGGACGGCGGCGGGCTGATGGCGCTTGCTGACCTCGACACCGTCATTCGCACGACCCGAAAAGGCGTCATTGTGGTCTGGAACGACGCCGCCTACGGCGCCGAAGTCCACGTCTACGGGCGGATGGGAATCGGCACAGGACCCATGCTCATCGACGAAGCCGACTTCGCCGGGATCGCGCGATCCCTCGGCGGCCGAGCCGACGTCATCCGTTGTCTCGACGATTTCGCCGGGTTCGAGGCGTGGCTGGCTTCAGGAGAAGACGGTGTGTACCTGCTCGACTGCCGCATCTCCCCGACGGTCGTTGCCCCGTACCAGGAGGAGATCTTCGACCACGCGATGGAGCGCTGTCGCAGGGAATCGGTTCGCCCGGGGCGGTGAGGGTCCGATATGGTTCGTATACGATCATCGGTGATCTCCCGGGCCTGCCCCGGAGGGATCCACATCCCGAAAGGCCTGGCGCATGCTTGAAAAATCCATCATCGACGGTATCGCCAACGATCTCTACGACGCGGAGCAGTCGCGATCGACGATCCCCCGGCTCACCGCCCGGTATCCCGACATGACCGTCGAGGATTCCTACGCTGTGCAGAACGTGTGGAAAGAACGCGGCCTCGCCGCCGGGCGCCGACTGGTGGGGCGCAAGATCGGCCTCACGTCGAAGGTTATGCAGGTCGCGACCGGTATCACGGAACCGGACTACGGCATCATCTTCGACGACATGGTCTACGAGAACGGTGCGGTGATTCCCCACGACACATTCTCGAACGTACGCATCGAAGTGGAACTCGCGTTTGTGCTCGGCAAAGACCTGTCCGGACCGAACTGCACCCTCTTCGACGTGCTCGATGCAACCGACTACGTGATCCCGGCCCTCGAAATCCTCGACTCTCGAATCGAAATGCAGGGCCGCACGATCGTCGACACCATCTCCGACAATGCCGCAATGGGCGGCATGGTGATGGGCGGCAACCCCGTGCGAATCGGTGACGTCGACCTACGCTGGGTCTCCGCCCTGCTGTACCGCAACGAAACCATTGAGGAGTCCGGCGTCGCTGCCGCTGTGCTCAATCACCCCGCAGCGGGAGTGTACTGGCTCGCCAACAAGCTCGCCCAGCACGGCACGAGCCTCCGGGCTGGCGAAATCATCCTCGCCGGGTCGTTCACTCGTCCGATGTGGGTCGAAAAGGGCGACTCCGTCCACGCCGACTACGGGCAGTTGGGATCCATCACATGCCGCTTCAGCTAGCTCCCACCTTCCGCGACGATCTGGCCGGCTCCGACCGTCCGCTCGTCGGCATGTGGGTCTGCTCAGGCAGCCCCCTCATCGCCGAGATCTGCGCCGGGTCCGGCCTCGACTGGCTTCTCATCGACGGCGAGCACAGCCCGATCGGTCTCGAGTCCATCCTCGCCCAGCTGCAGGCCGTCGCCGGCTACCCGATCACGCCGCTCGTCCGTGCGCCGTCTGGCGATACTGTGCTGATCAAACAGTTCCTCGACCTCGGCGTGCAGAACCTGCTCGTTCCGATGGTCAACACGCGCGAGGAGGCTCGCCACGTGGTCTCCGCCGTCCGGTACCCACCGCGCGGGGTCCGCGGCGTCGGCAGCGCCCTCGCACGCGCCGCCCGGTGGAACCGCGTCGACGATTACCTCGGCCGTGCCGACGAGTACGTCTCGCTCTTCGTCCAGATCGAAACGGCGGATGCCGTGGCGAACGCTGCCGAGATCGCAAGCGTCGACGGTGTCGACGGTGCGTTCGTGGGACCATCCGACCTTGCGGCGTCCATGGGCTTGCTGGGGCAACAGGAGCACCCTGACGTCGTCGCCGCTGTCGAAAGCGCCATCCGCGTCGTCGTCGAGGCCGGAAAACCGGTGGGCGTCAACGCCTTCAACCCGCGGATGGCTGAACGCTACCTCGCCGCGGGAGCGACGTTCGTCCTCGTCGGAGCAGACGTTGCCCTGCTCGCCCGCAGCTCAGAGGCACTCGCGGCGCAGTACATTCCCGCGTCGACCGAGGGCTCTCCGCGCGCCAGTTACTGACCGCGCCAGTTACTGACACTGCGGCACACCAGAAGGGAGGGGCAGCCGCGCGGCTGCCCCTCCCTTCTCGTATGGATCAGACGGTGGCCTTCGACCCGTGGAAGTGCCCGACTTCCTGCGTGGCCTCGTGATCGTGGCCGAGCGGGATGCCCGTGCGGTCTCGCAGGATCAGGGTCGCGGCAAAAGCGACGACGGTGACGCCGGCGATGTAGAACGCGACCGAGATGGACTGCCCGGTCGTCTGTACGAGGTAGGTCGCGATGGTCGGCGCGAACGCGCCACCGAGGATTGCACCGATCGCGTAGGTGATCGACACCCCGGAGTATCGGATCGACGCCGGGAACAGTTCCGCGAAGTACGCCGCCTGCTGCCCGTAGGTGAACCCATTGCCGATCGTGAAAAGTGACAGCCCGAGGAACAACAGCCACACGTTGCCGGTGTTGACGAGCGGGAACAGCATGAACACCGTGATCAGCTGAACGATCCAGCCGATGATGTAGGTGTTGCGTCGTCCGATCCGGTCGGAGAGACCACCGGCAATCCAGGTCATGATCAGCCACACGACTGCGGACCCCGAGACCGCGAGGAGCACGGGAGTGCGCTCGAGGCCCACGAAGCCGTTGGGGTCGGTCGCGTAGTTCTGGATGTAGCCGCCGGTCGTCATGTAGCCGGCGGCGTTGTTGCCGGCGAAGGTCAGGGCGGCGAGGATCACGAGGAGCCAGTGCTTCCTGAAGAGCTGCACCGCAGGCATCCGTGACTGTTCCTTGCGGGCAGCGATCTCCTGGAAGACGGGGCTCTCATCGATCGTGCGACGCACGACCATGCCGACGACGACGAGCACAACGCTGAGCAGGAACGGCACGCGCCAGCCCCACTCGAGGAACGCGTCACCGGGAGAAATCACGCCGGTCATCAGCGCGAGCGTTCCGGATGCCAGGAGCAGACCGATCGGCACGCCGATTTGCGGGAACGAACCGGCGCGACCGCGGCGGTCACTGGGCGCGGTCTCGACAGCCATGAGCACGGCGCCGCCCCACTCGCCACCCGTCGACAGTCCCTGCAGGATCCGGAGAAGAACGAGCATGATCGGCGCAGCGATGCCGATCTGCTGGTAGGTCGGCAGCAGACCGATGATCGTGGTCGCCGCCCCCATCAGGATGAGGGTGATGACGAGCATGGCCTTGCGCCCGACCTTGTCGCCGTAGTGACCGGCGAGGAAGGCGCCGAGGGGGCGGAACAGGAAGCTCACTCCGACGGAACCGAACGACAGCAGGATCGCGATCTGCGGCCCCGCCGGCTCGAAGAACAGCGTCGCGAAGACAAGGCCCGCCGCACTCGCGTAGAGGAAAAAATCGTACCACTCGATGGTGGTCCCGATCACGGTGGCGAGGGCCACCTTGCGTCGTTCGGCCGCCGTTCGCGGGTCGACTTGCCTGGGTTCTGTAGACATCGCTGAATGACTCCTTCGTCATGAATTCGCGCGGATTGGCGGGGTAAATACCCCCACTCCGGGATGATAGACCATATCGTATATCTTTGTAAGGGCTGATATCTGACCTGTTGCAATCCCGCCTTGATTGTATATGATTTGTTATACCGAGCTCGGTTCCACTTCAGACAAGGATGTCGATGACTTCTCCAGCCAGCCCGCTTCCCGGCAAGATTGTCGCCGTGCACCTCAACTATCGGTCGCGCGCCGAGCAGCGAGGACGCATCCCCTCCTTCCCGTCGTACTTCTTCAAGCCGTCGTCATCGATCGCCACGACGGGCGGCGAGCTCGAGCGGCCCGCCGGTACCGAGCTTCTGGCCTTCGAGGGTGAGATCGCGTTGATCATCGGTGAGACCGTCCGCAGGATCTCGCCCGAGCAGGGCTGGGCAGCGATCAGCGGAGTCACCGCCGCCAACGACTTCGGCCTCTACGACCTGCGCACGGCTGACAAGGGTTCGAACGTCCGCTCCAAGGGTGGTGACGGGTTCACCCCGCTCGGCCCTGAGATCCTCCCCGCCGATTCGGTCGACCCTGGTGCCCTCCGCGTGCGCACCTGGCTCAACGGGGTTCTCGTACAGGAGGACACCACCGATGGGCTGCTGTTCCCCTTCGGCCAGCTCGTCGCCGATCTCTCGCAGCTCATGACGCTCGACAAGGGCGATGTCATCCTGACCGGAACCCCGGCCGGGTCATCCGTCGCCCAGCCCGGTGACGTCGTCGAGGTCGAAGTGGATTACCCGAGCGGCGAAGGCTCACCGACGACGGGACGCCTCGTCACGACGATCACGCAGGGTACGGATGCCTTCGGCGATTTCGGGACCCGCCCAAGCGTCGACGACAAACAGCGTGAAGAAGCATGGGGAAGCCGCGAGGAAGCGGGGCTGGCACCGAATCCGGTGTTCGACCTCACCGACGAGCTCAAGGACCAGATCAACTCGGTGGGTACGGCGACGCTGAGCTCGCAGTTGCGCAAGCGCGGCCTCAACAATGTGTCCATCGACGGGCTGCAGTCCACGAAACCGGGCGTCCGCCTCGTCGGACGCGCCCGCACGCTCCGCTACATCCCGAACCGCGAGGATCTCTTCGCGTCGCACGGTGGTGGGTACAACGCGCAGAAACGCGCCTTCGACTCCCTCGGCCCCGGCGACGTCCTCGTTATGGAAGCTCGCGGCGAGCGTGGAACCGGCACCGTCGGCGACATTCTTGCGTTGCGCGCGCAGGTGCGTGGTGCTGCCGGAATCGTCACCGACGGTGGCGTGCGGGATCTCGCGGCCGTCGCTGCCCTCGACATGCCGACCTATTCCGCCGGCGGGCACCCCGCCGTGCTCGGCCGCCGCCACGTTCCCTGGGACATCGACATCACCGTTGCCTGCGGCGGCACCTCCGTCCAGCCCGGCGACGTCATCGTGGGTGACGACGACGGGTTGATCGTGATCCCTCCAGCCCTCGTCGAGGAGGTCGTCCGCGACTCGATCGAGCAGGAGCAGGAGGAGACGTTCATCGCAGAACAGGTCGCTCACGGCGAAGGCGTCGACGGGCTCTACCCGATGAATGCAGACTGGAAATCCCGATACGCCGACTGGAAGGCATCCCGCGAATGAGCGTCGCCCCCGCTACCCGCAGCAAGTCCGAACTCTCCTACATCTGGATCCGGGAAAAAATCGAGGGCGGCGCGTTCGTTCCCGGCTACCGCCTCGTTCTCGGTGCGATCGCCAAGGAACTCGACGTCAGCGTCGTTCCCGTCCGTGAGGCCATCCGCAGGCTGGAGGCAGAGGGGCTGGTAACGTTCGAGCGCAACGTCGGTGCCCAGGTCGCCATGCTCAACGAGACCGGGTACGTCACGACGATGCAGACGCTGAGCATCCTCGAGGGTGCCGCGACGATGCTGTCAGCCCCGTTCATCACGGAGGACGACATCGCCGCAGCTCGCGCCGTGAACTCGAGCATGGCGGACTGCCTCGAGAACTTCGACCCGCACCGGTTCACCGAACTCAACCGCGAATTCCACTCGATCCTGTTCGAGCGCTGCCCGAACGACAACCTGCTCGATCTCGTCCACCGCGGCTGGAACTCCCTCAACATGCTGCGGGACTCGACCTTCAGCTTCGTCCCGGGGCGCGCGCACCAGTCGGTTGCCGAGCACGAAGGCATCCTGTCGCTTCTCGAAAACGGCGCAGACAGCCTCGAGATCGAGTTGGCCGCTCGCGCGCACCGCACGCGCACGCTCGATGCGTTCACCGAGTACCAGTCCACCCACAAACGTCCCCCCGTCCAGCCATAACTGCATCGGAGCATCCACCATGGCCCACTACATTCCGGAGAACCTTCCGACCCGCATCCAGCATTACATCGACGGTGAATTCGTCGACAGCATCTCGGGCGACACGTTCGACGTGCTCGACCCGGTGTCGAACAGGAACTACGCCACGGCAGCATCGGGCCAGAGCGAAGACGTCGACCGCGCCGTTGCCGCCGCGAAGCACGCCTTCGAGACAGGCCCATGGCCACGGATGCTCCCCCGCGCCCGGTCACGCATCCTCAACAAGATCGCCGATGCCGTCGAGGCCCAGGACGCGCGACTCGCAGAACTCGAAACGTTCGACACCGGCCTGCCCATTACCCAGGCACTCGGCCAGGCGCAGCGCGCCGCCGAAAACTTCCGGTTCTTCGCCGACCTCATCGTGGCGCAGGCCGACGACCACTACAAGGTTCCCGGCCGCCAGGTCAACTACGTCAACCGCAAGCCCAAGGGTGTCGCGGGCCTGATCACGCCGTGGAACACGCCGTTCATGCTCGAGAGCTGGAAGCTCGCGCCCGCTCTCGCCTCCGGCTGCACCGTCGTGCTCAAGCCCGCGGAGTTCACTCCGCTGTCGGCGAGCCTGTGGGCATCGATCTTCGAGGAGGCCGGGTTGCCGAAGGGCGTGTTCAACCTCGTTCACGGACTCGGTGAGTCCGCGGGCGATACCCTCGTCAAGCACCCGGATGTCCCCCTCATCTCGTTCACCGGCGAGTCGAGCACCGGGCAGACGATCTTCGCCAACTGCGCCCCGCACCTCAAGGGCATGTCGATGGAACTCGGCGGCAAGTCGCCAGCCGTTGTCTTCGCAGACGCCGACCTCGACTCCGCGATCGACTCGACCCTGTTTGGTGTTTTCTCGCTCAACGGCGAGCGCTGCACCGCCGGAAGCCGGATCCTCGTCGAGCGCCCCATCTACGACGAGTTCCTCGAGCGTTATGCCGCGCGGGCGAAGAACATCGTCGTCGGCGACCCGCACGACCCAAAGACCGAGGTTGGAGCGCTCGTCCACCCCGAGCACTACGACAAGGTCATGAGCTACGTCGAAATCGGCAAGAGCGAGGGCCGGCTCCTCGCCGGCGGTGGACGGCCGGAGAATCTTCCTGACGGCAACTACGTCTCCCCGACGGTCTTCGCCGATGTCGCTCCGGATGCCCGGATCTTCCAGGAGGAGATCTTCGGCCCGGTCGTCGCGATCACCCCGTTCGATACCGATGAGGAGGCGCTCGAGTTGGCCAACGGCATCCGTTACGGTCTTGCCGCGTACATCTGGACCTCGGATCTCACGCGGGCGCATACCTTCGCCCAGTCGGTGGAGGCGGGCATGGTGTGGCTGAACTCGCACAACGTGCGCGACCTGCGTACCCCGTTCGGCGGAGTGAAGGCATCCGGACTCGGACACGAGGGCGGCTACCGCTCGATCGACTTCTACACCGATCAGCAGGCCGTGCACATCACCATCGGTGACGTGCACACCGCCCGTTTCGGCGCTAAAGCTCCCGAAGACGTCGCGCCTGTCGTCACCCCCAACCCGTGAGCGCGTCTCACTCCTCTTCACTCGTCTCACTCACGCAAGGAAGCTGACATGGACCACAACCCGAGCCCCAATCCGGAGCCACACGCGAAGATCAACCCGAACCCCAACCCGGTTTCGACCCCGAATGCCACGCCGCCGGACATTCTCCGCTGCGCCTACATGGACATCGTCGTCACCGACCTCGCTGCTTCGCGCGAGTTCTACGTCGACATCCTCGGCCTCGTCGTCACCGAAGAGAACGAGAACGAGATCTACCTGCGCTCGTTCGAGGAGTTCATCCACCACAACCTCGTGCTTCGCAAAGGCGATGTCGCCGCTGTCGCTGCGTTCTCGTACCGCGTGCGCGCTCCCGAAGACCTCGACCGCGCTGTCGAGTTCTACACCGAACTCGGCTGCCGGGTCGATCGCCGGCCCGAAGGCTTCACGAAGGGCATCGGCGACTCCGTTCGGGTCGAGGACCCGCTCGGGTTCCCGTACGAGTTCTTCCACGACGTCGAACACGTCGAGCGCCTGGCCTGGCGTTATGACCTGTACGGGCCCGGCGCTCTCGTCCGTCTCGACCACTTCAACCAGGTCACCCCGGATGTTCCGCGGGCTCGCGGGTACATGGAGGACCTCGGTTTTCGGGTCACCGAGGACATTCAGGACGAGGACGGCGTCACCTACGCCGCATGGATGCGCCGCAAGTCCACCGTGCACGACACGGCGATGACCGGGGGTACCGGGCCGCGGATGCACCACGTCGCGTTCGCGACGCACGAGAAGCACAACATCCTCTACATCTGCGACAAGCTTGGCGCTCTCCGCAAGTCGGACCTGATCGAACGCGGCCCCGGACGCCACGGTGTGTCGAACGCGTTCTACCTGTACCTGCTCGACCCGGACGGCCACCGGGTCGAGATCTACACGCAGGACTACTACACGGGCGACCCAGACAACCCGGTCGTCACGTGGGACGTGCACGACAACCAGCGCCGCGACTGGTGGGGCAATCCCGTCGTTCCGAGCTGGTACACCGAGGCGTCACTCGTGCTCGACCTCGATGGCAACCCGCAGCCTCTCGTCGAGCGCGAGGAGCCGAGTGAGATGGCGGTCACCGTCGGTGCCGACGGGTTTTCCTACACTCGCGAGGGTGACGTCGACAAGGGATTCAAGCTCGGCGACACGCTGTAGCCCGCGATGCGGCATCCGCTCTGTGCTTTCGGGCCGGGCGGATGCCGTTCGTCGTCTCGGCGGAATCGATCAGTCCCGAAGGGCGACCCCCGGTGCCCGCGAACCGCCCTTTCGTACCGATCGATCGCTGCAACGACCCTTTGGGACCGATCTGTGAGCGCTCTGGCTCAGTCTGCGTCGCTCCCGACGAGGACAGCGCCCGCGTGTCCCATCTCGGCGAGTGCCGCATCGCTGGTTTCGCGCGCGACCCCTGCGATGAGGTCCGTGAAGACGCGGACATGCCTGCCGTGTTCGACAGCATCGAGAACGGATGCCCGCACGCAGTAATCGGTGGCGATCCCGGCGACGTCGACCTCGGTCACGCCGTGCGCCTCGAGCACTTCGGTAATGGTTGCACCGTCGGACGCTCCGCCGTCGACGTGCCCGTCGAAGATCGAGTACGCCGGTTCACCCTGGCCCTTCTTCACGTGGAGCGTGATGCGGGACTGGTCGAGCGCGGGGTGGTAGTCGGCTCCCGGAGTACCGGCAACACAGTGCACGGGCCAGGTGTCGAGGAAGTCAGGTTCGTCGCCGAGGGGAGCGAAGTGTCCACCGTTGTCGCCGTCCGGACTGTGCCAGTCGCGCGATGCGATCACGAGGCTGTAGGTGTCTGCCGCCCGCTCGAGATATGAGGTGAGGTGGGTGGCGACGGCGGTTCCCCCGTCGACTCCGAGCGCTCCGCCCTCGGTGAAGTCGTTCTGCACGTCGATGATGAACAGTGCCCTGGTCATGATGCCTCCCGGTGTTGCGATCGCCTTTCAGGCTACCGTCGCGGCTCCCGCGGCGCTGCCCCCGCCGTTTCGCTCCTGCCCGGGTCAGTTGTTCGAGAGATTGCTGCCGCACCGGTAGAACGCCGTGGTCAGCGTGTCGATCGCTGTTCGGGCGTTCCCACTGACATTCCCGGTGGCGAAGATCGCGAAAATCAGCGTCGACCCGTCGGCAGCGTCGATCATCCCGGTCAGTGTGTACGCTGACGAGATCGATCCTGACTTGGCGCGCACCTTCCCACGGGCCACGGCGTTATCGCCGAAGAACCGGTTCGAGTAGTTGAGCGTTCCGGATTCACCGGCGACCGGCAGCCCGTCGCGGACGATACCGAGGTTCCCCTCCCGCGCATTGATCTTCACGAACAGGGCCGTGAGAGACGACGGGGCGACGGCATTGTTACGACTCATACCGGAGCCGTCCGCGATCCGCAGCCCGGACGTATCGATCCCGTAGACCTTGAGCGCCTCCGGAATAGCCGTCGCAAGCGCGTCGATCGTGTTCCCCGCACCGAGGGCGATCGCCACGTGCCTGGCAATCATTTCGGCGAGTGTGTTGTCGGACGGAATGAGGAACTGCGGGATCAGCGTCGACAACGGCTGCGAAGAAACGGATGCCAGTTCGGCTGCTCCCGCAGGCGCCGCTCCTCGTTCGACAGAAACGCCGCCGAAGTACTGCGCGAACGCCGCCCCCGCCCGCCCGACCGGGTCATCGCCGCGTTGCGAGAGGAACACGCGCGGATCCGCCCGGTCCGCGTCAACCTGCAGCGCTGTGATGTGGGAGAGCCATCCGGTTCCACGTTCGGTGGGCGGCCAGGTGTCGCCCCAGGTCGTCCCGCCGAAGTAGTTGGAATCGAGAACGATACGGGTGATCGGGGTGCCGGGGAACCGGGACTCCCACGCAGCTCTCGCCTTGCCGGCGAGATCATCGAGGTGCGCTGCGCCCGTGTAGACCGGCTCCTGGCCGGAGGGCAGGCGGGTCAGGGTGAGGTCTCCCCCGCCGACGAGCACGATCGTGCCAGGCTCGGCACCGGCGACGACTCGCGTTGTCGCCCGGAAGTCCGCTCCGAGCACGTTGAGTGCGGCGGCGGCCGTGAGCACCTTCATCGAACTCGCGGTCTGCGACGCCGTCGCCGGGTCGCGTTCGAACAGCAGTTGCCCGTCGGAGGTGAGGACCTGGGCCTGGAGCTTCCCGAACCGCCCGTCGTCCAGCAGCCAGGCGACCGAACAGGTGCGGAGAGGTGACGCCGCTTGCTCGATCGTCGATACCGGCCGGGGCGGCGGGGTCGTCGGCGTCGGGGTGGTCGTCGGTGTCGCCGCAATGGGTGCAGGCGACGGCGCTGTCGCGGCTCCGAGGGCGACGGCACCGCTTCCGAGCACAGCGAAGGCAGCAACGGATGCCGTGACCAGCCACGCAAAGCGGTGACGGCTCAGAGCGGCCCCGATGCCCCCGCGCCGGTGAGCGGTCGAGTGGCGTGCTCGCGCGCTCGACGCGGTATCCGTCCCGATCGCCGGGCTGGCCGGCCCGCCGCCGCCGGACCCGTCGAGCGTTGCGTTCTGCACGAGTCGATAGTAGCCCGGGCGCTGATTCTTCTGCGGTACTCAACCTCCGGTTGGGATCCAGACCCGCATCACCGATGGGCCACGCTCCGCCCACGAGTGGTACGGCGTCAACTCCGCTGAGAATGCGTCGTCCTTTCCCGCCACCGTGGCGCCGTCGACGTATGGCCATGGCTCGTCCCCGAGCGCACGCACACGGAGCGACACCCGCACCTTGTCACCGGCGTTCACAGGTTCCTGCGAAGCATCGATCTCGAGCCGGCTGAACACGTCGACGCCCCCAGGCACGTCCGTCGATTCAACACAGAAGACTTCCGGTCCCCGCTCCACAGCGACGCTCCCGCGGATCGCGTCGATACGCGAGTCAGGCCTCGTGATTCTGGGGTCGACCGGGATGCTCAGCCTCACCACGTCACCTGCTGTGAACTCACGATCAATTTTCACGTAGCCGGGCTCAGCAGCCTGCTCCTCCACGACTCCCTCGGCAGTTTCGATCGTGACGCGCGTGCCGGCTGCCCATGACGGCACGCGAAAGCTGAGTGTGATCGGGGCATCGGGGGCGTCGACGACGGAGAGCGAAACAGCGCCAGACAGCGGGTAGTCCGTCGAGAGTTCCACTGCGAGCTGACCTGCTGGCAGGGTGGTGGTGATGGTCGCCGCCGCATACTGGTGGATCTGGAGTCCCCGGCCGTCACGGGTGGCGACATACGCAGACAGGCTGGCGAGCGTTCGGGCAACGTTGGGCGGACAGCAGGACACGTCGAACCATGGCGCGCGCACAGACGATGACGCTCGGGGCGAGATCTCGTCATCGGTCGTCACCTCACCGGGTGTGCGTTGATGCAGCGTGTTCGCGTAAAAGAAGGCGTCACCGCGGGCGGACGGCGACGTCGCCACAACGTTGAACAGGGTGCGTTCAATGAGATCGGCGTATCGCGCGTCACTCTCCTGCAGCAACAGTCGCCAGCTGAACATGATGGAGGCGATACCAGCGCACGTTTCGGAGTACGCCCGGTCCGACGGCAACTCCCAGTCATCTCCGAACGCTTCGTCCTGGTGATGTGATCCCTGCCCGCCGGTCAGGTAAGTGCGACGAGCGACGGTGCGCTCCCACTGGCCGCGGAGCGCATCGAGCAGGCCCGTGTCGCCCCGTTCGACAGCGACATCCATCGCCCCCGCGGCGAGGTAGTTGGCCCGAACGGCATGCCCCCGCAACACCGACGCGTCACGCACGGGCACGTCATCCTGAAAGTAGGACCGGCCCCACTCGATATCCGCAAGGGTTCCGTGGCCACGGCGCTCGGTGAAGAGAGCCGCGAGGTCGAGATAGCGCTGCTCACCGGTAAGCCTGCCGAGTTCGGCGAGCCCCACCTCTACCTCGGGGTGCCCGCATACCGACTCGATCCCACCGGGACCGAAGACGTCGCAGATCAGATCGGCGGCGCGACGCGCGATATCGAGAAGGCCGTCATCCGCGCCTGGCGTGGCTCGTTCACGCGCGACCGCCGCCTGAAAGAGGTGGCCGAGGCAGTAGAGCTCGTGGCCCCATTCGAGATCAGACCAGCGCGCGCCCTGGCCCGCTCGACCGAAACGGGTGTTCAGGTAGCCGTCCTTCTCCTGCGCCGCCCGCACCCTCTCGACGACGGCCAGGAACCGCCGCTCGAGCGACTCGTTCCCGCCGACGCGTCCGATCTCCCATGCCACGGCCTCGAGATATTTGTAGACCTCCGAATCAGAGAATTCCCGCCCGCGTCGTCCCGCGGGGAGATCACCGGACGCGGCGAGGTCGAAGTTCCGCAGCCATCCCTCTCGCTCGAGCCAGTGTTCGATGTGGTCGAGGGTGACCGTCCCATTGGTGCGCTGGCGTTCGCCCCAAAAGCCTCCGGTGATTCGCACCTCATCGACACCGAGGGGAACGAGAGCGCCGACGGAGGGAACCACGGGGGCGATGACGGTCTGAGAAGTTGTGTTCATGATTACCCCTTGAAGGCGCCCGACATGAAGCCGCGCACATAGTGACGTTGGAGGATGAGGAAGAGGATGATGCATGGCAGCGCCAGGACGACGACGCCGGCTTCGGTGGCGCCGTAGTCGACAACACCCTGTACCTGCCCACGAAGATTCGACACGGCGAGAGGCAGCGTCATCTTCGCCGAGTCGTTGATGAGGATAAGCGGTGCCATGAAGTCGTTCCACGCGGCCAGGAAGGCAAACAAGCCCACGGTGATCAGTCCCGGTTTGACCGCTGGCACAAGTACTCGCCACAACACCGTCCAGGAGTTGCAGCCGTCGACCATCGCCGCTTCGTCGAGTTCCCTGGGTATCGATTCGAAGGCGATCCGCATCATGAACGTAGAGAACGGGAGTTGGAACATCGTCAGCACCAGCGCGACGCCGACGAGGGAATTCGAAAGCCCAACGGTGTTCAGCAAAACGTAAAGCGGGATCAGGAGTGTTGCGTACGGCACCATCAAAATGGCGATGGTCGCGAGAAAGAGCACGTTCTTTCCCCGGAAGTTGAACCTCGCGAACGCGTAGCCGCCGAACAATGAGATGCCGAGGGTCAACACCACGGTGAGAAGCGAGACGAACAACGAGTTTCCGATGTACTGCAGGATCCCGTCCTGATAGTTGGCGAGGGTCGTGTAGTTGCCGAAGCCCCATCCGTCGGTCTGGTTGGTTCCGGCAAGAGGCGACACGGACGAGACCGTCGTCCATACCAGCGGGTAGAGGAAGATGACCGCCAGCGCCGCGGTGAAAACCCAGAACGGCATCCGGATCGCAATGCCAAGAAAGCTGGTTGTCCCCGGTGTTCTGCGGCGGCCGCGGACCCCGCGACCGTGCGGAGCCGCAGCAGGCGACACGGGTGGTTCGATCGTGGTGGTCATGCTCAATCCTCGACTTTCCTGCTGAACGCGCGGATCTGCACGATGTTGATCACGATCAAGGCGGCAAGCACGATGACCGAGAGAGCACCGGCCACCCCGAGGTTGTTCGGGCCCTGGAATGCGACGCTGTAGATGAGCTGCACAACCGTGATCGTGCTGTTGTCCGGGCCGCCCTTGGTCAGGATGTAGAACTGTTCGAATGCGAGGAGCGACCCGGTCACGCACATCACCGTTGTGAGAGCGAGCGTCGGCTTGAGGAGCGGCAGGGTGATCGTGCGAAAGATCTGCGAACGTGTGGCACCGTCGATCCGTGCTGCTTCGTAAATCTCCTCGGGGATGCCTTGCAGCCCGACAAGCATCAGCAACATGTAGAAACCGGCGAATCGCCAGACGATGAGAAACACCGTCGACCAGAGGGCGGCATCTGGTGTTCCGAGGAAGGTGAATCCCAGCGACCGGGTCAGCTCGGCGAAAGGACCGGCGATCGGCGAATACAGCACATAGAACAGCAAAGACGCCGATGCAAGGCCGAGGGCACTCGGCACGAGGAAGGCGGTGCGAAGGAACCCTTTCCACCTGCTGGACTCCTGAACGAGCAGCGCCAGGCCGAGACCAAGGCCGATGAGAAGAACGGTCGCGATGACCGTGTACTTCACGGTGAAGATGACCGAGTCAAGGAAGAACCGGTTGTCGACCGCTTCGGGGAAGTTTTCCGGAAAGTTCCAGCCCTGGTTCCCGCCGAGCAGAGGCCAGTCGGAGCCGGCCATCTGAAAAACAAGGCCAAGCGGAACAAGGAACAGGACAACCACGAACACGGCGGTCGGCAGGGCGAAGAGCCAGCCGACGAGAGCGTTCGACATTCGCCGCTGACGTCGGGTGCCGAGACGTGCGGCCGAGAGGGTGGTGCTCATTGAAGGAGCCTTTCGATCCGTTCAGATGACGCCGGTGTTTGAGGACCGGCGGGCTGGGCCGGCGACCCCGCCCATTGGCGTGGTCACCGGCCGTGCCTGCTACTGGGAGAGCACCTCGGTGATGGCGTCGTTGTCGGCGTCGACAGTGTCGGAGCCTTCGATAACGGCGTTCCGGATCAAGGTCAACCAGGGGCTGGTCGGCGAGTTGAACGCCTCCTGGAAGTTGAGAGACACAGGGGTGTCTCCCTTCGACGCGACCTCGTTGATCGTGACCAGTCGCGGGTCCTCGCTCGAGTACTCGTTTTCAGCGAGATCCGAGCGCGAAACGACGTCGCTGTTCTTCGCGAGCACTCCAACCTGGGCTTCTTCCGACATCATCCAGCTGAGGAAGTTCCACGACTGCGCGGCCTTCTTCGAGTCCTTTGAAACGCCGATTCCGTCGCCCCCGACGAACGTCGAATCCCCACCGTTGGGGCCCGGGATTCCCGAGACGCCGACGTCGAACGGCGTCGATGAGAGGAGGGTTGCCGGGTACGGCATGAGGCCGACCTTGCCCTCGGTGAACCCCGCTGTCCAGGTGGGCCCGGCCTCGTCCTTCGATGACGGCAGGACCGCTCCCGAGCTCCAGAGATCGGCCCACGTGCTGTACACCTCCTGTGCCGTGTCGCTGGCGAGGAGGGACTCGGTGCCGTCGTCATTCATGACCTGCTCGCCGTCTGCCCAGACGCTGGGGAACCAGGTGAAGACGAGGCATCCGCCACAATTCAGGCCGGTTGCCGTGCCATAGGTGTCCGCCTTGCCGAGCGCCTGGATGGCCTTCGCGTGGTCAGCGAACTCCGCGAGATTCGCCGGGCCGACTTCCGGGTCCAGTCCGGCTTCGGCATACAACTCCTTGTTCCAGAACAGCATCGAGAGGTCGAGTACAAACGGGAGAACGTGTTCCTTGCCGTCCGAGGTCCCTGCGGCAAGGTGGCCTGTGTTGATGGTGTCCTTGAACGGCAACTCGCCGATGCTCGCGGAGAGGTCCTGGAACAAGCCCTGCTCCACCCAGTTCGGCACATAGACGATGTCAGCGGCGAACAGATCCGGGAGGCTGTTCGACCCGGCGGCCGCACCGACCTTCGCGACGTAGTCGTCGTTCGGCACGACCGTCAGCTTCACCTGGTTCTCGTGGCTGGCGTTGTACGCCTCGACGAGAAGCTTGGCCTGCTTCTCCAGCGGTGCGCGAGTCCACAGCGTCAGATCCGTCCCGTCGTCGACACCCTCCTGTCCAGCGTCGGCGAGCGAGCTCTCTTCGCTTGCGGCCGCGGAGCAGGCCCCCAAACCAAACAACAGGACACCTGCGGTGAGCACGCTCCCGATCCCTCGCATCCGTTTGCTGACGGTGCTGTTCATCATGATCTCCTCTAACTCGTCATTGAGTGGACCGGCCGGCCCTGCGGTACATGAGAGGATTCCGAAAGCTTCGAAATGCCTTTCGGTCAAGTTATCCGCGAATAGTGACTGGTGTCAAGAGTGTATCCTGTAGCGTTTACGGCACGAGGAGGAGTCTCATTGGACAAGGAAACCGCTGGCACATCCACCCGCGCCACCACGCTCAGCGACGTGGCGCGCCTGGCTGGCGTTTCCGTCGCCACGGCCTCAAAGGCCATAAATGGGCGCGGAGACGTCGCCCCGGCCACGCGGCAGCGTGTCCTCGCTGCGGCGAAGAAGATCTCTTTCACACCCAACGAACTTGCCCGGAGCCTGATCAACGGCCGCACGGGTACCGTCGGTTTGCTGACCAGCGACCTCGAAGGCCGATTCGTCATTCCCGTCCTGATGGGTGCCGAAGACGCGTTCGGCGCCGGCCAGGTCAACGTCTTCCTCTGTGACGCCCGCGGAGATTCCATCAGGGAGCAGCACCATCTCAACGCGCTTCTCACGCGTCGCGTCGATGGCATCATTGTGGTCGGCCGGACCACGGACCCTCGACCGTCGCTCGGTCACAACCTTCCCGTACCCGTCGTGTACGCGTACGCCCCCTCGGACGACCCCACCGACATTTCGATCACACCCGACAACCGCGCCGGTGGCCGCCTCGCGGTCGAGCATCTGATCGCGTGCGGGCGCTCGCGCATCGCCATGATCAGCGGGGAGCCGGAGTACGCAGCAGCACAGGACAGGGCGACGGGAGTACACGAGGCCCTGGCAGCCGCCGGGCTAGACCTCGTCGGCGCACCGCTCCTTTCCGAATGGACTGAACACTGGGGTCGCGACGCGTCCGCGCTGCTGCTCCGCCAGCATCCGGAGATCGACGGAATCGTTGCCGGGTCCGATCAGATCGCCCGGGGAGTCCTCGACACGGTCCGCGATCTGGGGAGGGACGTGCCGAATGACGTAGCTGTCGTGAGCTTCGACAACTGGGAGATCCTCGCGACCAATTCGCGTCCACAACTCACGACCATTGATCCCAATCTGCAGCAGGTCGGGCGCACGGCCGCAACGCGGATCTTCGAGGCCGTCGAGGGCGTCCAGGTCCCAACCGGTATCGAGTACCTGCCCGGAAAGCTTGTGATCCGCGGCTCCACTATCCCGCGCCGCTGAGCCGCCTACTACTCTCCCGGGTAGACGAGGCCGATCTGCGCGCGGATGTCGTCGAGCGTCGCGAGGATCGACACCGTCTCGGCGTGGGGCAACAGCGCGGATTCGAGCTCACCGGTCGCGACGAGCCGTTCGAGCTCGAGCGCCTGGAACTGCATGCCACGGCCGACGACGTTCGAGGTGAACGTCTCGATGACCTCGTCGGCATTGTTGTAGACGGTGAACGAGGTCGGTGTGTACCAGACGGCGTCGATGTCGATGCGCCCCTCGGTGCCGATAATGCTCGCGACGTTCGGCCCGTGGGCGTTGCTCGCCGAGAACGTCGTCGCGACGCGGGCGTCACCATAGGTGAAGATCGTGGCGACGCTGGCGTCTGCCCCGGTTTCGCGGAACGTTGCGGATGCCGTCACCTGCGCGGGAGTTCCGAACACGGCGCTCGAGAAGGAGATCGGGTAGATGCCGAGGTCGAGGAGGGCGCCGCCGCCGAGCTCGAGTGCGTTGAGACGGTGCGACGGGTCCGACGGAAGGTGCTGGGTGTGATCGGCGAGGATCGAGCGGAGTTCGCCCAGGGTGTTTTCGGCGAGAATCTCGCGAATGCGCGCCATGTGGGGCAGGAAGCGGGTCCACATCGCCTCGAGGACGACAAGTCCGAGCTCGCGTGCGCGGACCGTGACGGCCTCGGCCTCGCGCGCGTTGAGGGTGAACGGCTTCTCGACGAGCACGTGTTTGCCGGCTTCGAGCGCGAGGAGAGCCTGCGACGCGTGGAACGGGTGCGGCGTGGCGATGTAGATCGCGTCGACCTCGGGGTCGGCGACGAGGTCCTCGTAGCTCGAGTGCACGTTCGGGATGCCGAACTTCTCAGCGAAGGCGGCGGCCGTCTCCGCGCGGCGGGATCCGACCGCCTGCAGGGTGAGTCCGTTGAGGACGAGGTCGTTGGCAAATGCCTGGGCGATGCCGCCCGGCCCGAGAATGCCCCAGCGGAGCCCAGTTGTAGTCACCGGTTTAGACTACTGGCGACGACAGCCGGGAGGCGACATATGACGGGATCTCAGCATCTCATCCTCACGCCGATCGGTGCAGCGGGTTTGCGCGCGCTCGGCGCCGGGGACCTTACCGAAGCGTCCAGGATCACCGGCTTCGACCTGCCCGAGGAGTACCTATCCGCATCGTGGTTGTGGCAGCTGCGGCTGGAGCAACTCGAGAAGACGCCGGCCGATGAACCGTGGGTCGCGTGGATTGTCGCCCATGCCGAGGACCGCCGGGTGATCGGGCGGTCGGGATTCCACGGCAGCCCTGACGCCGACGGCATGGTCGAGCTCAGCTACGAGGTGTTGCCGGAGTTCCGGAGGCAAGGCTTCGCAACAGCGATCCTCGGGAAGATCGTGGAGCGGGCGAAGCAGCATCCGGATATCCGTGTCCTTCGCGCGACGATCAGCCCCGACAACCCCGCCTCACTGGCGACCCTGATGAAGTTTCCGTTCCGCCACGTGGGTGAGCAGATGGATGAGATCGACGGGCTCGAGCTCATCTACGAACTGCCTGTCGGCTAGACCGGCCCGGCGGGCTACCGTCCCGCCGCGACCAGCTGGCGGGCGGGCATCCGACGATCGGCGTCACGCCGCCCCGGATTCTGGGGTGCCGGTGCGCGCGAACCCCGCTGCGGCACCCGGTGAGACGGCGCATCCGGTCGGAGGCGAGCGGATGCCGGCGGCGGCTTCGGTTTGGTCAGGGGCTGTGGCTGGCGCGCGGTTCCCCCTCCCGTCATGAGGAACTGCGGCGGCAGCGACCGCTCGAAGAGGCCGTACACGTTCCGCACGGCTTCTTCGGCCGAACCCCAGTAGCCGACGAGCTCACGCTTCGCCGGGTCGGCGTTCCAGGTCACGGCGCGGAAGTACAGCTCCCGCTCGGCGCCGAGCCGGAGTCGCCTGACGATCGCGATGGGCTCCTTGGCCGCCGAGTGCGTGACGACCCATTCCACCGGGGTGGTGACGTTCGACAGGTCAGGCATGATTGGAACGCTACGTGCAGCAGCCGACATTTCGGTCGAGTGGTCAGCCGGCGAGCGCCTCCGCGATGCGGGCGGCGATGGCGGCATGGCCCGTGTCATTGACGTGCGCGGCGTCGGGGAGGATCATCTCAGCGGTGAAGATGGGCGGGTCGAGGAGGCTGATGTGGCTTCCGCCGACCGATTCCGCTGCTTCCTTGACCGTTGCGTCGAATGTGGTCGAGGTGGGGCCTGCCGCTCTCGCAGCGGGAATCGACGGGCCGATGGCGATGATCCGCGCGTCCGGGAGCGCATCTCGAAGCGAGTCGTACGTGGCCTCGATCGCCGCACGCACGGCATCCGCATTTTCGGTGAACGTCGTGAAGTCGTTCTGACCGCCCGCGACGACAACGACATCCGGGCGACTCTTGACCGCTTCTGCCACCATCTCCTGATAGTTGGGGCAGTACTCTTTGCCGCAACCGTTCAGGCCACTCGTGGCCAGGTAGCCGGTACCGCCCCGACCGAGGTTGACGGCTTTCCAGCCCTCGCCGGAGGCGACCAGACTTGCCCACGCGAGGGTCGGTGTTGAGGCGCCATACCCGGAGGTATAGGAATCGCCGATGAACACCGCGACCGGCTGGCTCACTGTGGTCGGCGCCGGCGCTGAGGCTGCCGGGCTTGCGCACGACGACAGGCCCAGGGCAGCGCCGACGGCCACGACGAGGAGCCCCCGTCGGAAGCGACGTGCTCGGGTCGCACGGCTCGAATTCATGAAATGCCTCCAGACTGCTTGGAAGCCTAACGCGAGGGTTTGTCAGCTTCTCGCCCCAGTTCGAGGGCGAGCCATGCTGAACCAATATCGCTAACCACAAAACCCCCTCCGCGGAGGGGGTTGAATGGAGCCGCCTGTGGGAATCGAACCCACGACCTTTTCATTACGAGTGAAACGCTCTGCCGACTGAGCTAAGGCGGCGAGTGAAATCGCGGAACCCAGAGGTTCATGCGACGCACAGCTATCGATCTTACCCGGTGTTTGGAGCGGTTATGAACATTTCGGATCTGAGCTCGGAACGATTCCGTCGATCAGGAAGTCGTCAACGACCGAATTGATACAGTCACTGCCCTTGTTGTAAGCCGTGTGTCCTTCGCCCTCATAGCTGACGAGCACACCGCTCTCAAGCTGCGCCGCAAGGGACTCAGCCCACTCATACGGGGTCGCCGGGTCGTTCGTGGTTCCGATCACGAGGATCGGAGCGGCACCCTCGGCGGAGATCTCGTTCCGCTCGGCGCCGTCGGGGTGCGGCCAGTTCGCGCAGCTGATGTCGCCGTAACCGAAGTACGGGCCGATCACCGGTGCCGCCTCGGCAAGCTGGGCTGCTTCAGCCGCCATCCGGGCCGGGTCGGCGTCGTAGCTGTAGTCGCGGCAGTTGTATGCCGAGAACGCTTCGCTCGAGTTGTCGGCGTAGGTGCCGTCCTCATTGCGGCCGTTGTAGGCATCCGCAAAAGAGAACGCGTACTCAGCCGACCCGTTCATCACCGAGGCAAGCATCTCACTGAGCAACGGCCAGCCCTGCTCGGGCGAGTAGAGCGGGTAGATGATGGCGGTGAGCAGCGAGCTCGAGCCGAGCATCCGGCCGTCGGTGTTGCGGATCGGGGTCTGGTCGACGGATGCCATCAGCGCGCCGATCACGGAGAGCGCCTCCTCCGTCGTGCCTGTGAACGGGCAGTCGCGTGAACCGATGCAGTTGTCGAGGTAGGCCGCGAGCGCGCTTTCGAAGCCCTTCGCCTGGGTCTCGTTCACCTCGTAAATGCTTGAGGAGGGGTCGATCGCCCCGTCGAGGACGAGCCGCCCGGCCTTCTCCGGGTAGAGCTCGGCGTAGGTCGCACCGAGGAAGGTGCCATAGGAATAGCCGAGGTAGTTGAGCTTCTCGTCACCGAGCAGCGCACGCAGCAGGTCGAGGTCGCGGGCGGCGTTCACCGTGGTCACGAACTCCAGCGGATCCCCGGTGTTCGCGGCACAGGCGTCGCCGAACTCCTGCGCGCTCGCGGCAACCTCGGCGAGCCAGGCGTCGCTCCCCCGCTCGGACTCGGCGATGCCATAGAGGTACTCGTCCATCTCCTCCGGTTCGAGACAGGACACCGGAGTCGACCTGCCCACTCCCCGGGGGTCGAACCCGACGACGTCGTAGCTGGCCTGCAGCCGTTCGTCTGTGGCGAAGTCGACGGAGTCGGCGACGAAGTCGACCCCGGAGCCACCCGGGCCACCCGGGTTGAGGAGCAGTGAACCGACCGCGGTTCCCGTCGCGGGCTGCCGCACGAGAGCGAGTTCGATCTCACCGTCTTCCGGGTTCTCCCAGTCCATCGGTGCAACCGCCGTGGTGCACTGCAGGTCGTCGTTGCACTTCTCCCAGACCAGCTGCTGCTCGTAGAACGATCGAAGGTTCGCTGCGACGTTCTCCTCTGTCGGCACCGATGTCGCGACGGGCTGCTCGGGGAAGAACGCGGTGACGCACCCGCTCAGGGTGAGCGCGAGAGTCGCTCCCAGTGCGACGAGCGCCATCCGGGTGCGGCGGCGGATGGCCGGAATTGGTCGTGTCACGGATGGGTCTCCACTGGGTGATCGGAACAAAAGGGGTGCGCGCTATCGGATCGCGGTGACGAGCATGGCTTCGAGGGCAAGCGCGGGGGCGACGTTGCCTTCGATCCGCTGGCGTGCCTGCTGGATGGCATCCATCGTCGCCATCGTCTCGGCGGGAGTGCTTGCTTCCCCGGCCGAGGTGAGGGCGTCGGAGAGTTCGCGGTTGATGATCGTCTCGGAGCGGCCGAGCTGCAGCATGATGATGTCGCGGTAGAGCGAGAGCAGATCGACGAGGATCCGGTCGATACCGTCGCGCAGGCTCCGGGTGGCCCGGCGTTTCTGGTCCTCTTCGAGCGTGCGTATCTGCGAGCGCAGGGCCGGCGGCAGCGTCTGCCCTGGTTCAACGCCGAGCGAGCGCAGGGCATGCTCGCGTTCCTCCGCGTCGCGCTGTTCGGTATAGGCCTTCGCGTCGTCGCCGGCGATCGCGAGCATCCGCGCGGCGGCAAGCACGGCGTCGGACACGGAGCGGATGCCGAGGGCTGCGGTCAGCGTTTCGTCGCGCCTGGCGCGTGCACCGGCATCCGTCGCCAGCCGGTGGGCCATGCCGACGTGGGACTGCGCCTGACGCGCGGCGCGTTCGGCGAGTTCGGCGTCGACCCCGTCGCGGCGGACGATGAGGTCGGCGACTTCGGCGATGTCCGGCACCCGCAGCCGGATGGCGCGCACGCGCGAGCGGATGGTGGGAATGAGGTCGGCTTCACTCGGCGCGCAGAGCACCCAGACGGTGCGCTCCGGTGGTTCTTCGAGCGCCTTGAGCAGCACGTTCGAGGTGCGTTCAGCCATGCGGTCGGCGTCTTCGATCACCATGACGCGGTAGCGGCCGACGGCGGGCGAGAACTGTGAGCTGCGTACGAGTTCGCGGACCTCGTCGATCTTGATGATGACGTTCGGGGTCGCAAGTACCGTGAGATCGGGGTGGGTGCGGGCATCGACCTGAGCGGCGGTGACGGGATCGCCGTCGGGATCGCGGCTGAGCAGGGCGGCGGCGAAGGCGTAAGCGAGGTTCGACCGGCCGGAACCGGGCGGCCCGGTGATCAGCCAGGCGTGGGTCATGGCGCCGTGGGCATCTCCCCCGCGGTCGGCGGCGGCATCACGAAGCAGTGAGACAGCGTCTGCCTGCCCGATGACGTCATCCCAGGTGGCCATGGCCTCCAGCCTACCGGCAGCCCCCGACACGGCGGCGCGATCAGAGAAGGGAGGAGACCCGCGAACGGATGCTGCCTGCGAGCGTCGCGATCGCATCCGTCGCGTCGAGGACGAGGAAGCGCTCCGGGTCCGCGGCAGCGAGCTCGAGGTACACCTGCCGCACCCGGCGGTGGAACGTCGACGCTTCGTTTTCGAGCCGGTCGAACCGTGTGCGCGCCGAGTCGAGGCGCAGCCGGGCGGCATCCTCGTCGAGGTCGAGCAGCACGGTGAGGTCGGGCATGAGCCCGCCGGTCGCCCACGTCGACAGGTCGCGGACCTCGTCCATGCCGAGCTCGCGCCCGGCGCCCTGGTACGCGACCGAGGAGTCGATGTAGCGGTCCTGGATGACGACATCGCCGCGCCCGAGGGCGGGGCGCACCTTCGTCGCGATGTGGTGGGCACGGTCGGCGGCGTAGAGCAGGGCTTCGGCCCGCGGCGCGATGTCGCCGCGGTGGTGCAGGACGATCTCGCGGATCTCCACTCCGACATCGGTGCCGCCGGGTTCGCGGGTGCGCACGACCTCGCGGCCCTGGCCCCGAAGCCAGGACTCGAGTTCGGCGGCCTGCGTGGACTTGCCCGAGCCGTCACCACCCTCGAGGGTGATGAACAGCCCGGGATACGTCTGGCCCACTACTCCGCCGGCTTCGCGACCGGCTTCTTCGCGGCAGGCTTTTTGGCCGTTGCCGTCGAGACGCCGGCTTTCGCCGCTGCTGCAGATTTCTTGGCTGCAGCTGCCGTCGGCTTCTTCGCTGCTGGTTTCTTGACCGCCGCCTTCTTGGCTGGAGCTTTCTTCGCCGGTGCCTTCTTGCGCGGAGCCGCTGGCCCCTTGGCACGCTTGTCGGCGAGCAGCTGAACCGCACGGTCGAAGTCGACCTCCTCGACCGACTCGGCCTTGGGAATCGTCGCGTTGGTCACACCGTCGGTGACGTACGGGCCGAAGCGGCCGTCCTTCACCTTGATCGGCTTGCCGCTGACCGGGTCAGCCTCGAATTCCTTGAGCGCACTCGACGCACGGCGGTTGCCGTACTTCGGCTGGGCAAAGATCTCGAGAGCACCTGGCAGCTCGATCTCGAAGATCTGGTCTTCGTTTTCGAGCGAGCGGGAGTCCGTTCCCTTCTTCAGGTACGGACCGAAGCGACCGTTCTGGGCGGTGATCTCCTCACCGGATTCCGGGTCGGCGCCGACGACGCGGGGCAGCGACAACAATTTGAGCGCGGTGTCGAGGTCGATCGAATCGAGCGACATCGACTTGAAGAGGGATGCCGTCCGCGGCTTGACCGCAGCGGCTTTCTTCTTCGCAGGCGCCTTCTTCTTCGGCGCATCCGTCACTTCACCCGTGGCGAGATCGACGGCCGGTTCTTCGGCGACCTCGGGCTCGAGCTCGGTCACATAGGGACCGAACCGGCCGTCCTTCGCGACGATCTCCTTGCCGTTCTCCGGGTTCACGCCGATGACACGGTCGGTGAGCACGGGAGCGTCGATGAGTTCCTGCGCCTTCGCGAGCGTGAGCTCGTCCGGGGCGAGGTCCTCGGGGATGTTGATCCGGCGGGGAACGGCAGGTTCGCCGTCCGCCTGAGCCGGCGCCGAGGCATCCGTCACTTCGAGATACGGGCCGTACTTGCCGATCCGGATCGTCACCGTGTCGCTGAGCCGCAGCGAGTTGATCTCACGCGCATCGATCTCGCCGAGGTTGTCGACGACGGTGCGGAGTCCGCGGTGGTCATCTCCGCCGTAGTAGAAGGACTTGAGCCACGCGGTACGGTCCTGCTCTCCACCGGCGATGCGGTCCAGGTCGAGTTCCATCTCGGCGGTGAAGTCGTACTGGACGAGGTCGTTGAAGTGCTCTTCGAGCAGACGGACGACGCTGAACGCGATCCACGACGGGATGAGCGCCTGGCCGCGCGCGGTGACGTATCCACGGTCGGTGATCGTCGCGATCGTCTGCGCGTAGGTGGACGGTCGACCGATACCCAGCTCTTCGAGCGTCTTGACGAGGCTTGCCTCCGTGTAGCGCGGGGGCGGCGAGGTCTCGTGCCCCTTGGCGTCGACCTCGGTGAGGATGAGTGACTGCCCCTCGGTCAACGGAGGAAGCTTCGCTTCACGAGCAGCGTTGTCGGCCGCGTTGCGTTCCTCGTCCTGTCCCTCTTCATAGGCGTGGAGGAATCCGCGGAAGGTGATGACCGTTCCGGATGCCGTCAGCTCGGCGCGCTTGCCCGCAGCATCGGCTTCGATGGTCACCGTTGCGGTCGACCCCTTGGCGTCGGCCATCTGGCTGGCGACGGTGCGCTTCCAGATCAGCTCGTACAGCTTGAAGTCCTGGCCGCGAAGGCTTCCCGACAACGAAGACGGCGTGCGGAAGGTGTCGCCGGACGGGCGGATCGCCTCGTGGGCCTCCTGCGCGCTCTTGTTCTTGCCTGCGTAGAGCCGCGGCTTGTCCGGCACCGTTTCCGCGCCGTAGAGGGCGGTCGCCTGGTCGCGTGCCGCCTTGATCGCCTGGCTCGAGAGCGAGGGCGAGTCGGTACGCATATAGGTGATGTACCCGTTTTCGTACAGCGACTGGGCGACGCTCATCGTCTGCCGTGCCGAGAAGCGCAGCTTGCGCGCGGCTTCCTGCTGCAGGGTCGACGTGGTGAACGGTGCGGCCGGGCGGCGCGAGTACGGCTTCGACTCGACCTTGGACACGACGACGGATGCCCCGGGTGCGGCAAGGGCGGCGGCGATTGCCTCGGCGGACTGCTCGTCGAGCGGCACGGCCTTGCTGGTCAGCTTGCCGGTGTCGTCGAAGTCACGGCCGGTGGCGACGCGTTCGCCGTCGAGACGGACGAGGCGGGCTTCGAAGTGGGTGGAATCGGTGTCGGGAGCGGCCTGGGCGGTGAGTCCCCAGTACTCGGCGGCGGTGAAGGCGAGTCGTTCGCGTTCACGTTCGACGATCAGGCGGGTGGCGGCGGACTGCACGCGACCGGCCGAGAGGCTGGGGCCGACTTTGCGCCACAGAACAGGCGAAATTTCATACCCATATATACGGTCGAGGATTCGTCGGGTTTCCTGCGCGTCGACGAGGGCGACATCGAGGTCGCGGGTGTTGTCCTTCGCGGCGAGGATCGCGTCCTTGGTGATCTCGTGAAAGACCATCCGTTTGACGGGAACCTTGGGCTGCAGGACCTGGAGCAGGTGCCACGCGATGGCTTCGCCTTCGCGGTCCTCATCAGTTGCGAGGAGGAGCTCGTCGGCGTTCTTCAGCGCACGCTTGAGTTCGGCAACGGTTTTCTTCTTGTTGTCGGAGACCACGTAGTAGGGCTCGAAGTCGTTCTCGACGTCGACCGCGAACTTGCCGAACGCGCCCTTCTTGAGTTCAGCCGGGAGGTTCTTGGGTTCGGCAAGGTCACGAATGTGCCCCACGGAACTCAGTACCTCATAGCCGTCGCCGAGGTACCCGGCGATCGACTTCATTTTGGTCGGCGACTCTACGATGACCAATGTTTTTGTGCCTGGCACCCGACTCCTTTCGTCGTGCACACCATACACACCATTTACGCGTGTCCACCTAATCGCCGAAGCGTCGTCACATCAGCGCAGCCCTCTTGATAACACCGGGGGAAAGAGCAGAATGGGGGCTATGAGTACATCAACGGCACGGACCTACACGGCAAAGCTCACCGATGGGCCTCTCGAGGGCAAGACCCTGTCGGCCGACTTTCTGGAGTCGGGCGAACCACGCCCCACCGTTGACATCGCCGTTCAGGACAAGACGTATGTTTATGCGCGAACATCGGGCCAGGAGTTCGAGTCCGAGGACTCGGATCGCCCGACCGCCGTCAACTACCGGTACCTGACCACCAACTTCGACTGAGCTCAGCGCGCGCGCTCAGAGCCCGGGCTTTATCCGCGAGGAAGTGGCGGATGTGGCGGCGCTGCACGGATGTGCAATTCCGCCGCTTATGGTCGTCACCCCGGTGGTCCTGCACGTGATCCGACGCTGACAACAACTCCGAGCACCTGCCGGGTCACCGTGACCCGCACCTCCAGCCCGTCGACCGCGCACTCCCCCAGTTCGGCTCCGTTGAGCCGCGCCGCCTGCGCCGCATTGGCACAGGGATAGCCGGGAACGAGTCCGGATGCGGTGTCTGCTGCGGCGAGCGCCGCAGCATCCGCCGCGTTCGCTGCAAGCTGCCTCGTCGTGAGGGCCGCGTTGAGCGGAAGCGCGAGCCCCGCCAGCAGAAGCACCGCCGCAACGAGGGCGACCGCGAGCACCGACCCCGAGCCCCGATCTGAAGCGACGTCCCTGCGGGGAGCGTGCGGCCGCCCGCTGGACGGAACGAGGTACATCCGTCGCACGCTGCCCCCTTAGAGCCCGCCGGCGAGGGCGCATCCGGATGCGCTGACCCGCACCCCGGCGATCGCCGCCGGCCCGAACCCGGCCGGTGCGCTCAGGCGCACGCACACGAAATCACCGGTCGTCGACGTGCTCATCGTCGCCGCCGACACGATCCGGTGAACCCGCGCCGTCGCGACTCCGGGTGGATCGCCACGGGCAAGGGTCCGTGCCGCGTCAGCCGCGGCATCCGTCAGCCGTACTTGTTGGGAGGCGACCTGGATCGCGCCGAGGCAGCAGCCGAGCACGAGAACGACAACGGGAATCGCCACGGCGAACTCCGCCGCAGCGCTGCCGTCCTCGCGGCCGATGTTCTGCGCCCCGAAGGGTGCCCGGCGGCGACCGGCCCGAACCGAGCCACCGCCGGACGTGTGACGGCGCATGCTCAGCCGTTGACCGTGAGCGCTCGGCGAACGAGGTCGGTCAGGATCCCGCGGACCTCGTCGGATCGCATGATGACGACGAGCAGGCCGGCGAAACCGACCGCAGCCATGGTGGCGATCGCGTATTCGGCTGTCGCCGCACCGCTCTCATCGGCCAGACCGCTCTGTACTCGTTGAAATTGTTCTCGTAGTTGCGCCATGTCGGGTGTTCTCCTTCTAACTGAACTGCTGTGGTGATGGGTGGTGGCGCGAGGACTTCCATCGTCGCTGCGCGGTCGACCGGGAAACGGGCCTGCAGCGGTTCTGTGGGCATCTCATCCGATTCCCCGCACGGTGGAGGAGAGGACGCTGAGCATCAGAGGGGCGACCCCGACGAGTAGAAACGCGGGCAAAATGCAGAGTCCGAGTGGAAGCATGAGGCGCGTCGCGAGAGCCGCCGCCGCGAGTTGCGCTGCCGAGCGAGCATCTCGGCGGGCCTGGTCGGCTTCACCGCGGAGCAGGTCCACCGCGGGAACCCCGGCAGCCCGCGACAGCGTCAGCACCCCACCGATGGCTGCTGATTCGCCGAGGTCATCCGGCGCTCCGGTGACGGAGGCCCCCTCCGGCCGGAACGTGGCGAGCGCCGAGTCGACCACGGCCAGCGCGCGGTCGACGGATGCTCCGGACGACATCGCAATCGCCGTGAGGTCGATGGCTAGACCGGGAGCGGCCGAACGGGGCGTCGACCGTCTCACCATGGCGGCGGACCACCGCCACGCGGCGAGCATGAGCAGTGTTGCCCCGGTCAGGCACACGAGGCCGGGTGCTGTCCCGACGAGCGTGCCGATCGTGTCGAAGCCGAGCAGGAGACCGAACAGCAGACCGACGAGCGGCAGGACCATCACCAGCCGGGATGTGGACCGCGGACCCGCCAGCGCCGCGTCGATGTCGCGCTGCGCTTGCCCCAGCGATCGCTGGGAACGCGCGAGCTCATGCAGGCAGCCGGCGAGCGGTGCGCCGGTCTCGATCGCGACAGTCCAGGCGGCAGCGACCGAGAGCCAGGCATCCGTTGCCGGCGACGGGCGCGTCGATCGCCCGAAGCGCGGGCCCGCATGCTCCCGGGCCGCGGTCGCTATGGCACGCGCGACATCGTCTCCGGACCCCGCCGCCGCCGCAGCCGTGAGCACCGCTCGGACGTGAGCCGGGTCATGCTCGCGCCGCGCTGCGGGAGTGGGTGCGGAATTCGTGTGGTGCGGTCGACGGCGTGGCTTCGCTTCGCTCGAGCCAGCGGAGTGGGTGACAGCGGCGGTCTTACCGGAAGTCCCCGCGGCCAGATAGCCCCACGCCGCCGACGGCGGAACCCCGGCGGCAAGAAGCACGGCAAGCCGCTCCGTCACGGCGGCGACCCGTTCGATCGGCGGTGAGCGATCCTGCGAGCTATTCCTCCCGGTCATGGTGGAGTTCCCTCGACAGAAATCGTCAGCTTCCCACTCGGATCAAGACCGAACCGCCCGACCTGGGCCAGCCGACGGATTCCTCCCTCGCGCTCCAGGTGCAATACGAGGCCGATGGCGCTCACGGTCTGCCGGGCGACGGCATCCGCAGTCATCCCCGCGAGTGCGCCGAGCGCCTCCACCCGTGCTGGGACGTCCCGAAGCGAGTTGGCGTGCAGGGTTCCAGCGCCACCGTCATGCCCGGTGTTGAGGGCGGCGAGCAGTTCGCGCACTTCGGCTCCGCGGCACTCGCCGACGATCAGCCGGTCGGGGCGCATCCGCAAGGCTTCGCGCAGCAATCGTTCCAGCCCGATCGCCCCCGCTCCCTCGAGATTGGCTTGCCGGGACTCGAGCGACACGAAATGCGGATGCGGCACGCCAAGTTCGGCGACGTCTTCGATCGCGACGATCCGCTCGCCGGGTGGCGCCTCCGCGAGCAGCGCGCCGAGGAGCGTGGTCTTGCCAGACCCTCCTGCCCCCGTGACGAGGAGGTTGGTGCGGTCGCGCACCGCCGCACGGAGGCGATCGAGCACGGCGGCGGGCTCCGGGCCGAACATGTCGGCGGCTGCGAGATCGGCGAGCCCAAACCGCTGTACCTGCGGCACCCGGATGCTGAGGAGTGTGCCCGAGACAGAGACCGGTGGCAGCACAGCATGGACCCGAATTCCGCCCTGAAGCCGGACGTCCACGCACGGCGTCGCCTCGTCAAAGCCTAACTTTTGACATATTTCCCATCAGGGATTCTTCTCATTTATGTGCCGAGCGGCCACGATAGGCTCGCTAAGTGTTTGCCGTCACCCACGAGTCCGCCGTGGCCATTGACCCTGCACTCCTCGCCCCCCCGAGCAGCGATACTGTTGTGGTGTCCGATCCAGAAGGACTGTCCGCGCCCACAGGGTGCGCAAAGGAGATCGAATGTCGATGGCCGTGAATACGTCCGACGGGTTGGCAATTGCTGTCGGCCAGCAATTTACGACGGACCAGCGTGTGCTCGCGCTGATTGATCCAGAATCCTGCGAGAAGGCTGTCTCGGCATGGTGATGATGTGGGGCGTTCACAACGACACTCTTTCGACCGAGCTCGTCGAGGGCGGGTTCATCAGTATCGGCTGGGATGGGATTGGCGATCTGAGCGCCATCCCCGGTGGTCGTGAGGGCTTCAAGGGAGAACTATCACGGCTCTACCCCGATGCGAAGCCTCGGGCGATCGCAGGCTGGGCGGGAATTTTGGGTCGGATGCGTGACGAGATGCAGCCGGGCGATATCGTCGTTGCCCCATACAAACCCAATAGCACCATCAACATCGGTGTGATTACGGGCGGCTACGAATATGTCGCAGACTCCCCGACGCATCGGCATCGCCGAGCCGTCGACTGGGCGAAGACCGGTCTTTCCCGGACTATCTTCACGCAGCCCGCATTGTATGAGCTGGGTGCTTTCCTCACGATTTTCCGAATACGCAAGCACACTGACGAGTTCCTCGCCGCGCTCACTACGACCGAGGATGCAGTCGAGGCGGTCACACGAATCGTCGAGAAAGCAGCACAGTCGGAGCCCGACGAGGAGGCAGCTGACGAACCGCGGGCCTCGAGAATCGAGCGACATACGCGGGACTTCGTGCTTGAGACTCTCCATAAATCGCTAACGCACGCGGAGTTCGAAGAGTTCACGGCGGATCTTCTTAGAGCGCTTGGGTACCAGGCACGAGTAACGCAATACTCACAGGATGGCGGCGTGGATGTCATCGCTCACCGCGACCCTCTGGGCGTCGAACCGCCTCAAATCAAGGTGCAATGCAAGCACCTGACCGGAACGGTTGGCGCGCCCGAGGTGCAACAGCTGATCGGTACGCAGGGCCAAGGCGAGTACCTTCTGTTCGTGACTTTGGGGTCGTACAGCAGAGAGGCGGTTTCGATCGAACGCCAGCGTTCAGGGCTGCGTCTGGTCTCAGGAGAGGACGTCGTCAGCCTGGTGCTTGAGAACTACCTCAAGCTGCCCGAACGCTGGCGGACTCGCATCCCACTCACGTCCGTGCTCGTTGTCGCCGACGCCGCAGACATCTGACGTGCGAAGCCGGTGCTGAGAGAGAGATTCCTCGACGCCTGGGGCGCTCCGCCTTGTCGAGAAGCGTTGGTCCGATTCCTACGTCAACTAAGGCAGCAGCGTCGCTTTGGCGTCGTCGCGACTCATCTTTGACACATTTCTAATCAGGAATTTTTCTCAAATACCGGCGAATAGGCCTCCTTCTGCCAGCATAAGGAGCACCGGCGCGTTTGGCGCCGACATGGGGAGGCTGTGCGGTGCCAAGTTACGGATTCAAGTTGCTCGAAATCCAGCTGTTTCGAGGACGGGCCCAGACGGCTCTCGACTTCGGGGCGCCGGATGGCGAGGACAAGAAGACGCCGCATTACCTGGACCTGGTAGTGGCAGACTTCGCACCGGCTGAGGATGTCGAATCAGTCGATGCCGCTACACAGAGTGGTTCTTCGGAGTCAGCGGAGACTGCAGCAAACAACGATGAAGTTGTCGAAGCTGTGCCGATCGGGTCAGACGATGTGGTCGGGGAAGATCCAGACTCGGGCGTGCCTGAGGAGGAAGGCAAGAAGCAGCTCGCCGTCGTGCGCATCAGATCTGCCGAGCGATATCAGGGTGCCGTGCTGCTGGACACCGTCTACGGCATTGTCGGAGATCACGCCCTCGCTGTCGACCCGGCGGGGAAAGAGGACGATACAGACCTGACCAAACTTGCAACGACGAGGCACTACCGCGCTCTCCTGATCGCGCCCACGTCCGGCAAGAATGGTTTACTCGCCGTCGAAGTGGTGTCCAGATCACACGCGGGAAGTCGATTGCCTAGTCGCCTCCATGCTGGCGCCAAGGGCCACACTTTCAAGATCAGGACGTTTGGAGCGATAGCTGACGAAGAGTCAGTCCGAAACCTCATGAGGGACGGCCGAATTCGCGAGGTGAATTTGTTTCAGACCTTGCCGAGCTCAGACTCGAGTCAAAGTAACACGATTCCCGCAAAGATCACCTTCACGATCGGCGCCAATTCGGCCGAGGAGTCGAAGCTAAAGAAAATGCTCAAGCACTGGCTCCCGACGGAGGCGAACAAGGCGAAAAAGAAGAAGCCTGACGCAGCCAAGGAAGCAAAGGCGCTTGCTACATACCTATGGCCCAAACTCGCCAAGAGCGCGCAGTTTGAGACCGCTGAGGTCGTAATCGACGGAAGACAGCGAAAGAGACTCAAGCCTCTCGACATGGCCTCCGGATTCACATACGATCTCGGTGATGTCAGACCCGCCGACGATAATTTTGTATTACACGTTGCGGACGTCGTAAATAGCCTCGCAGCGACGAATCAGATTGATTTAGACAGCGACTGGGCATCGCCACTTTCTCCCTAAGGAGTGGAACACATGGGCACACCACGCTGGGCCGAAGGACTATCACGCTTGAACGTTTTCGCCCTTCTCGGCGATCAGTTCAAGTACCTGACTAGTCTCGCAACAAATAAACCCGAGTGGATCGTTCGTGCATCGGTGATCCTGGTCGCCCCCGCGGCGTTCTTTCTGTCGCTCTGGCTGGGTCTAAAGATGCAGACGGTAGGAGACCTCGTCGGAGCACTGGGGCTTCTCGCCGGTGTATTCATCTCGGCCTTCGCGTTAGTCTTCTCGATCCGTATGAACATCGCTGCAAGACCCACCAAGGTGCTCGAGCGCAGAACGGCACGCCTCGTAGACGAGAGTGCGCTGACGCTCCTCGCCGCTGGCCTGCTGTCGGGGGTAGACGCAATCTGGCTTGCGGGTGTGTCCGCTTCGATTCCCACGAGTGGCTATGTCGTGTCGGAGATTGCCACCGCAATCACGGTCGGCCTGAGTTCGCTGGTCGTGCTCTACTTCCTTTTGTCCGTGCGGCGCCTGCACAAGTTGTACACCGACACATTCGTGCCCTTCTGGCGAGTCAAGTCGGCAGTCGAGGGCCCCGCGCCCAGTCGCGATGCGGTTAGCGTCCGTGACCAGGCAGCAGAGGTTGACGCGCGTCGGAACAGCTAGCGGCGCCATCCACTGCTCCCATGGATGAGGATGACGAGTCGATCCGGACTGACCCGGACTGCCCGAATTGCGGAACACGTTGCTACCCGGACGGGCCCGCCTGGCGTTGTAGGAACTGCGATATCGCGGTGATCAACTGAAGCCTCGGAGCAAATTGCGAACTGACTCGAGGTCTTCGAGATGTTCCAAGCCTCCCGCACCAGCTTCAGCCGGTGGACCAGTACGCGCCCCATCGCTGTGTGCCCGGTTGAGCCCTCGTCATTCACCGGCCGGGCGCTCGGAAGGCCGGTGTCGTCGTCAAGCGTCCACCGCGAGGACCGCACAGAATGAGAGGCACGGTGCTCTTCGCAGCCCACACATTGCTCGATCACGAGAGTAGGGCTTTCACTGCAAGGCCGAGTCGAGCAGCCACTTCCGCACGAACCGCTCGCCGACTCACCCCTTCGCGGGCCTTCTGTGCCGTGTCGGTGTCGGTCACGTACGTTCATCGCGAAGAAGCGCATATCGTGCGGGAGACCGCCGGTCAGCGTCAGACGCTGAGACCACCACGAGGCGGCGGCACCGATCGGTGCCGGGTTCTCGATCAGGAGGCGCACTACGGCCTCGGCGCGAGGCCACCCCAGCTGCACTGAGCGCGTGAAGGGCGCTCAGCGCGGCTCCACACGGTGCAGGGCGACCGAACGGCCCTCGATCCACGCTGGGGCCCTCGGGTCCTCTTCGAAGAGCTCCTTGGGGCGCTCACGGAAACGGCATACGGGCGCAACGTGCCATCACGGTGCGGAAGGGGGGCCCTTTCAGGCGGGGGTACCGAATGCTTCTTGTGGCAACCGTACTACAGGTGCAAAATAAACTTGTAGGAAAGCTATAAGGAGAGAAATGACTACACAGAAGATGTCCGGCGGGACCCAGCCGATGATGCTCAGAAAGCGTCCCTCGGCCCACAAACACCAGCTCTCGCGGAGCGCACAGGCCACGCGCTCGTTGCGGCTCGCTGAGCGCCTCCGTGACGAGGGAAAGCGTGAGGAGTACCGCGCTGCCCTTTCGCAGCACTTCGAGGAGTTTGTTTCAACCCCGCGAGCGTGCCCCCTCCGATAAGGCTATTCTCCCGAGTGTCCAAGCAAGTGTCCGCTCGATAGCTTTTGGTGGGTGACACCCCGTAGCTGTCCAGTGTCCTGTGTCCTATAGGGAGAGTGTCCAAGGACACTCTCTCCCTGTTAGGACACGTGGCCACTGGAGGCTTACTCACTGTCGATGTCACTGAGATCGATCACGATTTCATCCTCATTGCCCTCCTCGGACTGCTCGATGGGCGTCCAGAGCTCGGCTCTGCCCTTGCCACCGGGACGGGACGAAACGAGCCCGGCGTCCCTGAGACGAAGCAGCGACTCCTTGTTGAGAATCCCGATTCGGCCCTTGCCTGTGAGGGCCGTGGTCAAAGAATCAGGCTTTGCGCACACCTTCTCGAGCATCCGTGTATCGCGTGCGCTCTGGGGGTCGCTCGAGGGCCCCTCGGCCGGGCTCTCCTTCGGAGCGTCGAGCTGCAACAGTCCGTCGACCCACCGAACACGAGTTTTCGTTATCGGCGTTCCGCCCTCGCGCGCCTGAACCTGAAAGAAGCGAGGGGAGATCGGATCGTCGGGCCGCGACTTGGTATAGGCCCACACTCCGTCTGGCCCCGCCATGGAGGCGGTCGCGTCATAGAGGTGATCACCTACGGCATGCCCAGTGGCGAGGGCGTTGGGCACATCGATGGACTTCATGAGCGACTTGAACGCTGCGTGAAAGTCGCTGTAGCTCTCCTGATTTCCCATAATCGCCGCAACTCCGTCGACAATCACGACGACCGGCGTCGAGAAATCATTGGGGCAATCGAAGCACTCCATAAGCTCGTTTTGCCACTCTCGGTACTTGACCTCCTCCGTCAGCTTGAACAGAGACGGTCCGCCGGAGTCGTCATCAAGGTGGTATACACGGATCCGCTCATCCTCAGGATCCACTCCGGCCGCGACTAATGCATTCTCGAAGTCTTCGGCAGGTGTCTCCGCGTTGATCACGACGATCCCGCGCTCACGTTCCTCGTCAGTGAGCGTCACACGGAACCGCCCGAGGAAGAGCCGTCCGGGATTCAGCAGCGTCGCCACGAGGTCGGCGACCACTCCCGTCTTTCCCGCTTTGTACGTGCCGGCCAGCATCGGGTAAGTTCCCCACGGCCACAGCCCTTCGATCAATTGCCTGCGACCCTCGGGGCCGCTCCGCCTCCGAAGACCGGTGCCCACACGCGGCGTGCCCGAGATGTGCCCAAACAGAAGATCGCGAGTCCACCGAGCTTCTTGGGCGCTGAGAGGCGTACCGTCGGAGCGCTGAAAACTGCCATCTTCGATGACTCGGCGATAGTGATCGGCTTCTAATTCGCTCCAGTAGCCCTTAGCGAAATTCTCCAGCCAGTCTTCCCCCTCGGGGTCGAATGGGTCGTAGCGCTTGTTCTCGTAAAGGATCGTCACGCGCCTGCTCATACCTCTACCGCCGGGTCTTCAAGGCGGGTGAGGCGCCGGTCCAGCGCCGCGAGGCGCTCCAAGTAGACCGCCACGCACTCGGCATAGATTGCGTCGCGCCGCTTGACCTCCTCCGGAGTTAGCGGTGGGGCCGCTGCTCGACGTCGAGCACTTGACGCCTGGGACTTTGCGCGCCCCGCGCACTCCCAGGTACAGAAACGACGCCGAGTTGACGGCCATGGGTAATACTCACGTTCGCACTGCTCGCACCTGGCTGCACTCTTCGATCGGGCCTCATGATTGGGATGACGGATGGGGTGAAGCCTTTCAGTCATCGTGAACCACCTGACACCAAAGTGGGAACGATACTGAGAAGCGCGGCGATGCGCGCAACTTGAGCGTCGGTGAGGGATGGGAGGGCCTGCGCGGCGGCGGTCGGCGTGACGGCGGTCGGCGTGACGGCGGCGCTCACCGGTCTGACCCGTCGATGTCGATTTCGGGACGAACCGGAAGAGCAACGATGCGTGCATTCTTGCCAAAGGTCTTGCGACCGTCGCGCATCCTCGGGTTGGTACGGAGTGCGGCCTCGAGCTCGTCCAGGTCGACGAGCACGCGCCGAGTCCGAGGGTCACGGAAACCGGTGATATAGCCGAGCCCGATCCAGTTCTGGATGGTCTTGGTGGTCTTCTGCACAACGTCGGCTGCGTGATCCCTGCTGACGAGGCGGCGAGTAGCACGATTTGCCCCCGAGATGCCTGAGGGGTCGGTGATGAAAACGACCTGACGGCCGTGAAGGGTGAACATGAGGTGTGTCCTTCGCAAGAAGTTGACACACAACCTCGGCTTCGTCCCGTGGTCGGTTTGCAGTCTCATGGCCCCGAGCGTTAGCTCGATCGCGTTCTGCCTGACGCCTACGTTCCTCCGGCCCCCGCAGTCGCTATACAAACGACCGGTGACCGGCTCCTTGATCGTGCAGTGCGCCATGCGCTTGGCGCTATGGCGGCTAGTTCCAATTTAGCAGTTTTCGAGGCAACGGGCGGATAAACTTCCGGGCTTCCTGGCGATGCGAACGGCCCAATGGGCCTATGCGCCTTTGTCCGGCCTTCTAGCTTTCTGATGAACCGATATGTCCCGACCGCGCTGATAGGCGCTGTGAGCTTGATTTCCCATCTACCGCATTATGCCGTCGACCACTCTTCAGACCCCGCCACGGCCTCCTTTGCCACCGGTTTTTCGCGCGTTGCCAGCGCGGCGCGCGAAAGACTCTGATCGCGACCGCTGCATGTCGTAGAACGCGCGCTCCTTCTCTCGACGGACACGGAATGGATCTGCCTCCCCGACAGCATCGTCGTAGGTCACGTCGGCGAGAGATTCGACCCGTGTGCGCACTAGCTCCATATCGCCCTCCAGAACGACGAACCATCCGTCTTCCCCGACGTGCATCTCAACGCCGTGGGCAGAACGGATGAGAGTCACGGCCTGGTTGCCGTTACGTCGTACTCGAAGAGCGCCTTATTCGAGTTTCGTTTGCGAATCGTCTCGACTCGCACGTTCTCGTAACCGAGTTGCCGAAGCATTTCCGCGTACCACTTCTGAACCGGCACCTCGTGACCATAAAAGGTGGAGTTGCCAACTATGTACGAAACCGAGCCACCTGGCTTCAGATGCTGCGTAACTCCTTGGAAGTGCTCCCACATGTCGTAGTGGTACTTGTGCACGTAGGCACCGAGCACTCGACCGTTCTTGTCTCCGTCGCGGACTATCGCTTCACAAACCTTGAGGAGCTCGCCGTCGACCGGTGTTGGGTAGTCCGCAGCCCAAGTGGAGAGTTTCGACGTAGCGGTGCCCCAGGTTCCGCCGATAGCCTTCCAATCGAGCTCACCTGCGTCGGACGCTTCGTCCAAGTAACGCATCCAATACATGTACGGCCGTAGCTCGCGAATGTAGGACATGCGGTTGCAATACGGTGGAGAGGTCAGAATGATGTCCGCCGGACGCAACGTAGTTTCGCCCCCGGTTCGCGAGTCACCGTGGAGGATCACAGCCGACCCTGCGAGGTCGACGGCCGCGGACACAGCGAGCTGACGCACCTCGCTGAGGAATGCTTCCCTGGCTAGCTCCGCTTCCGCCATATCGAACCTCTTCCGCGGACCTACGTCGTTGAAGCTCATACTTTGATGGTTGAAGGCCGCTGACGAGACGTCGATAAGCGTTCGGCAGAACGCGATCTCGAGTAGATCCCGAACACTGCCCTCGTGCTTGTCGATCGCCGCGCGAAGGGTGCGGAGCGCGTGAAGCGTTCCTGGGCTCCACCACCGCTCGATACGGTGCAAGCGAGGCTGCCACAGTCGATCTCGCGCGGTATAGGAACGGGAGACACCTAGAACGTCCGCAGCGGCGTCGATCAGATCCTCGGAGATGCTTGCGTCGTAGTGGCGGGTCTTGGCCGTTCCGAGCCAGATAAGGAACGGATTCACGTCTACAGATTGTCCGAAGTGTCCCAGTTCGGCGGCCGCAAGGGGAGTTGTGCCCGTTCCCGAAAATGGATCGGTGACAATCGACCCCTCGGGAAGCCGCTCGAGCTTTTCTCTCACAAGCCTTACGCCGTAGGCCGGAGTCAGCCGCAACCAGCCGTGCCTCCCCACCCCGGCATTCGCCTTGAACGTCATGTGCTCATTTCGAGCGAGGATATCGGTCAACGTGCTTCCAACAACTGCTTGAGGGTTTCGTGAACTTCGGTCCGAAGCACGTCATGGTTGCGCTCAAAGAACGCCGCAAGGTCATATCCCACGACGTCGCGCAAGAAGGCGAAAGTGGAGGTCATCGGGTCATCCGAGGTCGTCCCGGAAAGCACAGCCCAGCGTCCGATGATGTACCGCTGACGAACCGCGGCGTTTATCTGGGTACTCATAATCGTCAGTACAGGCAGATAGCCGTGTCCGACGGCCTGCACCGAGGAAGCGAGATCACCGTTCTGTCGCTTAGAGTCGGCAGATTTGTATCCCTGGCGGACTTCTAGAACTGCCCCTCGCAACGGTACAGAGATCTTGAGAGCAGTCTGCTGTGCCTTGATCCATTCGGTCAGGCGAGCACGCGCCGCTGCGTCTTGGACAGCGTCCAACTCAACCCGTCCGTCAAGAGTAATGAGACGGACCGCGCCGCCGTACGGAAACTCGTAGCTCCATCGCACCTGTTCATTGGTCAGCGATAGCGAGTCGCGGAGCACTGCGCGAACGAGGCGCTCGCATCCGATGCCCAGCTGACGGTAGAGGGAAGTCATGCCTCCGGCGGCCTTATGAGCGGCAAACATGAGTGGTGAGTCGAATCCCAGCCAGTGGTAGAGAGGGTCAGCACCATAGAGTGCGGTGAAACTCGTGAGGTCCACCTCACCTGTACCGCCCATCTTCGGCAGATATGAAGCGCTGGTACGAAGAGGCGAGAGGATCAACTCGCGGTATTGTGCGTCGCGAGCCGTATTCATGGTTTCACCTTACCGGGGGGCCTCTGTCATTCAGCCGGACACCCCGAAGCTCGGGGCATGCAGGACCTAACCTTCCCAGCCTGCTTCCCTGAGCGGCTTGCGATTGATCACCGTCCCGTTCTGCATGATCCAGTATGAATACCCGTCGAGGTCGACGGAGCGATATTCCCGGCCGTGCCAGCGGCGAATGTAGTGGTAGTCGCGGAGCAGCAGGTAGAGGCGCTCGTGGAGCAGTCCCATCCCTGCCTGCTGGGCGCCACGGCGCACCAGCAGCAGGTAGAGGCGCTCGTGGAGCAGTCCCATCCCTGCCTGCTGGGCGCCACGGCGCACGGCGTACCAGTGGGGATTGTCGGCCATCGTTGAGGCGAACGTCCACGTTGCGCAGCTTATGTACTCGCGGGCAGACTCGACCATCCAGTCCGGAGCGCCTGACCGGTAACGGTCGGGCGGGGTGGGCTCTGGCATGACTTCTCCTCTCGTGACGTGCAGGCACGCCAATGAGCGCCGCCGCGGGTGCGGGACGCGCTGGTCGGTGACGGTCGGCTAAGCGACCGGAGTCAGGCGCAGCCTCTCGGGGGTCCAGACAGTGCCGCGGTGCGCCTGCGGCACTACCTCGACGCGGAGCACCGTCGCGAGAACGGCGCGCTGTACATCGATAGGGGCTTCGAGAAAGGCAACACCCGGGTCAGTGGCGCGGAGTACGGACGAAGATGCCGACCGGCGCAGCGACTTCGCCAGGCGAGCGTCAACCTCGGCAAGCTCTGTGTTCACTGCAGAAGTGGCCTTCTGCAACTGCGCGCCGGTGATGCGTCCGAGGGCATAGTCCGCCTCAAACGACTCGAGGCGGACCGACAGCATCGTCCTACGCTCACGGTCGGCGGCGAGGTGGCCATCGCCGGGGTGCATTGCTGCCACCACTCGAGGATCACGGACCATCTCAGCCACGACGCCGCGTACGTAGTCGTCGGTGTAGCCCGCCGCGACGGTCAAGTGTGCGCTCGCGGTGCAGCGGTAGAGGTACCGGCGCTCGTACTGTCGCATACGAGTGCCGCCGTGCGGCGCCGTGCGAAGCGGAGCACCGCAGACAGCCGGGGTGCCATCGTCGTCAAACTCTCCCGTCGGTACACAACACCGGTATAAGCCAGAGCCAAGCCAGCGCGGCTCAGTGCTCTGATTGCGGCGGCGGGAGGGGTCGGTCAGCAGCGCGATAAGTGTCCGCCACTCGTCTTCGGGGACAATCGCAGGCCATGCTGCAGGGCCGATCACGTCGCGATCGAACGACCAGTCTGGTTCACTCTGCCGACGACCCTTCCGGCCTGGCAGCCCATGAGCCAGCAGGCCCGCGTTCCGCGGCCGCAGCAGCATGTCGCGGAGGTTGTTGTAGGCCCACGGCTTGCCCCGCGTGCCGGTCAGTCCGCGGTCGTTGAACTCGCGCGCCAGAGCCGCAAGGGTTCTGCCGGAGAGCAGTGCCTTGGTCGCCTCGCGGATCGCTGCCGCCTCGTGCTCGCGGACGGTGATTCCGTCCTTCTCAAAGCCAAACGGCCTTGGACCACCGCGGTACTTGCCGTCTAGCGCGGCCTGATCCTTCGCGCGCTTGACCCGCTCGCGAGAGTGCTCCACCTCGTGTTGCGCCATGCTTCCGAGCACCCGGGCGAGCATCCGGCCCGAGGAGGTGGATAGATTCACATCGCCGCTCGTGACGGTCTGGATTTGCAGTTCGTGGGCCTCCACAATCGTGACCAGTTCTTCTAGGTCGGCCAGCCGACGATGCAGCCGGTCAGTATGCCACGCGAGGACTCCCTTGACCTCGCCCGCCCTCACGGCCTCAAGCATCGCCCGGTACTGAGGCCGTGGGGCTCCGGAGTAGGCGCTGATGTCATTGTCGACGAATACGGCCACGACGTCCCAGCCGAGGCTCTCTGCGAGCGCTCGGCAGTCCGCCTCTTGACGGTCCACGCCGAGCCCGGCGCCCTCCCGGTCGCGGCTGATGCGTGCATAAATCGCGGCGGGGTGGGTGGCGGGCACCTTCGGCTTTTCCATATGTCAATTCTACTGTTTTGACTCGTCGATATGCCGTCCGCCGAGCGCGATCAGCCGCACAGCGAGTTCCCGGAGCGGACGCTCAGCCATCGACCAGGCCGCATCGCGCTCGAGACCGGCGCCCCGGTCGACCCAGAGCCCGCTCTCGCCGTTGACAAAAAGGTCTGTGACGTTCGCACCCACGAGGTAAGGGGCGAGTGGGCCGAACTCGGCCGCCATCCGCATCCGGACCATTCGCGCGTCGGCGAGTGCAGCAGTACCGGTGGGGATCGCCGGGTCGGCTGAGCGGCTCGCGGACATCGGTCGCCCGGCGTCATCCTGAGCGGACACCGCGGATGCTCTGTCGCGCGATCGCGAGGGTACGGGCCCTCGCGCCGAGCCCCGGGCGAGCGACACCGACGCGCTGCTCACCGCTGGCTCGGTGAGCAGCGCACCGAGCGTCGGTTGGGCAACGAATCGATCCGTCATGCAGCCACGGTAGAAAGGAGGTGCGACAAAGGAACGAGCCGGATGGCATCCGTGGAGAATGCCGGAACCATCAGCCGGTGTGGAGGAATCGGGGCCGCAAAGGCCCCGGAAAAGTTAGAGGGCGACACCCATTGGGGGGAATGGATGCCGCCACACGCGACGCTCGATTGGGGGGAATCTATACGTCGCACGCACGAATTAAGAATTCGGCCGAGGCCAAGTGTACGCGGAAAAGATGCCCGTGCAAGCCCTGAGGTCCCCCATCTGGTCCCCCAAAGAGTGGACACGCGAAATTTCGCCATTTTCGCTTCGTGGACACCCCACAATTGGGGTCCGACCGATCAGAGTACAGTCTGTATGAGTCACACAGTGGTGACACCGTGAACCAGTCGCGAAGGAGCGAGTAGACACAAGATGAATACCCAAATCGACAATCTCCTGCACGAATACCGCAAGTTTCCACCGAGTGAAGAATTCTCCCGAGAAGCCGAGGTGACGACGGGTCTCTACGACGAGGCGAAAGCCGACCGTCTCGAGTTCTGGGCCAAGCAGGCGCGCGAGTTGCTGCACTGGGACACTCCATTCACCCGCACCCTCGACTGGACGAACCCTCCGTTCGCCAAATGGTTCGACGACGGCAAGCTCAACGTGGCATACAACTGCCTCGACCGACACGTCGAAGCCGGCAACGGCGACCGCGTCGCCTTCCACTGGGAGGGCGAGCAGGGCGACACCCGTACCGTCACCTACGCCGAACTGACCCAGGAGGTCAAGCGCGCGGCGAACGTTCTCGCCGGGCTGGGCATCGGCCAGGGCGACCGGGTCGCGATCTACCTGCCGATGATCCCCGAAGCGGTCATCTCGATGCTCGCTGTCGCCCGGCTCGGCGCCGCGCACTCCGTCATCTTCGGCGGATTCAGTGCTGACAGCATCCGTTCACGCGTCGACGACGCGAGCGCCAAGCTCGTCATCACTGCCGACGGTGGTTGGCGCAAGGGCAAGGTCTCAGCGCTGAAGCCAGCGGTGGATGCCGCGCTCGAAGCCCGCGGCGACCTCGGCCCCCAGGAGACGGTCACCAACGTCCTCGTCGTCAAGCGCGGCGAGAACGAGGTCGACTGGACCAGCAACCGCGACCTCTGGTGGCACGACGAGATGGCCAAGGCGAGCGCCGAACACGAGGCAGAGGCGTTCGAAGCGGAGAACCCGCTGTTCATCCTCTACACGTCCGGCACCACCGGAAAGCCGAAGGGCATTCTGCACACCTCGGGCGGTTACCTCACCCAGTGCGCTTTCACCCACAAGGCCGTCTTCGACCTCAAGCCGGAGTCCGACGTGTTCTGGTGCACGGCAGACATCGGCTGGATCACCGGCCACAGCTACGTTGTCTACGGTCCGCTCGCGAACGGCACCACGCAGGTGCTGTACGAGGGAACGCCTGACACCCCGCACCCCGGTCGCTGGTGGGAGATCATCGAGAAGTACAAGGTGACGACCTTCTACACCGCGCCCACCGCCATCCGTTCGTTCATGAAGCTCGGTCGGAAGATCCCGAAGGCGTTCGACCTGTCGTCGATCCGGCTGCTCGGCTCGGTGGGCGAGCCCATCAACCCCGAGGCATGGATGTGGTACCGCAAGGTGATCGGCGCGAAGGCTGCGCCCATCGTCGACACGTGGTGGCAGACCGAGACCGGCGCGATCATGATTTCGGCGCTCCCCGCTGTCACGGAGACCAAGCCGGGAAGCGCGCAGGTGCCGATCCCCGGCATCGAGATCGCTGTCGTCAACGAGGCAGGCGAACCCGTCGGAGCCGACAGCGGCGGACTGCTCGTGGTCACGGAGCCGTGGCCGGCGATGCTGCGCGGCATCTGGGGAGACCCGGAACGCTACAAGGAGACCTACTGGGAGAAGTTCGGCGACAAGTACTTCGCCGGCGATGGGGCCCGCCTCGACCACGAGGGCGACATCTGGCTGCTCGGCCGAGTCGACGACGTGATGAACATCTCCGGCCACCGTCTCTCGACGGCGGAGATCGAGTCGGCGCTCGTCGCCCACCCGTTCACCGCTGAGGCGGCCGTTGTCGGTGCGAGCGATGAGACGACCGGGCAGGCTGTCGTCGCGTTCGTGATCATCAAGGAGAGCATGCTCGAGGAATCCGCCGCGGTGGAGGACATCGCCGCGGTTCTTCGGGCGCACGTCGGAGAGCAGATCGGCCCGATCGCCCGCCCGCGCGACGTGTTCGTCGTCAACGAGCTGCCGAAGACCCGGTCCGGCAAGATCATGCGGCGACTGCTGCGTGATGTCGCCGAGGGCCGTGAGGTGGGTGACACAACGACGCTCGCCGACACGACGGTGATGCAGATCATCACGGGTCAGGTGACGGCGAAGTAACCGCTACAGGGGATCGTACGATTCGCAGGATGCTTTCAAGCTTTTCTCCCTGCAGATCGTGCGATCTCCTGTTTAACGTGCGACACCTGCGAGCGGATTCCGCGTCACGCAGCCAGGTGCAGCCCCTGGGCCATAGCTGAAAGTATCGTCGACTCGACGTAGGCCCAGTTCCCCACGATCTGCGCGTAGTCGAACCTGAGAACCGTGTAACCCATCAGTGTGAGCCGCGCGTCTTGACGGAGGTCCCGTCGGCGTTGCTCCGCGCTGGAGTGCGGCCCGTAGCCGTCGACCTGAAGAATCAAACGCTCCCCGATGAGGCCATCGACCGGGTGGTCATCGATGATCACTTGCTGTCGCAACACGACACCGATTCGCGCGAGCCTCAATCGCGGGATGGTCTCGATTCCGGAATCCGAGAAAGCCGTAGCGGCGGCGCGCGCAGCCCGGAACCGCGTCGATCTCGTGGCTATTCGCTCCAGATGACCGGCAGTAATCTTCTTCAGCCGAAGCGCCGAATCGAGAACAACAACGGCGGATTCGAACGGCTGGCACTCGGCCACCCGCACCAGAACGTTCTCCAGCGGTTCTGAGAGCCATGGACCGCTCGCGGCGACCGGGCCCACCGCCCAGTGAGCCACGGCATCCGTTGGGATGTTGAGCCGGCTGGCGTGAGCGGGGACCGCGAGGTGAGTCGCGGCGTCCGCAGCAACCCAGAGGCCGAGACGTTGAGCTGCGGTGTGACACGTCAGCCGAGCGCCGGAACGGGCAGCGAGCAGCAGCTCAGGGTCGCAGTCAGGCAGAGCAATCCAGTCCCTGCGCACTCGCATCAGCGGACCGGATGCTGTCGCCGTTCGAATCCCGTATCTCGTCGCACCGGCCCGGATGATGTCGCTCGAATGGGCGATTCGCCCGTGCCGTCGAACCCAATCTTCGATGCCCATCGTCCGACACTGGCGGATTCCAGCGGTCGGCAGGATGCTCAGGGCGAGTAGGTGGATAGTCCGACACCGGGTCAGCCTGTGGAGGGAGCCGAGGCCGAGCGCAAAACAGGAGATCGCACGGTTTACAGGAGGAAAAGCCCGAAAGCATCCTGTAGATCGTGCGAACTCCTGTAAGGGTACGACGGGCTACGCGAACGCGACCACGAGCTCCACTTCGACGGGCGCATCGAGCGGAAGCACAGCGACGCCGACGGCGGAGCGCGCGTGCACACCCGCATCGCCGAAAATCTCGCCGAGCAGGGTGGATGCGCCGTTGACGACTCCGGGCTGGCCGGTGAACGACGTATCGGATGCCACGAAGCCGGTCACTTTCACAACCTGGGTCACGCGGTCGAGCGAGCCGATCACGCTCTCGACGGCAGCGAGCGCGTTGAGTGCGCAGGTCGCCGCGTAGCCCTGGGCGTCCTCAGCCGACACGGAGGTGCCGACCTTGCCCGTGGCCGGCAGGGATCCGTCCACGAACGGCAACTGGCCGGACGTGTAAACGAGGTTGCCCTGCACGACGGCGGGCACATAGGCGGCGACGGGTGCCGCGACGGTGGGGAGGGTGAGTCCCAGCTCAGCGAGCCGATCTGCGATGCGCGACATCAGGCATCCGCAATAGGGCGCTTGAGGTAGGCGACGAGGCCACCTTCAGGGCCGGTGATGACCTGCACCAGTTCCCAGCCGTCGTTGCCCCAGTTGTTGAGGATCGCGGCGGTGTTGTGGATCATCAGCGGTGTGGTGATGTACTCCCAGCGGGACATGTTTTCCTCTTGTTTGTGCGGGTGGGGGCGGTTTTACAGATTTGTCACTTAAACTCGATCCTATGCCTGAACAAAAACGCACGGGTAGAGGTGTGCTCGGGGGCTTCCTCGGGTTCATCGGCCTGAGTGCTGCCGCCGGACTCCTCGTCACCGCCGCAGTCACACCTGCCCTCGCCGTCACCGGTATCACCGCCAACAACGCCATCAGCGTGTTCGACGGGCTGCCCGACTACCTCAAGGTCGGACAGACCATGGAGAAGACGAACATCTGGGCGACAAAGTCCGATGGCGTGCCCTCCCTCTTGGCCTCGTTTTACGACCAGAACCGTGAAGAGGTTGCGTGGGAGCAGGTTTCCCAGTTCGCCAAGGACGCCGCGGTATCGGCAGAGGACCCACGCTTCTACTCTCACGGCGGTATCGACGTCATGGGCACAACGCGAGCGATCTTCAAGACCTATGTCGTCGGCGGGACCACCCAGGGCGGCTCTTCGATCACCCAGCAGTACGTGAAAAACGTCCTCATTCAGCAGTGCGAGATCGAATCTGTCGGAGATGAGGAACTTCAAGCGTGCGCGACGGATGCCACCACAGCAGTGGGCGCTGACGGCGCCAGCCGCAAGCTCAAGGAGATGCGGTATGCCATTGGCGTCGAGAAGGACTACTCGAAGGATGAGATCCTGCTCGGCTACCTCAATATCGCGAACTTCGGTTCTCGCACCTACGGAATTCAGGCTGCGTCAAAGTACTACTTCGGTGTCACGGCAGCAGATCTCACAGTCGAACAGGCCGCGACGCTCCTTGCGATCGTCAACTCCCCGACGGCCCTTCGGATCGACCAAGCGGACAGCGAGTCGAACGGCGCCGCCAACGGTTACGAGAAGACCAAGATCCGTCGTGACTATGTGATCACCAAGATGTTCGAAGAGGGCAAGATCACCGAGGAACAGCATGCAGCAGCGATCGCTGTACCGATCACACCCAAAATCACCCCACCCAGCAGTGGATGCCAGAGCGCCAATGCGACAGGAAACGCATACTTCTGTGACTACGTCACTCGCATCGTCAAGACTGATGAGGCCTTTGGTGCAACCCCGGAAGAGCGCGCGGCCAAACTGAAGCGCGGCGGACTTCAGATCTACACGACAATCGATCTCGATCTCCAGCGGGCCAGCACCGAGTCGATCGACGCGTACATCCCGAGGTCTATGGAGACGGTCAACATCGGGGCAGCTGCGGTGACCGTCGAGCCAGGCACCGGGCGCGTCCTGGCGATGGCGCAGAACAAGACCTATAGCAACGACGCCGCCCAAACTTCGCCCGGCGGGGAATTCACCTCGATCAATTACAACACCGACTACAAGTACGGGGGGTCGACCGGATTCCAGGTCGGATCAACATTTAAGGCGTTCATCCTCGTCGACTGGCTGAAAAACGGGCATTCCCTGCGCGAATCGGTGAGCGGGTCCACGCGCACTTTCTCGAAGTGGAACTACAACAGCTGCGACGGCGGAACGCAGACCATTCCTTACACTCCGAAAAATTACGACGGAACAAGCCCGGGCTCAGTCACGCCCATCGACGCGACGAGACGCTCCGTGAACACTGCCTTCATTGCGATGGCCCAGAAGCTCGACATCTGCGAGATCTTCAAAACGGCTGACGATCTCGGCGTTCACCGGGCAGACGGCAAAGACATGGACAAATTCCCGGCAACGCTCCTCGGTGCAAACGAGATCGCTCCGCTGTCTCTCGCCACGGCCATGGCCGGTATCGCGGCTCAGGGCGTCACGTGCTCTCCTGTCGCGATCGATAAAATCCTCGGGCCAGACGGTGAAGAAATCGCCGCGCCGAAGAGCACCTGCAACCAAGCGATCACGCCGGAGGTCGCACGAACCGCGGCGTACGCGATGCAAACCGTCTTCCGCGGCGGTGGAACTGCGCAGAACGTGGGCGTTGGAGGTGCTCCAATCATGGGGAAGACCGGAACCGCTGACGACGCCGTTCACTCCTGGATCACCGGCGGAACCACGGAGGCCGTCACATCCCTCTGGGTGGGCAACGTCCTCGGCGACTCGAGCATGTACGACGTTCAGGTCAAACGGGGAGTTACGGGGTTCGGCGCGAAATTCGGCATCTTCCGCGGGATTCTCCAGTCATCGGTTGACCAGTACGGCGGAGAGAGCTTCGGCCAGCCAGACGACGCGTTGATCCGTGCCAAGCAGGTCCGGGTTCCCGATGTCGCCGGCCAGTCGGTCGAGTCAGCTGAAGCGACGTTGCGGCAAGCCGGTTTCGGGACCCAGGTGGGCTCCCCGGTCGGGTCGAGCGTTGAAGCAGGACTCGTGGCGTCGACCAGCCCCGGAGCTGGCTCATCCGTCTCCACCGGGTCGACGATTACCTTGCGCCCGTCCAGCGGTAAGCCCGAGCCAGTATTGCCCAATGTCGTCGGATCGGCTCCTGATGCGGCGGTCAGTGCACTGGCCGGAGCCGGCTACACGAATGTCAAACAGGCGTGCGCCCCGGACAGCAATAGCGCAGCCGGGCCCGGCGAGGTGACGGCCCAAAGCCCTGCCGCAGGGACCCCTGCCGATTCGAGGACCGAAGTGACGATCACCGTCACGAAGAAAGACTGCGGTTGATCCGCTGGTCCGGCGGCCAGAGGGTCGGGGCGCTCCTCGGCACCCTGGCCCTCGCTGGCGCCGCGACGTTCGCCTGGGGTTCCCTGGTGGAACGCCGACTGTTCACCCTGCGTCGCGAGACCGTTCCCGTGTTGCCGAAGGGCGCGGCATCCGTCACGATCCTGCACCTCAGCGACCTGCACATGGCGCCGTGGCAGAAGGACAAGCAGGAGTGGGTGCAGTCCCTCGCACTGCTCAAGCCTGACCTCATCGTCGACACCGGTGACAACCTCGGGCATGCAGACGCCATCCCCGGTATCGAGCGCGCATTTGCCGACTTCGGCGGCATCCCCGGACTCTACGTGCACGGCTCGAACGACTACTTCGGCCCGATGCGCAAGAACTGGCTCAACTACCTGACGGGCCCGTCGAGCGCCGGCCGCGGCCCCGAGGCGCCCCGCAAGCGCAACCTCGACACGGATCGCCTCGACACCTTCTTCACGGATGCCCTCGGCTGGCAGAACCTGAACAACGCGGTTGGCAGCGTCACCGTCAACGGCACTCGCTTCGACGTGTTCGGGGTGGATGACCCGCACATCGGAGCCGACCGGCTCGACCTGCTCACCGGACTGATCGACAACCAGCAGGACGACGAGACGCTCGAGACAGCGGATGCCGGCCTGCAGCACGTCGTGAACATCGGCGTCGTCCATGCCCCGTACCAGCGCGTGCTGAATTCGTTCGTGAACCACGGTGCCGACCTGATCCTCGCCGGCCACACGCACGGCGGTCAGGTCTGCGTGCCCGGCTACGGCGCGCTCGTCACCAATTGCGACATCCCCCGTGACCAGGTCAAGGGGCTCAGCCTGTGGCGCCACGCCCTGCGTTCGGCATTCCTGCATGTGAGCGCCGGCCTCGGCACCTCGATCTACGCTCCGGTGCGCTTCGCTTGCCGGCCGGAGGCGACGTTGCTGACGCTCGTGGCTCGCGACACGAAGTAGGCCTTCTCCTGCAGTTCGGTCGGATGCCGTTCAGCGCGAACAAACGCGCAACAAAAAGACCGCCCGGTTCCTGATGGAACCGAACGGTCTGACTGTCGGGGTGGCGGGATTCGAACCCACGACCTCTTCGTCCCGAACGAAGCGCGCTACCAAGCTGCGCCACACCCCGATTGGCCCGGAGGCCTCAATAAGAATAGCCGATAAATGCGGGGGCCGATGACAGAGGGTCAGCGGCGCCCGAGGCCACGGTAGGTCCAGCCCGCTGCACGCCAGACGTCAGCATCGAGTGCGTTCCTGCCGTCGACGACGAGCGGACGCGCAACGGTTGCGAGGAGCGCTGACGGGTCGAGGGCGCGGTAGTGCTTCCACTCGGTGAGCAGCACGACAGCATCGGCCGACTCGAGCGCCTCCTCGAGCGTGCCGAAGGTGAGCTGAGGATGCAGGCGGCGCGAGTTCGGGATCGCCTCCGGGTCCGTCGCGACGACGTCCGCGCCCAGTCCGTTGAGCTGCACCGCGACGTCGAGCGCCGGGGAATCCCGCACGTCGTCGCTGTCCGGCTTGAACGCGAGCCCCAGCACGGCGACTTTCTTGCGGAACACGCTTCCGCCGAGTTCTTCGACAACGACGTCGACGGCCCGCTGCCTGCGCCGGAGGTTGATCGCGTCGACCTCCTTGAGGAACGCCACGGACTCTCCCCTGCCGAGCTCTTCGGCGCGTGCAGTGAACGCACGGATGTCTTTCGGCAGGCAACCGCCACCGAACCCGACGCCGGCGTTGAGGAACCGGCGGCCGATCCGGGCGTCGTAGCCGATGGCATCCGCCAGTTGGGTGACGTCGGCGCCGGTCACTTCGGCAATCTCGGCCATCGCGTTGATGAAGGAGATCTTGGTGGCGAGAAAAGCGTTCGCCGCGACCTTGACGAGCTCTGCCGTGGCGTAATCGGTGACGACGACGGGGGTGTCTGCTGCGACAGCGGTGGCGTACACCTCGTTGAGAAGGTCGACGGATGCCTCCTGGCCGGCCCCGATTCCATACACGAGCCGGTCGGGAGCAACCGTGTCCTTCACCGCGTAGCCCTCGCGCAGGAACTCGGGGTTCCACGCGAGCATCGCGCCCGTTGCCTCGACGGACGGGGCGAGCCGGGCAGCGGTCCCCACCGGGACCGTGGACTTTCCGACGAGAAGGTCCCCCGGCGCGACGTGCGGAAGGAGCGCGGCGAACGCGGCATCGACGTAGGTGAGATCGGCACCGCCGCTGGTTTTCAGCTGGGGAGTGCCGACCGCCACGAAATGCACCCGGCTGCCGGCAGCATCCGCGATGTCGGTACTGAAACGCAGACGCCCGGCCTCGAGGCCGTCGAGAAGGAGTTGCGGCAGGTCCGGTTCGAAGAAGGGTGCACGGCCGGCCGACAACGCCTCGATCTTTTCGGCGTCAACGTCGATTCCGACGACATCGTGCCCGAGGGACGCCATGGATGCCGCGTGCACGGCGCCGAGATAGCCGCAGCCGATCACAGAGATCTTCATGACTCGAGCCTAGTGAGCGGGAATGAACGGCCGGTGTCATCCGCGCGATCAGCCCCGTACGCAGACCGCGTAGACGCCCGTGCGGAGCGGAACGTCGGCGCACGCCGACTCGAGCGCTGCGTCGAACGCGGCGAGCCCCTCCTCTGAGCGGTCATAGTTCGCGTACACGCGCGTCGTCTCGGCGAAACCCGGGGCATCGGTGAGGGCGGCGCGCGCTCCGGACAGCACAACGATGGATATCTCCGGCCCCCAGGAGCTCGCGAATTGCTCTTCGCCGAGTTCCGCGATGTCCGCGGCGGCCTCGCGCTGCGCGCCGAGCGTCTCGCCATACCGCACATGGTCGGCGATGCCGAGGTGCCCCCGCACCTGCACGGCGAGCGTCGTCGCCAGCAGGACGGACGCCAGCACCGCAACGACGCGCAGTCCGATTCGCGCCGACCGAGCAACAGGAGTCGCGCGCCAGATCAGCCGGATCCCCAGCACGAAGAACGCCGCGAGCACGGGCACGAACGCAAACAGCCCGGGCGACGGATGCCGGATCCACACAGGCAGGTGACTCGACACCATCCACCAGCCCAGCCAGGTCGCGAGGCCCACGAGCGTCGCCGACAGCAGCACGAGAAGTTCCCGTGCGGATGCCTCGGTGGCGGCAGCGGAAGGCGCGTTCCGCTCCGGGGCGAGATCCCTCTGCCCGGCGACCGGCAGCATCCGCCGACGCGCGAGCACAAGGACGAGGACACCCACAGCGACGAAGCCGGCAACGACGAGGACCGTCAGCGCGACCGGCGAGAACCAGGACTCGAACAGCCCGGTCAGCTTCGATGCGGGCGGGACCTGTGCGTCGCCCTGCCCGCCGGAGCGGAGGAAATACCAGAATTCGCGTGTGACGGTCACCCAGCCGCCGAACCCGAGGGCGACGACCTTCCACAGTTCGACGAGAACGATGGGAACGAGCGCGAACATCCCGCAGAGCAGCACCCGCCAGAACCGGCGCCAGAGCGCGGAGCCGCGAACGGTGAAGAACACTCCGACCGCGATGGCCGGCACGGCGAGAAGCCCGATCGCCTTCGACTCGAGCGCGAGACCGACGAAGAGTCCGGCGAGCCACGGCCTGGACCGGTGGACGTACAGCGCCCAGACGATGAACGCCGCCGTCGGGACCTCGCCGAGGATGTCGATCGGTGTCTGGACCGGCGATGCCGAATCCCATGTATTCAGCCCGAGAGGAACGATGACGGCGGCGAGACCCGCCCAGCGCCCGCCGATCCGGCGGCCGAGCAGCCACAATCCCACGAGGAGCGCCGCATAGAAGAGCAGCATCACGGCTCGTCCCCCGGTCACCGGGTCGACGCCGAGCGCGAGCACAGCGGCGATCGGCAGGAGCACGACGGGACCTGTCGAGATCCGCGGGTCGAACGGAGCGAGCTGGCTGCCCGAGAGGGTGCCGTCGCTCGTGTAGCCGAGTCCGTGAAGCAGATTGATCGGCACGGTGAGGTTGAAGGCCTCGTCTTCCCACAGCCGCATCACCGTGAAACCAGGAACGATCACCCAGAGCTGGGCGACGACGACGAGGCCGAACACGACCCAGAAGAGGGCGGATGCCGCGATTCCGCTCCGCGAAGATCGGCCCACGTCCGCCGTCGCGGTTGCGGGTGCATCCGGGGCCGTCACGACGGTGCCGCTCATGGCCGCGCGCGACCGGGCTTGAGGCTCACCCGCCACACTTCTGCGATCGCGCGCCGGCTGAATTCGCGCAGTCGCTTCGGCGGGAGTTTCGGGATGGCGAGCGCCTCGCCCCACATGGTTCCGGCTGCGGTGGATCCACGGCGGGGAATGCTGAGCACCTTCACATAGCGCACGACGAAACCGAGCCGGCGTTCGGCGAGCGAGAAGTGCACATGGGGAACGAGGGCGTCCTCGGGGACGACGTTGAGAAGTTGCGCGATCGCAGCCGGCCGGTATGCGCGCAGCGGGGTGTTGACGTCCGGAATCCGGGAGCCGACGACCAGGGCGGCGAGGGCGCCGACACATCCGGTCAGCGCCGCGCGGTACCAGGGGTCGGTGCGCTTCTGTCGCACTCCGTGCACGACCTCAACGCCGGGCAGCTGCAACGCCTTGAGGATTCGGGGAAAATCGGTGCCGAGGAACTGGCCGTCCCCGTCGACGTGAACGAGAGCATCCGGAGCGAGCGCCAGCCCCGCGCGATACGCGGCGAGCGCTGTCGGCCCGTGCCCGCGGTTGTTTTCGGCGTTCACGACGACGAGTTGGGGAAGCTCCTTCTCGAGCGAGCTGAGAACGGATGCCGTCTGGTCCGTCGAGCGGTCATTGACGACGATGAGGCTGACCCGGTCCGCGAGCGGAGTGATGTGTTCGAGAATCTCGTCGAGGAATCCGGGCAGGCCCTCAGCCTCGTTGTAGGCGGGCATGACCACGGCGAGATGTTGCAGCGACACGGGACTCCCGGGCTTCGAGGAAAATGGGCTGTCGCTAAGCGTAGTCCAGCGGATGAGCAGGGTCAGCGACGTGTGCGCGCGAAGAATCTGAAGCGGTCCCCTCTGAACACCGACCGTGTCCACTCGACCGGAACTCCTTCAGCGTTCAGGCCGCGGCGAAGGATCAGGAGCAGGGGCGCGCCCATCTCGATCCCGAGGAGACGGGCGTCTTCTGGACCGGCGACCATGGTCCCGACCGTATCTTCGGCTTCGAAGACCTCGATGCCGTAGTCCGTGCTGAGCACCGCATACAGCGAGCCGTTCTCTTCGAGCTGACCCGGCAGGCTCGGGAGCAGCCCGGGGATATAGGCCGCCTCGTGCGCGAGGGGTTCTCCGTAAATGAGACGGACCCGGTCGATGCGGGTGACGTCCGAGTCGACCGGTACGCGAAGTTGTGCCGCCAGGTGGGCATCAGCGACGACACGTGTGATCCCGAGCGTGCGTGATGCGATCTCGAGGTCCTGCGCCCTGGCATCCTCGGTAAAGGACGTGAGCTGACGCAGATACGTGGGTCGAGACGGAGAGACAAACGTGCCCTTACCCTGTCTCCTGAAAAGGACGCCCTCGGCCACGAGTTCCGCAATGGCTTGCCGGACGGTCGTGCGCGAGGTTTCATGCCGAGTGGCGAGCGCTCGTTCGGTGGGCAGCAGTGCGTCGGGGCCTGCCTCGGCGGCCAGCCGCCGCAACTCTTCCTTGACCGCATAGTACTTCGGTGTGGGCGACACCGGATGAGGCATCCTCCGATCGTATCGCCGGCCCATTGGTTGGTCTAGTCCAATCCATTGACACCGGATTCGGATGAGTGCAAGAATGTCGAATCGATTCGACTCGAATCGATTCGACTCACATTCCCTCGGGAACCGGAAGGAACTATCGCGATGCTTGCACCACAGAGGTCCCGGCCGCTGGCCGTGACGATCGGCGCGGGACTCTCCCTCGCACTCATGTTGTCCGCATGTTCAGGGAGCCCGGAGGGCGGGGATTCCGCCGACGGCACGATCGATGTCTGGGCCCACAGCGGCCAGGCGTCAGAAGCGGCAGCCCTGGAGACCCTCGTCGAGGAGTTCAACTCCTCGCAGGAAGACGTCACGGCGAAGCTGACGCTCATCCCCGAGGCCGACTACACCAGCACGATCCAGGCAACGTCGCCGGACGAACTGCCCGACGTCATGGAAATGGATGCGCCGACCATGGCCGCGTTCGCGTATGACCGCAAGCTCATTCCGCTCGAGGATGTCGTGTCGTCCGAGACGCTCGACAACCGCATCAGCGGTGTCAAGGAAAGCGGCACGTACAACGATGCCACCTACGCCGTTGGCCTGTTCGATGTCGGACTGGGTCTCTGGGGGAACAAGGCGCTCCTCGCCGAAGCGGGCATCGAAGCCCCCACCACAGCAGACGAAGCATGGACCGTCGAGGAATTCCGCACAAACCTCGCGAAGCTGGCTGAGGTCTCTCCGTCCGGCAAGGCAATCGACCTCGGGGAAGCCAACGGCTTCGCTGCCGAGTGGGGAACCTTCACGACCACACCGAACATCTGGTCGGCGGGCGGCACCCTGATGAAGGACGGCCAGGCTGATGGCGTGCTCAACAGCCAGGAGAACGTCGAAGCGCTCGAAGAATGGGCGTCGTGGAAAGAATTCGCTGACCCCAACACCAGCGGTAGCGCGTTCCCCGATGGCCAGACCGCGCTGACCTGGACGGGGAACTGGATGTATCCCACGTTCAGCGAGGCGCTGGGCGAGGACCTCGCTCTCATGCCGCTTCCTGACTTCGGCAACGGCACAAAGGCCGGCCACGGATCGTGGCAGTGGGGAGTCACGCCCGCGGCCGAGGGAAACACGGAAGCTGCCGGATCATTCCTCGACTTCCTCCTCACCGATGAGAGCATCTCCGCAATGGTCGAGGCGAACGCTGCGGTTCCTGGCAGCACCACCGCCCTCGAGCAGAGTGAACTCTACGGACCGGGCAAGCCGCTTGAGCTGTTCGCGACCAACCTCGAGGCAGCTTGCAGCTCGGACGACGTCTCGGCGGACTGCATCGCCGTCGCACGCCCGGTGACGCCCGGTTACCCCACGGTGACGAGCTCCTTCGGAAGTGCCCTCCTTGCCATCTGGGGAGGAGCGGACGTGCAGGGTGAACTCGATTCAGCTGCCCGCGCGATCGACTCCGACTTCTCGGACAACAACGGATACCAGGACGAGTAACCAAATGGGAAGCGGGGCCTCACCGGCCCCGCTTCCACGTCAGAGGAGCACCTCATCGCTACCACAACAGGCCTCATTCCCCCGAAGGCACCGACCGTAACCCGGCGGCCCCGAAAGAAGAACCGATCCGGGCGCTTCGCGGGACCTCTCATGGCCTCGCCCGCCCTGCTCCTTCTGGCACTCTTCGTTGCCGTGCCGTTCGTGGCAGCGATCTGGTTCTCGCTCCACAACGTCCGGCTGGGGGACCCCCGGGCTCCATCGTTCATGGGAGTCACGCAGTATCTGCGGATCCTGACCGACCCGGACGTCTCCCGGCAGTTCATCGACGCGCTGCTGCACAACCTGATCTTTGCCGCGGTTGTTGTGCCGGTGCAGACCGCCCTCGCGCTCTCGTTGGCCCTCCTGGTCAAGAAGAGCATCCCCGGGGTCGGCATCTTCCGCTCGCTGTACTTCCTGCCGGTGGTCTTCCCGATCGCTTTGGTGGCCATCATCTGGCGCCTGATCCTCGCTCGCGGCGACCAGGGGTTGCTCAACTCGGCACTGTCGTTCTTCTCGGGTGGAGCCTTCGGCTCCCAGGACTGGCTGGGGTCCGAGCTCACCGCACTGGCATCGGTGATCGTCCTGTCAATCTGGCAGGGCTGCGGGTTCCAGATGGTCATTCTCCTCGCGGCATTGCAGCAGGTTCCTGCCGAACTCTACGAAGCAGCCGAACTCGATCGCGCCAGCGCGTGGCAACGCTTCGTCAACGTCACCGTCCCCGGCATCAAGCCCACCCTGGTTTTCGTTGCGCTTTACACAATGATTTTGTCGTTGCGCGTCTTCGACCAGATCTACGTGCTCGCCAAATCCGGCGGGGGGCTGAACGAGGGTGCCACGCGCACCGTCATGTATGAGGCCGTCACCGCCGCCTTTGACGAGAACAACATCGGCCGGGCGAGCGCCATCTCCGTGGTCTTCTTCGTCATCGTCGTGATCCTGTCCGTGATTCAGCGCCGCGCCACCAGAGATAAGGACAGCTGAGATGACCCAGCCCCAGACCCCGACCCGCGTCGAAACGAAGCCACGGAAGATCAGCCGGAGGACTCTGGCGTCCCGAGTACCGCATTACGTTGCGCTGCTCGTCACCGGAGTCCTGTTCCTCGCACCCGTCGCATACATGATCGCGGCGTCTCTCGCGCCAGCGAGCGACACCCTGGCCGGTTTTGCCGTTTTCGACGTGACCCAGTGGGGGTTCCATAACTACTCGGGCGTTGCATCGAGTCTGTCCACGGACAGCACCGGGCACCTGTGGCGGTTCTTCGCCGTTTCGTTCACGGTGACCGTCGCCGTCGTCGGGCTGGGCCTCATCGTCAACTCGATGGCAGCATACGCGTTGTCTCGATTGACCTGGCGCGGGCGCGGACAGGCACTTTTCGTCATCCTGCTGCTCCTGATCGTGCCGTTCGAGGCCGTCGCCGTGCCGATGTTCTACCTGTACAACGATGCCCGCAACACCCTGTGGATCCAGATCGTGCCGTTCATCGGCAACGCTCTTTCCATCTTTATTTTCTACTCGTTCTTCAACGGAATTCCGCGGAGCATCGACGAGGCAGCGAGGATGGACGGCGCAAATCCGTGGGGAATTTTCTGGCGGATCATCGCCCCGATGAGCAAACCGGCTTACGCCTCCGTGGCCATCCTCACCTTCCTCACCCAGTGGGGATCGTTCCTCTGGCCGGTGCTGATGATTTCGGATCCGAACCTCAGGCCGTTGCCGCTGCAGATCAGCGTGTTCGCGGGCCAGCTGCCGCCGGCATGGGGCCAGGTGATGGCGTTCGGCGTCCTGCTCGTCCTGCCGGTGATCGTGGTCTTCCTCATCTTCCAGCGCTGGTTCATCGAGGGTGTGGCGAGCTCGGCCGTCAAAGGCTGAGCGAGCCCTGCCCCATCTGCCCCACCACAAGCTCCCAGAAGGATCAATCTTGACTGTAGTTTTCCCCCGCGGTTCCACCTGGAAGGCACTGTGACGTTCCGACTTCCTGACCACTGGGTGTGGGACAGTTGGCTCGCCGACGACGGAAAGAACTACCACCTGTTCTTTCTGCGCGCGAGCAGAGCACTCCTCGACCCACACAAACGTCACTTCCGCGCCTCGATCGGGCACGCGATGTCCCCGGACCTCGAAACGTGGACACTCCTCCCCGATGCCCTGGCCGCAGGCGATACGCCGGGGTTTGACGACCTCGCGACGTGGACGGGATGCACCGTCCAGGGAGCGGATGGAACCTGGCACCTGTTCTACACCGGTGTGAGCCGCACCGAGAACGGGCTGCAACAGCGAATCGGATCCGCTGTCTCCGACGACCTCATCACCTGGAAGCGATCCGAGATGCCCGCGCTCGAGGCGGACCCGCGATGGTACGAGAAGCTGGGCGAGGGCACGTGGGCGGACGAGGCATGGCGAGACCCGTTCGTGTTCTTCGACCACGACACCCAGCTGTGGCAGATGGTGATCACGGCCCGCAGCCGAGTGGGCGACCCGGACCAACGCGCCGTCGTCGGGCACGCCGTCAGCGCGGATCTCACGACCTGGAACATCCGCCCCCCGTTATCCCAACCCGCAGGGTTCGGAGAGATGGAAGTAATTCAGTCACGGTACGTCGACGGCGAAGCCACGCTGCTGTTCTCGTGCCTTCCCGACAAGGCGCCCGGCATCCCCTTCCATACTTCGAGCACCGGCACATGGATCGCGCAAGGAGAGAGCCTCCTGGGCCCGTGGGACATCACCGGCAGTTCCAGCTTCTTCGTGCCGGGGGTCTATGCGGCTCAGCTCTTCCAAAAACGCGACGGAGAGTGGGTCGTTTTCGGCTTCCAGAACAGCGTGGACGGACGCTTCGTCGGAGAAATCGCGAACCCCGTCCCGCTCACCGAGATCCTGGCCGGCGAGACGCTTTTTCCCCTCATCCCGGTCACGGCCATGTAACACCTGATCCACCAACAACAAGGAGGAACCATCATGATGAAACAACTGATCGCAACCGGCTCGGCTGCGGCGCTCATCCTCGGAAGCGCCGTTCTCGGAGCAGGACCCGCCGTCGCCGCGCCAGGAGCGGTTAAAACCAAAACCACCGAAGTGACAGTGATGTCCTTCAACATTCACTACGGCGCTGACAGCGACAACGTCTTCGACCTCGAACGCACCGCCTCCGTCATCGAAGACTCCGGCGCAGAGATCATCGGTCTGCAGGAAGTCGACAATCACTGGGGAACACGCAGCGACTTCATTGACGAGGCAGCCTGGCTCGCGGATCGGCTCGACATGCACGTCGTGTACGGAGCGAACCTGAACGAGCCTCCGCTGCCCGGCGACGCCGAGAACCGCCAGTACGGAAACGCGATCCTCAGCGAATACCCCATCATCGCGTCGGAGAACCACCTGCTCACGAACATCGAGTACGACGAGCGGCCAACCGAACAGCGGGGGCTTCTCGAAGCCATCGTGAACATCCGTGGCAACCACGTCGCTTTCTACAGCACCCACCTCGACTTCCAGCGTGAGGAACAGCGCGCACTGCAGGTTGAGGAGATTCTCGAGATCACCGGCACGAGCAAGCGGCCCGCTGTCATCGTCGGCGACCTCAACGCGACACCGGATGCTCCGGAACTGCAGCCTCTCTTCTCGACCTTCACCGACACGTTCGCTGCGCTCGGTCAGAACGAGGACTACACCTTCGGTCCCGACCTTGAAGGACTTCCCGGCAGCGGATCGGTCGAGAACCCGACGCTGCGCATCGATTACATCCTGACCGCGCGCGGCGCTACTGCGACCTCGGCGGAGGTCATCCGCACGACGGCGTCGGACCACCTGCCGATCGTCGCCGAGCTGTCGATCGCCAAGACACCCAACGGCAAGGTCAAGTAGCGGCCACCGGCACTCTGGAGCACGTCGCGGTCCTCGCGGGGCATCAGCCTCGCGAGGACCGCGCTTGTTCCGGCAGGGACCGCTGCGCTCCTGCCGGGCATGCTCCGCGCCGAAAATCAAGTACGGTTGAGCTCAGAATGCCCTCACAGACCCGGTTCCGCCGCCTCGCCGTCCTCGGCACGCGCTTTCTCACCGTCGGTGCGATCTCCACCCTCATCGAGATCGCGGTGTTCAATCTGCTTCACTTCGGGCTCGGCACCGATCTGATTCTTGCGAAGGTCGTGGCGTCGCTCGTCGCTCTCGTCAACGCCTACTTCGGCAACCGGGAGTGGACATTCCGGCATCGGGGCCAGCACGGTCGGGTGCTCGAACTTGTGTTGTTCCTTGCGGTCAACGCGATCTGCACCGGGCTCGGTGCGGGCATCGTTGCGGTCGGCGTTGGCATGCTCGACTCCCCCGGACCGGTTCTCGTCAACGTCGTGAACCTCGTCAGCATCGTGATCGTCGTTTTCGTCCGGTTCCTCTTCTACCACTTCGTCGTGTTTCGCGGCGTTCGACCGAGTGCGACGGTCGAGGCGACCGGCGAGCATCCGGTCCGGTGAACCGCTGCGAACTATCGGGTTCGCGCACCACGGGCGCAACCCCCCGGTCGTTGTCAGGAAGTTCCAGTCTCAGCCGGTAACGTAGGTGACCGTGCCCCGCTCAGGCAGGCCCCGGTAGAGACAGGATTTTTACGTGATCGTTCACAGGCTGACCGTCGATGGTCGAGACTACTTTCTTCCAGACCCCGTCACTGAATTGCGCAACAAGGTCCTCGCGGCGATTCAGGCTGGCGGCGGCTACGTGAACATTCCCCCGCTGCGCGGGGGGCCCGGCATCGATATCCTCTTCTCCCCCGGGATGCCCGTGGTCTGGAGCCAGATCGATGTCGGCGGCGGCGAGAACAACGGCGACTCGTCGGTACCCGCAAACGGTGCGCTCGAGGACGACGCGTTCGGTATCTGACCTCGGTCAGCCTTCAGTTCTGTTGAACGCCGCGCGTTCAGCAGGGCTTTGTCGTGCCTCAGCCGACCTGAGCCGCGAGCATCGTGTCGATCTGGTCAGCGGGCATCGGGCGACCGAAGAGGTAACCCTGTGCGCGGTCGCAGCGCATCCAGCGAACCCGTGCGAGGTGCTCCTCGTTCTCGACGCCCTCGGCGACCACACGGACTCCTCGCTCCTGCAGAAGTGCAACGGCGACAGCCATCAACGCTCCCCCGGTGCTCGAGCTGTCCTGGATCAGCGAGCGGTCAATTTTCAGTTCCGTGATCGGAAGATCCTGGAGCTGGGACAGGGACGAGTGTCCGGTACCGAAATCGTCGAGTGAAATGCCCAACCCCGAGGACTGAAGTCGCATGAGACGCTCGGCGACAGCGTTCAGATCGGCGATCAACTGGGATTCGGTGATCTCGATCGTGAGAGTGCCTTCGGGCAAAGTGAATTCCGTGAGCAATTCGTGAAGCAGTTCGAACACCCCGGGCGTCGAGAGTTGCACGGCCGAGACGTTCACGGACACATCGAGCTGGAAGCCGGCCTCCCGCCACATGGCCGAGTGACGGCATCCTTCCCGCAGCATGAAGTCACCGATTTCATGAATGGCACCGGACTCCTCAGCCTCGGGTATGAAGCCTCCGGGCATAACGAGCCCTCGCTCGGGATGCTGCCAGCGGCACAACGCTTCGACGGCGACGATTCGGCCGGTCGCCATGTCGATTTGCGGCTGGAACCACGCCTGGATCTCCCCCCGGTCCACCGCGCCTCGCAGGTCGGTTGCGACGCTCACGAAGGGCTACCGTCTGCCGGTATGCGCGCAGATCGAAGGGTGGCCAGGAGGTGATGCCTGAAGGTGGACATACCTCATGGTCGTTCGGATACACGTCGAAATCTACGCACCCGACCTCCCGGCGAATGTGCGTATAATCCTCGTCACACTTTTCGGACACGCCGTGCGGAAAGCGCTGGAGCACCTGCGACGGTGGACAAAAACACTGAGATCCCGCGGGATCCTGATCCCGTTCTCGATCGCTTACACGGTTTCGGCGCCGGTGTGAAGCCCCTTGCTAAAATTGCTCGGTCAAATCCGCTCGGATACGCTTCTCAAGACAGCCGCGGTTCGGCTGACCGATTGGCTTCAGCCCAGTGATCAGGAGTCGCCGTGCCCACCGAGCAACTGTCGCCCGTTCGACGACGCAATAATGTCACCGTCTCCGGCAACAAGACGGGCCGGCCGATGGTCTTCGCTCACGGATTCGGTTGCAGCCAGGAGATGTGGAGTGCGGTAGCACCCGCGTTCGAAGAGGACTACCTCGTCGTCCGCTACGACCAGGTCGGCGCCGGTGGTTCTGATCTCTCCGCATATGACGCGGGTAAGTACGATTCACTGCACGGATACGCCGATGATCTGCTTGACATCCTCGACGACCTCGACCTGTCCGACGCAATCTTTGTGGGCCATTCGGTGAGCGCGATGATCGGCGTGCTGGCCGCAGCTCGCCGCCCGGAACGATTCGGCGCTCTCATCCTCGTCGGGCCGTCGCCCCGGTACATCAACACCGACGGCTATGTCGGCGGCTTCGAACAGCAGGACATCGATTCGCTCCTCGACGCACTCGATGCGAACTATCTCGGCTGGTCGGCGACCATCGCCCCGCTGATCATGGGAAACAGCGACCGCCCCGAGCTCGGCGACACCCTCACCGCGAGCTTCTGCAACGTCGACCCCACGATCGCAAGGCACTTTGCCCGGGTCACGTTCCTCTCTGACAACCGCCGTGACCTTCGCAAGGTTGCGACCCCGACGCTCGTGCTGCAGTGCCAGGAAGACATCATTGCCCCGACGGCAGTTGGCCAGTTCGTCGCCGACGAGATACCCGACAGCACTTTCATTCTAATGGACGCGACCGGTCACTGCCCCAACCTGTCCGCTCCTGCAGAGTTGTGCGATGAGATCCGTGCTTACCTCGGATAGTTCGCACACAGGACCGGCGCCGCTCGCCGGGGCGGAACATCCGTTCGCCGATTTCGAAGACCTCTTTCGCAACGCTCCCTGTGGGTACGTCGTCACCTCGATCGACGGGCTGATCCTCACCGCGAATACGACATTTGCGACGATGACCGGGCACGACTGCGGGGAACTCGTCGGGAGGCGGTTCGCCGACTTGCTGACCCCCGGCAGCCAGTTGTTTCACGAGACCCGTCATTTTCCCGTTCTGCACCTGCGCGGGCGGGCCGACGAAATCGCGCTGGTGCTGCAACGCGCGGACGGCACGCACCTGCCGACGCTGGTGAACTCCTTCGTCGTACCGGAGAGCGATGGCGCGCCCGGCCAGATCCGCATTGCCGTCTTCGATTCAACTGAACGTCGCGACTACGAGCAGGATCTGCTCGAGGCACGGCGGGCCGCTGAATCATCGGAATCGTACGTCCGGGCGCTGCAGCAGGCGTCAAGCGCTTTCACGCTCGCCGACACCGAAGAAGAACTGACTACGGCGATCGCCGCAAGCATCCGTGAGGCGTTCTCTGCCACTCATGCTTCGGTGCTTCTGATCAACAGCGCCGGAGAACTCCAGTTGGCGGCCGGCTCGAACCCCTTGAGAAATGCTGCGGCCACGATCGAGGATGCCGCGCTCCAGCTGGGCCGGACGGTCGCGGTCTCCAACTCAGACATGGCCGACAGCGTCGTACCCGGTCTCACCGAGGCGCTGAGGGACGCCCGGCTCGAAGCGGCCTGCGCCACCCCTCTCCTCGACAAGGGCAAGCCTGCCGGTGTCGTCGTCTGTTACTTCGGGCGCGAGCGTCACCTCGCCGACAACGCCGTCGAGTTGATGGAGACCCTCGCGCGCCAGTCAGCACACGTGCTCGCGCGCCTTCGCCTGCAGGAGCAACTCGCCGAACTCGCGCTGAACGACCAGCTGACCGGGCTCGCCAACCGCAAGTTGCTCGAGGAACGTCTCGACCAGACACTCGCAACCGTCATCAGGACACAGCGCGCGGTCGCCGTCCTGTTTCTCGATCTCGACGGCTTCAAAGTCGTCAACGACGTGTGCGGCCACGTCGTCGGGGACTCCGTGCTTCAGCAGGTGTCTGAACGCCTGCGTTCTGTCGTTCGTACGGCTGACACGATCGGACGGTACGGCGGAGACGAGTTCGTCATCATCTGTGACGACACCGACGCGGACTCCGCAATGATCATCGCCGATCGCATCCGGGCCGTCGTTCGCGAGCCTCTGGTCGGAGTGCCTGACAGCTGCCCGATTTCGGCCAGCGTCGGCGTCGCGTTGCTCGGTGCGGGCACGAATCCCGCCGTTTCGAGCGACAACGTGCTGCAGTTGGCGGATGCCGCGATGTACACCTCGAAGAACGCGGGCAAGGACCGCGTCACGATGGTGTCTGTGTAGTTTCCCGGCACCGTGTCGTCGATGCCGGTACCGGTCACATCCGTGGATAGAATTACCTTCGCCGCTCATTCGATGGGCGGCATCAATCTGATGCGTGGAGGACTGCCCGGTGGGAACGCTGACTTATGACTCGAAGGTCACCGCGAGCATTGATGACCGCATCCTTGCGCATCTGCAGGTCGTCATGCTGGCCAAACTGCGCAGGGGCGAGCCGTTCGCTTTCACCTGGAACGAGAACGCCAACGGTCTCGGCCGCACAACGATCTGGATCCACAACGCGATCTCGCTGACGTTCCAGTACTACGGCGGCAAGGTTCCCCCGATCAACGCCCGCTGGGTTCAGGCTCTCGTGCGCTCGTCGAACTCCGTCGGTGGGCTCGAGATCCTGCCAGAGCCACCCGCACTGCCGCCCGCCGCTCCCGACGCGGGCACCGCAGCGCTCCTGTAACGCGCTGCGGCGGTGCTACCGCTGTGAGGCCGCCCTCGTCGGCTTCGACTCGACGACCACCCGCGGCAGATCTTTCACGGGGATGATCACGATGTCGTCGACCTTCCAGTCGAGGGCGATCGCACCCTCTCGCGCTGCCGCGAGGTCGGCGAGACTCACCTTGCGACGCGAGCGCGGCACAACGAACGATTCGATATGGAAGACGTGACCCTGGTCGCGAGCGCGCGAACCGGCATCCGCCACCCAGGGCAGTGACCGCAAATACTCGTCGACGTCGTGCACGATCGGGTGGGGCTCGGCGTCGTCGAATGTCATGGCCCTCGTGTCCATGAGGTCTTCGACGGCGGCCCGGCTGTTCTTCAGCCCGTCCCAGAGGATGCTGCCGGAGATGAAGAGGGCTGCCGCTGAGTCCGCCCACCACAGGCCGAGTCCGATGCCGCCCACCCCGACGATGGAGCCCACCGCGGTCATCCAGTCCGCCTTGTTCATGTCGGCGTCGGCATACAGCAACTTGTCGTGCAGCTCTCGCGCGAGTTTCATCTTGGCCCGGCCGATGAACACGGGCGGAAGCGCGATGAGCGCCATGACACCCATCATCAACCAGCCCAGCCAGAACACCTGGCCGAAGAGTTCGACCGATCCGATGCTCGGGTGTTCGCCCCGAATCAGCCCGGAGCCGGACTCGACGAAGAGAACCGTGCCCATGGTGAGCAGTGCGACAGCGGCGACGAGGTGTCCGACGCCGACGGAGCGGTGAAACCCATACGGATGCTTCGGGTTGGGTCTCCGCCGCGCCAGTCGCACGGCGATGAGGAACACGATCGGTGGGATGAACGACAGGATGTCCTCGATCCACGCCGCCTTCATCGCTTGCGAGTTGCCGAGCACGAGATAGACGAGGGTGACGGTGACCAGGAGAAAGGCGATGGTGATCCACTCGAGCCTGATCGCCTTCGCGAGGATCTGCTTCTGCCTCTCCGGGAGCTCGGTCTCGCCAAACGATACGTCGCTCACGGCGCCCCCTCCGAGTTCAGCAGGAATCGTTCGAGCTCGAGCAGGAACGCGTTCTCGCCCATGGGTGCGGCCATCACGTGCCGCTCCAGCCCCGTGCTCGTCGTCACTTCGGTGAACGGCTTCGTAATCGCGGCGCGGTCGCTCCACGGCGACTGGTCGGTGAATCCGCCGATCACGAGGTCGAGCGCGCCTTCCTCCAGCTGGGTCATGAGGTGCTCCTCGCTGCCCTCGACCCAGGCGATGTCTGCGTCGATCGAATCGGCGAAGCCCTCGACGAGATCCACCTCGATTCCGGATGCCTCTCCTTCGTCGGTCATGTCTGTCCACTCCTCGTTCGGCGAGATGCCGACCCGCAGGGTTCCGCCGCTCACCCGGTCGAGAGTTTCCTCCGGATCAGCGGGAAACGTCGTCGCACACCCGGCCAGGCCGAGTGCGAGTGCGAGCACTGCGACAGCTACACGGGAACGGATCCGGGACATCATGAGGCAACCATAGCGACGAAGCGCGGGCGGCGGAGCGACTTGCACGGGGTCCGCTTCTGTGTCCCAGTGCCCGCGGTTGCGGTAAAAGAATGCCGGTCCTGGCCGGCGCGCGGGTGTCCGCGCGTGGCGCGGGCGAAGTTGCACCCGCGCGACGCCGATGCACCCGCGCGACACGCGGCATCCGCTCGCGGACAGCGCTGTCGTAGATCGGGGCGCTTGGCAAGGGCCTTGCGACGCCCCGTCGCCGAGCGGGACAGTTGGACAATGGCACTATCCCAGACCCTGATGGGCCCCAGCACCTTTTCCGATCCCACGTTCAGCGCCCGCGGGCCGCTGAGCGCCCGACTCCTCGAGCTTCTCCGCTCGGCGCCAGGCGACGACGTCAACCTCGTGCCTCTCGCCAGCGAAGCTCTCGACCGCGCCAGCCAGCTCGTTCACGACGACGATGTACAGCTGACTCTCTTCATCCTCTACGGGCTGCACTACGGAGCTGTCGTCGACTCCGATGACGCGTGGGAATGGCATCCGTCGCTCATTGCGCTGCGTCGCAGGCTTGAGGCCGCGTTCGAAGCCGAACTGCGGGAGACGGTGCCGATGCCGGAGCTCCCCGAGTCGACGTCGAGTGCCGTGGCATCCGCCCTGTTCTCTCTCACCGGCGAAGAGCCCGGGCCAAGCCTGTCGCGATACGTTGCCGCGAAGGCGACCCGCGAGCAGCTCGCCGAGTTTCTCGTGCACCGCTCGATCTACACACTCAAGGAGGCCGACCCGCACTCGTGGGCAATACCGCGGCTGAGCGGCCGGGCGAAGGCGGCGATGGTCGAAATTCAGTCGGACGAGTACGGCGGTGGTCGCCCCGAGCGGATGCATGCCGCCATTTTCGCGGGCACGATGCGCGGCCTCGGACTGGATGACCGTTACGGCATATACGTCGATCACGTGCCGGCCGTGACCCTCGCGTCGCTCAACATGATGTCGATGTTCGGGCTCAACCGGCGCCTGCGCGGCGCGATTGCCGGGCACCTCGCGGCATTCGAGATGACGTCGTCGATCCCCAACGGGCTGTATGCGCGCGGGTTCCGCCGCAATGGATTCGGTGAGGATGTCACGTGGTACTTCGACGAACACGTCGAGGCAGATGCCGTGCACGAGCAGATCGCCGGTCGGGACCTCGCCGGGTCCCTCGCCGAGGACGAACCGGCGCTGCTCGCCGACATCATGTTCGGTGCGGCAGCGTGCCTCACCGTCGACGGCTGGGCCGGGCAACACATCCTCGACGCGTGGACCGCCGGTGAGTCGGCGCTGCGGGTGCCGCTCGAGCCGGGAACCGGGACGTCTGTGCCCGGTGGACACGTGGCATCCGGATCGGAGTCGTGAGCGTGGAGGCAGATATGAGTGACCTCAACCGGGCAGCGCCGCAGATCGTCGCGTGCCCCAACGGACCGCTGCTCGTGCGCGGCGAACTCGACCTCGTCACGCCCGAGGGTGAGCCGATCGAGCGCAAGCGCCGCACGATTGCGTTGTGCCGCTGCGGAGTGTCGGCGATCAAGCCGTTCTGCGATGGAACGCACAAGGCGATCGGGTTCACGACCGACCCGTAGGTTTCGCCGGAGATCGCACGGTTTGCAGGAGCCTCTCGGGGCTTTTTTCCTGCGAATCGTGCGATCTCCTGTCTTGCGTGCGACGAGCGGATGCCGCGCTGCCCCTACGCTGGACGGGTGACCTCGACCCAGCCGGCATCCCGCGTGCCGATCGGTGCGACCGGCCTGGTTCTCGGCGGTCTGCTGTGCCAGGAGGTCGGTGCGTCCTTCGCGGTGCTGCTGTTCCCGACCGTTGGCGCGGTCGGGATGGTCACGCTGCGGCTCGTGTTCTCGGCGATCGTGCTGTTGCTGATCTGCCGCCCGCGGCTGCGCGGATACTCCCGCAGTGACTGGCTGACCGTCGCCGCATTCGGGCTCGTGCTCGCCGGGATGAACGCGCTGTTCTACGAGGCACTCGCCCGGCTCCCGCTCGGGCCAGCCGTCACCATCGAGGTGCTCGGTCCGCTGCTGCTCTCGGTGATCGTCAGCCGGCGGGCGTCGAGCTGGCTCTGGGCGGTGCTCGCGTTCATCGGCGTAGCCCTCCTCAGCCGGGGTGGACTCGAAGCGCTCGACCCGATCGGCGTGCTTTTCGCCGCGGGCGCAGGCGCACTGTGGGCCGGCTACATCCTCATGTCGGCGCGGACCGGAGCGCGGTTCCCCAAGCTCGACGGACTCGCGATCGCCATGTCGATCGGCGCACTCGTGACGCTGCCGCTCGGCCTCGGCACGGCGGGCTCGACCCTCTTCAGCCCCACCATCCTGCTGCTCGGGCTCGCGGTAGCGGTGCTGTCGTCCGCGATCCCCTACGCCCTCGAGTTGCTCGCACTGAGGCGCCTCGCTGCGTCGACGTTCTCGATCCTGATGAGCCTCGCCCCGGCAATGGCCGCCATCGTGGGTGCACTGGTACTCGGCCAGGGTCTCACCCTCATCAGCGGGCTCGCGATCCTGCTCGTCGTCGTTGCCAGTGCCGGGGCGGTGCGGTCGGCATCCGTTCACGCGCGCAAGCAGGCGGGGCTCGCCGAGCCGGTGGCCTGAGGGGCGGATGCTGTCGCGCACGATTTACAGGAGATCGCACGCTTCACAGGACGAAAGTCGCGCAAACCTCCTGTAAACCGTGCGATCTCCTGTTATGCGCGCGACCGCGGCGGAGCATCCGCCCGCCATCGCGCTGAGAGTAGGACATCGCGCTGGGGGAAGGACAACGCGCCGAGAGAAGGACGAACGCAGCCCCGCCGTCCTTATCTCGCGCCGATCTCCTTCTCCCGGAGCGAAGGCCGGGTACCAGCGGCGACGGGAGCCGCGCCCGCGCCCGGCCGCAGGTCGAGCCGACGCAACAACTGCGCGTTGAGCGCGACGATGATCGTCGAGAGCGACATGAGCAGAGCACCCACCGCCATCGGCAGCACGAACCCGACCGGGGCGAGGATACCCGCGGCGAGCGGCACCGACAGCAGGTTGTAGCCCGCCGCCCACCACAGGTTCTGCTTCATCTTGCGGTAGCTGGCCTCCGAAAGCTCGATCACCGAGAGCACCGAGCGCGGGTCGTCGCTCGCGAGGATCACGCCGGCAGACGCGATTGCGACATCGGTCCCCGCGCTGATGGCGAGGCCCACGTCGGCTTGCGCCAGAGCGGGCGCGTCATTCACGCCGTCGCCGACCATCGCGACCCGCCGACCCTCGGACTGCAACAGGGCCACGCGCGCGGACTTGTCCTCGGGCCGGACGCCGGCGAACACGCGGTCGATGCCGACGGCATCCGCCACGGTTTGGGCCACGGGTTCCGCGTCTCCGGTGATCATCACGACCTCGACGCCACGGTCGTGGAGCGCGCGCACGGCAGCGACCGACTCTGGCCGCACCTCGTCAGTGAGCGTGAGCGCACCGACAACCTCATCGTCGACGATCACGTGCAGCACGGTGCCGCCGTCGGTATCCCCGGACGCGGGCAGCGGGGCGAGCCCACGCCGCTCGAGCAGGTAGGGTCCGCCAACGGCAACGGATGCTCCGCCCACCGTCGCCGAGACCCCCTCAGCCGGCGACGACCGGAAGTCCGTCGCCGGCGACAACTCGAGGTGCGAGGCGGCACGCACGATTGCGCGGGCCAGGGGGTGTTCACTGTCCGACTCCGCCGCGGCGGCGAGCGCCAGCACGCGATCCGGAGTCCAGCCGTCGGCAGGTGACGCGGAAGAGACGACGGGTTCACCGCGGGTAAGCGTTCCGGTCTTGTCGAACAGCACGGTGTCGACGGTGCGCATGCTTTCGAGCGCGAGGCGATCCTTGACGAGAACGCCGGCGCGGGCGGCCCGCTCGGTCGCGATCGACACCACGAGTGGGATCGCGAGGCCCAGCGCGTGCGGGCACGCGATCACGAGCACGGTGATCGTGCGGATGACGGCGTCGTCCGGCGTGCCGAGCAGCGTCCAGACGATGGCGGTGATCGCGGCAGCACCGAGCGCGAACCAGAACAGCCAGCCGGCGGCGGTGTCGGCGAGCCGTTGCGCGCGCGACGACGAGTTCTGCGCGTCGGCGACAAGCTTGCGGATGCCGGCGAGCGCGGTCTGCTCCCCCACCGCGGTGACCCGGATGCGCAGGCCGCTGTCTGTGGCGACTGTCCCGGCCACGACGGGGTCGCCGGTGGAGCGACGCACGGGCATCGACTCACCGGTGACCATGGATTCGTCGACGTCAGCGGCACCCTCGGCGATCTCACCGTCGGCCGGGATGCGACCGCCCGGTCGCACGACCACGACATCACCGATGACGAGCTCGGCCGGAGGAACGGAAACGACTGTGTCGCCCTCGACCCGCTCCGCCTCATCCGGGATCAGCGCGGCAAGCGAGTCGAGCGCCGACGACGTCTGCGCGAGCGACCGCATCTCGATCCAGTGGCCGAGCAGCATGATGACGATGAGCAGCGCGAGCTCCCACCAGAAATCGAGAGCATGGTCGAGGATGCCGCTACTCGCGCCCCACGACGCGACGAACGCGACCGAGATGGCGAGTCCGATGAGCAGCATCATTCCCGGTTTTCGCGCCTTGATTTCGTCGACCGCCCCGACAAGGAACGGTTTGCCGCCCCAGACGAACATCACGGTGCCGAGGATCGGGGACACCCAGCGCACCCACGGCTGATCCGGGAGGGAGTATCCGAGAATGTCGGCGAACATCATGCTGAGGCCCACCACCGGTATCGCGAGCACGAGCATGATCCAGAACAGGCGGCGGAACTGGCCAGCGTGGTCGCCGTGACCGGCATGACCGGCATGACCGGCGTGACCGGCATGACCGGCGTGCTCAGCGTGAGCCGAGTGCTCGGCGTGGTCAGCGTGATCGCCGTGGTCAGCGTGATCGCTATGCCCGACCGTCGCTTGGTCGAGCGCCATTTCTTCGTGACTGGCGTGCCCGGAGTGCCCATCGGGACCGGTGGGATCCGGCCCGCCCGTGGCATCCGCATCGTGTTCGTGGAATCCGCGCGAAGTTCTCATGGTCGCCATGCTATACCCCCTAGGGGTATATGTGAAGGGGTTCATGTCATACCCCCTCTGGGTATACTTGATGGAGTTCACCCGAGGAGGACCCATGCACGGCTACGTCGACAACAAGGCGGATCTGACCAAGCGCCTGCGTCGCGCCGAGGGCCAGGTGCGCGGAATCCAGCGCATGGTCGACGACGACGTGTACTGCATCGACATCCTCACGCAGGTGTCTGCGGTTACCAAAGCCCTCGAAACCGTTGCGCTGCAGCTGCTCGACGACCACCTCAACCACTGCGTCGCCGAGGCCACCCGCGAGGGCGGCCCGGTCGCCGACGAGAAGCTTCGCGAAGCATCCGCCGCCATTGCGCGGCTCGTGCGTTCCTGAAAATTTGCACCCCTGACATCCGCCCGCACACATCACGCACCAAGGAGTAACGCCATGTCCACCGGACCCCTCAACGACCTCGGCCTGACCGAAAAGCGCGATGCAGCTTCAGCCCCGACCGGCGGCGGATGCTGCGGTGGCGGTGGCGGTTGCATGTGCGGCGGGCACGGGGGCGGTGCAAGCGCAGCCTCGGCGGCGGCGTCAGCCTCGGCTTCGGCGACCTCGGTCGTCACCGAGCTCTCGGTCTCGGGCATGACGTGCGAGCACTGCGTGAAGAGTGTCACCGAGGAGCTCGCAGAAATCTACGGCGTCAACGGTGTCGACGTGAAGCTCAACCCTGAGGGAGTGTCCTCCGTTGTTGTTCTGAGTGAGGCGCCGCTCGAGAAGGCGCACGTCGCTGCCGCGATCGAAGAGGCCGGCTATGCGCTCGTAAGCGCACCCCTCTCCGCCGACTAGATCACCGAGCCGACGAGACACTGAGGAGTTCGCGCATGTCGACAGGTCCTGACAACGATCTCGGTCTCACCGCCAGGAGCAGCGCTTCTGCTGCCCCGGGGGGCGGATGCTGCGGCGGCGGCGGCGGTGACGGATGCGGCAGCGCAGGTGGTTGCGGTGGGGCGTGCGGAAGCGAGCCCAGCGGAGGCTGCGGGAGCGGCGGCGGGTGCGCCTGCCAGGCCGCACCGGCGCCGACCGTACGCACAGACTCCGTGATCGGGGCGCCCCGGGTGTCGAGCGCGCCCCAAGCATCGTCGACGTTGTTCGAGGTGTTGGGCATGACGCGTGCCCGGTGCATCGTCACCGTGATGAACGCACTCGAGCGGCTGCCGGGCGTCGAGTCGGTCGACGTCGATCTCAACAGCGGTGGTGTCTCGCGCGTCACCGTGGTGAGCTCGCGGGAACTGGATCGAGATGCCGTGCACTCTGCGTTGATCGAGTCCGGTTACAACGTCGCGAGCGGCGCAGTTCCGATCGCGCAGTAGCGGCTGGGGTCACGCTCGCCGCGCTCGTGGTGCAACCGTGCACGGGTTCACCCAAGGAAAAAGCGCCGAGATAAGGACGAACCGCGGGGTTCCGTCCTTATCTGGCGCTTATTTCCTTCTACCGGCACGAGTCGCCAGGCGCGAGGCGCACGAAGCAGTCAGTTCAGGCCGCTGAACTCGTCCCAGGCCCGCTCGAAGGAGGAACGGACCTCGGCGACCGTGTTGTCGGCGCTGAAATAGCCGTCAAAGATCGCCTTGTCGCCGTGCTCGGGGAACAGTTCGTCATCGGCGACGGATCTGGCCAGCTCACCGACGACATCCTCACGGTCACGCTGCTGCGAGAGCCAGGTAGCGAAAGTCTCCGTCATCGTCAGCTCTCAATCGTCTTGTCGTCGCTCGGGTGGTCGGGGTCTTCCTCGGGTTCCATCGTCGATGGCTCCCCCGTGTAGCCCACGGCGATACCGGTGTCGCTGTCTGGAATGGTCGAGTCGGGGCCAGGCTCGCCCGGTTCTCCGAGTGACCCTGGTTCTCCCTTTCGCATCGGGTCTTCGTGTTCCTTCGGTTCGCCCAACTGGCGGTCAGTGTCATCAGTGTTCGACATGTCGCTCCCCCTTCGTGCATGGATGGTGGTTCCCATCCACCCTACGTTTCGCCGGGTGCTTCAGGACAGGGGGTTGCGTTCCGCCCGGGTGCGCGCGGGCGTGCCCGCGATTGACGGATGCCGCCGCCTGCGCCCATCGACGGCTGTCGTCCGCCAGACGGAGACTCCGGGCAGACGGGTCAGGCCACGTTCACGCGGGCGGTAACATCGGCAGGACCATGACTGATCCCATTGTTGTCACCGCCCTCTTCGTGCCCGCCGACGGAGCGTTCGACGCCGTCCACGAGGCACTCCTCCCCGCGATCGCCGCTGTGCACGAGGAGCCCGGCTGCATCCTCTACGCGATTCACCGCACGCCCGAGAACACCATCCTGATGATCGAAAAGTGGGAGTCAGTCGAGTTGCTCGACAGCCACGGCGCTGGGCCGGCGGTCGGCGCCCTCAACGCCTCGCTCAAGGGCAAGCTTGCCCGGCCCGTCGAAGTCACCCGGCTTGTGCCGCTGCCCGCCGGTACCGAAATTCAGGGCTCGCTCTAGCCCGTCGGATGCTCCGCCTCGCGTCGTCAGTGTCATTTCGCCGATGTGACGCCGCCGAGGTCGCGTCAGCGCGTCGACGTCTCGCGCACTGTCGGCGCTTCGAGGGTCACCCGGTTCGCGTGCGTCGCGAGCACGATCGCGAGGACGCCGAGGAAGATCGTCCCACCGATCCGAATCATTGTGTCAATGCTGACCACGAACGAGATGGTGGTCTGTACGTTCTGCATCACGCCCGTGAGGGCGAGCTGCATCAGCCAGGACACCGTGAGGGCCGCCACGACCGCTGCCGGCGCCCAGTTCCACGGTTTCGGCACAACACCAGCGCGAGCGATCTGGACTACGGCGATCACCGCGAGCGCGAACTGCACGGCCGTGTCGATGTAGCCGAAGGTCACGAGGACGTCGAAGGGGATCTCCCCGGGAACCGCACCTGCAAGGTCAAGCACGAGGTCCACCAGCGACCAGGCGGCGAGCGCCACGAGCGCTCCCGTCCCAAGCGGACGACGCGCCGTCACGCTCCCGGCTCTCGAAAAGCCGAACGCGAAGACGAAGAGGGCGGCCGCGTAGAGCACCGCCCCGATGGCACCCCGCTGAACGCGATGGATTCGGCCGGTGCCAGTCCAGTGCCTACGACATGGGCTGCAAGCAGCAGGGTTCCGCCGACAAACCACGTGCGCCGCGGGTCGAGTGATGCCGAGGTGGCCCCTTGCGCGTCTTCAGTGAACATGGTGCTGAGCGTAGTGTTCGGGCCCCCCGATGTCACGGATTCGCCCGATCACCGCACGCGAGCGGTCTCGATACCCGCGGCTCGCTCCGCTCGCTGCGCTACTCGACCAGCGGCGGAGGTCGAAGCGCGACCAGCGGGAGCGTACTAACCCCGGAGTTGCGGCGACGCCTCCACATTTGCGTGATCGCCGACGCCGTGCACGATCTCGACGAGGGCATCCGTCGCCGGCACCGTCGGAGCCCAGCCGAGCTCATCGCGTGCCCGCGCGGTCGACATCATCGGCACCATCGCGCCCGCGTCGATCCAGCCGGGATCCGAGCCCTGGAGCCGCAGCTTCCAGGTCAGGTCAGCGAGCGCGCGCACCACGCGCAGCCGCACGGGCACCCACCGGATTCCGAATGCAGCCGCCACGGTCGGCGGATCGATGATCGGCTCCGCAGCGATATTGAACGCGCCCGCCGCGCTGCGATCGAGCGCGCGCCAGAAGGCATCAGCCACATCATCGGAATGCACGACCTGAGCGATCATCTGCCTGGGCAAAGGGAGGACCGGCGTCCGCAGCCAGCGCAGCACGCTCACCGGAATGAGGTGCCCGACAAAGAGCCCGGTGATTTCGGTCGCCGCCGCCCGCTGGAACACGAAGCCGGGGCGCAGCCTGCTCACGATGATCGCGGGGTGGTCCTCCTCGAACCGGTCGAGCGCCCGCTCGTTGATCGCCTTGTGCCTGCTGTAGTGAGACGAGGGGATGCCGCCGGTCGGCCAATGCTCGTCAACGCGCGTCGTCTTCGGGCCGGGGCTGTACGCGGCGATCGATGATGCGTACGAGAACTGGGGCACTCTCGCCGCAGCGACCGCCGCCAGCACGTTCTTCGTGCCGACCACGTTCGTGCGCCACAACTGCGCCTCATCATGGTTCGGCTGGAGCTGCCAACCGAGGTGGACGACGGCATCCGCCCCCGCGAAAATCTGGGCCAGCTTCCTCGGTGCCGACGGTGAACCGATGTCGAGCGTGTGCCACGCCACCCCGCTGTACGGCGCAACGGCAAGGTCCGGCTCTCGACGACTGATACCGACAAGTTCTGCCGCTGTGGGCTCCGTGTGCAGTCGACGGAGAAGAGCTGTTCCAAGGTTGCCGGATGCTCCGACGATGACAATGCGCATGGGGGTCCTCAGTGTCCGGGGAATTCATCCCAGTGGTCTTGGAATTGGGAACGTTCGTCGTCAGACATCGTCTGGGCCTGGGTTGTCCGCTGCCCCGTGCCCGCGCCGGGGACTTCCGTCTCGTCGGGTTCCGCAGGCACAGCCTCTTCAGGCGCGAACGCGGCCGATTCGACCGGGGAATCTGCGGCATCCGCACCGGCGCGTTCGGATTCCGGGTGTTCGGTCTGTTCTGACATGAAGCTTCCTTGGTCACGATTCACGGTGCCCGCCATGTCGCATGCAGTCTGTGGGCAACCGGCTCGAACCGGCATTCCGCCTGTGACTGGGCCAGCGTACAACCGCAACATGCGGGAATGGGCACCCTTGCGCAAATCGAATTTCGCGCTAGAGCACACAACACCAATGCTCCCGCCCAACCCACAAGGAACTTCCCCTCACAAGGGGTGGTCCACGGAGCTCGCGGCGTTAATATGGAAACGACGCCGCCACGGCGCCACGGTCGTCGAAGGAGGTTGCTGTGCCCGATGCCTTTGCCGAGGCCATGGACGCGTTGACGAGGGCGACTCCGCCCGACTCGGCGCTCGCCGCGCCCATCGCCAACGCGCTCCCCGTGTCTGGTGTGGCGATCTCGATGCTCGGCGCATTCCTCGGCAATGAAACCGTTTCAGCGACCGACCACACCGCCGCCCGGCTCGACGAATTACAGTTCGACCTCGGCGAGGGCCCGTGCTGGGACGCCATCGGCAAAGGCAAGCCGGTCCTGGAGCCGAACATCCGGCAACATCCGCTCGGCCGCTGGCCGGCATTCCTCGACGCGATTCGTCACGAAGACGTCGGCGCAATCTATGCCTTTCCCCTCTTCGTCGGTCCCCTGCAACTGGGCGCGATGGACCTGTACTCCGTCGAACCGAATGCACTCAGCGACAAGCACACTCGGCAGAGCGCGGCGTTCGCATCCGTCGTCAGCCGCCTCGTGCTGCACAAGGCGCTGGAGCGGGCAGGTGAAGACCCGGAAGCCCAGCCCGAGACGCCGTACTCGCGCCGCACCGTTCATCAGGCAACGGGAATGGTTCTCGCTCAACTCGACCTCCCCCCGAACGAGGCCAGACTCGTCATCCAGGCCCATGCTTTCGCAACGGGTCGCTCCATGCAGGAAATCGCAGAAGACATCGTGGACAGGCGACTCAACTTCTCGGTGAGAGACAGCGGAATCGAGGACTCCCGATGAGAACGGAGATCACACGGGAAGGAAAGCTCGTGGATGCGTTCGCGACTCTGGCAGACACTTTGGTCGCCGACTACGACGCGGTGGAGTTGCTCCAGACGCTCGTGGAGAACTGCCGCGACCTTCTCGACATCACGGCCGCCGGCATCCTGCTCGCTGACCTCGACGGAGAACTCGACGTCGTCGCGTCGACGAGCGAGGCCTCACGCCTGGTCGAGGTGATGCAGCTCGGCGCGCAGGCCGGGCCATGCATCGAGTGTTTCACCACGGGCGAGCCTGTCTCGATTCCGGACATCAGCGCGGCTCCCGACAAGTGGGCTCGATTCCGCGACGGCGCTGCCCAGCAGGGCTTCGGATCGGTGTACGCCCTTCCCCTGCGCCTGCGCGAGACCACGATCGGGGCGCTCAACCTGCTGCGTGCCGAAACCGGGGAACTGAACGAACGCGATGTTCGGGCGGCGCAAGCGCTGGCGGATGTCGCGACAATCGGCATTCTGCACGCCCGGTACCTGCGCGAAAGCGACGCGGTGCGGGACCAACTGCAGTTCGCGCTGAATTCGCGGGTCGTCATCGAGCAGGCGAAGGGCGTTGTCTCGCAGACGCAGAACGTGTCCACCGATGATGCATTCGGCATGATGCGGCAGTACGCCCGCAATCACGGAATGTTGCTGTCGATCGTTGCGGAGCAGCTGGTTTCGCGAACCCTGATAATCAGCAGCTAACTTTTTTGTTACCGTTTGCTCCGGTGTAGCGTGACTAGACGGGTTGATTGAACCCGCACAATTGCGTCCCCCAGACCCCGGGACTGCCTTCGCACCGCGAGGGCGTTATACCAAAGGGGCACTGCCATGGAACGGATCCATTACGCGGGCAGTCCGTTTGTAACTGGGGACCGCATCGCACAAGCGCTGATCAACTATGCACACTTCCTGACCGCGCACAACACGACCGCGGCAGTCGACATTCCGATTCGCAAGGATGATGGCACGGTGGGGCGCGCCAACTTCCTGCTCGGGCCGATGAGCCAACTCGTGTCCGAATCGGAGGGTAGCCGTTTCGGTGAGCTGCTCGATGACGAACTCGTGCTTCTGCTGCACGATCGCGCCGTAGGCCGACACGACTCTCATCCGCGCCCCATCACGACCACCGCAGACACGTCGAACGACGCGTTCTTCCTCTACAGCGATCTCGCCGAGTACGCCTGAGTCGCTCCATAGCTGTCGCTGGCCCGAGAGTTTCTCCTCTTGGCGGCCGCCCCGCCTGCCACTGGTGCCGGGCCAGCGACGCCCTCTTCTGCTGATTGCATCCCGACACGCTCAGCCATCAGCGCCGGGAAGCGCGTATCGAGATCCCGCAATCACCGCTTCATCGGGATGCCGCGTTGCCAGCAAGCCCGAGCGCACGCCCTGCGACGACTGCGTCCTCGCGAGTCGAAACACCGAGTTTGCGGTACAAGCCCTTGAGCTGAGATTTCACCGTGTTCGGGGAGACGAACAGCTCGGCTGCGATATCGGAGACGGAGCCATTTCGCGCAAGGGCCTGCAGCACCACCGTCTCACGTTCGGTGAGCACGACATCAGTCGCCGACTCGGGAATCACCCCAGCCACGTCGCGGAGCGAAGCGAGCATTTCTGGACGGTCTTGTGCGAGGTGACGAAGCGCTTCCAGGTCACGTTCGGGGATCAGCGACAGAGCCAGCCGGAGTCCACTCGCGCTGAGCACAGCACACACATTCTCCAGTGATCGCATTGCCTGGGTGTGCTGGCCTCGACGGCTCAGCGCCGCCGCCTCAATAACACCGGCCTCCGCCCGCATCCGTGTGCTGAGGTGGTGCCTGGACGCCCATTCGAGGCGGCGCAGCGCAACACCGGGTTCATTCCGCACGAGGGCGACACGAGCCAGGGAAATATCACCACGCGCGTCCTTCGACGCGTGAGGGGCCAACGTCTTCTCGGCGGCGCTCGCGTTGCCTGCGGCCAGCTCGAGCAGCGACCGGGTAGCCGCCACACGCCTTGTAATCGGTGCGGCAGCCGATGCCCGGTTGGAGTGCCGCCGAACCGTCGCGTCAAACGCCGCGAGCCCTGCAACCGGCCTGCCCTCCAGGATGGCAATCGTGGCTTCGATATCGGCAAGCAGAGGCCAGTGCTCGATCGTGTCTCGGTGCCGGTCGAGCCGGCGGAGGCGACGGGTGGCCTCCGCCGAATCCCCTTCCTCGAGTGCGAGAAGCGCTTCGGCGAGTTGCCAGAAACTGGCGATGTACCCCGTCTCCCACCCATCGGGCCATGATCGACGGCGAGCGTCGTCGCAGTAGGTTCGGGCGTCGATGAGATCACCGGAGAGCGCGAGAGAGCCCGCGGTGTTGCTGAGCCCGCCAAGTCCTGAGACGGAACTCAGCGCGTCTCCGATCGCGACCGACGCCTGGAACGCCTCAAGTGCTTCCTCTTCCCGCCCGCTGTAAAAAAGGGAAACTCCGGCGTGTGAGTACAGCGCCGGAACCAGAGTCCCGAGAGATTCGCGATCGGCAATGCTGAGTTCGTTCAGAGAGGCAATGGTTTTCTGCGCTGCTGCGAGCGCCTGATCAAAGTGGCCCAGGACCCGCAAGGACGCGCTTTCCATGCCGCTGAGAAGAGCCCGATCGGGCGGAGAGGCACTCCGGCGCTGAATTCTGGATGACATGATCGACAGCGCGAAAAGTTCGACGGCTTTGACTCGATGCAGCTTCGCCGCGTTGTACACGATGGCGAGAAGCATGGTGATGATGGGGTACCGGCGCAAGGCGGTCAGCGGAACGCCGGTGAAGATCCGACGCACTTCCCTGCCGTGCGCGAGCAAGAACGACGACCACGACGCCCTGACGACATCGCTCGCAAGCTGAAAATCCCCGATCTCGACCGATGTTTCGAGGGCGGTCAGCGGCCTCTGGTTCTCCACAGACCATCGCGCGACTCGCGTCCGCAACTCGCGCACATCCTCTGCGGCGGCCTTCTCGATCGCGCGCCGCAGGATTTCGCGCACGATGGTTGTGTATGTGAAGACCCGCTGCTGCCCATCGCCGCTCCACATTCCCAGGCCGTCGGATTCGGCCCGGTCGAGGAGTTCTCTTACCGCGTCCTCACCGGACAACGAGGCCGCGAGTTCACTCGTGAGTATCTCGGCGAGCGACGTCCGCTGCAGAAAGCGCGTATACCGAGGGTCGACGGTCTCACCTCCGTGGGGTTGCAGCGCGACGTAACTTTCGATGGCGTCGATGGCGCGATCCACACCGACCTTCGACGTTTCCGAGCCGACGGCATCCGCCTGAAGGAGCAGCGCCCGCACGGCAAGAGGAAGGCCGCCAGCCGCGCGAACGAACTCGGCAACATCGGTTTCAATTCCGGCGGCCTGCAGAGCAGCCGCAACTTCCTCGTCTGACATTCGCAAAGCGGATGCCGGGATCACCGTTGAGTCGACGGCGAGGGCTGTTGCAGCAGAATCGAGTACCCCGGTGCGGCGGGTGGCGACCCGCATGCGCAGGCGCGGAGAGTTCGACAGGAGACGCACCAGCCGGTGCAGGACCTCATCGCTGAGTCGATGGCTATCATCGAGAACCAGCATGATGTCACGGTCGAGCTGAGCAAAACCGCGGCGAAGAATACTCCACGGTTCTTCGCCGCTTTCGATCGCGGCCTCTCCCATCGAGAGAATCGTACCCGGCCGGACCAGGCCCGCATCGTTCAGACTCCGCGCGAGCAGGGCGGCGAAAGTCGCTTCATCGGACTCCCCGGGTTCGAGGGCGAGCCAGATTCCAGCGACCTGCGTTCGACGCACCCATTGAGCGAGCAGCGCAGTCTTGCCGTAGCCCGCCGGGCCTTTGACAACAACGAGTGCCGCGGGGCCGTCGAGCAGATCGAGCAGCCGAGACCGTTCCAGCAGCGCGGCCGGGGTGCGCGGAGCACCGGAGATGCGATCTGAGGGGCGGGGTGTGTCGTCCATTTCTTCACAGACTATCGGGGCGAACGTTCAGCGACTCAGCCCGCCCAACCGGTCGGCGACGGATCACATCGTCGCGCGCGGATTCAGCGGCACGACTCGCTGTACGCCGGCGCGCAGCAACGCGAACTCCAGCCACACGGCCACTCGTCCGGCCAGGCCATACGAAATGATGCGGCACGCGAACGTCGCCCCGAAAACAAAGGGCGTCAACACCGTCGCGTCGATGATCGGCAGCGACAGGGCGAAGATCGTTACTCCAGCAGCCGCGGCCGCGAGATACCAGAGTCGTTTGCGTTCGAATCGATACCGCCCGGCGATCAAAACCGCTTCAAAAACGAGAGCGGGCACAACGAGCGCGACGATGATCAGAAGGCCGAGCCCGTTGAACGGCGACGCCAACAGACCGGCAAAGGCAGCCGAGAGGATCGCGGCGCCCGGCTTCCGCGTCCACCGGGAGGCGAGCATCGGACCGATCCCGTGCACTCCGGCGACAAATGCATAGATGACAGGGGAAGTCACGGCGAGCACCCCTGTCAGCGGGCCGAGCGCGACAATGAAGATGGCGGAGATGGAGGCGATGGCGGCGATCTGCAGAAGCGCGACGCTGCTGGTCCACACGTTTCGCTTCGCTCCCCCGGACTCCACCCGGCAACTGTACCGGAAAGCGGTTCCGGGGCACCACACGCCCAGCCGCAGGTGAAACAATGGCATCGTGACCGAATCCCACCCCGAGCTCGACGGCTACGAGCCCAGCAACGGCAAGCCGCTTGCCTCACAGCGAATGCTGAAACCCGCCCGCATCCTCATCGTTCTGGGGATTCTCGGGCTCGTGCTCCCCGGCATCCTCGTCACGATGTCGACCGCCACACAGACCGCTGAACGCAGCTGCAGCATTGTGGTCGCGCGCGACGCCCCGTATGCGATGGGGTACGACGCCCGGTTCGAGCTCGTCGGGCCGGAAGGGCCGTCCTGGTACTGCTACGCGCTGGTGCAGGGCGAAAGCGACGAGCGCATCGGGTCGCTCGGCCCGATCCCGGGTCCGCCGCCGGCCCCAAACCCGGACTTCATCGACGCGTAGCCCCGACTCAGGACTCGAGCGAACCGACGCTACGCCCGGCTGCGTATCCCAGCCCGATCGCCGTGGACAGCCCGTTTCCTGACGCGTAGCCGTCGGCGCCCGTCTGTCCGGAGATTCCTGCAGCAACGCCGCCGCCCGCGTAGAGACCACGAATCGGCTGCCCCTGTTGGGTGAGTACGCGCGCGTGAGTGTCAATGGCGACTCCACCCTGCGTGTGGAACATCGCCGGGTGGGTTTTGCAGACGAAGTACGGCGCCTCGAGCGGGCCCTGACCGAAGTCGGTGCGCCCGAAGGGGTCAGCCGAGGTGCCTTCGGCAGCGGCTCTCGCGGTGTCGAGCGTCGCCTCCACCGTATCGCTGTCGCAACCGATGACGCCCGCGACGGCAGCGGCATCGACAGCAGGATGCACACGGTCGAGGTTGATGAGCTTCACGAAACGCGGCTCGTTGCGAGCGACGTAGTCGTAGATGCGCTGGTCCATGATCGTGTAGCTGTGCGGCGTCTGTCGCGCGATGACCTCCGCGAAAGCCGAATATCCGACGGATTCGTCACCGAGACGCTCGCCGTTGGGGCCGACGATGATCGCGCCCAGTTCGATGGTCGTCCACGACAGGATGTCACCGGCATCCGTGGCGACAGACGCGTACGCCTGGTAGGCGCTCACGTTGGCCAGGCGGGCGCCGAGCTCTTCGGCCCATTCGATGCCCTCCCCCGTCGACCCGGGAGCGCCGTGGTAGAGCGTGCCGACCATCTCCGGGATCCAGCGCTCGAGCATCGCCCGGTTCGCACCGAAGCCGTTGGAGGCAAGTAGCACAGCGCCGGAACCGATGTCACGACGCTCACCATCGGAAACGACGGCGCTGACGCCGGTCACAACGCCGTCGGTCTGCAGAAGTCTCACCACCGGTGTGCGCGTGAGGATGGTGACGCCCGCCCGCTCACACGCGCGCTGCAGGTCGGCCGTGAGGTTCGCACCGTTGCGATCGGCCGGCGCGTGCAACCGGGGAACGGAGTGCCCGACATGCTTGTAGTCCGTGATCAGGTAGAGCCCGATGTCGTGGCGATCCACCAGCCATTCGACGATCTCGGCCGACGACTCGGCCATGAGCCGCACGAGATCCTCCGCTTCGTGGGGCCCGCTGGTTTCCAGCAGGTCCTCGACCATCTTGTCGGGGGTGTCGTCGATTCCGGCTTCACGCTGGAACCGGGTATTGGCGCCAGGCACCGATCCGGTGCTGAGGGTGCTGTTGCCTCCTGGTGTGTCGAGTTTCTCGAGAACCAGCACCGACTTTCCGGCTTCGCTGGCCGCGAGGGCGGCCACCATTCCACAGGCACCGGCGCCGACCACGATGAGGTCGTAGGAGGACTCGAGCGGTGAAGATGTTGACGTCGCAGTCACGACTGTTCCTTTCGTGTGCGCGTTAGCGCTGAACCAGGGTTGTGAGTTGCGAAATGACGTCGTCTGTCGTTGCGACATCCGCGTACTTCTGAGCCATGTCGAAGAGGTTCACCTTGTGCACCGTTGGCGTGCGGTCGTACACGGCGTCGTGCGGCACGAGAACCCGGAAGTTGTACGAGAAGCCGTCGACGACCGTGCCGCGAACGCAACCGCTTGTCGTCGCGCCGGTGACGACGAGAGTGTCGATCTGGCGCTCGATCAGAAAGCTGAGCAGCGGCGTGCCGAAGAAGGCGCTCGGGTGGCGCTTCGGCAGCAGGATCTCGCCGTCCTCCGGCGCGATGATGTCGACGAACTTGTAACCCTCCTCGGCGATGTTCATGATCCCGGGGACCTTCGCGCCGAGCCGGCCCTGGTCGGATGCCTGCTTGGGAGCGACATACGGATAGATCACCGGCCAGTCGTTGCCGCGGAAAAGTGGCAGGATCTTCGCGACGTTGCCGAGGGCATCCCACCCCGTCTCTCCGCAGCTCGTCGTGAATTCTTCTTCGACCGACTGGAAGAACGGTTTGGGTGTCATCCCGACCGTCCGGTACTGCGCGTCGATGATCAGGAGCGCGGGTCGCGAGCCGATCCCGACGGGCTGGCCGAAGCCCGCCGCCTCGTAGCGGCGCTCATCGTCGTCGGTGATCACTCCAGACCAGGGCGTGCTCGAGTCGGAAGTCATTTGTTCTCTCCTTCTGCGGGATCCGTCGCGGCGAGGGCGTTGAGTGCGCAACGGCCGCTGTGACGACGGGGTACGTATTCGCCGGTCACGTCAGTGAGTTCGCCGTTCCGGACGCTGAAGTGCCCCCGAACGATCGTGTGTTCGATGGTGACGTCGGACTGCCAGCCCTCCCAGACGCTGTACTGGGCGCCGGAGTGCTGCTTGTCGGCCGAGATCTCGAACGGGGTGGATGGGTCGATGACGACGAGGTCGGCATCGAATCCGGGCCGGAGGGCGCCCTTTCGCTCTCCCAGCCCGAACAGCTGCGCCGGGCGGGTCGATGTCATGCTCACAACCGTCTCCAGCGGGATGCCACGGCGGATCGCCTCGGAGAGGAAGAGCGGGAACATCGTGCCGGTGCCGGGGAATCCGGCCGACGCGCTCCAGATGTCTTTGTCCTTCGCACCGAAGTGACGCGGCACGTGGTCCGATCCGAGCACGTCGATCTGGCCATCGGCGATCGCGGCCCAGAGCGCCTCGTTCGCGTCGGAGGTTCGCAACGGTGGGTTCACCTTGCCACGGGAGCCGATGTCGGATGCCTCGTGGAGCGTGAGGTAGTGAGGGCAGGTCTCCACGTAGAGGTTGGGGTAGTGGGTCTTCTGGCGGCGGATCGCACCGAGGGACTCCGGGCTCGTGACGTGCACTGCGTACGCGGATGCGCCGGTGACGCTGGCGAGGTAACCGACGCGACCCTCTGCTTCTGCTTCGACATAGGGCGGACGAATGGCGTTCCAGCCCGGCAGGCCGGCATCCGGCTTCTGTTCCGTCTTCTCGCGCAGCCGCCAGACCAATTCGATGTTCTCGGCGTGCTGGGCGATCATGCCGCCGGTGGCCGCCGCTGCCTCGAGGGCGTCGAACAGGAAGGCGTCGTCGTTGCCTGGCAGACCGAGGTACGCACCTTCATTCCCGCGAAAGTTGGTGAAGACCTTGAAGCTCGAGACACCCAGATCTTCTGCGTAGGAGTGCATGCTCGTGACCTGGGCGGGCGTCACAACGCAGAAGTGGAATCCGAAGTCGGTGTGGGAGTTCGCTTCCATCACCGATCGGGCATCAGGGAACACTTCCTCATACGGCTTCGGGCTCATCAGGTAGGCGATCATCGTCGTCACGCCGCCGGCCGCAGCCGATGCGGTTTCTTTCTCAGCGTCGTCGACGGTCTTCGGTGCCGAGATGTCCTGGCCGAGGTGCACGTGCGCGTCGATGATGCCGGGGAAGATCCAGCGCCCCGTGGCATCCACCACCTCATCGGCGTCCATCGGCGAATTGGGCGAGCCGATCGCGGCGATCTTGCCGTCGTGAACGTAGATGTCGGCATCCGTCAGTCCGATGCCCGGGAGCATGGCTTTGCCGCCGCGGAGACACAGTTCGAAGTTCGACATGGTTACACCTCGGTTTTCAGCAGGTTCGTGGAGGCATGCACGGTTGGTCCGTGGCCCTGGGGGTAGTCGAGCGGGTCGAGGCCAAGCACGGTGAGAGTGTTCTGCATCGACATCTCGAGGTGCTCTTCAAGGAGGGCCGTCGCCGCCGCGGCATCGCGTCGGCAGACAGCCGCGAGCACGTCCTGATGCTCGCCGGTCGAGTGCTCGCGGCGAGCTTGCGAGCGCTCCGTGTGGGTCAGGGCGAGGTAGAGCCGGTGATTGACTTCGAGCGAAGCGGCAGCGATCGCCGAGTTCGCCGCGAGGCTCACGAGCCGCTGGTGGAAGTCCAGCTCAGCGACATAGGGGCCGGACGCTCGGCTCGTGTCAGCCTCGCCTGCGTCCTCCGTCGCTGCGGAACTTTCAGCGAGCAGGATGCCGAGAGCGGCCAGGTCATCATCGCTCGCTCGTTCGATCACCAGGCGAATCGCATAGAGCTCGAGCGCGATGCGCATCTCGTAGGTCTCGATGATCTCGCGAGGCTCGTACTTGCGCACGAAGGCACCGCGATGGCTCTTGAGCTGGAGCAGGCCCTCCCCCGCGAGCTTCTGGATGGCCTCGCGGAGCGGACCGCGGCTGACGCCGAGACCTTCGGCGATGGTGACCTCGTTGAGGCGATCGCCGGGAGCGAGGGTTCCGTTGAGGACCATCTCGCGGAGAATCGACTCCGTCTGGCGTGACACCGTCGCGCCGCGGCTCACGACGCCGGAGGCGCCGCCCCCGTCAAGGTCGCTCATTTGACGCTGCTCAGGTCGATGCCCCTGGTCTCTTTCAGGCGCAGGGCCGGAACCAGGGTGATGAGCGCCGTGCCGATGAGGAAGAAGGCCGGAGCGAGAGGGTTACCTGTCACATCCACGAGCCAGGTGCAGATGTACGGTGCTGTTCCGCCGGCGAGGGCTGCACCGACGCTGAACCCGAAGGCGATTCCGGTGTAACGGATCTCGGTGGGGAACATCTCGGCGTAGGTCGAGAGCGCGACACCCATGAGAGCGGAGTCGACCAGCCCGAGAACGATGTGCGCGGTGACGGCGATCGCTCCACCCTGTTCGAAGAGCAGGAACGCGGGCACAGCGAGAACGAGTGCGGCGATGCTTGCGCCGACGAAGAGAGGCTTGCGCCCGATCTTGTCGGAGAGTGCCCCGAAGAACGGCATCGCGATGACGGAAACGAGCAGCGTGAGCGTCGTCGACATGTACGTGAAGTTCGAGTCGAAGCCGAGGACGGTCAGCATGTGAATGTTCACGTAGACGTAAGCGACGTAGTACGCGGAGAAGAGAAGGATGGAGAGTGCGACCACACGGAGCAGCGCCCCGGGGTGCTCTGCGAACATGATCCGGACCGGTGCCTTCTTGAGCTTCGCGGTCGTTGCCCGTGCAGCCTGGAACTCTTCTGACTCCTCAAGGCCGTTCCGGATCCATAGGCCGAACAGTCCGATCGGGATGGCGATGAGGAACGGCAGGCGCCAGCCCCAGTCGGTCATCGCTTCGCTTCCGAGCGCCAGGTTCAGCAGTCCGACCGTGAGGGAGGCGAGGAGAGAACCGGCGAGAGCGCCCATCTGGGTCGTGGAGGTGAGGAGGCCGCGCTTGGCGTTCGGCGACTTCTCTGCGACGAAGGATGCAGCACCGCCGAGCTCACCACCGGCAGCGAGCCCCTGCAAAGAACGGGCGAGAACCAGGAGGAGCGTCGCGCCCACACCGATCGCGGCGTAGGTGGGGAGGATTCCGATGAGCCCGCTGGCAATGGCCATGAGGATGATCGTCGCGGCGAGGGCATTCTTGCGGCCGAGGCGGTCACCGAAGTGGCCGAAGAGGAGAGCGCCGACCGGACGCAGCACGAAGGCGACCGCGAAGGTGGCGAGGGTTGCGAGCAACGCGGTAATCGGATCGCCACTGGCGAAGAAATGCACGGCCAGAATCGTGGCGACGTATCCGTACACGGCGAAGTCGAAGTACTCGACGATCGAGCCGACGGCCCCAGCGACGATGACCCGAGGGGAGATCTTTTCGATGGGCTCCGCTACTCGGGCGGGGGTGGTCTGGTTCATGAGTCTTTCCTTCTTCGTTGAAGTGGGCTGACATCAGTGAACCCCGCTTTTTTCAAACTGTCAACAGTTTGCAGCAAACATTCTTTGGTGGAATTGTGGCTCGCGAGGGTCGATCGAAGCGGATGGCGGCGCTCGCAGGCGAGACAGGCAAGAATGGACCCATGCCTGAAACCCGCCTGGTCGCGTTCGACCTCGACGACACCCTTGCCCCCTCGAAATCCCCGATGGACCCGCGAATGTCGCAGCTCCTCGCCGACCTCCTCAAGGTCGTTCCGGTGTGCATCATCTCGGGCGGCCAGTTCGCGCAATTCAAGATGCAGGCCATCGATAACCTGCCCGATGCTGGCTCGACAAACCTCGACCGGCTTCACCTTATGCCCACGTGTGGCACGAAGTACTTCCGGTTCGAGAACGACGAGTGGACCCAGATCTACGCCGAAAACCTCACCGAAGACGAGAAGGCCCGCGCGCTCGCATCGGTCGAGGCCCGCGCCAAGGAGCTGGGCTTGTGGGAGAACGAGACCTGGGGAGACATCCTCGAGGACCGTGGCTCGCAGATCACCTTCTCGGCGCTCGGGCAGTCGGCTCCCGTTCCGGCGAAGCAGGCGTGGGATCCGACCGGCGAGAAGAAGAACCGGCTTCGCGAGGCCGTCGCAGGTGACATCCCGGATCTGGAGGTGCGCTCGGGTGGCTCGACCTCTGTCGACATCACCCGCAAGGGCATCGACAAGGCCTACGGCATGAAGAAGCTCGCTGAACTGACCGGTATCTCGCTCGACGACATGCTTTTCATCGGCGACCGGCTCGATGAGACCGGCAACGACTACCCGGTGAAGGCACTCGGCGTGCGCTGCCTCGCAGTGGAGGACTGGGAAGACACCGCTCGCCTCGTTGCGGACCTGATTCCCAAGCTCGCGGCCGCCGCGGTCTGATCGCGTTCGAACCAAACCGTGGCGATCTCTGAGGGCAGCGACGCGCTCGCCCAACGTGCGCTCAACCTGATCGGTTCCGAGCGCCGCGTGCTCCTCGGCATCACCGGAAGCCCGGGTGCCGGCAAGACGACCATCGCCCGGTCACTCGTCGATCGCATCAACGAGCTGAGCGGGGCGGATGCCACCGCTCCGGTCGCCTCCTACCTCCCGATGGACGGCTTCCACCTCGCCAACGCGACCCTCGATCGGCTCGGCCTCCGAGACCGCAAAGGCGCAATCGACACCTTCGACGGCTGGGGTTTCGTCTCCCTGCTGCGTCGGGTGCTAACCGAAACCGATCACGACGTCTACGCGCCGAGCTTCGATCGCCGTGTCGATGAAGGGATTGCGGCTGAGATCGTCGTACCGGCATCCGCCCGCATTGTGGTTGCGGAAGGGAACTACCTCCTCATCGACCGGGAGCCGTGGTCGCGGATCGGTTCGTTACTTGCCGAGTGCTGGTTCTGTGAGACTTCGGAGGCGGAACGCCTGCGGCGTCTGGTCGACCGCCATGAACGACATGGCCGGTCCGCAGAAGCAGCGGAAGCATGGGCCCGCACGGTGGATGGCACCAACGCCGCTCTTATTGAGCCCTCGCGAGCGCGGGCTACTCTCACGATCTCGGGAGTACGTTCGACCGTCATCTGACGGTCCTCCTCCATTGCCACACGCGCGCACCCGCATTACGCTCGCGATCGCCCACGTTTTTTCGGCGACGATGTCGATCTGGCCCTCTCCCGTTCGACGCGTTAGTGAAGGGACGCAGCGGGCGCCCCTCGGCAACGGAGGAAACATCATGAAGTACATGCTGATCATGCGATCGACGGATGCCGCCAAAAAGGCATACGAGAAGGCAAATTTCGAGCAAATCATCAACGCGATGGGCGCGTACAACGAGTCACTGATGAAGGCTGGCGTGCTGCTCGGCGGCGAGGGGCTCGCCGACGACCTCAGTGACGCGTTCGTCATCGATTTTTCCAGCGACACGCCCATCGTCACGGACGGCCCCTACGGTGAAACCCACGAGCTGTTCAACGGGTTCTGGATCCTGCAAGTGGGCAGCAAGGAAGAAGCCATCGAGTGGGCAAGCCGGTGCCCACTCGGTCCGGGGTCGAAGCTCGAAGTTCGCCGGGTCACCGACGAGAGCGACTTCGCGGACTACGCCGACAACGAGTACGTGAAGAAAGAAGAGGGCTGGTGGCAGGAGCTCGGTACGGCGTGAGACCGGGGGATCCCGCGTGATGGGCCGGAGGCATCCGTGACCGAGATCGACAGCATCCGACGCACGATCGACGCCGTCTGGCGCATCGAGGGCGCGCGCATCGTTGCGACGCTCACGAGGATGACGGGCGACGTCGGCCTTGCGGAGGATCTCGCCCAGGAGGCCGTCATCGACGCGCTCAAGCAGTGGCCGGAGTCGGGCGTCCCGCGTAACGCGGGCGCCTGGCTCACGGCTGTCGCGAAACGCACGGCGATCGACGGCTGGCGGCGGCGAGCCCGGCTCGATGAGCGGTACCGGGCAATCGCCCACAACCTCGAGCAGGCAAGAGAGGAGGAGTGGCAGCCGATCGACGACGACGTGCTGCGGCTCATCTTCACCGCGTGTCACCCCGTTCTCTCGCGAGAAGCGCAGGTCGCGCTGACCCTCAGGGTGGTCGGCGGTCTCACGACGGAGGAAATCGCACGGATGTTGCTCGTCCCGGTCGCGACGGTGCAGCAGCGCATCGTGCGGGCGAAGAAGACCCTGTCGGCGGCGAGAGTGCCGTTCGAGGCGCCGGAGCCGTCCGAGTGGCCGGTGCGGCTCGGTGCTGCGCTCGGGGTGGTCTACCTGCTCTTCACCGAAGGATATGTGGCCACGAGTGGCGATCGCTGGATCCGCACCGAGCTCGCGAACGAAGCACTCCGGCTGGGCCGCGTGCTCGCCGCGCTGCTCCCCCGCGAACCCGAGGTGCATGGGCTCGTGGCGCTGATGGAGTTTCAGGCATCCCGATTCGCTGCCCGCACCGCCCGGGACGGCACCCCGATCCTGCTCACCGATCAGGACCGCTCCCGCTGGGACCGCGCCCAGATCGAGCGTGGTCGTGCTGCTCTTCGACGAGCGGATGCCCTCGGTCGCGGGCGAGGAAGCTACGGCCTTCAGGCGGCGATTGCGGAGCAGCATGCGGTCGCGCCGAGTCTCGACGACACCGACTGGGACCACATCGTCCTGCTCTACGAAGCGCTCGGCCGGCTGGCTCCGAACCCGGTGGTAGACCTCAACCGGGCGGTTGCGGTGTCGATGGCGACAGGCCCGGCGAATGCGTTGCGGATCGTAGACCAGCTGGTGGCGGATGGCGCGCTGCACGGCTCGCACCTGCTGCCGAGCGTACGGGGTGAGCTGCTCGCACGGCTGGGTCGTACCGAGGAGGCGCGGACGGAGTTCCATGCAGCGGCGGCGCTGACCGCGAACGAGCAACAGAGTGCGGTGCTGCGTGCGAAGGCGGAGACGCTGGTCAGTCCTGAGTCGTGAGTTGTGGTTCGAGAGGGGCTAGCGGCTCTCCAACAGGAGCAGCCGCCGCACTATCGACCCGCGGCCGCCGCGGACTGGTCAGACGATAGCTCACCAGAACCGCCCCCACCAGACCCAGTGCCCACCACGGAAAACCGGGGTCGGTGATGTCATCGGCCAGAGCAAGGCGGTCCGCCGCCTCGTGAGCTGGAGGTGCGATCCGCTCGCCGCGAACGAGAAGCCGATGCGAGTTCACACCGGTGGGTGTGCAGGTGACGAGGGTGACGTAATCACCACCCTCGATCTGACGCAGGGCGTCAGTCCGGTTCGGCTCCACGGTGAGCACCTGGTCCACGGAGTAGTACATCACCTCGTTCAAGACAGTGACAGTGAAAACGTCGCCGATCGCCACGCGATGCAGATCGGTGAACAGGGTCGAGTTCACCAGCCCGGAGTGAGCGGTCAACACGCTGTGTGTGCCTTCGCCTCCGACCGGGAGGCCCGACCCGTAGAGATGGCCCGCGCCTCGGGCGAGGGTGTCGTCGTCAGTGCCATGGAAGACGGGCAGGTCGACGTCTATCGTGGGGATCCGGATGCGCGCCATCACGTCGCCCGGAAGACCTCCGAGCAGCTCGTCGTACGCCTCACGCCCGGTTGCTATCTCGGTCCGCTCGCCGTTGGCGTTCAGCGCATAGGGATCCCGCAGCGGCCCGTCCGGCAGGATCCGGTTGTACTCCTCCGCCGCCGCGAGCATCTCTTGTGCGGTGTCGTCATCGAGCGCGGCCACCTCGTGCACGTAGCCGTTCACCGCTGTGGCGTGGACCTTCGCAGAGAACCAGGATGCTGCTGACGGGTAGAGCAACACCGCCGCTCCCACGATCGCCAGCACCATGATCACCACTCGCCGCGAGGTCCAGGGGGACGTCGCGGAGGCTCCGTGCGAGAGAGCCCGAGCGCGGCGGGTGGCGAGTGGCAATGGGGGCACCTGGGTTCAATTCGATGAAAGGGATGGAACGGGGGGGGTAGAGCGATGAATGCGGGTAGAGAGGATGCCACAAGGGCACCCTTTCTACCCGCACGGTCACGAGGTCATCGCCTCATGTAGCCGGACCGATGGAGGATCAGTTCTCGACCTTGCGACGCGAACGCACCAGCATCAGGACCGCGCCGGCCAGCAGCAGGGCGCCAGCGGCGTAGATGAGTGTGGTGCCTGCGCCACCGGTCTGCGGCAGCGTGAATCCTGCGTTCGAGCGGACGTTCTCCACCGTGAGGTCGATTCCCGCGGAGGTGGTCGTTGCCGTGACGCTGAACTCGATGGGGGCAGCCAGCAGTTCATAGCCTTCCGGTGCCTTCGTCTCTACCAGCCAGTAGCTCTGGTACCCAGCGTCGGTTGCGGCGACCTGCACGCCGTTGGAGAAGTCCGAGTAGCGCAGACCGGCAAGGGTCACAACACCACTGCTGTCCACGACGTGGACGGTCTTGCCGCCCAGCTCGATCGGGTTGGTTCCGGCGCGTGCGTTGGCCTCCGAGGTGAAGACCGAGAACTCGGCGCCTGCGAGCTGCGCGCCGGATTCGTCGATTTTCTGGATGTCGAAGCTGCCCCACTTGGTCACGACCGGAGGCGTCGTTTCGGGTCCACCCGGCTGGCCGGGGTCGACGTCGAAGCTCGGAGCGTTCGGGTAGACATAGGCCTGGTTGGAGATCTCGTCGACGGCATTCGCGGACGCGGTGATCTCGACGATCACCTGTGCAGTGTGGTTTGCCGCGAGAATGGCGCGGCCGGCCTCGGTGAAGTCGACCGTGACGACGTTTGACGTGGAGTTGTGGGTCACTGTGAAGTGCGCGCCCTCCGTGAGGGTGGCGTCATTCGACAGTGTGACTGAGGTGCCGACGTAGTCGAGCGCGTCGCTCAGCACGTCGACGACACGGTAGCCGTCGATGATGGTCTCGTTCGGGATGTCAGCAGTGATCGTGAACTCGATCTCGTCGCCGAGCGCGATGTCACCGGCATCCGCCACTGTCTTCTGCGCCGTCGTTACCGAGTTCTTCGGGTAGACGTGCACGTCGTACAGCCAGTTGTCCAGATTGTTCGGGTCGGTCAGCGGAACAGTTACCAGGAACGGCGCCGACGGGGTCACACCGGTCGGATACGAGGTCTCCGTCACCAGGTAGAGGCCGAGATCCAGGTTTCCGAAGGATGCTTCGCCCAGAGCGCCTGTGGTGTCGCTGGTGGCATCCGAGAGGGTCTCACCCTGATTGATGATGGCTGACTCTGCCTGGTCGGCGTATCGAGGCGCCGCCGCGGTGAAGCCTGCTGTCACCGCATTCGCGTCAGCCCAGCCGTCATTGGTGCTCAGGTCAATGCCCTCCACCCGCTGAATGCTGAACTCGACGCCCGCAAGCGGCTGATAGCCGGTGACGTCGATTTCAGTGCCGTTGTTCGGCAGACCGCTCGGAGCGTCCTGCTTCTCGAACTTGTGCACGGTGAGCGAGCCTCGCTCGGCGCCGTCGATAGGTGCGGCGTACGCGGGGGTCGCGATGCTGCCGACGGCGAACATGGCGCCCAACGCGGCGATGGTCGTCAGCCTGTGGCGGCGACGGTTGGATGTGGGCATTTCTCTCTCCTTGGGAGTGATGTGGGTCAGGATCTCGGGCTGGGTTGGAATTGTTAAGCGGATGGTGTGAGCGCCTCACTGCGGCGACGGGAAGTGACTGTCAGTCCGACAGCGGCGGCCGTCAGCAACCCGCCGAGGAGAAGGAACCCGGCGCTTCCTGGCCCACCCGACTCAGGCAGCTCGAGGGCGGGGACGTCACGAACAGTGATCACGGACATGCCGGTGACTTCGTCCGTCGAAACGGCGGTGGTTCGTTCATCGGCGTCAGCGGCCAGTGTCACGGTGCCGTCGGCGGCCACGGCGAACGGCACGCGCTCGGCCAGCAGGCTGAAGCCGTCGGGCGCCTGGGTTTCTTCCAGCCAGTAAGAACCCGCTGGCAGATTCTGCAGACGAATCATGGTGGGGTCAACCGAGGTGATGGACGTCTCGTCGAGAGATTCGCCGGGCGAACCATTCACGTCGGTGTAGACAGCCCACTCGGAGCCCTCCATCGGCACGATCTCGGCCTCAGCGGACTCGCCGACCTTCTGCACGAGCACGCCGAGTGCCGTATGTACCGTGGCGCACCCATTGCAGTCGATGATCGAACGGTCAGCGCCCCACACGCCGGCGACCACGTTGCCGACGCTGGCGTTCCACGCGTCGTCGTTCACCGTCACCGAGTAGGTGAGGGTCGCGGTGCCACCGGCCGGAAGGGTGAAGGGCTGCGTCTGCAGGGTGGTGTCCGAAGGATCCGCCAGCGTGATCGGATCGGCATTTCCCACCGTCAGCTGAGCGGACCCGGGAGTGAAGGTGGCGTCGTCGAGGACGTCGGACAGGTCGTCACTGATAACTGTTCCGTGGCCTGGCCCGCCTGTGTTCGCGGCCGTCACTGTGTATGTGATGGTTTGGCCAGGAACCACGGGGCTGCCTGAGGTTGGATCAGCGACCTTCGCCAGGTTCGGGATGGCGCTCACCGGGTGCTCGGTGCACCGCATTTCTGCGGGAATGCACTCGGCGGGTGGCTCGCCCGCGCCGGGCACGACCACGTTACGGAGCACGGCGTCTCCGAATCCGGTCTGCTTCGCCTTCACCGCGTACGTCACTCGATTCGTTGACTGGGCGGGAACGAATCCCTGGATCCGCAGCGATTCCTCTCCGACCGTGACAGTGAGCCCATCGCTGGCCTCGACGGTGTCCGCGATCAACTCCGCGTCGTCCAGTACCCCGGTCAGGTGGTCGGTGTAGTCGACAACGAGTTCCTGATTCCCTGGGTTCGGAAAACTCAGGGTGTACGCCACCGTGCTGCCGGGCAGGATTTCTGTCCCGCTGACGGGCGATGAGGTCTTTTCGACGTTCGCGGCCCGGGTGACGGGCAGCAGGTAGTCTTCGACTTCTCCGTCGATAGCGAGTCCCGTGGGTTCAGCGATCAGCGCTGCGTCGGAGGCGACTCGGAAGCGGGCGCCGAGCGAACCGGTGTCGGTCGCTGTCACCTGGGACCAGCTCAGGAGGGCTTTGCCTCCGGTGGCCACGGCCTCGGTGCGCTCGCCCTGGTCGAAGGATCCATTGTTGTTCCAGTCGATCCAGGCGGCGACGGTTTTGCCTTCGGCGGATGCACTGGTCAGGACCTCTACGGAGTAGTCCTGCGTCTGCCCGGCGAAGATTCGCGGTGGTGTCGTTGTGCCCGTGAGCTGTTCCCAGCCTTCATCGGCAGGATTGCCCGTCGGATCCTGGTCGTCGCCGGTCCAGTTGCCAAGCGATCCGTCGTCGGCGTCAGCGGGGACCGAACCCAGATAAGGGCTCTTGTCCCACGCGTATGCCACGCGGGGAGCGTTGACACTCCCTGGTAAAGCCATCGGGTCGCCCGCGGCGGTCCAGTCGATCAGATGTGATGCGGAGCCGTAGCTGGCCGGTGCGTCACCGTAGTCGACGGGCAGCATCACACCCACCATAACGTTCTGCATGCCACTGGCGGTGATGGTGACATCCACGGTGCTCGCGGAGCGCGATACACCGATGGGCGCCATTCCCTGACCCGTGGAAAGTTCGGTGGCCCACGGACCCATCACCGTGGTACCGAACCCACCATTGGTTTTCGAGGACTTCCACATTCTGGCGCCGGTCCGCGTGGTGTTGTCGATATTTCTCCAGACCTCACCGTCGGTCGTGAAGGTGGTGAGCTCGGCGGCTCCAGCGCTCTCCCCATCGGTGGCGATGACGTTGAGCGGGATCGTGACACCGTTCAGGGTCGCAACGAAGTTGAGAGAGAACGACACTGTGGATGCATTCGCGTTCGGCGTGATGACGCTGTACTGGTTCCCGGTGTCATAGCCGTTGAGTTTGACCTCCGACCAACTGGGGTCCTGGCGCGTTACGTGAAGTTCCCGGGTGCCGCTGCCGGACTGTGGTGCAGCGGCCACCTTGGAGAACGTCGTTGTGATCCGGAATCCGGGCAGCGGTTCCTGCACGAGAGACGTTCCGTTCTGCACCCGGGAATAGGGTCGGCCATTGTTGGTGCCCTGACTGACCGTGTTCTGCGCTGTCGACCAATCCAGCCAGTAGATGTCGCTCGCGTACCGACCGGTGCCGGTGGCTGGAGCGGCAACGGCCGCTTGCTCTTGTGAGCCCGGCAGGAGAACCAACGCCCCGAAGATCATCGAGCCCGCGAGTGTGGCTGAGGCCAACTTGCGGATGCCGCGCGTCGCCGCCCGGCCCAACCGTGAGGCGGTCTTCGAGCGGTCGCGTGAGTCAGCAGTTGCGGCGCGGTGTCTGAAGGCGGTACTCATAGCGGTGCTGTCCTCGTTCTCTCCGATGACGCTGCGCGAGCGGGAAGGCTCGCCGGCTAGCGCTCACGGACGCATAGTCGGCGCGTCTCTCGGGTTGGACGCGCCGACTGGATGTGGCTGTGGGGGCAGATGCCAGAGTGGCGGGTTGCGGGCACTTCGATCGGCCGTTCCGGCGGGTTTCACCCTGCAATTCACCCTGCGCGAGTTCGCGCCTCGCCTGCGTTCTCAGAGCGGGCCACTACTGGCTTCTCGATGAAGCTCAACGGCGTGTTCCGCGCAGGGGCTAGAGTCCCTGGACCAGATCCATCACCGCGAATGTGATCGGCACCAGCACCGTTACAAAAAGTGCGGCCAGAACCATGCCGACAACCGCGAAGGCTCCGGCAACGGGTTCGGTCGCGTTGATTCTGGCTGTTCCGATGGCGTGCGCAGAGACACCCATCGCGAGGCCTCGGGATCGAGCGTCGTCGAACCGCAGGAGTCGCAGCATCCCAGGGCCTGCGGTCGCCCCGAGAATACCGGTCAGGACAGCGAGCACCGCGGCGAGCTCCCCCGATCCACCCGAAAGCGTCGCAACGCCGAGCGCCACAGGTGAGGTTGCCTGCTTCGGCGCGACCGAGAGAATGGTCTGCTCACTCCCGCCGAGGCCCCACGCCAACGCGACGGTCACCACGACACCGGCGAGAGACCCGAGTCCGACGGCGAGGATGATCGCGCCAGACGTGCCCTTGAGCAGCCGCCGGTGCCGGAACGGCGGCGCCGCGAGAGCGACAACGGCGACCCCGAGCACGGGCGCGAAGAACGCGCCGCCGACCATGTACTGCTCGTAGTCGATACGCGCGAGCAGCAACAAAGTCACGATGGCAGCCGAGGCCCACAGGATCGGGTTCGCCCAGGCGGGGTCACGCAGGGCTCGCGAGAACAACACCGCGAGGATGAAACCGACGACCGTCACCGAGATGCCGAACGCCGGCGAAGCGAGAAACTGCTCCCACACGCCCGTCACCCCCGCTTTCTGATTCGTCCGAGCAAGTACTTCGCGGCGAGCGCTGTGACGAGGATCGTCGCGAGCCAGCCGCCGACCACCGCGGTGATCAGGGCCGGAGCATCGCGCACGACCTCGGGAATGTGGGCGACAACCCCGACGGCGGCCGGCACCAGCAGGAAGGGAATGAGTGACACAAATCTCTCGGAGATCGGCACCACGAAACGGTCCGAGATCCGGGCGGGCTGAAGGCAGAGGATTGCGAACATGACCACCATGCCGATCACCGACCCCGGCACAGGCAGGCCCAGCCACCGGGCGAGGAACTCGCCCAACGCGTAGCACGTGACAAGGAGCAGGATGCCGACTACCGCACGGGCGACAGCGCGGTACCGTTCGCGCGGTGGTCGACGATCCTGCCCCTGTGACGTCGGTGTCTCGGGTTCTGTCGGCGCAGCAACCTGCCGCCGCACCCCTCCCCCAGTCACCCTTAACTTTCGTCGTTGATCAGGAGATCGTCAGGGTGGTCCAGGACACAGCCGGCAGAGTGATGGTCACGCGACCATCTTCAACCGTCAGCTCTTCGTTCGCCCGCGGGACGACACGCTCCGGGGCCTCGAGGCTGTTCGCTGCATAGACGTCGTCATCCGACAGCGTCGACGCGGTCACGGATTTGCCGTCCACCAGCGCACCGAGGTCGATCGTCACGGTAGCCGACTCGTCGGCGCCACGGTTGACGAGGAAGACAGCGGCTGCGCCGGTCTCGGCGTCGTGGGTCGCGATGGCATCCACGCGGTTGACTGTTCCGTACTTCTCGGTCTCGTAGGTGTCGCTGCTGAGGTTCAAGCGCAGGACCTCCCCGGTGGCCAGGCGGGATGCCTCGGCGAACGGGTAGAAGATCGTCTGGCGCCAGGCTGCTCCACCCGGTTCGGTCATGATCGGAGCGATCACGTTGACCAGTTGGGCAAGGCTGGCGGATGTCACGCGGTCGGCGTGCTTCAGAAGCGAGATGAGCAGGCTACCGAATACGACGGCATCCGCCACCGAGTACTGGTCCTCGAGCAACCGGGGTGCGTAGTGCCAGTCGGTCGCATTTCTCGGCTTGTCCTCGGTGTGCCAGCGCTTGTTGTACCAAACGTTCCACTCGTCGAACGAGATATTGATCGTCTTGTCGCTCTTCAGCGCGGCCTTGACGTGGTCGATGGTGGCGATCAGCGACTCGATGAACTCGTCCATGTTCGCGCCGGATGCGAGGAAGCTGTCGAGGTCTCCGTCAAGTTCTTCGTAGTAGGCGTGGGCAGAAATGTAGTCGACGTGCTGGTAGGTGTGGTGAAGAACGACACGCTCCCACTCGGCGAACGTCGGCATGATCGGCTTCGAACTACCGCACGCGACGAGCTCGAGAGTGGGGTCCATCTGGCGCATCGCGCTCGCAGTCTTCGCCGCGATCTTGCCGTAGTCATCTGCACTCACGTGGCCGAGCTGCCACGGACCGTCCATCTCGTTACCGAGGCACCACATCCGGATGTTGTGCGGTTCGGGGGTTCCGTTCTCGACGCGCTGGTCAGACAGCGTCGTGCCCGACTTGATGTTGGAGTATTCGAGCACGTCCAATGCTTCCTGCACACCGCGGGTTCCGAGGTTCACCGCGTACATCACTTCACTGCCGGCCTTGTCAGCCCAGCGGGCGAACTCGTCGAGACCGAATTCGTTGGTCTCGAGGGAGTGCCAGGCCAGGTCCACGCGCCGGGGCCGGTCCTCCTTCGGGCCGACGCCATCCTCCCAGCGGTAACCGGAGACGAAGTTACCGCCCGGGTAACGGATGGCGCTCACGCCCAGTTCCTTCACCAGCTCGAGCACGTCGCCACGGAAACCGTCCTCGTCCGCGGTGGGGTGCCCCGGCTCGTAGATCCCGGTGTAGACGCAGCGGCCCAGGTGCTCGACGAACGAGCCGAAGAGGCGGCGTTGAACGGGACCAATGGTGAATCGCGGATCGAGGTCGATGTGGGCGTGCGCCATGAAGGAGTCCTTACGTGAGGGTGCGAGAAGAAGAGAGAAGGTGAAGGTGGGCGCTACTTGAGGCTGCCGAGCGAGAGCCCGCCCTGCCAGTAGCGCTGGAGGAAGACGAAGGCCAGGATCAGCGGAATGACCGACACGAGTGCTCCGATGACGATGAGGTTCCACAGCTGTTGGCCACCACCCGCAGCAGCGGAGAGCTGGAGCCACTGGCCGAGGCCAACGGTCACGGGGAACAGCTTCGGGTCGGAGAGCACGGCGAGCGGGAGGAAGTAGTTGTTCCAGGTCGCGACGATCGACAGGAGCAACACCGTTGCGATGGCCGGTCGCAGCAAGGGCAGAGCGATGCTGAAGAAGATCTTTCCGTCGCCGGCGCCGTCGATACGAGCCGCCTCGATAAGCTCATCGGGCACGGCATCCTGAGCGTAAACCCGCATGAGGTACACACCGAACGGGCTGAGCAGCGACGGGAGGATGACCGCCCAGATCGTGTTGTTGAGTCCGATCGCGCTGAAGAGCACGAAGGTCGGCAGCACCAGAGCTGTCACGGGAACCATGACGGAACCCAGCAGGAGCGCGAAGCTGACGTTGCGGCCTCGGAAGGCATACTTTGCGAACCCGTAGCCTGCCAGAACGGCGAGCACGGTTGCCCCGACTCCGCCCGTGAGCGCGTAGAGGAACGAGTTTCCGAGCCACTGCAGGTAGATGCCGCCGCTTTGATTGAAGAGCTGGGCCAGGTTGCCGAAGAAGTCGATGTTCTTGTCGAACCAGAGTGAGCCCGCCGAGCCGTTGAACAGCCCGTTGACCGTTTTGGTGCTTGCAACCACGAGCCACCACAGAGGAACGAGGAAGTAGAAGCACATTCCGATCAGCACGATGCTGCGGAAGAGCGGGCGTCGTTCGCCGACTTCCCGGGTGGAGCGAGGCGCAGCCGCCCGGCCCGCCTTCGGCGTAGGAACCAGTGTTGTAGCCATGATTACAGTCCGCTCCTCTTGCGAGTGGAAACAAGGAAGATGTACGACCCGATGAACACGATGATTCCCAGGGCGAAGGAGATCGCAGACGCGTAGTTGAACTGGGTGTACGAGAACGCGAGGTTGTACGCGTAGATGTTCGGGGTGAACGACGCGTCGATCGCTCCGGAGGCGATGCTCTTGAGGATGTGCGGTTCGGTGAAGAACTGCAACGTGTGGATCAGCGCGAAGACGAGGATCAGCACGAGCGAGGATGCGACCATCGGTACCTTGATGCGGAGGGCGATCTGCAGCTTGCTGGCACCGTCGAGCTTGGCCGCTTCGTACAACGCCGGATCGATACCCTGAAGCGCGGAATAGATGATGATCATGTAGTAGCCGGCCCACTGCCAGCTCACAATGTTGATGAGCCCGAAGAAGATGCCATCGTTCGAGAGCAGGTTGGGCGCGATCAGGCCGAAGAGGCCGAAGATGTCAGAACCGGGGCCGAAGCTGGGGCTGTAGAGGAAGCCCCACATCAGGGCACCGATGACGACGGGCACAGCGTATGGGATGAAGATCAGGACTCGCGATATCCGCGCCAGGCGGGTCGTCAGGCTGTCGATGATCAGTGCGGCGAGCAGAGAAATGAGCATCTGCACCGGGATGACGACGAGAGAGAAGAGAACAACGAACCGTGCACCCTCGAGGAACAGCGGATCTGAGAACGCCCGAACATAGTTGTCGAACCAGGTGAAGGTGTTCCCCTGAGCGAGAGTTTCGGTCTGAAGGCTCAGCCAGAAGGCGTAGGCGAGAGGAAGGATGAGGAGGGCGACGAACACCACACCAAACGGTGCGACGAAGGACCATCCGATGATGTTGCGCCGACGTGCGACGGTTGGGCGCTTTCGGGGCTTCCGGACCTGGGCCGTTGCGGCACCCGGAGGGGTCGAAGCTTCAAGAGTGTGAGACACGATGAGCGTTCCTAGCGTGGGGGTCGGGGCGGCGTTGCGCCGCCCCGACCGGGTACGGATAACTAGCGGACCGTGAAGCCCTGCTGGGTGGCGTAGTCACCAAGGAGCGACTCGAGAGACTTCGCGGTTTCTTCCGCGGTTGCCTTGCCCTGAACCATGGATGCCAGTTCTTCGTTGGTCTTGTCATAGACGAAGTTCTGGAAGGGCGTGTTGCTGAAGCCCTTGTATCCAGCAGCCGCGTCGACGAAGACATCCTTGTAGATCTTCTGTCCGCCGAAGAACGGGTGCTCGTATTCAGTGAAGTAGTCGGCTTCGAGAGCGGGCTTCCACAGGGGGAAGAGAGTCGCTTCTTCGATTCCGATCTTCCACGCCTCGTCGGTGCCGAAGATCTCCATGGCTACCTTTGCAGCGAGTTCGGGGTTGGCTGCCTGCTTGGTAACAGCGAAGGTCGAACCTCCCCAGTTCACTTCGATCGGCTTTGACGCGTCCCACTGCGGGAGCGGGGCTGCCTGCCATGTGCCCTCGGGCACGCCACCGTCGAGGAGCCCCTGAAGGTAACCCGGGCCCCAGGCCGCAGACAGGTAGGTCGCGTACGTACCGTCGAGCATGCGAGCGTTGTCTTCAGGAGTCGTTCGGTCGTTGCTGCTCACCAGTCCCTCTTCGATGAGAGTGTTCCAGTAATCCAGAACCTCGATGACCTCCGGAGAGTCAAGGTTGATACCGATCGACTCGGGGTTGGCCGCGTCGTACTCATAAGGCTCAGCACCGTTCTGAGCGAACAGCGACTGGATGTATGCCTTGCCGTTCGTCGGGAAGTTGGTGATGTAGCCCTCGTACCCGTTGTCGCGGAGCTGGCGTCCTGCTTCAGCGAACTCGGCCCATGTGGTGGGGACGGCGACGCCGTACTGCTCGAAGATGTCGGCACGGAAGAGCATGCCCATCGGGCCACCATCGACGGGGATGGCGAAGACGCCGTTGTCGTTCGACACGTCGGACCAGGCGCCCTCGGTGTAGTTCTTCTCGACGTCACCCGCACCGTATTCGTTCAGGTCGAGGAAAGAATCCTGCAGCGTGTAGCTCGGCACGATTGCTGCTTCGATCATGACGACGTCGGGTGCTCCGCTGCCCGCTTTGAGAGCGGTGTTGAGCTTGGTGTACTGGTCGATGTTGACGCCGGCGTTGTTCCAGCAGACCTGGACATCGTCATGCGTGTTGTTGAACTCATCAACGACGGATTCGAAGGCCGGGTACCAGGCCCAGAGGAGGACCTGCTCCGCCTCGTCGTTGACGATCGTGTTGGTGCACGAGAGGTTTCGGTCAGCGGTGCTTGCTCCTCCTTCTCCTGCGGTGGAAGCACAGCCCCCGAGCCCGAGTGCGAGGGCGGAGATTGCTGTGAGAGCGGCGACTTTGCGTTTCACAAGATGTCCTTTCAGCGACATTGCCGATGGTGCGAGGGTGAACTCATCCTGCCGGAGATTGCGAAAGTATTGCAAGCAAATACTTTAGATATTGCAGTTTCCCCGATATGTTCGACCGCATGCCTTCCTTTTCTGACTCGTCATCGATCTCTGCGGTCGAACGGGTCTATCAACAAATTCGCAACCGAATCCTTGAGGGCACCCTCGAGGAAGGCTTCCCCGTGCGCGAGCGGGATCTCGCGGCTGATTTGGGCGTGAGCGTTACGCCGGTGCACGAAGCGCTGGTGCGTCTCGCCGCTCAGGGACTGGTGGTTTTGCACCCCCGCCGCGGTGCAGTCATCACACCGATCACCGTCGCTGAGGCTGATGCCGTTCTCGAGACACGAAACCTCGTGGAGGGCTACGCCGGCGAACGCATTGCTGCACTCGCCGATGTGCGTCTTACAGACCTTGACTCGCGGCTACAGAAGAACCTCGACGAGCAGCGTGCGACATTCAATCCGTTGGATCCGGCCAGATTCCTCGAACTCGATGCGGAGTTCCATGGAATCATCGTCGGCGAGACCCACAACCCGATTCTGTCGAACCTACTGTGGACATCAGGTGACAGGCTGCACCGCGTGCGCGTCCGGGCTCTCCGCCGTAACGCCACCCTGCAGGAGAAGTGGTTCGACGATCACCGCCTCATGCATGAGCATCTGGCGAAGCGTGACACCGATGCCTATCGCGAACAGCTCCGTCAGCACCTCGACATCACCGGGCGGTGGGCGAGCGTCTGACGTGAACTTGGGAGTCCGTTCGTAAATCCATCAAGGCATCTTCACCGAAAGTACGGCTTCCGCTTCACCCACGGCGGTGGGATGCTGACCGGCTTACCGTTCACCATCTCGATCTTCCATTCCGAAGCGTGCATCTTGTGATGGTCGTACCAGCAGAGGATCACCCCGTTCGACACATCCGTCTCGCCACCCTTCGAATACGGGACGACGTGATGCACTTCGCAGGCACTCGCTGGGATGTCACATTCGAAACACGTGGGTCCGTCGCGCGCGATGATCGCCAGCTTCTGCCGCCTGGTGAACGGGTACCGCTTGTGACCCAGGTAGCGGACCTCTCCATCGACACCAACCCCGACCGGCTGGATGCCGCCATCACACAGAATCTGCTCGATCGAGGAGTAGGGAATCCGATCCGCGACGCCGACAACGGCGCCCGTTCCCTCCTTGTTCGCGAGCACCTCTGCCGAAACCGTGACCACCACGGTCGGCGCCGCCCCACTGATCGTCGGTACATCATCCGATCGGGCCAGCGAGTCGATCATCGAAGCGAAGATATCCGCTCGCTGCTGGCCAGGAGTCCGGGAATCCTTTGGCCGACCAGGAGCATCCGCTTGCCTTCTCTGCTCCTCCTCGGTCAGGCACTGAGGCGCAGTCCGCGGGGTGAGCATCGCATCGAAGAGGGCGTGCAGTTTGGCAGCGACCTCGACGGTCAACTTGCCGCCGAACGGCACGACACCGTTCTGCGCGACACGAGACACCCAGAGATCGCGCTTCGAAAAGGCCTCTTCGGCCCGAGGTTCAATTCCGTTCGGGTCGAGGGCATCGCGCCACAACCGCGCCTGCCCGGCAACGAGATCCGTGGGCAACGCCAGGCCTTCGGGCACCGCCTCACCGGTGGCCTGCCCCACCAGCGACTCTTCGGCAGCGGCGAAAAGATCGAGGTCGGCGCGTGGCGCAGCCAGATTGAGTTCGCGAGTAATCACCTCAGCCGCATCCAGCCCGATCAGACCCGTGGCGAGCGCCTCACTGACCCGCGGGAACAACGCAGGCAGCGGCAACCCGGTCTCGGCCACTCGCTGCCCGGTCAGCGCACCCACCCGAATGAACCGCGACGCCGAACGCGCCGACACCCCGGTCACCTGCTCGAGCAATTGCGACGCCCGGCCATACCCGTGCCGGGCGGCGAGACCGCCCGAGCCGAGCGCACGATCCGACCGGGCCGCAACCTCGTTGCTGCAGGCGATCAGAACGGCCTCGGCTCGCCGCAATACTCCCGCTGCATCCGCAGTGAGCGTCAGCAGTTCGTCGGCGCTGAGACCAGCCAGTGCGGTGAGGTCGGCATCCAACGGTGACGCACCCGGACCGCCCGCGCGCGACGTGGCACTCGGGGAGATCGTCTCCGGAAATCCACCGCTCGTCTGGCTGTTCATACTCCCAGTGAACACCCCACCACCGACATTTCCGGATGCCAAAATAGCCGAGAAAAGCCCGATGGGGATAACTATCTGAAAAATCCCACCTGTGGAGGAATCCCCGTTCGCGACCGCACGACAGGCACCCGACGGCACCTCCCCGGTGAACCTCTCCCGACGCCCGAGTGAACTCTCAGTCTCACGCGGCACGTCGAAACCGGAGCATCCGTAGGTTGTGGGGACAGCTACCATCGAAGACAGGATCACGTTGACCCCGCACCACCGCACTCACAACCGCAACCGCCGCCGCACACGCGCGCTCACTCTCACTCTCGCGCTCGGAACCGCGCTTTCGATTGGAGCTGTACCGATGGCATCCGCAGCCGGAGAGCAGCCGTCACTCGAGTCCCCGGCCCTCGCGTCGATCAACACCAGCCCCACGGTCGTCGATGGACGGACCGTTGCACCTGACCCGCGTGCCGGATTCCGCATTCTGCCGTATCTGCAGAAGCCGGCAGCGACCGAGATGACGATCAACTGGTTCACCGAGCTCGGTACGGACGCAGAGATCACGGTGACAGGCCCCGGCCTCGCGGGCGGCACGGCCACAGCAACCGTTCGCGGCGTGCAGAACCCGGTGAACGGATACCAGGAGTCGGAGCTCACACAGGGAGCCTTCGACAACGGGCGCGGAACCGTCGTTCCGCAGGGTGAGTGGATCCGCGCAGACGAGCCATTCAAGTACAGCCACACCATCACAGGCCTCACCCCCGGCGCCGAGTACGAGTACCGCGTCGTTGTCGACGGATACGCCCACGACGCCACGTTCTCCGCCTCACCGTCATTCGGCGAAGGATTCACCGAACCGATCCACGTCATCGCGTACGCCGACTCCGAAACAGACCCCAAGGGCCGGGTCACGAACCGCGAGTGGGAGCAGACAATCACGCTTGCCCCCGGTTCCGAGGAGAGACCAGAGGCGGGTTCGGCGTGGGATGCCACGTTTGGCGGCGGCACCCGCAACGGTGCCTACGCGCTCAACTACATGCTCACCGAAGACGTGGCGATGCGGCTCAACAACGAGATCATCGCGGAGCAGAAACCGGACCTCCTCCTTCTCGCGGGCGACCTCGTCGAGCGGGGTTCGAGCCAGACGCACTGGGACGAGTTCTTCCGCTACTTCGCCGGCGACAACGGCAACCTGCTCGACTCCGTTCCGCTGATCACCTCGCTGGGCAACCATGAGGTCTATGGCTACGGCACTCCGGATGACCGCTCCCTGGTCGTGCGCTCGCGCATGGAGTACAACCAGTACTTCGACACGTTCGGATCAGACAACCCGCACGCCCTCGACGCCTACCACCGGGTCGACTACGGCCCGGTGACCGTGATCTCGGTGGATGCCACGAACGGCTCACCCGACGCGACGGTCGACACGGCACCCGACTCTGAGGCCTCTGTCGGCGACGACTCGACCCTCACACCCGACCAGTACGGCACAGACACGCAGGGGTCATTCACGCTTGCGGAGTACCAGCGCGACTTCCCCGTCGCGATCGAGAACGGCTGGATCGCGGAGGGCGCGCAGCCAGACCAGCCCGCGTTCCACCCGGGCTCTGAGCAATATGTCTGGCTCGAAGAGCAGCTGAAGGATGCCCGGTCGAAGGGGCAGACCATCGTCGTGCAGTGGCATCACGTCGCCTATTCGAATGGCGTGCACGGCACCACCATGGGTAACGACCACCCGGACGACCAGCCGGGCACCCCGATGCGCATCGTCACTCCGATGCTCGAGAAGTACGGTGTCTCGACCGTGATCTCCGGCCACGATGAGATGTTCGAAGCGTCGTACGTCGACGAAGCCGGTGACGGAACGGGCGTCTGGCACTGGGACGTCGGTGTGGCATCCGACGGCCTCCGCGGCGAGAAGATGATTGAGCTCGAAGACGGCACCTTCGCGCCGTACCGCTTCAACACTGCCTCCGACTGGATGGCGCACCTCGACGAGCCCGAGATGTGGAAGACGGATGCCAACGGCGTCAAGCAGCTGGTATCCGGTGGCAAGCACTACGGTCACCTCGACATCTGGATCGAGCCGTACTCCGGTGACGCCCTCGCATCCGGTGAGATCCCGGCAGCAACGATGACCATGACCCCGGTCGCTGTGTTCCCGGTTCTCGATGCCGACTACGAGTTGGCGAGCGTCGAGCGGCGCGAGATGACCTCGGGTGAGCGTGTCGTCTACCTCGACGCCGACGGCCAGGTGATGGACGCGAACGCCGCTCCCGCACCGGCACCGTCGCCCGAGCCCTCGCCCGAACCGACCGAGCAGCCCGAGCCGGCACCGTCACCCGAGCCGACGACGCCTGCTCTGCCCGACGGCACCGACGGTACGGACGGTTCCAATGACGACCCGACGGATGCCACAGATCCCGCGAACTCCGCAGACGATCTCGCCAACACCGGTTCGAACACCAACGTTCTCGGCATGATCGGCGCCGCACTCGCCGCAGTGGCCGCTGGTGCCGGCCTCTGGTGGTGGCGTCGCCCGCGGGCGAAGGCCTAGAGCTTCACGATGACGCCCCCACGAGCACGGTCTCGCGGGGGCGTCATCGTGCGCAGCGAGATGCCAGTAGTGGCCCAAAAAACGTGATTTTTAGGGCCTCTACTGCAAGTTCGATCGGCCATCGAGGCGCCCGGCCACACTCAGTGAGCTGAAGCACCCATTAAGCAGTAGATGCTCAAAAAACCCAGATTCAAGAGCATCTACTGCTTAATCGATGCCCCCCAACTCTGAACCACGGATGCCGCGCCAGAGCTAGCTGAGCAGCCCTGATGCCACGTACACCGTGTTCGCAGACGTGCCGCCGGTGAGCGGGTTGGCGAACGACACCACATGGGCATCGACAGTGCCGAACACCTCAGCCAGGAGCGCCGTGTACGCGTCGTCGGGCGGGTCGTCCGACCAGAGCGCGAACGCTCCCCCCGGCTCGAGGTGCGCGGCCGCCTGGCGGATTCCTTCCACCGTGTAGAAGCCCACTGAGTTCTCGTTGAGCAAATGCCGTGGCGAGTGGTCGATGTCCACGAGGATCGCGTCGAACCGCGAATCGGATGCCGGCTCCGCCCGCATGAGTGCGAAGAAGTCGCCGTGGACGAGGCGAGTGCGAGCATCCGTCACGATGGGAGTTGACACCGGCAGCAGCTCGCGCTGGTGCCAGTCGATGACCGCGTCGAGGGCATCGACCACGGTCATGCTGGCGACCCGGTCATGGGTGAGCACTGCTTCGGCGGTGTAGCCGAGGCCGAGCCCGCCAACGACGACGGTGAGGGCATCACCGTCGACGGCAGCGAGGCCGAGGTGGGCGAGTTCGATCTCGGCGACGGGGAACAGGCTCGACATGAGGAACTCGTCGCCGAGCTTGACCTCGTAGATGTCGACGGCGAGAGCCGGGTCGTGCCGGCGGCGGAGGCTGACCTCGCCGAGCGGGGTCTCCTGCCAGGCGAGCTCTTCGAACCGGAGGCTCATCGGATGCCGGAGGTTCGGGAGAAAGTGCGCATGCCCCATGCTCCCACGCGCCGCCCTCCCTCGTTCGTCGAGTAGCGAGCGAAGCGAGCGTATCGAGACGCGGCGCTGCCCCTCCCGTTCGTCGAGTAGCGAGCGAAGGGAGCGTATCGAGACGCGCCGCCCACCTCCCTCGTTCGTCGAGTAGCTCGCCTTCCCTCCCGTTCGTCGAGTAGCGAGCGAAGCGAGCGTATCGAGACGCGCCGCCCCCATCGCCCCTAAGGTTGCGCGACCGGCTGGTACTCGTCGAGAGTGTCTGCACGGAAGTGGTCCCGAACAACGGCGACCTGGTTCCAGTCGACGTCGATCGCGATCTCTCCGTCATGGTCCGCGGGCCCGATGACGGGCAGGGTGAAGAACGTGACGTCATCCGTCCGGAGGTTACGCAGCTCGAAGCCAAGCCCGACCGCGTACCCGGAGGAGAACCCGCTGTCGACTTCGAGGTATGGAGTAGCTGCCGACATGAGCTCGGTGATCTTGCCAGGGTTGGTCAGAGTCTCCGCACTGAGGAACTTGGCCATGAGGCCTTTCACGAAAGCCTGCTGGTTGCGGAGCCGCTGAAGATCGCCATCGGTGAACGATTCGATCTCTCGGACGTACTCGAGGGCTTGCTTCCCGTTGAGCGTGATCGGCCCCTTTTCGAAGGAACGGAACGGAACCTCGTTGTTCACTTCCACTCCCCCGAGGGCGTCGGTGATCCCGGCAAAGCCCTCGAAGTCGACGCTCGCAACGCGGTCGATACGAGCGTCGAGCACCCCCTCGACCGTTTGCACAGCGAGCGGAACGCCGCCCAGAACGAGAGCAGCATTCAGACGATCCTGACCATGGCCCGGAATCTCGACCCAGCTGTCCTTCATGATCGACATCACATGGACACTTTCGCGGTCTCCCGAGACATGGATCACCATCAAGGTGTCGGAGCGGGTGCCTTCAATGTCGCTGGCGTCAGAGCCGGGGCTGCCCGCGTCAGAACCAATGAGCAAAATGTTCTGCGAAGCATCACCGGTAGCCGCCGGACGATCGGCTTCTGCAGGGAAAGAATTCTCGAACTTTTTAGCGCTGTCGAACGACGCAGACAGGCCATAGGCGTAAGCGCCGAGCGCCGCCAGCACCACGACGAGAAAAACCCCGGTGACAATCAACACAGTGCGCAACGGAAACCGGAACCGCCGTGGTGGCGGCGGCGTCGCGAGATAATCCTGAGGAAGGCTCATCTTGGTATCCAACCAGATGAATCACCCTCCGACGACCCCTTACCCTCATCCGATCCTTCTCTCCCGGGCATAGCAGCCCAGCAAGACGCCGCTACCGGCTAGTTCTGTGATGGAAGCAGGACCATTACGGGGCCCTGTCAATCCCGCAGGCGCTGCGGTCATTTAGAATCGCAGCCCGTCAGTTCGTACCTTGGACCCGCGCTGTCTATGCTTCACAGTGTGGCTATCCGCGAACGATTACTCCCCGTCGCCGGAGAGTCGACCTTAGGATCGAAATCTGTCGGATTCCGACTGGACATTCAAGGACTTCGCGGCCTTGCTGTGTTGATGGTGGTCCTTTACCACGCTGGCCTGCCAGGGCTCACGGGAGGATTTGTCGGCGTAGATGTCTTTTTCGTCATTTCAGGTTTTTTGATCACCGCACATGCGCTCACGGAACTAGGATCGACCGGCAGGATCTCGCTGCCGACATTCATCGCCAAGAGAATCCGCCGGATCATCCCCGCGTCTACCGCGGTCTTGGTACTCACCTCTATCGCTGCGTTGATTCTGATACCGCCGCTCATCTTGAGTCCTGTCCTAAAGGACGCTCTTTCTACCGTGCTTTACGTGCCGAATTTCCGCTTCGCTCAAGCTAACGTCGACTATCTTTCCGATCCGAACCCTTCCTTGTTTCAGCATTACTGGTCGCTCGGTGTCGAAGAACAGTTCTACCTGTTCTGGCCATTTCTGCTTCTACTGGGCTTTGTAATTTTTCGAAAATCACCGCACGGCGTTCTAATCACCCTGATGGCGACCTTCGTGATTTCGTTGGCGCTTTGCGTGTGGCTCACGGAAAGATCACAACCTTGGGCCTTTTTCATGATGCCGACCAGAGCATGGGAGTTTGCCGCGGGTGGCCTCGTAGCGTTCGTGGTGACTTCAACACGGTTCAGGTTGGACCATGCGTGGACCTCCGTCTTTGGAGCGCTGGGATTTGCGGGGCTGTTCGGTAGCGCCGTAGGGTTCAACGATCAAACTCCCTTTCCCGGCGTCGCCGCTCTTCTGCCGGTAACAGCGACTTCACTGCTGATTCTCGCCGGATCGAGACACGGATCGCGGTCATTTTCGACCCGAGTTCTGCGGTGGAAGCCTCTACGGTTCATCGGTGCGATTTCCTTCTCGTTATATCTTGTCCACTGGCCGATGCTCGTCATGCCACAGATCATCTACAGCGACAGGCAGGCGCTGCCCCTGCATTTCACGTTGCTTCTCGCAGCGGCATCCATCCCGATCGCTTGGGTCAGCTACACAGCAGTCGAGCGTCCTGCGCGCAACTGGACTGTTCTTACGGACCGACGGCCCCGAGTGACTGTCATCACAACAATCGCTGTCACGGTCATCGTCGCGCTCGTTTTGCTTTCTGGGGCTCGGTGGATGGATTCGCGACCATTGCATTCGGGAGGCCCCGCTCCCTCGCATAGTCGCGTTTCCGAACTAGCGGCGACAGGATTTGTGCCAACCAACCTTTCGCCTGGCCTGCGCGAGGCTAGTGCGGACAATCCCGCGATCTACCTATCGGGGTGCCATCTTGAATGGGTCGAAACTAATCCGCAAGGCTGCGTAGTCGGACCGCCCGATGCCCCCGTAAGCATCGCGCTATTCGGGGACTCGCATGCAGCGCAGTGGTATCCGGCACTTTCGAAGCTCGCTGAATCCGAAGAGATAGAGCTAAGAAACCATACGAAGAGTGGGTGTCCATCCGTCCGTGTATCGACATCGTTGAACGGCAAACCCTACGTCGAGTGCGACCGATGGCGAGAAGGCGTTATAGGTTTACTGCAGGCCAACCCACCTGATCTGGTGATACTTGCTAACTTCGCCGAAAGCGCCGGCGACCCGAAGAGAGTTGCTTTCAACGAGCGCTGGGGGAGTTCGCTTGGGCTGACCGTTGAAGACCTTGCCCTACACTCTGATGTCGTCGTGCTGGCTGACACTCCGCATTTCGACATTTCGCCGCCCGTCTGCCTGTCGGCGAATCTGCGGACCGCCCTTGCATGTGGTGCTGAACTGCCAGAGGCACTGTGGCCAAACTTAAGCGCGCAAGAGCGCATCTCGACTGTCGCGGCTGGCGGGTACTTTCTTGATCTGACAGGTGAGTTCTGCTCGCTGTCATTTTGTCCGGCGATTGTGGACGACCGTCTCATCTACCGCGACAGTCATCACCTCACAGCGACATTCGCTCAAGGCCTTGCACCAGCGCTGAAAAAGGGGCTGCAAGAAATCATGGCCAAAGCTCAAGAACAGCCTTAGTCCACTGGGCGCACCGGAACTTCATACTCCGAGAGAGAGTCGTCCAGGAAGTGCTGCTTGATGACGGCGACCTGTTCCCAGTCGACGTTGACGACGGACTGATCGCCCTGCGTCCCGGTTCCGAGGGTCGGCATCGTGAAGAACTTCATATCGGCCATGCGGATGTCGCGAAGCTCGAATCCGAGGCTGCCTGCATAGGTAGAGGAGAATCCCGAGTCCACCGTTAGGTACGGAGCCATTGACGAAACCAGGTTGTTGATGGTCACCGGATTGGTCAGGGTCTCCGCGCTGAGGATCTTGCGCAGCACGCCCTTGATGTAAATCTGCTGGTTCCGAACGCGTTGGTAGTCGCCGTCGGCGAACGAGCTGCGTTCCCGAACGAACTGGAGCGCTTCGTCGCCGTTCAGTGTGTTGAGTCCCTGTTCGAAGGACTTGAAAGCAATCGGATTGTCGACCTCCACGCCGCCGAGTGCGTTGGTGACGCCTTTGAAGCCATCGAAGTCCACGATCGCAATGCGGTCGATGCGGGAGCCGATCAGTCCTTCGATGGTCTGCACCGCGAGCGGCACGCCCCCGTAGGCGAGAGCGGCGTTCATCTTCGCCTTGCCGTGACCCGGGATATCTACCCAGCTGTCCCGCATGATCGACATCACGTGGACGCTGTCCCGATCCGATGAGATGTGAACCACCATCATGGTGTCAGAGCGACTGCCTTTGACGTCGTCGATGTCGCCGGAGAGCTCGCCCCGCTTGTCCGAACCCATCAAGAGGATGTTCTGCGATTTGTTTTCCGCGACGGCTGGCCGCGTCGTTTCCTCGGGAAACACCTCTTCCACGGCGATCTTCTTGGCGCTGTCGAATGTGCTGGACAGGTTGACCACGTAGACGCCAACCACAGCGACCGCAATCACCAGGAGGGAAGCAATCAAGATCAGGAAATTGCGGAGTCCGTGGCTCTTGCGCACGGGCTGTTCTTTGAACTCGAAAGGAAACGTCACTGACTCATCAAAGCAGACCAACCTTCACGTTCACCGGGCTAAGGGGCATGACCAGACCCCCAGTACCGGTGACCCGATTTAGAGACCTAGCCGTTGAAACGCACCAGGTCGGCCACAGAACCAATGCGCTCCGCGAACTGGTTCCGGAAGAAGCCGTCCTATTCCTCGCACCCAGGAGCGTCGATGGAAACGGGGGTCGGACGAACCATTGGTGTCGTTTGCACCTCGAGCGGACCGTACTCGAGGTCCGCCGCCCCAGTCATCTGATAACTGACAGTCACCGACTCTCCCGGAGCAATGACGCGGTTAATCCGCACGACGGGCCTTCCGAGATGCGTGCCTTCACTTACTGCCGCTACATCTTGACCGTTAACCTGCCACGAGCTTATGGCGGCGCCTACAGGACCATAAACCACGAAATCTGTGGCAATAAAGCCCGGCTGATAATACGGACCGGTGATGTAAGCAGGCAGATCCGCAGCCTGTTCACGCGTGATGAGATTCTTAAGGGTCACGTCGGTTGTCCAGCTCGGGGCGCTGCCAGCAGGATCGCATTGGGTCGTGGTCGAGCTGACTGAAGCATCAACGTAGTAGTCCATCTTGGACCCTGTCGTGTCATTGAAATAGACGCCAACCGTTGTCCGGTCAGTGTTGCTGGCTGGCAGAGTACCCTCGAGCCGTGTTCCGGCGATGAGATCCTGCTCAGGCTCGTTGGCGCTCCACATCTTCAAACGCCCTTCATTCACGGACTTTGCCACCGCGTCGAGCAGAAGCTTTGTATCGCCCGTTCCCGACTTAAGCGCGTCAAATATTGATACCGCGGCTGCCGCGAAAAAGGTGTCCTGCTGTGGACCTTTCTCGTAGCGGAAATACACCTCATTCAGCAGGACCTGCACGGCGTTATCCCCCGACAACTCCTCGCCGGTGATCAAAGTCACGGGGCCGGTCGCCTTGAGCAGATAGCTCAATCCAACTGGGTCGAAAGAAATGACTCCGTCAATAGGGGTTTCGGTGCCAAACTCTTCTTCCCAGTAGGCCTTCACGAGTTCCACCGTTGTCGGAAAGTGTGGCGTGGCAGTGATGTTCGGGATCCACTTGCCGACGATGTCTGAGTAGATGCGCTCGGTTTCAGCGTCGAGCGTGATCACGGAGTCTGGCCGATTGTTCTTGAAATCGCCGCTGGATGCTTGCTGCGCGATATCAATTTTTCCATCCACCACGCTTAGAAGCGTCATCGCTGCAGGGTTGCCCCCCGAAGCTCGAGCTTCCGAATTGCCTTGAAAGATCATCAGATAATTCCGTGGGCCTGTCGCTCCGAGGGCGTCCGGCAGCACCGACAGAGGCTGCTCAAGTGCGGCTAGCATGGGACGAACCTCTGCGAGCGTCGTGGAAAGCTTCTTTACCCCGCTTTGCAACTGAGGTAGCAGTTGCCCAGTTTCCAAATTCTCGAGGCGTTGCACCGCGACATCTACGGACGTGATTGTGCTGCTCAGCAACGTGCGGACGGCGCTGAGCGCTTCGACATCGAATCGACCATCCACCGGCTTGAGAGAGTCTAAGCTGATTGTGGTCGCGGGCAAGAGAGCATCGGCAGCGAGATCGTCCACAGTTTCTGAGATGATTCGGGTCGCCTTCAGATTAGGCCCGATAATCGGCGCATTCTCAATGACCGCCCAGACCCGCCCTTGGGTCGAGGCACGCGCGCTAGAAGTGTGTTTCTTGAGGGCCGCCGCAGTGGATTCGGCTGCCGTCGAGTCCCCAGCCAGCAGTTCTTTCTGAACCTGCGATGCCAATGGGAGAGCCGCCTCCAGTTCGCTTTTTGCGTCAAGTCCTTTGGGTATGAGATTTAGCGCAAGCAACCCGGCAGCGACGAGGAGGAAGAGAAGGAGCCCTGCGGGAATCCATAACCGTGCACTCTTCAGGAGTGGCTGTCTGGATACATGCATAGGTTTACCTCGTCGCCCCATTGCTCACCACCCGAAGTTTCATAGCCAAAAGTGTCTAGAACTCGACCGACTTGCCTGTTCTGGCGGAGTCGATGATGCCTTCGACGACAGCGAGGGTGCGCAAGCCTTCTTTCATCGTGACAACATCGGTACGCAAACCCAGAACCGCGTCGCGGAAGGCTTCGTGTTCAACCCGGAGCGGTTCACGTTTCGCGATCGCGAACCGGGTCACATCCCCCTCGGACACACCGCGGAACGCGGACATGTACTCCCACTCGGTCGGGATGGTGCCGTTGGCGTAGAAGGTCAGGTCGCTGGAGTTCGTGTCGGCAACATACGCACCACGTTCACCGGTGACGATCGTGATCCGTTCCTTCATCGGCGAGAGCCAGTTCACGACATGGTTCACGATCACACCGTTCTCCAACCGGCCGGTGGCGAGGATCATGTCCTCGTACTCCCGCCCGCTCTTCAACATTGTTTGCGCGAAGATCGTCTTGTGCGGCGACTGCGCCACCCACGCCGTCAAATCAACGTCGTGCGAACCGAGGTCCTTCGCGACCCCGACATCAGCGATCCGGGACGGGAACGGCCCCTGACGACGCGTCGCGATCTGATACACCTCGCCCAGGTCCCCGGCCTCGATCCGGCGACGCAACTCCTGCAACGCCGGGTTGAACCGTTCAATATGACCAACAGCACCAATCAGGCCCTTGTTGGCGAACGCGTCGACCATCCGCTGTCCGGCCTCGACCGAGTGCGCGATCGGTTTCTCGACCAGGGTGTGAACGCCCGCGTCGGCAAGTTTCAACGCCGCCGCCTCGTGGAACGCCGTCGGCACCGCGACAACAGCCATGTCGATCCCGACACCGATCAACGCATCTATATCCGGCAGAACATCAAGCTTCCCGGCGACATTATGTGGGTCCCCGCCCGGGTCAGCGATCCCGACCAGATCCACCCCGGGCAACTCCCTCAGCACCCGGGCGTGGTGCCGACCCATCTGGCCAACACCGAGCAACCCCACCCGCAACTCAGCCATCAGGCGCCCGCCTTCACCACAGTATTCACCGCGGCGACAACCCGTTCCAGGTCGTCCTGCGACAGTGACGGGTGCACCGGCAACGACACCACCTCGGCGGCGGCGCGCTCTGTTTCGGGCAGGTCGAGCCCGGGCGCGAGATGCGTCAACGACGGCAACCGGTGATTCGGTACCGGGTAATACACACCGCTACCGACCTGGTGCTCGTCCTTCAACGCCTGAACGAACCCGTCACGGTCCTCCGGAACCCGAATCGTGTACTGGTGATACACATGCACAGCACCCTCAGCAACCGGAGGCACGATCACACCTTCAAGGTTCGCATCCAGGAACGCAGCGTTCTCCTGACGGGTTTTCGTCCACCCACCAACCTTCGTCAACTGCACCCGGCCGATCGCCGCATGAATATCCGTCATCCGGTTGTTCAACCCGACAACCTCGTTCTGGTACTGGGTCTCCATACCCTGGTTACGGAACAGCTTCACCCGGCGGACGAACTCGTCACTGTCACAGGTCACCATCCCACCCTCACCACTGGTCATGTTCTTCGTCGGATACAGGCTGAACATCCCGAACCGACCAAACGACCCCACCCGCTTACCATCCAGCTCAGCACCATGCGCCTGAGCCGCATCCTCATACACATCCAGGTCGTACTTCTCCGCCAACGCCACCAACTCACGCAAATGCGCCGGGTGCCCATACAAATGCACCGGCATGATCGCCTTCGTCCGGCTGGTGATCGCCGCCTCAACCGCGACCGGGTCCAGAGTGAACTGGTCCGGTTCGATATCCACAAACACCGGAGTCGCCCCGGTCAACGCCACCGAGTTCGCCGTCGCCGCAAAAGTGAACGACGGCACAATCACCTCATCGCCCGCGCCGATACCGGCGGCAAGAAGACCGAGGTGCAAACCGGACGTGCCAGAGTTCACCGCGACACTCGCCCGACCCTGCACCATCACCTCAGCGAACTCAGCCTCAAACGCCGCCACCTCAGGACCCTGAGCAACCATCCCAGAACGAAGAACACGATCAACCGCCTCGCGCTCCTCATCACCAATAATCGGCCTCGCCGGAGGAATGAAATTCTTGGACATTATGAGCGTTCCCCTTTTACTTGCTCGAACTGATGTCGCAGGTGCGACGAAAACTAGTGTGTGCCGCCGGCGCCGATGACGAGGCGGGGTGTTCCGACCCACGCGTCGGCGCTGGTGGTGTTACGGCCATCGACGAGCAGGCGGATGCCGGGCAGGTCGGCAGCGGTCAACGTTTTGTAGTCGGCGTGGTCGGCCTGAACGATCGCGAGGTCCACCGGCTGGCCGATGTCGTACGGGGTGAACCCGAACCGGCCCAGTTCCTCATCCGAGTACAGCGGGTCGTGGACCAGCACCTCAGCGCCACGCGCGGTGAGCGCCTCCACCGTCGGGAACACTCCGGAGAACGCGGTCTCCTTCACCCCACCCCTGTATGCCGCCCCGAGCACAACAGCACGCATCCCGGTCAGGTTCCCGAGAACATTCGCGGCCTGCTCGACCACACGTTCCGGCATCGACGCGTTCAACGTCCGCGCCGTGCGGACGATCTCAGCATCCTGATCGGTCGAGAGGTACAACCGCGGATACACCGGGATGCAGTGCCCACCAACAGCGATACCCGGCTTGTGAATGTGGGAATACGGCTGCGAGTTACACGCCTCGATCACCGAATACACGTCGATGCCGACGGTGTCAGCGAACAACGCGAACTGGTTCGCCAACCCGATGTTCACATCCCGGTACGTCGTCTCGGCCAGCTTCGCCATCTCCGCCGCCTCAGCAGACCCGAGGTCCCAGACCCCGTTCGGCCGCGCCAGGTCCGGACGCTCATCAAACGTCAACACCGCTTCATAGAACTCCGTTGCCCGGCGCGCACCCTCAACGCTGAGACCACCGACGAGTTTCGGGTACTTCTTCAGATCAGCGAACACCCGACCGGTGAGCACCCGTTCCGGGGAGAACACCAGATGGAAATCGGTGCTCTCGACCAACCCGGAACCCTCCTCGAGCATCGGCTTCCACCGGGTCCTGGTCGTCCCCACCGGCAACGTGGTCTCATACGACACCAGAGTCCCCGGCGTCAGGTGCTCCGCAAGCGACCGCGTCGCAGCATCCATCCAGGCGAAGTCCGGCGCCCACGTCTCATCATTCACAAACAACGGCACAACAAGCACGACAGCGTCAGCACCCGGGATCGCATCCGCGTACTCCGTCGTCGCCCGCAACCTCCCGGCGGGCACCAGAGCAGAAAGCTTCTCCTGCAGCTGCGCCTCACCCGGGAACGGTTCAACCCCCGCGTTCACCAGGTCAACCGCGGCCGGGTTCACATCAACCCCGACCACCTCGTGGCCCGCATCCGCGAACTGAACAGCAAGAGGAAGACCAATTTTTCCGAGAGCAACAACCGCAATACGCATGGGCTCAATCCTAGGTGACGGTGTAGATGGCCCAGATTCTTCGGAGATCAACCGTCCAGACGATTCGATAGACTTCGTATTCTTGCGGGATCTGGGTATGTAATCAGAACCGCTCGGTGTTTGCCGTTGAGCACAAACAGGCTCCCGGCAGCGGCGGCAGATGCCCCGCTGCGGATGACCTTTTCGACGTCTTCGAAGGACCCGGCGCCCCCGAGCGCGACGACGGGGACGTCGAGTGAGCCGGCAATTTCCTCGATCAAGTCCAGGTCATACCCGCCGCCGGTACCGTCGCGATTGACTGATGATATGAGCAGTTCTCCCGCGCCTGACTCCACGGCTTTCTGCGCCCAGCCGAAAGGCGAATGAGCAGTTTTGCGACGGGCTCCGTTAGTCAAGACTTGTCGCCGCCCGAACCTGTCCCGATTCACGTCAACACTGACGACGACGCTCTGGGAGCCAACGGCGTCTGCAATCTCTCTAATCAAGTGCGTATCGTCAGAGGCAGCCGTGCCGAGTATCACCTTCTCAATACCGACTGCGAGTATTTCGGTGGCTTCGTTCACACTGCTGATTCCGCCGCCATAAGCCACCGGCATGAACGCCTCTGAGACGAACTCCTCCAGCCTTGCAAGGTCCGTCGGAGAACCTCGCTTCGTTGCGTCGAGATCTACTACGACCAGTTCATCGACTTGCTTCTCGTTGAAGATCTTTACCGCATTTATCGGGTCACCTACATAACGAGGCCTTCGAAACTTCGTTGTCTTGACCAAGTATCCGTCGCTGAGTTGCAAAACGGGTATCACGCGCGGCATCACGCGGGCAATCCAGCGAAATTCGCGAGAAGTTTCATACCGAAATGGTGGCTCTTCTCCGGATGAAACTGTGCTCCATAGACATTGTCCCGACCGACCATGGAGGTGAAAGAAGGTCCGTAGAGAGTTTCGCCTCCTTCATCTTCTGCATTCTCGCAAACCGCGTGGTAGCTGTGGACGAAGTAAAACCGATTGTCTGCCTCCAAGCCTGCCAGAAGGGGGTTGCTATTTTGCGGTTGCACAGTGTTCCACCCCATGTGTGGGATGCGCCTGCGCCGCGCCGGATCCACGGAGAACCGTTGGCTTCGTCCTGCGATCAGGCCGAGACCGGGCAGCTCGCCTTCCTCGCTCGAGTCAAGCAGAAGCTGCATCCCAAGGCATATTCCGAGAACGTCTCGGCCACCGTGCGCATACTCAAGAATTGAGTCGAACAGATTTAATTCTGTCAGTCGCCGAACTGCGTGGTCGAAGGAACCGACGCCGGGTAAGAGCAGTTTTGCGGCGCCAGCGATTTCGTAGGGAGTTCGCACGAGTTCAGCGTCGACTCCGATGTGTCGAAACATATTAAGCACGGAACCCAGATTGCCGACCCCGTAGTCGACGACGCCGACCGCTTGTGAACCGTTCAACTGACCTTTGCTTTCGTTGAGAAGCGCGAGCGAAGCCCCAGGAGTGCGTCGAACAGCCACTCTTGGTTGCGGTACTCCTTGTAACTCCGCGGCTCGGCGCGCACGAGTTCAGCTAACTCCTGAGGCGCAATCCCCAGCTTTTTCGCTATGAACTTATGGTCCTTTTCTCGAAGAGCAGCGTCATAGGGTTCGACATCTAATTCTTCGAGTGCTTCCTCTCTCGATAGTTGTCTAGAGAGGATCAAAGAACTGAGGTGTGCTCGCCGCTTGTCGAAGCCGAACTTGGTGGGCAGATAGTAGCCCTGAAAGTATCGAGTGAAAACAGATTCATGGTGTTTTCCACCGTAGTCACGCCACCCCAACCGAGAACTGATCGCACTCTTCGCCTCAGCCTTGACGTAGGGCATGTAGTTCAAAAACTTTACTGTGCGGATGCGCCGCACACGTTGATACCAAAGGTAACGCGAGAACACCCCCATGACTGGGTAGCTCTTCAAACGAACGGAGCCGAACCGGCGGTGAATATCTCGCAATTGCATTGCGTCAGCCGAGTTGTATCCCCACGCCTTCGGCAGAATCGACTCCGTCGCTAGATTGCTGCCAGACAAGATGTACTTGATCCCGTACTTGGATGCTTGTCGATACGCAACGGCAGGAAACGCGTGGTCCGTGGGCGTATCGGAGTTGGCAACGGACGATCGCAGGAAAGCGAGTTGAAGGTCTCTCATCTCACGCCAATCGACTACGTCTGTGTAGAGATCCAGATTCAGTCTCTGAACAATCCCCTCGACGTTGCTGACCGCAAGCTCTGAGTTCCATCCGCTATCGAAATGAACAGCTAATGGGCGCAATCCGAGTTCCTTCGCGCGCAGAGCAACGTACGAGCTATCGACCCCTCCGCTCACACCCACGATGCAGTCATACGGCTTCCCCTTACCCGCGGCCTTGATTTCCGTCACAAGTGCCGTCAACTCGGGCTCTCGTTCACCGCGCTGCGCGGCTTCGACTGTTTCCCGGAGAGCCGAATCGAAGTGAGTGCAGTAGCGACACAAACCCGATTGGTCAAAGAAAATTGAGGGATCCGAGGTGTCCATCACGCACCGCACACAAACTTGGTAGTCGGTAGCGTCTATCAATACATCTCCTTGGAAAGTGGACCGAGACCAACGAACTTGTAATCGTCAGACAGTGCGGATCGCTATCTCAACAATAGCTTCCGGCTTCTCAGTCTTGTGGCGCAGGGAACCGTGAGTACATGGCGCGCCATCATTGTCCAGTAGATTTACATCAAGAAGCCGAAATTGCTGGGAGCGATGCATGCCGAAGCCAGGGCGCTCCCGTTCGCACGGGGTTATTGCGCGGATCCTCTCAGGAAGCGTCGTCGGGCAGGGCCTGCTCGTTCTAATCTCCCCGCTACTGACACGCCTGTACACCCCAGCGGATTTTGGAGCGCTGGCAATTGTCACCGCTCTCTCAGGTGTTCTCGGAACCTTGGTTACACTGTGCTGGGAAGCAGCAATGGTGCTCCCTCGGACAACTCTCATCGCCCGAGCTCTGGGATATCTGGGCATGTTCTCGACCATCGCGATATCGCTTCTGGTCACGGTCGGCGCTTTCGTGTGGCGGCAACAGCTCGCCCAACTCTTAGGATCACCCTCGCTCGAGACGTACTGGTGGGTTGTACCGCTGACCGTCTTCACCATTGGGCTCTATCGAGTGAGTTCCTCGTGGGTCGTGCGCATGCAGGAGTACGGGCGGATCGCGTGGCGAAATGTAACCCAGGGCGTTGGGCAAGCAGTGTGCAATCTAGTACTCGGCTTCCTGGGCGCTGCCCCACTTGGCCTCATCCTTGGATTGGCAGCAGGGCGCGCACTTGCCCTCGCAGGCCTCCTCGGACGTAAGTCGTTCCTGGGCGGGCGCAGACCAACGCTCCGGGGCCTCCGCTTAGCGGCGAGGAGGTACAGAAGGTTCCCTCTAGTGACGTCGTGGTCGTACACGCTAAACACCCTCGGGCTCCAGCTACCGATTGTGATCCTGTCGATCGCGTACGAAGCCTACGAAGTGGGGCTACTAGCATTGACCATCCGGGTGTTGGCTTCCCCGGTGTCTATCGTTGCTGACGCGGTAAGCCAGTATTTCGAGGGCTCATTCGGTCAGCGGCTCCGCAGTCACGAACCGGGGCTATCGGCACAGTTGCGTGGCATCACCCTGCGGCTCGCGCTTCTGGCTTTGGGCCCCGCCGTACTGATAGCGGTCGCATCACCGTGGCTCTTCTCCATTGTATTTGGCGAGGAATGGAGTCGAGCTGGTACATTCGCGCAGCTTCTTGTTCTCGGGTATTTCTGTCAATTTGTCGTGGCACCCATCTCGAAGGCGCTCACTCTGCTTGAGCGACAAGACCTGCAACTCTGCTGGGACGTTTTCCGGGCGATCCTCACCGCGGGCTCGATTCTTGTCGCATATAGCATTGGTCTCGACATTATCTGGGCTATTGCGTTCCTGAGTGCAGCTCAAGCCATTAGCTATGGCGCAATGTTGGCGATGACGCTGATCGTCGCGCGAGGTCACGAGAACTCTGCTCTTGCCTCATCCCCGCGCTAATCACCTGCGGCATGCTTCCCGCTGCGAAAAGGGTAGGCTTTGCTCGATAATGAGAATCCTTAGAAGCGGCTGATGACTCGACCTACGCTGACTCCCGTTGATGCTACGGCCGGGTCCCGCCCTGGTCCGACGGCTTGGTTCGGCCCCGTCGCGCTGGCGCTTCTTATGTACTCCGGCCAACTCAAGTCGAATTCACTGCTGTCTTGGATTTCGCTTGATTTGACCGTACTGGCCGCTGGCGCTACTGTGATCGCCCTTGTTCACTCAAGGTTGAAAAACGGGCCAGCGAGTGCTTATGTTTTCGTTCCTGCATCACTCTTCCTGCTGTTCACTCTTGCCCTCTCGAGTGCTGAACTTCATGGCTATTCACTGTCGAAGTCAATCTCGCTCTTCTCGCTGACCCTCGTCTGTGCAATCGCTCCGTTTTACCTCCTTCGTGAGCGCGAGCAGCGGAACGCTTTTCTATACGCTTTGATAGCGATCGCGGCTCTGGTCGCCCTCGTAACCGTGATCTTTCCCACCACTGCGAGTGAGACCTCGGGCGCTATTGCCTTCGAAGGCGCGAACACAATTGGCACCGCCCGTATAACGGGCACTGGCGCGCTAATCCTCGCCGTAGGAGCGTTGTGCGCCAAGACGGGCCCTCTCAACCGAGCCCTGCTTTTCTCTGCGGCAGCTGCACTATCGCTACTAATGCTCAGTTCCGGTAGCCGCGGTCCCTTCTTGGGTATAGCAGCCGGGCTCGCAGTCGTGCTCGCTTTCAGCCCAGCTTTGACGAAGTATCGAGTTCAGGCAATCGTCGGGACCTGTCTTGCTTTTCTTGGCACGTTGCTTTGGTCTTTCAACAACTCAGCTGGTGGGGCAAGCAGGGTGTTCGGTTTCCTAGCAGGCGAGCAGAACACGTCATCACTGATGAGGGAACAGCTATGGGGAACAGCACTCGAAAGTATTCTTCGCAGCCCATTCGGCATCGGTTGGGGCAATTTCGGCAACCTGCCCGGACAAGGCCGGTACGCCTCCGCCGAGGGGCGAGTGTACCCACACAATGTCGGACTTGAGATCTTCGTCGAAGCAGGAGCCCTTGCCGGGCTGGCGTTCCTAATCTATGTAGTCGTTTCCGGTGCGCGACTGACGGTCAGGTCCACCGAACCAACAATGGTAACCCTCCTGGCACTTCTAGCATTCTCTTTCGTCAACGCCATGGTCTCCGGCGACATCAATGACAATCGCCTCCTTTGGCTTTGTCTTTCAGCGGCTTGGATGCATCGCGCTAGGTATAGCGAACGGCGCGAAGTCCGGGAACTCCGGTATCGCTGAGGAAGCGGCAGCATCTCACGCGCGATCTTCCTTAGACGATCTCATCTTCATTCGCAGGCGAGGCGAGCAGCTTGGAACTCGCGCCCTCGACGTTTCTATAACCGAGTTCACTGACCCCGCCAACCCGAGATGTTTACGGGTTCACGGAGGCGAGCCGATCGTACAAGTCGATCAGAGCTGTGGACTCGCTTTCCCAGTTCAGCTCGCGGACAGAAGCGGCGCGTGCGTTGCGTCCATGGGAGACAAGCAAATCCGCTTCCGCCGCATATCTCGCTACAGCGTCAGATATCGCTCTCGGGTCTTTCTCGTCGACAAGGACGCCGCACGCGTTGTCTTCAACAATCCGCCGCCATAGAGGGAAATCGGAGGCGATGACTGGAACCCCAGCCGCCAAATATTCGAAAAGTTTCGTCGGTAAAGAATCCACATAGGCAGCGCTGGCTTGCAACGTGACTATCCCGAGCCGGGCCCCAGAAACGATGTCGCGCGCCCTCTCCGGAGACACGATTCCGTGGTATCGGACGCGGGGCCATGCCGGATGACCCCGCATGCTCTTCTCAAGCGACGGCGGGACTATAGATCCCGCGAGATCTAAGGTCCACTCCTCTGGAAAGCCGTCACAGCTCATAGAATCCAGCATCTGCATGGCTCCCCGAGACTCGCTGATTGCCCCGACATAGACCAGTGTGTTCGGCCGGTCGCCAACGGGTGCGAGACCTTCATCGGATGCCCGAATCCGTGGATAGTTGCGCACCACGGTGACCCTTGCTGAGGAGTATCGTTCTGCGATCCTTTCAGTAGCCGCGACAACGTGATTGGCTCGCATGGTTAGGATGACGACGAGATTTGCAAGTGACGCTGCAATACCCGAAAGGGACTTCGGAATGTAGTGCTTGTCGAGCAACTGGGAGGGAAGGTCTTCGTGCGCGTCGTAGATTACCGTCTTGCCTAATGACCGCAATGGGATGATCGCCCAGGCCAGCTCGGGGTCATGTAGATGGAATATAGTTGCTCGCGTCTTGAGCCCCGCTGCTATGGCTGAAACCGATCCGAGCAGTACTCTTGCTGTCCGTTTCCGCTTGCGGAGCCGAATCACGTTGACGCCTGTATGCGGGGCGGAAAGATCGTTGTCTACCGCGACAAGATGGACTCGGTAGCCGGCATTGGCCAAAGATGTGGCCTCCCTGAAATGCACTCGATTGTCCGTCCAAGGGTGCGCCGAGCTGACGTGCGCAACGATCACTCGCCCTCGCGCAGCCCTTCGGCGGCTTGCTAGATCAGCTTGATTCACGATTCTCCTGTCGGACCTGTAGATGTGCTTGCAACTGCATCCGTTAGGACGGCATCGAGTTGTCCGGCGAGAGCAGAATAGTCGTAATGCTCTTGCACGTACTTTCGGGCAGCATCGCCAAAAGCGGCTCGTTGCGCTGCGGTAGTGGTCACCAGCTCAAGCATCGCCTGCGCGATAGCCTGAGACTCGTCGGCGGGCACAGTGAGCCCCGCCCCCGCATCCCGAACGGGGTTATTCGCGGCGTTGCTGGCTATGATGATGGGTCTAGCCGCTGCCATGTAGTCGAAGAGTTTGTTGAGACTGATTCCGTATTTGTAGAGTTTCAGATCAAGAACATTCAGAACCAAGACGTGGGCGGCGCTCGCGAGAGCAGGGATTTGCGCTTTTGGCACTGGCGCTCTGAAATCAACAACGTCGCTGACGGCAAATTGCCGCGCCAGGTCAGTCAGCGCGTCCTTCCGGGCGCCAGCCCCCACGAGAACGAGCTGCGCCTTGATGTGGCTCTCCGCATAGAACTTCGCGAACCCACGGACGATCGCTTCGACACCGTTGGCCATGCCCAACGAGCCGAAATACATGAATGTGAACGGTTCCGTTGCGGGCTGGGGCGTATGTGCGAAATCTTCCACATCAGTACCATTGGAGATCCAGATGACCTTCTCACGCGGTACGCCTTGACTTTCTAGATAGTCAGCAGCGAAGGGCACCAATACGATGACCTTTTCGGCCGCTTCGCACAGATGCCTCTCCAAAGAACGCATCAGTCGCGCAGGAACGCCATTTCGGCGCAACTTGCCCATATCGATCAACGTTTCCGGCCAAAGGTCGCGGATCTCGAATACGAAGGGGATTTTACGTCGCCGAGCGACCACTTTTGCAGCCCACGCAGCAAAGGGATGAACTGTACTTCCTATGATTATGTCTGGTCTAGAAAGCCCAGCGGTGGAGCGCTTCCGCATGACCCCTGCCGTGAACTGCAGCATGCCCCTCATGCGCGCGAGGCCGTTTCCTCTTGCGTTATCTGTTCGGAGCCATCGAGCTGTGACGCCATTGTGTGACGTCGTTGTCATTCGCTCATGCTTGCCGACCCGCTGGAGATCCGAGTTATGACCCGCGCTCGCTGCAATCAAGGTCACGTCCCAGCCCGCAGCAACCAAACCGGCGCCCAACGAGAAGTGCCGCGATCCAGATGCCGTGTCTCGTGGATCCGATACATAATGATTCACGATCCAGACGGATCTGCGTCGTCCAGACATCATGCTCCTTGACGTTGAAGGGGTGAGATGGTCATTCGTGTGTCACGCGTGTCTTCGGTTCGCCCTTTGCGGGAAAGGCAGTGCTGTCGGTGCCCTCTGTTCGCCGCGTTCACCTGGCTGGCACTCCCTTTACTACCGCCGAATCCGGCACATCCCTTACAACACAGGCTGCCGCCCCGACCACCGAGTTTCTGCCGATTCGAAGCCCTTGAAGAACTACAGCCCCCGCGCCGATCAAGGATCCGCGGCTCACCAAAACTTCGCCGGAGACGACCGCTCCTGGGTTGAGCGAAACGTATGCGGCTATCGTGGTGTCGTGCCCAATCGTGACATTGGGATTGATCTGAACGTGCGTCCCAATGTTCACGTTGGTCGATATCTGCGCGCCGGAACAGACCACCGTCCCGGCAGCAATTGTGCCGGCGCTGCCGACCACCGCAGATGGGTGCACTAGCGCCGCGACGGCTCTGAAGCCCCGCTCCTCCCAGCGCAGAGCGATGTTCGCTCGCACGGCGGGGGAACCGATACCAACTACGAAGATCCCGTCAGACGGACCATACCGCTGAAACCAATCCTCCTCTGAACCGAGGTAATGAGCATTGCGACGCTCCAGGCGCGCGAGATTTTCGGTGCTTGGTGAATCATCCACGACACCGAGAACGTTGTAGACGGGATTTACCGACCTGCGGTTGATCGCATCGATGACGTCCAATGTCTCGCGTCCGGAGCCTCCAGCCCCGACTACGACAAGAGACTGATTCACTGTGCGCCGAAAAATTCTGTTGCCGTCGCTTGCCCTGGGGCGGTTACACCGTTGCGACGAAGGACACGGAAGACTGTCTGCCGCAGAATCCGCATGTCGAGCTTGAGAGATCGTGTGTCAACGTAGCGAACGTCTAGCGCGAACTTCTCTTCCCACGTCAGTGCGTTTCGCCCGCTAACTTGTGCCAAGCCAGTTACGCCCGGACGGACCTCGTGACGCCGTGCTTGTTCAGGCGTATACCGCTCGAGGTACGAGACAAGCAAGGGTCGCGGCCCAACTAAGCTCATGTCGCCTTTGATCACATTCAACAAAGTCGGTAACTCGTCGAGACTCGTCGAACGCAACGCACGGCCCAGGGGTGTCAATCGCCGGACGTCAGAGCTCACCCCTTCTCCGTCAGCGGGCGGGTTCATGGTGCGAAATTTAACCATGACAAACGGTTTACCACCTCGCCCCGGGCGCACCTGGCGAAAGAGGACGGGACGCCCTAACCGCACCGCGACTGCCGCAGCCACTAGCGCCTGGATTGGAAGCGACGCTACGTAGAGGGGCACGCTTAGCGTGAGGTCGAACACCCGCTTGAGTGACTCGTACCCCCACAGTCCGTTTTTCGACTTCACTGGTGATCCTCCAGAAAGCGCTGAATAGTCGCCATCACGTATTCGGTCTGCTTAGTCGTCAGCGCAGACCCACTCGGCAAAGTCATTCCAGACCTGAACAGCCTTCCCGCAGCGCCGCTTAGGGTCGCATCCGCGGTCGCAAACACTGGCTGCATGTGCATCGGTTTCCAGAGCGGCCGACTCTCAATGTTGGCCGCACTCAGCGTCGCGTTCAAATCTGCGGTTGTCCATCCCGTCGCCGCGTCATCGACCAAGATCGACGTCAGCCACACATTGTCGTGAGAGTCTCCGTCGCCCCCAAATAATGTCACACCGTCGATATGCAAGAAAAGATTTCGGTACTGTTCTCGGATCGCCCTCCGACGAGCGATCATCTCGTCGAGTCGCAGGAGCTGAGCCCGCCCCAGTGCCGCTAATAGGTTGCTCAGCCGATAGTTGAACCCAATGTCAGTGTGCTCGTAGTGGATCACGGGCTGCCGCGCTTGCGTTGCAAGGTAACGCGTTTTGGCAGCGAGGTCCTGATCATCTGTCAGCAGCATCCCCCCACCAGACGTCGTCATTATCTTGTTTCCATTGAACGAGACAATCGATGCCCTTCCGAAAGATCCCGCCGCGCGGCCACGGTGGTAAGCCCCAAGCGATTCTGCGGCGTCGCATAGAACGGGCACATCGAATTCTGCAGCGATAGGCAATATCGCAGTGTAGTCGACCGTCTTTCCGAGAAGGTCAACGGGAACGATCGCAGCCGGCTTAATGCCGTCGGTTCGCATCTGTTCCAACGCGCGCTGAAGCAGTCTCGGGTCCATATTGCCCGTGTTGGGCTCGCAATCGACGAAGTGCGGCGAAGCGCCGGTGTAGACAATAGCGTTCGCCGTCGCAGCGAACGTCATGGTCGATGTGATGACCACGTCGCCCGCCTTGACCCCTAGTCCAAGCAGGCCCAAGTGAAGTGCTGCTGTTCCCGAGCTCAATGCAACCGCGTATTCGACACCCACCCGGTTAGCCATTTCCAACTCGAAGGCGTCGACGTCCGGCCCCAGAGGAGCGATCCAACCGGAGCGGATCGCTGCAAGGACAAACTCCTCTTCGAGCTCCCCGACGTCAGGAGATGACATGTGAATTCGATCGTTCACTTTTTCTCACTCACTGGCAGCCGTTCAATTATGGAGGTGTCATTGTTGCGCGGGGACGCGAACATCCGCTCTTCCCAGCCGCGCTTGTCAAGTCGTTGCGGCGAGATCCCGTTGACCCTTGCATGGGAGATCTTCGGGTGCAACGGCCGCTCGTCCGTCTCGTTTTGACCGATGAGTTCTTCGTGTAACTTCTCGCCATGGCGAAGGCCGGTGAAGACAATTTCGATGTCCTTCCCCGACATCGAAATCATACGTTGAGCCACATCCAGAATCTTCACCGGTTCGCCCATGTCGAGGATGAGGACTTCTCCGGCACTGCCGATTCCGCCGGCCTGGACGACGAGCTGACACGCTTCGGGGATTGTCATAAAGAACCGGGTCACATCTGGGTGTGTGACCGTGAGAGGGCCACCAGACTCAATCAACGACGTGAACGTGGGCAGCATCGAACCGCGGCTTCCGATCACATTGCCAAATCGGACCGAGAGGTACGTCTTCCCAGTCTCTTTCGCCATCCAGGCCGTCAGCTTTTCGGCAACGCGCTTCGAATGGCCAAGCACACTGGTCGGGTTGGCTGCCTTATCCGTCGATATGTTGACGAAAGTCGAGACTCCCGCCAGACGCGCGGCCTCAAGCACGTTGAGAGAGCCTATTACGTTGGTCTTCCAAGCCTCGTCTGGATACTGCTCCAGCATCGGCAAATGCTTGAGAGCGGCAGCGTGAAACACCACGTCCGGTCTACGATCCAAAAATATACCGTTGAGGGCATCTTGATCGCGGATGTCGGCCAATACCACGTCTCTCGTGTCGAGTAGTCCGTGGCCAGAGATACCGATCTGAGCGCCCTGCAGGCCCGTTTCGTCGCGGTCGAGCATGATGAGTTCGCCGGGACCGTACTTCGCGATCTGCCGACACAATTCGGAACCGATCGAGCCTCCGGCGCCGGTAACAAGAACCTTCTTGCCTTTGAGATAACCAGCGATCGTCTCGACCTCGGTATCGACTGGATGGCGGCCGATGAGGTCTTCGATTGAGATGTCACGCATGTCGGCCAGGCTTGCTTTGCGCTCCAAAAGCGTTTCGAGGGGCGGGAGTACCTTGACTCGAAGACCTGCTGCAGTCGCGGCGTCTGAGATCCGCCTGATCAACGACGAGTCCGCTCGCCCAATGCAGATGACCAAGTCTGTGGCTTGGGTTCTTTCGACGACCCTATGGAGGTCGTGGAAGGTCCCGAGGACTCGAACGCCGCGGTGCTGGGCGTTCGACTTCAGCGGATCATCGTCGAGCAATGCGACGGGCAGGAACTTTGACGTTGGATCTGTCAGCATTCGTCGAATGAGCGTTGCCCCTAGATAGCCGGCTCCGTAAATAATCGTGCGGCTAGCTTCGCTTCCTGGCTTGTATTTGCGTTCGACGAATAAACGTTTGGCATAACGGACAGCAAACATGAGTATGACGGCGATGGGGAATGCAATGACTGTTGCGCTACGGGCTATGTCGATGATCGGTCCGAAGATGAGCACCGGAATGCTGAGGATGGCGAATACGCTCAGCGCCGCGAACACCAATGCGCGGACTTCCTCGAAGCTGCCGTAAGTGTAACGACCCTTGTAGAGGGCGTAGCCCCAACCGATGACCAGTTGCAGTACGGTCGCGAGAAGGATCAACCCGAAAAGAGCACCCCAACCGATCTCGCCGAACGAGAATTCGTAACGGAAAATAACCGCTAGGAGGAGTGCGGCCGCCCACGCGATGGCATCAAGCACGAACTGGGCACCGAACCGAACCAGTGGGACCTCACCGTTTCGACCCTCGTCGCTCACTCTTGGATCAGGCTCTAGCTCCACGTCGCTCCCCCATCAGTAGACCGTACAAAATCTTCTCCTGCCCACAGCCAGAGCGCTCCGTCATCCGCAGCCGCCAAAGCGGTTTGGCCAAGCGGTACCGCCGTGCCGACACAAGCTGAGCCCGCACTCGGTTCTCCTCCAGCGATCACGACGATCGACGTGCCCTCGCATTTGGGCGCGCCGGACACGGCGATGACGTAGCCATCACCGGAGCCAGCTAGGGCGACCGCGCCCGGAACGGTCACCGGAGCGGACCATTCGGTCGCGCCGTTTGACATCTCGAAGAAGCTGCGATCTGAACAGAGGACCGCCGCGGACTCCGTCCGTGTCGCAAGGGCGATGACGGAATCGCAGGGGGCCGCAAGAGCGCCGGCTGGTGATTGCACGCTCCCTCTGTCTGCAGGATTCAGGTACCAGTACGCACCCAGATTCGCAGAATAGTCCTCCCAAGCGTCACCAGCGACGAAGGTCCCGACCAGCTGCGGCGAACACGCGCCATCGAGCGTGACCACGTTAGCTTCGCTCGCAGAGCTCGGCACGATCCGCACCAGGGTGTTCGCACCAGTCTCTAGAGCCGGGTCGATGGACTTCCACGAGGCGCCACTGTCTTCTGTGTACTCGAGCGCGGACGGTCCGTCAGGGCAAGTGCCGACGACCCCACGCCATGCCACATCTGCTGATGCAGCAGCCAGCAGTCGTTTCGGCGGAACGGCCAGCGGCGCTGCGCTCGGCGTTGGGGTACTTGATACGGACGGCAGTGATGATGCAACGGGAGGAGCGGGAGTCTTGGCAGCTACTTCTCCTGGGGCACGGTTGGCGTTGAGAGCAAACGCTACGAGGGCAACGTCGAAGGCGAGGAAAAGAGCGAGGGCAATAATCCACCAACGTCGAGAGATCCCGGCACGTTTCGGCCGGTGAACCGGTGCTCTGTTCGAAGCCACGAGACCCTCAGACCGCCGTCACCGCGCGCTCGAACAGAGCGAGCGATGCCTGAACCGCAGGGACGAGCTGCTGCCCGGACAGTGTGTAAACGTCGTCGGCCCGGCGGTAGGGGTCGACCACGTCGTCATCATCAACGTTCTGTAAGGGAGTGACCATACCGCGCAGGGAAGCCGCTGCCTCGACTGCGACCGCGAATCGTCCTGAGACATCGTCACGCTCGAGCACCGCGGCATCCATCAAGTCCTCGTCGGTGATCTCTGCTGCGATCCTTGCAAACTCCCGGATGGTGAACGTGTAGCGCGAAGCGCGCGGGTGCAGTTGGACGACGGCCCGACGGTGCTCGCGGGACATGGCAAACACCACGTTTGCCTCGCGGATTTGCTGCTCGTTGAGCTCGCGAGCCACGTGGCTCGCGGCATCCGTCACTCCGAAGCTGGTAGCCAGGGCGAGGGCACGCGCGTCCATCGGCTCTCCGACCAAGCCGACCGTGCCGGCGCTACCGACGGAGACCCCGGGATAGGAATTCAAGCCAGCTCGCAAAAGCTGCTCTGCCATTGGAGACCGGCAGATGTTGCCGGAGCACACAGTCAAAATGGTGAAGTCAGCCACGACTACTCCAGTCTCGCTTCGCGGAGCGAACGTCGACCTTTCGCTGCCGCCCTCTTGCTGATCTTCTTACCGGTGACATGGTCGGCGGTCGGCTCGACATCATCGAACTTGCCATAGCTGTATTGACCGTAGGCGTACGAGTCCGGACCCTTGGTCGGCAACATCGTGACAACGATGCCAGCGAGGTTACTGCCGATGCTCTCCAGCGTGCGCACGGCAGCACCGAGCTCGTTCTTTTTGGTTCGCCCGGAGGCCGCAACCATGATCACCCCACCAGTCAGCTTCGACATCACCGCAGCATCGGTGACCAGAAGAAGCGGCGGCGCGTCGATGAGCACGAAGTCGAACTGATCGGTCAGCGAGGTAAGCACACGCTTCATCGCGGCCGAACCGAGCAACTCGCTCGGGTTCGGAGGTACGCGACCGCTTGGAAGCACGTACATCTTTCCCCGACCCCATTTTTGGAGCACGTCCGCCAGTTCCGCGCGGCCGATGAGCACATCCGTCAGACCAACGCCGCCCTCGATACCCATGTATTCAGCGACTCTCGGGAGGCGGAGATCGCCGTCGATAAGTGCAACCGAGGCGCCGGTCTCAGCGAGAGCGATCGCTAGGTTGGCCGTGGTTGTGCTCTTCCCCTCACCGGGAATGGAACTGGTCACCACGAAGCTCCGCGGCCCCTTCTCGAGGTTGACGAATTGGAGATTGGTGCGGAGGCTGCGGAAGGATTCTGCACGGGGACTGCGGGGATCAGCATGCACAACGAGCGGGCGCTTCTTTGCCTCCGGGTCGAGTGCGATCCCGCCGAGGATGGCGGCATCCGTCACTGTCTCGATGTCATGGGAGCTGTGAATTCTGGTGTCGAGAACGCTGCGAAGGACGGCCACACCAAGTCCGATGGCCAACCCGACCAGAAGTCCGAGGATGATGTTCAACCGTACGTTGGGGCTCGACGGATTCGAAGGCGTGACCGCGGGCTGGATTGTTTCGATCCTCACCGGGCTCACGGTCTCGCCCTCGGGCTTCTCCAGCTGGTTCGTGACGACGTCGGCGAACGTCGAGCCCACCGAGTTTGCAATTGCGGCTGCCTGGACCGGGTCAGTGTTCGTGACCGTGACGTCGATAAGTACCGTGTTCAGCGGAGAGCTTGCGGCGATCGACGGTGCGAGCTGCTGTGCTGTCAGATCCAAATCGAGCTCGTCGATGACCTTGTCGAGCACGAGCGCGCTGTTTACGACATCGACATACGAGGTAACGGCCTGTCGGGCGAAGCTGGTTCCCTGAACGAGTTCACCTGTCGCTGCGCCTTCAGCCGCGCGCACCGAGACGTACAACTGAGTCGTCGACTGGTACTTCGGAGCAAGGGTCAGCGAGTACGCTGCCGCCGCACCCACACCGAGCAAAGTGCAGGCGACGATAAGAATCCAGCTCTTGTGCAGAATTCTTACGTAGTCTTTGAGCTCCAAAGAGTCCCCCTAAAAGCAGCTGTCAACGTATAGACACGTCTGTTTAGTTTCGCATAACATCGTTGGCTGTTCGCGCGGACGTGCTTGACAGCCGACACAAGACGTGAGTTTCTCAGCCGGATCCCGCTCTATGGCGCGGATGCATGGCGTGCACAGCGTGCCCTGTAGTGGGTGTACTAGCCGCCACCATCTGACCCCTAGTCTGACGAAAGGCCCGTGAGAGCGTTCTCCGGGCCGTTTTTACTGGCATCTATGGGGGGCAGCTTTGTCGCGTTCAAAGCACGAACGAACCACAGCGGGTCGGCCGAATTGGCAGAAGCGGGTGACCGGTCTGGCTGTTGCATTTGTGCTCGCGATCGGTGTTCCTGTTGCAACCGCAGCACCAGCCGCCGCGGCACCCGGCACCGGCACTATCTCCGGAACCGTCAAAGCCGCGGGTGTCAACATCGAGTGGGCGCAGGTCGCCCTTTTCGATGCTGGTAATGAGTGGGACGAGATCGTCGGGTGGGCTGACACCGACCAGAACGGCAACTTCACCTTCGATGAGGTTGAGGCGGGGCGTTACAAGCTGCAGGTTCAGAATCACGAGAACTTCGCACCGCAGTGGTGGAAGGGCGCGACCACCAGTGGTGCGGCAACAGTTGTGCCCCTCACCGCCGGCGGGGCAGTGACTGGAATCAACTTCGCCCTCGTTCCGGGGTCAACCATCACCGGAACGGTGAAATCCGCGTCTGGCACCCCGATCGAAGGGGCTTGGGTCTCAGCGGACGGCAACGACGGCTCCGGTTGGTCGAGCGCATACACGGACGAGTCCGGCTTCTATGAGCTCACAGGGCTTGCCGCCGGCTCCTTCTCGCTGATGTTCGAGGCCGGAGACGCTGAAGGCAGCTACATCACCCAGTGGTGGAACGGTAAGACGTCACCAGAAGACGCAACCGCCATCACCATCGGCGCAGGCGAAAAGCTGACCGGCAAGAACGCCACGCTCGCCACCGGCGCATCGATCTCAGGCAATGTGAAGGGCGCTGGAAGCCCGAACAAGAACCTGGACTTCGCCAGCATCAACGCGTACTCGATGCCCGACGGCGAGGAATCGTTTTACGCCTCTACCGACGAGAACGGCGACTACACGCTGAAGGGGCTGCCCGCGGGAGACTACGCTGTCGAGTTCTCATCGACAGGGGACGACGAATACGTCAGCCAGTACTGGAACGGTGCGTCGTCGCGCGAAACCGCCAACATCATCAGCGTCTCAACGGCTCAAAAGGTCGTCGGAACCAACGTCGTTTTGCAGGTCGGTGCAGCAATCTCCGGGGTCGTCACAGGCGGAGCGGCCAAGACACCGCTTGCTGGCATCAACGTCTACGCACAGTCGGAGTCGGGTGAGCATTTCGGGTGGGCGACGACCGATGAGACCGGCAAGTACCGGCTCAACAAGCTCGTTGCCGGCGCATATAAGGTCCAGTTCGACGCACGCGAAACCGGTCTGAACTACGTATCCACGTGGTGGCAGAACGCAACCTCCGAAGAGACAGCACAGACCATCCGCGTCGAAGGCAGCCAGGAGGTTGGCGGTACCAACGTCAACCTGGTGACCGGTGCGAAGATTTCGGGCAACGTGAAGGGAACAGGTTCTCCCAACACCAACCTCGAGGGAGTGCATATCTCCCTCGACAGCAACACCGCAAACTCCTACTGGTCGTATCTCACGACCAGTGACGCCGACGGGAACTTCGAGATCGTGGGAGTCCCTGCCGGAAAATACAGCGTCTCGTTCGACGCGGCATCCGCGGAACTCAACTACGTCGGGACATCAACTTCGGAATTCACTGTCGCCACGGGCAGTACCGTCACCGGCAAGAACATTGTGCTTGCGCGCGGTGGCTCGATATCGGGCAACGTCAAGAGTGCGGGATCGCCAAACAGGAACCTCGCAGATGCATCAGTGAACGCTTTGAGCGCCGACGGCGATTCCCGGGGATTCGCGTCGACGGACTCTGAGGGCAACTACACGATCTACGGTCTCGCACCCGGCGCGCATCTCGTCGAGTTCGACTTCTGGGGCGACGGCTCGCTTGAGCGCTACTACGCCCGTCAGTTCTGGAACAACGCGGCCACCCAGTCACAGGCAACACCTGTGAGCGTCATCGTCGATAAGGACGCTCCGGGGCGCAACGCCGTAATGGCCCAGGGCGCATCCATCACCGGGAAGGTCACTGACGCCGCGGGTGCTCCCCTTGCAGATGTCACCGTGCCCGTGTGGCAGAAGGATGGTACTGACTGGGGCTACCCGATCGACTCTGCGTACACGGACGAAAACGGTGAATACCGGTTCGATGCACTTGCCGTTGGAAGTTATAAAGTCGGCTTCGCTGATGACGCGGAATTCGGCGACTGGATGACCGGCACGGTCTACAAGCCGCAGTACTACGCGGGCAAGTCGACTCTGGCGACGGCTGACGTGATTTCGGTGACCTCGCCCGGGCAGCAGATCAAGAACACGACTGTAAAGCTGGAGAAGAAGAGCGCCGCACCCCTGGCTCTCACCGCAACACCCACCCCGACCATCAACGGAACGGTGCAGGTCGGGCAAGTGCTGACGGCATCCGCTGGCACCTGGTCACCCGCACCCGTCGCTCTCACCCACCAGTGGAGCCGCGACGGCGTCGCGATCACCGGTGCGACCGCCGCAACATACGCGCTCGCAGCAGCTGACCTCGGCAAGAAAATCACCGTCACGGTGACCGGAACCAAGGCCGGCTACGTCACGACGGCGAAGACGTCCTCGGCGACGGCAGCGGTTCTCGCCGCTCCGACGCCCGGTCCGTCGACCCTCACCGCTACTCCGGTTCCGACGATCGGCGGCACCGCCGAGGTCGGCAAGGTCCTGACGGCAACTCCCGGAACATGGGAGCCCGCACCGGTTGCTCTCGCGTACCAGTGGAGCCGCGACGGTGTCGCGATCGCTGGAGCAACGAACCCGACGTACGCGGCAGTCGCCGCGGACACCGGCAAGAAGCTCACCGTTGCGGTCACCGGCAGCAAGGGCGGATACACCTCGGTCACGAAGACGTCGCTCGCGACGGTCGCTGTGGCTCCGGCTCCCCCGCTCACCCTGACCGCGACACCCACGCCGACAATCAGCGGTGACGTGCAGGTCGGAAAGGTGCTGACGGCATCCGCCGGCACCTGGTCACCCGCACCGGTGACGCTCACGTACCAGTGGAGCCGCGGCGGCGTCGCGATCAGCGGAGCTACCGCTGCGACATATGCTCCGGTGGCTGCTGACCTGGGCAAGACGCTCACCGTCGCAGTGACCGGCACCAAGGCGGGCTACACCTCGGTGACGAAGACCTCGGCGGCAACCGTCGGCGTCGTCGACGCCATCAAGGAGTTCACCGCAGCACCTGCACCGACCGTCAGCGGACAGCCGAAGGTCGGCCAGACTCTGACCGCGAACGTCGGCGCCTGGAGCCCCGCTCCGGATGCCATGACGTTCCAGTGGAGCAGGGACGGCGCCGCCATCACCGGCGCAACGGGAATGAGCTACACGCTGACCCCGGCTGACCTCGGCAAGAAGATGTCGATCACCGTCACCGGCAGCAAGGGCGGGTACACGTCGGTCACGCGGACATCTGCCCTCACCCCCGCTGTGGTGGATGTCACCACGACACCGGCCCCGGTCACCGATCGTTTCTCGGGCACGGACCGGTACATGACCGGTGTCGACATCTCGAAGAAGTCGTTCTCGCCGGGTGTTCCGGTTGTGTACGTCGCAACAGGTCTGGCGTTCCCCGATGCTCTTGCGGCGGCTCCGGCCGCTGCGGCGCAGGGTGGCCCGTTGCTTCTGACGGCGGTGACGACGCTGCCGGCGTCGGTGAAGACTGAGATCACGAGGCTCAAGCCGAAGAAGATCGTCGTGGTGGGTGGAGAAGGTGCCGTCTCGGCCTCCGTCTTCAACCAGCTCAAAACGCTGACACCCGAGATTCGCCGTGACGCCGGTATCGACCGGTTCGCGACGTCGCAGACGATCGTGAAGAACGCGTTCCCGAACGGCAGCGCCACCGCGTTCGTCGCGACGGCGTGGAACTTCCCGGATGCTCTCGCCGCGTCAGCCGCCGCCGGTGCTGTGAACGCACCGGTCGTGCTGGTCGACGGCAAGGGAACCGCGATCGACGCGAAGACGAAGTCTCTGCTGTCGACACTGAAGGTGAAGAAGGCGTTCGTCGCCGGCGGCACCGGAGTCGTCAGTGCCAAGATGGAGACCTCGCTGAAGTCGATCCTGGGAACCAGCAACGTGACCCGGCTCGGCGGCATCGACCGGTACACGACCGCGTCAGTGATCAACAAGGCATCGTTCGCGTCGAGCGACACCGTGTACCTCGCCAACGGGCTCGGCTTCGCCGACGCTCTCGCCGGTGCTGCACTGGCCGGCAAGAACAAGGCGCCGCTCTACACGGTGTACGCGAACTGTGTTCCAAAGCTGGTGCTCGACGAGATCAAACGCCTCGGCGCGAGTAAGGTCGTCCTCCTCGGAGGGACCGGCGCACTCACCGAGAACGTGGCCAAGCTCTCGGTCTGCCGCTAACCATCACCGTGAGCGGTCGCCGCAACGAACACTGCGGCGACCGCTCTCTATATCTGAAAGACGCACATGCGACGACGTACCCCCGCTCTGCTCACCGGAGCTCTCCTCTCTCTGACGCTGGTGGGCGGTGCGGTCAGCCCCGCTATCGCTGCCGAACCGTCGGGGATCGACGCGACAACCACTGTCCAGCTCGAGGGCGACCTCCTCGTGCTCGCCGGCGGTGACGGTGCTCGCGCGACCTTTGTCGACGGCGCCACGAGCACGACCCACGATGGCCACACCGATGAGGTTCTTCTCCGAACAGCCGACGGCCTGACCGTTGAGCTGACTGGCGTGGCGCTTGATGACGCCATCTCCGGGAGCACGTTCGCGGGAACCGTTTCGGTCCCGACGGATGTCGCCGAGCGTGCAGAGGAAAGCCTCCCCGACGAGGCTGATGAGGTTTCTCCCGGTGATGTGATCGACGGCGAATCAGAGCTCGGTTCGACGATCATCGAGGCGGCCTCCGACCTCGACTCCTCGCTGGAGGTCGTCGACGCGACCGTCACCGGTCCTGTCTATGGCAAGGCTGTTTCCCCCCGCGCCCACACGCTCGACATCGCAGTGATGACCCTGCCGGGAAACCCAGGCGAAACGCTTGTAACCGACGCCGAAGTCAACACCATGGTGACCAAGCTCAACACCTATTGGCCGTCCCAGAGCGGCGGCCAGGTGGCGCGCGTCACGAAGCCGGCATCCGTTCAGCGCATCGTCTCGGCCTACGCGTGTGACCCCGAAAGCGCGTGGGATGTCGCCGCTGCGCGATTCGGCGCCTCCTTCGAGTACTACTGGCTGAACAACGCGACCGACCACCTCGTGGTCATCGCACCAGAGTCGTGCGGCGGCGGAACAGGGCTTGGAAGCATCGGATCCCTTGAAGACGGAGGCCTGATATGGGTCGGACATCACGCACCGGTCAACCTGCACACGCTCGCCCACGAATTCGGCCACAACCTTGGCCTCGAGCACTCCAACGCGCAGCTCTGCAATGAAAGCGCCGGCTGCGCCCCGACCGAGTATTACGACGTCTACGACACCATGGGCATGGCCCTCACCTACGACGGAATCACCAACCGTCAGTTGACGGCGCTCAACGTCACACACAAGGCGGCCTTGGATGCTCTCCCTGCTGCAGCTCTGCCGTCTCTGGCACTGACCGGCGGGTCGGCATACAGTTCAACCGCTGTCGCAGTCCAGCCGGCGACCTCCGCATCAGGCGTCCGTGGCATCCGGGTGACGGATCCGTCCAACGGCCAGGTGTACCTGGTGGAGTACCGGACCGGCGCGAGTATCGATGACGGCGCGCTCTACGAGACGGGATACTTCGCAGGCATGAACACCGGCGTGCGGGTCCTCAAGCTCGAAGCCAACGGGTCCTCCACCGTGCTTACCCGCCCAAGGACCACCGCTAGCAACGCTCACGATCTCTTCACCAATCGCGACCTGTTCTACAAAGCCGGTCAGACCTTCACCGCTCGGTCGGGCAAGGTGACCATCGCCGTCACCGGCACCGGCGCGACCGCTTCGGTCACCGTTTCGCTCGGCACGAAGCCGACGGTCGCCGTGAGCCGCCTCGCCGGCACGAGCCGCTACCAGACAGCAGTTGCCATCTCCAAGCAGTCGTTCGCAGGAACGGCTCCGGTCGTTTACATCGCGACCGGCATGGCGTTCCCCGACGCCCTTGCCGCCGCTCCCGCGGCGGCCGCCCAGGGCGGACCACTGCTCCTGACCGACGCGAGAAAACTCCCCACCGAGGTTGCCACAGAGATTCGCCGGCTGAAGCCGGGCAAGATCGTCGTCGTCGGCGGGCCCGGCGCAGTGTCGGAATCCGTCTATAACGAGCTGGCGGGCATGACGACCGAGATTCGCCGGGATGCCGGGATCGACCGGTTCGCGACGTCCCGCGTGATCGTGGAGAAAGCCTTCCCGAACGGCAGCGACACGGCATACGTTGCCACGGCGCTGAACTTCCCCGACGCACTCGCGGCCTCGGCCGCGGCCGGCTCGATCACCGCACCGGTTGTGCTGGTCAACGGCAAGGGATCGGCCGTGGACGCCGACACCAGAGGACTGCTCTCCACTCTCAAGGTGAAGAAGGCGTTCGTCGCCGGCGGCACCGGAGTGGTCAGCACCGCTGTCGAGTCATCGCTGAAGTCATTCCTGGGCACCGCGAACGTCAACCGCCTCGGTGGAGTGACCCGATACGACACCGCTGTGGCGATCAACAAGTCTGCGTTTGCGGCGTCAGACACGGTCTACTTCGCCAACGGTGACGGTTTCGCCGACGCCCTCGCCGGAGCAGCGCTGGCCGGCAAGAACAGGGCGCCGCTGTACACGGTGAAGACGGATTGCGTTCCACCCACGGTGCTCGCAGAGCTCGCTCGCCTGAAGGCCAAGAACGTCGTGCTCCTCGGTGGCGCCGGAGTGCTCACCGCCAAGGTCGTGAACATGACCGCATGTAGGTAAAACTCGCTCGATTCGAACGGCCCCGGTTGCGTTGCAGCCGGGGCCGTTTTTCGTTTGCCGGAGCGCGCCGGAGTCGCCGCGGCCCCCGTTGTGGTCACGTTCCGAGATAAATCGTATATAGTGAGCAAAGGTCTGTTTCGAGAGTGATCTCCGGACCTATTCTTATTTCCCACTTTTTCAGGAGCACCATTTGTCGCGCCCGAACTCCCCCGTTCAGCCTGCCCACACACCCTGGCGTCAGCGGGTGACGGCATTTGCCGTGACCCTCGCGATCGCGATCGGAGTTCCCCTCGTGGCTGGTGCGCCAGCATCCGCCGCTGCAGCAACCGGGTCCATCTCGGGAAACGTCAAAACGGGAACGGCAAACCTCGGCGGGGCACAAGTGCACGCCTATAACCCCGCCGGTGGTTCGGAAGGCGTTGCGACAACGGATGCCAACGGCAACTACACGATCACTGGCCTCACCGCTGGAGGGCACCGCATCGTCTTCTCCAAGTTCGGCGCGACGGCAACCGACCAGTCCTTCCTCCCCCAGTGGTGGCAGAACTCCGCGACTGAAGCCGCGTCGGTCGTGACCACGGTCGCAGCAGGAGCGACGGCATCCGCTCGCAATGCCGTGCTGACTAAGGCGTCGACGATCACGGGACTCGCGACGGACACCACCGGTGCACCGCTCGCAAACCTGCAGATTCCGGTCTGGAAGAAGAACGGTGAGGCATGGACGCGCGTCTTTGACAGCTTCACCGACGACAAGGGCCGCTACCAGGTGACCGGCCTCACTATCGGCTCGTACAAGCTCGGGTTCTCGGACAAGGGATTCGCCGATGCGTCGGCCAATTCGGTCACCCTCGCCGGGGCCACGTATGCTCCGCAGTTCTACCCGGCAGCGGCGTCGCTCGCAGCGGCAGGGACCATCGCCGTTCCCACGGCCGGCAGCGTCATCGAAACGCCGACGGTCAAGCTCGTGAAGAAAACCCCGACTGTCAGCCGTCTCGCCGGGACCGATCGCTATGCGACCGCGGTTGACGTCTCGAAGAAGTCATTCGCCGCTGGTGTTCCCGTTGTGTACGTCGCAACCGGTACGTCGTTCCCCGACGCTCTCGCCGCAGCACCCGCCGCCGCCGCGCAGAAGGGACCGCTGCTGCTGACCGCGAAGTCGTCGCTTCCTGCCACGGTCGCCGCTGAGATCACGAGGCTCAAGCCGAAGAAGATCGTGGTTGTCGGCGGCACGAGCGCCGTCTCCTCCCCCGTGTACAACAAGCTCTCGGCTCTCACCCCGTCAATTCGCCGGGATGCCGGTGGCGACCGATACGAGACCGCGCGCGTGATCGTGAAGAACGCGTTCCCCGCTGGCAGCGCGAAGGCATTCGTGGCGACGGGACGCAACTTCCCCGACGCCCTCGCCGCTTCCGCCGCGGCCGGCGCCGCCGGTGCACCCGTCGTGCTCGTGGACGGTAACGGCGCCGCTATCGACGCCAGGACGAAAGACCTGCTGTCGACGCTCAAGGTGACGAAGGCGACCATCGCCGGAAGCACCGGCGCCGTGAACGCGAAGGTCGAGGCCTCGCTCAAGTCTGCGCTCGGCGCCACGAACGTGACCCGCTTTGGCGGCGGAGACCGGTACGCCACGGCTGGCGCGATCAACCGCGGCTCGTTCACGACGAGCGGCACCGTGTATCTGGCCAACGGCTCCGGTTTTGCCGACGCCCTCGCCGGTGCGGCACTGGCCGGCAAGAACAAGGCACCGCTCTACACCGTGCGCGGCACGTGTGTTCCTGCCCATGTGCTAGCCGACATCAAGACACTTCGCGCGAGCTCAGTGGTGCTACTCGGCGGAACCGGAGCGCTCAGCGCGAACGTCGCAAACCTGGTGGCCTGCAAGTAGGGCGATCGCTCGGGCCGCTACTGACGACTGAATCGGCCGCTACTACGGAGTGGTGTCGGGATCGGTCTCGGGGTCAGGCTTTACTGGCCCGGGCTGCTCGACTACCGGCGGAGTGGTCGAACCCGAGTCCGGGTCCTCCGGGGCAGGAGTGTTCTGCCCCGGCGGAGTGACCGGGTCAGGGTTGGAGTCGTTTCGTGGCCGGTTCGGGGCCTGCGGAGTCCTGTCGTCTTCTGCCTCGACGGACTCGCGCTCCAGGATCACCCGTGCGTTCTCATCCTGGAGGGCGAAGGCCGAAGCGGCATACGCCTGGAGTTCGGCAGCGCCGGCTTCCTTCTCGACCGCTGCCGTCAAGGCAGTGACCGAAGTGCTGACCGCATCTCGCCATTCCTGGCCGGCATCCCCGTTGGCTTCGATCAAGGCAGTAGCCGTCGCCGGGATCGTCTCCGCGAACGTGGTGAACGCCGTCGTGAAGGCGGTTCGGGCATCCGTTATCGCCGTGAGAGCCGCATCGAGTTCGACCTGCGCCGCTTCGATCCGCGTGGCTTCGGCAGAGATCTCGTCGAGGGCAGCCCCGATGACGCTGAGGCTCGAACCCGCACTCACGCCGGGCGCTGCATACGGCGTCTCGGCCGGGTCGACGGCGACGACTTCCGCTATGGCTGCGGCCGTTGCGACGCGCTGAGTCTCTGCTGCAGCACGTGCGGGCTCGTCCGACACACCCGCGACGGCGGCGAGCGCGGCAGCAGCCGCCAGGTTGACCGCTTCGGCTTCCGTACTGGCGGTGGTGATGGCGGTGTAAGTGGAGGTGAGCTTTCGGTCAGCCTTCGCCACGGTGAGCTGCCGGGAGGAGTAGGCCTCGAATGCCTGCTGCTCGGGGGTCGCTGCCTGACTCTTCACCGCGAACAGGATGCCGACGCCGACGAGGGCGAGAACGGTGAGGATGGAGATGACGATGGTCAGAACGCTTCGGGTCGTCCTCTGCTTATTACCCGGGAGGAAGACGGTCGGTGTCGGGCGGATGATCCGCTCGTGCTCGGCGACATCGGCGCTGACTTCTTTGCCGTCATCGCGCAGAAGAATCGCGATCGAGGCCGTTTCGGCTTCGGACGGGGTGTCGCGGGTATCGGCCGCAGCAGTGGTCTTCGTGAAGGGAAGGGACAGCGTGAAGACGGACTCATCGATCGTGGTCACGTCCATGGGAGCGGTGGCATCGGGGTCGATCAGCCGGCGGCCGGCATCGGCCTGGTGAGCGTCGTGGCCGACAGGTGACTCAGCGTCCGAACCGATGAGCTGCGTGTCGTCGCTTGCCCGTCGTGCCCGCTTGGGCTCGATGAGCGGCGTTTCACTGTCATTCAACGGCCCGCGATCGGTGTCGTTGAGCTTCATATCGGTTGTCCCCCTGCGCACCAGGTCGATATGGTGCCCGAGTCACCATACCGCGAGGGCGCTTGGACGGCCGAGTTGCGGCCCGTGGACTGGGGGTGGGTTGCTGCAGCGATTGGACGAACTGGGGGTAACCCGCTATCGCAAACCCTGATGAGCGGTCCTATATTCGAAGGATGCCCAAGCATCGTCCCTTTCCTCGCCGCGCCCGGAACCGATGGGCGCCAATTGCAGCGCTCAGCGTGTGCCTGGTGCTCGCCGGGTGGCTGGTCTTCGAGGCCCTGAGTTCTCAGACCGCTTTCTAGACGGAACCCGCTCACTCCGACCGAACGAACAAGATGCCCGACCGCACTCGGTGCGATCGGGCATCTTACGTTCTCTTACTCGTGCTGCAACTTGGTCCGGCGCCTCAAGTGCGCACCCGCCGCGACGAGGAGCAGCGCAAACGCAGCAAGCAGAATTGCCGGCGCGACGGCATCCGTACCCGTTGCTGCCAGGTCGTCTGACTGGTCAGCGTCCGCCGATGAACCGGGGGCCTGACCCGCCGGCACGTCTCCATCGGAGTCACCCTCTCCCGGTGCCGGAGCATCCGGGTCGGCCGGGTTCGCCGGATCAGCTGGGTCACTCGGGTCGGCCGGATCGACCGGCGGCACGACCTCGCCGGGGACGGCGATCACCGTCACCTCGGCCGATACCGTCTCGCCGTTGACCGTGAGCGAGAGCGTTGCGGTCCCGGCGCTCACGGCGGTGAGCTGTTTCGTCGCCGGGTTGAACCGCAGCACCGACGCGGCACGCTCGCGCGCCTGGCCGGCGTCGATGACGACACCTGAACCGTCCCAGTCCGCACTCATCGGCCACTGCACCGGAACCTCACGGCCCTCGTCCTGCAGGATGCTGGCGCTCACCGACTCCGACTCCCCCACCGTCATGACCGTCGGTGCCGCGAGCAGCACCTCATCGACGCGCGGCTTCGTCTCAGCTCGCATCCAACCGGTGCGGTCGACAACGGTGGTCGGTGTCGATCCGACCACACCTGCCGACGGGTTGAGACCGAGCATCATCCAGCCGGTGAACCCGCCGGTCTCCGGCGTGCCAGACGGCCCCTTGCCCGAGTTTCCCGTGATGAGGCTCGATACCCCGTCGAAGCTCGTCGCGTGGAACACGCCGACGTGACCGTTGATCGTCGCGATCGACTTGCCCGAGTCGGCGCGGAACTTCGCGAGGGTCCGCTCCAGCTCCGCCGCTTCATACCGGTCGCTCAACTGGCTCGCCTTGGACGGCAGCGGATCATTTGCCGGGTGGTGCGCAAACACCGCTACCCCGGTGATCCGGCTGTCATCCGCTGCATCGGCGAGTGCCTTCTCGAGCACCCGCAGCTGGTTGGCGTCCGAACGAGCCAGCGAACCGTTCGCCGTGTTCAGCGTCACGACCAGGGTCGACCCGAGCCGCTTGGTCTGGGTGGTGTCGCCGAACTCCGCCTCGAAGTTCGAGATCGCCCCGCCCATGACCTCGTGGTTGCCCGGCACATAGATCCATGGAATCGCATCGCCCACTTCCTCATTGAGGATGGTGCGCGCGAGATCAAAATCGGCAGTGGACGCCTCGTCGACAAAGTCACCGTTGATCACTAGCAGGTCGGGCTTCTCGTCCACGATCTCCTGCAGCGTGCGACGGGCCGCCTGCACAATGGCGCCGTCGGGAACCCGGGCGACGAACTGGGCGTCGCTCATCACCGCGATGCGCTGGGCGCGATCCGCGACGGTTCCGTCGGTGACGATGACGTCGTCATACACAACGGATGCCACCGGCTGGTCAACGTCAGGAGCCACAATCGTCGAGATCCCCGCAATGGTGACCTCACCGTGGTATGACGCGGCTGATCGCGTCTCCATCATCCGGATCCGCTCGAACTGGAGGGGATACGCTGTGCCGGCTGGAACGCGGAAGGTGACCTCTTTCCAGCCGGTCCACTCCACGAGTGCACCGTCGAGGTTGGTGGTCACACCGTTCCCGGTCTTCACCTGAAGCCGGGGCCAGGCACCGCTCCCGTCACCGTGGATCCACATCGTGATCGCCTGCGGCTGGCCGGCGAGCTCGATCGGTGCCGGGGCGATGGCATAGTAACCACGCGTTGCGGTCGACGTCGTGAAGTCATAGTTGAGCTTCATCGCCGCCTCACCGTTGGGACCGGTCGCCGCGCTCGTCGTGCCGGTCGCGCGAGCGACGGCACTGGTCCAGGATGCGACGTCGCTGAGATCAGTGACCGGCTCGTATTTGTACCCGACGGTCACGGCAATCTCGGCGGTCTGCCCGCCCGCCTCGACCGTGATCGTTGCCGACCCTGACTCGACGTTCGGCGAGACGATGAAGGTGTCGACACCCGCGGGTTCGACGGTGATGTCGCTGCCGGCGGTGACGGAGAGGTCCGCGGTTTCGATGGGTGCACCGAAGCCGTCGGCGTCGAGCCCTTCGATACTGAGGGTGGCGGTGCTGCCTGGTTCTGCAAGCGAGATCACCGAAGCGGATGCCCGCAGTCGCGCCAGTTCACCCAGCACGTGCAGCGGCATCGAAGCAGTCTTGCCCTCCGCCGTGAACGACACATTCGTCTTACCTGGCTTGGCGCCAGTGACGCGGGCGGTGGTGCCATCGATCTTCTCGACGGTGACGCCCTCATTGTTCGCGGCGAAGTCGCCAGACACGGCGACTCCGGCGTAGTTGGCGTCGAGGCCGGTTCCGGTGATCGTGCGAGACAGGCCGGGGAACACGGCATCCGCTGTGTCGTTCGTCGACGCTGTGTCGATGGCCACGTTCGTCGCCGCGGCGGCCGGCGCGCTCGAGAAGAAGGCGAGGCTGTTGGCGACGACGCGTTCGGTGCCGTCGGAGGGGCGGTTCACCAAAGCGGGCGCGCTGGCACCCGGGGCGCGGGCGACGAGGGTGGTCGAGCCGCCACCGTCGAGGTTGACGGCGTTGTGGGCGCCGAGGTCGAGCATGAGACGGCCCAGCTCCTGCACGGTCATGCCGCGGGCGTCGCCGGCACGGCCGTCGATCGTCGCAACGTAGACGACGGTGCCGTTCTCGTTGACGCCGACGGCGGTGCGTGCCGCTTCGACCTGGTCGTCGGGGGTCTGCACGCCGTTCTCGATCAGGCGCTGCGATCCGCTGACCGCGAGGTCGACGTCGGCGGTGGTTCCGACCGAGACGTCGACCTTTTGGCCGACCGTCAGGGCAGCGATGCGGGATGCTTCCGCCTCACGCCCGACGAGTACCGCGCTGCCGCTCGGGATGGCGGTGTCTGCACTGACAAGCGCGATGGTCTCGGCCGGGTCGCTGGTCACCGAGGTGACAACGCCGTCGGTCACCGTCGCGACGGCGAAGGTCTTCGTCATGTTGGCCGGACCACCGAGCACGCGGGAGAGCGGGTGGCTTCCCCACAGTGGCGTGTAGTAGCCGATGCTGTTGCTCGGCACGCCGGGAGCGTTGACCGACGGGACGTCGAGCTTGTCGCCGTCGATCGTCACGGTAGCGGCGGAGGCGATCTGCTGGATAGCAGCAACTCCGTCGGCCATCGTGAGCGCCGGGCGATTGGAGTTGGTCGCGTTGAGCACTCCACGTGTGGACGACACATTGGTGCTGACCGGCGCACCGGACGCATTCATGTCGAAGTAGTCGCCGTTGACGGCGGCGATCGCGCCGGTGTCCTCGACCTGAGCGCTGACGGTCGCACCGCCGGAGACGCTGCCGCCGTCGAGCACATCCATGCTGAGGGTGGGGGTGCCGAGGTCGGCGACCATGACGTGGCCGGTGACCCAGCCCTGTGGTTGGAGCCGCTTGAACGACGTCAGGTCGAGGCCCGGGGCGAGCGCGCTGGTTTCCGCGGTGAGGAGAGATGAATTCTCACCGGTCAGGTTGAGCCCCCCGGTCCCGTCTGCGGCGACCGCCGGTGCTGGGTCGACGCCAATTGTGACGGTGCCTCCGAGAAGGAGCCCGGCACCGAGCGCGAGCGCAAGCCACCGAGTCGGGCGTCGCCTCGATTCCGGCCTCAGGGGTGACTGGGGTGGGGCGGCGGGCGAGCACTCGAGCACTATGGAACCTTCCAAGCTGTGGCATGGAGCCCGCGGCGGGCACCAGCGATTGAGGTTAGGGATGCCAGGTGACCCAGAGGCATCCGAAAGGTGAACGACGAAATTCGTATGACGCCGAGCGCCCCTTCGCTAGTGTGAGCGCATGGATCCCAACGCGGTGAACTCCTGGGGCTGGTTCGCCCTCGCCCTTGTCAACGCAGGCCTTGCCGAGCAGAAGAACCGAGGGCGGCTGGCCTGGTTCTTCATCTCTCTCCTTCTGGGTCCGTTCGCGACCCTGTACATCGTCGCGACGGACCCGCCTCCGGCCATTCGGCAGCCCAGCCCACCGTTGCAGCTACCCACCGCGATGTTGGTGGCCGGCATCATGCTGATGATTGCAAGCGGCGTTGCCGCAATTCTTGCCTTCACCTCTGAGTTCTGGGCGATTTGGGTCGTCGCCGGGCTACTCGCCGCACTCGGGGTTGCGGCGTTCGTATTCTTTGTCACCAAGCAGCCTCGAAGGGATGACCGCGTTTCGGTGCGGGATCTCGACAAGCTCGATCAGCGTTGAAGGGATCTCGATACACCGGCCTCGCTTCGCTCGGTCGGCACTCGATCAGCGGTAAGGGCTCGATCAGCGGTAAGGGCTCGATCAGCGGTGAGGGCTTGATCAGCGGTGACGGCTTGATTTGCGGTGAGGTGGGAATATGGTCAGACCGCATCGGTTGAAGCCGGAGATGAAAAGCATGGACACGAACGCGACGTCTGCTGCCGACGACGGCGGAGCATCCGTTCGCCCGACGCAGACCGCCGGCCTTCCCGACGGGCTCTTCGCCTCAGCACTCGAAGCGGTGTCGGAGGGATCGCTCATCACCAATGCCGAGCGGCGCATCATCTACGCGAACCGCGCGATCACGGAGATCACCGGGTATAGCGCCGACGAGATGATCGGCAAGAACTGCGCTCTGCTGCAGGGACCGGAGACCGATGCCGCAACGGTGCAGCTCATGCGTGACACGTTCGAGTCCGGCGAGACGTTCCGCGGCGAGATCCTCAACTACCGCAAGGACGGCACCTCGTTCTGGAACTCGCTCACCGTCACCCCGATCGCGGATGCCTCGGGCACAACCACGCACTTCGTCAGTGTGCAGAGAGACATCAGTCCCCTGATCGAACTGCAGGAACAGCTGCGGTTCCAGGCCACCCACGATCCGGTGACCGGGCTACCGAACCGCACGGCTCTGGCCGCGCACCTGGCCGACGCGCTGGCTCGAGGCTCACGCGCCGGCACCGCCCTCGCCGTCGGCATGATCGACCTCGACGACTTCAAGACCATCAACGACACGTACGGGCATCCGGTCGGTGATGCCGTGCTACGCGAATTCGCCCAGCGCACCCGCGCCTGCATCCGTTCTGTCGACGTGGTCGGGCGAATCGGCGGCGACGAGTTCCTCGCCGTGTTCGAGGGACTGGATGCCGCGCGACCGCTCGACGACCTGCGCGCGGTCATCGCCCGACTGCACGAGGCACACTCGCAGCCGATCTCGCTGCCGGATGGCGTCTCGATTTCGACGCCGCTCAGCATGGGTGTTGCCCTCGCGCCGACGCACGGCACGACCGGGGCCGAACTGTTCCGGATCGCCGACGAGGCGCTGTATTCGGTGAAGTCGCGCAAGGGTGCGCGGTCTGAGTGGTGGGAAGTAGCGGACTCCTGAAAAACGTGGCAGCCGACGCTCTCGCGCCGGCCGCCACTCCTGTTCAGTACTGCTCGTGTGTTACTCCTGCTGTGCGCGCGCCTTTCGCCGGGCGATCAGCAGAGCCGCTCCGAGCAGCATCACCAGAGCGGCACCGACGAAGGGCCACGGCGTGACATCGGAGCCCGTCTCCGACAGGCTGTCGCGGCCGGGGCTCGAGATGGGTTCGGCGTCCTCCCCCGCCGGTGATCCCGGTGAGGCCGGCGGTGTCGGTGTCGACGTCGACGGCGGGGTCACCGGAGGTGCTGCCACCTCGACCGCAGCCGTCGCTGCGTCCGCGAACGTGAGCGACGCGGCATCCGACCCGACAAGTTCGACGTCGAGGGTCAGCGCTCCACTTCCGGACCCGATTGCCTCGAACGACAGGGTGGCGAGGGTGAGGTCACCGGTCGCACTCGGCGAGGTGCCGAGCTTGGTGTGAACGAACTCAAGGGTGTCCCCAGCAACGGTCGCGCTGTTGACACCGGAGATCTCCGTCGCCGCACTGCCGTCGATGTACTCCAACACGGCCGGGTCGAAACCGAGCGCCAGCTCATACGCGTAGACGTCTGCCGCCGTCGCGGCCGAAACGGTGACGTCGATGATGTCGCCGACCTCCACCGTGTCATCCGATACCGCGATCGAGAAGCTCGCAACGCTCGGCGCCGCCGTTGCCGACAGCGGTGCGGCGAGAACCAGGCCGCCGGTGAGCACGGCGAGCGCGGAGAGCGAGAACCCGGCGCGCCTGCGGGGACTGACGGAGGGAATCATGGACTCGGTACCTTTCGTGGCGAGAACCGCGTTCTCGGGGAATGTCTGCCTCAAACCGCTCATGCCCTAGCCAGCCAATGCGGGAAAGAGGACGGGCGAGGTGCGGTGTTTGGTGGCCTGCTCGTAGTCATACGCGAAGCCGAGAAGCGTCGGTTCGGCGTAGGAGCGCCCGAGGAACTCTATGTTCGACGGGGCACCATCGATCCGGCTCCCGTCGATCGCCGTTGACGAGAAGCCCATTGGAACGGTGACCGCCGGCATCCCGCTGTACGCGCTGAGGCGGTTGTTTGCGCCCGCGCTGTACTGTCCGGTGGTCGTCGGGTAGATCATCGCTGACACGTTGTAGGTGTCCATCGCCCCGGAGAGAACGTTCTCGCCGTGAAGGATCTCGGCGTTGTGCTTCGTGATCCACGCCTGGTACGCCTCCTCGGTGACGGCTTCACGCGCGTTGTAGGTGCCGGTGCGTGACGGTGCCTGGTAGTCACCCGCCGCGATGATCTCGGCGAGGGATGCGTATGGCACGGCCGGATCGGTGACGAACTTTGAGAGGTACTCGTTGACGTCGTGCTTGAACTCGTTCGTGCTTCCGCTCGAGTAGCCCTGCACAGTGGCGAGGTCGGGGATCGTCATTTCGACGACGGTTGCGCCCTGCGCCTCAAGGTCTGCCCTGGCCTGGTTGAAGAGGCGCAGCACGGCGGCGTTCGTGCCAACGATCGATGGGACGTAACCGATCCGCGCACCCTCGAGGCTCGAATCATCGAGGCTCGACGTGTACGTCGACGGGATGTTGCCTTTCGACTCCTCGGTGATCGCATCTTCAGGGTCGTAGCCGACGACAGAATCGAGCGTGATGGCGGCATCCGAAACGGTGCGAGTCATCGGTCCGCCGGTGTCCTGGGACAGCGCGAGCGGAATGATGCCGTCGCGGCTGGCCAACCCGACCGTTGGACGAACGCCCACGAGCTGGTTGAACGACGACGGAACACGGATCGACCCACCGGTGTCGGTGCCGAGGCCGATGATGCCGAGGTTCGCGGCGATCGACGCGCCGGTTCCTCCGCTGGAGCCTCCGGCGTTCTGGTCCCGCACATACGCGCTGTTCGTCACGCCCCCGAGGGAGCTGTCCGTGCTCAGGTTGAAGGCAAACTCATCGAGGTTGGCCTTCGCCAGAATGACCGCCCCGTCAGCGCGCATCTGCTCGACCATCTGGCTGTCGGCATCCGTCTGGTTGTTCTTGAGGCACGTGCAGCCCGCAGTCGTCGGCATATCGAGCGTGTTGTAGTTGTCTTTCGCGATGACCGGGATGCCGTGGAGCATGCTTCGCGGTCCGCCCTTCGCTCGCTCGGCATCGAGTTCGGCGGCGATCTGCAGAGCACTGGCGTTCACCGAAATAATCGAGTTGAGCTTCTCGCCCTGATCGTCGTATGCGGCGATGCGGTCGAGGTACATCTGAGTCAGTGAGACCGCGGTGATGGTGCCGGCGTTCATTGCTTTCTGGGCGTCGATCGTGCTCGCCTCGACGGCGTCGAACGGACCGTCGTCGTAAAGTGCGCGCTGGGCGAGCAGAGCGACGTCGGTCAGGCCGATGGTGCCGTTGGCGTCGAAGTCCGCTTTGCTCACCTCGGCCCAGGTCGCGTCTGCCTCAGTAGTGCCGAGGGCCGCGATCAGCAGGTCGATATCCGCGTCGTCAACGGCGTTGTCGCCGGTGAGATCCGCTTCGCTGTAGAACGGGGCAAGAAAGTTCAGTGCGCTCGTATCGGATGGTGCGGCCGTAGCAACGGTCACCGTGCCGAAGCACGTGGCCGCGACGGCGACCATCGCTCCGGGGAGCAGAATGGCGCGTCGGAATCGGCGCCGGGATGGCTGACTCAAGGGTGTCCTCTCAGGGGCAATCAAGGATCGTGACGCGTTCTGATGCGTCACGTCGGCCGCGAACTGCGGCGTTCGCTCACACTCCCAGCGCGGTGTTGCGTTGATGTAACGAGACCGTTTCGGCCGCGAGAGGGTTTACTGGTGGCATGGAGAACAGGTCTGTTGCTGCGCACCGATCGACGATTTTAGAGTGGACCGCCGCCCTCGCGGAGTCCACCGGTTCGCCCGGTGGTGGGGCGGCATCCGGTGTCATGCTCGCGATCGCGTACAGCCTCACGTCGATGGTTGCCGGGTACACGTCGGTGTCGGGTCCGCGTGCTGACGAGCTTTCTGCGCTCCGCGCCCGGGCTGCTGCCGGACGGGAGACCGCCTTTCGGCTGGCCGATTCGGATGCCGCCGCCTCCGAGTCCTTCGGCAGCGCGTTTCGCCTGCAGCCGCACGAGGGTCGAGCGGATGCCATTCGCGAAGCATCCGTTCAGGCAGCGCATGCATCTGCGGACCTGGGCCGGCAGGGAGCGGCAGCGGTCAGTGACCTCGAGTGGCTCGCGGAGCACGGCAAGCCGGCGCTCATCGCCGATGTCGCGGTGGCGTGCGGGGCGCTGCGTGCTGCCGTTGCCGGGGCGCGGGCGAACGTGAACTTCGACCTGTCGGCGTTGGAATCTGGGTCTGCTGGGTCTTCTGCGCCCGTAGCCGAGGAGCATCCGGTGCTGTGGGAGACGGTCGGGCAACTCGACGCCGTGCTTGCCCGCATCGACCGGCTGGCCGCGGACATCGAGGGCCGGGATCGCCTGAACCCGGGCGAGTGACCCGCCCCGCTCCCCTGATCGCACGTCGACAAGCTCAGCAACCGGCGAGGAACGAGCGTATCGAGATCGACCCCCTGATCTCGAGCGTATCGAGATCAACCCCCCTGATCTCGATACACCGGCCTCGCTTCGCTCGGTCGGCACTCGATCAACGGTCCAAGGCTCGAGCGCAACTGCACTGCGCACATCAATACGCTCGTTTAGGTTTAAAGAATTTAACGTGATAGACCTACCGCAGGGGGCAGTAAACACGAGTTCGGGCTCGGCGTTACGCCTTCTCTATTGGGAGGCACACCATCTTCAAGAACCGTTATTTGTCGCGCCCCGCGACAGCATCCGTCGCTTTAGCGTCGATCGGCATCCTGCTCTTTTCGGCGACTCCGGCGCACGCAGACACAACTATTGACGGGCCGGTTGGACTCGGCTCCGCAGCAACGTTCGGAGTGCTGAGCGCATCAACCGTGACGAACACCGGGCCCACCGTCATCGAAGGCGATGTCGGCGTAAGCCCAGGAACAGCAATCGTCGGATTCCCACCCGGAATCTACGGTGGCGTCCTGCACTCCGCCGACGCCGAGGCCGCACAGGCGCAGAGCGACCTGACAACCGCGTACAACGTGGCCGCCAGCCTGACCCCCACCACGACCGGGGTCGGCGAACTCGCCGGTCTGTCGCTCACGCCCGGCGTCTACTCCGGCGGCGAGCTTGCACTGAACGGCGAGCTCACCCTGGCTGGCACCGCCGAATCGGTATGGGTCTTCCAGGCAGCAAGCACTCTGATCGCAGGATCCAGTTCGCGCATCACCCTGACCGGTGGAGCGAGCGCCTGCAACGTCTTCTGGCAGGTCGGTAGCTCAGCGACCCTCGGCAGCGACGCCCAGTTCGTCGGAACGGTCATGGCGCAGGCATCCATCACCGCTGTCACCGGTGCCGACATCACCGGCCGCCTGCTCGCAGACACGGGAGCGGTGACGCTCGACACGAACGTCATCACCGCGCCAGTCGGATGCGACACCGGAACCACCGAGGTCTCGACCAGTCCCACAATCACGTCGGATGCTCCGACCGACGCGACGGTCGGTGAGGAATACTCCTTCACCGTCACCTCCGAGGGGACGCCCACTGTGACGTACGCGGTCTCTTCGGGAGAACTCCCTGAGGGCCTGGAGCTCGACGGTGCGACCGGCGTGATTTCCGGCGTCCCGACGACCGCAGGGTCGTCCACGTTCGCGATCACCGCGAGCAATGGGACATCCCCGGCTGCGACCAGCACCTACACACTGGACACCGCGGCTGCACCGGTTGTTCCGCCCGTGGTTCCGGAGGCTCCTGTCGTGCCGCCGGCCGTACCCGCGGTTCCGCCGGTCGTACCTGCAGCGCCCGACGTTCCGGAAGCACCAGCAGCTCCTGTGACACCCGGGACCCCGGTCGACAGCGACCTGCCTGCAACCGGAGCTGAGCTCACCGTGCCGCTGCTCGGGCTCGGCGCTCTGCTGCTCGCGCTCGGTGGTCTGACCCTCGTTCTGCGGCGGGCGCACAACGCTCGCGCGACCCAGGGATAGTCGGCTCAGCCCCGCCTGATCATCCACTGCGGACGAGAACACCGGCACGCCGGGTGTTCTCGTCCGTTTCGGGTGTTTAGGCGCCCGCCAGCGGACCGCACGCTGCCGGCGAACAACTGATGACGGATGTCGCAGGCAGTGGGTACCCTGAGCACGTGAACTCAGAGCCCACCTCCTCTGCTGACAACGACGTCCTCGCGGGCGGCGCGGAAGCATCCGCTGTTCCACCGCATTGGAAGCGGAACGTCACCCTGTTTTTGAGCGGACAGACGATCTCGCTCTTCGGGTCGATGATCGTGCAGTACGCGGTGATGTGGTACATCACATTCGCAACCCAGTCCGGGCTGGCGATTGCCCTGTATGCGCTCGCTGCGTTCCTGCCGCAGGGCATTGTGTCGATTTTTGGTGGGGTCGTTGCGGACAGGATGAACCGGCGTGTGCTCGTCATCATCGCCGATACCTCGATAGCCGCGATAACCCTTGTGCTCGCCCTGGCAATGGCGAACGGCATCACGGATCTGTGGGTGATTCTGCTTGCGGTTGGAGCGCGCTCGATCGGCGCCGGGTTCCAGACGCCGGCGGTGTCGGCGATGATCCCGCAGATCGTGCCCGCCGACCAACTGATGCGAGTGAACGGCGTGTTCGGGTCGATCCAGTCCGCGATGGCGCTGCTCGCACCTGCCGCTGCCGGCGCCGTGTTCGGGCTGTTCGGGATTGTGCCCGTGTTCTTCATCGATGTCGTGACCGCGGTGATCGGCGTCGGATTCCTGCTGTTCGTCAGCGTGCCGACACTCGCCTCCATTGCGTCGAAGACGACGACCTATAGCGAGGACCTGGTCGGCGGATTCCGCTACATCTGGTCGCACAAGGTTGTGCGGTGGCTGCTCGGAGTTTTCGCGATCATCTTCCTGCTGACAGTGGCGCCGTCGTTCATCACGCCGCTGCTCATCGCGCGGACCTTCGGCACCGAGGTCTGGATGGTGACCGTGCTCGAGATCGCCTTCAGCGTCGGCATGACCCTCGGAGGTGTTCTGGTTGCGACTGTGCTGGCGAAGCGGGGGCGCATTTCGCTTATCCTGTTCTCGACGTTCGGCTTTGCCGTGTTCACCATTGCGCTCGGGCTCGCACCGAACCTCTGGGTGTTCTACGGATTCATGTTCGGGTTCGGGCTTCTCGTGCCACTGTTCTCGGCGCCGTTCATGACGCTCGTTCAAGAGACGGTGAAGCCCGAGATGCACGGCCGGGTGTTCAGTTACGTCGGCATCGTGATGGCGATGGCCACACCGATTGGGATGACGGTGTTCGGTCCCCTCGCGGATGTCATCAGTGTGCAGCTGCTACTCGTCATCGCTGGAATCGTGACGATCCTGGTGATGGTCGTGGCTGTGCTGTTGCCATCCGGGCGTGCGGCGATGGCGGCGGCCCGGGAGCAGAAGCCGCTGGAGGCCGACGGTGTTGCGCCGGGTGGCGGTGGCAAGCCGGACGCGGGCGCTGGCGTTGGTACCGTCGGCGTCAAGGACAGCGAGTCACTGTAGCTGTAGCCGCAGCCGTAGCCGTAGCTACGGCGCGGGTCCACTCAGTTCAGCGCGATGAGCAGACAGAGGCCCGCGAGCACAATGCACACCGGCGTCATGAGGTTGCGCTCGGGTTTGCTCCGCGAGATGCCGTTCATAATGATGCCCAGCGCGAAGTACGCGGTCAGGATCCAGATGCCGACCTGCGAGATGGCATCCGGGAAGATATTGGTGACTCCGGCCCGCTCAAGGATCACCACCATGAAGACGGCGTAGAGCACGATCGAGACCATGCTGCCCATTCGGAGGTTCCGCGGGAGCACATCGTGCTGCCCGCCCCAGGCGAAGCGGCCGAGCGGGCGACCGCCGATCAGGAGCGACTGGAAGACGGCCAGCGCGAGAAGGATCAGGCAGGCGAGCACGGCCGCAGCGAGAGTCATGGTTGCACTGTAGCGGGGCAGGGTGTCTGGGCAACTTCTCGACCAAGAAACTTATCCACAGATCGAACAAACCTTCGAATGTCGTTGACTTTTTGCTAAAATGGGAGCATGACTCAGATCCTCGATCGGCTCCCCGCGATGGTGACGCAGTTGCGTTCCAGCCTCGGTCTTCCGATTGACCCGGCTGGTGCGGGCACCGGCCTGAGCGAGGCTGAACTGGTGGGCCGGCTTTCGAGCGACGAGGTCGAGCGATTCACCGAGAGGGCGGCGGAGGTCATGAAGCTCGGTGAAGCACTGGTGGCGTTGGGCGCCGGCCAGATTGCCAAGCTGTCGGATCGCGAGCTCGGGTATTCCGGTCTCGCACAGCGTCGCGGCATGCGCACTCCTGAAGCCCTGGTTCAGTCGATCACCGGTTCCACTCGGGGCGAAGCGATGAAGCAAGTGCGGGTGGGTACCGCCGTGGGAGAGGCCGAAGCGGCCGATCGGATGCGACGCGACAACGAACAGCGCGAAGCGATGGGCGAAGAGACCGCTCTGCTTCCGGTTGAGGTGCCGTGGCACTCACCGCTCTCGATGGCGGTGTCGAGGGGAGAACTTTCCACAACCGCGGCAAGTTGCATTGCCCGCGGGCTCGGGGAACCGAACGAGAACATACCGCCCGACACGCTACGGGCGGCTGCGGAGCGACTACTGCCTCTGGCAGCGACAACCGACGCCGACGAATTGGCACGCCTGGCTCGCGAGGAACGAAACCTCATCGACGTGGCCGGTATCGGCGAGCGCGAACAGCAGTTGCGCGACCAACGCAGTCTGCGCATGATGCGACGGGATGCCACGGGCATGCGTGGCGTACAGATCCGGCTCGATCCAGAGAACGAGGCGATCTTCGCCGGCATCATCGACACGGTCACCAGTCCTCGCACCGGCGGGCCACGGTTCGTGCATCCCGACGATGTTGCGGCAGCCGATGCTCTCGTCGCCGACAATCGGACAACCGAACAAATCGCCCTCGACAACCTCATCCAGCTGATGCAACTCGGGGTTCAAGCAGACCCCGACACCGTTTTCACACGAGTCCAGCCCGAAGTGCGGATCGTGGTGAGAGCCGAGGAACTCCCCACACCGGACGGTGACGGGAACGTCGAAGGTATGGGGATGATCGAGTACTCGCGGGAGATCGTCTCCGGAGCCACCGTCGAACGCACGATGTGCCACGCCGGCATCATGGGAGTGCTCATGGGTCCGGGAAACTCGGTCTTCGAAGCCACGACCCTCATGCGGTTGTTCAACCGCCGACAGCGACGAGCAATGGCGGCGCGAGACGGCGGCTGCATGTTTCCCGGGTGCGACAGACCGGTCTCGTGGACCGAAGCACACCACATCAACCATTGGGAACACTCGAAAAAGACCGAGACAAAAGACGGCGTCCTCTTATGTCGACATCATCATCTCCTGATGCACAACAACGGGTGGGCGATCGTGCGGCGAGATACCGAGTACTTCCTCATACCGCCACCGAGCATCGACCTGGAGCAAAAAGAGATTCTGCTCCAGAGCAAGTCGCCACTCATGAGAGCTCGACTGCGGGCCTGATCCCGATGTCGAAGTTGGCGCTCGGATCGTGATGGCGCAGCGCGCTTCGCAGCCCGCTACTCGATCACCGACGAGTGTTGCGAAGGCCAGTCAGCGGGAGGCGGCCGGGACCGCGGCTGAAACGATCTCCCAGCCACCGGCATCCGTTTGCGACAACACGATCATGGTCGCGTTCGCGAGGCCCTGGATGTCGGTGCCGGTCAGCGCGAAGACGGTGGCGCGGATGAAGGCACCGTGCGACACCAGAAGGAGGTTGCCGGGGTGCTGTGCGATGAGCTTCTCGACGACAGCGGCTCCCCTGCTACGGACGACCTCGAGCGGCTCGGCATCGGGGAAGATCCGGTCCGCCCATTTGGCCTCGATGTCCGCTGCGGTTGCTCCGTCCGCCTCGCCGAAGCTGCGCTCGATGAGGTCGTCTTCGATGCCACCGAACGGTATCCCGGATCCCTCGCTGATCGCCCGCGCCGTGTCCGCCGCACGTGAGAGGGGCGACGAAAACACGAGCGCCCAGTCGTCGGGCGAGAAGGTCTCGGCGAGCGCACGCACCTGCTCGAACCCCGTCTCGTTGAGCGGGATGTCGGCACGACCCTGCAGGCGCTTGGCCAGATTCCAGTCGGTCTCACCGTGGCGCACGAGGGCAATTGTCGTCATAAATCCACCGTAGCCGAGGCCCTCTGAGGGATGCCTGTACTCGCCGTTGTAGGACCCACCTCACCCGAGCGCGGCGACGGGAACAGCGCTTTCGCCTGCGACCATTCCCCCGCCCGGTACTCGAGCACCGTCGCCGAACCGTTGACCACCCGGGCAAAAGGCTGGCCGGTCAATACCGACATCGTCGCCCTCAGCAACGCCCCATGGGACACCAGCACCAGGTCGCCGTCGTATTGCTCGAGAAGCGATTCGATAGCCACTCGCCCCCGTTGAGCAAGACGGAACAGAGATTCACTGCCGGGGAACTCACCATCTGGCCAGCGTTCGTTCACTTCGTCAACTGGACGGCCCTCGGCACGGCCATACGCTCGTTCGGTGAGACCCTCAACGGGCTCGACCACACGCAACCCGGCCACGGACGACAGCAGCGACGCCGTCTCGACCGCTCGCACCAATGGCGAACTCACCACCACCTCCCATGACCCAGCAGCCAAGTCACGCCCGAGCTGACGCGCCTGCAGCCGACCAATTTCATTGAGCGGCACATCCGTCGAGCCCTGGATGCGACGCTGCCGGTTCCAGTCCGTCTCACCGTGACGCACGAACGCGACCAACCTGCTCCCGGTCATGACGACTCCACCAGCAGTTCGGCCGAAACACCCACCGGCGTCGGGTAGAACAGCGCCCGCCGAATGGTGATTCCGAGCCGCTCCCCCACCAATGGCCGACGACCAACGATCCGACAGCGCACCGGAGTGCCGTTCCAGTCGACAACGACATCGTTCCCGCTGCGACCGAACAGCGACGACGTGACCGTCACCGTCGCGTTGCCCCATTCCCCGGCAACCAGATCCACATCCTCGGGCAATACGGCGATGGTTCCCGCTCCGGTCGCACCAACCGGAGCGTCGAGCTCATCGAGATCGACCGCACACGGATGCCCACTGGCCACGAAGCCATCGTTCGTCAGTTCACCATCGAAGAGCGTGGCATCCGACAGAAATCGAGCGATCGACGCGTGCGCCGGACGCGACACGAGATCGGGTGGTGTGCCGACCTGCTGGATCCGCCCGCCGTCGAGCACGACCACCCGGTCGGCGAGCGCAAGGGCTTCCTCCCGATCATGCGTGACATGCACAACCGTGAGCCCGATCGACCGGGTCAGGGTCTGCAGTTCGAGACGCAGGGCATCCCGCAACGGTTCATCGAGAGCAGAAAGAGCCTCGTCGAGCAGCAGCACCCGCGGCTTGCCGACGATCGCCCTCGCCAGGGCGACCCGCTGCCGCTGCCCGCCAGACAGCATCGCGGGGTTGCGCTTCTCGTAGCCAGACAGCCCCACGAGCGCGAGCACCTCGTCGACGCGTTTCGCCCTCTCTGCCCGACCGACCCCTGCCAGCTTGAGCGGGTACCCGATATTGCGGGCAACATCCCAGTGCGGCCAGATCGCGTGTTGCTGGAACACCATGCCGAGTTCCCGTTTTTCGGGCGGCACCAGTGAGTTCCCCGATGCCATCACGGCACCATCGATTCGAATGCTTCCCGTCGTCGGCGCCAGGAAGCCGGCGATCGCGCGCAGCAGGGTGGTTTTGCCCGAGCCGGACGGCCCGACCAGGGCGACGAACTCTCCATCGGCGATGTGGAGGTCGATGTCGGCGAGGCCGACAGTGCCGTCCGGGTAGGTCAGGCCAAGGGAGTCGAGAGATACGGATGCCACGGGGCGCCTTTCGGTTACGGGTTCAAGGTAAGAGGGAGGGTCAGCGTTGCTGTCTGGCAGCGAGGCCGAGGCCCGCCAGCCCAACGATGGTGATGACGAGGGACAGAGCGGATGCCGCGTTGTACGCCCCCGCCTGCTGCAGGCTGAAGATGTTCACACCGAGGGTCTGCGACCCAGGTGACAGCAGCAGAACAGAAATGGTGAGTTCGCGGACGGCGGTGAGCATGACGAGCACCCCGCCGGCTAGCGCGGCAGGAACCGCCATTCGCCAGGAAATGTCGAACAGTGCGCGCAGGCGCGATGCCCCCGAAATCCGCGCCGCCTCCTCCGCCGTGAGCGGAGTCGCGGCGAGCGGAGCGGCTACCGACTGCACGACAAGCGCTGTGAACGACATCACGTAGGCACAGAGGATCAGCCACGGCGTGTTGAAGAGACCGATCGACGGAGCGATGATGAGCCAGCCGACGGCGATCACGAGCCCGGGGATCGCCTGCGGCACCATTGCGAGCGTGCGTAAAGCGGTGTTGGACCTGGCCCTCGTGCGCGTGACGACGGTTCCGATCGCGAGACCGAGCACGGTGCAGATCACCCCGGCCAGCACCGACAGCATCACCGAGGTGCTCGCTCCCGCAAGCGTGCCGGGAGCAGTCGTCGCTCTCACGAGGTTGTCGAGGGTGAGGTTGTCCCAGGTCAACGGCACGCCCGGTGCGGGCAACAGAGCCTGGCTGAGTAGAGCGAGAAGCGGCAGGAGGGTCAGACCGAGCAAAACAACCCACGCCATGATGCTGACCGGGCCACGAAGGCGACCCAGCCGCAGCGGTTGCGGGGCGGACGCCGAGGCATCCAGTTCCCAGCGGTTCTTCGACAGCAGCAGGTCGGCGACCATTGCCAGCACGGCAAGCGTGAGCAGCACGACACCGATCGTGGCGACGACCTCGAGCGGAGCCTCCACCGTGCCTGACTGGATATACCGGTACACCAGCGTCGACAGGGTCACGAACCGTTCGGGCAGACCGACGATCGAGGGGATGCCGAAATCCGCGAGATTCGACACGGCGATGAGGGTGAACGCGCTCAGCATCGCGGGGCGCAGCAGGGGCAGCGTGATCGCACCGACGGCCTGGCCAGCGGATGCTCCGCTCATGCGTGCAGCCTGCTCCAGATCGGTCGGAACCCGGCGCAGTGCCGCAGAAACGATGATGTACGCGATCGGGTAGGAGTGAACGATGAGAAGGAACACCACACCGTCACCGCCGTAGATGTTCCACAGGGGGCCACCGAACCACCCGGTCCAGAGTTTGTTGAGCGGACCGGTCGGGCCAGCGAGCCCAATCCACGCGATTGCTCCGACAAACGGGGGCACGAGCAGAGGACTCACCGCGAACAGCCGGAGCACTCCGCGGCCACGCAGATCGCTGCGGTCGAGCAGGAGGGCGAGGACCGTGCCGAGGGTCACCGCCCCAAGCGCTGAGAGCAGCGCAGAACCGAGACTGTTAATGCCGGCTTCGACGACATCACCCTCGAGCAACATGGGCAGGTGATTACCGGAGAGGGCGAGCACGACGATCGCGCCCAGCGGACCGACGACGAGCGCAGCCGTGACGAGCCACAGCGCCACTCGCACCAGGTCGACTCCGTCGCGCCTCGACCGTCCGGGAGCACGGGTCAGGGCCCGGTCGCGAACGACCGGGCCCTGGAAGCGAACTTTAGTTGAAGAGCTCATTGAAGCGCTCGACGGCTGCTGTCTTGGTCTCGTTGATCAGGTCGAGGTCGGGCGACAGGATCGCGATGTCGTCCATCGACGGGGCACCCTCCGGGGTTCCGACGTCGTTGCGCACGGGCAGGTATGCCTGCTCGACCGCGAGAGACTGGCCTTCTTCGCTCACCAGGAAGTCAACGAACGCTTCGGAGGCTTCCTGCTCGTCAGTTGACGCGAAGATGCCGACCGGCTGTGAAACGTACGGCACACCCTCGGTCGGGTAGGCGACATCGATCGGCGATCCGGCAGCCTGCAGTTCGCGAACGAGGTAGTCCACGACGATCCCGACGGGCTGGGTGCCGGATGCCACGGCCTGCGAAACAGGTCCGTTGCTTTCCGCAATCACCGGCTGGTTCGCGGCGAGCTCGGTGAGCCAGGCTTCGCCGAGCGACTCTTCGTCCATCCAGACCGCGGCGTTATACGCGGCCGCACCCGAGACGTCCGGGTTCGGCATCGTGATCTTGCCCGCATACTGCTCGTCGGTCAGGTCTGCCCACGACTCCGGCGGAGTGCTGATCGCATCGGTGTTGTAGGCGATGACGGTGGGGATGATGCGGGTTCCGGTGTAGAAACCGTCCGGATCGACCACGTCCTGGTTGAGGGAATCGACGTCGGCGGGCGTGTACTCGAGGAGCAGGTCGTCGGCCTTGTAACCCTCGAATGTTCCGGAATCCGCGGCGAGCAGCACGTCTGCCTGCACGTCACCGGCGACCTTCTCGGCTTCGATACGGGCGGTGAGGTCGCCGGTTCCTGCCCGGAACACCTCGACGGTGACGTTCGGCTGCTGCTCGTTGAACGCGGCGATGACCGCGTCGATCTTCTCCTGGGGCTCCGAGGTGTAGACGGTGATCGTCGACTCTCCGAGAGCGTCCGCGCTGGGAGCCGCGGTTTCTGCTTCGGCCGACGCGGAGCATCCGGTCAGAGCGATGCCGAGGGCGGTGAAGGCAGCGGCGGCAACAAGCGATTTTCTGGCGAACATGAGTTCCTTACGGGTTGGATACAGCGGACAGTGCGGGTGCGGGGGACGAGAAAAGCGGACGCGGACGCAACAGGCTGACCGGTGCCGTGATGACACTCGACGCGGTGGCGTGCACGAGCGAGAACATGGCGAGGTCGTGACCGCTGACGGTGTTCGGCCCCGCATCCATGACCTGGTGGTAAGCGAGCGACGGGCCGACCGAAACGGGAATTCCACCGAAGTTCGCCGACATGGCGTGGTGGTAGTGTCCGGCGAGAACGACCCGCACATCTGATCCGGTGATCGCCGACGCGAAGCTCGCTGGATCACGCAAGCCCGTCTTCGACAGGGTCGGCATGGGTGATGGTACCGGTGCGTGGTGAAGGGCGACAACGGTTCCGAGGCCGTATGGCGTTCTGAGAACCGAATGGAGCCAGCGCAACTGCTCCGCGTCGAGGGCGCCGCTGCTGGAGTCGAGAAGCACAAAACGAAGTGCGCCGATGTGATCGACGCGATAGTGGCTCTCACCGTGCCCGTCGAGGAGACGGGCGGCACCCGGCTCATCGTGGTTGCCAAGAACCGTCAGGATCGGAGCGCCGAGATCCACGCTGAGACGCGAGAGTGCCTCGCGGACGGCAGGATAGGCATCCGCGTTGCCGCGCTGGATCAGGTCGCCCGTGACGACAACTGCTTCGGGTGTGATTCCGGCGCTGCGGGCATAATCCGCCACCTGTTGCAGCCGCGCGAGACCATCGACCTGCCCATAGAGAAGGTCGCCTGCCGTGGCGTGCACATCACTGAGGTGCAGGATCGTGAACCGCCCGGTTGCCGCGCTCATGCCCACCCTCTTTCCGTTTCGGCGTTTCACTTTCGATGAAACGTTGTTACGGAACCAGCGTCGCCGCCCGAGGTGAACTCCCGGTGACCAGCCCGGGATGCGACGCTGAACGGCGCAGGACGACTGGCCCTTCGCGCGGCCGCCCGCGACGTGCTCGAGTGTCAGTCGCCGGTGACGAGGGCATCGGCGACGACGTTGCGCATTTGCTCGGCGCTGTCGCCTTCGGCGAGCGCCGAGTGGATGGTGTGCAGCACGAGCAGGTGGCTGAGCCGACTGAGGAACGGGTCTACGTCGTGCGCTCGCGTCACCGGGCCGGTGATCAGAGCGATGTCGGCCAGGCGGGTCAGCGGTGACCGGGCGAAACTCGTGATGGCGATCACCGTTGCTCCCCCGTTGGCCGCCGCCGTCGATGCGTGGAGCGTGTGCACGTTTGCGCCGGAATAGCTGACGGCGAGACACACATCCGTCGGGGTGAGGGAGGCAGCGGCGAACTGCTGGCCGAGCACATCGCTCGGCGCTTCGGCCGCACGCCCGACGGTCGCGAATCGCATCGCCGCATCCTGGACCGGGGGCGCGGAGAAGCCGCTTCCGACGAGGACGAGCCGACCGGCATCCGCTATCGCCTCAATCGCAGCAGCGAGGCTGCCGAGGTCGACACTGTCACGGCCGACCCGGATCGAGTCCGCCGCATCGGAGAAGATACGCGAGAGCGGGTCGGCGGCTCTGGACGGAGTCGCGGACGGCGCCGCGCGCGCGAGTTCGAGGCGCAGGTGCTGGAACCCGCGAAAGCCCAGCGTCTGGCAGGCACGCACGACCGTGGCGGTGGAAGTTGCCGCCGCGGAGGCCAATTCAGAGGTGGACCAGTCCACGACGGCACCGGGGCACTCGAGAATGACGCACGCCACCCGGCGCTCGCTCGGGCCGAGCAGCGACAGCGACGCCCGGAGTCGTGCCAACACCGCGTCGTCCTTCTTGGGAATGCTCATGCTCCGCCTCTCGCCGGCTGACGCCGGGTGCGGGCAGCATAGCGAACCGAAACCACCGGGCGGTGTCGTGCCGGTGAAGGGCGGAGTGGGGCGTCTACGCGTCCTGCGGCACCCGCACCGTCAGGCCACCGGGCTTGATCCGCACCTTCACCGCAACCGCGGTTCCCATGCCGTCGCCATCGAGCTCGATCTCCTCGGCCCGGCTGAGCTTCATCGTGAGTTCCCGGCCCTTGACGTAGTTGAGCGCGTTGACGTCCTTCGTCGGCATCTTGCGGCCGAGCTTGGTGCGCATGAGCACCCCGTTCTCCCAGATGATCTTGAACAGGATCTGCACCCAGTGGAACGGGTTTTCGGGCCGCAGAATCAGAATGTCAAACTCGCCGTCGTCGACAGCGGCCTCCGGCAAGAGCAGAACGTTGGCCTGCAGGGAGCCGCAGTTTCCGACAATGATGGTGTGCGCTCGCACGTTCTTGACCCGCCCGGAATCGAGCTTGTAGCGCACGCGCAACTCGTTCTTGTCGGTCAGCGCCTTGAAGATCGCGCCGACGTACGCGAGCCAGCCGACTTTCTTCTTGAGGTCTTCGTCGGTGTTCGCCAGCATCTTCGCGTCGAGTCCGAGGCCCGCCATCACGAGGAACACGTGGCTCGTCGTCGCCGACTCCCCCGACCGGATGTCGATCATGCCCAGGTCGATGTCGCGATCCCGGCCGGTGAACGCCGAGTGGATCGAGTGCTCGAGATCGTCGAGGGTGAGGTCGAGGTTGCGTGCGAGGAGGTTTCCGGTGCCGGACGGAAGCAACGCCAGCGCGGCATCTGAATCGTGGATCGCTTCAGCGGCGGCACGGACGGTGCCGTCTCCCCCGGCAACGATGACCATGTCCACGCCCGCCTCGAGGGCTCGCTTCGTCGCGCCCTGACCCGGGTCTTCGATCGAGGTCTCGAAATACCGCGTCTCGCCCCATCCCGCCGCCTTCTCCTCGGCGGCGACGACGGCCTTGATGGCGTCGAGGTCGACCTTGATCGGGTTGTAGACGAGGGCAGCGACCTTGGCTGATGCCGCGGGCTGGGTGGAGTCGCTCATGATTTTCGCTTCCTGGATCGGGGGCACTGTGCGCACTGCAACGCAGCAGGAGATACGGCAGCTGCTTCTCAGCCTAGGGATCGCCGCCGCCGGAACGCGAAAGCGCCCGGGGCCTTGACAGAGCCCGGACACTTCGGCGTTGAGGGCAGGAATTCAGCGGCGGAACATCTTTGCCGTCGTCTCGAACAGTCCCTTGACCGGGCGCTGCTGCTCACCCTGCTGGGCACCGAGCACGATCATCACGAGGGTGAGCGCCGGCGTCACCCACTGCAGAACCTTCTGCACCTTCTGCGCGGTCTGCATTCCCTCGGATGCCTCCGGCTTGGGCTCGGTGACCCCCTCCGCACCCTCCTCGGAGTGGTCGTCGATGATCCGGCCGAGGATGCCCGAGATGACCGTCGAGGTTCCGGCAGCGATGGTGAACCCGAGCTTGACCGCGGTGTTGCTGCGGCTCTCGGCCTGGTTCTTGAGGCGTTCCTTGTTGCTGGCAATGAGGCCGATGCCGCCGATGCCGTGGATCACGATGGCCGCGAGCTCGACCGGTAGCCAGCGCCACCAGCCGATCGATGCGAGGCGGAGTCCTTCCGACGAGTCGCGAGCCTTCGCCGCTGCGCCGTTGAGCCCGACGGCACCCATGAGGGACCCTCCGAACCAGGCGGCCAGGCCGACATCATGCATGCTGCGGACAACGGTGTTACGACTGGGCATGAGAGTCCTTCCCTTTGAACGATGAGTGTCCAAGGAACCTACGCTCGCCCTCTCCTCACCGGGAGGGACTTGACAGCGCCGCCGAACCGCACGCGGGGAGCGGTCAGCGCACCGGCCCGAGGGCCCCGGCAGACTCCTGCAGGTAACAGACACCACAGAGCGACTCGTAGGTCACCTCGACACCGTCGATCGCGACCTGGTCGCCGTCGAAGATGAACCGGTCCCCCACACGCCGCCCGTTGAACAGCGCTTTGCGGCCACACCGGCAGATCGTCTTGAGCTCTTCGAGGCTGTGCGCGACCTCGAGCAGGCGGCGGCTACCAGGAAAAGCCACCGTCTGAAAGTCAGTGCGGATGCCGTAAGCCAGCACCGGAATCCCCTCGAGCAGCGCGATCCGCAGAAGCCCGTTCACCTGTTCGTCGGTCAGGAACTGCGCCTCATCGATCAGCAGACAGCTGAGGTCGGCGCCGTTTCGCTGGAGTGCCGCCGCCCGGTGGTGCTGGAAGAGAGCGTAGGTGTCGGCATCCGGTTCGATGACGAAGTCGACGGGGCGGTCGACACCGAGCCTGCTCTCGATGTGCGACTCGGCTTTGGTGTCGACGGCGGGTTTGGCGAGGAGAACGTGGTGGCCGCGTTCCTCGTAGTTGAACGCAGCCTGGAGGAGGGCCGTGCTCTTGCCGGAGTTCATCGCGCCGTAGCGGAAGTAGAGTTTTGCCACCCGTCGAGTTTAGTGGTGGTCAGGAGACCGCCGAGCTGTTGCGCTCGGACCACACCCGCTCGGTCGGGCGGCCGTAGGCGAGCTCTGTCGGCTGCCGGAGGGCTCTCAGGTACGCGTCGACGAGGACCCGGCCGGCAGCGGTCCAGGTGAGCTCCTGTGCCCGGGCGAGAGCCGCGCGACGCAACTGCTCACGTGCCTTCGGCTGGTCGAACAGCAGGTCGAGATGTGCGGCGAGTTGCTCGGTGTCGCCCGGCTGGTGGATGAGCCCGTTCACGCCGTGGTCGACGACGGCACCGCTCGAGGTCGAGACGAGAGGCACAACGCCTGCACCCTGTGCTTCGTACGTGACGAGCGCGCTCCCCTCCTCGACGCTGGGAAGCAACAGCACGTCGGCCTTCGCGTAGGCGGTGGCCGGCTTCTTCGTTGGTCCGCAGAGGAAGATCGATGGGTCGTCGAGCAGCGTCGCTACCTGCTCGCGGTAGTCCTCGTCGATCTCGCCGTAGATCAACAGTCGGCCTGTCTCGCTCGCCCGCGACGACAACCATGCGCGGAGCGCATAGTGAAGCCCTTTGCGCGGAACGCCCCGGCCCATGAAGACGGCCGTGAAAGGGTGATCCTTCTCGAACACCGGCACGCGGATCTCGGTCGGGTCGAACCCGTAGCGGTGCCGGATGAGGCGGGAGGATTCGTAGCCGCGCGACAGGAACGAGTCGGCGACGGCATCCGACGGCACGAGAAGCGCGGTGGCGGCGTTGTATTCACGTTCCTCGAGCTCGAGCCGGTCGACGTCACCGAAGGTGGACCAGACCGGCGGGATCTCGAGACCGAGCCGCGCGTACTCCCGGCTCACGACCGTGCACGCCACGGCGATATGGGATCCGGGTGCTTCACGCACACCGGCGACACCCATCCGCTGCGCGAGCTCCAGCGTGCGGGCTCCAGCGAGCGGCCAGGTGTGCACGACGTCGAACGCACCCGCAGCGAGCACCCGGCGCGCCCGCCAGTCGTGCCACATGTAGGCGCGAGCCCGTCCGAGGGTGCGTTCGGGGATCATCCGTCCGACGACATCGAGGGAGCGCACCAGTGCACGGATGCCGACGACAGGTCGGGCGACGCTGGCCACGACGAGCGTCACATCGTGACCGAGGCGAACGAGCTGGTTGACCTGGTGCCAGGCGACCACGCCAGCGCCGGGCCCGCCGATGGCGCCGGGGAAGCTGTACAGGATGTTGAGCGCTGCGGACTCCGGACCGGTATTGCCTGCTGCACCCACAACGACCATCACCCTCTGACACCGACCAGAGGGTGTCTCTCGAGCCGGGCGCGTTTAGGGACGCTGTGGTCCGTTGGAGAATTCCGGGTTGGACCCCCGACTAGGGCTCAAATATACTCTGTTCCCTGAGAGTTGCTCAACTTTGAGCGAACAGGGGTTCCCCAAACAGGGGACCCCTGCTAGTGCGTCTTTCGAGCGTCAGCGAGTGATGGCGAGGGCGTCTGCCGTCTTTGACAAAACCGCCTCAGCCTGCGCCGGGTTCTCGTTGAGCATCGTGCCGTAGCTCGGGATCAGGCTGCTGATCTGCGGTTCCCACCGGGAGAACTCCTGCGGGAAACAGCGCTTGAGAACATCGAGCATGATCGGAACAGCGGTGGATGCCCCTGGCGACGCCCCGAGGAGGCCGGCGATGGTTCCGTCCTCGGCCGCGATGACCTCGGTTCCGAACTGCAGGACGCCACCTTTGTCGGCGTCTTTTTTCATCACCTGGGCGCGCTGGCCGGCGGTGATGAGGTACCAGTCCTCCGGCTTCGCGGTCGGCATGAAGTCCTGCAACGAGCGGAACTTCTTGGACTTGCTCGCGAGCAACTCACCGACGAGGTAGGTGATGAGGCTCGGGTTGTCCTTCGCGACAGCGAGCATCGGCAGGAGGTTCGACGGGCGAACCTGGGTAACGATGTCGAGAATCGACCCGTTCTTGAGGAATTTGGGGCTGAACCCGGCGTACGGGCCGAAGAGCAAGCTCGTGTCGCCGTCGACAACGCGAGCGTCGAGGTGCGGAACCGACATGGGCGGTGCTCCGACAGCGGCCTGGCTGTACACCTTGGCCTGGTGCTCGGCGACGATCTTGGGGTTGTCGGTGCGCAGGAACTGACCCGAGATCGGGAAGACACCGTAACCCTTGATCTCAGGAATCCCGGATTTCTGCAGGAGCTTGAGCGCCCACCCTCCGGCGCCGACGAACACGAATCGGGCGTGTGTCTCGCCCGGGGTCTTGCCCACGAGTTTGCGGTGACGGATTTGCCACGTTCCGTCTTTCTGCTTCTTGAGCCCACGAACCTCGGTGTTGAGGCGAAGCGTGGCTCCGGCATCCGTCGTGGCATCGATCAGCTGATGGGTCAGCGCGCCGAAGTCGACATCGGTGCCCGAGGCGACACGGGTGGCGGCGAATGGCTCGCCCTTGAGGCGCTTCTTCATGAGCAGCGGCGCCCACTTGTGGATGACGCGGGAGTCCTCGGAGTACTCGATGTCGCTGAAGAGTGGCTGCTGCTTGAGCACGTTGTAGCGCTCGCGCAGGTACTTGACGTTCTTCTCGCCCTGCACGAAGGTCATGTGCGGGGTGGCGTTGATGAACGTGGATGGATCGCGCAGGATGCCACGGGCAACGAGCGAGGACCAGAACTGGCGGCTGAGCTGGAACTGCTCGTTGATGCTGATCGCCTTGCCCGGGTCGAGCGAGCCGTCCTTGCCCTCGGGCATGTAGTTGAGCTCGCAGAGGGCGGCGTGGCCGGTGCCGGCGTTGTTCCAGGGGTTTGAGCTCTCCTCGGCGACATCGCCGAGACGCTCGAAGATTTCGATGGTCCAGTCCGGCTGGAGCTGCTTGATCAGGGATGCGAGGGTCGCGCTCATGATGCCGCCACCGATGAGGGCGACATCCACCGGGCTGGAAGCTGTCATGCCTCTAGTTTAGGCGGCGCAGCTGGCCGCGGGCGCACGGAGCGCTCGCTTAGTTCAGCTGCGCCACCCCCTCGCCGATCAGTCCAACCCCGCCGAGCACGAGCCCGGCAGCGAGGACCACAGCACCCACATAGAGCAACAGCACGAACCGGTTGGGCTTCTCCGGGTCGCGGCCGATCACCGAGAGGAAGAATCCGGCGGGCATGAGGATGGCCGCCGACAGGACGAGTGTCGGCGCAGCGACCACCGGCCCGGTCGCACCGCTGCCGTCGACGAGGAGTAGCGTGACCAGGCCGAGGATCACGAGAACGCCGGCGTGAGCGTGGCCCGCGCGGAAGAAACTGGTCTGCAGCGCATTGGCCGGTTGGTGCCCGCGGACGACCCTGAGGAGGAACACGCCTCCTGACTCGATGGCGACCACCGTGAGGAGGACGATTCCCGCGGTGATGATGTTGGGTGCATTCATTGCTGCTCCTGCGATTGGATAGCTGAGGTATCCCATTATGGATATCGCTGCTATCTAACACAAGGGGTCGGCTGAAAGTGCCCTGCCGCGGTTCTGTGGTTTCAGGCGGTATCGACCCTAGCGGGCAGCGGCGGGGTCTACCGCGATGCGATTGCCGCCGGCAGCTTGTGCAGATGCGACGAGCTTGCGGACCTGCGCCGTAAGCGACGCGATGTCCGGCTCGCGCGGCGGCACGAGGACGACTCCCCAGCTGACGCCGAGCCGCAGGCCATTCGCGCTCTCGATCGGCGAGTCGACGAGAGCGGCGCGAACGTCTTCGATATGCGCGTAAGCATCGTCGAGGTCATCGACCATCATGACGCACGCGAACTGCGCTCCCGCGCGACGGCCGATGAGAGCCGTCGTCGGGAGGTGCTCCTGCAGCATCGAGGTGAACGAATCGATTGCGTCGTCGCCAAACGAACGCCCGAACGCCGTGTTCATGTCGGCGAGATTGTCGATCTCCGCTCCGACGAACGCGACGCCCTCACCCCGGCGATTGGCCCGGCGAATCCGGTCGGCGGCCGGGGTCGAGAACTGCGTGTCCGTGAGGATGCCGCTCCACTGAGCCTGCTCGATCGCTCGCGGCACAGTGGGGCTCGGGCGCTCAGCGCGGAGGATCGACATCGATGTGGATGCCACGATGACGAAAAGGATGGTGCAGAAGGTCGTGACCTCGGTTCCGTAGTACTGGCGGAAGAAGTCACTCTCCGGTCCGACGATGACAAAGGCCACCGCTCGCGTTCCGTAGTAAAAGCCGACCAACAGCATGACGAAGGCGAGGATTCGCGCGTTGACGCTCCGCCGCATCCGTGATCGAAACGCTTCGGCGCCGGCAAGTGAGGCGAACGCCGAAACCCCGAGAAGGAACACGATTCCTCCGGCCCAGTCGCCGCCGTCCGGCCCTTCGACGAGCGCGGCGAGTGCGGTGACGAGTGCTCCTCCAGCGACAACGGGGAAGAGGGACCTCCGACCGTTGAACACTCGCGCGCCCGCCCAGACAAAGCCCATGGCGAGCACGAGAGACGCATTGCCGACGGCGACCGCCCACCAGGCGGCGGGCTCCGCTCCCCAGATGGCGAACGACACGGTGGCGAGGATTCCAGCGACGAATGCTGCGCTCCAGAGCCGCCCAGGTGAGTCGTTGCGGCCGAAGATCGTGTTGATGATGAAGGAGACCCCGCAGATCGCGACGATCATGCCGCTGGCGAGGAGAAGCGTCTGAAGGTCGAGCGTGCTCGACCTTTCTTCTATTGCTGTGATCATTCGTCGACGTCCTCGTCGTTTTCGCGCGGGAGGGTGACGACCATCGTCGTCCCGCTGGGGCTACTGGCAGACATCCGGACGTCGCCACCGTGGGATCGGGCGATCTCCCGGCTGATGCTGAGGCCGAGTCCCGTGCCGTGAACCGTCGAGTTACGCACGGACTCGGCCCGGTAGAAGCGCTGAAACAAGTTCTTCTGTTCTTCCTCGGTCATGCCGCGACCGGTGTCGGACACGAATATTTCGACTTCGTCGATATCGCCGATGACAGCGATGCTCACGCGGCCACCGGGGTTGTTGTATTTGACCGCGTTGGAGAGCAGGTTGTCGATGACCTGCCGAATCCGGAACTCGTCTGCGTAAACAACTGGGTCGCCGATCGATGTCAGCAACAGGGATATTTTGCGTTCCTCTGCCACGGGCTTGAGCGCCTGGATCGACTGCTTCGCAATGACGGCGAGATCGGTCGGGGCGAAGTTGAGAAGAAACCCGACCTGTTCGTCATGGGACGCGACGAGGAGGTCAGAGACGAGCGACAGCATCCGGTCGGCGTTCTTCAGCGCTATCTCGACGCGTTCTCGGCTTTCGTCCCCGACGTCTTCGCTGTCTGCGACGAGTTCGAGGTATCCGAGGATCGATGTGAGCGGTGTGCGCAGCTCGTGTGACACCGAGACCACGAGGTCGTCGCGGGCGCCGATCGCCTCGAGCTCAGCGGTGATATCGCGCGACACCCAAACCGAGCCCTCCTGACGACCGTCGGTGTCACGAAGCGGCCGGCCGGTGATAGCGAGTGCTTCGCGGTATCCGCCGGGTTCGCCATACCAGAGCACGACGTCGTCGAAGGATTCCCCGCGCATCAGGCGCTTGTACGGGCGCTCCTCGATGGGGAACGGAGTCGTTTTGTCGGCACGGTAGACGAAGTCGGGGACGATGTCGCTCTCCGCGTAGCCGAAGCGCCGCATGCGGTCGCGATGTGCCCGGTTGACAATCGTGGGGCGGCCGTTCTTGTCGTAGGAGACGACCCCGAAGGTGACGGCGTTGACGACCTCGTCAAGGGTGCGTTGCTGGCGCCTGGCTCGGTCGAATGCATCCTCGAGCAGCATGGCCTGCTGCCGGAGCAAGCGGCGCTGCGCGAGATTCTTCTGGGTGCCGATGTAGCTCGCCGTCGACACGAACGCAAGCACGATGGGCAGAACGAGGAGCTTGGCATTGGCTTCGACGGTTCCCGGGCTGAACAGCCAGAACCCCCAGACGATGAGGCTCGAGAGCGTCGGGCCGACAACCGCACCGATCAAGCCATAGTAGGTCGCCAGCCAGATCACCGGGAAAATGTAGAACAGTGCGGCGCCGAGGGTCGGCTCACCGTAGTTGATCAGGGCGATACCCACGATGTCGATGATCGGCAGCGCAATCGCCACTCGCCGCGCGACTTTGCGCCACGTCAGGGCGGATGCCGCCATGGTCGCCACAAAGATGGCGGCGACGCCGAAAAGCAGCGCGGGCTCTTTCGAGAGGTCGACGCTGATGAGCAGGAGGACGCAGACGAGGACAAGGACCCCGGTGGCCAGCAGCAACTGCCAAAGGAAGACCGAACGCTCGAATCGCGCCTGCCCGTGCGACTCCACGCGGGACGCGGAGGGTAGGGTCATGCCTCTGACCTTACAACCCCGCCAGCAACCGCCACGCTGCGCTGGACTAGACCGCGGCGCTGAGGCGCGCGGCGACGAGCTCCGCGATCTGCACCGCGTTGAGCGCTGCACCCTTGCGGAGGTTGTCGTTCGAGATGAAGAGCGCGAGGCCTTTGCCCTCCGGTGCGCTCTGGTCCGCGCGGATCCGCCCCACGAGGGAGGGATCCTGCCCCGCTGCCTCAAGAGGCGTCGGGATGTCGGCAAGAGCAACGCCTGGGGCATCCGCCAGCAGTTCCGTGGCCCGCTCCGGCGTGAGGGTGCGCGTGAACTCGGCGTTGATCGACAGCGAGTGACCGGTGAAAACGGGAACACGGACGCACGTGCCCGAGACGAGGAGTCCGGGGAGTTCGAGGATCTTGCGGCTCTCGTTGCGTAGCTTCTTCTCTTCGTCGGTCTCGTTCTCGCCGTCGTCGACGATCGAGCCCGCGAGCGGGATCACGTCGAACGCGATCGGGCGCTTGTAGACGACCGGCTCGGGCATGGAGACGGCGGATCCGTCGTGAACGAGCTGCAGCAGGTTGCCGTCTTCGGCTGCGACGCGGATCTGGGTCGCGAGTTCGCGAGCGCCGGCGAGACCGGAGCCCGAGACCGCCTGGTAGGTGCTGACGATGAGACGCTCGAGGCCGGCCTCTTCGTGCAAAACCTTGAGCACGGGCATCGCTGCCATCGTGGTGCAGTTCGGGTTGGCAATGATGCCCTTTTTCGCCTCGTTGATGGCGTGCGGGTTCACTTCGGAGACGACGAGCGGAACCTCGGGGTCCATGCGCCACGCGCTCGAGTTGTCGATGACCGTGGCACCGGCTGCGGCGAACCGCTCGGCCTGGGCGCGGCTGCTCGTTGCACCGGCCGAGAAGAGGGCGATGTCGAGTCCGCTGGGGTCAGCCGTCGCGGCATCCTCAACGGTGATGTCTTCGCCGCGGAAGGAGAGGGTCGTGCCCGCCGAACGCGCCGATGCGAAGAACCGGATGCTCGCAATCGGGAACTCTCGCTGCTCCAGAAGGGTGCGCATGACGGCACCAACCTGGCCTGTCGCGCCGACGATGCCGACATGGACTCCGTTGCTCATGGTGTTTCTCTCCTGTTCGGCACGGAGGCTCCGTGCCTAAGTTCGGACAATTCTCCCAAATCGGCAGTCAAACGGCGATTCCGGGGGTTTCGGCTGCGACTCTCCGCAGTTGCGAACGGTACTCCGTGCTTTGTGCCTTAGCGGCCGGTGCCGCCGTGGACGACGGCTTCGTCTTCGGCGTCGAGGTCGAACGCGGCGTGCACGACGCGAGCGGCCTCCTTGACGTTGTCTGCGCGCGTGATGACCGAGATGCGGATCTCACTGGTCGAGATCATCTCGATGTTGATGCCGGCGAGGTGGAGCGCCTCGAACAACCGGGCCGAAACACCGGTGTTGGCCTTCATGCCTGCGCCGACGAGCACGAGCTTGCCGATCTGGTCGTCGTGCTGAAGCGAGTCGAAGCCGACGTCGTCGCGCTGGTCGAGCAGAGCGGTGAGAACCTTCTGTGCTTCATCCTGCGGGAGGGTGAACGAGATGTCGGTGAGACCGGTGGCCGCCGCCGACACGTTCTGCACGATGATGTCGACGTTGGCGTCAGTCGACGCGATGATCTTGAAGATCTGGGCGGCCTTACCGGGGACGTCGGGAACGCCGACGACGGTGATCTTGGCTTCGGTGAGGTCGATCGCGACACCGGTGACGATGGGGTGTTCCATCTCTTCGCCCTCTTTCGGGTTGATGACGAGGGTTCCCTCGTTGTTGTTGAACGATGAACGCACGTGGAGCGTCACACCGTGGCGGCGAGCATATTCCACTGCGCGAATGTAAAGCACCTTGGCGCCGTTTGCGGCGAGTTCGAGCATCTCTTCACTCGTGATGGTGTCGATCTTCTGCGCCCGCGGAACGACACGGGGGTCCGAGGTGAAGATGCCGTCAACGTCCGTGAAAATTTCGCAGACGTCAGCGTTGAGCGCTGCGGCCAGGGCGACCGCCGTGGTGTCTGAACCGCCACGGCCGAGGGTGGTGATGTCTTCGGTCTCGTCGTTGAAGCCCTGGAAGCCGGCGACGATGACGATGGCACCGGTGTCGAGCGCCTTACGCACGCGGACCGGGTTCACCTCGACGATGCGTGCGGAGCCGTAGTGCTTGTCGGTGCGCATGCCGGCCTGGAGGCCCGTGTACGAGCGGGAATCGACACCGAGGTTCTTGATCGCCATCGCGAGCAGCGACATCGAGATTCGCTCACCGCTCGAGAGGAGCATGTCCATCTCGCGCGGCTCGGGCGGCAGCGGTGAGACGGCTGCCGCGAGGTCAAGCAACTCGTCTGTCGTGTCACCCATGGCAGAGACGACGACGACCACTTCGTTTCCGGCCTTGTGCGATTCGACGACGCGCTTGGCAACGCGCTTGATGCTCTCGGCGTCCGCGACGGATGAACCGCCGAACTTCTGCACGATAAGGCTCACGGATACTCCTGGTGGGGTCGATCGGGCGTTACCCGACTCCCTATTCTAAAGGCGCGCGCATACGCGGGCTGCTATGTGACGGACAGGGGCGCCGGCATCCGTCGCGGCGATCAGCGCTTGACGACCGTGCGGCCCTCGAATGCGCGCCCGAGGGTGACCTCGTCGGCGTACTCGAGGTCTCCGCCGACCGGAAGGCCGGAGGCGAGGCGCGTGATCTTGATCTCGAGCACGGTGAGCAGACGGCTGAGGTAGGTCGCCGTCGCTTCGCCCTCGAGGTTGGGGTCTGTGGCGATGATGACCTCCTGCACGACACCGTCGGCGAGCCGCTGCATCAACTGTCGGATACGGAGGTCGTCGGGACCGATGCCGTCGATCGGGCTGATCGCGCCACCGAGCACGTGGTACAGCCCGCGGAACTCGCGGGTGCGCTCGATCGCAACGACGTCCTTCGCCTCTTCGACGACACAGATGCTCGCGGGGTTACGGCGCGGGTCGCGGCAGATCGAGCAGGTGGGCTGTTCGGCGACGTTTCCGCAGATCTCGCAGAAGTGGACCTTTTCGCGCACCTCGGTGAGCAACTCGGCGAGGCGGGTGACGTCGAACGTCTCGGTCTGCAGGATGTGGAACGCGATCCGCTGGGCAGACTTCGGGCCGATGCCGGGCAGGCGACCGAACTCGTCGATCAGTTCCTGGACGATGCCTTCATACATACGGTTCTAGTCCCTGTTGAATCGGGTCGGCGGTGTGTACTGCTGCTCCTCGATGAAGCTCGCCCCGAGAAGCTCGCGCACGACGGACTCACCGTAGCGACTGTTCACCGCGGGGTGGACGATCTTGCGTGCGCTCGGTCGCTCCTGAGCGAGGGATGCCGCCGGGTCGCGCCGGTCGGTACCGGTTGCGTCGGTCGCGCCCGCGGGTGCGTTGGCCTGCTGCTGCGCTGGCCGGGTGCCCGGTGCTGCGGTTGGGGCCGCCGCCGAGGCGGATGGTGCGCCAGAGCCCGCGGGTGCAGTTCCCGACCGAGCGGGACTGCTCGAGGATGGCGGGCCGGCCGGCGGAGTGAAGCCTGCTGCTGAGCCTGGCCGGATCGCGGCGGCCGAGCCTGCCGGCGGGAGGAATCGGCCGGGTGGAATGATCCCAGACACGTCGCCGATCGCCACCGGTTCGCGGGTAGGGTCCGACAGCGGGTCGGGGTATGGCGGTTCGTCGTCGGGCGGAGGTGCGTCGCGGTCGTCGGGCTCGGGGGCATCGCTGTCGCTCGGTGCGCCAGGCATGGGTGTGCGGGCAGCGCCGCTCGGGGCGGCGCCGGGTGCGGTGGGCGCACCGGGTGCACTGGCGCCCGGTGTTTCTGAGTCCTCGGCTGCGGGAACCGAGGGGTCCGAGGTCGGGATAGCGACGACGTGCCATCCGCCGGCTGCCGGTGGGGCAATCGTCGGCGCGGTGTGTGCGGCGTTGTCCGGTGCGGTGTTCGTCGGGCTGGCAGCGCCAGCTGGTGCCTGTGCTCCGGCGGCCGGACGAGTCGATGCGTCCACGCTCGGTCCGCCCGTGGCGGCCGGCGGATTCGATGTCGCTAGCGCCACCGAGGGTGCGGAGGGGTTGCTCGCTGAAGCGACAGCGGAGCCCGAGCCCTGGCCGGCAGCCGCTGACGGCGCCACTGCTGGTGCCTGGGATTGCGCCTGCCCGGCGGAAGAACCCCCGGGTGCTGCTGTACTCGCGGACGGCGATGCGCCGACACCTGAAGGTCCCGCCGCAGCAGCCGATGCTGCAGGAGTTCCACCCGTCGACGCGGCCGGAGCCGCACCGCCGGCGCGCTGCGTTCCACCGCTCGCCGGTGCTCCGGGACCGCTTGACCCACCAGCGGGGCCGGACGTTCCTGGACCGCCCGAGCTCCCGGGGGAACCGGACGGTGGTGATGCGGGGCCGCGACCAGGGGCATCCGTGTCGCCGGGGGCGTCCACGTGCGCGATGAACTTGACGGTGACGCCCAGCACATCGAGGATCGCCTGGCGCACGACCGTGCTGACGCCGTTGCCGGCCTGAAGTTGCTTGAAGTCGTCGACGTCTTTCGCGCTCGGGAAGCTCAGGCGCAGCACCGCGTCGTCGCTGAACGCGCGCACTGTTGCCGTCTGGGCGACGAGCCACGCCGATCGTTTGGCGGCGGCAACCCGCTCGAGGATTTCGGGCCAGGAGTCGCGGAGCTGCTGGACGGTCACCGGTCCGAGCGGCCGAACCGTGATCGGGGCGGCGGGCGCAGGCGTCGCCGGCGCGGGCACCGTTGTCGCTGCCGGGGCGGGCTCGGTGCGAGCGGGGCGCGGCGCAGCGGGCTCGACCGGTTCGTCGAACGAGCGCTGCGCGGAGGGGGCCGATGCTGGGGCGGGAGGCGGAGCATCCGTCGACGCGGCGTCGGACATGCCGACGCGTCGCTCCAGCCGTTCGACACGGGCGAGGGCGCCCCGGGCGGAATCGTCCATCGACGGCACGAGCACGCGCGCGACCATGAGTTCGAGGTGGAGGCGCGGTGATGTCGCGCCCGTCATCTCGCTCAGCGCGGCGTTGACGATGTCGGCGGTGCGGCTGAGTTCGGCCTGACCGAAGCCGGTCGCCTGCACGGCCATGTGGTCGAGTTCATCCTGCGGGATGCCACGGAGCACGGATGCCGCGTCTCCCCCGGTCGCGCCGACGACGATGAGGTCGCGGAGGCGCTCGAGCAGATCGTCGACGAAGCGCCGTGGGTCCTGACCGGTCTGGATGACGCGATCGACCGCGGAGAAGGCGGCACCGGCATCGCGGGCGGAGAGCGCGTCGATGACCTCGTCGAGCAACGCGGAGTGGGTGTAGCCGAGGAGAGCGACGGCGCGTTCGTAGTCGACGGTGTCGCCCTCGGACCCGGCCATGAGCTGGTCGAGGAGCGAGAGGGTGTCGCGGGCGGAACCGCCACCGGCACGGACGACGAGCGGGAGAACACCAGGCTCGACCTTGACGTTCTCGGACTCGCACATCGTCTGCACGTACTCGAGCATCTGGGCCGGCGGGATCAGCCGGAACGGGTAATGGTGCGTGCGTGACCGGATGGTGCCGATGACCTTGTCTGGCTCGGTCGTGGCGAAGATGAACTTGATGTGTTCCGGCGGCTCTTCGACAATCTTGAGCAGAGCGTTGAAGCCCTGCGGCGTGACCATGTGGGCCTCGTCGAGGATGAAGATCTTGTAGCGGTCACGGGCCGGGGCGAAGATGGCGCGCTCGCGCAGGTCGCGGGCGTCGTCGACGCCGTTGTGGCTCGCCGCGTCGATCTCGACGACGTCGAGTGATCCGCTGCCCTCGCGGCTGAGCTCGACACAGCTCGGGCAGACGCCGCAGGGGGTGTCGGTCGGGCCTTCGACGCAGTTGAGGCAGCGCGCGAGGATGCGGGCGGAGGTGGTCTTGCCGCAGCCGCGCGGGCCGCTGAAGAGATAGGCGTGGTTGACCCGGTTGGTGCGCAGTGCGGTGCGCAGCGGATCGGTCACCTGAGACTGACCGATCAGCTCGGCAAAGGACTCTGGCCGGTAACGGCGATACAGGGCGGTAACCACTCCCTCATCGTAGTCGCCGCCGCTGACACCCGGGCCGGGCGGTGGGATGGGGCTTCCGCTGGCTTCGGGAGGAAAATCGCACCGTTCATCCACATGGAGTGCTTCAGATGGACGGACTCGCTTCCGGGCGACGAGTATTCACCGGCGGTTCACCGGGCGGCTTCCCGCCGCTCCTAACCTCACAAACGCGCGGCCCCTTTCGTTCGCAGCAGGACGACCCGCGCTCACTGGAGGAAACTGTGTCCCGATCACGACTTATCTTCGCCGGAACCGCTCTCGCGGCATCGGCCCTTCTTCTCAGCGGATGCGCGCCGACGCCAGCATCCGGCACCGGTGCCGACGACGTCGATGCCGCCACCGCGACAAGCGTCGATGACTTCGGCGGACTCGAAGGTCTCGTCGAAGCCGCAGAGGCCGAGGGTGAACTGAACGTCATTGCCCTTCCTGAGAACTGGGCGAACTATGGCAAGATCATCTCCGCCTTCGAGGAGAAGTACGACATCACCGTCAACTCAGCCGATCCCGACGTATCGAGCGCGGAGGAGATCACCGCTGCGAAGAACCTCAAGGGCCAGGACACCGCACCCGACGTCTTTGACCTCGGCACCGCCGTCGCCCTCGAGTCGACCGACTACTTTGCTCCGTACCAGGTCGAGACGTGGGACGACATTCCCACGGAAAACAAGGAAGAAACTGGCCTCTGGGTCAATGACTACACCGGCTTGATGTCGATCGGTTACAACGAGGATCTCGTCGACGCCCCGACTTCGCTGGACGACCTGCTCAGCGACAGCTACAAGGGGAAGGTCGCCATCAACGGCGACCCCACACAGGCGGGTGCGGCGTTCGCCGCCGTCGGTTTCGCCGCGATCCAGTCCGGCGGCAGCGTCGACGACTTCCAGCCGGGCATCGACTTCTTTGCCGAGCTCAACGAGGCAGGCAACTTCCTGCCCCTCGACCCGACACCGGCAACCATCGCCTCGGGAGAAACCGCGGTGGTCTTCGACTGGAGCTACAACAACCTGGCTGAGGGAAAGAACGTTCCCAGCTGGAAGACGGTCGTCCTGGACGGACCTGCATACGGCGCCTACTACAACCAGGCCGTGAACGCGGATGCTCCGAACCCGGCTGCGGCCCGACTGTGGCAGGAGTTCATCTTCAGCGACGAGGCACAGAACCTTTATCTCGAGGCCGGCGCATACCCCGTGCGTCTCGCCGCGATGGAGGAGGCAGGCACTGTCGACGAGGCCGCCTCGAAATCCGCTGGCAGCGCGCCGGACGAGCTTCTGTCCCCCGACACTGCACAGACGGATGCCGCAAACGCTCTCCTCGCGGAGCAGTGGGCTGCATTAGTCGGATAGTTTCACCCACCTTGAACGCGCCGGGACCACGGTCCCGGCGCGTTCCTGTCCGCCGGGAAACCGGCCGGAGGCATCCGTCATGAAATACCTCGGCCTCGCGCCGTTCGCCCTCTACGTTCTCCTGATGCTCGTCGTCCCCGTCATTCTCGCGGTGGCGACAGGCTTCACAGACGGCGACGGCGGGTTCACCCTCGACAACATCACCGCGCTGGCGAATCCGGCGATCCTCAGCACCTTCGGCAACTCGTTCGCGCTCTCGGGCATCACCGCGGTCGTCGGCGCGATCCTGGGCGCACTGGTTTGCTACGCGCTGAGTGGCCTTGCGCCAGGCGGCCGGATTCGTACCGCCGTCGACGCAGTCTGCGGGGTGCTCGCTCAGTTCGGAGGCGTAATGCTCGCATTTGCGTTCATCGCAACCATCGGCATCCAGGGCATCGTTACCCTCATCCTCCGCGATCGCCTCGGTGTCGATATTTTCGCCGACGGTGTCTGGCTGTACCAGGTGCCGGGGCTGATCCTCCCCTACCTCTACTTTCAAGTTCCGCTCATGGTGATCACGTTCCTTCCCGCCGTCGACGGGCTCAAGGCGCAGTGGTCAGAAGCGAACGCGACCCTCGGAGGCAGCCGACTGACCTATTGGACGCGCATTGCCGGCCCGATTCTGGCACCGTCCTTCCTGGGGGGACTGGTCCTGCTCTTCGCCAACGCGTTCTCGTCGTACGCCACGGCCGCCGCTCTGATCAGCCAGGGCGCTCAAATCGTGCCGTTGCAAATTCGCGGAGCGCTCATCAGCGAGACCGTCCTTGGCCGCGAAAATCTGGCCGGAACGCTCGCGCTCGGGATGATCGCCGTCATGGTGGTTCTCATGGGTGCGTATTCTGCCCTGGCCCGTCAGACCGAGCGGTGGCAGCGTTGACCGCGCCACGGATCGGGGGAAGACCCAGCCGTTGGACCACCACCATCATCCTCGTCACCGTTGGTGTCATCTTCGCCATTCCGCTGGTGTCGATGGCCGAATTCACCCTCCGCAGCGCTGGCGGCGGCTACGGCTTCGAGCATTGGCTCGCGCTTGTCGATCCCGAGAACGAGCGACGATATCGGATGCTGTGGGCCGGCATCGGCAATTCACTCCTCCTCGCTCCCGCCACCGTGGCGCTCATGCTGGTGCTCCTGGTGCCGACGATGATCCTCGTGCAACTGCGATTCCCACTACTGCGGCGTCCACTTGAACTGATGTGCCTGCTGCCCATCACCGTTCCGGCGATCGCTCTCGTCGTCGGGCTCGCGCCCGTGTACTCGGTGATCTCCGGGGTGTTCGGTAGCAGCGCCTGGACGCTAGCGTTCGCGTACGGCATCCTCGTGTTGCCGTTCGCGTACCGCGCCGTCCAGTCGAACCTGCAGGCGATCGATCTCATCACCCTCACCGAAGCGGCGCGGACCCTCGGTGCCTCCTGGCCAACCGTGACCATCCGGGTCATTGTGCCTGCACTTCGCAGAGGGCTGCTTGCGGCGTCGGTCATCAGCATTGCCGTGGTTCTCGGTGAGTACACGCTCGCGTCGCTACTCAACCGGCAGAACCTGCAAACCGCGCTCGTTCAAGTGTCGAAAAGCGACCCGTACACGGCTGTCATCCTCTCTCTCCTTTCCCTCCTCTTCGCTTTCGCCCTCCTCGCCGTCATCGGCCGGGTGGGTGCCGGCCGCCCGCAGAACAGGACCACATCATGACGTCGATGAGCGCAGCATCCGCCCTCGCCCGCCCCGGCACAGCCGTCGAATTCTCTTCCGTCGTCAAGCAGTACGGCGAGCACCGGGCGCTGGACGAACTCGAGCTGAAGATCGAACCCGGCGAATTCGTCGCACTGCTGGGCCCAAGCGGCTGTGGCAAGACGACGGCGCTGCGTGCGCTGGCCGGTCTGGAGACGATCTCATCCGGCACGGTGTCAGTCGATGGCGCCGACGTCTCACTTATGCCGGTCAACCGCCGCGATATGGGCATGGTGTTCCAGTCGTATTCGCTCTTTCCGCACATGACGGTGACCGACAATGTGGAGTTCGGCCTCCGGATGCGACGATTCCCGGTCGCCGAGCGGCGCCGCCTCGCCGCTGAATCCCTGGAGCTCGTCGGACTTGGAGCTCACGGCAGTCGCTTCGCCCACCAGTTGTCGGGCGGGCAGCAACAGCGGGTGGCGCTTGCGCGCGCCCTGGTCACCCGGCCGCGCGTCCTTTTGCTCGACGAGCCGCTTTCTGCTCTCGACGCTAAGGTACGCGTGCAGTTGAGGGACGAGATTCGTCGCATCCAGCAGGAACTGGGTATCACGACTCTGTTCGTGACGCATGACCAGGATGAAGCTCTCGCCGTCGCCGATCGTGTCGCCGTCATGCGGGAGGGCCGGATCGAACAGATCGGGACGCCGGAGCAGCTCTACTCACAACCAGCAACGACGTTCGTCGCCGCTTTCGTCGGGCAGAGCAACCAGCTGGAGGGAATCGCATCCGGAGGTATCGTGCACGTGCTCGGGCAGAGTCTGCCGACGGGAGACTCTACCGACGGGCAGGTGCTTTGCTTCGTCCGCCCGGAAGACATCTCCGTCCGACCGGTGAACGGATCGGGGCTCGGAACTGTCGTAAGTTCCAGCTTCCACGGCAGTTTCCGCCGCACCACTGTACTCGTCGAAGGGCGGGCGGTCGTGACGCAGCACCCCGCATCACAGTCATACGATGTCGGCAGCGCCGTTGATCTGGTGGTGTCAGCGACCGAGGTCACCGTATCGGCGTTTCCGGCGCCGAACGCACGCTAGACAGACGGTTTCGGGAGCAAAATCGCGGGGCTGGCCCACCGTGACGCCTTGAACCAACTATTTTCCTCCCGAACTCGCAGAAGTGGCGATTCACACCGTCGCCGGCTGCCCGCGGGCGGCATCGAGGCCCTCCCAGCGACTGCCGAACAGCGGCGTCAGCGTGAGCACAGCGTAGAGAACCGCACAGCCGAGCAGCGTCGGCCCCAACCCGATCGCGGCGACGGCCGCCCCGGCAGCGAAACTCCCCAGCGGCATCGCCGCAGCGACCCCCGCCGTCGTGACACCGAAAACCCGCGCCCGCATCGGCTCGGGCGTGAGTCCGTACATCGCGGTCGACAGCATCGGATTGATCGCCCCGGCCGCGAGCCCGGACAGCGCAAACACCAGGAGAAGAACGGGCACCGGAACATCGAGGAACATCGCCAGGTACGGCGGCATCCCCGCGAAGAAGAACGACCAGACGAACAACGCCCGGCCGGCCAGCCGGTGCCCCCACACCGCAAACAGCGCGGACCCGGCGAACGCCCCACCAGCAAAACAGCCCACCATGAACCCGAGCAGCGCCCCTGATTCCGAATTCTCCGCCGCATAAATCGGCTTGAGCACCGTGAGCCCGGCCACATCGATCGCATTGGTCAGCATCACGAGCAACACGACGCTGCGCAAGAGCGGCTGCTTCACCAGAAAACGGATGCCGTCGGCCAACTCCTTCAGGTACGGCTCATCCTCGACCCGCAACGGCCGGGCGACATCACGCGGGATGCACACCACCACGAGAAGGGCTGACACGGCGAAGGTCACGGCGTTCACGAAGAGCGAGTTGGTCGCACCGACAAGCGCGACGAGGATGCCGGCGGTCGCCGCCCCGAGCATCGACGCGGTCCGCTGCACGGCGGACTGCGCACCGGCCGCCCTGGCCAGAGCCACCCCGCCGCGCTCCGCAAGCTCCGGCAGCAGCACGGTCTTCGCCGTGTCACCGGGAGTATCCAACAGCCCGCTCAAAAACACGAGGAGGAGCAACAACCAAAACGGCAGCCCACTCGTCAGCGCGAACACGGGAATCAGCAGCACGGTCACCCCGCTCGCAAGATCAGCGAGAATGCTCGCGCTCCTGTATCCGAAACGGTCGATCACGGCACCACCGAGAGCTCCGCCGATAATGAGCGGCACCGTCGCGAATACTCCGGCCACGCCGGTGGCCAGGGGGGACCCGGTCGTCGCCAGCACGTAGAGCGGCACAGCGACCATGGTGATTGCGTTGCCGGCTTTCGACACAAGCCCGGCGGCGAGCAGCCCGATAAGTGGGACCCGCGACACCGTGGCGATCGTGCTGGTCATCGGAACCCCTCACTCACCGGAATCAGAGGCAACAGACCGTGGGCGCACGAATGCGCTGTACATCAGGCGCGACGGGCGAGCATTCGGCTCCCCGGGGCGGCTGCGCGACTCCCAGCGCTGGGCGAGCTCCTCGAGCTCGTCCGACAACTCGCGCAACTCCTCCGGCGTGAGGAAGGTGACGCTGTCACCGGCCGTCGCACCGGCCACCCACTCCGGCGACAGTGTCGGCTCCAGGTCGATGTATTCGGCCAACTCCGAACTCTGCGCCTGCAGAAACGTGTGCCGCATCGCAACGCTCGCGATGCGCGTGGACGGATCAGCATTCAGTTGCGACGGCTCGTACCGCGTGTGCGACTCAGCCGCCGCCCACCAGCGCTCCCGTGCATCCCGGGCGCGCTCGGGTGCCTCGACGACAAAACGAGCTCGCGCCAGAACACCCACGTGATAGCTGATCGAGCCGGGAGCCTCGTCGAAGATCTCGGCGAGCATACCCACGGAATGAGGTCCAGACACCCGCAGCTCCCCCAGTAGTTTCACCCGCAGGGGGTGCGCAAGGGCGCGCATCGCTTTGGGGTCGGTGAGAGCGTCGACGGGACGTTTCGGAACAGGCATATCGTCAGGATAGTTCCACAAGAGTTCTTGTGCAATAGTGCTTGTGGAAAACGTGGCAGTCGGTACCGACGCTTACCGCCGCGGCAGCCTTATCGTCGCCGTGGTTCCCGCACCGGGCTCTGTACTGAGCGCAAAAGACCCGAGGTGGGCCTCGATGATGCCCTTCGTCACTGAGATGCCGAGGCCGACCCCCGGGAACTCCTGACCGATCCCGGTCGAGCGGTAGAACGGAGACCCCATGGCCTCGAGCTCTTCGGGCGGAATTCCGGCCCCCGAATCCTCCACGACGATGCAGACGCCCTCGTCGTCCGCAGACAGGCTGATCGCGACCGTCCCCCCACGCGGAGTGAATCGCATGGCGTTCGACACGAGGTTTTCAATCGCCTGACTGATCCGGCGTCCGTCGACGATCGCCGTCATCGCAACCGGAGCGTCCAGGCTGAGCCGCACCCCAGCGGCATCCGCAGCGCTCCCGCATCGCTCGAGCACGGTGGCGCACAGCGCGCTGATGTCGTTCAGCTTCCGTTCGAGCTTGACGGTTCCGCGCTCCCGGCTTGCCTCATCTATGAGATCGCTCACGAGCTTCTGCAGTCGATCGGTGTTGCGCTCGATCACCGAGAGGGCGTTCAAAATGCCATCCGGCACGTCAGGATCGTCCATGATCAGTTCCAGATATCCCAGGATCGAGGCCAGGGGGGTACGGAACTCGTGCGATACCGAACCCACGAACGCATTCTTGGCCGAGAGCGCCTCGAAGTAGACGGTGACGTCCTCCACGGCGACGACTGTGCCGGCAAAAGCACCGTCGGAGTTGAGAAGTGGGCGCGCCGACGCCGATAGCGCGTGCTGCTGGGTTCCTGGCGCGCTGATCCACACGACACGGTTCCGGAACTCTTTGCCGTCGATTGCCTCGGTGACGAATCCCTCGGCTGCCGGGATGGGCGTGACACGGTCGGGCTGGAGCAGGAACTCCTGCTGTTCGAGCTCGAGCGGAGTCAAGCCGGTGCTGACGATGACGGGATGTTCGTTCACTGTCCGGTTGGACAGCAGCGCCGTCCCGTCGGCGTCGTACGCGAGGATGCCGACGTCCACCGCGTCGACGATGCTGTCAAGTAGCGCGGAGGTGCGCTTCTCCCGGGCAAGCGATTCAGCGGTAACCTGCTGCTGTTCGGTGAGGGAACGGATGCTTGCAGCGGTGCGCCGCGATGCAACGTATGTGGTTGCTGCAGCAACTGCGACGACAGTCGGGATAAGGAAGTTGACGAGCGACCGCTCCAGAACGAGCCTGCTGTTATCACTGACGCTCATGTCTCCGATCTGGAAAAGCCCGAGGGCGAGCACAACGGCGAGCGCCGCGAAGACGGGCCGGCCAGACAGACCGAGCCAGAGCGCGGGCAGAATAGCGAGGTAACCGAGGGCCTGCACCGGTTCTTCCGGTAGCTGGCGCATGACGATGAGCGCCAGCATGTCGAGGAGCGGCACGGCCAACAGCCAAACCGAGTTCGTTCGCCCGAGGACCGCCGCGAGGATCGTAGCCGCTCCGAAGATGACGATCGCGAGGGCGAAAGCCGGCGTGCGAAGAGGCGCGGGGTCGATGACCATGGCTAGCGCCATCGCTCCCAGAACGATGAGCAAAGCGGCAGCCTGGATGGCGACCTCGGGCCGGTAACCGAACCATCGGGCACCGAGTTCCGCCGTGGGCGCAGGACTCATAGAACCGACATTGTCTGCCTGGCTATCTCAAGCTCTTCGTTGGTGGGGATCACGAGAACCTCGACCTCGGAATCGTTCGCCGAGATCCGCCGCGGGTCCCGCGAGGACTCCTCGTTGCGCTCAGCCGAGAGACGGATGCCGAATCCCTCCAGTCCGGAGAGGGCCGCCGCGCGCACGGCAGCGGCGTTTTCGCCGACTCCCGCGGTGAACGCGATGACGTCGACCCGCCCCAACTGGGCCATGTAGTTGCCGATGTAGCCCTTGAGCCGGTGAACGTACACGTCGAAAGCGACGCTCGCGCGCTCATCTCCGGCGGCGGATCGCTTCAGCACATCGCGCATGTCACCGGCACCACCGAGCCCCAGCAGACCGCTCTTACGGTTGAGGAGCTCATCGATGTCGTCGAAACTCATGCCGGTCCGGCGGTGGAGGTGAATGAGCACGGCCGGGTCGATGTCGCCGGAGCGGGTGCCCATCACGAGACCCTCGAGCGGCGTCATGCCCATGGATGTCTCGACCGAGCGACCGCCGGCGATCGCCGAGGCGGAGGCCCCGTTGCCGAGGTGCAGCACGATCTGGTTGAGGTCTGCGAGCGGGCGGCCGATGAACGCAGCAGCCTCTTCTGAAACGAACTTGTGCGATGTTCCGTGAAAGCCGTACTTGCGCAACCGGTGCTTCGACGCCAGAGTGCTGTCGATCGCGTAGCTGTACGCGGCGGGAGACAGCGTCGAGTGAAACGCGGTGTCGAAGACGGCAACGTGGGGCACGTCGGGGAACGACTTCTGCGCGGCCTCGATGCCCTGCAGGTTCGCCGGGTTGTGCAGCGGCGCGAGCTCAGAGAGCTCTTCGATGTTGATCTTCACGAGGTCGTTGACGAGCGTCGGGCCGAAGAACCGCTTCCCGCCGTGCACGACGCGGTGGCCGACGGCGATGAGCGGATGCCGCTCGAGCGACGGCCCGTTCGCGGCGAAAGCGTCGAGCATGACGCGGAATCCCGCCGTGTGGTCGGGAATCGGGAGATCGCGCGCTGTCGTCAGCGGAGCATCCGACCGGTCGACGGAGGGGACGGCATCCCACGGAATCGTATGGACAGCGTGACCGGTCTCCTCACCGATGCGCTCGACGAGGCCGGTGGCGAGCATCTGCTCGGTGGCCATGTCGATCAGCTGGTACTTGAACGAGGACGACCCCGAGTTGACGACGAGAACAGCGCTCATGCGGGAGTCTCGCCCTGCGCCTGGATCGCGGTGATCGCGACGGTGTTGACGATGTCCTGCACGAGGGCACCGCGGGACAGGTCGTTGATCGGCTTATTGAGCCCCTGGAGCACCGGTCCGATGGCGACAGCACCGGCGGAACGCTGCACCGCTTTATAGGTGTTGTTGCCCGTGTTGAGGTCGGGGAAGATGAACACCGTCGCGCGGCCGGCGACCTCGGAGCCGGGCATCTTCGAGGCGCCCACCGCGGCATCCGCTGCTGCGTCGTACTGGATCGGTCCTTCGACGAGGAGGTCGGGGCGGCGCGAGCGAACGAGGGCGGTTGCCTCGCGAACCTTCTCGACGTCTGCGCCCGAGCCGGATTCACCGGTGGAGTACGACAGCATCGCGACGCGCGGGTCGATGCCGAACTGCAGCGCCGTCTCGGTCGAGGAGATTGCGATGTCGGCGAGCTGCGAGGAGTCCGGGTCGGGGATGACGGCGCAGTCGCCGTAGACGAGGACGCGATCCTGGAGCGCCATCAGGAACACGGAGGAGACGACGTTCACCCCGGGCTTGGTTTTGATGATCTCGAAGCCGGGACGGATGGTGTGGGCCGTGGTGTGGGCGGCGCCGGAGACCATGCCGTCGGCCAGACCAAGGTGGACCATCATTGTGCCGAAGTACGAGACGTCGCTGACCTGGTCGCGCGCCTGGTCGACGGTGACACCCTTGTGGGCACGGATCCGCGCGTACTCCTCGGCGAATTTGAGACCGAGGACCGGGTCGTGCGAGGAGAGGACTTCGGCACCGGAGATGTCGAGGCCGAGTTCGATCGCGCGCGACCGCACCTCGAACGGCTCACCGAGGATGGTGAGCTGGGCGACCCCGCGGGCGAGGAGGGTGTGGGCGGCGCGGAGGATGCGGTCGTCGTTGCCCTCGGGCAGAACGATGTGCTTCGGGTTGGCGCGCGCTCGCTCGAGGAGGCCGTACTCGAACATGAGCGGAGTGACGACGCTCGTGGCGCTGACCTCGAGCAGCTGGAGCAATTCGGCTCCGTCGACGTGCTGTTCGAAGAGAGCGAGGGCGGCGTCATACTTGCGCTGCGAGTCCGCGGCAAGGCGCCCGCGCGTGCGGGTGATCCGAACGATCGTGTCGTAGGTGCCGAGATCGGTGCGGATGATCGGAAGCGTCTGCGGCAGTCCGTCGAGCAGCTGCTCCACGGGTTCGGGCAGGTCGAAACCCCCGTTGAGCACGATGCCGGCGATCGACGGGAACGTGCCCGAGCTCTGCGCCATCATCGCGGCGAGGAGAACTTCGGTGCGATCACCGGCGACGACGAGCACGGCGCCTTCGATGAGGCGGGGCAGCACGTTGACCATTCCCATGCCGGCGACGACGACGCCGAGTGCTTCACGGCCGAGCAGGGCGGGGTCGCCCTTGAGCAGCACGCCATCGGTCGCGGTCATGATCGATTCCATGCTGGGCGCGATGAGGTACGGGTCTTCGGGGATCGACCAGACCGGAACGCCCGGCTTCGCTTTCTCGATCGCGGCGGTGACTTCGGCGAGGTTGTCTGGGTCGACCCTGTTGGCGACGACGGCGAGGAGGGTGGCGTGGGCGTTCCTCAGTTCGAGGAGCGCGAGTTCCGCGATGTCGCCCATGTGGTCAGCGCTGCGCGGGTCGGCCTGGCCGAGGCGTTCGCCCGAGCCCTGATTGGAACGACCGCCGAGAACGAGCAGAACAGGAGCACCGAGGTTTGTCGCGATCCGGGCGTTGTAGCCGAGCTCGGTCGGGCTCCCGACGTCGGTGTAGTCGGAGCCGAGAATGACGACGGCGTCACACTGGGCCTCGACCGCCTTGTAGCGGGAGACGATACGCGCGAGGGCCGCATCGGCATCCTCGTGGACCGCGTCGTATGTGACACCGATGCACTCGTCATAGCTGAGGTCGACGCTGTCGTGGTCGAGCAGCAGCTCGACAACGTAGTCACGTTCAGAGGTCGAGCGGGCAATGGGACGGAAGACTCCGACCCGTTGCACCTGGTGCGAGAGGGTATCCAGGGTGCCCAACGCGATTGTCGACTTGCCGGTCTGTCCTTCAGCGGACGTGATGTAGATGCTCTTCGCCACGGGTTCAGCCTACGTGCCTGATGGAGTGCCGTCGTTGCCTTGCGATCTGAGAAAACGTCAGGCGTTATCTCCGCCCGTCTCGTCGACGCGTTCCTGGGCGTCTTCTTGCGACAGGCCATCTCCGACTCCTTCCCACCGCCATTTCGCCACCTCTGGGATGTCTTCCCCGTGGTCCCGCGTGTACTGGCGGGCGCGCAGCCGGGCGTCCTGCATGTCCTGCCGAAGCGCCGCCGATGTGGCGGCGAGGTGCGGGACCCGGTCGATGACGTCGATGACGAGCCGGTAGCGGTCAAGGTCGTTGAGCATGACCATATCGAACGGTGTCGTCGTCGTGCCCTCCTCCTTATAACCGCGCACGTGCAGGTGGTGGTGCCCGGTGCGCTTGTAGGTGAGTCGATGGATGAGCCACGGATAGCCGTGATACGCGAAGATCACCGGTTTCTCGGTCGTGAAAATGGTGTCGTACTCCGCGGCCGACAGTCCGTGCGGGTGCTCATGTTCGCTCTGCAGTTTCATCAGGTCGACCACGTTGACGACGCGCACCCTCAGCTCCGGCAGCCGCTTCCGGAGAATGGATGCCGCCGCGAGCGTCTCGAGGGTCGGCACGTCACCGGCGCACGCGAGAACCACATCGGGTTCGGTCCCGTCCTTTTCGGTTCCGGCCCAGTCCCAGATGCCGAGACCCCGGGTGCAGTGAGCAATGGCGTCGGGCATGCTGAGCCAGTTCGCCTGGGGCTGCTTGCCGGCGACGACGACGTTGACGTAGTCGACCGACCGGAGAACGTGGTCATAGGTCGAGAGGAGGGTGTTGGCATCCGGCGGAAGATACACCCGGACGACGTCGGCTTTCTTGTTGACGACGTGGTCGATGAAACCGGGGTCCTGGTGGCTGAACCCGTTGTGGTCCTGCCGCCAGACGTGGCTCGACAGCAGGTAGTTGAGGCTCGACACCGGCAGCCGCCACGGGATTTCGCGCGACGTTTTGAGCCACTTGGCGTGCTGGTTGAACATCGAGTCGATGATGTGGATGAAGGCTTCATAACAGTTGAACAGCCCGTGCCGACCGGTGAGCAGGTACCCCTCGAGCCAGCCCTGGCACTGGTGTTCGCTCAGCACCTCCATCACGCGGCCGGCTCGGGAGAGGTTCGTGTCGACCGGCAGGATGCCCGCGTTCCACTGCTTGCCCGTGTGTTCGTAGACGGCGGGGGCGAGCCGGTTGGATGCTGTTTCGTCCGGCCCGAAGATCCGGAAATTGTGCGGGTTCTCGGCGATCACGTCGGCGAGCCAGGTGCCGAGAACCTTCGTCGACTCCGCGGTGGATCCGCCCGGCTGATCAACGTCGACGGCATAGTCGCGGAAGTCGGGAAGGTCGAGCTCGCGTCGCATCCGCCCGCCGTTGGCATGCGGTGTCGCGCTCATCCGCAGGTCACCGTCCGGTGCGAGGGCGGCGACGTCGTCGACCAAACGCCCGTCGTCGTCGAAGAGCTCGTCGGGACGGTAGGTGCGCAACCAGTCCTCGAGAACGCGCGTGTGAGCATCCGTGTCGCGTGCATTGGCGAGGGGGACCTGATGGGCGCGCCAGGTGTTCTCGACCGGCTGCCCGTCGATCTCTGCCGGGCAGGTCCAGCCCTTGGGGGTGCGGAGGATGATCATCGGCCAGCGCGGTCGTGTCACGCCCTCCCCCGCCGCCTGCTGTTCGGCGGCGGTGCGTTTGATCTCGGCGATCTCGTCCAGAATCGTGTCGAGCGTTTCGGCCATGCGGGCATGGACGAGCATCGGATCCTCCCCGTCGAACCCACCCGAGACGATGTACGGCGAGTGGCCGTAGCCGCGCATGAGATCGAGCAGTTCTTCTTCGGGGATGCGGGCGAGCACCGTCGGGTTCGCGATCTTGTATCCGTTGAGGTGGAGGATCGGCAGCACGACACCGTCCTGCAGCGGGTCGACGAACTTGTTCGAGTGCCAGCTCGTGGCGAGCGGGCCGGTCTCTGCTTCTCCGTCGCCGACGACAGCCGCAACGAGAAGGTCGGGGTTGTCGAAAGCGGCACCGTAGGCGTGGCTGAGCGCGTAGCCGAGCTCGCCACCCTCGTGGATCGACCCGGGTGTCTCCGGAGCGACGTGGCTCGGGATGCCGCCGGGGAACGAGAACTGGCGGAACAGCCGGCGCAGTCCCTGCTCGTCCTCGCTGACTCGCGCGTACACCTCGGAGTACGTTCCCTCGAGGTAGGCGTTGGCCACCATGCCTGGTCCGCCGTGGCCTGGGCCGGCGATGTAGAGCATCGCCTGCTGCCGTTCGCGGATCACCCGGTTGAGGTGGGCGTAGACGAAGTTGAGGCCCGGCGTCGTTCCCCAGTGCCCGAGGAGCCGGGGTTTGATGTGGTCGGCGGTGAGTGGCTTGCGGAGCAGCGGGTTGTCGAGCAGGTAGATCTGCCCGATGGAGAGGTAGTTCGCCGCCCGCCACCAGGCGTCGATGCGGGCAAGGGTGTCCTGATCTACCGTCGTCGGAGCCATGGCCTCATCCTAGGGAGCACAGTGCAGGTGCCGATAGGCATGGATTGGAACCGCCTGGACCACGAAAACACCCGTCCCGGCCAAGAACACGCGGTATGCCGAGTGTTTTCGTCCGGAACGGGTGAATTCGTCGGGAGTTAGCCGCCGATCCGCGCCGCGTGGCGCTTGCGCATCAGCACGATTCCGCCGAGCAGGAGCATCAGCCCGACGAAGAGCCAGCCAGCGATGTTGGCTCCGGTGTCGGCGAGGTCGTCAGCTCCGGTCGGGTCGGCACCGGGTTCAGCGCCCGGGTCGGACCCTGGCCCGCCCGCAGCCGCTGTCACGGTGAGGGATGCCGCGGCGATCGTCTCTCCGTCGACGAGCGCAGCGATTTCATACGCGTCCGCTTCGACCGAGGCAGGAATGGTGACCTGCACGGATGCCGCGCCGGCGGCATCGGTCACAACCGTCGTGAGCTCGATCGGTGCCGCGACCGCGAAGAGGGCGAACCCTGCTGCGGCCGGGTTGCGCAGCATCAGGTCGACCTCGGTGTTGGCCTCGAATCCGGTGAGCTGAACATCGACGTCACCGCCCGCTGCGACGCTGCCAGGAGACAGCGAGATCTGCGGCTCGGTTCCGGTCACGGCCGACACCAGCTGGGCGACACCCCAGCGGGCGGTCGACTGGTAGCCGGCGCCTGACGGGTCTGCCCAGTTGCGGATGCCGGTGCGGGCACCGTCGGATGCGTCGTTGACCTGGACGTCGAGACCGTGGAACGATCCCTCGCCGCCGTACTCGAGCAGGCTGACCGCGACCTCGACGAGGTAGCCGCCATCGGTGCGAGTCGTCGCTGACTCGACGCGGGCCCGCTGGAACGGCTCATCGCCGGTTCCGAACGACACAGCGTTGTCTGCACTGATACGGATTTGCGTGTCGTCGTAGCGGTAGGAACCGTTCTTGACGTTGCCTGCGTCGACGTAGATCTCGACGGAGTCCTGGATCCACGGGTCGGATCCTGAGACGTCGACCTCCTGGTCGGTGACCTCGGCGAGGAGGTACAGCGTGTTGTCTCGCCAGAGCGTCCTGAATTCAGCGGATGCTCCCGCCGTGCCTTCGACCTGCTTGCCCGTTTCGATCGTCCCGGCTTCGGCCCACACCTCGTCGACGTCGCCGTCGATCGTGGGTGCTGTTCCGGTCTCGAGAACCTCAACGTAGGAGAGCGGTTCGAGCAGGGTCAGTGTTCCGACAGCGCTCGCCGAGTTCCAGCCGGCGGCTGTTCCATCGGTGAAGATGCGAACGTCGAACTCGACGGTGTCACCCTGTGCTGCCGCGTCGAGCGGGAGGTGCGCGACCACGCTGAATCCGGCATCCGTTTCGGTGACGACGGCATCGACATCACCCGAGCCGTCGCGGTTGACGGTCGCGGTCTCGTCGCCCCAGGCGAACTCGACCGAGTCGGCGGCGGCGTCGGTCACGTGAACGAACGCGCTCAGGTGGTCGGGCTGCCAGCGCAACTGGAACTCGCCGCTCTGCTCGATCTGCTGAAGCGGGAGCTGCTCCCACTCGAGTGCCGTCGTTGCGTCGTCGTCGAGAGTGACGTCGCCCTGGAACACATTCGCGGTGCGCAACCGGGCGGGCAGCTCAGCGTCGACGATGCCGTAGTAGGCGGGCTTCGCAACGAGAGCGTCGGTGAACACGAGCGGTGCACCGGAGCTGTTGCGCCAGCTGCGACCGTCGGTCAGTCCCCACACCGTCACCGAGAAGAGCTCGTCGGCGTAGTTCCGGAAGATGCGGAACGCGTCACGGTAGAAGTAGCCCTGCTCGACAAGCTTCGCCTGGGTCACCGGGGTGCCCGTTGTGACGTCGAGTTCGGTCACGGCCTGCAGGAGCCCGAGGTCCGAGAACGCCGCGAGGGCGGTCTCGAGGGAGTCGACCGGGGTCGACAGGCTCAGGTGGAACTGGTGGCCGACGCCGTCGATCGGAACGCCGCGATCGAGCATCCGTTCGATCAGCGCGCGGTACCGGACCTGCTTGCCGCTCTGCTCCGTGTTGTAGTCGTTGATGAACAGCGTCACCGGGCGGTCAGCGCCTGCGGCGGCGTACTCGTCGTTGAAGGCTTCGTCGGCGTACTGGAACGCGAGGTCGATGAAGTCCTCACCGAGGATGCGGAACCACTCGCTGCGGCGCAGACCGTCGGCGTTTTCGTTGCCGTCCGAGACGACTTCGTTGACAACGTCGAACGCGTTGAGCGGGTTGGTGTCGCTTCCGAAGGCGCCGTAGGTGTCGTACATGTGCTCGGCGACGTTGAAGATGTGCGTGCGCATGCGGTCCCGGAGGATCTGCTGGTCGGCGGCGCTCGTCGTGAGCGCGACACCGGCGTCGTCCTGGAAGAACCACGCCGGGGTCTGGGAGTGCCAGACGAGGGTGTGGCCGTAGACAGCGAGGTCGTTGTCCTGCGCGAACTGCATGAGCGTGTCGGCCTCGGGGTGAGGCGTGAATTCGCCGGCCTCGTTGTACCAGGCCTCCGGCTTCATGAAGTTCTCGGCGGTGACCTGGTTGAAGTGCCGCGTGAGCAGTTCAGCGGCGTTTCCGGTGGTCTCGCGGCTGTCGATGGCTGCGCCGACCGGGAAGTCCACCGTGTCCTGAATCGGTGTGATGTCCTCGACCTCTCCCCCGGCGGGGACGGTCACGCTGATGTCGTCCACGAGGAACGACGACGTGTTGCCGCCGTTGTACGCGGTCTCGAAGTACAGCAATGCTGAGTCGGCCTCACCCATCTGGAAGGTCTGGGTCACCTGCACCCAAGCGCTGTTCGACATGCCCGGGAACTGGCCGAGCGTTCCGTAGCTCGTCGTCTCACCCGCGGTGCGTGCGAGGCTCAGCCAGACATCGCCCGCTGGCTCACCATCGGCGAACTTGATCCAGGCCGACACTTCGTAGGTCTGGCCGGGGAGCAGGATGCCGGTGACGTCGTGGCCGAGTCCCTGCCCCTGCGAGGTGCGCTCGGAGACGAGTGCCGCCTGGGTGCCGCTGTGAGCATCGTCGGTCGTGATCGTGACGGATGCTTCGCCCGCCGCGTCCGCGCGGGGAACCCAGGCGCCGAGGCCGTCCTCGAATCCGGTGTTGAGCGATGAGAGGTCGGACTCGCCGGGGTCGGCCGGATCAGTTGGGTCGGTCGGATCAGTCGGCTCTTCCGTGCGGAGGGCGGAGATCGAGATGTCGTCGACGAGGTAGCTGTACGGCGAGCTGTCGGCGGAATCGGCCGTGCCGAGATAAGCCTGCAGCGCCGAAGCATCCGCTCCCGCGGGGATCACATACGAGCCGGTCACGGTGGTCCAGGCGTCGGCAGACATCGTCGTGTTGCCGATCCAGCTGTAATCGGGCTTCATGACGAAGCGCACGTCGGCGGGTGCCGCATCAGCGTCGGCGAGCCGTACTCGCATTGAGAAGGTCAGGGTGTCACCAGCTTCGAGAGTGTCGAAGAACCCGGCGGGGGTCTGGATGCCGCTGAAGTCGCTCGCGCGATCGCCGACACGAAGAACGGTGCCGCCCTCCTCGTCTGCGACGTAGGTGAGTGCGGCTTCGCCGCTCGACTCCCAGCCGCCAAGTGTGCTGTCTTCGAAGTCGGTGGTGACGAGGGTTTCCGGTTCCGCTGCTGCGGCCGGGGATGTCAGCGCCGGGACCAAAAGCGCTGCGGCCAGGGTTCCTATGACAATTTTGCGGGACAGGGATCGTACGCTCATGACGCTCCTTTGCGTGGAAAAGCGAGACTGCTTTGCGGTGCGGAACGGATGCCGTCTGCACCTGACGGACTTCTCGAAAGTTTCGACAGCAAAGTCGAAATCCCGTGAGTTGCTCGCAGCCTATGTCGACGCCACTTTTGTTGTCAAGACCCACAAACTTTCGACAACCCCCGAAGGAGGGCGCGCGCGAGGGCGGCTCGCGACCGCGTCGAAGGGTGGTTCCTGAGCAAGGTCGCTCGGCGACCGCGTCGAAGGGCGGTCCCGCCGGAGCGGCGGTTAAAAGTAAAAGACTCCTCGCGCACCCGCCAGAGCCCGGTTACCCTTGCTACGTTTCCGTCCTGGGGGAGTTGGCCTGGATGGCGCCACGCGAGGAGCCAGCATCCATTCTACGACATCAGGGAGAGGTGTTGTGCGTGCACGATCGGGTGCGGTCGGATGCTCCTCGCAAGCACGATAGGATAGCTGAGGTTGAAAACGTGTGAGCGTTGGATCCGGCCAGGAGAATTCGCCTAGTGGCCTATGGCGCACGCTTGGAAAGCGTGTTGGGTTAACGCCCTCGGGGGTTCGAATCCCCCATTCTCCGCCAACGAAAAACAGAAACGCCCACCGGAAAACGGTGGGCGTTTCCGCGTTAGCGGGGCCGAACCACACTTCAGTTGTCACTAACGCACCGCAAAACCCTGAATAACCAGCGTTAGCGGCAAGTGAACGCGCCCCGCAGCATCCGCCCGCCGTTCAGTTGTCGCTAACGCAAGTAAGAGCGCCGATTAACCAGCATTAGCGACAAGTGAACGGGCCCCGTGGCATCCGCTCACCCTTCATCCGTCCCATATGCCGGAAATACCCGCCGGAATCCGGCATTTGGGACAGCCGAAACACGCGCTCCGCTCCGCACCCATGCGGGTGGTCCCCCAACAGGTGGCTATGCGCGACTCGATTCATGCGCCAGAATAAAATCCGAGGCGGGGGCGCAACGTGACGAGTATGACCGAAGACAAAGTGGTGGTGTCCGTTCGCGTTCGCCAGGGGCTCCTTGCCCAGGGCATCGCGGCGGTGCTCGCGCTGAGCGTGCCCGTGCTGCTCGCTCTGTACTGGCTCACCATTCCGACCGGTGGCTGGGTGTGGGTCGCCGCGGCGCAGGCGTTTGTCATCGCCTTTCTGATCTACTCGATCATCCGCTACCTGCGTGTGCGGATCACCGTGACCCCGACCCATCTGGTCGAACACCGGTTTTTCTGGGGAACCACTCGCGTGCCCTTCGAAGACATCGGCCGCGTCATCATGCTCGAGATGCACCGCACCATGGCGTCGCAATCCCGGTTGCAGATGTTCGTGCTCGATGACTCGGGCCATCCGCTCGTGCGGATGCGCGGGGAGTACTGGTCACGCAACGGCATCAACCGCATCGCATCGCACCTGACCATGGCGCCGATCGAGCACGTCGATCACCCGGTCACGCTCGACGAGCTGCAGGCGACGCGACCCGAGATGCTCTACTGGTTCGAACGCCGACCGCGCCGGATGCCCTAGACCAGCTTCCTGCCCAGAGTGACGCCCCCGGCATCCGCTGCCAGTTCGGTGAATCCGACCCGCCGGTAAAAGGCCTGAGCGTTCGTGTTGACTGTTCCGACCACAAGGTGCAGACCACGGATGTCTCGCTCGGCAAGCGCCGCGGCAAGCGTCTCGATCAACGTGCGACCGAAACCCTGTCCCTGCGCCTCCGGCAGGAGGTCGATGTGCAGGTGCGCCGGGTAGTCGTCGACGGCTGCGATAAGCATCCGGTTCGGGTCGGCGGCGGACACGAGCAGCTCTCTGTCGGACCCATCGGCGTCATATCGCGCTGCTGCTTTCGGCCACCACTCGGCGCTGAACCACTCGGCGAATGCGCGGGTGTCGGCCGTCCCGAGGATGTAGCCGACCGCCCGCTCACCGTTGTCGACCACGAAGGCGAGCTCGGGCTCCCGGTCGACGTACGGCAGGGCGTAGATGTCGGGAAGGAGGCCGTCCGACGAGTGCAGCCCCGTGGCATCCTGCCCGCTGTCGCCGGTCCGCACGCAGATGTCGGCGATCGCTTCACGGTCGGCGGGTGTGTACGGGCGAATGCGCATCATCCGGCCGAGTTTACGCAGGTCTTCTAGGCTTGCCCCCATGACCTGGAACCCCGCGACGCCCGAGGAGTACCTGCGGCGGTGGCATTTGACGCCCGCCGGAGCGGCATTCTCGACACCGTCGTCGCACCTGCAGCCGGTCGTGCACCGCGGCGAGCGCGCGATGCTCAAGGTCGCCCGCATCGAAGAAGAAGCGAACGGATGCCGCCTGCTGGCGTGGTGGAACGGCAACGGCGCCGCTCGCGTGCTCGAACTCGATGATCACGCGGCGGTCCTCGAGGAGGGCGGCGCGTCGCTCGCACCAGGTTCGGCGGCGGATGACGACCGGGCCACTCGCATTCTTTGTGGTGTCGCGGAGACGCTGCACGCGGCATCCGACCGGGGGTTTTCGAGGCGGCCGAGCGGATTGGTTGGCCTCGACGTGTGGTTTCGGGCACTATTCGCGCGTGCCGGGAGCGACGGCCCGTACAGGCGAGGGGCCGACCTCGCCCGGCGCCTGATCGCTCGTGGCGGGCGCTCTGTGGTGCTCCACGGTGACCTGCACCACGGCAATGTGCTCGGCTTCGGTACGCGCGGGTGGCTCGCGATCGACCCTAAGTACCTCGTCGGCGACCGGGTTTTCGATTACACGAACATCCTCTGCAATCCGGACCCGGAGCTGGCTGAGTCCCGGTTCGATCGGCGGGTTGAGCTCATTTGCAAGCTCGCCGCGATACCCGAGCGGGAGTTGCTGGAGTGGACCGTGGCGTGGACAGCGCTGAGCGCGAGCTGGTTCGCCGACGACGGCCGCGCCGACGAGGAGCGGCGGGTTCTGCGAATCGGTGCACTCGCGGAGGCGCGGCTCGGGGTTCGGTGATCAGGGTTGCGAACCGAGCCAAGGAAACAGCGCCGGGGGAAGGATGAATCGAGCCAGGGCATCCTTATGTCGGCACGATGTCCTTGTCTCAGCCGGACGCCCCAGCGCGGCATGAGCGGACGTCGGGCGCCCGCCCCCGCTAGCGCCGCCGGCGGGTTCCGAAGATGCCCTCGACGACCCCGGTGAGGATCGTCTTCGTCGCCCGGGAGCCGAGCACCTCTCGCGGAGGATGACGCCGACGGTTGCGCTGGAGAGACCGCCGAGCTCCTTGAGTTCTGCCTTGCCCTCGTCGCTGATGAGGAACGTGAGTACGGCGCGCAGGTCGGTGAGGTCGAGGAGCGGGAGTCCGGCACGATCGGCGTAGTGGAAGACGAGGCCGAGGCTGGACTCCTGCGTGTTGTTGAGTCCGAGGACTTTGCTCAACAGGATCGGCCCGAAGCCGGCAATCGTCGCACGGATCGGAACACCCTTGCCGACGCCTCCGAGTGAGAAGTATTCGAGGGGAAACGCTTCGGGTGTCCAGTCCTGGCCGATCCCCCGCGTGCGATTCAGCCGGATGCCCCGGGTGCCGCGGGTGCTGCGGGTGCTGCGGGTGCGGTCGCTGCAGGTCCGACGTCGGGTGCTTCGGACTCCGGTGCACTCGCTGCGGTGGACGCGGCTGACTCTGCCGCCTGCGCTGACTCCGCCGCAGTATGCGTGGAACCCGCCGCCGCGGATGCACTTGCCGTTTCTGAGTGTTCGGCGGACTCGCTGGCAAGAACGGCACTCGCGTCCGCGGCGGACTGTGCGTTCGTCAGCGCATCGGCCGCGGCTTGCGCGGCCGCTTCATCGGCGGGAGCCGCGTGTGCCGGTGTGTCCGCGGTGTCCGTCACAGTTTCTGCACCCCGCACCCCATCGGTGGAGGGTGGTTCGGCGGCGGCATCTGTCGCCGACGGGGCGACCTCGGGCCCAGCGTCCTGTACCTGCTGCGCGACGGCAGCTTCTGACGACCGCATGGCTGCAGCCGTTGTTGCGGCTGCAGCTTCTTCGGCGGATTCCCGTGCGCTGACGGCGGTGGAGTCCGCCGCGGCTTTCGCGGTGGCGGTCGCGTCGGCGGCGGCGGTCGCCGCGGCATCCGTGGACCGGTTTTTTGCCGCTGTCGCTGCGTCCGCTGCCGTGCGGGCAGCGGCCGTCGCGGCCTCGCCGTCGGCGGTCGCTTTCGCGGCCGTCACCTCGGCCTGCGCTTCAGCGGAGGCCCTGGCTGCTGCCGCGGCATCCTCGAGCCTCTGGAGGGCGGCGGCTGCTGCGGCCTGCGCTTGCCCAGCTGCTGCGGCCAGGGCGGCGGCTTCGGCCCGTGCGGCGGCGAGTGGGTCGGTCGGGTCGGCAGCATCGCTCATAGGTCGAGCCTATCCACCTGCCGTTCGGGCCGGCCGGTGCTTGCGCGGTCGCTCGATTCGTATGGTGCCCGTGACCGACGTCGGAGAAAACGCGCCATCCGGCCCGAAACCGCGCCCTTCAGGCCCGAACCGGGCCGAAACTCCGCAATTGCACACACCCAACCCGGACCCCCGGACCCCCGGACCCCCGGACCCCCGGACCCCCGGACCCCCGGACCCCCGGACCCCCGACGATTTTCCTCCCGAAGCACAACGCACGCACAAGCACGAGGACGCATGAGCAGGGCTTCAGCGGGGCAGAGCCGTCCGCTCCAGAAACTCGTTCACAAACACGCGCGACGGGTCGAGCCGGGCCGCAAGCGCATGGAAGTCCCCCAGCCTCGGGTACACCCGCTCGAGCAACTGCGGATCGGGCGTGAAAACCTTTCCCCAGTGCGGTCGCGCGCTGAACGGCGCGAGCGCAGCCTCGAGTGTCGGCAACAATGCCTCGACCTCGGGCTGCTTCTTGAGCCAGGTGAAGTGGAGGCCGACGGCATCCGTGTCGTATGCCCCGCTCAGCCACAGCGTGTCCGCTGCGAACGTCCGGATCTCACAGACCTGGAGCAGCGGCGAAACCCGGTCGGCGAGTGACCGCACCGCACGCAGCGCATCGACGGCGTGAGCCCGCGGCACGAGGAACTCGGACTGCAGCTCCTCACCGTTCGAGGGCGTGAAGTCGAGCCGGAAGTGCGGCAACCGGTCCAGCCACGCACCGGCGACACCCATCTGCGGCGTGCAGTTGATGGCGGAGATTCCGGGGAGCGGATGCCGGTCGGCCGGCGCTGCAACCGCACCGAACAGGCCAGAAGGAGCAGCGACATCAACTCCTGCACGGCGCTTCAGCCACACCTGGTCGAGAACATCCGGATTCCGCCACGTGGTGAACATCGACACGCTGTAGGCGGCCCCGGTGATCGCGTCGAAGTTCTCCTCGACGGCTGCGAACGGAAGTCCCTCGAACACGGACTGCTCGATGTCGAACGTCGGCACGATGTCGAGCGTCACGCGCGTGACGATCCCGAGCGCACCGAGGCTGACGACGGCACCGTCGAAGTCCGCGTCACCGCGCCGCAACTCGAGCACGTCGCCAGACGCGAGCACGATCTCGAGCCCGGCAACCGACGCCGCGAGCGACGGCACAGCGTTACCCGACCCGTGGGTTCCCGTGGCGATGGCCCCACCGACGGAGATGTGAGGCAGCGACGCGAGGTTCGGCAGCGCCCACCCGGCGGCCTGCAGGTCGGCGGCAAGGTCGCCGTAACGGATGCCAGCACCCACCGTCACGGTGCGATCCTCGGTCGAGAGAACCGGTGCGAAGCGCAAGAGCTCGGTCGAGATCAGCAGGTCGGCGGAGTCGGCGATCGGGTTGAACGAGTGCCGGGTGCCGATCGCACGCACCGAGGTTGCACCCGCGAGCAGGGATTGCACGGCGTCGACGCTCGCCGGAGCTTCGATGCGGGCGGCGCCATACGCGTAGTTGCCGGACCAGTTCGTACCGAGAACGGATGTCACAGTTGCCTTTCGTGCGCCGGGGCGCGAGGAGTTCGAATACCTCGCGCATGCGGCGAGGGCAGCCGGGCAGCGAACCGCCCGGCACTCAGATCGTCGGCAGCCAGACCCGCATCCCACCGGGGCCGCGATTGCCCCAGCGGTAGTACGGCACCAGTGCCACGTCCATCGTGTCCAAAAGTGTAGCCGTGCCGCCGGTCCGCGCCGGGTACAGCCCGGCCTTCACCGACTCGAGTTGCGCGCCCCGCACCCGCACCGTCAGCGAACCGGAGCCGGTTTCGTCGACGGTGGCGCCGGCATCCGCATCGATTCGTACGTCCTCGATCACGACGCCGTCGGGCAGGTCGGGCTGCTCGAGCGCGTAGACGATCGGGCCGCGCGTGACCACGACGCACCCGCGAACGGCGTCGATGTGCGGGTGTGGTTCGCGCACGACGGCGGGCATGTCGAGCGTGAGGGTGATTGAACGGATGCGCCCGCCCTGCACGCGCAGATACCCTTCGCTGACCGGCAGGTCGACTACGGATCCATCCACGGTGAGCGCGAACGACGAAGCCCAGCCGGGCACGCGCAGAGCGACCTCGTGCTCGAAGGGTGCGTCGAAATCGATGCGGACCGTACTGTCGAACGGATAGTCCGTCGTGACGGTGGCCGTGGCATCCGGGAGCGTGATGCGACCGGACTCGTACAGGTGCAGCTGGAGTGCGCCGTCTCGGGTGGTGGCGGCGTAGGAGTGCAGTGAGGCGACGAGCCTGGCGAGGTTCGGCGGGCAGCAGGCGCAGTCGTACCAGGGCACGCGGCGGGCGGGCGCCTGCTCGTGTTCGCCGTCACGATGGGTGCGCACCTGCAGCGGGTTGGAGTAGAAGAAGTTGCAGCCGTCCGGCGTCGTCGAGGTGGCGACCGCGTTGTACAGGGCTCGTTCCATCTCGTCGGCGAAGCGTCCTTCGCCGGTGATGAGGAGCATCCGCCAGTTGAACATGACACTCGAGATCGCGGCGCAGGTTTCCGCATAGGCGCGGTCCGGCGGCAGCTCGAACGGGTCGCCGAACGCTTCGTCGCGATGCCGCGAGCCGAGCCCGCCGGTGACGTACATTTTGCTCGAGTGGATGTCGGCCCAGATCCGTTCGAGCGCCTCGAGCAGGGCGTCGTCGCCGTTCTCGACGTAGGCGTCGGCGACTCCGGCGGCAAGGTACAGCTGGCGCACCGAGTGGCCGGTCGCGCCCTCCACCTCGCGCACGGGGGCGTGGTCCTGGAAGTAGCCGTAGCCGAACCGGTCCGGCCCGACGAGTTGGTGCCCACGCAGGTCGATCATGCGCTGGGCGAGGTCGAGCCAGCGTGTCTCCCCGGTCAACCGGTACACCTCGACGAGCGCGGTTTCGACCTCGGGGTGGCCGTCGACGGCATCCGTTCCGCTAGCGCCGAGGCGCTCGTCGACGAGGGTCGCGAACCGGAGCCCGATCTCGAGGATGTCGCGTCGCCCGGTCGTGCGCACCCACGCGACGCCCGCCTGCAGCAGGTGGCCGAGGCAATAGAGTTCGTGGCCCCAGCGGAGGTCGGTCAGCTTCTCATCCGGCCGCGCGACCTGGAAGTGGGAGTCGAGATATCCGTCATCCTCCTGCGCCGCCTGCAGCAGCGCGACGGTGTCGTCGACGAAACCCGTGAGCGCGTCGACGTTGCCGCGCCCTGCCTCCCAGCCGATCGCTTCGAGGACCTTGAAGACATCGGAATCCGCGAACTGGAAGCCGACGAATTCGCCCTGCTTCTGCCCCGCGGCGACCCGCAGGTTGTCGAGGGTTCCGGATACCTCCAGCTGGGCGACACAGTGAGCCAGCGTCGCCTGCGCGTTCGTCTCCTGCCAGGTAGCGAGCATCCCGTTTCCGGTGAAGGTGACGGCGTCGAACGGCAACGGATCGAGCGTCGAGCGTTCGGACGTGCGGGGTGCGACGGGACCAGCAATCGGCATAGCGCTCCTTTGTTTACAACGTTGTATATATTCAGTCTGGGCGGTCGGGCTGGCCGCTGTCAACCGCTGGGCGCCATCCCGTTTCCACTCCCCGCGGTCGGATTCACCCGGCGTACCGCGTGCATCGGTCGGCAACGTGTGAATCGGCGAGCATCCGCGTCGTCGGGGCGACCTACGGCCGCAACTGCACCGGCGCGGCGAGCGCCCACGCCCGCACCAGGTCCGTGCGCACCGTGACCCCGGATCCTGAACCTGTTGGTACCAGCAACCGCCCGTCCATGAGCACGAACGGTTCGGTGAGGTCCTCGGCGTAGTAGCGGTCCGACGCGCTCGTGTCCCCCGGCAGTGTGAATCCTGGCAGCGCCGCGAGCGCCACGTTCATCGCACGGCCGATGCCGGTCTCGAGCATCCCGCCGCACCAGACCGGGATGCCGCGTTCTGCGCACGCATCATGGATCGCGACAGCGGGCAGGTACCCACCGACCCGGCCGGGCTTGATGTTGACGATGGAGGTTGCACCGCGCTCGATGGCATCGATCGCGACCCCGACTGAGACGATCGACTCATCGAGGCAGACGGGTGTTTCGATCGCGGCGGCAAGTGCGACGTGGGAGGCGATGTCCTCCTCATCGAACGGCTGCTCGATGAGGAGCAGGTCTGCGGAGTCGAGTCTGCCGAGATGCGGGATGTCCGCCCGCGAATACGCGGTGTTCGCGTCGACCTGCAGCGCAGCATCCGGGCCGATCAGTTCGCGCACGCGGCGAACGGGTTCGAGGTCCCAGCCGGGTTTGATCTTGAGCTTGATGCGCCGGTAACCGGCATCGACGTAACCCTGCACCTCGCCGAGCAGCTCATCGATTGAGGTGCTGATCCCCACCGAGACCCCGCAGTCGACCTCGGTGCGGACGGCGCCGAGATACCGGGCGAAGCTCGTTCCGGATGCTCGCAGCTCAGCATCGAGGACGGCCGCCTCGAGCGCCGCTTTCGCCATGCGATGCCCAACGACCGGCGCGAACAGGGTAGCGAGGGAGTCAGCGGTGACGACCGGCGCCCGGAACAGCAGCGGAGCAAGGTGATGCTCGATCACGTGGGCGCAGCCGTCGACGTACTCGGAGCTGTAACTCGGTGAGGACCCGGCGACGCACTCGCCCCAGCCCTCACCCGCGTCGCTCACAAGATGCACGAGGAGGACGTCGCGCGCCGTTTCGCGGCCGAAGCTCGTTTCGAACGGTCGCACGAGGGGCATCGCGACGCGGTGGAGGGTGATCGACTCGACCTTCATGGGCTGAACCCTATCCTTCGACAAGGTCGCAGAGCGACCTGCTCAAACCGTCCCCCCGCCGCGAACGTCGCTCGCCTTACCGGCCGCCGTCGACCGGACGGTTTCGTTGCGCGATGCCGGCAGTCCCGTAGGGGTAGTCGTCCATCTCGGGTGCGCTGGCATCCGTCAGTCGCTGCAGTTCGTCGGCGCTGAGCTCCAGATCCACCGCTCCGAGGTTGTCGGTGAGCTGCTCGATGGTGCGCGCCCCGAGGATCACCGAGGTCACCGCCGGCTGCGCTCCCAGCCATGCAAGTGACACCTGCGACGCGGACGCGGAGTGGGCATCCGCGATCTCGGTCACCGCATCCAGAACGCGCCACGTGCGCTCGTTCGCGTTGCGTGCCTCCCACGCCTCCATGCCGCGCTGCGGGTTCTGTCCGAGCCTGGTCGCACCCGTCGGTGATACGTCGCGCTCGTACTTTCCGCTGAGCCAGCCGCCCGCGAGCGGCGACCACGGCAGCAGTCCGATACCGGCGTCAAGCGCTGCCGGAACGATCTCGTGCTCGATGTCACGCACGAGCAGGTTGTACTGCGGCTGCAGCGTCACCGGCGCGGTGAAAGAAGAAGCGGATGCTACGGCGACCGCTTTGGTCAGCTGCCAGCCCAGGTAGTTGGAGAAACCGTAATACGAGATCTTGCCGGCGCTGACCGCGTCGTCGAGAAAGCGGAGGGTCTCGTCGACCGGTGTGAGGGCATCCCACGCGTGCATCTGGTAAAGGTCGATGTGGTCCACCCCGAGCCGGGTGAGGGAGGCGTCGAGCGCGGTGCGGAGGTGGCGCCGCGACAGGCCGACGTCGTTGGGACCTTCACCCATCGGAAACCGCCCCTTTGTCGCGAGCACGATCGATGCCGCTTCGGTGGGGTGGGCGGCCAGCCAGCGCCCGATGATCGACTCGGACTCTCCCGCACTGTAGACATCGGCGGTGTCGACGAACGTGCCCCCCGCCTCGACGAACGTGGTGAGGATCTCGCCCGACGTTGCTTCGTCTGCTTCAGCTCCGAACGTCATGGTTCCGAGAGCGTGGGCTGAGACGACCGCGCCGGAGCGGCCGAGAGTGCGGTATTCCATGGGATTCCCTTCGATGAGCGTCCGACACTACCCGGCGGTGTTCACCCCGGTGAAGGGGGTTGCGGGTCAGCGGAAGACGTACCCGCCGTCGAGAAAACGAACCATCAGGCCCTCGTCGAAGGCCGGGCCGAACACGGCGCGGGAGGCGTCGCGGAACTCGGCCGCGGCATCCGGGTCCTCCCGGCGGAACGCCTCGAAGTCGGGATGCAGCTCGAAGCGAATGCCGTCTTCGCCTGCGCTCTGGCGCGGCGCGGGAGATACAGCACCCGCGCCGCGCCGAGAGACCCGCGCGAGCGCCCGGTCGATCGTCGTGGAGACCCCGGCGGAGTCGAGCTGCCAGCTCACCTCGAACCGGTCGCTGTGATCCGAGCCCGTGATCTCGTCATCGAGCCGGCCGTAGAAGTCGGGCAGGTACGCCCGAACCGTTGCCCCGAGCTTCTCGAGGTTGAGGTGGGCGTTGCGGCGGATGAGCGGGTCATACGTCCACCGCACTTCGTTCACCTCGTGTTCCAGCGCGACCGCCCGCTGCTCGAGCTTGAGTGCGAACCCGACGCCGCCCCTGGCATCCGGAGTCACGGCGGCGACGTGGGAGTGCACGTGCAGCCCGCCGTCCCAGCCGAGGACGCCGACGAGCGCGCCGACGGTCCGGCCGTCGCGCTCGGCGAGCAGCACGGTGTTTCCCGCGTGCGCGATCGCTTGCACGAACGACGGGTCGGCGCCCGATCCACGACCCCACGTTTCGTCGAGCAGCCGGCAGATCTCGGCGTAGTCGCCCAGCCGCGTCGCAGAACGGATGCCTGCTCCGCACGCGGCCCGAGCGGCATCCGCATGGTCGCGGGGCGAGGTCACGCCACCGATTCCCTGCTGTCGGGTACCGCCGCGGACTTCTTTCGCACCGGTTCACCCGAGATGCGTGACGCGAACGGAGCCCAGAGGATCAGGACGACGCCGGCACCGAGCAGCGCCCCGCCGATCGTGTCGGTGAGCCAGTGAACGCCGAGGTAGGTGCGGGAGAACATCATCAGTGCGACCCAGAGGAACCCGGCGATCCAGACCCAGACGCGGGGGAAAATGATGCCGAGGGCGACGGCCATCGTGGCGGCGTTCGCCGCGTGTCCGGAGGGGAATGAGCCGAAGTCACTCACGACGAGCATGTCCTCTGGACGTTCGCGGCCCACGAGCGACTTGAGCAGCTGGGCGACTCCGACGCTCACGAGCGACACCACCGCGAAGAACAGCGCCGACCACGGGCGTTTGATCAGCAGCAGGATGATGACGATGAGGATCGGCAGGATGTAGCTACCGAAGATGCCTCCCCCGAGCCAGTTCATGCCGTACGACATCCACTCGAGGAACGGCAGACGGCCCTCATCGAAGACCTCCTCGCTCCATTCGGAGTCCAGCTCGAACGGCAGGTTGTTCCCGCGCTGAACGATGAGGAAGGCGAGGAGGATGCCGAGAAGGAGCGCAACTCCTCCGGAAATGTAGGGCCAGCGACTGGTGACCCGTTTGGCGGCTGGGTCGGCCTGGTGTTGAGACATTTTTCAATGATGCCCCGAGGGTCGAGAAAAGCGGCGCGTTGATCGAGGGGGTTGCATATGTTGTGACGGCTCCCGAAGCGTGTCAAGCCCGTCGTGGAGATCGCAACGTTCGACGCATACTGAGGCATCGGCGCAGTGAACCCGCTGCGCCTCGCCAGCTGCCCCCCGAGCGAAAATCAACCAGACAAGGAAGTTAGTGATGATCGACACCAGCAGCATCGACAGCGTGATCGGCTCGACGGCCTTCGACTCCACCGGGAACAAGATCGGCAAGGTCGGTCAGGTCTACGTCGACCCCGACGATGGCCGTGCCCTCTGGGCGAGCGTCAACACCGGGTTCTTCGGAACCTCCGAGTCCTTCGTGCCCCTCGAGGACGCGTCCCTCGACACGGACGGTCTTCGTGTCGGTTACGAGAAGGACTTCGTGAAGGATGCCCCGCGCGTCGACGTGGACGGTGAACTCAGCCCCGCCGATCAGGACGCGCTCTACGAGTATTACGGCATGACCGGAACCGCCGGATACACCGGCTCGACCACGGGCACCGACACCCGCACGGACGCGAGCTACACCGACACGGATCGCTCAGGCGGAGTCGGTGGCCCCGGACAGGACACCTCAGGACCGAACACCGATTCGGCCATGACGCGGTCAGAGGAACAGCTCAATGTCGGCACCCAGGAGGTGCAGACCGGCAAGGCCCGTCTCCGCAAGCATGTCGTCACCGAGCAGCAGAACGTGACCGTACCGGTTCAGCGCGAAGAGGTTCGCCTCGAGCGCGAGCCGATCACCGACGCGAACGCCGGCGACGCTCTCTCCGGTCCCGACCTGAGTGACGAGGAGCACGAAGTCACCCTCACCGAGGAGCGGGTCGTCGTCGACAAGGAGACAGTCCCGGTGGAGCGGGTCCGGCTCGACAAGGAGACCGTGACCGAACAGCAGAACGTGACCGAGGACGTTCGCCACGAGGAGATCGAACTCGACGGCGACGCCACAACACGCGGGACCGACCGGCTCTAACCCGAGGAGCCCAGCGAGAGGGCAGTTCACCAGCATCCGGCGGCTCACAGCCGGGTGCTGAACTGCCCTCTCGTTGCGTTGAAGCACGGGTTCACGACCGTGTTCAGGGGCTCGATTCGCGCACGGTTCAGCGCACGACCGGCCAGCCGTCGACCCAGTGGAGCGTCGAGAGTCCCAGCCGGAACACTCCATCCAGCTCTTCGTCGTAGAAGTGATACGCGAGGATGCCGTCACTCACCGACTGACCGCCCGGCCCGATCCGCGGACCCTCGGTATCGAGCACGGAGGTACCGCCGTTCTCGGTGAGCGGAGTACCGTCCGCGTCGACGTAGGGCCCCGTGACCTCCTTCGATCGCCCGACAGCGATGTTGTAGCTGCTGTCGACGCCCTGGCAGCAGGAGTCGCGCGAGAAGAAGAGGTAGTAGTAGCCGTCGTGCGGCAGGATGTACGGCGCTTCGATCGCATTGGGCGGCGACTGCCGGTCGGCAAGGAGGACAGGGTCGTCCGTTGACACGGGCATCCCGCCCGGCCACGCGAGTTCGACCATCCGCAACCCGCTCCAGAACGAGCCGAAGCTCATCCAGGGGGTGCCGCCGGCGTCTTCGACGATGCCGGGGTCGATCGCGTTGAAGTCCGTGCCGGTGGAGGCGAGAACCGTGCCCCGGTCCACCCATTCGTACCCCGCGGCATCCGGGTCGAGCGTCGTGTTCGTGGCGAGCGCGATGAGCGACGAGTTGCTGCCGAACGTCGACGCCGAGTAATAGAGGTACCAGGTGCCGTCGTGCTCGTAGAGCTCAGGTGCCCAGAGGTTGTCGACGCCCGGCACCGCCTCTGCGAGCCAGGCCGGTTTCTCCGGCCACACCTCGCCGGCATACTCCCAGTCGACGCCGTCGTCCGAGCGACGGATCTGGATGTTGCCGTCGCCGACTCGCCCGTTGCCGGTCGAGTAGATGAACCACGGTTCCCCCTCGGCACCTCGAACGAGCGCAGGGTCATGGGTGTCGGTGCTCCCGGTGGGTTCGGGGAGACGTTCTTCAGCGACCGACGCGGAGCATCCGCTCAGAAGGAGTGCGAGCCCCGCCGTCAGCGCCGCTCGCCGAAACGGCAGTTTCGCACCCAGGCGGCGCCTCTTCGAGGGTTGTGGGTGCGAAACTGCCATGTCGTCGACCTAGCCCAGGGCCAGAGCGGACCAGGACACCGGCGGCAGCGTCACGGTCAGGATGCCGTCGGCCAGGGTCGCGGCCGAGAGGTCACGGAGTCCGACCCGGTTTTGGTCCTCGAGCGTGTTCTTGGCGTACACGTCGTCGTCGTGGAGAGTGACGGCTTCGGTGATGGTGGATGCCTCGAGTCCGGACACATCGATCGACACCTCGATCGACTCGGTCTGGCTGCGGTTCACGAGGAACACAGCGCTCGATCCGGTCTCGGCGTCGGCCGTTGCGACCGCGTCGACGAGCGGTGCGTCGCCGTGGACCTTGGTCGCGTAGGTACCGACGTCGATGCGTGGGCGGAGCACTTCACCGCGGGCGAGGCGCGACGTGACGGAGAAGGGGAAGAAGGTGGTCTGGCGCCAGACCGCTCCACCCGGCTCGGTCATGATGGGCGCGATCACGTTCACGAGCTGCGCGAGCGATGCTGAACCGACGCGGTCGTGGTTCTTGAGAAGCGTGATGAGCAGGTTGCCGAGCACGACGGCATCCGCCACCGAGTACACGTCCTCGAGCTGGCGGGGAGCGAACTCCCAGTCCTCGTTGACCTCATCTGAGGCCTGGTGCTCGTCGAGGTACCAGATGTTCCACTCGTCGAACGAAAGCTGGATCTTCTTTTTGCTGCGCAGCTTGTTGCCGACGTGATCGGCGGTCGCGACGACGGTCTCGATGAAGTACTGCATTTCGAGCGACGAGGCGAGGTACGAGTCGAGGTCGCCGCCACGCTCCTGGTAGTAGGCGTGGCACGAGATGTAGTCGACGTGCTCGTAGCTGTGCTCGAGAACCGTGCGCTCCCAGTCGCCGAACGTCGGCATGCTGGATCCGCTCGAACCACAGACGACGAGCTCGAGGCTCTTGTCAGCGGCCTTCATCGCCTGAGCGGTGCGTGCCGCGATCTTGCCGTAGTCGTCAGCGGTCATGTACCCGGTCTGCCACGGGCCGTCCATCTCGTTGCCGAGGCACCACATGCGGATGTCGTGCGGCTCGGGCGTGCCGTTGGCAATGCGCTGGTCGCTGAGCGCGGTTCCCGAAGGGTGGTTGCTGTACTCGAGCAGGTCGAGCGCCGCTTCGATCCCCCGCGTGCCGAGGTTCACGGCCATCATCAGCTCCGACCCGGTCAGCTTGCACCACCTGGCGAACTCGTCGGTACCGACCTGGTTCGATTCGAGAGCGTGCCACGCGAGGTCGCGGCGCACCGGACGGTTCTCGCGCGGGCCGACGCCGTCTTCCCAGCGGTAACCGGAGACGAAGTTTCCGCCCGGGTACCTGATGGTGGTCGACCCGAGTTCCTTCACGAGCTCGACGACGTCGAGGCGGAAACCGTCCTCGTTCGCGGTCGGGTGCCCCGGCTCGTAGATGCCGTCATAGACGCAGCGTCCGAGGTGCTCGACGAACGAGCCGAAGATTCGGCGGTTGATGGGAGCAACGACTGCGGTGCGGTCGATGGCGATTGTTGCGGTGGTCACGCGGGTATTCCTTCTCTCTGGTGCAGTGGCGAGCTCACGACGCGAGTTGCCGGGTTGAAAGGGTTGTCGGCTACCGTAGCCCCGATATCCGGGCGACTCGCGGGGGCGAGCCGTGCGAGGCGGGCGTCTATGATCCAGCCGGCGACGAACAGGGGCACGGATGCTCCGACGAGCGGAACGGGGACGCCGAACGCCATGAGCGCATACGCGAGCACGCCGAGGCTGACGATCAGCGACACGCTCATGCCGGGTGAAACGAGGGGCAGCACGATCGCGTACCGCCAGGTTGCATGGGCGGATGCCCGGTAACGGCTGCAGATCGACACCGCGGAGAACGCAGCGAGGGCGGTGAGCAGGGTGGAGGTCAGAAACACCGCGAACAGCACGGCGGCGAGCGGGTCGCCGGAGGCCGCGAGGGTCTGGAACGCTACGAGGTCGACCGCGATGAGGAGCGTCGCGAGGGTGAACGGGATCGAGACGACGGCGAGGTGCCAAAACTGGCTGCGGTAGGCGGTGACGAAGTCGCGCACGATCGAGTCCGGCGGCACACCCGCACGCATGCGGGCGGCGACGATCGACGTGGCGACCGCTGCCGGGAAGAGCCCGAACACGACGAGCCCGGCGAGAGTTCCGACGACGAAGAGCAGGTTGAGCAGGACGAGGGCGAGAGCGAACCGCAGCCAGGTCATGAGCCGGCCGGCCCAGCCGATTTCGGTGTCACTCATGGCGTCCAGCGGTTCCCTGCCACGCGACACCGTCGGCGTCGATCCCGGCGAACGAGAGTGCTGCACGCCCGGTGGCCCAGTCCCACGAGACGAAAATAACGGCGTCGAGCTCGGTCGCGCCGACCGCGAGCCGGACCCGCTCGGGCTTCCCCGATGCCAGGAGGTCGGGGGTCGCCGGAACCGACACGGGAAGCGGGACGGCGTCGACGATGTCGGTCGATGCCGGGTCGAGGCGCAGCACGCGCCAGACCCCGGCGACCGGAGCGGGTTCGGCGAGCAACTCGAGCTCGCGCCCTGCGAACGGTTGAGGCGAGACGACCGGCCAGCCGGCATCCGTGAAGAAGACGCGACGCAACTGGACGACGTGCTGGCTCGGGTCGTCGGCGAAGCGCACGTGGTGCACCATGAAGTACTCGTCGCCGTCGTCGCCGGGCTCGGTGAGGATCGAGTTGTGCCCGGGGGCGAGCCAGCCGGTGTCACCATCGAAGCGATAGCTGCCGAGGATCTTGGTGCCGATCGAGGTGGGCTCCGCGTCCAGGTCGGTCAGGTCGCGGCCGTTGGCGTCGAGGTACGGCCCCGTGATCTCTGGGGCGACGGCGACGCGCACGTGATAGGTCGAGAACAGCGAGTCGTATGAGACGAACAGCACGAACCGGTCCTCGTCGGCGCGGTACACGACATACGCGCCCTCGATCGCGGTGTCGACGGATTTCCGCCGGCGTGCGATGACCGTTCCCAGGTCGCCCGGTGTCGCGGCGAAACCGGTCGCGGCGTCGAGCGGGAGCGTGTAGATGCCGGAGAAGAACGAGCCGTAGGTCAGCCAGGGGGCACCATCGCGATCGAGAGTGACGGCGGCGTCGATCGCGTTCTGCGTCGTCTCCCCCTTTCTCGTTGCGACGACGATTCCGCGGTCTTCCCACGGGCCGGCGAGGTCGGATGCCACGGCGAGGCCGATCGCGGACGTGGTCGACCCGAAGGTCGACGCGGAGTAGTACATGTGCCAGCGCGGTTCGTCGCCGGGCCAGCGCACAACTTCAGGCGCCCAGAGCCCGGGCGCACCGGTCCACTCGAACGCGTCGGCGGGGACGCCGTCGAGGGCGGTGCCGGCGAAGGTCCAGGTGACGAGGTCGGTCGAGGTGCGCACGTGGACACCGGACGGAATCTCGGTGGCGTTGGCGACAGCATCCGTCGAGAACATGTACCAGGTGCCGTCGTCACCGCGCACGACGGTGGGGTCGTGGGCATGCCGGGCACCCCACGTGGTGGCGTCGCCGGTGGGCGCGGGAACCAGGCGTTCGGGCACGGCGGAGACACTCGAGTCGAGGATCGACATAACTATCCCTTCGCGCCGGTGAGGGCGACGGACTCGATGATCTGGCGCTGGAAGATGACGAACACGATGAGCACAGGCAGGAGCGCGATGAACGACGCCGCCATGATGAGCGGGTAGTCGGTCTGGATCGCGTACGCCGCGTTGAAGTTGGCGATGACGAGCTGGAGTGTCTGCTTCTCGGGGGTGTTCAGGTAGATGATCGGGGCCAGGTAGTCATTCCAGACGAACATGAACCAGAGGATGAACTGGGCGGCGAGTGCCGGTTTGATCGCCGGGAAGATGAGGGTGAAGAAGATCTGCAGGTACGAGGCACCGTCGAGCTTTGCCGCTTCGATGATCGAGTCCGGGACGGTACCGAGGTATTGCTTGAGGAAGAAGATCATCACGATGTTGCCGAACATGCCTGGAACGATCAGCGGCAGCAGGGTGTCAACCCATCCGATCTCGGCGAAGACCATGAACTGCGGGATCATGATCGTCGGGAACGGGATCATGAGGCCGGCGAGCAGGCCGAGAAAGAGGACGTTCTTGAACGGCATCCGCATTTTGGCGAACGCGAACGCGGCGATTGCCGAGAACAGCGACCCGATGATCGTGACCGAGCAGGCGACGATGAGGCTGTTCTGAATACCGGTGGCGAGCGGCCCGGCCGTCCACACCCGCAGGTAGTTGTCCCAGATCACCGGATCGGGGATCCACTGCGGCGGAAGCGCGAAGACACTGTCGCGGGTCTTCAGCGAGGTCGAGAAGGTCCAGAGCAGAGGAGCGAGCATCGCGACGGCACCGATCGACAGAACGATCGTGACGAGCACGTTGCCGAGCGTGTAACGCCCCTTGCGGGTCAGAGGGGTGCGCTTGCGCCCGGCGGCGGGCGGACCGGGCAGCGCGCCGTCCGGTGACAGGGGCGGAACCCCGAGGGCGGTTGCTCCTGGACCACTGGGGGCGAGAGCTGACGTTGATGACGACATAGTTGCCTGCCTCAGTCGATCGAGAACGAGTTACGGCGGTTGAGCCGGAATTGGATGGCGGTGATGGCGAAGATGATCAACCCGAGCACGATCGACATGCTCGACGCGTAGCCCATCTGCAGCTGACTGAAGGCTTTCTGCCAGATGTACCAGACGATGCTCGCCGAGCTGAACTCGGGGCCACCGGTCGGCGTCATGATGTTGATCTCGATGAAGATCTGCGAACCGCCGATGATGCTGGTGACCACGAGGAAGAAGGTGACCGGGCGAACCATCGGGAGCGTGATGTTCCGGAACTGCTGCCAGGCGTTGGCGCCGTCGAGTGCCGCCGCCTCGTAGAGGTGGCGCGGCACCGACTGCAGCGCTGCCAGGTAGAGGAGCATCGAGTAGCCGAGACCCTTCCAGACGGCCATGATGATGAGCGCCGGCTTGACCGTTGCGGTGTCCATGAGCCAGTTTGGCCCGTCGATCCCGATGATCGCGAGGCTTTGGTTGATCAGGCCGAAGTCTCCGTTGAACGCCCACTGCCAGAGGATGGCGACGGCGGCGATCGACGAGATGACCGGCACGTAGTACACCGTGCGGAAGAAGGTCGTTCCGCGCATCTTGCGGTTGAGCGCGAGGGCCAGCACGAGCGAGATGACGAGGCCGATCGGGATTCCGATCATCATGAAGAAGGTGTTCCACATCGCCTTGGCGAAGTAGGGGTCGTTCCACATCTGGATGTAGTTCGCGATGCCGTTGAAGGTCGGGTCGCCGAGGCCGTTCCAGCTGGTGAACGAGGCATAGACGCTGAACAGCAGCGGATACGCGGTGAAGAGCAGGAACCCGATCAGCGGGATGGCCACGAAGCCAAGCGCGGCGAGGTGCTCACGGCGGTGGAGCCTGGAGCGGCGAACCGGTGTCGATGTCGCGGTCATTCGAGGATCTTCCTTGATCAGGGTCGAGAGGGTGAGAGGCGGATGCCGCGGCGCGCGTACGCGACGCACGCCGCGGCATCCGGTTTCGGGTGTTAGCCGATTCCTGCCTGCTGGTTGGCGGCATCCAGGAACGCCTGCATCTTGGGCTGGGCCTCCTTGAGGTACTCGGCGGCGGTCTGCTTGCCGTCGATCACCGGCTGGATGTTGGTGAACAACTCGTCGTACCACTCACTGTTGTAGGTGTTGTTGGCGGGGAGTCCACGGCCGTAGTCATTGACGATCTGGAGGAATTCCTCCTTGTTCGCGGGCTTGGTCGTGGAGTCTTCGACCCAGGTGTCGGCCATGTCCTTGAGGTTCGGAATCTGGATTCCGGCGTCGACGAGGCTCTGCTGCGCTTCGACGTCTGCGGTCAGGTACTCGACGAGCTTGACGGCCTCCTCGGGGTACTCGGTTCCGTTCGAGACGGCGATGCCGAGCGAACCGACCCAGGTGGCGCTCTTGCCGCTCTCACCGACCGGGTAGGGGATGAGATCCCAGTCGAAGTCGAGCTCCTCATAGGTGGAGACGTCCCACGGGCCGACCGGGAAGAAGCCGAGCTCACCCTTCATCCAGCGCTGGTAGGTGTCGAGGGTCTGTGCCTCTGCGACCGACGGGGTGACGGCGTGCACGTTCTGCAGGTCAGCGAACCACTGGAGCGCCTCGGCGAACTCGGGGGTGTCGACGGTGACCTTGGTGCGGTCCTCGTTGAGCCAGTCCCCGCCGTTCGACCAGACGAAGGGCTGCAGGTTCCACTGCACGTTGAGGCCGGTGCCCCACTGGTCGGTCTTGCCGTCGCCGTCGGTGTCCTTCGTCAGCTGCTTGGAGATGTCGACGAACTGCTCGAGGGTGAGCGGGGTGTCCTTGTCTGGCAGCGGAATGCCTGCCTCTTCGAACATGGTCTTGTTGTAGCCGAACGAGAACGGTCCGACATCCTTCGGAAGTGCGTAGATCGCGCCGTCGCCGACGAGCTTGCCGTCGTAGCGGTAGCTGTCGACTCCGTACTCCCAGATGTTGTCGAGGTCGATCGTGTCTGAGCCTTCGACGTACTCCGTGATGTCCTTGACGACGCCGTTCTTGACGTAGGACTGCACGTCGCCCTGGTTGATGTAGAAGACGTCGGGCACTTTTTTGCCGGCGATCGCCGCCTTGAGCTTGGTGATGTACTGGTCTGCGGTGGTGACGATGACGTCGACGTCGATGTCGTTCGCCTTCTCGAATTCGGCGATGGCCTTCTCGTAGGCCTTCTTCTCGTCTTCACCCCCGCGGAACATGAACGTGAGCTTCTTCTCGCCGGAGTCCTCGCCGGCTGAGGCGGAGCATCCGCTGAGCAAGAGACCGGCTGCAGCGAACATTGCTACAGATGTGGCCATCAAACGTGACGTCTTCATCACGTGTCCTTCCCGTTTGGCTGTGCTGTTGGATGGCTGGATGCTTCGCACGCTAAGCGGGATGGGCATCGTTGGCCGTGTTGTTTTTACAACGTTGTACTGAACTGTGCCACGGGGTCATATCGTCCGTCAATAGTTTCGGGGAACATTTTTCCAACGTTGGAAAAGTTGCCCGAATCGCGAATTGCCCACTCCTGCGGGTGCCGCACCCGCAACACCCGCGAACCCGGGCAACTCGTGGGAACCCACCCCAAATTCAGGAGCCGACTCCAAATTCAGGAGATCTGCGGCGACACGCCGTATGGGATCGCTCTCGTACGGCGTGTCGCACCGGATCTCCTGAATTTGAGGTCGCCGGGCCGGTGGAGGTACGTCAGTCGGCGGTCGACTCCCGGCCGATCACCGAGAAGTCGGTGAGGTATTGCCTCGGCGGAGCGTCCCGGTTGGCGATGCGCTCCACGAGCACGTCGACCGCCATGTCGGCGATCTCATCCCGACCGGGATCGACGGTCGACAGCGTCGGCAGCGAGTACTTCGTCTCATCGAGACCGTCGAATCCGATCACAGCCACGTCATCCGGGATGCGACGGCCGGACTCCTGCAGGACCCGCATCGCTCCGAGGGCAAGCGTGTCATTGAGCCCGAACACCGCGTCGAACTCGACCCCGGAGTCGAGCAGTTCGTGCATCGCCTGGGCGCCGTCGAGCCGGTGCCAGAGACCGACGTAGCGAATGAGCGACCCGTCGGATTCGATGCCGGCCTCGGCGAGAGCATCGAGGTAACCCTGCAGCCGCAGCGCCGCCGATCCGACCAGCTCACCCTCGTGCGCACCGATCACCGCGATCCGCTTGCGTCCCTTGGCGATCAGGTGCGCGGTCGCCGCCTTCGCCGCTTCGACGTTCCGCATCGTGACGTGGTCGGTCGGGCCACCGAAGATTCGCTCACCCAGGAGCACGAGCGGATACGAGACGTTGAGATGGGCGACATCGTCCGAACTCATGCCGAGCGGGCTGAAGATCAGCCCATCGGTGAGCTGCAGCCGCGGACTCGACAGCATCTCGATCTCGCGGTCACGGTCTCCCCCCGCAGTCTGCTCGATGAGGACCACGAGGTGACGCCGCTCTGCCGCGCGGATGACGGCATCCGCCAGTTCGGCGAAGTAACTGAGGCTGAGTTCGGGCAACGCGAGTCCGATGACGCCGGTCTTGCCCGAGCGCAGGCTGCGCGCCGAGATATTCGGCTGGTAGCCAAGTGTGTTTATCGCGGCGAGCACCTTCTCGCGCGTCGTCGGCCGAATGTGCTTGTAGTCGTTGACGACGTTCGACACCGTCTTGATCGACACGCCTGCCAGCGTCGCGACGTCGTGCAGGGTGACCGCCATCGAAACTTCCCGCTCTGTGAACTGCTTCTGCACGGGCGAGTCGCCGCATGCTGTGGTTATGAACCTACAACGTTGCAGGAGTACAAAGCAGCCGGGGATCGTGAATTGAGGGCTGAGTGCGAGACGGATGCCGCGGCATCCGTCTCGCACTCAGCAACAGCGACCCTGTGGGTTCCGGTCCTGTTCGTCGTCGCGTTCGCGCCAGAACAAGCGCTCGGGCAGAGGAGGAGTACCGGGGTGAGTCGCGGCGTGATGGGCGAGGTACACCTCGTAGGCGTTGTCGCCCATCACCGCCTTGAGGTAGCGCGCGGCGGCGCTGAGGCCGGAGACGAGGGCGTTCATTCGTGCCTCGCTTTCGCGCGGCGACGTTCGACCGGAAGGGCGTCCCACTCTTTCTGGATGCGCTTCTCGGTCTTCGTCGACGTCAGTCCGGAGCCGGCGAAGATCCTCGACGGGACCACCGGATCCTCGGTGTTGATCCCACCGCCGTTCTGGAACGCTCGGAACGTGCGGAAGAGCGCGATTCCGATGACGATGACGGTGAGGGTCACGAAGAGAATCGAGAGCGAGCCCTGGACGACCGTGTTGCGCACGACCGCTTCCATGGCGGCGCGAGTCGGGGCGGTGCCGAAGCTCTCCTCCCCGGCAGCGAGCGCCTCGCGGAACGCGGCGTTCTGGGCCCAGTACCCGACCGCGGGAACCGGCGAGAAGATCTTGTAGAGCGACGCTGTGACGGTCACAACTGTCGCGAACGCGAGCGGCAGCGCCACGACCCAGAGGTACTTGAAGTAACCGCGGTCGGCGACGATCGCGAGGCAGACGGCAAGCGCTATGGCCGCGAGCAACTGGTTCGCGATACCGAACAACGGGAACAGCGTATTGATCCCGCCGAGCGGGTCAGTGACCCCCATGATGAGGATCGCTCCCCACGCCGCGACCATGATCGCCGTACAGATCCACGCCCCGACCGTCCAGCTGGCATCCCGGAATTTCGGAACGATGTTGCCGAGGGTGTCCTGCAGCATGAACCGGGCGACGCGGGTTCCTGCGTCGACGGCGGTGAGGATGAAGAGCGCCTCGAACATGATCGCGAAGTGGTACCAGAAGCTCATCATCGCGGTTCCGCCGATGAACGACTGCATGATGTGCGCGAGCCCGAGTGCGAGGGTCGGCGCGCCGCCTGTCCGCGAGACGATGCTCTCCTCCCCCACGTTTTGAGCGGTCTGCGTCAGCAACTCGGGTGTCAGGTTCACGCCGGTCAGCCCGAGCGAGTTGACGAACGCGACGGCACCCTCCACCGTGCCGAGGGTGTTGGCCGCCGAGACGTTCATCGCGAAGTACAGTCCGCGATCGATCGAGATCGCGGCGACGAGCGCCATGATCGCGACGAAGCTCTCCATGAGCATGCCGCCGTAGCCGATGAAGCGGGCCTGGCGCTCTTTCTCGAGGAGCTTGGGGGTGGTCCCGGATGCGATGAGCGCATGGAACCCGCTCAACGCACCACACGCGATGGTGACGAACAGGAACGGGAACAGCGATCCAGCGACGACAGGACCACCGGCCGGGTCGCCGGCGAACTCGCTGAACGCGGGGACGGTGATTTCGGGGCGGACGAAGATGATCGCCGCCGCGAGCATGAAGATCGTGCCGATCTTCATGAACGTCGAGAGGTAATCGCGCGGTGCGAGCAGCAGCCACACCGGCAGGATCGCCGCGATGAAGCCGTAGATGATGATGCCCCACGCGATGGTGGTGCGGTCGAGGGTGAACGCGGCAGCGCCCCACTCGGTCGCGGCGACGGCGCCGCCCCCGACGATCGCGGCCATCAGCAGCACGAACCCGATGATCGACACCTCGGTGATCTTGCCCGGGCGGAAGTAGCGCAGGTACACGCCCATGAACAGCGCGATCGGAATGGTCATCGACACGCTGAAGACTCCCCACGGGCTCTCACCGAGCGCGTTGACGACGACGAGAGCGAGGATCGCGACGATGATGACCATGATCACGAGGGTCGCGATGATGGCGGCGGTCCCCCCGATCCGGCCGAGCTGGTCGCGGGCCATCTGGCCGAGGGACCGACCCCCGCGGCGGGTGGAGAAGAACAGGACAAGGTAGTCCTGCACAGCGCCGGCGAGAATCACGCCGACGATGATCCACAGGGTGCCGGGCAGATAGCCCATCTGGGCGGCGAGCACGGGACCGACGAGCGGACCGGCACCGGCGATCGCGGCGAAGTGGTGGCCGAAGAGCACGCGACGGTCGGTCGGGACGTAGTCCTTGCCGTTCGCCTTGTACTCGGCCGGCGTTGCCCGTCGATCGTCGGGGCGGGTGATGGCCCGCTCGATGAACTTCGAGTAGAACCGGTAGGCGATGAGGTAGGTGCAGACAGCGGCGAAAACGAACCAGATCGCATTGACGGTCTCACCGCGAACGACAGCGAGCATGACCCACGCCACACCGCCGAGCAGCGCTATGGCGCCCCAGATCGCGATCTTGAGCGGCGTCCAGTGCCGTTCATCCGCCTCGCGCTCCGCCTCGGGAACGGCGACAGGCGGCAGGCCCGGGTCCTGCTCGATGATCGCGGCGGTATCGCCCGCCTCCGGTCGTATGCGCTTCACGTCGTCGCTCATTTCGGACCCCCTTGTCGCGGTTCACCCGCGCCGTCCGGCATCCGATATCGCCGCGTTGCGAGTCTGTTCTGCGCTTGATGCTACAACCGGCGCCCCTCATTCGGGGCGTATTGGTCAGCGGCAAAATTTCGGCGCGTCGCGGGTACCAATCAACCCGGGCGGCGCCGGGGGTTCGAGCCAGCTACCCGACGAGCGCTGGCACCCGTTTCGGCTGCACGATGAACCACAGCGCCGAGATCGACACCAGCGCCGTCACGAGCATCACCGATCCCATCGGCACGGCCGAGTCGATGCCCAACCAGCCAACGATCGGTGAGATCAAACCGGCGAGGCCGAAGTTGAGGGCACCGAGAACGGATGCCGCGGTGCCCGCTTCACGCGCGTGGTTGACGAGTGCGAGGACCTGCACCGCCGGAAAACCGAAGCCAGCGGCCATGATGAAGAAGAACAGCGGGATGAGGATGCCGAGGAAGCCAGCGCCCGACGAATCGAGCAGGATGATGGCGGCAGCGGCGATCGCCTGGGTCGCCGTTGTCGCGCCGAGTATCCACTGCGGGCCGAACCGGCGCATGAGCCGCGACGAGACCTGCACACCGATGACGATGCCGAGCGAGTTGATCGCGAACAGGTAGCCGTACTGCTGCGGGTCGAGGTTGTAGACCTCCTGGAACAGGAACGACGATGCCGACAGGTATGCGAACAGGCCCGAGAAGCTCATTCCGCCGATGACGGCGACGCCGACGAACACGCGGTCGCTGAACACTGATCGATAGCGGTCACCGACCGTGGAGTGCCCGGCGACGACCCGTCGCTCCGGCGGCAGGGTCTCGACGATGAAGAGCGACACCGCAACGATCACCAGTACCCCGTACAGCGCGAGGAATACGAACAGTCCACGCCAGTCGAGGAACAGCAACAGCTGGGAACCGATCACCGGAGCGAGGATCGGGGCGAGACCGTTGACGAGGGCCAGGCGTGACAGCATCCGCACGAGGGGTTTTCCGCCGAAGAGGTCTCGGACCATGGCCATCGCAACCACGCCACCGGCGGCGGCGCCCGCGCCCTGCAGAACCCGGAAGACGCTGAGCCAGACGATGTCGGGCGCGAGGGCGACACCGATGCTTGCGGCGATATGCACGCTCGTCGCGAGGATGAGCGGGAGTCGTCGCCCGACCTTGTCGCTCCACGGTCCCATGAACAACTGGCCGACGGCGAACCCGATCGTCGTTCCGGTGAGGGTGAGCTGGATCAGGGTCGCTGAGACGTTGAGGTCGTCCTCGAGCAGGGGGAAGGCCGGCAAGTAGAGGTCGATGGTGAACGGTCCGAGTGCTGTCAGCGAACCGAGAACGAGAATGTAGACGAGTCTCTGGCGGCGCGAAAGGGCGTCACCGGGGTGCACAACGGTAGTCACGAGTTGGGTCCTAGATACGAAGCGAAGGGGCTGCGGATGCCACGGGCAGACTGCCGGTGCCCTGACCGTAACCGCGTCGAAAGCGCGGTATTCCCATCAGGCGATGCATCATCGAACCGATTCGAGACCGACGGTACACAGTAACAGGCGTCTGGACTCCGGCCCTGAGAACGGTCGGGGGCTGACACGACGCGCCCTCGCGTCTACGATCTACGCCCTCTCGACGCTGTCGCGTACCCGGGAATTCAGGCCGGTGCAGCCACGCTTCCGGCGAGTCGCGCCGGGTCGTCGATAAGCGGCTCGAACGCGAGCTCTGCCGCCCCGATCAACAGCAGGTCCGGCCCGAGAGTCGCCCTCACGATCCGCACACCCTCGTACGAGGCGGCGAGCGTCTGAGCGGCAACGAGCCGGTCGAGCAGTTCGGAGTTCGCAGCGTAAATCGAGCCGAGGAACCCGCCGAGCACGACGAGTTCGGGATTGAGCACATTGATCGCGTTCCGGAGAGCGATGCTCAGGATGCCGAGCTGGCGCTCCACCTCACCGCAGATCTCCGGTGCGTCCGACTCGAGCAGCGCCCGCTCCAGTTGAGCAGGATCGGCGGACTTCAACCCGAGCAGGTCGAGGAGCCGGCCACGGTTCACCTCATCCTCAAGCGCCCCGCCCGTCGATGGCTGATCCGGTCCGTCCGGCGCGGTGACGAGGTTGTGCCCGAATTCGCCCGCGTACCCGCCGACTCCGCCGAGCGGGGTTCCGCGAATGATCACGCCACCACCGATACCACTCGCGCCACCGTTGAGGTAGATCAGGTCGGCGACTTCGCGCCCCGCACCGAAGTTGTGCTCGGCGAGAGCGCCAAGGCTCGCGTCGTTCGCCGCCCGCGCCGGATACCCGGTCGCGTCGGCAAGCAGGGTCGCAACGGGTTCGTCGACCCAGCCGAGGTGCGGTGCCAGGCGAACGAGACCGTCCGGCATCCGCACGAGACCGGGCACGGCGACTCCGACGCCGACAATGACAGCGGATGCCGGCAGCTCGGCACGCAGGCCGGCGATCAGTTCCGCCGTCACCCGGACCGTTTCGGCGACACCGAGTGGTTCGTCGACTTCGTGGCGCACCCTGGACACGACCTCGCCGTGCATCCGGACGACACCGACGGTGATGGCATCCTGCTCCGGGTTCACGGCAAAAGCCACGCAATCCGGGTGTGGCCGAACGACGGGTGACGGCCGGCCGACACCGCGGGCGCCGTCGGGTTCGGCCTCAACGACGAGGTGCAGGGCGGCCAGTTCGCTGACCAGCGCCGCGACCGTCGACCGGTTCAGTCCGGTCGCCCTGGTGAGAACCGAGCGCGATACGGCGCCCTCGCGGTGAACCAGCCCGAGGATCCGGGAGAGGTTGTACCGCCGGACCGTGTCGAGGTTGGTGCCGCGATTATTCACTGTTCACACCGGATTCTGTCGCTGGGCGGCGGGATTCCGCCTGCTGGGAACGATACCGACAGCGCGCGCCGTGTGCACCATCCCTCGCCGATTGCGTCAAACGGCGCCACCCCACGCCACCCGCACCACTCGCTAGTCTTGATCAGCTTCCGCCCGCAGTTTCGAGAGGTCCACCGATGTACGTCGACATGCCAGCAGCCCAGCTCCCCGACTACCGCAGCAGCCAGGTCGACCCGGACGACTTCGATGCGTTCTGGGACGAGACGATCGCTGCGGCGCGCGCCGCGGCATCCGCCGTCGTTCTCGAACCGGTGGATTCACCATTGGCAACAATCGATGTGTTCGATGTGACGTTCTCCGGTTTCGATGGGCAACCGGTCAAAGCCTGGCTGCGCGTGCCGAAGGGCGTGACCGGCCCGCTTCCGGCCGTCGTGCACTACGTCGGTTACGGCGGCGGCCGCGGCCATCACCTCGAGAACCTGCTCTGGGCATCGGCGGGCTTCGCTCACTTCCAGATGGATACCCGCGGGCAGGGCAGCGGGTGGTCCATGGGCGCGACCCCGGACCCCGTCGGCACCGGCCCCCAGTACCCCGGGGTGATGACGCGCGGCATCGACAGCCGCGAGAGCTACTATTACCGCCGCCTGTTCACCGATGCCGTGCGGGCGATCGACACCGTTCGTGAGCTTGCGTTCATCGATGCTGGGCGCATAGCGGTCTTCGGCCAGAGCCAGGGCGGCGGTATCGCGCTCGCCGTTGCCGGCCTGGTTCCCGACATCGCCGCCGTCGCCCCGTGCGTGCCCTTCCTGTGCGACTTCCCCCGCGCAACGGTCATGACCGACGCGTACCCGTACAAGGAGATCCGCGACTTCCTCGCCGTTCACCGCGACAAGGCGGAGGCGGTCGCGGCGGTGCTCCCCTACTTCGACGGGGTGAACTTCGCCCGCCGCGCCCAGGCGCCTGCCCTGTTCTCGGCAAGTCAGATGGATGCCGTCTGCCCTCCGTCGACGATCTACGGCGCATACAACCTGTACCCGGGCGAGAAGTCGATCTCGCTCTGGCAGTACAACGGCCACGAGGGCGGCGGTATCGTCGACGAGCAACGGGCGATCTCCTTCTTCCGAACGATCGACGGGAACCGATGACCGAGTACTCGAACCCTGTCCTATCCGGGTTCCACCCCGACCCGTCTGTCTGCCGCGTCGGTGACACCTTCTACCTCGCGAGTTCGTCGTTCGAGTACTTTCCCGGCATCCCCCTGCACTCGAGCACCGACCTCGTCACCTGGAACCGTATCGGCCACGCCATCGACCGGCCCGGGCAGGTGCCACTGCACGATGTCAACGACTCCGGCGGGCTCTACGCCCCGACCCTCCGCCATCACGACGGCGTGTTCTATCTCGCCTGCACGGTCGTCGGTGGCGAACATCCGGGCTCGTTCTACCTCACAGCGACGGATGCCGCCGGGCCGTGGTCTGAGCCGGTCTGGCTCGACGACGCCCAGGGCATCGATCCCACGATCTACTTCGCCGACGGCAAGGCGTGGTGGGCCGGATGCCGCCCCGCTGCGTCACCGGAATGGGAACAACAGACCGAGATCTGGTTGCGCGAGCTCGACCTCGACGCCGGGGAGCTCGTCGGCGACGAGCACGTGCTCTGGACCGGGGCACTCCGGGGTGCGATCTGGTCCGAAGGTCCGCACCTGTTCGACCACGACGGCTGGGTGTACCTCGTGACGGCGGAGGGCGGAACCGAGCGCAACCACGCCGTGTCGATCGCCCGGTCGCGCAGCGTGACCGGGCCGTTCGAGGGCTGCCCGCGCAACCCGATCCTCACGCACCGGCACCTCGGTGAAGACTTCCCGGTACAGAACGTCGGCCACGCCGACCTCGTCGAAGCAGAAGACGGCTCCTGGTGGGCGCTCGTTCTCGGTGTGAGGTCTCTCGACGGATTCCACGTGCTCGGTCGCGAAACCTTCCTCACCCCGGTCAGCTGGCAGGACGGCTGGCCCGTCCTCAACCCGGGCGTCGGCCGGCTCAGCGAGACCGGCTCCACTCCGTGGTCCGGCGGCACACCGCGCCCGGCGACGCTGCACGACGATTTCACGGCGAGCGCCACTCTCGGCGCCCACTGGCTCAGCGTCCGCGGCCCGGCGGACTTCGTCGATTGCGGCGGCGATGGCCTCGTGCTGCTCTCCACCGATACTGACCTCAGCGGCGACGGGACCCCGGCATTTCTCGGCATGAGGTTGCGTGACCCCGAGATGCGGGCATCCGTTCGGGTCGCGCGTCCCGAGCACGCGACGGCGGGACTCGCCCTGCGTCAGAGCGCCGCATTCCACCTCCGGCTCGAGCTCAGCGTCGACGAGCACGGCTGGCGCGCTGACGCGATCGCGCACGAGAACGGTGTCGACTCCGTCGTCGGCACGGTACTCGGCGACCTCGATCCTCATGACGGCGACATGACCCTCGCCGCCGAGCTGCACGGACTCGAAGTACGCTTCAGCATCACGGTCGGCGAGGACACGCACACGGTCGCCGAAGCCGACGCCCGCATCCTCAGCTCGGAGCGTGCGGGCGGATTCGTCGGCACGCTCGTCGGCCCGTTTGTTGCCGGCGGCCTCGGCGCAGCGGTCACGGTGCGGAGCTTCCACTACCGTCCGGGCGTTTCCTGACGCCAGCCAGTGCGGCTCGATGTGGGTTCTGGAGGGAAAACAGGGGATCCGGGCATGTATTTTCGGCGAACCCCGCGATTCTCCGCCCGAACGTTCAGGAGACCGGCGAACGGAGTAGCCGGAACGGCATCCGCCGTGTAATATGTTCACATATCCAACAAATCACCAACGATGCTGAAACCGGAGCATGCAATGAGCCTGACCCCCACCCGCGACGACAAATTCTCCTTCGGACTCTGGACCGTCGGCTACAACGGAGCCGACCCCTTCGGCGGCCCGACCCGTGCTCCGCTCGATGCCGTGCACGCTGTCGAGAAGCTGTCCGAGCTCGGCGCGTACGGACTTACCTTCCACGACGACGACCTGTTCGCCTTCGGCTCGACCGACGCTGAGCGCCAGACGCAGATCGACCGCCTCAAGCAGGCCCTCTCCGACACCGGCCTCATCGTGCCGATGGTCACCACCAACCTCTTCTCCGCTCCGGTCTTCAAGGACGGTGGCTTCACCTCCAACGACCGCGACGTGCGCCGCTTCGCTCTCCGCAAGGTGATGCGCAACCTCGACCTCGCCGCTGAGCTGGGTGCCAAGACCTTCGTCATGTGGGGTGGCCGCGAGGGCGCCGAGTACGACGTCGCCAAGGACATCCGCCAGGCGCTCGAGCGTTACCGCGAAGCCGTCAACCTGCTCGGCGACTACGTCACCGACAAGGGTTACGACATCCGTTTCGCGATCGAGCCCAAGCCGAACGAGCCGCGCGGCGACATCCTGCTGCCGACCCTCGGTCACGCCATCGCCTTCATCAACACGCTCGACCGCCCCGAGCTCGTCGGCGTCAACCCCGAGGTCGGCCACGAGCAGATGGCCGGACTGAACTTCACCGCCGGAATCGCCCAGGCCCTCGATGCGGGCAAGCTGTACCACATCGACCTCAACGGCCAGCGCGGCATCAAGTATGACCAGGACCTCGTCTTCGGTCACGGTGACCTGCAGAATGCGTTCTCGCTCGTCGACCTTCTTGAAAACGGTGGACCGAACGGTGGACCCGCCTACGACGGCCCCCGTCACTTCGACTACAAGCCGAGCCGCACCGAAGACGAGAACGGCGTCTGGGACTCCGCAGCAGCGAACATGCGCACCTACCTCCTGCTCAAGGAGCGGGCAGCGGCGTTCCGTGCCGACCCTGAGGTGCAGGAAGCACTCGCCGCCTCGCGCGTCGACGAGCTCGCCACCCCGACCCTCGGTGAGGGCGAGAGCTACGACGACTTCCTCGCCGACCGCTCCGCCTACGAGGACTTCGACGCCAATGCGTACTTCAACGGCAAGGGCTTCGGTTTCGTTCGCCTCCAGCAGCTCGCTCTCGAGCACCTGCTGAACGCGCGCTAGATCTCCACACCGGGCGTGAGCCCCGTCGGATTGGCGAGCACCATCCGTCGGGGCTTACGTTCTTTTTCTCCCTGAAATCCCCCGAAAGGCCTCATGACCCTCGTCGCCGGCGTCGACTCCTCGACCCAGAGTTGCAAGATCGTGATCACGGATGCCGCTACCGGCGCCATCGTGCGGCAGGGCCGCACGTCGCACCCGAACGGCACCGAAGTGGCGCCGTCCGCCTGGTGGGAGGCACTCACCTCCGCGATCGCCGAGGCCGGGGGTCTCGATGACGTCGCCGCGATCTCGGTCGGCGGACAGCAGCACGGCATGGTCGTGCTCGATGCGGACGGACGCGTCATCCGCGACGCCCTGCTCTGGAACGACACCCGCAGCGCACAGGCCGCGCGCGATCTCATCACCGAAGTAGGCGCTGAGGAGTACGCCCAGCGACTTGGCGTCGTGCCGGTCGCGTCGTTCACCGCGTCGAAGCTCCGCTGGCTGCGCGATGCCGAACCCGAGAACGCCGCTCGCGTCGCCGCCGTCGCACTCCCCCACGACTGGCTGACCTGGCGCCTCCGCGGCTTCGGTCCCGCCGGCGAATCCGAACTCGGCCCCGTGCTCGATGAGCTCACGACCGACCGGTCCGACGCCTCGGGCACCGCATACTGGTCCGCCGTCTCCGGCGAGTACGACCTCGACCTGTTCGAGCGCGCTCTCGGCCGCTCCGCCATTCTGCCCCGCGTGCTCGGCCCCGGCGAACAAGCCGGAACCACGACGGCTGGAACGCTCGTCGGTCCTGGCGCCGGCGACAACGCGGGCGCTGCGCTGGGCCTCGGCGCGGCATCCGGTGACGTTGTTCTCTCGATCGGCACGAGCGGCACCGTCTTCGCCGTCACCGAAACCCCCGCGACGGATGCCTCGGGCACCGTCGCCGGATTCGCCGACGCCTCGGGACTGTTCCTCCCCCTGATCGCGACGCTCAACGCCGCCCGCATCCTCGACTCCATCGCCGCGCTGCTCGGCGTCACGCACGACGAGCTCGGCACCCTCGCGCTCACCGCGGAGCCCGGCTCCGGCGGACTCGTGCTGCAGCCGTACTTCGAGGGCGAGCGCACCCCCAACCTCCCGGATGCCACCGCAACACTCTTCGGCATGACGCTCGGCTCCACGACACGCGAGAACCTCGCCCGCGCCGCGATCGAGGGCCTGCTTTGCGGGCTCGCCGACGGGCTCGAGGCGGTTCGCGCTCAGGGTGTCGAAGCGCGCCGCATCCTCATCGTCGGTGGCGCTGCCCAGAACCCGGCCGTGCAGCAGATCGCCGCCCAGGTCTTCGACGTTCCCGTGGTGATCCCAACGCCGGGCGAGTACGTCGCGGCCGGCGCTGCCGCCCAGGCCGCGTGGGTTCTCACCGGCGAGCGCCCGGCCTGGCCGCTGTCGATCGTCGCCGAACCCAAGGTCGACTTCCGTCCGGTCATTCGCGAGCAATACCGCGCGCACCGCGCCTGACCCCGGCCGTCCCCGCGTCGCCAGCCGCGTTGTCACCCGTTCCGGACGAATACACGCGTCGCAACGAGTGAATCCGACCGGAGTGAGTGAATTCGCGGGCGGGTGCCGCGGCATCCGCCCACGTCTTACGACCACAGCGTCGGCATCGCAGCAGTTCGCCCGTATCCGCGCTCGTCGGTCCACAATGTCGGGTTTCGCCCGATGTTTCCGGCATACCGGACCGATGAGCCGCAACGGAATCCCTCGAGCGCCTTCAGTTGTCACTAACGCAGCCTTCACGGCCTCTTTGCACGCGTTAGTGACAACCAAACCGCGGGCGGCGCGTGCAATTGTCACTAACGCACCTATAACGGCGTCTTTGCGCGCATTAGTGACAACTGAACGGCGGTCGGATGCTGCGGGGCGCGTTCATCCGTCCGGAATGTCGAGATTCAGCCTGGTGTTCCCGGCATAACGGACGGATGAGCTGACGGCCCTACTTCATCGTCCCCTGACTGACCGAACCCTGTAGCTGACGCTGGAAGATCACGTAGGCCACGAGCACCGGCACGATCGTGATGATCACCGCAGCGAACAACGCGCCGAAGTCGACGGCATATCCGGCAGACGACGCGAACGACGCCATGCCCTGCGAGAGCACATAGTTGCTCTTGTCGGTGTTCAACGCCACCGGCAGGAGGAACTGGTTCCACAAGCCGAGAAAGTTGAAGATCGCGACGGATGCCATTCCCGGCTTCGCCATCGGCAACATCACCTGGAAGAAGGTGCGCCACTCTCCGGCGCCGTCGATCGCAGCCGCTTCAGCGATTTCATCCGGAAGCCCCTTAAAGAAGGAGTACAGGAAGAAGACAGTGAACGGCAGAGCGAATGCGACGTAGGTGAGGATGAGGCCGGGCAGCGTGTTGAGCAAACCGATGTTGCGGAGAACGAAAAACAACGGAACGATCGCGAGGAACACCGGGAAGGTGAGGCCAGCGAGCATCAGGTAGTAGATCGCCCTGCTGCCGAAGAACTTGAACCGGGCGAGAACGTAGGCACACATCGCCCCGAGGATCATGACGATCACAAGCGCGAAACCGACGACGATGACGGTGTTGAGGAAGTAGTTGCCGATTCCCTCCTGCGTCCACGCCGAGACATAGTTGTCGAAGTTCCAGTTCTCCGGGAGAGAGAACGGCGACGCGAAGATCTCCTTGGTCGTCTTGAAGCTCGTCATCAGCGTCCACACCAGCGGAAGGATGACGATGAGCGACCAGATGATCAGGACCGTGTGCGAGAACGCTCCGACGGCTTTGTCGCCCGGGGTGTTCTTCGGCTTGCGGGTGAACGCCGGTTTGGGCGTTCTGCGCGTGGGCCCGCTTGTGGTGATCGACCGTGTTGCAGTCATGACCGACCCTCCTCTTCCTTGCCGCCGGCGATCCGGTTAACGGTGAACACGATCGCGGCGAAGATCAGGGTGACGATGGCAAGCACGACACCCATCGCACTGGCCTGGCCGAATTCGCCCTTGTTGAAGGCCGTCCGGAACAGCTGCTGGCTCATCACGAGGGTGGAGTTGTTCGGGCCACCGCCGGGGTTGAGGGCCTGCATGTAGACGAATGCGTCGAGAGCCATGATCCCGAGGTAGATGTACGCGGTCTGGATGTTGTCGCGAATCAGCGGGATGGTGATCGACAACGCTGTGCGCAGTCGACCGGCCCCGTCGATGCGAGCCGCCTCGTAGGTTTCAGCGGGAACGCCCTTGATCGCAGCGACGAACAGCACCATATAGAAGCCGACAAAACTCCACACGATGACGAAGATCGTCGCCCCCATGGCGGTTCGTTCGTCGCCGAGCCAGGGGAACGACTCGAACATGTCGATGCCGATGAGTCCGAGCATGCCGTTGAGGAGCCCGCCCGGCGTGTAGATCTGACTCCACAGGATGCCAATGATGATCGCCGGAATCACGTAGGGGAAGAACGAGACAACGCGGTAGAAGCTCGAGTTGCGCAATCCCCGGATGGGCCCGTGGCTGGGCCCGCCCACGGTCACCATGGTCGCGAGGATGAGGCTCAGCACGATCGTGATGAGCGGAACGACGACCGCCAGCAGAACGTTGTTCCAGAGCGCCGTCATGAAGATGTCGTCGTTGAAGAGTCGGATGTAGTTGTCGATCCCGATGATCTCCATGTTGGGGCTGAATCCCGACCAGTCGGTGAGTGAGTAGAACACGGCCTGAGCGAACGGCCAGATCACGAAGATAAGGAAAATTGCCAGCGGCAGCCCAAGGAAGACCACCATGAAAGTCACGTAGTCGACGGTGAGCTTGCGCCGGCGCCCACCGGCAGCCTTTCGGCTGCCGGTGGGGCCCAGGGTCGTCGCGATCGCCGCCCCTGGGTCTGCGCCGGCGGCTGTCATTTGATTTCGATCTTGTTGACGGAGTCGTCGTTCCTCACCTTGTCGGTGATGGCCTGGAGGCCTGAGGTGAGTGTGGCGACATCCGAGTTGCCCTCGAGGAACGTGTTCCAGACCACGAGCTGGTCGGCGTTGGTTCCGTAGAGGTCGACGAAGCCCCAGGTGAAGATGTTCTCTCCTGCGGCGTCGAGCATTTCGGTCTGCGAGACGAGAGCGGTCGATCCGAATCCGTCTGCGGGCACGAGGTCCTTGACGATTGTCGGGGCGAGCTTCTCTTTGGCGAAGTTCGTCGCGGCTTCCTTCGACAGCATGGTGCGGAGCAGTTCCTTACCTCCGGCGACGTTCTTGCCCTGCGAGGGAACAATGAACGGCTCGCCTGCGGTGGAGTGCAGCGCCTCGACCGGCATGGCCGAATCGCCGGAGACGACCATGGCGGGGAAACCCTTCATGGCGAAGCCCTCTGCCGTGTTGTCCTTCATCTCGTTCTCGATCCACGAGCCTGACGGGTAGAGCAGTGCAGCCTGGTCGTTGCTCCACTGCGCCTGAGCTGCCGTGAACTGCGTTCCCGATCCGCCCGGCTTCATGTAACCGGCAGCGATGACCTCGTGCATTCCTTCGAAGACACTCTGCACGGCGGGCAGCGACCAGCAGCCCTCCTGCAGGTTCTCGAGAGCCAGTCGGACCTCGTCGCCGCCCTCCTTGATCGCGGATTCGATGGCGAGGGTCTGGTAGTACGTTGCCGCTTCCTTACCGAACGCGAACAGGTACTTGCCGGCTTCCTTGGCCTTGGCACCGAGCTCGAGTGCTTCTGCCCACGTGGTGGGCGGCGTCCAACCGTTCTCCTCGAACAGGCTTGAGGAGTACCAGACTCCGTACACCGTGAGCACGTAGTTGATCGCGGCGAGTTTGCCGTCGAAGGTGCCGGGCTTCAGCACTCCGCCGTACAGCGTGTCGCGGATCTTCTCGCCCTCGAGGTTCTCGGCGTCGATGACGTCGGTCAGGTCCTCGAGCTGTTCCAGGATCGTGTTGAAGCCGATGGCCTGCGCACCGGAGTTGTCGATGAGGTCCGGCGGGTTGCCACCGACGAAGCGCGGCTGCAGCTCCTGCGCGATCTGTGTCGACGACGCGACCTTGGCAGAAACTCCGTCGTGGTTCTTCTCGAGAATCTTCGCCGCGAACTCGACGTAGTCGACGCCGTAGCCACCGTCGAAGATGACGGAGTCGACGGAGGAGTCAGCCGCGAGGCCGAACGGATTCTTCGCTGAAACCGCTCCTCCTGGTGCTGCGGGAGCCGTCGGTCCTCCTGTTGCGCAGGAAGCCAGGGTGCTGCCGAGGGGAATGAGTACCGCTGCGGCGATTGCGCCGCGAAGGACATTCCTTCGGTCCATCGTGACGTTCTGGAAATTCATCATTGTGTGTACCTTCCGTGTGGTTGGGGGCTTGGGTAGGGGTCAGGCTGAGCGACGGATGCGGTCGCGGTAGAGATCCTCGAGCGCCGAGTTGTGCTCGTCTCCGCCGGGGATGTTGGCAGAGATGTAGAGCGGTGGCACGGCTCCCCGTTCGGAGATCCGGCGGGATACCTCGATGGTGAGGAGCTGGGCGATGAAAGCCGAGGTGATCGAGGAGATCGCCCCGACTCCGATCTCGCCGGGGAGCGAGAGGGTCGTGTCACCGAACGGCGCGCGGTTGTCGATCACGACGTCGGCAACCTCGCTCAGCCGCTTGCCGCTCGGGTGTTTCGGCTCGACAGCGTTCGTGTGTTCGATGCTGGTCACGGCAACGACGGGGTGACCGAGTTCCTTTGCGCGCAGCGCGACTCCCACGATGGATCCGTTCACACCGGAGTTCGAGGCGATGAGGAACACGTCGGCGGGGTTGATGGGCGACACCGTGAAAAGTTCATCCACGACGGATGGATCACGCTCGAGGCTCGAGCCGCCGAGGACGGAGACGTCGCGGCTGCCGTGCAACACAACGTCGCGGAGCGCGAGGTTGTTCGTCGGGATGAGCCCGCCTGCCCGGCCGGCGATCTCCATCGCGAACGCCTGCGAATGACCTGTCCCGAACGCCTGGACGACCCCGCCGTTGTCGAGTGCGGTGATGATCAACTCGATGGCTTCGTCGTATCCGCCCGCGGATGCGGTGTCGGCGATCGCCTGCAGGCGACTGGTCGCCTGGGCGAGGAATTCGGGGATGAGGTCAGACATTGGCGATACTCCCGGGGGTCGGTCGGGGCTGGACAGCCCGGCGGGTCCCGCGCACAGGGAGTGCGGGGCGGCGGTGCTCGGAAACCGCCATCGCCGAGGCGGCGAGGCGGGTGGCGATCTCGGAGAAGTCGAGCTGGGCGACGAGCAGGTAGAGCAGGTCGAGGACGAAGAGCTGCGAATGCTTCGCGGACAGGTCGTCTGGCTGCAGGTAGAGCTCGGCCGCCGCGGTGATCACCGTGACGTCAGCAAGCTCTGCGAGCGGCGAGTCGGCGCTTGCGGTGAGGGCGATCGTGAATGCGCCGGACGACTTCGCCTGCGACAACATCTGGATGGTTTCCTCGGTGCGTCCGGTGTTGGAGATGCCGACTGCCATGGCGCCATCGCTGAGGATCGCCGCGCTCGTGAGTCCGCCGTGGACCTCTCCCCAGCAGTGCGCGTTGATGCCGATGCGATAGAGGCGGCTCTGCAACTCCGCCGCCATTCCCGCGCTCCCGCCGATGCCATAGATGTCGACGTGGCTGCACGAACTGATGCGGCGCGCGATGCCGGCGAGGAGGTCGATGTCGATGAGGTCGGCGGTGGTCTGGAGCGAGTGCATGTGCGAGTGGAGCAAGGTACTGAGCACATCGCGGGGTGAGTCGTCGGGATCGAAGCCACGGCCGATGTCAGCGCGCCAGGACTCGTGTGCATCTCCCCGCCCGACGTCGCTCGCGACGCCCACCCGGAACTGGACGTAGCCGGAGTATCCGATCAGACGGCAGAACCGGGTGACCGTGGCGGCGGAGGTGCCAGCGCGCTCGGCGAGTTCGGTGATCGACCAGTCCAGAGGGGCAGTGGGATTTTCGAGCAGGAGCTCAGCGATTTTCACCATGACACTGGACATCTGTGGCAGGTTTGCCTGAATGCGATTGGATACACGAACGCCGCCTTCGGTCGATCCCATCGTTGACGTCGTCGTCATAGCTGAAAATCCATTTCATTGATTCTTCGCTTGGATGAAAACTATTCTTATAACTCCCCGCGGTCAATGATCCGATGTGAAAAATAGGTAACGAATGCGTTTCTTCCGGAATCCGGAGCGAGAATGACCGCCTTTCTGGGGGTCGACGCTGGCGGCACGAGCACTCGGGCCGTGCTCGTCGAGGCCGATGGTCGCTGTCTGGGCTACGGCCGGGCCGGCGCGGGTAACCCGATTTCTGCAGGAACGGAGCACGCGGCGGCCGAGATTCTCACCGCTGTTCATACCGCGACCGCAACCGCCGGCATTGCGTCGGCTGATGTGGGGCCCGGCGTCCTCGCGATGGCGGGATCGGGCGTGAACTCCGATGCCTCATGGATCCGGGCGGCCCTGTCCGACGCTGGCTTTCGCGGGACCGTCGAACTTCGCTCCGACCTGCTCGCCACGTTTTTCTCGGGAACATTCGAACCGGACGGGTACGCGCTCGTCGCCGGAACCGGAGCGGCGGGCATCCGGGTGAGAAACGGCGGGGTCGACCTCGCCGCGGACGGCCTCGGCTGGCTGATCGGCGATGTGGGCTCGGGCTACTGGATCGGCGCACGCGTGGTGCGCGACGCGGTTGCCGCGCTCGATGGCCGCGCCGGCCCGACCGCCCTCACCGGGCTGCTCCTCGACGCCCTCGGCATCGAGGCGAGCGGGCGGCACGCAGACGGCAGGCCGGCCGCCCTTCTCGGGGTGACGGATGCCGTCTACCGACTCCGACCGGTGGAGCTGTCACGATTCGCGCCCCTCGCCTTCGCCGCGCACGGCGATGACGCCGCCGCCCGCATCCTCGCCGAAGGTGCCGATGCCCTCGCCCGGTTGTTCGGGGCGGTGGCGATGCCGGGCCTTGTCGCCCCGCTCGTCCTGGGTGGCAGCATCCTCGCCCAAAACAGTGTCGTGGCTGGTGCCGTGATGACGGCGGCGGATGCCTCCGGCCTGGTCTCGCAGATCCGGCAGGTCGACGACGGGGTCGTCGGCGCTGCCGTACTCGCGCTCCACTCGGCCGGAGTACAGGTCGACGCCAGCGTCTTCGAGCGCATCACCGGCTCGCTCGCCGGCCTGCGCTGATCCTCAGGCGCGCAGCATCCGGTACTCGAACGGGGCGAGACGGATGCCGGAGACCTCACGACCGTCGAGGTCGGCACCGTTCACCGCGATGTCGACGTCGTCGCTGCCGTGGTTGATGATCGTGAGAACGTCGCCGCGCCTCGCGACCTCGACACTGCGGTCAAGACCGGCAAGGAGAGGTTGCACGCCGGCGGCCTCGAGAACGAGCGAGACGATCGCGGCCGCTCCGGCGGCATCCGGAACGGTCGACAGGTAGTACGCGCGCCCGTCGCCGTTGTGCCGAACGGTGAACGCTGGGCGTCCGTCCTCCCGGCCTCCCGTGTAGGTGCCCAGCACGGTCGTGCCATCGACGACGGAGATGTCCTCGGCGAGGAAGGACCCCACGACGGTGCCGAACTCGCCGGTGACCGTCGCCGACTCCTGGCCGGGCCCGCCCGGGAACGCGAGCGCTCCGAAGTCCTCGAGACGGATGCCGAGCACGTCGCGCAATTGCGTGAGGAAGCCGCCGTCCCGGAACCGGTCGGCCTCGTCGACGACATCGCTGAAGGCGGTGACGAGGAGGTGTCCGCCGTTCTCGGCGAAGGAGCGCAGGTTCGCCGCTCCCGCCTCGCGCAGAAGATAGAGGGAGGGGGCGACGACAACGCGGTAGCCCGCGAGGTCCGACGTCGGCTGGACGAAATCAATCTGGACGTGGGCCGCGTGCAGTGCCGAGTACCAGCCCTGCACGAGTGCGAGGTAGTCGAGAACGACGGGGTGGTCAGTGCCCTCGATCGCCCACCAGTTCTCCCAGTCGAAGACGATGGCGACGCGGGCATCACGTGATCCCGCCGACAGCTCAGGCAGGGCGGCGAGTTCGGCGCCCAGGCCGACGACTTCGTGCCACGTTCTCGTCTCGGTGCCAGCGTGCGGCAGCATCGCCGAGTGGAATTTCTCCGCTCCCGCTGTGGACTGGCGCCACTGGAAGAAGAGGATGCCGTCGGCGCCCCTCCCGACGGCCTGCATGCTGAGCGCCGCCATCTGGCCCGGCGCCTTCGGCGCGTTGGTCGGCCGCCAGTTGAGTGCGTTCGTCGCCTGCTCCATCAGGAGCCACGGCACCTCCGGCTTGAGCGAGCGAATGAGGTCGCGCTGCAACGCTGCCGCCCGGAAGCTCTCGGGATCGTTCGGGTCGGGGTACGCGTCGTCGCTGATGACGTCCATCTCCTCGGCCCAGCGCCAGTAGTTCGCCGGCTTGAACGCACCCATGAAGTTCGTCGTGATCGGCTGCGTCGCCCCTGACGCCCGAATGATGTTCTTCTCCATGAGGTAGCACTCGAAGAGCGCGTCGGAGGTGAAGCGGCGGAAGTCGAGGGCCTGCCCCGGGTTGTGGCTGTACGGCGCCTTGCGGGGAGGGAAGATCTCGTCGAACGAGCCGTACCGCTGCGACCAGAAGTAGGTACCCCACGCATCATTGAGCACCTCGACCGTCGTGTACTTCTCGCGCAGCCAAACCCGGAACGCGTCTCGCGCGGCATCCGAATAGTCCGCGTTGAGGTGGCAGCCGTACTCGTTGTTGACGTGCCACATCACGACGGCCGGATGTTTCGCGTAGCGTTCCACGATCGCGGTCACGAGCTCGGACGCGAGACGCCGGTACACCGGTGACGACGGAGCGAACTGCTGACGGCTTCCCGGCCAGTAGATGGCACCGTTCTCGTCCTGCGGCAGCAATTCCGGGTAGGTGGCTGACGCCCACGGCGGCGGCGATGCGGTGGCGGTCGCGAGGTCGACGGCGATGCCGCCCTCATGCAGAAGGTCGATGATGCGGTCGAGCCAGCCGAAGTCGAATTCGCCCTCAGCAGGCTGGATCCGCGACCAGGCGAAGATACCGAGGCTCACCATCGTGACGCCGGCCTCGCGCATCCGTGCGACGTCCTCCGGCCAGATCTCCTCGGGCCATTGCTCCGGGTTGTAATCTCCGCCGTAGTGCATCTGGGCCGGCCCTTCGTCGTTGAGGTGGTTGACATCCCATAGGATAGTGAATCGATTCATTAGCTTACAGGCCGACTCCCCTCGTCTGCCGCAGCAAATCAGTGAATCGTCCATCTAGTCCGCCAGTTTTGCCATGTCGGCACACCGCCTTGAGGCGTAGTTTCAGCATGTCGGCCGCTCCCCCGGCGGCTGGCACCCACACCATTTTCTGCAAAGGAGCACCCATGCATCGCACCACTTCCCGCCGAACAGCGAGGTTGGCGGCAGTGACGGCATTCGCCACCGTCCTGATCCTCCCGCTCGCGGCTTGCTCGAGCGAGACGGGCTCGACCTCCGGGTCCGCCGAGGATCCCGTCGAACTCACCTTCCAGGCCTGGGTGCCGAACATCGACAAAGCGGTTGATGCCTTCAACGACGAGCACGACGACATTCACGTCACCCTCGAGACGATCACGGCTGGACCCGATGGCGGTTACGCCAAAATGCTTTCTGCGGTGCAGGCAGGCAATCCTGTTGACGTCGTTCAGCTTGGCTACGACGCCGTTCCCGATTTCCTGGTCAACGATGCCCTCGAAGACATCACGGAATATGCCGGGGACTCCGCGGACCTGTTCACCGAATGGCAGTGGAACACCGGGGTCTTCGACGAAAAGGTCTACTCCATCCCGCAGGCCAGCGGTCCGCTCGGGCAGTTCTACCGTGCTGACATCTTCGAGTCGCTCGGCCTCTCACACCCGACGACCTGGGATGAGTACTACGAAGCTGCGAAGGTCATTCGCGCCTCGGACCCCGATCGTTACATCGCCGCTTTCGCGTTCAACCAGGCGCCGTGGCTCATTGGGCTGTCACAGCAGGGTGGAGCCAACTGGTTCACCCCTGAGAACGATGCCTGGACAGTAGACATCGCGGACGAATCGACGCTCAAGGTCGCCGAGTTCTGGCAGAAGCTCATCGACGAGGACCTCGTCAAGCTCGAGGCGGACTTCTCGAGCGAATGGAACGCCGACATCCAGAACGGCAACGTCGTCAGCTGGATCTCCGGATCATGGGCCGACGCCATCGTTCGCGGCACCGCGCCTGACACGGCGGGCAATTGGGCTGTCGGTGCCGTCCCGCAGTGGGAAGCCGGAGAAGAAGTCTCGGCGACATGGGCCGGCGGATCAGCCAACGCTGTGCTCAAGGGGTCAAAGCACCCCAAGGAGGCGGCGGAGTTCGCTCTGTGGCTCAACAGCAATCCTGAAAGTGTTTCCATCCTCACGAGCGTTGGAGCCGGCTGGCCGGCCATCACCGACCTTGCGAGTGTGGACTCGCTCCAGGACGACCCCGAGGTCTTCGAGTTCTACGGCGGCCAGAACATCTGGGACGTGTTCGCTGAGTCCGACGCCAACGTCGACAACGACTGGACCTGGCCTCCGCTCTCGTCGACGCTCTTCGCCTCACTGACCGACAACGTGAAGTCAGCGGTCGAAAACGGAACCCCGCTGACCGATGCATTCGTCAAGACCGAAGAGGACATGCTCGCGTCCTTCACCGACAAGGGCATCTCGGTCAACAAATAACCACAGATTGGGCCGGGCGTGCTGTCATGCCCGGCCCTTTCGTTGCGCGTCATCAGGAGAAAAAGCATGACAACAATCGCCCCGCCGCCCATTCGCACCGCGAAAGCGCGCGCGAAACGCGGCACTTCCGCCGTCGCGCTGTGGGTGCTTCTCGCGCCCTTCCTTGTCATGTTTGCCGCGTTCTTCGTGCTTCCCATCGGCTATGCCGTCGTCGACAGCCTGTACTCGACGAAGTCGAGCGGACTGGGCTTCGGAGCACCGGAACGCATCTTCGTTTTCCTGGACAACTATGCAGCCGCGTTGAGTTCGACATCGTTCGTAGCCAGCCTCGGTCGGCTCTTGCTCTTCGCCATGATCGAAGTGCCACTGATGGTGGTTACCGCGCTCGTTCTCGCTCTGCTTCTCGAGTCAGGCAAGGGCAAATTCCCGAGGGTTTTCCGGGTGATCTACTTCATGCCGTACGGCGTTCCCGGCGTTATCGCGTCTCTTCTCTGGGGATTCCTGTACATTCCGGCGACGAGCCCCATCCTCCAGGGCCTCTCAAACGTCGGCATCGACATCACTCCGCTCAGCTCCGATTCCGTGCTCTTCGCCATCGCCAACATCGCACTCTGGGGCTTCGCCGGCTACAACATGCTCATCCTCATCGCAGCGCTCAACGCGATTCCGAGCGAACTCTACGAGGCGGCGAAGCTCGACGGTGCGTCCGAGTGGTCGATGATCGTGCAAATCAAGCTCCCGCTCATCCGTCCGTCCATCATCCTGGTGACCCTTTTCACGATCATCGGCACCTTGCAGCTCTTCGTCGAACCTCTCGTGCTCCGGCCGCTCACGACGGCGATCAGTTCGGACTTCGCACCGAACCTCGCCGCATACAACCAATCGTTTTCGCAGGGGAACCCGAACCTCGCGGCAGCCATGGCGGTCATCGTCGCGCTCATCGCCTTCGTGTTTTCCTTCACCTTCCTGCGCATCGTCAACCGTAAGGACAACCGAGCATGGTAAACCCCAAGGCCACAAACGGACGCGCATCGACCGTATTCGTCAACGCCGCGATGATCCTCGCCGCGTCGTACTTTCTCCTCCCGATCGTGTGGGTTCTCATCTCGGCGACAAAGAGCCCGGGAGACCTGTTCAGCACGTTCGGTCTGTGGTTCTCCGACTCGCCCCAGGCCTGGCAGAACCTCACCACTCTGTTCACCCAGGACAACGCCGCCTTCGGTCGCTGGCTCCTGAACAGCCTGCTGTACTCCGGCGTCGGTGGGTTCGTCGCCATGATCCTCTCCGCAGGAGCGGGGTACGCCATTGCGAAGTACGCCTTCCGCGGGAAAGAACTACTCTTCTCACTGGTACTCGGCGGCGTTCTCGTCCCTGCAACGGTCATCGCGCTGCCGCTGTATTTCCTGCTCAACTCGGTCGGCCTCACCGGTACTTACTGGAGCGTCCTCCTGCCGAGCATGGTCAGTCCCTTCGGCGTCTACCTCGCGCGCATCCACGCGAACGGATCGGTACCCGATGAGATCATCGAAGCGGCGCGGCTTGACGGCGCCGGCGACGTGCGCATCTTCGCCACCATCGCGTCGCGCATGATGCTGCCCGCCCTGGTCACAATCTTCCTGTTCCAGTTCGTGACGATCTGGAACAATTACCTCCTGCCGCTCGTCATGCTGAGTGACACCAGGAGTTTCCCGGTCACCCTCGGCCTCACACTCTGGAACTCCCAGACCCAACGGGACCCGATGTTCTACCAACTCGTGGTGACGGGCTCAGCAGTGTCCGCCATTCTCCTCGTCGTCGTGATGATCTCTCTTCAGAGGTTCTGGAAAGCAGACCTCACGGCGGGAGCGACGAAGGGATAACGCGGATGCCCTCGAGCGCCCGGATCGAGACGGTCACCTCCCAGCCGTGGAAGCACGCTCTTCTGCGGCCGGCGATGTCGAACAGCATCGATAGATCCGACCGGATTCGTCTCACGAACCGGTTCGTGGAGATTGACGGCGCCCCCGGGATTCCGGTCTCCGGAGAGATCCACTACAGCCGGGTCCCGCGCCGCCAGTGGGAAGAACGACTGCGTCTCATGAAGGCCGGTGGTGTCACCGTTGTCGCGACGTACGTCATCTGGATCCATCACGAGGAGCACAGGGGTCGGCCACGGTTTGACGGCAATCGTGACGTCGCCGCGTTCGTCGATCTCTGTGCGCACATCGGCCTCGACGTTGTCCTTCGCATTGGACCGTGGTGTCACGGGGAGGTTCGCAACGGTGGCTTTCCGGACTGGGTGGAGGCAGAGGGTACTGTCACCCGCACGAACGACCCAGGCTATCTGGACCTCGTCCAAACCTGGTTCGGGCACCTCGGAAAGCAGCTCGCGTCACGGTGCGCCGCCGACGGGCCGGTCATCGGCATCCAGCTCGAAAATGAACTGTACGATCGGCCGGAACACGTCCGCACCCTCAAACAACTCGCACGGGCGGCGGGCCTGATCGCTCCGGTCTGGACGGCCACGGCGTGGGGCGGAGCCGCGCTCCCCGAGGGTGACGTGTTGCCTCTGTATGGCGGCTACGGTGACGGTTTCTGGGTCGACGCCGACGCTGAGTGGGACCCGACATTCCGTTCGCACTACTTCTTCTCGCACACCTGGGACGACCCCGGTATCGGTGCAGATCTCCGCGACGACGAGCCCGGCGACGGTGGGCGCGCAACCGGCAGTGAACCGTTGGTGGGCAGGATGTTTCCTCCCGCCACCTGCGAGATCGGTGGCGGTATGGCGACCGCTTATCACCGCCGCCCAAAGCTCACAGGACTCGACATCGCAGCGGTCGCACACACGAAAATTGGAAACGGCTCCGCCTGGCAGGGCTTCTACATGTTTGCCGGTGGCACCAATCCGGCGGGCGACACCGGCATGCAGGAGAGCCATTCGACCGGCTACCCAAACGATCTGCCGCGTTTCGACTACGACTTCGGCGCGCCGATCTCCGCTGCCGGGCAGCTCGCCGAGAGCTTCGGCATACTCCGCTCACAACACATGTTTCTCGCAGCGTTCGGACGTTCGCTGGCAGAGATGCCGTCAACCCTTCCCGACCGCCTTCCTTCCGGGATCGATGACACCACGACATTGCGCTGGGCGCTCCGCAGTGACGGAGAGAGCGGAGTCGTCTTTCTCGGATGGCACCAGCCTCACGTGCCGTTGCCGACGGCGCGCGGCGTCCAGTTCCGGGTCACCCTCGGCAGCGAAACCATCGAATTCCCCACCGAACCCGTCGACATTCCCGCAGGCACGCTCGCACGCTGGCCGGTGAGTTTTCCGCTCGGCGCGGCGCGCCTGGACTGGGCGACAGCATCACTCCTCACCCTTCTCTCCGATGGAGAAGGCAAGCCCACGCTGGTTCTCCAGGCAGAACGGGGCATCCCCGTGGACATCGCTCCCGGTGACGGCGCGGTGCTCACTGTCGCTCCCGACTCCAGGGCATCTCTCACGAAGCGCGGAACGTCCTGGCGACTCGAGTTCGGTGATGGGCCAGCTGTCCTCACACTCAACGACGGATCGGCCGACCTTCTTGTACTTCCGGCGGGGCTCGCACCGCACGCCTGGGCGTTGGACACTCGGCTGGGCCGTGAGCTTGTCCTCAGCGAAAATCCGATCTGGGTCGGCGACGACGGCACCCTGCGGGTTCGAGCCTCCCGATACCCGGTGCTGCAGCGATTCGTCCCCACCCAGAGGAGATTCGCTGAGGTCGCCGTCAGCTCCGGAGCCGCACGGACGACTCCTCGTTCCGAGCTCCCGGTGACCAGGCTCAGGTATGCACCATCACCGCCGCACGAATACGGCCTCTCCTCCGGGCGCCAGTCTGCCCCCGGCGACGATCCGAAGATGTCCTCCGTCTATCGGTTCACGTTGCCACCGTCGCCAGGAACCCTGGCCGAGGACGTTCATCGAGTTCTCGAGATGTGCTGGGAAGGCGACGTCGCGCGCCTCGCCGTCGACGGCTCCACCTTCGCCGACCGGTTCTGGGACGGGTCCGGGTGGACAGTGGCGCTCGACGACGTTGCTCCCGGAGCGGATCTCACCGTGTCGATCATCCCCCTGCCTCGCGAGTCATCGGTCCACCTTCCTGCCGACGCGGAACGGCGGCGCCGCAGCACCACTGAGCCGTTGGACGACCTCAGCCGGGTCTGCCTTCTCGAGACGTCTGTCTGGCGGGAAACAATCGTCTGACCTGGCGAAACCTCCCGGGGCCAGGCGGCTCAGCCCTTGCGCTGCGCGCGATAGGCGCTGGGGCTCTGGCCGTGGACCCGACGGAACTGGCGTGAGAAATAGAACTGGTCGGAGTAGCCCACCTCTCGCCCCACCTCAGCGATGCCCAGAGTGGTCGTATCCAGCAGCAGTCGGGCACGCGCCATCTTCAGGGCCGTGTGGTGTGCAAGAACACCGCCGCCGGTCGCCTGCCGGAACAGTGTGCTGAGGTGCGAGGGAGACACTCCGACAAGCGCCGCAAGCTCAGGCACCTGGATCGTTCCGTCGACCCGTTCCGCAAGATAGAGCATCGCCCGTTCGATTGGCTCACCCCGCTCGGGTAGTTTTCGATCCACAGCCAGCTGAGTCATGAGCCGCCATGCCATGCCCGCTGTCGACAGCAGGCGCGCTGGCGACGTGTCTCGTTCCAGCGAGCTGACGATCTCATCGAGCAACGCGGTGACCCGGTCGACGCTCCGCAACATGAGGGCGGGACGGGCGGCCGTTGCTCCCGTCGCCTCGACCAGGTCGGCCGCGTCTGCACCACGAAGATGGCACCACCAGATCGTCCAGGGAGAATCGTCGGATGTTCCATACGAGTGCGGCACTCCCTGCTTGAGGATCACCGCCGTCGACGGTCCGACACGAGTTCGCTCCCCGTCGATCTCGACCCAGCCGACCCCGTGCACGCAGACGATGACGATGGTCTCCGCTATGCCGACCGGTCGCTCACGCCTGTGCCTGTGTGCTCCGGGAAAATAGCCGGCGTCAGTGACAACAAGCTGGCGGGTCACTGGAGCGGTGAGCGCTTCTGCGATTGCCGGGCGCGGAACCACACACATCCGCTGGTTCGCGAAGCCGTCCATCAGGTCCATGAGAGGAAGTCTCGCACATCGTCGGTTTCTCCATATTCTTGCGAGCAAATGTCATGGTGCCTGTAGCGGCGCGCCCGTAGCGTTGGGCGAGTGATTTCATCGTCTGAACCCAGCGCCATCGTGTTGCCTGTAGCGCCTCCTGCTCAACAGGAGATCCTCGACGCTGGCGGGGTTGCCTGCTGGAGCGAACCGATCTCGATCGACACCTACGAGCCCGCCGCGCCAGACCGGTACCCGCTGTTCCTTGACCGGCGCGTGTACCAGGGCTCGAGCGGCAAGGTGTACCCCATACCCTTCACCGACCGCATCTCCCGCGAGAAGACCGCCCGCACCTGGCAGGCCATTCACATCGAAAACGCCTGGCTGCGTCTCGTGCTCCTGCCCGAACTCGGCGGCCGCATCCACATCGGCTACGACAAAACTCGCGACTACGACTTCTTCTACCGCAACAACGTCATCAAGCCCGCCCTCGTCGGACTAGCCGGCCCATGGATTTCCGGCGGTGTCGAGTTCAACTGGCCGCAGCACCACCGCCCGGCAACCTTTTTGCCGATGGACTGGAGAATCGAGCGGGACGGCGATTCGGTGACGGTGTGGCACAGCGACATCGACCCGCTGCAGCGGATGAAGGGGAGTCACGGCATCCGGCTCCGCGGCGACAGCACTCTCATCGAGGTGACCGGTCTTCTGAACAACCGCACTGATGAGCCGCAGACGTTCCTCTGGTGGGCCAACGTCGCCGCGCGCTCACACGACAACTATCAGTCGTTCTTCCCCACGGATGTCAGCCACGTGGCTGACCACGCCCGCCGCGCTGTCACTCGGTTCCCGCGCGCCGATCAGCCGTACTACGGCGTCGACTATGCCGAGCTGGCGAAAGGCGAAAACAAGGACGCCGACCGCATCGACTTCTACGGCAACGTCCTGGTACCGACCTCATACATGATCGTCGATACCAAGGATGATTTTTTCGGCGGCTACGACCACGACGTGAACGCCGGTTTCGTTCACTGGGCCGACCACACGGTGGCGCCTGGCAAGAAGATGTGGACATGGGGCGACGGCCCGGTCGGCCACGCCTGGGACCGGCATCTCACGGACACCGATGGGCCATACGTCGAACTCATGGCCGGCGTTTTCACCGACAACCAACCGGACTTCAGCTACCTGATGCCAGGGGAATCCCGTCAGTTCAGCCAGTACTGGTACCCGATTCAGGACATCGGCCCCGCGCAGCAGGCAACGAAGGACGCCGCTGTGAACCTCGCCGTCGTCGATGGCGCGGCAACGCTCGGCATGGTTGTCACGTCGGTACACGACGATGCCACGGTGCGCCTGCGGCGGGGAGAGGCTGTCATCGGTGAGTGGCAGACCGGTCTGGAACCCGGCATAGCCTTCACCCTCACCACCGCTGTCCCCAAGAACGTCGCGGCACACGATCTCACTGTGGAGGTGAGCGTCGCCGAACGGACTCTTCTGACGTGGACACCGAGAGAAGCTGCCATCGACCCACCGCCGCCCGCTTCGGCGACGGAGCCGCCGTTGCCTGCAGACATCGTCAGCGCTGACGAGCTCTACCTCACCGGTGTGCACCTCAGCCAGAACCGTCACCCCACCCGTGCCGCTCGTGACTACTTCGACGAGGCGCTTCGGCGTGACCCCTTCGACGCACGCTCGAACACCGCCGTCGGAGCGATTCAGTTCGCACGGGGTGAGTATCCGGACGCGATCGCCTCCTTCGTTCGGGCAACCGAACGGCTGACCGCTCGCAACCTCAATCCGACCGACGCCGAGACCAGTTATCGCCTGGGGCTGGCGCACGAACGCGTCGGCAACCTCGACGAGGCGCGTGAGCGCTTTGCGAAGGCAACGTGGGACGGCAAGTGGGCGTACGCCGCGCATCTGGCGCTGGCCCGGCTGTTCGCCCGCGCCGGCTCCACCGAGAACGCCCTGTCACACGTTCGGCTCGCGTCACGGTTCGATTCCGAAGCCGTCGCGCCGCACACCATGGAGGCTGTCATACTGCGTCGGCTTGGCGAGCCGGCCGACGGGTCGGTTGCGGCGGCACTCGATCGGGACGCTCTGGATCCTTTCGCGCTCTACCTCGACGGCAAGCTCGACTGTGTCGACCCGAAGACCCCGCTCGTTCTCGCGATCGACCTCGCCCGGCTGGGTGAGTTCGAGGCGGCGATCACGCTCGCCGGATCCATCCTCGATGTCGCACCCGGGCCGCTGGGCAACCCGGTCCCAATCGCGCGATACCTCCGTGCCACCTGGTTTGACGCGCTGGCTGATCACACCGGAGCGAAGGCCGAGCGCGAGGCGGCGCAGAACGCAGACACCATATATGCGTTCCCTTACGGCCTCGACGAATACGACGCTCTGATCGAAGCCCTTCGCGCGAATGACACGGATGCCGTCGCCTCCGGCCTGCTCGGGTGCTGGCTTCTTGACGCGGGACGAACCGCTGATGCTGCCACGCACCTCGACCGCGCGACATCCTCAGGATCAACGGATCCTGTCGCCTGGCGGAACGCGGCAGTCGCAACGGTGAACACCGGCGGCTCGCTCGATCGCGCCTCCGCTTTTTATGAGGGCGCGCTCACTCTGAGCCCGTCGGACCCCCGCCTCGTGTTCGAGCGTGACCAGTTGGCGAAACTCCGGAACGAGAGCGGTACCCGACGTCTTGCCGCGATCGAAGCGGCGGGCGCCCAGGTGCTCGACCGTGACGACCTCGCCGTCGAGTACGCGACACTGTTGCTCGACCAGTCGCTGCCAGAAGCTGCCCTTTCCATTGTGACGGGCCGCGATTTCCAGCCCTTCGAGGGAGGCGAGGGCAAGGTCCTGGCCGTTTATGATCGCGCCACCCTGATGATCGCCCGTCGCGGTCTGGAAGAGGGAGTTCCGATGGCCGAATACCTGCGCTCAGGCATCGTCCCTCCCGAGAGCCTGGGCGAAGGCCGTCACCCGGCCGACCCTCAATCCGAGCGGCTCGTCCTTCTGGGCGATGCCCTCTCAGCCGAAGGGAAAGCGAACGAAGCGGTTGACGCCTGGCGGAAGGCTGCCGCCGGAAGCGGGCCGCTCGCTGTCGGCGTCCCCGCGTCGAAGGCCACCTACTGGATTGGAGTGGCTCACTCCCGTCTCGGCAACGCCGATCGTGCCGCGGAAATCTGGGATACCCTCGACGAACGAGCGACTGAAATCGAGGCATCCGCCGGGACCGTCGACTACTTCGCAACGTCACTTCCCGAGCTCCTTCTCTTCGACTCCGGTGCCGCGATCGACCGACGCAGCGAGATCGAGACGCTCCGCACGCTCGCAGCTCACGGCCGCACACTCACTCCGACGGAAGGACGCGCATGACCGAGCGATATCTGGGTTCCGGCTACGCGGTCGAGGACACGACGCCGCTCACCGGAAGTGTTCCGGCACACCTGCCTCAGCGTCTTGCGATAACCCTCTTCGACTTCTCCTGGTACACGCGTGCCGGTTCCGGAGAACCCTATGAAGACATCGATCGCGTGGTAGCGGATGCCGCCGACCGCGGCTACAACGCTGTGCGTATCTGTGCGGCTCCTCTCTTGCTCTCCGAAGAGATGGGCCTGGGTGAGCTCTCCTCCGAGCTCGAGATCGAGGGACTCGGCGCTGCACCCTGCGGCGGATTCTACGGTCAGCGCACGCGCTGGTATGACACACCGGGCGGGTATTCGATCGACGTTCACGCCCGACTTCTCGACCTCTTCGCTGCCTGCCGCAAGCACGGACTCGTGGTGATTCTCGCGAGCTGGGAGTACCAGCAATCGACGAGCTTCGCCAGGGATCGTCGATGGTTCGATGCAATCGACGCCATTCCGCTCGACCAGCGTTTCGCTCACCTCGCCCGGGCGTTCGACGCCCTGCTCACCGATCTCGACGAGCACGGCTACTCCGACCTTGTCGCGTTCACCGAACTGCACAACGAGATCGATTTCTCCATACTGCCCGCTGCACCTGACGGCGGGGTCGAGGCGCTCGACTGGCTGCGAAGCCGGCATCCGGGCTCGCTCGTCACCGTGAGCTACGGCAAACCACCCCACCTTGCCATGCACTCGCTGCCCGACAGCTTCGATGTCGCCCAGTTCCACATCTACAGCTACGGCGTGCTCGACGCGCTCCAGAAACTCATCGATATCCGGTCGGAAGGAACCGAAGGGTTCCCGAATGCTCTGCTGACGTCGATGCTGAAACCGGGAGCCCCCAGTGTGGCCGACTACGGTCGCGCCGCCGCGTGGAAATTCGATGCGACGGTCATCACCGACCAGATGATTTACGGTTACGACTGGATCGACGCAGACAAGTGGGACCTCTGGCTCTACAACGCGTACGGCGAGCACCGGGAGGTCATGCACCGCGAGATTGAGTCCCGGGTGACGGCGGTCGCCGCATGGGCTCGGGCACACAACATCCCGACCGTTGTCGGCGAGGGCTGGGTCGGATACACGCCCCTCGAGGGCACGTTCGAGGAGGGCCCCGTTGGCCGCGATCTCGCGGAGCACGGGATTCGCACGGCACTCGCGCAGGGGGTCTGGGGCATGGTCCTCTGCTCGAACGCAGCCCCGCACCACCCGATGTGGTCGAACGTCGACTGGCAGCAGCGGATGAACGCCGAGATCCTTCGGACCCCAGTCGCTTAGCGGACTCGGGCGGCGCGTGCCTCGTCGCGCGCACGCTTGCGTTCGAGGATCACCACGGAGGCGAAGACGAGGCAACCGAGACCGGCGATCACGAGTGGGACGAGCTGCCAGGTGAGCACGATGGCGAGGCCAAGGGCGACCACGAGGTAGACCGCTCCGAGGAGGTCGGCACCAAGCGATGGCAGCGTCGCACGAAGCGCCATGGGCCAGCCGGTCTCGCGCCGCCAGAGCGCGGCGGAACGCACGAGCACCAGCCCTGTGAGCACGAGTCCAACGACTCCCGCGGCAAAGACGAGCGGACCGCCCGGAAGGATCCCGCTTGATGCGAGCGCGAGGTCGAGCGTCAGCACGAGCACCGCGACGATCGTGAGAGCGCCGATCGCGAACGATCCGAGCAGGGCACGCCTCATGTCGCGAAAGAAGATTCCGACGGATGCCTCCTCCGCGGCAAGATACCGGCGCAAGTGAGTGCTCCCCGCAGCGAGCGCAGCCGGAAGTGTGACCAGCGCGATTCCCGACACGGTGACGAGCACGCCCACCCAGAGCACCTCACCGAAGAGAGCAAACGCCCCCGCGGCTCCCGGCCACCGCGCAACGGAACCATCCGTCGACGCGACCCGACGGGCGGCATCCGTTGATCGTCTCGACATTCGCTAGCCCTTGAGCCCCTGGGTGGCGACCCCGTCGACGAGGAATCGCTGGAAGATGATGAAGAACAGCATCACCGGCAGGAGTGCGAGCACGGAGATGGCGATCGTCGCTCCATAGTCCGACGTGCTCGTCTGGTCGTTGTAGATACGCAGCGCGAGCGGCAGCGGATACTTCTCGGGTGAGTTGAGGTAGAGCAGAGGACCGAGGAAGTCGTTCCAGCTCCAGATGAAGGCAAAGATCGACGACGTGATGATCGCCGGCTTGATCAGCGGGAGCGTGATCGCGAAGAAGATTCGCGGGTGGCCAGCGCCATCGATCCGGGCCGCCTCATCGAGTTCGCGCGGCAGGTTCCGGATGAACTGGACCATGAGGAAGACGAAGAACGCTTCTGTCGCGAGGAACTTGCCGACGAGGAGTGGCCAGAAGGTATCGATCATGCCGAGGTTACGGAAGATCATGTACTGCGGGATGATCAGCACGTGGAACGGCAGGAGGAGCGTGCCGATCATGATGGCGAAATAGATCGGCCTGCCCTTGAAGTCGATGCGGCCGAACGCGTACGCAGCCATCGATGATGAGAGAACGGTTCCGACGACGGCACCGACGCCCAGCAGGAGCGAGTTCCAGAAGAACTGCCAGAGCGGAATGCCCGCGACACCCTCGAGGACCTTGATGTAGTTGTTGATGGTGGGGTTCTCGGGCAGGAACGTGCTGTTCCCACCGAACTCCACGTTCGGTTTGAACGAGGCACTGATCATCCACACCAGCGGGTACAGCACGAGGGCGACGAGGACGACCATGGCGATGATCCAGGCGATCGTCGCGCCGCTCTTGCGCCGATTGATCCGTCGCCGTGGCGCGGGAACGGCGGGTGGTGTTGCGACCGGAAGTTCTGTAGCGGTCATTTGGTGTCTCCTGCGTATGTGACCCATCCCTTGGACGAACGGAACAGGAAGAAGGCGATAACCCCGACGGCGAGAAGGAGCACCCAGGCCATGGCCGAGGCGTACCCCATCTGGTTGTTCGTGAATGCGCGGGTATAGAGGTAGACGGTGTAGAAGTTGGTGGCGCCTGCCGGTCCGCCTGTCCCTGACCCGATGATGTACGCCGAGGCAAAGATCTGGAACGCGTTGATCATCTCGAGGAGAAGGTTGAAGAAGATGACGGGCGAGAGCATGGGCAGTGTCACGCTGACGAAGCGGCGCCACGGGCCTGCACCATCCATCGACGCGGCTTCGTAGAGCTCCGCCGGCACACCCTTGAGCCCGGCGAGGAAGATGACCATGGGAGCACCGAACTGCCACACGGCGAGGAGGATCATCATGGGAAGGATCCACTCCGGGATTCCGACCCAGCCGCCGATGTTGATCCCGAACGTACTGAGGGCGCCATCGACGGGGCCGTCGGTCGAGAACATGGCGCGCCAGACGATGGCGACGCTGACGCTCGCGCCGATGAGGCTCGGTGCGTAGAACGCCGAGCGGAAGAACCCGGAGCCCCCACTGCGGTAGTTGAGCAGCATGGCCACGCCGAGCGCAGCCGCGAGTTTGATCGGTGTGCCGACGAGCACATAGATCAGGGTGATTCTCACCGAGTCCCAGAATTTCTCGTCCTGGGCCATGCGGGTGAAGTTGTCGAAACCGATCCACTCGGGAGCGGTGAAGAGGTTGTAGCTCGTGAATGCCAGATAAAGAGACACGAGCATGGGACCGGCGGTGAGGACAACGAAGCCGACAAGCCATGGCGAGAGGAAGAGGTAACCGGCGATGTTGTCGGTTGCCCGCTGGCTCCTGCGCTTGCCCTGGCGCCCGGGCGCCGACCCCGCCGTCCGGCGGGATGAACCCGCCGGACGGCGGTCAGACACCGCAATACCGTTCTTTTCTGGCATGGTTGCCGACTCCGTTGTCATTCGTTGTTGCTAGTTTCCGAGCGTGATGGCTGTTTCATCGAAGAAGCGCTGAACAGCCTCTTCGACGGTCTCGGCACCGAGGCCGATGGACTTGCCGTGGTCCCAGAAGTCCTGCTCGATGGCACCGTAACCGATGACGGGAACGGGCGGGGCGTCACCGATGCGGTCGGCGATGGACTCCTCGTATTCCAGCACCTGCGCGTCGGGACCCTCGAGGGTGGCACCAGCACGCTGGCTCTCAGAAGCGGGGATTCCACGGCTTGCGCCGAAGATCGCACCGACGTCCTCGTTGTTGATCATGAAGTCGATGAACGTCGCCGCCGCCTCGGGGTGTTCGGTCGAGGCGGAAGCAGCCAGCTGCAGGGCGGGCTTGAGGTACAGGTCCTTCGCTGAATCGTCAGACGTCGGAGGGGCAGCCATCAGAATGCTCGACGCGCCCGAGTCGCCCAGGTATCCGGCCAGGAAGTTGTCCCAGCTGAACTCGCTGGCGGCTTCACCAGCGCCGAATCCCGACATCGGGTTCAGCTCTTCGAGGCGCTGCTGCGGGATTCCCGAGTTCTCGCGGATGTCGGCTCCGGACTCCCAGAAGGTGGTGAGTTCTTCTTCCGTGAAGTTGAGCTGGCCGTCTTCGGTGAAGAGGTCCTTGCCCTGCTGGCGCAGCCACAGTTCGAAGTTCTGAATGCGCTGTGTGTGGTCTGTGCCACCGTAAACGCCATCGCCCTTGGAGGTGACGTCAGCGACGAAGGCCTCGTAGTCGGACCAGTCTCCGCCACCCGGGTACTGTTCGGCGCCGACGCTCGAGAGCAGGTCCGCGTTCTGGAACAGTGCCCACGAGTTCGTTCCGGTCGGGAACGCGAAGGTCTGGCCATCGATCTGGCCGGTCTGGAGCACCGATTCCTCGATACCTGACGTGTCGACGGCGGAGTCGGTGAGGTCGAGCAGAAGGCCGCGCTCACCGTATTCACGGAGGTACGAGTAGTCGAACTGCATGACGTCGGGCAGTCCGCCGCCGGCGCCTTCCGTGGTGCGCTTCTCCCAGTACGAGGGGAAGTCGGTGAACGTTCCGTTGACCGTGACGTTCGGGTATTCCTCTTCGAACAGGTCGATGGCTTCGTTGTACCGAGTAGCCCGGTCATCGTTGCCCCACCAGGTGAAGTTGAGCGTGACTTCCTCGTTGGGGTCGAGCGTTTCCTGGGCGTCTGAGCCACCACCGGAGCATCCGGTGAGGGCAAGGGCCGCGGTCGCGGCGATTGCTGTGGCCGTGATCATGGCACGCTTGGTGCGGGTTCTGAACATCTTTGTCCTCCTGGAGAACGTCTTCGTAGTCCGAAATGGGGTTTGCGCTGGGAAAGCGTATTCCGACAGCATAGGTTGAATCGTTCCAGCGGTCAATGCCACGATCGGGAAGCCACACACACTGGAGTACAACGATGTACATAATCCTAGAGAGGGCCGAAAATGCCGCAATTCGATATGCCACTTGCCGAACTGGAGCGATACCTGCCCGAACGGCGGGAGCCCGCCGGCTTCGACTCCTTCTGGACCGAAACGCTCGAGGAATCCCGTCGATTCGACCTCGCACCACGCTTCGAGCCCGTCGATGCTGGCTACACCGAACTCATCACCGAAGACGTGACCTTCGCCGGTTTCGGCGGGCACCCCATCAAGGGCTGGATGCTCCGCCCGCGGCATGCGACCGGCCCGCTTCCCGTCGTGATCACCTACATCGGTTACGGAGGCGGACGTGGGCTCCTCGGCGAATGGACGACGTTACCTGCCGCCGGCTTCGCACACTTCGTGATGGACCTCCGCGGGCAAGGGGCGGGGCACCGCACCGGAGCGACGCCGGACGGGGACGCGAGCGGACCGCACCTCGGTGGCTTCATGACGCTCGGCATCGACGACCCGCACGACTACTACTACCGCCGGTTGTTCACCGACGCGGTCCGCGCCGTCGAAGCGGCCCAGTCGCATCCGTCCGTCGATCCGACGCGCACGTTCCTCTCGGGCGGGAGCCAGGGCGGCGGAATCGCCCTCGCATCGGCCGCGCTGTCGCCGACCGTCGTGGAGCACGCGCCCATCGGTGTGGTCGTGGATGTCCCGTTCCTCTCGCACATCCGCCGGGCGACCGAACTCGTCGACACCGCTCCATACGCTGAGATCGTGCGCTACCTGCGCACCCGCAGGCACAGCGAAGACCGCGTGTTCGAGACCCTGTCGTACGTCGACGGTGTGAACTTCGCGGCGCGCAGCGAGGTGCCCGCGCTGTTCTCCGTCGGGCTGCTCGACGACGTGTGCCCGCCGTCGACCGTCTACGCGGCGTTCAACCACTACGCCGGACCGAAACGGATGGTCGTCTACCCGTACAACGGACATGAGAACGGGGGCCCGTTCCAGGATGCCGAGCACATTTCGTTCTTCCGGGAGCGGCTCGACGCCTGACGCCGGTCACGCGAGCGGCGCACCGGGAAAGACGGGGTCCCTGGTGCAGTTCAGCTCGTCATGCTGCACCGCGACGGTTGCGACGTGAATAGCGGATATCCGCGCGTCATGGCCGGAGGCATCCGCAATTTCGACCCCGTCCCAGCCGGGGTGGGTGAAGTAGAAGACGAGTCCTCGGTCGCCGCGCACCACCACGTCGACATGACGACCGACCTGGGCGTCGAGCGGATGCCTCCCCGCCTCCGCGAGAATCAGTTCGCGTCGTTCCCAGGCGATGCCGTCGATCGACCGGTGGACCCGCTGCCCCCGCCACTCGTCGGTGAGCATCCACCACCATCCGCCGAGCTCGAACACATTGGGGCCCTCGTGCGGTGGACCGTCGATGACGCGCCCTTCGACCGCCCAACCGGCGAGGTGTGCGCTCACGGCAGCCCACGTCGTGCTGTCGTCGGCTTCATCTTTGTACCAGAGGCGATACCGACCATCCGGCGTTCGCGCGACAGCAGCGTCGATCACCCGGTCAGAACTGAGCCGCAGCTCGCCGATCCGGGTCCAGGAGAGCAGGTCGGAGCTCGTGAACTGGACAATCGACCGGGGATGCCCGCTCCAGCCGGTTGACACCCCAGCAATCCAGGTGAGGAAGAGGTGGTATTCGTCGTTCTCCCGGATCACCTCGGGTGCCCAGTGGGTGTTGAGTTCTGGCGCGGATGCCGGGTCGAGCCCGTCGACGACGCCGCGATACTGCCAGCTTCGACCGGAGTCCGTCGACACCGCCACACCGATGCGGCTTCCGTGGACCCAACCGACCCCCTCGGTATCGACAGTCGCGCGACGCTGGGTGTAGAACATCCACCAGTCCCCCGTGAGGTGATGCTGGATCACGGTGGGGTCGGTCGCACCGTCGAACACCGGGTCGCGGAAGATCGGCTCGCTCATGCGGCGAGCGCTGTCGCTATCTGGCCGGCGTCGAGCCGACCGTCGGCGACGAGGAGCGCCCAGCCCCAGGACGCGGTCGCGCGGGCGCCGAGCGTCCACTCGGTGAAAAAGAACGGTGCGGCGCACAGCATCGGGGTCGCGGTACGCACGAACCACGGCGAGAGCGCGACGGGGTTCGAGGTCGCGGCAGCCATCACGACGGTGGCGACATCGGTCGCAAGGGCAAGCCACGGCGCCGTGGCGCCGATCGCCGCGGCCTCGTCGAGTACGCCAGACGGATCGAGAACGACAGCATCCTGGAAGAGCGGGGCGGCTCGCAGGAACAGTCCCCCGTACCCCGCGTTCTCCCGCCCGGCCGTTGTCGGGCTGCCGAAGCGCACAGCCTCGTCGAGGGAGTTCGTCCACTCGCTCGTGATGTCGAGTCGCCACATCCCGGGGTGTTCGGCGACGGGTCGCGGAGTCATCGTCCGACTCTCCGCGAGGAAAGGGCGACCGGAACCGGTCCGCCAGTGAAGGCTCTCACGGACCTCGCCGTCGATCACCTCGATCGACTGCCGAGCCTGGGTGCCGTTGTTGTCGAGCTGCAGGTATCCGCGGTCGGTCGTATAGGTCACGCCACCCCAGAGATTGACGCCGTCCGGTTCACCGGGCACGGCGATGTTCGCCACGGCGAGCGACAACCCCCAGTGCCAGTCATGATCCGGCGGCCGGACGTCGCTCACGACGACGCCCCCTGGGGTACGAATCGGATGCAGGAACGGCCGCGGTGATTCGTGCGCCGGTTCATCTGCCCCGTCACCGTACCCGGCCACCGGAGTGGCGCCGATCCGAAACTCGACCCGCTCGTCGGTCCGTTCGATCGCGATCATTGCTCCGCCAGGCCCGGCCGCAGATCGGTGACCGGCGAACGCATGCCGCCGCGAAGACCCTGCTCCTCGACGATGCGTGACCGCTCAACGGCGGATCCTTCGCGGGCGGACGCATAGAGGGCGGCGACGATCTCGAGCGCGCGAGTCGGCTCGGCGGCGACCGCGGGGAGCGGTGCTCCCGAGCGCAGTGACGCGTACACCTCGCCCAGCAGGGCGTCATGTCCGCTCGGCACTTCCACCTCGGGCAGACGCCAGCTCGCCGCTGTCTTCTCGTCGATGTGCGGCGCCGGAGTGATTCGCCAGTCTGCGTGGCCGTGGCCGTACAGGTGCTCGAGTTCGATCGTCGCGTTCTCGGTGTCGATGCGGATCGCGCTGGACTCGCGTGATGAGACAACGCTCGACAGCACGGATGCCACGGCGCCCGACTCGAACTCGACGGTCCCGGTCGACGTGTCCTCGGTCTCGAGATCGCGTGACACCCGCCAGAGCCTGCCCTCGGCACGCGTCCAGTTGCCGAGGAGGTACGCGAGCAGGTCGATCTGGTGGATGCCATGGCTCAGCGTCGTTCCGCCACCCTCGGTCTCCCATTTGCCGCGCCAGGGCACCGCGTAGTAGTCACTGCCGCGATACCAGAGGGTCGAGCAGGTGGCGAGGAGGGGCCGGCCGAGGGCCCCTGAATCGAGAAGGTCCTTGACGTGGTTCGCCGCGGATCCGGTGCGCTGCTGGAAGACGACGGCGAGTTGCCTGCCAGCGCAACCGGCAGCATCCGTCATCACGTCGACCTCGCTGAGACTCAACGCGGGAGGCTTCTCGACGATGACGTGGGCCCCGGCCGCGAAGGCGATACTCGCCTGCTCCGCATGCCCGCCCGGCGGAGTGCAGAGGTGGACGACGTCGACCGCTGACGACGCGAGGAGCGCCTCAAGGCTGTCGAAGGACGCAGGAACGGCGTGGGTCACGGCGAACTCGGCGGCCCGGCCGGGCATGGGGTCCACAGCGGCGACGAGGTCGACGTCCGGCAGCAGCGCGAGCGCCTCTGCGTGCAGCCGCGCGACCGCCCCGGTGCCGACGATGGCCGCGCGGAGCGGTCCCGGATTTGTTGCATGAACCATCCGAAATGCCCTCCTCGGCGAAGAATGGCTCCCAGAGTAACAGGGAAAGCGTTCTCCGATGCCGGGTGGCGAACGCGGTGCACGCCCGCCTTCGTGCCACAATGGCATCCACTCGCTCCGCCACCGTCGCCGTCACAAGAGAGCCCCATGGATCAGTCCGTTCACTCGAACCCCGTCACCCTCCACGATGTCGCCCGTGAGGCCGGAGTCTCGCTCGCCACCGCATCCCGAGCACTCAACGGCAGTGAGCGCAAAGTGAACGAGGCCTACCGGCAGAAGGTTCTCGTGGCAGCAGCCCGGCTCAACTACACGCCCAACCTCTCGGCGCAGGCGGTCGCTCGCGGTACGAGCAATGCGGTCGCGCTCCTCGTCGCCGACATCGCCGACCCTTACTTCTCCTCGATCGCCGCGGGCACCATCCGGGCGGCGGAAGAAGCGGGCCTCGTCGTCACGATGTCGGTCACCGCTCGCAGCGCGGAGCGGGAACTCGACCTCGTGCGGGCCCTTCGCGGCCAGCGCCCCCGTGTCATGATCCTCGCCGGTTCCCGGTTCAGCGACGCCGACGGTGAAAAAGCCCTCGTGGCCGAACTCACCGCCTACCAGTCCACCGGCGGGCGCGTCGTGTTCATCAGCCAGCAGGCGCTCCCCTTCGACACCGTCATGATCGACAACTACGGCGGAGCCCGGCAGCTCGCCCGCGACCTCGTCGGTCTCGGCTACCGCCGTTTTGCCGCGATTTCGGGGTCCCCAGGACTGCTCACGGCCCGCGACCGGTTGAGCGGTTTTGTCGACGGTCTCGCCGAACACGATTTGTCGATCGACGCCGAAAACATCGTCCACGTCGACTTCAACCGCGATGGCGGCTTCGACGGTGCGACCCGCTTGAACGAGCGTGGCCTCGACGACGTCGACGTCATCTTCGCGGTGAGCGACGTCATGGCGGTCGGCGCTCTCTCCGCGTTGCGCGAGGCCGGCCACGTGCCTGGCGAGACCATCGCGGTCGCCGGGTTCGACGACATCCCGACGGTCCGCGACATCACCCCTGCGCTCACGACCGTGCACATTCCCCTCGAAGAGATCGGGATGCGGGCACTCACGATGGCCCTGTCAGATGAACCGGATGCCGTCTCCGGCGAACCGATCACCACCTCCGTGATCGTGCGGGCGAGCACGCCCCAGCGCTGATCCGCCCCCTCTTTGTTGCGGTGCTGGCGGAATTGAATTTTCTGTCCTACACTCGGGTAAACGCTTTCCCGCATCGCTGCAGGTGCGGAGATCCCCGAACTCAGGAGAAACATCGTGTCAGAGTCGACCATCGGAATCATCATGAACGGCGTCTCCGGACGCATGGGTTACCGCCAGCACCTGCTGCGCTCCATCCTCGCGATCCGCGAAGAAGGCGGCGTTCTGCGCGCGGACGGCACCCGGGTCCAGGTGGAACCGATCCTCGTCGGACGCAACGAGCAGAAGCTCAAGGAGCTCGCCGAGAAGCACGGCATCGCCAACTACACGACGAACCTCGACGAGGCACTCGCCGACGACCGGTGGCAGATCTACGCGGACTTCCTCGTGACGAAAGCGCGAGCATCCGCCATCCGCAAGGCGATCGCCGCAGGCAAGGCGATCTACACCGAGAAGCCGACCGCTGAGAGCTTCGAGGAGGCGCTCGAACTCGCCCGCCTGGCCGAAGAAGCCGGGATCAAGAACGGCGTCGTGCACGACAAGCTGTACCTGCCCGGCCTGCAGAAGCTCAAGAGGCTCATCGACTCGGGGTTCTTCGGGCGCATCCTCTCGGTTCGTGGCGAGTTCGGCTACTGGGTCTTCGAGGGCGACTGGCAGGACGCACAGCGCCCGAGCTGGAACTACCGCAAGGAAGACGGCGGTGGAATCATCGTCGACATGTTCCCGCACTGGAACTACGTGCTCGAGAACCTCTTCGGACGCGTCGAGAGCGTCTATGCCCGTGCCGTCACGCACATCCCGAACCGGGTCGACGAGCGTGGCGACGTCTACGAAGCAACGGCTGATGACGCCGCATACGCCGTGTTCGAGCTCGAGGGCGGCATCGTCGCCCAGCTGAACTCGAGCTGGACCGTTCGGGTGAACCGCGACGAGCTCGTCGAGTTCCAGGTCGACGGCACCCACGGCAGCGCTGTCGTCGGCCTGTTCGGCTGCAAGATCCAGCCTCGCAACGCGACGCCCAAGCCGGTGTGGAACCCCGACCTCGCCGAGACGCATGACTACGACACCGACTGGCTCGAGATTCCGACGAACGATGTCTTCCAGAACGGGTTCAAGACGCAGTGGGAAGAATTCATCCTCCACGTCGTTGATGACGCACCGCACTCGTTCGACTTCCTCGCCGGGGCGCGCGGCGTGCAGCTCGCCGAGCAGGGACTGAGAAGTTCGGAGACCGGCGCCAGGATCGACCTCTCCCCCGTCAGCATCCCTGTCCCGGCATGAGCGACCTCACTCTGCTCGCAGCGGACGGCACGGTGAGCTCGGTCGAGCTCACCGCCACCCCGTCGTACACCCGCCCGCGACGTCCGCTCGAATCGCGGGTCGCGTACGCGGCATCCCACGTCATCCCGAAGCCGTTCGCCGACAATACCCCTGGGCAACCGGCGGACATCGACTGGGATGCCACGCTGGCGTTCCGTCACCACGTCTGGTCCTGGGGCCTCGGCGTCGCTGACGCGATGGACACCGCCCAGCGCAACATGGGCCTCGACGCTGCGGCGACCCGCGAACTCATCTCGCGGAGCGCCGCCGAAGCGCGATCCGTGAACGGGCAGCTCGTCGTCGGCGTCAACACCGACCACGTCGACGACGAGAACATCTCGATCGACGCGGTCATCGACGCTTACAAGGAGCAACTGCACTTCACCGAGGATGCCGGCGCCGGCGTCGTTCTCATGGCCAGCCGCCACCTCGCGAGGGCAGCGCACTCTGCCGACGACTACGTGCGGGTCTACCGGGAGGTGCTCGCGGCAGCGACGACCCCGGTAACGCTGCACTGGCTGGGCAAGGCGTTTGACCCGACGCTCGCGAGCTACTTCGGCTCCACCGACTTCGAGGCATCGAGCGCCACCGTGATCGAGATCATGTCGGAAAACGCCGACAAGATCCGTGGCATCAAGATGAGCCTGCTCGATGCCCAAAGCGAGGTGTCGGTCCGCCGCCGCCTGCCGGCATCCGCGACGATGTTCACCGGTGACGACTTCAACTACGTCGATCTCATCGCCGGGGACGACGTCGGCTACTCGGATGCTCTCCTCGGCGCGTTCGCTGCACTGGCCCCGAGCGCGTCGGCTGCGATCCAGGCGCTCGACGCCGGGAACCCGGACGAGTACCGTCGCATTCTCGGCCCGACCGAAGCGCTGTCGCGGCAGATCTTCGCGGCGCCGACGTTCTACTACAAGACGGGTGTGGCGTTCCTGGCCTGGCTCAACGGGCACCAGGCGGCGTTCAGCATGGTCGGCGGCCTGCACTCCGCGCGCAGCCTGCCGCACCTCTCCGAGATCGTCCGGCTGGCCAACGCCTCCGGAGCGCTCGAGCGCCCCGAACTCGCTGCGGCCCGCTGGCACAGCCTCCTCACCCTGAACGGAATTTCCGCATGACGAACCCCCGGCTGTCGCTCAACCAGGCGACCATCAAGTTCGCCTCCCTCGCCGAAGCCCTCGACGTGACGGCGGAGGCGGGCTATTCGAGCATCGGGCTGTGGCGCGAACCCGTGCAGGAGGTCGGGGTGCGTGAGAGCGTTCAGCTCATCGCTGACTCAGGGCTGCGCGTGTCGAGCATGTGCCGTGGCGGGTTCTTCACCCTCCCTGAAGGTGTCGCCCGCCGCGCGGCCATCGACGACAACCGTCGTGCGATCGATGAGACAGCGGCGGTCGGAGCTCCCGCCCTCGTGCTCGTCGCCGGAGGCCTGCCCGACGGATCACGCGACCTCGCCGGCGCCCGGTCACGGGTGACGGATGCCATCGGCGAGCTCGTCGACTACGCGCTTGAGGCCCAGGTCACCCTGGCGATCGAGCCGCTGCACCCGATGTACGTATCCGACCGCGCGGTCGTCTCGACCCTCGGCCAGGCCCTCGACATCGCCGAGCAGTTCCCGGCCGAAGCGGTCGGCGTCGTCGTCGACACCTTCCATGTCTGGTGGGACCCTCAGGTGCTCGACCAGATCGCCCGCGCGGGCTCCACCGGCCGTATCGCCAGTTACCAGGTCTGCGACTGGGCGACACCTCTCGCCGCCGACGTGCTTCTCTCCCGTCACTACCCCGGCGAGGGCGTCATCGACTTTGAACCGCTGACCCGCGCCGTGATGGACACGGGCTACGCCGGCGATATCGAAGTCGAGATCTTCAATCAGGCGATCTGGGATGCCGCGTGGCCAAAGGTCGCGCGCCGAACGGCATCCGCGTTCGACACCGCCGTCGCACCGCACCTCGCCGACGTGGCGGCCCCTGCCCGCTAAGCACTCGCTCCGCTACGCTTCCCTGAAACGGCAATCGAGAGGGAAGCGGTGACCATGGCCTCATCCATCCGGGCGGGGCTGTGCTCGGTCACCTTCAGAGAGTCGAGCGCCGACGACGTCATCGCCTTCGCTGTCTCGGCGGGACTCGAGTCCATCGAATGGGGCGGAGACGTGCACGTGCCATCCGGCGACGTGCACTCGGCACGGGAGGTGGGCGAGCGCACCCGCGCTGCCGGCCTCGACGTTGCATCCCTCGGTTCCTATTACCGGTGCGACGGGGACTTCGCTCCGGTCCTCTCGACGGCGGCCGCGCTCGGGGCGCCGCGCGTGCGGGTCTGGGCAGGAAGCACAGGCTCGGCGGATGCCACGGCGGACGAGCGCGAGCACGTCGCCTCACAACTGGGAAACGCTGCGTCCCACGCCTGGGACCTCGGTATCGAGCTGGCACTTGAGTTCCACGGCGGGACGCTGGCCGACACCGCTAAATCTGCGCTTGACCTGCTGAGCCGGTCGAGTGCGACGAACGTGTCGTGCTACTGGCAACCCGGCGTTGCTGCCGACGACGACACGGCGCTGGCCGAACTGGCGCACCTGGCGCCACGGCTGTCGACGCTCCACGTGTTCTCCTGGTGGCCGCGGGACGAACGGCTGCTCCTGTCTGCCCGCGGCTCGCTGTGGACCCAGGCTCTCGCGTTCGCCGGGACCCTTCCCTCGGTTACTGACGCGCTCCTCGAATTCCTGCCCGGCGATGACCCGGCTCTCCTCGCCGGTGAAGCGGCCACGCTCCGCACCTGGCTCGATGCGCCGGGGCAATCCCGCTGAAGCCGGCGCACTGGCTCGCGTTTCGATCCGCTCCGGACCGATGCATCCGCTACGCCGGGTGAACTCGTCCGCAACGGAAAACGCGGGGCTCGGTGACTCAAGGAACGGCGGCAATATCAGTATTCGCTGAGAGTTTGCTATGGTCGATGAGTTCGAGGTCGTTGTTCCTCGCCACCAGCCGTTCGTGCCAGAGCAGCCCAAACCGGGCGCCGCCGAATGTTGCAGGTATCGAGTAGGCAGACCCAGGGCGTCGGCGTAGGGCCGACGCAGTGCCCGAAAATCACCCGGTCGTCTGTGAAACCCGCGGACCGGCGGTGAATCCCCACCCGGGGTTCGGCGCGCGTGAAAAGAGGCGGAGCCTGCCCGAAAACGGCTTCGACTCAACCAACGAGAGGACGCCGATGGAAATCGAAATGCAGCAACTGGGGGCGCCGATAATCATCGCCCTGCTCGTACTATTTTTCGGCGGCACGATGGTCATGTCGGTCATGATCAGCAAGAAGAAGGAGAACGCCGACGGTTACATGACCGCCGGGAACAAGATCGGTTTCGGCATTTCGGCCGCATCGATGACCGCCACCTGGATCTGGGCGTCGTCGATGTATGCCTCCGCGACATCCGGCTACACCTACGGCCTCTCCGGGCCGATCCACTATGGGCTCTGGGGCGCCCTGATGATTCTCTTCATCTACCCGTTCGGTCGCCGCATCCGCAAGGTCGCACCCCGCGCCCACACCCTCGCCGAGGTGATGCGAGCTCGCCACGGCCGCTCCAGCCAGCTCATGCTCGCCGGCTCGAACGTGCTCGGAAGCGTGATCAGCCTCACGTCGAACTTCATCGCCGGTGGTGCGCTCATCTCGATGCTCTCGCCGTTCAGCTTCGGACAGGGCATTCTGTTCGTCGCCGGAGGCGTGCTTCTCTACACGCTGTGGTCGGGCTTCCGGGCATCCGTGCTCACTGACTTCGCCCAGGTCGTCGCCATGCTCGGCGCTGTCGTCGTCATCGTGCCGATCGTGTTCTTCGCCTCAGGCGGGACCGACATGATCGCTGCGGGCGCCGCCAACCTCACCCCGGAGCAGTCGAACTTCTTTTCGTCAGACGCGTTCCTCAACCAGGGTGCTCCATACATCGCCGCTGTGCTCGCCTACGCCATCGGCAACCAGACGATCGCCCAGCGACTCTTCGCCGTGCGTGAAGACCTCATCAAGCCGACCTTCATCACCGCGACCATCGGTTACGGTGCCACCATCATCGGTGTCGGCATGCTCGGCGTCATGGCGCTGTATCTGGGAATCGAGCCGCTCAACGGCGACACGAACAACCTCATCCCGCAGATGGCCAGCACGTTCCTCGGCCCGGTTCTGCTCGGCGTGCTGTTCGTCATGATCATCGGCGCACTGTCGTCGACGGCTGACTCAGACCTGTCGGCACTGTCCTCGATCATGATGGCGGATGTCTACGGCCAGAACATCGCCAAGAAGGGAAAAGCCAACCCGAAGACGATGCTCCTCATCGGTCGCATCACGATGATCGTCGCGACGGGCACCGCGCTCTTCTTCGCGACAAGCCAGTTCAACATTCTCGACCTGCTCGTGTTCGTCGGAGCACTCTGGGGGGCACTTGTCTTCCCGGTGATCGCGAGCTTCTACTGGAAGAAGGTCACCAACGCGGCCTTCTCCGTGTCGGTACTCGTGGCCCTGGTCGTGTTCCTCGTTGTTCGCTTCGAGTGGATTCCGCTCACCGGCGCCTACGGCATCGTCATCGACGTGCTCAGCGTCGTCGGCATCGGTGTCGTGCTCGGCATCATGGCATTCGGGTTCTTCGGAAAGCGCGTCGGGATGACCGTCGGAATCGTGGCGGCACTGGCATCCGCTCCGTTCGTCATCGGGTTCCTTCACACGTACGCGGTTCTCAGCGGATCCCTCGTCGCATATGCGGTAAGCACGATCATCTGCTTCCTCATGTCGTTCAGGAGTTCACAGAACTTCGACTTCGCCCTCATCAAGGACCGCACGGGCGACTTCGACCCGGAAACGGCCGATGCACCCACCGTTGCACTCGACCCCGACGCGGCTCCTGCCGCTCGATAGGAGATTCCCATGGCAATTCTCATCACCATTTACATGCTCATCTGGCCGGTCGTCGTCGCCGGCGTGCTGTTCGTGCTTGTTCGCGCGTTCCTCAAGGACTGGCGCGCGTCACGGGCAGCGGGTCGCGACATCATTTAGCCCGCTCATCTCGCGGTGGGGTCCCGTCGTTCGCGGAGGGGCCCCATCGGCCGTTGACGGCGGGTGCAATCGCCGTCCCCCCGCGTTTTCATCCGCTGCGGACGAGCTCACCTTGCGTACCGAGTGTTTTCGGTCCGCAACGGGTGAAGACGCCGCCGGCTATCGGGTGCGCGCGAGCTGCGCGCCCGCCTCCCGCAGCCAGTGCACGGTGTCGGCCATCGCGGCATCCGCACTGCCGGCGAGCTCGGTGAGCGAGACGGCCTCGGCGAAGCCAGCGGGCTCGGCCGTTATTGCACCTGCGACCAGCATCGGCGTGGCACCGAACCGCTCGGCCAGCGACCGGGCGTACGACGGCACCTTGCCTGCATCCGACTGCCCGTCGAAGCGGCCCTCCCCGGTGACGATCACAGATACGGATGCCACGGCCTCCGGCGCCCGCATCACCTCACCGACCGCTTCGGCACCGGCTGCAAGAGCAGCACCCCAGGCAAGGAGCCCATACCCGGTTCCCCCGGCTGCGCCGGCACCCGGAGCGTCGGGGTCGGCACCGAGCAGGGTTGCGAGCCGGGCAAGACCGGCGTCGAGCACGGCGACCTGAACCTCATCGGCGCCCTTTTGCGGACCGAAGATCCGGGCTGCCCCGGTGTCGCCGAGCAGCGGATTGGTGACGTCACTGAAAATGGTGGCGCCACCGACCGGGACCCGCCGGAGCCTGGAGACGTCGACCGAGGCGATGGTACTGAGCCCACGTCCTCCCGGCGTGACCGGAGTGCCGTCGGCATCCGAGAACACGGCGCCGAGAGCTGCGAGTGCTCCCATACCGCCGTCGGTCGATGAGCTTCCCCCGATCGCGAGCACGAGCCGGTCGACCCCGGAATCGAGAGCTGCGGCGATGGCCTGCCCGAAACCGACGGTGTGCGCGTCCATCGGTCGCAACGGGTCGAGCAGAGTGATGCCGCTCGTGGCCGCGAGTTCGATGACGCCCGAGTTGTCCGGGAGCAGGATCCAGCTGGCGTCGACGTCTCTGCCGTCGGGGCCGGTCACCGTCACCGGCATCCTCCGGGCTCCCGGAACGGCGAGTTCGAACGCGTCGAGGGTTCCCTCGCCGCCGTCGGCCAGTGGCATCCGGAGAAGGGTGTCTTCTGGGCGCACCGACAGCCAGCCCTCGGCGAGCGCGTTCGTCACCTCGATGGCGGTCGCTGTGCCTTTGAAGGAGTCGGGCGCGATCGCCACGCGAAGGTCGGTCATGCTCTCAACCCTGCCATGCGCCCCGGCTGTGTTTCGAATTCCGCACAGCAGAGATCAGTGGCGCGGAGGCGCGGTCGATTCACGTACGACCAACTCGGGCACGATGCGAGGCAGGTCGGCGGCGTCCTCGTCCCGCAGCACGGCGAGCAGCTCGGTCATGATGTCGCGACCGAGGCCGTCGAAGTTCTGCCGCACCGTCGTGAGCGGGGGCGCGAAGTGCTCCGCCTCGGGAATGTCGTCGTACCCGACGACGCTGACGTCGCGCGGCACGGTCAGCCCCGCCTGGGCGAGAGCATGGACGACACCGAGCGCCATCTGGTCGTTGCCGACGAACACAGCGGTCATCTCCCGGTCCATCGCGAGCGCCCGGCCATGCCGGTGACCGCTCGCCGGCGTCCAGTCGCCGATCAGGTGCTCCCGCGCGACGAGCCCCGCTTCGGCGAGAGCGTCGCGCCAGCCGCGGAGGCGCTCGAGAGCATCCGTCGAATCGCGCGGACCGGAAATGTGGCGGATGTCGCGGTGCCCGAGGCTGATCAGGTGATCGACGGCGGCGCGGGCCCCCGCGTATTGGTCGAGGGCGACGCTGTGCACTCCGGGGCGGCGCCCAGCGTCCACCGCGACGAGCGGCACACCGAGGTCGATGCCGAGAATCGCGTCGAGTGCACCGGCGTGGGCGGCGATGAGCACGATCGCCTCGACGTTCTGGCGCAGGAGGAGCTCAACAGCGGAACGCAGCGACGCAGGATCCGAATCGAGCATGCTCGCCATACTCACCGCGTATCTCGCGTCGCGCGCGGCGTCGTTGAAGTGCAGCGCCGTCGACGACGGACCGAAGTCGGGCCCGCCCGTGGTGATGAGACCAATCGTGCGCGATCTGCGGGTGACGAGCGCCCGTGCAGCCTGCGACGGCGTGTAACGCAGCTGTTTGATCGCCTTTTCGACGCGGTCCCGTGTGGCCGGCCGCACGTTCGGCAGATCGTTGAGCACCCGAGACACCGTCTGGTGGCTGACGCCGGCGAGCCGGGCCACGTCGAAGATGTTGGCGACGCGATCGCGCTCGTCACCGTTCGTCGTCACCACTTCGGCCCACTCCTGCCCGACGACCCGTGCGCCTGCCTGCTCAATCAATTATCCCGTCTCAGCGAACCGGCAACGTGCACGGATGTCGTCGGGCGGCTCCCTCAGACCCGTCGCGCCGTCAGCACCTTCTGCAGGATGATGAAGACCAGCAGGAGAGCGCCGATGAAGATGCGCGTCCACCACGACGTGAGGTTGCCGTCGAAGGTGATGAGAGTCTGGATGGTTCCCAGGACGAGAACGCCCAGGACGGAACCGAGCACGAATCCGTACCCGCCTGTGAGGAGCGTACCTCCGATGACGACGGCGGCGATGGCATCCAGTTCGGTGCCGATCGCGGTGAGCGCGTAGCCCGACAGCGTGTAGAAGCTGTAGAGCACGCCGGCGAGACCGGAACAGAAGCCGCTGATCACGTACACGAGAACCTTGGTCCGTGCGACCGGAAGACCCATGAGCACGCCGGATTGCTCACTTCCGCCGATCGCGTAGACCGTGCGCCCGAGTCGCGTGTAGTGCAGCACGAAGACCGCAGCCGCGACGACGAGGATCGCGATGATCACGCTGGGAGTGATGCTCAACCGGGGCAGGATCGGGATCCGGGTCTGTGCCAGTGCGACGAACACCGGGTCCACGATCGAGATGGTCGTGTTGCTGATGACGTAGCAGAGCCCCCTGGCGAGGAACATCGCGGCGAGCGTGGCTATGAACGGCTGAATCTGGAAGTAGTGGATCATCAGGCCCACGAGCAGCCCGAGGAACGAGGTCAGGACCAGGACGAGCGGGATGATCACTCCCGGGGACCACCCCGATTGCAGCAGGGATGCCGTGATCATCGTCGACATCGCCAGAACCGCGCCCACGGACAGGTCGATGCCTCCGGTCAGGATGACGAACGTCATACCGACGGCGAGGACCAGGAGGTACGCGTTGTCGATGAAGAGGTTCGCGATGACCTGCGGGTTGGTGAAGCCGCGGTAGCGGAAAGCACCGGCGACAAGCATGCCGACGAGCAGTACGGCGGTCACGATGACGGGACCGTACTTGGGGTTGGTCAGCCAGTCGCGGACCTGACCGAGCCGGCTTGGCGTTTCAGCGGGCCGGGGAGCTGGGGCGAGGACGGTCATGCTGACACCTCCAGAGTGCGGCGCAACTGGGCCCGGCGGTGCCAGGAGTCGATGAGCTCGGTGGTTCTCGGGGATTGGAGAAGGCACACGGCGGTGACGACGGCTGCCTTGAACACCATGGTGGCGATCGGCGGGATGCCGACCGTGTACACCGTTGTCACGAGGGTCTGAATCACGAGGGCACCGATGAGCGTTCCGAACAATGAATAACGGCCGCCGGCGAGCGACGTGCCACCGATGACGACGGCAAGGATCGCATCGAGTTCGATGAACAGCCCGGTGTTGTTCGCGTCAGCCGCTGTCTGGTTGCTGGTGAGGACGAGGCCGGCGATGGCCGCGCAGAACGCGGTGAACACGTACACGCTGATCAGCAGCCCCCGGGAGCGGACGCCGGCGAGGCGCGAGGCCTCCGGGTTGATTCCGACCGCTTCGATCATGAGGCCGAGCGCCGTGCGCCGGGTGAGCACAACGGCGAACAGGAACAGCGCGGCGGCGATGAGAACGGAGACGGGGAGACCAGCGAAGAATCCGGAGCCGAGCACTTTGAACGGTGGGCTGTTCACCGTCAGGATCTGGCCTTCGGTGATGAGCATTGCGACACCGCGTCCTGCGGTCATCAGGATGAGGGTGGCGATGATCGGCTGGATACCGAGAACCGAGACGAGGAACCCGTTCCACACCCCGAGCACGAGGGAGATGAGGATCGCGGCGATCACCGCGACGGCGACGGTCCCCGGGTTCCCTGGGTCGGAGGAGCCGAGGATGATCGAACACGCGACGGCACCCGAGATCGCACAGATCGCGCCGACCGAGAGGTCGATGCCGCGGGTCGCGATGACGAGCGTCATGCCGATCGCGATCATCAGCGTTGGCGATCCGTTGCGGAGAATGTCGATGAGGCTGCCGAACAGGTGTCCGTCTCGGATCTGCACCGAGAAGAATCCGGGGAACGCGATGAGGTTGATGAGGAGAAGGACGGCGAGCATCGCCACGGGCCAGAACAGCCGGTGGGCCATCAGCCGCCTCATGCGACGACCTCCGTTTCGGCGCCGTCGGCGATGATCGCGAGCAGATCATCGGTGGTGAGGTCGTCGTTGTCGATATCGGCGACCATCCGCCGGTCACGCATCACGGCGATCCGGTGACTGAGCCGCAGCACTTCTTCGAGCTCCGCTGAAATGTAGACCACGCTCATTCCGTTCTCGGCGAGGTTGGACACGAGTTTCTGAATCTCCGCCTTCGCCCCGACGTCGATACCGCGGGTCGGCTCATCGAGGATGAGCAGTCGCGGCGCGATAGCCAGCCAGCGGGCGAGCAGCACCTTCTGCTGGTTGCCTCCTGACAGGTGCTTGAGGAGAGCATCCGGATTGGCGGGGCGGATGTTGAGGGCCTGGATGTAGCTCTCCGCGAGCTCGTTCTGCCGCTTCTTCGGGATCGGACGGAACCAGCCCCGGTCCGCCTGCAGGGCGAGGGCGATGTTGTCTCGAACGGTCAGTTCGTCGAGGATACCCTCGGCACGGCGGTTCTCACTCGAGTAGACGACCCTCTTGTGGATCGCCTGCCTCGGGGTGCGGAACCGCGCCGGGTTCCCCGCGACGGTGAGCGTTCCGGCATCCGCCCGATCGACGCCGGAGAGGATGCGGGCAAGCTCGGTGCGGCCGGAGCCGAGCAGTCCGGCGAGGCCGACGACCTCACCCTCGTAGACCTCGAGGTCGATCGGCTCGATCGAGCCTTTGCGGCTGAGACCGAGTGCGCGGACGTATGGCACGAGTTCGTCTTCGTCGACGGTCTGCGCCTTGGTTTTGCGCTCGAGTGCGTCGAGCACGGTGAGTTCCTTGCCGATCATCTTCTGAACGAGTTCGATGCGCAGGATTTCGTCGGTGAGATACTCGCCGACGAGGGTGCCGTTGCGCAACACCGTGAGCCGGTCGGAGATCTCGTAGACCTGGTCGAGAAAGTGCGAAACGAAGAGGATCGCAACGCCATCGGCCTTGAGCTCGCGAATGATGCGGAACAGTTCCTGCACCTCGTCGGCGTCGAGGCTCGAGGTGGGTTCGTCGAGGATGAGGACTCGCGCGTTGATGTCGGTCGCCCGCGCGATCGCGATGAGTTGCTGCACGGCGAGCGAGTGCGAACCGAGCCGGGAGTTCGGGTCGATGTCGAGGTGCAGCCGCTCGAGGAGTTCGACAGCACGCTTGCGCGTCGCTCTCCAGTCGATCGCCCCGAACCGGCGGGGTTCACGACCGAGCATGATGTTCTCGGCCACCGTGAGGTTGGTGAGGAGGTTGACCTCCTGGTAGACGGTGGAGATACCCGCGTCCTGGGCGTCCGCCGTTCCGGAGAACGAGACCTGCTTTCCGCCGAGGGTGATGACGCCGCTGTCGATCCGGTAGACGCCGGTCAGGGCCTTGATCAGGGTCGACTTGCCCGCACCGTTCTCGCCCATGAGCGAGTGCACCTCACCGGGGAACATGCGAAAGCTGACGCTGTCGAGTGCTTTGACCCCGGGGAAGGTGATGGTGATGTTCTCCATCGAGACGGCTGGCTGGGGTTCGGTCATGCTGAAACTTTCTATCGTCGACCGTCGTTGGTCGAGTAGCGACACGAGGAACGAGTGCCGCGTATCGAGACCTGGCGATCTCGATACGCGGCGCGCGGTTTGCTGCCTAGTACTGACGGTCAGGCAGAGCCTCGATGGCTTCTTCCTGGGTGAACGTCGTCTCCTCGGTGATGATGCGCTTTTCGACTTCCTCGCCGGCCACGACCTTCTTCACGATGTCGACGAGCTGCTTGCCGAGCAACGGCGAGCATTCGACAATGAAGTTGATCTTGCCATCGGCGAGTGCCTGCATGCCGTCCTTGACGGCGTCGACGGTAATGATCTTGATGTCTTCACCCGGCGTCATGCCGGCTGCTTCGATCGCTTCGATCGCGCCGAGGCCCATGTCGTCATTGTGTGCGTAGATCACGTCGACGTCAGGGTTCGACTTGAGGAGCGCCTCGGTGACCTGCTTGCCGCCTGCGCGGGTGAAGTCACCGGTCTGGGATGCGACGACCTCGAACTTTTCGTCGTCGGCGATCACCTCGGCGAATCCTTCGGCGCGGTCGATGGCCGGAGCGGCTCCCGTCGTGCCCTCGAGCTGGATGATGCTCACCGGATCGGTCGAGTCCGCGTACTCCTCGACGAGCCATTGCCCGGCCTTCTTGCCTTCCTCCACGAAGTCGGAGCCGAGGAAGCTGACGTACAGCGACTCGTCCTGGCTGTCGACGGCACGGTCGGTCAGCACGACGGGAATTCCGGCGTCCTTCGCCTCCGTGAGCACGGCATCCCAGCCGGTCTCGACGACGGGCGAGAACGAGATCACGTCGACTCCCTGCTGGATGTAGGAACGGATCGCCTTGATCTGGTTCTCCTGCTTCTGCTGGGCGTCGGAGAACTTGAGCTCGATGCCCGCCTCCTCGAACGCAGCCTGTATGTCCTTCGTGTTGGCGGTACGCCATCCACTCTCGGCACCGACCTGCGCGAAACCGACGACGATCTCGCTCGGGTCCTTCGGTCCGTCCCCTGTTCCACCACCGCCGCTGCCGCCGCCCTGGGCGCAACCGGTGAGTGCGAGCATCATGGCGCCGATGGCGACAGCCGCTCCGAATGTCTTTTTCACAACCAAACCTCCTTGTTCGGCCGGCGACGAGACGCATGCTGTGTCGTGGTGCCGGGCAGCCAGTCCGTTCTGGCCGTGCTCGAATGTTAGCGCTCACATTTCCGCCGACACAAGTGCCTCTTTCGGGAATGTTACCGATTTGTGAGCGTTAACACCCGCAAACGACAAAACCCGCCCATCGGCCGTTGGCCAGAGGGGCGGGTTCGTTCGTGTGAGCTTAAAAGCCCTGCGCGAGCCGGTAGTACGCGTTGTTCCAGCGCACCTCGCGGCTGAATCCGCCCAGAGTCGTCTCGTTGTCGATGACGAGGAGCTCCGTGCCGGCGATCTCGGCGAAGTCGCGGAAGACCTCGACATCGACGGCGGTCGTCATCACCGTGTGGTGGGCGGCTCCCGCGGTGAGCCACGCGGCTGCCGACGTGGCGAACGACGGCTGCGGCTTCCACACGGCACGGCCGACCGGCAGGTTGGGCAGTGCCTCGGCGGGCTCGATGACGTCGACGACGTTCGCGACGAGACGGAACCGGTCGCGCATGTCGCTCATCGCGACGACGACGGCGGGGCCCGGGTCGGCGTTGAAGACGAGGCGGACGGGGTCGTCCTTGCCGCCGATGCCGAGCGGGTGGATCTCGAGCGTCGGCTTCTGCGACGTAAGGCCGGGGCTGACCTCGAGCATGTGGGCACCGAGGATCTGCTCCTCACCCGGCACGAGGTGGTAGGTGTAGTCCTCCATGAGCGAGGCTCCGCCGGGGAGCCCTGCCCCCATGACGGATGCCGCGCGCACGAGGATCGCCGTCTTCCAGTCTCCCTCTGCACCGAAGCCGTAGCCCTCGGCCATCAACCGCTGCACGGCGAGGCCCGGCAGCTGCCTGAGCGCGCCGAGGTCCTCGAACGAAGTGGTGAACGCGCCGAAACCGCCCTCCTCAAGGAAGGTCCGCAGTCCGATTTCGATGGCAGCGCCGTCGCGGAGGGACTCGTGGCGGTCGCCGCCCTTCCGCAGCTCGGGCACGACGTCGTACAGCTCTTCGTACTCGGCCACGAGCGCGTCGATGTCGCTCTCGGAAGCCGCGGCGACGGCGTCCGCCAGTTCGTTGACGCCCCAGGTGTTGACCTGAACACCGAACCGCAGCTCAGCCTCGGTCTTGTCACCCTCGGTGACGGCGACGTAGCGCATGTTGTCGCCGAAGCGGGCGAGCTTGAGTTCGTGGGTTGCTGCCCAGCCAGCGGCTGCGCGCATCCAGGTCCCGACCTGCCGGGTGACGGCCGGGTTCGAGACGTGGCCGACGACGGTCTTGCGTGAGACACCGAGGCGGGTCTGGATGTACCCGAACTCACGGTCGCCGTGCGCTGCCTGGTTGAGGTTCATGAAGTCGAAGTCGATCTCACCCCACGGCAACGCGACGTTCGCCTGCGTGTGCAGGTGCAGCAGCGGCTTCTTGAGAGCGTCGAGGCCGGCGATCCACATCTTCGCGGGAGAGAAGGTGTGCATCCACGCGATGAGGCCGATGACCCTGTCGTCGGCGTTGGCGTCGAGCGCCGCGCGACGGATCGAGTCGGAATCCTTGAGCACCGGCTTCCAGACGACCTTGACGGGAACATCGGATGCCGCGCCAAGCGTCTTCGCGATCTCCTGCGACTGGTCGGCGACCTGCTTGAGGGTCTCTTCACCGTAGAGGTTCTGGCTTCCGGTGAGGAACCAGACTTCGTAGGAGTCGAGGGAGGTTGAGAGTTTAGGCATTGGGATCTCCTTGTGAGTCGTTGAGGTATGTCAGCCAATCCGCTGGTCGAGTAGCTCGCGAAGCGAGCGTATCGAGACTCTGCGACGAGATCTCGATACGGCCGCAGGCGGCCTACTCGCTCAGCGGCGCTGAGTCTTGTGAGTCGGCGAGGGCGCCCTGCGGCGCCTGGCCGTAGACGTTCTGATAGCGGTCGAAGAGGGAATCGATGGCGGGCTGCGGAATGGGAACGGGGGCGCCGAGCTGGCGGGAGATGTGCACGGTGCGAGCGACGTCCTCCACCATGACGGCCGCCTTGACGGCATCCTTCGCGTCCTTGCCGATGGTGAACGGGCCGTGGTTGGCCATGAGCACCGCGCGACTGCGGTGGCCTGTCAGCGTCTCGACGATGCCGCGACCGATCGAGTCGTCACCGATGATGGCGAACGGTCCGACCGGGATCTCGTCACCGAACTCGTCGGCCATCGCTGTGATGACGCACGGGATCGCTTCGTTGCGTGCGGCCCACGCCACGGCGTAGGTGGAGTGCGTGTGCACGACTCCACCGACCTCGGGCATATGCCGGTACACGTATGCGTGAGCGGCGGTGTCGCTCGACGGCGAGCGGTCCGACCCTGGCGTGCCGGGAATCACCGCGCCGTCAAGGTCGCAGAGGATCATGTTTTCGGGTGCAAGGTCGTCGTAGCTCACGCCGGACGGCTTGATCACGAAGAGGTCGGCACCGGGGACCCGCCCAGAGACGTTACCGCCCGTCCAGACGACAAGGCCGTACCGCACGAGTTCCCCGTGCAGGCGGGCGACATCCGCTCGGACCCGGGCAATGGCGACTTCGATTTCGGGGGGATAGGTGCTCACGCGAGAGCCTCTCTGTTCGTCATGCGATTCTCGATTCTAACGTTGTAAATCAGGTCGGATGCGGAAAGTTGCGAGTCCACGGAGGCTCGCGTCTTCTCCGCGCAGTTCTGTGGTCAGCCGCGTTCCACTTTGCAGGACGATGCGGTCACACGTCCCGACGAGTTGAGCCGGGTCCCTGGCTTCGAGGATCACGGCGGTGCCAGCGGACGCGATGTCCTCGAGCAGGCGGCGACGGAGTACTGTGTCGGGCTCCGAAAGACCGGAGAACGGCTCGGTGACGAGAGCAACGCGCGGCGGTGCCGACACCCAGCCGGCGAGAACCTCGTTCATCGCGTCTGTCGACGGTCGGGAGCGGGCGCCGGGAAGAGCGTCGAGAAGGGACGGCACCGCGCGGGGCACATATTCCCGCCGCGGGTCGACCACGCCCATGCGGGCAAGCCGGGCGAGGGATTCACCCGAGACGCTCGTGGGGATGCCGCCGATCAGGCCGACATCGTAGGTCGGCGGATGTTCGGAGATGAAGAGCACGCGAGCGGCGATGGCTCGCTCGACCGTGGACAGATCGACCGGTTCCCCGTCGAGAAGTGTCGTCCCCGTCACTGTGCCCCCGGTCGAGGCGCCGAAAATGCCGAGCACCAGATCTTCTGCCCCGCCGAGCCCGACGACCTCACCGGCGCGGACCGAGAGCGACGCGTCCTCGACGACCAGCCGGCCGCGCCGAACCGGATGGGAGACAGAGATGCCTGCGAGTTCGAGAACAACCGGGCCGAACACCTTCTCCGGTCGAGGCGCTGGGGGCTCGATACCCCCGAGGAGATCCGTCAGGTGACTCGCATCTTCGGGTGTCGCCGTACCGACGATGGCGCCGTTCCGCACGACCGCGACGAGGTCCATGGGGCGCGGGCTGAGCCGCACCTGGGCGAGGCTGTCGACAACGACGAGAATCCGGACTCGTTCTGCCGCCCGGGCGAGTGCCGTGAACCACCGCGTCGATTCGTCCTCCTGAAAGCGATCGAACCGCTCGTCGACGATCAGCAGGTCCGGTTCCCGCGCGAGTGCGCGTGCGAGTTCGACCATGCGCTGGCCGACGGCGTCGAGCTCGAGCACGGGAGTGGACGGGTGGACCCCCAGCCCGACCGCGTCGAGCAGAGTCATCGCCCGGCGTTCGCGCGGTGCAGCGCGGAGGAAAAAGCGTGAGCCCTCGGCTCCGAGGAGCACGTTGTCGGCGACGCTCTGGAACGGGATCAGCTGGGACTCCGCCCCGATCACGGATGCTCCGTCAGCGACGGGCAGACCACCGACGACGGCGATCAGCCGCGCGCGGTCCGGCAGTTCGCCGAGGAATGGCATCCGCATCTTCTTTCTTGCAGCGATCCCGGCCGCCGCACTTTCGCGGGCGGCCGGGATCACAGGTGTTACTTGCCGCCTGAGCGGCGCTTGTTATAGACGTCGAAGGCGACGGCGAGCAGAAGCACGAGGCCCTTGACGGCCTGCTGCCACTCAATACCGAGGCCGAGGATCGACATACCGTTGTTGAGCACACCGATGATGAGACCACCGATGATGGCGCCACCGATGGTTCCGACACCGCCCTGCACCGCCGCTCCACCGATGAATGCCGCGGAGATGGCCTCGAGCTCGAAACCGTCACCCGCCTTCGGGCCGGCCAGGTTGAGGCGGGCGGTGAAGATCAGACCGGCGAGGGCCGCGAGCACGCCCATGTTGACGAACAGCAGGAAGTCGGTCTTGCGCGTCTTGATACCGGACAGTTCGGCGGCGTGGCGGTTGCCACCGATCGCGTACACGTGGCGGCCGAAGACACTGCGGTTCATGATGATGCCGTAGATGAGCACGAGCACCGCGAGCACGATCAGGGTGACCGGGATGCCCTTGTACGACGCGAGCGCGTAGGCGAAGAATCCGATGGCGACCGTGATGAGCACGAGCTTGGCGACGAACCAGACGATCGGCTCGACCTCCTGGCCGTACTTGGCGCGGGCGTTGCGGGTGCGGACCTGGCCGACGATGAGCGCGACGACCGCGACGGCAGCGACGATGAGCGTCAGCGGGTCAAGGTCGAGGTCACCGAAGACGTTGCTGAGGAACCCGTTTCCGAGGGCACGGTATTCGGCGGGGAACGAGCCGATGTTGGCGTTACCTAGAACAACGAGCGCGAGGCCGCGGAAGATCAGCATGCCCGCAAGCGTCACGATGAACGCCGGTATGCCGACGTAGGCGATCCAGAAGCCCTGCCACATTCCGACGAGCGCACCGATGCCGAGCGACATGATGATGGCGAGCCACCAGGGCAGTCCCCACGACACGGCGAAGACGCCCGAGCAGGCACCGACGAACGCGGCGACGGATCCGACCGAGAGGTCGATGTGGCCGGCGATGATGATCATCACCATACCGATCGCCAGTACGAGGATGTACCCGTTCTGAACGATGAGGTTCGAGATGTTCTGCGGGCGAAGCAGGATGCCGTCGGTCACGACGGCGAAGAACAGCACGACCGCGAGAAGGGCGAGGAAGATGCCGTTCTTGCCGAGGTCGGAGAGCAGGTGGCTGAGCCAGCTCGTGAACTTGTTCTCTACGGGGTGGATTCCGCCGCCGGCAGCGGTTTCCTCGGTCACCGGGGACTGGGTGTTTGACATGTCAGGGTTCTCCTTGGTGGTGCCGAGCGCGCTAGCGCGGCTTTTCCATGGTCATGAGCTTGAGAAGGGATTCCGGGTTTGCTTCCTCGATCGGAAGCTGGCCGGTGATGCGTCCCTCGCTGAGGGCGTAGATGCGGTCGCAGATGCCGAGCAGTTCCGGCAGTTCGCTCGAGATGACGATGACACCCTTGCCCTGCGCTGCGAGGGCATTGATGATCGCGTAGATCTCGTACTTCGCGCCGACGTCGATTCCTCGGGTCGGCTCATCGAGGATGAGGACCTCAGGGTCGGAGTAGATCCACTTCGACAGAACGACCTTCTGCTGGTTTCCACCAGAGAGCTTGCCGGTCTTGGCGAGAACGTTCGGAGCCTTGATGTTCATGCTCGTCCGGTAGCCGTTGGCGACCTTGTACTCTTCGTTGTCGTTCACGAGGCCGTTCGACGACAGCTTGTCGAGCGACGCGAGTCCGATGTTCCGCTTGATGTCCTCGAGCAGGTTGAGGCCGTAGTGCTTGCGGTCTTCGGTCGCGTACGCGATGCCGTTCTTGATGGCCTCTGAAACGGTGCGGGTCTTGATCTCCTTGCCGTGCATGAAGACCTTGCCGCTGATCCGGCTGCCGTAGCTGTGTCCGAACAGGCTCATCGCGAACTCGGTGCGCCCGGCGCCCATGAGGCCCGCGATGCCGACGATCTCACCGGCGCGCACGTTGATGCTCACGTCGTCGACCATGACCCGGGTGGGGTCCTGGGGGTGGTGGGCGGTCCAGTCCTCGACCCGCAGGATCTCGTCACCGATGTTCGGCGTGTGATCCGGGTAGCGGTGTTCGAGGTCGCGACCGACCATGTCTTTGATGATGCGCTCTTCCGTGACATCCATTTTCTGGATTGTCTCGATCGTCTTGCCGTCGCGGATCACGGTGACCGTGTCTGCGACCTTTTTGATCTCGTTGAGCTTGTGGCTGATGATGATCGACGTGATTCCCTGCTCCTTGAGGTGCAGGATCAGGTCGAGCAGGTGGTCGGAGTCCTCATCGTTGAGGGCGGCGGTCGGCTCATCGAGGATGAGCAGCTTGACCTTCTTCGACAGCGCCTTGGCGATCTCGACGAGCTGCTGCTTGCCGACACCGATCTGGAGAATCTTGGTGGTCGGGTTCTCTTTGAGGCCGACGCGAGCGAGGAGTGAGGCAGCTTCGTGGTTGGTCTTGTTCCAGTCGATCAGCCCGAATGCTCCCTTCTGCTCGTTGTTGAGAAAAATGTTCTCGGCGATGGAGAGGTGCGGGCTCAGGGCGAGTTCCTGGTGGATGATCACGATGCCCTTGGCCTCGGAGTCCCGGATGTCCTTGAACTCGACCACTTCGTCCTCGAAGACGATGTCGCCGGAGTAGGTCCCGTGCGGGTACACACCCGAGAGGACCTTCATGAGTGTCGACTTGCCCGCGCCGTTCTCGCCGCAGATCGCGTGCACAGTGCCACGCTCAACGTCGAGTGTGACGTCCGATAGTGCTTTCACACCGGGGAACGTCTTGGTGATGCTGCGCATCTCGAGGATGTTTGTGGTCACTTCCGCACCTTCTTCATACCGATTACCTGCTCCGTTCGACCGACTGCCGGTGGGAGAGAATACTCTCCCACCGGCGGCGGGCGTTACTGAAGAAGGGTGTTATCCGATTTCTTCTTCGGTCCAGTAGCCGGACTCGACCAGGACCTCGTTGACGTTGTCCGCGACAACGATCTGCGAGTCGAGGAGGTACGACGGAACGACGAACTTGCCGTTGTCGTAGTCTTCCTCGTTGTTCACCTCAGGCTCTTCGTCGTTCAGAACGGCGATCGTCATTTCGACTGCGGCCGTTGCCAGCTTGCGGGTGTCCTTGAAGATGGTCGCGTACTGCTCGCCCGAGTTGGCGATGGCCTTCACGGAGTCGATTTCAGCGTCCTGACCCGAGATGATGGGCCATTCGTCACCGGTCGTGTAACCAGCGTCGGTCAGAGCCGAGATGATTCCACGGGAGATGCCGTCGTACGGCGACAGAACGCCGTTGACCTTCGAGCCGTCGGAGTAGCTCGACGTCAGGATGTTCTCCATGCGCTTCTGAGCGGTTTCGCCGTCCCAGCGGAGCGTTGCTGCCTGCTCGAAGCTGGTCTGGCCACTCTTGACGACGAGCGTGCCTGCGTCAATAAACGGCTTCAGGGTGTCCTGAGCGCCGTCCCAGAAGAAGGTCGCGTTGTTGTCGTCGGGTGAACCGGCGAACATCTCGATGTTGAACGGGCCAGCGGGTGCGCCGTCGACCGGCTCGCCCTCGAGGTCCGTCAGGCCGAGGCCGTTGAGAACGGACGTAGCCTGCTGGACACCGACCTTGTAGTTGTCGAACGAGGCGTAGTAGCTGACGTTCTCGGTGTCGCGGATGAGACGGTCGTAGGCGATGACCGGGATCTCGGCATCAGCGGCGTCCTGGAGGACCTGCGTCAGCGTGGTTCCGTCGATGGAGGCGATGATCAGGGCTTCCGCGCCCTTGGTGATCATGTTCTCGATCTGTGAGACCTGGGTGGGGATGTCGTCTTCTGCATACTGCAGGTCGACCTTGTAACCCTCAGCCTCGAGCTGCTCCTTGACGGCGTCGCCATCCTGGATCCAGCGCTCGCTCGACTTGGTGGGCATTGCGACGCCGACGAGCTGGCCTGAGCCTGCTGCTTCGCCGTCTCCGCCGCCTGCTCCGCCGCCCTGTGAGCACGCTGCGAGCGACACGACCATTGCGCCGGCCGCGAGTGTCGCGATGACAATCTTCTTCACTGTGTTTACCTCTCTGTAATCGGTGCCATGGACGTCTTTGTCGCCTGAAATTTCAGACAGGTGCGGTTTCCGTACGAGCAGGCTGCGTCCATGAATGCCACGCTCGATCCCTTCGCCGGAACGAAGGGAGGTGGGGAACCGTGAAAAAGGTGTGGGGGTTTCTCTGCCGATTTCGCACACCAGCGATTTCGACTGTTGCAATGTGACCGTTCACATTGTCGTCACATGTTACGCAGAAAACCGCCGTCTGTGTCAAGTTGCAAGATCTCGGTTTGGTAACCGCCGCCGGATGCCGTATCCCGCGAGTCAAAACGACGGGCGCGCCGTCGACGCGCGAACAATGAGTTCCGGCTGGATTCTGCCGGTGTATCCGGCCGCCCCGTCGTCCATCGTCCCCAGAAGCTGGGCGACGCAGCGTCTCCCCAGTTCGGGGAAATCCTGCTTCACCGTGGTGAGAGGAGGCCAGAAGTGGGCTGCTTCGGGAATGTCATCGAAGCCGACGATGGAGACGTCGTGCGGCACGTCCTGGCCCGCATCACGGATCGCGTGCATCAGCCCGAGCGCCATCTGGTCGTTGGAGGAGAAGATCGCGGTGAAGTCGCGGACCCGCATGAGTTCACGTCCGGCGTAGTAACCGAACTCGGCTGACCAGTCGCCGAGGATCGGAGCCGTCGTCGGAACATCCTGCGCGTTCATCTCCTCGAGGAACCCGCGCATCCGTGCTTCCGCCTCGATCCAGTCCTGGGGACCGGCGAGGTGGTAGATATTCCGGTGACCGAGTTCGATGAGGTGACGGGTCGCCAGCCGGGCGCCGGCGACCTGGTCGACGGCGACGGCGTGGTCGTCGGTGCCCTCACTCGTGTTCATCGTCACGAACGGCACGCGGAGGTCGAGGTTGGAGATGGCGCGGAAGACCCGCACCTGGGGCGCGATGATCACGAGTCCCTCGATGGCCTGCGCGTTGAGGTGGTTGAGTGCGGTCAGGATCGACGACTCATCCGTCTTCGTGATGTTTGCGGTCGAAACGAGGTAACCGGCATCCTGCGCCGCGCTCTCGATGCTCTGGATGATGCTCGACGGCCCGTATTGCGAGCGCTGGGACGCCAGCACGCCGATGGTGCGTGAGCGGCTGGTGACGAGGGCCCTCGCCGCGCGATTGGGGCGGTATTGCAGGTCGTTCATCACGTCGAGCACGCGCTGCTTCGTCGAATCACGGATGCTCGGGTGATCGTTGAGCACGCGGGAGACGGTCTGGTGACTCACCCCGGCGAGGCGTGCGACGTCGCGGATGTTCGGCGCTTTGCTTCTGTCGACGCTGTCTGTCACCGGAACACCCTTGAATCCATGTGCACGGTCACATCCGCGCCAGTACGTCAATTATGCACGGTGCGAACTGGAGCGCGAGCGGGGGCTCTTCGCGTCGGAACCCGATGTGACACCGAATGTGACGACCTGGGTCGGTTGTCACACACCTGTCACATCGACACGGGCCTCCCGCTGCTCCGGCGCACGGACGCCGGTTCCGACGCGAGACCCGAGGCCGAGCGACAGAACTGACAGCAGGGCAGCGAGGGCGAAACATCCGGCGAACGGCCACGCGCCGCCGAGACCGAGGAGCGCCGCGAAGACGATGCCGGTCGACGCGAGGGCGAGAGCGCCGCCGAGGGAATCGGCGATCGACAATGCTGAGCTGTTGAAGCCCTGGTCGCGTTCTGACGAGTACGACAGCGTCATCACACTGAGCCGCGGATACATGAGTCCCATCCCCGCTCCGCCGAACAGCCAGCCTCCGATGATGACGGCCGGGTGCAGTTCAGCGGCGGCCGTCACGACCGCCAGCAGGATGGCGAGGAGTACGAGGGCGGTGCCGATGCGCATCGCATTCACCGAACTGAGCGAGCTTACGAGTTTGCCCTGCAGCCATGATGCACCGGCCCAGGTCAGCGCGGCGCCGGTGAGGGCGAGCCCGGAGAGCGCGGCCGAGAAGTCGTAGCGCTCCGCGAGCAGGTACGGAATGTAGACCTCGGCCCCGAAGAACGCGGCGGCCACGAGCCCGCGAAGGAGAATGACGGTCGGAAGCCCGCGTGCGGCGCGGAGCGACCCCGGAGGCAGGAGCGGGCGCACCGCCACGAGCGCAACAGCGATCGCGGCGACGGCGACGATCCCGATGAGCGCCCCGTCGAGACGCGCGGAGAGGTTGAGGCCGAGCACCGCTACGGCGGCGAGCACGGCCCACGCAACCTTGCCGAAAGCCCAGGCGGGCTTGTCGGCCGCTGCGTCCTGGGAGCCGCCGCGGAGCATCCGCAGTGCAGGAACGACCATGAGCATCGCGAGAAGCACGAGGCCGACGACTCCGAGGAACACCCAGTGCCAGCTCGTGAGTTCGGCGACGACGCCGGCGGCGAACGGGCCGACGAGCGAGGGAACGACCCACGCGGCGGCGAACCCGGCGAAGATGCGGGCATGCAGCGCAGGAGGGTAGATGCGGGCGACCACGACGTAGAGGGCGACGTTCATGGCGCCGGATCCGAGCCCCTGCACCAGCCGGCCGATGAGGAACACCGTCATGTCGGTGGCGAGGCCACAGATGAACAGGCCGATGATGAACACGGCTACCGAGGAGACGAGCGGCGCGACAGGACCGTTGCGGTCAGACCAGTTGCCGGCGAACACCATACCGATCACCCCGGTGGCGAGCGGCCCGGCGAAGGCGAGCGCGTAGAGCGCAGCACCGTCGAGGTCTGCGCTCACGAGCGGCATGATCGTCGTTACCGCGAGCGATTCGAACGCGGCGAGGAATACGAGGGCGCACGCCCCGATCGTCACCCACAGGTAGGGCAGCAAGAAGATCCCGGGGAGCGCGTCCGGGTCCCGGCTCGCGGACGCCGCTCCGGGAGGGGTGTCGGAAGTCACCCGTCGAGCTTATTCGCTTCCAGCCCCCTTACGCGTGGGCATTTCACGCCTTCGAGGAACGCAAACCGCTGCCAAACCGGCAGCGCAGAGCAGTTTGCGTCCCTCGAAGGGTACTGGCGTCAGTTCGGTGAACCGCCGGAGACCACGAGCGTTGCTCCACTGGTGTAGCTGGCGTCCGCGCTCGCGAAGTAGACGTACGCGCCGGCGATCTCGGCTGGCTGGCCGGGGCGACCATACGGGGTGTCTGATCCGAACCCGCCCAGGTCGTCGGCGTCGCTGGCCGAGTCCGGCTGGAGGTTGGTCCAGAACGGACCCGGGAGTACCGCGTTGACGCGGATGCCACGGGGAGCGAGCTGCTGCGCGAGCGCCTTCGTGAAGGTGACGATCGCACCCTTCGTGGCCGCGTAGTCGAGCTTGTCCGCCGACGGCTTATTGGCCTGGACGCTGCTCGTCGTGATGATGCTGCCACCGGCAGGAATGTGCTCGAGGGCTGCCTTGGTGAGCCAGTAGAGCGAGTACACGTTGGTGCGGAAGGTGAGGTCGATCTGGTCGGTCTCGAGGTCGAGGATGTCTGGCACGTTGTTCTGGTAGCCGGCGACCATCACGAGGGTGTCGAGTCCGCCGAGTTTCTCCGCGGCGGCCGCGATGGCATCCGTGCATTCTTTCTCGTCCGAGATATCGACCTGCAGCGACGCCGCGGTGACCCCGGCCTTCTCGATGTCGGCGAGCGCTTCGGCAGCACCCTCCTCGTCACTGTGGAACGTGAACACCACGTCTGCGCCTTCGCGGGCGAACGCCAGAGCTGTTGCGCGACCGAGGCCGGAGTTCCCGCCGGTGATGAACGCCTTCCTGCCTTTCAGCCGCGCGTTGCCGCTGTAGGTCTCCTCGCCGTGGTCGGGCTTCGGCGACATGACCGGTTCGTCGCCCGAGTCGTCGGCTTCGAAGGGTGGACGTGGGTACTGGTCGAGTGGGTTCTGGAGGTCCATTGCCCCAGTAGACACGTCGAGTCACGCCGGGGTCCACCCCCTGCGAAAAACGGCCGAGCTGCTCTACGATTCACCGCTCAGCGCTTCTTGAGCGCCTTGCCGATGGCGCGGTCGACATCGGTGAGCAGGTCATCGACCGACTCGAGTCCGACCGACAGGCGGATGACGTTCCCGGGCACGGCAAGCTCTGTCCCCGCGACGGACGCGTGGGTCATCTCAGCCGGGTAGTTCACGAGCGACTCGATCCCACCGAGCGACTCGGCGAGCTGGAACACCCGCGTCGACTCCGCGAACTTGCGCGCGACCTTCTCGCCGCCTGCGAAGGCGAGCGACAGCATCCCGCCGAATCGTGACATCTGGGTCCCCGCGAGCGAGTGTCCCGGGTGCGATTCGAGGCCGGGGTAGTACACGGTCTCGATGGCGGAGTGCTCGGAGAAGTACTCGGCGATCGCCTGTGCGTTGTCGCTGTGGCGCTGCATCCGCACGTCGAGGGTCTTGATGCCGCGGCTGGTGAGGAACGCGTCCATCGGTGCCGAGACAGCGCCGGCGGCGAACTGCATGAAGCGGACCTTCTCGTGCATCTCGTCGTCGTTGAGCACGAGTGCGCCGCCGATGACGTCGGAGTGCCCACCGAGGTACTTGGTGGTGGAGTGCACAACGACGTCGGCGCCGAGGGCCAGCGGGTTCTGCAGCGCGGGTGAGGCAAACGTGTTGTCGACGACGACGGTGAGCCCGGCAGCGTGACCGATCTCGGCCAGCTCGGCGATGTCGGTGATCTTCATCAGCGGGTTCGACGGGGTCTCGACCCAGAGCACACGCGTGTTCTCGGTGATCGCCGACTGCACGGTGCGGAGGTTCGACATGTCGACCACGCTGTGGGTGACGCCCCACGCGCCGAAGATGCGCGCAATGAGGCGGTACGTTCCGCCGTACGCGTCGTTGCCGAGCACGATGTGATCGCCAGGCTTGAGGATGCCACGGAGCAGGGCGTCTTCGGCGGCGAGGCCGGATGCGAACGAGAGCCCGTGTTTGCCTCCCTCGAGCGCTGCGAGCTGCTCTTCGAGCCCGTTGCGGGTCGGGTTTCCGCCGCGACCGTACTCGAAGCCGTTTCTGAGCCCGCCGATGTGGGTCTGCACAAAGGTCGACGACTGGTAGATCGGCGGGATGACGGCGCCGGTCGTCGGGTCGAAGTCCTGGCCGGCGTGGATCGCGCGGGTCGCGAATCCGGAGTTCCTGCTCTTCTTGTTCTTTTTGTTCTTGTTCTTCTTGTCGTTCTGGTCGGAGCTCATGGGGTTTTCCTCGTCGTCGTCATTCGCGGGGTCAGTCGCTGAGCGAAGTCAGCAGGTCCTGGCGGGTGAGCACGGCGTCCGGCTTGCCGTCGCGGGTCACCATGAGGGCGTCGGATGCCGTCAGCGCGAGTCGCGCTGCGGCCAGCGAGTCACCGGATCCGATGATCGGCAGCGGGGCCTGGGTGACGGTTGCGATGGCATCCGTCAGCTTCGCATCCCCGGTGAAGACGCTGTCGAGAAGGGAACTCTCCGAGACCGAACCGACGACCTCGCCCATGACGACGGGAGGTTCGGCGCTGAGGACGGGGAGCTGTGACACACCATGCTCGGCCATGATGCCGATCGCGTCGTGCAGCGTGTCTGTTGGGTGCACGTGCAGGAACGCGGGAAGGTCCCCACCCTTGGCGCTGATCACGTCTCCGACGGTCCGCTCCCCCTCGGTGTGGTCGATGAAGCCGTGCGAGCGCATCCACGAGTCGTTGAAGATCTTGGCGAGGTAGCCACGGCCGCCATCGGGCAGCAGCACAACGACGACGTCGTCTTCGCTGAGGCTCTCCGCCGCCTTGAGCGCGGCAACGACGGCCATGCCGCTCGATCCGCCGACGAGGAGGCCCTCTTCGAGCGCGAGCCGGCGGGTCATGGCGAAGGATTCGGCATCATTCACAGCGATGACCTCGTGAACGACACCGGGGTCGTATGCGCCTGGCCACATGTCTTCGCCGACACCCTCGACGAGGTACGGGCGCCCGGTGCCGCCGGAGTAGACCGAGCCCTCGGGGTCAGCGCCGATGATGCGCACGGTTCCGTTGGACGCTTCGCGGAGGAAGCGGCCGGTTCCCGTGATGGTTCCACCGGTTCCGACGCCGGCGACGAAGTGGGTGAGCTTGCCCTCGGTGTCATTCCAGATCTCGGGGCCGGTGGTCTCGTAGTGACTCAGCGGACCGTTCTGGTTGAAGTACTGGTTCGGCTTGAATGCGCCAGGAATCTCGGCGGCGAGCCGGTCGGAGACGCTGTAGTACGACTCGGGGGACTCGGGCGCGACCGACGTCGGCGTGACGACGACCTCGGCGCCGTAGGCGGTGAGCACGTTGCGCTTCTCTTCACCGACCTTGTCTGGCACGACGAAGATGCAGCGGTACCCGCGCTGCTGCGCGATGAGGGCGAGGCCGACTCCGGTGTTTCCACTCGTCGGTTCGACGATGGTGCCGCCTGGCTTCAGCTCACCGGATGCCTCGGCAGCGTCGAGAATGCGCGCCGCGATGCGGTCCTTCACACTGCCGCCGGGGTTGAGGTACTCGACCTTCGCCAGCACAGTGGCACGGGTGCCGTCGGTCACTCGGTTGAGCCGGACCAGCGGGGTGTTTCCCACGAGGTCGACGATGCTCTCTGCGTACTTCACGTTCGTCCGTTCGGTGATGGGTTTTCGTTCGGGTTCGCTCAGGAGGTGCAACCCGGTGCGGCTTGTGGCCGCCGATTCGAGCCTAGCCGCTGCCTCCGTTCTGTTACAGGGCGTGATGCTCTCTCGACGTGACCGTCCCGCTCGGCCAGCCTCGCGGCATCCGCTCTGGCGCCCGCTTGCATCCGTCTCACCGCGTGCTCCCAGCAAACCCCATTCCGGGCCCATAAACTGGAGACGCCCGGACCCCATGCGAGCGTATGGACGAGAACCCGGGTTCCCACACCACGAGAGGCCACTGTGACCCCGCGAAGCGATTCCCCCGGCAGCAAGAGCGGCAACCCTGCGAGACAGCTGACCATCAAGGAGCAGCGGGCCGAGCAGCGTGCCCAGAAGGTCGAAGCGTTCAAGCGGGAGCAGGCGAAGAAGCGTCGCGCCAAGAAGATCGGCATCATCACCGCTGTCGTCGCCGGTGTAGCGATCGTTGGGTTGCTCGTCGCCTCGCTGATCCTCACGCAGCCGAAAAACGCCTCGTACACCGCCGGTGGTTCCGGCGCCGAGATCGAGGGCGTCGAAACCTTCGAGAACACGAACAACCACGTCGAGACTGCTGTGCAGTACCCGCAGACTCCCCCCGCCGGTGGCGACCACAACCCGGCCTGGCTGAACTGTGGCATCTACACCGAGGTCCAGCCGAGCGAGAATGCCGTGCACTCCCTCGAGCACGGTGCGATCTGGGTCACCTATGACCCGTCGATCTCGGACGAGGAGCTTGACTTGCTGAAGACCAAGCTTCCCTCCACCTACGTGATCCTGTCTCCGTTCGAAGACCTCCCGGCCCCGATCGTTCTCTCCGGCTGGGACGTCCAGCTTCAGGTCGACGAGGCCTCTGACGAGCGCATCGGCGAGTTCTTCGAGGAGTACTGGAAGAGCGAGAACGTTCCGGAACCCGGCGCACTCTGCACCGGCGCGGTCGACGGTCCGGGCAAGGCGTAAGTTGGCTGGCGTCGAGTTCGAGACGGATGCTGCGGCATCTGCTGACGAGTCGACTCCCGTCTCGAGGCGGCGCTCCCCACTCGCACTCCTCGCGCTCGCCCTTGTCGCTGTCGTCGTTGTCGGCATCGTCGCGTTTTCGGTCGGACGGTTGTCGACGCTCGGTGATCCGACGCCGACGACCGACAGCGCTGAGGCAGGCTTTGCGCGCGACATGCAGACGCACCACAACCAGGGCGTCGAGCTGTCGATGATCATTCGTGATCTCACCGACGACCCCGACGTGCGGCTGCTCGCCTACGACATCGCGACCACGCAGGGTGCACAGTCAGGCATGATGCAGGGCTGGCTCAGCGTCTGGGGTCTTCCCGCGCACTCCACCGAACCGGAGATGACGTGGATGATGCGGCCGACGCTCGAGGGCGACGGACACAACCACGGATCCGGTGAAAGCGCCCACGAGCCGGGCGAGCCGATGCCGGGGCTCGCGACGCAGGAGCAGATCACCGAGCTGAAGGGCCTCACCGGAGTTGCCGCCGAGCGGATGTTCCTCGAACTCATGATCGCCCACCATCAGGGTGCGATCGACATGGCGGAGGCTCTGCTCGACCGCAGCACGAACTCCACCGTCCGCACCTTCTCGATCGGCGTGGTGAAGAGCCAGGACTCGGAGATCGACCTGATGGAGTCGATGCTCGAGGAGCGCCCCGCGCCGTAGGGACCCGTGCCGTGGGTGCGTGCGGGTGCGCCCCGACCGTGTACGCGCGCCGTTCCGGATGTCCGCGCCCGCGGCATCCGTTCACTTGTCACTAACGCGGGTAAAAACGCGAAGTTATCCGCGTTAGCGACCGCCGAACCGCGCCGCCCCCTCGTCCGTCGGCTTCAGTTGTCACTAACGCAGCTAAAAACGCGACTTTGCCCGCATTAGCGACCACCGAACCAACCTGGGAGGCGGATGCTGTCGTCCACAGGACGCAATTCATCCACCGATTCTTCGTCGGCCACTGTGGTGGACAGAGACGATGACAATGTTGACGGATGCCAACACGCCGGCCACTCCCACCGCAACTTCCAGTCACATTTACCGTCAGCGAAGCTCGAGATTTCGGTCTCAACCGTTGGCGGCTTGGCGGGCCAGACCTCGAGCGCCCATTCCGCGGTGTACGTTCCCGGCAGGTCGCCGCTCCTCCTCTCTCCGACCCGGCCGACGCGAGTCGTATGGAGGTGCGCCGTCTCGCACAGGCGTACGCCCTGCGAATGCAGCCTTCGGAGTTCTTCAGCCACACCACTGCGGCCGTGCTGTGGGACGTTCCGCTTCCGCGACTGACCGATTCAGTCCTTGATGTGAGCGTTCCGAAGCCGCAGCGCGCCCCGCGGAGCATCGGCGTTCGGGGACATCAGGCACATCCGCAGCTCGTCCACGTCACCACCCGGAGCGGACTCCGCCTCACCACCCCCGCATCCACGTGGGCGAGCCTCGGCCCGCTCCTTCACCCGTACGATCTCGTGGCCGCGGGCGACGCCATCGTCTGCCAGCGCACTCCGTCGGCCGGCAACGGCAGCGCCCAGCCGCCCCTCGCCACGCTGGACCAACTCCGTGCTGCAATCGACGCCGGCCGTCGCCCCGGGGTGGGCGCCCTCCGCGACGCGATCGGGCGCATCCGCACCGGGTCGTGGTCCCGCCTCGAGACTTGGGTGCGACTCATCCTCATTGACGCAGGCCTCCCCGAGCCGTTGCTCAACGTCGACGCTTTCGACGACGCGGGCCACTTCCTCGGATGCGTCGACCTCGCCTACCCGGACCTCAAGATCGCGATCGAATACGAGGGCGCGCACCACTGGCAGACAGCCGGCCAGATCCAGCGAGACATCGACCGGCTCGAACGACTCGTCGAAAACGGATGGCGCATCGTGCGCCTCACCAAACGTCACGTCTTCTCCGATCCGGCCGAGGTGGTGCGGCGCGTGTCCGTCGCACGGGAGCAGCGGGCGGCACGGCGCTAGCTCCCGGCAGAGCACCCCCCGATCGTGTGCTCGCGACACGCACCCGCACCACGCTAGCCTCAGGCTCAACGGCGTTCGCCGATTTCCCCAAGCCCGCGAGGAGGCGGCGTGGTACCGAGGGCAGAGCGGCGATGGGCCGCCACGATTGCGGCAACCCTCGTCCTGGTCCTGAGCGGGTGTACCCCCGAGGCCGCCTGGATGACGGCACCGTCGGTGTCACCGACACCGACACCGACACCGACAGCATCCGAAAGAACATCGCCGAAACCCACCATCCCTCCCCCCGTCCTCGAGGTGGGACGGGTCGTTGCGACGGGAACCCTGGTCGGAGACGGTCGGGTCTCCGGGGACGTCGACGTGCGGGTGACCGGTAACGGCACCTATGAGTTGCGGCTGCTCGACCTGCGCACAACCGTCAGCGGTGACATCGAGGTGAGCTGGATGCCAGGCGCCGTAAAGCCCTCTGCGTGCCGGGGGTACCGAATGTCGTTCGGCACGATGGCCCCCGAAGACGATGGCGGCGTCTTCGGGGTCGGCAAGGATCCGACCCGTGGTGACCCCAGCTACTTCCGCACCGTCCTCCTGACACAGTCGGATGAGGCCGCTTTCGAGGGTGGTTGTCACCACTGGGTCCTCGCCATGGCCACGCTGACATGGACACTCCCCAACATGCGACCCGGCTTGGTCGTCAAGGACTCCGGGCGCACCGGCGGCGCATCGGGTCACGTGGCACTCGTTGACGGCGTGCCGCGCAGCTACACCGTCAGTCGCAACGATCTCTTCAGGGAGGTCGCCGCTCGATTCGGGGTCACCGTTTCCGACATCCTCTACCTCAATCCCACACGCGCCCGGGGTCCGCAGAAATCGCTCCTGGAGACGGGCGAGATCCTCAACCTCAGCAAGGATCACCGCTGAGACGGATGCTCCGCGGCCCTCAGTCGACGAGGGGCCGGCTCCCCAGCTGTTCCTCGAACATGCGCGCATACGTTCCGTCGAGGGCGAGAAGCTCCGCGTGCGTTCCCGTCTCGGCGATCCGCCCGGCCTCGACCACGAAGATCACGTCAGCCTTCACGATCGTCGACAGCCGGTGAGCGATCGCGATGGTGGTTCGCCCAGCGGATGCCGCCTCCAACGCCCTCTGGACGACCCGCTCCGAGATCGTATCCAAAGCGCTCGTGGCCTCGTCGAGCACGAGCACCGCCGGGTCCTTGAGCATCACCCGGGCGATCGCGATGCGCTGCTTCTCTCCTCCGGAGAGACGATAGCCGCGCTCACCGACGATGGTGTCGTAGCCCTCTTCAAACGAGGCAATCGTGTCGTGGATGTTCGCAGCCCGCGCCGCTTTCTCCAGCTCCGCGTCCGTGGCATCCGGTTTCGCGTAGCGAAGATTCTCGGCGATGCTCGCGTGGAACAGGTAGGTCTCCTGGCTCACGATCCCGATGTTCGAGACCAGCGACTCGGCCTGCAGCTCGCGCACGTCGGTACCCGCGAACAGCACTCGCCCGCCGGTCGCGTCATAAAACCGGGGCACGAGGTACGACACCGTCGTTTTGCCAGCCCCACTCGGGCCGACGAACGCCGCGAACTCCCCCGGTGCAATTGAGAACGAGACTTCGTCGAGCGTCGGGCGTGAATCCGGTGTGGCATCCGGGTAGCGGAAGGTGACCCGCTCGAACTCGACGCGACCGAGCGAGTCGCTGCGCGGATCGACCGTCACGGCATCCGCTCGGTCCGAGATGGTGGGTGTGAGATCGAGATACTCGAAGATGCGGGCGAACAGGGCGCCGGATGTCTGCAGGTCCAGTCCCACTCGCATGAGCGCCATGAGCGGGAAGAGAAGCCGTGACTGCACGGTCGTGAACGCCACGATCGCACCGGCGGTGATGTCGGTGGCCCCGCCCGTGACGAGGAAACCGGCGACGAGGTAGACAATGGCGGGGATCGACGACAGGAAGATGTTGACCATGGCGAAGAACCACTGGCCGCTCATCGTCTGCTTCACCTGGAGGTCGACCTGCTCGTCGTTCGACCGCTCGTAGCGTCGAATCTCGGTCGGCTGCTGGTTGAAGCTCTTCGAGAGCAGCACGCCCGACACGCTCAGTGTCTCCTGCGTGATGGCCGTCATGTCCGACAGCGACTCCTGCGTCTTGGTGGCGATCCGCGCCCGGACCTGCCCCACCCGGCGCTGGGCGATCACGAGGATCGGCATGAGGATGAGGGCGACGACGGTGAGCTGCCAGTTGATCAGCACCATGGCGACGAAGGCGGCAAGCACGGTGACGGTGTTGCCGAGCACGCTCGAAATGGTGTTGCTCAGCGCACCGGCGACACCGCCGACATCGTTCTGCAGGCGAGACTGGATGACACCGGTCTTGGTGCGGGTGAAGAAGCTCAGCTCCATCGACTGGAGCCGGCGGAAGAGCGCGACCCGCAGCTCGCCCATAACAGTGTTTCCGACGGTCGCGGTGAGCCAGGTCTGCCAGACGCCGAGGCCTGTGGCGAGCACGAAGATGCCGACCATAACCGCCACGATCCGGGTCAGGGCGGGCATATTGGGTCCGCCCTCGGGCGGGAAGAGCCCCACGTCGAAGGCTTGCTCGACGAGCAGGGGCGGGATCACGCTCAGCGCGGCCCCGACGAGAACGAGCACCACCGTGAGGGCGATCTTCGCCTTGTGCGGAGCGAAGAGAGCAGCAACCCGCGAGAACAGGTTCGGAATTTTCGGCGCCGCTGCGTTCACCGCGCGTTGGGCTTCTTCGTCGCCACCACCACGCATCCGGCCGCCGCCACCCCGGCCGCCGCCGCCATGCATACTCATGGACTCACCCTAACCCCGGCATTCAGTGCGGAATGCCGGGGTTCGGATAGTGAGAGAATGCGCGGGATTACCCCTTCGTGGCGCCGGCGAGGAGGCCACGCACGAAGTACCGCTGCAGGCTGAAGAACACGATCAGCGGAACGATGAGTGACACGAACGCCGCCGCCGTCAGTCGTTGCCAGTCCTGGCCTCGCGTACCGGTGAGCTCCGCGAGTCGCTGGGTGAGCGGCGCGACATCCGCCGTTCCGCCCGAGAAGATCAGCGCCACAAGCAGATCATTCCACACCCAGAGGAACTGGAAGATGGCAACGGATGCGATCGCCGGGAGGGCGAGAGGGAGGACAATCCGGAAGAAGATCTGCCCGGGGTTTGCACCATCGACGCGTGCGGCTTCGATGACCTCTCCCGGAACCTCCGAAATGAAGTTGTGCAGCAGGAAGATGATGAGCGGAAGCCCGAACATCGTGTGGGCGATCCACACCGGCAGGTAGTTCTGCTCGGGGATCATCGGGATCACATCGTGAAGACCGTTCTGCAGCGGACGCAGGAACTGCGTGAACATCTGCAACAGCGGCAGGAGAGCCATCTGCAGTGGAACGATCTGCAGCGCGAAGACGAGGATGAACAGCCAGTTCGATCCCTTGAACTTCATCCAGGCGAACGCATAGGCGGCCATCGCGCCGAGGATCAGCGGGAAGATCGTTCCGGGGATCGCGATCGCGAGCGAGTTGACGAAGTACGAGCCGAGCTGCGGTGACGACTGCGACGACGAGAAGAGCACTTCTGCGTAGTTATCGAAGGTGAAGCCCGGGTTCTGGAAGATCGTCCACCAGCCGGTCCGCTGAATGAGCTCTGCCGGCCGGAACGAGGAGACGAACAGACCGAACGTCGGAATCGTCCAGACCACCGCAATGATCAGCGAGACGATCGTCGCCGTGCGAGAGGTCAGGCGTCGCTTCACCCGGCGTGACTTCGTTCCGACCTCGATGTCGGCGCCCTTGTCGAGCTTCTTCCCGGTGTCGGTGTCGGTCGTGGTGGGCACAATCGGTGTCGTGCTCATCGGATCTCCCTCTGCTTCCGCATGACTCGGATGTTGTAGATGACGATCGGCAGCACCAGCACGAAGAGCACGAGTGCGAGGGCCGACCCGCGCCCGGGTTCGGCCGCGCGGAACGCCTGGGTGTACATCTCGTTCGCGATGACGCTGGTGTTGAAGTTTCCGGCGGTCATCGTACGCACGATGTCGAACACCTTGAGTGTTGCGATGGAAATAGTTGTGATGACGACGACAAGCGAACCGCGGATGCCGGGGAGCGTCACGTTCCTGAATCGCTGCCACGGGTTCGTTCCGTCGATTTCTGCGGCTTCGAGCTGCTCGACGGGAACGGCCTTGATGGCAGCCGAGAGAACGACCATGGCGAAACCGGTCTGGATCCAGATCATCACGATGATGAGAAGGAAGGTGTTGATCGGACTGGTCTGCAGCCATTGCACGGGTTCTCCACCGAACCAGACCACGATCTGGTTGAGAAGTCCGATCTGCTCGCTACCGGACTGGCGGTAGTCGTAGACGAACTTCCAGATGATGCCGGCGCCGACCATGGAGATTGCCATCGGCATGAACACGAGGACCTTGTAGATTTTCTCACCGCGGGACTTGTCGATGAAGACCGCGTAGGCCAGCCCAACAATGGTGGAGACGATCGGTACCAGCAGGACCCAGATCACCGTATTGATGAGCGTGTTGACGATGGCCGGCTGGGTAAACATCCAGACAAAGTTGTCGAGACCGTTGAACTCACCGGTGTTGTTGGTGAACGCGAGAAGGCTCGTCCGGATGGCCGGGTAAATGAGCCCGAGGAAGACGAGGATCAGCGCGGGGGCCAGGAACACGGCCAGCTGCCCGTAGTCTTTGCCGCGCTTCGGCGCTCTGTCAAGGAAGAAGAAAAGGAGGCCGATGATGGCGGCAAAGATAGCGAGACCACCCACCACCTGGATGATCTTGCCGATGAGGTCAGCGGTCGTCATGAAACTGCGCCTTTCCGAGAAGGGAGATTACGGGCGGGGCCGCCGGAAGGCGACCCCGCCCGTAGTCGGGAGTGAACAGTTAGCTCTTCGGCCAGCTGCTTTCGATCGCGTCGACCGTCTCCTGGGTGCTGTCGCCGGAGATCCAGGCGACGATGCCCTTGAAGAACGAGTCGGCACCGACCGCTGCCGGCATGAGGTCAGAACCGTCGAAGCGGAACACGGCATTCTCGTCTTGGAGAATTTCGATACTCTGCTTCAGCACGTCACTGGATGCGTTCTCGGAGTCGAGGCCCTTGTTGGCGCTGATGACACCGCCGAGCTTGACCCGGTTGTTCGCCCAGGTGTCACTCGAGAGGTAGGCACGAACCGCGTCGACCTCTTCACCCTCGGTGAACGCGACGGGGAACTCTCCACCGCCGGTCACAGCCTTCTCACCGTCGGCTTCAACCGAAGGGAGCAGGAATGCGAAGACGTCGCCGTCGGGGCTGACTTCGGTTCCCTCGGGCCAGAAGCCCTCGTAGAACGATGCCTGGTGGTGCAGTGAGCAGGTGCCATCAAGGATCGGCAGGCCCGCATCGCCGAACTCGGTGGAGATCACGCTGGAGACGTCGCCGAGTCCTCCGTTGACCATGTCGGGGTTCTTCACGATTTCGCCGACGGCGTCGAAGGCTTCGACGATCTGCGGGTCGTTGAATGGGATCTCGTGGTTGATCCACTGGTCGTAGACCTCGGGGCCTGACTGGCGGAGGACGTAGTCCTCGATCCAGTCGGTGCCCGGCCAGCCGGTGGCGTCACCGGAGCCGAGTCCCACGCACCATGGCTTGTGGTCACCCTCTGCTGCGATCGTCTCGCTGAGCTCGGTGAGCTCGTCGAGGGTGGTGGGCACTTCGTACCCCTTCTCCTCGAATTCCGCCGGTGAGTACCAGACGTAACCCTTGATGCTCGCCATCAGCGGAGCGGAGTAGAAGGTTCCGTCGTGGCTCCCGTAGCCCTTCCAGTCTTCGCCCCAGAACTCGTCGACGTTCGATTCGACGGCTTCGGGGGCCTCGATCAGCCATCCTCCGGCGGCGAGCCGCTGGAGCAGACCGGGCTGTGGAACGATTCCGATGTCAGGGGCGTTGCCTGCTTCTGCGAGCACAGCGATCTGCGCCTCGAATTCCTTGGTGCCCTGGTAAGCCACGTCGATACCTGTGCAGGTCGCGAAGTCAGCCCAGGACTCGACGAGCCGGTCGGCCTCGGCGTCGAGAATCGTTCCGCCGATGGTGACTTCGGGGTTGTCGTCGAAAGTGCCGTACGCCTCGTAGTCGGCGCAGTCCGTGTCGGCCTTGTCCCCGGCCGCGACGTCGCCGGTACAGCCGGTGAGTGCGAGACCGACGATGCCGGCTGCCGCGAGCGGCGCCAGGATGCGGCGATGGGTCTTGAAGCTCATCTCTGTTCTCCTCGTTGAGTGTGATTGTTCTCGGGCTGAAGCTGTGGACCTCGCCCCGCTGGTGCATGCCGGCACCCATAGGGAACCGGTTCCATGCAAAAGTTACGGCACCCCACACGGATATACAAGCACGACCAGGTAACGAATTCGGCCGATGATCGCGCTCTCTCGCGGGATCATCGCGGGGAAGAGCGGAAGCCGCTGCGCGCCTCGTGCGCGCAAATCCTGAAACCGGTTCCATATTCCGGATCTTGTTGGCTATTCTCGATTCCACAACGCCTTCCCGCCCTGGCGCGGGAAAGCGTCCCCAGCGTCGGGAGGCCACCTTGGGTAGTGCAATCGCGGATGTCGCGGCGCGCGCTGGCGTCTCCAAGGCCACCGCCTCCCGCGCGCTCTCGGGCAAGGGGTACGTCGCCGAAGCCACCCGGCAACGGGTCGTGCAGGCGGCGAAGGAGATCGGGTTCGTCGCGTCGCCCAACGCCGCCAGCCTTGTCACAGGCAAGACGAAAAACATCGGCGTCGTCATCCCATTCATCAACCGATGGTTCTTCGGTGAAATCCTCGAGGCGATTGAATCGGCGCTGCTCAACGGTGGCTTCGACATGACCCTGTACAACCTGCATCCGGGATCGACCGACCGCGACCGCGTGTTCGACTTCTTCCTCGCCCGCAAGCGGTTCGACGGTGTGATTGCTGTCGGAGTCGAGCCGACCGCAGAAGAGTCGGACAGGCTTCTCCGACTCGGGATACCGATGGTCAGCGTCGGGGCCCCGGTGACCGGCATCCGTTCGCTGACGATCGATGATGTCGCGGCTGCGAGGGTCGCGACAGAGCACCTGCTCGGGCTTGGGCACCGCACGGTTCTGCACATCGGCGGCCCCATCGCCCACCAGACCGAGAACACCGTGCACAACATGCGCCTGGCCGGTTACCGGCAAGCGATGCTTGCCGCTGGTCTCGAGTCGGAGGTACGGGCGACGCAAACGGCAATGAGCGTGCCCGGCGGGTATGACGCCGGCACCCACGTCCTGAGCGACGCGACGTCGCGACCGAGTGCCGTCTTCGCTGCGTGTGACGAGATCGCCATCGGAGTCATCATCGCCGCCCGCCGGATCGGAATCCGGGTGCCTGGCGACCTGTCTGTCATCGGCATCGACGGCCACGAGTATGCCGAGATGTTCTCGCTCACGACGATCGAGCAGCGTCCGCGTGACCAGGGTCTCGCGGCCGTCACCGACCTGCTTTCGGCAGTGGCGGGAGAGCCGTGCGCTCCCGAGGTGGTCGACATGCCGGCACGACTGGTGGTGCGGGCAAGTACCGCCCATGTCCGGATTGTCGCCGACGCCGTGTGAGTACAAAAAGGGCGCCGCTCCCCGGAGGGAGCGACGCCCGATTTTTGACTACCGAGTTCGGTAGCGCAGTCAGTCCGCAAGTATGAGCCCCGAAGGGCGCAAATTACTTGAGGGTAACGGTTGCGCCAGCCTCTTCGAGAACAGTCTTTGCCTTCTCGGCGGTTTCCTTGTTTGCACCCTCGAGGACGTTGCCCGGAGCGCCATCGACGACGGCCTTCGCCTCGCCGAGACCCAGCGAGGTGAGCTCGCGAACGGCCTTGATGACCTGGATCTTCTTGTCGCCGATCGACTCGAGAACGACGTCGAAGGAGTCCTTCTCTTCGACCTCTTCTGCGGCGGCACCGGCAGCAGCCGGTCCAGCAACAGCAACGGGTGCAGCCGCGGTGACCTCGAAGGTCTCCTCGAATGCCTTGACGAACTCGCTGAGTTCGATGAGCGTGAGGCCCTTGAACTGCTCAAGCAGCTCTTCAGTTGACAGCTTTGCCATGATTTTCTCCCTTAGATTTCTTTGGTCTACTCACCGCTGTCCCAGGTTTGAACCTAGGAAGCGGACTCCTGCTTCTCACGCAGCGCGTCGACCGTGCGAACGGCCTTCGACAGCGGTGCGTTGAACAGATATGCGGCTCCGAACAGCGAGGCCTTGAAGGCGCCGGCAAGCTTGCCGAGCAGAACTTCGCGGGACTCGAGGTCGGCGAGCTTGCCTACCTCTGCGGCGGTCAGGGCGTTACCGTCAAAGTAACCACCCTTGATCACCAGGAGAGGGTTTGCCTTGGAAAAGTCGCGCAGGCTCTTTGCAACGGCGACTGGGTCTCCGTGCACGAATGCGACGGCCGACGGACCGACGAGCTCTTCGTCAAACGACGAAATGCCCGCGTTGTTCGCGGCAATCTTGGTCAGCGTGTTCTTCACCACGGCGTAGGTTGCGTCTGCACTGATGTTGGTGCGCAGCGTCTTGAGCTGAGCAACAGTGAGGCCGCGGTACTCGGTCAGCAGTACGGCAGTCGAGCTCTGGAATTTCTCCGTGAGTTCGGCAACCGAGGCTTCCTTGTTCGCCATAGCCACTCCTTGATTAGTCTTCCTCGCACCGCGGAAGCGAATGCGAGCCAAAAAGGCAGTTGGTTTTCGGCAGAAAAAAAGCTCCGGCGCAAGCGCACGGAGCAAAAGGAGAAAGAATCTCGATGTTGTTACGTCCACCTGCGCGGGTCGTCTCAGCTGAGAACCTTCGATCGGATGCTTGCTTACGCACGCACGCCGAAAACCTGCGGTCTTTGGTTTTGTCTCACCCTACGGCATCCGTCGCCCTCGGCCAAATCGGGCGACCTCGCTCTCAGGCCAGCGGGCTGAGGTGGAGTTCGCGGAGCAACGCGGCGGGGTCGTCGTAGATGGCGATCGCACCCGCGGAGAGAAGTTCGGCGGAGGAGAAACCACCGGAGAGCAAACCGATGGTCTGGACACCCGCGCGGGATGCGGCGAAGCAGTCCCAGACGGAATCGCCCACGAAGATCGCTTCACCGGCAGAAACTCCGGCTTTCTCGAGGGCGACAACGACGACGGATGGATCGGGTTTCGCTGTCTCGACATCATCGGCGTTGGTCGTCGCGTGGAGAAAAGTGTCGACGTCGAGCGTCGCGGTCAGCAACTCGAGCTCATCCTCGGGCGCCGACGTGGCGAGGACGACGGTGGTGCCACGCTCCGAGAGCACGCGGATCAGATCACGGGAGCCGTCGAGAGCTTCGAGTCGTGGCGCCAGTTCCTTGTAGTAACGGGAGTGCAGCTCTTTCGCCTTGTCGCCGAGTTCGTCGGCCCGATCGCCGAGGAGAGCGCCGAGGAGCCTTGCCGAGTCCTGCCCGATCGCGCGATGCACCCGCCAGGCCGGCACGAACACGTCGAGGTCGGCGAAGGCGTGGGTCCACGCTTCGACATGGAGATAGTTGGAGTCAACGAGGGTTCCGTCCACGTCGAACAGCACGGCCTTGAGTTTCCCGGTCATGACATCCCTTCGGTTGAGCCGCAACTCTAGCGGCGCAGGATCAGATGTGCAGGAGTGGCTCGATCGGTTGAGTTTGCCCTGCTCCTCCTGCTATCCCGGTTCTGCCAGCGGAAGAACCACCCGAAATGCGGTGCGCCCCGGCTCCGATTCCACCGACACCGATCCGCCGTGGGCGTCGACGACGCCGGCGACGATCGCGAGTCCGAGTCCTGTTCCGCCCGACGCACGTTGCCGCGATTCGTCTCCTCGAACGAACCGCTCGAACACACTGTCGAGAACGGTGGGGTCGATGCCGGGGCCGTTGTCGAGAACGGTGATCACGGCATCCGTTTCGGATCTCTCGAGTCGCGCTGTGACCCGGGTGCCGGGCGGCGTGTGCACGCGGGCGTTACCCAGCAGGTTGGCGATCACCTGGAACAGCCGCTGGGTGTCCCCCGTAACGACGACGGATGCCTCGGGCAGCTCCAGATCCCACCGATGCTCGGGCGATGACGTTCGCGCGTCACGGACCGCGTTGTCGAGGAGCATCGCGAGGTCGACACGTTCGCGGCCGAGCTCGCGGCCCTCGTCGAGCCGCGCGAGGAGCAGAAGGTCTTCGACGATCGTGGTCATCCGGATGGCTTCGGACTCGATCCGACCGAGCGCGTATGTCGCATCCTCGGGCAGTTTCTCGCCCGAGCGCCGCGTCAGCTCTGCATAGCCGCGGATCGACGCGAGCGGCGTGCGCAGTTCATGGCTTGCGTCGGAGACGAACGTCCGCACTTTGTTCTCCGAAGCCTGCCGGGCGGTGAGAGCGTTCGCGACGTGCCCGATCATCCGGTTGATGGCCGCACCGACCCTGCCCACCTCGGTGTCCGGGTCTGCATCCTGCTCCGGCACGCGAACGGCGAGCGCCACCTCTCCCCGGTCGAGTGGGAGATCCGACACTTCGGATGCCGCGAGTGCGACCCGGTCGAGCGGGCGCAGAGCCAGGCGAACAATGACGTACGCGGCGGACCCGGCAATAGCGAGGGCACCAAGTGAAATTCCCGCGACCACGGCGATCAGTTGCGCGACGGAGGCGTCAAGATCAGTGAGAGGCAACCCGACGACGAGCACTCTTCCCCCGTTTTCGACGGCGACGACGCGGTAATTGCCGAGTCCGGGCAGGTCGAGCGACACAGGATCCGCCCCGAGCGTCACAGGGAGCAGTTCCGTGAACTGTCCGGTCGTGAGCGGAAGCAGCGTTCCCGCCTCATCGGTATAGCCGGCGTACCGCACGACCCCGCCGTCGATGATCGCGCCCAGGGTTCCGGCAGCCTGGCCGGGCGCCCCGATGAAGTCGGGTACCGGCGGTTGCTGCTCGGTAGGGAACCGCCCGCCGCGTGGAACATCCGCGGCACCGGAGGAGCGAGTTGTCGCCGCAATAAGTTGACTGTCGACCCGGTCGAGCAGGACGGCCCGCACGCTCAGCACGCTTGCCGCCCCGATGACGATAGCGGCCAGCGCGAGAAGCGCCACGACCGCGACGACCAGCCGCCTGCGGAGCGTCCACGACGGCATCCGGCTCACGCGGGGATCCCTGCCGGCTTGAGCAAATACCCGGCGCCGCGAACCGTCTGGATCATGGGCTCGCGTCCAGCGTCGATTTTCTTGCGCAGGTAGGAGATATAGAGCTCAACGACACTGGCCCTGCCCTCGAAGTCGTAACTCCACACCCTGTCGAGGATCTGCGCCTTGCTCAACACCCTGCGGGGGTTCCGCATGAGGAACCGCAGCAACTCGTACTCGGTCGCGGTCAGCTCGATCGGTATGCCCGCCCTCGTCACCTCGTGACTGTCTTCGTCGAGGCTGAGGTCACCGACGGAGAGAATCGGGCCGTCGGATGCCGCGGTGAGCGTCGAGCGGCGAATCAGACTTCGCAAGCGGGCGACGACTTCTTCGAGACTAAACGGCTTGGTGACATAGTCGTCTCCCCCGGCGGTGAGTCCGGCGATCCGTTCGTCGAGTGCGTCCTTGGCGGTGAGGAACAGGACCGGCACATCGTCGCCGTCGCCGCGGAGTCGGCGCAACACGCTCATGCCGTCGAGGTCGGGCAGCATGATGTCGAGCACCATCGCGTCAGGGCGAAATTCCCGGGCGATCTTGAGAGCCGCGCGGCCGGTGCCTGCTGAGCGGACCTCCCAGCCCTCGTAGCGCAACGCCATCTTCATAAGATCGGTCAGGCTCGCCTCGTCGTCGACGACGAGGACCCGGATCGCGCTGCCATCGGCACGGCGCAGAGGCGCCGCTGGCTGGGATGTCGGGGACAAGAAGGTGCTCACATTCCCAGTATGTGGGTCCCCCTTTGAGAAGCCTATGAGTCAGCTGGGTGCTGGCGGCAGCGGGCAAACACTCAGGAACGGCATAGCGCCGCCATAACCGTCGTCCCTACCGTCAGAAACGCCGCAGCCACCCGAGCTCCGGAGAAACGCCGGCCCCCGGCTCGAGAACGAAGGAAGATCATGTTCGGAACCTATCTACGGCGGGAACTCGTCGGACGTCGAAAACAGACGATAATCGTCGCCATTGGGATGGCGCTGGCCATTGCCCTCGTCATCGTCGTCAATTCGGTGTCTGTCGGCGTCAGGGACGCTCAGTCCGCCGTGCTGGCATCCGTGTACGGCGTTGGCACGGACATCACCGTGGTCATGACACCCGAACCGCCCGCTGAGGGTGAGGCCGGTGGAGGAGGACCTGGAGGGGGCGGCCCGTTCGAATTCGGGGCCGACGACGGCACAGCGACAGACGACGGCACGACCACGGTCAGCCAGTCGCGACTATCCGCCGGGCGTGGCTCGTCCACCTTCGACGAGTCAGCGCTCGATACCGTCCTTGCTACAGACCACGTCGCAGCCGCGGCCGCGACGCTCTCCCTCACGAACACAACGTTCGACGGCGAGCTCCCCGACGCCTCCGGAGCACAGCCGCCTGGAGAGGGCGGCTCTGGTGGGGGCGGAAGCTCGTTCGACGTGGATTCCTCCACAGTGCTTGGGCTCGACCCGGCCGGCAGCAGTGTCGGACCGCTCGCCGACGTCACCCTCGAGGAGGGCCGCAGTCTCGACAGCGGAGACACCGGTGAATACGTGGCCGTGCTCGATGCTGCTTACGCCACCTCGGAGGGGATCGCCGTTGGTGACGCGATCGACATCGGCGGGACGGACGTCGAGGTCGTCGGAATCGTGGCATCCGCCTCTGCTGAGGCGACGACGACGGCGAACGTCTATCTTCCTCTTGATGTGGCCCAGTCACTGGCTGGGCTCGATGGCCAGGTCTCCACCATCTCCGTGCAGGCCGCGTCGTCGACCGCGATCGCGCAAGTGAAGGCGGACATCGAGGCCGAACTGACGGATGCCACGGTCAGCACCCAGGAGGACCTTGCATCAAGCGTGTCGGGATCTCTCGCGTCGGCATCCGGACTTGTATCAGGGCTCGGCCTGTGGCTTTCGATCCTCGTTCTCGTGGCCGCCTTCATCCTCGCCGTCCTCTTCACCATCTCGGGCGTCTCCCGCCGTACGAAAGAATTCGGCACGCTCAAGGCGATGGGCTGGTCCAATTCACGGATCGTCGGCCAGGTCGCGGGTGAGTCCACGATGCAGGCGCTCATCGGGGGAGTTCTCGGGATCGTCGTCGGCCTCCTCGCCGTCGTCGTGATCAACCTGTCCGGCATCACCCTGGCTGGTTCCGCGACCAGCACCAGCCCGGGCGGCGCTGGCGGACGGCGCGGCGGCGAATCCGGCTTCGGAGGAGCGGCGGAGTCGGCCGCCGCGACGACGGACGTCATCCTCAGTGCGCCAGTCACTCCGCTCGTGATCGTTCTCGCGGCCGGAATCGCCATCACCGGCGGTCTCATCGCCGGGGCTTTCGGCGGCTGGCGTGCGTCACGGCTGCGCCCTGCCGAGGCCCTCCGTTCGGTCTCCTGATCCCCTCTACACGAAAGAACCCATGTACACACTTCACGCTCTCTCCAAGACCTACCGCCAGGGTCCCAAAACCATCACGGCGCTCAACCGCGTCGAGCTCGCCATTCCTGACGGCCAGATGGTCGCGATCCAGGGTCCGACGGGCGGTGGCAAGTCAACACTGCTGCAGATGCTCGGCGCTCTCGACCGCCCCAGCGCCGGCACCATCCGGCTCGGCGACGACGACCTCTCTTCCCTATCTGAGTCGAAGCTCACCGGAGTACGGGCGCAGCGGGTCGGGATCGTCTTCCAGAGCTTCAATCTCATTCCAACGCTGACCGCCCAGGAGAATGTCGAGATGGCACTCGTGCCGCTCGGCGTGCCTACGGCTGAACGGGTGCAGCGCGCCCAGTCCGCCCTCGGCTCCGTAGGACTCGGCGACCGCGCCGGGCACCGACCGGCCGAGCTTTCCGGCGGCCAGCAACAGCGGGTCGCGATCGCCAGGGCGATCGTGAAGGATCCGTCAGTACTGCTCGCAGACGAACCAACCGGTGCGCTCGACGAAGACACCCGTGACGACATCATGGATTTGCTCGAAGAGCTGTGGCGTGAACGTGGACTCACACTGATTCTGGTCACCCACGACTCCGCTGTCGCGAAACGGGCCGAACGCAGGCTGCACATCAGGAACGGATCGCTGACAGATATTACCTAGGCAACCGACCCCCCGAAATGCCAGTACTGGCCCGAAAAATCGAGATTTTCGGGCCACTACTGCAGTTTCGATTTCAGGCGCCGTCGCGCCAGCTGTGCTTCGGCGAGTAATCGAGGATTCGTCGCGCCTTGTCGATCGACAGCAGGGTGTCGTGTTCGCCGACCTCGCGCGTCACGGGCACGTCGGGAAAGACCTCGGCGAGCAGCTCAGCGTTCGGCCTGCTCGACACCGTGTCGGCTGCCGCGATGATGAACCGGTCGAAGCCCACGCTTTCGAGTTCCAGCCCGCGAAGCACCGCCTGGGCGCCGTCGCGTGCGTCGATGTATCCCCACAGGTTCCACTTGCGGTTCGACGCGTCCTCGTCGAACGACGCGAACTCCGCGTAGTCCTCGGGGTACATCACATTGGAGAACCGGAGCGCCACGATCTTGAGATCCGGGTTCCAGCGCACCAGCTCGATCGCCATCTGCTCTTCGAGGTGCTTGACGAGTGAATACGTGCTCTCCGGCCGGGCCGGATATTCCTCGTCGACGGGCACATAGGGCGGTGGAACGTCGAACGGCAGGCCGAGCACGGTCTCGCTTGACGCGGTGACAATGTTGCGGATGCCGGCTCGGATGGACGCCGAAAGAACGTTGTACGTCGCGAGCATGTTGTTCGAGAACGTCGCGGCGTTGCTCGTGAGGCCGGGTGCCGGGATGGCGGCCAGGTGAACGACGGCGTCGAATCCGTCGTGCTGGTCGTCAACGCCGAGGAGAGCGTCGAGGGTTTGCCCGTAGTCGGTGAGGTCGACGCGCACGAAGCCCTTTCCGCGCTCACCCGTGGCATCGAGGTTGATCACCTCGAGCCCCGCCTCGCGAAGTTCCCGGACCACCGTGCGGCCGAGCTTGCCTGATCCCCCTGTGACTGCGATTCTCATGCGTTCAGTCTGGTCGAGTTTCACCTCGGCGGGAACAGGGTTGCGCCCGACGTGGTTGGCTTGGAGCATGCAGCTCGTTCTCTACACCTCAGCATTCTGTGCGCCGTGCGCCCAGGCACGTTCCGTGCTCGAGGATGCCGCCCGGCTGGTTCCGCAAGCGACGGTCATCGAACGCGACGTGGCGCGTGAGAACGCGATCGCTGCCGATGACGGCATCCGCATGACGCCGACCGTCGTCGTCCTCACCGACGACGGCACAGAAGTATTCCGCGCCGCAGGCGTTCCCACCCTCAATCAGGTACTCACCGCGGCCGCCCAGGCCCTCTGACCCCCCAACGCGCACGCGCGCAGATCGGCCCGCCAATGACGACGCTCCCGACACCTCGATTCCCCGACCCGCGCAACGCTCCGTCGTTGAGATGGGGCATCGTCGGGCCTGGCGCGATCGCCACGGACTTCACCCGGGCGGTCCTGACCCACACGAGCCAGAACGTCGTCGCCGTGTCGTCGCGGTCTTCGGAACGTGCGTCGCAGTTTGCCGCGGCTCACGGCATCCGTCGTTCGTACGGGAGCCACGACGACCTCTTCGCCGACCCGGACGTCGACGTCGTCTACATCGCGGTCCCGCACACGGAACACGTGAGGCTTGCCCTCGACGCGATCGCCGCCGGGAAGCACGTCCTCGTCGAGAAGCCGATGGCGACCAGCGCTGCGGACGCCGCCCGCGTTGTGAGCGCGGCCCGCGACGCCGGCGTCTTCGCGATGGAAGCGATGTGGTCGAAGTACCTGCCGAAGTTCGACGTGATTCGCCAGCTGCTCTCCGATGGCGCCCTCGGCGACGTGAGGTTGTTCAGCGCAGACTACGGGTTCCGCGCGCCGTACGATCCGGATTCCCGATTTTTCAACCCGGCGCTGGGCGGCGGTGCGTTGCTCGACCTCGGCGTCTACCTCGTCTCAACCGCCTCATTCGCCCTCGGTGCCTTCCCGTCGATCACCGCGCAGGGACTGCTCTCCCCGACCGGCGTTGATGTCCAGTCGTCGCTGCTGCTCGAGACGGCGACGGGGGCACAAGCGCTTCTGGCGACGACGCTTCTCGCCGACACCCCGAACACGGCGAGCATCTCCGGAACTGGCGGCCGCCTCACCATCGACCGGGTGTTCGTCGGCCCCGGCGGGTTCACCTTCTCGCCAGCGGGGGCGGATGCCGTCCGTTACGAAGACACCTCCGGTCTCGTCTGGCGTGAGGGGCTCAGCTATCAGGCTGCCGCAGTCGCGCGCTCTATCTCGGACGGGCTGACCGAATCTCCCCTCCATTCCCTCGACGAGACACTGTCGGTGCTGACCGTTCTCGACGAGGCACGCCGACAGATCAGCGCTGGCGGGCGTGTCGCAAGAGGCGAGGCACAATAGAGGGGTGCCATCCACCTACCTCGACCGACTCGTCGCTGACTCGACGGACCGGGTGGCATGGCTGCGGGCTCGATCCCGCGGAATCACGGCCACGGATGTCGCACGACTCTCCGGTCCGGCCGCCATCGACGCCGTCGCCACAGAGAAACTGGGCGGAGGGCCCGGCTTCTCTGGCAACCGCTTCACCGATCACGGTCGCGCTCGCGAACCGGAGATCGCCAGCTGGGTCGCAGCCACCCACGGAATCGCACCGTCGTCGGCTCTCTTCCACGCTGAAATCGAGCGACGCCACCTGGCCACTCCCGATGGACTCGCCGTGACGGCATCCGGGGCCCTTGTCCTGGCCGAGATCAAGACGACGACGAAAGCATGGCGCTCCGTCCCGCGCAACTACCTGCGCCAGATCTGGTGGCAGCAGTACGTGCTCGGAGCCGAACGCACCCTCGTGGTGTGGGAGGAGCACAGCAACTTCGTCCCGGTCGACGACGAGCCGAACTGCCGGTGGATCGAGCGCGACGATCGCGAGATCGGCAAGCTCGTCGGCCTCGCCAACAACCTCATCGACGAGCTGCATCGCCGCACCACGCGGCCGCCGTCGCGCCACCTCGTTCACGACGACCCGTACGACATCCCGTAGCCCAGCCGCCTTGCTCGGTCACTATTGGTCGTTCTGGTTCTTGCCCGGTCGGTAACGGTCGCGTGATCGCCGCGGTCTCGGCCACAAGCGACCGAGCAGCGCCGCCGGGAGCTCGTTTCAGCCATAAATGACCGAGCAGCCCCAACTTTTTCCACCCGGGAACCGAGCCGTAACACCCCTGACTCATTGCCCGGGTTAGCTGGGCGTCATGGTCACGGCGACGGGGGAAAATCATGCGTGAAGGCGTCTGGCTGACGTGGCAGACTCGGGACATGACGACGACGAGAGACGAGTTCAGTGCACCACACGACCTGACGGTTCCGGAGTCGATGCTGGCCGCGGTGATCGACGGCCCCGGTGACCCGGACGTGTTCCGGCTCAGCACCGTGCCACCACCGGCCCCGTTCGTGTCGGAGTTCGTCGTCAAGGTCGTCGCCGCAGGGATCAATCCGATCGATGCAAAAACGCGATCGGGCAAGGGCGTATCGGCCGGGCTTTCATACCCCGCCATTCTCGGAAACGACTTCAGCGGTATCGTCGTGAAGTCACCATACGAGGCGCATCCCCTCTCCCCTGGCACCGAGGTTTACGGCATGGTGGGCGTTCCACGTCTGCCCGGCACCTACGCCCAGTACATCGCTGTGCCGAGCCTCTCGCTCGCGCGCAAACCCGCGAGTCTCTCCCACGTCGAGGCAGCGGGCGTGCCGCTCGCCGCGCTCACCGCGTGGGGCATGGTCGTCGACGTCGCAAAAGCTCACCAGGGGCAGCGGATGCTCATCCACGCCGGCAGCGGAGGTGTCGGTCACTTCGCTGTGCAATTCGCCCGCTACTTCGGAGCGTACGTCATCGCAACGGGGTCGGCACGCAACCAGGACTGGCTCCGCGAGCTCGGGGCATCCGAGGTCATCGACTACACCGCGACGCGCTTTGAGGACGCGACGAGCGACATCGACGTCGTCATCGACCTCATCGGCAACGTGCACGACAACACCGGATCGCGGTCGCTCTCGGTGCTGACACACGGAGGACTCATCGTGAATGCGCCGACCGGGAGCTGGCCCACATTCTTGGAGGAGGCGGCCGCTGCCGGCGTCCGGGCAACGACGTACAAGGTGGCGCCGGACGGTGACACGCTGTCGACGATCAGCAGGCTGCTCGAGTCACGCGACGTGCGGGTCTTCGTCGATCAGGTCTTCGATCTGTCAGACGTCGCCGAAGCACACCGCGCTCTCGAGTCTGGACACACCCGCGGCAAGATCGTGCTCACCGTCCCGGGCCGCTGACCCTCACAACTCGCGTTCCATCACGAAGTCGTTTTCGAGCCGCGCCCCGAGCTGAAACGTCTTTCTCCCGACGATCCGGAAGCCGCTCTTCTCGTAGAACCGCACAGCGCGGGCGTTCTGCTCGTTGACGCCGAGCCAGATTCCTGAAGCAGCGGTCTTCCCGGCTGCGTCGAGCGTCGCCGCGATGAGGGGTGCGGAGACTCCGCGACCGTGTGAGCCGGCGAGAACGTAGACCTTGCTCAACTCGATCGTCGGTCGAATGGTCAACGCCGAGGCGACATCCGGATCCGAGGGCTCACCGAGCACGAGCATCGTGTATCCGCACATGCCCTGTTCGTCTTCTGCCACGAGAATCCGTCGGCCGGGATCACTCAGGTATCCGTCGAACCGCTCGGGGCTGAGGTGAGCCGCGATGAATGCCGCGATGTTCTCCGTGTCGCTGCCCGGCGGGCACGCGAGCGGGAAGGTGACCTCCGCCAGTTGAGCCAGCCCCGCGGCATCCGTCGTCGTCGCCTGCCTCACCGATATCGTCACGTCACCCAGTTTAGAACGGAGCGGGCACGCAAAAGGCCCCGCGAAGCCGCGGGGCCTTTTGTTTCGTTCGCGAGGAACTAGATGCTGTTGATGTCCATCGGGATGCCAGGACCGAAGGTGGTCGAGACGGTGCCCTTGAGGATGTAACGGCCCTTCGAGGAGGACGGCTTGAGACGGTTCACCTCTTCGAGGGCCGACTGGATGTTCTCGTTGAGCTGCTCGGGAGCGAACGAGGCCTTGCCGACGACGAAGTGCACGTTGGAGTGCTTGTCGACGCGGAACTCGATCTTTCCACCCTTGATCTCGTTGACGGCCTTGGCGACGTCAGGCGTCACGGTGCCGGTCTTCGGGTTCGGCATGAGGCCGCGGGGTCCGAGGACCTTACCGAGACGACCGACCTTGCCCATGAGCTCAGGGGTCGAGACAGCGGAGTCGAACGAGGTGTAGCCAGCGGCTACCTTCTCGATGAGCTCGTCGCCACCGACCTCGTCAGCGCCGGCCGCGATAGCGGCTTCTGCTGCGGGGCCCGTTGCGAAAACGATGACGCGGGCGGTCTTGCCGGTGCCGTGGGGAAGGATCACGGTACCGCGGACCATCTGGTCTGCCTTGCGGGGGTCGACACCGAGCTTGAGAGCAACCTCAACGGTCGAGTCGAACTTGGCCGAACCGGTCTCCTTGGCGAGTGCGACTGCTTCCTGCGCCGTGTAAACCTTGTCGGTGCCGATCTTCTCGGCGGCGGCCCGGTAGGCCTTTGACTTCTGTGCCATGTGAATTTCTCCAATTCGAGAATGTGGTCATTTGCGCCTGGCCGGCGCTGCCACGTATAAAAATCTGAAGGCCGCGAGCGGTGCTCACTACCTGGAAAGGCTTACGCCTCGGTGGTGATACCCATGGAGCGAGCGGTACCGGCGATGATCTTCGAGGCAGCCTCGATGTCGTTCGCGTTGAGGTCGGCCATCTTGACCTCTGCGATTTCGCGGACCTGGTCCTTGGTGAGCTTGGCAACCTTGACGGTGTGCGGGGTTCCTGAACCCTTGGCAACGCCTGCAGCCTTCTTGATGAGCTCAGCAGCCGGCGGGGTCTTGAGGATGAACGTGAACGAACGGTCCTCGTAGACGGTGATTTCAACCGGGATGACGTTTCCGCGCTGGGCTTCCGTCTGGGCGTTGTATGCCTTGCAGAATTCCATGATGTTCACGCCGTGCTGACCCAGTGCCGGGCCGATGGGCGGGGCGGGGTTGGCGGCGCCGGCCTTGATCTGAAGTTTGATCAGACCAGTAACCTTCTTCTTCGGTGCCATGTTTCTTCCTTCTTATTGGGTTTCGAGCTCCCGCCGAATGACGGATGCTCTCCCGCAGGCCCGGTTGGGCCGCGGTGGTTGGGGAAATCTAGAGCTTGGTGACCTGATCGAAGCTGAGCTCGACCGGGGTCTCGCGCTCGAACAGTGAGACGAGCACGGTGAGCTTGCCGCTCTCCGGCTTGATCTCGCTGATCGAACCGGGAAGGCCCGCGAACGAGCCTTCCTTGATCGTGATGGTCTCGCCGATCTCGAAGTCGACCTCTGCCGGGATGGCGCGGGGGGTCTGACCGCCCTTGCCACCGGTGGACTTCGCCGGGGCGGTGTCCTTGACCTCGACGAGGCTCTTCAACATGTTGAAGGACTCTTCGAAGCGCAACGGTGTCGGGTTGTGGGCGTTGCCCACGAAGCCGGTGACGCCAGGAGTGTGACGAACGACGGACCAGGAGTCTTCGTTCAGGTCCATGCGCACGAGCACGTAGCCCGGGATGCGCACGCGGGTGACCATCTTGCGCTGGCCGTTCTTGATCTCGACGACATCTTCCATCGGAACTTCGACCTGGTAGATGAAGTCGGCGACGTCGAGCGAGCCCTTACGCTGCTCGATGTTCGCCTTGACCTTGCGCTCGAAGCCGGCGTAGGAGTGGATGACGAACCACTTGCCCGGAAGGCTGCGGAGTTCGGCCCGGAAAGCGTCATACGGGTCGACGTCTGCGGCTTCTTCGTCGGCAGCCTCGGGCTCGTCGCCGGTGTACGGCGCGACCTCGGGCTCCTCCGCTGCTTCTTCTTCCTGCTCGACCTCGACCTCGTCGCCGATCGCCAGTGCGGCGGCTTCGACTTCGGCGGCTTCGTCGATCTCGAGCGCGTCGTCTACGACGGCGTCGGCTTCGGGATCGTTGGCTTCGGCGAGGGCATCGAGAACAGCGTCGAGATCGACAGCAGCGTTCGGGTCTTCGACGTGCAGCGCTTCGTGCTCAGCAGGCTCAACGGAGTGCTCCTGCGAGGCGAGCACGTTGCCCTCCTGTGCTTCGTCGGGTTCGCTGGACTGCTCAGCGGCAGTTGCCCAGTCGACGTCGTCCAGATTTCTCTCAGACACCTAAATCTCATTCCTGTTGCTTGTGGTGTGGCTTCGTGGGCCACAGTTCGTGTCGATCTTTCGATCGGATGCCGCCCTACCGTCAGGCGGCGGGAGTCCCGAAGACGAAGACGACGAGCCAGCCGAACAACTGGTCCAGGCCGTACACCAGGGCCATCATGATCACGACGAACACGAGCACGACGCCGGTGTAGCTGAACAGCTCTTTTCGGGTCGGGGTGACGACCTTCTTGAGCTCAGCGATGACCTGCTTCAAAAACAGGATGATCCCGGCAAAGGGTCCACGCTTTGCCGCGCGGTCCTTCTTTGCTGCTGCGACGATTTCCTCGTTCGGTTCGTCGATCACGTTTCGGGCCACCTGGATACACCTTTCATGTGCCGGTACTTCGTAGAATTTCACTACCGACGCGCAGGGCGGACAGGACTCGAACCTGCAACCTGCGGTTTTGGAGACCGCTGCTCTACCAATTGAGCCACCGCCCTATAACCGGTTTCTTCCCCGGTCAGGACACTGAAATCCGACGCACTTCTTCTCGCCGGCGTTTCGCGTGATCCGGAAAGGAAACAGGAAAATAGGCGCAAAGAAGCTTGGCAGATTTCAACTACCTCGTCCAAGCATACAGGGGGATTTCGACTCAGCAAAGCTGGCGCCCGCCTGCGCCGGGGTGCCGTCGATCGAAACCGCAGCAGTTCCTCGAAAACCGCGGTTTTTTCAGCGCCTACTGCCTAATCGATGGCGGAACGTGCTAAACCGAGAACGAGCACCACCATCGGGAGGAACAACAGATGACCACCACGGAATATGACCTCATCGTTCTCGGCGGAGGCGCCGTCGGTGAGAACGTCGCGGATCGGGCCGTGCAGGGCGGGCTGAGCGTCGTCGTCGTCGAGAATGAACTCGTCGGAGGGGAGTGCTCCTACTGGGCTTGCATGCCGTCGAAAGCACTGCTCCGATCAGGGCAGGCACTCCGCGCGGCGCAGCGTGTGCCCGGAGCCGCCGAGGCGGTGACAGGGGAATTGAAGGTGGATGCCGTTCTGGCCCGCCGCGATTCCTTCACGAGCAACTGGTCGGATGACTCGCAGGTGACATGGCTCGACAGCGCCGGTATCGACCTTATCCGCGGCCACGGCCGCATCACCGCGCCCAAACAGGTGACCGTGACCGGCCCAGACGGAAGCAGCACGGTTCTGACCGCCAGGCACGCGGTCTCTGTCGCCACAGGTTCACGCGCCCTCATTCCCGACATCGACGGGCTGCGGGCCGTGTCGCCGTGGACCAGCCGCGAAGCGACGAGCGCCAAGAAGGCTCCGGCCAGCATCGTGATTCTCGGCGGCGGGGTTGTCGGTGCCGAAATGGCGACCGCGTTCGCCGACTTCGGCACCGACGTGACGATTCTTGCCCGAAGCGGACTCCTCGGAGGGATGGAACCGTTCGCCAGCGAACTCGTCACCGAGGCGCTGCGTGAGCGCGGAGTCACCGTCCTCCTCGACACGACGGCGAGCCGAGTGACCCGATCGGATGCCGGCGTCACGGTTGAGACCGCGGACGGGCAGTCGATTCTCGCCGAGGAGATCCTCGTTGCGACCGGCCGCTCCCCCCGCACCAATGACATCGGTCTCGACGCGATCGGCCTCCAGCCGGGCGACTGGCTCGACACCGACGACACCATGCTCGTCCGCGGTTTCGACTGGCTCTATGCAGCCGGCGATGTCACCCACCGCGCGCTGCTCACCCACCAGGGCAAGTACCAGGCGCGAGCATCCGGCGACGTGATCGCCGCGAGGGCAGCAGGAAAGCCGGTGTCGGATGGCGCGTGGGGCACCCACGTGGCGACAGCTGACCATGAGGCGGTCCCGCAGGTGACGTTCACCGAACCCGAGGTGGCATCCGTCGGCCTCACGGAAGACGCCGCGAAGAAGGCCGGGTACGACGTGCGCTCGGTCGACTACCAGATCGGCCATGTCGCCGGCGCGAGCCTCTATGCCGACGGCTATCGCGGGCAGGCGCGGATGGTGGTCGACGAGCAACGCAAGGTCATTCTCGGCGTCACCTTCGTCGGCCCGGACGTGAGCGAGCTGCTGCAGGCGGCGACCATCGCCGTCGTGGGCGAGGTCCCGATCGACCGGCTCTGGCACGCAGTGCCCGCGTACCCCACCGTCAACGAGATCTGGTTGCGACTCCTCGAAACGTACGGTCGACCGGGCAGCTGACCCCCGCGGCATCTGAAGGCTTTTCGTCGAGCCGAGAAGGCGGGCCTTTACAGCCAGGGCACCCCGGCGTACTGTTTCCTATAGGATATTTTCTAGTTGCTGTCGCTACAGCACCCCGTCGAACCCCACTTGCAATGGAGCAACCATGCCGTCTGAGAAGCCTTCGTATACAGCCGAGACCTGGCCGATCGCCACGTGTCTCCACGGCTTCGCCCCGGTCGACAAGCAGGGTCTCGCCATGCACGACGCCCCGGCCGAAGTCTGGGACGACATGTTCGCCCAGGTCGCGGCCGTGGGGTTCACCCTCGCAGAGCTCGCCGACAGCCACGTGCGCCCCGCCGACCTCGAGCCCTCCCGCCGCGACGAGTTCCTTTCCATCGCCAAGGCGCACGGCGTCGGCGTCCCCTCGGTTCACCTCCAGCGCCAGAGCGTGATCATGCCGGGGCATGAGCAGAAGAACCTCGCATACGCGCACCGCACCATCGACGCCGCAGCCGAGTGGGGCATGGAGGTCTTCTCGACCGGGCTCCACCAGCCGTTCAGCGACGCCCAGAAGAAGGCGCTGTGGTTCTGGACCGCCGAGGGCCCCAAAGACCCCGACGATCGCGACGTGTGGAACACCGCTGTCAAGCGCATCCGCGAACTGGGCGAGCACGCGGCATCCGTCGGCCTGCCGCTCTCACTCGAGATGTACGAGGACACCTACATCGGTACCGCTGACTCCGCCGTGCGTTTCGTCGAGGACGTGGGCCTCGACAACGTGGGCATCAACCCCGACGTCGCCAACCTCATCCGGCTGCACCGCCCGGTCGAAGACTGGCGCGAACTGTTCGCCAAGACGCTCCCGTACGCCAACTATTGGCACGTGAAGAACTACACCCGCGACGAGGCTGCAGACGGCAGCTGGTACACCTCCGTTCCATCGACGATGGAAGCCGGCCTCATCAACTACCGGCAGGTGTTCCGTGACGCGATCGCGCTCGGTTACAACGGCATCATCCTCGCCGAGCACTACGGCGGAGACAGCCTGGGCATGTGCGCCACCAACCAGAAGTACATCCGCTCACTCCTTCCCCGGGCATAGGAGAACATCATGACCAACCGCATCATTGCCATCGTCGGCTCCGGATATATGGGTGGGGGCATCGCCCAGGTTCTCGCGCTGTCGGGCGCGACCGTCCGCCTCGCGGATATCTCCGAGGAGATCGCTACGAGCAACTACAACCGCCTGATCGAGGAAGCCCGCCAGTTCGTCGCTGACGATCTCTTCCCCGCGGATGCCGTCGAGCGCATCCAGGCGAACGTCTCGCCATCCGCGTCGATCGAAGAGGCTGTCGCAGACGCCGACTTCATCGAAGAAGCGGTGCCAGAGAAGATCGAAATCAAGCACGCCACCCTGAAGCGCATCAGCGAAGCAGCACGCCCGGACGCCATCATCGGCTCCAACACCTCGACGATCCTCATCAGCTCGCTCGCTGAAGCCGTCGTAAACCCGGAACGCTTCCTCGGCGTCCACTTCTCCAACCCGGCTCCCTTCATCCCAGGTGTCGAACTGATTCCGCACGGGGCAACCGACGCGACGGCCATTGAACTCGTCGAGGAGATCGTCGCTGCGACCGGCAAGGAGACAGCGAGGGTCAAGGATGCCACGGGCTTCGTGCTCAACCGCCTCCAGTACGCGCTGTTCCACGAGGCAACCCAGCTCGTCGAAGAGGGCGTCGCCACCCCCGAAGACATCGACACCATCGTGCGCACCACCTTCGGGTTCCGCCTGCCGGTCTTCGGACCGTTCGCCATCGCCGACATGGCCGGGCTCGACGTCTACTCGTTCTGCTACGCATCGCTGCAGACCCGCTGGCCCGAGCGATTCGCCACCCCCGACTCGCTCAGGGAACTCGTCGACGCAGGCAAGTTCGGCACCAAGACCGGCGCTGGCTACCTCGACGTTCCGTCCGAGCGCACCGCCGAGCTCATCGCCTACCGCAACAAGGCGTACGTAGCCATCAAGAAGCTCATGGATGAGCTCGGCCCCGCCCCCATCCACCCCTCGAAGTGACGATCGCGGGGTCAGTGCGCGTGCGAATCCGAACGGGAGCGTGAACGAACCTTTTCGATATGGTCGCGCATCGCTGCCGCAGCTGCCTCGGGCTTCCCGGTCCGGAAAGCGTCGATGATGCGCGTGTGCTCGGTGACGGCATCAGCAGCGTCTGTAATGCCGCTGAGGACGGTCTGCCGCATGCGGTGAACCCTCGTCGAGATGACCTCGGACATGTCGATGAGAAACGGATTGTCCGTTCCCTCGAAGATGAGGTGGTGGAAGTGCCAGTCCACCGCGAAGTATTCACGGAGCAAAGCAACAGAGAGCGTGCCGGCTTGAGCGGCGGCCTGCACTTTCTCGGTTACGGCGCGGTGTTCTTCGAGCGTCGCCTCAAGCAAGGGCACGAGGGAGTCAGCGTGCCTGGCAGCGAGCGATGCTGCGCCACCCTCGAGCACGATGCGGGTGTCGAAGAGGGACTCGAGTTGCCCGTCGGTGATCTGCGGCGCGACACGGTACCCCTTGAGCGGTTCACGCGTGACGAGCCCTGTTCGTTCGAGCTGCACGAGGGCTTCACGTACCGGCGTCGGGGAGACATTGAGATCGCGCGCGATGGCGTCGATCGACAACCGGGTGCCTGGTGCGACGGTCTGACCGACGAGCATGTCGAGCACGAGGTCATACACGCGGTCCCTGAGGCCCTTGCGTTCGATCACCACCGCCTTCCCGAGCGGGTAGGTGGATTCAGCCATTCGTTCTCCTCGGGACTTCGGTTCCGAGGCCAGCAGCGCGAGTGCCCGCTGCTTCTGCAGCTTCGTCGAGGATGATGCGGAGGGATTCGGGATCGTGAGCGAACCGCCCGAGGAAGATCCCGTCCACGCTGTCGGCGATGACGCCGAGCAGGCCTGGCCCGGCGCTCCCGCCGTAAATGACGGCGGAGTTCGGGAAGTCCGACAGCGCACGCACGTGCTCACGCAGCGCTGAGCACACCTCGCTGATGTAGTCGGCCGACGCTGGCTCGGGAGCGCCGATCGCCCAGTGGGGTTCATAGGCGACGATCACGCGACCGCCGTGCCCGGCCTGGCGGCTCGCGTTCAGCGCTGAGTCGATCTGGGAGATGCAGTCGCCGATGGCGGCATCCGTCGTGGTGCGCACCGTCTCACCGATGCACAGCACCGGGTCGAGGCCGTTGCGCAGCGCGGCATCCGTTTTCGCGGCGACGACGACATCGGTCTCACCGAAGAGGCGGCGGCGTTCGGCGTGGCCGACCTCGACGACGCGGCAGCCGAGCTCGGCGATCTCGGCACCGCTCACTTCGCCGGTGTAGGCGCCGGAGTCCTCGGTACTGAGATCCTGGGCACCGACGAGGGCGAACGGACCGAAGGCGTCGAGCGCAGCGGGCACCGACAGGTAGGTGGGGATGACGAAGAGCTGCACGGTGCCCTCAGCGATCGCCGGGTGCTCCCGGGCGATCGCCGCGACGCTCCTGCACCAGTCGACGGTCTTCGCGTGGGAGAAGTACATCTTGTGGCTCACTCCAATGAGGAACCGGGGTGAGCCAGAAATAGACATCAAACGCCTTCGTAGCTGCAGATCTCCTGCACCTTGTCGTTCGATGCACTCGACTCGTCAAAGGTGTAGGTGAGCCACTCACGCGCGAGGCGACGGGCGAGTTCGAGGCCGACGACCCGCTGGCCCATGGTCAGGACCTGGGCGTTGTTCGACAGCACCGCCCGCTCGACCGAGTAGGAGTCGTGGGCGGTGACGGCACGAATGCCGGCAACCTTGTTCGCCGCGATGGCGACGCCGAGGCCGGTGCCACAGACGAGGAGGGCACGGTCTGCCTCGCCCCGCGCGACCATCTCGGCCGCCGCGATCGCGATCGTCGGGTAGTTGGTACCACCGTTCGCGTCGACGCCGACGTCGGTGACCGACGCGACGAGGTCGTTGCCCTCGAGGTCTGCCTTCAGGACTTCTTTGTAGTCGAACCCGGCGTCATCTGAGCCGACGACGATACGTAGTGCGCTCATGGTGTTGCTCCTTTTTCTGGTGAAGTGAAAATCAGCTGTCGGATGCCGCGCGCAGCACGTCGAGGACGGCGGCGGCGATCATCGCGAGGGAGACGGCGCCGGGGTCTGCGACTCCGAGGGCTTTATCGCCGTGCGAGCGTGCGCGACCCATTCCCGGCATCATGTCGGCGGTGGCGTCAGTGGCGTTCTTCGCCGCGGTGCTCGCGGCAGCCCACGCGTCGATGAGGGTGTCACCGGCTTCGACACGCTCGGTGAGAACCTCGGCGAATGGCACGAGCGCGTCGACCAGGGTCTTGTCGCCGACCTTCGCCTTGCCGAAGTCCATGACGGCCTGGCTGGCGGAACCGAGCGCATCGGCCACGCCCGCGGACTCGACGGAATCGGTGTCGCCGAGGCGCTCTCCGATGGTGCGGAGGATGACGCCCCAGATGGCACCGGAGGTTCCACCGCCCTTGTCGGACCAGGCGTCGGCGGCGGAGGCGAGGACGCTCTGCGCACCGGCACCCTTCTCGAGCGACTCGTGCGCCGCGTCAACGGCCGCGTGCGATCCACGCTTCATGCCGATGCCGTGGTCACCGTCGCCGGCGACCGCGTCGATGCGACCGAGCTCGTCGGCGTTCGCATCGATGACGGTCTTGACGGCATCCAGAGCCTTGACGATCGTGGTCGCGGCACGGCGGGAGTCGTCGCTCGCGTCCGGAATGACCTCGTCAGCGGTCGAGTCGTCGATCTCGCCGCGTTCGACGAGCGAGGTGGAGTCGACGGAACCGGTGCGGAAAGCGGGAGTGTCGGCGGGAGCACTCCAGAGCGTCTCCAGCTCTTTGTCCAGCCAGAGCAAGGTCAGAGAGACACCGGCCATATCGAAGCTCGTGCAGAATTCTCCGACCTGGGGGTCGACGAGCTCGATACCGGCTTCTTCGAGGAGCGTCGCGACGCGGGCGAAGACGATGTACATCTCTTCGTTCTTGACGGAGCCGAGGCCGTTGAGGATCGGCACCACGCGAGCGCCTCGCACCGAGATCCCGTCGGGGATCTCGACGTCGGCGAGCAGTCGCTCGACGAACAGGTCGCCGAGGCCGTCGGCTGTCGGGATGTCCACCTCGTCGATGCCCGGCTCGCCGTGGATGCCGAGGCCGATGGCCATCCGGCCCTCGGGCACGCTGAAGAGCGGTTCGTCAGCGCCGGGAAGTGTGCAGCCGGTGAATGCGACACCCATGGAGCGGGTGCGGTCGTTCGCGAGGATCGCGGCGCGCTCGACGCCGTCGATGTCATAGCCCGCTGCTGCAGCCGCTCCAGCGATTTTGAAGACGGTGAGGTCGCCGGCGATGCCGCGGCGGCGATCCTTCTCGTCGGCCGGTGCACTGAAGATGTCATCGGTCACCGTGACGGTGCGGCAGTCGATTCCGTCGGCGCGGAGCTTGTCCTGCGCCTCGGTGAAGTGGAGAACGTCTCCGGCGTACTTGCCGTAGCTGAACAGGATGCCACGGCCCTGGTCGCTCGCACGGGCGACGGATTCGACCTGCTTGGCAGACGGGGAAGCGAAGAGGTTGCCCATCGCAGCGCCATGGGCAAGGCCATGACCGACGAGGCCGCCGAACGCGGGATAGTGACCGGAGCCACCGCCGATGACGAGCGACACCGTGGGCTCTTCGGACCGGGTCGCGCGAGTGACACCACCCGACACCTTCCTGACCCAGCGGCCGTTCGCGCGGACGAATCCGTCAATCATTTCGTCTGCGAAGTTCTCGGGTTCGTTCCAGAGCCTGGTCATCTATTTCTTCCTCGCCGTTGAGCTGCGATCATCGACCGATCGTCGGTTTGCCAAGGGTAATCCTATAGGATATTTTCCCCGCTGGGAAGAAGTTTTCGAGACCGCGGGAGTCATCTGCACGGCAATCGCCCCGAGAGCGACGGCGCTTCTCATCCTATGTTTTGAGCAGATCATTCGTCAGCGAGGCTCGTGTGCTTCAAGGAACGAATACACCTCGACCTCGTCGACACCGGGAAAGGTTCCGGTGGGAAGCGCGGCGAGCAGACTCGTCGGCGTGCGTGCCGCCGGCCACGATGAGTGAGCCCATTTGTCGGCGAGTTCGCTCGGCGCACTCTTGCAGCAACTCTCGTCGGGGCAGGTCGACTGGGACCGGTTCGTCGTCTCGCGGCCGCGGAACCATTTCACGTGCTCAAACGGCACGCCGACGGTGATCGAATAGTCCCCCTCTTTGGCCTTCTCAATCCGCGACGTGCACCAGTACGTCCCGTTGGGGTTGTCGGTGTATTGGTACCAGGGGCTGAACCGATCCTCCGCGGCGAAGACGGTGAAGGCGGTCCATTTGCGGCAGACGGTCGTCCCCTCGACAGCGCCGAGGGCATCCGTCGGGTGTTTCACCCCGTCGTTGGAGTACGCCTTCACGATGGTGCCTGACTCGTGCGCTTTGGTGAAGTGCACCGGGATGCCGAGACGCGCGGTGGCGAGGTTGGTGAACCGGTGCGCCGCGGTTTCGTACGACACGGCGAAGGCGTCGCGGAGGTCCTCGAGCGAGATGCGACGGAAGTTCTTCGCCTCGGTGAGGAACCGCACAGCGTCTGCCTCAGGCAGCAGGATCGCGGCGGTGAGGTAATTGGTTTCGACGCGCTGGCGCAGGAAGTCGGCGTAGCTCGTGGGCTCCGAGTGACCGAGCACGTGGCTCGCGAACGCCTGCACCACCGGCGAGCGGGAGTCCCGGGATGCCGACTGCTGGGTGGGCAGGTAGATGCGACCGTTTCTCGAGTCGGTCACCGACCGGGTCGAGTGGGGCAGGTCGCCGACGTAGTGGAGGGTGAAACCGAGATGGTTGGCCATGTCGCCGACGAGTTGCTGCGACACCGGGCCGCCGGTATGGCCGACCGCGGTGAGGAGCCGCTTCGCCTGCTCTTCGAGCTCGGGAAAGTAGTTGTCGCGTGCACGCATCGTCGCTCGCAGCGATGCGTTCGCCCGCCGCGCCTCCTCAGGAGTGGCGGCGCGCTCACGGTGCAACCGCTCGACCTCCTGGTGCAACGTGAGGATTGCGCGCAGGGTGTCGTCACTGTGCGCTTTGGAGACACGGACGGGTGTGATGCCGAGCGCCGAGAACACCGGGCCGCGCTGGGCGCGCTCGACGGCGATCTCGAGAGCGGCCCGGGCGGAGGGCGCCTCGTCTCGCAGAAGATCGTCGGTTGTTGTGGCGAGCGCCGTGGCGATCTGGCGAAGCATCGACAGCCGCGGCTCGCGCTTGCCGTTCTCGATCGTCGAGACCTGCGACGGGGCACGGTCGATGGCGGCACCGAGTTGCTCGAGCGTCATTCCGCGTGAAATCCGCAATTGACGGATGCGACGACCGAGCGTCAGTGCGTCGACGGCGCTTTCGCCAGAGACGGGCGTGGCGAAAAGCCGGGTGTCAGCTGCGGTGCTGGTCATGGTGCCATCGTGCCATTCGGCATCCTTTTCACCTAACAGAACAATCGATGTTTTTCTACGGACCAATCCGGTTCGAGCCGGTTGTGCGGCACGCAGACTCGGTTCACACGACGATCTCGATACGGCCGCAAGCGGCCTCCTCGATCACCGGCCAACACCGAAGGAGCACAACGATGAGCACCGACAACATCCGCCCAGGCGACATGACCCAGACCGCAGAAGAACTGCAGCTCGAGTGGGATGCCAACCCCCGCTGGGAAGGCGTTCGTCGCGACTACACAGCCGCCGAGGTCGTCGCCCTCCGCGGAAGTGTTCGTGAAGACGCCACCATCGCCCGGCGCGGTGCCGAGAACCTGTGGAACCTCATTCACTCCGAGGAGTGGGTGCCGGCACTCGGCGCCCTCACCGGCAACCAGGCCGTGCAGCAGATCCGCGCCGGCCTCAAGGCGATCTACCTCTCCGGCTGGCAGGTTGCAGCAGACGCGAACCTCTCCGGCCAGACCTACCCGGACCAGTCGCTCTACCCCGCGAACTCCGTCCCCGCAGTGGTACGCCGGATCAACAACGCGCTTCTCCGCGCCGATCAGATCGAATTCGCCGAGGTCTCGACAGGCTCGACCACCGCTTCCGGAATCGACTGGATGGCGCCGATCGTTGCAGACGCCGAGGCGGGCTTCGGCGGACCGCTCAACGCCTACGAACTCATGTCGTCCATGATCCAGGCCGGAGCAGCAGGTGTGCACTGGGAAGACCAGCTCGCGAGCGAGAAGAAGTGCGGCCACATGGGCGGCAAGGTCCTCATCCCGACGAGTCAGCACATCCGCACCCTCAACGCGGCTCGGCTCGCAGCCGACGTCGCCGGCGTGCCGAGCATCATCATCGCCCGCACCGACGCCCTCGCGGCAACCCTGCTCACGAGTGACGTCGACGAGCGTGACCGCCCGTTCCTCACCGGAACCCGCACGGCTGAAGGCTTCTACGAGGTCACCAACGGCATCGACACGGTCATCTCCCGGGGACTGGCCTACGCCGAGTACGCCGACCTGCTCTGGGTCGAATCGGCCGAGCCGGACCTCGAACTCGCTCGCCGCTTCGCCGAGCGCATCCACCAGGACTTCCCCGGCAAGAAACTTGCCTACAACTGCTCGCCGTCATTCAACTGGAGATCCCACCTCGACGACGCGCAGATCGCGACCTTTCAGAAGGAACTCGCTGCCATGGGTTACGCCTTCCAGTTCATCACGCTGGCCGGCTTCCACGCGCTGAACCACTCGATGTTCACGCTCGCCCAGGACTACAAGAACCGCGCCATGAGCGCATACGTCGAACTGCAGGAAGCGGAGTTCGCCTCGGAGGCAGACGGTTACACCGCGACCAAGCACCAGCGCGAAGTGGGCACAGGCTACTTCGACCGCATCGCAACGGCCCTGAACCCCGGGAGCGCCACCCTTGCGCTCGTGGGGTCGACCGAAGAAGACCAGTTCCACTAACCACTTTTCGTTGGTCGAGTAGCGAGGCGTATCGAGACCACAGGGTCTCGATACGCACGGTTCGCTTCGCTCACTGTCGCTACTCGACCAACGGTGTACAGCAAAGGACTCAGATCATGACCACACTGCTCGCCGAACCCGGCACCTCCACCACATCCCCCATCCAGACCCAGCAGCCCGCCGGCCCCCGCATCGAGGTCGTCGGCCGGATGCACGACCGGTTCGACGAGATCCTCACCCCCGGGGCGCTCGCTTTCCTCGCCGAACTGCACCAGCGCTTCGCCGGTCGCCGCCACGACCGGCTCGCCGACCGCATGCGCCGCCGCTTCGAGATCGGCAACGGCCGTGACCCGAAGTTCCGCGACGACACAGCATCGATCCGAGCGGATGCCACGTGGCGCGTCGCCGGTGCCGGACCCGGCCTCGAAGACCGACGCGTCGAGATCACCGGTCCGACCGACCGCAAGATGACCATCAACGCGCTCAACTCGGGTGCGAAGGTGTGGCTCGCCGACCAGGAAGATGCGACGAGCCCGACCTGGGCCAACGTCATCGGCGGCCAGATCTCGCTGTTCGACGCGATCCGTCGCCAGATCGACTTCACCAGCCCGGAGGGCAAGCAGTACACGCTCACCACCGGCGACATGCCGACGATCGTGATGCGGCCTCGCGGCTGGCACCTCGTTGAGAAGCACCTGAAGTTCATCGACTCCGCAGGTGCCGCCATGGCGGCATCCGGAAGCCTCACCGATTTCGGCCTGTACTTCTTCCACAACGCCCAGGCACTCATCGACTCCGGCCGCGGACCGTACTTCTACCTCGCCAAGCTCGAGTCGAGCGAAGAAGCACGGCTGTGGGACGACGTCTTCTCGTTCTCCGAACAGCGTGCAGGAATCGAACACGGAACCATCCGCGCAACAGTGCTCATCGAAACGCTGCCAGCGGCGTTCGAGATGGAGGAGATTCTCTTCGAGCTTCGCGACCACTGCGCCGGCCTCAACGCCGGTCGCTGGGACTACATCTTCTCGATCATCAAGAACTACCGCGGCCGCGGTGCCCGGTTCGTTCTGCCCGACCGCAGCGACGTCACCATGACGGTGCCGTTCATGCGGGCGTACACCGAACTGCTCGTGAAGACCTGCCACAAGCGCGGAGCTCACGCGATCGGTGGCATGAGCGCGTTCATCCCGAACCGCCGCGACCCCGGGGTCACGGCGCGGGCCATCGAGAAGGTGTCCGCTGACAAGAAGCGCGAGGCAGGCGACGGTTTCGACGGCACCTGGGTTGCGCACCCCGACCTGATCGACGCCGCTCGTGCCGAGTTCGACACGATCCTCGGCGACCGTCCCAACCAGGTCGACCGCCAGCGGGATGACGTCGAGGTGACCGCTGCACAGCTGCTCGATGTTCACATCGGACAGGCGGTGACGGATGCCGGGCTCCGCGACAACGTGTCGATCGGCGTCCGCTACCTCGAATCCTGGCTCCGTGGCATCGGCGCTGCTGCCATCGACAACCTGATGGAAGACGCCGCTACGGCAGAGATCAGCCGTTCGCAGATCTGGCAGTGGATCCACCAGGACGTCCGCACCGACGACGGTGCGCCGATCACCCGCGACCGGGTCGAGCGCATCCTCTCCGAACTGCTCTCCTCGGTGGAGCGCTTCAACGGGGACCGGTTCGACGACGCCGCCGATGTGTTCCGTGAGGTCGCGCTCAAGGACGAGTTCCCGACCTTCCTGACGGTCGGCGCGTACTCGAGGTTCCTGGTCGACCTGGCCTAGTGGCATCCGTCCTCTCGTTGATCGAGTAACGAAGCGTATCGAGATCCCCAACACCGGATCTCGATACGCTTCGCTGTTCACTGCGCTTGTCGAAGTGGGATCAACGAAGCCCCTTGACGACTTACTTGCTTTTTGCAAGCATGAGTCCAGACGGTGACCGTCACCGCCGGATCGATCAAGGAGAAACTCGTGACTGATATCTTCGTCAACCTCCCCACGACCGACCTGGAACGCGCAAAAGCGTTCTACACGGGTTTCGGCTGGCAAATTAATCCGATGTTCACCGATGAGAATGCCGCGTGCATTTTCGTCGACAAGAACATCTACTTCATGATTCTGAAGCGTGACTTCCTGGCCACCTTCACCGACAAACAGATCATCGACCCGAGGACGCACGCCCAGGCATCCATCGCTTTCAGCCATGAGAGCCGCGAAGCCGTTGACACATTGACGGAGCGGGCGCTCGCCGCCGGTGGGACCGAGCCGCGGCCGGCTCAGGACTACGGGTTCATGTACTCGCGGGACGTCGAAGACCCGGACGGCAACATCCTCGGGTTCTTCTACATGGACCCCGTCGCCTCCGAACAGGGACCGGACGCGTACGTGGCCGAGCAGGGAGCCCAGGCCTGAACGGCCGCCCATGGCAGCCAGGAACTACGGCCAACACTGCGGTGTCTCGACTGCGCTCGAGCTGGTCGGCGAACGGTGGGCCCTGCTCATCGTTCGCGACCTGCTCGTGGGGCCGAGACGGTACACCGACCTCAAGGCCGGGCTGCCGCGCATTCCCACCAACATTCTCAGTACGAGGCTGAAAGAACTGCAGGAGGGCGGCGTCATCCGCCGCGTTCCGATCCAGCGTTCGATCGTCTACGAACTCACCGACTTCGGGAGGGAACTCGACGACATCGTCCTCGCCCTCGGCCGCTGGGGATCCCGGGCTCTCGGCGAACCTGAGCCGGGCGACCTCATCACGTCGGACTCGATGACGATCACTCTCCGCTCGGCATTCCGGGCGGATGCTGCCGCCGACCTTTCGCCCACCACCTACCGGATGCGGATCGGAGACGTCGACCTCTCCGTTCGTGTGGACGGCGCCGCCCTGCGCATCACGTCGAGGAGCACCGCGGACGCAACGGTCGATCTCGAATTCGCGACGGGTGCAGGCATTCATCGGCTGATCAGCGGGGACATGACGGCGGAAGGGGCACTGGAGCGCGGGATCGTGCGGATTCTCGCCGGAAATCCTCTTCTCCTGGAGCGTTTCGCCGACACCTTCCGCGTTGGGCGGCACGCGGTACCCTCATAGGGTGAGCACACCACGAGCACTCTCCACGAAGATTTCCGCCATCGCCGAGTCAGCAACGCTGAAGGTCGACGCCAAGGCTAAGGCCCTGCAGGCCGATGGCAGACCCGTGATCAGCTACGCGGCGGGCGAGCCCGATTTCGGCACGCCCCAGCACATTGTCGACGCGGCGATTGCCGCTGCGAGCGACAAGAAGAATCACCGGTACACGCCCGCGGCCGGCCTGCCGGACCTGCGGGATGCGATCGCGGCGAAGACTCTGCGCGATTCGGGACTCGAAGCATCCGCCAGCCAGGTGCTCGTCACCAACGGCGGCAAGCAGTCGGTGTACGAGGCGTTCCAGGTGCTGCTCGATCCGGGTGACGAAGTGATCGTTCCGACGCCGTTCTGGACGACCTACCCCGAGGTCATCGCCCTCGCCGACGGTGTTGCCGTCGAGGTCTTCGCCGACGCATCGCAGGATTACAAGGTCACCGTCGAGCAGCTCGAAGCCGCCAGGACCGACCGCACCAAGGTGCTCCTGTTCGTATCGCCGTCGAACCCGACCGGTGCCGTGTACTCGCCGGAGGAGACCACGGCGATCGGGCAGTGGGCGCTCGACAACAACCTCTGGGTCATCAGCGATGAGATTTACCAGAACCTGACCTACTCGGGCGCGAAGGCGCTCTCGATCGTCGAAGCTGTGCCCGGTCTCGCCGAGCAGACCCTGCTCGTCAACGGAGTCGCGAAGACGTACGCGATGACCGGCTGGAGAGTCGGCTGGACCGTCGGACCGGCATCCGCCATCAAGGCGCTCTCGAACCTGCAGTCCCACCTCTCCGGAAACGTGAACAACATCGCGCAGCGGGCCGCGATCGCCGCGCTGACCGGGCCGCAGGACGACGTCGAGGCCATGCGCTCGGCGTTCGACCGGCGCCGCGGCGTCATCGTCTCAGAGCTCAACAAGATCGAGGGCTTCCGCACCCCGACCCCCGAGGGCGCGTTCTACGTCTACCCCGACGTTTCCGCTCTGCTGAACCGGGAGTGGGGGGGTGTGACGCCGACGACCTCGCTGGAGCTCGCCGACCTCATCCTCGAGAAGGCCGAAGTGGCATCCGTTCCCGGCGAAGCGTTCGGGCCGAGCGGATACCTGCGCTTCAGCTATGCCCTCGGCGACGACCAGCTGCTCGAAGGTGTGCAGCGGCTGCAGAAGCTCTTCGGCTGACGCACCGCAAATTCACGAGATCACCCCGGCCTTGCCGGAAGTGGCAGCTCGATCCTGAATCCGGGGCCAGCGCGCCTAGAGCGAGAGACCCACGAACACGGGCTCCGGCTGCAGCACGACGCCGAACTCAGCGGCGACCCGCGCCTGCACGAAACGCGCGAGCGCCGCGATCTCATCCGCGGTCGCGCCGCCGGTGTTCGTCAGCGCGAGGGTGTGCTTCGACGAGATCGCCGCGCGGGATCCTGGCAACCGGAAACCACGACGGATGCCGGCACGCTCGATCAACCACGCAGCGCTCAGTTTCACCCGGGCGGCGTGTTCGAACGACGGGCGGGGGATCGAACCGTCCCACTCCCCCAGGGGAATGACGACGGCGGCGTCCTGGCCGTCCTCGAGGGGCCAGCGCGGAGCATCCGATGGCAGTGACCGGGCGAAAGACTCGGAGACGATCGGGTTCGTGAAGAACGATCCGGCGCTCCAGGTGTCGGTATCCGTGTCGTCGAGCACCATGCCCTTCGACGCCCGCAGCTCGAGCACCGTGTTACGGACGTCCGCGATCGGGAGCCGAGCGCCGAGCTCGACACCGAGCGCCGACGCGAGCTGCGGGTAGGCGATCGGGGCGCTGAGTCCCGCGTCGTCGGACAGCTCGAGTTCGAGGGCGACGACGACGCCGTCGCGCTCCGGAACAGATCCGCCGTGCCGCTTGAGCACCGAGGTGCGATAGCCGAGGCCCAGTTCGCCTGCCGGCACGGTGAGGAGTTCGTCGAGGTCCCGGTCGAGCAGCTCGATCGAGACGAGCACCGACTCGAGTTCCTGCCCGTAGGCGCCGATATTCTGGATCGGCGCAGCACCGCACGAACCCGGGATGCCGCTGAGCGCTTCGACCCCACTCCATCCGTTCTCGACCGCGTACGCGACGAGGCCGTCCCAGGACTCGCCTGCCTCCACCCGAAGCCGCACCCGGCCGGGTGCGGACTCGAGTCGCTCGATGCCGCGAGTGAGGATCTGCACGACCGTGCCATCGAAACCGTCGTCGGCGGCGAGGGTGTTCGACCCGCCACCGAGCACGAGCGGGTGCTCACCGTTCGCCCATTCCTCGCGAACGGTCTCGACGAGGCGCTCGCGCGTGGTCGCCGGAACGAGTCGCTCCGCCGGCCCGCCGACGCGCAGGGTGGTGAGTTGAGAGAGGGTGGCGCTCATCGCTCAGGCCAGCTCGACGACGACCTGGGCCTTGCCGAGCACCGTCGCCCCATCGAACGTGACGGTGAGGTCGATCCTGGCGGTGGTCTCGGTCACGGCACCGACCTTCGCGACCACGGTCACGAGCGCACCGGTTTCAGGGTCGACGACCACGGGCCGCGTGAACTTGACCTGGTAGTCGACGACTCGCGCCGGGTCACCGGCCCAGTCGACGACCGGCTGCACCGCGAAGCCCATCGTGAGCATCCCGTGCGCGAGCACACCGGGAAGACCGACGGATGCCGCAACGTCGTCGCGGTAGTGGATCGGGTTGAAGTCACCGGATGCGCCGGCGTACCGAACGAGCGAATCACGCGTGAGCGAGAACTCGCGTTCCGCGACGACATCGCCGACGCTCAGGCTGTCGAGCCGCGGCGCGCTCATTCGCCACCCCGAACGACGAGGGTGGAGACCGAGGTGACGACATGCGCACCGGACGAGTCGAGCATCTCGGAGGAAGCGGTCACCATCGCGTGTGGCCCGAGCGTCTTGACGCTCGTGACGGTAAGCGTCGCGGTGAGCTCGTCGCCGGCGACGATCGGCCGGGAGTAGCTGAATCTCTGGTCGCCGTGGACGACCCGGGAGAAGTCGATTCCCGCGTCCGGCTCGGCGAGGAGCTGGGCCAGTGTGTGCTCCTGGATCACGACGGGAAAGGTGGGAGGGGCCACGACGTCCGCGTGACCGGCTTGAGCCGCGGCATCCGGATCGAGGTGGATCGGTGAGGTGGCGAAAACAGCGCGGGCGAACTCGCGTACTTTCTCGCGACCGACCAGATAGGGCGGGGCCGGCGGGAACACGCGACCCTGAAGTTCGGGGTTTACTGACACACGTCAAGCCTACCCGGCGCCCTCAAGGTGCCGGGCGTGCCTGCGCTACTTGCGTCCGCCTCCGAGAAGGCCGCCGAGCAAGTCACCGATGCCGCCACCCTTGCCGCCGGAATCGCCGCCGCCAAGGAGACCACCGAGCAGATCACCGATGCCGCCACCGGATGCCCCTGAGCCGCCTGAACTGCCGGAGTCGCCGCCGAACATGCCACCGAGGATTCCGCCGAGGCCGCCTTCTTTCTCCGGAGTCGGCTTGGAGGCGTTGGGCTGCATCGGCTCGGTCGGCTGCGTCTGGGTCGCGCTCCCCCGCTCCTGGAACTTCTTGGCGAGGTAACTGAGGACGATCGGCGCGAGGATCGGCATCAGTTTGCCCACGACCGGGCCGAGGCCGCCACCGGCCGCCGCAGCCGGCTGCGCCCCGAGGGTTGCGACGACCTGCTCCTTGTTGGGGCCGAAGATGTGGGAGACGATCTTCTCGCCGTCATTCGTGTCGACCTCAGCGAGGTTCACTCCGCCGTCGACGAGCGCCGGGGAATGCTTCGACACGGCTTTCTCGATGGATGCCGCGCCCTTCGGGTCCTTCGCGTTGGCTTCGAGACCGCCGACGAGGGCGGGCAACGCCTGTTCGACGGCGGCACGTGCCGTCTTCTCATCGACACCGAGCTTCGCGGCGACGTCGCCGATCGGGATCTGGTTCATCAGTTCGTCGAGGGATGCCATGGGGTCCTTCCGGTCCGGGCCGCTCGTCATCGAAGCGGCTGTGACCTCAGGCTACCGACGCCCGCAAAAAGCCGGGTAGGGGTAGCGCTGCGTCAGGAGGAGGGAGTTCGCAGCGCCTTGACGACGAGTTGCGCCGCCACGGCGACGAGGAACGCGGCGAAGAGAAGGTTTGCTGCCTGCGGCGTGAGCAAGCCGGCGACGACGGCGCCGAGCGCTGTCGTCGTACATGCCGAAACCCCGATCACGGCGGCGGCCGGCAGATCGACGTTCCTGCGCACCATGTTGCCGATGGTTCCGGAGAGGGCAGTCGGGATCATCATGAGCAGGCTCGTGCCCTTCGCAACGAGGTCGCTTGCCCCGAACAGCAGGATGAGCATCGGTACGACGACCGCTCCCCCGCCGATACCGAGGAGTCCTGACAGCACACCGGTCAGGAGACCGAGCGCCACGAGACCGACGATCGATCCCGCGGTGATCGCGATCGTGGCATCCCGCGACGGAATGACGATGAACAGGCTGACGATCACGACGACGAGAAAAGCGACGAAACCCCAGCGCAGGGCCCGGCGCGGAATCCTGCTGAGCAGGTGGCTGCCCAGTTGCGCCCCCACGATAGCGCCGGCGGCGAGGAGCGCGGCGGCGATCCAGTCAACGGAGCCGCCGACGGCGTAACTGATCACGCCGACGACCGACATCGGGACGATCGCCGCAAGTGACGTACCCGCCGCCATTCGCTGGTCGGTCGACACCAGAGCGAGGAGAGCAGGCACGATGAGAATACCGCCACCAACACCGAACAGGCCGGACAGGAACCCTGCGGCAAGGCCGATGATAACGAGACGCACCCAACGTCCTGCTGTGTGTTGCTGTGGCATCCGTCTCCTTGATCGAGTTTCGACGCTACCACCGGCCCGCGGTTCGCTAGTTTGTAACCCATGCGAATTCGGGATGCCACGGCGAACGACTGGGATCGAATCTGGCCGTTCCTTCGCGACATCGTCGCTGCCGGCGAGACGTACTGCTGGCCCGTCGATACCAGCGAGGAGGCCGCGCGCGTCTGGTGGATGTCGAAGCCTGGCGGGCGGGTGTTCGTAGCCGTCGACGACGCTGGCGCGGTGCTGGGAACCGCTGAGTTGCATCCGAACCAACCGGCCGCCGGGTCCCACGTCGCGAACGCGGGGTTCATGGTCGCGCCTGCCGCGGGTGGGCGGGGCGTTGGCCGAGCTCTCGCGACACACGTTCTCGACGCTGCCGCCGGCGACGGCTACCTCGCGATGCAATTCAACGCGGTGGTCGAAACCAACTCCGGCGCGATCGCACTGTGGCGTTCGCTGGGTTTCCGGATCCTCACCACGGTCCCCGAGGCGTTCGCCTCACCGAGTCGCGGACTCGTCGGGCTGCACATCATGCATCGTATGCTCGAATCGCGAGTGTGAGGCTGGCAGAATCGTAGTCAGGCGAGCGTTCCAGCCGCCAGGAATTGAGGGTCCCGATGAAGGTCATTGCCGATATTGAGGTATGTGTCGCCGCGGGTGTCTGTGTGAATATCGCCCCGACCGTGTTCGATCAGGATGATGAGGTCGGCAAGGTCATCCTGCTGAACGCCACGCCGGATGCCGAAGACTACGAGGCCGTACGTGACGCAGTCATCAGTTGCCCGTCCGCTGCGCTTCGCCTGCTCGAGGACTAGTGACGGCTGAACCCTCGCGCGTTGTCATCGTCGGCGCATCCGCTGCCGGACTGACGACCGCCACCGCGCTGCGCCGGAACGGTTACGACCGCGACATCACTCTCGTGGATGCCGAAACGCGCGCCCCGTACGACCGCCCGCCCCTGTCGAAACATCTCCTCTCCGGAGAGTGGGCCGAGGAACGCCTGGCGCTCAAGACCGACGCGGAACTCGTCGACCTGGCCGTCGGCATCCGATCGGGAGTGCGTGCGACACAACTCGATGTGGGAGCGCAGCGCCTGGCCCTGTCGGACGGGTCGGAGCTCGACTTCGACCGGCTCGTGCTCGCGACCGGCGTGCGCCCCCGTGTGCTGCCCGGGAGCGCTGAACTTCGTGGAGTGCACACGCTGCGGACGCTCGAGGACGCGCTCGCGCTTCGGGGTGACCTGCGGCCGGGTGTGCGGCTCGTCGTGGTGGGCGGCGGGTTCCTTGGAACCGAAGTCGCCGCGACCGCGGTCGGGCTCGGCGCCGATGTGACCCTCGTCAGTGCCGCTCCGACTCCGCTCGAACGGAGTCTCGGTCCGGCGATCGGTGCGCAGGTCGCGTCGCTGCACCGGGCCCGCGGAGTCGTCCTGCGGACGGGGCCATCCGCCGCCGTGGTCTCGCTTGTTTCGTCCGACGGTGCGGTAACCGGGGTCGAGCTTGCTGACGGCACGCGGCTGGCGGCGGATGCCGTCTTCGTCGCGATCGGCGCGGAACCGGACCTGGGCTGGCTCGCCGGGAGCGGCATCCCGATCGGGGACGGCATCGAGTGTGCGCCGGATCTGTCCGTTGCGCCCGGAGTTTATGCCGCTGGGGATGTCGCGCGGTGGGAGAACCCGGTGTTCGGGGAGGCGATGCGGGTTGAACACCGCACGAACGCCACCGAGCAGGGGATGCATGTGGCCAAGCGGATCGTCGAGGGCGACGCTGTGCCGTTTGCGTCTGTGCCGTACTTCTGGACCGACCAGTACGACCTCAAGCTGCAGGTACATGGCTGGCTGCGCGGGTACGAGGAGGTTCGGGTCGTCGAGGGTTCGTTCTCAGATGGACGCATGGTCGCGTTGTTCCGGCGCAGGGAGCGGCTCGTCGGCGTGATGGGGATCGGTGCGGCGAAAGTGGTGCGAGGGTGGCGGCAGCACGTCCTCGATGGGGCCGCGTGGGCATCCGTCGTCGACGCGTGAGTTCGTTCGCTCGGCAGCGGTGCGGCTGCGGCATGTCTTCGTTGCACGGCGGCGGCGGGTGGCTTCGTGCACCGGCGCCCATGGGCGCGCGCCCAGCGCTGATCGGGCCCAAAGGGCGGTTCACACCCAACACGAACAACCCTTCCGGACCGATCGATCCGCCGAACGACCCTTTGGGACCGATCGACCCGGCCCGAACCACGAACTCGTGCTCGAGACACCACATTTGGCTGCGCTCAAGTTCGAGTCGCCATACTTCGCTCTTCACAGGAGCGATGCACAGCAGATTCTGGTGTCTCGTCGCGCCTGACTCCGAGGCCCCGAGGCGCTGACGCGACACCCCACCTCAGAGGCGGTAAGGGAACGGACGCCCTACCGTGCCGCGGCGCTCGGCCGCGTAGTGCTCGCCCAGACGCCGGAAGCCCTCGTCGAGCGACACCGCGGGAGTCCAGCCGAGGTCGGCACGCGTCCGTCGCTGATCGAACCAGTGCGCCGTCGACAACTGTTCGGCAAGGAACCGCGTCATCGGCGGCTCGTCGACACCAGGCTTGATGCGCCAGACCGCTTCGATGAGCGACCCGGCAGCACGGGCGACGGATGCCGGCACTCGCCACCTCGGGGAATTCACACCGGCTGCAGCGCAGATCCCGGCGAGGAGTTCGGTGACCGGGCGCGGTTCACCGTTGGTGAGCACGTACGACTGCCCGTGAACCTCGTCGACCCTGGCAAGCGCCGCCGCGATCGCCGACGCGGCATTGTCGATGTAGATCGTGTCAATGAGCGCGGCACCGGAGTCGAGAAGCGGAAGCCGCCCATGCCGGGCCCGCTCGACCACACGTTCGACGAGCTGGGTGTCGCCAGGGCCCCAGACGAGGTGCGGACGAACGGCCACCACCCGCAGCGAAGCGGAGTCGGCGGCGAGCGCGAGCAGCTCCGCCTCAGCCTTGGTGCGCGCGTAGTCACCCCGAGCGTTCGCCGGGTCTGCGGGCAACGCGTCATCACCGACGATCGACGAGCCCGAGTGCGCCACGGACGGCGACGACACAGAGACGAAGCGTTCGATCCCGGCGGTTCGGGCGGCGTCGATCAGGTTGCGCGTACCGCCCACATTGACACGGTCGAAGTCCGCGGGGTTCCCGGCGAGCGAGACCTTGGCGGCGAGGTGCACGATCGCGTCGCATCCGTCGACGGCGTGCGCGACGGCATCCGTATCGGTGACCGACCCGAGAACATCTGTCGCCCCGGCAACACCGGACGGCCGACGCTGAAAGCACCGCACATCGTGGCCAGCGGCGATCAGCTCAGCCGCGACGGCCCCACCGAGCAACCCGCTCGCGCCGGTGACGAGCACTCTCACGGCGCGACCATCCGCCCACCCGAGAGGATGCCGTCGGCCCAGGTCGAGAGCGCCGACCGGTTGATCTTGGAATTGTGACGGATGTCGGTGGGCAGGCGAGGCACGACAAGCACGGCTGCGAGCGGCACGTCCACGGCATCGCGAATCGCTTCGGCGAGCTCAGGGTTCGCGAGCGAGACCCGGCGAGTGGGGTTCGTCGTCTCGACGACGGCGACGACCTGCTGCACGCCGCGCGGTCCGACACCGACGATGGCGGCGCGAGCGACCTCGAACACCGACTGGGCCTGCAACTCGGGCTTAACCGGGGTCACGACGCCGTCGGCCGTGACGAGCACGTGCGGCATCCGCCCCTCGACCCATAGGCGCCCGGACTCGTCGAGGTGCCCGACGTCTCCGGTGCGGTGCCAGCGCTCCCCCGGAACACCGCCGAGTCGACTCGCCCGATGGGTGAGCCACAACCGGTCGTAGTGGTCTTCGACGTGCGGCGCCGAGACGAGGATTTCTCCGGTGACGGATGCCGCCTCCGTCAGGTCCCCTGTCGCGTGCCCGTTCTCGTCGAGCGGCGAGATACGCACACGCGTCGGGCCAGACGGTGTGCCGACGCAGACGCCGCCAGCGCCGTCTTGCGTCGCAGCATCACGGATGCCGTCGAGCGTGATGTCGGTCATCAGCAGGCCTTCGGTCATGCCGTAGGGCGTGTGCGCGCTGGCCGACGGCATGAGCGCGGAGATCGCGGCGAGCAGCGGCTCCGACACGGGAGCGCCGGCTGAGAGAAAGTTTTCGACGCCGTGAAGGGCAGTGCGGTCATCGTCGGTCAGGGCTGCGGATGTCGCGACCACGTTCGCGACGGCGGCCGGCGACAAGAACACGACGGTCGCGTCGACGGCTTTCACAGCGGCGGCCACGGCTGTCGCGGTGAGCGTCTTCGGCGCCGTGACATCCATGTCGGGCGTGACGGAGCGGGCGCCGAGGGCAGGACCGAGCAGTGCGAACGGGGCGAATCCGGCGACGAGCCCGGTTCCGACGCCGACTCCGTATTGGGCGGCGAGCGCATCGCGCACGGCGGAAAGCTGGCCGTGCGTGTAGACGACGCCCTTCGCCGGCCCGGTCGAGCCGGACGTGAAGAGGATCGCGGCGGTGTCACCCGCGGTGGGAGGTTCCGGCATCCGTTCGTCCGAGCCGAGGGCGACGAGCTCCGCGAGCGAGTGCGAGACGCCGAGCGCACGGCGCAACGGCGCCGGGTAGGTCGTGGTCGAGATCTTCTGCCCTGGCCAGCCGAGCGCCCGGGCGGCGCTGAGGCCCGGTGTCGCGCCGATGACGTGGTCCGGGCAGGCGCCGCGAACCGCGCGGGTCAGCCCACCGAGGCCAAGACCGGCGTCGGCGACGACGACGATGGCGCCGATGCGCAGGCACGCGTAGAGAACGGCGACGAGGTCTGCGCTCGGCGGGATGAGGAGCGACACCCGGTCGCCCTTCTTCACGCCGGCAGCGCCAAGCCCGGTGGCGAGCTGCCGCACGCGCTTCGACAGGAGTTTCCACGAGACGATGCGAGGAGCATCGCCGCTCGGCGGGACCATGTCGATGACGGCGGCGTCGTCGCTGCCCTGCAGCTCGTCGAGATAGTGCCAGAGCGGTGCACGTTCGTCCTCGACCGGAGCGGCCGGGAGCTCTTCGGGGGTACGGATGCTGTCGCCCAGCCAGGTGAGGACGGCTGACGCGTAGTCCACGTCCTCGGCGACGAGGTGCCCCGCGCCTTCGAAGCGGTGAACGTCGGCGTGTGGCATCCGGTCGATCAGGTCGTCGAGGTAGCGGTCGCTGAAGATCGGGTCGCGGGGGCCCCACAGCATCAGCGCGGGAACACGGAGTTTCGTCACACCATCGGCGATGCGCTCGAGTTCGTCCCAGCTTTCATGTTCGGCTGAAACAGGGATGTCGGCGACGAATCCGCCGATACCGCCGCGACGTTCGGCGCCCCGGTAGGGCGCACGGTAGCCGTCCTTCACCGCCGACGACAGCGGCGGGTGCGCGAGCGCCAGCGTCGTCTCGAGGAACGCCGGGGTGAGCACTGTTCCCCGGCCGAGAACGCCTGGCTGCAGCGCGATCCGGAGCGGCGCCGGAATCGGCTTGTTCTCGGGCTGGTGAATCGCGGTGTTCAGCAGCATCACCCCGGTGAGCAGCTCCGGGTGGTCGACCGCCCAGCCGAGCGAGACGACACCGCCCCAGTCGTGCCCGAGGGTGAGCACCGGTCCGGTCAGGCCGAGCGCGTCCGTGAGGTCACCGAGGTCCTGCACACGCCGCGCGAGCGGGCGCTGGGTGCCCGTGCGCTCCGAGAAACCCATGTCGAGCTGGTCGACGGCGATAACGCGCCAGGCGTCGCCGCCTGCAGCGGCAGCATCCGTCGCCGCATCGACGAGCCGGCGCCACAGGTACGACCAGGTCGGGTTGCCGTGCACGCAGAGAATCGTTCCGACCGGCTCGACGCCGAGCTCAGCAAGGCGGTCGGCGTTATCGAGAAGGTGCCATCCCCGATCGACGGATGCTCCGCGCTCGACCACGCGCACCACGCGTGAATAGGAGGAATCGAGTCCGTCGAGACCGGCGGGGGGAAGCGTCGCCGGGGCGAGGGTGCCGCCGACGGCGGGCAGGCGCCCAGTCACCAGGCGATTTCCATCATGGCGGTGTTCAGGCCGGAGCCGACACCCATGAGGAGCACCCGGTCTCCGGGACGCAGACTCGCGGTTTCGCGCTCAAGAGTGATGGGGATGGACGCGGGGCCGACGTTGCCGAGCTTCGGATAGGTGAGCGGAACACGGTCGCGGTCGATACCGACAGCCTTGATGATCGCGTTCGTGTGAACATCGGACACCTGGTGCATGATGTAGCGGTCCATGTTGGACCAGGTCCAGTCGCGGCGCGCTTCTTTCCAGGCCGAGACGACGAGTTGCATCCCGCCCTTGAGGAGGGCCTTGGCGTCGGTGAACATACCGTCGACGCTGCCGACGCAGAGTTCGTTGAACTGGGTCGCGGCGCGGGTGACGCCGCCGAGGATGCGATGGCCGCCCGGGTTCGTGTCTGCCCGGCCGAGCACGGCGGCGGCAGCGCCTGAGCCGAGGGTGAGGCTCGCGAACTCGCTCATGAAGTCCTTGCGCCCAATCCCGTCCCGGCCGAGGCGTTCGATGGTGTTGTTCTGGATGTCGTCAGCGTCTTCACCGTCGATGATCATCGCGTATTCGATCTGTCCGGAGTCGATCAGCTGGGCGGCGAGGCTCATCCCGTTGACGAAACCGAGGCACGCGTTGGCGATGTCGAAGTTGATCGCCGATGAGGGCAGCCCGAGACCGTGGTGCAGCTTCACCGCGACGGAGGGTTCGAGGTGCTTACGGGTGACCGACGTGTTGATGAGCAGGCCGATCCGGTCCGCAGATACTCCGGCGGAGGCGAGGGCCCGGTTTCCGGCGTCCACCGCTGCGCGGTCGAACGACTCGGTCTCGGCCCAGTTGCGGCGTTCGTGCACACCGGCCACACGCTGGAGCAGACCGGTAGGCAGCTTGAGCCGTTTCAGTACCGGGTCCAGCCGGGAGTCGATCTCCTCCGACGTAGTGATGCGGGAGGCAAGGGTGGTCGCGACAGACAGCAGCGCGACATTGCGATGCGTGGTCGTTGCGTTTCCATCCAATGGGAACTCCCTGTCGACGTGTAACCGGCGCTGAAATTCGCGCCCCTAGATTTTACGTCCCTATCGCCTGATGGTTGACCGGGCTTGCGCTCGGCCCCTCAGGGCTGCGTAGGCAACAGGAGGTATGTGAAAAGCCCCAAGGTGGCGAGACCTTGGGGCTACATGGGAAGAGGCTTTGAGAGCCTTTCCCCGTAGCAGGAGCGGGATTCGAACCCGCGACCTCACGATTATGAGTCGTGCGCTCTCACCAACTGAGCTACCCTGCCGCGAAACTTCGCCCGGGCTTACCGAGAAAGTAACGAGCCCCGAGTCGGGTTTGAACCGACGACCTCTTCCTTACCAAGGAAGTGCTCTACCACTGAGCTACCGGAGCGTGACCACACAAAATGGCACCAGTAGAGAATAGCATCACTCAGGAGCGTTCCCCGACCGCATAGCCCCGAGAGCGCGCTCGACGTAGCATTAGGGCCAGGACGATCCCATGACCGAGAACCCGAACGCCCCAACTCTCGACCTTGTGCTCAGTAACCGATACCGGCTCGTGCGCCTGATCGGTTCCGGCGGCATGGCGAGTGTTTATCGAGCCCACGATGAGGCGCTTCGGCGGGACGTGGCCATCAAACTCTTCCGCGCTGCCGCCACCGGCCCGACCGAACTCCGACGTCAGGCCAGCGAGATCTCTCTCCTCGCGACCCTCACGCATCCCGGTCTCGTCGCCCTGTTCGACGCGGGCACCGATGAGTCCGACCCGCTCAACCCGCGGTCGTACCTGGTCATGGAACTGATCCGGGGTTCCGACCTCCGGAACGCCATCGATGAGAAAGAGCTCCGCAGCGAAGATATCCGGGCTATCGGCGCTGACCTCGCAGACTCGCTCCATTTCATTCACGACAACGGCGTCGTTCACCGCGACATCAAACCGGCCAACATCCTGCTCGCCCACACGAACGGCACGGATACCCGCCCGCACCCGAAGCTCAGCGATTTCGGTATCGCCCGCCTCGTCGACGACAGCAGGCTGACCGCAACGTCGTTCACGGTCGGGTCGGCCGGCTACCTCAGCCCGGAGCAGGCGCGTGGCGACGACGTGGGCCCGCCCACCGACGTCTACTCGCTTGGACTCGTGCTGCTCGAGTGCGTCACCGGCGAACGTGCCTTCAGCGGCTCCGGCAAGGAGGTGGCGTTCGCTCCCATCACCCGTGACCCCCAGATCCCGGAGGGGCTCGACCCGCTCCTCGCCGAAACGATCGCCGCCATGACGGCCCGGAACCCGAACGACCGCCCGACCGCGCACGAGGTGGCCCTGTCGCTTCGGGGAATCGCCCCGCTCCATGGTTTCCGTAAGAGTGCGGATGCAGAAACGGATGCCACGGCCGCGATGACCGCTCCAACGGCAGCGTCGACGGAGGCACGAACGGAGGCGACGTCGTCGCGCTCGAGAACCGAAGCGTCACCTGCAGCACCCGCGCAAGACGTCACCGCCGTTCTCGAGCAGGGCCCACCGCCCCTTCCGACCGCCGTACCGGAGAAGCCTCGCCGTCGTCGTGCCCCACTCATCGCGGGTGTCGTCGTCGCACTTCTGCTGATTGCTGCCGCCGCTTTCGGCATCTCCGCACTGAACAACAACGCGATCGACCAATCCACCCCGATCGAGTATCCAGCGGTGCCCGGCACCGTCGGCGAGCACCTCGAGGACCTTCAGGAAAGCGTGGAACCGTGAAATTCTCCGTGCGAACAGCCGCCGCAGGCGCCGTCCTCGTTCTCGGGCTGTCTGGCTGCCAGGCAAGCCCATCCGACCTGAGTAGCGCAACAGCGGAACAGTTCCAGTCTCGGGTCTTGTCGATCACGACCTCCGTGGCGAACGGCGACCACGCTGCGGCGATGGATGCCGTCACCACTCTCGAAACGGAACTCGATGCCGCCGCCCAGAACGGCAGCGTCTCGTTCCCGCGTCACCAGCGCATCGAAGCGGCACTCGACCTCGTACGGGCCGACATCCAGGCCGCTCTCGACGCCGCCGCACCCGAGCCAGAACCCGCTCCCGCTCCCGCGCCGGAGCCGGAACCCGAACCAGTCACACCGACCCCGCCCGTCAATGACGATGATGACGATGAAGGTGACGACGAAGGCGACGGTGGAAACGGAAGCGGAAACGGAAACGGCAACGGGAACGGCAACGGCAACGGGAAAGACAAGGACAAGCGCGACAACCCGAAGAAGAACAATGGGAACGGGAACGGCAAGCCCAACGGCAAGGACTAGCCGCGCCGCCGTTCGTCACCCCATCGTTGAACGCGCTACTTGACCGCTCCCGCGGTCAGCCCGCTCACGATGTACTTCTGCAGGTACAGGAACAGCGCCATCACCGGGAGCGCGGCGAGCACGGCACCTGCGGCGAAGACGCCCCAGTTGCTCGTGAACTCCTGTGACACGAACTGGTAGAGGCCGACGGCGAGCGTCTGCTTCTCCGGTGTCACCAGCACAACGCTCGAGATGACGAAGTCGTTCGTCGTCGCAATGAAGCTCAGCAGCCCGACCACCGCAAGGATGGGAGCGACGAGGCGCAGGATGATCGTGAAGAAGATCCGCGCGTGTCCGGCGCCGTCGAGCTTCGCGGCCTCGTCGAGTGACGACGGAACCGTGTTGAAGAACCCGTACATCAGGTACGTGTTCACCCCGAGCGCGCCACCGAGGTAGACCATGATGAGCGCGATCTGGTTGTCGAGGCCCAGAATCGGGAAGATGTCCCCGAGTGTGGTCAGCAGCAGGAAGATCGCGACAACGGCGAGCAGCTGCGGGAAGATCTGCACAATCAGGAGCGAGAGCAACCCGATGCGTCTGCCGGTGAATCGCATCCGGCTGAAGCAATACGCAGCGAGTGCGCCGAGGAAGACCGTTCCGATCGACGTCGTGATGCCGATCACGAGGGTGTTCATGAACCAGGCCGCGTACGGCTGCTGCGGCGAGTTGAACAAGGTCGCGTAGTTGTCGAACCCGATGGCCGAGAACAGCCCGTTCGACTGCAGCAGCGTGCCGTTCGGGTTGAGCGACGCCGACAGGACGTACAGGAGCGGGAAGACCGAGAAGATGATCATCGCGATACCGACGAGGTGCCGCCAGCCGGTCGCCGCGAACCAGCGCGGAAACGAGAACGGCCGCTTCGCGCGGGTGGCAGGAATCGCGGATGCCTCGCGAGGGAGGGCAGGTGCCGTGGTAGTCATTAGTTCAGATCCTCCAGGGCCTTGGTCTGCCGGAAGCTCACCACGGCGATGATCGCGACGATGAGGAAGATGATGATCGAGAACGCGCTGGCCAGCCCGTAGTCACGGTTCGCACCGACGAAGGCGACCTTGTAGACCATCGAGATCAGGATGTCGGAGCCTCCGACGTTGATGCTCGCTGACGCATCACGCGGCCCACCGTTGGTGAGCATGTAGATCAGGTTGAAGTTGTTGAAGTTGAAGGCGAACGACGCGATCAAGAGCGGGGCAATCGAGACAAGGAGGAGGGGAAACTTGATCCGCCTGAACACTTGCCACGGGTTGGCGCCGTCCATCTTGGCCGCTTCCTGCAGTTCGTCCGGGATCGACTGGAGAGCACCGGTACAGACGAGGAACATGTACGGGAACCCGAGCCAGAGGTTGACGAAGAGGATGCTGCCCTTCGCCAGCCATTCATTGGTCAGCCAGGGGATGTCTGCCCCGCTGAACAGGGTCAGGTTCACGAACCCGAAGTCCTGGTTGAGCATCCCGGCCCAGACCAGCGCGCCGAGGAATCCGGGGAAGGCGTAGGGAAGGATCATGAGCACGCGGTAGAACTTGCGTCCACGCATCCGCATGTCGTTGAAGACGATCGCGAGGAACAAGCCGAGAACGAACGTCGTCGCGACGCTGAGGAGCGCGAAGGCGAACGTCCAGAGGGTGACGCTGACGAGCGGCCCGCGGATGCTCTCGTCGGTGAATGCCTTGGTGTAGTTCTCGGCACCGACGACGACACTCCAGCCCGGCAGGAGTTCCTCGCCGTCGGCCGACGTGAACGCACCGTTTCCGGTGTCCGAGTAGACGACGCCGGTGTCGGTGTTCGTCATCGTGTCTGCGGCTTCGTCGAAGCTCAGGGTGGAGAGGTAGAGGTACGCGCTCGATCCGTCCGGCGTGCGAAGAGCGCCGTCGTTCGGGTCTTCAGAAACCTGCACGGTCATCGCCGCGATCTGGTCCTGGTTGCTGATGATGTCGGCGAAGTTGAGGGTGTTGTATCCGGCGAGCCCGACGGCCTTGCCACCCGACATCTCGGCGCCGGAGACCTCGTCGAGCGGAGTGTCCGTGTTGCCGACGAGGACGTCACCGTCCGGGTCGGTGACGAGGAAGTTGAAGGTGCCGAGCTGCTCAACGATCGCGAGGTCGTAGGTGGCCGAATCGGGGACCCGGTACTGGGCGGACTGGATCAGCGACGTGACCGCGTCGTCCTTGGTGCTGTTGTGGCCGGTGCCGTAGTTGGTGACCGAGATGTACGCGGTGTAACCGATGACGAAGACCTGGAAGATGAGGAGAAAGACGAGACCCGGCGCCAGGTACTTGGCCGGAAGCATCCGCTTGGAGAAGTAGATGATGTTGATCGCCGCGGTGAACACGACGACGATCCCGAAAATCAGCCAGTCCTGCTTGAGGAACAGGATGAAGAGAGCGTAAACGGCGATCGCGTCGACGACGGCGAGCAACCCGATTTTGACCAGCAGCGCGACGACGCCGCCTGAGGCGTGATCCGCGATGCGCCCTGCGCGCTTGGATCGCTTGGATTCGGCGACCTTGGGGGAAGTGCCGGAGGGCTGCGTGCCTGTACTCATTGTCGCCTCAGTGTTAATGCCGGCGACCTCGTTGGGGTCGACGGGAAGAGTATGCCGGCCGGGAGCGGATGCGTCCCGGCCGGCAGCTCGTGATTATTCTGCGATCGCAGCCTGGATGTCTGCGGTCATCTTCTCCCAGAGGGAGGCGGGGTCTCCGCCATCGATGATCGCGGCTTCGGTGACACCCCAGAACTGCCAGACCTTGCCCATCTGCGGGATGGACGGCTGCGGCACACCGTTGGCGCCCACTTCACCGAATGCGGCGACGATGGGGTCAGACGCGGCCTTCTCGAACGAGGCGGAGAGTGCCGGCGGGCGCTGTCCCTTTTCGAAGAGGGCGGTTTGGACTTCTTCGGTGCCGATGAAGTTCGTGAGGAACTCGTTGGCGGCGAGGGTGTTCTTGCTCTTGGCCGAGACGAAGAAGCCCTGAACACCGACGAACGGCTGGGCGACCTCTCCACCGGCGGACGGGATCGGGTCGACGGCTACGTCGATGCCGGCTTCCTGAGCGTCGCCGACATTCCACGGGCCGGTGAGGAAGTACGGGCTCGCGCCGGAGTTGAACTTCTCCTTGGCGATGTCACCGGTGACCGTGGTGCTCAACAGTCCTGCTGCACCCTGCTCGCCGAGCCAGGTCGCGAACTCGGTGTTCGCTCCGATCTGGAGGTCCTCCGGGTTGTAGCTTCCGTCATCGTTGGTGCCGAAGACGGGGGCGCCGAACGAGGTCTGGAACGGGTACAGGTGGTACGGGTCGCTCTCGGGTCCGACCTGAACGAGGAACGGGAACTCGGTGCCGGCGGCCTGGCCGTCTGCGACCATGTCGTCGTAGTCGGTCGGGGCTTCGGGCGCGAGGGCCGTGTTGCGGAGGAGAGCGATGTTCTCGATCGCGTATGGCAGACCGTAGGTCTTGCCCTCGTAGCTCATGGCCTGGATGGCGACATCTTCGAAGTCAGCGGCTTTGTCGCCGAGCTCGATCGGCTGCGCGACACCGTTGGTGACGAAGTTGCCGAGCCAGTCGTGCGCACCGATGGTGATGTCGGGGCCCTTGCCTGATGGGACCTGGGCGATGAACTCGTCCTGGATTTTGGCGAAGTCCTTTTGGACGAGCTTGACCTTGACGCCGGACTCGGCGGTGAAGTCTGCTGCAGCGTCCTTGAGCACCGGGGCGCGGTCGGCGTCGACCCAGACCGTCAGTGTCGCGTCGGACTTGGAGTCGTCGCTCGCAGCGTCGCCTCCCCCTGCGCAGCCGGCGAGTGCCAGCGTTGCGACGGCAGCGAGCGCGCCTGCCTTCAGAAGTGAAGAGTTTTTCACCCTCATTGGTGTGTGCCTTTCATCGAATGTGTCGAGTGAATACCCGGCCCCATTGCCTCCGCGGATTCCGGGGCTGTTCCCGGTTCCCCTTCGGGGAACTCCTCGTCAGTGAAAGACCGTTCTCTCGGGCCCGCATACTGCAAGCGCTTCCAGATATACCCGCTCGGTCTGGAAAGTACAACCTGACGCGCACTAATGGATGCCCGATCGTAACCTCGTGATATGAGACCTGTGAGCAAGCGCTTACACATTGCCGGGTGGATGGCTTAGAGTGGCGGCATGAATTTGCGCACCAGCACAGAGTGGTGGCGTTCCGCCGCCATCTACCAGATTTATCCCCGGTCCTTCGCTGACGCCAACGGCGACGGTCTCGGCGATCTGCCCGGAATCACCTCGCGGCTCGACTCCCTGAAGTCGCTCGGCATCGACGCGATCTGGCTCTCCCCCTTCATGACCAGCCCCCAGAAGGATGCCGGCTACGACGTCGCCGACTACTGCGACGTCGACCCCATCTTCGGAACCCTCTCTGACTTCGACGCGATGACCTCGAAAGCGCACGACAGCGGCATCCGCGTCATCATCGACCTCGTTCCGAATCACTCTTCCGATGCTCACCCGTGGTTCCAGGCCGCACTCGCGGCGGGGCCCGGCTCACCCGAGCGCGCGCGCTACATGTTCCGCGATGGCAAGGGTGAGAACGGCGACACCCCGCCGAACAACTGGGAGAGCGTCTTCGGCGGGCCAGCCTGGACCCGCACAACGAACCCGGACGGCACCGCCGGCCAGTGGTACCTGCACATCTTCGATTCCAGCCAGCCCGACTTCGACTGGACCAATGAAGAGGTTCGCGAGATGTTCCGCGGCGTGCTCCGGTTCTGGCTCGACCGTGGTGTCGACGGATTCCGTGTCGACGTCGCCCACGGCATGATCAAGGCTGACGGGCTGCCCGACTACACCCCTCCCGCCGAAGGCGGCAGCATGGGCGGCAACACGCCGCTCGGACTCGAGCCGGGGATCGACGACATCGCGACCGAGGAAGACGAGGGCGCACCCTACTGGGGCCAGGAGGGTGTTCACGAGATCTACCGCGACTGGCACGTCGTGCTCGAGGAGTACGAGGGCGACCGAGTCCTCTGCGCCGAGGCCTGGGTCTACCCGCTGTCGAAGATGGCGAAGTGGGTCCGCCCGGACGAGATGCAGCAGGCGTTCAACTTCCCGTACCTCGAGACGCCGTGGGAGGCATCCGCTCTCCGCACCGTCATCGACGAGTCCATCGAGGCGTTCGGCGCTGTCGGTGCACCGAGCACCTGGGTTCTCTCCAACCACGACGTCGTGCGCCACGCCTCGCGACTGGCACTGACCGCCGAGAACCCGCAGGGTCACGGCATCGGGCCGAAGAGCCCGGGCCAGCCGATCCGCGAGGTCGGCCTGCGTCGCGCCCGCGCGGCGTCTGCGCTCATGCTCGCCCTGCCCGGCGGCGCTTACCTCTACCAGGGCGAGGAGCTCGGCCTTCCCGAGGTCATCGACCTGCCAGACGATTCGCGCCAGGACCCCACCTGGTTCCGCACGAACCGTGAGAAGTATGGTCGTGACGGATGCCGCGTGCCGATTCCGTGGGAAGCGGGCGCTCCCGCCTACGGCTTCAACGACACGGGCGCGGCCTGGCTGCCCCAGCCGTCCGACTGGGACCGGTACGCCCGCGACTCCCAGGTGGGCGTCGAAGGTTCGACCCTCGAGATGTACCGCGACGCGCTGCGCCTGCGCCGCGAGCACACGCTCGGTCTCGGTACCCTCACGTGGATTGACGGACTCCCGGATTCCGTCGCGGCCTTCAGCAACGGGAATGTCACCGTGATCGCGAACACGGGAGACACCGCCGTAGCGCTGCCCGAGGCCTTCGCGTCCGCCGAGCTTCTGCTCGCTTCTGCGGAGTTCGACGGAGCATCCGTCGGTGCAGACTCGACCATCTGGGTCCGCACGCCGTAGTACGCGGTTTCATCGAGGGCGGGGAGCTTCGGCTCCCCGCCCTTTCGCGTGCGCCAGCGGCATCCGCTCACCCGTCCGTGAGTTTTCGGCATACGGGAAGGACTGGACGTGAAACGGTGTTCCTCCCGGAGACGGCCCGCACGGGCCGGCGAAAGGACACCATGACCATCGTCGTCACCGGCGCAACCGGAGCCCTCGGCCGCCACATCATCGACCACCTGCTCAACCGTGGTGTCGAACCCGCCGCGATCGTCGGGGTCGGCCGCAACCGCGACAGGCTTGCCGAGCTCGCGAAGTCCGGCGTTCGCACCGCGTTCCTCGACTACTCCGATCCGGGCACCCTCGACGCCGCGTTCGCCGGCGCCGACACCCTCATGCTCGTCTCCGGCAACGAGGTCGGGCGACGCGTCGAGCAGCACATCAACGTGATCGAAGCGGCCAAAAAGGCGGGCATCTCCCGCATCGTCTACACGAGTGCACCGCAGGCTGACACCTCCGCGCTCATCCTCGCGCCGGACCACAAGGTGACCGAGCAGCTCATCCGGGATTCCGGCATCCGCTTCACCATCCTCCGCAACGGCTGGTACACCGAGAACTACGCCGCCACCATCGAGCAGGCGCGGGCGACCGGCGTATACCTGGCAAGCAGCGGTGACGGCAGAATCGCGAGTGCGTCACGGACGGACTACGCCGAGGCGGCGGCGGTCGTGCTGACGACCGACGGCCACGACGGGCGCGTCTACGAACTCTCCGGGGATGCCGCGTGGGACGGAACCGAGATGGCGGCCGCTCTCAGCACAGTCACCGGGCGCGACGTGGTGTTCTCATCGGTGTCGCCTGACGAGCACCGCACCGCCCTGCTCGCAGCAGGCGTCGACGAGGGAACCACAGGCTTCCTCGTCGCCCTGGATCAGAACACCCGGGATGGGCTGCTCGGCTCGACAACCGGCGAACTCTCGCGCCTGATCGGCCGCCCGACGACTCCGCTCCCGGAGGGACTCACCGCGGCAACGGCTCTCAACGCGTGAGGCGACCTGGGTCAGGACGCTGTCTTGCCGTGCACCAGTCGGGCGATGTAGTAGAGCACCGCTCCGACAGCGAGCAGGATGCCGCCGAACAGCCATACAAGTGGCTCCTGCTGGGTGAGCAGCAGGATGCATGATCCAACCCCGAGGATCGGGATGATCGTCCACACCCGGAAGTGTTCATGCTCCACCTTGTCCTTGCGCAGCACGAGCACCGAGATGTTCGTCGAGATGAACACGAACAGCAAGAGGAGAACGACGGTTTCGGCGAGCGTTCCGAGATCTCCGATGAGCGTCAGCAGCATCGCGACGACGGTGGTGGCAACGATCGCGACCCACGGCGTCCTGCGCTTAGGCAGCACCCGGCTGAGCGGGCTCGGAAGCAGACCGTGCTCCGACATCCCGTATGCGAGCCGGCTCGACATGATCATGGTGAGCAGCGCACCGTTCGCAACAGCGACGAGAGCGATGAGGCTGAACAGCCACTCGGGAATTCCGACACCGGATGCCGCGACGACCGCCAGCAACGGACCTGTCGATTCGCTCAGCTCCGACGCCGGCAGGGCGATGGCGCTCGCCAGCCCCACGAGGATATAGACGACACCCGCCGTCGCGAGCGAACCGAACAGCGCGAGGGGATAGACCTTGCTCGGGTTGCGGATCTCCTCCGCAACGTTCGCGGAGGTCTCGAACCCGACGAAGGAGTAGTACGCGACGATCGCGGCACCGAGCGTGGCGACGGCGGGTACGGAGCCCTCCGGGAACTGACCGACGCGGGAGACGTCGCCTCCGCCGTTGCCCAGCATGATGGCGACGACGACAATCACGATGACGAGGCCCGTGAGCTCGATGATCGTCATCACGACGTTGCTCTTCATCGACTCGCTGATGCCGCGAGCGTTCAGGCAGGCGATGAGCGCGAGGAACACGATCGCCGCGGGGATCGGCGGCACGTCGATGAACGTTGTGAGATATTCGCCCGAGAACGCGAGAGAGAGGCCGGCAGCGCTCGTGACACCGGCAGCGAGCATGCTGAAACCGACGAGGAACGACACGATCGGCACCTTGAACGCCCGCTCGGCGAACACCGCGGCGCCTCCGGCCTTCGGGTACTTGGTGACGAGTTCCGCGTAGGAACCGGCGGTGAGGAGAGCGAGCAGGAGCGCAAGCACGAGTGGCGCCCAGAGCGCGCCACCCACGTTCTCCGACAGCACACCCATGAGGGCGTAGATGCCCGCTCCGAGCACATCACCGAGGATGAACAGAAAGAGCAGGGGGCCGGTGATTTTGCGGCTGAGTTTGGTCGGCGGGCGATCGTCCGTCGTCGGTGTCTGCGGGCTTGTTGCTGCGGTCATGGTGGTTCCTCCGGCTGCAACTGTAGAAGCAGACGCGGATCCTGACCGATTTTCCGTGGGGCCTTGCGCGAATCACCCGGATGAGGCAGCGCGCATCAACCCAGGATGGATGCCTCGGCGCCGGCGTCGAGAAGCAGGTCGTGCAACAGGTCGAACAGCTCGGGATCGGCGGCCAGGGTGAAGTCGCTGCTCGCGGCAGCGCCGTGCAGTCCCGCGACGCGGGCACCCGCCTCCTGTGCGATGAGAGCACCGGCAGCGTGGTCCCACGGGTTCAGCCCTCGCTCGTAATATCCGTCGAGCCGCCCGCACGCGACGGAGCACAGGTCGAGTTCCGCTGACCCCATGCGGCGGATGTCACGGACGTCGCCGATGAGGTGCTGCACGATGCCCGCCTGCCAGATACGCCGGTCGGCGTTGTAGGCGAACCCCGTTCCGAGGAGTGCGAGCGGCGCTGGCACTCCGGTGTTCGCGCGGATCGCGGAGCCGTTGAGCGTCACACCCTCGCCGAGCGCAGCGGAGAACGTCTCACCTGCTGCCGGGTTCACGACCGTCGCGGCGAGCGCCTTCCAGCTGTGGGGGTCCGGCTCGCCCTCGACGACGGCGATGCTGACGGCGTAGTTCGGGATGTTGTAGAGGTAGTTGACCGTTCCGTCGATCGGGTCGACGATCCAGGTCAGCCCGCTCGTGCTCGTCGAGGCCGCGGACTCCTCGCCGAGGAAGCCGTCGTCCGGCCTGGCGTCCGCGATGAGGCTGCGGATCAACTTCTCCGATTCGTGGTCGGCGAGCGTGACGACATCCTCCGCCGAGGACTTCGTGGCCGAGACGGTCACACCTTCGGTGCGCCTCCGGAGAATCAGCTCCCCGGCTTTCTGGGCGATCTCCGTGGCCAGGTTCTGCAACTCGCGTGTCATGCTTCCCACGGTAGACCACTCGTTCTCAGGCGTCAGGTTCGCACTCCGGATCGACGCCGGGCGGACACGAGACGTGCGACTTTGATGCGGCCCAGAGTCCGTCCTCGGCGATTCGTGTCCGGATCCGCGTGAGCGCGGCTTCGAGGGCATCCTGCTCGGCGGGAGTCAGTGGATCGAACACGGCTTCACGAACGAAAGTGACGTGCCCGGGGGCCGCCGCGCGGATTGCCGACCAGCCGGCATCCGTCAGGACGACGTCCTGACCGCGACCGTCGTCGCACGAGAGTGCGCGCTCGACGAGCCCTTTGGCTTCCATTCGGCCGACGAGGTGCGAGAGGCGGCTGCGTTGCCAGCCGAGTTCTGCGGCCAGGTCGCCGGCGCGCATCCGTGGTTCCGGCGCTTCGGAGAGAGCGGCGAGGACGGAGTACTCGACGATCGACAACGCGGAGTCTCGCTGAGCCTGTCGGTCCAAGGCTGCAGGGAACCCCCAGATGAACTCGCGCAGAGTCAGCCAGACCTGCTTCTCGCGGTCATCGAGCCAGCGCGCTTTCTGAGTATTCTCTCCGTTCATATCCCGCTCCTCGCTAGTTAGTTGACACGACAATCAAAGTGCGTCAGACTCATACTGTCAGACTAATTGACACATCAACTACAGGAAAGGTCTTCATGACTAAGATCGCCATTGTCACCGGAAGCACCCGTCCAGGCCGCGTCAACCGCGGCGTTGCCGAGTGGGTTCTCGCCCAGGCGCAGCTGCGCTCGGACGCAGAATTCGAACTGGTCGACATTGCGGACTTCAACCTGCCGCTGCTCGACGAGGCGTATCCCGCCGCGTACCAGAACTACACGAACGACCACACCAAGGTCTGGTCGGCCAAGGTCTCCGAATTCGACGGCTACGTGTTCATCACCGGCGAGTACAACCACACGGTCACCCCGGCGCTCACCAACGCGCTGTCGTACCTGAACGCCGAGTTCAACAACAAGGCCGCCGGCATTGTCAGCTACGGCTCCGCCATGGGCGTCCGTGCCGCCGAGCACCTCCGCGGCGTCCTGTCCGAGCTGCAGATGGCCCATGTCCAGAAGACCGGCATGTTCAGCCTCTTCACCGACTTCGAGAACTTCAGCACCTTCGCACCGACCGAGCTGTCGGCCGCGACCCTCGCTCCGGTTCTCGACCAGCTCGTGCCGTGGGCCAAGGCCCTCGAAGCCGTTCGCGAAGGCGCACTCGTCTCAGCGTAATATCGCTTCCTCCGACAGGGTGTCCCGCTTCAGCGGGGCACCCTGTCGCCGTTAATGCCAGCGACCCCGGCACTCCAGTCAGGTTCCGCAGTAGGTCCGGTATGCCCCGAAGGTGTCAGGAGCCGGGGCAGCGTAGCGCTCGAGCCCGGGGCGTTCCTCGTAGGGGTCGGTCAGTGCTTCGAGGAGGCGTTGGACCGGGCTCAGGTCGCCCTGGTTCGCCGAGGCGAGGGCCTCCTCGACGAGGTGGTTCCGTGGGATGTATACGGGGTTGGTGCTCTCCATGACATCGGCGTCCGGCTCCAGCGCGAGCCAGCGTTCGGTCCAGCTGTCGATGGCGGCGTGGTTGAGAAAGAGATCGCGTACCGGGCCCGGGTTCCCGCGTGCAGCAGCACCGAGGCGGCGGAAGAACGAGGTGTAGTCGATCAAGTTCTCCTGGAGCACAGCGATCAGGTCACCGACGAGGGGCGAAATCACCTCGTCATCGAGCTCGCCAGACAGACCGAGCTTTCGGTTCATGCCCTGAACCCATTCGGCGCTGTAGCGCTTGCGGAAGACCTCGAGCGCCTCTACCGCACGATCGACCGCCTGATCCTGATCGTCGTGAATAAGCGGGAGAAGAGTCTCCGCGAGCCGGGCAAGGTTCCATTCCGCGATGACCGGCTGCATCCCGTAGGCGTAACGCCCGCCATGGTCGATTGAACTGTAAACAGTGGCCGGATCGAACGTATCCATGAACGCACACGGACCGTAGTCGATGGTCTCACCCGAGATCGTCATGTTGTCGGTGTTCATCACCCCGTGCACAAAACCCACGAGCATCCATTGGGCGACCAGCGAGGCCTGGGCCGTAGCTACCCCGTGGAACAGTGCGAGATAGGGATTCTCCGCTCCAGCGGCATCCGGATAGTGACGCGCGATCGCGTGGTCGGCCAGGCGACGAAGAAGTGCGAGGTCGCCCGTGGCTCTGGCGTACTGGAAGCTGCCGACGCGCAGATGGCTGCTCGCCACGCGAGCGAGAACCGCCCCGGGCAGGAGGGTTTCGCGCTGCACTGAGTGACCCGTCGCGACGACGGCGAGGGATCGGGTGGTCGGGATCCCCAACGCATGCATCGACTCGCTGATGAGGTATTCCCGCAGCATGGGCCCGACGGCGGCCAGCCCGTCTCCACCGCGCGCGAATGGGGTTCGCCCGGATCCTTTGAGATGAAGATCACGGATCTGGCCGTCAGCGCCCGACAGCTCCCCCAGGAGCAGCGCACGCCCGTCACCGAGCCGCGGGGAGTAACCGCCGAACTGGTGCCCGGCGTACGCCTGCGCCACCGGACTTGCCCCGCTGGGAACGAGGTTGCCGACGAGCATCCGGATTCCGTCGGGACTCCGCAGGTCGTCAGCGTCCATGCCCAGCTCGGCCGCGAGGGGCTCATTGAGCAGGAGCAGCTGCGGGTCCGGCGCGTTTTCGGCCCGCCAGGCAATCGCCATCTCGGGGAGCTCTTCGGCGAATTGTTTGCCGAGAATGACGGCAATCTGCTGTGCGGTACTCATGGGGTCGAGGGTACCCGCGACATCAGGGCATGACCATAACGTTGGCCGTGAATTACGGACCCGCGGGAAAGCAGTTCCCTACGTGAATCCGGGGGAATCAGCGCTCGCCGATCGCGCCTGACTTCTTCGCTCGTCGTGCCGCGACGAAGGAACGCACGCCGAGACCGATGTACGCCAGCAGGAGGACAAACGTGATGGCGCTGACGATGACCGCCAGCGGGCGCTCCGCTGTTCCGGCGAACACCTCGCCGATCTGAACGACGTTCATCGCTGTGCCAGCAAGGCCGATGAGGGCGACGACGAGCGCGATGTGAACCCCGAGCTTGGGTTTGCGCAGGGCGACGAGTCCACAAATCAGCAGGATGGCGCCGAGGATCGAGGGGATCAACGCGGTCCAGCTGGCAAAGTCGGTGGCCGCATAGCTGACCACGCCCAGCACAATCAGGATTCCGCCGAGGATGAGGGTGATCCGGGCCATGTTTCGCTCTCCTTCTGGCGCAGGGCGCCTAATAGAAAAGCCCCGACCGAGGCCGGGGCTTTTTCTCTTTTCTTCGAGCGACAAAATGTCCGTCGCTATCGATAGTGCTGTGGCGAGTGAGGGATTCGAACCCCCGAATGCTGAGCAGTCTGATTTACAGTCAGATCCCTTTGGCCGCTTGGGTAACTCGCCAGACGCTCCCGACCGACTTGTACAGACAACCGAAGGCGCTTGAAAATAGTACTCTGTGGCGGTCGATTTCTGCGAATCGGCGGGCCCTCAGAGCACGGGAGGCAACTGCAGGAGCGCCCCTTCTGACCGGCAGGTGTGCGCGGCGATGAGCATCGCGTCGTCGAGAAGCCGTCCCCACTCCACGTCACCAGCAGGAACACCCTCGAGAACGAGCGTGCGAACGGCCGCCGCGAGCGTCGCATCCCCCGCTCCCATCGTGTCGATCACCGGGCCGGGCAGGTCCGTGATCGGCCGCGTCACCGTTCCTGTCGGGGTGACAACGGATGCTCCACCTCGGCCGGCCGTCGCCAGGACATTCGCGGTTCCTGCCTGCCTCAACCGATCGACGAGCTGGCCCAGCCCGACGCCGTACAGCAGCTCGGCATCCTCATCGCCGACCTTGCAGAGAAGAGAGGTCGACGCGAGGCGTTCGAAGTTGGAGACGAACTGCGCGGCGTCGTGCAGCATGCCAGCGCGGGGGTTCGGATCGATGACGAGTCGCCGGGACGGGTTCGCCACCGCATCTTCGAGAGCTGCTGACTGCTCGTCATCGTCGAAGGGGAAGCAGCTGACGACGACGAGCCTGGCGTCGGCGATCGCGAGCCGTTCCTCGTCGCCGAACCCGATCCTGCGCTGCCTCGCGGCCTGGTTGAAGCTGTAGGTCGGTTCGCCCTCGCTGCGGTCGCTCGTCGCGCGCGAAGAGCCGAGGAGCGACGGCGTTGCAATGAGCTCAACGCCGTACTGGTCGAGGAATTCGCGGATCCGCTCACCATCGGCGTCGTCGCCGACCATGGCGAGGAGCGTGGTCGGAACGCCAAGCCGAGACAGCCCGACAGCCACGTTGAGCGCGGCGCCGCCGACGAACTCGCGGCTCCCACCGGCATCCCGCAATTCATCGATGAGGGCGTCACCGATCACGACAACCCGTTCGTCTTCCCTGTGCATGAATGCCCCTCTCGTCCGGTACCGAGGTTCCCACATCGGGATGCTCCGGCGCCACCGCGCTCGAGACCCCGGCGCCCCGCTCTCCTGACCGCGGCGCCCTCGCTAAGCTGACTCGAGCATTCACTTGGCAGGTCGGAAGGGTCCCATGGCGGGCATCGAAGAGGTCGCACGTCGCGCGGGCGTCTCGACGGCGACGGTATCGCGAGCGTTGAGCGGCCGTGGCTATGTGTCTGAGACCACTCGCCAGAAGGTCACCACCGCCGCTGCCGAGCTCGACTACGTCGTCTCGTCGAACGCCTCGAGCCTCGCCTCCGGCCGCACCCGGAACGTCGGGGTCGTCGTTCCGTTCCTCAACCACTGGTTCTTCGCGTCGGTGATCGAGGGGGCGGAGAGCGCGCTCTTGCGCCAGGGATACGACCTCACGCTCTACAACCTCACCGGCGGCGGAGAAGCACGCCAGAGTGTCTTCGACCACTTCCTCCTGCGCCAGCGCGTCGACGCCGTGATCGCGATCGGCCTCGAACTGACTGAGGCCGAAGTGTCGAGCCTGCACGCGATGGGCAAACCACTTATCGGCGTCGGCGGCCCGATCCCCGGCGTGCTCAGCCTCACCATGGATGACGTCGCCGTCACCCGGCTCGCCACCGAGCACCTCCTCGCACTCGGCCACACTCGCATTGCGCACATCGGCGGCGGCAAAGAGTTCGACCTCGACTTCCACCTCCCCAGCCATCGCCGCACGGGCTACGAGGACGCACTGCGGGATGCCGGCGCACCGGTCGATCCCGCTCTGTTCCGCCCCGCGGACTTCACCCTGCCCGGGGGCTATGAAGCCACAAAACAGCTGCTCGGCAGCCCGCACAACCGGCCGACGGCGATCGTCGCGGCATCCGATGAGATGGCGATCGGAAGCATCCTCGCCGCGCGCGATCTCGGGCTCACCGTGCCAGGAGACCTCTCTGTTGTCGGAATCGACGACCACCAGCTCGCGTCATTTTTCGGGCTGACGACGGTCGCCCAGTTCCCGATCAGACAGGGAGAACACGCCGTCGAGGCGCTCATGCAATTGCTTGAGCCTTCACACGGCGAACCGTCGAGCGCAGACGTGCCACTGCCGTACGAGCTCATCGTGCGGTCATCGACGTCGCGCCCGGCTGAGTGAAGCTCAGCGCCTGCCCCTTCGGCCGCGGAAAGCTCTAGGCTGGGGCCATGGCTGATTCATCGTTTGACGTGGTTTCAAAGGTCGACAAGATGGAGGCGGACAACGCCCTCCACCAGGCGCACAAGGAGATCGAACAGCGTTACGACTTCAAGGGCACCGGAGCATCCATCGCCCAGTCCGGCGAGAAGATCCTCATGAAGGCGAACAGCGAGGAGCGCGTGAAGGCGATCCTCGACGTGTTCCAGTCGAAGCTCATCAAGCGCGGCATCTCATTGAAGAGCCTCGACGCCGGGGAGCCGTATGCGAGTGGTAAGGAATACCGCATCGAAGCGGAGCTCAAAGATGGAATCTCGCAGGAGAACGCGAAGAAGATCAACAAGATCATCCGCGACGAAGGCCCCAAGGGCGTCAAGAGCCAGATCCAGGGCGACGAACTGCGCGTGCAGTCCAAGAGCCGCGACGATCTCCAGTCGGTCATCGCGCTGCTCAAGGGCAAGGATCTCGATCTCGACCTGCAGTTCATCAACTTCCGCTGATCTCGCGAACATACCGGTAGCTCCTCCACGCCGATAGGCTTCGCGCAGAAGCGCTAACGGTTGGAGTCCGGATGAGTGTTCTTGTTCTCGGTGCCGGCCCGGTGGGGTCGACCGCCACCGCGGCGTTTCTCGAGCGCGGGACCGATGTTTCCGTGGGCACCCGGTCGGGGACCCCGGTTTCCGGCGCCGCCACCGTGCGCGTCGACGCCTCGGACGCCGATGCGCTGACTCGCGCCGCCGACGGTCACTCGACGATCGTCGTGTGCACCAATCCGCCTTATGCCCGGTGGCGCACCGAGTGGCCGCCGATCATCGACGCCGTCGTGCGGGCCGCCCGTGCGACGCACGCGGACATCGTGATGGTCGGGAACCTCTACTCGTACGGAAAAGCGACGATGCCGATGACGGAACGCTCACCGGAGCATCCCGCCGACTCGAAGGGCGAGGTGCGGCGCGACCTGTGGGCGACACTGCGCCGGGCGACCGAGCGCGGTGAGGTGCGCGCCGTCGAGGTGCGGGCGAGCGACTACTTCGGCCCGGGAGCGGGCGCGGACGCGCACCTCGGCACCCGGTTCTTCGAGCCGATCCTCGCGGGCAAACGCTCGGCGGCGATCGGGGATCCCGCGCTGCCCCACAGCTGGGCGTACCTTCCCGACCTCGCGAGCACGCTCGTCGCCGCGGCCGAATACACCGGGGACTGGGGCCGGATCTGGCACGTGCCTGCCGCCACCGACCTCAGCCGCACCCAGATCTGCCGGCAGGTGAACGACCGCTTCGGCGTTTGGGGCTCGGTCTCGGCCCTGCCGTCCTGGCTCATCAGGGGAATCGGACTCGCCAGCCCGATGATGCGCGAGGTTGCGGCCTCGAGCTACCAATTCCGGATGCCGTTCCTCTCGGATGCGTCGGAGACGGAGCGCGAACTCGGCGCCAGGGCCACGGACTGGAACACGGCCCTCGACGCTACCGTGGCGTTTTACCGCCGGTAGCAGGGTCGAGAGTTGCCCGGTCTCGCGGGTGTTCGCGCGCCAACACCCGCAAGACCGGGCAACTCGATCACGCGACCCCGCGGCGAACGAGCAGGCGGCCGCCGAGCCCGACGGCGAGGACCGCGACACCCACGCCGATGCCGAGCGGAGGGAGCGTCGCGACGAGGACGAGGCAGCCGGCCATGCCGAGCACCTGCAGCCACCGGGGGAAACGCCGCATCGGCGCATCCTGCCCGAAGGCGGCGAGGTTGGCGACGAAGTAGTAGAGCAGCACCCCGAATGACGAGAACGCGATAGCCCCACGGAGGTCGGCGACGAGCACGACCGTGATCACGATCGCACCGAGCAGGAGTTCTGCCCGGTGCGGCACATGGTAACGCGGATGCACCGCCGCGAGAACGCGGGGCAGGTCGCCCTCGCGCGCCATCGCGAGGCTCGTCCTGCCGATGCCGGCGATGAGGGCGAGCAGAGCTCCGAGCGAGGCAGCTGCCGCACCGACCTGGACGACCGGTGCGGTCCAGTCCCAGCCGCCCGCCGTCGCGACATCGACGAGGGGTGCCGCCGACGCCGCAAGCTGCTGCGGACCAATCGTGCGCAGGGAGACCACGGCTACGACGGCGTAGATCGCGACGACGATCGCGAGGGCGGTGAGGATGGCGCGGGGGATGGTCCGCGCTGGGTCGCGTACTTCCTCCCCCATGGTGGCGATGCGCGCGTACCCGGCGAACGCGAAGAACAACAGGCCGGCGGACTGCAGGATGCCGTAGAGGCCCGCGTCGAACAGCCCTGGCGCGAGCGACCACGTGCCTGCGGTCGTGCCCGCCGACACTCCGACGCCTGACCCCGGAGCGGCCGCCAGCCCGGCAGCGACGACGATCGCGAGAACGAGCAGGGAGACGACGACGAGCATCCGGGTGAGAGAGGCGGTCCGGGTCACCCCGAAGTAGTTGACGATCACGAGCGCGGCGACGGCGAGCGCGGCGACGGGTTTCTCCCAGCCGACCGGTGCGGCGTAGGCGGCGAAGGTGAGTGCCATGGCCGCACAACTCGCGGTCTTGCCGATCACGAAGCTCCACCCGGCCGCGAACCCCCACCACTCGCCGAGACGCTCGCGCCCGTACAGGTAGGTGCCACCGGACGACGGGTACTGGGCGGCGAGCTGGGCCGACGCGGTCGCATTGCAGTAGGCGATGATCGCGGCGAGAAGGAGCCCGACGAGCAGACCCCAGCCCGCTGCGGCAGCCGCGGGAGCGAACGCCGCGAAGACCCCGGCACCGATCATCGACCCCAAACCGATGACGACGGCGTCGCCGAGTCCCAGCCGCCGGGAGAGTGAGGGATGTTGCGTCACAGCCCCCACTCAACCACAACGAGGTAAACGGCAGGATTTCCCGAGTTGCCGGGTTTCGCGGGTGTTCGCGCGGACGCACCCACGAAACCCGGCAACTCGAAGACTCAGATCACACCGGCAGCTCGTCGAGCGCGTCGTCTTCCTTTCCGTCGGAGACCCCGCGCTCGAGCGTCTGGCCGCGGAAGAAGGCCGGCCGGCGGATCGCCTGGATGATCATGATGACCACGCCGGAGATGATGACGACCATGCCGAGGATGAAGACGAGGCCGACGCCGGCAATGTTGGATCCTGAACCGTACTCGGGGTCCATGCTGTCGGTGATCGTCGTGAAGAACAGCACGGCGAGGATGATGCCACCGATGAGCGGGAACAACAGCTGGAAGAAGACGTTCCGCGCCGAGGCGAACAGCTGCCTCCGGAAGTACCAGACCGTCGCGAACGCCGTGATCCCGTAGTAGAAGCAGATCATCATGCCGAGCGCTGTGATGGTGTCCCAGAGAACGTCCTCGGAGATGAAACGCATGACCGCGTAGAAGGTGGATGCCACGACGCTCGACACGATCGTCGCGTAGCCCGGGGTGAGGAACCGCGGGCTGACCTTCGCGAACTTCTTCGGCAGGGCGCCGTAGTGCCCCATCGCGAGCAGCGTGCGTGCGGGAGACACGAAGGTGGACTGCAGCGACGCCGCCGAACTCGAGAGCACGGCGATCGACACGAGGATCGCGAGCGGCCCGAGCACGGGTCCAGCGAGGGCGAAGAACACGTTGCCCTGGATGTCCTCGTTGCCGAGCCCGAACTCTCCTTCACCGATACCGGCGAAGCTGATCGACGCTGTGGCGATGAGCAGGTACAGCACGACGATGATGAGAACGGTGAGGGTGGCAGCGCGGCCAGGGGTGGACCTGGAACCCTTCGTCTCCTCGTTCATCGTGAGAGTGACATCCCAGCCCCAGAAGATGAAGATTGACAGCGAGAGCCCGGCGGCGAAGGAGCTGAACGACTCGACGGCAAACGGGTTGAACCAGTCGAGGCTGATCGGAACCGCATCGAACGCCGTGCCGTTGGAGACATGGACGAACGCGACGATGCCGAAGATCAACAGCACGATCACCTGGAACCCGACGAGCACGTACTGGACTTTCTGGGTCGTCTGCATGTCGCGATACGAGATCGCCGTCGCACCGAGCATGAAGGCGAGACACGTGACGACGTTGATCACCGGGTTGAGCGCGAGGTTCGCGATGTCGGGGTTGTTCACGATCTGCGCGAGCATCAGGTAGAAGAAGTCCACCGCGATACCGGCGAGGTTCGAGAGCACGAGGATCGTCGCGGCGATGAGGCCCCATCCGGCCATCCAGCCGATCCACGGGCCGAAGGCGCGCGTCGCCCAGGTGAACGAGGTTCCGCTGTCGGGCATCGCGCGGTTGAGTTCGCGGTAGCCGAAGGCGACGAGAAGCATCGGGATGAAGCCGACGAGGATGATGGCCGGCACCTGCAGGCCGACCTCGGAGACGGTTGGGCCGAGGGCCGCCGTCATCGTGTAGGCGGGCGCAATACAGGAGATGCCGATGACGATGGCGCCGAGCAGGCCCACCGATCCGGCGCTGAGCCCCTTCTTCGAGAGCCCGCGGTCGGATTTCGTTGTGCTCATGATGTCAGTCCTCAAGGGTCAGAACGGAGTCCCGCGGGACGACGATCATTGGGACGGGTAGTTCGCGCAGCATCTTTGCTGCTGTCGTGCCCAGGAAGATGTGGCGGGGTGTGGCGAGGCGACTCGACCCGACGAAGAGGACCTCTTCGGGTTCCCAGTCGATCGAGGTGACAGCATCCTCGACACGATTTCCGGATGCCGTCAGCACGGCAACGTCGATGTCCTTCGGCAGGTGGTCGGCCGCGTAGGTCAGCACCTTTTCCGCGTGCGTCGCGGCACGTTCCGCCACCTCCGGAGGCGTCGACATGTCGTCCATGTCGAGTGTGACGAGGGAGAGGAGGCGGAGCGGAACGTGGGCCTGGCGCGCGATCAACACCGCGGCATCCAGCAGTTCACTCGCACCGGCACGCGTGCCGAGGGCGCAACTGATCCGGGTGATGCCGTTGAGGCCGATCGTCGAGCCCGAGCCGTCGGGGGCGAGGGCGACGGGCACAACGGCTGAGTGGAGGAGCGCGCTCGCAACACTGCCAATGGTGGCGCGGCCGAGCAGGCCGCCTCGGGCGGCTCCGACGACGATCATCGAGCCCTCGAGATCGCGGCTGACGTCGAGAAGCCCCCGGGCGAACGACTCGGCGTAGACGATGTGACCCTCAGACGGAACATCCCTCGGGACGACCGCCGCGGCATCCCGAAGCCACCCTTGCGCGGTCTCGTGCAGGAACCGTTCGTAGCCCGCGTCTGACGGAACGAGCGTCGGGCGCGCTTCGCTCCGGAGGACGATGACGATGTCGAGACTCGCCCCCATGGAACGGGCGAGCCGGACCCCCAGCGCGAGCGCATCCGCGCCGGCGGGGGTGTCGGTGTAACCAACGATGTAACGCATAGGCGGTTCTCCAGTGAGGGTCGGGCTAGGGCGGGACGGTTTCGGGTCGGGGGCGGGATTCGGCTCAGGCCGAGTGTCTGGCGAGGATCATGGCGGCGGTTTCGCGGCCGACGCGGATCGCGCCGTCGACGTGCTGGTATCCCTCGGCGGCGAGGTCGCTGCATGACCAGTGGATCGGCCCGACCGGTGTGCGCTGGTCGGCGCCGTACCGGGCGAGTCCACCCATGTCGAAGCTCGCGGCGTACGCGCCGCGCGTCCATTCCTCCGAAGCCCAGTCGCTCTCGTAGTACACGACCGGGTGCATGGCCTGCTCGCCGAAGTAGTGCGACAGCGACGTGAGGATCGCCTCACGACGTTCCTCGGCCGACAGCGCGAACACCGCATCGGCCTTCTTGTCGCTCACGAAACCGACGAGGGTGCCACGCGGGTCGTCGTAGTTGGTGTTGTCGTAGGCCTCGTGCACGATCTCGTACGGGCTGAACGACGTGCCCGACAGACCGGCGTCGCGCCAGAACGGGGTCTCATAGACGGCGTGCACCTTGATCACGAAACCGAGCGACATGTGCTGGTGCATCTGCTGCTGGCGGCGCGGCAACGGCGGCTGGAAGTCGATGCGTGAGTACAGGTTCGGCGGAACGGCAACGATCGCGTGGCGGGCGTGCACGGTCATTCCGTCAGCGGATGCCGTGACTCCGGTCTCGCTCCACGCCAGGCGGCGTACCGGCTGGCTCAGGAACACGTCCTCCCCCAGTTTTTCGGCGAGCAGCAGCGGAACCTGCTGGAGGCCACCGATGACGCGCTTGTCGAGGATGAAGTCGGCGTCGACAAGGTTGGAGAAGCTCCCTGCGGATGCCGCCATCAGGATCGCCTGCAGCGCACTGAAGGAGTGGGCCGGCTTGGTGATCATGGCCTCGGCGATGAAGAGCGCGATGTTGTCGCGCGCCTCGATGTCGTCGGTCTGGCTTTCGAGCCACTCGAGCCAGGTCACGGAGTCGAGTTCCTCGGCCATCGCGTGAGCCCACGGTGCCTTCGGACCGATGTCGGCGACGAGGGCGTCGAGCACGGCGATGAGGCGCTCCATCTCGCGCTGCGTCGACGCCTTGACCGGGAACAGCTCGCCGGTGAACCGGGTCAGGTCCCCGATGGCGTTGATGTACACGCTGTCACCCTCGCGGTACCGCGAGTACGTCTCGAGACCGAGCTCGGCGAGCGTCTCGATGAGCGCATCCTGGTCAGGAGACACCCATTGGCCGCCGATCTCGAGCGTCGCACCCTCGATGTCGTTCGTCCACAGCCGGCCACCGACCCGGTCGCGCGCTTCGAGCACGGCGACGCTGAGGCCCGCCTTGCGCAGGGCGGTTGCGGCGGTGAGGCCGGATGCCCCGGCACCGATGATGACGACGTCGCGTTGCAGTTCGGTCACGGGGTTCTCCTCGTTGTCATTCGCTGATCGAGCAGGTCGCCTGCGGCCGTATCGGGATCGCCTTTCTGGCTACTCGCGTGAACGTCGTTCACGCGAGGCTCGACATGACGTGCTTGATGCGGGTGTAGTCCTCGAGCCCGTACGACGAGAGGTCCTTGCCGTAGCCGGACATCTTGAATCCGCCGTGCGGCATCTCGGCGGCCAGCAGGATGTGAGTGTTGATCCACACCGCACCGAAGTCGAGGTCGCGGGAGACCCGGAGGGCTGTGCCGTGGTCGGTAGTCCAGACGCTCGAGGCGAGGGCGTACTGAACGTCGTTCGCGAGCTCGATCGCCTCTTCTTCGGTCGAGAACGTCTGCACGGTGAGAACCGGGCCGAACGTTTCCTCCTGCACGCAGGCATCCACCTGGTTCACGCCGGTGATGACGGTCGGGGCGAAGTAGAAGCCCTTCTCGCCGACCCGGTGGCCGCCGGTGACGACCTTGGCGTGGTCGGGCAGCGCGTCGATGACGCTCGACACCTTCTCGAAGTGGGAGGCGTTGTTGAGCGGGCCGTAATAGGCGTCGGGGTCCTCGGCATCGCCCGTCCTGGTCGCTTCCGCAGCCGCGACGAGAGCATCGACGAACTTGTCGTGGATCGACTCGTGCACGAGCACGCGGGTGACGGCGGTGCAGTCCTGGCCGGCGTTGAAGTATCCCGCTCCAGCGATCCCCTCGGCCGTCGCCTCGACATCGGCGTCGGCGAAGACGATGGCGGGGGCCTTCCCGCCGAGTTCGAGGTGAGCGCGGTGCAGGTTCTTCGCAGCGGATGCCGCGACCGCCATTCCAGCGCGCACGGAACCGGTGATCGAGACGAGCCCCGGCACCGGATGTTCGGTCATCGCCTGGCCGGTGGACCCGTCGCCGAGGACCACGTTGAGCACACCGTCCGGAAGGATCCCGTGGCTGAGCCGGGCGAGCACGAGGGTTGACTCGGGGGTGGTGTCGCTCGGCTTGAGCACGACGGTGTTTCCGGCGGCGAGGGCCGGGGCGATCTTCCAGATTGCCATCATGAGCGGGTAGTTCCACGGGGTCACCTGGGCGACGACGCCGATCGGTTCGCGGCGGACCCACGAGGTGTGATCCTCGAGGTACTCCCCCGCGCTCTTGCCCTCGAGCACGCGGGCAGCGCCGGCGAAGAACCGCAGGTGGTCGGCGCCCGTCATTACCTCTTCGACCCGGATCGTCTCTCGTGGCTGGCCGGTGTTGCGGTGCTGGGCCTCGACGAGCTCATCGGCGTTCGTCTCCATGGCGTCGGCGAGGTCGAGGAGCATGCGCTGGCGCTGCCCCGGTGTGGTGCGTTTCCACGTGCGGAACGCCGCCTTCGCCGCGTCGAACGCCGCATTCACATCCTCGGCCGTCGAGATCGGTGACCGGGCGACGACCTCGCCCGAGCCCGGGTTGACGACGTCGAGCGTGTCGCCGGGTGAGGCGTCGACGAACTGGCCGCCGATGTAGTTCTGGAGGGTGCTGAGTGTGGTCAACGTCATTGTTCTGTCCTTTTCTGCCGAGGAACCGAAGCTCAGGAGGCCGGCGTCATGGTGTATTTGGTCGAGAGGTACTCGTGGATTCCTTCGAAGCCACCCTCCCGGCCGATCCCGGATTGCTTGACGCCACCGAATGGGGCGGCAGCGTTCGAGATGACGCCCACGTTGAGCCCCATCATTCCGGTCTGGAGTTTGTCGATCATCCGTTGTCCGCGGGCGATGTCCTGTGTGAAGACGTAGCTCACGAGACCGTACTCCGTGTCGTTCGCGAGCCTTACGGCATCCGCTTCGTCGTCGAACGGAACGATCGCGAGGACCGGGCCGAAGATCTCCTCGCGGAGGATGTTCGAGCCCTTCTTCACATCGGTGAGAACGGTCGGTTCGTAGAAGCTACCGTCGCGATCGACAGCTGAGCCACCGGTGAGCAGCGTCGCGCCCTTCGACACGGCGTCGTCGACGAGTTCGGTCGCCTTGGTGACAGCTCGGTCATCGATGAGTGGGCCGATGGTGACGCCGTCTTCGGTGCCGCGACCGATACCGAAGGCCTTCACGCGCTCGGTCACGCGGCGGGCGAACTCGTCCGCGATCGAGGAGTGCACAATGAAGCGGTTCGCCGCGGTGCAGGCCTGGCCGACGTTGCGGAACTTCGCCGCGATCGCGCCGTCGACCGCGGCGTCGAGGTTCGCGTCTTCGAAGACGACGAACGGGGCGTTCCCGCCGAGCTCCATCGACGTGCGCAGCACGTTCTTCGCTGACTGCTCGATGAGTTTCTGGCCGACCGGGGTCGATCCGGTGAAGCTCAGCTTGCGCAGGCGCGAGTCGTTGAGGAGCGGTTCGGTGACGGCACCCGACGACGAGGTCGTGATGACGTTCACCACGCCTGCGGGGAGACCAGCGTCTTCGAGCAGCTTCGCGAAGTAGAGCGTGGTCAGCGGGGTGAGCGATGCGGGCTTGATGATGACGGTGCAGCCGGCGGCGAGCGCCGGCGCGATCTTGCGGGTGGCCATCGCGAGCGGGAAGTTCCACGGGGTGATCAGGTAGCTGGGCCCGACAGGGTGCTGCGACACCGTCATGCGCCCGGTGCCCTCGGGGTTGACGCCGTAGCGACCGGTGATCCGTACGGCTTCCTCGCTGAACCAGCGGAGGAATTCGCCGCCGTAGGTCACTTCGCCGTTCGACTCGCTGAGCGGCTTGCCCATCTCGAGCGTCATCAGGAGCGCGAACTCGTCACGGCGCTCCTGCATGAGGTCGAAGGCCTTACGCAGAATGTTCGAGCGGGTGCGCGGGGCTGTCGCCGCCCAGTCGTCCTGCGCGGCGACGGCTGCGTCGAGCGCGGCAGTGGCATCGTCGGCGGACGCGTCGGCGATCGACGTGAGGACCGCACCGGTCGACGGGTCCGTCACGTCGATCCGTTTCTCGGTCTGGCGCCATTCGCCGCCGATGAAGAGTCCGGTGGGGACTTTCGCGATCAGTTCCTTCTCGGTGGTCATGCGTTCTCCAATGCGGTCAGGACGATGTCGATGCCCTCGGTGAGCAGCTGGTCGGGAATGGACAGGGGTGGCAGGAAGCGGATGACGTTGCCGTACGTTCCGCAGGTGAGCACGATGACGCCCTCCGCGTGGCACGCTTTCGCGATCCGGCCGGTCAGCGCGGCATCCGGTTCGTTGGTGTCGGGGTCGACGAACTCGACGGCCATCATCGCGCCGCGGCCCCGGATGTCTCCGATGCGGGCGTCGGTCTTCTGCGCTTCGGCGAATCGCGCCTGGATGGTGTCGCCGATGCGGCGTGCCGCTCCGGCGAGGTCGTCCTCTTCATAGGTTTCGATCGCGGCGAGGGCTGCGGCACACGCGAGCGGGTTGCCGCCGTAGGTACCGCCGAGGCCGCCGGCGTGGGTGGCGTCGAGGATCTCGGCGCGCCCGGTGATGGCCGACAGCGGCAGACCGCCGGCGATGCCCTTGGCTGTGACGACGATGTCGGGCACGATTCCTTCGTGCGCGCTCGCGAACATCTCGCCGGTGCGGGCGAACCCGGTCTGGACTTCGTCGGCGATGAAGACGACGTCATTGGCACGGGCCCACTCGACGAGGGCAGGAAGGAAGCCATCGGCCGGGACGATGAACCCGCCCTCGCCCTGGATCGGCTCGAGGATGATGGCGGCGAGGTTCGCGGCGCCGATCTGCTTTTCCATCATCGAGATGGCCCGCCTGGCGGCTTCAGGTCCGCTCAGCCCGTCGCGGAACGGGTACGACATCGGGGCCCGGTAGATCTCCGAGGCGAACGGACCGAAGCCGCTCTTGTACGGCATCGACTTGGCGGTGAGCGCCATCGTGAGGTTGGTGCGTCCGTGATACGCGTGGTCGAACGCGACGACGGCCGACTTGCCCGTGTAGCTGCGGGCGACCTTGATGGCGTTTTCGACGGCCTCAGCACCGGAGTTGAACAGGGCACTGCGCTTCTCGTGGTCGCCGGGGGTGAGCCGGTTGAGCGCTTCGGCGACCTCGACGTACGAGTCGTAGGGGGTAATCATGAAGCACGTGTGGGTGAACGCAGCGACCTGTGCCTGCACGGCTTCGACGACACGGGGTGCGCTGTTGCCGACTCCGGTCACAGCGATGCCCGAGCCCAGGTCGATGAACGAGTTTCCGTCGACGTCGACAACGACGCCGCCACCGGCTGCCTGGGCGAAGACCGGCATCGTGGTTCCGACAGCGGATGCGACGGCTCGCGTCTTGCGCGCCATCAGCTCTCGCGAGCGTGGCCCGGGAATCGCGGTCACGATCCGGCGTTCCTGGGCGAGGGTCGGCCCTCCGGTTGCGGTCGTCAGGGTGGTGGGCATCGGTGCAATCTCCTTCGGGGCTGTGCTTGCCACACTAAGAGCAACTCCACCAAACAGTAACCTGACGAATTGTCCACGCCAGGCCAGTTCTTTCGCCAGTCTGTCAAAGCGCGTACGGTGGGCGCATGCAACCAACCGTCTCCCGGCTGCTCGGCACCCGCGCGCTCGACCTGAGGCTCCTGGCCGGTGGCGGGTCCGAGAGGCTGACAGCACCGGTCTCGTGGATCCACAGCTCCGACCTGCCTGACCCAACACCGTTTCTCGACGCGGGCCAGGTCGTTCTCACCACAGGAACGCAGTTCGGCGCGGATTCGGCGGCCGGGGGCGATATCGACGCTTACGTCGACCGCCTCGTCGGGCACGGCATCGTGGGTGTTGGCTTCGGTACCGAGGTCATCCGCGAAGGAACACCACCCGAACTCACCGCCGCGTGCGAGCGCGCCGGGCTCCCGCTTTTCGAAGTGCCGTACCGGGTGCCGTTCATCGCCGTCATCCGCGAGACGGCGGACCTGCTCGCTGCGGCCGCGCACGCCCGGGATACCTGGGCGCTCAACGCCCAGCGGGCCATCTCGTTCGCGGCGCTCCGGCCGGATGCCCTGGCTGCGATTCTCAAGGAACTGTCGCGGCAGATGCGCCGGTTCGTGGCCCTCGTCGACACCCGCGGGACGTTTGCACTGAGCTTCGATGAAGCATCCGCCGTTCCGGATCTGGCCGACGAGGCCGCCCGGTCACGGGTGCTTCAGGAAGCGGAACGGCTCATCGGCCGCGGCCAGCGCTCGAGTTCGACCATGGCGGTGGGCACCGGACGGGTCACCCTGCAGACGCTCGGGCGCCGTGGCGCGCTGCGTGGCGTTCTCGTTGTTGCCGGCGAGAGCCCACTGGATTCGGCCGACCAGACCGTCGTGACGAGTGTCGTTGCCCTGACCGGCCTCGCTCTCGAGCAGAACCGGGAGCTGACGCGGGCGCGAGCCCGCTTGCGCAGCGGACTGTTCCAGACCCTGCTCGAGGGAAACGTCGCGCTCGTCGGGCGGATCGTCCGCCAGATGGGCGGCGCGCTTCCCGCCGAGCCGGTGAGCTTTCTCGCGCTCGCTCCGGCAACCGGTGCGCGTGATGCCCTCGTCAGCGAACTCGAGGCACGCGACGCGGAGTTCTCCGGCACCCTCTTTTTCGCCGCGAGCGACGGGCGCGTGATTGTCGCCGTTTCCGCAACGGATGCCACGCAGCTCGCGACAGAACTGGGTTCCCTCTCGTCCCTCCCGGTCGGGATCTCCGAGCCGCTCAGGTGGAGCGAAACAGCGACGGGGGCGAACCAGGCCGCGCAAGCGCTCGCGCGGGCGACGCGCGCCGAAACGGGCAGCGGCGACGCGGCATCCGTCGTCGCCTTCTCCGAGGTCGCGGAACGCGGCATCGCCGCCCTTCTCCCGCACGCCGACGCCGCGGAGATCGCGCGGACACTGCTCAGGCCGGTGCGGGAGTACGACGCAGCCAACAGCACGGACCTCATCGGCGACACCCGCGTGTGGCTGGAACACCACGGCCAGTGGGACCCGGCCGCTCGAGCCCTCGGGATCCACCGGCACACCCTCCGCAACCGCATCTCGGTCGTGGAGAAGCTGACAGCGGCCCCTCTCACGACGGTCGAGGCGCGGACCAATCTGTGGCTGGCGCTGCAACTCGACTGAGCGTCGCGTCGATCGGGCCCAAAGGGCGATAGCTGCAGACTACGGATTACCCTTGTGGACCGATCGATGCGAGCACGACCGACGGATGCCGTCAGTCGAGGTACGCGGACGCCCAGCGCGCGATCTCGGCGTACGCCGCCGCGCGCACCGCTGGCCTGGAGAGCAGCACGTCGTGGAGCGCCCCCTCGATGCGCGTGACGGTCACCGTCGGAGCAAGCTTGAGCGAGTGCTTGGCGATGTCGTCGACGACGAGAACGATGTCGCTCGACAGCATCTCGGGTGTCCAGGTCGCCGACAGGGTGGAGCGGGCAGACACGAGGCTCAGCACCGGAGCGGTGATCGAGAGTCCTTCGTCGACGCGGGCGTGCCCGGCGAGAACTGCGGCGAGCCAGGCCGGGTGCGCCGGAAACCCGCGGGCCGGACGCCAGTCGGTGTTGTACTCCCACTCCCCGTCCATCGCCTTCGACACCGCACGGCTGTAGAAGCCGAGGTCGACGTTCGGCAATTGAGCGCGAGGGTCGATCCTGGCACCGATGTTGGCGAGCGGCGCGATCGCACGTCGAGCGATCGCGCCGGCCTGGAATTCGAGCCATGGGCTGTTGAGCACGAGGGCATCGACACGACCCGGATGCCGGTCGGCCCACAGGCTGAGCGTGAGCGCGCCGGTGGAATGCCCCATGAGAAGCAGCCGGCGTGACCCGTCTTCGCTGTCCGGCCCGTGGCCCATCACGGTGAGCGCCGCCTCGAGGTCTTCGTCGTACACGTCGAGACTCGCCGCGTACCCGGGTGTCTGTTCCGGGAGCAGACTGCGCCCGTACTTGCGCAGGTCGAGAGCGAAGAACCGGGCGCCGCGTTCCTCCCAGAACTGGGCCAGCTCGGTCTGGAAGAAGTAGTCGGACCAGCCGTGAACGTAGAGCACGTCCCACCCTGCAGCGTCGGCGAACGCGGTGCGCAAACCGGCGAATCGCGTGGGGCGCCGACGCACGAGCGTTGCGACGACCTCACCTTGCCAATCGTCCTTCAACGGCAGGGTGAGCGATTCGAACGGGGATCCCAGGATGTCGGGGACCCACCGTCCGCCGCTCACGTTCGGGACGGCGGCCACCGGATGCTACGCCTGGGGCGGGAGGGGAGGCTGCTGCTGCCCGAAGTTCTGCGGCTCGCCCGGCTGCTGCGGGTAGCCCTGGGGCGCCTGCTGCGGCGCCGGCTGCTGCTGCTGCTGCTGCTGCTGCTGCTGCGGGTAGCTCTGGGGCTGGGCGCCCTGGGGCTGAGCACTTTGGGGCGCAGGGTGACCGTAGGCCTGCTGGCTCGCGGCCTGTGGCGCATGTTGGCGGGGCGGGAGCAACCGGGCGATGAGGACGCCGAGCGCGAAGAGGCTGCCGTAGACGAGCCCGGTCGAAATCGACCCGACGATACCTGAGCTCACGATCGACTGGACGAGGTACTCGCCTCCGGTGACGACGGACCAGATGAAGTTGATCACGAGAAGCGCGGCAGCACCGACGGCTGCGGCGATGGCGAGCTTTTTGAGCAGGTCGACCGCTGAGGCCGCCTTCGCGAGCGAAGCGATGTAGAGGGCGCTCACCGCGGCACCCGCGACGAAGACGACCGCGATGAAGATGCTCCAGAACGTGCCGAACAGGATTTCAGCACGGAATCCGTAGACGGACCTGCTGATGATCGAGAGGATGCTCGCGACCACGGCGTATCCGACCACCACGGCACCCCCGAACATCACCTGCCGCAGTACGGACTTATCGAGCGGAGGCCGCTGCGACTGCTGCTGCTGCTGCTGCTGCGGGTAACCCGCTGGGGCTCCCGTCGGCTGGCCGTACGGGGTCTGGGGATTCGCTGGGTTCGACATGGTCCCCACCCTATCGGGCGGGAACACATCGACCCATGGGGAGATCTGCCCTAAACCGTCGCTGTCTCGTTGCGCGAGATCGACACCATGTCCTCGCGGGGAACGACCTTCACGCGAGCGCGACCGTGCGGTGCGCCGAGTGAGATCTCGTGCTGGTCGAGGTTGTGCCACCCGTCGACGTCGGTGTACTTCACACCGCGGGACTCGAGGAGTTCGACGACCGATTCCTCGGACGGCGACTCAGGAGCCCACCAACTGCCTTCACCGTTGATGACGTGGCGAATTGTTTCCATGGCATCCGATTTGGTGTGCCCAATCAGGCCGACGGGGCCGCGCTTGATCCAGCCGGTGGCGTACACACCGGGAACCACATCGTTGCTGCCCTTCTTCAGGGCGACACCCTCGCGGTTCGGGATGACGCCGTGCTTCTTGTCGAACGGGATGCCCTCGAGCGGCGACCCGAAATACCCGACAGCCCGGTAGAGCGCCTGGACCGGGACCTCGCGGATCTCGCCCGTCCCGACGACGCCACCCTCGGCATCCGGTCGGGTGCGTTCGTAACGGAACGCGGCGACGCGGCCGTTCTCGTCGCCGACGACCTCGAGCGGTTTCGCGTAGAAGTGCAAGTGAAGACGGCGAGAGGCGGTACCTGCGGGTCGCTGGCGCCACTTCTGCAGGATCTTGTCGATCACCATCACCTGCTTGTTGCTCGCGATGGCGGTCTTCGATGCTTCGTCATAGTCGAAGTCCTCGTCGTAGAGCACCATGTCGACGTCGTTGAGTTCGCCGAGTTCCCGCAGCTCGAGCGGGGTGAACTTGACCTGGGCCGGCCCGCGGCGGCCGAACACGTGAACGTCGGTGACCGGGGAGGCCTTCAGGCCCTCGTACACGTTCTCGGGGATCTCCGTGGAGAGAAGATCGTCGGCGTGCTTCGCGAGCATGCGGGACACGTCGAGCGCGACGTTACCGTTGCCGATGACGGCGACTGACTGAGCTTCGAGCGGCCACTCGCGCGGCACATCGGGGTGGCCGTCGAACCAGCTCACGAAGTCGGCGGCACCGTAGGAGCCCTCGAGTTCGACGCCGGGGATGTTGAGGGGAGCGTCGCGGACGGCTCCGGTCGCGAAGATAACGGCGTGGTAGTGACGCTTGAGGTCCTCGAGGGTGAGGTCGGTGCCGAAGTCCACGTTGCCGAAGACGCGGATGTCACCGCGGTCGAGCACCTCACGGAGTGCGTTGATGATGCCCTTGATGCGCGGGTGGTCCGGAGCTACTCCGTACCGAACGAGTCCGTACGGCGCGGGGAGGCGGTCGAACAGGTCGATCGATACCTCGAACTTGCGCTCCGCTTTGAGGAGGATGTCCGCAGCGTAAATTCCTGCGGGTCCGGCGCCGACAATCGCGACTCTCAGTTTGGTCATCTGCGTCTGGTTCCTTACTTGCTGCGGTCGACGATCGTCTCCGCGAATCGTGTCAATGCCTGCTTCACGGGGCCGTCCGGCAACGGCTCGAGAGCCGCGACGGCGTCTGCAGCCCAGCGGTGTGCTTCAGCGAGGGTACGGGTGGTTACGGGGTGCTGTCGAAGTTCAGTGATCGCGGCGGTGAAATCGACGGATGCTTCACCATCGGTTCCGCCCGCTGCTTCCGCCTCGATGCGGCCCAGGAGCGCGGCTGCATCGTCGTCCGTTTCGGCAAGAACGCGGAGGTGAATGAGCGGCAGGGTCGCGACGCCGGCGCGGAGGTCGGTGCCAGGCACCTTGCCGGTTTCCTCGGGCTGCGGCGACAGGTCGATGACGTCGTCGATGAGCTGGAACGCAACACCGATCTTCTCGCCGTACTCGACGACGGCGGGCTCGTACGATTCGTCGGCGCCGGAGAAGATGACTCCGGCCTGCGCGGCTGCGGCGATGAGCGAGCCGGTCTTGTCTGCGAGCACCTGGAGGTAGTGCGCTTCTTCGTTCTCGCCGTCCCTGGGGCCAACGGTCTCGTGGAGTTGGCCGAGGACGAGACGTTCGAATGTGTTGGACTGCAGCTTGATCGCTCGCTCTCCGAGCCCGGCCATGAGCTGGCTGGCGCGGGCGAACAGCAGGTCGCCCGTGAGGATGGCGACCGAGTTGCCGAAGACGGCGTGCGCGCTCGGCACACCGCGCCTGCGGTCGGCGTCGTCCATGACGTCGTCGTGGTAGAGCGAGGCGAGGTGGGTGATTTCGATCGCTTCGGCCGCGGTGATCACGTCGACGGTGTTGCCGCCGCCGAGTTGAGCGGTGAGAAGGATGAGCATGGGCCGCACGCGCTTGCCGCCGGCCTCGAGGAGGTACCGGGTGGACGCATCGGCGATCGTGTCGGCGAACATCAGCTCCGTGTCGAGCCCGCGTTCGATCTGCTCGAGGCCGTCGTCGACGGCCGCGAGCAGTTGCCTGGTTTTAGGCGAGGCGAAGATGCGGTCGGTTGAGCCCAGGTGGCTGGACAGACTCGTGGCACGCCGCGTGGCACTCGGATTCACGTGTCTAGCCTACCCGTGCCCGGCTGAGAGATTATTTCTCCTCGATACCCCAGGGGGAACCGTAGCCGCGCGGAGTATCCGCTGCCAGCAAATCGAGGAACGGTCGGGCGTCGAACGCCTCGGGGCCGAGCACGCCGGCGCCTGTCCAGACGCCGGTTGCGAGCAGTTCGAGTGCGATCACGGGGTTGAGTGCGGTCTGCCAGACCACCGCCTGTGACCCGTACTCCGCCATCGTCCGTTCGTTGTCTGCCACGTGGTAGAGGTAGGTGGAGCGGGGCTTGCCGTCCTTGCCAGTGCCCCGGACCCACACCCCGGCGCACGTTTTACCGTGCATGCGGTCGCCGAGGGTCGCCGGGTCAGGGAGTCCGGCCGCGACGACGTCGCGGGGAGCGACCTGGACGCCCTTCACCGTGAGCGGCTCGGTCTTGTCGAGCCCGAGGGTGTGGAGCACCTTGAGCACGTTGATGAATTCATCGCCGAGCCCATACTTGAAGGTGACCCGCTTTGCTTTCGTCCACCGCGGCATGAGCAGGACTTCTTCGTGTTCGACGTTGACGCACTCGACGGGTCCGATGCCCTCGGGAAAGTCGAAGACCTCCGGTTCACTGAACGGGGGCGTCGTGTACCAGCCGCGGTCTTTCTCGAAAATCACCGGCGGATTGAGGCACTCCTCGATCGTTGTCCAGATCGAGAACGACGGGGCGAAGTCGTAACCGTCGACCGTGAGGTTGGCTCCGTCGCGGACGCCGAGTTCGTCGATCTCGGAGAATAGTTCGTCTTCGGCATAGCGCGCGAACACGTCGCTGAGTCCGGGCTCGACGCCGATCCCGACCAGGGCGAGCCGACCGGCATCCGCCCATTTTTCTGCCTGGGCGAACTGCTCATCGCCGAGCTTCACACCGGGGAGTTCGTGCGGTTTCTCGGGATGCGGTCGAGACAGGCTCATCGCCATGTCGAGGTACACGGCGCCGGCGGCGAAACAGCCGTCGAAGATCGGCATCACGAAGCGTGGGTCGACGGCGTTGAGCACATGGCTGATGTCGTGCTCCCGGATGAGGCTCGCGACGGCGTCGCTGTTGGAGGCGTCGACCTGTGCGGCAACAAGGCGATCGTCGGCGATGTCATCGACGAGCGCCTGGGGCCTGGCCGGGTCGTAGTCGGCGAGGACGAGCGTGTCGAAGAAGTCGCGACGGACGGCGATGCGAACGGCGGCTGAACCGACTCCCCCGCTGCCGAGGATCAGAATGCGCATGGGTTCCTTAGGTCAGCCCGCCGTCGACCGAACGGCCGTAGGTCTCGGGGGTCTCCGGCACGAGCACGGCGGTGTCACGGTTGAGGCTCTCGCCACGGAAGAACGGTTTCGAGTTCGGGCGGGTCCACCAGATCAGCATGAGGACGACGCCGAACGCGAGAGCCCCAACACCGACGACGAAGGTACCGCCGATGCCGAAGAGCACCGTGTAGCCGTAGTCGACGTCGTACATGTCGATGCAGGACTGGATGAACGCGTAGCCGAGCATCAGGCCGCCGAGAAGCGGGAACAGCCCCTTGAAGAAGAAGTCCCGTGCTGAGTTGAAGAGGTCTTTACGGAAGTACCAGACGCAGGCGAAACCGGTGATGCCGTAGTAGAAGGCGATCGCGAGACCGAGCGACAGGATCGAGTCGGCAAGGATGTTCTCCGAGATGAAGGTCATGCCGACGTAATAGACGATGGCGACGGTTCCCATGACGAGGGTCGAGAACGACGGGGTGTGATACTTCGAATGCACGGTGGCGAACCGGCGGGGAAGCGCCTTGTATGCCGCCATCGAGAGGGTGCCGCGAGCGGTGGGAAGGATCGTCGTCTGGGTCGACGACACCGCCGAGACGAGGACCGCGACGACAAGGATCCAGGCCCACGGGCCGAGGACGAGATCTTTCAGGGCAAGGAACACATCGGTCGCGTTGTCCTCGTTGCCGAGACCCGCGCCATCCGTTCCGAGTCCCGCGTACGACATCGCGGCGACCGCGACGCCAACGTAGGTGACGAGGAGGACGACCGTGGTCACGAGGGCGGCGAGGCCGGGGATGCGCTTCGGGTCCCTCGTTTCTTCGTTGAGAGCAAGGCAGGTGTCCCAGCCCCAGTAGATGAAGAGAGCCAGGAGCACAGCCTCGATGAAGCCCGAGTAGTCGGTGAAGGCGAGCGGGTTGAACCAGTCGAGCGAGACCGGGGTGGGGTTCGGTGCTGTGCCGTTCGCGACGTGGACGAACGCGACAATGACGAACAGGGCGAGGGCGATGTATTGCACGGCGAGGAGGATGTTCTGCATCCGCTCACCGAACTCGACGCCGCGGTAGCTCACCCAGGTCATGAGGGCGATGAAGAGCACGCCGGTCGCCGTGACGAGGGGAACGTTGGAGGCGAGCGATCCGTCTCCGACAAGGAGCCAGAGGTACTGGCCACCGATCTGGGCGAGGTTTGCCAGAACGACCATACCGGCGACGGCGACGCCCCAGCCGCCCATCCAGCCGACGAATGGACCGAACGCCTTGGTGCCCCACGTGAATGTGGTGCCGCAGTCGGGCACGGCCCGGTTGAGCTCGCGGTAGGCGAAGGCGATGAAGAGCATCGGGATGAACGCAACGATGAACGCAATCGGGGCCTGCGCTCCGACCGCGAGCACGACGAAACCGAGGGTCGCCACGAGCGAGTAGACCGGAGCGGTCGACGCGAGCCCGATGACCACCGAGCCCCAGAGGCCGAGGGTGCCCGCCGCTAGTCCTTTTCCTGAGCCGCCTGATGCGGCCGGACGCGAGGCATCCGTCGACTGGAATGTCATGCCCGAAAGCTACTGCCGGGTTCTTTCGACTGTCAATGCCCTCAGTCGGGGTGGTTCCGTGCACGTTGACGGATACCGTCAAGCGGCGGATCATGGATCATCGTTGGGCTGAAAACGAAAGAAACCGGGAGCGAAGATGATCTTGAGAGGCATGGCCACCGTCAGCTATTTCGCCGACGACATCGACGCGGCGCGGGAGTGGTACTCGAAGCTCCTGGGCGTCGAGCCCTATTTTGTTCGCCCGGAGGTCGGGCCGGCGGCATACATCGAGTACCGCATCGGCGACTACGAGCACGAGCTCGGCATCATCGACCGCCGCTACTCACCACACGCGGCCGTGACCGATCCGGCGGGTGCTGTCGTGTTCTGGCACGTCGACGACATCGAGGAGACGGTTGCGAAGCTGCTCGCACTCGGCGCACGGGAACACGAGCCGATCACTCCCCGGGAGGCCGGCTTCGTGACAGCGTCGGTCGTCGACCCGTTCGGGAACATCCTGGGCGTGATGCAGAATCCGCACTATCAGGAGATCCTCGAACTCCGCAGCGGCTCGATGCTGGGTGAGTGAATGGTGAGCCGCGGGCGCCTTGTTTTCACTCACTCCGGTCGAATTCATTCGGCGTAGCGGGTGAATAGGACCGTGACGGGTGAAAACGCGAACGGACGCCGCGTTGACGCCCGTCAGCGACGCCAGTGCGATGGTCGCGACACCGATTCGGGGAGCAGCGTCGAGGCATCACCCTGGGCCGCATTCACCTGGAACTGGGTGAGAAACAAGGCCTCCGACAGCTTCGCGCCGCCGAGTTCCGCGTCGCGGAAGTCCGCCCCGAGCACATCCGCGTGTGACAGATTCACCGAACGAAGGTCCGCCCCAATCAGCCAGGCACCGCGGAGATTCGCTCCGCGCAGATCCTGCCCGGCCAGGTGTGCCCCGAACAGTTCTGCTCCAGGGCGCGGACGACGGGCATCCGGCGACAGCTGGGCGCCGCCACGCACGAGTTCACTGACCTGGGACAGCAAGGGTCCGAGCGTCTGCCGCAGCCCGTCGATGTCTGCCTCGGCGATGTTCTCGGGGGAAGCCCTGGTCAGCGCCTCGATGTCGGCGTACGCCTGCTCCAGTTCGTCGCGAACAGGCGCAGCCTCCGCACGGGATGATGCATCGTCGAGATACACCAGGAGTTCCTGGAGCTGACGGACGAGCGGGAAGGTGGCGAACATTTTCGCCCGGACCTCGGGGTCGTCGCGCCAACTCGCTCCACCGAAGGTGTGCTGCGTCACCTTCTGGCCGGCACCGAAGCAGTCGAAGACGGTGCACCCCTTGAACCCGCGTTGACGCAGTTCCGGGTGGATGACACACAAATAGCCGTCGTCGAGGTTGACGCAGGGTTCACCCGCGTCCTTCGTGAAGGCGAAGTCAGCGGAGCGCGCGAAAGCCAGCGCGACGCAGCAGAGCCCGACGCAATTGGAGCAGTCGGCGCGCAGGCCGTCGCGGCGATGAACCGGGGTCATCGGGATCAGTTCCATGGCGCACCTCCCTGCTGCACTTCAGTCTGCCATCGGAGCTGCGCCCATTGTCCTATCGCTGGCGTGAAGATGAGCGGATGCCGGTGGCTGAGGAACGGCGGATAGTGGCACGGATGCGGCGCCGGAACAACGGCTGGCGGATCGTTCTCCCAGCGGTGAGCCTGTAATCGGAACAGCATCCGGCGAGAAGGGACGAACTCATGGCGGAACGCAACGTTTCCGATGCTCTCGTGGAACGGCTCGGCACGTGGGGTGTCGACCGCATCTTCGGTTACAGCGGCGACGGCATCAACGGACTCATGGAGGCACTGCAGCGAGCCGGCAACCAGCCGAGATTCATTCAGGCGCGGCACGAGGAGTGGGCCGCGTTCATGGCTGTCGGCCACGCGAAGTACACGGGTGAGGTGGGTGTCGTCACCTCGACGCAGGGTCCGGGAGCGGTGCACCTCCTGAATGGGCTCTACGACGCAAAGCTCGACAGCGTTCCGGTGGTCGCGATCGTCGGGCAGCAGGCCACGAGCGTGCTCGGCTCCGGCTACATGCAGGAGATCAACCTCCCGGCGCTGTTCGCCAACGTCGCGAGTTTCGTTCAGAGTGTCGTGAGTGCCGAGCAGATACCCATGGTGATCGACCGTGCCTTTCGGTCCGCGCTCGCCAACCGGGCGCCGGCCGTCGTCATCGTGCCCCATGACATCCAGAAAGAGCCCGCTCCGGAACTGGAGCACGAGCACGGGATCGTTCACACCGCCTCGGAATACCGAGCTCCGCGCGTTCTGCCCCACGTCGACGACCTCGCCGCGGCGGCCGAGGTGCTCGCGGCCGGCCAGCGGGTGGCGCTTCTCGTCGGGCAGGGCGCGATGAGGGCCCAGGACGAAGTCGTCGCGATCGCGGATGCTCTTGGTGCGGGTATCGCGACGAGCCTCCTCGGCAAACCGTTCGTCGACGAGTTCCTCCCGAACGCCGTCGGCACTATGGGTCACCTGGGCACGACGTCGAGCGCTTTTCTCCTCGACACGTGCGACACCCTGCTGATCGTCGGCTCGAACGACCCCTGGACGGAGTTCTACCCCGCTCCAGGGCAAGCTCGGGCGGTGCAGATCGATATCGACGGGCAGGTCGTCGGCAACCGATACCCGGTCGAGGTGGGTCTCGTCGGGGATGCCGCGATGACGCTCGGCGCGCTGCTTCCCCGCATCGCGGAACTCGCAGAGAAGCACCCGAGGTCGGGGAAGTGGCGCGAGGCGGTCGAAGAATCGGTGCGCCGCTGGCGAAGGGTTGCTGACCAACGGGCGGGCGTTCCTGCGATTCCCGTCAATCCCGAACGTGTTCTCGCCGAGCTTGGCCCGGTACTCCCGAATGATTCATTCCTCGCGCTCGACGTCGGCAGTGTCGTGTACTGGTACGCCAGACAACTCCGCCTGCCGAGGGGAGTCGTCGCCCAGGTCTCGGGAACCCTCGCCTCCATGGGTTGCGGGGTTCCATACGGCATCGCCGGAAAGCTGGCCGCACCGGACCGGCCGATGGTGGTGCTCTCCGGTGACGGTGGCTTCCAGATGAGCGGGGTGACCGAGTTGATCACGCTCAGCCAGCTGTGGACCGAGTGGGAGGACCCCCGCTTCATCGTCTGTGTGCTGAACAACGGCGACCTCGCGGAGGTCAGCTGGGAGCAGCGGGAGATGGAGGGCGGGCCACGGTTCGACGAGAGCCAGGACCTGCCAAGATTCCCCGCTGCCGAGTATGCCGAACTTCTCGGACTGAACGGGGAGCGCGTCGATGACCCCGATGAACTCGCAAACGCGTGGGCTCGTGCGTTCGAGTCGGACCGGCCATACGTTCTCGAAGTCATGACCGATGCGTCGATCCCCCTTCTGCCCCCGTTCCCGGCGGGCAAGGAGAAGCTGAAGCAGATGCGGGCGGCGCTCGACCAAGAAGGTGAGTCAGGCAAACACGCCAAGGGCCTGCTCGACACGTACGCGTCCCACGAGGACTCCGACCACGCCTGATCGCGGCGTCCAGCCCCCCCGCGATAGCGCTCTAGACGCGGGGCTTCGTGCCCCGGTGCAGCGCGACGATTCCGCCGGTGAGGTTTCTGAACTTCACTTCGGTCCAGCCGGCACCGCGCAGCCAGGAAGCGAGCTCCGCCTGCGCCGGCCACGCCTGAATGGACTCGTTGAGGTAGTCGTAAGCGTCGGGGTTCGAGCTCGATACCTTCACCAGGAGCGGCGTGACGCGCTGCAGGTAGAAGTCGTAGAGCCCCTTCATCACCGGGTTCGGCGGGGTGGAGAACTCGCAGATCACGATGCGGCCGCCGGGCTTGGTCACCCGGAACATCTCGGCGATCGCCTTCTTCGGCTCGACGACGTTGCGGAGCCCGAACGAGATGGTGGTCGCGTCGAACTCGTCGTCGGTGAACGGGAGATCCGTGGCATCCGCTTCGACGAACTGCATGTTGCGGACCCGACCGTACTTCTCGCGGCCGACCTCGATCATGCCAGGCGAGAAGTCCGCGGCGATGACCGTCGCGCCCGACTTCGCGATCGAAGCGCTCGACGTTCCGGTACCTGCAGCGAGGTCGAGGATGCGGTCGCCGGGGTGCGGGTCGATTGCCTTGGTCGTCGCTACCCGCCAGAGCATGTCGTTGCCGACGCTCATGACGGTGTTGGTGCGGTCGTAGTGGGTCGAAACCTGGTCGAACATGGCGGAGACCTGCGACGGTTGCTTGGAGAGATCTGCCTTGTTCATTCCCCCAGTGTACGTCCGGGCCGTGGCCCTCGGCTGAACCGCAGAGAGCGGGCGTACGCTGGGTGAGTGACTTCACCCGGCACACTTCCCACCGCCACCCAGCGGCTCGTCGTCGAGACCCAACAGGTCGACGACACCCGCTCACTCCTCACACTTGTCGACCCTCAACGCCCTCTGCTGTGGCTCCGGAAGGGCTGCGGACTCGCGGGAATCGGCGAGGCCATCCGTCTCGAGTTCTCAGGTCCCGACCGCATGCGCGACGCTGCCGCCGTCTGGCGCGACATCGCCGCGGCTGCAACGGTTGACGACCCGCTTCGGATGCCGGGGACCGGCCTGGTCGCGTTCGGCACGTTCGCGTTCGACGACTCGTCCGCGCAGATCAGTGCGCTTCTCGTGCCGCAGGTCGTTCTCGGCCGACGCGACGGGGTCTCGTGGATCACCCGCATAAGGCTGGATGCCACGGCGTCGGATGAAACCGACTCGCTCGCGACCGCCTTCGGACCCGCTTATCGGCTCACCCTCAGGCCAGGCGCTGAGCCGCCCGAGAGTTTCCAGGCGCACGTCGCTCAGGCCATCGACCGCGTCCTCGCCGGCGATCTCAGCAAGGTGGTGCTGTCCCGCGACCTCACCGGGCGCATCCCCGCCGACGCCGACTTGCGCCGCGTCGTCTCGGACCTCGCCGTCGGATACCCGGACTGCTGGACCTTCGCGGTCGACGGCCTCCTCGGCTCCAGCCCGGAGACCCTCGTCAGTGTGCAGGACGGCTCCGTCACGGCTCGCGTCCTCGCCGGAACAGCCTCGCGGGGTGCGGATGCCGCCTCCGACCAGCAGGCTGCCGTCGACCTCGCGACGAGCACCAAGGATCAGGACGAGCACCAGTTCGCCGTGCAGAGCGTGCTCGCGTCGCTGCGCCCGCACACCTCCCACGTGCTCACGAGCGAAATCCCGTTCACGCTCAAATTGCCCAACCTCTGGCACCTCGCCACCGATGTGGAAGGCACGCTCACCGACAACGCGACCTCGCTCGACCTCATCGACGCGCTGCATCCGACCGCTGCCGTTGCGGGGTCGCCGACGCCTGCTGCCGTCGCCCTGATCGCGGAACTCGAGCCGTTCGACCGGGGCCGCTATGCCGGACCGGTCGGCTGGGTCGGAGCCGACGGCGACGGTGAGTGGGCGATCGCGCTCCGCTGCGCCCAGGTCGATCCGGATGGCACGGTTACCGCGTATGCAGGTGGCGGGATCGTCGCCGAGTCCGTTCCGGAGAAGGAACTCGCCGAGACACGGATGAAGTTCCGCCCGATCGTCGACGCCTTCGGCTGAGCCGCCGAGCCGCGCTGTTGGCGCGCCATCACGTTGCCGCGAGCCGCTTCTTCTGCTCCTCGACGTCGAAGTCGGCTGCCGGCCACTGCGGATCGATCGCAATGAGTGCGTCGAGCAGGAGCCGCTGAACGGCGATGCGCGCGTACCATTTCTTGTTCGCGGGAACCACGTGCCACGGCGCCGCCTCACTCGACGTGCGCTCGAACACCTTCTGGTACGCCTCCTGGTACGCGGGCCACTGCTGGCGCTCGTCGATGTCGCCCGGGTTGAACTTCCAGTACTTGTCGGGGCGATCGAGCCGTTCAGCGAGTCGGGATTTCTGCTCGTCCGAGCTAATGTGCAGCATCACCTTCACCATACGGATGCCACGGGCCGCCAGCTCCGTTTCGAACTCGACGATCGCGTCGAACCGGCGCTCGATCTCCGTGTCATCGGCAAGAGACCGCACCCGGGCGATCAGCACGTCTTCGTAGTGCGACCGGTCGAACACTCCGATCAGGCCAGGCCCCGGCACCTCCTTCTCGATCCGCCAGAGGAAGTCGTGCGCCAATTCCTCCTTGGTCGGCGACTTGAACGCGGCGAGGGCAACGCCCTGCGGGTCGACCGAGCCGACGACGTGGCGGACGATCCCGCCCTTGCCAGCGGTATCCATCGCCTGCAGAACGAGGAGGACCGCATCCGTCGCCCCGCCCTTCGACGCCGCGAACAGGCGTTCCTGCACCTCTCCGAGGGCGTCAGCAGCTCGGACCAGTTCCGCCTTGCCCTCTGCCTTACCTCCGACGAAACCCGGGGTCGAATCCGGGTCGAGGTCTGCGAGCACGAAACCGGGTTCGGCTCGCAGCGTGGTCAACGGTTCGGCGGTCCAGGCGGAGGCTTGCTTCTTCGATGAACTCATCTGCACAGTGTGACCGCGATACGGCGGCTCCTCAAGAGCTTGCGCATCGACGACGCATCCGTCAGCGGGTGAGCGGAACCTCGATGAGAACCCCGGATGCCACGGGCGCGGTGAGCGCCTGATCCAGCTCCCCGCGGGTGGTCGCTTTCAGGTACGTCCAGCCATACGCGCCAGCGAGGGCAGCGAGGTCCACCCGCTGCGGGGTGTAGAGCACCCGATCGAAATCGGCGCCATCGGTGGACTCGGCAACCTCGAGCCCGTCGAAGATCGTGCCTCCGCCGTCATTGCCGACGATGACCTGGATCCGTGGCACCGTCTCACCCATCCCGCCGAGCAGGGCGCCGATGTCGTGAAGGAGGGTGAGGTCGCCGAGCAGCACGCGCGTGATGCCGGCGCCGTCGACCTGGCTTGCGAGAGCGATGCCGAGTGCGGTCGACACCGTCCCGTCGATACCAGCGAGGCCGCGGTTGGAGTGCACCCGAATCTTTTTGCCCGGCACGGCTTCGTCGACGTCACGAATGAGGCGGGATGCACCGAGCACGAGCCTGTCGTGTGGCCAGGTGGCGCCCCAGACAGCGAGTGCGAGCATTCGTCGGTCGACGCGGGCGCGAATCGCCTGGAACTCACCCTTGACGTAGCCCAGCCGGGTCGCCGGGTCGTATGAGGATGCCGCTTCGAGATCGGGTGCGACGTCGTGCGACTTATCGTCGGAGATCCGCCGGGACTCCTGCACCCACGAGCTGATCCAGGCCCGGTCGATACTGCCGTCGACAACGTTCACGGCACCGACGACGTGGCTTGCGCGCCGACCGGGGTTGTAGACCTCGTCGCCGGCGGGCGCGACAACAATGACCTCGACGCCGTCGCGGGCGAGCAGCGCAGGCACCTGGCGGCTCAGCGTCGGATGGCCGAACACGACTGCCCGTTCCACCCGGCCACCGAACTCCGGATCGGCGAGCAGCTCGCGGTAGGCGACGACGAGGTTCCGCCCGAATCGGGCGCCACTGGAGACTTCAGCGAGCAGCGGCCAGCCGCCGGCGTGCGCGAGCGATTCAGCGACGGGACCGGCGCCGTGCCCAGCGATCACAATGGTCCGCTTTCCACGCTCGAGCAGCATGCCGGGACGAGTGATGCGGGCGGCACTCGCTTCGGGCCGCGAACCGGGTTCGATTGGGTCGAGCGTGACGAGAGGGGTCGAGAGCGGTTCGCGCATCGACAGGTTCAGGTGAACGGGCCCCGCTCCGGCGGGGCCGATCCCGATCGCGGCGTCGACGGCCACGTGGGCGAGCTCGCGAGCGGATGCCGCGTCATCAGCCGCTCCCATCGGCGCGGGAACGTCGCGGGTGAGTCGCGCGGCAACGCCGAAGAGTCCGGCCTGATGGGTGGTCTGGTTCGAACGGATGCCGCGGAGCTCGTCCGGGCGGTCGGCGGTCAGGAGAAGCAGCGGCACCCCGGAATGGTGAGCTTCGAGCACCGCCGGGTGCAGGTTCGCGACCGCGGTTCCGCTCGTCACGATGACAGCAGCGGGCACGCCGCTTTCGACGGCGAGTCCGAGCGCGAGAAAACCTGCGACGCGCTCATCGATTCGCACATGCAACCGGAGGGAGCCTGCGCGTTCGAGCGCGGCTGCGGCGAGGGCGAGCGCTTGCGATCGCGACCCGGGGCAGACGACGACGTCCTGCACCCCGAGACGCACGAACTCCTCGAGGAGTGCTACCGAAAAGGTGGTTGCCGGACTGGCGTCAGGCATCCGTTCTGCCCGTGTCGTCGGGCGAGTGCCCGGCCGAGCCGTCAGGGCTGTCGTCTGGAGTCGGTGTCGCCTTGCCCGTCACGTCCGGGTCTGGTGCATCCGAGTCGAGCGCCGCGAGTTCATCTTCGAGACGGCGGATGCGCTCGTCCTGGTCGTGGTCGCGACCGAGCGTCCCGATGAAGGCGGGGTCGTCGTCGGGAGCGAGGCGCGGCTTCGCGGCCTGATCGGCACGTGCGCGACCGATCGCGAACCAGAGAACGACGCCAAGCACCGGCAGGAGAAGGATGATGAGGATCCAGGCCGGCTTCTTCAATCCGCGAACCCGGTTCGCGGGAATTAAGGCGCAATCGATCACCGAATAGATCGTCGCAACAACGAGACCGACTATCAGAATGATCCACCAACGCATGCCCCCATCGTAGCCCCGAGTTCTGGGAACTTGCCCCTCGTCGGCCAAGGGGTAGCGGGCTCCCTCCCAGCGTGCATGCCTACACTGGAGTAGTGAAACGCATCCCTCCCGTCGTGTACTACACCGTGCTCCGCCTGCTCACGTTTGCGGTTCCGCTGACCCTTCTTCTCCTGGTCGGGATCGAGCCATGGATTGCGACGATCATCGCTGCCCTCATCGGCCTCAGCGTTTCGTACATCTTCCTCCGCGGCCCGCGCGAAGCGGTCGCCCGTGACCTCTACAACGCCCGCCACGGGTCGAAAGAGACGCATACCGACGCAGCGGCCGAGGATTCGGTGACGGATGTTGCGGCATCCGGCAATTCCGCCAGCGAACGCTGACCTGCCTCCAGCAGGCTCCTACTTCCAGAACGCCCAGAGAAGCGCGGCTCCGAAGAGGAGCTGGACGAGACCGGACAGCTTGAGCGCGAGGATGAACTCTCTCGCGGTGCGAGCGGTCGCGACGATAAGCGCAGCGGGAAGCGCTGCGAGCAGGCCGAAGAGCGCGAACCACGCGATCGGATAAAAGACCGCGAGCCAGACCGCGATGCCAAATGGCGCGAGCAGGCACACGATGTAGAACACCTTGCTCGGCGTCGAGCCGAGCAGAACGGTGAGAGTGCGTTTGCCTGCGGCCTTGTCCTGTTCGATGTCGCGGATGTTGTTGACGACGAGCGTCGCAACCGAGATGAGACCGACGCCGATCGCGCCGAGCCAGGCCTCCTGGTTAAGCGTGAAGGACTGCACGAACGCCGTGCCGAGGGTGGCGACGAGGCCGAAGAACACGAAAACGAACAGTTCACCGAGGGCGTTGTACCCGTACGGCCGCCCGCCGCCGGTGTAGAACCATGCGGCGAGGATCGCGACAGCTCCCACAGCGAGGAGCCACCACTGCGCGGTGATGATCGTGAGGATCAGGCCCGCCACGGCAGCAATGCCGAAGAAGATCAGGGCGACGATGAGCACCGTTTTCGGACGGGCCTTTCCACTGCCGACGAGCCGGAACGGGCCGACCCGGTGCTCGTCTGTGCCACGGATACCATCGGAATAGTCGTTCGCGTAGTTCACGCCGATCTGCAGGCTGACCGCGATGGCGAGGCAGAGCAGTGCGCGCACCCAGTGGAACTCGCCCGGGTTGTTCGCAACGGCGGCGGCTCCGGTGCCGACGAGGACCGGGGAGATCGACATGGAGAGCGTGAAGATCCTGGCACCCGCGACCCAGTCGCCGAATGTGGCCGGACGAACCTGTTCGTAAGGCTTCGCCGCGGGGTTCCCGCTTCTCCCCCGACCCTTCGGCGTGGCGCCGCTCGGCGACTGTGGGGGCGTGAGCCTTTGCTGTTTAGCTGCCACCGGGCAACCTCCCTCTGTTCCGCGAGAAGCTTACCTGCGCTGGCGGGAGCGTCTGTTCTCTCAGAGCAAACAGAGCCGGACTGGACATTTTGAGCGCGATTTCCTACCATTTTTTCAAGAGTTGAGTCACCTCGACTCAACCCCACATACCCAACATCGAACCCTACGAACAGAAAGGAAACTTCAATGGCACTGAACTTCGACCCGTTCCGCGAACTCGACCGAATGACCGACACTCTGCTCGGAGTTCGTCAGGGTCCGCGCGTGATGCCGATGGACCTGTACCGCGAAGGCGACCACTACGTTCTCGCGGCAGACCTGCCCGGAATCGACCCGGGGTCCGTCGACATCGACGTGGACGGACAGCTGCTGACGATCCGCGCCGAGCGCACCCTCGGGGCAGCGGAGGGAGCCAAGTGGATCGCGCGCGAGCGCATGGCCGGTTCCTTCCTCCGCCAGCTGAACCTCGGGCAGGGAATCGACGTTGAAAAGATCGCCGCGAACTACACCAACGGTGTTCTGAGCGTCACGATCCCGGTGAGCGAGCGTGCAAAGCCGCGCAAGATCGAGGTGGCGGCAGGTAACGAGCAGGAGAACCTGACCGTGAAGGAAGGCCAGAAGTCCGTCGACGCCTGATCCGCGTTCACGACAGGCGGCCGGGGCACTCGTCCCGGCCGCCTTCGCGTGTTCACGGTCTTCCTGTGGATCACACGGCGTCGAGCGCCGAGTCTTCGCCGTTCTCTTTCAACGTCACCGCGACGATCGCCACGATCGCCAGCCGGTCTGGCTTGCCGGACGGCAGCAGCGGCAGCTCATCGAGCCGGACGATGTGCGCGGGGCGTGAGGGTTTGCCCAGGGACGCCGCGACGGCATCCGCTATTTCGGTCAGTGACGGATGCCTGGCGCTCGTCACGACGACGGGCACCTCTCCCCACTCCCGGTGTGCGGCAGGGACGACCACGGATTCGGTGAGGTCGGGAAGACCGCGGACCACCCGCTCGACCCGGTCGAGCGAGACGTTGACGCCCCCGGAAATGATGACGTTGTCGGCGCGGCCGAGCACGCGCAGTTCACCGTTAGCGAACTCGCCGAGATCACCGGTGCGATACCAGCGCAGGCCGTCGGCGACGGTGAAGGTGCGGGAGGTGAGTTCGTCGTCACCGAGGTATCCCTCCGCGAGCATCGGACCCGCGAGTTCGATCTGCCCGTCGACGATGCGCACGTGCACCCCGGGCAACGGGATCCCGTTGTAGACGCAGCCGCCCGAGGTTTCGCTCGAACCGTAGGTGCGGAAGATGGGGAGCCCGAGCTGCTCGGTGCGCTGGAGCAGCTGTGGTGGTGTTGCCTGCCCCCCGACGAGGATGCCGTCGAAGCGGCGCAGTGCCATCAGGCCAGCCCTCGACTCGAGCAGCCTCGCGAGCTGAAGCGGCACGAGGGATGTGTAGTGCTGCTCACCACTGAGGGAACGGGATGCCTCGGCGAAGGCGGCGGGGTCGAACCGTCCCGGTGGAAGAACGACGGGAACGGTGCCGGCGGCGATCGAGCGGGTGAGCACCTGAAGCCCGGCGACGTAGTGGGCGGGAAGGGCGAGCAGCCACTGCCCCTGCCCCTCGAGTGCCGTTGCACTCGAGGAAGCGCTCGCGAGGAGGGCATCGCAACTGAGGGCGACCCGCTTCGGGATGCCGGTGGAACCGGACGTCTCGAGGACGACGCCCACGGGCTGCGCCACGGTTTCCTGAGCGCTGGCGTGAACGGCGTTGCCGCCTGCATCGCCCGCATCGCCGTCGACGGGAGTGATGGCTGGGCCCGAGCGGTCGAGGGCTCGGCGCAGCTCCACCATGAGGTCGAGGGGCCTTCTCGCCGGCACCCGAACGAGCATCCGCGTCATAATCTCAGTGTAGGCACGGGCATGGTCGGCTGTCGGGCCGGCATCCATCGAGATCGCGCGTTCGAGGGACGCAAACTGCTCTCAGACCGACGTGTGAGAGCAGTTTGCGTCCCTTGAAGCCGCTTGGGTCAGAACTGCCACGGATACGGCGACCAGTCGGGCTCCCGTTTCTCCAGGAACGAGTCCCGGCCCTCGACCGCCTCGTCGGTGCCGTATGCGAGCCGGGTCGCCTCGCCGGCGAACACCTGCTGGCCCATGAGCCCGTCATCGACGGCGTTGAACGCGTACTTGAGCATCCGGATGGCAGTCGGCGACTTGGTGAGGATGGTGCGGGCCCAGTCCAGTGCCGTCGACTCCAGCTCGGCATGCGGGACGACGGCGTTGACGGCGCCCATCTCGTATGCGCGCCGTGCGGAGTACTCCTCGGCCAGGAAGAAGATCTCACGGGCGAACTTCTGCCCGATCTGGCGGGCGAAATACGCGCTGCCGTAGCCGGCGTCGAAGGAGCCGACGTCGGCATCCGTCTGTTTGAATTTGCCGTGTTCCTCGCTCGCGATCGTGAGGTCGCAGACCACGTGCAGCGAGTGGCCGCCGCCCGCCGCCCAGCCCGGCACGACAGCGATGACGACCTTGGGCATGAAGCGGATGAGTCGCTGCACCTCGAGAATGTGGAGGCGTCCGCTGCGGGCGGTGTCGACGCCTGAGGCGGAGTCGCTCTCGGAGTACTGATAGCCGTCGCGCCCCCTGATGCGCTGGTCGCCGCCGGAGCAGAACGCCCAGCCGCCGTCCTTCGGGCTCGGGCCGTTGCCGGTGAGCAGCACGACGCCGATGCGCGGATTGGTGCGGGCATCTTCGAGGGCCCGGTAGAGCTCGTCAACCGTGTGGGGGCGGAAAGCGTTGCGGACCTCGGGCCGGTTGAACGCAACCCGTGCGATCCTGCCCGTGAGGTCGTGGTGGTAGGTGATGTCGGTCAGCGAGCCGAAACCGGCTACCTCTGCCCATTGGCTCTCGTCGAAAATCTCAGACACCGTCATGAATCCAGCCTAGAGCGCCGGGTCGTGCTGCCTCTGCCGTGGAGCCGGCCGCCCCGCAACGGGTGTTTTTCGGGTCGTCACCTGTTGCGCGCGATCGACACGGCAGAATGGGGGCATGCCTGACACACTGTCGTTCGCCCGGCCCCTGCCGGACCTCGCTGAGTTGATCGCGTCAGCACGAGTCGTGACCCTTCCGCTCGCGACCCGGTTCCGCGGCATCGAGGAACGCGAGGCGCTCCTCCTCGAGGGCGAGAACGGCTGGGCTGAATTCTCGCCATTCCTCGAGTACGACGACGCCGAAAGTACCACCTGGTTGCGGGCTGCTGTTGAATTCGCGTGGGGTGACCTTCCTGCCCCGTTGCGCCGAAGCATCCCGGTCAATGCGACGGTACCTGCCGTCCACGTGGACCGCGTCGCCGGCATCCTCAAAAGATTCGACGGATGCCGCACCGCCAAGATCAAGGTCGCGGAACGCGGGCAGACCCTCGTCGAAGATATTTCACGGGTTCGGCGGGTGCGTGACCTGATGGGCCCTGAGGGCCGGATCCGGGTCGATGCCAATGGCGGCTGGAACGTGGACGAGGCCGAGCATGCCATCCACGCCCTCGCCGAGTTCGACCTCGAATACGTCGAGCAGCCGTGTGAGACCGTGCCCGAGCTCGTGGAGATCCGGCGCAGGACCAAGTACATGGGCGTTCCCATCGCCGCGGATGAGAGTGTGCGCAAGGAGGACGACCCGATCGCCGTCGCGAGGAGTGGGGCGGCAGACATCCTCGTGCTCAAGGCCCAGCCGCTCGGGGGAATCCGTCGCGCGCTCGACGTGATCGCAGAGGCCGGGCTTCCCGCTGTCGTGTCGAGTGCGCTCGACACCTCGGTCGGCCTGTCGATGGGGGCGTGGCTCGCTGCCGCCGTCCCCGAACTCGAATACGACTGCGGGCTGGGCACCGCATCGCTCCTGTCTGCGGATGTCACGGACGATCCACTGCACGCGGTGAACGGGTCGATCGATGTGCGGCGGGTCATCCCCTCGCCGCGACTGCTCGACGGCTACGCGGCATCCGCTGAGCGTCGCGAGTGGTGGCTGGACCGCCTGAGGCGCTGTTACGCGCTCCTCTGATCGCGATCACCCCACCCTTCGTTGATCGAGCCCGTTTGTCGTTGATCGAGCCCCTTTGTCGTTGATCGAGTAGCGAAGCGTATCGAGATCCCCCCTCTTCGCTGATCGAGTAGCGTTCGCGAGGAACGAGCGCCGCGTATCGAGATCGCCTCCCTCTTTGCTGATCGAGTAGCGTTCGCGAGGAACGAGCGCCGCGTATCGAGATCGCCTCCCTCTTCGCTGATCGAGTAGCGTCGCGAGGAACGAGCGCCGCGTATCGAGATCGCGCTGTGAACAACTCCCCGTTCTCCACGATCTCCGATTAGTTCTGACGGCGCTCGCCTGAGCCGGGCATCCTGCCGATATGCCCTACGTCTACATCCTCCGCTGCGCCGACGGTTCGTACTATGTCGGGAGCACCCGCAACCTCGAGAACCGGGTCGATCAGCACAACAGTGGTTTCGGCGCTGAGTACACAAGAAACCGTCGCCCTATCGAGCTCGTGTTCGCTGCCGAGTTCGACAACGTCGGCGATGCTTATGCCATGGAGAAACGGGTTCAGGGCTGGGGCCGCGCAAAGCGCGAAGCCCTGATCGAGGGTCGCTTCGGTGATCTGAAAGCGCTGAGCAAGAAGAAGTTCCCGAAGAAACCGACAGCGACATAGGCCTCATCGGTGGTCGTGCAGCGACGCGAGGAACGAGCACCGCGTATCGAGACCGGATCTCGATACGCTCCTCCGTCGCTACTCGATCAACGAAAAAGGCGCACCTTCCGTCACCGGTTTCTGAGCTCGTCGAAGTACGATCAACGAGGAGGGGCTAGAGGCCCGAGTACGCGTGCAGACCCTTGAAGAACAGGTTCACAACCGAGAAGTTGAACATCACCGCGACGAAGCCGATGATCGCGAGCCACGCGGACCGTGATCCACGCCAGCCGCGGGTCGCCCGGGCGTGGATGTACCCGGCGTAGATCACCCAGATGATGAAGGTCCAGACCTCTTTGGTGTCCCAGCCCCAGTACCGACCCCAGGCGCGCTCGGCCCAGATCGCGCCGGCGATGAGGGTGAACGTCCACAGGATGAAGCCGACGATGTTGGTGCGATAAGCGAGGTTCTCGAGCCGCTGCGCTGTCGGCAGGGTGGCGAGGAACTTGAGCTTGAGGGTCTTCAGATCGGCTCCGCCCGCCTGACGGCGGTGCTGCACGAGCTGGAGCACCGCCAGTGCGAAACCGAGAGCGAAGAACGCGGTCGCAGCAGACGCGACGAACACGTGAATGATGAGCCAGGCCGACTGCAGCGCCGGCGGAAGCGGTACGACCTCGACGTAGAAGTTGACGGCGGCGATCCCGAGCAGGACGAGAACGAGGCCGGTGATGAAGGTACCGAGGAAGCGCAGGTCGATCCGCAGCAGCACCACGAGGTAGACGGCGATGATGAGCAGGGTTCCGGTCAGGCCGAACTCGTACATGTTCGCCCACGGCACCCGCTCAGCCGCAACACCGCGCGTGATCACCGACGTGAGGTGCAGCAGGAAACCAAGCACCGTGAGCGCGAGCGCGACCCGAAGCACCGGTGAGCGCCGGGCCGCGACCTGCGGGGCGTCAGCGTCGGGGCGGGTCAGTGTGGCGACGGGACCTTCGCCGTCCCTGGCGGCCACGACTCCTGCAGCGGCACCCGATGCAGCGCCCCCGGATGCCATCCCATCGGCTACAGCCGTGACGTCGGCCGAGCGACGGGCGAGGTCGAGCGAGAACGCGATGAAAGCGAGCGCATACAGCGCCATTGCCGACCAGAGGGCGAGCACTGACAGTTGGTTGAGATCCACGATCTAAGGGTACCTCTCGGTTGTGCGGCGTAATTCTGCGGATGCTGCCCGTGTGCGGCGTCGGCGAAGAAGGGCGTTGACCACTCGCCAGCCCACGAGCAGCAGGCCCAGCGCGAGCGTTGCGACGATGATGAACGGCGCGGCGGTGCCCTGTCCGGATGCCGCGCGGAGCAGCATCCCTCCGGCCACGGTCACGATCCAGATCCAGACGCCCTGGCCCACGCTGACCGGTCGGTGAAGGATTCCGACAACGAGCCAGGCAACAGCGAGCGCCGCGGCGAATGGCCACCAGGCGATGAGCAGGCCGACGATGCCGGGGTTTTCCTGGTGCGTGCCTCGGCCCACAATCACGAACAGCAGGGTCGCCGCGAGGTCAAAGCCGAAAGCCCGCGCGCTGTAGCCCCACGAGTTGCTCATCGGGGCAAGCCGAGGGCGGTCCCGTGGCGGTAGGCGAGGGCATCAACTGCTTCGCCCAGCCCAGGGTCTTCACCCCGCGCGAGTCCGGCGTATTCGACCCGGACGGTGCCGTCTGCGTTGTCGGTCGCCTTGATCCACACGCGGCGGCGGGGAATGAACAGCGAGGTCAGCAGTCCACCGAGGATGAGGATGGCGAAGGTCAGCACCCAGCCCTGGGTCGGGTCGCGGTGCACATCGAATGAGGCGAAGCGTGCGACGGATCCCGTGAAGTCTGCGGTCGAGACGGAGTCGTCTGCGAGCGCCGCGGCATCCGGATTCGCGTTCTCGAACGTGATCGAGCCACGGCCACCGGGGAGTTCCTGGCTCTGCCCCGGCATCAGTTCGATCGAGTCGACACCGGTCTTGCCCCCGGTGAGCTGGGTCATGTCGTCGATGTCGAGCGAGTACACGGACTTCGGCGCACCATCGTTGATGCCGAGGTCACCGGAGTAAACGTTGAGCGTGAGGACGGGGAAGACAAGGTCGGGGTAGGTCGAGGTATACGCGCCGGTCTCCAGCTCGTAGGCGGTCGGGTACAGGAACCCGATCATGCCGAGCTGTTCTTCAAGGCCGTCCGGGACTTTGATCACACCGAGGGAAGTGAGGTTGCCGTCCTGGGGAAGGAACGGCACCGAGTCGGTCCAGACGACGTCGCCGTCCGGGTCGCGCACGGTGATGGTGGGCGCGTACCCGTTGCCGAGCAGGTAGATGTCCGTTCCCTCGAACCGGAGCGGGTCGTTGACCTTGACGGCGCGTTCCTCGGTGTCACCGTTGGGCAGCCGGGTGGTGACGTTCGCGGTGAAGTCGACCGGCTGGCCGTATGCGTCGAGATTCTCCTTCTCGTACGTCACATCGAACTGGTCGAGGGTGAGAGCATACGGCGTGAGGTCGTCGGCATTGTAGAAACGACCCGGGTTGAACGAGTTGAAGTCGAGGAGGGTGTTGACGAAGGTCTGGCCTTCGACCACGACGCGCTGCCCCGCGTAGCCGAGCCCGCCGCCGATCGCGACGGTGACAAGCATCCCGACGAGGGCGGAGTGGAAGACGAGGTTGCCGGTTTCGCGGAGGTAGCCGCGCTCGGCCGAGACGGACACATCGCCGTTCTTGCCCTGATACAGCTCGGTCCGGTAGCCGGACTTCCTGAGCAGCGTGTGCGCGGATTCGATCGCCGCACCGGCATCGCCGCCGCCTTCGAGGGTGACTTCGGTGTGCGCAGCCAGACGCTCCAGTCGAGCCGGGGTCCGCGGGGGCTTGGACCGCATGGCCTGGAAGTGGTGCTTCGTGCGCGGCACGACACAGCCGATGAGCGAGATGAACAGCAGCAGGTAGATGCTCGAGAACCAGACGGAGCCGTAGACGTCGAACATCTGGATGTTGTCGAGGATCGGCGCGAGATCCGGGTTGTCGGTGAAGTACTGGATGACGCCGTTGGGGTCCGAACTGCGCTGCGGCACGAGCGAGCCGGGAACGGCGGCGATCGCGAGCAGCAGGAGCAGCAGCAACGCCGTGCGCATGCTCGTCAGCTGTCGCCAGACGAACCGGAGGGTGCCGACGAAGCCAAGCTTCGGCTGGATGATGTCGTTCGATGGATCGTCGGCGCTTTGGGGGGCGCCCGCGTCAACGTAATCAGATGGCCGTGACATAACCGTCTATCAATACTCCGACTCGTGACATGAGAACTCCCCACAGACCGGACACCATGAGCACACCGATGAGGATGAGCAGGATGCCGCCTGCGACGTTGATCGCGCGGATATGCCGTTTCAGGAATGCAACCGATCCGGTGACCCAGTCGAGGCCAGCCGCGACCAGGAGGAACGGAATCCCGAGGCCGAGGCAGTAGACGAGACCGAGGAGCGCACCGCGCCCGGTGGACCCCGAACTCAGACTGAGCGCCTGGATGGCGATGAGGGTGGGGCCGAGGCACGGCGCCCAGCCGATCGCGAAGACCACTCCGAGGAGCGGGGCTCCTGCGAGACCGGTCACCGGGCGGAACGAGGATTTCACCGTGCGTTGCAGGAACGAGAACTGGCCGACAAAGACCAGCCCCATCACGATCACGACGACGCCGAGGACGCGAGTGATGACATCCTGCCACTGCACGACGAACGCGCCGATCGTGCCGGCGAAAGCGCCGATGAGAACGAAGACGATACTGAAACCGAGAACGAACAGCAGCGCGCCGAGCATCACCCTGGATCGGGCGGGTGCCTGCTTGGTGCGTGGACCGTTCGACATGCCGCTCACGTAACCGAGGTACCCGGGAACGAGGGGCAGCACGCACGGCGACGCGAACGACACCAGGCCGGCGAGCAGCGCGATGGGGACGGCGGCAACGAGCTGGCCGTTGAGGACGATCTCACCCGGGTTCATGTCGGCGCTACTCCGCGATCGCGTCGCTGATGAGCGTGCGAAGTATTGAGGCGTCCCTGAGCTGGCCGAGGATGCGAGCCGAGACCCGGCCCTCTTTGTCGAGCACGATCGTCGTCGGCACGGCCTTCGGCGGAACGGTTCCGGTGAAGGCGAGCTTCACCGCGCCGTCCTGCACGTCGAGGATCGACGGGTAGGTGATGCCGTAGCTCTCGTTGAACGAGAGGGCGGTGTCTGCCTGGTCGTAGACGTTGACGCCGATGAACTGGGCACCCTTGCCGTCGAATTCAGCGCTGAGTTCCTGCAGGTCCGGTGCTTCGGCTCGGCAGGGAGCACACGCGGCGTACCAGAAGTTGACGACGAGCACATCGCCGGCGAAGTCGCCGGACGAGATCTCTTCGCCGTTCTCGATCTCGCCGGAGAAGCTGATGGATTCGCCGCGCTCACCCTCGGGAATCTCGGTGACTGATCCGTCGCCCGCGATGTAGCCCTTGTTGCTGCCCTCTTTGTACTGCTCGGCGAGCGGGTCGCTGGAGCAGCCCGCAAGAAGGAGTGTGGCGGCGAGAGCGACCGCGACCGTGCGCATCCGCCGTCTCATACCGCTCCCACGTCCGTTGCATCCTCGGCGAGTGGCGCGGCCGGGTCGGTATAACCGACCTCGACGAAGACACCATCCCGGTGCTCGAACGTCGTGATGCTCGACAGGGCGCAACGGCGCTGGCGCGGGTCGTGCGGCAGCCTGCCGTCGCCGAGCGCGGAGTGGACCATCCAGATCGGCAGCTGGTGGCTGACGAGGACAACGTCGCCCGATGGTGTCGACTCCCACGCGTCGCGCACGGCATCGAGCATGCGCGCGACGATCGAGACGTACGGCTCACCCCACGTGGGCTTGCTCGGGTTGCGCAGCGCGAACCAGTTGGCGGGGTTGCGCAGGGCGAGCCGCATGACGGTGCCCTCGAAGTGATTGGTGGGCTCGATGATCCGTTCATCGGTTTCGATGCCGAGTTTGAAGCGATCAGCGATCGGCGCCGCTGATTCCTGTGCCCGCTGGAGGGGGGATGCCACGAGTCGCGTGATCTCACGGTCGCGCGCTGCGAGGTCGTCGGCGGCGGCGGCCGCCATCCGTTCACCGAGTTCGGACAGGCGGTACCCGGGAAGGCGCCCGTAGAGGACGCGGAGGGGATTATGCACCTCGCCGTGACGGACGAGATGGATCTGGCTGGCTACCACACCTCCCAGTCTACGTTTCGTAGAACTTGGAAAGTACCGTGAGCGCTGCCGCCCGACAGAAGCACGAATCCGCGGGAGTTGACGGCTCGCGTAAGCTTGACCCCCGTGACTACACGCGCATTGATCAAGAACCTGGCCGACCTCCCCGAGGGCCCCGTCTCCGTCTCCGGTTGGGTCGAGACCGTCCGCGACCAGAAGAAGGTGCAGTTCATCGTTCTCCGCGATGAGTCCGGCGCTGCCCAGCTGGTCAATCCGGCGGTTCGCGAACTGAACGACGAAGACGAAGCATCCGCGTCGAAGCTCGCGATCACCGAGACGATCTCCGCCCTGGCGCACGGCTCGTTCATCACGGTCACCGGCACGCTCAAGCACGACGAGCGCGTGAAACTCGGCGGGCTCGAGATCAAGCTCGACACCCTCGACGTCGTCGGAGAGGCTCTGCCCGACACCCCGATCGCTGCGGATTCGAGCCTCGACAAGCGCATGGACTGGCGCTTCCTCGACCTGCGCAACCCGAAGCAGAACCTCATCTTCCGCATCCAGACCACGTTCGAGCACGCGCTTCGCACCTACTGGATCGACAACGACTTCATCGAACTGCACACCCCGAAGCTCATGGCGTCAGCGAGTGAGTCACGTGCCGAGCTGTTCGAGGTCGAGTACTTCGACACCAAGGCCTACCTCGCGCAGAGCCCCCAGTTCTTCAAGCAGATGGCGCAGTCGGCCGGCTTCGGCAAGATCTTCGAGGTCGGGCCCGCGTTCCGCGCCGACCCGTCGTTCACCTCGCGCCATGCCACCGAGTTCACCTCGATCGACTCCGAGATCAGCTGGATCGACTCGCACGACGACGTCATGCAGCTGCACGAGGACCTCATCGTCGCTGGGTTCAGCGCAGTGAAGGAGAAGCACGGCGAAGAGATCAGGACACTGTTCGACATCGAGGTCACCGTTCCCACGACTCCGTTCCCGCGGATTCCGCTCGCCGAGGCCAAGCGGATCGTCGCCGAGCGCGGCTACGAGGTTCCCCGTGCAGACGACGACATGGACCCCGAGGGCGAGCGCCAGATCGCGGCGTACGTCGCCGAGACATTCGGGCACGAGTTCGTGTTCCTCACCGACTACGCGTCAAGCATCCGCCCGTTCTACCACATGCGTCACGACGGCGACGCGTCGATCACCAAGAGCTACGACCTCATCTTCAACGGTGTCGAGATCTCGACCGGCGCGCAGCGTGAGCACCGCATCGACGTGCTCATCGAGCAGGCCAAGGAGAAGGGCCTCGAGCCCGAGGAGCTCGAGTTCTACCTCGACTTCTTCCGCTACGGCGTTCCCCCGCACGGTGGCTTCGGCATGGGCCTCGCGCGCGTGCTGATGCTCATGCTGCACGAGACGTCGATCCGCGAGGTCACGTACCTGTTCCGCGGACCGACCCGCCTGCTTCCGTAGGCCGTTCGACGGGTTCGGCCACCGGCGCGCTTTCACGCATTGCGGCCGGATTCACCTGTCACGACGGGTGAATCCATCCGTGACGAGTGAAGACGCGGATGCGACGCGCGTCAGACCTCGAAGTCGACGGCGACGCGGTCCTCGCGGACCTCACCGATGTACTTGCCGACCCGCTGGTGTTCCGGGTGCACCGAGTACCGCTCGAGCGCATCGGCGTCGTCGAAGTCCGCGACCAGCACGACGTCCCAGTTGACCTCGGGGAACAACACGTTGCTGCCGACCTGCAGCGCGCGGATCTCGGGGATGAGCGCCGGGAGCTCGTCCATCTGACGGGCGATCTCGGCGGCGTGCTCTGCCTTCGTGGCGGCGTCCGTCGCGGCAAGTTTCCAGCAGACGATGTGGCGGATCATGTGAGCTCCAGGAGTGCGGTGGTCAGGCGAGCCGGGTCGATCCGCCAGTAGTTGTGGACCCGCCCGTTGATGAGCAGGACGGGGATCTCCTCGACGTGCTTCGCTGACAGCGCCGGGTCGTCGAGGATCGAGACCTCGTCGAGGGTGATCACCGGAGCATCCGTTCTCGTCGAGAGATCGTTGATCACACCGGTGACGACCGTGCGCGCGTCATCGCAGAGATGACAGCCCGGTTTGCCGATGAGGGTGAGGGATGCCGTTGCCACCGATCCAGCCTAATTGGCGAACTGCGCCACGAGGGAGTCGGTTACGCGGTGCCAGTGCCCGAGCATCATGCGTCGTTCGTCGCGGTCGGCAAGGTCCCCGTGGTGGACGTCGACGGTGGTGCCGTCGCCGGCCTTCGTGAGGGTCAGCGTCAGGGTGGTCTCGTGCGGCCAGTCCTCGGGGTGCCAGGTGAGCTTGAGGAGTTTCTTCTCCTCGTAGCCGCGGATCACGCCGCGCACGCCGTCGTTGGTACGGAATCTCACGCCCTTCTTCGACGGAAGCTCTGCGATCTCGCCGAGCCACATCGGCAGCCCGGGGCCGGTGAGGTAGGACCAGACCTCGGGAACCGAGGCTGTGACAGTCTTGCGAACCCCGACGTCCCAGCCGGCGTCTTTGTTCGTGCCGGCGGTGTTCTTCGATTCGCTCATATACCCGAGCTTAACGGTTACAATTTCGCGCAGGTACCGTTCGCACTGGAGGCATCATGGCGTTGTTCCACATCAACCCCGGGTCCATGCACAAGAACCCGTACTTTTCGCAGGCGACCCTCGTCGATGGTGGTCGCCTCCTTTTCGTCGGCGAGCAGAACGGGGTGGATGCCACGGGCGCGATCGTTCCCGGAGGAGCAGGCGCGCAAGCGGCCCAGGCGGTCGAGCAGCTGAAGGCGATTCTCGCCGACGTCGGTGCCGACACATCCGCCGTCGCGAAGCTGACCGTCTACTTCAGCAAGGATGTGACGCTCGATGAGGTGTTCGGGCCGGCGATCGAGAAGTGGGGATCACAGCCAACGGCCATCACGGTGCTGCAGGTGTACGCCCTCGCCCGCCCGGATGCACTCGTCGGAATCGAGGCGGTCGTCAACCTGCCTGCCCTCGACAGCGGCGGGCACGAGTTCGCGAGCTCTGTGGTGCCGCCACCGCTGGTCGAGTAGCGAGCGCCAGCACCCACACACCGCTGGTCGAGTAGCGAGCGCCAGCGAGCGTATCGAGGCCGTGTCCGGTAACCTCGAACTCACCGAACTCGAGGACCTCATGAGAGAACTGCACGCGCACCTGGTCATGCTGCTGACCGCGTCGTTCCTCGTGCTTGCGGTCGCACAGGGTGAGCCCTCCACCGTGCTCGTTGCCGGAGTCGCCGTCCTGGCGGCATCCGCTCTTCTCGGTGCGCGGTACCTCGCGGTCATCATCATCGCCCTGAGGCTCATGGTGGGGTCGCGGTCACGCGAACACCGAGAGTCCCTGACGCGGATTCCAGCACCCAGCCACCCCAACACGGCGGGACGGCCCCAGCCGCGAGCACCCGGCCTGTCAGAGGCGGTCGCGTAGCCCTTCAGTAAGAGGAGAGCCGCGACCATTCGTCGCAACCCTTTCCCTCTGACCGTTAGGACTCCCCTGTGGACATCTATTCGTTCGCGCCCATCGCGATCGTGCTCGACTTTGCCTACTCACTCGTTTCCGGCCTCGCCGGACTGCTGACTCCTGTCGCGGGCTCGCTCGCCACCGCGGCGGCGATCATCGCGATCACCATGATCGTTCGCACCGCCCTCATCCCGGTCGGCCGCTCCCAGGTGCGTGCCGAGTTCACTCGCCGCCGGCTCGCGCCCAAACTTCAGGAGCTCCAGCGCCGCTACAAGAAGAAACCCGAGGTCCTCCAGAAGAAGACGATGGAACTGTATGCCGCAGAGAAGGCGTCACCGCTCGCCGGGTGCCTCCCCACACTCCTGCAGGCACCCGTGATCTCGACCGTCTACGGTCTGTTCATCCTGCAGGGGATCAACGGGCATCCGAATGAGCTGCTCACCGAGGAAGTCCTCGGCGTCGCGCTCGGGATGCCACTCGTCGGCTTTCTCGGGTCGGGTGCGGTGTGGCCGGGCGTGCTCGTCTATGTCGGGCTGCTCGCGGTGATCGCGGGCGTCGCCTGGTTCTCGCGGCGGGCGGCGCTCAAGAACGCACCGGTCACACCGGAGTCCGTGCCGCCCGCGATGCAGAACCTCACGGGGACACTCAGCTGGATGCCGTTTCTCACGGTGGTCTTCGCTGCCATCGTGCCTCTCGCCGCGACGCTCTACCTCGCGGTCACGACGACGTGGACGCTTGTCGAACGCGCAGTGCTGCGGCGGCGTTACGAGGCTATGGCGACGGAGTAGCTCGCATCTCTTGGTTGATCGAGTAGCTCGCGCAGGGAGCGTATCGAGATCGCAGCGGGATCTCGATACGGCCGCGGGCGGCCTACTCGATCACCGGGGCGGGCGGGCGAACCGCCTACTCGATCACCGGGGCAGGGCGGCCGGATACGCCAAAAAGCGCCAGCCCACGAGGGTCTGACGCTTCACTGGTGCGTTGCTTGTTACTTCTTGTTGCGACGCTGGTGACGAGTCTTACGAAGCAACTTGCGGTGCTTCTTCTTCGCCATACGCTTGCGGCGCTTCTTGATTACAGAACCCACTACTTACCTCACAAAGTTGGCGGTGGCCGCGGATGCCACGGCCGGCAGTAAAAAATGCCTCGGGACAGTCTAGCTGATTCGCGAGGCGCAAGCTCCCACGCCGAGGTCAGGCGCTGTCAGCGACGTGTTCAGACAGGAATCGCGGGGACCGCAAACGTGAAGGCCCCTACTTCCCAAGCTTCTTGCTGACCGCCTGCACAGCGGAGGAGACGCGGTGCGTGGTGTCCGCAACCGCGTGCCCGATGGCATCCGCCATGGTCTTCGCCTGGTCGGTGAGGGCGTGCTGACCGAGCCCGACCGCCTCGGCGATGTCGAAATCGACGCTGAGGAACGGGATGAGCCAGTCCTCGACGGTCTCGAGCGGGGAGTATTCGAGCCGGTAGTAGCGGTGCTGCCCCTCCTCGCGCACGGCGACAAGGCCCGCCTCGCGGAGGACCTTCAGGTGCTTCGACACGGTGGGCTGGCTCAGACCGAGGGCTGTCACGATCTCGGAGACGCTCGTCCCCCCGTGCGAGACGGCCGAATCGCTCTCGTACCGGTCGAGGAGGATCTGCAGGATGTCACGCCGGGTGGCGTCTGCAATCACGTCAAAAATGTCAGCCATCCCCCAAGGCTAGTGACTCTCAGCACGGAGTACCATGACATCGGTCCCAACTGAGCCAAGAACGGGGGAACCGTGACGGGCAGTACCACCGAGGGCCGACCTCACATTCTGGTTCTCACCGGATTCGCCCGGCTCCGCGAGATGGTCAACGACTTCACCGGCCGGTCACCATCCCGATTTGCGCTGCTTGTCTTTTCAGCGCTGATCCTGCTGTTCACGTTGCTGTTCTCGATGCCCATCGCCGCCTCCTCAGGCACATCGACGCCGCTCGCCGACGCGTTCTTCACCGCTGTGTCGGTCATTTGCGTCACCGGGCTCTCAACGGTCGACATGGCGACGCACTGGTCGGTCGTCGGCCACATGCTCGTCTATATCGGTGTGCAGATCGGCGCCGTCGGCGTTCTGACGCTCGCATCCATCCTCGGCATGGTCATCTCGCGCCGGCTCGGCCTGCGCGCGAAGCTCATGGCCGCGAGCGACTCCAACCCCATGCGCGGCCACCGTGGCCCCGTCGCCGAGGGCCAGGCGGTGCGCCTCGGTGAGATCGGCAGCCTGCTCGCCACCGTGGCACTCAGCCTCGTGGTCATCGAACTGGTCATCGCCATCCTTCTCTTCCCGCGGATGCTCATCGACGGCGTTCCTCTCGGGGATGCCATCTGGCACAGCTTCTATTACTCGGCCATGGCCTTCACGAACACCGGCTTCACCCCCAACGCCGAAGGGCTCGGCACGTTCGCGAACGACTACTGGTTCCTGTCGACGCTCATGCTGGGAGTGTTCCTCGGGGCGCTCGGATTCCCCGTCATCTACGCGCTGAAGCGCCACCTGTTCCGCACCAGATTCTGGTCGTTGCACGTCAAGCTCACGCTCGTCACGACGCTCATCCTTCTTTTCCTCGGCGCGGGTGCCTTTGCACTCCTCGAATTCGACAACGCGAAGACGTTCGGCTCCCTCAACGCGAGCGACACCGTGTTCCAGTCGATCTTCCTGTCGATGATGACGAGGTCAGGCGGGTTCGCGTCGATCGAGATCGCCGACCTCAACGGCTCAAGCCTGCTCGTCGCCGACATGCTCATGTTCATCGGTGGCGGTTCGGCGTCGACCGGCGGCGGCATCAAGGTGACGACCCTGGCCGTCATCTTCCTCGCGGCCCTCGCCGAGGCGAAGGGCAGTCCGGACATGGAAGCGTTCGGGCGCCGAATCCCACCGGACGTGCTCCGCGTCGCCCTGAGCGTCGTGCTCTGGGGTGCCACCATCGTCGCGTTGTCGTGCATCATCCTGCTCCAGATGACCAAAGCACCACTCGACCACGTTCTGTTCGACGTGATCTCGGCATTCGGCACCGTCGGCCTGTCGACCGGACTCACCGGTCAAGTCGATAATCCCGCCAAGTATGTGCTCGCCATGACCATGTTCCTCGGCCGAGTTGGTACAGTGACACTCGCTGCGGCCGTCGCCGCCTCTACAAGCACGAGGCTCTACCGCAGACCCGAAGAAAGGCCCATCGTTGGTTGACCGTATCAAGCACGATGCTCCTGTGCTCATCATCGGACTCGGCCGGTTCGGTGCCGCGTGTGCCGGTGAGCTGGACCGCCTCGACCGTGAAGTGCTCGCGATCGACGCCGGAGCGGAACTCGTGCAGAAGTGGTCCGAACGGATCACCCACACCGTGCAGGCTGACGCCCGCAACATCGAGGCGCTCAAGCAGATCGGCGCGCAGGACTTCTCGATCGCCGTCGTCGCCGTCGGCTCCTCGATCGAGGCGAGCGTGCTCATCACCGCAAACCTCGTCGACCTCAAGATCCCCCAGATCTGGGCGAAGGCCGTCTCTCAATCGCACGGCAAGATCCTCGCCCGGGTCGGCGCCAACCACGTCATCTACCCCGAGGCCGAGGCCGGTGAACGTGTCGCCCACCTCGTCAGCGGCCGGATGCTCGACTTCATCCAGTTCGACGACGACTTCGCCCTCGTCAAGATGTACCCGCCGAAGCCGATCCGCGGGCTACCGCTGGGCCAGAGCGGTGTACGCTCGAAGTACCACATCACCGTCGTTGGCGTGAAGTCCCCCGGCAAGCCGTTCACCTACGCCACGGCCGAGACCGTTGTCACCGACCACGACCTCATCATCGTGTCCGGAACCACGGCCGACATCGAAAAGTTCGCGTCGCTCACGAGCTGACCTGCGCGTCTGTTCATCTACTGCGGACGGATTCACCTGATACGCCGGGTGCTTGCGACCGGGATGGATGACAACGCGGATGCCATCGGCTCCGTCGAGCGGACGACTCCGGTTACGAACCGGCGGCGAGTTCCTTCGCCCGCGCGAGCGCGGCATCCGTTGCCTCGTCGAACGTGCGCTTGAGGTTCGCGCTCTGCAGCACGGCCACGGCGCGCTCGGTCGTGCCTTTGGGGCTCGTGACCTGGATCCGCAGCTCTTCGGGCGACTGATCGGACTGGGCAAGAAGCTCAGCGGCCCCGCGGAATGTGCCGTTCACGAGAATCGCCGCCTGCTCGGGCGTGAAACCCTTGCTGATCGCGGTCTTCGTGAGTTCCTCGATCAGGAGGAAGACGTAGGCGGGACCCGACCCGGAGATGGTGCTGAGCGCGTCGAGCTGCGACTCGGGCACCTCGATGACCGTCCCGACGGTCTCGAACACGGCGCGGCCGACGGCGAGATCCTCGTCGCTCGACCGGGTGCCCGCTGACAGCCCGGTGACGCCTCGCCCGACGACCGAAGGGGTATTGGGCATCGAGCGCAACACGGCGACGGTGTCGGGCAGCAGCGCCTCGAACGTGGCGACCGTGACGCCGGCAGCGACGCTGATCACGATCGTGCCCGGCTCGAGAAAGTCGGCGATCTCGCGGAGCAGGTCAGGAACCATCGCGGGCTTCACGGCCACGAGAACGACGCGCGCTCCGGCGACAGCGGTGCGGTTGGCATCCGCATCGTCCTCGAGAGCGATCGACGTGACCCCGGGGAGTTTCGCGAGTTCAGCCGCCTTGGCATGGGTCCGATTTGTCACCCGGATGCCGCCGGTCACCTCGGCTCGCGGCTGGAGCAGACCGGAAAGGATCGCCGACCCCATCGAGCCGGTACCGAGAATCGCAATGCTGGGGATCGTTTGAACGTCGCTCACCCCGCCAGTGTATTGGTCAGCTGCTGGTTGCCAGGCGGACGGTCCGGGTGGACTCGCGCTCGATCAGATGCGGCGACTCGGTCACCCGACTGGGGTCTGGCTTGCCGTCGAGCACATCGAGGAACACGTGCGCCGTCTGTGCGCCGTAGTCGACCCGATCGTGCATCAACGCGGAAAGCGGTGGGGACGCGAGCTGGCAATGCACGGAGTCGTCCCACGCAAATATCGCGACATCCTCAGGAACCCGGAGTCCCGCCTGATGCACGACGTCGAGGCCGGCGAGCGCCATCACGTCGTTGTCGTAGATCAGTGCTGTCGGACTGGGCTGCTCGCTCAGCAGAACGGTGGTCGCCGCCGCGCCGGCCTCGGCGGTGTAGTCCGCTTCGACCACCCGGGTTTCCACACCGAGGCGGATACCGGCGTCGACGAAGGCATCGTCGCGCACGATGGTGTGCATGAGCCCACTCGGCCCGGCGATCCGGCCGATCCGCTGATGCCCGGCCGCAGCCAGAAAATCCATCGCCTCCCGCATGGTGGAGGCGTTGTCGGTCGACATCGTCGCGAAGTCCGGGGCGAGAAGCGGCGACGCCATGATCACAGCGGGCATCCCCAGTTCGCGCAACAGGTCAAGACGCTGGTCCTCGGGAGCAAGGTCCGAGACGATGACGCCGGCAACCTGTCTGGTCTCGTGCCACCGCCGCAACGTCGTCATTTCGTCGTCGAGGTCGACGACGACCTTGAGCAGGAGGGTCATGCCGCGTTCGGCAAGCACGTCCTCTGCTCCCCGAAGAAACTGCATCCAGAACGGTTCGAGAGGGACGCGGCGTCGGGGCTGGTGCAGGCAGAGCCCCACCGACGCCGGAACGACTCGCTCACTTCGTGACGAGATCATTGACTGAACATAACATCGGGAAGACGGTCGGAAGAGACTCTGGCAGGTCCCCAGTAAGGGTGAAAACGGCGGTCGATCCGGCCGGAAGTGTGACGAGCCCACGGTCGACGGTTGCCTCTGGATGGAGCCGGTCCGCCTGGATCACGATGTCCTTGACGAGAGAGGTCGCGCGGAGGGTGAGCGTCGCGCCCCCTTCGACCCGCTCCACCACGACATCGAGAGCGGATGCCGTCGGAACGAGCGCGAGCTCGGGGTCTCCGGCGAAGTACCAGAACGCGCTGTTGACGCCGTCTGCACTCGCCTCGACGAATTCCGCCGTGGCATCCTTCACCGCGAGAACGCAGCCGTCGAGCGGCAGAAGCACGATGCCTCGAGGCTCGACATCGATATCGACGAAGTGCCCGGCGATGGCGGTGCCGTCAAGCGCGAGTCTGGAGATGCTCACCGTCGCCCTCCAGCGTTCCGCGGAGTCGTTGTGGGCGACGAGCACGGGAACGCCGTCCCGCGGCTGAATCGTCAGCAGCCGGTCGGCATAAGCATGCTTGAGCGCGTGCCACAACGGTTTGCGGTGCCCGGCATAGTCGACGGCGGCCCACGAGATCACGGGCCAGTCGTCGTTCAGCTGCCAGATGATCGAGCCCGTGTTGAGCGGCCAGAGCGACCGGAAGTGCTCGATGCCGTACCGGAGCGCGCGAGCCTGGTTCAGCTGGGTCGCCCAGTGCCACTCCTCGATCGAGCGGGGCGCAGGCAGGTGATCGCCGAGCCCGCGTTCGAGCTTGAGATTGCCCTGATCCGCTTTCTGGTGCACGAGCATCTCCGCCCCGTACGGGTCGAGCGGTTCATCGTGAACGGATGCTGTGAGCGTCGACCAGGCGGGCGGGCCCTGGAACCCGAATTCGCTCGCGAACCGCGGCTGGTACTCGCCGTAGGTCGTGTAGTCCTTCGAATTCCAGACATCCCAGATGTGAGTTGTTCCGTTGCGGGGATCATTGGGGTGCGCGTACCGGGTGAAGGAGAACGGGCTGCCGGGCGAGTACGGCGTCGCCGGATCCAGTTCGGCGACGAGAGCGGGGAACAGGTCGAAGTAGTAGCCCTCTCCCCAGGTCAGGTCTCCCAGCTTCCGGCGCCAATCCCACTCCAGGTAACCCCAGATGTTCTCGTTGCAGCCGTTCCAGAGGGCGAGGCTCGGGTGGGCTGAGAGGCGGGTGATTGCCTCGCGCGCCTCAGCCTCGACTTCGCTGTACAGCGGATCCTCTTCGGCGTACGCGCCGCAGGCGAAGAGGAAGTCCTGCCACACGAGAACGCCGAACTCGTCGCAGGCGTCGTAGAAGTCGTCGGACTCGTACATGCCACCGCCCCACACCCGCAGCATGTTCATGTTCGCGTCGACGGCATCGGTGATCCGTGTGCGGTACCGCTCGCGGGTGATCCGCGTGACGAAAGCATCGTCCGGAATCCAGTTCGCCCCACGGATGCCGATCAACTGCCCGTTGACGAAGAAGGAGAACGGCGCACCGTGCTCATCGGGAGCGGTGTCCAGGGTGACGGTGCGGAACCCGATCCGTCCGTTCCAGGCGCTGTCGCCCGCTGTCACCGCCACGTCGTAGAGCGGCTGCTGCCCGTAGCCGCGTGGCCACCAGAGGTCGATTGCTCCGGCGTCAACGCGCACCGCGGCATCCGTCTGGCCCGGTTGCACTCGGAGCGTCTCGGTTCGCCCGTTCACCGTCACCGAGAGATCGGTAGCCGATGTCGCGGCCGCCCATTCGAGGTCGACGGCAGCGGTCAGGACCCCGGTAGTTCCATCGATCTCGGTAAGCGGGCGGACCGAAGCGATCCGGACGCCGGACCAGGATTCGATGCCGATCGACTTCCAGATGCCGGAACTCGAGACGTCGATGCCCCAGTCCCAGCCGAAGTTCGACGCGACCTTGCGGATCGCGTTGAACGGGTGATGCATGACCGTTGGGCGCGCGCCGAGAAGGGCCTCCTGCTCCCGCGCGAACTCGATCGGGGAGCGGAAATCCACGACGAGTTCGTTCGCACCCTCGACGAGGAGTGAGCCGATGTCGAACCGGTAGCTGCGGTGCTGGTTCTGGGTACGGGCGACCTCAACGCCGTTGAGCGTGATCGTCGCGGCGGTATCGAGCCCGTCAGCGACGAGGTCGTGACGATCAGCGTCTTCACCATCCCAGACGAACGAAGTGCTGTACCGCCAGTCGCAATACCCGATCCAGGCCTGGATCGTTTCGTTGGCGCCGTCGAACGGGTCATCGATGAGCCCGGCGGCGAGAAGGTCGAGCTGCACTTCACCGGGAACCGTCGCCGGGACGTCTCGACCGGCGATTCCGGCGTCGATCGGTCCACCCGTCGCTCGAAGAATCCAGGAAGCGCCGTCGGCGGTGTTGAGGGGTCGGAACGTCACGCTGGTCTCTTTTCTTGGATTCGGAAAACACGGGTGTAGCGATGCGTCGGTTTTGATCCAATCACTTCTGGCTCTTTCCCTCGCGTCGTTGTCATGATAGAAACTATCTTAGGCGAGTTAATAAAGCCGGGCACAAAAGTGTTTTCGGTCGCCCGTTCCAAAAGGATGATGGAGTCCATGACGATATTCGAGAACCCCTCCCTGCAGCTCTACACACTGCGCGATGCCCTGGCAGCGGACTTCGACGGCACGATGGATCGGGTAGCCGCGATCGGCTATCGCCAGGTCGAGCCGTACCGATTCGTCACCGCCGTAGACGAGCTCGAGAGGACACTCGCGTCAACCGGGCTCGTCGCACCATCTGCCCACGTCGGGCTGCTCTCCATCGACGACCAGCGCCCGGTGTTCGAGGCATCCGTCCGCCTCGGCATCGGTATCGTCATCGACCCGCACGTCGACCGCGCGCTCTGGACGACCGCCGACGACATTGCCGCCACCGCCGAGAAGCTCAACCGCGCAGCACAGACAGGCGCTGAGTTCGGTGTCACGGTCGGCTACCACAACCACCACTTCGAACTCGAGAATCGTATCGACGAGCGTTTCGCGCTCGACCTGCTTGTCGACGCACTGGACCCGGCGGTCGTGCTCGAGATCGACACCTACTGGGCCCAGGTCGGTGGGGCCGACCCGGTCGAACTCCTGAAGCGTCTTGGTGATCGCGTCGTCGCCATCCACATCAAGGATGGAGACGGAAGCCTCGATATCACGAAGCAGGTTGCCGTCGGCTCGGGCTCCCTGCCTATCGAGCAGATCATCGCCGCTGCACCCCGTTCAGCCATCGGCGTCGTCGAGCTCGACGGTTTCGACGGCGACGAGTTCGACGCCGTCACCGACAGCTTCAACTACCTCACCGGAAAGGCCTCAGCATGAGCGGCTCCGGTCCCGTTGGCATCGGCATCATCGGTGCCGGCGTCATCAGCGAAACCTACCTCGAGAACCTGCAGTCGTTCCCCGACGTGAAGGTGCACGTCATCGGCGATCTCTTCGAAGAGCTCGCCGCAAAACGCGCCGCCCAGTTCGGCATCGAGTCGAGCGGTGGCGTCGAGACAGTGCTCTCACACCCCGACGTCGAGATCGTGGTCAACCTGACCATTCCCACAGCGCACGTGCCCGTGGCGTTGCAGGCGATCGCTGCCGGAAAGCACGTCATCGGCGAGAAGCCGTTCTCTCTCGATCGTGCCAGCGGACTCGACCTCCTGTCGAAAGCGGCGGATGCCGGCCTCCGTGTCGGCTGCGCGCCAGACACGTTCCTCGGCGCTGGTCTGCAAGCGGCATTGCGCGCCATTCACCGAGGTGACATCGGCACCCCACTGACCGCCCTGACACTGATGCAGTCCCCCGGGCCGGAATCGTGGCATCCGAACCCCGCCTTCCTCTTCCAGGAGGGCGCCGGCCCACTCTTCGACATCGGTCCGTACTACCTGACAACCCTCGTTCAGGCCTTCGGATCCGTCGTGCGCGTTGCCGCGTCAGGGTCGACGGCGCACTCGAAGCGGGTAATTGGTTCGGGCCCCAAGGCGGGTGAAGAGTTCGATGTCACCGTGCCGTCGCACGTTGGCGCGCTGCTGCAGTTCACCGAAGGCGCGACGTCCCAGAGCGTGTGGAGCTTCGACTCGGCCATCCGCAGACAGGGCTTCGTCGAGATCGCCGGCACCGAGGGGACCCTGGTCCTCCCCGACCCGAACAATTTCGACGGCGACGTCGTGATTCACCGTCGCGGTTCCGACACCTCCGAGATTCTCGAGTCGACCGTCGCCAGCTCCACGCGGGGCACTGGGGTGCTCGACCTCGCCAGGGCGATCCGCGAGGACCGCCCTCATCGGGCATCGGGCGAGCTGGCGTACCACGTCGTCGACACCATGGTCGCGGTGAGCGAGTCGATCACGACCGGGGAGTTCGTCGGGGTGGAAAGCGCCGCACCGACTGTGACTCCGCTTCCCGACGGCTGGGACCCGCACGAATCCACCGTCTAGCCAGGCGGGACGCGCCGCGAGGGTCACCTCGCAGGCGACCAATCACAGAACCCACACATTCAGGCCACGCACCACCAACCCAAAGAAGGGCATCACAATGTCTCACGCAATGAAGCGGAAGAGGGCTACTGTCGCGGGCGTCATGCTCGCCTCCGCGCTCACCCTGACCGCCTGTACAGCGTCAACCGGCGACACGAACGGAGGCGACAACTCCGGCGACTCCGAAGTCGTCGTTTACACCGGCGTCACGGGCGACTTCGCAGAAAACTTCAACCCGTTCATCGAGGGAAACCTCCAGTCGACGCGCGGCGTCATCTACGAGCCGCTCTTCTTCTACAACATCACGGCCGGCGGTGACCCCGAGCCGCTGCTGGGCGAGTCCTTCGAATTCAACGAAGCAGGAACTGAACTCACCATCACCATGCGTGAGGGCGTGAAGTGGAGCGACGGAGAAGCGCTGACGGCCGAGGACGTCGTCTACACCTTCGAGCTCATCACTGAGGTCCCTGCCTTCAACACGGCGGGTTACGACGGCCAGGCGGAACTGGTCGATGAGAACACCGTCAAATTCACCTTCCCTGAGCCATCATTCACCGACGCCGTCTCGTACATCGGCAACACCCCGATCGTCCCTGAACACATCTGGGCCGAGAAGACAGACCCGACGACCGACCAGAACGCGGAGCCCGTCGGCTCGGGTGCCTTCACCCTCAGTGAGTTCAATTCACAGAACTACCTTCTCGCCGCAAACGAGGACTACTGGGGTGGACGACCGGAGATCGATACTGTCCGCTATATCTCACTGACCGGCAACCAGTCGGCAACGGACACCCTGCTCCAGGGCGAGATCGACCTCGCCGGCATCTTCCTTCCCGACGTCGAGGGCGTCTTCAAGGGCACTCCCCTTGAGTACACCAACACGCCGCTCAACCAGACGTCGTTCTTCACCTGCTCTGACCCGTCTCTCGGCTGCACCGGTCCGCAGACCGACGTCGCCGTGCGAACCGCGATCTACAACGCCCTGAACCGCGACCAGCTGAACTCCCTGGCCTTCTCCAGCTACAACGGCCAGATGTCGCCAACGTACGGTCTTCTCGACCGTGACGAGAAGTGGATCGCCGACGAGTTCAGCGAGCCGGTTCCCGGAACGCCGAATGTCGACGCAGCGATCGAAGCACTCGAAGGAGCCGGCTACGCCCGCGGGTCCGACGGGATCTACGCGAAGGACGGCGAACGAGTCAGCCTGACCGTTCAGGTCGTCACCGGCTGGACCGACTACATCGCGGCGATCGACGCTTCGGCTGAGCAGCTGCTCGAGGCAGGCATTGAGTTGAAGCCAGCACAGGTGTCGTTCCAGGAATGGACGGCGAACAAGAGCAACGGTAACTTCCAGCTTTCGCTCGACTCCCTCGGTCAGGGCGTTGCCGCAGATCCGTACTACCTCTACATGCGCTACTTCCACTCCGACAACACCGCAGCCGTTGGCGAAACCTCCGGTCAGAACTTCGCGCGCTACAGCAACCCCACTGTCGACAAGGCGATCGACACGGCAGGCGCGACGCTCGATGAGGCCGTCAAGGCTGAGCAGTACGCCGTCGTGCAGGCCGAGATCGTGCGGGACATGCCGTACATCCCGATCCTCGTCAACTCGGCGCTGACCATCTACAACACCGACAACGTGCAGGGATGGCCGACCGAGGCCAACCTGTACGCCTACCCGCGCCCCGACCGGGCCTGGGACAACGGCATCGTCTTGAAGACGATCAAGCCGGCGAACTAACCCGTGTTCCGGGGAGGAGTTAAAGAGAGGCAGAACCAGTGAGATATATCGCTCCCAAGCTCGGCTTCTATGCCGTCGCGCTGTGGGGCGCGTTGACCGTGAACTTTTTGCTACCACGCATGTTGCCGGGAAATCCCGTCGACATTCTCGTGGCCAAGCTCTCAGCTCGCGGTCCCGTGACCGACGAACTTCGCGACAGCCTTGAACTCCTCCTCGGAGGCGCCCCCGACCAGGGATTCCTGGAGCAGTACTGGGTCTACCTGGTCGGGATCTTTACCGGAAACCTCGGGATATCGATCACCTACTATCCCGTTCCGGTGGTCGAGATCATCGGCCAGGCACTGCCCTGGACGCTCGTCATGATCGGAATCGGAACGCTGCTCGCGTTCATCGTCGGCGTCACGCTGGGGATGCTTGCCGGCTGGAAGCGCGGATCGTGGCTCGACAACCTCGTGCCCGTCACGACCATGTTCCAGGCCGTCCCGTACTTCTGGCTCGCGCTCGTGCTGCTCTACATCCTTTCGGTTGGCCTCGGAGCCTTCCCGGTCAGCGGTGGCTACAACTACAACGTCGCGCAACCCGGGCTGACGTGGGACTTCATCCAAACGGCGATCTACCACGGCACCCTCCCCGCGCTCACGATCGTCATCTCGTCGTTCGGCGGCTGGCTGCTCGGTATGCGGAACATGATGGTCTCGACACTGTCGGAGGACTACATCGTCACCGCAGAGGCCAAGGGCCTTCGGCCGGTGCGCATCATGACCGCGTATGCCGCCCGCAACGCGGTCCTGCCCTCCGTCGCCGGCTTCGCGATCTCGCTCGGCTTCGTGGTTTCGGGGTCGATCGTGACTGAACAGGTCTTCTCGTACCCAGGCATCGGCAGCACACTCCTCCAGGCCGTGAACAACAGCGACTATGCGCTCATGCAGGGCCTGTTCCTCGTGATCACCCTCGCGGTGCTCGGTGCGAACCTCATCGTCGATCTGCTGTACGGCGTGATCGATCCACGAACCAGGGCGAACGGGTAAGGGACCATGTCACACGAACCATCACGCGCCGTCAACGGCGGCACTGAGCCGACACCGGGTGAAGCAGCCGCAACGGTGGCGGCATCCGCCCGAACCGACCAGGAGATCATCTTCTCCGACCTCGCCGTACCGGGTACGGCATCGACCAACATGGCTCTCCGGGCGGACAGCGCCTCACCGCTGACGGCGAACTTCGCCGCGGTGCGGACCGATCCAAAAAAGGAGGCTCCGCGGTGGCGTTCCGTCCTGCCACCGATGACGCCGAAGCTCGCGACCGGACTCATCCTGATTGCAGCTATCGTGCTCTTCGGAGTCCTGGGGCCGGTGTTGCTGGGGAATCCCCGCTCCATTCGTGACATCGGCAGGACGCCGCCCGGCGGAGAGTTCCTGCTCGGCACCACGCAAACCGGTCAGGATGTCCTCGCCCAGCTCGCACACGCCACCCAGGGTTCGCTGCTGATCGGGCTCGTGGTGGGAATGCTCGCACTCATCCTTTCGATGATCTTCGGGGTCATCGGCAGCTACATCGGTGGCTGGCTCGACGAAACGTTCTCGCTCTTCACCAACATCATGCTCGTCATTCCCGGCCTGCCGCTGGTGATCGTGATCTCCAGCTACGTTCAGGACAAGACCATCTGGGTACTCGCGGTCGTGCTTGCGATCACGAGCTGGGCGGCATCGGCACGGGTGCTGAGGTCTGTGACTCTCTCACTTCGCAGCCGTGACTACGTCGCCGCTGCGCGAGTATCCGGCGAAAAGCCCTGGCGCATCATCGTGGTCGAGATCCTCCCCAACCTGATTCCGGTCCTGGCCTCGCAATTCGTCCTCGCGATCATTGCCGCGATCCTCGCCGAGGCCGGGTTGAGCTATCTCGGCTTGGGCGCCTCTGGCACCTTCACCTGGGGAACGATGCTCTTCCAGGCGCAGAACGGATTCGCACTCACGCTGGGAACCTGGTGGTGGTTTGTTCCGCCGGGAATCCTCATCGCGGTACTCGGTGGGGCACTCTCTCTCGTGAACTTCGCGATCGATGAGGTCGTCAACCCGAAGCTTCGCACCACGACCCTTCGCAAAGACAAGAAGCGCCTGAAGCAGCGCCTTCACACCACAATTGAGGGAGGTGTGCCGGTATGACCGACGACACGCTACTGAGCATCCGTGACTACAACATCGTGTACGAGACGGAACGACCGGTCCACGCGGTCCGCGACGTCAACCTCGAGATACAGCGGGGAGAGATTCTCGGGCTGGCGGGAGAGTCAGGCTGCGGCAAGACCACCCTTGCCTACGGCATCAACCGGCTGCTTCGCCCGCCGGCAGTCATTCGAACCGGGTCAGCCATCCTCCACGACAAGGACGGGTATGACATCGACATCAACGCTCTCAAGGTCAAGGAGTTGCGGGAGTACCGCTGGGATAAGGTGTCGATGGTCTTCCAGGGCGCCATGAATGCGCTCAATCCAGTCATCAGCATCGAGAAGCAACTCGGCGATATTTTCAGCACGCATCGGCCTCAGATGTCGAAGGCCGACCGCCGTGAGGAGAGTGCAGGTCTTCTCGACCTCATCGGTGTTGGACGCGATCGCCTGAGGTCGTTCCCCCATGAGCTGTCAGGGGGAATGCGTCAGCGCGTCATGATCGCGATGGCGCTTGCGCTCAAGCCACAGCTCATGATCATGGACGAACCGACGACAGCTCTCGATGTGCTCGTCCAGCGGGACATCCTGCAGGAGATCAGCGAGTTGCGTGCCCAGTTCGGGTTCTCTGTCATCTTCATCACCCACGACCTCCCGCTGCTCCTCGAGATCAGCGACCGGATCGCCGTGATGCTCCAGGGTGAAATCGTCGAGCTCGGCACGGCTGAGCGCATTTTCCGTCGACCGGACCACGTATACACCGAACGACTTCTGCAGTCATTCCCGAGCCTCACGGGCGAGCGGGGCGGCTTCATTCGCAGCGGCAACGATGAGACCAGAACAAAGGACGAGGCGATCGCATGACCACTCTCGAATTTCGGAACGTGTCGAAGGAATACCGGGTGCGCGGATCGGGCAAGCTCAAAGCGGTCAATGATGTGAGCTTCACACTCGAGCCGGGCAAGACGATCGCGCTTGTCGGGCAGAGCGGGAGCGGCAAGTCAACGATTGCGAAGATGCTGGTCCAGCTCGAGCGCCCGACCAGCGGAGAAATTCTGCTCGATGGAGAACCGGTTCCGCGGTTCGGCCGGGGATTGCGCGACTACCGCCGTCACGTTCAGATGGTCTTCCAGGATCCCTTCGCATCGCTCAACCCGTTCCACCCCGTTGAACACCACCTCGAGAGACCCCTGCTTCTGCACAAACGGAGCACCCGGGCGAACCTTGGCGCTGAGGTCGAACAGCTTCTCACCCGAGTGCAGTTGACTCCGGCCTCAGAGATGCGTTCCAGGAAGCCCCACGAACTCTCCGGCGGTCAACGTCAGAGAGTTGCGATCGCGCGGGCTCTGGCTCCGAAGCCGAGCGTACTCATCGCTGATGAGCCGGTTTCGATGCTCGACGTGTCGATCCGCTTGGGGGTGCTGAACCTGCTCGGCGACCTGCAGCGTGAAGAGAACCTCGGGGTCCTGTACATCACACACGACCTCGCGACCGCCCGTCACTTCAGCGACGAAATCATGGTGCTCTACAAGGGTGTCGTCGTCGAGAGCGGACCGGCTGACGATGTGATCCTCAACCCCCAGCACGAATACACGAAGCGGTTGCGGGACGCGTCGCCGAACCCGGAGTCCCAGTTCGCAACCCAGTAGCACTTCTCGGCGAACGTCGAGACGGAGAGAAAGAGAGCACCAGCGCGATGCAGAGCATGCAGGTCACCCAGGAGAAGACGGTCGCACTTGTCGAGGTCGACGACGATTCCCCTCTCGGCGAGTACGAGGTTAGGGGCAGGACGCTCGTCACCCTCATCAGCCCCGGCACCGAACTCGCGAGTGCCTTCGCTCCGGCCGATGCCAGCGCTGTCGATTACCCGAAGTCGATTGGCTATGCCGCTGTTTTCGAGATCGAGGAGATCGGGAGCAAGGTCACCCGTCACTCTGTGGGGTCGCGTGTTTTCTCAACCGGCCCTCATCAGTCACAGCAGCGCGAGCATGAAGATCGGGTTGTTGAACTTCCGGCCGGGCTCGCTCCCGAAATTGCCGTCTATGCGCGGCTCATTGCCGTTCCTGCTGCTGCTCTCATCACCACGCGAGCGCGGCCCGGTGATCGCGTTGGCATCGTCGGCCTCGGGCTGGTCGGACATCTCGGCGCGAAGGCCTTTTCTGCCAGCGGATACCGCGTGACCGCCTGGGACCCGGTGGCTGAGCGAAGGGAAGGGCTGAGTGACGGCATCCGGGTGCTTGCCGCGCCCGTGCTTGATGACCCCGATGACGTGTTTGAACTCGTCGTCGATGCGTCAGGTCATGACGGCGCCACGGTTCAAGCGGCCGGCGTGGTGGCCAAAAATGGCGAACTCGTCCTGACCGGTACCCCGTGGGCGAAACGAACGGATGCGTCCGCTCACGAACTCCTGACACTGATCTTTCACCGCTACCTTCACGTTCGCAGCGGCTGGGAATGGCAGTTGCCCGTCACACCCAGTGATTTTCGCCAGGGGAGCGTGCTGTCCAACTTCCGTCTCGCACTCAACTGGCTTGCGACCGGCGATGTCACGGTCGACGGGCTGAGCGAGACGATCTCCCCCACCCACGCACAGCGCGCCTTCGACTCGCTCGCGTCACGCGCGCCTGGCCCACTGACGTATGTCTTCAACTGGAGCCTCTGACGCGAGTAGGATGTCAGTCATCGGCAGAGGGAACATCCCGCTTTCTTCACTCACTTTATTAAGCGGTTTAAGTTACCATCCTTCTATGACCGACAAAAATCGCCGTCGCGCCTCGTCGAAAGGCAAGACACTCGACCTCATCCGTTCTGCCGGCCCGATCAGCCGCGTGGAGTTGGCCGAGCTGACCGGACTCACCCAGGCGACGATCTCGACCGTCGTGCGTGAACTACTCGCCGATGGCGTCATCAGCGAGACCGGTCGTGGTGAGTCCACCGGCGGCAAGCCGCGCATGCGCCTCGAGATCAATCCAGCCTCCCGCCTCGCCATCGGCGTGCATGTCGGGCAGGACTACATCACCTACGTCGTCGCCGACCTCGGCGGTACGGTCGTCGGACGCACACGCGTCGATGGCCCTGGCGACGCTTCCCCGATCACCGTCGTCGGTCGCATGTCCGACGACATCGAGTCGCTCATCATCGGTCTCGATCTTGACCGCGCGTCGATCGTCGGCATGGGTCTCGCTATCCCCGGCCCGATCGACCGGGAGAACGGCACCGTTCGCGGGGTTCCGTCGCTCGTGGGCTGGAGCGACTTCCCGATCCGCAGGGCCCTCGCGACGAGCACCGGTCTGCAGTGCGAGTTCGACAACGATGCGACCGCAGCGGCGATCGGTGAGTATTGGCTCGGGGCGACCGAAGGCTACGGCACCTACGCATCTGTCTACATGGGCTCGGGAATCGGAACGGGCATCGTGATCGACGGAACGATCTACCACGGCGTCTCGTCGAACGTCGGGGAGATCGGTCACATCACGGTCGATGCGAAGGGACTCGCCTGCCCCTGCGGCAACATTGGCTGCCTGGAACTGTATGCGGGCCCACGCGCTGTCGTTGAGAAGGCGGTGGATGCCGTCGCAAACGGCACCCTGGACGTGCCGCTCACCGGCAGGATCTCGGTCGACTTCGCGACGATCGGCAGCGCTGCGGAGAAGGGCGACAGTTCCGCACGAGCGCTCATCGAAGAATCGGCCGAATACCTTGCCACGGCGCTCGTCTCGATGGTGAACCTCCTCGACCTGCAGCTGATCGTGCTGGCCGGCAGTGCTTTCTCCACCGCAGGGTCGACTTACGTGCAGATCATTTCGCGCATCCTCTCGGAGAGAACCCTCGCGAGAGGCATCCACGGGGTCGAAGTGCGGATGTCGGTGAATGGGAACGATGCCGCGGCGCTCGGAGCCGCGACACTCGTGCTGCAGGACCGACTCTCCCCCCGCTCGCTGCGCTCCGTCACGTTCGCCTGATCCCGGAAACTCCCATGACACCACCCTCCCCCACCCGCCTCTCGATCGACGGCGGCCAAACCGGCACGCGCCTGCGCCTCAGTGATGTGAGCGGCGTGCTTGCCGAAACCGAGGGTGCAGGCGTTCTCACCGACCGCTCCGTCGTCGACCAGGTCACCGACCTCGCGCTGCAGCTTGCCCGGACCACCGGTTCACGTATCGACGAACTCGCCGTCGGCACCTCCGGGCTCACCCCGGCCGCCGCGAACCCGGACGCCCTCCTCGCCGCCACCCGATCGATCGGCGTGCAGCGCGTTGCGCTCGCCCACGACTCGATCACCGGGTACCTCGCAGCCAACGGCACCGCTTCTGGTGTGATGCTCGCGGTGGGGACCGGGGTCGTCGTTCTCGCACTCTCGGAATCCAGCGTCGCAAAGGTCGACGGCTGGGGTTCCCTCCTCGGTGACGCGGGAAGCGGATATTGGATCGGCCGGGCAGGCCTCGACGCCGCCCTCCGGGCGTTCGACGGGCGCTCACCCCACACAACTCTCGAAGCGACCGCAATTGCCCGGTTCGGTCCGCTCGACGAGCTCTACATGGTGCTCCAGGCCGATCCGATGCGGGTGTCCCGCATCGGATCCTTTTGCCGGGACGTCGTGGCTGCCGCGACGAGCGGAGACGAAGCCGCCTGCGGAATCGTCACGGCGGCAGCGCACGAACTCGCCCACTCGGCGGCGAGCGCCCTCGCCCGCGTCGGCTGGGAAGCGGGCACACCGGCTCGGGTCGGAGCCGTCGGCGCGCTCGCGACGCACGCAGTCCCTCTGCGGGAAGCACTCGGTGCCGCCCTCGCATCACGCGCCCCCGGTGCCGTGCTGGAGGCACCACTCGGGCTCCCCCTCGACGGAGTGCAGTCGCTCCTCGACGTGAGCCCGTCGAATCCGTTGAGCCCGTACATCTACTCGGCACACGTCGAACCGACCGCTTCCTGAGCCTCGCCCGCACGGGGAGACTCGTGCTTACCCCGGCAGCGTGGTAGGCATGAGGCATGACGCCGCAGCTGAACATCACCGGAGAACCCGCCGCAGACGACCTGCTCTCGACGGATCCCCTGGCGCTGCTCGTCGGAATGCTCCTCGACCAGCAGGTGCCGATGGAGACCGCCTTCGCCGGCCCGGCGAAGATCCGCGACCGCCTCGGGGCCTTCGACGCGCGGACGATCGCCGCCCAGGACCCCGAGGCTTTCGTCGAGATCTGCCGCACTCCCCCCGCTGTGCACCGGTATCCGGGGAGCATGGCCGCACGCATCCAGACGCTGTGCCAGAGTCTCGTCGAGAACTCGGACGGGGACGCATCCGCGCTGTGGACGACCGGCGAGCCGTACGGTCACGAGGTGTACCGGCGGCTCCTTGCTCTTCCTGGCTTCGGCGAGCAGAAGGCCCGGATCTTCGTGGCACTTCTGGGAAAACAGTATGGCTTCACCGGCGCCGGTTGGCGTGAGGCGGCCGGTTCGTATGGCGACGATGGCAGCTACCGATCGGTGGCCGACATCGTCGACGCCGATTCCCTCACCCGAGTGCGGGAGACGAAGCGTGCGGCGAAGGCCGCAGCGAAGAAAGCGACCTAAACGAGAGCGAGGACCCCATGTCGACACGAATGCTGGTTGGTGTCAGGAGTTTCGACACCGGACGAACGGCGGTGCGCTGGGCCGCGGAACGGGCTCAGGCGAGAGGGCTCTCACTCCATCTGGTTCACATCGTCGACGAGGGGATGCGGCGCGCAGGCAACGCAGGGCTGCTCGAAGCAGCGCGTTCCGACATCGAGCAGATGCTCGCAACGGCGGCAGAACTTGCCAACACAGTGGCTCCCGGCATCTCGGTCACCGCCGAAACCCTCGAGGGCGAACCGCAGGCCGAGCTGATCCGGTTGTCGCAGGACGCCGAGATAGTCGTCGTCGGCAGCGATTCAGACGGGGACGACAGTTCGCGCAGGCACGGCAACCGCGGATTCCGCATCGCGGCGGCGAGCACGACACCGGTCGCCGTGATCCCGATGATTGACCTCACCGGCCGGGAGGGGGTCGTCGTCGGCGTCGACGGGTCACCGATCTCGGAGCACGCCCTCGTCTTCGCCGCTGACGAAGCCGACCGTCTCCGGGAACCGCTCATCGCGGTGAACGCGTGGCCGAACCCGGTCGTCTACGGCTACGACCTCGCGTTCCCGGTCGAGTACGTCGAAGACCTCACCCAGATCGGCAACGAAACGCTGACTCGCGCTCTCGACGGCGTGATGGGCACCCACCCCACTGTTCCGGTTCGCCGGATCGTCACGGAGGGCGACCCGATCACCGTCCTGTCGGATGCCGCCGAACGCGCGTCGCTCATCGTCGTCGGCAGCCACGGTCGCGGAGCGGTCGCCCGGTTCCTTCTCGGGTCGGTGAGTCACGGCATCCTCGCGCGGCTCGTCGCACCGACGGTCATCGTGCGCTGACTCGTGGATGCGCCGCTCAGCGCGACCGTTCTGCCGAACGGAAGAAATCGGTGAGAACGGTCGCGCAGGCATCCGCTTCGACACCGGCGATGACCTCGACCCGGTGGTTGAGCCTCCGGTCACGCAACACGTCGTAGACGCTTCCCGCGGCGCCCGCTTTCTCATCCCATGCACCGAACACGACTCTCGGGATGCGCGCGGCGAGGATCGCACCCGCGCACATGACGCAGGGTTCGAGGGTGACATACAGGGTCACATCAGTGAGATGCCAGTCGCCGGATGCCGCAGCTGCGGCCCTGATGGCCTCGACCTCCGCGTGGGCGGTCGGGTCCTGCCTCGCTTCGCGCGCATTGAGGCCTGTCGCGAGAAGCGAACCGTCCGACGCGACGACGACGGCACCGACGGGAACGTCCTCCGTCTTGAGCGCCTCGTTGGCCTGGTCGAGGGCGCGGAGCATCCAGGTGCGATCGACGGGATCGACGGGGAGCGGCATCCTGGGCCTCCTGTTCTGCCGAAAGCCTATTGGACGCCGCCGATGCGTCAGCTTTCAGCGGCCGGTGCCGACTCGAGTGCCCGCCGGAGGAATCCGTCGTGCTGCGCGAGAAGCACTTCTGCCGCCGCCGGGCGGATCCCCGCGAGTTCCACGAGGATCGCCGCCTTCACCGATCCTCCGACTGTGGCAAGCGTTCGCGAGGCGGTTGCGGCATCGACACCGGTAGCGAGCATGACGGTGCGCTCCGAGCGGGCGATGAGTTTTTCGTTGCTCGCCTTGAGGTCGACCATGAGGTTGCCCCAGGTCTTGCCGAGCCGCACCATTGTCAGCGTGCTCAGCATGTTGAGCACCATCTTTTGCGCGGTGCCCGCCTTGAGCCGGGTCGAGCCAGTGAGGAGTTCGGGCCCGACGACGACGTCGATGCCGACCTCGGCTGCCGCCCCGAGAGCGGATGCCGCGTTGCACGCGACTCCGGCGGTGAACGCCCCGCGGCGCCTCGCCTCCGCGATAGCCGAGAGCACGTACGGCGTGCGTCCTGACGCCGAGATGCCGACGACGCTGTCGTCCGGGCCCACGGACAGGTTCACGACGTCGGCGACGCCGGCGTCCGCATCATCCTCGGCGCCTTCGACGGCCGCCACGAGTGCGGTCGGACCACCGGCGATGACTCCGACGATGCGACCGGGATCGATACCGAATGTGGGAGGTGCCTCACTCGCGTCGAGCACCCCCAGGCGCCCCGGTGTGCCGGCACCGAGGTAGATCAGGCGGCCGCCTGAAAGCATCCGCTCGGAGATGTTGTCGACGGCGGTTGCGATGGCCTCCGTGACGAGCGCGACAGCCGGGGCGACCTGCGCGTCTTCCGAGTTCATTGCGGCGACGAGTTCCCGAGTCGAGAGGAGGTCGAGGTCGGCGTATTTCTCGTTCACACGCTCGGTGGAGAGATCGGCGAGAACGGCATGCAGGGCGGGAGCATCGGAGTCGGGCACAGAATCCTCGATTTCTTCGGGTGAGAAAACAGTACCGATCCGGGGCTCGCTGCGCTGGGGAGAAGTTCCGCCGTCCGGAAGACGACCGGCAGGCGGTAGGTTTGGAGCATGCGAGTGCACGTAGCCGACCACCCCCTGATCACCCACAAACTCACCGTGTTGCGTGATCGGACGACCCCGTCTCCGGTGTTCCGCGCCCTCACCGAGGAGCTCGTCACCCTGCTCGCCTACGAGGCGACACGCAATGTGCGGACCGAGACGGTCGACATCGAGACCCCGGTCACCTCGACCACCGGTCTCGCGATCAGCCAGCCGCGCCCCCTCGTCGTGCCCATTCTTCGTGCCGGACTCGGCATGCTCGAGGGCATGGTCAAGCTGCTCCCGACCGCTGAGGTCGGGTTCCTCGGCATGGTCCGCAACGAAGAGACGCTCGAGCCGACGACGTATGCCGAGCGCTTGCCAGACGACCTCTCGGATCGGCAGTGCTTTGTTCTCGACCCGATGCTCGCCACCGGCGGCTCGCTCGGTGCCGCGATCGAGTTCCTGTTCGACCGGGGTGCCGTCGACGTCACCGCGATCTGTCTGCTCGCAGCGCCCGAGGGCATCGCCGCACTGGAGAAGACGACGGAAGGCCGCGACGTCACCATCGTGCTCGGCGCGATGGATGAGCGTCTCGACGAGAACGGGTACATCGTGCCCGGCCTCGGTGACGCCGGCGACCGCCTGTACGGGCTCGTCTAGCTCTTCGCTTTCGTAGGCTTTCCGTCCACGTGGGCGGCGCGGTTGCGCACCGGCGCCCATGGGCGCCCGACCACACCCTCGGCACGCAATCGCGTCGCCCGCTTCGTTGTCGTACGCTCCGCGGGACGAATGTCGCAGCATCCGTCTTGCTCGGCCGGTTTTGGTCGCATCTCGTCGCGACGAACGACCAGAAGTGACCGAGCAACGAGCTTCTCCAGCCAGAACTGACCGAGCAAAAACGTAACGCAGGTCCTTGCGTTGATGGGCGCACACCGTTCGTTGCGGAGAAGAATCGCCGCAGTAATCCCAGTTTCTCCGCAGAACCTTCGAAATCCCGAGATAATTCGTCATGCGGTGCAAAGATTTGACACACTGCGACGCCGTGGGGTTAACTCATCGACATGACTGATAACGCGCGTCCCCTGAGCTCCTTCGAGCCTCGTGGAACTGCCGGCATGATGATGGCCGGCAGCGCAGTCATGTGTTGTCGAATGTGTCGCTAACCGCGTAACCCGTCGCCCCGCGCCCGCCGACACACCTCGTCGCCGCTCGCGTCCCGGATGCCACACACCGCATTCGTACCCGGCCACGCACAGGCCACATTCCGAACCGCCGCCGACATACCGGCATCCGTCGTACCTTTCTGGCCGCGGTTCGACACACATGCATCATCGTCAAAGGAACTTTCGACATGTCACTCGCACACGCAACTTTCGCTCCCTCCGCCGCCCCCGCAACCGCGCCCACCGCAGCACCAGACCAGAGCTCAGGGCCTCGCCTCCGCGCCGTCCCGGCAGGCACCGAAGCCCGGGGCTTCGTGCTCTACGTCGGCATCGATGACGCCAAGGCCGCAGCGGCAGGCACCAACCTCGGCGCCATCGTCCAGGCGCTCAAGGCTCTGACCGCCGAGCTCGCCCCCGAATCAGAGACCTACGCCGCTGTGGCACTCGCCCCGGAGGGCGCAGGCGGTCGTGACGTCGACGTCGTGCGGCTCGCGCTTCAGGACCCGTCCGCCCTCGCCAAGCACCGCCAGGTCGAGGAAGACGAGGAACTCGACCGCGCACACGCCGGCGTCGTCATCGACATCTCGCGCAAGCGCCTCGTGCTCGACAACGAGCCCGTCGGCCTCACCTTCAAGGAGTTCGAGCTGCTGCAGTACCTCGTACTGCGTGAGGGCCGCACGATCGACCGCACCGAGCTCATCTCCTCACTGTGGAAGGCCGGCGACGAAGACGAGGTGCCGAACGAGCGCACCATCGACGTCCACGTCCGTCGCCTTCGCGCCAAGCTCGGACGCTACGAAGACATCGTGCGCACCGTTCGCGGTGTCGGCTACCGGTTCGACCGTCACGCCGACGTGTCGATCCGTCACTCCTCCACCCCTTCACCCGACCTCTTCTAGAGGCCGGTTTCAGTCCGCGAATTCGGCGAGCCGGGCGGCGAGATACGGCGCCGTCCGGCTTTCCGGATGCTCCGCCACCGTCGCGGGGATCCCTGCGGCGAGGATGCGCCCACCGGCGTCACCGCCTGACGGACCCATATCGATGATCCAGTCGGCAGCGGCTGCCACGTCCATGTCGTGCTCGACGAGGACCACCGTGTTGCCGGCGTCGACGAGCCGGTTCAGCTGTGTCATCAGCAGCCGGACGTCGGCGGGGTGCAGCCCCGTCGTCGGCTCATCGAGCAGATACAGGGTGTGACCGCGGCGAGCCCGCTGCAGTTCGGTGGCGAGCTTGATCCGCTGTGCCTCTCCGCCAGACAGTTCGGTCGCCGGCTGCCCGAGGCGCAGGTAGCCCAGTCCGACGTCGCCGAGCGTGGCGAGGCTGCGAGCAGCGGCAGGTACATCCGCGAGGAACCCGGCGGCGGTCTCCACCGTCATCGCGAGCACATCGGCGATCGTCTTGCCCCGATAGAGGATCTCCAGCGTCTCGGCGTTGTATCGCGCTCCGTCGCAGGTCGGGCATGCCGCGTAGCTGCCGGGCAGAAAGAGCAGTTCGACGGTGACGAAGCCCTCGCCCAGGCACGTGTCGCAGCGCCCGCCGGCCACGTTGAACGAGAACCGGCCGGCGTCGTAGCCGCGCGTGACGGCATCCGGTGTCGCCGCGAAGGTGGAACGGACCGCGTCGAACAGGCCCGTATAGGTGGCGAGATTGGAGCGGGGAGTGCGGCCGATCGGCCGCTGGTCGACGCGCACGAGGCGGTCGACGGTCTCGAGGCCAGCCACGTTGGCGACGATGGTCTCTTCGGTTTCCGCCGGCTCGGTTCCGTCGGCGTCGGTCTCGGGCTCAACGGGTGCGTGAGAACCGCGGTCGCGCAGCCCCTCCCGCACGGCGTCGGCGAGGACGCGGCTCACGAGCGTGGACTTGCCCGAGCCGGAGACGCCGGTCACGACGGTGAGCACACCGAGCGGAACCTCCACGTTGAGGTCGCGCAGATTGTGCCGGGTGACGCCCGTGAGTTCGAGGCAGCCCGCCGCCGCTCGCGGGACCGGACGCCCGGGCCGGATGTCAGGGTCGCGCTCGAGGAACGGCCGGGTGACGGATGCCTCCACGTCGGCGAGTCCGGCAACGGGGCCACTGTAGAGAACGGCCCCGCCACCGGAGCCTGCGCGCGGGCCGACGTCGACGAGCCAGTCGGCGTTGCGGACGACGTCCATGTTGTGTTCGACGACGAAGACGGTGTTGCCGGATGCTTTCAACTGTTCGAGGACGACGAGGAGAGGTTCGGCGTCGGCGGGATGGAGCCCGGCGGACGGTTCGTCGAGAACATAGACAACGCCGAACAGCCCTGAGCGCAATTGGGTGGCGATGCGGAGACGCTGCATTTCGCCCGGCGAGAGCGTCGGTGTCTTGCGGGCGAGGCTGAGGTAGCCGAGCCCGAGTCCGCTGAGCACGTCGATTCGGGCGAGGAGGTCTGCGGCGATGGTCACGGCGACTTCGGTCACCTCGCCCGATGATGCGGACGAGACGGCGGCGGTCGCTGTCGCCAGCTCGGCGGTGGGCCGGAGGATTTCTGCGAGGTCGGCCAGCGGCATCCCGTTGAGGTCGGCGATCGTGTGCCCGGCGAAGGTGACGGCGAGCGCCGCCTGGGTGTGGCCGCTGCCGCCGCACAGGTCACACGGCCCGGTGTCGACGAAGCGGAGTGCGCGCTTGCGCGCCATCTCACTCTTCGAGTCGGCGAGGGTGTGGAGGATGTAGCTCTTGGCGCTCCAGAACCGGCCCTTGTACGGCTTGGCGACACGGTCTCTCTGGGGTGTGACCTCGACGACGGGCTGTTCGTCGGTGGAGATGAGCCAGTCGCGCGAGGCCTTCGGGAGGTCGCGCCAGGGCGAGTCGATGTCGTGGCCGAGCTCGGCGACGACGTCGCGGAGGTTCTTGCCCTGCCATGCGCCTGGCCACGCGGTGATGGCGCCGTCGCGGATGCTCAGCGACGGGTCGTGCACGGCAGACGACTCGGTCACTGTGTGGGCGATGCCGAGGCCGTGGCAGCGGGGGCACGCTCCGATGGCGGTGTTCGACGAGAAGGAGTCGGACTCGAGCCTGGCGGCACCGGCCGGGTAGGTTCCCGCGCGGGAGAACAGCATCCGCATCGAATTCGACAGGGTCGTGAGCGTGCCGACGGTGGAGCGGGAGCTCGGGGCACCCCGGCGCTGCTGCAGGGCGACGGCCGGCGGCAGGCCGGTAATCGAGTCGACGTGCGGCGTGTTTCCCTGGGCGATAAGGCGGCGCGCGTACGGGGCGACGGATTCGAGGAACCGACGTTGTGCCTCCGCGAAGATCGTGCCGAACGCGAGCGAGGACTTGCCGGAGCCGGAGACACCGGTGAACGCGACGATGCTGCCGCGGGGCACGTCGACGTCGACATCCTGGAGGTTGTTCTCGCGAGCGCCGCGGACGCGGACGAAGCCGTCGTCAGGAGGGGTCGGGAGGGTAAGGGCGGGGTCTTGCAGCGAAATCGACATCGTCCCCACACTAAGTGGGGCACCTCGGACCCGCCGGGCATTGACAAGGGCGGGTGGTTCGCGAGTTGCCCGGTTTCGCGGGTTCTCGGGCGCTGGCACTCGTGAGACCGGGCAACTCGTGCACCGGTCGTTGTAGCATCGACGCTCCGGGCACGAACGATGAAAGGACGCACATGAGAGCGGAACAACTCACCGATCCGGTGGCCTATCACGCCGAAGGTCCCGTCTGGTCTGCCGCGTGGGGCGGCCTCCGGTGGGTCGACATGCTCGCCGGTGACATCCTCTCGCTGACGGATGCCGGTGGCGTCGTCCGCCGCCACGTCGGCACGACCGCCGCCGCATTGCGACCGCGTCGCGGAGGCGGCGCAGTAATCGCGCTCGAGCGCGGGTTCGCTCTTGAGAATCCCAATGGTTCGATTACTCCCCTGCACGAGATCTGGACCGATTCGAGCATCCGCATGAATGAGGGCGGATGCGACCCCGATGGCCGCTTCTACTGCGGATCGATGGCCTACGACCAGCGCGAGCGGGCAGCAACCGTGTACCGGCTTGACGCCGACCGAACTGTGCGTCCGGTGCTCGAGGGTGTCACGGTGTCGAACGGTATCGACTGGAGCCCGGACGGATCGCTCGCGTACTACAACGACACGGCGACTCACAGCATCCAGCTTTTTGATTACGACCGGGATGCCGGGCTCACCGGCCGACGCACCTTCGTCGCGATGGAGAACGACGAAAGCCCCGACGGCCTGAACATCGACGCCGATGGCGGGGTGTGGGTGGCGATGAACGGATCAGGGGAGGTCCGCCGTTACCGGCCCGACGGCCGCCTCGATGAGGTGATCGAGGTCGGCGCCCGCCAGGTGACGGCGTGCACACTCGGTGGGGCGAACCTCGACGAGTTGTTCATCACCACATCGAGGGAGAACCTCGAGCCGGGCGATGACCCCCTCGCCGGGTCGCTCTTCTCGGTGAAAGTGGGCGTGCGCGGGATGCCGGTGCGCGAGTTCGCGGGCTGAGTATCGGCCGCCGCGGTCACCTTCAGAGAGATGTCCAGCCCTGCAGCTGACGCTGCTCGAATCCGTCGAGGAGCAGGTCGAGCGCAAACTCGAACTCGAACTGGTCATCGCAGCCGCGCCCGACGACTGACCCTCCATCGTGTGGTGTCGCCGTGGCGACCGTGACGATATTCGGGTAGTACTCCATCATGTGCGCGAACATGGCGGCCTGCTCCTCCGGGCTGGGCTGCTTCGGTTCGGACTTCGAATCGGGGGCCTGATCGAATAGCTCCTGGGTGAACCCCCACATCCGGCCGCCGAGCACATGCATGACGTGGTGGGCCAGGTCTGCAGTGAAACCGCCGGAAAGGAAGATCCCGGCGATGGAGTCTTGATACTCCAGGACGGCGGGAGTCGGGCTCGTGCGCGATTCGATTGCCTGCCGCGCCCACGGGTGGCGCTGGAGCGCGCTCCTGGCCGACAGCACTCGTTGCCGGATCGTGCTTTTCCAGTCGGCCTCGGTCGCCGGCGGATCGATTTCCCGGATGATCGTTTCAACCATCCCGTCGACGAGACCCTCTTTGTCTGCGACGTGTTTGTAGAGCGCCATCGGAACGACGTCGAGCTCCTGAGCAAGTCGGCGCATGCTCAGCGCGTCGATGCCGATCTCGTCGGCGAGCGCGACCGCTGTCTCCAGCACGCGACCGCGGTTCAACCGCGCCCGACCGGATGCCTCCTTTTGCGGCGTCATCTCTCTGCTCCCGAACGAACGCCCGCAGGCTCTTGACAAGTGTACAAAGTACACCCTACCGTTTGACGCAAGGTGTACGCCGTACACCTCACCCGCTTGGGACTTCATCGCGGGAACCGCACCGAACACCGGGATCGTTCTCGGTGGCATCCTCGAAGTGATCGTCGCCCTCGCCTGTATCGGCACCGCCGTCGCCCTCTATCCCGTCGTCAAACGACAAAACGAGGGACTCGCTCTCGCCTTCGTTGCCATGCGCATTCTCGAAGCGGCCGCCATCTTTGCCGGGGTGGTCGCCCTCATGTCGGTCGTCTCGCTCCAGCAGGCGGGCGTCGGAGACGACGGGATCATCACCGGCAAGGCCCTGCTCGCTCAACACACCTGGACCACGCTTCTGGGGCAGGGAACGATCCCCGCGATCAATGCACTCCTTCTCGGCCCACTGATGTTCCGATCCGGGCTCCTGCCGCGAATCTTGCCCATCTTTGGCTTCATCGGCGCCCCGCTCCTCATCATCGGCGTCATCGGGGTCCTCCTCGGCCTGTGGGGACCGACATCCCCGATCTCCGGGGTCGCCGCACTCTGCCTGACCATCTGGGAGTTCGGCATGGGCATCTACCTCCTCACCCGGGGCTTCAGAACCGACGCCCTCGCGAGGCTTGCGGCACGGGACCCGCGCGCATCGGGCGCTGGGGTGACGCGATGAGAGCGGCCGTGTATCGCCGCTTCGGCGGCCCCGATGTTATCCGCGTGGAGGAAATCCCACGGCCAGCTGTGCGGCGCGATGAACTGCTCGTTCGGGTGATGGCCAGCACCGTCAGCGCAGCTGACCACCGGTCCCGCACCAAAGACGTGCCGCGCGGACTGAAACTGCTGAGTTCGCTCACTCTCGGATTCTTCACGCCGCGGCACCGCATCCTGGGAATGGACATCTCCGGGGTCGTTGCGGCGGTCGGGGCGGATGTCACGGAGTTTCGTCCCGGCGACGAGATCATCGCCATGCTCGGTTCGAGCTTCGGCGGCCACGGTGAGTACGTCGCTGTTCACCACGACGCACCGATCGCCAGGAAGCCGGCCGCACTGTCGTTCGAGGAAGCAGCCGCCCTGGTGTTCGGCGGAGTCACCGCAGCGGCTTTTCTCTCCGAGGTGACGTGGGGCACGACACCATCGGTCCTCGTCATCGGCGGGTCCGGTGCTGTCGGAACCGCCGCGGTACAACTCGCCCACGGCTCAGGAGCTCGGATCACGGCGATGTGCAGCGCCGGCAACGCGGATCTCGTGCGTGACCTCGGTGCCGAGCGCGCCCTCGACTACACCGAGACGGACATCACACAGGAACCGGCCACCTATGACGTGATCGTCGACTGCGTCGGAAACCGATCGTTTGAGCAACTGGAACGACTGATCCGACCGGGCGGAACCCTCCTCGCGATTGTGGCCGACCTGCCGAGTATCGTCACCGCGGGCAGGAGAACGCGCCGAACCGGTAAGCGCATCGTTACCAGCGCGGCATTCACGAAGGACCACCTCGCCGCCGTCGCAGACCTGGCGACCACGGGGACGTTGCGGCCCGTAATCGACCGAACTTTCGGTTTGGGCGACATCGCTGAGGCCCATCGCTATGTCGACACCGGCAGAAAGCGGGGCAGCGTCGTCGTCAGCATTGTCGACCGCCAAGCTAGATGAGACTCAGCCACCATTCGTGGGGAACCGTCATCGGTCATGGATGGTGCCTGCCCCTTGAATTGGGTTCACACGTCTCCGGACGGATGTCGTTTGCACTGGTAGGAATGGGGAAACCACTCGCGTGGATATCGGCGATGACGCCGGTGACCACCAGCGACGTACAGCCGAGAACGAACGACGGGGCATCAGGTGAACTCATTCGAAAGCTGGGTCGAGCACTTCCAAAGCAATGAAGAGCGCCACCGCGCGCAGGAAGCCCTCATCCCGTGGCAGGTACCGACGACCGTAACCAGACACACCCGGCAAGCCTTCATACGCTCGTTTCAACGATTTGAACTGGGCGAGGGAGGGGATGGTGCCCAGATTCTCGCCATGGCAACCGCAGCCGGCGATCCCACCTACGCCACCGCACTCGGACAGCTCGTGCGAGAGGAACAGAAACACTCGGCCCTGTTTCGGCGCGGACTGGAGCACCTGAACGCTCCGACGCTCAAATCCCATTGGTCCGACGTGGCGTTCCGCCAGCTTCGCCACCTGCTTGGGTTGCGCACAGAAATCGGCTTGTTCCTCATCGCCGAGAGCATAGCGATGGGGTACTTCATCGCTATCGCGGAGCATGCGCCCGATCCCGTTCTGCGTGGCATCGGGCAACGCATCGCCGACGACGAGCGTAATCACATCCGCTTCCAAATCGATCGGCTACGCGTGGGCTTCCGCGCCACCCCTGCGCCCGTGCGCATGCTAGTGGGGCTCGGCTGGGGCGTTGTCGCGGCAGGAGCGGTAACGGTACTCGTCATCGACCACGGAGCGGCCCTGCGATCATGCGGAATCGAGCCTCTCCGATATTGGGGGCGAGCGATGCGGAACTTCAGAGTGGCCGCACGTTCGGTACTCACGAGGCCTGATGCCACACTTCTTGGCCCTCAACACGAACCCTTATCCGGAACCCTCAACGGGGACGCTAGTATGACCGCCCGCCGGCAGAGCGTGCACAACACTTAGGATGCTGCCAAAGCATCCTTCCCTGAGATAAAACTCTCATCCGAGAACTCGAGACGCGAAATGAATCTGCGATACCTGAATCGGCGAAAGGCCGTGCCGCTACTACTTCTCGCTGTCGCCATCATCGGCCCTGTTGTGTTCCGCTTGACGAGACCGTCTGACGAAAATCTGAGGGTCTGGACGTGGTTCATCCTCCCGTGCCTGGCAATCATCCTCCCTGCAATGCGGGTACTTCTGAGGAAGGAAAAAACGAAGTCACGGCGACTCTGGCAGGTGATGATGCAGCACCAGTCCGAAGACTTGAAGTCCATGTTCTTTCTCTATCCAGAGACTCGCGCCGCTCTTGAACGGTTGGGCTGGAAGTCGACGATCAAGATGTTTCCGACACAACCCGTCCTCGGGGTAGTCTTCGGGACTGATCTGACGGTCTGGGAGCCTGGTCAAGCTAAGCCGACGCTCCGAATCCCCTTCTCCCAGATAGAAAGTATTGAACTCACGCACTTGAACATCGACATTTGGGCCTATCCGTCAGTATGCCTGAAGATGCCGAATCTCGGCTTGCGTCGAAGCGAGCTCGTCCTGAATCTGGTGGAGGCGGACGGTAAGACTCTCAGCGAAGGGGCCCGAACGCGCTTCGTCGAAGAACTCAGCTCGAAGCTATTGCGCGCCTAACGGGGAAAGGGAACGACGCTCCCCTCCGCGTTGAGTAACTCCAGATGAGATCAGGGCTATCCGAGAAGGTCGAGCCGCTGGAGCAGCATGTCGCCGGCGGCCGCAATAATCGAAACGGCATAAAAGGTCACGACCGCGCCTATCGCTGCAAACCTGATGATCTCGGTCCGTCGAGCGCGAGAAATTATCCGCGATGCAAGCAGTCCGGCGACCGTGACGATCGCGATCGTTTGACCTGCAACAGTTGCGAAAGCCATCCGCACGTACGCGGCAGCGTCAGGTGCACTGTAGCTATTAGCCAAAAGTGCCAGCAACCCGGGAATCACGAGGACGCCCGCTACCAGGAGGAGCGACGCTTCCCACTGGCGCAAGAGAGTGGTGTCGGCGCGGCGCGTCTCTACGTTGGTCATGCGCTCAAGCTATCGGCTGGCTCGTGGTTTGTCTCCAGCACATCCGGGTCACCACGCGGCATTTCGTTGAGCCTCGCGACTCTTAGACCTCGGGGCAGGTGTCCTCCGGTATGGAACCTCCACCGGGCATGAGAGCGAAGACATGGAGCAACCTCAGGGTGCAGCAGCGGCCATGGGAAACTGGAACGGTGATCACAACGCTAACTCTCCCCATCTCCCTAGCGGCCAATTCGGGAACGTTCGCTCTTCGCCGCGCAGCCGAGAATGACCTCAGCGCGCTCGTGAACCTGCTGTCCGACGACCCGATCAGCGCCACAAGAGGCGACAGAGCTGACGAGTCCGACACCGGGGTTTACCGTGCCGCCCTCAGGGAACTGATCGGAGATCACTCCAACGAAGTCCTGGTAGTCGTGGGCGAAACCGATGAGCCGTTGGCCACAATGCAACTCACCCGCATCCCGGGCATGGCCCGGAGGGGCTCCACCCGACTGCTAATCGAGGCCGTGCGCGTGGGCAGTAGTCACAGGGCTAGTGGCATCGGATCAGCCATGATGCGCTGGGTCACCGAGACGGCAGCTCCAGCAATTGGCGCATCGCTTGTGCAGCTCACTTCTGATGACGCACGGAGGGATGCACACCGCTTCTACGAGCGGCTGGGGTTCGTCGGATCGCACCGCGGGTTCAAATTCCGAGTGGAATGACCCAAATCTAGAGGCTGAGTTAAAAACGAGACTCTCATCGGGAACCGTCAGCGGACCTCATCCAGGGTATCGACTCGTGTCGGCTCCTTCGCGGAAGTCCAGTTCCATTGCGCCAGCGTCGAGGGTCGCTGCGGCGACTTTGCATTGAGTCAACCCGAACTGCTCCGATAACGCTCCCGGCAACTTGGGGACCGGATCGCCACCCAGCCCACTAGGTTGAAACCAACACCCGAATGATCCGATCTCGTGCGCAACTGAGCTAGGCTCCACCGCCATAGGCAGGAAGAGTAGGCGATGTCGAAACGCTCAATCGTAATCACGACCACGACAACCACGCTGGCTGCTGGCGCCATTGCAGCCGGCCTCTGGGTCACAGGCGGCGACCCGCTTCGTGGGATTCAGGAGCTCGTCGCGCCACGATCGACTATGACGGTGGAAGACGTGTTCAACGGCTTCGAAGGGCAACCGGGCCTTCCTGTCACTAGTCCCCACGACATCACGGCCCAGGCATGCGCCGGCGAGGTCAGATGTTCCCAAGCCGTCCGAGCGGACCAAATCACTGTCTACCAGTTCGAGGACCGGGACGATGCCGAAGCGCTCACAGCCGCTCTCGGTGACAACGGATACCAATCGGACTGGATCGTCCTCGAATACCAAGGCGCGAAGTACGACACCGACTCAGCGCAGAGTAGCTACGCCACAGTGGTCGACGGGATGTGGACAAGCGAGTAGGGCTTTAGCCGGGGATGATTCGACCCAGCAGACGACGTCACGCTACGACGATGAGCGGATAGGACGAGGCACTCGCCGATGGTCAGTCGCTTCACTCGTCGGATCGTCTCACGTCCTCGATGGTCGCATAAACAGCCCGTATGCCGGACGCCCATCGAGGCACGAACGTCCAACGGTTACCGCGCGCGCTGTCTCTCTCACGGTGCAGGTATAACCGTCACAAGCTGGCCTCGTACCGGCGGACTCCACTGTGAATGTTGGTGTCCCCACGGCGCGGCTTCGCTGTTTTGGAGACGGTGGCAGCTGTGATCGAACCGAGGACGATGAAAATTCCAGCGAACTGTAGAGGGGTGAGTACTTCTCCGGCGATCATCCAACCGAGGAGTATTGCCACGACTGGACTGAGCAGGCCGAGGAAAGCTGGGGTGCTCGCGGGAAGGCGTGCGATGCCGCGAAACCACAGGACATAGGCGAACGCGGTTCCGACCGCAGATAGATAGCCGTAGCCCATGATGTTCTGTGTTGTCAGCGGGGCGGTAGGGAGACCCTCGAAGACCAGCAGGATGACCAGCAGGGTGAGCCCTCCCGCGACAAGCTGCCATGCTGTTGTGGTCAGCGGGGGTGCCGGCTGTCCCCACTTTTTGGCGAGCACGATCCCGGATGCCATAGATAAAGTGCCGGCGATTGCTGCCACGATGCCGACAGTGTCGAGGCGCGCTTGCGCCTGAAGGACGATGAGACACACGCCGAACGCACCGGTCGCGCCGGCCGCCGTCACACGCCAGGTCAGCCTTTCGCGGAAAATCAGGGCCGCCAGAATAATGACGACGAGAGGCTGAAGCCCGCCGACGACGGCAGCAACACCGCCTGGGAGCCGGTAGGCGGCGATGAAGAGCAGTGCAAAGAACGCGCCAATGTTGAGAACGCCGAGCACCCAGGACTTCCACCACCAATCGCCGCGCGGCAGTCGGCGGCACAGCAGCAGCAGAAGAAGCCCGGCAGGAAGCGCGCGCAACGTTGCTGCGAGCAACGGCCGATCCTCCGGCAAATACACCGTGGTCGTCAGATATGTGGTTCCCCATAGGGCGGGGGCCACCGCCGTCGTCACGAGAAGGAGGAATCGATTGCTAAGCACTTAACCATAATACCTAAGCGCTTAGCAATTGCTAGTCTGGATGCATGGCAGACCATGTGGATCGAATCCTTGAGCAGTGGCATTCCGAGAAACCCGATCTTGATGTCTCGCCGATGGCGGTCATTGGTCGGTTGACCCGAGCTGCGGCTGCCGTTGAATCGCGCCTGGCCAGCACATTCGCTCGGCATGCTCTGGACTCCGCATCTTTCGATGTGCTCGCCACACTGCTGCGAAGTGGTGTCCCCTATCGGATCGCCCCGGTAGAGCTAGCGCGTGACGCCATGATTTCGACGAGCGCGGTCGCTCAGCGGCTGAATAAGCTCGAAACGCGCGGGTTAGTCAGGCGGGAGGCAAACCCGAATGACGGCCGGGGCACGCTGGTCTCGCTCACCGATTCTGGACGAGAACTTATCGAGGCGGCGTTGCCCGACCACCTCGAAACCGAGCATGCGGTCATCGCGGCGCTTAGCGTCGAGGAGCGAGCGAACCTCGCAGAGCTGCTTCAACGAATTCAAGAAGCGGCTAGCGCATGACACGCGGCGGCGCTTTCACGACTTCCGCAAGCCAGAGACTGAGTGGAGTCAGAGCTGCTTACGCATCTTGACGGTCGTTGTTTCATATCCAACTGACTCGTACAGTCCTCGCGCGGCCGGGTTGTGGCCGAACACGCTCAGGCCTAGCGTCCGTGCGCCTGCCTCTCGGGCATGGTGCTCAGCGAGCCGCATCGCCGCTCGCCCGTAGCCCTTGCCGCGGTACTCAGGCTGGCGACGGTCAAGCGAACCCGGGCGGCACAGACGACAAGCGGAACGCTCTACGGGAGCGCTGGCATCATTCCTCAACGTCGACAAGATATTCGAGTGCGAGTTCATCGCCACCGTCAGCGGCCAACCATAGGTATCGCTCTGCTTCATCGTCTCGGTCTTGCTCCGATAAAAGAACGTACATATTCCACGACGCCTGAACCTGGCCGCGGTCGCTGGCTTGGCGCAACACAGCCTCAGCACGTTCGACGTCACTGATGCTCTCTAGATAATTTGCGTAGGGGATGGCGCTGTCCCCATCTCCCGCTGCGATGGATGCTTCGAAGCGAAGCACGGCCTCGGCCATCTCACCGCGCTCAAGCAGAAGACAACCCAGATCGGTTCTGGCGTCCTCCCAAACGCTCTCCGCCCGCCGTAATAGAGGTTCTGCTTCGGTGACGTTTCCTTCGTGGTATTCCCAGTGACCAAGCATCCCGGCCGCCGAGTCACCCAACTCGGACGGGTCTTCCATGACGATCCGAGCGAGGCGCTTTGCTTCCTCCGTCTCACCGATGGAATAGAGGTATTGCGCATACACCGCCACGGCCTTCACGCTCCCTGCCATCACCAGTTCCAGATACAACGGGAGGAGCCGCTTGGTTTGGCCGTCCTCCTCCAGAAACATGAGCAGGTTTTCCCCACTCTCGATCTCTCCGGCGGTCCAACCCCTTTCGAAAGCTCGGAGTGCGTCATCCCACTGTCCAAGGGCAGCATGGCTGTTGCCAAGGTTCAGGCAGAACGACTCGTCGCCCAAGTCCACTGCTTGGGCAAACAGTTCGATAGCGGTTGCGTGTTCGCCGCGCTCCGCAGCGTCGTTTCCGTCAGCTATCAGCTGGTCGATGAGTTCATCGTCACTCATTCGAAATCCCGCCCCCATACCGATCACCGATGCAGCTATTGCTAGATGAACCTTGGCACAGTTCGCGCTTCCCGATGCGCACCGAATGTTGGCAGGATCCGGAGCAGAGGGATAGCGCTCGAGTCCGTAAGCCGGACCTACTGCGGCATTGTCCGCCGTTGTGACACATATCCCTCCAACACTGAAGCGATATCCGTAAGGGCCGCCCGAAATGCATTCCCGCTAGGTACTCTCTTGCGCACAGTGTGGCGGGCTAGAGTGCGGCACCCTGACGCCACGACGCTTCGGGTGGATTACGCGCCTGAGCCTCGCAGCCCGAGACGCGTCTGACGGCCGGTGCGCTCACCGAGCTTCGATTGTTTGCGATCAGTCTCATCTTGCTTGGCACAAGTCTCAACTAGCTTGGCGGTCGACAGCAGAACCAAGAATTTGCTGCCGCGCAGAACCAATTTCAAAAATAACGTTTCGATAACTAGACGCCGTTACCTTTCCGTTATATATTCAGAGAGCGTTAGTTGTTTTGCTGTGGCAGCTACCGCGGAATGTGATTGCAGGACACTCTTGGTGCAAGGGGAAGGCCGGTCGTAAGCCTCTACGACCGGCCTTCAATCCGTTAACCGGGGCTCCGTCGTCTGCCCGATAGCCTGAAAACATGAGCGACAACAACACGGATGCCACTCCACAGGCACGCGGCTCAGCCCGGCGGATGAGGCTGGTGGCTCTCGCGTGCTTCGCCGTCGGCCTGCTCATCGTTCTTGGCGGGATGCTCCTCGGCCTGCGCTGGGTGCTCGTCAGCGACGTCGTCGCCCTCCTCGTCGGTCTCCTGCTCCTGCTGCTCGGCGTCGCCGCGACGGTGACCGGGATCGTGCTCTTTTATCGCGGCACCGCCTCGACGACACGCAACTCCGGAAAGACACGCGGCACCCTCTAGGCTTGGTCGTCAGGAGGACGTGAATGACCGATCGCGAACTGGCGGTAGCCGCCTGGGAATCGCTGTTCCGCGCACAGGTCGGTGTCATCCGCGTCCTGGCCTCCGAGTTCCCGACCCGAACGATGTCGCTCAACGAGTACGACGTGCTGTTCAACCTGTCGCTCCAGCCGAACCACCGGGCGAGGCTGCGCGACATCAACCAGCTCGTGCTGCTGAGCCAGCCCAGCGTCAGCCGCCTCATCGACCGCCTCGTCGCCCGCGGTCTCGTGTCGAAGCATCCGGATCCCACCGACAAGCGTGGCACGATCGTCGCGATTACGGATGCCGGCTTCGCGCAGTACCGCGACGCGGCCCGCATGCACATGGATACGATCACCGACCTCATGGGCTCGGCGCTCACCGACGATGAACTCAAGCAGCTCACGAAACTGACGGCGAAGATCCGTCGCTCGAGCCCGGACCCCGACGCCGACTGATCCTCCGCACGGTCGTGTCCGTTTTCCGCTAGCCGCGTGGCATCCGCTGTGTCAGGCTGACGGTATGGACTTCACCGAGCGGTATCGCGTCATCCAGGCGAAGGACTCCCGTTTCGACGGGCAGTTCATCACCGCGGTGCGCTCGACCGGAATCTACTGCCGGCCGTCGTGCCCGGCACGAACGCCGAAGCCCGAGAACGTCACCTTCTACTCGACGAGCGCCGCCGCGCACGAGGCCGGCTATCGTGCCTGCAAACGCTGCCTGCCCGAAGCAGTACCCGGCACTCCGGCGTGGAACCTCCGTAACGACCTCGCCTCGCGTGCCATGCGGCTCATCGGCGACGGTGTGATCGAGCGCGAGGGTGTGCCAGGGCTGGCCGGACGGCTCGGCTACTCATCACGGCACCTCACTCGCGTGCTGCACGAAGAACTCGGCGCCGGCCCGCTCGCACTCTCCCGTGCGCACCGGGCCCAGACTGCCCGCACCCTGCTCACGTCGACCGACCTGCCGATCGCCGACATAGCGTTCGCTGCCGGGTTCGCCAGTATCCGCCAGTTCAACGACACGGTGGCGGAGGTGTTCGAGCTCACACCGGGGCAGATCCGTGCGAAACGGTTACGTTCCACGACGGCACCCGGATCGTTGTCGCTGTCCCTCCCGTATCGGGAGCCGTTCGACGCTGCCGGCGTGTTCGCCTGGCTGCTCCCCCGGGCCGTGGCCGGCGTGGAGGTGGCGACCGCCGATTCCTATGCCCGCACCCTTCAGCTTCCCGGCGGTCCGGCGCGGTTCGAGGTCCGCCTCGACGGCCGCGCCCTCCGCCTGGACGCCCAGCTCACCCAGCTCGGGGATCTGCCCGTGCTCGCGTCGCGCGTGCGGCGATTGTTCGACCTTGACGCCGATCCTGTCGCTGTCGACACGGCCCTTCGGGAGCATCCCGAGCTGGCGTCGCGAGTCGACGCGATTCCGGGCATCCGCCTGCCCGGTGCTGTCGATGCCGAGGAGATGCTGTTCCGGGCGATCGTGGGGCAGCAGATCACCGTGGCCGCCGCGCGGACCCAGCTGAACCGGCTCGCCGCCGCCTGCAGCACCGACCTCGAGCCGACGACTGGTGCCCCCGGGCTCACCCGGTTGTTCCCGACTGCGGCCCAGATCGTGAAGCACGGCCGGGATGCGCTCGTCGGCCCCCGGGCAAAGATCGAAACGGTGATGCGGATCGCTGACGCCCTTGCTTCCGGCGAGCTTCGCCTCGACCTCGGCGATGACCCGACCGACCAGCACCGGCGGCTCACCGCGTTCGCCGGGATCGGCGACTGGACGGCGGGCTACGTCGGGATGCGTGTGCTCGGCAATCCGGACGTGTTCCTCTCCGGTGACGTCGCCGTGCGTTCCGGCGCCCGCGCGCTCGGGCTGCCCGGTACCGCAAAGCCGCTCACCGACTGGGCGGCGCGGCTGTCACCGTGGCGCTCGTACCTGTGCCTCCACCTCTGGCGATCCGCCGGCCTCCCGGCAGCACCCGTCATGCCCGCACCCGCGACCGGCGTTCCCGGCGCCCCTATTCCCGAGGAGACCCTCGCATGACCACTATCGAACCAGCTCTCTCACACACGCTGTCGACACCCGATGGCTCGTTCAGCATCATCGCGCGCGCGGACGGGGCCGTTCTCGCTTCCGGCTGGACAGCATCCCTCGACGCACTGCTCGCCCGCATTGCGCCCGCGCTGCGGCCGACGGACGTGCATGAGGGCCACATCCCGGCAGCGGATGCCGTCACCGCATACTACGACGGAGACGTCGCCGCCATCGACGCGGTCCCCGTTGCGCAAATCGGAGGCGAGTTCCGGATGCGGGGCTGGACCGAGTTGCGGCGAATCGCGCCCGGTCATCCGCGCAGCTACACCGAGTTCGCGGCGGCGATCGGCCGGCCCACCGCCATACGTGCTGCGGCGAGCGTGTGCGCGACCAACGCGCCGGCGCTGTTCGTGCCGTGCCACCGGGTGCTGCGCACCGACGGCACCCTCGGTGGTTTCGCGTGGGGCGTCGACGTCAAGCGCTCGCTGCTGGCCCGGGAGGCCGCCGCCGCTACACGCTGAACGGATGCCGCGAAACGGATGCTGCGCCGCGGCATCCGTCGCCCGTCACGTTGCTCGGTCACTTTCGGCTGGTGCGCCTCGTTGCTCGGTCACTTTTGGCTGGAGCGTCTCGTTGCTCGGTCAGCTTTGGCTGAACTTCTCGCCGCACTCTCGCCAAAAACGACCGAGCAGGACCCGAACGACCATTTGCGACCGAGCAGCAAACGCCGCGTCAGCCTTCCTGACGCAACTGCTTCGCTTCGAGCACCGCCTTTGCTTCGGCCTCGATCGCGGCGTCGATCATGACCGTCGAGCGCAGCGGCAACTGCACGGCGTATTCGGCCTTGATGCCGGCACGCAGTTCGCGCACCCGCTCGATCTCGGCGTCGACCTCGCCGCCGTAGAGGAGCGCCATGTTGCTGAGGTACAACCACAACAGGAACACGATGACGCCACCGAGCGTGCCGTACGTCGCGTCGTAGCTGCCGAAGTTCGACACGTAGAAGAAGAAGCCGAGGGTCGCGGCGGCCCACACCACGAGTGCTGTCGCCGATCCGACCGTGAGCCACCGGAACTTGTGCTGCTTCACGTTGGGGGTGAAGTAGTACAGCATCGCGATGATGAGCATCGCGAGGAGCGCAAGGACCGGCCACTTGGCAATGTTCCAGACGAGGAGCGTCGTGTCTCCGAGCCCGATCAGACTGCCGACAGCTTCGGCGATGTCTCCGCTGAGCACGAGGATGAGCGCCATGAGGGTGAGCGTCACGAGGGCAACGACGGTGATGAGCAGGATCACCGGCTGGAACTTGAGCAAGGGACGACCTTCGAGAACCCCGTAGATGCGGTTCATGCCGCGTGAGAACGCGCGGACGAAGCCAGCGGCAGACCAGATTGCACCGAGCAGGCCGACGACGAAACCGAGGCCGGCGGCGGGAGTGGCGGTGAGCGCCTCGATCGGCCCCCGAAGCGTCTCGGCCGTGTCCTCCGGTGCAATCGACGAGAACAGGGCGAGCAACTGTTCGGTGACGTTGGAGTCCTGGTTGACGAGAGACAGCAGCGAGACGATCGCGAGCAGTGCGGGAAACAGTGCGAGCACGGCGAAGTAGGTCAGGCCTGCAGCGACGTCGACGACCTGGTCCTTGGTGAACTCGCGCAGGGCACGCCGGTACACGGGCAGCAGATCCTTGAACCGCAGCTTCGGCGGCGTCCGAATCTCGGCGTCCGACGGTGCATCCTCGGCGAGTTCCCGGACAGATGGTGCCGATGCGATGACGGTGTCGCGGTCGTCTTTCTCGTCGCGCTCGGTTTCGCCCTCAGCGCTCGTCATGAGCGCCTTCCCCGCTGTGGTCGCCCGTCGTGATGGCGATCACGGCGGCGATGACGATGGCGACGAATCCGGCGACGACACCGATGACCATGCCGAGCGAGACCCGCCGGCGAATCTCACTCACCGTGGAGGCAAGATCCTCGCGGATCTCCTCGAGATTCAGGTTACGGACCTGTTCACCCATCGTCTCGCTCCGGTCGTCACGGTTCGTGGGGAGCGTCATTGCGACGCCATTCTCATCAGCCATGCCCTTCACCATAATCGCCCCGCTCGACATGGAGGTAGGGCTTGCCCTCGCATCACACCAATGCCAGCGCCGCAACCCGTGTTTGAGCGGCGCGAAGACCTCCTATCCTGATTTCGTGGCCAGTATCTCCGTCGTCATCCCCGTCTATAACGACGCCGATCTGCTTCGGGTGTGCCTCGAGGCACTCGAACAACAGACACGTGTGGCCGACGAGATCGTCGTGGTCGACAACGCCAGTACGGATGACACGGCGCAGGTCGCGCGTGCGGCTGGCGCGCGCGTGGTGTTCGAGCCCGTGCGCGGCATCCCCGCAGCGACGAGCGCCGGTTTCGACGCGGCGACCGGCGATATCTTCGCCCGGCTGGACGCCGACTCCATTCCCGCCGACGACTGGCTGGAACGGATCGAGGCGACCTTCGAGGCCCGACCGGAGGCATCCGCTGTCACCGGAACCGCCGATTTCTATGGCGGGAACTCCCTCTCGCGCTGGTTCGGCGGCTCGTGTTACCTGCCCGCTTACTTCAGCGCGATGGGGATACTGCTCGGCCACCCGCCTCTGTTCGGCTCCAATTTCGCGATGCGCGCGAACGCCTGGCCGGCCCTGCGGGACTCTGCCCACCGCGACCGGGCCGATGTGCACGACGACCTCGATCTGAGCTTCCAGTTCCGGCCGGACATGACGGTGCTCTACGACAAGGCACTGCGGGTCTCGATCTCTGCCCGGCCGTTCGCGAACCTCAGAGCGTTCGCGCGCCGGGTTCGCCTGGGCGTCGTCACTGTCGCCGTCAACGTGATGCAGGAATCACCGGTCGAACGCCGGAGACAGCGGGCGCTCCCCAGCCGCCAGACGAGCGACAGACCTCAACCGGGCTTCGGGTAGTGCGCTGACCGCAGCAATCCGGCCAGGTGGACGGCGTTCGCTGCTGCGGCTGCCAGAGCGGATGCCGTGACCTCCGGCGTGCTGTCGAGGTCCTGGTAATCGGTCGTGTGCATGGCCTCACCGTTCCAGTACGAAACTCCCTGCGCCGGGATCGTGAAACCGTAGTCGTTGAGCGCCTGAAAGAGGTCGGCGCTGATCTTGTGTGCTCCATCTTCGTTTCCGACGACCGCAACGAGTGCGACCTTGTCGTACAGAATCGGCCGGCCGGCGGCATCCGTCTCGGAGAGTTCAGCGTCGAGTCGCTCGACGACGCGAGACGCGACGCTCGACATGTGCCCCGCCCACGTGGGTGTGCTGACGAGCAGAATGTCAGCGGCGAGGACTCGCTCACGGATCGACGGCCACTCATCGCCCTCACCCATGTCAGTCTGCACGCCGGGCTTCACGTCGTGATCCACGACCCGGATCTTGCTCGTCGAGACCCCGTGGCCCGCGAGAGCGTCGAGGAACTGGTCAGCGAGGAGGTCGCTGCTCGACCGCTCCGGTGACGGGGTCAGAGTACAGACGAGGGCGAGTGCGGTCAGAGATGAGGAATCCATCGGGCCAGTGAAGCGAGGATGACGGACCTCAGTCAAGGCCTTGCGGCGGGCCTCGCTTGACCGGTCGATCGATGCACCGGCAGACTGGGCCATCGACCAAAGGAGACAGACATGGGCGACATCCCCAACCGCGCGAACGACACCGACGACGACGCACTGCTCGGCCCCGGCAGCACGGCCACAGGGGGCGGCACGTCACAGGATGCCGCCGACGACGGCGACGAGGCTGAACCGCGGATGCCTCCCCTCGATCCGGGCGGAAGTGTTCCGACCCAGCTCGCTGATGAGAGAACCCAGCACGAAGATGTGTAAGGTCCCGGCGCCGTCAATCCCCTGTCAAGGGCCTTGAGCGGCGAAGCGCGTTCTGCCTACTCTGGTGTTGTTCGGCCGCGGATTTCCGCGGGTCGCCAACACAGAAAGCGAGGGACCTTATGGGACTCGGAGACAAGATCGGCAACGCCGCAGAAGACGCCAAGGGCAAGGCCAAGGAAGGCTTCGGTGACGCCACCGACAACGAAAAACTTCAGGCTGAAGGCCAAGGCGACCAGACAAAAGCCAACCTCAAGCAGGCTGGCGAGAACGTGAAGGACGCCGTCACCGACAAGTGACGTCACTTCACCCGTGGCCCGGCTCCGCTGCCTTTGCGGAGACCGGGCCATTTCTCTGCCCGCTCTCCTTCTCCTCGCGCTTTTCCTTCCACGTCGTCACGACCATCGGGCCCTGGCGCAGGAAGCGCGCCCTGGCGAAAAGGTAGAAGCCATAGATGATGAATCCGCTCGCCATCACAATGAGCAGCGCCGTACCGAACGGTAGTGAACCGACCAGACGAAGCGCACCGTCGAGGCCAGTGGCCTGGTCTGAATCAGTGAATGCGGCCGATGACAGGAACAGAAGTCCGGTGATGACCAGGGCGATCCCCTTCGCCACGTGCCCGACGATGCCGAGTGCGCCGACGACCAACGACCGGCCGCCGTCCATCGGCTCCATCTCCTCACGGAAGTTCCGTGACACCCCGCGGAAGACGAGGGTCCCCCCGACGATCCCGACTCCCAGGCCGACGGCCGCGAGCGCGAAGACACCGCCGGGCGTCCCGAGTAATGTCGCGCTGAGCTTCTGCCAGGTCTCGGAGGCATCCGACCGGCCCCCGAGCGCGTAAAACCCCACGACGACAGCGATGGCGGCGAAGCCGACGGCTTTCGCGACGTTGGTCATTCTCCTCATGACGATGAGCCGCGGAGTGGTCGATTCGACCTGAGCGGCCTCGGTCCACTGGAGCAGCGCGAGCCCGAACAGGGCGATCGTCGCCGCCCACAGGAGGAAAACGCCGCCGGGAATATCCGAAACGGTCGTGAGGGCGCCGGACTGATCCGCGTTTCCGGCGCTGCCCCACGCGACGCTGATGCCGATCACACCGATGAGAATGTGGATCACGCCATTTGCGACCAAACCAGCGCGGGCGAATCCGCGGACCCGCGGATCACGGTTCGCCTTGCGCGCCGCGGCCTTCACCTCGTCGCGCTTTGATTGGTCGGTCACTGCTACATCCTAGGAACGATCGGACGTGACCACGCGCGACCGCAGCCGCCCGCGACGTTCCCACTACTGGTAGGTGCGGGCGATCACCCACTCGTTATCCACCCGGACGGCATCGACAACCACCGATTCGCCGTTCTCATCGGTTGCCTGAAACCTCCAGCCGATGCGCGCGAGCGGAGAGTGAGTCATCAACGGATGCGAGAACTCCGGTTCACCGTAAAGCGCCGTCGGGGTGTCGGTCACTCGCCACCGGCGGTCGCGCCAGTACATCCGCTGCGGCAGGGTGCCGTCTGTCCAGATCGTCGCCGATCGATCCGTCACTGTGTTCATGATGCCTTCTTCGTAGATATGTTCGAATGTTAACGAAGCATAGACCGAAGCTCGCGACACGCCAAGAAGGAATCTCTCCCCGAGGCCGGAAGCGCGCCTTCTCCGCGGTTCATCAGGTCTCCTGCGTAGGCTGGAGACCTATGCGACTCCTTCTCATTCGTCACGGCCAGACTCCCGCCAACGTGCTCGGGCAGCTCGACACAGCTCACCCCGGTCCAGGACTCACAGACCTCGGTCTCCGCCAGGCGGCTGCCGTGCCGGACGCACTCGGGCACGAGAGGATCGACGGACTCTTCGTCTCCACTCTCCTGCGCACTCAACTCACCGCCGAGCCCCTCGCCGCTGCCAGGGGCCTCGAACCGCTCATCACCGACGGGCTCCACGAGATCGAGGCGAGTGACCTCGAGGGTCGATCGACTTACGCCGACCACATGCGGTACATGGACGTCGTGCTCTCCTGGGCCGCGGGCGACCTGGAACGCCCCATGCCGGGTGGTCCGAACGGCCACGACTTCTTCGGCCGCTTCGACAGCGCGATCAACGACATCGGCAACGAACACGACGGCACCGTCGCGGTCGTCAGCCACGGAGCGGCGATCCGGGTCTGGGCAGCGGCGCGCTCGACCAACATCGACGCCGAGTATGCCGCCACTCACGATCTCGCCAACACGGGTGTCGTCGTGGTGACCGGCAGCATGGCCGAGGGCTGGGTCGTCGAGGAATGGGATCGCGCACCCATCGGTGGCGCGGAGCTCGAGGACGTCTCCGCAGACGACCCGACCGGCGAAGCTGTGGTCTGAGGCTCAGGCCTCGAGGGCCCTTCCGCCGGTATTCACGCGCCCTTCGGCGATCAACCACCTCAGCCCGTCAGCGATAGCGTCGCCCGACGAGAACCGTGGCGAGTAGCCCAGGTCAGCAACGGCCGCGACGATGCTCATCGACGGGCTGCGACTCACGTGGTCGCGAGTGGCATCCGCGTGCTCGGACGACAGACCGGCGAGCATCTCCTCGAACGGCAGATAGCGGAGGCGTGCCTCCTGCCCGAACCACCCTGCGGCCGTTTCGGCGATGCCGCGAAGGGTCATCGCCCGATCCGACACCACGTGATAGCTGTTCCCCGCTGCGATCCTCGGCCGCTCGATCGCGCGCTGGAAGCACTGGGCAACATCGTCGGCGTGCACGTGGTGAACGGTCTCGAGACCGAGGTTCGGAAGCACCAGTTCGCCGCCAGAGGCGAGCGTCTCCCACACGCTCAGATCGAAGTTCCCCGCTGCGTTCACCATCGGCCAGCCCGGTCCGGTGATGTGGCCGGGGTGGAGCACCGTCGCCGGCAACCCGCCCCCTCGGGATTCAGCGAGGAGCAGGCCCTCGATCGCGGCCTTGCCGACGCCGTACTCGCCGAAGGGCCGTCGGGCATCCATCTCCGTCGTCGGAACGGCGACGCCGGCGCCGTGAACCCAGATCGTTCCGCAGCTGACGAGCAGTTCCACCCGACCGCGGATCGCTTCGACGAGCTGCCGGGCCGAGTCCTCCGTGAAACACATCATGTCGACGACGATGTCGGCCCCGAGATCAGCGATGGCCGGCGCGAACGATCCGTCCGCGTCACCCGCGTCGCGGTCGAGCGTGACCCGCGTGACCTGCTGCCACGCGGCATCCGTTCGATACGGATCCCGGATGCCACGACTCACGGCGACGACGTCATGCCCGGCCCCCACGAGGCGTGGAATGAGGTAACTGCCGACGTGGCCGGTGGCTCCAATAACGACGATGCGAGACATGGGTCCTCCCGGGAACGATGGATGCTCGTCAGGTAACTGTAGGGAACTCCGGCTCGAGAGACGCAAGGGTTGCGGCGAATTGCCGGGAGCCTTTCCAGGAGGACCGGCATCGCCTTCAGATCAGCGGCTGAGCGACTCGTCGTGCTCGCGGTGCGCCTGCTTGAGGAGCGCCATCAGCTTTTCCTCGTCGTGAGCAAGCTTGAGGTACTTCGGTGGGAGGGCGCGGATCGCACTCTCCTCCTCGAGGAGTCTCGAGAAGACCCGGTTCCGCTCGGCGGCGTCCGTCGTGTACTCGAGGTTGATGTAGTCGGTCGCGTGGCGGCGTGCTCCGGAGATGGCGGACTGCGCCTTACCCTTGGGGCTCACGAGAGACGCGATGACGGTGACGATGAGCACACCGAGGATGACGGTGAGCGACAACCCGGTGCTGATCTCGACGACCGGGACGTGCTGGCCGCCGTTGATGAATGGGACGGTGTTCTCGTGCAGCGCGTGCAGGACGAGCTTGACACCGATGAAGGCGAGGATCGCCGCGAGTCCGTAGGAGAGGTAGACGAGGCGGTCGAGCAGACCATCGATGAGGAAGTAGAGCTGACGCAACCCGAGGAGCGAGAACGCTGTCGCGGTGAAGACGATGAAAACGTTCTGGGTGAGACCGAAGATCGCAGGGATCGAGTCGAGCGCGAACAGAATGTCGGTTCCACCGATCGCGACCATGACGAGCAGCATCGGCGTGAGAACCTTGCGGCCGTTCTCCACGGTGAGGAGCTTGTCGCCGTCGTAGTGCGCTGACGTGGGCAGCACCCTTCGGGCGATCCGGATGATGAAGTTGTCGGCGGCATCCTCTTCGTCGCTCTTGGGCTTGAGCAGGTTTCCTGCGGTGAGCAGCAGGATGAGCCCGAAGAAGTAGAAGATCCACGCGAACGAGTTGATGAGCGCTGCACCGAGGAAGATGAATCCAGTGCGGGCGATCAACGCGAAGACGATACCGAAGAGCAGAACCTTCTGCTGGTCCTCGCGAGGGACCTTGAACGACGCGATGATGATGAGGAAGACGAACAGGTTGTCGACCGACAGAGCCTTCTCGGTCACGTACCCGGCGAAGTATTCACCGCCCGAGTCACCGCCACCGAAGATCAGTACGCCGAAGCCGAACAGGATGGCGATTCCCACGTAGAGCGACGACCAGATCGCAGCTTCCCTGAGCGTCGGGACGTGAGCCTTGCGCACGTGGAAGATGAAGTCGAAGGCGAGAAGCCCGAGGATGAAAACGATCGTCAGACCCCAGACGAGCGGCGATACTTCCATCGAAAAATCCTCTTCTTCCCGGCCCCTCGGCCAGCCTCATTTTGGGTACACGTCAGCGTACTTTATAGAACGAGCTGAATTCTGAGCATTGCGCCCGGAAAGACCGCGGCGGCAAGCCCCTTGTCGGAGCGATCAGGTCCTGCCTACGGTGATCGTCCGACGATAGTGGAGGACGCGACATGACATCCAGAAATTCGAGGTCCGGGCGCGGGGCGACCCTGACCCGGAACGTTGCTCCCGGCATCCACCGCCTCGAGCATGCCTACGTGAATTGTTATCTGGTCGAGGAGGCCGGTGCGGTGACTCTCGTCGATGCCGCGTTCCCCTCGACGTGGCGGCACCTCCTCTCGGCGCTGTCCGAGATCGGGCGGTCACTGACGGATGTCTCGGCTCTCGTGCTCACGCACGCCCACTTCGACCACGTTGGTTTCGCCGTGCGGGCGGTGCAGGAACTTCAGGTGCCGGTATGGGTTCACCCCGGCGATCGCCGACTCGCGGCACACCCGTACCGCTACCAGCGCGAGCGCACTCCGTTCCTGTATCCGCTCAAGTACCCGAAGTCGATCGGTGTCATTTCGGCCATGGCGGCGGCGGGCGCCCTCACCGTGAAGGGCGTCAGCGACGTGCGCGAGTTGCCGTCATCAGGCGTACTCGACGTTCCGGGGCATCCGACAATCGTGTTCTCACCCGGTCACACGAACGGGCATTGCGCGTTGCACTTCCCGGATCGGGATGCCCTCATCACCGGTGACGCGCTCGTGACGCTTGACCCGTACAAGGGCGCGCGTGGCGCGCAGATCATTGCCGGAGCCGCGACTGCGAACTCCCCACAGGCGTTGGATTCGCTGACGGCCCTCGCTGAGACCGACGCGACGATCGTGCTGCCGGGCCACGGAGAACCGTGGCTGGACGGGATCCGTTCAGCAGTGCAGGCGGCGCAAGCCACCGGCGCCGCCTGACCTGACGACCTATCCAGCCAGAGGCCGCCGCAGCTCAGGGCCAGAGGGTCGAGTACACCGGCTGGGTCGAGTCTTCCATCGAACCGATGGTGCTGGCCCGCCAGGTTGTGACGACGAGGCCGTCGCGGAAGTACAGCTCCTCAGACACCACCCAACCCTCGGAGTCATCGGCGTTCGGGCCGTTGGAAATGGCGCACACCGTGATCTGCTCGCGGTTTTCACAGCTGAAACCGTCCTCGACCGCAGCAGAAACCAGGGCATCCTTCTGGACCGAGGTCGTACTGTTCACCGCGGTCGACATGCCACCCTCGGTGGGAACGCCCCACCGGCATTCGATCCCCGGCAACGACTCCCTCGCGGCCTCGACAGCGTCGAAGCGGGAGATGCCGACATCGTCGAGCGAGGGGTCATTGAGTTCGACGTCGGCCCACGTCTTCAGGAACTCGGCACTGTAGATGGAGAGGCAGTCGGACGGCAGAGGAGCACCCGGCTCCTCGGTCGGTGTCGGGGTGGCGCTCGGAGCGGGCGCCGGGCTTTGTGTCCCGGTTGCGGACGGCGTGGGCGTGGCCGATGGCGTCGGTTCGGATGCCGCGGGAGGCGACGGCTGGTTGGTGAGCGCAACAGCGAGACCGGTCCCGAGCGCCAGAACGGCGATCACGGCGGCAACGATGAGGATCATCGTTCGTCTGGTCATCTTCTTCGCTGGCGTCGCGGTTTCGTCGGTCATTCGCATCCTTCGTTCACTCGAAGGCTATTGGGTCGGCCGCGCTCTTCGCGTCGTCCTGCCGGATGACACGCTGCAGGACGACCCTTCGTTGCCGGGTCAGTCGGCATCGCCCCCGAGCTGTCTCAACAAATCCGCCAACTGCGAGCGTTGTTGCGGCGTCAGGCGCTTGAGTTCTTCTGCCTCCGAGGCGACGAGTGCAAGCATCGCGGCGTCGACGCGCGTCATTCCCTCCTCGGTGAGCCGTGCGAGGTTGCTTCGTCCGTCGGCGGGGTTCGCCTTGCGCACGATCAAACCGCGCGCGGCAAGGTTCTCGAGCCGGTTCGACATGGCGGCCGTGCCGATCACCGTGGCGCGGGAGAGTTCCATCGGGCTCATCTCGTGTGGCGGAACGGCGCGACGCAGGGCCGCGAGCACGTCGAACTCCCAACTGCTCAGCTCCGCGCTGCGGAACGCGGCTGCCCGGAGTTGATTGAGGCGCAGAGCCACACGACGAAGCCGCGACATGACATCGAGCGGAGTGAAGTCAACGCCGGGAATCCGGTCGGCCCAGGCGTCAACCAGGAGATCCACTTCGTCGTCTCTGCTCATGATCTCTCAGAGTACCGAGAGGTGGCGCAGTTACCGACCTTTGGCGAGTGCGCCGCCGAGGATCGTTTCGAAAGCCGCTCGCGGATCCGTGTCGACGCCCCGAGCGATCCGGTGCAGGATGAGCCCTTCAAAACACGCGGTGGTCGCTTCGGCAGCGGCGCGGGGGTTCGCCGCTCCCATCCCTTCGAAGGCGGAAACCACAGCATCCTCCATCCGTGCGCGGCCCTGCGACAGCGCCTCGCGAAGAACCTCGTTGTGGCTCGCTTCCATGAACAGCACGAGCCGGGCGGTCGTCAACGCGCGGTTTTCGCGCGTCGTGACATCGAGTACCACGCACATCGCGTCGATGAACTCCGCTGGCGTTCGAGGCGCGAATGCCTCGCTCACGGCGGGGAGTTCGCGTTCGACGATCCAGTCCGTGACGCCAACGAGCAGGGCCGCCCGCGTGCGGAAGTAGTTGGAGGTCGACCCCTTCGCCACCCCCGCCCGATCATCGATGCGAACGTGGGTGAGGGCTCGGAGACCTCCCGTGGCGAGGAGGTCTATCGCGGCGTCGAGGACGCGTGTCTTGGTCGAAGTCACGCTTCACTATATGCATAGTGAAGGGTCGAACCAGGAGCGCAGCGCCGTGGCAGGTTGGTCATTTCTCGCTGCGGTCAGGCGCCGTTCACCCCCGCGGCCAGCCGCGCGCCCCACGCCCGCGCCCGCTCGAGTTTGCCCTCTGCGACAGGGCCGGAATACCCGTGCACGCCGAAGGTCTCCGGCTTGGCCACCGGACGGAAACCCAGCGTGACGAGTCGTTTCATTGCCTTCTTCGCCGCTGAACCCGGCAGCCTTGGGCTCACGACCCGCGTGTCGAACGTCGCAACGGCCACGGCGCGGTCGGGCGAAGGCTGAGCCGCAATCCATTCCCGGATGCCCCGCTCGGGGATTCGCTCGGCACCCTGCTGTCTCGCAGACGAGCCATGTCGTCGCCGCCTTCGCAGCCCGTCGTACGTCTGGCTCAGATACTGTCGAAGGACTGCCACCTGTCCTCTGGTGCGTGCAGTTCTCCCCCTGGCATGAAAGGAATTCACCATGCCGACCACCCACTTCACCGTGACCGCGACGTCCTGGGTCACCCCGTCTCTTCGTCGCGTGCATCTGCGCACCGCCGACCTTTCCGCGTTCGCGGCGAGCGCCTTCACCGACCGCTACGTGAAGCTCGTCTTTCCCAAGCCCGGTGTCGAGTACCCCGACCAGATCGACATGCGATCGCTGCGCGGCTCGGTGCCGCCCGAGGACCTCCCGGATGTCCGGACGTACACCGCACTTCACCCCGACGTCGACGCCGGAACGATCGACATCGACTTCGTCGTGCACGGTGACGAGGGAATCGCCGGGCCGTGGGCCGCGTCGGCCGAGGTCGGCGATCCTCTGATCGTGAATGGTCCGGGTGGCGCCTATTCCCCCAGCCCGAACGCGGACTGGCACCTGTTCGCCGGCGACGAGTCCGCCATCCCCGCCATCGGGGCTGCCCTCGCCGCGCTCCCGGCGAGCGCCGTCGCCCGGGTCGTGCTGCTCGTCGACTCCCCGGCGCACCAGCCCATCCTGACGACTCCTGCCAACACCGAGGTGACCTGGGTGTACCGGGCGGATCCGTCGACGGGCACCGTCGCATCCGCGGTTCGCGCTGTGGAGTGGCTCGATGGCCGGGTCCACGCCTTCATCCACGGTGAGGCGCAGGAGACGATGCACGGCATCCGGCCCTACCTCCGAACCGAACGCGGTCTCGGTCGCGACCAGCTCTCCATCTCGGGTTACTGGCGTCGCGGCCGCACCGAAGAGGGGTTCCGCGAGTGGAAGGCAGAACTCGCGAAATCCGAGAGCGACGAGCCGCGCGCCGAAATGCGGCCCGACGCGCGCTAACCGCCGGCGGCATCCGTCGAGAGGTCCCGAAGGGTCATTGGGCACATCGAGATGCCTGAAAAGGCCGTTCGCATCGACCGCGAACAGTCATTTGGGGCAAATCGATTCGTCGAGGAGCGCTTTGTGGCGATTCGGTTCGTCGAGTTTCATTCAGGGGCCTTGCGGCACGGCGGTCGGTACGAGTTACATGGCTAACCCGAAAGAAGGACAACGAAGGTAGGAGTACGTCATGACGCACCATGTAACTTCACTGCTCGACACCTATCCGAAGGGCATCCAGCTCGACAAGGAGAAGCTGGCCGAATGCATCACGGCCTGTTTTGAGTGCGCACAGACATGTTCCGCCTGTGCTGATGCCTGCCTCGGCGAAGACATGGTGGCCGAGCTCACCACCTGTATCCGCACAGACCTTGACTGCGCTGAGATGTGCACGACGACAGGGAACAGCCTGTCCCGCCAGACAGGTTTCAACCCGGAACTGACCCGCGCCCTGCTGACGGCGTGCCTCACCGCCTGCCGGCTGTGCGCCGAGGAGTGTGAGCAGCACGCCGATATGCATGAGCACTGCAGAATCTGCGCCGAAGCATGCCGCCGTTGCGAGAAAGCCTGCGACGACCTTCTTTCGGCACTGGGATAAGGGTCCGCGCGCTGGCTACGGCGCGACGACACCGTTCTGGAATGCCCAGACGACGGCCTGGAGCCGATCGCGGGCGCCGGTCTTCGTGAGGATGCCGGCGAGGTGATACTTCACGGTCGTCGCCTCGATGAACAGTCGCCCCGCGATCTCCGAGTTCGACAGCCCCTCGCTCAGGAGCGACAGGATCTCGAGCTCCCGGGCCGTGAGCGGCACGGACGGCGCGGACGGGGCGCGACCCGTTGCCGACCTTCGGTTCGCGAACTCGGTGATCACTCGCCGGGTGAGTCGCTGGTCGAGAGTGCCGTCACCGCGGGCGACCGACCGGATGGAACCGAGCAGCGTGGGCTCGTCAGCACCCTTCAGCAGGAACCCGGCCGCTCCCGCTTCGAGCGCGCCGAAGACGTAGTCGTCGAGGTCGAATGTTGTCACGACGAGCACACTTGTGGTGTTGTCTGGTTCGGCGGTGATCGCGCGCGTTGCTGCGATGCCGTCAAGTCCCGGCATCCGGATGTCCATGCAGATCACATCCGGGCGCTGGTCCCGCACGAGTGCGATCGCTTCGTGGCCGTCTCGAGCTTCTCCCACCACCCGGATGTCGGCTTCCTTCTCGAGGATGACCGACAGCCCCGCACGCACGATCGCCTGGTCGTCGGCGATGGCAACAGTGATCATGACTCGACTCCGTCGTAGGGGACCTCAAGGCTGTTGACCCAGCCGCCATTAGAACTCCGGCCGGTGCGGAGTGTGGCGCCGATCAGTTCGGCGCGCTCCGCCATCCCGAGAAGGCCGAAGCCATCGCGAGACGGATGCCCGGGGGCGCTTCCAGCAGGAACCGCCCCGTTGCTCACGGTGACGCGCAGCGCGCTCTCGCCATAGTCGAGTTCGACGGAGCATGCTGCCCCCGGCGCGTGCTGGCGCGCGTTCGCCAGCGACTCCTGAACCATCCGGTAGACCGCGATTCCCGCGAGGGGGCCGAGCTCTTTCGCGGTGCCGGACTCCGAGAACGAGACGGGACTCCCGGCCGCCGAGGCGTCGGCGACCAGGGCGGGCAGCTGCTCGATCGACGGGACAGGAGCAAGCGAGCTCCCGCTCTCGGTACGCAACAGCCCGACGGTCTGCCGCAGGTTCGTGAGTGTGGTGCGGGCGTCACTTTCCACGCGGCGAATGTATTCGCCCGCGCGTTCCGGGTCGGTGGATCGCAGAGCGTCCGCGGCCTGAGCGCTGACGATGATGCCCGTCAGGTGGTGGGCGGCGATGTCGTGCAGCTCGCGCGCCATGAGGGCACGCTCTTCTCGCACCGCGTCCTGGGCACGTCGTTCCCTCTCGCGCTCCGCGGCATCCGCTCGCTCACGCAACGCCTCGACGAGGCGGGTGCGCCCATCGACGATCTCGGCGAGCACGACAGGGAACACAAATGCCATGGCTCCGCGGAAGATCGCGAACGGAAGCGACCACACGGTCGGCACCTCGACGCTCGACTGCACGGCAATGAAGGCGACGACGGTCGAGGCCACAGCGAGGATGGTGGGGACGACATAGTGGGACGCCGCTCTGCGCTTGCGGGAGTACGCATACACCGCGACCATCACCGCGAATGTGCCAGTGCCCAGTTCTCCCGACGACATCAACAGCATCACTGCGTCGAGCACGACGATGGCAGCGAGCACCGTCGCCGGGGCCCGGTACCGCGCCAGTAAAGCTCCTGCCTGGGCGAAAATCAGGAGACCGAGCAGCCACGGGTGTTCCTCCGATGCTGAGCCTCCGTCGATCAGCGTGGCCCCGATGAGGTAACCGACCCCGATCAGAATTGTCAGCGCAACGGGCGTACCCCGCCAGAGAGCGTGTCGAACGCTGCTCTGACGGGGCGTTGTGGTCATTCGACCATTGTCGTGCACGGCAGGCTCAGATGTCGCGCGATCGCAGGGCGACTCCAGCCGCCGCCACCACGAGAGCGACGAGGGCCGCAAGCGCAGCCACGGCTGCGAGGGGCGGGATGCCTCCGGTTGCGCCACTCGACACCGCCGCCTGGCCGAGGGAGAGCGGCATCAGTTGCGCCCACACCGGGAGCGTGCCTGTGACGAGCTGGATGGTCGCTTGCCCGATCAGCTCGAACAGGAGGATGCCGAGCATGATCAGAACTCCGGCCAGCTGGCTGCGGGCAAGGATGCCGATGGCCAGCCCGAGGAGGGCGAACAGGGTCACGGCGAGCGCCCCTCCACCGAGCACTCCGGCGAGTTCGGGCAGGCTCGCGGCGAGCTCCGTCCGTGCGAGCAGGAGTGAGACCAGCAGTGTGCCGAGGCTGACCACGGCATAGATGACGCCGACGACGAGCCCGGCGAGCGCCGTCGCGAGAACCTTCGCCGTCAGGATCCTGCCACGCCGTGGTTCGGCGAGTGCGGTCGGAACGATTCCCCCGAAGCGGTAGTCGGTTGTGCCCGCAAGAACGCCGAGAATGAGAACCGCGAGAACCGCGATGCCGATCGAACCGGCGCCCGTCGAAGACCCGAGCGGGCTGACCGCGGCGAGTTGTGCGGCTCCCGTCGTCAGGTCGAAAGCCGGAAGGTCATCGCCGAGCACCTCGGGGCCTGGGCCGATGGCCCCGCTGGCGAGGGCGGGAAGGACAGTGACAAGAGTCACCTGCGTCGCGATCAGGCCGGCGACGCCGACAGCAATCGCTGCCTTTGTGGCCCGCGTGGTCGTGAGTTTGAGCAGTTCTGCACGGAACATCAGCGCACCCCCGCACTCGTTGCGGTGAGGTCGAGGTAGAAGCGTTCGAGGTCTCCGCCATGGGCGGCGACGGTCGACTGCAGTTCGCCTGCAGCCGCGACCCTGCCCTGGGCGATCACAACGATGTCGTCGGCGACGAGTGCCACTTCGGACAGAACGTGGGAGGAAAGGAGGACGGAGCCGCCGGCATCCGCAAACGAGCGGATCAGCTCACGGAGCCAGTGCATTCCCGCCGGGTCGAGCCCGTTGGCGGGCTCATCGAGAACGAGGATGGACGGCTCACCGAGAAGCGCAGCAGCGAGGGCGAGACGCTGCCGCATGCCGAGCGAATAGCCGGCGACGCGGCGGTTTGCGGCCGGGGCCAGACCGACCTCGTCGAGGACGGCGTCAATCCGCGCCGGTGGAGCGGCGATCTGTGCGGCGGCAATGCGGAGGTGCTCACGACCGGTGCGACCCGGATGCAGCCCGGCAGCGTCGAGGACCGCCCCAACCGTTCGGCCGGGCCGTTCGAGGTCACGATAGGCGCGTCCATGAATGAGCGCCTCCCCGCTGTCGGGAGCGGCGAGGCCAAGGATCATGCGCGTCGTGGTGGTCTTGCCGGCACCGTTGGGGCCGAGAAGGCCGACAACTCTGCCGTTGAGCACGTCAAAAGAGACGTTCTCAACGGCTCGGTAGCCGGAGAAGGACTTACTCAGCTCGCGAATCGCGAGAGCTGGAGTGGTGGATTTCGTCATGGTTCCAGCGTGCTGCGGTCGATTCGCCACCACCCCATCCGCAAGGACAGTCCTCATCCTGTCCTCACGGCCGGGGCGCCCGCGTCCAGGCCCGGGAAGGGTGGAACTGTCCCGATTCGCAGAGGACACAACCGTCATCACTCACAGGAGAAATCATGTCCACCTCCCAGAACGGCACGACGCACACGACACAAACGCCGGCGGCCCCACCCACCCGACGCCGCTCCGCCGCTATCGCGACCACGAGCGTCCTGGCCATCGGCGCCCTCGTCGCTGGCGCGTGGGGAGCTGGAGCTTTTTCGGATGCCGGCGCCGACACCCAGCAGAAGCCCCCGACCGGTTCTGTGATGCAGGAGCAACTCGACTCTCTGGTCGATCTTGGATTCCCCGGCGCACTGGCATCCGTCACCAGTCCGAACGGAAAAGACGAAAACCTCGTGGCCGGGATCGGCGACCTGGAGACCGGCGCACCGGTGCCCGCCGATGGCGAAGTGCGGGCGGGAAGCAACACGAAAACGTTCACAGCGGTCTCCGTGCTGCAGCTCGTGCAGGACGAGCTCGTCGAGCTCGACGAGCCGGTCGAGAGCTACCTGCCCGGGCTCGTCCGCGGCGATGGCATTGATGGGTCTCGGATAACCGTGAGGCAGTTGTTGCAGCACACGAGCGGGCTCCCCGAATACACGACCGATATCGCGACAGACATCGAGAAGATTCGGGATGCCTATCTGGCGCCGAGGGACCTCCTCGACCTCGCGCTCACGCAGCCCGCACACTTCGACCCGGGTGAGCGCTGGGAATACAGCAACACCAATTACGTGCTGCTCGGAATGCTCATCGAGCGGATCACCCAGCGGCCACTCTTCGAGGTGATCACGGAGAGCATCATCGAGCCGCTGAAACTGCAGAACACCTACTTTCCCACCGTCGGAGAGAAGACCCTTCGTGGCGATCACCCGAAGGGCTACCACCAGGATTCGGAGGGCAAGTCTCTCGATGTGACCGAGCTCGATCCCTCGTGGGGCTGGGCCGCCGGACAAATTGTCGCGAGCCCCAGCGATCTCAACGAGTTCCTGCGCGCCGTTCTCGACGGTCGGTTGCTCAGCGACGCCATGATCTCCGAAATGCAGACAACGGTCCCCAGCGACGATGGCCTGATCGCGGGCGCCGAATACGGCCTGGGAATCCAGAGTTTTCCCCTGAGTTGCGGCGGCGAGATCTGGGGGCACGGCGGAGACATCCACGGCTACCAGACCAGGGGCGGCGTGAGCGTGAACGGAGAGGCGGTCACCGTCGCCGTGACCTCCCTCCCCTGGGGCTTCATCGAGATGGATGATGAAGAGCGACTGACCGCGGCCTACAAAGCGGTGACGGATGCCGTCGATGCGGCTTTCTGCGAGAAGTGACGGCGGTCGCGCGGTGGAACAACCATCCCCATGGCGCGGGCTCTGTGACCTGTCGCTCGCAAGGAAATGCGGACGATGCCGCGAAGCCCTAGATTCGAGTGACTACGAAATCGGACATATGGAACACCGAAGGAATCCCGCCATGGACGACGACCTCGCCACATCCGCCCCTCGCAACGCCGCAGACTCACTCCGCTCCCGACGGACGTCACTCGGGATGGAGCTGGGCTCAACCCGGATCAAACTCTGCCTGATCAGCGACGACGACCCGTCGCTGGTTCTCGCCGTCGGCGCGCACGACTGGGAGAATTCGTTCGTCGATCAGCTCTGGACCTACTCGCTGGAGGAGGTCTGGTCGGGAATCCAGGCAGCACATACCGCGCTACTCGACGATGCCGAAAAACGTCACGGTGTTCGACCGAACGGCTACGGGGCCATCGGAGTATCCGCGATGATGCACGGCTACCTGGCGTTCGACGCAACCGGCGAGCTGCTCGTCCCGTTCCGCACCTGGCGCAACACGACAACCGGAGTTGCAGCGGAAGAGCTGTCGAATCTCTTCGGCGTCAACATTCCCCTCCGCTGGTCGATTGCCCACCTGCACCAGGCGGTCGTCGAAAATGAAGCGCACGTTCCGCAGGTCGACTTCATCACGACTCTCGCCGGCTACGTGCACTGGAAACTCACCGGGCGCAAGGTTCTCGGCGTCGGTGACGCATCCGGGATGTTCCCCATCGACTCCTCGACGAAGAATTACGACGCGGAGCTCCTCGCCCGCTACGACGCTCTCGTGGCTGAGAAGCGTCCTGAGCTGAAGCTCGCGGACATCCTCCCCGAGGTGCTCGTCGCAGGACAGGTCGCCGGCGCGCTCTCGCCGGAGGGTGCCGCACTCCTCGATCCGACGGGTGCCCTGCAGGCCGGCGCCGTGCTGTGCGCTCCGGAGGGAGACGCTGGCACCGGCATGGTGGCAACCCGCTCGGTTGCACCTCGAACGGGAAACGTGAGCGCTGGCACCAGCATCTTCGCGATGGTCGTCCTCGAACGTCCACTCGAGAACGTCCACCACGAACTCGATCTCGTGACCACGCCGGCCGGTGACCCGGTCGCGATGGTGCACTGCAACAACGGTGCAAGCGAACTCGCCGCGTGGGCCGGGCTGTTCGGCCGCTTCGCATCAGCCGCGAACGTCCCCCTCGACAACGACCAAGTCTTCGATGCCCTCTTCCGTGAGGCTCTCACGGGAGATGCGGATGCCGGCGGCCTGCTCGCGTACAACTACCTCGCGGGTGAGCCGATCACGGGGCTCAACGAAGGTCGGCCGCTCGTCGTTCGCGCGCCCGACAGCACGTTCACGCTCGCTAACTTCATCCGCGCCCAGCTCTACGGCGTGTTCGGCACCCTGGCTCTCGGCATGCGCGTGCTCGATGGTGAGGGCGTTGCACTCGACCAGATGTTCGCTCACGGTGGGATGTTCCGCACGGCTGGCGTGGCACAGAGGTTCCTTGCCGGAGCGCTTGCCTCCCCGGTCTCCGTCGCGGCGACGGCATCCGAGGGTGGCGCATGGGGAATCGCCGTCCTGGCGTCCTTCGTGTCTGCCGCGGATTCAGGCGCCGATCTGGACACGTATCTGAACGAGCGGGTCTTCGGCAACGCTGAGTTCGCCACCGTCGAACCGGACTCGGCCGACGTGGCAGGTTTTGCCGCCTGGCTGGAGCGCTATCGCGATGGCCTGGCTGTCGAACGTTCGGCGGTCGAGGCTCTGCCTCTTAAGGGGTCTGAGACCGAAGAAGGTTCCGCTCCCCAGTAGAACCGAGGCTGGCAGGTGTCACCCGCAGTGATGGGCGGCACCTACCAGTGGCTCGTTTAGCTATTGCGCTTAGCTAATTGGTTATGTACCATAGCCGTATGGCAACTGCTCCCAACACCCAATTTCTGGACCTGCCCGCAAACGGGCGGATCGCCTACGACGTTCAGGGCAATGGCCCGCTCGTCCTGCTCGTCCCTGGCATGGGCGAACTCCGCTCCACCTTCCGCTTCCTCGCGCCCTCTCTCATCTCGGCCGGATACCGCGTCGCCACAACAGATCTGCGTGGACACGGCGAGAGCAACACGTCGTTCACCAGCTACGGCGACGAGGACACAGCCGGTGATATCGCGGCGCTGGTCCGCGCACTCGGCGCTCCTGCTGTGATCGTCGGCAGTTCCATGGCCGCCGGCGCGGCCGTGATCGTGGCTGCCGAGCATCCGGAACTCGTTTCAGGCCTGGTCCTCGTCGGACCATTCGTGCGAGAACCCGCGAGACGAGCGGCAGAAACCCTTCTGTTCCGCGTCCTGATGGCGCACCCCTGGGTCGCGGCCGCATGGAACGCATACCTGCCGAAGCTCTACGCCGGCAAGAAACCTGTCGACTTCGCTGAGTACCGGGATGCCGCGATCGCCAGCATGAAACGCCCCGGCTACCGGCGCGCGTTCAGCCTCACCACGCGAACCGACCATGTGCGAGCGGGGAAGAGCCTTACTGCCGTCACGGCTCCGACCCTTGTCGTCATGGGTGAACTGGATCCCGACTTCACGAGCCCAAAAGCCGAGGCGGAATGGGTCGGCGATGCGCTCCGCGGAACCGTCGAAATGGTCCCGGATGCCGGCCACTACCCTCACGCCCAGCAACCGGAGATTACCTCGGCAGCAATCGAGCGCTTTCTCGCTACGGTGACTCACCGTGCCTAGGGCTGGCCTGGATTCGGCATCGGTGATCAGCCGGGCCGCTCACATGCTCGACGGCCCGGAGGGAGATGGACTCAACCTCGCGGCCCTTGCCACGAGCCTGGGCGTGCGACCCCCGTCACTCTACAAACACGTCGATGGCGCCGCCGGTCTGGAGCGCGGCGTCATGCTTCGGGCGAAAGCAGAACTCACGTCTGCGCTTGAGCAGGCGATCATCGGTAGATCGAAAGACGACGCAATCCGCGGCCTCTCGATTGCCTACCGACAGTGGGCTCTCGAGCATCCCGGCCAGTACCCACTCACCACCCGAGCCCCGAAATCCGGGGACGACGAAGACCTGAAAGTTTCCACGTCGGCCACAAGAGTGATCTTCGCTGCCCTCGCCGCGTACGGACTCTCGGGCGACGACGCGGTGGATGCCACCCGGTTCCTCCGGTCTGCCCTGCACGGATTCGTCGCCCTCGAAACCGGTAGCGCCTTCGAGCTCCCCGTGAGCCGCGAACGGAGCTTTCTTCGCCTCGTCGACAGTGTCGTGACGGCTCTCTCGACCTGGTCGTCGCGCTAGCCACCACACCAACGAAAAAGCCCCGGAGAGACGGCCAAACTGGCGTCTTTCCGGGGCTTTTCTCTGTGCGCCCGAAGGGATTCGAACCCCTAACCTTCTGATCCGTAGTCAGATGCTCTATCCGTTGAGCTACGGGCGCATGGGCTTGGCCTGGAGAACAAGTCCCTTGCAGGCCGTAGTAGAGACTACATGACCGCGCCGCCACGCGCCAATCCGGAGCCTTCGGCGCACTCACAGCAATCGCCGGATATAGTTGACCGTTGTCAACCATTCCCGAGCAGGAGTCCGATGTCCCGAGTCACACGCCCCAGCAAGACAAAACCACCGAAGCGCACCGTGTCTGCAGACGGCACCATGACGCAGCGCCAGGTGCTCGAATCACTGTCGGGCCTCCTGCTGGGCATGTTCGTGTCGATTCTTGCTGGCACGGTTGTGGCCACGTCGTTGCCGCTCATCATTTCCGAACTCAAGGGCGACCAGTCGGCGTATACGTGGGTCGTAACATCCACCCTTTTGGCGACGACCGTGTCCACTCCCCTGTGGGGCAAGTTCGCCGACCTGTTCAACCGCAAACTGCTCATTCAGCTTTCGCTCGGGCTCTTCGTGGTCGGGTCAGCGGCCGCCGGTTTCTCGCAGGACACGAACATGCTCATTCTGTTCCGGGTCTTCCAGGGCCTCGGCGGCGGCGGGCTCGCAGCCCTGAGCCAGATCATCATGGCCGACATCATCAGCCCACGTGATCGCGGCAAGTACGCCGGCCTCTTCGGCGGCGTCATGGCGGTAGGCACCGTCGGCGGGCCCCTTCTCGGCGGACTTGTAACGGATGCCTTCGGCTGGCGTTGGAACTTCTTCATCGCGTTACCGATCGCGATCGTCGCGATCATCCTGCTGCAGTCGACCCTGCACCTGCCGAAACAACCGAAGCGCAAGGTCCACATCGACTATCTCGGCGCGATTCTCATCGCTGGCGGTGTCTCGCTCCTGCTGATCTGGGTGTCGCTCGCCGGATCACAGTTCGACTGGGTCTCGGTCCCGAGCCTCGTGATGGTGGTCGGCTCCCTGCTCCTGCTCACAGCGGCGGTCATCGTCGAGCTCAAGGCGCGTGAACCGATCATCCCCCTCGGGATGTTCCGCAACCGCACGTTCACCCTCTCGGTCGTTGCGAGCATCGCGGTCGGCGTTTCCATGTTCGGCACGTCGGTCTTCCTCGCCCAGTACATGCAGCTCGCTCGCGGCGCCACGCCGACGGAGTCCGGCCTGCTCACCATCCCGATGATGGCCGGCCTGCTCATTTCGTCGACCATCTTCGGAGGCATCATCAGCCGCCGCGGCAAATGGAAAGCCATCATGGTGACCGGTGCGGTGCTGACCGTGCTCGGCTCAGCCCTGCTCGGCACGCTGCACTACGACACCAACCTCGTTCTCGTCGGCATCTACATGGCGGTCCTCGGCGCCGGACTGGGCATGCTCATGCAGAACCTCGTTCTCGTCGTTCAGAACTCGATCGAACTGAAGAACCTCGGGGTCGCCACGAGCGCCGTCACCTTCTTCCGGAGCCTGGGTGGAACGATCGGCGTCTCCGTACTCGGATCGATCCTCGGCACCGTTGTCGCCCAGCGCATTACGGAGAACATCGCCGCTCTCGCCCCCGCCGACCAGCTCACCGCGGGCAGATACCTCGGCAGTGGCGTGATCCCCCAGATCTCAGAACTGCCGGATGTCATCAAGACCGTCGTCGAGAGCGCCTACGGCACCGGAGTGGGTTTCGTCTTCCTCTGCGCCGTACCACTGACGATCGTTACGCTGATCGCTGTGATCTTCATCCCCAATGCCCCACTCGGCACGATGAATGCCGTGCAGCTCAAGAAGCAGACGGGCGCCACGGCGAAGCCGACTCGCGACGCGGGCGACGCCAGCGACACCCTCATCGATGTTTCCACAGCGAGCGTCGCCCTGCCGGCCGTTGGCCTCGCTCACCCCACCGGTTCGAACCGCGTCGTGAGCCCGGGCGAGCCCACGACGTGTGAGGGCACTCGATGACTGACGACCTCTCAACTGACGCTGCCGCCACGAACGACAGGCACGCCGAAGCGCTTCTCGCCGTCGAAGACCGGATGGGGGCGCTGTCACGCAGGTTGCAAGTGCTCGTGAAGAACGCTGCGACCGCCATCGATCCGTCACTGCCCCCGGCGGGATTCCGTTTACTGAGGATGATTGAGCGCTGCGGTAGCGTGCAGTCCAGCGTCGCCGCGGACATGCTCGGGGTGGATCGCAGCATGATCAGTCGGCAGGTCCGGCAGCTCGAAGAACTCGGTTTGGTCGAGACACGCAGCGACCCGGTCGACGGTCGCGTTCGCTTTCTCACCCTGACGGAGGAAGGAACGCAGCGCATGCTCGAGGTCAACCCGACGAGTCGGACGATCATGTATCCGCTGCTGACGAGCTGGTCGGTCGACGAGCTGGAAGGCTTCTCTGCTCAGCTCGGTCGTCTCGTCGCGACGATCGACGACGGGACGACGCAGACAGGCGAGACGCCCTCCGAGTGATCCACGACCGGCGGCGACGGTCACTTCACGCTGCCGCTGACCAGCCCGCCAACGAGCCAACGCTGCAAGAAGACGGCGGCTGCGAACACCGGAATCACCCCGATGATGGATGCCGCCGCGATCTTCCCGAAGTCCTGGATCCGTTCCCCAAGCATGAGCGACAGCACCACGGGCACCGTTTGGGCGTCTGGACCCTGCGTGAGAAATGTGGCGAGGACGAACTCGTTGTAGTTGAGCACCGCGACGATCACCCCGACGGCCACGAGCCCAGGGGCCAGTAACGGAACGACGACGCTGACCAGCACACGGAAGGCGCCCGCGCCGTCCAGTTGAGCCGCCTCGTCAAGCTCGACCGGAAGCTTGCGCACGAATCCCTCGAGCAGCCAGACGGCGACCGCTGTATTCGCGAGGGCGTACACGATCGTGAGTCCGGCCAGAGTGTTGTTCAGGCCGAGCACGCGTAGCAGGGTGAAGAGCGGCACGACGGCGACGATCGGCGGCAGCAACCACGGGCTGAGGATCGTCGCAGCGAGTGTTCGCCCTCCGGTCCGGTAGCGGACCATCGCCCACGCGGCCGGCAGAGCGATGATGAGAGTGAGCAGCGCCCCACCGAGCGACGCAATTACAGAATTCAGGACGCCGCGGGGCAAACGCGACGCGACGGCATCCGCCCAGTTGCCCCACTCGGGCGTCAGCGACCAGAGGATTCCCGACGCGATCTCACTCTGCCGCATCAACGACACCGAGAAGAGGTAGAGCAGAGGCACCAGGGTGAACAGGAGCGCAACGCCCACGGCGATGGTTGCCACCCGGCTCGGACGGTTAATCATTGTGCAGCCTCCGCGTGATTGCCACGATCGGCAGCGTGACCACGGTCACGACGACGGCCAGGAGAAGTGTGATGGTTCCCGCCCGCCCGAGATCGAACTGCTGCAGAGCGGCCTGATAGATCAGGTAGGCGGGGACGGTGGTCGACTGCCCGGGGCCGCCCGATGTCATGATGTAGACGAGATCGAACACCTTGAAGGCGAGCACGATCCGGATGAGGAACGCCGCCCCAATCGTTCCGGCGATCGCCGGAAGCGTGATCCGGCGGAAGAGACGGATGCCTCCGGCCCCGTCGAGCGCGGCTGCTTCCGTTACCTCGGGGTCCTGTCCGAGAAGGGCGGCGAACACGAGGAGCGCAATGAGCGGTGTCCATTCCCACACGTCGGCTACGGCGACGCCGAGGAACGCGAGGGTCGGCGAAGCGAGGACCGAAACGGGGTCTCCGGAGTAGCCGAAGAAGGTCAGAACCGTATTGAACAGTCCACCGGAGGGGTTTAAGATCAGTTTCCACAGGATCCCGACGACGACCGGTGGCGTGATCATCGGCAACAAGAGCAGGGTGCGAACGACGGCCCCCGAACGCGCACTCCGGAACAGGGCCAGAGCCGTCGCGACTCCGAGCACCACGCTCGCGGTCGAGACGAGGACCGCGTAACCGGTGTTGCGGACGAGGGAGGCGACGACATCCCCATCGGCCAGTGCCGACTCGATGTTGGCGGAGCCCACCCAGTCCTGGAACGGGCGGCCCAGGCTCGACTCAGAAACCGCCGTGAGCACGATGAAGACGAGCGGGTAGAGGCCCAAAACCAACAGCGAGAGCACACTCGGCAACACGAACAGCCGGTGCGCCGTCGAGTCAGGCCGGGGGGTGCCGACCCGTGCACGGCGAACGCCGGCACCCGGCACCGTCGCGGGACGGTGGCGGGTGTCCGGCTCCTCGAGAGTGCTAAGAGCCAAGGATGTCTTCCCACTCCGTTTGCACCTGGTCGAGCGCCTCCTGGGCGGAGTCGTACTGACCGGCGAGGAGCTTCGCGAGCTCATCGGTGAGGATCTGCGCCAGCTGGGTCGCGTGCTTTCCGGTCGGCCAGGCGAGGGCACCGACCAGCGTGGCCCGGTTGGCTTCCTGCAGTTCCGGGTACTCAGCGCCATAGCTGTCGCTCTCCAGCGACGACACCCGGTTCGGGTCGATGCCGGTCGGAGGCGTTGCGGTCAACAGAGCCTCGTTCACCTCAGAGGACGCTGCCCATTCGATGAAAGTCTGAGCGAGCTCGGTCTTCTCGGTGTTCGCGGCGACCACCCAGCTGAAACCGGCGACGAGCGATGCACGGTTCTCAGTGTTGTCTCCTCCTGTCGGCAGGAATGACACGCCCCATTTGTCTGCGACCTCCGAGCCGCTGGCCGGGTCCTGCGACCTCACGCCGAGGTCCGTCCAGTTCTCGATGAAACCGACCTTGCCGGCGAACCACGCGCTGTTTCCGGCGCCGAAGTCGGTCTCTGCCGGAGTGGGCAACGCGTAGTCGTTGATGTCGACGAGTGCCTGAGCGGCCGCGACCGCCTCGGCGGAGTTGATGACAGGATTGCCATCGTCATCGAGGAACTCTCCGCCGAATCCGGCGAGCCGGTTGGCAAAGCTGGCACCGAGAATCAGGGGCGACTTCTGGCCGAAGATGGCTGCTCCGTAAACCCCGTCGGCTTTCTCGTTGGCCGTGATCGTCTTCGACTGTTCGAGGTATTCGTCCCAAGTCGCCGGCGGTTCGGTGAAGCCGTTCCGCTCGAGGATCTCCTTGTTGTAGAACAACACGTGGGTGTCGCCATCGAACGGAATCCCGTAGAGCTTGTCGCCGACCTCGCTGTACGGCTTGTAAATCGACGGGATGAAGTCGTCGGTGTCGAGCGAGCCGGTTGAATCGACCCACTCGGTGAGGTCCTGGATCGCGCCGTCCGCGGCGAGGTCACCCAGCGAGACGTACCAGGGTGCCGCGACGTCGATCGTGTTGGCGCCGGACTGCTGGTCGAGCGCGAGTTTCGATCCGATCTCGTCGTACGGCACGATGACCGGATTGATCTTCGCGCCGGTCTCCTTCTCGAACTCGGTCGACAGCCACTCGGATGCTCCCTCGTGGGACGAGATCAGAAGCACTGTGAGTTCCTGCCCGGTGAAGTCGCCGTCGGCGGTGTTTCCCGCCGCGGCCTGGCCGGAGCAGCCAACCAGGACAAGACTGGCGGATGCCGCAAGGCCGACCGCCGTGACGATGGTGCGCTGCCGGCGGGTGCGGCGAGAAAAGAATGACATGTCGGACTCCTGAGGGATGGGTGCACCCTGAATGTAGAGATGTCCGGTCCCTGTCCGTCAGTTGTGACGTAAGAATCCGACACGTTTCGTCATGTTTCGCGTCGGCCGGTCACGATGGCCGGCACGTCCTCGTGACCGACCGCTGCCAGAATGAAGCCATGGAAATAGCAGCAGCCCAGGAAGACGTTCGTCGGGTCTACCGCCACGGTGCGGTCGGACAGATCGTGACAGCCCTGGTCTGGGCGGCAGCCGCGACGACATCCACGCTGGGGTTTGGAACCATCGCTCCGTTCGTCCTCTTCCTCGGCGGCATGCTCATCTTTCCGCTCACGACGGCGGGGCTTCGCCTTCTTGGCGGGACGGCGACACTGCCATCCGGTCATCCGCTGTCGTCCCTGGCGTTTCAGACGGCAATGCAGGTTCCGATCGGACTCCTCGTGGCTCTCGTGCTCGCCACGTTTGACCCGAATCTCTTCTTCCCCGCCGCCATGGTGATCGTCGGCGCCCACTACCTGCCGTTCGTCTTCCTCTACGGAACGCGTTCGTTCCTGTTTCTCGCCAGCCCGATGATTGCCATCGGGGTCGGGATAGCGATCGTCGCCCCCGCCTGGTCCGTCGCCGGGGCCTGGCTCACTGTCGCTCTCCTGGCCACTTTCGGTGTCATGGCATTTGCGCGCGACGGTCGGGTCCGGGCAGCTGCCGTAACCCGATAGGCCGATCGGCTGCCCCGCCTGACTCGCTGTGGCTTGCACTGACGTTCTGCTCGGGCACGAAACCGACCTCGCGGGATGCGTCCACGCCAGACGACCGAACATGTCCTTACGTTTCATCGACCGGGCGGCGGGGACGTCGCCGCTGCTAGCTTTCGAAGTCCGGTGAACGGAACAGCAGGCATCCGTTCACGCGTTCATCACGACAGCATCGGACGGTTCCATGCCTTCTCGCATCATCCTCAACGCCTTCGACATGAGCTGCGTCACTCACCAGGCGCCAGGGCTCTGGCGCCACCCGGCCAACCGGGCAGACGAGTACAACACGCTCGGGTACTGGACTGACCTCGCGAAAACCCTCGAGCGCGGCAAGTTCGACGCGCTCTTCCTCGCCGATGTCGTGGGCATCTATGACGTCTACCGTGATTCCGCCGCTCCTGCTCTGACGGATGCCGCCCAGGTGCCGGTCGGGGACCCGCTGTTCCAAATTCCCGCCATGGCAGCGGTGACCTCGAGGCTCGGATTCGGCGTGACCGTAGCCCTGACGTATGAACAGCCATATGCACTCGCCCGCAAGTTCTCGACGCTGGACTCATTCACCCAGGGCAGGATCGGCTGGAACGTCGTGACGTCCTACCTCGACAGCGCCGCCAGGAACCTCGGCCTGACCACGCAGATTCCGCACGACGAGCGCTACAACCTCGCCGATGAGTTCCTCGACGTGACGTACAAACTGTGGGAGGGATCGTGGGAAGACGACGCCGTCGAACGCGACCGGACCACGGGGGTCTTCACCAACCCGGCCAAGGTCCACCCGATCAACCACCACGGGAAATACTTCGACGTTCCCGGGATCCACCTCTCCGAACCGTCACCGCAGCGAACCCCGGTGATCTTCCAGGCCGGGGCGTCGCCCAAGGGCAGGGACTTCGCTGCCAAGCACGGCGAGGCCGTGTTCATCAACGGGCTCACCCCTGAGTTGACCCGCAAAGCGACAGATGACATCCGGAAACGGGCCGAAGCGCTGGGTCGCCCACGAGACTCGGTCAAGATCCTCACCCTTGCCACGGTGATCACCGCGGAGACAGACGAGGCCGCGCAGGCCAAGTACCGCGAATACCAGGAGTTCGTCAGTCTCGAGGGCGCACTGACGCTGTTCGCCGGCTGGACTGGAATCGACCTGGCAGAGTACGACCCGGACGAACCGCTCAAGTACATCGAAACCGATGCCGGCCGCTCGGCGCTCGGGCTGTTCACCACCGCAGACCCGGACCGGGACTGGACCATCCGCGACATCGCGGAGCACGTCGGCATCGGCGGGATCGGTGCGGTCATCGTCGGCTCTCCGGTCACTGTCGCCGATGAACTCGAGCGCTGGATCGACGTGGGCGGCATCGACGGATTCAACCTCGCCTATGTGGTCACGCCTGGAACGTTCGAGGATGTCGTCGATTTCGTCGTTCCCGAACTGCAGAAACGCGGCCGGGTCTGGGACGACTACCCGGAGGGCACGCTCCGCGAACGGCTCAGCGGCGCCTCCTCTCCATTCGTTCCCGACTACCACCCCGCTTCCCAGTACCGCGGCGCATACGCGGCCCTCGAGTCAGCCGCAGATCACACGGCGCCATCGCGCTTCGACCGCACCCATCAGCCCGCCTGACCGTCACACCGCACAGGAGAACACCATGACCCACACGCTTGCAGCGGCATCCGTCCGCACCCACTGGTCCGGCAACGCCGACCAGTCCGAACTCGATTCCTGGCAGACGGTCGCCGAAGGCGTCGCCCGCGAACTGGCCGTCGACGTCCTGGAGCGTGACCGCGCCAACCAGGATCCCCACCGGGAACTCCAGCTGTTCCGCGATGCCGGTCTGGTCAATCTCCTGGACCCCGCCGAGCTGGGCGGAGGCGGCGCTCACTGGGAGACCGCGTTCCTCGTGCTCCGCACCCTGGCCCGCGTCGATGCATCCGTCGCCCAGGTCCTCGCTTACCACTACATCAATAAGAGCAACATCGCGTTCTCGCTCCCGGCAGACAGGCAAGCCGAGTGGTACCGCGCGACGATCGAGGGCCAGTGGTTCTGGGGCGACAGCGTGAACCCGGTCGATCCCGACCTGCAGCTGACACCGGATGCCGACGGCTGGCTCCTCAACGGCGTCAAACACTTTTCGACGGGCGCGTCGGTCGGCGACCGCATCCTCATCTCGGCGGCCGTCACCGGCGGGGAGCGCAACGGGCAACTGGTCCTCTTCGTGCTGGACGCCCACGCGGACGGCATCGAACCGCTCGGCGACTGGGATGCATTGGGCCAGCGCCTCTCGGCGAGCGGATCCGTCCGTTACTCCGACGTCCGCGTCACCGAAGCTGACCTCCTCGGCGAGCTGACAGACGATCCGTTCGCGAATCTGATCACGCCCGGCATTCAGCTGGCATTCGCGAACCTCTACCTCGGCATTGCGCAGGGTGCGCTGGAACAGGCCCGCGACATCACGCGAGCGCGCAAGAACGCCTGGTTCCTCTCGTCGGCCGACCGCTATCGCAACGATCCGTTCGTTCTCCGCGTCTTCGGCGAGTTCGTCGCGCGGATCGAAGCGGTCGAAGCACTCACCGACAAGATCGGACGCCGATTCGACGACGTTGTTGCCCTCGGCGACGGCGTCACCTTCGAGACCAGGGGCGCGATCGAGGTCGACATCGCCAAGGTCAAGATCGTGTCGACGGAGGTGGGTGTCGAGGTCGCCAACCGGGTGTTCGAAGTCACCGGCTCGAGCTCAGCCAAGTCCAGCGTCGGACTCGACCTGTTCTGGCGCAACATCCGCACCCACTCCCTCCACGACCCCGTCGACTACAAGAAACTCGAGGTCGGCGCCCACTTTCTCAACGGCGAGTTCCAGCCGATCTCGCTCTACACCTAGGAGTTCCCGTGCCAACGACAACAGAACAACGGACTCGGCTCGGGTCGGTCCTCGATCGGTTCCGGCCGATCTTCGACGAGATCGCTGCCGGAGCTGTTGCGCGCGAGCAGGAGCACACTCTCCCGCACCGGGAAGTCCGCCAGCTCGTCGATGCCGGTTTCGCCGCCCTGCGGGTTCCGGTGGAGAACGGCGGCGACGGCCTGAGCATCCCCGAGCTCGCCGAGGTCCTCGTCGAACTCGCGACGGCTGATTCGAACCTGCCCCAGATCTTTCGCGGGCACATCGCGTTCGTCGAGGACCGTCTCACAGCACCTTCCGGTGACGAGCGGGACCGCTGGCTCCGGCGCTTCGCGCAGGGAGAGTTCGTCGGGAACGCCTGGAGCGAAGTGGGCCAGGGCGCGCTCGGCGTCTCGCAGACCACCCTGGATGCCGGGGCTGATGGCTGGAGCGTCAGCGGTCGCAAGTTCTACACGACCGGCAGCATTTACGCCGACTGGATCGACGTCACCGCACGCCGCTCCGACGGCGTCGACGGCACCGCCCTCGTGCGTGCCTCCCAGCCCGGGGTGAGCATCTCCGACGACTGGGATGGCTTCGGCCAGCAGCTGACCGGTACCGGGACGACGACGTTCGCACAGGCATCCGTCGACGACGAGAACGTGTTCGCCTTCGCCGACCGGTTCCGCTACCAGACGGCGATCTACCAGCTCGTTCTTCTCGCTGTCCTCGCCGGCATCGCCAGGGCCGCCGAACGAGACACCGCTCGCGAGGTCTCGCATCGTCAGCGCGTGTACAGCCACGGTTCCGCGTCGCTCGTGCGAGAGGATCCTCAGATCCAGGCCGTCGTCGGTGAGATCTCCTCGGCGGCGTTCGTCGCCGAAGCCACGGTGCAACGCGTCTCGGATGCTCTCCAGCGCGCTTTCGAGACATCCGCCCGTCGCGGTTCGCCCGAGGATGATGCGGCGAACATCGCGGCAGAGATCGCGTCAGCCCAAGGCCAGGTCGCGCTGTCGACGCTGGTGCCCCAGGCGGTGACGCGAGTGTTCGACACGCTGGGGGCCTCGGCGGTCAGCCGATCTAAGGGCCTCGACAGGCACTGGCGCAACGCCAGGACCGTCGCATCCCACAACCCGTGGATCTATAAGGCCAGAATTGTCGGAGACTGGGCGATCAACGACACGCCTCCCCCGTTCATCTGGGAGATCGGCGTCGCCCCGGCCCGCTGAACCCAACACCCACCATCGAGGAGACCACCGTGCCCGACGACGTGCGCTTCGACGCATCCGTTCCCGACATCCACGCGCCGTACCAGGCGGCATCCGATCGGTACACCCACCTCGGCTATCGCCGGGTCGGGAACTGCGGCCTGCTGCTGCCGCCGATCTCGCTCGGCCTCTGGTACAACTTCGGCGATAACCGCCCGTTCGACACCCAGCGTGAGATCCTGCGCCACGCATTCGACCGCGGCATCACTCACTTCGACCTCGCCAACAACTACGGCCCGCCGAACGGAAGCGCCGAGGAGAACTTCGGACGGATGCTGTCACGCGACTTCCGCCCGTACCGCAGCGAATTGATCGTGTCGACGAAGGCGGGCTGGCCGCACTGGCCAGGGCCGTATGGCAACTTCGGATCGCGCAAGTACCTGCTCAACAGTCTCGACGAATCACTCGAGCGCCTGCGCACTGACTACGTCGACATCTTCTACTCGCACCGGGTTGACGCCGACACCCCGCTCGAGGAGACGATCGGCGCACTCGACACCGCCGTTCGCCAGGGCAAGGCGCTCTACGCCGGCATCTCGTCGTACTCGGCTGAGCGCACCCAGCGGGCGATCGAGATCGCGAAGAACCTCGGCACTCCGCTCGTGATCCACCAGCCCTCGTACTCCCTCGTCAACCGCTGGGTCGAAGAGGGACTGCTCGACACGCTGCGCACCGGCGGTATGGGCTCGATCGCGTTCACTCCGCTCGCACAGGGGCTCCTGACGGGCAGCAAGTTCCTCGCCGACCCTCACGCCGAACACGCGACGCCCCGCGGCTCGTTCAACGACAGTTTCCTGTCAGAGGACAACCTCGCGCGACTCCGCGGCCTCAACGACATCGCCGAATCGCGCGGGCAGACGCTCGCTCAGATGGCGATCGCGTGGGTGCTGCGTCCTGGCGGAGCGACGAGCGCGCTCATCGGGGTCTCGCGCATCGAGCAGCTCGATGAGAACCTCGCTGCCCTCGACAACACCTCGTTCAGCGACGACGAACTCAAGCGTATCGACGAGTTCGCCGGCGACGCAGGGGTCAACATCTGGGCACAGTCCAGCGATCTTTAGCGCATCGAGCCGCACTCCGGGGTTCGCGCTGGCCTTTCGGCGTTGCGCGGGTGACACTGCACCCGCGCAACGCCGAATCACCCGCGCACAGGCTCCGCGCCCCGGAACTACCGCAGCTGCAGCTCGTTCAGAGCGGTGAGCTGGCGTTTGAGGGCGACCTGGCGGTACGACGTGTCGATGAGTTCGGCGACAAACTGCCAGTCGGTGCGCTTGAGTGACAGGTCCATTCCGAGCCACCCGCCCGGACCGAAGTAGGGCGGCACGAAGAACCGGTCATCGTCGAGAAGCGCCGGGCGCTCGTCGGGGTCGGGTTTGAACACCATCGTGTGCGGCCGGTCCATCGACGAACCCATCACGACAAACAGCTTCTTTCCTGCCCGGAAGGTCGGGCGGCCCCACGCTTCGACCTCGGCAAACTCGGGATAGTCGACGCAAATGGCACGAACGCGGGCGACGACCGGGTCAGCGGGCTCAAACACCTTGGGATGCTCCATGGCCGCGATTGTACGCGCGCCGATCCGCCGCTGGCAGGGGCCGGGTCAGGACGAGGGGGGAGCGGTGGGGCAACGCAACTGGGTTTTCACACCCGTGCGGTCGACGTTGTGGAGCGACATCGCCTGCCCGCAGATCGGGCACGCGGACTCGGAGGCAGGAGGAAGCGCATCTTCACCGTACGGCCCGAGCGGCGGCGGCCCAATGTACGGACGCAGTCGGTTATTGAGCCAATTGGTGAAACCACCGGCATCCGAAATGCTCTCCCGCGGTTTCTTGTTTCGTGCCATGGCTCCAGCGTAAGCCTTCAGCCGCTACTGGCGACTCGGCATCCGGTCCGGCTCCTGCGGTAGGCTGGGAAGCGCGAAGGGGAGTAGTTCCCACCGCCGCTTTCACTCCAGAAACGGCGACGCGGTCTGTCGACATACTGGTTTTCACAACCCGGCAGCCCACCCGTTCCTGCGGGCGAGCGAGACCTTCGGCCATACGTTTGACGATGGCCGAAGACGGTTAGCCGCTTCGGTCACCAGCATCAGGAGAACACTGTGACCGAGTCCCCCACCCGCGGAACGCCCACCCCGACCGAGATCAAACGCTGGCGACAGTACCTTGCCGATGAACGCGCCGAGGCCCAGGTCTACGGCGAACTCGCGAGCCGTCGAACCGGCGAGGAGCGTGCGATCCTGCTCGGACTCGTCGAGGCCGAGCGCCGGCACGAAGCACACTGGATCGCGCTGCTCGGAGAACACGCGAATGACCCCACGCGCACCGCCCTCCGCACCCGGTTGCTCGGCTTCCTTGCGCGCCGCTTTGGTTCTGTTTTCGTGCTGGCCCTCATGCAGCGCACCGAATCCCGCTCCCCCTATGAAGCGGATGCCGACGCCACAGACGCGATGGCGGCAGACGAACGACTGCACGAAGAGATCGTGCGGGGTCTCGCGGCCCGCGGACGAAACAGCATTTCGGGCACCTTCCGGGCCGCGGTCTTCGGCGCCAACGACGGGCTCGTCTCCAACCTCGCCCTCGTGCTCGGGATGAGCGCTACCGGTGTCGGCACCGGAGTGGTCCTCGCCGCCGGTGTCGCCGGGCTCCTCGCCGGAGCTTTGTCGATGGCCGCCGGCGAGTTCGTCTCCGTACGGTCGCAGCGTGAGCTGCTCGAGTCCACGACCCCTGATCCCGCCGCGCGCCGGGTGCTGCCGCAGCTCGACGTCGATGCCAACGAGCTTCAGCTCGTCTACCGGGTTCGCGGCATGCCGCCGAGACAGGCGGCGGAGCACGCCCACGAGGTCCTCAACGGCCTTGACTGCGTACACGTCGGGATCAACACCGGCAGCGTGTCGGTCCAGCAGGACGACCACGAGGAGGTCGGCTCCGCCCGTGGAGCCGCGATCTCGAGCTTCTTCTTCTTCGCCTCGGGCGCGATCATTCCGGTGCTGCCGTATCTCTTCGGGTTGACCGGTCTCGCGGCGGTCGCCGTGGCATCCGTTCTCGTCGGAATCGCGTTGCTCATCACCGGTGCGATCGTCGGGGTGCTGTCGGGGGCGTCGCCGCTCAAGCGGGCGCTGCGACAGCTCGCGATCGGGTACGGCGCCGCTGCTGTGACCTACCTGCTCGGATTGTTGTTCGGCACGACGGTGGCGTAACGCCGATCGTTCAGGAGCGTCCGCCGCGCCCCCGGTTGCGGCCTTTGCCGAGCTTTTTCGGTGCGCGGCCCTGCCGCGGGGTGAATGGCTTCGCCTTCGGCTTCTGCTGCGGTTTACGTTCCTTCGGTGGGGCCTTCTCAGGCTCCTCCTGCGGCGCACGAGAACTGCGGGCGGTGCGGCCGCGGACGACCCCGATGAATTCTTCGACGTCGGGAGTGGTGTTCTCCTCGAGCCAGGCGAGCGCGATCTGCGACTCGGCGGCATCCGTCACCGGGCGCGCGATCACGTCCTTGCGGCTGTGCAGCCGGGCCACCGATTGCGGCACGATGACGATGCCGACGCCAGCTGCGACGAGTTCTGCCGCGTCATCACCGGTGCGGATGTCGGGAAGCGGCCTGCGAGTGCCGTCGCGGATCTCGTCGGCGATGTCGCGCCATTCGGGCACAGAGTCAGGATCCTGCAGCAGGTGCTCCCCCGCAAGATCCGCCACGGTCACCGTTTCCTGAAGCGACAGGTCGTGATCCTTGGACAAAACGACGACCGGGATCTCCCGGTAGAGCGGGATGACGCTGAGCTCCGCGTTCTCGACGGGGAGGCGTACGAAGCTGACCTGTGCTGTGCCGTCGTGCAGCACGCTCACCTGCTCGCTTTCCGCTGTCGGTGCGAAGCCGAGCGGCAGGTCGGGGCGCCTCTCGGCCCACACCTTCGACCATTTGGCGAGCGTCACTCCGGGCACGAACGCGACAGTGAAGAGGTGTTCGGCCGTTGGTTCGGCGTCCATGGGTTTCCCTCTCCTGCCGTTTTCGCGTGAAAACGGTCGTGTCACAGGGTATTACGGATGCCGCTGCCCGCGTGATCGGCGCGTCTCACCGGTTACGCTGGGGTCATGGCTTCCAACAAGACCCCCCAAACAATGAAGCCGGAGACGGCAGCGAAAAAGCTCAACGTCTACCTGCCCGCGATGCCCGAGGAGTTCCGTACCGGGTCGATCACCCGCGACCAGCTCAATGAGCTTCTCGAATCGCCCCCGGAATGGCTCGTCGAACTGCGCAAGAACGGTCCGCACCCGCGCCAGGAAGTCGCGCGCAAGCTCGGCATCTCGGTCTCGGGTCTCGCCCGCGCCGAGATGACGGATGCCGCCCTCACGACCGCCGAGATCACCGAACTTCTCGCGGCACCGCCGGAGTGGCTCGTCACCGAGCGTGCCGTGCAGGCCGAGGTACGCGCGGAGAACACCCGGATCAACGAGCGCGACGCCGGCCGCCGCGCCCTTGCCGAAGAAAAGGCGCGTCAGGAAAAGCAGTAGTCGAACGCCGAAACGGCCCGGAAGCTTTCGCTTCCGGGCCGTTCGTTTTGCTGGCGCACCTTTTCGGGCGTCGGCGTAGTCATCCGTTCCGGACGACAACATCCGGCGTACTGGATGTTGTCGTCCGAAGTGGACGATCAGGTGATCAGGCCTTGCGGGTCCGGCGCACGAGCATCAGCGCGATGCCACCGAGCAGCAGCGCACCGGCGAGCGGCAGCGCCCAGCCCATCTCTGCACCCGTCGACGGCAGCTCAACGTCGGGTGGTGTCGTTGCCGCGGGCGGCTCGACCGGAGGAGTCGTCGCTACAGGCGGTTCAACCGGGGGTGTCGTACTGACGGGCGGTTCAACCGGAGGAACAACGACGGGCGGTTCCGTCGGCGGGACAACCACGGGCGGTTCTACCGGCGGAACAACAACCGGCGGCTCCGTCGGCGGAACAACCACCGGCGGCTCTACCGGAGGAACAACAACCGGCGGCTCCGTCGGCGGAACAACCACCGGCGGATCTACCGGCGGAACAACAACCGGCGGCTCTTCCGTCTCCGGGCACGCTTCAGTGATGCCGTCGAAATCCCGGTCGTATTCGGTGCCGGTCGCGTCGACCTCGACGGTCCACTCCGTGCCGACGGTGATGTCGTCAAAAGAGTAGGTCTCGTTGAAAGACGCTCCGAACGATTCGGATGCAATCTCTTCACCATCCAGAGTCACGATGATTTTATTGGGTGCCGCGTTGCCGGCATCCGCGGTGTAGTTCTCCAACGCAACGGTCAGTTCACTGCAGGTTGCCTGCACTTCGGGGGTGTGTGCACTTGCTGGGGTTGCACCGGCGAGAAGCACGAGGGCTCCGCCTACGAGGACGCTGGTGTTGAAACCGGCCATCAATTTGGTACGAGTTCTCAAGATATCCGTTCCAGGCGCGAGTCCCGTTTAGGGCGGAACGCGCCATTGAGCCCGGCTCGAGAAGCGGAGCAGTACACGTCGGGAAACGCAGGATCGCCCGCACTCGGGCCTGGCGTGCGCTGGTCTCGATAGACCGAGCGCTAAGTCGGGAGGAGATTTCCTCCCGCATTCCTCATACTCCGTGAGGCGCGTCAGGATAACCCACGCATTAGACGCAATTTTTGCCTGCGTGCTTTTCGGTTCGGCGCAATCGCTCATTGCGGACGAACACATCCGGCGTGCCGGGTGTATTCGTCCGTGATGGGTGATCAGGCGCCCGGCCGCCGGGCATGCTCGCGGAGCGGCTCTACTTGGTGTTCGCCACCGCCGCGGCCGTCGCAGGGTCGTTCGCGACAGCATCCGGGGTCACGTTCCTGCCCTTGCGCCGCCTCGTCGTGCCGCCGGAGCGGCCGTACACGAGGTACATCGTGAGACCCATGATGATCATGAGAAGCACGGTGTAGACGAAGGTGATCGACATCGAGTCGAGGTTGCTCTCACCCTCGGTGCTGGCCTTGATCGCTATACCGAGCGGCTCGTACAGCGGGTGGTAGAGGAACACGGCGGCGTCATAGTCATCGAGCAGGCTGTTGAAGTTGAGCGCCGTGATGGCGGCGGCCGTCGGGATCACGAGCGGGAAGAGCACTTTCCGGAACGTGAAGAGCGACTTCGCGCCGAGGATGCGCGCGGCATCCTCGAGTGAATCCGGGATCGAGGCGAACGCCGCTTTGAGCAGCCGCAGCGTGAAAGGGATTTTCACGATGATGTACGCGACGAGCAGCAGCAGGGTTGTCCCGGTGAGCACCTGACCGCCGATCAGCGGGTTCGGCCGGTCGAACGTCATCACGAGCGCGAGGGCGATGAGGATCGTCGGGAGGATCCACGGAATGTGCAGCAGGTATTCGAGAACGGATGTCACAGGGTTGCGGTATTTCTGAATCACCCGAGATACGAACAACAGCCCGCCGACGACGATGAGGGCCGCGAGCGCGCTGTAGACGATGCTCACGATGAACGGCCGGAGCACCGCAGGAGAACCAAAGACCGTTGCGTAATTCTCGAGCGTGAAGGAGCCGAGCGTGATGGACCCGGTCAGCACGGCCGAAGAGTCGACGAACGAGAACAGCACGATGAGAAGCACCGGCGTCGCATAGACGATGAAGAGCAGGTAGGCGACGACGTGAACGACGACGTTCGCTAGCGGGTTCGGGATCCGTTGCTTCTTCAGCGGAGTAGCGACTTTCGCGACCGAGAAGTAGACACCGGACTTTTCGACCCGGTTCATCACCGCCAGGAGGATGATCGTCGCGAGGCCGAGGATGATCGCGAGGAGCGCGGCGAGGTCGCGCGAGCTCGCGCTCTTCGAGAACGTGACGATCATCGGGGCGATGGTCTGGAAGTCGGCGCCACCGAGAACAAGCGGTGCGGTCAGGGCGCCCAGCCCGGTCAGAAAGGTGAGCACGGTGACGGCGAAGATCATCGGCCGGAGCGCGGGGAGGACGATCTTCCAGAGGATCTTCCACGTCGACGCACCCATGTTCCGCGCGGCTTCGATGGTTTGGTAGTCGATCTTGGCGAGCGACGAGGAGAGGAACAGCATGTGGTTCGTCGTCGTCGCGAAGGTCATGACGAGGAGCACGGCGAAGAACCCTGAGAACCAGTTGGGGTCGACCTCTGGCCAGACGTTCCTCACGGCATTAGTGATGAATCCGTAGCGACCATAAATGAAGTTGTATCCCGCGGCGAGAACGATACCGCCGTAGATCAAGGTCGTCGCGTATCCCAGCCAGAGGACGCGGGATCCGCGGATCTGGAAGTACTTCGTGACGAGCACGATGAAGATTCCGACGACGTTAACGGTGACCGCGAGCGAGAAGGCGAGAAGGAAGCTGTTGAACAGGCTCTTCATCGCCCGTTCAGAGCTGAAGAGTTTTTCGACGGCACGCGCGCTGAACTCTCCGCCCGGGAAGAAGGTCGACACGAGCAGGTTGATGTTCGGGAACAGCAGGAAGGCTGCGATGAACCAGAGGAGAACCACCGAGACGACGAGAACCAGCGGGGAGCGGAACATGGTCCGCAGTGACGAATTCCGCATGTCGTCGCCTCAGTATTGAAGGATCGAGGACGGATCGATGTACAGGTCGGCGGTGGCACCCGGCTGGAGCACTGCTTCACCGTTCTCTGTCACCATGGCGATGAGTCTCGTACCGCTCGACTCGATCACGTAGGTGCTGTATGCACCGTGGTAGGTGCGCTCAGCGACGATGCCGTCGAGCCGGATCGCAGCCTCTCCTGTGCGGGGCGGATACAGCGACACCTTCTCACGGCGGAGGTACGAAGGTTTCGACGGGTCGAGCTGCGCAGCCCCGGCGTCAACGAGTCGCTGAACGAACTCACGCGAGAGTGTGTTGATGGCACCGACGAAGGTGCAGACGAATTCGGTGGCGGAGCGATCGTAGATGTCTTCAGGCGCGCCGACCTGTTCGACGACACCCCTGTTGAAGACCGCGATCCGGTCACTCATGGTGAGTGCTTCCTCCTGGTCGTGCGTGACATACACCGTGGTGATGCCGAGCTCGCTCTGGAGGTTTTTCAACTGCTCGCGCAACTGAACCCGAAGCTTGGCGTCGAGGTTCGACAGCGGTTCGTCGAGGAGAAGGATGCGGGGCTTGAGAACGAGAGCGCGGGCGATCGCGACCCTCTGCTGCTGCCCACCGGAGAGCTCAGCGACGTTCTTGTCCAGCTGGTCGCGGGTCAGCTCGACCTGATCGGCGATCTCCGCGACGAGGCGTTCGGTCTCCTGCTTCTTCGTCTTACGGACGGAGAGGCCGAACGCTATGTTCTCGCCGACGCTCATGCTGGGGAACAGCGCGTAGTTCTGGAACACCATGCCGACGCGACGCTTCTCGCTCGGCAGCCGCGTGGCATCCTTGCCGTCGATGAAGACCTTGCCGCGCGATGGCTCGATGAAGCCGGCGAGGGTGCGGAGCGCTGTCGTCTTGCCGCACCCCGATGGGCCGAGAAGCGTGAAGAACTCCCCTTCGCGGATCTCGAGGTTGAGGTCCGGGATGGCGACGTGGTCGTCGAAGCGGACTTCGACGTTGTCATAGCTGATCATGAGCGCTCCCGTCGGCCCGTTCAGCTGTGAACGGCCGACGTAGGTCGAATGACGGCCGCGGCGCTCGAAAAGCACCGCGGCCGCCACTCCCCGCAATCGGGGATGAGTGAGGTTAGGGCAGGTACTCGAGTTCGGTCTTCTCGACCCAGGCGGCGATGTTCTCGCGGACCAGGTTGTAGTCGATGTCCTGCTTGTCGAGGGAATCGATCAGCTCGATGACCTCGGGCAGCGCCTGAGCACGAGCCTCTTCGTTGACGGGGTACGCGGAGAATTCCTTGGCGAACTCCCCCTGCACTTCGGCGCTTCCGAACCAGTCGATGAACTCCTCGGCGCGGTCCTGCTTCGAGGTGCCCGCGATGACGGAGATCTGCTCGGTCACGTACGGAACGCCGACCTCAGGTGCAATGACACCGGTCTCGGTGCCGTACTCGGCGTCACGTGCGGCGATGCCGCTCGAGGGGAGGACTCCGAAGTCCACCTCGTCGCGGGTGATGCGAGCGTAAAGGTCGGTGCCCTCCACAGCGGGCGAACCGTGGGCGAAGTACTTCTCGACCTCTTCCCAACCCTCGTCGGACACACCCAGGTCGCCGTCTTCGTCGAGGTGCTGCGTGAGCAGTCCGGCGAGGATCAGTTGAGGGGTGGCCTGGCCGAGTGCGGTGTTGACCTCGTAGCGACCGTCCCACTTGGAGTCGTTCCAGAGGTCGCTCGTGTCATCCGGAGCATCCGACTCGGAGATCTTGTTGGTGTCATAGACGGTCACGATGGCTTGCTCGACGAGCGGCCAGAACGCACCGTCCTTCGGGTCCCCGGACTCCTGGTCGACTTCAGCGGCCCACTCGGGCTCGTATGCGGCGATGGCCTCTTCGGCCTTGAGGGTTTCGAAGTACATGTTGTTGAGACCGAAAACGACGTCGCCGACCGGGTTGTTCTTCTCCGCGACGATGCGGTTCGCGAGGTCGGCGCCACCGAGCCCGACAATCTCAATGTCGAGGCCCGCCTCCTCAGCCTGCTCGGTGATCCACTCGCCGCGGCCGTCGGAGTTGGAGTTCGTGTACACGATCAGGGTGCCGGTCGAGTCGCCCGATTCGCTCGATTCGCCGCCCGACGTTTCCGTACCGGCGGCGCATCCCGTCAGGCCGATCGAACCCACGACGACAACGGCAAGAGCCGCAGATTTGAGATTGCGCTTTTTCACGGTCAGTCCTTTCGAGCAACGACAGACCCCCGGGTCGTCCCTTGCTGATCATGCGAGTTTCAAGTGCTTCCCAACCTAGGGGACGGAGCGGCTCGAATGAGGGTCGGTTGACGAATGTTCGCCTGATGTTCGTTATCCGGAGCCTCGACCGCGTGATGGGTGCGCGCTAAAGTGCGCGAAGGGTCGCGCCAGCACGACGTCACCCAGTGCGGACCAAACCATCCGGCGTACCGGGTGATTTCCTCGGGGGGTGGATGCCCGGAGCTCAAGGAGTCCGGGCGGGCGAGCCCTAGAGGACCCGATCGAGCTCGCGCTCACGGCGGCGGGCACGCACCCGAAGAACGGTCCGGACGACCCACCAGATGACGAGCGCCACGACACCGGCGACAACGATGTACTTGAGGATGTCGGCGTACTCGAGAACGGCGCTCCAGTTTTCACCGAGCAGGAACCCGGCGATCACGAAGATGCTGTTCCAGATGAGGGAGCCCGCAGCGGTGAGCAGTCCGAACGTCACCAGGTTCATCTTTTCAATGCCGGCAGGGATGGAGATGAGACTGCGGAAGATGGGGAGCATCCGCCCGAAGAAGACGGCCTTCTTGCCGTGGCGACCGAACCAGGCGACCGTCTTGACGATGTCGTCAGGGTCGACGAAGGGGATGCGAGCTGCGAGCCAGACGGTCCGGTCGTGACCGAGCCAGCGGCCCAGCCCGTAGAGAACAAAAGCCCCGAGGATCGAGCCCAGCGTCGTCCAGATAATGGCTTCGGCGATGGTGAACGAACCCTGACTGGCCGTGAAACCGGCGAGCGGAAGAATGATCTCACTCGGGATGGGAGGGAAAACGTTCTCGAGGAAGACAATGAGGCCTGCACCGAGCGGGCCGAGCGCTTCCATAACCTGAATGGCCCACTGGGCGATTCCGTCTGCGACGCCGGCGGAGGTCGAATCGGCGGATGCCGCGAGGAGTGACTCCGAGCGAGAGGTTGAAAGCATGGGGGTTGTCTCCACAGTGGATGGGACTGCGGCAACGACAACTCCGACGATGCCAGGACGGACGGCGCCAGTCTTGCACATCGACTCCGGCCTTGGCTGGGAGTCTCAGGCGATTCCCGGGCGCCCGCCGTGCCAGCCCCGACTCCTTGTGCGTGGCCACAAACGGCTGGACTCCGGCTCGAAGTCCAGCCATTTGTGGCGGAGCAAAAAGCGACCTATGCGGCTGACCAACCGCCGTCGCTCGCAAGGATGACGCCGTTGACGTTCACGCCGTCGTCGCTGAGGAGGAAGGTGATCGACGCGGCAAGAGCGTCGCCCTCGACCGCCTCGGGCATGACGGCCATTCCGGCACGAACGCGCTCAGAGCCGAGGGTCGACGCGAACGTTGCCTCGATGTTGGTGATGACCGGACCGGGTGCGACGGCGTTCACGCGGATGCCGCTCGGTCCATACATGAACGCGCTCGACTTGGTGAGCCCGGCGACCGCGTGCTTCGACGCGGTGTACGCGGCGCCAGCGGCTGAACCACGAAGTGCTGCTTCAGATGCCACGTTGACGATCGAACCGGCCTGGCGGGCGAGCATCGACGGAACGACCGCGCGCATGAGCTTCATCGTTCCTTCGACGTTGATCGCGAACACGCGCTTCCAGACGGCATCCGACACTTCGTGCACCGGCGTCATGTCGTCCATGATTCCAGCGACGTTGGCGAGAGCGTCGATCTGGTCGCCCGCAGCAGCGACGATCTCGGCGATTGCGTTGTCGTCGGTGATGTCGGCCGTCACGGCGATGATGTCAGCAGACGGGAGCTCGTCGAGGAGCTCGTCGAGACGCTCGCGCGCGATGTCGACAGCGATGACGCGTCCACCCTCACGGGCGACCCTGGATGCCGTCGCCCGACCGATTCCGGATCCGGCGCCGGTGACGATGACCGTCTTGCCGGTGAAGCGACCGTTGCTGATCCGTTCGACCCACTCCGGGCGCTCGACGGCGTCGACGGCGTTGTCGTCCACCGGAGCCGGCGCAGCGACATCGGTTGTTGCGGTCGCAGCGGATGCCGGCACGTCGCCGATCTCGACGCGGCGCACGAGTTCGTCGATCAGTTCGGCGGGAAACGAACCCTTGCTGAGCTTGACGAGGCGCTTAATCGCGAGGCGACGGACGGGTCGGAGCGTCTCTGCGCTCTGGCCGGCCTGGGCCAACAGGTCGCGGAGGATGAGCCCGCCAACCGGGTGGTCGAGCCAGGTGCCGACGGAGGAGTCTCCGGAGAGGGTGGAGGAAGAAGCCATGGGAATTCTGCTTTCTGGTCGGGATCGCCGATGCATACCGGACAACGTTGTCCGGTTGTAGGCTACACGGGTGTCAGCTCCCGGTAAAGCGAATCGGGGCCCGAGTGCCGGGCCCGAGAACCGTCGAGCCCTCGTGGCCGCGGCTCGCGAGGTATTCGCCGAAGACGGACTGTCTGCGCCGCTCAGTGCGGTCGCCAGGCGGGCAGGCGTCGGGCAGGGCAGCCTCTACCGCCACTTCCCCGATCGCATCGCCCTTGCCGTAGCCGTTTTCGATGAGAACACCGTCGACCTCGAGGGCGTCGTCGACAATCCGGATGCCACGCTCGACGACTTTCTCGATCTCGTCATCGCGCAAGCCCTGGTGTCGACGGCCCTGATCGAACTCATGACCTCGCATCGCCTTGACGAGCGCATCGCACACCTGGGCGACCGGCTGGCATCCCTCGTCACACGGATCACCGAGCGCGAGAAGGCGGCAGGGCGCATCGGGCGCCACGTCGACGTCGAGGATGTAATCCTCGCCATCTCGATGCTGGCGGGGGAACTTTCCCACACCGAACCGGATGCTCGCGCGAGCGTCGGTCGGCGCGCCTGGGCTCTTTTTCAGGCGGCTTTCGCACCCCACCCGGGCTAAGGCGCACACGCAAAAACCCCCGCTGCGAAGCAAGGGTTTCAGTGGCGGAGACGGCGGGATTTGAACCCGCGCGGAGCGAAGCTCCGCGAAAGGCGGCAGCCCGATCCCAGGTAATCCCGGGAACGAGACTGCGATCCGCAACCATATTAAGAAGTGGCGGAGACGGCGGGATTTGAACCCGCGGTCCCCTTACGAGGACTCCACCTTAGCAGGGTGGTGCACTAGGCCGAACTATGCGACGTCTCCATGAGCGACCGCTGAACGGACGCACGGGCTTAATCATAACCGGCAAATCGCCACCGACCGAATTGGGGTCAGTTGTTGGCGACAGAGCAGGTCTGGTCGAAGGCCGTCTGGCCCTGCAGCCCTTCGATCACATCCGTCGTCGGGGTGGGCGCCGGGGTCGCTCCCGGCGTGGCATCCGGAGCCGGCGCGTTCGCCGGAGGCGTCGCGGGCGGAGCCTCGGGCGCATTCGGATCTGCTTCAACTCCCGTACGGTTCGCGTTCGGATCCGGGGCGAAGGGAGCGTCAGTCTTGATGCGCTCAAAAAGCTGGTCGGCGAGGCCCTGCAGCGGCACGACGCGGTTGCGGTTGTTCGGGTCGTCCATCACCGGGTACTGGATCAGGTTGAGCTTGTCGAGATCGACGGTGACGAGTGTGCGCGCCATCGCAACCATGCGCGTGGGGTTCGTCAGCGACGTCGACAGGTTGACGTGCTTCGCAGCGACCTGGGCGAGGGAGTAGAGCTTCGTCACGTCGGTGAGGGTGTCGTTGCTCTTGATCGTGCGCACGAGTGACGAGATGTACTGCTGCTGGCTCGCGATACGCGAGAGGTCGCTTCCATCGCCGACGCCGTGGCGGGTGCGGAGGAACGCGAGCGCGGTTTCACCCGACACGACGCTCGTGCCGGCGGGAAGGTCGAGGTCGGAGAGGGGGTCGTTGATCGGGGCCGTGAGGCACACGGGAACACCGCCCACGGCATCCGTCATGCGGACGACCGACGCGAACGACATCAGCGCCGCGTACTCGATCTCGAGCCCGGTGAGGTTCTCGATCGTCCCGACGACACACGCGAGACCGCCGCGTTCGAATGCCGCATTGAGCGGCTGGGCCTGTGTCGGGCCACTGCTCTCGCCCGTCTCCGGATCGACGCAGGTCGGGTGCGAAATGACGAGGTCGCGCGGGAAACTGACGACGACGGCGCTGGAGTGGTCCTCGGACACGTGCAGCAGCATGTTGACGTCGTTGAGGGTGATTTCGCGTTCGCCGAATGCGTCACCCTGCTCCGGATCGTTATCGGCGCCGACGACGAGGAGGTTGAAGCCACCCTCGAAAGCGTCGATATTCGGCACGGCGGGGAGCGGTGTGTCATCGGGGCCACTGATATCGATCGCGTTCGACGAGACGTTGGACGCCAGATCCCAGACCACCCAGGCGGCAACGGATGCTCCGCTCACGAGCACGACGGCCATCACGATTGAGAGACCCCGAAGCAACGTCGAAAGCGCACCGCGGCGCGGCTGGCGGCCGTGCTTGATGCTTGTCTCGGTGGATCTCGACGTTCTCACAAAGTAACTCTAAAGCCCGAAGCTGACCGTCGGATCCTCCAGGAGGAGGAGAGGTTCAGTCGTTGCCCTTTGAGCAGGTGTAGTCGCCGGCCGTCTGGCCCTGGACGGACTTGTCGAGCACGACTCCCGGCGGTGTCGCGTCGGTTTTCGGCGCCTCGGGGTCTTCGGTTTGAGGGGTGTCGTCGACCGGTGCATCGTCGACCGGTGCATTCGGGTCGAGAACCGAACCGGGGCCGGTGTCACCGCTCAACGTCAGGGGTTCATCTGCTGCGAGCGCGTCAAACAGCTGGGCCGCGGGCGTCTTCAGCGGAAGAACGCCCTCATATCCGTTGATGTCGCCGTATTCCGTCGGGTACTGCACAAAGACGACCTGGTCGAGCGGGATGTTCTTGAGCGCCATCGCGATCGACACCATGGTGTTGAGGTTCGACAGGCTCGTCGACAGCGTCATATTGCTCGCGGCTGCTTTGGCGATACCGAACAGCTTCGTCGGGTCGGTGAGGGTTTCGCTGCTCTTCAGCGTGCGCACGAGCGAGGAGAGGAAGACCTGCTGGTTGCTGATCCGGCCGAGGTCGGATCCGTCACCGACGCCGTGGCGGGTGCGGAGGAACTGGATCGCCTCCGTTCCCTGAAGCGTGTGGACGCCCGCGTCGAGGTAGGTTTCGGTGCGCCAGTCGTTGATGGGCTCCGCGACGCAGACGTCGACGCCGCCAACGGCGTTGGAGAGCTCGATCACGCCACCGAACTGCACTTCGGCGGCGAACGGAATCGAGAGCCCGGTGAGCTTTTCGACCGTGAGGACCGTGCAGGCGAGGCCGCCATACGACAGCGTCGTGTTGATCTTCTGCGCCGCCATGGAGTCGTACGTGCCGCCGTTCTCCTTCGGGCAGGAGGGGATCGGAACGAACATGTCGCGCGGGAAGCTCACAACGGTTGCAGCGCTGTGATCCTCCGAGATGTGGAGGAGCATCGTCACATCGTTGAGCGTGGCCGAGTCCTTCGCGTCATCGCCGAAGACGGCATCCTGCCCCTGCCTGCTGTCGCTGCCGACGAGCAGGAGGTTCACGCCTCCTTCGATCGCGTCGATGTCTGGCGCGCTCCCGCCGGTCTCGTTCGCGAGGGTGACGGGCGGAGCAACACTCGAGGCGATGTCCCAGACGGCGTATGCCGCGATCGCGGATCCGCTCACGAGGATGACGGCGAGCGCTGCCGAAAGGAAACGCGCGATTGTGCGGCTAGCCGTCGACTTCTTGAGCTGGCCGTGCCGTGCCGTCGATGGCGCGGACCGGGGGCGACGGACGGGTTCGCTCACGCTCGTTCCTTTCGCGGCAGGCGGCTGTGGAGATGTGACTCGGGTGGCTCGAGCGGGTATGGCGGAGGGCGTGGGATTCGAACTGCACATGTCGTTTGTGCAATCCGTGCCCCGGTAGTGCTGGGTTTGTCCTCGCGTTGGCGGAGGGCGTGGGATTCGAACCCACGAGACATTTCTGCCCACCAGTTTTCAAGACTGGCTCCATCGGCCGCTCGGACAGCCCTCCATGCACGCTGTTCTACAACAGCAGGCAACGCTCGATTGTAGCCGATGAGGGCCAATCAAGAGTGACAGAGCGCCCTGACAGGGGACTGAAAGGCCCGGTCAGAGCGAGCGGAGTACTGCTACGAGGCCGTCGTCGTCGATGCTTCCGGTGACCTCGTTCGCCGCCGCTTTCACTTCATCCGGGGCCTGGCCCATTGCGACGGCACGACCGGAACGGCCGGCCCACTCGAACATCTCGATGTCGTTCCGCCCGTCACCGACGGCAACGATCCGGTCCTCGGGGATGCCAAGCCACTCCCGCACGCGCTCGAGCGCGGTCGACTTGTTGACGCCGAGCGGGGCAATGTCGAGCCAGGCCGTCCACCCGATCGCATAGGTGACCGAGTGCAGCCCCATCTTCTCCACGACCGAGAGAAAGTCGAGTTCATCGTGCTCGGGCGACACGACGACGACACGCGTGACCGGTTCGCTCAGGAGGTGCTCGAACTCCACTTCTTCGGCGTTTTCGAGGTTCCAGTCCGTCATGCCCTGGGTGTACCGGCGATACCCGCTCGGGTACTCGACCATGTACCGACCGTCTGCGAGGTGCGACCGGATCTGCGTCAGGACCTCGCGCGGGTTGAACGTCTCAATCACGTGCCTGCGGTACCCGGTGGGCTCAGTGGCATCCCGCTTCATGACGAGTGCGCCGTTCGCGCACACGACGTACTCGGGCGTGATTCCGAGCTGGTCGAGCACGTGGTGCGTGGTCTCCCAGCTGCGACCGGTCGCCAGCATGAGCACGTGACCGCGAACGGATGCCGCCTCCGCCGCGTCGATGACGGCATCCGACATCGTCCCGTCCTCGGAGATCAGGGTGCCGTCGATGTCGAGGGCGACGAGCAGCGGGGCGTCGGTCACAGCGGAGCGATGACGTCGAGCCCACCGAGGTACGGGCGCAACGCTTCGGGGACGAGCACGGATCCGTCAGCCTGCTGGTGCGTTTCGAGCAGTGCGACGAGCCAGCGGGTGGTCGCGAGGGTTCCGTTGAGTGTTGCGACCGGTGTGGTCTTGCCGCCGTCTTCGCCCGCCCGGTAGCGGGTGTTGAGGCGCCGGGCCTGGTAGGTCGTGCAGTTCGAGGTCGAGGTCAGTTCGCGGTAAGCGTCCTGAGTCGGAACCCACGCTTCGACGTCGTACTTGCGGGCGGCGCTCGAACCGAGGTCGCCGGCGGCGGTGTCGATGACGCGGTAGCTGAGGCCGAGGGCCTGCAGCATGCCTTCCTGCCAGCCGAGGAGTCGGAGGTGTTCCGCTTCGGCTTCTTCCGGGGTGGTGTAGACGAACATCTCGAGCTTGTTGAACTGGTGCACCCGGATGATGCCGCGGGTGTCGCGGCCGTAGGAGCCGGCTTCGCGGCGGTAACAGGTGGACCATCCTGCGTACCGGATCGGGGCATCCGCCACGTCGATGATTTCGTCGGAGTGGTATCCGGCGAGCGCGACCTCGCTCGTGCCGGTGAGGTAGAGGTCGTCGGCGGGCAGGTAGTAAACCTCGTCGGCGTGGGCGCCGAGGAACCCGGTGCCGGCCATGATCTCGGGCTTGACGAGCGTCGGCGTGATGAGCGGGATGAAGCCCTCGGTGAGGGCCCGGTCGAGCGCCATGTTCATGAGCGCGAGTTCGAGGCGGGCGCCGATACCGCGCAGGTAGTAGAACCGGGCGCCGGAAACCTTGGTTCCGCGCTGCATGTCGATCGCACCAAGGAGTTCACCGAGTTCGAGGTGGTCCTTCGGGGTGAAGTCGAACGCGGGCTTTCCACCGACCTCGCGGAGGGTGACGAAGTCATCCTCACCGCCGGCCGGGACGCCGTCGATGATGGGGTTCTGGATAGCGCCGACGATCTCGGTGAAGCGGGTTTCGGCATCCGTCACCTGGGCCTGAGCCTGCTTGACCCGGTCGGAGAGACCTTTCACCTCGGCGACGAGGGCGGCCTTCTCGTCTTTCGGCGCCTTGGCGACGCGTTTGCCGAACGCGTTCTGCTCGGCACGGAGCTCCTCGAATGCGGTGATCGCGGCGCGGCGGTCACGGTCGGCGTCGAGGGCCTGGTCGACGAGTTCGACACTCGATCGCCTCGCCTCCTGCGAACGCCTGATGAGGTCTGGATTTTCGCGGAGGAGCACTGGATCAATCACGGGGGCAAGTCTAACGTCGCACGGTACGGTTGCAGGTATGGGCGAGTCGGGGCTGAAGCACGCGGCGGTGGTGTACAACCCGACCCGTGTCACGCGGAGCGCCCTCCAGCCGCTGATCGAGCGGGCTGCGGCCGACGCCGGGTGGGGCGAAACGCTGTGGTTCGAGACGACGCTCACCGACTCAGGCAAGGTGCTGACCCGCGAGGCGGTGCGCTCTGGCGCTGATCTGGTTTTTGCTGCCGGAGGCGACGGTACCGTGCGATCGGTGGCCGAAGGCATCCGTGATTCGGGTGCCGCCCTCGCGCTCCTGCCGTCAGGAACGGGCAATCTGCTCGCCCGCAACCTCAAGCTCCCGATCAACAACGTGACGGATGCCATCACGATCGCGTTCACCGGACGCACCCGCCACATCGACCTCGGTATTGCGACGCTCAGCCGGGTCGACGGCTCCATTGAGGAGCACGGTTTTCTTGTGATGGCCGGGATGGGCATTGACGCCGACATCATGGCGAACACCAGCGAGGTCCTGAAGAAGACGGTGGGCTGGCTCGCTTACGTGGATGCCGGCATCCGTGTTCTCCCGGATGCGCGACCATTCCGGATCCAGTACCAGCTCGACGGCAAACCAGTGCACAGCGCCCACGTGTCGACGATCCTGTTCGGAAACTGCGGCACCCTCACCGGTGGACTCGAGATGATGCCGGACGCCATCGTCGACGACGGGCTCCTCGACATCGCCGTGCTGCAGCCGACGGGAACGCTCGGCTGGATCGACATCTGGCGCAAGCTGCGGTTCGAGAACGGCTTTTTGCGTCGGTCGAGCATTGGGCGCAAGATCATTTCGGCCACGTCCGGGAGCGCTTCGACCATTACGTACCTGCGTAGTGGAGGCGTCACGGTGTCGCTCGACAAGCCTCGCCACGTGGAACTCGATGGCGACGGGTTCGGCATCGTCGCGGGCGTGCGATTCGCGGCGGATGCCGGTGCGCTCGCCGTGCGGGTACGGTAGCGCTGCTCACGCCACGAGTTCATGTTGTTCCCCTGCTGCGTTGCCACAACCGGTTGTTGTATTCGCCTCATTGCCAGAACAGGTCGCTCGGAGGCGCAAACTCCTGCCCAATTTGGGAAAGGAGCGCCAGTAGTCCACCGGAAAACCTGTGGAGAACAGAAACAGGGGATGTCACCTTAAGGCATTCTCGAGCGGTGACATTCCGACGACCTCTTCCTTTACCGCTACCGGCAACGTTCTCGGTGGCCGATGCCTACAGTCGCGGATTCACACGAGGGCAGATGCGAAATCCGTCCCTTACATCGCCCTTTCACGGCACCCGAATCAGCATCGGCGCCGCGACTGACTTCGAACTGAACTGCCGCGCACTCTCGACACGGATGCCATCCGGCGCCGCCTTCAGCCATCGAACGGCCGCGCACCTGCACGGAATGCCACTTCCTCAGGGCAAAACAGTCGGCCCGCTTGAGGTGACGGTGCCGGTGCCCGGCCGAGCGATGCGCCGTCGCGGAATGCTGGGGCACCGAGCCTTGCTCCTCACGGGTGACGTCCAGATCCTCAGGAATCTGCCCGTCACATCCGTCGAGCGAACCTGGTGTGATCTGGGGACCGTTCTGGACCTGCCCGACCTCGTCGCCGTCGCTGACTTCCTGTTGTGGCACGAGGCACCCTTGTCGACGATGTCCCGGCTGACGGAGGCCACCGAGACCTACCCGTCGCGCACCGGGCGACCTGCCCTCCGCCGCGCTATCCGCCTCAGCAGCGACCACTCCCGGTCGCGTCCTGAATCGCTCGTCCGGGTGGATCTTGCCCTGAGCCCACTACCAACACCGCTGGCGAACTACGAGCTGTATCTCACGGTGGCGCGGAGGACGGTGTATTTCGACCTGGCGTATCCCGAGTACAAACTCGAGCTCGAGTACCACGGCGACCAGCACCGCACCGACCTCAAGCAGTGGCGCAGCGACGTGCGACGCGCGAATGACATCGGCGACGAGGGGTGGCAGACCCTGCAGTTCACAGGGGCTGACCTCCCGAACCTCTCCGGGCTGAGGGGTCGCGTGGAACGACGCCTGCGTCGTCTCGGATGGAACGGTTGAGGGACCGCCGCCGGGGCATCCGTTCGCCTGGTCTCAGCTCGTGCATTGCCAAAAAAGGTCGGATCTGAAATAGCGTTGCCAGGAACGGTTGCGGATCCGACCAATGCGCAACGTTTTCTGGCAACGCAACGCACCAACGGATGCCGCCGAGCGGCATCCGCACACGACCAACGGCTAGATGACGCCCTGCGCGAGCATCGCGTCGGCAACCTTGACGAAGGCAGCGGTGTTCGCGCCGACCACGTAATCGCCGGGGCGCCCGTACTTGTCTGCGGCCTCGTACGCTGCCGTGTGGACCCCGCGCATGATGTGGTGCAGCCGGTCTTCGCTGTCGCTGAAGCTCCAGCGCTGGCGCGACGCGTTCTGGCTCATCTCGAGGGCGCTCGTCGCAACACCGCCGGCGTTTGCTGCCTTACCCGGCCCGAACAGCACACCCGCCTGCTGGAACGCGTGCACCGCATCGGGGAAGCAGGGCATGTTCGCGCCCTCGGCAACAGCCTCGACACCGTTGGCGATGAGCGACTTGGCGTCGGCAAGGTTCAGTTCGTTCTGCGTCGCGCTCGGCAGGGCGATCTGGCCGGGAACATCCCAGACGCTTCCGCCAGACACGAAGTGCGCAGACGGGCGGCGCTCGGCGTACTCCGAGATCCGCAGCCGTTCGACCTCCTTGATCTGCTTCAGCAGGTCAAGGTCGATGCCCTTCTCGTCGACGATGTAGCCAGACGAGTCGGATGCCGTGATGGCACGTCCGCCGAGCTGGTGAACCTTCTCGATGGCGTACGTCGCGACGTTCCCGGAGCCGGAGACGATCGCGGTCTTGCCGTCGATGGACGAGCCCTTGGTGGCGAGCATCTCTTCGGTGAAGAAGACGGCGCCGTACCCGGTGGCTTCGGTGCGGACTTCGGCACCGCCCCAGCCTGTACCCTTGCCGGTGAACATGCCCGACTCGTGGCGGTTGGTGACCTTGCGGTACTGGCCGAAGAGGTACCCGATCTCGCGTGCGCCGACGCCGATGTCACCGGCGGGCACGTCCGTGTGCTCACCGAGGTGCCGGTACAGCTCGTTCATGAAGCTCTGGCAGAACCGCATGATCTCTGATTCGCTCTTACCGTGCGGGTCGAAGTCGCTGCCGCCCTTGGCGCCACCGATGCCCTGCGCCGTCAGCGCGTTCTTGAAGATCTGCTCGAAGCCGAGGAACTTGATGATCGACAGGTTCACCGTCGGGTGGAACCGCAACCCGCCCTTGTACGGGCCGAGCGCCGAGTTGAACTGCACACGGAAACCACGGTTGACTTGAACGCGGTTCTTGTCGTCGGTCCACGGCACACGGAAGATGACCTGGCGTTCCGGCTCGACCAGCCGCTCGAGGATGCCGGCTTCGCCGAATTCGGGGTGCTCCGCAAGTGCAGGCTCGATCGACTCGAGCACCTCGTGGAGGGCCTGGTGGAACTCCGGCTCCCCCGGGTTGCGGGCAACGGCTGTCTCGTAGGCAGCGCGAGTGAGTTCAGAGGGCAGAGACGATGAGGGCACTGGGGATCTTTCTGAGGGCGTGATGATCGCGAACGACGCTGAACGCAAGGGACGCGGGGCTCTCGATTCAGGGATCCATCGGGGGCGCGACGCGCAGAAAGGCCGTTGTGAGGCCCCCGACAGTCTGACTTGCAGGAGCGGCATCCGTCAATTTGAGAGGCGATCCTGCTCGCTCGTCGAGTCCGGGAACGGATGCTGCGGTCGCCACCGCGCGGCTGCAACGAATCCCGAACCGATGACCACGGCCAGCCCGGCCGCCGGGAGTAGGGCGACGGGTTTGAGCTGCCAGCCGCCGAGCGATCCTGGCCGCAGCCCTCCATCAACGGGTCCCCAGCTGACATACGAAACGTCACCGTCGTCATCCTCCACGATGGTGACAGTCGGCATCGGCCCAGCCGACCGCAGGTTGTCGAAGATGAACCACTGCCGCATCGACGACGTGTCGAAGCTGAACAACTCCTCGTCGGTCGACTCGATGATCGTCCGACTCTCGGCGATGGAGGCGTCCGCCGCGTCGCTGCGAGCCTGGGCATCGAGTGCGGCGATCCCGACTCCACCAGCCAGGAGGAGCATGCCGGCAATCACGGCGCGAGCCACGCCGCTCAACCGGTGTCGTCCAGCCATGATCAGTCCGCCACGCTCCGCTCGGCACCGTTCGCTGATTGCTCACCGAAGTCGTCATCCGCCCACCGGCGCCGTGGTCGCCACCGCCATGCCGCGAAGAAGAAGACACCGAGGAGTGTCAGAACTCCGGCGAGCGCGAGGAGCGGAGACAACCCCCATGCAAGCTGGGAGAGGAGCATCGCCTCTTCAGCCTCCGCCTGTGTTGCGCCCGGCGCACTCATCGCGCCCCCGTACACCTGCGACACAGACCAGCGGAACCCGCCGATCCCGCCACCGACCAACACGACGGCGAGAACCGTGAGGCCGATCAGGTAGGGGTTGCGCCACGGCGAGACCGGCAGCTCGGCCGCCTCCGGATCATCCACGACGGAATCCCCGGGCATCCTGTTCTCCGCCGGGTCGTCGCCGGTCGATGCCGCGGCGTCGGAGCCCCCAGCGGGAGCCGGCGGAATCCGACGGGCGGGAGGCGCAGGAACCGTGTCGATTCGCTCATGCGACTGGGCAGTCACCGACGGACCGTCGTGCAGCGCCGGGTCGAAACCGCGCTGGAACTCAGGACTATAGCGGGGGTCGAAACCTGTGCGATCCATCCGTTGCTCCTTCATCGATGCAGCTGATCGGAGCCTAGCGAACGACCGCAACCGGAGCGAGTATCAGGCCTCGGGTTCGCCCGTGATGATGCCGCGGAGCCAGTCGCGGGCTTCGACGAACACCTCATCCGAGTACTTCGGGTCGAACGTTATCGACGCTTTGTCCGCCCGCGGGTATGACCCCAGGAACATCACACCGGGGCTGAACCGGCGAACTCCGAGAAGGGCATCGGCGACCCGTTCGTCGCGGATGTGCCCGTCGGCGTCGATGATGAACCGGTAGCGGCCAAGCTCATCACCGATCGGGCGGGATTCGATGAGACTCATGTTGACCCCGCGGGTGGAGAACTGCTCGAGCAGTTCGAGCAGGGCTCCGGCGCGGTCGATCGGCAGCTCGGCGATAAGGCTGGTCTTGTCTGCCCCGGTCGGTGCGGGCAGCATGGTTGTCCTGCTGACGTGCAGAAAGCGAGTGACAGCGTTGGGGTTGTCACCGATGTTCTCCGCGAGAACCTCGAGGTCGTAGTGGGCGACGATCCCCGGTGGCGCGATGGCGGCATCCGCGAGGTCGTTGTCGAAGAGAGCGGATGCCGCGGCCACGTTGCTCGTCGCGGGAATGTGCCCGTGGTTCGGGAGGGTGGCGTCCATCCACTGGTGGCACTGGGCGTAGGCGACAGGATGGGCGTTCACGACCGTCACGTCGGCGAGGGTCGTGCCCCGTCTGGCGACGAGCACGAAGTTGACAGACACGAGGTATTCACCGACGATCCGAAGACCTGGCATCGTGGCGAGCGCGTCCTGCGCGACGGAAACACCGCCCTCGATCGAATTCTCGATCGCGATGACGGCGCCGTCGCTGCGGCCGGAGATGACATCGTCGAGCGCCTCACCGACGTTGTTGACCGAACGCCAGTTCTGACCGACCGCTTCAGGCACCTGCGCGAGCGCAGCCTCGGTGAACGTTCCCTGCGGACCCAGATAACTGTAGGTGCGAAGCGGTGAACGGGTGTCTAACATGCTCGAAAGCCTACTGGTCGCGCCCGAAAGGGGAGTGTCGCCCGGTAGCGCATACCCGCTAGTGTAATCAGAGTCCAGCCGGCGGCTTCTCGCTGGTCGGGGCGACATTCGGGCGTCGCGGGACTGAGGGTGGGACTCGGTGGGTTTATGGGGGGCAGCCAGGGGGACGGTTTCACGCCGTATCTCCCCGGTTTGGCATGCGGTCGGCGGTGCAGCGACTGCCTTCGCCGTTGGCGCTGCCGGTCTCGGGTTTCTCGAGACGTCCGTCAGGCCGGGCACAGCTCCCTCACCTATCACAACGGTCGAAGCCATTCCCGCGACCGGTATGGAGTTCGCAGCGCAGTTCGCGGGTCGCGCACCTGCAGCCGCTGATCTCCTCGCCGCTCTTCCGCCGCTGACGGTGGCGACCCTGTGGAGCACTCTCCCGCGATCCTTCATCACCGAGCTGATCGACGAAAAAGCGGATGTCATCGGCAACCTCGACGGCGCACGTTACGCCGATCGCGACCGCGCGAATGTTCGCCGCCTCGGGAGCTCACTGGCCCTGGCCGTCGCGGATGAGCGGCGCGCGCTGGCTCAGGTGAACTCCCCCTCAGCTTCCACCTCCTCCGCGCGGATCGCGGCCGAGGCGTCCGCTCGTGTTGAGTCTGTCGAGGTGCTTCTCCGGTTGTTCGCCCCGGAGCAGGAAGCCGACGAACGACGGTACCTGGTCAGCCTCGACTTCTCGGTCGACGGGCCGCCGCTCGCTGCGATCGCTGTCGGCGACCTCGACGTCGCGAGGTACACGACGTTCTTCGTGCCGGGCATGAACAGCAGCGTGCGCGAAGCCGAGGACCTTCTTCGTGGCGTCACCCGCATTCAGCAGGCATCGGCAGACAGCGCCGCCGTCTTGTGGGTGGGCTACGAAAGCCCCGGACCGGTCGACACGGTGTCGACCGGCCACGCCGAAGCCGGTGCCGTGCGCCTGGCCGAAGACCTCGACGGGTACTCGGCTGTTCGCGATGTCTCGGGTATTCCGTCTGAGCTGACGCTCCTCGCCCACTCCTACGGTTCGACGACTGCCGCCATCATGCTCGCAGGTGGCTCCCACGGCGTCGACGCGTTCGTGATGATCGGCTCGGCGGGAGTCCCCGCGGACATCCACCTGGATGACCTCCATATTCCCGCGAAGTCCGTGTTCGCGTCAGAAGCCATGGGAGACGGAATCGCCGGAAGCGGCCAGTTCTGGTCGGGGCGCGCAAACCCGGCATCGGCCGAGTGGGGCGCGCAGTTGTTCAGCAGCAACGGCACCGTACTCGACGACGGAACGGTGCTCACCGCGGTTCGGGCCCATGACGTCGTCGGCTCAGATGACCACACCGATGCCGAGAAGTACCTCGGCGACGGAACGGAAAGCCTCTACGGCATCCGCATGATCGCCACCGGCCACCGCGGCCCGCTTGGCCCTGTTGCCCCGACCCCGCTCACGGACTCCACTATCGTCGCCGCTGCCGGGAAGTAAATCCCTGACGGATGCGTCGATCCGGGTGCCACAATGGGGGCATGACTGACCGCGCAGGTACCCCAGCAGCTGAGTCCGACCTCATCGACGTCCCCGCCCTCCTCGAAGCCTATTTCGCGCTGAAGCCCGACGTCTCGATTCCGGAGCAGCGGGTGGTGTTCGGCACCTCCGGTCACCGAGGTTCGTCGTTCAACACGGCGTTCAACGAGCACCACATCGCGGCGACAACGCAGGCGATCGTCGAATACCGAACCGATCAGGGCATCACCGGTCCGCTGTTCATCGGTTCCGACACCCACGCACTCAGCCATCCCGCCCAGACCACGGCGCTCAAGGTGCTCGTCGGAAACGATGTGCGTGTGCTCGTCGACGAGTTCGACGATTACGTCCCGACTCCTGCACTCAGCCACGCGATCCTGGCCTGGAACCGCTCCGGAGCGACCGACCAGGCTGACGGCATCGTCGTCACTCCCAGCCACAATCCGCCGGGCGACGGCGGGTTCAAATACAACCCGCCGCACGGCGGCCCGGCAGACAGCGACGCAACGAGCTGGATCGCGAACCGTGCGAACGAGATCATCGAGGCTGGGCTCGTCGACGTGAAAATGGCGGAGCCGAGCGCTGTTGAAACGTACGACTTCCGCACTCACTACGTCGACGACCTCGCCAACATCATCGACCTGGATGCGATCCGAGACTCGGGCATCCGCATCGGCGCCGACCCCCTCGGCGGTGCAAGCGTCAGCTACTGGCAGGCGATCGCCGACAAGTACAGCCTCAACCTCACCGTTGTGAACCCGCACGTCGACCCGACCTGGCGCTTCATGACGCTCGACTGGGACGGCAAGATCCGCATGGATCCCTCGTCACCGTCAGCCATGGCATCCGTTCTCGCCCATCGCGACGACTACGACATCCTCACCGGCAACGACGCGGACTCAGACCGGCACGGCATCGTCACCCCGGATGCCGGCCTGATGAACCCGAACCATTTTCTCTCCGTCGCGATCGACTACCTGTACCGCAACCGGTCGGGATGGCCAGAGGATGCCGCGATCGGCAAGACACTCGTCTCCAGTTCGATCATCGATCGGGTCGCCGAGTCCCTCGGTCGCCGGCTCGAAGAGGTCCCTGTCGGATTCAAGTGGTTCGTCCCCGGACTCCTCGACGGCTCGGTCGCGTTCGGCGGTGAAGAGAGTGCTGGCGCAAGCTTCCTGCGCAAGGACGGCACCGTCTGGACCACCGACAAGGACGGCATCCTGCTCTGCCTGCTCGCGGCCGAGATCCTCGCCGTCACCGGTAAGACTCCGTCCGAGCGTTACCGCGAACTGACCGAGGAGTTCGGCGACCCCGTGTACGAGCGCGTCGACGCCGCCGCGACCCCGGCGCAGAAAGCCGCGCTCGGCAAGCTCGACGGCGACGCCATCGCGGCGACCGAACTCGCCGGCGACCCGATTCTCGCAAAACTCAGTAAGGCGCCGGGCAACGGTGCTGCTGTCGGTGGTGTGAAGGTCGTGACCGAGAACGCCTGGTTCGCGGCCCGCCCGAGTGGTACCGAAGACGTGTACAAGATCTACGCCGAGTCGTTCCGTGGGACTGACCACCTCAAGCAGGTCCAGGCGGAGGCGAAACGCATCGTCGATGAGGCGCTGGGAGCCTAGAGTTTGGAACTGCTCCAGCAACTCCGGTTGAGCGGTTCCTGAGCAAGGTCGCTCGCGACCGCGTCGCAGGGCGACCACCGTCGGGGTGTTACAGGCCGAGCTTCGTGAGTTCCTCGTCCATTCGCGCAGCGATCGCGGCGTACCCTTCGTCGTTCGGGTGCACGCCATCCATGGACAGCCATTCCGGGTGACCCTCCATCCATCGTGACGCTCCGGCGATAAAGTCCGCATCCACATCCTCGGCGGCATTCTCGACCCAGTCGTTGATGGTGCTGACCGATGCCGGGCGCTCATCGAGGTGCCAAAACGGCTCGACGACGATCAAGCGTGCGTCAGGAAGCTCCTCCGCGAACGTGCTGAGATCCTCGTGAATCGCCTCCTCAAGCTCCGCAGCACGGTCGGGCATGGCGAAGTTGTCGTTGAGGCCCATGGTCACGATCACGATGTCGGGCTCCTCGGCCACGATCTGCTCGACCAGATCCTCCCCGAACAAACCGCGGTTGATCACATATCCAAGTCCGTCGACACTCGGGTTCAACTCCGCCCAGCCGCGTTCCTCACAAATCCGGGTCGACCAGCGCAGGGCCGGGTCACTCGCGCCGGTGCCACGCGTGTACGAGTCACCGTAGAACGCGGCGACGGGTTGTCCGGGCGAAGCGGATGCCACGGGGTCGACAGCAGGAATGTTCGCTGAGCACCCGGCAAGAGCGGGCAGCGCAAGCACGAGTCCGGCAATTGCCAGAGTTCGAGCGAGAGAAAACGCCGCCATGCTCCGACAGTAACCCGCTAGGCCGGAACACTCCAGAACCAGGCGTTACCCCCGGGGTGCTCGTCCGTGATCGTGACGTCGAGGTCGCGGTACGGGCCGTCGAGGTTGTGGCTGGCAAACCCGATCTTGGTCACACCATCGACCACCTTCACGCTCGACACGAGCATCACGTGGTCGGGAATGTCGTTGTCGTTCCAGTCGAACATGCCGATGTCGCCGATCTTGACCTGGTCGCGCTGGTCGAGGTTCAGCAGCGTGACATCCGGGCCGTTGTCGCTCGCGAACCAGTCGTGCATCGCGGGCACGTAGCCCCAGGCCGGGCTCCAGTCCGCGAGCGTGGCCGCCGCGTTCTTGTTGAACCACACCTCGTTTTGCACCCATCCGCGTTGGATGAGTGTCTGGCTGACGAAGTTGGCGCAATCGCCACCGACCGGGTTAAGGTTTCCCCACTCCGCCAAGTTGTACTCGTCCCAATGCCTGAGGGCATACGACATCTGCTTGTCGAGCGGCGTTTCAACGGCATAAGCGTAGGTCAGCGGCTCCGCCTGCGGCACCGCTTCATCGCCGGCAGCAACCACGATCGCAGCTTCTGCCGGCTGGAAGTCGAGCGCCGCAGGTGTAATGGCGGTGACCGTCCCGTCGGCGGCTACGGTCACGTCGGTTGCGGGAACGCCTCCGACGGTGACGGTTGTGACGTCGTCGAGCGCGGTTCCCGAGATCGTGAGTGTCGTGGCTCCCGTCACCGAACCGGATGCCGGTGAGACGGCGGTGACCGCCGGAACCTCGACCGGTGTCGATGAACTTGTGGGCTGCGGTCGCGAGCCGGTCGGCGAAGCGGGCGCGGAGCATCCGGCCCAGAGGAGAGCGGAACTCGAGACGAGCGCAACAGCCGCGAGACGGCGGGTACGTACCCGGAGGCTGGCGGGACGACGGATGCTACTCGGCACAGGAAATCCTTCAAGAAGACGGTGGTGAACTCCCATGTTAGGTGAGGGATGTGAACGGATCCTGATGACTCACTTGACAACAAGCCTTTCCACGCCGTAGCTTGTCCTCTAATTCGTGAGAGCGCTCTCACGCAGCTAAATGAGAGCGCTCTCATGAAGCCACTGACCAGTCCACGCACACACAAAGGAGTGACCGTGAGTCTTTCACGCCGCACCAAGCTCTCGACCGGCATCGCCGGCGCTGCAGCCTTCGCCCTCCTCGCCACCGGCTGCGCCTCGCAAGGCGCCGCCAGCTCCGGTGACGAGAAGGTCGAATTGTCCATCACCACGTTCGGAACCTTCGGCTACGACGAGCTCTACAAGGAGTACGAGAAGGCCAACCCGAACATCACCATCAAGGCAGACAACATCGACACGGGCGGAAACGCCCGCACCGATGCCTTCACCAAGATCTCCGCCGGATCCGGCCTCACCGACATCGTCGCCATCGAAGAGGGCTGGCTCGGCCAGATCATGGGAGTCTCCGACCGGTTCGTCGACCTCAACGAATACGGCGCAGCAGACGTCAAGGACAACTGGGTTCCCTGGAAGTTCGAGCAGGGAACAGACCCCGACGGCCGCGTCATCGGCTACGGCACGGACATCGGCCCGCAGGGCCTCTGCTACAACGGCAAGCTCTTCGAAGCGGCCGGCCTGCCGAGCGACCGTGAAGCCGTCGCTGAACTCTTCGGTGGAGAGGACGCGAGCTGGGAAACCTACTTCGAACTCGGTGAGCAGTATAAGAAGGCAACGGGCAAGGCCTGGTACGACCACTCCGGATTCGTCTGGAACTCCATGGTCAACCAGCTCGACGAGGGCTACTACACCAAGGACGGCGAACTGAACGTCGAGGGCAACACCGAAATGCGCGAGCGTTTCGACCAGCTCGCAGCAGGAACCGCCGCCGGCCTCTCGGCCAACCAGGCGGCGTGGGACTGGGGCAAGGGCAAGGCGTTCGTTGATGGCTCCTTCGCCACCTTCGTCTGCCCGGGCTGGATGCTCGGAACCATCAAGGGATCGCTCGAGTCCGGCGGCGGCGACGCCTCCACCGGCTGGGACTTCGCTGACGTCTTCCCCGGCGGTGCATCCAACTGGGGCGGCGCATTCCTTTCGGTCCCGACCACGTCGGAGCACCCGAAGGAAGCAGCAGCACTGGCCAAGTGGCTGACCGACCCCGAGCAGCAGATCAAGCAGTCCGCGGCAGCCGGCAACTTCCCGAGCACCATCGAAGCCCAGAAGAAGCTCGCCGAAGACGCGACGCCGAACGAGCTGTTCAACAACGCCCCGACCGGAGCGATCCTCGCATCCCGCGCCGAAGGCGTCGTCGCCCAGTTCAAGGGTCCGCACGACTCGCTCATTCAGGAGAACGTCTTCGGCCCCGCGCTGAAGAGCCTCGACACCGGCAAGACGAAGAGCGCTGACGAGGCCTGGGACCAGGCCCTCCAGCTCCTCAACGACCTGGTCGTCAACAACTAGGAACACCAACCGAGAGGCTCCCGGGAGAGATCCCGGGAGCCTCCGACCTGGACGCGAGAACATGACAAGCACACTGAACAGGCCGCCGGTCGAGAGTTCTTCTCCCGGCACGCCGCGAACGACGACCAAGGCGCCGATCTCACTGAGGCATCGCCTGAGTGCCTTCGATCACAAGGCGTCCCCGTACTTCTACATCGCCCCCTTCTTCATCCTTTTCGCCATCGTCGGGCTCTTTCCCCTCGTCTACACGTTCGTGGTCTCGCTCCACGACTGGGATCTGCTCCAGGGCCAGAGCGACTTCGTCGGCCTGGAAAACTTCACCGCCGTTCTCGGGGACCGGTACTTCTGGAATTCGCTGTTCAACACGGTCAGCATCTTCTTCCTCTCGACCATCCCGCAGCTCATCGCCGCCGTCATCATCGCCGCCGTTCTCGACCAGAACCTCCGCGCGAGAACCTTCTGGCGTATGAGCATCCTCCTGCCGTACGTCGTCACCCCCGTTGCCGTCGCGATGATCTTCTCGAATGTGTTCGGCGAGGACTACGGCCTCCTCAACAACATCCTCGTGAGCTTCGGAATCGATCCGATCATGTGGCGGAATGAGACCCTGCCGAGCCACATCGCAATCGCGACCATGGTCAACTGGCGCTGGACGGGATACAACGCCCTGATCCTTCTGGCGGCAATGCAGTCGGTGCCCCGTGACATCCACGAATCCGCCGCACTCGATGGCGCAGGCGCGACCCGCCGGTTCTTCAGCATCACACTCCCCTCGATCCGCCCGACGATGATCTTCGTCATCATCACGGCCACCATCGGCGGCCTGCAGATCTTCACCGAGCCGCGCCTGTTCGACCCGGTAACCGCGGGTGGATCGCAGCGCCAGTTCCAGACCACAGTGCTCTACCTGTGGGAGATGGCGTTCTTCCGCGGGAACTTCGGCAAGGCTTCAGCGATCGCCTGGCTGTTGTTCCTGCTCATCGTGATCTTCGGGCTGATCAACTTCCTGCTCTCCCGGAGCATCGCCACGGCGGAAGGGCGAGGAGCGAAAGCCCGCTCGCAGCGCCGTCTGCTCAAAATGCGCCAGCGCCAGGCGCGCGACACCGTGCGTGCGGGCACCGCGGCATCCGTTCTCTCTGAGACCGTCCCCGTGCCGGGCCCGGCCGACAGCACCGAACCGTCCGCATCGACAGAAGAAAGGAGCACCCGATGAGCGTGAACACACTCACCCGCCCAACGAAGACTCGCGAGAGCCTCCCCACGCGGCGCAAGGCCAAGTTCTACGGAATCGATAAGCGGCCTGGCTGGCTGACCTATTCGCTCCTCGGCGTGTTCTTCCTCTGCTCGGCCTATCCCCTGTGGTGGTCGTTCGTGATGGGAACCCGCGACAACGCGGCATTCGGATCGACCTGGCCGCCACTTCTTCCCGGCGGCAACTTCTGGAAGAACGTCGGCGAAGTCTTCGACACCGTTCCGTTCTGGCTCGCGCTCGGCAACAGCGTGCTCATCTCGAGCATCATCACCATCTCGGTCATCACGTTCTCCACCCTCGCCGGTTACGCTTTCGCGAAGCTGAAGTTCAAGGGGCGCGACGGACTCATGGTGTTCGTCATTGCGACGATGGCGATCCCGACCCAGCTCGGCATCATCCCGCTGTTCATGGTGATGCGCACGCTCGGCTGGACCGGCGAGATCGGCGCCGTGATCATCCCGACCCTCGTCACGGCATTCGGCGTGTTCTTCATGCGCCAGTACCTCATCGATGTCATCCCCGACGAACTCCTCGAGGCGGCCCGCATGGACGGGGCCAACATGATCTCAACGTTCTGGCACGTCGCAGTCCCCGCCGCCCGGCCCGCCATGGCGATACTCGGACTGTTCACGTTCATGACGGCCTGGACGGACTTCCTCTGGCCCCTGATCGTGCTCAACGCCGGCAACCCGACCCTGCAGACGGCACTCAGCCAACTTCAGTCCGCAAGGTACGTTGATTACTCAATCGTCCTCGCGGGAGCCATCATGGCTACAATTCCCCTGCTTCTTCTCTTTATCGTGGCAGGTAAGCAACTCATTTCAGGCATCATGCAAGGAGCAGTGAAAGGTTAATGACTATTAACTTCCCCCCAACGTTCATCTGGGGGTCGGCAACAGCTGCGGCCCAGGTCGAAGGCGCCGGCCACGAAGGCGGCAAAGAGGATTCGATCTGGGATGCTTTCGCTCGCGTCCCCGGCGCAGTCGCCAAGGGCGACAACCTCGAGGTAGCTGTCGACCATTACCACCGCTACGCCTCCGATGTCGCGATCATGAAGAAGCTCGGACTCGACTCGTACCGCTTCTCCACGAGCTGGGCGCGCGTCGTCCCCGGCGACCGCGAGCCGAACCCTGAAGGCCTCGACTTCTACTCGCGACTCGTCGACGAGCTGCTCGAAGCGGGCATCCTGCCGTGGCTGACCCTCTACCACTGGGACCTGCCGCAGGCGCTCGAAGAGAAGGGTGGCTGGGCCAACCGCGACACCGCGCACCGCTTCGCCGACTACGCCGAGACTGTCTATGGCGCCCTCGGCGACCGCGTGAAGAACTGGACGACGTTCAACGAACCGTTCTGTTCCTCTCTTCTCGGCTATGCCTCTGGCGTTCACGCTCCCGGCGTTCAGGACCCGGCGAAGGCCGTTGCGGCAATTCACCACCAGCACCTCGGCCACGGCCTCGCCGTGAACCGCCTGCGTGAGCTTGGCGCTGAGCAGATCGGCATCACGCTCAACCTCTCGAACGCGATCCCACTCGACGCCAACGACCCCGTCGACGTCGAGGCCGCCCGCCGGTTCGACGTTCTGCAGAACCGGGTCTTCCTCGACCCGATCGTCACCGGCGCGTACCCCGAGGACGCACTGAGCGACCTCGAACAGTTCGGGCTCCGCGACGTCATCCAGCCGGGCGACATGGAGATCATCGGCACGAAGATCGACTTCCTGGGCGTGAACCACTATCACGACGACCAGGTCTCCGGTCACCCGGATGACTCAGGAACCGACGGTCACTCCGGAGCGACCGAGCGTGACATCCGTTCGTGCTGGATCGGCTCCGAGTACATCACCTTCCCGAGCCGCGGGCTGCCGCGTACGGCGATGAACTGGGAGGTGAACCCGTCCGGACTGCACAAGCTCCTCGTGCGTCTGGGCAAGGAGTACCCGAACATGCCTCCGCTGTTCGTCACCGAGAACGGTTCGGCGTACGAAGACGTCCTCTCGGAGGACGGCCACGTTCATGACCCCGAACGCACCCAGTACGTCGTCGACCACGTGCAGGCCGTGTCGGATGCCATTGCTGACGGCGCTGACGTTCGCGGTTACTTCGTCTGGTCGCTTCTCGACAACTTCGAGTGGTCATGGGGCTACGACAAGCGGTTCGGCATCGTCCGGGTCGACTACGACACGCAGGAGCGGACGATCAAGGACTCCGGACTGGCTTACGCGGGAATCATCGCGGACGCGAAAACCGGCATGCTGGCGCAATAGAGTGGTGCCGTTGAGGGGAAGGTGGAGACGATGAGCATCCAGTCGCAGTCTCCGACACTGGAGATGGTCGCCGCGCGCGCCGGGGTTTCCCGCGCGACGGTATCGCGCGTCGTCAACGCCTCCCCCAAGGTCACCGCCGAGGTGGCGGCGATCGTCAATACGGCGATCGCCGAACTGAACTATGTGCCGAACCGGGCCGCGCGCTCACTCGCGAGTCGCAAGACGCAAGTCATCGCGCTCGTCGTGCCCGAGTCGACGGCAAAGGTCTTCGCCGACCCGTTCTTCGCGTCGGTCGTGCAGGGCGTCGCGCTCCACCTCGCAGAGACGGACTACACGCTCAACCTTCTCATCGCGTCGGAGACCAAGTCGGACAAGACGAGGCGCTACCTTCTCGGCGGAAACGTCGACGGGGCGCTCGTGGTTTCGCACCACTCCGGCGACCATTCCTATACCGACCTGGGGCAAAAGCTCCCGATCGTTTTCGGCGGCCGGCCGATCAGCCGCGACTCGACGCTCGGCCACTATGTCGACGTCGACAACGTGTCAGGCGCCCGCGTCGCCACGCAGCACCTCATCGAACGCGGATGCCGCTCCATCGCGACGATCGCGGGGCCGCAGGACATGCCCCCGGGTCTCGACCGTCTTCGCGGCTGGCGGGATGCCATGGCATCCGCCGGTCTCGACGATTCCCTCGTCGAATATGGTGACTATTCCCCCGACGACGGTGCCGCTGCCATGCGTCGGATCCTCGCGCGCGGCGTTCCCATCGATGGACTGTTCGCGTTCAGCGACCAGCTCGCCGCGGGCGCTTACTCGGTGATCCGCGAGGCCGGGTTGTCGATACCGGGCGACATCGCCGTTGTCGGCTACGACGACGACCGCTATGCGGCAACGGTCAGCCCGACTCTCACCACGGTGAACCAGGCCCCCGTCGAGATGGGCGCCAAGATGGCGGAGATCGTCGTGCGACTCATTGACGGCGACGAGGTCGACCGGGCCACCATCATGCCGACGCGACTCGTCGTTCGGGAATCTGCCTGACGGACTCGCTCGAGTCACGGTAGTTGGGCATTCCCAGCCGCGCGCAGGACAATAGGAATACCCCGCGTCTCCCCGTGCTTGAAAGTGGTGGACGCCGGGAACGACGGATGATTCCGCCCGCCGACATCCGTTTCCTCCAGACAGATCGCGAGTTGTGCAATGCCCCACCCCACCGACACGACGACAGCGCTGGACACCACGCCGCTGGCCGACGCCGAGGTGCTCCTTCTGCGCCGGGACTTTCCGGCGCTGAATCAGCGAGTTCACGGGCACGAGCTGATCTACCTCGACTCCGGCGCCACCTCTCAGAAGCCGGCGAGCGTGCTCGATGCTGAACGCTCGTTCTACGAGCACGACAATTCCGCCGTGCACCGCGGCGCCCATACGCTCGCCGCGAATGCGACCGAGCTGTTCGAGAATGCCCGAGCCACCGTCGCGCGCTTCGTCGGCGCCCGCGAGAACGAAATCGTCTGGACGTCAAACGCCACCGAGGGCCTCAACCTCATCGCGTACGGGATGTCGAACGCGAGCATCGGTCGCGGTGGGGTGGATGCCGCCCGCTTCGTTCTCCGCGAGGGTGACGAGATCGTCACCACCGAGGGCGAACACCACGCCAACCTCGTGCCGTGGCAGGAACTCGCCGCGCGAACCGGCGCGACGTTGCGGCACATTCCTGTCGATGACGACGGCGCTCTCCGCATGGACGAGGCCGAGCGGATCATCAACTCGCGCACGAAACTCGTGGCGTTCAGCCACATCTCCAACGTGACCGGCGTGATCAACCCGGTCGAGGATCTTGTGCGCCTCGCGCACGACGTCGGCGCCCTCGTCGTGCTCGACGCCTGCCAGTCGGCTCCCCATCGCGTTCTCGATCTCGCCTCTCTCGACGTCGACTTCGCCGTGTTCTCCGGGCACAAGATGCTCGCGCCGACCGGTGTCGGCGTGCTCTACGGCCGCGCCGAACTTCTCGACGCTCTTCCTCCGTTCCTCACCGGCGGATCGATGATCACGACCGTGACTCTCGAGGCATCCGGATACCTGCCCGCCCCGCAGCGCTTCGAAGCAGGCACGCAAAAGGTGTCGCAAGCGATCGCCCTCGCCGCCGCGGTTGACTACCTCACCGCTGTCGGGGTCGACCGGATCGAAGCCTGGGAGTCGGAACTCGGCGCCCGGCTCGTCGAGGGATTCAGTGCCCTCCCCGGTGTCCGAGTGCTCGGACCCGGAGCCGGCGTTCACCGCGCCGGGCTCGCGAGCGTCGATGTCGACGGCGTTCACGCCCATGATGTCGGCCAGTTTCTCGACGACCGCGGCATCGCCGTGCGCGTCGGCCACCACTGTGCACAACCGCTGCATCGCCGCCTCGGCGTCACGGCGTCGACGCGGGCGAGCGCCTACCTCTACAACACCACCGCCGACGTCGATGCCGTGATCGACGGCATGGGCGCCGTGCGGTCGTTCTTTGGAGTCGCATCATGAGCGGTGACCTTGCCGGCCTGTACCAGCAGGTGATTCTCGACCACTCGCGCGAGAAGCACGGCTTCGGGCTCGCACCGGATGCCGATGCCTCGAGTCACCAGGTGAACCCGACCTGCGGAGACGAGCTCACCCTCCAACTGCATGTGACCGACGGTGTCATCTCGTCGATCACCTGGGAAGGAGCCGGATGCTCCATTTCGATGGCATCCGCTTCGCTCCTCACCGACCTCGCACCCGGTCTCTCGCTCGACGATGCCCGGCAGCGGATCGCGCTGTTTCGGGAGCTCATGCACTCGCGCGGCGCCGGCATCGACGACGACGACGAGTTGCTCGGCGATGCGATCGTGCTCGAGGGCGTCTCGAAGTACGTCGCCCGCGTCAAGTGCGCGATGCTCGCGTGGGTCGCGCTTGAGGCGGACCTCGCTCAGCTCGACGCGTAATCGCTGAAAGCATCGCTGATCGAAAAGCATCGCTGATCGAGTAGCGAGCGAAGCGAGCCCGCGTATCGAGATTGTGTCTCGATCGTGGTCTCGATACGCTCGCTGGCGCTCGCTACTCGACCAACGAAGTAGTCGAGGCGGCTAGCCGAGCTGCGGCACGACCTCCGCCGCGAGGAACTCGAGGTGCTCGAGGTCGCTCAGGTCGAGGATCTGCAGGTAGACGGTTTCGACACCGTCGTCCTGCAGGGCGCCGAGCCGGTCGATGATCTCCGACGGGGTGCCGGCGAGACCGTTCTCGCGAAGCTCACCCGGCTCCCGGCCGATCGCGCCAGCGCGCCGCACGTACTCCGCTTCATCGGCCCCGGCGGCGGCGACAAATGCCGCCGAGTAGACGAGCTCGTTCGGGTCGCGCTCGATCGCCTCACACGCGTCACGAACGCCGGCGAACTTGCCGCGGATCTGATCGAACGGCACGAACGGCAGATTGAACTCGGTGGCGAACCGGGCTGCGAGTGCCGGGGTTCGCTTCGGCCCTCCGCCTCCCACGATGATCGGCAGCCGTGACTGCACCGGCTTCGGCAGCGCCGGTGAATCGGTCAGCGTGTAGTGCTTGCCCGTGAACGAATAGGTGTCGCCGACCGGCGTCTCGAACAGGCCGGTGACGATCTCCAGCTGCTCCTCGAGCATCCCGAACCGCTTAGGCGGGAACGGTATGCCGTAAGCGGCGTGTTCCTCTTCGAACCAGCCGGTGCCGAGCCCGAGCTCGACGCGGCCGTTCGACATCGCGTCGACCTGCGCCACCTGAATCGCGAGGATTCCCGGCGGTCGGTAGGTCACGCTCGAAACGAGAGTGCCGAGACGGATGCTCGTCGTCTCGCGAGCGAGGCCGGCGAGTGACGTCCACGCATCGGTCGGTCCTGGCAGCCCGGAGAAGTGATCGCCCATGACCATGTAGTGGTCGCTGCGGAAGAACGCGTCGAAGCCGAGTCGCTCAGACGCCTGGGCGACGGCCAGGAGGTCCTCGTAGCTGGCGCCCTGCTGGGGTTCGGTGAAGATCCGGAATTTCATGGGGTGGTTCCTTCCACGGGAGGGGATGAGCGCCACTCGACGGGGAGGCCGTCGAGGCGCTTCTGCATCACGGACAGTGCTTCTGGATTTTGGTCGATAAGGGTGAACCGGCGGCCGAGTGCGGCGGCGACGGCTCCGGTGGTGCCACTGCCGGCAAAGAAGTCGAGCACGAGGTCGCCCTCACGGCTCGACGCCTGAATGATCCGGCGCAGAACACCGATCGGCTTCTGGGTCGGATAGCCGGTCTTTTCCCTGCCGGTCGGTGACACGATGGTGTGCCACCAGACGTCGGTCGGGAGCTTGCCACGCTCTGCCTTCTCCGCCGTCACGAGACCCGGCGCCATATACGGTTCGCGGTCGACGGCATCCGAATTGAAGTAGTACTGCTTCGGGTTCTTGACGTAGACGAGGATCGTGTCGTGCTTCGTCGGCCAACGGCTCTTGGACTTGGCACCGTAGTCGTACGCCCAGATGAGCTCGTTGAGAAATGAGTCACGACCGAAGATGGCGTCGAGGAGAACCTTTGCGTAGTGCGCTTCGCGGTAGTCGAGGTGAAGGTAGAGCGTGCCGTCATCGGCGAGGAGCCGCCACGCTTCGACGAGCCGGGGCTCGAGAAACGCCCAGTAATCATCGAACGCATCGTCGTACCGCTTGAGCGCGCCGCGAATGCGTTCATAGCTCTGGCCCTTGAATCCGACGGTTCCCGCGCTACCAGGCTCCGAGCGGACGCTGCTCGTCTCGTGGCGTTTCTGCTGTCGCCCGGTGTTGAATGGTGGGTCGATGTAGACGAGGGTGACGGACTCATCGGCGAGCGTCGGCAGGATCTCGAGGTTGTCGCCGAAGTACACGACGTTGCCGGTCGGCACCTGGACGGGCACCGCAATCGAGATCGTTCCGTTGACGATGCTGCCCGGCTGTTCGTCCGAGACGAGGTCGTCGCTCACGGCACCCGGTTCAGCCACGCCGGTGAAGCGAACTTGGATTCGGCGAGGGCCTCAGCCGCCGCATACTCCTCGGACGTTATATCGCCGACGTGAGCGCCGGTGAGGCTCACAAAGGTGTCTTTCATTCGCTCGATGATCTCGGCGCGAGTAAGTCCCGTCTGGCTCCGGAGTGGGTCGACCCGCTTGGCGGCAGACTTGGTTCCCTTGTCGCTGAGTTTCTCCCGGCCGATCCGGAGGACCCGCGCCATGAGCTCGCCGTCCATGTCGTAGCTCATCGTGACGTGGTGCAGAACGGCACCGCTGCCAAGCCGCTTTTGGGCCGCGCCGCCGATCTTGCCCGCCGGGCTCGTGATGTCGTTGAGGGGCTGGTAGCTCGCGTCGATTCCGAGCGACTGCAGTGCGGTCAGCACCCAGTCGTCGAGGTAGGCGTAACTGTCGGCGAAGGTCATTCCCTGCACGAGTTCGGCTGGCACGTAGAGCGAGTAGGTGATCACCTGCCCCTTCTTCATGAGCATCGCGCCACCACCCGAGATCCGGCGAACAACCTCGAATCCATTCGCGGCGGCTTGCTCGACGTCGACCTCGTTCTTCACCGACTGGAAGCTTCCGAGCACAACCGCCGATTCATCCCACTCCCAGATCCGAAGCGTGGGTCCGCGTCTGCCGGCGCCGACCTCGGCGGTGAGCACCTCGTCCAGCGCCAGGTGAACCCGGGGAGGAACGGCGTCGGTGTGGATCAACTGCCAGTCGAAGTCCTTCCAGTCGGCAGCGCCCGCGAGGGACCGGCGGATCGCGGTGCCGACGGATTCCGGGCTGAAGCCGAGAAGGGTCGCGTCTTGGGGAAGCCCGCGGCGAATAGCGGATGCCAGCGACGCGGCATCCGTTTCGGCCGGAAGTCCTTCGACGGCTCGGTTGATGTCGTCGAGTGCGGAGTCCGGCTCGAGAAAGAAGTCGCCAGCGAGGCGGAAGTTCGCTATTTTGCCGTCGACGACATCGAGGTCGACGACGACGAGTTTGCCGCCGGGAACTTTGTACTCACCATGCATGAGTTCAGCCTAGCTGCGGGGTCGGGAGCGAATTCGAGGAGCGAGGAGGACAATGGACACATGACAACTCTCTTCCTGGCCCGGCACGGCGAAACCTTCTGGCATGCGGAGCACCGGTACGCGGGGAAGGCGGATGTCGGCCTGACCGATGAGGGCCTCCGTCAGGCGGAGGCGCTGGCCCTGTGGTCGGCGGATGCTCGTCTCGACGCTGTCTATTCGTCAACCCTGGGCAGGGCCGTGATGACGGCCGAGCCGAGCGCGCGGGCAATCGGCGAAATAGTCGAAACCGACCCGGATCTCTCCGAGGTCGGGTTCGGCGTGGGAGAAGGACGCACTCTCGATGAGTTGCGGCCCGAGCATTCTGCCGCTGTCGACGCGTTCATCGCCCGGCCCGCCGAAGAGGTTCTGCCAGGCGGCGAGCGCGGACTCGACGGCATCACACGTTATCTGCGGGCGTTCGACCGGATCGAAGCGGCGTTCCCGGACGGCCGGGTCCTCGTGTCGTGCCACGGCACAGCGCTCCGGCTCGTGCTCTGCCATCTGCTCGGCACCGACCCGAACCGCTACCGCGAGCTCATGCCCGCCGTGCAGAACTGCTCGGTGACGGCACTCGAATATTCCGCGGGCACAGCGCGGCTGTACGCGTTCAACGTTCCGGCAGACGGGGCCGCGCACCGCTACTGAGCTCGCGGCATCCGCTCAGCCACCCGGCGTCACGTGCGCGTCGAGCCACTCGACGAGGTCGGCAATGATCTCGTCGCGGTTCGTCTCGTTGTAGATCTCGTGCCTCGCCTCCGGGTAGATGTGCAGCGTCACGTCGCTCAACTTCGCCCGTTTCACATACGCGTCGCGCAGCAGCGTCAGGCCGCGGGTGCCGCCGAGCGGGTCGTTCGCGCCGCCCTGGATGAGCATCGGGATGTCGCGTGGCATCGACCGCGGCGGACGCCCGAGATACGTTAACGCCTGCACTGTCGTCCACGCCGGGGTCACCGCGACGTCGAAGTTGTACTTGTCGGCAGCGAACGCCGCCCAGACGGCTTCGTCACGGCTGAGCCACTCAAGCCCGGTGGCCGTCGGCGACGTCCATTTCTTGTTGTAGTTGCCGCTGCCGACTACCCCAAGGACGGAGAGTGACGACCCGCTGAGCACAACGGCGTCGTAGATGCTCGTACGGTTGATGACCTTCTGCGCCATAAACGAACCCCAGCTGTGGGCGAGCAACACGAGCGGAAAGTCACGGTAGTCCTCGCGCAGGTGTTCGCCGACGAGCTGCACCGACGCGACCGCCGTCTTCGTGGGCTTCTCGCCGAGCTTGCCGACACCGAGATGGTTGACGCCGGTCTGCCCGTGACCCCGGTGATCGTCGGCAACAACTGTGTATCCGGCGGCGTTGAGGTCGGCGGCGAGCGCCGCATAACGCCGGGCGTGCTCTCCGACGCCGTGACTGAGGTGGATGACCGCTTTCGGCTGTCGCACCGGCCAGACGTAGTAGTAGATCGTGACGCCCTGGGCATCGGTGAGGGTCCGGGTTTCGGGGGAGGCGGCATCCGCCCCGGTCTGATCGTCTTCGGTCATTTCCCCAGAGTAGTGGCACAACCACCGGCAGCCGGAGGGCACCGTTAGTTAGCCTCGCTAATCACACCTTTACCTTTGCTAATGAATTTGCTAAACTTGACCTTCGTGGCTAAAACAATCGCGGAGCAGGCAGCAGACCTGCGCATGGGAACCTTCCGGCTGGCACGCCGACTTCGTAACGAACGTGCGAATGACGAGCTCAGCGATGGCCAGTTCTCGGTGCTCGGCGGCCTGTACAGCCACGGACCCCACACCCTGACCGGCCTGGCTGAACGCGACCATGTCTCTGCCCCGTCGATGAACCGCACGGTGAACTGCCTCGAGGAATCGGGTTACCTCACCCGCATCGCCGACGCAGCAGACAAGCGCCGAGTCACCATCGAACTGACGGATGCCGGTACGGCAATCGTGAAAGAGACAGTCAAGAAACGGGACGCCTGGCTTCACCACCAGTTGCGCACCCTTGACCCCACCGACAGAGAAACCCTGGCGAAAGCCGCAGACCTGATGAGGAGACTCGCCACCCAGTGAGTGCAATGTTCCGTTCTCTTTCGAGCTACAACTACCGGTTGTGGTTCATCGGCGCGCTCGTGTCGAACATCGGCGCGTGGATGCAGTCCACCACCCAGAGCTGGGTGGTGCTCACCGTCCTGACCGACAACGATGCTGTCGCCGTCGGCATCACGATGGCCCTGCAGTTCGGGCCTCAGCTTCTGCTCGTTCCGATCACGGGTCTTATCGCCGACCGGTTCGACCGCCGCAAGATCCTCATGATCACCCAGTCGGTGCTCATGATGCTCGGGGTCGCCCTCGGACTCCTGCTTCTGCTCGGCCACGCCGAACTGTGGCACCTCTACGTCTTTGCCCTCCTGCTCGGCATCGTCAACGCCGTCGATGGCCCTGCTCGCCAGACCTTCGTCTCCGACCTCGTCGACGAGCACAACATGTCGAACGCTGTCGCGCTCAACTCCGCATCCTTCAACGCCGCGCGAATGATCGGCCCCGCCATCGCCGGCCTGCTGATCGTTGCGATCGGCTCCGGCTGGGTCTTCATCGTCAACGGCTTCACTTTCCTCGCCGTGCTCTTCGCGCTCTACAAGCTACGCACGAGCTCGCTGCGATCGCACCCCCGTGCACCACGGCAACGCGGGCAGCTCGCGGAGGGATTCCGGTACGTTCGGTCCCGCCCCGACCTTGGCGTGATCTTTCTCATCGTGTTCATCATGGGTGCGTTCGGCATGAACTTCCCGATCTTCGCGTCGACGATGGCGGTCGAGCTCGGTGGAGGCGCCGGAGACTACGGCCTGCTCTCATCCATCCTCGCGATCGGGTCACTCACCGGCGCCCTGCTCGCAGCCCGGCGTGACCGGGCCCGCATGCGCGTGATCATCGCTGCCGTCGGTTTGTTTGCGGTTGCCGCGTTCACGGCATCCGTCATGCCGACGTTCTGGACCTTCGCCGCCGCGCTCATCTTCATCGGTTTCGCCACGGTCACCATGCTCACGACGGCCAACGCCTTCGTGCAGACGACAACGGATGCCGCGGTGCGCGGTCGCGTCATGGCGCTGTACATGGCGGTGCTGATGGGCGGAACTCCGTTCGGTGCGCCGATCGTCGGTGGCATCGCGAACGCGTGGGGTCCCCGCTGGGCCCTCGCTGCTGCCGGTGTCGCCGCAGCCATCGCTTGTGTCTTCGCCCTGACCTGGGCTGTTGTCGCGAGGAGGCTGCGCCTGCAGCGTCACCCGCTTTCACGCTGGCGTCTCGTTGTCACCCACGCGGGCAAGCCGCTGCCGGTGTCGTCGATCGTTCCCGAGGACTTCTCGGACCAGATCGCCATGACGTCGCCGATCTCCCTGCCCGCGCTCACCGGGCAGGTCCAGCGCCAGCGCCCGAAGTCGACGGATGCCCGCCGGCTCGTGGACGCGGACGGCCCCACCTCGCGCGACTAGCCGCGCGGGGCCGTCGACTCCCGGATGACGAGCTCGGGCTGAAAGACGATGTGCTCGCGTTCGAAGTCGTCCGGGGACTTCGCTTCGCGCATCAGCAGATCGACGGCGGTCGACCCGATCAGAGTGCTCGGCTGCCGGATCGAAGACAGCGGCACGATTGCTGCTGTCGCGAAGTCGATGTCGTCGTAGCCGATAATCGCGATGTCGTCGGGAACGTTCAACGTACCGAGCATGCTGAACGCCTGCAGCAGCCCCATGGCCACGAGGTCGTTCGCGGCGAACAAGGCATCGGGCAACTCGTCGGCCGGCCGCTCACGGATGGCTTCGCCGAGCTTCCGCCCCTGCAGCACCGTGAGGGCGCCGGTTTCGATCTGCTCGAGGGTGACGCCTTCGGTCTCGGCCACAGCTTTCCGCGCTCCCGCCAGTCGATCGGCCACCTGGCGCAGGTCAGCGGGGCCACCGACGAACGCGATCCGGCGGCGACCGGTCTCAATGAGGTGCCGCACCGCAAGATAACCGCCGGCAACGTCGTCGACGGCGACCGACGAGAAACGTTCGTCCGCCGTCTGCCGGTCGACGAGCACGGTCGGAATGCCACGGCGATGGAGCCCCTCGAGAGGATCACTCGCGTCACCGACCGGGGAGATAAGCACGCCGTGCACCCGCTGCTTTTCGAACAGGTCGACGTAGGCTGCCTCGCGGTCCGACCTCTCATCGCTGTTCCCAAGGAGCACAGTGAGCCCGTCCTCGACGGCGCGATCCTCGGCGCCGCGTGCGACATCCGTGAAAAAGGGGTTCGAGACGTCGAGCACGATCAACCCGATACTGAGGCTGCGCCCGGCGCGAAGTTGGCGCGCGGCGTCATTCCGCACGAACCCGAGTTCGTCAATCGCGGCACGTACCCGTGCCACCGTTCGCGGCGAAACCTTGTCTGGTCGATTGAGTACGTTGGAGACGGTTCCCACCGAAACTCCGGCGCGTGTCGCAACGTCGCGCACACTCATTCCCATATCGAATCCTCCGTGGCTGATTCTGCCAGCGTAGCGGCGAACCGGCCCACATCCCCCGACCGCACTCTTGACCGGGATGAAACTCGTGATACAAATGACCAAATTGAAACATTTCATTTCTCTCGTCTGCCGGGCACATCCAGCGGATACCACGAGCCTCGCTCCCACTGAATCCGTCACCATGACGTGCCTCGCGTCGACCACGCCACCATGATCAAGGAGCTCAACGCATGACATCCGGAACCAACAACCGCGTCTGTTTCCTCATGCACCTCAAGCCGGAACGGGTCGAAGAGTACCTGGCCGCCCACGAGACGGTCTGGCCGGAGATGCTCGAGGCTCTCACCGCATGTGGGTGGCGTAATTACTCCCTGTTCCTCAACAAGCAGGACGGGCTCGTCGTCGGGTACCTCGAGACCGACGACTTCGATCGTGCTCGGGCCGAGATGGACCGCACCGACGTCAACGCCCGCTGGCAGGCGACCATGGCTGGCTTCTTCGTCGAAGACGCCGCTCCCGACTCGACGATGCTCCAGTTGCACGAGTACTTTCACCTCGCCTGACCCGGCGGTGGCGACCCACCGCTGACCTCCACCGCAACACACTTCGCTCGCGGGAACCGCCCCGCGCTAGGCGAACCGCCTACCCCAGAGAAAGGGAGTACCACTGTACGGTGCTCCCCTTCTTCTGATAATCTGTTTTGAAACGATTCAGCTTGTTCGCTGGACGGATGAGCTTCAGTAAGGACGAAGAACAATGACGATCGACTCCACCGTGCTGGGCACGCTCGAAAAGCAGGCCATCGAATTGCCGTCGTGGGCATTCGGCAACTCCGGCACCCGCTTCAAGGTGTTCGGAACGCCGGGTACCCCGCGAACCATCCAGGAGAAACTCGCCGACGCGGCAAAAGTGAACGAACTCACCGGCCTCGCGCCGAAGGTCGCGCTGCACATTCCGTGGGACAAGGTCGACGACTACTCCGCGCTCAAGGACTTCGCGGCCGAGCTCAACGTGACGCTCGGAACGGTGAACTCCAACACGTTCCAGGACGACATTTACAAGTTCGGGTCGCTCACTCACTCCGATCAGGCGGTGCGTCAGCAGGCCATCGATCACCACTTCGAGTGCATCGACGTGATGGATGCCACGGGGTCTCGTGACCTCAAAATCTGGCTTGCCGACGGCACCAACTATCCCGGTCAGGGTGACATCCGCGGGCGCCAGGACCGACTCGCCGACTCGCTGCAGAAGATCTACGACCGCATCGGCGACGACCAGCGCCTCGTACTCGAGTACAAATTCTTCGAGCCGGCGTTCTACCACACCGATGTTCCGGACTGGGGAACGAGCTACGCCCAGGTCAGCGCCCTCGGCGACAAGGCGCTCGTCTGCCTCGACACCGGCCACCACGCTCCGGGAACCAACATCGAGTTCATCGTCGCCCAACTGCTTCGCCTCGGCAAGCTCGGCTCGTTCGACTTCAACTCGCGGTTCTACGCCGATGACGACCTCATCGTCGGTGCCGCAGATCCGTTCCAGCTGTTCCGGATTCTCTACGAGGTCGTCCGTGGCGGCGGGCTCGACGATGACTCTCCCGTCGCGTTCATGCTCGACCAGTGTCACAACGTCGAGGACAAGATCCCCGGTCAGATCCGCAGCGTGCTCAACGTGCAGGAGATGACGGCGCGGGCCCTCCACGTCGACCGCGACGCTCTCCTCACCGCCCAGAACGCCGGCGACGTGCTCGGCGCCAACGGAATTCTGATGGACGCCTTCTACACGGATGTTCGCAGCGACCTGGCAGCGTGGCGCGAATCCCGCGGTCTTCCGGCCGACCCGATGGCAGCGTACGCGGCATCCGGATACCAGCAGCGCATCGCCGAGGAACGCGTCGGCGGCCAGCAGGCTGGTTGGGGCGCGTAGGCCTTTTCGAAGTTATCCACAGTTGACGGTGGGCGCGCCGATTTCGGCGCGCCCACTGTCAGTGGTTGGGTGTGGACTAGAGCCATGAAAGATCTGCGCGCGACGCTCAGCCCGGCATCCCGGGTCAGGCCGCGCGTGGGTGCGTGGCGTGCTGCTTCAGCTCAATGTGCGGGCGGTGCACTGGAGCCATGAACCTGCCGGTCAGCGCCCTCCATCCGGTTCCGGAGATTCCGGCCGAAGAGGCAGCGCTCGACGGGCTCCTGGCGCATCTGGGCGAAGTGATCGACCTGCTCGACCTTGACCATCTCGACCGGCTCAGCGGTGACGGGCTGCTCGGTGTGTTGTCGAAGACCGCGGCGATCGGCCGTGGCGTCGACGCGATCCTTGCTGCTGCGAGTAACGATGTCGCGGTCCGGTCGGATCCGGTGCGAGGGAGCGACGGCCTTGCCGCTCGCCACAACTTCGCCCGGCCGTCGTATCTGGTGGAGATGGTGACCGGCGTATCTGCGGCGACCGCGAACCGGATGATCCGGGTCGGCTCCCGGACCAGCCCTCGCGCCAGTGACGCAGGTCTCCCTCTGCCGCCACTCTTTCCCGAGGTAGGTGCCGCTCTCCGCGAGGGGCTGATTGGGGCGGAGACCGCTGACGTGATCACGCGCGAGCTCAGCCTCGCCGCTCCCCGCGCCGACGTTCACCGGCTCGAGGTCTCTGAAGCCGAACTGGTGGGTCAAGCAACGGGCGGTGGGTCCGAGTTCGGGTTGCCGATGCCGTCGGACCTCATCGCGATCCAGGCTCGGCAGTGGCGGGATCTCCTCGACGAAGACGGTATCGAACCGCGGGCCGAGAGAGCGGTCAGGGAACGAAACTTCTGGGTCAGCCGCACCGCAAAGAACGGGCTGCACCAGTTCGGTGGCCAGGTCACTGTCGACGTCGCGGCGAAACTTCTCGCTTTGTTCGACGCGATACTGAGTCCGCGTACACAATCCCGCTATCAACCCGATGCGGGTGATGATGGCGCCGGTACGGAGATCAACGGCGAGTGCGGAAGCGGTGCTGCGGGGACAGAGTTCAAGTCCAAGAATGCCGCCACTACCCGGGCACCACGAGAGGAACGCACACCTGGCCAGATCCGCGCCGACGTGTTTGCCGCCATGATCGACTCTCTGGCCCGCTCGAGCGAGGTTCCCACCACGAGCGGAGCCGCACCAACGGTCATCGTCAGCGTTTCCACCGATGTTCTCGAGAAGAAGAAGGGAACCGGGCGAATCGTCGGGATTCCTGATCCGGTTCCCTACTCGACGATCAAGCAGATTCTCTGTGACTCCAGCATCATCCCCGCCTTCCTCGACCCAGACGGGCACTTATCGCCCTCGGTACCGAGAAACGAAAGTTCAACCGAACGCAACGTGCCGGGATGATTGCCCGAGACGGACCCACCTGCGGGATTCCGGGTTGCTCCATCCCCGCAAGCGTGTGCGAGGCCCACCACGTGGACGAGTACTCGAACGGTGGTCCCACTCACACCGACAACGGAGCGCTCTTCTGCTGGTTCCATCACCGCATGATCGACACCGGTGTGTTCTCGGTCGGAATGGTGAACGGAAAACCAAAGGTCACCTACCCGGACTGGCTCCTCCGCAAACCCTTCTTCCACTGAAGGAGCCACCCCGTGTCACCCTCCAGCAAACCGCAGGACCTAACCATGATCGAAAATCCCTCCCCAGGCTTGCAAGCGTGCTCAGGCCGGGTTCCACCCGAGGTTTTCGAGGATCGGCGCCATCGCATCGGCGAACGCTGACTGGCTTCGACGAAACGTGCGGCTCACGAGGTAGTGGGTACAGGTCACTCGCCAGAGCGGAATGAGGTCAGTGTCGTCATCCTCATAGACCGCCCACGACTCACTCGCGTTCCCGGTGAACATCCTCAGAGCCGCTCACGGCGGTGGCTGCGTCGAAGCGGGGTGCGGCTAACTGACACGACTGAGGAACTGGAGCACGCGGTCGAGTAGCAGAGAGGCTGCCTCCTCGTCGTAATCGGGCAAGCCACTGTCGGCAAAGAGGTGGGCATTGCCCGGATAGAGAAACAGTTCAGCATCCTCGGCTTGCTCGACCAGAGCACGAGCCTCATCGATGTCCCCTGAGTCGACAAACTCCGGGTCAGCATTCATCGCATGGATCTGCACCGGCACTCCCGCTGGCCAACTCTCACTGAACTCGGCAACTGGAAGCGCGGCATGGAGGAGGAGAGCCCCTCGAGCACCGGGCCGGGTTTGAGCGAGCATCTGTGCCGGCGCCCCGCCGAGAGAGAAACCGGCGTAGACCACATCGTTCGGCAGCTCACCAGCGGCTTCACGGGCACTCTCGAGGAGAGCATCGAAACCGACAGATCGCGCGTAGCCGATCCCACCCTCGAGATCGTCGAACGTGCGACCATCGTAGAGATCCGGGGTGTGTACCCGGTGTCCCGCATTACGGAGGACGTCTGCAAAGTCCCTCACCCCCGACGTCAGCCCATGGGCGTGGTGGAACAGCAGGATTTCCGTCATCATCGACTCCCTCGTTGGTTCCCTCGACTGCGCGCGCGACGAGCGCGGTGCATTCGATTATGGTCCTCGAGGAGGTGGACGGCTAGGGGAGTTTGCCCAGCGGTCCCAGCAGTCCACGGCCTCAAATGCCCCCGTACTTGCGCCTCGTCAGACCGTTGAGCAGCGAGGCGAAGACGAGCACAAGGCCGAGCGCAACCAACTGCACCTGAACGCCGTTGTTGCCCGGGAAGGCGAGAAGGATGCCGGCATTCGTCCAGACGATGAGGATGGTCGCAAGCACGACACCCGCGACCCGGCCGATTCCGCCGGTGATCGCCACGCCACCGAGCACCGCGATGGTGATCGCGGGGAGGGCCATGCCGTTTCCGCTCGTCCCGGCATCCGGTCGTGCTGACGCGAACTGGGCGACCGTGACGACACCGACCAGCCCGGAAATGACACCGGAGATCACATACACGGCCAGCCGGTTCGGCCGCACGTTGATGCCGGCCCAGACCGCCGCAGTATCGTTCGTGCCGGCCGCGTAGACCCGGCGGCCGAAGGTGGTCTTGTTGAGCAGGATCCACGAAACGATCACAACGGGCAGCAGGAAGGTGAAGATGCCGAGCGGCACGAGCGGCAGGTACGCGCCGATCAACGGCAGCTCGATGGCCTTCGCCGCCGAGTAGAACGCCTGGATCTCGGCCGAGTTCACCGGCTTCTGGTCGCTCCACACCAACGCGATCGACCGATAGGCATAGAACGTCGCGAGCGTCGCGATGAGCGGAGGAAACCCGACGTAGGCAACGAGGACACCGTTGATCCCCCCGAGGATGCCACCCAGCACGACAGCGAAAATCATCGCGGATAAGAGATTCCAGCCCCACAGCCCATAGGACATCCCGAATGCGACGCCGGTTACCGAGACCATCGACCCGACGGAAAGATCGATGCCACCCCGGCCGGAGAGGATCACGAACAACTGCGCCAGCCCGAGCATGGCCAGTGGGACCGCGTTGATGAGAGCTGCCGCGAGATAGTCGGAATTGTACGAGCCGCTCAACGCACCGGTGGCGTCGAGGATGGTCATGACGACGAGCAAAATGACGATGAGCACCGCAAGCAGCACGATCCGCTGGGTCAGCAACGCTTCGAGTGCGCGGGAACCGAGACTCCGCTTTTCCGGGCTCCGCGTCGGCGTTGAGGCGGTCGATGGCGACGGCGTGGTCACGCTCATGCTTTCCTCCTTCGTGCCCGCTCGCGGAGCAAGTCGGTGCCGACGGCGATGATGATGAAGATTCCGACGAAAAGGTTGGCGAGTTGGGATGGCCAGCCGAGCTGGGTCACTCCGGAGGTGACGGTCTGCACCAGGATCGCCCCGAGAAGTGTGCCGATGACCGACCCCCTTCCTCCAAGAATCGAGGTCCCGCCGATGACGACGGCAGCGATGACGGCGAGCTCGCGGCCGGCACCGACCCCCTGATCGAGCGTCGACGTGCCTGAGGCGATGAGGAAGCAGGCACCGACTCCGACGAGCGCTCCGGTGATCGCGTAGGCGAGCAGGACCCGCGGTTGCACCTTCACGCCCGCCAGGCGCGCGGCGTTGGCGTTGCCGCCGATGGCGAAAAAATGCCTGCCGCCCGCGGTGTGCCGGAGATACCACCACGCGAGGATCACGACGATCACGGTGATGGCGAAGCTGTGCGGCACCCCGAAGCTGCGCCCGGCTTCGCCGCGACCGAATACGTCGAGGGTTCCCGGGATGTTGTTGACGGTGGACGAGCCGAACACCCGCAGAGCGAAGAACTGGAAGATGTTCGCCGTACCGAAGGTGATGATGATGGCGTGGACTCGCCCGTAGGCGATGAGCGTTCCGTTGATCACCCCCAGCAGGAGTCCCAACACAACACTTGCTCCGACCGCGACGATCAGCGGCACGTCGAAGTTAACGAGCAGCTTCGCCGTCACGACTGCGCAGAGTGCGATCGCTCCTCCGACGGAGACGTCGATGCCCGCGGTGATGATGATGAACGTCATCCCGACGCCGATGAGAGCGAGCGGTGCGACAGAGACCAGGAGCGGCTGGATCGAGGACGGGGTGAGGAATGACGGAGTGAAGATACCGAGAAGCACCCAGAGCACGGCGATGACACCGACGAGGACCAGTTCCTGCCCCGTGACCGGCGGAGGAAGAATCCGCCGGGCGACCGGTTTCACCGTTTCCTGTGATTTTTCGTCGAGAGCGGTCATCGCGCTTCCTCCTGGTGCTGTTCGCCGGCGGCCGCCGCGAGTATCTGGACCTGCGTGGCATCCGGAGCGAATTCGCTCACGATCTCTCCACCGCGTACGACGAGGATGCGATCCGAGATCCGCTGCACTTCACCGAGGTCACTCGTGACGACGAGAACCGCCGTTCCCTCGGATGCGAGCGTGTCGATGATGCGGTGAATCTCCTCTTTTGCCCCGACGTCGACGCCCTGCGTCGGCTCGACGAGCACGAGAAGTGTTGGGCGATTCACGAGCTGTCTCGCGAGGACGACCTTTTGCGCGTTCCCGCCGGACATCGCGCTGATCGGCTGGTTCTCACTCGGCGTCTTGACCGCGAGCCGTGAGATGAAATCACGGGCGATGGAGCGCTCACGGCGCCGTTCGACCCACCCGCGAACCCGCGAAAGCAGATGGAGTTCGCCGACGGTGATATTGAATGCGATGCTCTGGAACGAGAACGAACCCTGCGCTGACCGGTTCGCAGGCAACAGGTGGATGCCGAGTTTCTTGGCCTGCGACGGGCGCCTGAGCTGCACCGCGTTGCCATGGACCCGGATGCTCCCACCGGCGGGCCGTTGCATCCCGTACACCGAGCTTGCGATCTCTCCGGCGCCCGAGCCGATGAGTCCGTAAAGCCCCACGATCTCTCCGGCCCGAACGGTGAGGCTGATGTCAGCGAAATGCTTGTCCAGGCTGAGCTGCTCGAGTTCCAGCACCACCTCCCCCCGCGTCGATTCAGCATCCGTCCGCGACTCGGCGAGGACGCCGCCGACCATGATCTCGGCGATCTCACGAACGCTCAGTTCACCGATCGGCCGCGTGGTGATTGTCTCACCATCGCGCATGATGGTCACCACGTCGGCGATGCGGAACAGCTCGTCGAGTCGGTGCGAAATGTAGATGACTGACACACCGGATGCCGTGAGCTTGCGGATGACAGCGAACAACACGTCGATCTCGGCGTCGGTGAGAATCGCGGACGGCTCATCGAGGATGAGAACGGACGCGTCCCCGGCGAGCGCCTTCGCGATCGACACCTGCTGTTGCTGCGCAATGGACAGGGATCCGACCACCTCGGTCGAGATGGTGTCGGGCAGCCCGACCGTTTCGAGCAGCGAGTGCATGGCATCCGCCTGCGCCGCCCAGTCGACCCGGACACCCTTCTTCAGTTCACGACCGACGAAGACGTTCTCGGCGACGCTGAGTTCGGGAAAGAGTTGCGGCTCCTGGTAGACGGTCTGTACTCCGAGGCCGATGGCATCCGTCGTCGAGGTGATCGACACCGTGTCTCCGTTGAATTTGATCGTGCCGGCATCCGCACGTTCGGCACCCGCCACGATCTTGATCAGGGTCGATTTGCCCGCACCGTTCTCCCCGACCAGGGCATGAACTGTAGCTGGAGCGACAACCATGTCTGCGTGACGAATCGCCCGCACTCCGCCGTAGCTTTTCACGACCCCGGACAGTTCGAGTCGGGGCACCGTGGTCGTTTCGTTCGCCATGAAGGTCCTTTTCATCGGGAGCGGACGCCGGAGGGGCTCGGTCGGGTCCGAGCCCCTCCGGTGTCGAAAACTTCTAGTAGTCGAAGTCGTCGACGTTGTCCGAGGTGATCACGAGCGGCGGACCAAGCAAGAGCACCTTGGTCGAGTCGTCGTACTCGACTTCTGACAGGTCATCGCTCACGTTGTTCGTCGCTTCGAACTCGTTGCCCTCGGCGAGCTGGAGCCCAGCCCACGCGGTGAGGTAGCCGAGGCCTTCGACGTCCCACAGAATCGACGCGCTCGATGATCCGTCTTCGAGGTACGGCTTCATCGATTGCGGCGTCCCGAGCCCGACGGTGAACACTTCGCCGATCTTGCCCGCGTCCGCAACGGCCTGGGCAACACCAGGAGCAGACGACGTGCATTCACCGACGAGTCCGGTGAGATCGGGGTGTGCGTTCATGAGGTCGGTAGCCATGGATGTCGCCGCGGCCTGGTCCTCTCCCGCGTACACGATGTCGACGATCTCAGCGTCCGGGTACTGCTCCGCTGTGTACGCCTCCTGCACTTCGATCCACGCGTTGAGGTTGGCCGCGGTCTCACCACACGACACGATCGCGTATTTGCCCGAGCCACCCATCGCTTCCATGAGCGCGTCGGTGAGCCCCTGGCCGATGCCTTCGACGGACGCCTGGTTCACGAAGACCTCGCGAACGGAATTCGGAGCATCCGTATCACTCGTCGCGACCTTGATTCCGGCATCCGCTGCTTCCTGCAGGAGCGGTGCCATCGAGTCCGGGTCGTTCGGGGCCACGATGAGGGCGTCAACGCCCTGCTGGATGAACGAGCGAACGATGTCGGCCTGGGCCGCGGCATCCGCTGTCGTCGGTCCCTGGTAGAGCCATTCGATGCCGAGCTCTTCGGCGGCTGCCTCGCCGCCGGCGTTCATGGCTTCGAAGTACGGGATGCCCTGGAGCTTGGGAACGAAGGCGATGGAGTACTGCTCGTCATCGCCGCCGTTGGCGGTGCCGCTGTCGACCTGTCCGCTACTGCCTCGAGCGGTGCATGCCGTGGTGAGCATTGCGGCCGTCAGCGCGAGCGCTCCGACGGCGAGTGCTTTTCTTTTCAGCAATTGAGGTGCCTCTCTCTCGATGAAGCCCGGCATCGCTGCCCGGCTGGTGATGGGTGCGGCAGTCGCCGCTGGGTGTCGGTGTTGCCACCGGGTTTTTCTGTCATGCGGTCATCGCCGCTCCCACCGTCTGGTGCCGAACGGCCCCGATCGGGACGGTGACGACCTCGACGCCGGATCCAGCCCACGCCTCGGCAAATTCCGGACCGACCCCGTCGTCGGTGTACAGAGCCGCGATTTCAGAGGGAGCAGCGAAGGAGTGCAGCCCGAAGCCCTTCGTCTTCGCAGCCGTGAAGAGCCCGATGGCGGAATCGCTGGCGCGGACGAGGGTCTTCTTCGCCTCACACTCGTCGCTCGACAGCTCGAGAAGCCCCAGTGAGCGCGAAACACTCGCGGCACCGAGGAACGCCGTCTTCACCCGGCCGCGGCCTTCGAACACGTCGGTGAATGCGCCGACAACGGATCGGGAGGCCCGTCGCAGAACACCGCCGGGCAGTACGACGGTGGCATCGGAACGCTCCATCAAAAGCGTCGCAGTCGGGAGACTCGTCGTCACCACCATGAGGCCCGTGCGCGACAACAATTCGCGTGCGAGGTAGTTACTCGTCGTGGATGAGTCGAGCGCGATGACATCACCGTCATGGACGAGGGACGCGGCCGCCGCGGCAATGGCCTGCTTTGCCTGGGCGTCAGCGCGCAGCCGCGTTTCGAAGGCGCCCTCGTCGCGGGCGGATGCTGCGACCGCGCCACCGCGGACGCGACGCAGGAGCGAGCGCTGTTCGAGCAGATCGAGATCCTTGCGCACGGTCACCGGTGAGACTCCGAACCGGCTGGCGAGGTCCTTCACCGTCACCCGCCCCGCCGCGTCGAGCTCAGCAAGAATGAGCTCTTCCCGTACGAAGTCGTATCTGCTCATCGTTCCTCCTCTCGACACCGTTGACGAAAACTGAGGTTTGCTCTCGAAAGGTAAACCCGAAAGTCAGTTCTCGTCAACAGGCGAAACCAAAACGATACAAAGCGCTTGCGTTTCTCCGGCGGTAGCATCTCAGTCCAGAGCAAGGAGCACGACCCATGGCAACGACATCGACGGTGGACGCTGAGTACCGGCGCGAACGACTGCTCGAAATCCTCTCTGCCGACGGGATCATCCGCCTCGACACCGCAGCCGAAAGCCTCGGCGTTTCAGCGATGACGGTACGCCGCGACCTGGCGGATCTGGAGTCGGACGGCCAGCTGCGCCGGGTGCGTGGCGGTGCCGTGCCTTCGCTCCGGCCGCGCTCGTTCGTCGACCGGATGGCGACGGGAGCCGACGTCAAGCTCCTCATCGCTGAAAAGGCCCTCGCCCTCGTTCCGTCGTCGGGCGCCGCCGCCTTTGACGCCTCCTCCACCGTCGGAACGTTGATCTCACGGATCGACCACGCTGAAGACCTGACCCTCGCGACGAACTCCTACGAGAACTTCCTCGCGGCGAAACGGCTTGCCGGCACCACACCCGTACTGATCGGGGGCGAGGCAGAAGAGCGCACCGACAGCTTCGTGGGGTTGCTCGCCTGCCGGGCCGCGGCATCCCTCCACTACTCCCGGTTCTTCACCTCAGCGTCGGCGGTAGACCCGGCTCGCGGAACGAGTGAGGTGACTCTCGCTGAGACCCAGGTGAAGCTCGCTTTCGTCGACGCCGCCGACGAAACCATCCTGCTCGTCGATTCGTCCAAGCTCGGCCAGCGCGCCCTCGCGCGCGCCCTCGACTGGGACTCGATCTCCACGATGGTCACCGAACTCGACCCCTCCGACGAACGACTCGACGACTTTCGGGAGCTCGTTTCGCTGGTCTGATCTTGACGCCACCCGAGGCGCCTGTTACTTTCTGTAAGAGTTAACACGAATGAACAAGGGTGAGACGATGACGAACGACACCGCCGCGGAATTGATCGCGCGCAGCAACCGGCTGGGCGCCGACCCGAAGAACACCAACTACGCGGGTGGAAACACCTCGGCAAAGGGCGAGGACATCGACCCCGCCACCGGCGAGAAGGTAGAGCTCCTCTGGGTCAAGGGCTCGGGCGGAGACCTCGGCACGCTCACCGAACAGGGCCTCGCCGTGCTGCGACTCGACCGCATGCGTGCCCTCACCAACGTCTACCCCGGCGTCGACCGCGAAGACGAGATGGTCGCCGCTTTCGACTACACCCTCCACGGCAAGGGCGGTGCCGCCCCATCGATCGACACCGCGATGCACGGCCTGGTCGACGCCGCGCACGTCGACCACCTGCACCCTGACTCCGGCATCGCGATCGCGACCGCCGCAGACGGTGAAGAACTCACCCGCACGATCTTCGGGAACAAGGTCGTCTGGGTTCCGTGGCGCCGCCCCGGCTTCCAGCTCGGCCTCGACATCGCCGCGATCAAGGAACAGAATCCGGATGCCGTCGGCTGCATCCTCGGCGGCCACGGCATCACCGCGTGGGGCGACACGAGCGACGAGTCCGAGCGAAACTCGCTCTGGATCATCGACACCGCCGCGGAGTACATCGCTGCGAACTCCCGCCCTGAACCGTTCGGCCCCGCCCTCGACGGGTACGCTGCCCTGCCGGAGGCCGAGCGCCGCGCCAAGGCCGCTGCTCTCGCGCCGACCATCCGCGGACTCGTCTCCACCGACAAGCCACAGGTCGGCCACTTCACCGATGACGACGTCGTGCTCGACTTCCTCGCGAGCGCCGAGCACCCGCGCCTTGCCGCTCTCGGCACGAGCTGCCCTGACCACTTCCTCCGCACGAAGGTGAAGCCGCTTCTCGTCGATCTGCCGGCGTCCGCTTCCGTGGAAGAGACCATCGAGCGACTGCAGACGCTGCACGAGGAGTACCGCGCGGATTACACCGCTTACTACGAGCGCAACGCGGTCGCGGATTCGCCCGCGTTGCGCGGCGCCGACCCGCTCATCGTGCTTGTTCCCGGTGTCGGCATGTTCAGCTTCGGCGCGAACAAGCAGACCGCGCGCGTCGCCAGCGAGTTCTACATCAACGCGATCAATGTCATGCGCGGTGCCGAGGGTCTCTCGACCTACGCGCCGATCGATGAGGCCGAGAAGTTCCGCATCGAGTACTGGGCGCTCGAAGAGGCGAAGCTTCAGCGCATGCCGAAGCCCAAGCCGCTCGCGACCCGCGTCGCGCTCGTGACGGGCGCGGCATCCGGAATCGGAAAAGCGATTGCGACCCGCCTCGCTGCCGAGGGTGCGTGCGTCGTCATCGCCGACCTGTCGCTCGAGAAGGCGCAGGAAGCTGCAGCCGAGATCGGGAACACGGATGTCGCCGTCGGCGTCGCTGCAGACGTCTCGAATGAGCAGGCGGTACAGTCAGCGATCGACGCCGCCGTTCTCGCGTTCGGTGGGCTCGATCTCGTCGTCAACAACGCCGGGCTCTCCCTGTCGAAGTCGCTGCTCGACACCACCGAAGCGGACTGGGACCTGCAGCACAATGTCATGGCGAAGGGGTCGTTCCTCGTCTCGAAGGCGGCGGCGCGCGTGCTCATCGACCAGAAGCTTGGTGGCGACATCATCTACATCTCGTCGAAGAACTCGGTCTTCGCCGGGCCGAACAACATCGCCTACTCGGCAACGAAGGCGGACCAGGCGCACCAGGTCCGGTTGCTCGCTGCCGAGCTTGGAGAGTACGGCGTCAAGGTCAACGGCATCAACCCCGACGGTGTCGTGCGCGGCTCCGGCATCTTCGCCTCGGGCTGGGGCGCGAACCGCGCCAAGACCTACGGCATCGAAGAAGAAGACCTCGGCAAGTTCTACGCCCAGCGCACGATCCTCAAGCGCGAGGTCGTGCCCGAGAACGTCGCCAACGCGGTGTTCGTGCTCTGCACGAGCGACCTCTCGCACACGACCGGTCTGCACATTCCGGTCGACGCCGGCGTCGCAGCCGCGTTCCTGCGATGAAGGCCTCTCGCGTTTTCACCCGGTTCGGTCCAGTTCACCCGGCGTGCCGGGTGAACTCGTCCGCAGCGAGTGAATTCGCGCCCGGGAGCCTCCGGTGAGCGGCAGCGTCGGCACCGTCGCCGCCGTCGACCTCGGCGCGACGAGCGGTCGAGTCATGCTCGGGCATGTCGGGCCCAACGAGCTCCGGCTCGACCCGGTACACCGTTTTCCGAACGGTCCGACCGAGCACGAAGATGGGCTGCATTGGGATGCCACGGGGCTGTTCCGGTCGGTCGTCACGGGACTGGCGGGCGCGGCATCGGCGAAGCCACTGAGCATCGGGATCGACTCGTGGGCCGTTGACTACGCGCTGCTCGCCAACGGGCGGATGCTGCACGAACCATTCCACTACCGCGACGGCAGGACCGAGCGCGGTGTCGCCGCCGTGCACAACCTCGTTCCGTTCGAGGAGCTGTACGCACAGAACGGGCTGCAGTTCCTGCCGTTCAATTCGCTGTACCAGCTCGCCGCAGACGGAGACGCGCTTGCCCGCGCCGACACAGCTCTGCTCATTCCAGACCTTCTCGCCTCCTGGCTCACCGGAGCGATCGGAGCCGAGGGCACCAACGCATCGACCACCGGGCTGCTCGGTACCGACGGCCGGTGGAATGACGCCCTGATCGAGAAGCTCGGACTGCCCCGATCGCTGTTCCCATCACTCGTCTCGCCTGGCGACCGCATCGGTACTCTTCTGCCCGAGATCGCGTCCGAGACCGGACTCGACCCGTCGACTCCCGTGACCGCCGTCGGGTCGCACGACACGGCATCCGCTGTCGTCGCTGTTCCCATGCTCACCGGTGACGCCGCGTGGATCTCGTGCGGAACGTGGGGCCTCGTCGGCCTCGAACTCGAGCACCCGGTTCTCACCGAAGCGAGCCGCGAGGCGAACTTCACCAATGAGGGCGGTGTCGACGGGCGCGTGCGGTTCCTGCACAACGTCATGGGTCTGTGGCTTCTGAGCGAATCCGTGCGCACATGGGAGCGCGAGTCCGGCGAATCGATCGACCTGGGCACGCTGCTCGCCTCGGCTGCAGCGGTGACCGAGGCGATGCCCACCTTCGACGCCAACGACCCTCGTTTTCTCACACCGGGCGACATGCCCGCCCGCATCGCCGACGCTCTTCGCGAGCAGGGCGCACCGGTGCCGACCTCACCCGCCGCGTTCGTGCGCTGCATTCTCGAAAGCCTCGCGGATGCCTTCGCGCACGCCGTTCACACGGCATCCGCTCTCGCGAACTCCCCGGTCTCGGTGATCCACATCGTGGGCGGAGGGTCGCTCAACACGCTGCTCTGCCAGCTCACGGCTGACCGCTCGGGCCTGCCCGTGCTCGCCGGACCGGTCGAAGCGACAGCACTCGGTAACGTTCTCGTGCAGGCGCGGGCCGTCGGGCTCGTGGAGGGCGACCTCGAGTCGCTGCGCGCCCTCGTCGCCCGGTCCTTCGTTCCCGTGCGGTACGAGCCGCGCGCCCGCCGGGGGTGAATTCGCGGCTCAGCGCACCGCGATCACCGTGCTGTTTTCGCGCCACCGGCATCCGTTTGGATAGGCTCGAAGTATGACTTCTCCCCTCGTTGTTGGTGTTCCAGGCACGACTCTCCGCAAAGCGGTTGGCGAGATGGAGGGCGTCGAGTTCGTTGAGTGGGACATGTCTGGCCCTGCGCCGGTGGCCGAGTTCGATATCGTCATTCAGCCGTACATGGGCGCGACGAAAAAGCTCGGCGCTCTCGAGGGTGTCACCACCAAGCTCGTGCAAAGCCAGTCGATCGGATACGACGGCGTCGACGAGGTGCTGCCTCCCGGGAACGTGTTCGCGAACGCGTCGAGCGTGCACGAGGCATCGACCGCCGAGCTGACGCTCGCCCTCATTCTCGCCGTGCAGCGAGGCATCCCTGACTTCGTGCGTGCCGCGAGCGCGGGTCGATGGGCACCGAACCGGTACGCGAGCCTCGCCGACCGCACCGTGCTCATCCTCGGCTATGGTGGCGTGGGCAAAGCCATCGAGGATCGGCTCCTGCCCTTCGAAGTGAACGTCGTTCGCGTCGCCACTCGCGCCCGCGACGACGAGCGCGGCCACATCCACGGCATCGACGAGCTCCCCGAACTGCTGCCCCAGGCCGACATCGTCATCGTCGGCGTTCCCCTCACCGAGAACACGACCGGTCTTGTCGACGACAGCTTCCTCGAGGCCATGCCCGACGGCGCGCTTCTGGTGAACATCGCGCGCGGCGCTGTCGCCGACACGGATGCCATCCTCCGGCAGGCCGAATCCGGCCGGCTTCGGTTCGCACTCGACGTGACCGATCCCGAGCCGCTGCCGGACGGGCATCCGCTGTTCGCCCTTCCGAATGTCCTCATCAGCCCGCACGTCGGTGGTGCGACCACCGCGATGATGCCGCGAATGGCGCGTCTCGTGCGTGAGCAGATCGAGCGGATGCAGCGGGGCGACGAGCCCGCGAACGTGGTTCTGCGCACGTAGAGGCACGCCGCCGCCCCCTCCTCCTTCGCACACCGATGCACCCCAAATTCAGGAGATTTGCGCGACACGCCGTCGTGAGAGCGCTACCGTACGGCGTGTCGCACCAGGTCTCCTGAATTTGCAGTCGGTGTCGGATGCCTCGACCCGGCCACCATTCCGTGTAAACTCTGTGGTCTGACCACATCGACGACGGGAGCAGCGTGACGGACGAACCTCGTGCCTGGCAAGTCGTGCTCGAGTCGATCGAGCGCGACCTCCTCGATGGACGCCTGCGCCCCGGCGACCACCTCCCCGGCGAACGCGCTCTCTCGGCAGACCTCGGTGTGGGGCGCTCGAGCGTGCGCGAAGCCCTCCGCGTGCTCGAAGTTCTGGGCCTCATTCGCACCGCGACGGGCTCCGGCCCGAACTCCGGCGCGATCATCGTCGCGCTGCCAGGGGGCGGGATGTCAGCACTCATGCGCCTGCAGGTCGCCGCAACCGGATTCGCGGTCGCCGACATCGTCAAGACACGACTCGTTCTCGAGACGGCCGTGGCCGCTGACCTCGCCGGGGCGTCCCCGCGTCCGAGCCTCACGGCATCCGTCGCTCTCCTCGACGCCATGGAGTCGAGGGACCTGCCCGCCGCCGAGTTCCTCGCGCTCGACGCGCAATTCCACCTGACGCTTGCCGAAGCATCCGGAAACCAGGTCATCACCGCCACGATGGCCGGACTCCGCAGCTCGATCGAGAGCTATGCGCGGCTCGGCGCCGCGGACCTTCCGTCGTGGCCAGACACCGCAGCCCGCCTCATGCGCGAGCACCGGGGCATCCTTGACGCGATCGAGTCCGGCGATGCGGCGAGCGCCAGAGCCGCCGTGCACTCCCATATCTCCAATTACTACGCCGAGACAAACCTCCCCACCCACCGCCTGGACGAGATACCGACATAGCTTCCGGATGCCGCTCCCCGCGGCAGCCCGACAGCCGGCTCCGGTGTTTCACCCAACGCTCCGACAGAAAGAGGACCCCATGGTCGAACGACGAATCCCGAGTGTGCACGATCTTGCACCGCTCATGCAGTTCAAGAAGCCCGAGTTCAACGCTCGTACGCGCCGCCTCGCCGCGGCAACGAGCATCGCGGACCTCAGGACCATCGCGAAGCGCGTCACCCCGAAGGCGCCGTTCGACTACACCGACGGCGCTGCCGAGGGCGAGATCTCGCTCACGCGTGCACGCCAGGCGTTCCAGGACATCGAGTTCCACCCGTCGGTTCTGCGCGACGTGTCGAAGGTCGACACCACTCGCGAGGTGCTCGGCAAGACCAGCGCCATGCCGTTCGGAATCGCCCCGACCGGCTTCACCCGCATGATGCAGACCGAGGGTGAGCGTGCGGGGGCGACCGCGGCTGAGGCCGCAGGCATCCCCTTCACCCTCTCCACCATGGGCACGACGAGCATCGAAGACGTCGCAGCGGCAGCACCGAACGGACGCAACTGGTTCCAGCTCTACATGTGGACCGACCGTGACCGCTCGCTCGCCCTCGTCGATCGCGCCCAGGCTGCCGGGTACGACACCCTCATGGTCACCGTCGACACCCCGGTCGGCGGCGCGCGCCTCCGTGACGTGAAGAACGGCTTCTCGATTCCGCCGGCGCTCACCCCCAAAACCGTGATCAACGCGCTGCCCCGGCCGGCCTGGTGGATCAACTTCCTCACCACCGAACCGCTCGCGTTCGCGAGCCTCGACCGCTGGTCGGGCACCGTCGCTGCCCTCATCGACACCATGTTCGACCCGACCGTCGGACCGGACGAGGTGCGCTTCATCCGCGAACAGTGGAAGGGCAAGCTCGTCGTCAAGGGGATCCAGTCCGTTGCGGATGCCCGCCTCGCCGTCGAGCTCGGCGCCGACGCGATCATCCTGTCGAACCACGGCGGACGCCAGCTCGACCGCGCGCCGATTCCGTTCCACCTGCTGCCTGCGGTCGTCCGCGAGGTCGGCAGCGAGGTCGAGATCCACCTCGACACGGGCATCATGAATGGGGCCGACATCGTCGCATCCGTCGCCCTCGGGGCCCGGTTCACTCTCATCGGCCGCGCCTACCTCTACGGGCTCATGGCCGGCGGCCGCCAGGGCGTCGACCGCACCATCGAGATCCTCTCCGGTGAAATCCGTCGCACGATGAAACTCCTCGGCGTCGCGAGCCTCGACGAGCTCGAACCGCGCCACGTCACGCAACTCGCCCGGCTCGTGCCATACGCACAGCCCGCGGCGGATGCTGTCGCCTCCTCCCAGCGCTGATCCCGCGGGTTTCGGGAGGAGAATTCGAGGGTTCGTCCGCTACACGGAGCCGAACCTCACGATTCTCCTCCCGAGACCACACCACCGCGGCAAAACAGAGTGTCAGCGGCCGAAAAGGCGCCTCAACCGGCCCGGCAGAGCGCCGAGACCCCAGAGCGTGACCCGGAACATCGCCTCGGCGACGATCCCCCCGGTCATCTTCGACACCCCATGCTCGCGCTCCACGAAAAGGATCGGCACCTCCACGATCCGGAGCCCGGCACGAGCGGCGTGAAAGAGCAGGTCCACCTGGAAGCCGTACCCCTGACTGTGGACATCCTCGAGGCGGATGCTCTCGAGTGCGTGCGCGGTCAGCACCCGGTATCCGCCGGTCACATCCTTTTGGGGCAGCCCGAGCACGATACGCGAGTATGCGCTGCCGCCTCGTGACAGCAGCTCGCGGTAGGCCGGCCAGTTCCGTACACCCCCGCCGGGAACCCAGCGCGACCCGAGCACCACGTCCGCACCGGCATCCGCTGCGGCGAGAAGACCAGGAAGCTCCTCCGGCTGGTGTGAGCCGTCGGCGTCCATCTCGACCAGCCGCGTGTAGCCGCGCTCGAGTCCCCACCGGAACGCCGCGCCATACGCGCTGCCGAGCCCGGCTTTGCCCGTACGGTGCAGGACGAACACAGCGCGGTCGGATGCCGCGAGGCCGTCGGCGATCGCACCGGTGCCGTCGGGCGAATTGTCATCGACAACGAGAACGTCGACATCCGGCGTCGCGCTGCGCACCCGGGCAATCAGAGCGGCAAGGTTCTCACGCTCGTTGTATGTCGGAACGATGACGAGCGTCGTGGCCACGGCATCCTTCCGAAAACGGTGCCGATCCGGGTCGAATCCGAGCGGCGAAAAGCCCGGGCAGCGCCCGGAATTCCAGACTACCGAACGCCACTCATCAACCGGAGCACGGGGCGCGCAATGAGCGCGAGAGCGATGCCGAGCACGATGGCGATGCCACCGAGGATCCCGAAGTACAGGTGCTCGGGCACGGTCAGGTACCACTCCGCGAGCCAGCCGGACACGGCTGTTCCGAGCGCGATCGAGAGGAAGAACAACGCAACCATCTGGGTCTGGAACACCTTCGGCGCGAGCTTCGTCGCCACAGAGAGACCAACGGGCGAGAGCAGCAGTTCCGCGATCGTGAAGACGAGCAGGATGCCGATCATCGCGAGCAACGGTGTCGAGTTCGCCTCCCCACCGGCAAACGGGAGGAACAACAGGAACGCGAGTCCCATGATGATCGTTCCGGCCGCGAACTTGAGCGGCGTCGACGGCTGGCGCGGGCCCCACTTCGTCCACACGGCGGCGAAGACCCCGGAGAGCAGGATGATGAAGATCGGGTTGATGGACTGCACCCAGGAGACCGGCATGACCCAGCCGAAGAGGTCGCGGTTGAGCCGCTCATCGGAGTAGATCGTCACGACGGTGAACTGCTGCTGATAGAGCGACCAGAACGCGGCACTCGCGATGAACATCGGAATGAACGCGTACACCCGCTTGCGTTCGATCCCGCTGACGAGCTTGCTCGACAGAATCACGACGAAGTAGGCGATCGTCGCAAGCACGGTCAGACCGATGACGATCGTGACGAGGTTCTCAGCGGTGATGACGCCGACCAGAACGAGCACGACGATGAGGGCGACGGATGCTGCCGCCACGATCCCGAAGAATGGCCAGCGACTCCTGGGGAGCGGATCGGGAATGTGCCGCGCGGCATCCGGAAGCCGCTTGCGACCGAAGGAGTACTGGATCAGTCCGGCGGCCATACCGAGGGCGGCGAGTCCGAAGCCGAAGTGGAACCCGAGGGAGCGCTGCAGGATTCCGGTGAGGATCGGGCCGGCGAACGCGCCCAGGTTGATGCCGAGGTAGAAGAGGGAGAACCCGGCGTCACGGCGCGGGTCCTCGGCGGAGTACAGGGTTCCGACGACCGAGGTCGCGTTGGCCTTGAGCCCGCCGGAGCCGATCGCGACGAGGACCAAACCGGTCGCGACACCCACCATCCCGGGCAGAAGTGCGAGCGCTACGTGCCCGCACATGATGACGATCGCACTGTAGAACAGCACGCGCTCAGAACCGAGGAGTCGATCGGCGATCCACGCGCCGAGAATCGTCGAGAGGTAAACACCGCCACCGTAGGCGCCGACGATTCCCGCGGCCGTCGACTGCGGGATGCCAAGGCCGCCCTCACCCGCCGCGTAGTACAGGTAAATGAGCAGGATGCCCTGCATGCCGTAGAAGGAGAACCGCTCCCACATCTCCACGCCGAAGATGTTGGCGAGAGAGCGCGGTTGACCGAAGAAACTATGGTCCTCACGCGTGGACGTCGATTGCGTGACCTGACTTCTCATTACATCGACGGTACTCCCCATCCGGGGGATCGTGTTACGTGCGCAGCTCCACCAGTACCTCGCCGAACTGCTCGATCATCCAGTCCAGGTCACTCTCTTCGATCACAATGGGCGGCGCGAAACGGATGGTGGAGCCGTGGGTGTCCTTGGCGAGGATGCCGCGCTCCATGAGTCGCTCACAAACGTCGCGACCGGTGCCGAGGGCCGGGTCGATGTCGACGCCCGCCCAGAGACCGGCACCGTGGACGTCGACGACGCCGTGCCCGACGAACGCCCCGAGCTTCGTGTGGAGTCGCGCCCCGAGAACACGCGCGCGCTTCTGGTATTCGCCGCTCGCAAGCATCCGGACGACGGCGTGACCGACAGCGGATGCCAGTGGGTTGCCGCCGAATGTCGACCCGTGCTGTCCGGGCTGGAGTACTCCGAGGATGTCGTCGTTGCCGACGACGGCGGAGACGGGAACGATTCCGCCGCCGAGGGCCTTGCCGAGCAGGTACAGGTCCGGCACGACCCCGACGAGGTCGCACGCGAAGGTCGCGCCGGTGCGGCCGAGGCCGGACTGGATCTCATCGGCGATGAACAGCACGTTGTTCTCGGTGCAGAGCGCGCGAACGGCGGGCAGGTACTCAGCCGGCGGCACGACGACGCCGGATTCACCCTGGATCGGCTCCACCAGAACGGCGACGGTGTTCTCGTCGATCGCCGCTTCGAGCGCGGCGGCATCCCCGTATGGAACGGTGCGGAAGCCGGGCGTGAACGGGCCGAAGTCGGCGCGGGCGTCTTCATCATCCGAGAAACTGATGATGGTCGTGGTCCGGCCGTGGAAGTTGCCTGCCATGACGATGATGTTCGCCCGATCGGCCGCGACACCCTTGACCCGGTACCCCCAGGCGCGAGCGACCTTGATTCCGGATTCCACCGCTTCGGCGCCGGTGTTCATCGGCAGCACCGTGTTCTTGCCGCACAGCTCCGCGAGCGCTTTCGCGAACGGGCCCAGCTGGTCGTTGTGGAACGCACGGCTCGTCAGGGTGACGCGTCCGAGCTGGTCGCGAGCGGCATCCAGGAGGAGCGGGTGTGAGTGGCCGAAGTTCACGGCGGAGTATGCGGCGAGGCAGTCGAGGTAGCGCTTGCCGGTCACGTCGGTGACCCATGCTCCTTCAGCGGATGCCACGACAATCGGAAGTGGGTGGTAATTGTGGGCGACGACAGCCTCTTCGGCCCGGATAACCTCCCCAGACACCGTAAGAGTGGTACTCATCGGCGGAGCTCCAGCGTGCAGCATTTCACTCCTCCTCCGCCAAGCAACAGCTCAGACAGATCGACCCCGATCGGGTTGTATCCGCGTTCGCGCAACTGGCGCTCGAAGCCGGTCGCCCGTGCTGCGATCACGACGTTGTAGCCGTCTGAGATCGAGTTGAGTCCGAGGATGGAGGCGTCCTCTTCACCGACGATGATGGCATCCGGATAGCGGTCCTGGAGAATCGCGAGCGACTTCGAGTCGAATGCGCTCGGCAGGTACGCGATGTTTGCGTTCTCGTCTCCGGTGAGTGGATCGAGTACGGCGATTGCAGTGTCGAGGTGGTAGAAGTTCGGGTTGACGAGGCTGAGCGTGACGACCTCGCGGCCGAACAGCTCCGCTACTTCGGAGTGGCTGCGGGATTCACTGCGGAACCCGGTTCCGGCGAGGATGGTGTCGCCGACGAGGAGGAAATCGCCCTCGCCTTCGTTGATGTTGGCTGGCTCCTTCACGTCGAAGCCACGCTCGCGGAACCAGTCCATGTATGCGGGGCCCTCGGCCTGGCGCTCCGGGTAGGTGAAGCTTGCCCCGTAGGCGATGTTGTCGACGACGAAGCCCCCGTTGGCCGAGTAGACCATGTCGGGGAGACCGTCGACGCCGTCAATCAGCTCGACCGTGTGACCGAGGTTGATGTACGTGTCGTAGAGGGTTTGCCACTGTGCAACCGCTCGAGCTGTATCCGTGGGCTTGGTGGGTTCCATCCACGGGTTGATCTTGTACGAGACGGTGAAATAGTCCGGCCGGCACATCAGATAGGTGCGGGGGGTCGGTGTGCGGGTGGCTGAAGCGACCTGCGTCGCGGTGTCGATGTTTGTCATGCACGTCTCCGGTGGGGGAAGCGGCGGACACTGTCCTCGAGTCCCAGCGCGGAAAAACCGCGGGGGCACGCCGTGCCCCCAGTCTCGCACGCAGGCTCGCGAAGGTGTCTGCCGTTCGGCGCAGGAATCATGCGTAAAAACGAGGCCAAACGCAAGGACAGCGCTTAGACTGCCGGTATGGACAACCTGGATCGCGGAATTATCGACCTGTTGCGCCAGAATGCACGAGCCGGATACGGCGACATCGGGCAGGAAATCGGTTTGAGCGCATCGGCGATCAAGCGTCGCGTCGACCGCCTGGTGGCAGACGGAGTCATTCGCGGCTTCACCATCAAGGTCGACCCTGCTGTCGACGGCCTGCATACGGAGGCGTACGTCGAGCTGTTCTGCCGGGGCACAGTTGCACCGGACGAGCTCCTCAAGATTCTCTCCGCTGTTCCCGAAGTAGTCGACGCCGGTACGGTGACGGGCGGCGCCGACGCGATGGTGCATATGCGGTCCCGTGACATCCCGAGTCTTGAGGCGGCGCTGGAGCGCGTACGGAACGCGCCGAACGTTGATCACACCCGCAGTGCGATCGTGCTTTCTCGCCTGATCCACCGCACGTCGGACTGACGCACCGAACTCCCCCGCTCACGACAAAGCCGCGCCCGGCGAAACCTGATGGTCTCGCCGGGCGCGGCTTTACGTTTGTCAGCTATACCCGGGATGTCCCGGGGCGGAACTGGTTAGACGCGCTTCTTGCCGGTGACTGCACGGAGCAGCCAGACAATGATCGCGAGGACGAGCAGAACGATGCCGACCCACAGCAGGAAGTTCAGGGACTGCACGAACCCACCTGTGAAGAGCAGGATGACGGCGACGACTGCGATGATGATCAGGAGTGTGTTGTTCATAGTTGGACGCTATCAGCCACACACTCTGAGTGGTTTCTAAGCGGGGGGCATTGCATTGTGCTCATGGTTGGTGCTACAGAAACAAGCCGCGGCGGCGTGTGAGCCAGCCGCCCGCAACGACCAGGAGCAAACCGAGGACGGCGATGAGACCGACATTCGCTCCGGTCGCGGCCAGGTCTCCGTTGGCGCCAGGAGCGGCCGCATCGTCCGGGTCGGCGGGGGTCGCCGGCGTACCATCGTCACCGGGCTCGCCTGGTTCGGCGGGATTCCCGGGAACAGCGTCGGCGAGTGTCGCGCGACCGAGAGCCGGCGGATCGATGGTTCCCTGCGAGTCAAGGTACGACACCGTCGCAGCGAGGTCGGCCTGACCGGTATCGGTGGCGTTTGCGCCGCTCGCGAGAGTGCCGAAGTTGTCGCCGCCGGAGGCGAGGAACGAGTTGGTGGCGACCCGGTACACGGCGCCATCGGCCACTGCCGAGCCCTCAAACGTCATCGACAAAATGCGGCTGCCGCGTTCAGCCTCCGGGTCGTAGGTGTAGCTGAACCCCTCCGAAATGCCGAGGTGGAGCTTGGGCCGTGAGGAGCCGTCCGGCTGCCACTGCTCCTCGAGAACCTGTTTCAGCTGAGCGCCGGTGAGGTCGAGGGTCCAGAGCGTATTGGCGAACGGCTGGACCGCGGCGGCTTCCTGGTAGGTCACCACGCCGTCGTCGCCGTAGAGCAGGTCGTCGCGGAGACCTCCCGGGTTCATGAGGGCGATCTGCGCTGGCTCGCCACCGAAGTCCTCGTTCGACGTCGCCCACAGCTGGATGTCGGCAATGAGGTTGCCGAGGGAGGATTCGACACCGCGATCAGAACCGCCGATGCCCCCACGGAGGATGTCCGCACTGATCTTCCCGACCGGTGCGGCACCGACAACCTCTGCCTCAGCGGCTGCCGCTGCGACGAGCTCGGCCACAGCGGCATTCGCCGGGTATGCGGCAGCGCCATCGACGACGAGCGGGAGAATCTCTGCCGAGAGCGACACCACGGAGTTGTCCGCCGGGTCCACATCAATGGTGAGGCGATCGATGGCCGCCCCGTACTGTCCAGCCTGAACGACCGGGCGCTCAAGCCCGTCGGCCCAGCCTTCGACCGGGAACGCGCAGGCGTACTCCTGGTGGGTGTGACCGGAGAAGATGGCGTCGATGTCAGCGGATGCTTCGCGCACGAGCGTGGCGTAGGTCGAGGTCCCCGCCGCGATCGTGGTGCAGTCGGCGTCATCTGCGCCGTCATGGGTGAGCAACACGATCACGTCTGCTTCACCGTTGTCGGCATCACCGTCCTGAAGTTGAGCAGCGACCCGGTTGGCTGCCTCGAGCTGGTCGCCGAATTCGATCTCGGCGATACCGGCCGGGGAGACCATCGACGCGGTCTGTTCGGTCACTGTTCCGATGAAACCGATTCGGACCCCGTCGACGGTCGTGACGGAGTACTCGGCGAGCGCCGGAGTTTTGGTGCCCTTCAGATAGACGTTTGCCCCGAGAGCGAACTCAGACCCGCCGTAGGCGGGGATGACCCGGTCAGTGAGGTCCGCCCAGCCGGCGTCGAACTCGTGATTGCCGACCGCCGAGGCCGACAGGCCGCTGGCGACAAGCGCCTCGATCGTCGGGGCATCCTGCTGCGAGAACGACGTGAAGGTCGACGCACCGATGTTGTCACCGGCCGAAACGAGGACGGTGTTCGGATTCTCCTCGGTGAGAGCGTCGACGGCGCCCGCGAGGACCGCGGCACCTGCTTCACCGGAGCCGAGGTTCTGCTCGATTCGCCCATGGAAGTCGTTGATGCCGAGCACCTGCAGGGTGGTGGTGTCCGGCGCAGACGTCTCGATCGTGAACAGTGTCGTTGTTCCGGAGACCTCGTTGCCGACGACGAGCATCGGCTCACCGGTCGGTGACGTTACGGCGGGAATGAACGCGAGCCCCTCAGGCCCGAGGTCTCCGGCCTCAGCGAGGCTGCCACCGTCTTCGACGGACTCCGCGAAGTTACGGTTGTTCAGGTACGTCACGAACGTGGACTCGGCCGGGTTCGTGATGTCGTAGACCGCGACGCCTCCGACCCGTTCAAGACCGACGAAGGCGTACGAACGGCCGTCGACGGTGCCGATCGCGAGGTTCTCGGGCTCCGGGCCTTTGTCGTCGCTGCGGCCTTCGGAGTTCGACGCGGAGTGGTTCGAGTTGAAGAATGCGGGGTTGGCTTCGGCTGTGACCTGCTCGAGGCTGTCGCCGGAGTCATAGACGAGGGAGCCGTCCGTGGTCCAGACCGCGAAGGAGCGAGCGCCGAAGGCGTACAGCTCCTCGTAGCAGTCGCCGGACTCGGAGAGGCCGAGGTCGGTGATGATGTTGAGACGGCCAAGGTCGGCGTCGCCGGTGAGATCGGCCAGGGAACTCGTTTCGCAGACCGGGGGAAGCCCGTCGCTCCCCAGGTCTTTGACCCGGGCCGCATCGACGAAGTCTCCCCACTCACGTGAGTCACCTTCGTTGGCCGTGACGAGATAGGTCGTGCCGTTCGATTCGTAGGTGTTGATGCCGTCTGGCATATAGGCGCCGTGAAGACCCGGGTAGGTTTCGATGTTGATCGTTGGCGCATCGCGGGGATCCCGATCGGACGCGTCGAGCCCGTTGCCCGCACGGCCGTGGTCCTTGTATCCGAGGGGCCAGATGTCGGTGACGGTCGCGGTGGCGAGGTCGATGACCGCAACCGCGTTAGCCTCCTGCAGCGCCGCGTATGCGGTGTCGCCATCGATGGCGACATACTCGGGCTCGAGGTTGCGGGAGACCGGGTTCCCGGCTTCCGGAGTAGGGCCGAAGACGCGAACCAGGGGATCGAGGGTCTTCGAGCCGCCGTCTTCGAAGGCGTGGAAGTCTGCGATCCTCACCGCAGCCTGAGCGGGGGCGGCGACGGCGTCCGGCAGCGCGACGACCCCGATCGATCCTTCGGGGTCTACGGTGAAGTCGTCATTCGGCTCACCCTCGTTTGCGACCACGGCGTAGGTGCCGTCAGCGGAGAGGGCGACCATGTCTGGCAGCGCACCGACCTCGACCTCGCCGAGGATGGCATCCGCTGTTTCGCTGTTCGCGTCGAAGAAGACCAGCGCGCCGTTGTCGGTCTTCGTGGTCGACTCGACCGCGATGACTCCGAGCCCGTCCGCCCGAATCGCGAGCGAATTCGCAATGCCGTCGCCCTGGATCGAGTACAGCTTGCGGGGCGACGTCGGGTCGCTGACGTCGAGGACGTCGACGGCACCAGCTGCGGCATTGACGGTGAAGACCCGCTCGCCGAAGTAGGCCACGATTTCGGCGGCCGACTGGTCGAAGAGTCCGGTCTCGTAGGTGCCGGCAACCGCGAGGCTCAGAGCCGCGTCCGGCGCGGAATAGGAGATGGGCTCAGCAACGATGCCGGCAACCGCTGGCGGCGCCAGGAGGAGAGACCCGGCAACAGCAACGGCCGCGACGGATGCCGCGGTGGCGGCAGGGAAACGGCGACGCGACGAGCGTCTGGCGTGAGACATGGGAGCTCCGAAGGATTCGAGACGGGTGTCGTCCATGTCTATTGAGGCAAGGTGGCGCACAAGTGAACAGCGGATGTCGAAGTGCCGCTCGCGCGACCGTGGGCTCTTGCCGCACGCGGCCAGCAAGACAACAATGACGTGCATCACGCACCGTGGAAAAGGAGGACCGGATGATCACTCGTGTGAAAGCCGCCGACCTGGTTTCCGGATCGGGACGAACGGCGCGGTTCGAGGGCAGCCTCCACGAATCCGGAGTCTCGTTCTATCTCGTCGACAACGACCCGGGGCAGGGTCCGGGTCTCCACCGGCATCCGTACACCGAGACGTGGGTGGTGCGGGCGGGCACCGTCACGGTCACCGCCGACGGGGAGACGATGGAGGCGACCGCCGGCGACATTCTCACCGTGACGGCGGGCACGGCACACAAGTTCGTGAACTCGGGCACCAACCGCCTCGAGATGGTCTGCATCCACGCCTCCCCGCGGATGATCCAGGAAGAGCTCGAATAGGCGGATGCCGGTCAGGGACCCGACCGGCATCCGCTACCGACTACTTCTTGACGAAGGTCAGGAGTGCCTCGGTGACCTCATCGGCGTGAGTCCAGAGCAGGCCGTGCGGTGCCCCTTCGATCTCCACATAGTCGGCGTCAGGCAGCAGCCTGGAGAACGGGCGCCCGGTCGAGTCGATCGGCAGGATCTGGTCGGCGGTGCCGTGGAGGATCAGCGTCGGCACATCGATCTTGGGGATGTCGTCACGGAAGTCGGTCAGCCACGTCGGAACGACGGCGGATGCCGCGAACCACGACGCGCTGGCGGCCACGTTCCAGCTCCCCCTCACTGCGGCCTCGCTGATTCGCGAGCCGAGGTTCTCGTCGAGGTTGTAGAAGTTGTTGAAGAAGTCGTCGTACCAGGCGAACCGGTCGGCTTTCGCTGCAGCGGAGATTCCGTCAAAGACGTCGTGGGGTACTCCGGCCGGGTTGTCGTCGGTCTGCAGCAGGAAGGGCTCCAGAGAGGCGAGGAACGCCGCTTTTGCCACCCTGCCTGAGCCGTAGGTGCCGAGGTAGCGACCGACCTCACCCGTGCCCATGGAGAAGCCGACGAGGATCGCGTCGTGAAGATCGAGCGTCTCGATAAGGGTGTTCAGGTCTGCCGCGAAGGTGTCGTAGTCGAAACCAGTCGTCGGTTTGCTCGACTTGCCGAAACCTCGCCGGTCGTAGGTGATGACGCGGTAACCGGCGTCGAGGAGCGCACTCGACTGCTTCTCCCACGAGTTCCCGTCGAGTGGATATCCGTGGATCAAAACGACGGGCTGCCCGTCACCGTGGTCCTCGTAGTAGAGGTCGATGTTCGTCGAGTTTTCCTGGCCAACTGTGATGAAGCTCATGTCGCTGATCCTCTTTCATTTTCTAACCGGCTTGCGGCTGTTGAGTGGTTGTGAAACTCATACAAGCACCTCAGCTACAACCTGTCAAGGCTTTTGATAGGGTTAGAACATGAACACCACGCAAACGGCCGAAACGGGTCACGTCCTTCTCGATCTCGTTAATTCTCGGTTGCACTTCGCGGACCAGGTTCTCGACGAACTCGGCGAAGACGCTGACGCACGTGAATGGCTCCGCGCTCACGGGGGCAGCGGAACGCCTGCTGAGATCGCCGGAGCGAGGCAGGCGCGGGAAGTGTTCGTACCGTTCCTTCGCGGAGCCTCGGCCACGGACGTTCTCGCCCCGTGGATTTCTGGAATGCAGAAATCGGCGGTTCTCGTCGATGACCGGCTGGAGTGGCAGCTCGATGTTCCCGATCACCTCGTGATCGGAGCGCGCGCGGTCGAAGAATGGGCGGCGCTCCAGTCACCGTCCGGTTCCAGGATCCGGCCATGTGCGAACCCGGATTGCCAGCATTTCCTCATCGACAACAGCAAGGCTAACTCCCGCAAGTGGCATTCCATGGATTCCTGCGGAAACCGCATGAAGTCTCGGAGGCACTACGCGAGAACCCGAGAACCGTCGGCCTGATCTTCCGGACGGACTACCAGCGAGAGGCTGGCAGACTTGTGTCCGGCGGGTCCACCGCCCCCGGAAGGAAACCACCCTCATGGCCGATGTCCCGCGAGAGTTGACCGACCTTCGCAAACTCAGCGACGAGTTCACACGCTTCATGCTCTCCTACAAATTCGGCATCGACGAGGTGATGACGAAGCTCAACATCCTCAAGGAAGAGTTCCATCACCGGCACGATTACAGCCCGATCGAGCACGTGAGTTCGCGTCTGAAATCTCCCGAAAGCATCCTGGAGAAAGCGAATCGCAAGGGATGCGAGCTGACGCTCGACGGCATCCGCGAAGAGCTTCACGACATCGCCGGTATCCGTGTCACCTGCAGCTTCGTCTCGGACACCTATCGGGTGGCCGAAATGATCACGGCCCAGCAGGACGTGACCGTGCTCGAGGTACGGGACTACATTCGCGAGCCCAAGAGCAACGGCTACCAGAGCCTCCACATGATCATCGAGGTTCCGGTCTTCATGTCCGACCACGTCGAGCGGGTCAAGCTGGAGGTTCAGATCCGCACGATCGCCATGGATTTCTGGGCCAGCCTCGAGCACAAGATCTACTACAAATACGACCGTGCCGTTCCCGAGACTCTTCTCGACGAGCTGCGCGACGCGGCGCACGCGGCGTCGCGGCTCGACGTCAAGATGGAGCGTCTGCACGATGAAGTCGTCGCCCTCAGTGATGTGGCCGGCACCGACGACGGTCTGATCGAACCTGAGGAGATCGGGCGCCCTGAACTGCCGGCGGCCCTCGTCCAGATTCTCACCGCTTCGCGGGTTCAGCGGTAGCTTTGCCAGAGAGCAACCGGACGTGCTCCGGTGACACCAATCGAGGGAGCGCACATGGGTTCACCATTCCGGATCGACGCCAGCTCGTCGACGCCACCGTTCGAGCAATTGAAGACGCAGGTGATCGAGCGCACCCGAAACGGCGACCTCGCTCCTGGTGACAAATTGCCGACGGTACGCGGGCTCGCCGATGAGCTCGGACTCGCAGCGACGACCGTTGCCCGCGCATATCGCGAACTCGAGCAGGACGAGGTCATCGAGACCCGCGGCCGGAAAGGATCCTTCGTGTCCGCGGTCGGTGACCCGGTTCACAAACAGGCACAGCTCGCCGCCGTCGCCTACGCCGACCGGGTGAAGTCGCTCGGCCTGGATGCAGACGAAGCGCTGTCGATCGTGAAGGCAACCCTCGGCATCCGTTCCTGAAATTGTGCTCGCGGTGTCAGCGCGACTCTACCTCGGGTGCAGCGGAGGCGTCGGATGCCTCGGCGAGAGCCGGATTGCGGATGCCCGCGAACGAGATCGCTCCGCCCAGTATGAGGGCGATCGCCGTGGCGATCATCGCTCGGTGGAACCCGGCGAGGTCGAGCACCGGACCCAGAATCAGTCCGGCGCACGCGACGGCGACAAGTCCGGCGACGCGCGCGACGGCGTTGTTCACCGCCGAGCCGATACCGGCCTGGCCCTCGTCAATCGCTCCGAGAATCGCGCTCGTGAGAGGCGCGACGGTGATCGACAGGCCGATGCCGAAGAGGATGAGACCGGGAAGCAACTGCAGCCAGTAGTTCTCGTCGGCGGTGACGGTGAGCAGAAGAAGGAACCCGATTCCACCCACGATCGGCCCCACCGTCATGAACAGCCGCGGCCCGAGCCTGCCGGCGAGCGCACCGATCCGGCTCGACAGCAACAGCATCACGATCGTCGGTGGAAGGGTGGCGAGTCCGGTGAGTGTCGCTGGCCAACCGGCTACTTGCTGCAGGTAGATCGCGATCACAAAGAAGCCGAACCCGAGGGCGCCGTAGATGAAGACGGTGGCGATGTTGCCCGCCGAGAAGTTACGCGAGGAAAAGAGCGAGAGCGGCATCATCGGGTCACGTGTGCGACTCTCCCACCAGAGGAACAGGCCGAACGCGGCGACTCCGACGACGAGCGGAGCCCAGACGATCGGGCTTGCCCAGCCGTACCGGCCCTGCTCGATCAGTGCGAATACCGGGCCCCCGAGTCCGATCGCCCCGAGCGTGGCGCCGACGACATCGACACGCGGCTGCGTGGTCTGTGCGGGCTGCTTGTCCATTTTGGCGAGGAGCCACAGGGTGAGGGCGATGGGGAACACGTTGATCCCGAAGACGAGTCTCCACGACACGGTATCGACGAAGATCCCGCCGAGCAGCGGACCGATGATCATCGCGGTTCCTGTCCATGCGGTCCACTGGCCGATCGCGCGCGCCTGTCCCTGACCTGAGAAGGTCGAGATGATGATCGCGAGCGAGCTCGGCACGAGCAGAGCCGCCGCCGCGCCTTGGAGTGCGCGCGCGACGATGAGGAACGCGGCACTGGGTGCGATCGCACAGAGGAGGGACGTCACTCCGAAACCGATGAGGCCGATCGCGAGGATGCGGACGCGACCGAAGGCATCCGACAGCGACCCGGCGAGAAGGATGAACGCGCCCAGCGTCAACAGGTAGGAGTCGACGACCCACTGTTGCACCGGCAGGCCTCCCCCGAACTCGCGGGTGATCGCTGGCAAGGCCACATTGATGATGGAACCGTCGAGGAATGCGACGAAGGAGGCGAGGATCGCGACGAGCAGCACGAGGCGCTTCGTCGCCCGGTCGGTGCGGGGAACGGATGCCATTCCCCCAGTATGCGCCGTATCGTCGCTCGCTCATCAGCCCGAGTTTGACGCGCGAGATGGTGGCGAACGGAGTGGGAGGGTGAACTTCTCGTGTCTGCTGCGGAAAGATGTGGGAAACCTGAACAAGGACAATCCATGACCATCAGTAGCAAACCTTCACGTGTGCGTCGCGCTCGAGCTGCCCTGGGGCTCGACGATCCACGGCTGATGGGGGTCCTGGCCCTCCTCTGGTCGACGACGGGTGTCTACATCGTCCTGCACCTTAGCCGCCGGTTCATCGGCGCGCCGTGGAGCCCGTACTTCGACCTCGGCACGGAACGCGGATACGGCGAGGTGTTCTTCCAGATGCTCACCGGGTGGTCGGCGATCATGCTCGTCCTCGTGGCGGTAAGGACCCGAGCGTGGATTCTGCTGGTCTGGGCCACGTTCTCGCTCTACCTCCTCACCGATGACTACTTCACACTCCACGAACGGATCGGCACGTGGTACGCCCTGAACGGGCCGTATGTCGGCCGTCTGACGACTCATCTCGGTGAAGCTCTGTGGCTCGCTTTCATCGGAGTGCTGCTCATCGTCTCGCTGGTGATCGCCTACCGGTTCGCGTCCGCTCGCGACCGCCGGATCACGCTCATCCTCGCCGCGCTCTTCGGGGGGCTCGCCTTCTTCGGCGTCGCGATCGACATCCTCCACAGTCCGTTCATCGACATGCCGGTGATCGATCCGCTGTTCATCGCTCTCGAGGATGGCGGCGAAATCGCCGTCATGAGCCTGATCGTCGTCTACGCGGTGTCACTCGCATTCCCGCGTGAGGATGAGCCGACCCGCCCCTGACGAGCCGTCGATCGGTCCGAAAGGGGCGCTCGACGAATCGATCGGTCCGAAAGGGGCGCTCGACGAATCGATCGGTCCGAAAGGGTCGTTCAACGTGCGTTGGAGTCGCCTTCTCGGACCGATCGGGGCTAAATGACCTCGGCACTCCACGGGTCGAGGTTGCCGAACCTGTGCGCGGTGATCGAAATTGCCTGTTCGTGCAGGAACGGCAGGAGTTCGATCCGGCCCGACTGCGTCACCGCCCCCGAGTAGATCGCCAGGTCGGGGTTGCCCCTCGCGGCCTCAGCGAGCGCACGGTGCAGCGTTGTCCGCGAATCGTCGGGTCCGACGATGCGCACCCTGGGCGTTCCTCCCGCTGCGGTACGGCTGACCCATTCCCCGTCGGTTTCGACGAAGACCGGAACGGAGAGGTCGCCGAGCAATCCGCGGACGGGAGCAGGAAGCCCGGATGCCACGCTGAGCGTGAACGGGGACCGCGCACGCAATGCGGCGAGTGCGACCCGCAGCACCTCGCCCAGATCGGCGTCTGCAGTGGCCCGGATAGCGACGGGCACCGGGCGGTACCGGAAGAGGTTCCTCTCGATCGGAATACCGGAGGCATCCTTCGTCTCGCCGTATTCGTTGCCCCACGCGATCGCATCCGACAGGGCGGACCGGCGCAGGACGTCGAATTCCTCGTAGCCGAGAGAGGGCTGGGCCGCTTCGATGAGCCGGGTGACCGAGCTGTCGAGCCCGCGCAGGTGCAGCGTCTTGCTGCTCGACCCAGCGTCTGGCACCCAGGAGCCGAGGGTGAGCAGGTAATTGGGCCCGCCCGCCTTCGCGCCTGCGCCGACGGCGGAGCGCTTCCAGCCGCCGAACGGCTGGCGCTGGACGACCGCGCCGGTGATTCCGCGGTTGACGTACAGGTTTCCCGCTTCGACGGTGGCGAGCCATTCGGCGAGTTCGTCCGGGTCCTGGGTGTGAAGCCCGGAGGTGAGCCCGTAGTCGATGGCGTTGGTGAAACGGATCGCCTCGGCAAGATTCGCGGCGTGCATCACACCGAGGACCGGACCGAAGAATTCGGTGAGGTGAAAGTAGGAGCCGGGGGCGACATCCGCCCGGATACCTGGTGACCACAGTCGCCCGGTGTCATCGAGCTGCTTCGGTTTCACGAGCCATTTCTCGCCCACGCCGAGCTCGGTGAGAGCGTGCTTGAGTTTGCCGTCGGCCGGCTCGATGATCGGTCCCATGAGGCTCGCCGCGTTCTCCGGGTAGCCGACCTGGAGCGAGGTTGCCGCGTCGACGAGTTGACGGCGGAACCGCTCGCTCTTCGCGACGGAACCCACGAGGATGACGAGGCTCGCTGCCGAACACTTCTGGCCGGCGTGGCCGAATGCGCTCTTGACCACGTCTGCAGCGGCGAGGTCGAGGTCGGCGCTCGGAGTGACGATGATGGCGTTCTTTCCACTCGTCTCGGCGAGGAGGGGAAGGTCGGGGCGCCAGGAGCGGAAGAGGTCCGCCGTCTCCCACGCCCCGGTAAGGATGACCCGGTCGACGTCGGGGTGTGACACCAACTGCTTGCCCAGTTCGCGCTCATCGAGAGCGACGAGGGTGAGGAGTTCTTGCGGAACGCCCGCCTCCCACAGCGCCTCAGCGAGAACGGCGGCACAGCGGCGAGCCTGGTGCGCGGGCTTGAGAATGACGCCAGACCCGGCGGCGAGCGCGGCGAGCACCCCTCCCGCGGGAATCGCGACAGGGAAGTTCCACGGCGGCGTGACGACGGTGAGCTGTGACGGCACGAACCGGGCGCCACGGACGGCGTCGAGTTCGCGGGCCTTCGCCGCGTAGTAGTGGGCGAAGTCGATGGCTTCGCTGACCTCTGGGTCTGCCTCGGCGATGGTCTTTCCGGTTTCGGATGCCATCACCTCGATCAGGCGGTCACGGTTCGCCGCGAGAGCCAGGGCAGCCTTCTCGAGCACGGCAGCGCGCTCGGCGGCCGGGAGGGCTCCCCACGTTGCCCCGCGATCGCGGACGCCACCGATGATGAAGTCGAGAGTGGCGGCATCCGGAACCGTGCACTCCGAGATCGTGCGGTTGCCGAGTTCGCTGCCGGGCACCCGGGCGAGAATCCGGCCTGCCCACGCTCGGTTGGCTGACAGGGAGGGGTCGGTGTCACGCGTGTTGACGAATCCGGGCGCGCCGAGATCGGTCGCGGGAAGGGTGTTCAGGGTCGTGGTGTCGAAGACGCGCACGGTATCGAACGGAGACTCCTGCTTCGAACCCCGTGCGAGCCCGAGTACCTGCTGGGTCATGCCGAGCTCGTCACCCTCGGGCTTCGTGAAGCTGTCGGCCGACGGCGCTCGCTGCACGAGCTCGTCAGCGGCGGCGAGGGTCCACTCGGTCTCGCGGTTCTGGGTCCGCCGCGGCGACGGCACCTCGTGCGGCGTGGCTTCGAGCTGGGCCACGGACGCCAGGAAGCGCTTCTTCTCCCGCTCGAACAGGGATTTGTTCTCGTGTAGCTCGAACACCGCAGACATGAAGTTCTCCTGCGACGCGTTCTCCTCGAGCCGGCGGATCAGGTACGAGATGGCGACGTCGAACTCCTTCGGGTTCACCACCGGCGTGTAGAGCAGGAGGTTCCCGACGTCGCGCTTGACGGCATCCGCCTGACCCGTCGCCATGCCGAGGAGCATTTCGAATTCGACGCCGTCGGTCACGCCGCGGCTCTGGGCGAGGAGCCACGCGAAGGCGAGGTCGAACAGGTTGTGACCGGCGACACCGACACGGACGTTCCTCGTGCGCTCCGGGGTCAGCGCCCACATCAGCACGCGCTTGTAGTTGGCATCGGTGTCCTGCTTGGAGTCGTACGGAGCGGTCGGCCAGTCGTGAATCGCGGCGTCGACACCCTCCATCGCGAGGTTGGCGCCCTTCACCAGGCGGACCTTGATCGGCGCCCCGCCGGATGCCACACGCTCGGCCGCCCAGTCCTGGAGCGTCTGCATCGCAGCGAGGGCGTCGGGAAGGTAGGCCTGCAGCACGATTCCCGCCTCAAGCGTCTTCAACTGCGGCTGGTCGAGGATCCGCATGAACGCGGCGACCGTGAGGTCGAGGTCGCGGTACTCCTCCATGTCGAGGTTGATGAACTTCTCGGCCGGTGAACTCGCCGCGAGTTCATACAGCGGCGTCAGTCGGTCGACAACGCGGTCGACGGCGTCATCAAACGCCCACATCGAGAGCTGCGAGACGATGGATGAGACCTTGATCGAGACGTAGTCGACGTCGTCACGCGCGAGCAGTTCGCGTGTGCCGTTGAGCCGTTTGGCCGCCTCCGCGTCACCGAGAACGGCCTCGCCGAGAAGGTTGAGGTTGAGCCGCGAACCCTCCTCACGGAGGTCTTCGATCGCCGGCCCGAGCTTCGCCGGTGTGGCGTCGACAACGAGGTGTCCGACCATGCCGCGGAGCACCCTGCGCGCGACCGGGATGACGACCCACGGCATCACCGGGCCGAGGATGCCACCGGCGGTGATGGCGGCGCGGAGATACCAGGGCAGGAACGCCGGGGCCAGCTTCGCGACGCGCTGCAGGTTGTAGCCGGCGACGAAGAGATCCTCGGGCCGCATCACACCGTCGACGAAGCCGACGGTGAACGCGAGTCCGTTGGGATCCTTGAGCACCTCGGCAAGGCGCTGGGCGGCGGGGTCGACCGTCGCGTTCGCGCTCTCATCGACCCACTTGCGGGCGAGGGTGACGGCATCCGTTGCGAGCTGGGTGGCGCTCAAATCCGCGCCGGCCGAGGTGTGAGGCATGATCACGAGACTATTCCTCCTGCGGTGGAGTATCGGGAGGTCGCCGCGCGGTTTGCGGGGACTCTCAGTCTCAGTGTGCGCCCGCGCTTCGATTCAGAAAAGCGAATCTTTCCGAAGCATATTCATCAGCCCTGCCGATGATTAGGCTGGCCGCATGCTCGACATGAGACGACTCCGCCTGCTGCGCGAGGTTCAGCTTCGCGGCACCCTCGCCGACGTGGCCGAAGCCCTCGCCTACAGTCCCTCCTCTGTGTCGCAGCAGCTCTCCCAGCTGGAGCGGGAGGCGGGCGTCAAACTGCTCCAGAGGAGCGGTCGGCGAGTTCAGCTGACGCCACAGGGCGAACTGCTCGCGGCCCGCGCCGCCGAACTGCTCGACGGGCTTGAGCGCGCTGAGGCTGAGCTCGCGACGTCCCTCGACGCCGTCGTCGGCACGGTGCGAATCGCGGTGTTCCAGTCCGCCGCTCACGCGGTAATTCCCCACGCGCTGACGCTGTTGCGGGTCGAGCACCCGCAGCTTCGCGTCGAAATCGTCGAGCGTGAGCCGGAGGAGGGACTGTTCGACCTCGCCGCGCGGGACTTCGATCTCGTGCTCGCCGAGCAGTATCCGGGACACACGCGGCCCCACCTCCCCGACCTGGATCGTGAGTTTCTCGCAACCGATGTGTTGCGGCTGGCGGTGCCACCGGCATCCGCTGTGTCTTCGTTGGCGGATGCCGCTTCGCTCCCCTTCGTGATGGAACCGGAGGGCACCGTCGCGCGACTGTGGGCGACGCAACTGTGCCGGGCGGCCGGGTTCGAACCCGATGTGCGGTTCGAGACGGCTGACCTGATCGCGCACATCCGGCTCGTGGAGTCGGGGAACGCGGTCGGGATGCTGCCGGATCTCGTCTGGTCCGGGCGCGAGCCGGCCCTGCGACTCGTGGACCTGCCCGGCACTCCCTCGCGCACGGTGTTCACGTCTGCGCGCCTCGCCAGTGCGGCACGGCCGGCGGTGACCGCGGTGCGGAGTGCGCTCGCGCGGGCGACGGGGTTTCTGGTGACGCCGGCCTGAGTCGGTCTGGGTGACTCCAAATTCAGGAGATTCTCGCGACACGCCGTGGTGAGAGCGCTCCCGTACGGCGTGTCGCCCCGGTTCTCCTGAATTTGGTGGCTTCTCCTGAATTTGGTGGCTGTTCCCGAATTCGAGGTCGGCCGGGCGTCGCGTGGGAGAATCGCGGCATGACGACACCCAAGGAGTACGACGCGATCATCGTCGGCGGAGGCCACAACGGTCTCGTCGCCGCCGCCTACCTCGGCAGGGCGGGCAAGCGCGTGCTCCTTCTCGAGCGACTGGATGCCGTCGGCGGGGCCGCCGTTTCGGCCCAGGCTTTCGAAGGGGTCGAGGCGTGGCTCTCGCGCTACTCGTACCTCGTCAGCCTGCTCCCCCAGCGGATCATCGACGACCTCGCACTCGACATCACTCTCGTGCGCCGCCGCTATTCGTCGTACACCCCTGACCCGACCGACCCGACCCGCGGACTTCTCGTCGACAACGACGATGCCGCAGCGACCAGGGCCTCGTTCGATCGCATCGGCGCTCCCGCAGACGAGTTCGACCTCTTCGAGCGCTTCTACGAACACTGCCGCCGCCTCACCGAGGCACTGTGGCCGACGATGACGGCGCCGCTCCTCACCCGGTCCGAGGCGAAACGCCTCGTGACGGATGCTGGTGGGTCCAGCGAGTGGGACGCGATGATCGAGCATCCGATCGGCGACGTGATCTCGACGCACCTGCAGAACGATCTCGTGCGCGGTGTCGTTCTCACCGACGCGCTCATCGGCACGTTCGCGCGGGCCGATGATGCCGACCTGCAGCAGAACATCTGCTTCCTGTACCACCTGATCGGCGGCGGGACGGGGGACTGGGACGTGCCCGTCGGCGGCATGGGCGCCGTGTCGAGTGAGATCGCGCGGGCCGCGCGGGATGCCGGCGCCGAACTGACCACGAACGCCGAGGTAACCGCGATCGACCCGGCCGGACGCGTGCGGTACGTCGTCGACGGTGCCGAGGTCGAGGCATCCGCGACCTGGATTCTCGCGAACGTCGCCCCTGCGACACTCGACAAGCTCGTTCAGGCGGGAACCGAGGTGTCATACGGGCGCGAGCAGCTCGCGGCCGGTGAGCCGTCGGTCGGCGTGTTCGAGGCGCGGCCGTTCGGCACTGCGACCGAATCCAACCCGAACACAACCCGCGAGGGCGCGCAGGTCAAAGTGAACCTGTTGCTTGCGCGGCTGCCGCGGTTGCTCGACGCGACCGTGAGTCCCGAGGCGGCGTTCGGCGGCACGTTTCACATCAACGAGTCGTGGTCCGGGCTCGACGCGGCGTATTCGGTGGCAGCTGACGGCGGCATCCCGAGCCCGTTGCCGTGCGAGATCTACTGCCACTCCCTCGCCGATCCGACCATCCTCGGGCCCGAGCTGCGGGAGGCCGGCGCCCACACCCTGACCGTGTTCGGTCTGCATGTGCCGTCGCGCCTCGTGACCGCCGAGAACAACGACGAGATGCGTGCCCGGCTGCAGGCCGCCGTACTCGAGTCGCTCAACTCGGTGCTCGCCGAACCGATCGAGGACGTCGTGATGACGGATGCCGCCGGCCGGCCCTGCATCGAAACCAAGACGACGCTCGATATCGAACGGGCTGTCGGCATGCCGAAGGGCAACATCTTCCACGGTGGGCTGGACTGGCCGTTCCTCGAGGATGACGCCCCCGTCGCCACGCCGGCAGAGCGGTGGGGAGTGGCGACGCGGCATCCACGGATCGTGGTGTGCGGGTCGGGCGCCCGGCGGGGTGGTGCCGTGTCGGGGATCGGCGGCCACAACGCCGCGATGGCTGTGCTCGAGAGCGAGTAGTTTGCAGGCTGCTGCCCGGCACTGCTCGGTCGGTTTTGGCTGGAGGGCTGCGTTGCTCGGCCACTCTTGGCTGGACCGAAGCCGAATCTGCAGCCAAAAGTGACGACGCAACGCAACCCGCGGATGCCGCCTCACCCAGCACGCGGCATCCGGCGCCGGGCACGAGTGTCAGTGCCTGCGGTGGTCCTGGATCGTGATCTTCGGGCCGCGTCGCGGTTTGTGGATACCGCTCAGCAGGATCAATCGCAGCACCCGCTGACGCTGGCCCGCCCACGGTTCGAGCAGTTCGAGCATGGCGTCGTCGTCCACGGGTGAGCCGGTGAGCGCCATACCGACCGTCGACGCGAGGTGGTAGTCGCCGACGCTGACGGCATCCGGGTCGCCATGGGCACGGCTGGTGACTTCGGCGGCTGTCCACGGACCGATGCCCGGCAGGCTGCGCAGGCGAACGGATGCCTCGGCGGCCTCGGCGAGGACGTCCCCGGCTCCCGTGATCGTGCGTTCCAGGGCTGCGGCGACGCGGGACGCCCGCACCGCGGTCTCGGAGCGCTGCGGACCGACACCTGCGGTGTGCCACTCCCAGCTCGGGATGTGGCGCCAGGTGTCGGCGTCCGGTGCGACCATCATGCCGTCGGGCGCAGGCCCTGGGGCGGGAGTGCCGTGGCGGCGCACGAGCAGCTGCCAGGCGGCCCAGGCTTCGACGACGGTGACCTTCTGCTCGAGGATCGCCGGCGCGAGCATTTCGAACACGAGCCGGTTGCGCCCGAGCCGCAGACCGGGATTGCGGCGGCGGACCTCGCTGAGCAATGGGCTCGGCGACAGGTCGATGTCGCTCCAGTCGTCGCGCGCACCGAGAAGTTCGGGTACCCCGTCGATCGCCCACTCGGCGCCGGGCCCCCACGCGGCGGCATCGACTCCGGTCGCGTCCTGGGCGAGGTGCAGGGTGGCGGGACCGTCCGGCGTACGCATGGTGATCCACGCGCCGGTCGTCGTGCGCCGGAAGCACGGCCCGTCTCCCCCACGCGAGAACGGGCTGACGATTTTCTGCACCTGTAACGGATGCGGCGGAGCATACCGTTCGCGTCGCACGAGGTCGCCTGCGGAACTCGCGACGTCGTGCGAGGTGCGGGTCAGTGCGGGCGCGTCCATCCCGTTCACCCTACGTCAGGGGTGCCGACATTTGCCCGGGGAGCTGCTGTGCTTCGTCGGTCCCGTCGCATCCGCCGTCTCTTCATCCGTCCCTTATGCCGGGTATTGCGCCACAAACCCGACATTCCGGACCGACGAACCGCGGCCACATCCCGCCGCGCCCTTCAGTTGTCACAAACGCCGGCAAAACGGCGCAGACACCAGCGTTAGCGACCACCGAGCGACCACCGAGCCGCCACCCGCCCCGGCCATCCCCACGGACCACGGGCGGCGTCCCGGGAGACGGATGCTACGGCATCCGCACCCGGAAGGACCTTGCTCCGTCAGGAATGGTCGCTCCCGACCGCAAACCCTCGCCGCAACCGACCGAGCAACGCGGCGAGCAGCCATTACCGACCGAGCGACGCCACAACCTCAGCGCGGATCGACCGGAACGGCACCCGGCCACTCGCTCGGCGCGGGCGCGGACGTCGACGGAAGCGCGACATCCTGACCCCAGCGGACCTGCCACTCCGGAAGCCGCAGGTCCGGTGGCACGGAGCCGATCGCATCGATGAGTTCGGCGACCGACACGGTTCCGCCGCGCTTCTTGAGGAAGCGTGCCCGAATCGTGGCCTGCGCAAAGATCTCGCCGTTGACCACGATGCGCTGATCGACGAACACGGCCTTGTCGTCGTAGCCGGAGACGCGCGTCTCGATCACGAATTTCTGCCACAGCTTGAGCGACTTGCGAAACGTTATCGTCTCGGCGACAACTACGGGGTACCAGCCGCGACCGTTGAGGATGTCCCAGATCCCGTTGCGGATGAGCAGGTCGAACCGCCCCAGGTCGAGCACGGACAGGTACACGCCGTTGTTCATGTGCCGGTTGAGATCGAGGTCGGTCGGCAGCACGCGCATCGGGAGACGCCCGACGTCGTAGTGCCCGATCTGAGGGCCTCGCTTTCCGGCGCGGGGCGCACGCAGGAACAGAAGCAGGGTGCGGAAGATCATGTGCATTGAACGGATGCTACGCGGTCGCCGCCCTCCGTGGCATCCGCCCTGTAGAGAGAGAACAAGCCGTCCCGAAATCGAGTCGGGACGGCTTGTTCACCAGCCCACAATCGTGGGCGCCCGAGTTACTCGGAGAGGTGCCGTTCGTCCGGACCGTTGTATGCAGACAACGGTCGGATGAGCGCGTTCGACGCCGCCTGCTCCAGAATGTGGGCGGTCCAGCCGACGATCCTCGACGCGACGAAGAGCGGCGTGAAGGTCAGCGTGTCGAAACCCATGAGGTGGTACGCGGGGCCCGACGGGTAGTCCAGGTTCGGCTTGATGTTCTTGTGTGAGCCCATCGCCTCTTCGAGCGTTTCGTACAACTCGAGCATGTCGGGGCGTTCGTAGTGCTCGACGAGTGTGTCGAGCGCAGCCTTCATCGTCGGCACACGCGAGTCGCCGTTCTTGTAGACCCGGTGCCCGAAGCCCATGATCTTGCGCTTCGTGGCAAGGGCATCCTCGAGCCACGCCTCGGCCTTGTCTGCCGTACCGATCTCGTCGAACGTGTGCATGACGGCTTCGTTGGCGCCGCCGTGCAGAGGTCCCTTGAGCGCCCCGATACCGCCGACGACCGCCGAGTACAGGTCGCTCAGGGTCGAGGTGATGACGCGAGCGGTGAACGTCGACGCGTTGAAGGAGTGCTCGGCGTAGAGGATCATCGACACGTTGAACGCGTCGACGACGACGGATGCCGGTACCTCACCGAAGGTCATCCAGAGGAAGTTCTCCGAATAGCCCAGGTCGTCACGGGGTGGAACGAGGTCCTCACCGCGGCGGCGACGCTGGTCGTACGCGACGATCGCCGGCAGCTGGGCGTAGAGCCGCGCTGCCTTGTTGAGGTTGGACTCCTCCGTCGCCACGTCGGCGTCCGGGTCGTTGGCGCCGATCGCGCTCACCGCGGTGCGCATAACGTCCATCGGGTGCGCGGTCTTCGGCGTCAGGTCGATGACGGCACGCACGTTGTCGTCGAGGGCACGCTGCCCACGTTCGACGTCCACGAAGGCGGCCAGCTCGGCATCCGTCGGGAGTTCACCATGCCAGAGCAGATACGCGACCTGCTCGAAGCTGCAATTGGCGGCAAGCTCCTGAACCGGGTAACCCCGGTAGAGGAGCGAATTGGTCTCCGGGTTGACCTTGGAGACCGCGGTGTAGTCGACGACAACGCCAGCAAGCCCCTTCTTGATGTCGGACTCTGTCATTCCGTGCTCCTTTGCTGAGAAGTATCGAGCGTGCGGGTTGTTACTTGGCGACCGTGAAGTTGAACACCGAGGTATCGAAGTGGTTGTAGCCCTCGTAGTCGACCAGTTCGTACAGGTCGGCACGGTGCTGCATCTCGTCGAGCTTAGAAGTGAGGTTACCCTCCTCGGTCAGCGTATCGAGGGCACGTCCGGCGGCTCCCATCGCGATTCGCAGCAGCGATACGGGCCAGATGACGATGTTGATGCCGATGTCGGCGAGCTGGCTGCTCGTGAACAGCTCGCTCTTGCCGAACTCGGTCATGTTCGCGAGGATCGGCACATCGACAGCGTTGCGCACCGCTTCGAACTCACTGAGGTCGCGCATCGCCTCGGGGAAGATTGCGTCGGCACCGGCATCGACGAGCTTCTTGGCCCGGTCGACGGCAGCATCGAGGCCGTCAACGGCACGGATGTCTGTACGCGCCATGATGAGGAAGTTGTCGTCCCTGCGTGCATCGGCTGCGGAGCGGATCCGCTTGAGCGCGGTCGACTCGTCGACGACCTGCTTGCCGTCGAGGTGGCCACAGCGCTTGGGGTTGATCTGGTCCTCGATGTGCATGCCGGCGAGACCGGCATCCTCGAGCTCCTGGATAGTTCGGGCAACGTTCATCGGCTCACCGAAGCCGGTGTCTGCATCGACGAGAGCAGGAAGCTCGGTCATCCGGGCGATCTGCTTCGCACGACCGGCGACCTCGGTGAGGGTCGTGAGCCCGATATCGGGCAAGCCGAGGTCGGCGCTGAGGACGGCGCCGGAGATGTAGACCCCGTCGAAGCCCTTCTGCTCGATCAGTCGCGCAGACAGCGGGTTGAAAGCGCCAGGGAACTGGAGGAGTTCGCCGGTGGCGAGACGGTCCCGGAAGATCCGGCGCTTGTCTTCGGGTGTTGTTGTTGCGTACAGCATTTAGAACAGTCCCTTCGGGGAGTCGACTTTGGCCAGGACGCCAGAGGCCGCCTGGATGGTGAGGCCGCTGAGTTCTGCGGCGGAGAGTTCGGGCAGTCGCTGGACCAGTTCGAGGAACCGCTCGATCTCGGCGGGCTCGAGCACGTCAGCGGCAAGCGTGCGGAATTTGGTGATGTAGTCCTCGCGGGCGAAGGGCCGGGCACCAAGCGGGTGTGCGTCAGCGACAGCGATCTCGTCCGCGATCGTGGAGCCGTCGGTGAGGACGATCTCGACGCGGCCGCCGAACGCCTTCTCGTTCGGGTCGAGGGAGTGGTAGCGACGGGTCCACTCGGCGTCTTCCTGCGTGGTCACGCGCTGCCACAGCTCGACCGTGTCCTGGCGCGCAGCTCGTTCGGGCGCATAGGAGTCGACGTGGTGCCAGCGGCCGTCCTGCAGTGCGACGGTGAAGATGTACGGGATCGAGTGGTCGAGCGTTTCGCGCGACGCGGTCGGGTCGTACTTCTGCGGGTCGTTCGCGCCTGAGCCGATGACGTAGTGGGTGTGGTGCGACGTGTGGAGCACGACCCGGTCGATCGTGCCCGACTCGATCAGGTGCGGGTACTGGCTGTGCAGCTTGCGTGCGAGGTCGATCCACGCCTGCGCCTGGTACTCGGCGGAGTGTTCCTTCGTGTAGCTGTCAAGGATCGCGCGCTTGGGCTCGCCCGCTTCGGGGAGCGGAACCTCGTAGGAGGCATCCGGACCGTCGAGCAGCCACGCGATCACGCCGTCCTCGCCCTCGTAGATCGGTTCGGGCGAGGTCTGGCCGCGCATGGCGCGGTCGACGGCTTCGATGGCCATCTTGCCCGCGAAGGCGGGGGCGTGGGCCTTCCAGGTGGAGATCTGGCCCTTGCGCGACTGTCGGGTCGCTGTGGTGGTGTGAAGAGCCTGGCCGACGGCCTGGAAGATCGTCTCGACGTCGAGGCCGAGCATGGTGCCGATTCCCGCAGCGGCCGATGGGCCGAGGTGCGCGACGTGGTCGATCTTGTGCTTGTGCAGGCTGATCGCCTTGACGAGGTCGACCTGGATCTCGTAGCCGGTGGCGATGCCACGGACGAGGTCACGGCCGGTGCAGCCGGCGTGCTGGGCGACGGCGACGATTGGGGGGATGTTGTCGCCGGGGTGCGAGTAATCCGCGGCGAGGAACGTGTCGTGGTAGTCGAGCTCACGAACGGCGACACCGTTCGCCCACGCGGCCCACTCCGGGCTGACGCGGCGGGCAGGGTCTGATCCGAACACGGTCGCTCCGTCGCCACCGGTGGTGACCGGGTGGGCGAGCGCCTGCGAGCGAGCGGACACAACGGGGGCACGCGTGAGGGATGCCGCGGCGACGGACGCATTGTCGATCACGCGGTTGATGATCATGTCGGTGACCTCGGCGGACACCTCGACGGGATCTACGGCAACCTCGGCAATGGCCCAGGCCAGCTGCCCGGTGCGTTCGAGGTTTTCTTCGCTCTTGTGGACCCTCAGGTGGTGATTCTTCATGGTGTTCCCTTCGTGGACGTTCCGACGGTGGCGCCGGCCGGGCCGGCAGCGTCGAGGAGGTTGGCGAGGCTCTTGCGCAGGTGCACGGCTGTCGCCTGCGCTGCGAGCATCTCGTCGTGGTCGAGGATGGCCTGGACGATGAGCAGGTGCTCGGACACCGACTCGGCCAGGCGGGTGGGGTTGTCCTGCGCCAGGCGCCGAACGCGAGCGAGGTGGTTACGCAGCCCGGCGAGCGAGGCGAGGAGAAAAGGGTTCGCGATAGCGGTATCGATCGCCGCGTCGAGTCGGGCGACGAGTTCGTAATAGCCGGCTGATCCGTGCTCGAGAGCAGCGGGAGCCGCACGAAAGTCGTTGCGCAGCCGCTCGAAGGTGGCGGTGTCCCGTCGGCGGGCGGCAAGGCGGGCAGCCTGGGTTTCGAGTGCTTCGCGGAGCTCGAACAACTCGCCGAGGTTGTCGGCCGAAACGTCTGTGACCACGCCGGCGCGACCGCGTTGGGTGTCGATGAGCCCTTCGGCGGCAAGCCGCGTGATTGCTTCACGGAGGGGTGTACGCGAGATGCCGAGGCGCTCCGACTGCTCGGTCTCACCGAGAACAGTTCCGGGGGCAAGGCGCCACTGAAGGATGTCTTCCTTCAGGACAGCGTAGGCCCGATCGCTTGCTCGCACAGCTCCAGCATACGTCGTTTCGGCCGTCAGGTATACAGAAGTGGCTCAGCCCGGCCTCCGGGGCACCTGTTGAGCCCGTTCGGTATACCGAAACTCAGTGTCGGGGCGGCGAGTGCGTCAGCGCCGCGGAGGCGGCGCTGACAGGAACGGCCGCGAGAGTCGACGGCATCCAGCGCGGGCTGCCGTCCTTGTCGATCACGCGGGCGCGGATGCCTTCTGTCAGGTCGGGTTGCTCCGCGAGCCAGGCGGACACCCGGTACTCCGACGCGAGACAGGCGCGGAGGTTGCCGAGCCGTCGTGCTTCACGCATCGACGCGAGTGCGACGGTCAACGCGAGCGGCGACAGTTTCGTCAGTTCGTCTGCGGCGGCATGGGCTTCGACCTCGGACTCGGATCCGAGCTGCTCGAGGATGGTGGTGACGCTGTCGCCGACGTAGCAGCGGTCGATCCACTCGCGCCGAGCGAGGAGCTCTGACGGCGGCGGGGTCTCGTCGAACAACAGCACGACCTCGGCGGGAGAGCCTGGGTCGGCCCGCTCGCCGAGCGCCTGGTAGAGATGCGGGAGCCGTTCCGAGGGAACGTAATAGTCCGCGAAGCCGCAGGCGATCGCATCCGCCCCGTTCATCGTTGCCGCGTGAAGGCCGAGGTAGATTCCGAGTTCTCCCGGCGCGCGGGCGAGGAGGTGGGTGCCACCGACGTCGGGGCTGAAGCCGATGCGGGTCTCGGGCATCGCGACCCGGCTGCGTTCGGTCACGATGCGGATGGCCGCGTGTGCGGAGACCCCGACGCCGCCTCCCATGGTGATGCCGTCCATGATCGAGACGAACGGCTTCGGGTACTCGGCGATGACCGCGCAGAGCTCGTACTCGTCGTGCCAGAAATGGCGCGAGAGGTCATTGCGCCCGGCGAGAGCGTTCGAGTGAAGGCCGCGGATGTCTCCGCCGGCGCACAGCCCGCGGTCACCGGCCCCGTCGAGGACGACGAGCGACACCTCGGAGTCGTCCCGCCAGCTCTCGAGCGCATCACGGATGCCGAGAATCATCTCGTGCGTGAGTGCGTTGAGCACAGCGGGCCGGTTGAGAGTGAGGTGACCGATGCCGTCTCCCACGCTCACCAGAAGGTCGCCCATGTGCGTTCCTCTCTCGTTCAAACTCACCGCGGCTCGAGCCTAAACCCCGCCGTATTCACTCGCCGCGGACGGAATTACCCGGTACGTCGCGTGAAGCTGACCGGACCGAGTGAAAACGCTGCGAGCGGATGCCGCGGGTTGCGTCCGCGGGCCGCTACAGGAAGATGTCCGGGAACAGGTCCTCTTCGGCAACGCCGGGTGAGTACTGCGAGAAGTCGGTCACCCCGGCGGCGATCAGAACGTCTTCGACGATGAGGGATTGGCCCGTGTACTCGCGTGCCGGTTTGACGAGGACTTCGTAGGCGGCATCCGCGTAGATCTCCGGGGTGCGGCTCTTCGCGAGAAGCGCCTCGCCGCCGAGGATGTTGCCGACCGCGGCCGTCTTGATCGTCGTGCGCGGCCACAGGGTGTTGGCGGCGATGCCGTCGCGGGCGAATTCGGCGGCGAAACCGAGCGTCGCCATCGACATGCCGTATTTGGCGAGGGTGTAGCCGGTGTGCGCGCCGAGCCACTTCGGGTCGAGGTTGATCGGCGGGCTCAGCGACAGGATGTGCGCATTGTCGGCCTGCTTGAGGTGCGGGATCGCGGCGCGCGAGAGCATGAACGTTCCGCGCATGTTGACGTCCTGCATGAGGTCGAAGCGCTTCGGCTCGAGCTCGAGGGTGCGAGCGAGGCTGATGACGCTCGCGTTGTTGACGACGATGTCGATGCCGCCGAATGTGTCGACGGCCTGGGCGACGGCGTCGGCGATGGACGCGTCGTCGCGAACGTCTCCGACAACGGCGAGCGCCTGGCCGCCGGCGTCGCGAACCGCGTCAGCCGCGGTGTGGATGGTGCCCTCGAGACGCGGGTCCGGGGTGTCGGTCTTGGCGAGCATCACAATGTTGGCGCCGTCGCGTGCGGCGCGGAGGGCGATGGCGAGGCCGATACCTCGGCTCCCGCCGGACATCAGGATGGTCTTGCCTGCGAGTGGTGCTGTCATGGGTCTCTTTCGTTTCGAGTTTCGGGGGCGGATGCCGCGGGGCCGGGTGCGTATTCACTTGTCGCGGACGAATTCACCCGGCGTAGCGCGTGTTTCGGTCCGGAGTGGGTGAATCCGCGCGGCTGGCGGGCTTGGCGGCGGGGGCGACGAGCGGATGCTAGCGGCGGGCCGAGCGGGCGACGAACGCGGCGATGCGGGCCCTGGCGTCATCGGTTCCCGCTGCTCGGGCGATGGTGCGGGCTTCGTCGTCGTACGAGGTCGCGAGCTCGCGGCGGACGCCGGAGCGGAGCAGCCGCTTCGCCTGCCCGAAGGCCGCGGTCGCACCGGTGAGCCAGCGTTCCGCGACCGCGCGAGCGCGGGCATCCGTCTCACCGGGAGCGGTGACCTCGGTGATGAGGCCCCAGTCGAGCGCTTCGGCGGCGGTGAGTGAGGTGTCGCTGAGGGTGAGCTGCAGCGCACGGCGCAGGCCGACGGCTTCGGGGAGGAGCGTCGAGACGCCGCAGTCAGGGGTGAGGCCGATGTCGGCATACTTCGAGACGAAGCGGGCGTTCTCGGAGGCGACGATGTAGTCGGCGACGAGCATGAAGCCGAGACCACCGCCGGCGACAGCGCCCTGAACGGCGGCCACGATTGGCTTCGGCGTCGCGGTGAGAATCTGGTGCCCCTCGTGGATGACGTCGGCAAGCTCGCCGATGGTGGCGGAGGTCTCGCCGTCCATCGCGCTCATCTCGGCGACGTCGCCGCCCGCACAGAATGCTGGCCCGGCGGCATCGAAGAGCACCGCGCGGATGTCGTCGCGGTCGGAAACCTGACGCGCGATGTCGAGCCAGGCGTTGGCGGCGTCGTCGTTGATCGCGTTGAGCCTGGCAGGGCGGTTGAGAGTGATGTGGGCGAGGCCGTCGTCGACGGTGAAGAGGATGCTGTCGGTCATGCGGTTCCTTTGATTGAAAGTTGAGAGGTGCTGCGGGTATCCGCCGGGGCTTCAGCCCGGAAGTGATGACTCGGCGAGCATGAGCTACTTCGGCGCCATCCTGATGGCGCCGTCGAGGCGGATCGTTTCACCGTTGAGGTACGAGTTCTCGGCGATGTGCTGCACGAGCGCCGCGTACTCCTCCGGGCGGCCGAGGCGCGAGGGGAACGGCACCTGCTCGCCGAGCGAGTCCTGCGCCGCCTGCGGAAGGCCCTTGAGCATCGGGGTTTCCATGATTCCCGGCGCGATGGTGGCAACGCGGATGCCGTGCCGCGCGAGTTCACGCGCAAGCGGGAGCGTCATGGCAGCGACGCCGCCCTTCGACGCGGCGTAGGCGGGCTGGCCGATCTGCCCGTCGAACGCGGCCACGCTGGCGGTGTTGACGATCACGCCCCGCTCACCGTCGGCGTCCGGCTCGGATTCCGCCATCGCGGCGGCGGCGAGCCGCACGACGTTGAAGGTTCCGACCAGGTTCACCTGGAGCACGCGGCTGAAGGTGTCGAGGGGCAGGATGCCGTCGCGACCGAGAACCTTGCCCGGTGTGGCAACGCCGGCACAATTGACGACGATGCGGAGGGGAGCCAGCGCGACAGCCGCGTCGACGGCTGTCTGAATCTCTTTCTCGTTCGACACATCGGCCGGAACGAAACGGGCGTTCTCGCCCAGCCGCGCCGCGGCATCCGCCCCGGGAGACGAGGGCAGGTCGACGATCACGACCGAGACTCCCGCCGCTGCGAGCCGGGTGGCCGTGGCGTTGCCGAGCCCTGAGGCGCCACCGGTGATGAGGGCGGATGCTCCGTCAAGCTTCATTGCTGGATCCTCTCGGTCCTGAGTGGGTGTGCTGCGAGCCTAGGGGTGCCAGCTGCTGCACTCCACCCGCGTTGTCGGCGGCGACGCTCCGCGGCGGCGTTGCCTCACCGGCGCGTTGTGCCGTCCCTACAACGCCGGGACTCGATCAGATCCGCTCGATCAGGGTGGCGTTGGCCATGCCGCCGCCCTCGCACATGGTCTGCAGGCCGTAGCGCCCGCCGCCCGTCGTGAGCGCGTTGACGAGGGTCGCGAGGATGCGGGTTCCGGATGCTCCGAGCGGGTGGCCGAGCGCGATTGCGCCGCCCCACGGGTTGAGCCTCGAGGCGTCGACGTCGAACTCGCGCTGCCACGCGAGGGGCACAGACGCGAATGCTTCGTTGACCTCGAACACGTCGATGTCGTCGATCGGAACCCCGGTGCGCTCGAGCAGGCGGCGGGTCGCGGGGATGACGCCGGTGAGCATCTCGATCGGGTCGCTGCCGACCTGGGCGAAGCCAACGAAGCGCGCGAGCGGCGTGAGACCGAGCTGCTCGGCCTTTTCCTCGCTCATGATGAGCGCGGCGGATGCGCCGTCCGTGAGCGGCGACGCGTTGCCCGCGGTGATGTTCCAGCCGATCTCGGGAAAGCGCTCGGCATACTCGTCGGTGCGGAAAGCGGGCGACACCCCCGCGAGTCCGTCGGCGGTGGTGCCACGGCGCACCGTTTCATCGACCCCGAAGCGGGCGCTGTTGCCGTCAGCGCCGGGCACAGTGATCGGGACGACTTCGGGCAGGAACAGTCCGCGATCGATGGCGGATGCCGCGCGGCGGTGTGACTGCGCGGCGTACGCGTCGAGTTCGCCCCGGCTGAGCTTCCAGCGTGCGGCGATGAGCTCGGCCGAGATGCCCTGGTGAACGAGCCCATCGGGGTACCGTTCGCGCATTCCCGGGCCGTAGGCATCCTCACCGAGTGTGGCGTAACCGATCGGCTGGCGACTCATCTGCTCGACCCCGCACGCGATCACGATGTCACTCGTGCCGGCGAGAATCGCCTGCGCCGCGAATTGCGCCGCCTGCTGGCTCGATCCACACTGCCGATCGACCGTCGTGCCGGGAACGCTTTCGGGAAAACCGGCGGCGAGCACGGCGTTGCGGGCGATGTTGACCGATTGCCGGCCGGCCTGGGTGACGCAGCCGGCGATGACGTCATCGATCAGGGCGGGGTCGATCCCGGTGCGCTCGACGAGATGCTGGAGCGTCTGGGCAAGGAGGTCGACCGGGTGGATCTCGCTCAGTCCCCCGCCGGGTTTCCCCCGTCCGGATGGCGTACGGATGGCGTCGATGATGACAGCGCGTGACATGGTGCTCCGATCGGTCGGTTCACGTCGAGCGTACGACGGATGCCTGAACCCGGCCACCGGCATCCCCCCTTCCGTCTCCCGCTCGCTGGTGGCAGCGTGGGGAACGCTCAGAACGGTGAGAGGAGACATTTCATGGGCAGGATTCTCGTGCAGCAACTCGTTACGCTGGATGGGTTCGCGGCGGACTCCGCCGGAAACCTCGACTTCTTCGAGTCGGTTTCGGACTGGAGCGAAGCGGATGCCGACCAGTTGCGGTCGCTCGATTCGATCTCGGTGATGGCGCTCGGGAGCACGACGTACCGAATGTTCGCGAGCTATTGGCCGACGGACCAGTCACGCGACGAACTCATCGCTGACAGGCTCAACAGTCTCGACAAGGTCGTGTTCTCCCGCTCGCTCGATGAAGCGCCGTGGGGCGATTATTCACCGGCGACGATCGTCGCCGGGGATGCCGCGACAACGCTTCGCAGGATCGCCGACGACGCCACGGGTGACGTCATCGTCTGGGGCAGCCTGTCACTCGCCGACCAGTTGTTCCGGGAGGGTGGCGTCGACGAGGTGTGGCTGCAGATCTGTCCCGTCCTCCTCGGGGAAGGCCGGCGCCTGTTCCCTGACGGGTTCGCGTCGAAGCTCGACCTCGTCGAGAGCACGGCGTATGACTCGGGGCTCCTCCGCGTGAGCTACGCGCTGGCCTGATCTTCGGTGCCCGGCATGCCGCGCAGGCCGGGCGAGCATTCAGCCGGCTGGCCTAAAATGGGGATCGTGGCCATCTCGAAGATCCTTCTCTATTACGTCTTCACGCCACTTGCCGACCCCGATGCGATTCGGCTGTGGCAGCGTGACCTCGCCGAATCCCTCAACCTGCGGGGGCGCATCCTGCTCTCGAAGGACGGCCTCAACGGCACGATCGGCGGCGAACTGGGCGCCGTGAAGAAGTACCTGCGCAAGACGCGCGAGTACCCGGCGTTCAAGAACCTCGACGTGAAATGGTCGGAGGGCACGGGTCTCGACGCGAACGGAGCGAGCCTCGATTTTCCGCGGCTCGTCGTGAAGGTTCGCGACGAAATCGTTTCGTTCGGTGCACCAGGCGAGCTTCGAGTCGATGATGCCGGTGTCGTCGGTGGCGGCATGAAGCTCCAGCCGGACGAACTGCACGAGCTCGTCGCCGAGCGCGGAGACGACGTGGTGTTTTTCGACGGACGTAACGCTTTCGAGGCCGAGATCGGCCGGTTCAAGGATGCCGTGGTGCCGGATGTCTCAAACACGCGCGAATTTGTCGCCGAGCTCGAGAGCGGAAAGTATGACCACCTCAAGGACAAGCCGGTCGTCACGTACTGCACCGGCGGCATCCGTTGCGAGGTTCTCTCCGGATTGATGAAGAGCCGCGGTTTCGGTGAGGTGTACCAGCTCGACGGCGGGGTCGTCCGCTACGGCGAGACGTTCGGTGACGACGGCCTCTGGGAGGGTTCGCTCTACGTCTTCGACAACCGCATGTCGATGGACTTCTCCGACCACGCTGCCGTCATCGGCTCGTGCGCGATCTGTGGTGTGCCGTCGAAGCACATGCAGAACTGTGCGGATGCCTCCTGCCGCACCCAGCTGGTTCTGTGTGAAACGCACGCGACCGCGGCGCCCCTCTGTGGGACACACGCGGCCGTCGCGGAGTAGCGGAGCTGTCTAGCCGTCGGTGCGACCGTCGATCTGGTCGTTGAGGATCTCGTCAGCCGCGTCGGGATCGGCGTCGTCGGTGTTGTAGTGCTCCTTGAGCACTTCGTTGTCGCCTTCGTAGTCCGATCCGCGCACGCCCGGTGAGGAGACGATGTCTTCGCTGTAACCCTGCTCGACGAACTGGGCGTCGACGACCTCCGGTGTTGCGGCGAGGCCGTCAGGAAGTGCGTTCTTGGGTGAGCCGTTCTCGATGTCACTCATGGTGTTCCTCTCGTTGCGGTCCTCCGACGGTAGTTCCGCCGCCGAGCCGTCGGCAAGGCCCTTGCGCCCCGCGCGCCGCGCCTGCAACGAAGACGCAAAACAGGAGATCGCACGTTTAGCAGGAGAGAATCCCCGAAAGCATCCTGTAAATCGTGCAATCTCCTGTAAACCCGCCGGCCGCTGTGTGCCGAGGGTGTGGTCGGGCGCCTGGCTGAGGCGGGCGACGGCATCGAGTGCCCAGGGTGTGGTCGGGCGCCCATGGGCGCGGGTGCTCGATGCCGCCGCGCGCCGTCGTATCGAATCGCCGCCCGCCGTTGTTCGACCCCCCGATACAGTTGCTGCATGAAACGCATCGACTACTACGGCCGCTCCTTCACCGTCTCGGATACCTACGCCGATGCCCTCGTTGGTCACATCAACCACCTGATCATCTCGGGTCTCCCCCAGGGCCAGTTCTTCACCATGCGGTGTTACACAACGGACCCGACCGAGGTCGTCGAGGTGACCGCCCAGCTCGTCGCGGGTGTGCCGCTGCTCGTCTACCCCGCGGATGCCGCCTTCGACGGCGCCGACGAGATCGTCGACGACCCCGACACGATCGCACACCTCACGGCGTACAAAACGGTCTGACCGCCGAAGCGCCCGGTTACCGCTCCCGCCGCACCCGGACCACGGTGTCCTGGATCGCCAGGTCCGTGCCGTCCTTCCACGGAACCGTGCGGTCGTAGAGTCCATCGGTTTCGATCACCCAGCCGTCCGGCAGCTCGAGCGCCGCGAGTACCTCGGCGGTGGACGGCAGCGGCGGACCGTGTTGCTCGTGCTCGCCCAGCTCGGAGCCGGGCGGGAAAGCCGCGTGCCCGACGATGAGCAGTCGCCCGCCGGGTGCGACGGCCGAGGCCGCCCGCCGCAGGATCTCCTCACGCTCGAGCTCGACCGGGGAGTGGAAGAACGCGGCGGTCACGAGGTCGTATTCCGCAGACGGATGCCACGTGGCCAGGTCCGCCTGCACCCACTCGATCCGATCGGTGAGCCCTCGCTCCGTCGCCCTCTCCGCGGCGACGGCGAGCGCGTTCGCCGAGATATCGATTGCTGTGACGCGCCAGCCCTGAGCCGCGAGCCACAGAGCATCCGCCCCCTCGCCACTTCCGAGTTCGAGAGCGGTTCCCGGCGTCAGACCGGTCACTTCGTGCTCGACGGCCGCGTTCACGCGACCGCTCCAGATCTGCCCACTCTCACCTCGGTGGGTGACATATCGTGCCTCCCAGAACTCGGCCGGGTCGGAGCTGTCTGCTGCGCCGGTGTCGTGGACGTTGTGTTCGGGCGCTCCATGGACGTGAGCTGCTGCGCCGGAGGAATGGTCGTGGGAAGTCATGACTCAAGCGTGCCCGGATGCTACCGTAAGAGCAACTATCGATGCCGAATCAGCAAGAACGGAACGCCGTGCAGAACGACTCTCTCACCCTCATCGGTCCGCGGCTCAAGAGCTGGCGTGAAAAGCGCAGCATGACGCTCGCGGAGCTGTCTGAAACCACGGGCATCTCGTCGAGCACCCTCTCCCGGCTCGAGGCGGGCAAACGTGCCCCCAATCTCGAGCTCGTCGTGCCCATCGCCCGGGCCCTGCGGCTCGAACTCGACGACATCGTGCCGCGCACGGCGCTCGACCCGCGGGTGTCGCGCACGACCAAGCGCGTCGGGGAGATCCAGTACGAGACGCTGTCGCCCGAGTCGAGCCCGGTGCAGACCTACAAGGTGACGTTCCCGGCGAACCCCGCCGGAGTCGCCGCGGTTCCCGACCCGAAGGTGCATGACGGCCACGAGTGGCTCTACGTGCTTTCAGGCCGCCTGCGGCTGGTGCTCGGCGAGCAGGAAGTCACGCTCGGCCCAGGCGAAGCTGCCGAGTTCGACACGCGCATCCCGCACTGGCTCTCCGCCACGGGCGCTGGCCCGGTCGAGATGCTGTCGATCTTCAGCAAGGAGGGCAAGCGCATCCACCTCCGTGCCCGCCCAGCCGCCACCCCTCGGCTGGACGCATGACAACGACGTTCTCGGCCTGGCAGGTATCGAAACAGGCGGATGCCTCCGGTAAAGAAACGCAGACGGCGGCCCTTCGCGAACTGAGCGACGACGACCTCATGCCCGGCGACACCGTCGTTTCGGTGTTGTATTCGAGCATCAACTACAAGGACGGGCTCGCGTTGTGCGGCCGGCCGGGAGTGGTCCGCAACTGGCCGCTCATCCCCGGTATCGACCTTGTCGGAACCGTCGAGTCGTCGGAATCCGGCGCGTGGTCGGCCGAAGACGTCGTGCTGCTCAACGGTGCAGGTATCGGCGAGGGCCACGATGGTGGGCTCGCGCAGCGGGCTCGCGTCGACGGCGACTTCCTCGTCCGGGTGCCCGATGCGCTCGGGGCCAAGAAGGCCGCGGCGATCGGCACGGCGGGCTTCACCGCGATGCTCTCCGTCCTTGCCGTCGAAAAACACGGCGTTACGCCTGCGGACGGACCGGTGCTCGTGACCGGCGCCGCCGGCGGTGTCGGCTCGGTTGCCGTCGCGCTGCTCTCGCGGCTCGGTTTCGAGGTCGTCGCCTCGACCGGCCGAGGAGAGAAGGAGGGCGAGTACCTGCGCGCACTCGGCGCCTCAGAGGTGATCGACCGCTCGACCCTGTCCGAACCGGGAAAGCCGATGCAGTCCCAGCGCTACGCCGCTGTTGTCGACGCCGTCGGAAGCCACACCCTCGTCAACGCGATCGCCCAGCTCAAATACGGTGGCGTCGCCACCGCGTGCGGGCTGGCCCAGGGCGCCGATCTCCCGGCAACGGTCCTTCCGTTCATCCTCCGTGGTGTCAGCCTCGCCGGCATCAACTCCGTCGACGCCCCGCTGCCCGTTCGCCAGGAAGCGTGGGACCGGCTCGCCCGCGATCTCGACGTCGGATTGCTCGACTCGATGACCGAGGAGATTCCGCTCGCTGCTGCTCAGGAGCGGGCAGAGAGCATCCTCGACGGTGGCGTTCGCGGCAGGACCGTCGTCGACGTTCACGCCTGAGGAACCGAGCGCCCGCTGACGCGGATCAGACGGTGTCCGGCTGATCCGTTGTCGGGTCGGCTGCTGGCTTTGCGGGGTCAGCAGCGTCAGTCTGCGGCTCGACAGGCGGTACTGTCGGAGCACGCGGCGTCTTCGCCGTTGGAGCCTTGGGCTCTTTCACCGACTTCGTGGGTTTGGGCGCTGGCGGCCGCACGGACTTCGCGGGTGCCTCCGGCTTCTGCTCGGCCGGCGAGACAACCGCCTCATCGGCGACCTTCGCCGCAGCAGCTTTGGCCGCAGCAGCCTTGGTCGGCGTCTTGCGGGGCGCACGAGCTTTGGCCGCTGCCACGGCGGTGTCCGGGGTGACGACGGCGAGGCCCTCTGTGGGAGATGTCGTACCAGCGCCGGCTGGAGCGTCAGCATCCGTCTTCGGGGTCCGCTTGGGCTTGGGCATCACCTGCGGCGTCGCCTTACGAACGCGCGGTGACTTCTTCGCCGGCTTGACGTCGACCTGGAGCTTCGAGACGAGTTCCATGCCGTGCTTCGTCGTGATGATGAGGCGCGAGAACTCCTCGTCGGCGACGTCGATGACGACGGACGGTTTCGTGCCCTTGAGCACGAGGAAGTCCTTGCCTCCGTGGAACTTCCACTGCCCGACCGCGAGCGTCAGGGGGATCGCGGTTCCTGGCGCACGGATCCCACGCACCCAGATCCACGGATCATCGGTGAGCGTGGCGGAGCGGATCGACGAACGCGGCACCACGATGTTCTCCCGTCGCAGCGACAGGGTCTTTTCAGCGGTCGACAGAATCACTTCAAGACGGTCGGGATGCAGCAGGAGTCGAGCCATCCCCCTAGTCTGCCGGGAACCGATCGGAAAACCGGTGGTGACACCTCACAAAGACATAACGTCCCCGTTGGAATCGGTTCGACCATCAGGCAGTTCGCCGATCAAACCGGCTTCGTCGCCCCGGCTGCGGCGCGAGCGGCCGCGGGAAGAACGTCGACGATTTGCGAGATCACGTTCTCGTCGTGCGCGGCGGAAACGAACCACGCCTCGAAGACGCTCGGCGGCAGAGACACCCCGCCATCGAGCATGGCGTGGAAGAACGGGGCATAGCGCCACGCCTCCTGCGCCTGCGCTTCGGCGTAGTTGCGTGGGCGCTCCTCGGCGAACATGAAGCTGAACAGGTTACCCGCACGCTGCACGACATGGGCGACACCCTCGTGGGTCAAGGCATCGGACACGGCACTCGACAGTACGGCGGATACCTCGTCGAGGCGCGCGTATACGGCAGGGGTGGCGCGCTCGAGGGTTGCTATTCCGGCGGCGACGGCGACGGGGTTACCGCTCAGCGTTCCGGCCTGGTACACCGGACCGGCCGGCGCGAGGAAGTCCATGACGTCCGCACGCCCACCCAATGCCGCGAGCGGCATACCTCCACCGATGACCTTGCCAAAGGTGAAGAGGTCGGGGGTGTAGACCGGGCCGTCGGCGAGCGAGAGGCCCCAGAAACCGGAAGGGCTGACGCGGAAGCCCGTGAGCACCTCGTCGAGAATGACGAGTGCGCCGTGCTCGTGCGCGAGCTCGGTGAGCGCCGCGTTGAAGCCGCGATCCGGTGCGAGCACACCCATGTTGGCCGCGGCGGCCTCGGTGACCACGGCCGCGATCTGGTCGCCACGCTCGGCGAACACGGCGCGCAGGGCGTCGAGGTCGTTGTACGGCAGAACGAGCGTCTGTGCGGCGATGGCAGCCGGGACACCCGCGGAGGCCGGCATGGCGAGCGTCGCGAGCCCCGAGCCGGCCTCGGCGAGAAGTCCGTCGGAGTGACCGTGGTAGTGCCCGGCGAACTTGACGAGCAGGTCCCGACCCGTGAAACCACGGGCGAGACGGATCGCCGTCATGGTGGCTTCGGTACCCGTGGAGACAAGCCGCAGCTTCTCGATCGGAGCGACGCCGACAGCAGAGACGCGCTCTTTGACTAGTTCGGCCAGTTCAGTTTCCCCGGGTGTCGATGCGCCGAAGGACAGTCCCCGGGTGGCGGCGTCCTGGACAGCCCGCACCACGTCGGGGTGGGCGTGACCGAGGATCGCGGGACCCCACGAGCCGACGAGATCCAGATATTCGGTGCCGTCGGCATCCGTCACCGTCGCTCCCGACGCCTTCACGAGGAAGCGGGGAGTACCGCCGACAGAGCCGAACGCGCGCACCGGCGAGTTCACCCCACCGGGAATGGAGAGCTTGGCGCGGTCGAAGAGGTCGTCGTTGTTCATTTGAGCCATCCTGCCAGTTCTGTCGCCCAGTAGGTCAGAACGGTGTCGGCACCGGCCCTCCTGATGCTGATCACCGACTCCTCGATCGCGCGGCGACGATCGATCCAGCCGTTTGCCGCCGCTGCCTCGACCATCGCGTACTCGCCGGAGACCTGGTATGCCCAGACAGGAATGTCGCTCATCGCCGCGACATCGGCGAGCACGTCGAGGTAGCTGCCCGCCGGCTTCACCATGACGATGTCCGCGCCCTCGGACATGTCGAGGGTGGACTCACGCATTCCCTCGCGCCGGTTGCCGGGGTCGAGCTGGTAACTCCGTCGGTCTCCGGAGAGCTGCGAGTCGACGGCTTCACGGAATGGTCCGTAGAACGCTGATGCGTACTTTGCAGAGTAGGCGAGGATCGCGGTATCGACGAAACCCTCTTCGTCGAGAGCCGAGCGAACGGCGTCGACCTGGCCGTCCATCATGCCGCTGAGACCCAATATGCTCGATCCGGCATCCGCCTGGACCAGCGCCATGTCGACGTACCGCTCAAGTGTGGCGTCATTGTCGACCCGTCCGCGATCGTCGAGGACGCCGCAGTGGCCGTGGTCGGTGAACTCATCGAGGCACAGGTCGGTCTGAACGACGAGTGCGTCGCCGACTTCGGCGGCGACGGCGGCCGTCGCCACGTTCAGGATGCCGCGGGGATCCGTTGCCTGCGAGCCCGTGGCGTCGCGGACGGCGGGAACACCGAAGAGCATGACCCCACCGACACCCGCTTCTGCAGCTTCGGCTGCGGCCCGCTTGAGCGAGTCGAGGGTGTGCTGAGACACACCGGGCATCGAACTGATCGGTACGGCCTCGTCGACACCCTCGCGGACGAAGAGTGGAAGGACGAGTTCGGCCGGATGCAGCCGCGTCTCAGAAACGAGGCGGCGCATGGCGGGAGTCTGGCGGAGACGGCGGGGACGAATCACAGGTACGTTCACCCGTTCAGCCTACGCTCCGGCGGCTGAACCCCTGCCGAGCGTCAGGAGCGCCGTCAGTTGCTGGGGGCTCCCGGTGCACGGCCCGCCTCAACGAGCGCGACCATGCTGTCGAGCAGGGCCGACACGGTCTGGTGGCGGGAGACGACGTGGACAGCGAGACCGAAGCCGGCGGCATCCTTCGCTGTTCGTGGACCAATGGCCGCGACGAGGGTCGACGAGGGAAGTTCGCCGAACTGGTCGACGACTTGCTGCGCCACGCTGCCGCTTGTGACGACGATGCCGTTGATGCGTCCTGACCGGACGTCGGTGATGATCTTCTCTGAGACCGGCTCACCGATGGTCCGGTAGGCGACAACGGATTCGACGTCATGACCTGCGGCGATCAGGCCCTGGGTGAGCAGGGGTTTGGCGATCTCGGAGCGGAGGGTGAGGAAGCGCTTGGGCTTGGGTTCCAGCTGGGTGAGCTCGGAGAGCATCCCCTTCGCCGAGTTGTCTTTGGCCGGCACGAGATCAACCCGGTAACCGACGGCCTGAAGTGCGGTCGCCGTGGTCTCGCCGACAGCGGCAACGCGCGTGCGCTCGGGGATGGTGACGCCCTGCGAGTACATGACGTCGACGGTGGTCGCGCTCGTGACGGTGAGCCAGTCGAAGGCGCCGTCCGCGAGCGCCGCGAGCGCCGTCGTGAGGCGTGCCGGGTCTGCCGTTGGCGCGAAGTTGATCATCGGGGCGACGACGGGAGTCGCTCCCCGAGCACGCAGGTCCGCAGCGACGCTGTCACCCCAGGGTCCACCGCGCGGCACAAGAATGCGCCAGCCTTTCAGCGGTTTCGACGGAGCGGGTGTGGACATTGTGACTGCCTTCAGTTCTGCCTGAGGGGCGCGAGCGTTGCTGCGCCCTGGGCGAGGAGGTCGTCGGCGAGGGTGTTACCGACGGACTCTGCCGTTGCTGTGTTCTCGTGTCGGGTGGCGGCCGCGAAAACGGCCTTTCGAGTGAGCCTGAGCGTACCGGATCCGTCGGGTGCGTAAACGGCGCCGGTGACACTGACTCCTTCTGGGGTGACGATAGCCGTCGCACCGATGGGTGCGGCGCAACCGGCCTCGAGCCGCGCAAGGATGGCACGCTCGGCGGTCACGGCTGTGCGGGTCTCTGGGTGCTCGATCGCGTCGAGCGCTGCAAGGATGTCGCCGAAACGCGCTGGGTCGTCGAAGATCGCGGTACGGACTTCGATCGCGAGCGCACCCTGGGCAGGAGCGGTCGGCCAGTCGTCGAGGTCGAAGTAATCGGTGACGGCGTCGAGTCGGCCGAGGCGACCGAGGCCGGCCGCGGCGAGGACGACGGCGTCGAGCTCGCCGGAGGTGACGAATCCGAGTCGCGTCTCGACGTTGCCACGGATATCGAGAACCGTGAGGTCCGGGCGAACAGCGGCGAGCTGGGCGGCACGACGCGGTGACCCTGTTCCCACCCGGGCGCCATCAGGAAGCGCCGAGAGGGTGAGGCCATCACGCGCGCACAGGACGTCGCGCGCGTCAGCGCGCGCGGGAACAGCGCCGACCCTCAAGCCGGCATAGGCGGCGGTCGGGAGATCCTTCATCGAGTGCACGACGAGGTCGCATTCGCCGCGAAGGAGGAATTCGCGAAGCGCCGACGCGAACACACCGGTTCCGCCGAGGCTCGACAGCGACTCACGCGATATATCTCCGTGGGTGGTGACGGGAACGAGTTCCGTCTCCACTCCGGTCGCCGCCGTGATGGCGCGCGCAATGTCCCCGGTCTGGGCCATCGCAAGTGCGCTGCCCCTGGTACCGATGAGAAGGGTCATGGCTGCAGCCCGGACAGCGCCGGTTTGAATCCCAGACGCACGTTCTCACAGCAGCCGGGGCGGCACACGTCGTACCAGGGCCCAAGGTCGGTCATCGCCGGACGTTCCTCGACCGGAACACCGTCGCGCCGTTCGAGCACGAGGTCGATGAGTCCGGTGACGTAGGCCGCGTGAGTTCCCGGGGTAGGCACACGAACCGAGTAGAGCTTGTTCTCCTCCGCCGATTCCGTCGCCTCGTTGTCGAGGTCCCAGAGCACTTCCATGTGGTCGCTCACAAAACCGAGCGGAACAATGACGACGGCACGGATGCCACGGCCCGGCAATTCCGCGATGGCATCATTGATGTCCGGCTCGAGCCACGGCATGCTCGGGGGGCCTGACCGCGACTGGTAGACGAGCTGCCAGGCGAGTTCACCATCGAGGGCGAGTTCACGCTTCACCGATTCGATGACGACCTCGGCGACGGCACGGTGCTGGGCGGCGTACGCGCCACCCTCACCGAAGCCGCGTTCTGCGGGGCCGGACTTGGCGGCATCCGTTGACGGAATGGAGTGCGTCGAGAAGAGGATCTCGACCTCGGAGAAGAGATCGATGCCCGGATTGTCAGCGAGGACCTTCTTGAGGCCGTCACGCACACCGTCGATGAACGGCGTGACGAAACCGGGGTGGTCGAAGAACTGGCGCACCTTGTCGATCGCGATGTGCCCGAACAGGCTTGTCTCGTCGAGGGCGATCGCGAAGTCCTCGCGATACTGGCGGCAGCTCGAGTACGACGAGTACGCGCTCGTGGCGATCGCAATGAGCTTGGTGTAGCCGCGTTCGTTGGCCTCGACGAGCGCGTCACGCAGGTACGGGTCCCAGTTGCGGTTGCCCCAGAGCACGGGAAGGTCGATGCCGCGCGCCGCAAGCTCGGCCTCCATGGCGGCCTTGAGCTGCCGGTTCTGGTCGTTGATCGGGCTCACGCCGCCGAAGTGGCGGTAGTGGTGGGCGACCTCTTCGAGGCGCTCCTCCGGGATGCCACGCCCACGCGTGACGTTGCGCAGGAACGGGATGACGTCGTCCTGTCCCTCTGGTCCGCCGAAGCCGGCGAGCAGGATCGCGTCGTACGCGACCGGTTCAACGATGTGCGGTTCGCCGGATGCCGCGGCTTCCGTCGCGCCGAGAACTGCGTCACTCACTGCAGGACCTCCGGGATATCGGTTGTTGGGATACGTCGACCCGTGTAGAACGGGACTTCCTCGCGGACGTGCCTGCGGGCATCCGTCGCCCGGAGATCACGCATGAGGTCGACGAGCTCGAGGAGGTCGTCAGATTCGATCGGCAGGATCCACTCGTAGTCGCCGAGCGCGAACGCCGAGACCGTGTTCGCGATCGCGCCGCGGAAGGCTGCCCCCTTGCGGCCGTGGTCGGCGAGCATTTTGCTGCGCTCGTCGTCGGGGAGCAGGTACCACTCGTAGCTGCGCACGAACGGGTAGACGGTGAGCCAGCCCTTGGGCTCGACGCCGCGGAGGAAACCGGGAACGTGGCGCTTGTTGAACTCCGCCTCACGGTGAACACCCATGGCGTTCCAGGTGGGGAGCATCGACCGAAGGATGCTGGTGCGGCGGAGAACCCGGAGGGCACGCTGCAGGCCGTCGGCGGTGTCGCCGTGCAGCCAGATCATGAGGTCGGCGTCCGATCGGAGGCCAGAGACGTCGTAGAAGCCGCGAACGGTCACGCCGTCAGCGGTGATGCGCGAGACGGCGCCGTCGAGCTCGAAGACGGCGTGGTCACTCAGCGGCGCCCGGTGATCGGGGTCGCGGCGCAGGACTGCCCACAGGGCGAATCCGGTCGGGTTCTCTTCAGGTTCGGGATTGTGCAGGGTCGATGGTGCCTCGGCAGAGGCCGGGTGAGTCATACCTAACATCATCACCCTTTCTTGTGCGCTACCCAAATTGCTTTCCCGTGGATGCGAAGCATTCACAGGAAAGCAGATCGCCCTTCGACGAGCTCAGGAACCAGACGGCGGCACGCTTGCCGCGTTGTATCGAAATCAAAGAGGCGAGCTTGCGCGGCATTCACAGCAAGCCCAGAAACGCCGACCAAATTCAGGAGTTCCGGAAGACCGTACGGCGTGTCGCAGGGTTTTGCCCGGCGTGTCGCGAAGATCTCCTGAATTTGGAGTACGTCGGTTAGCAAAGTGCCCGCCGCAACAAGACGAACGGATGCCGCGGGTGGCTCAGCGCGGAGCTAGCGGACGACGATCGCCCGCGTGATCGCCCAGACCGCGGTACCCGCGACAACAGCGACGGCGGCTATTCCGCTGAAGAACGCCGCAGGGTTCTGTCGCTGCAGCCGCGCAGCCTCGACCTTGCCCTGCGAGACAGCCCTCGACACCTTACGGGGAACGTTGAGCTTGTCCTCGATGGCGTTGAGGGTGGAGACGAGTTCCAGCCGGGCGTGCTCGGTCGACGGATTAGTACCGGTCATATTCGCCCTCCCCCTTCACAGCGCGGAGATCCTTTTTAACGCTCTCGATCGGGTTCGGGTCAGCACCGATCTTCTTGAAGAAGCTGAGGGCGATGAGCGCCATGACGACGGCGATCAGCAGGAATGCGACAAACACAATCAGCGCAGCCAGCCACGCGGGCAGAATCAGCGCGAGCGCCAGAATTGCCACGGCGACGAGTGTGCCGATTGCGAAGAACAGGAAGATCAGCGCAAGCACCACAAAAATGGCGCCCTTGCCGGCATAGCTCCCGAGATGGGCAGCCTTGGTCTTGAGCTGGTCGATCTCAGCCTTGATCAGGTTGGTCACCAAAGAAGGAAGGTTCCCGATCAGGGTGGCCAGAGATTCCCGGTTCTTGTCGTTCACGGTGCGATCCGTCATGAAAGAACTCCCGACGTGTTAGTAGGTGGCGCTGGAGGACGAACCGGGCTTAGAGCTCTCCGGCTTGACCTTCTCGACGACGTCGTCGACGGCATCCTTGGTCTTGGCGATCGTCGCGTCGAGCTTCTGCCCGGGCGTTCCGTTGCCACCGATACCGGAGGACACCTTCTTCACTCCGGCGAAGAGCGCCTTGGGCAGCTCGCTCGCGCGGGTCTTGGCGAAGTCTTCGACGAGTTCGACCTTCTGCTGAACGGCGTCGGTCTCCCACACCTTAAGCCAGTTCTTCTTGATCTGCTCGTAGCGCGCACGTCCCGCACGCGATCCGAGTACGTACCCGGTGGCCAGACCGGCTACAAAAATCAGCTTGCCCCTCATGTTCACTCCGTTTCGTCGCGCTTCCAGCTTGTCTAGCGTAGACCCTACGGGGTCGTGATGTCCGGGCTGGCTTTGTCTATACCGGGTCTGGTATGCCCGGCATCTGTTGTTCCCGACGGCCGGTAGGAGGCCGCGACGAGGTGCCGGATGCGACGGGATGCCGCGAGCGCGTCCGGGATGACGGATGCGAGCCCGGTGCCGGCGAGCCAGGCACCGGTGACGTCGAGATTCCCGATTCCGAGTGCGGCAGCGCGCAGCGCTTCAGCGCGTTCCCGCTGTCCGATCGCCGCGCCAGGAAGCGTTCCGTTCCACGCGGTTCGAGCGAAGCCGACCACCGCCGAGTCGTCGAGCGAAATGCCGAGGAGCTCGGCCGCGTCGCGGAGAGCGAGCGCCCTTACCGCGGCGTCGTCGAGGCCGATCGTGGGAGTGGCGGCACCGTGCCTCCCGTAGGAGAGACGGACGACGTGCCGGTGGGCGTACCCGGTGCTGGCTTCGTCTCGGAGCCACTGCCATTTGGCGGAGGAGTGCGTCAGTGCCTTGGCTGTAACGGTCGACCCCGGCGACTCCGCGACGAGCACTCCACTGCCGCGCGGTGCTGCGTCGAGCGCGGGCGCGTCGAGCACAAGGGTGACCAGCTCGATGGCTGGCGCGTCGACCGGGCTCTCCGCGGCGACTTCCGCCGAGAACGGGGAGAGCAACCGGAGCGCTTCGGCCTCTGGCGCAGCGACGATCACGAAATCCGCCTCGAGCAGGGTTCCGTTCTCGAGGACGACCTCCCAACGGGCGGCGGGTGCTTCACCCTCGGCGTCGACCGCGGCAGTCCCGGGCGTGTCGGTCATCGCGTCGTCGGCGGGGACGTCGACGGAGACGTCGTCGGGGCCCACACCGTCAGAGGGAACATTCGCTTCCTCCGCTTCAACGACTCGCGACACCGCGCTGGCACCCGTACCGAGCACCAGGGTTGCGCCCCGATCCGCGAGGTCGGCGGTGAGAGCGGTGACAAGAGTGGACATGCCGCCGCGGAGCCCTTCGACCGCTGAACCCGCTGGTGCGTTGCTGCGGAGGATGGCGACCGCTCCGGAGAGCGACCCGGCTGCAGTGAGCGCCCGGTTGAGCCCGGGAGCGGCACGGGTGACGTCGAGGTCGAACGGATCGGCGGAATACACCCCGCGGGTCACCGGAGCGACGAGGGACTCCAGGACAGCGGATCCCATCCGCCGCCGGACCAGATCGCCGAGGTTGCGTTCGGTACCGATGGTCAGCACCGGGCGGATCCGGTCGAGATACGCGCGAAAAGCCCCGCGCCAGCCGATCACCCGCCGCACGTCGTCAGCGAGGGGGCTCGATGGGATGCCGAGCAGCCCGGCCTTCGGCAGAGGAAGGGAACGTCCGTCTGCCAGGCGAACCCAGGCGCCTGCAGGAACCGGTCGGACGACCGCGTCGGCAAGGCCAAGGTCATCGACGAGTTCCCGCACCGTGCCACCACGGGTGGCGTAGCTCTCGGCACCGGTGTCGACACGGATACCGGCGACGGTTTGGGTGGCAACGGCGCCTCCGGGCGCGTCAGCACGCTCCACAACGGTGACGTGGATTCCGGCCTTCGCGCAGTCCCGCGCCGCGACGAGCCCGGCGATCCCGCCACCGATCACCACAACGGAACGGGGCGTGGTCATTGCGCGTGAACGAACTCGACGAGACGGGTGAGCACGGCGGGATCGGTCTCAGGTGGAACGCCGTGACCGAGGTTGACGACGTGGCTGGGAGCGCTTGCCCCACGCTCGAGAACGTCGCGAACGTGCGCTTCGAGTACTGGCCACGGTGCGGCCAGCAGGGCGGGATCGATGTTGCCCTGAACAGGTACCACTCCACCCAGCCGACGGGACGCCTCGTCGAGCGGCACGCGGTAATCCACCCCGACGACGTCAGCGCCGATGTCATGCATCGCCTTGAGCAGCTCACCGGTGCCAACACCGAAGTGCACGATCGGCACGGTTCGTGTGACGGCGTGCGCACCCGGCTCGACGGGCGCGATGCTGTAGCTGAGGTCCCGCACGTGCTCGAGGGCGCGAGCGGATGCCGGGGCGACGTAACGCACGTAATCGTCGAGTGAGAGCGCGCCCGCCCACGAATCGAACAACTGCGCTGCGGATGCCCCGGCGAGCACCTGGGCGCGGAGGAACCGGCCGGTGACCTCGGCAACCCATTCCATCAGGCGAGCCCAGGCCTCCGGCTCGGCGTGCATGAGGGTACGTGCGTGGATGTGATCCTTCGACGGGCCACCCTCGACGAGATACGCGGCGAGGGTGAACGGAGCGCCGGCGAAACCGATGAGCGGGGTGCGGCCGAGTTCGGCGACGGTGAGCTGCACGGCCTCGATGACCGGAGCGAGGGTTTCGTCGAGAACGGCCGGGTCGAGCGCGACGAGCTCGTCGACGTCTGCCGCCGTCCGGACTGCCTTACCGAGCACGGGCCCCTTGCCGGGAACGATCTCGACCTCGACGCCGACCTGCTTGAGCGGAACGACGATGTCGCTGAAGAAGATGCCCGCATCGACGCCGTGCCTGCGCACCGGCTGCAGGGTGATTTCACTCGCGAGTTCGGGAGTGAGGCACGCGTCGAGCATGGCGTTTCCAACCCGGAGTTCGCGGTACTCGGGCAGCGAGCGTCCGGCCTGCCGCATGAACCACACCGGTGAAACGTCCGGCCGGGTGCCCCCATAGGCGGTGATCAACCGGGAGTCGTGGGTGAGTCCTGCCTCGAGCGGGTGGTTCTGAGAAAGCTGCACCCTCTCATTGTGTCAAAGTCGCGGCGTTCCGGCAGCGGGCGCCGCGAGAACTCGAGTGAGGCGCGGGCAGCCTCGTCAGAGCCGGGTGGCGCCCACGACGATGACGATGATTCCCACCGCTGCGATCAGATACGGCCAGAAGCGCATGGGAACGAAGAAGAAGGTCGAACGTCGTTCCTGCCATATCTGCTGCCCGGTTTCGGGATGCACGACAGGCACCGGTCGATGCGTCACCTTCGATCCGTTGGATTGCGTGGCAGGCTCTGCAAGTTTCTCGTACACGAAGACCGGCTTCGACGCGTCGAGCTTCGGAAGCGCAAATGTGCAGAACGCCCACAGTGCGGCGGCACCGACGAGGAAGGCGGTGCCGATGAAAAAGTTCATCTCGGGGGCGTTCGAGTCGAGTCCGGGTGCCAGCAACCCCTTCAGCAAGAACCCCAGGCCGACGGACAGTCCAAAGAAAACGAAGACGAGAATGCCCCAACGGCTCCAGATGATCATGGGGCAATGCTATGGACAGGACCGATTTCGGGCGATGGGCAGAACTGCCCCCTGGCAGCGATGCCCGGTTTCTCCCGGGAAGAAGCGTATGGTCACCCCATGACAGCGAAACGAATCCTCGTAACGGGCTCGACCGGTTACGTCGGCGGTCGGCTTGTGCCGCGCCTTCTCGACGCCGGCCACGACGTGCGGGTGCTCGTGCGTTCGCCCGAGAAACTCAAGGACGTGCCGTGGGCGGGCCAGGTCGATGTGGTCGAGGGGACGCTGCAGGACCGGGATGCAATGACGCGCGCCGCAGAGGGAATCGACGTTCTCTACTACCTGGTCCACTCCATGACCGGCAGGGGCGATTTCGAGACCGAGGAGCGCGCAGCCGCCGAGAGCGTCGCATCCGCCGCCCGAAGCGCCGGAGTCAAACGCATCATCTACCTGGGCGGGCTCCATCCCGAAGCCGACGAACTTTCGCGCCACCTCCGCTCCCGTGTGCTCGTCGGCCAGACCCTCCTCGACTCGGGAGTACCGACCATCGCGTTCCAGGCGGGTGTGATCATCGGCTCAGGGTCGACCTCGTTCGAGATGATCCGCCACCTCACCGAGGTTTTGCCATACATGCCCGCGCCGAAGTGGGTTCGGAACCACATCCAGCCGATCGCGATCCGCGACGTGCTCCACTACCTCGTTGCCGCGATCGATCTGTCGCAGGAGATCAACAGAACCTTCGACATCGGCGGGCCCGACATCCTCCGCTACGGCCAGATGATGAACGGCTATGCCGTCGAAGCCGGGCTCCCGCAGCGCGCCATTGCGGCACTCCCCGTGCTCACGCCGTGGCTCGCCTCGCAATGGGTCAACCTCGTCACGCCGATTCCGCGGGCGATCGCCGTGCCCATCGTCGAGTCACTCCAATTCGACTGCGTGCAGCGAGAGCACGACATCGACGCAGTGCTCCCACCGCCAGAGGGCGGCCTCACCGGCTACCGGCGCGCAGTGCGCCTCGCTCTCACGAAGATGCGCGACGGCGACGTCGAGACGAGCTGGCAAAACGCGTCGGTCGAGGGCGCACCGAGCGACCCGCTGCCGAGCGACCCGCAGTGGGCCGGCCACACTGTTTTCACGGATCTCAAAATTCGCGAAACGGATGCCTCGCCCGCGCAGCTCTGGACGGTCATCGAGGGAATCGGTGGTGAGAACGGCTGGTACTCGTTCCCGCTCGCGTGGGCGCTGCGCGGCTGGATGGACAAGCTCGTCGGTGGTGTCGGGCTTCGCCGGGGACGGCGGCACGCGCAGGAGCTACAGACCGGGGATGCCCTCGACTTCTGGCGCGTCGAGGCGATCGAGCACGAACGCCGATTGCGGCTCCGCGCCGAAATGCGGGTTCCGGGAAAGGCGTGGCTTGAGATGGAGATCGAGCCGCGAGAAAACGGCGGCTCGCGTTACCGCCAGCGCGCCGTCTTCTTTCCCATGGGGCTGTCCGGCCGGTTGTACTGGTTCGCGATCCTGCCCTTCCACGGCGTCATCTTCAACGGCATGGCCAACCGGATCACGTTCGAGGCCGAGCAGCGGCCTGTCGCCTGACAACCGGCGGTCAGGAGCATGCGCCCCACAGGCCGCGGCGGTTCGCCTGGGCCTCGGCGGCGAGCGCGTCGAATCCCGCCTTGCGCTCGTGCACGTCGCGGTACGGCTCGGCGTAGCCGCCGGAGAGCAGGAGCGCTTCGACAGACGACCAGGTGCCGTCGCCGGATGCCACCCAGACGTAGCGAAGAAGCCGGTCGTAACGATCGGTGTCACCTTGCCCCGGGTCGAGGTCGAGACTCACCGCCTCGCCGCTGAGCAGCTCGGTGAGATAGGCCGATGCCTCGGGGCCGAAACACTCGACCGGAGCGTTGGGTTGAACAGTCTCCGGGGTGTCGACCCCGATGAGGCGCAGTCGCTCGGTGCCGTTTCCGCGGTCGACGATGAGGGTGTCACCGTCGACCACTCTCACCACGGTCGCCGTTTCGCTCGCCGAACCGGGCGCCGTTGGCAGCCCGGGCGCGGCCGGTGCGGGATCCGCCGGAGGCATCATCGGCGCGGAGGCACCGGGAGATGGCGAGAGCCCGAGGATGTCGCCGTCCGAAACGTACGCGAGCAACCCGCCGATGGCGAGCACACCGACGACGAGAATCACGGTCAGTCTGCGGAGCATCGTTCCTCCTTCGACTGCCTGCTTCGCGAGCCTACTGCTTCCGGACGCGCTCACTGAGGTCGGTGAGGAACCGGACGACGACGTCGCGTTCGTCACGACTGAGTCTCGCCACCGCTTCGAATCGGCGGGCGTGAACCCGGCCGACGCTCTCCCGCGCGTCTGTGCGCGTGGCATCCGTGATGGTAATGGCCAGGGCTCGCCGATCACTCGGGTGGGGCGAGCGGAGAACGTGGCCGGCGCGCTCCAGCCGGTCGAGGAGCTTCGTCGTTGACGCTGACGAGATCTTCAGGGTCTCGGCGAGAAGACCGGGCGTCACAACCGCCCCGATGTTGCGCGACGCCATGAGAAACCGAAGCGCCTTCATGTCTGTGGCATTGAGCTTCATGTGTTTTCGCGACTCTTCGCTCATTGCCTGCTCCGCTTCGCGCCAGGTGCGCAGAGCGGCGAGGACGTCTACGATCGAGTCCACCTCGTCGTCGTCCATGGCGGAGCGCTTCACGAGCTCTTCGCCCGGGTCGATGACGCGGGGATCGAGCATCCACGCCGCTGAAGCGGGAATCGATCCGTCGGAGGTCATCCTCCCAGTGTACGAATAAAACGCATGCTAATCTAATAATTCACCTGGCTAGCTAAATGTGGGGACCCGACGATGCACCTTCAGGAGACGACCGAGCGCGTCGTACTTCTCGATGCCCGAGGCCTCCCCATCGGCACCGACCTCAAGTCCACTGTCCACACCGAGGACACCCCGCTTCACCTTGCGTTCTCGTGCCACGTGGTGAACAGCGACAGGCAGGTCCTCGTCACCCGCCGCGCTCTCTCGAAGAAAACCTGGCCTGGCGTCTGGACGAATTCGTTCTGCGGGCATCCGCAGCCCGATGAAGCATCCGAGGATTCCGTCGCCCGCCGTGCCAGCCATGAGCTGGGCCTCGACATCACGGGCCTGGAACTCGTCCTCCCCGACTTCCGTTACCGCGCCGTCGACGCGTCAGGCATCGTCGAGAACGAAGTGTGCCCCGTCTACCTCGCGAGGGCCGTCGGAGATCCACTGCCCAACCCGAGCGAGGTCATGGACACCGCGTGGGTCGACCCCGTCACCCTCGGGCAGTCGGTGAAACGTACACCGTGGGCGTTCAGCCCCTGGCTCGTGCTCCAGGCCGACCAGCTCGAACTCCTCGGTGGATCGCTGGGATCGGCACGCGCGTGACCGGGGTGCTGACCGATTTTGCGGGTGTTGGAGTCCACGAAGCGGTCCAGCAGCGCCTCGAAGACTTCTTCGCCGACCGGATCAGCCTCGCATCCGCCTATGGCGACAACTACCGCCTCCTCTGGGAGGCCGCCCGTTCGGCCTCGAGCGGCGGCAAGATGTTCCGCCCCGCGCTTGTCGCCGGGGTGTACCGCGATCTCGGCGGAACCGACGACGATTCAGCCCTCCGCATCGCCACGGCGTTCGAACTGCTGCACACCGCTTTCCTCCTTCATGACGACGTGATCGACCGTGACCTCGTCCGACGCGGAGTGCCGAACCTCGCCGGGTCATTCGCAGCGGATGCCGCCGCACGCGGGGCCACGGAGGCTGCGGCCGCCACGTGGGGACAGGCATCCGCCATTCTCGCCGGCGACCTTCTCATCCAGGCGGCGCAGGGATTCATCGCCAGGCTCGACATTCCTGTGACGATTCGCGGTGACCTCCTCGACCTGTTCGACGGCAGCATCTTCGTCACCGCAGCGGGAGAACTCGCCGACGTCTCCTTCAGCGCGGGAGTGCGCCTGCCGTCGCTCCTCGACGTCATGGCCATGACGGAACAAAAGACGGCCAGCTATTCGTTCGAGGCGCCGCTCAAGGCGGGCGCCATCCTCGCCGGTGCAGACCAGAGCACCCTCACCATCCTCGGTGAATTCGGGCGGCTCGTCGGGGTGGCGTTCCAGCTCCGCGACGACCAGCTCGGCGTGTTCGGCGATGAGGGCATCACCGGCAAGAGTGTTCTCAACGACCTTCGCAACGGCAAGGAGACCCCTCTCATCGCGCACGCCCGCTCCACCTCTCGGTGGAATGAAATCGCCGCGGTGCTCGGCGACCCCGACCTGTCGGAGACGGACGGCCGGCTCGTTCGGACGGTGCTTGAAGAGTGCGGTGCCCGCACCTTCGTCGACGGTCTCATCGCCGACCACGTCTTGCGCGCCGAAGCACTGCTCTCGGCGAGCACATTGCCCGACTCCCTGTCCTCGCATCTGCGCGACGTCGCCCGGCACGCTGTGGTGCGTGCCGCGTGATGGCCAAACGCGTCGTGCTGAGCGACCTCTCCCTGTACTCCTCTGTCGCCCACCGGAGCTCGTCACGGATCATCCGTGACTACTCCACGTCGTTCGGCCTTGCCTCGCGACTGCTCTCCGCCGGCATCCGTACGCGCGTCGAAGACATCTATGCCCTCGTGCGCGTCGCGGACGAGGTCGTCGACGGCGCCGCCGAGCAGGCTGGACTCGGGCTCGACCGCCAGCGCGCATTGCTCGATGCCCTTGAGGCCGAGACGAACGCCGCGCTCGAGGACGGGTACAGCACAAACCTTGTCGTGCACGCCTTCGCGATCACCGCTCGCGACAGCGGATTCGGCACCGAGCTCACCGCGCCGTTCTTCGCGTCGATGCGCCGGGACCTCAGCCCGCTCGACTTCACTGATGCACAGGAACTCGCGGACTATATCTACGGCTCCGCCGAGGTTGTCGGGCTGATGTGTCTCGCCGTGTTCCTGCGCGACCAGCCCGTTTCGGATACTGAGCGCCTCCGGTTCGAAGCCGGCGCCCGTCGCCTCGGCGCAGCGTTTCAGAAGATCAATTTCCTCCGCGACCTCGCCACCGACTGGACCACCCTCGGCCGCAGCTACTTCCCCGGCGTCGACCCGGCCACCCTGACCGAGGAGCAGAAACTTGCCCTCGTCGCCGACATCGAGGCCGACCTCGACGCCGCCGGTTCGGTCATCCCGGATCTTCCCGCCGGCTGCCGCCGGGCCGTCGCGGCCGCACACGGGCTCTTCAGCGTGCTGACCGAGCGCGTGAAGGCCACTCCCGCCGCCGAGCTTCTTTCCACCAGGGTCCGGGTCTCCACCCGCACCAAACTTGCGGTTCTTGCCCGCTCGATGATGCCGGCGCGCGCCCTGTGACCGGCCAGAAGTCGCCCGGGACGGCGATCGTCATCGGTGCTGGCATCGCCGGCCTCGCGACGGCCGGCCTGCTCGCGAAAGAGGGCTACTCCGTCACCGTGCTCGAATCCCGGAGCGAGATCGGTGGCCGCGCCGGGTTGTGGGAGAAGGATGGCTTCCGGTTCGACACCGGCCCCAGCTGGTACCTCATGCCGGAGGTGTTCGATCACTTCTTCAAACTCATGGGCAGCTCGGCCGATCGGGAACTCAGTCTCGAGAAGCTCGACCCCGGCTACCGGGTGTTCTTCGAAAAGCACGATGAACCGATCGACATCGCCGCCGACCGCGAAACCAATCTCGACACCTTCGAGAGGGTGCAACCGGGCGCGAGAGCAGCGCTCACGCGCTACCTGGCATCCGCTCGCGACACCTACGAGATCGCGCTCAAGCGGTTCCTCTACAGCACCTTCCAGTCCTACCGCACGGCGATCACCGGCGACGTACTCGGCCGCGGCCGCACTCTCGCGCGGCTCCTCCTCGAACCCCTCGACACCCTGACGTCGCGCACGTTCTCCGACCCGCGCCTGCGCCAGATCCTCGGCTACCCCGCCGTCTTCCTCGGCTCATCGCCGTTCGTCGCCCCGAGCCTGTACCACCTGATGAGCCACCTCGATCTCGAGGACGGCGTCTACTACCCGCAGGGTGGCTTCACCGACATCATCACGCGCATCGCTTCCCTCGCGACGGACGCCGGGGTGACGGTCACGACGGATGCCACGGTGACGGCCATCACGACGGCCGGCGGCAAGCGTGCGCGGGCGACGGGCGTTCGCTACACCGACGCCGACGGTGTCGGCCACCGCCTCGCCGCCGACGTGATCGTGTCTGCAGCCGATCTCCACCACACCGAAACGACGCTCCTCCCGCGGGCGTTGCAGTCGTACCCGGAGAGCTGGTGGCAGAAGCGAGTGCCAGGGCCAGGCGCCGTGCTCCTCATGCTCGGCGTCACCGGCGACCTGCCGGAGCTCGCCCACCACAGCCTGTTCTTCACCGAGGACTGGCACGACAACTTCGACCGCATCTTCGGCAAGGAGACCTCGATTCCCCGCCCGGCGTCGATCTACGTCTGCCGCCCGAGCGCAACCGACGAGTCCGCTGCGCCTGCCGGCATGGAAAACCTGTTCGTGCTCGTTCCCGTACCGTCGGATCCCGGCATCGGTGGCGGCGGCGAGGACGGCAGCGGTTCGCCGATCGTCGAAGAGGTCGCTGACGAGGTCATCGCCCAGATCGCGACCTGGGCGAACATCCCCGATCTCGCGGACAGGATCGTCGTGCGCAAAACCGTCGGCCCACAGGACTTCCGCGACGATTTGAACTCCTGGCGCGGAACCTCGCTCGGCCCTGCGCACACGCTCAAGCAGAGCGCGTTCTTCCGCGGCAAGAACGTGTCGTCCAAGGTCGACGGGCTCTACTACGCGGGCGGCACGACGGTTCCGGGCATCGGGCTGCCGATGTGCCTCATCAGCGCCGAACTCGTGATCAAGCGTCTTCGGGGCGATATCAGCACCGGCCCCCTCCCCGAGCCGCGATGAGCATCATCTACTTTCTCGTTCTGCTCGCTTCGATCGGCTGCATGATGCTGCTCGACCACCGGTTCACACTGTTCTTCTGGCGAGACGCGCGCCGCGCCACGCTGGTCGTCCTCGCCGGCCTCCTCTTCTTCGTGCTCTGGGACCTGTTCGGCATCGGACTGGGAATCTTCTACCGCGGTGAGACCGAGTTCATGACCGGGATCGTCGTTGCTCCGGAACTGCCCGTGGAGGAACTGTTCTTTCTCGCGTTCCTCAGCTACCTGACGATGGTCCTCATCACGGGCGCCGACGTTCTGCTCCGGGCCCGGAGGTCGGAGCGATGACCTACGTCACACTCAGCATCGTCTTCGTCGCGGTCGCGTTCGCCGTCCTCGCGATCGCTCTCGGAACATCCGTTCATCGCCGTGAACTCGTTGCGCGCTGGTGGCTGCCCGTCGTCTGCGCCGGAATCGCCCTCACCGTGCTCACCGCCGTGTTCGACAACGTCATGATTGCCACGGGGCTCATGGTCTACGAACCCGGCCACCTCGCCGGGATCATGATCGGCCAGGCCCCGCTCGAGGACTTCGCCTACCCGTTCGCCGGGCTGATCCTCCTGCCGGCGGTCTGGTTGCTGCTCGGCCGGCGACGAAAGGCGCCGCGTGAATAGCCCCGCCCGTGTCGCTGGTGCGCTCTTCGTGTCCTCACGTCCACTGAGCTGGATCAACACGGCGTTCCCATTCGCCGCCGCCTATTTACTCACGACCGGCCGGATCGACGTCGCGCTCGTCGTCGGAACACTGTTCTTCCTTGTGCCGTACAACCTCGCGATGTACGGCATCAACGACGTGTTCGACTACGAGTCCGACCTCAAGAACCCGCGCAAGGGTGGGGTCGAGGGCGCCCTGCTCGACCGGGGGATGCACCGCGTGACACTCGTCGCCGCCGCGGTCAGTTGCATCCCCTTCGTCGTCGTTCTCGCCATCCTCGGCGGCCCGGCGTCGTGGCTCGTACTCGCTGTCAGCCTGTTCGCGGTCGTCGCCTATTCGGCGCCGGGACTGCGCTTCAAGGAGCGGCCATTCCTCGACTCGATCACGTCGAGCACCCACTTCGTCAGCCCGGCGGTATACGGGCTCGTGCTCGCCGGAGCGACGTTCACGCCGCAGCTGATCGCCGTGCTCGCCGCGTTCTTCCTCTGGGGAATGGCGAGCCACGCTTTTGGCGCGGTGCAGGATGTTCTTCCCGACCGTGAAGGCGGAATCGGGTCGATCGCCACCGTGCTGGGAGCAGCGACGACGGTGCGGCTCGCGCTCGGAGCGTGGACGACAGCCGGTGTGCTCATGCTGTTCACCGAGTGGCCCGGTCCTCTCGGGGCCCTGTTCGTCGTGCCATACCTGCTCGCCGTTTTTCCGTATCGATCCGTATCAGATTCCGATTCCGAGCGGGCGAACCGCGGCTGGAAACACTTTCTCTGGCTCAACTTTCTCGTCGGGTTCCTCGTCACGATGCTCATGATCGCCTGGACGTTTTTGCGGGGCTGAGGCCGGAGCATCCGGCTTTTCGCCGAAGCGGAGTCCGCCCTGAGCGGACGTGCAGCCCCGATGGACAGGAGCACTCAGATGGGCCGGGTATCCTAGGTGGGTGCTCATGTGTCTGACGGCGAGTCACAAAAACGCCTCCTTCGACCTCCTCGAGCGTCTCTCCGGGGGCGCCGGGGCCGTTGCGCAACGCATCACAGACCACTCCGAGTGCGTCACAGGGGCCGTCGTCATCTCGACCTGCAACCGGTTCGAGGCCTACATCGACCTCGATGACCCGATCACCGCCGGCCACCAGGTCGGCGTCGAGGCGGCGACGGATGCCATCAGCGCCGCGTCCGGGATCCCCGCAGACGAATTGCGCGCAACCTGGAACATCCACACCGACGAAGACGCCGCCCGTCACCTTTTCGCCGTGTCTGCCGGGCTGGAATCGGTCATCGTCGGCGAGGGTGAAATCGCCGGACAGGTGCGCCGCTCGCTCGAGACCGCTCGCGAAGCCGGAACCACCACAAGCGACCTGGAACGACTGTTTCAGCGCGCATCGCAGACGTCTCGCGGTGTGAAAAACAACACACCTCTTGGCCGCGCCGGCCGTTCGATCGTGCGCCTCGCCCTCGACCTCGCCGAGAGCCGCATCATCGACTGGTCCACCGTCCGCGTTCTCCTCATCGGCACCGGCGCATACGCAGGGGCGAGCCTCGCCGCGCTCCGTGACCGCGGCGTCACCGATGTCGCCGTCTACTCACCGTCCGGCCGAGCCGCCAAGTTCGCCGCGAGCCACGCCATTCGCGCCGTCGAGCAGGATGCGTTCGCCCGCGAAGCCGCGACCGCGACCATGATCGTGACGTGCACGACAGCATCCGGTTTCGTGCTCGATGCCGCCGCGCTGACGGCCGGCCGCCTCGCTGCTCTGCCCGCATTCGAGCAGGATGACACCCCCGGCTGCCCGGTACACGCCGAAGCTGGCCAGCTCGTGATCGACCTCGGGCTCCCGCGCAACGTCGACCCCGACGTCGGGGCAGTGCGCGGCGTCGACCTGCTCGACCTCGAGACGATCCGTATCCACGCGCCGCTCGAAGAACTCCAGGCCACCGACCACGCACACGCGATCGTCGATCGGGCCGCGCGCAAGTTCGTCTCTGTCACGCACGAACAGAGCCTTGCGCCTGCCGTCGTCGCACTCCGCAAGCACGCGCACGAACTTCTCGAGTCCGAGATCGCCCGGGTCGCTCCGCGTGACCCGAACGGCGTCGCCGAACAGGCGCTCCGCCACATGATGGGTCGCCTGCTGCACGCACCGACAGTCCGCGCCCGCGACCTGGCCCGCGCCGGCGACGCCCAGCGGTACCTCGACGCACTCGATGCGCTGCTCGGCCTTGCCGTGGAGCCGGACGAGGTCGTCGGCCTCGAGGCCGACGAAGCAGCATCCTGACCTGACGCTCGGGCGCGGACATCCGCTACCGCGTTGCGTCGCGTTGCCACTTTTGGCTGATCAGCGTGCTGCGTTGCCACTTTTGGCTGATCAAGGTTCCGACTTTCAGCCAATATCGCCCACGCAAGCGCGTCGCGCTTCACCCGGAATGCACAACGCCCGCCCCACGAAATGCATGGGGCGGGCGTTTGTGCGTGAAGCGCTTAGAGGTTGTCGTAGCTCGACAGCCCGCTGTTGAGCGCTGCGAAGAACACCACGAGGCTGATGATGATGATCACCAGCGACAGGATGCCGAGGACGATCGCGATGATCGCGAGGACCTTGCCCTGCTCACCGGTCTTCTTGATCTGGTTGAGCGCGATGAAGCCGAGAATTGCGGCGATGATGTTGAAGCCGAGAACGGCGCCGGCGATCGAGACGATCGAGAGCACGTTCCACTTCTGGCTCTGCTGGCCAGGCTGGCCGTAACCCGCTGCGCCGTACTGCGGTGCCTGCTGTGGGGCGTTGTACTGGGGGGCTCCGTACTGCGGAGCCTGCTGGCCCTGGCCGTAGGGCTGGTTTGAGCCGGCCGGGGGTACTGATGGGGTGTTGTTGTCAGTCATAGTGCTCCTTCGTAAGCCGGGTTCCAGACTGGCAGCGACCTGTACGGGTGTCAATTACATCCGGGGTGTGTGGCATGGGCAGAACTACCCGCTTTTTTCGGGTATAGAGCGGCGGGAGTTAGAAGTTCTGTCCGTCGTCTCGCGCGAACCGGGCAGCGACGGCGTGGGCCTCGCCCTCGACCCGGTCCCTGGGCATGGTGCTCGAGCCGGGCAGAGAGTCGTACTTTCGTTCGCGGGCGTCACGGACGCCGAGCATCACGAGGAGAGCGGCGATGCCCACACCTGCCGCGATGAGACTGATCACGATGACAAGGTCCATGCTGACTCCTTCGTTGTGGCCACCCTAGGGGCTGGAAGTCGTCAGTGGAAGCGCGAAGGCCGCCCCCGCGCGAGCGGGGGCGGCCTATGCCACAAGAAGCGACCGACGCTATGCGCCCTTGAGTCGCTCAGCGAGGTAGAGGTAGAGCTTGTCGATCGACACGCGCTCCTGCGCCATGGTGTCGCGATCACGCACGGTGACCGCGTGGTCCTCGAGCGAGTCGAAGTCGACCGTGACGCAGTACGGTGTGCCGACTTCATCCTGGCGACGGTACCGGCGGCCAATGGCTCCGGCGTCGTCGAAGTCGATGTTCCACGACTCGCGCAGCTCGGCCGCGATCTTCTTCGCGATCGGCGACAGGGCTTCGTTACGGCTGAGCGGAAGGACCGCCGCCTTCACCGGTGCGAGGCGAGGGTCGAGCTTGAGCACGGTGCGCTTGTCGGTGCCGCCCTTCGCGTTCGGCACTTCCTCCTCGTGGTACGCGTCGACGAGGAACGCCATGAGCGAGCGGGTGAGCCCGGCCGCAGGTTCGATGACGTACGGAACCCAGCGCTCGTTCTTGCCCTGGTCGAAGAACGACAGGTCCTTGCCGGAGTGCTCCCCGTGAGTCGTGAGGTCGAAGTCGGTGCGGTTGGCGACGCCCTCGAGCTCGCCCCAGTCCCCGCCGGTGAAGCCGAACTTGTACTCGATGTCGACGGTGCGCTTCGAGTAGTGCGAAAGCTTCTCCTGCGGGTGCTCGAACAGACGCAGGTTCTTCGCGTCGATACCGAGGTCGGTGTACCAGTTGAACCGGTAGTCGATCCAGTACTGGTGCCACTCTTCATCCGAGCCGGGCTCGACGAAGAACTCGAGTTCCATCTGCTCGAACTCACGCGTGCGGAAGATGAAGTTCCCAGGAGTGATCTCGTTGCGGAAGCTCTTGCCGATCTGGCCGACACCGAAGGGCGGCTTGATGCGGGATGCCTGCAGCACGTTCGCGAAGTTGACGAAGATTCCCTGCGCGGTCTCGGGGCGCAGGTAATGCATGCCCGACTCGTCCTCGACCGGGCCGAGGTACGTCTTGAGCATCATGTTGAAGTCGCGGGGAGGAGTCCACTCACCTCGGGTACCGCAGTTGGGGCAGGCGATCTCGAGCATGCCGGTTTCGGGCGCGCGGCCCTTCTTCTCCTCGAAGGCCTCGAGCAGGTGGTCCTCACGGAACCGCTTGTGGCAGCTCAGGCACTCGACGAGGGGGTCGGTGAAGACACCGACGTGGCCGGATGCTTCCCAGACCTTCTTCGGCAGGATGACGCTCGAGTCCAGACCGACGACATCGTCGCGGCGGGTGACCATGTACTTCCACCACTGGCGCTTGATGTTCTCTTTGAGCTCGACACCGAGTGGCCCGTAGTCCCAGGCGGATCGCGACCCTCCGTAGATCTCACCGGCCTGGAAGACGAAGCCGCGGTGGCGGGCGAGGGCGATGACTGAGTCGAGACGGCTGGATGCTGCCACTGTGGCTCCAAATACGAAAAACGGCCCGTGCCGGCTGCACGGACTCCCCCAGCTTAGCCGCGACGTGCCTGCCGCCTGCCCACTGCTCCTGTGTTCCCGGAGCAGGCGCCCGGCGGCGTCAATGGGCATTGCTTCCCGTCGAATCAACCCTCCGGATGCCGTCATCCCGCGCACGTAGACTGGCCCAATGGCCGAAATGAGCACCTCTGAGTTCCGATCTCATGAGCGTGTGACCGTCGTCGCGGAGAGCGGCATCCGAACCGGGCCGGGCTTCATTCTTCTGCACGGGATCGGTATGGGCCGGCACTACTGGGGCGCGCTGACCGAGACGCTCGGCGAGCACGGGCGGGTCTACGCTCTCGACCTGCCCGGCTTCGGCGACGCCCCGGAACCGGAGTTTCCGCTCGAGATGCACCAGGCGGGTGACCTCATCGCTGAGCTCGTCCAGACCCTTGGCATCGAGAACCCGGTGCTCGTGGGCCATTCCATGGGGTCGCAGGTCGCCGTCGAGGCGGCGGCGCGGCATCCGGAGGTCTTCGAACGGGTGGTGCTCATCAGCCCGACGGTGAACCCGGAGGAGCGTGGAGCGCGGATCCAGGCGCTGCGCCTTGTGCAGGACCTGTGGGGCGCGCAGCTGCGGGTTCTCGGTTACGGGCTCGTTTACTACGTCAAGGCCGGGCCGCGCTGGTACTTCAAGACGTTGCGGAAGATGATGAACCACCGCGTCGAGGAGACGCTGCCGCACGTCCAGGCCGACACGCTCGTGATCCGTGGAAGCGACGACTTGCTGTGCCCGAGGGACTGGGTGGACCGGATCATGGCGGCGATTCCTCGAGCGAGGCTCGCGGAAGTCGCGGGAACAGGACATGAGGTCATGATGACCAACGGGCACGAGGTGGGGGCGCTCATCGCCCGCCACGCGGAAGGACGAGGATGAACGAACCGCTGCGGAAGCTTGGCGTCTGGGCTCTCGACTACGTCGACGCGGGAGTCGTGCACGTCCGGTCGGTGATTCGATGGCGTGTACCTGAGGAGTTCGCCACCGGTGACCCGGGAAAGCCGACCGTCGTGCTCATCCCCGGTGTCTATGAGCGCTGGGCGTTCCTCCGCCCGATTGCCGAACGCCTCAACGCCGCTGGCTATCCGGTGAGTGTCGTGCACGGCCTCGGCTACAACCGGCGCCCGGTTGTCGATACGTCGGAGCGTCTCGCGCGCGCCCTGTTGCGGGTGGCCGCGAACCCGGCGGGCCGGCTGATCGTCGCTCACAGCAAGGGCGGTCTCGTCGGTAAGCACCTGCTTGTCACCGAGGCCGATCGGCTCAACCTGCGCGGACTCGTCGCCGTGTGCACGCCGTTCGCGGGATCACGGTATGCCCGCTACGTGCTCGGGCAGACGCTGCGGGCGTTCAGCCCGACCAATGAAACCATCGTGAGCCTCGGCAGCAACTCGAGCGTCAACTCCCGGATCGTCTCGGTCTTCGGGGGGTTCGACCCGCACGTGCCAGACGGGTCGGTGCTCGCGGGCGCCACCAATGTGAAGTTGCCGGTCGACGGGCACTTCCGCATCCTGCACCAGCCCGAGACACTCGTCGCCGTCGCCGACGCTGTCGACCTGCTCGTGCGTTCCTCCGAGCCTGAGGCCATGCGAGGAGCCGACGACGCACCGGGTGCCGACGACGCCGCTGCGTCCTTCGGCAACGAACGCACCGCGTGAGCCCGCTCCCCGACATCCTCGTCGCGGCAGTCGCCTTGATCCGCGACCGGCGGATGCTCATGGTCACCGCCCGCGGACGCGACGTCGTCTATCTCCCCGGCGGCAAGCTCGATGCCGGTGAATCGCCAGAGGATGCTGCCGCTCGCGAAGCGCGCGAAGAGGTCGCGATCGAACTCGTTCCCGGCTCCGTGCGCGAGCTGTTCACCGTCGTGACGCAAGCGCACGGCGAACCAGACGGTCGCCAGGTGCGCATGGTCGTCTTCGCCGCCGACTCGGACGATGAGCCCCGGCCGAGCGCCGAGGTGAGTGAGGTGCACTGGGTCACGACGGCGGACCTCGACCGCTGCCCGCCCGCGGGTTCAGAGGTGCTGCGCCGGCTGGCGGAGCTGGACCTGATCGACTGAGCTCAAATCTCGATACGCGGCCTCGCAAGCTCGGTCGCTACTCGATCAGCGATTTCGTCGGTTGAGTAGCGCGGAAGGAACGATACGGTTTGGACGCGCGGTTCCTGAGCGAGGCCGCGTATCGAGATCGCTACGATGGCGGGTCGAGCTCCTGGAACACCGTGATCTGGATATCCGGCGCCTCGAGTCGCGCGTTCAGCGACCTCCACGGCGTCTCGGTGGGCGGCGCCACGAGTGTCGCTCCGGCTTCGGTGAGGTCATCGGTGGTGGCCGCGGCATCCGCCACTTCGAACGCGAGGCGGAACTTCGGCGCAACCGCGCGGCCCACCTCGACCTCGTCGATCATGCGCTTTTGAGCCGGGTTGATGATCTCAAGCGTCGCCCGCCCGGCATCGAGAATCATGACGCGCGCGTCACCGTCGCCCTCGAACGCAGCCTCCTCGTCGAGCCCGAGCGCATCGCGGTAGAACGCGACGGCTTCGTCGTAGTCCTCGGTCTCAATGACCAGTCGCATTTGCAGAACCTTGCCCATGGTGGATCCTTTCGCGATCACCGTACGATGCGGCCGCAAGCGGCCCTACTCGATCACCGTACGACACCGCGGGCGGATGTGCTTATGCTGGGCAGATGGCGGTCACTCACACGCGCAGGGCGAGAGCCGCGCGAAAGCGCAAACGCCGGATGGATCGGGTCGAACACGACCTCAGCGCCGAACAATGGGCCGCGCTCCAGGCGGCGTGGGGCGGTTGTGCGTACTGCGGCGCGATCGACAAACCACTGCAACGCGACTGCGTGCTCGCGCTGTCCCGCGGCGGGCGCTACACGCTCGACAACATCGCGCCGGCCTGCGGCTCATGCAACGCCAGCAAGTGCAACGAGGAAGTTACCCGCTGGCTGCGGCGCAAGCGGCTCGACGAGCGCGCGTTTCTCCTGAGGCACGTCGAGATCCGCGCGATGCTCGCCCTGCAGTTCGCCGCGGCACCCGCCACGGACGAGCCCCTCCTCGACTCCCCGTGAGCGGATGCCACGGCTTGCTCGGTCGGGAATGGTCGAATCGCACGCCGAACTCTCGCCATTTGTGACCGAGCAACGCAGCGAACGACCACTCGTGACCGAGCAACAAGGCTCAGCTCAGTGGATGTACTCCACCATGTCGAGGCCCAGCGTGTGCATCGCGTCATAGACGGCGAGCCGGGTGGAGAGGTCGGTGTCGGCGAACGACACAGCGACGGAGTACGCCACGCCCGCCCGCGGTCCACGCACGACACCGGCGTCGGCGCGCACGCCGGCATCCGCCCCGGTCTTGTTGAACATCTGGATGCCGTGATCCCCCGCGCGGTGCGCAAGCGGATCCATGCCGAAAGCAGACGCCACCATCGAAAGGTCGGTGTTGAGCGACAGCCAGCCCGCGACCCGCTGGCTCGTTGCCGCGTCGACGATTTCGCCGCGGGCGAGCGCCGAGAACAGCCAGGCGATCTCCTTCATCGACCCCACGGAGAGGTGCGGTGCGTCGTCTGGACCACGCTGGTCGCGCACCCGGTCGAGCAGGGCAGTGCGCTTGAGGCCGATCGACTCAGCGCGGCCGCGAACGGCGTCGAGACCGATAAGTCGCAAAAGCACGTTGGTGGCGAGGTTGTCACTCGTCGCACCGATGAGTGCTGCGAGGTCGGCGACGGGAAGCGACGGTGCCTGCAGGTGCTGCCAGATGCCGGAGTCGCCGACCGAGTCCTGTGATTCACGGTCGAGGATCGTGAGGGCGGCGAACTCTGTGTCATTCAGCCGCGCGGCGACTTCGACGAGGAGCAACACCTTGCCGATAGAGGCTGTCGGCATGACGACGTAGTCATCGACGCTCAGAAGCTCGGCACCGGTCGCGAGATCGGTCGCTCGTGCAGAAACCTGAACGCCGTTGCGGGCAAGGAACCCGAGCGCCTTGAGGCTCCGGGCGAACGTCTCAGCCGGCTCGGCCGACCGGTGCCTGGCACGTCGACGTTCCCGTTGCCGCGTGCGGCTGTACGAGGGCTGCGATGCAGCGGGTTGTTGCGTCGACGGTACCACTGGCCTGATCTCCGTAGAGTGACCGGTTGGTCCAGAAGAACTCGCCATACCGATCACAGATTGCTCTGGTCCGGCCGATTCTCGCGACGCCCTTTCTTTTCAGAAACGTACGGGCGGTTCGCGGTGGCCGTTCCTCCAGTATCGCAGACGAAACGCTCCGAAAACGAGGCTCCTACCAGATGGTGACGCGCTCTGACGGGTCGAGCCACAGAGCGTCATCGGCCGTGACGCCGAAGGTCTCGTAGAACTCGTCGATGTTGCGCACGATCTGGTTGCAGCGGAACTCGTTCGGTGAGTGCGGGTCGATCGCGAGCAGGCGGATCACCTCTTCATCACGGCCCTTCTGCTGCCACGCCTGTGCCCAGGAGAAGAAGAACCGCTCGGCACCCGTGAGCCCATCGATCACCGGCGGCTCCGCCGCTTGTCCTGAGCTTGCCGAAGGGTCAAGTGACAAGAGGTAGGCCTTCCACGCGATCGAAAGGCCACCGAGGTCGCCGATGTTCTCACCGACCGTGAGGGCACCGTTGACGTGGTGGTCGGGCACCTGGGCCGGAGCGAGCGCGTCGAACTGGGCGATGAGGTTCGCCGTCCGCTTCTCGAACGCTTCTCTGTCTTCGGCGGTCCACCAGTCGGTGAGCTTGCCGTCTCCGTCGTACTTCGAACCCTGGTCGTCGAAACCGTGCCCGATCTCGTGCCCGATGACCGCACCGATCGCGCCGTAGTTCGCCGCGGCATCCCGGCCCTCATCGAAGAAGGGGAACTGCAGGATCGCCGCAGGGAACACGATTTCGTTGAAGCCGGGGTTGTAGTACGCGTTGATCGTCTGGGGAGTCATGAACCACTCCTCGCGATCAAGCGGCTTGCCGATTTTGCCGAGTTCACGCGAGAACTCGAACAGGCTCGCGCGGCGCACGTTGCCGATGAGATCGGTGCGCTCGACATCGAGCGTTGAATAGTCGCGCCACTTCGACGGGAAACCGATTTTCGGCGTGAACTTCTCGAGCTTCTCGAGCGCCCGTGTGCGGGTGTCGTCCCCCATCCAGTCGAGGGTTGCGATCGACTGGCGGTACGCCTCGACGAGGTTGGCGACGAGAACATCCATCGCCTCTTTCGCCTGCGGCGGGAAGTGCCGCTCGACGTAGATCTTTCCGACGGCCTCGCCGAGCACGCCCTCAACGAGCGAGACACCGCGTTTCCAGCGATCACGAATCTCCGGGGTTCCCGAGAGGGTGCGCCCGTAGAAGTCAAAGTTGGATGCCACGAACTCATCGGACAGGTACGGAGCGGCTCCGTGAATCACCTTCCAGGCCAGCCAGTCCTTCCAGGCGTCGAGCTTCTCAGGCACGAGCAGCGGCGCGAGGTCGGAAAAGAAGCTGGGCTCGCGCACCACGATCTCGTCGAAAGCGCTCTCGGGGGCACCGAGATCCTCGAGCCATGCGTCGAGCAGCTCGCGGTCGCCGCCCGCGCTGGCGAAGAGCGCCGCCGCTTCGTCCCAGGTGTGCAGGTTGTAGGTGGCTTCGCTGTCGCGTGTGCGGACGTTGTCCCAGTGCACGGCGGCGATCGCCGTCTCGAGGTCGAACACCGACTGGGCACGGGCGGCCGAATCCCGGAACTCTGCGCCGCCGGGAACACCGTCGGCGACGAGCTCGAACAGCTCCTGCACGTGTGCGACATAGGCGGTGCGGATCGCCTGGAACCGCTCCTCGCGGTAATAGCTCTCGTCCGGCAGCGAGATACCGCCCTGCTCGACGAGAACGAGGTAGCGCTCGGGGTTGCCGGGGTCGTTGTCGACGTAGAGCTGGAAGAATCCGCTGACTCCGGCCCGGTCGAGCTGCGCCGTTGTGCGCACGAGCTGTTCGATCGACGTGATGCTCTCGATCGCAGCAAGCTGCCCGGCGATCGGCGTCGCGCCGAGCGCCTCGATCAGGTCTTCGTCCATGAAGCTCGCGTACAGGTCGCCGACCTTCCGCTGCTCCGGGTCGGCTGTGCCGTCATCGGGGGCATCCTGCGCCTCAAGAATGATCGCCTGCACGTTCTTCTCGGCTTCCTCAGCGAGCATGTGGAACGATCCCCACCGCGCCTTGTCTGCGGGAATCTCTGTGCGATCGAGCCACTGCCCGTTGACGTGGCGGTACAGATCGTCCTGCGGTCGAACCGCCGGGTCGAGTTCGCCACGCAGAATGCCGGAGGGAAGAGCAACGTCAGTCATGTTCCCACCCTAGGAGACAGGCGGGCGGTCGCGGGCGATCGACAGCTAACCCGAGGCCAGATCACGGCGACGGAAGAACACGGATGCCGAGGCGCCGGCGGCGAGCGCGAGCACGCCCATCACTATTCCCCCGGTCCAGTCGGTGTCTGCACCATCCGGCTCCGGGCTGTGCCGGAACGGGGAGAGGTCGACCGCCCAGTCCGGCAGACCGATCAGGGGCCCGAAAATTCCGAGGAACATGGCCAGGCCGAGCGCTCCCCACGCGATACCAGCGGTGAACCGGGGCACGAGCGCCCAGGCCAGGGCGACCGTTCCAAGGAAAAGCAGGGCTGCCGGCACCTGCACCGCAGCGGCCAGCGCGGCGTGGGGGATGTTCTCTCGCGCGTCCACGACGAACGAGGCGAGGACGGATGCCACGGCGCCAGCGCCGACGACGGCCAGGACGGCAATCGCACCAACGGTGAGATAGCTGCCGAGCCAGCCGAGACGGGACAGCGGTGTTGCCAGCAGCAGGGCACCGGTCTCACCCGCCTCCTCCTGCCGCAACCGAACGATCGCCTGGATTCCGCTCGCTGCCGCGAGAATTCCGACGAGCGAGAAGATCACCGTCGTGAACGCTTCGGCGAAATCGGTACTTCCCCCGAGTCGCGTCAATTCGTCGGCGATCACGCTCCCGCCGAGCGTTCCGTCGTCGATCGCCGGGGCGAGCGCACCGCTGAAGACCCCGAACACCGCCCCGCCTGCGCCCCACGCGACGATCGACGGCCACTGCAGACGCCAGGCCAGACCGACGGGTCCGGAGAGTGACGCCCGGGCATGGCTCCGGCCGATGCCGACCGAGACGACGCTCGCGCCGGCATCCCTCCTCGCGAGAAGAAGCGCCGCAACACTCAGAAGAACGGCGGTTGCCGCGAGGCTCACGAGAAGCGGGGCGAGCGTGTTCTCGGTGAAGGGCCGGGTGCGGTTCGCCCAGCCGATCGGCGACAACCAGGCCGGCCATGCGCTCTCGACCCGCAACCCGTCCGCCGATACCGCGCCGAAGGCGTCACCGAGCCCGCGCAGCAGATAGGAGATCAGCACGACCCCCACCCCGACGCTGTTCGCCGCCCTCGCGCTCGGCATCAGTTCGGATGCCACAAGGCCGACGGCAAGGAACGCCACCCCGGTCGCGGCGAGCGCCAGCCCGGCCACGAGCGAGCCGGAGAGGTCAAGGCCGGCGACGGCGAAACATCCGCTCACCGCGACGAAGAGAACGAGGTTGACTCCCAGCCCGTAGACGAGGGTCGAAAGAGCGGGCGTCCACCGCGCAGCCGGGGTCGCGGCGACGAGGGCGGCACGACCGCTGTCCTCCTCGGCGCGCGAGTGCCGAACCGCGAGGAAGGTGTTCATCAGCCCGACGAGGATGCCGAGAAAGGAGAACAGGGTGAAAATCAGGACGGCGTCGATGTCGGTGCCCTGAGGAGCTCCGCGCAGGAGCAGGATGCCGGGGTTCGCGGCTGCGAGGGCGACGAGGGCTGTGCGTTCAGCGACCGAGCCGAAGGCATCCTGCAGGCCGACGGCCGCGAGCAGGATGAGCCCGGCGATCGACACGATCCACGCCGGGGTCTGCACCCGGTCGCGGCGGAGGCGGTGCCGGACGAGGAGCCCGAGCGCGGTCATTGCCTCGCCTTGCCCAGCCGGGCCTGGCGCCTGGTCCGCGGCGCGGCATCCGGCTTCTCGTCGCCGTAGTGGCTGAGGAACAGTTCCTCGAGCGAGGGCGGGGTGATGGTGAGGCCGCGAACCCGGAGGGCGGCGAGAGCGGGGAGCACGTCGACGAGTTCGTCGCTGTCAGCCGTGAAGTGCGCCCGCGTTCCGTCGAGAACGAGGTCGGTGCTCCGGGGGATGGAGCGCAGGTCGCTCTCGTCGAGGCCCTTGAGCGCGAACGCGACGTCGGTGCGGGTCAGGTGTCGCAGGTCGGCGAGCGTTCCGGTCTCGACGATGCGCCCGGCGCGGATGATGCTCACCCGGTCGCACAACTTTTCGACCTCGCTGAGGATGTGGCTCGACAGGAGCACAGTGGATCCGGCAGCGACCGCCTCCTGCAGTTCGCGCCGGAACACCACCTCCATCACAGGGTCGAGCCCCGACGTCGGCTCATCGAGCAGGTACAGCCCGGCCGGAACGGCGAGCGCCGCAATCAGCGCGACCTTTTGCCGATTGCCGGTGGAATAGGTGTGTCCCTTGCGCGACGGGTCGAAGGAGAATGCGTCGATCAGGTGGGCCCGACGGGCGGCGTAGGCCTCATGGTCGCGGATGCCGCGGAGCCGGCAGAGCAGGTCGATCGCCTCCCCGCCGGTGAGGGTGGGCCAGGTCGGAACCCCGGCGGGGACGTACGCCATGCGAGTGTGGAGGGGAACGGCATCCGTCCAGGGGTCCCGGTCGTAGACCGTGACGGTGCCGGACGTCGCCCGGGCGAGGCCGAGCAGGATCTTGATCGTCGTCGACTTGCCCGCTCCGTTTGGTCCGAGGAAGCCGTGGATCTCACCGGCGGAGACCTCGAGGTCGAGCCCATCGAGCGCGTGGACGGACCCGTAGTTTTTACGCAGGTCGTGCGTGGAAATGACCGTGCTCATGGCACCGGACATTACCCCCGTGCTGTTCGGTTGGTAAGGGGGATCAGGCGTCCTCGTCGAGGATCACGAGACAGAACGGGTGCCCGGCCGGGTCGAGATACACGCGAAAATCGCTTTCGCGGTAGTCGGCGTCGGTCGCACCGATGGCGAGCACCTGTTTCTCGCCGAGGTCGAGGTCGTCGACTTTCACGTCGAGGTGCAGCTGCTGCGGCACGAGCTGGCCGGGCCACTGCGGCGGCGTGTACGGGTCGACGAGCTGGAAGGCGACGCTTGGCGCCCCGGATGCCGGGGCGATCGTCACCCAGTCGGCCTCGCTATCGACGCGCTCCATACCGAGCAACTCCTCGTAGAACGAAGCCAGGCGGTCAGGGTCAGGGCAATCCAAAACGATGCTGTGCAGTTCTCCGATCATGGCCGGAAGACTACTCGCGGCTCGGTGCGCTCGGGAACCCCGGCACCCGTGAAAAGCCACAATCTGCTTGAGTTGCGATCGAATCTCCACACTCTGTCGTTCACCGGCGAACGCAGGAGCATTCCGTGGTGATTCGATCACGTCGGCGCCGAACCGATCCGCGGCTAGGCTCGTCGAGTGAGATCCGTGAACCGCGACATCCTGCGCCTCGCGGTCCCGACCCTCGGCGCTCTGATCGCCGAACCGCTGTTCCTGCTCGCGGACTCCGCCATGGTCGGGCACCTCGGGATCCCCCAGCTCGCCGGCCTCGGCATCGCCAGCGTCGTGCTGCAGACGATCATCGGCCTCATGGTGTTTCTCGCCTACGCCACGACACCCGCCGTCGCCCGCAAACTCGGCGCCGGCGACGAACGCGGTGCGGTCTCGGTCGGGATCGACGGCATGTGGCTCGCGCTCGGCCTCGGTGCGCTGCTCGCGATCTGCGGTTGGCTCGCAACACCCACTCTCGTCGCACCGTTCGGGGCGTCTCCGGATGTCGCGGGCGAAGCATCCGTCTATCTCTCGATCTCGATGGCCGGGCTCCCCGCCATGCTTCTCGTCTTCGCCGCGACGGGACTGCTGCGCGGGCTGCAGGACACACGCACGCCGCTCGTGGTAGCCACGGTGGGCTTCGGCGCGAACATCGCACTCAACTACGCGCTCATCTACATTCTCGACTTCGGTATCGCCGGGGCTGCTCTCGGCACGGTGCTCGCGCAATGGGGGATGGCAGCGGTCTACCTCGCCGTCGTGCTGCGTCACGCCCGCCGGACTGGAGCGGGAATCCGGCCGCACCGCGAGGGCATCTCGGGCTCCGCGCTCTCCGGTGGCTGGTTGTTCGTGCGCACGGTGAGCCTGCGTGCAGCGATCCTGCTCGCGACGTTCGTCGCAACCGATATCGGTACGGCCGAGCTGGCCGGCTTCCAGATCGTGATGACGCTCTTCACCTTCACCGCGTTCGCACTCGATGCGCTCGCGATCGCCGCGCAAGCGCTCATCGGCAAGAGCCTCGGTGCGGCGGACACCGCGCTCGTCCGCATGGTGCTCACCCGATGCCTGCAGTGGGGTGTGGGGGCGGGGCTCGTGCTCGGACTCGTCGTTGCCGCCACCTCGGGCGTCACCGGTCTGCTGTTCACTGGCGATCCGGAACTCGCCAGGCTCCTCATGCCGAGCCTCGTGATCCTCGGGATCAGCACGCCGCTGGCCGGCTTCGTCTTCGTGCTCGACGGCGTGCTGATCGGGGCGGGTGACGCGCGCTATCTCGCGCTCACCGGCATCCTCAACGTCGCTGTCTTCGTTCCGCTCGCGCTGTCGGTCCTGCACTCTGCCCCTGCGGGAGCGAGCGGGCTCGCCTGGCTCACCGCTGCGTTCGCCCTCGGCTACCTCGCTGCCCGCGGCGTCACCCTCGGCCTCCGGGCCCGCACCACGGCCTGGATGCGCACCGGCGCGTAAACCCAGTGGCAGACTCGGGTCATGCCCGTTCGCATCGTCGTCGCCCACGGTTACCTCGCGTCGCCCGAGAAGCACTGGTTCCCGTGGCTGGTCGATCAGTTCGAGCCCGGCGTCGTGAGCGTTCCCGCCCTGCCGTCACCGAAGCATCCGAAACCAGGACCGTGGGTGAACACGCTCCGGGATGCCGTCGGCCCGGTCGACGACGACACGATCCTCGTCGCGCACAGCCTCGGTTCGATCACCACGCTCCGCATGCTCGCGGCACTGCCGCAGCCGTGGACGCTCCGCGGGCTCGTGATCGTCTCCGGGTTCGCGCAGCGGCTGCCCAACCTGCCCCAGCTCGACCCGTTCACCGCGGAGCCGGTTGACCTCGCTGCCATCGCCGGAAGTACCCGCTCGATCCATGTCTTCGGCTCCGACAACGACACCACGGTCGCGCCTCCGATCACGGCTGCACTCGCGAAAAAACTCGGCGCCCCGCTCACGATCCTCCCCGGGGGCGGGCACTTCGTCGAACGCCAGGGTTGCCGGTCCATTCCCGAGTTGTTGCCTGTGCTTCACGAAATAATCGCCAGCGGGTGAATCACCCGGCATAACCGAATCGTCGTTCAGAAGCAAGTGGATGCCGCATTTTGCGCGCCCCTGCGAGCATCGATACACACCGATTTCCGGTGGCTATCCGTGTCGACGACCAACAGGAGGACCAGCGCATGGCTGCAGACCAGTACGCATTCGAAGACCCGACCAAGAAGTACGCCGACATTGACACCCCCGAGCAGTACCAGGAGGGGTCCGGACTCGATGCCGACCTCGTCGAGAAGGCAGACCGGGGCGAGAAGTCCTACCGGGGCACCGGCCGGCTCGAGGGGCGCAAGGCGCTCATCACCGGCGCTGACTCCGGGATCGGCGCCGCCGTTGCCATCGCGTTCGCGCGCGAAGGTGCCGACGTCGCGATCTCGTACCTGCCCGAGGAGGAAGAGGACGCTCAGGAGATCGTCTCACTGATCGAGGAGGCCGGGCGCAAAGCTCTCGCGCTGCCTGGCGACCTCACGGACGTCGGTTACGCCAAGGGGATCGTCGATCGCACGGTCGAAGAGTTCGGCGGACTCGACATCCTCGTGAACAACGCGGGCAAGCAGCAATACGTCAACGACCTCGCCGACCTCAGCGACGAACAGTTCGATGAGACGTTCAAGACCAATGTCTACGCCATGTTCTGGACCACGAAGGCGGCGCTCCCGCACCTGAAGCCGGGCTCGACGATCATCAACACGTCGTCGATCCAGGCCTACTCACCGTCTGAGCACCTCGTCGACTACGCAACGACGAAGGCCTCGATCAACGCCTTCTCGAAGGCGCTCGCGCAGCAGCTCGCACCGAAGGGCATCCGCGTCAACGTTGTTGCACCGGGTCCGATCTGGACGCCACTGCAGACCGCGGGTGGCCAGCCCCAGGAGGCACTGCCTGAGTTCGGCGAGCAGACCCCGCTCGGCCGCGCCGGCCAGCCTGCCGAGCTCGCGCCCGCCTACGTGTTCCTCGCGTCGGGTGAATCGAGCTACGTCTCGGGCGAGACGCTCAACGTGAACGGCGGAATGCCGACGCCGTAGGTCTCGCGTTTTCACTCGATACGGACGAAGACACTCGGCACGCCGGGTGTCTTCGTCCGTTTCGCGTTTGGTGACTGCGAGCCGCCCGCGCGGCCGACGGCATCCACCGATCGGTTGATGCCGGGTTCAGTCGAACGTCCGCTACCGCCGGAGGCTCGGCAGGGGCACGCTGGAAGCATGAACTCCACCAGAGTGCCGCAAGGCGACAACATCGTCGAGGTCGAAAACCTCGGCAAGCGCTACGGCAGCCTCACCGCCGTCGACGACGTGAGTTTCGAGATCCGTCGCGGGGAGACGTTTGCGCTCCTCGGACCCAATGGCGCGGGCAAGTCCACCACGATCGAGATCCTCGAGGGCTACCGCGACCGTACGAGCGGATCGGTGCGCGTGCTCGGCGTCGACCCGCAGAAGGGCGGCCTCGCCTGGAAGGCGCAACTTGGTATCGTCCTCCAGTCCAGCGCCGAAGCCGCTCATGTCACCGTCCGTGAGCAGCTCGAGCAGTTCGCCGCGTATTACGACTCCCCGCGGGACGTCGACGAGGTTCTCACCGCCGTCGGCCTCACCGAGAAGGCGAAGACCCGCATCGCGAAGCTGTCCGGTGGGCAACGCCGCCGGGTCGACGTCGCCCTCGGCGTGATCGGCCGGCCCCAGCTGTTGTTCCTCGATGAGCCCACCACCGGGTTCGACCCCGAAGCGCGCCGCCAGTTCTGGGAGCTCATCCGCTCGCTCAAGGCCGACGGCACCACCATTCTCCTCACCACCCACTACCTCGATGAAGCGGCGCAACTCGCCGACCGGGTCGCCGTCATCGCCGGCGGCACGCTCGTCGAGATCGGGCCCGTGGACACGATCGGTGGAGCAGAAGCCCGGATCCCCGTCGTTCGCTGGCGCGACGACGCCGGGCTGCACGAAGAACGTACGCTCGAACCCGCCGCCTTCGCCGCCCGCCTCTTCTCGGCGACCGGACGGGAGCCGCGGGACCTGGAAATCCTGCGCCCGAGCCTCGAGGACGTCTACCTCGGACTCGTCGGCGCAAACGACCGGATGCCGCATCGCGCGGCTTCCGAAGGAGAACGCACCCATGTCTGAGACCACTCTCACCCGGCCGCCCGTTTCGTCGGGCGTCCCGCCCCTGTCCCGCGGCCGCGCCCTGCGGCTTGGGCTCAAGCGCATCGCCTACGAGGTCCGCGTCTACTTCCGTGTCGGCGACCAGGTGTTCTTCACCTTTCTCTTCCCCGTCGTCATGCTCTCGATCTTCGCGACGGCGTTCTCGACGAGCGGGAACGTCGGCGCAAATCCGGACGGAACCGGCGGGATCAGCCAGGGTGCGTACTTCCTGCCCGGGATGGCGGCGGCAGGCATCCTGCTCTCCGGAGTGCAAAACCTCGCCACCGACATCGCGATGGAGAAGAGCGACGGCACGCTCAAGCGACTGGGCGGTTCACCCCTGCCGGTGATCAGCTACTTCATCGGCAAGATGGGCCAGGTTTTCGTAACGTCGCTCGCTCAGCTGGTGCTGCTGTTCGCGGTCGCCCGGGTGTTGTTCGACGTCGATCTGCCGACCGAGCCCGAGAAATGGGCGACCTTTGCCTGGATCTACCTGCTCGGCATCATCACGTGTGCCGTTCTCGGCATTGCCCTCTCTGCTGTCCCTCGTTCGGGCAAGAGCGCGACGGCCGTCGTCATCCCGATCGTGCTCGTGCTGCAGTTCATCTCGGGCGTCTACCTGACCTTCACCATGCTGCCTGAGTGGCTGCAGAACCTCGCCAGCCTGTTTCCGCTCAAGTGGCTGGCTCAGGGAATGCGATCCGTCTTCCTGCCCGAAAGCTTCGCCACCCTCGAGCAGAACGGCAGTTGGGACCTGGGCCTCGTCGCGATCAACCTGGTCGCCTGGTGCCTCACCGGCCTGGTGCTGTGCCTCGTCACCTTCCGATGGATTCGCAAGGACTCCTGAAGCCTCACCGTTCGGCCCGATGTTGAGAAGTACGAGAGAGTAGTTCCGTGACCAGTCCGAAATGGTGGGACCTCGCCCTGCTGGCGACTGTCCTCATCGTTGGCATCACGGTCGCGTCGGTGAACGACGGCATCGGGCGCTGGGGGGCCTGGGCAGCCCTGGGCGCGCTCGTTGTCGTCTACATCGCCTTCGGCCGACGGCTCATCGGTGCCGAGGAACAAGACCCGCGGCCGTCACTCGCGGCATCCGTCTCTTTCCAGACCGCGCTCGCGCTCCTTGTCGCGGTCGGCGCGGCATTCGGGCCGAACATCATCACGGCACAGGCGTTCATCTTTCCGCTCCTTTGGATCGTCTCCCTCTCGACGAAGCAAGCCATACTCGCGAACGTCGGGGCGGCCGTCGTCATCACCGTGGGGTTCATCATCGGCCTGAACGAGGGCATCGACGGAGTCATTCAGGGACTGTTCGTCGGCGGTCTGTCGCTCGGCTTCAGCCTCGCCCTGGGGCTCTGGATCACCAAGATCGCCGAATATGGTGACGAACGCCAACGCCTGCTCGTGGATCTGCAGGCTGCCCAGGGTGAACTCGAACTGCTGAGTCGGGATGCCGGGGCAACTGCCGAGCGTGAACGCATCGCCCGCGAGATCCACGACACCATCGCGCAGAGCCTCACGAGCGTCGTGATGCTGGCTCAGCGCGCCCGCCTCGAACAGCCGACGGCGGAGTCGACGCTCGAGATGATCGAGTCCACGGCTCGCGAGGCGCTCAGCGAGGCTCGCGCTCTCGTCGCCGTGAACGCCGGACTTCCCGGCGACGACGCGTCGCTCGGCGAAACACTGCATCGGCTCGCCGAGCGGTTCCGGCGCGAGACGGGCGTGGTCGTCACCGCACACATCGACGCGATCACCCTGCCCCGCGATCTCGAAGTCGTTCTCCTCCGCTGCGCCCAGGAGGGCCTCGCAAACGTGCGCAAGCACGCGAACGCGGGCGCAGCATCCGTCACCATCGAGCAGCACGCGGATGCCGTCACCCTCACGATCGAGGACGACGGCCGCGGGCTGGGGGAGCTCCGCGACACGATCGAGCGCGGCTTCGGGCTCTCGGGCATGCGCGACCGGGTCGGGCTCGTCGGAGGGCAACTGACGATCTCCGACGCTGCATCCGGCTCGTCCTCGGGGACGCGGCTCGAGGTCACGATCCCGCTTGTGAAGGAGGAGTCGAGATGACGGGCATCCGTGTGATCGTGGCCGATGACCACCCGATCGTCCGATCGGGGATCGCCGGGCTGCTGTCGCTCGCTGATGACATCGACGTGGTCGCCGAGGCGTCGAACGGTCGAGAGGCGGTCGCGCTTGCCCAGGAGCTCAAGCCGGATCTCGTGCTGATGGACCTGCGGATGCCGGTGGCGAACGGCCCGGAATTCGACGGCGCCGCCGCGACCGCGCGCATCATCGAAACGGTGCCAGGAACTCGCGTTCTCATCCTCACGACGTACGAAACCGACGACCACATCCTCGGTGCGATCGAAGCCGGTGCAAGCGGGTACCTGCTCAAGGCGGCGCCGCAGGAAGAGATCCTCGCGGGTGTGAGGAGCGTCGTTGGGGGGCAGACTGTGCTCGCTCCGGCCATCGCCGCGAAACTCGTCTCGCGCATGCGGCAGGATGCAGCGGTTCCGCGGCCGCGCCTCAGCGAACGCGAACTCGATGTGCTGCGGCTCGTGGCGTCGGGCAACAGCAACGCCTCGGTGGCCAGCCGCCTCTTCATCAGCGAGGCAACCGTGAAAACCCACCTGCTGCACGTGTTCGAAAAGCTTGGCGTCTCCGACCGTACCCGCGCGGTGACCCTCGCGCTCGAACTCGGTCTGCTCTGAGTTCGGGTCCGGCCGTACCATGAGGCATGCGTGTCCTTGAGTTCCGCGAGCCGATCCTGACTGAGCGGCTGATGCTGCGCCTCGAGACCGCGGCAGACGTCGACGCCGTGCACTCGTGGCAATCGCGTGAGGATGTCTGCCGGTACCTTCTCTACGCCCCGCGCAACCGCGACACTGTCGCCGCCAAGATTGCGGAGAACGCCGGGCGAACCCGACTCGAGTCCAACGGCGACTATCTCCAGCTCGGTGTCCAGCCGCTGCAGGGCGGACCACTCATCGGGCAGATGTACATCACCGTCGACAACGCCGCGCTCTCCACCCTCGAGATCGGCTGGGTCTTCCACCCGGATGTCGCGGGCAGGGGGTACGCAACCGAAGCTGCCCGGGCTCTGCTCGTACTTGGGTTCGAGACGATGGGGGCACACCGGATCATCGCGTCGCTGGGGCCGGAGAACACGGCATCCGTTCGACTGTGCCTGCGCCTCGGCATGCGCGAAGAGGCGCACTTCGTCGAGGACATGCTCGTCAAGGGCGTCTGGGAAGACACGGGTGTTTACGCGATACTCGACCGGGAGTACGAACGTCACGAATAGGCTTCCGGTCGCTCGTTTGTGATGATGAGGTCATGTCACCAGCTCCACCAACGGCGGTCGTTCGCACGGGCACACGGCTGAAAGCCCTCCTTTTTCATCCCCGTCTGTTGCTTTCGGTCAAGACGGCCGTAGCAGTCGGGATCGCGTGGGTCGTGGCGCCACTCATACCTGGCGTGGCCGACAAATACCCGTATTACGCACCCCTTGGCGCGTTGATCAGCATGTCACCGACACTGATGAGTTCGGTCCGGCGCGGTGCCGAGACGCTCGCGGGGCTCGCCATCGGCATCCTTCTCGCCGGCGCTGTCATCATTTTCTCCTCGCCCAACGTCATCACGATCTCCCTCGTCGTGGGAGCAGGCATGCTCGTCGCCGGCAGCCGCTACCTCACGACGGGCGGCGAGTACGTTCCCGTCGCGGCGCTTTTCGTGCTGATCATCGGTGGGCAGAACGCCGACGAATATTCCGTCGGCTACCTCGTGCAGATGAGCGTCGGAATCGCCGTCGGTCTCCTCGTCAATATGCTTGTCCTCCCTCCCCTGAATTTCAGCGCAGCTGTGCTCCAGCTCACCCAGTTCCGCTCGTCGCTCGCCAACCACCTGGACGACATCAGCAACGCACTCATCGAGAGCTGGCCGCCCGAACACGAGGAGTGGGCCAACCGGGCCGGCACTCTGGCTGAGACGGCGAACCAGGTGCGTGAAGCCGTCGGCCACGCCGACGAGAGCCGCAAGTTCAATCCGCGCGCGAAGCTCCACCGCCGCGACCTCGAGAAGGACTACCAGGATCTTTCCGACCTCGAAACCATCACGTTCCATGTCCGCAGCCTGGGCAAGGTTCTCGCAGCGGCGATCTGGGACGGGCCGATCCCGGCCGAACTGCCCGAGTCTCTCCGGAAGCCCATGAGCGACACCATCCACGCCGTCGCCGAGGTTCTCCGGCTGCGCAACGCGGGCGACACCATCGACGAAGCGGTCAGCGCCGCGGACGATGCCTTGCGGGTGCTGCTCGAGACCCTCGACCAGCAGCGAGACCTCGAGCCGTCCTCACTCAGCCCGTCGGCATCCGCCGCCATGGATCTGCGTCGCATCCTCGCGATCATCGAAGAGTCAGCGGACGTCGCCCAGGAGTAACCGGCCTCAGGACGGGGCTGGCCCCGTCGTGTCACCGGGCTGAAAGCGCACATCGAAGGTCACCGGCTCAGGCACCCCGCCCGCGAGCATCTCCACGATCGCGCGCCCGGCCGCAGCGCCCTTGCCCTGCGACGGCTGCCACACCGTCGTCAGCGACCGTTCAAGACCTTCGACCCGGATGCCGTCGAATCCGACGACGCTGAGATCCTCCGGCACGCGAAGTCCCAGTTCCTCAGCAGCGGCGAGGACTCCGGCTGCAAGAAGATCGCTCTGGGCGAGAATCGCTGTCGGTCGATCGGCGGCGGGAACGTCGAGAAGTACGAGTGCGGCTTCGCGTCCGGCATCGCTCCTGCTGCCGGACGCGATCCGTCCGCCGATCCCGGGGAAGACACTCCTCGCACCAGCGATGCGCTCGACGGTGCTCCTGACCGTAGCGGCTGCCTCCCGCTCGGCGGTCAGTGGCCCGGGCGTGCGGTCCCGATCGATCGGGAGGGTAATGATCGCTGCTCGCGCGTGGCCCAGGTCTCTCAGATGCTCCGCGAGCATGCGGACTCCGCCCCGGTTGTCGACGCCGATGGTGTGGACCGCCGCACCTTCCTCGCCTTCGATCTGCACCATCGGGATGTTCCGGCGACGGAGCAGGTCGAGCATTGAGATCGAGTCGACGTTGCAACCCACGAGGACGACCGCGTCGACCGGGGCGTCTTTCACGCTGAGCTGTCCGTCGCTGACGTCGGGGATGAGCAGCAGGCCTGCGCCGATCGCGCTGATCTCCTCCGCAAGTCCGTCGAGGGTCTGGATCAGCACGGGGTCACGGAACGAAACACCGATACGCGCGGGAATGAGCGCGCCGATGATCCCACTGCGCCCCCTTCGCAGGGACTGTGCGAGCGGATCCGGCCCGCCATAACCGAGTTCAGCGGCGGCAGCGAGGACCTTCGCCCGGGTGTCATCCGATACCGGCCCGTGCCCGCTGAACGCGAGCGAGGCGGTCGATGGAGATACCCCGGCCCTGCTCGCGACGGCGGCAAGAGTGGGGCGGGCTTCCGTCCGGTCGCCGGATGCCGCTCGGTCGCGATTCATACGCTCCCCCGGTCTGGTGATCAGGGCGCTGCCGCCTTGACCGTTGTGGGTGGTCTCGGCTAGCTTAGCGACGTCGGCTCGAATCGATTCGACGTCTCTTTCGCTTTTCCGCGAACCGACATTCGAAGTGACATGACCTCTTCTCCCGCGCCCGCAGCATCCGCTCTCCGCCCTCGTCGTGAGCTCGTCGCCTGGCGTAACGCCATCTTCGTGATCTTCACACTCTCCGGGCTGAGCATCGCAACTTGGGCGGCGCGACTGCCGGAGATCAAGGCGAACCTCGACGTCACGACCGGGTCGATCGGCATCCTCATCCTGGGGATGAGTGCCGGGTCGATCCTCGGCCTGATGGCGTCGGCCTGGCTGATGGCCCGGATCGGTGCGCGCTCCGGCATGGTGCTCTCCCTGAGTTTCGTTGCAGCCGGGCTCGTGCTCATCGGGATCGGTGCTGGAATCGTGTTCTCGCCGGTGCTCGTCTTCGTCGGGCTCGCCCTGTTCGGCTTCGGCAACGGCAGCGTAGACGTGATGATGAATGTTGAGGGCGCCGCGGCTGAAACCGAGCTCGGCAAGACGGTGCTGCCGCTGATGCACGCGTGCTTCAGCCTCGGGACCGTTATCGGTGCCGGGATCGGTGCCGCGGCATCCGCCCTGCAGATCGGGGTGGTCTGGCACGCGATCGCCATGGCCGGGATCATCGCCGTCGCCGCCATCATCGCCGTGCGTTTCGTCCCCGTGCGTGAAGAGCTGGGCGACGAAACCCCGACGCACTCGAACAAGCCGGGCTGGCAGGCGCGCCTCAAGGCGAACCTGTCGGTGTGGGCCGACCTGCGGCTCATCCTCATCGGCGTGGTCATGCTCGGGATGGCATTCGCAGAGGGAAGCGCCAACGACTGGCTCGCCCTCGCCGCCGTCGAGGGTCACGGTCAGTCCGAGCCGACCGGCGCGATCGTGTTTGGTGTGTTCGTGTCAGCAATGACCGTCGGGCGCGTTGCCGGCGGTCCGCTCATCGATCGCTTCGGGCGCGTGCGCGTGCTGCAGGTTTCGGCGGTGTCTGCCGTTGCCGGTCTGTTGATCTTCATCCTCGGCACGGACCTCTGGCTCGTCATCCTCGGCACGGCGCTGTGGGGCCTCGGAAGTGCCCTCGGGTTCCCGCTCGGGATGTCGGCTGCCGCTGAAGGCAAGAACGCTGCGGCGCGCGTGAGCGCCGTCGCGATGATCGGATACCTGGCTTTTCTCGTCGGGCCGCCGCTGATCGGGCTCCTCGGCGATGCCGTTGGACTGCTCAACGCCCTGTTCGTCGTGCTCGTACTCGTGGTGCTGTCCGGGCTGGCCTCCCCCGCTGCGCGAGAGCGGAAAGCGAAGCTTTCCACTCTAGCGGATTAAGCGGCGCGGCACCTCGGCGTCGGCTCACAGGCATCCCGGGCTACACTCGTCGAGTGCGTTTGGTGATTGCGAAGTGTTCCGTTGACTATGCCGGTCGACTCTCGGCTCACCTACCCCTCGCCACCCGCCTGCTCATGCTCAAGAGCGACGGAAGCCTTCTGGTGCACTCCGACGGTGGCAGCTACAAGCCGCTCAACTGGATGAGCCCACCCTGCACGCTGAGCGTCGTCGAACCCGACGATGACCAGACGGATGCCGGCATCACGCAACTTTGGAAAGTCACCCATGCGAAAACGGGCGACCAGCTGATCGTGTCGGTGTACGAGGTCTTCTCAGATTCCGAGCACGAATTCGGCGTCGACCCCGGCCTTCAGAAGGACGGCGTCGAAGCCCACCTGCAGAAGCTCCTCGCCGAGCAGATCGACCTCCTGGGCATCGGGCATACTCTCGTGCGCCGCGAGTTCATGACCGCCATCGGGCCCGTCGATATCCTCGCGCGGGACGAAGCCGGGGCATCCGTCGCCGTAGAGCTGAAGCGCCGCGGCGACATCGACGGCGTCGAGCAGCTCACCCGGTACCTCGAGCTCATGAATCGTGACCCACACCTCGCCCCAGTTCGGGGTGTTTTCGCTGCCCAGGAGATCAAGCCCCAGGCGCGAACCCTCGCCGAAGATCGCGGCATCCGCTGCCTCGTGCTCGATTACGACGCAATGCGAGGCCTTGACAACGCAGACGGTCGACTGTTCTGATGAGTGCCCGGTTCGTCCGGGGATTGTCGAGTGAATCGCCAAACTGCCTACTATGGAGTTCCTATGTCTATTTCATCTCCTGAACTGACGAGCACAGGTTCCTTCGTCGTCAACCGCACCTGGTCGACCATTCTCTTCGACCTCGACGGGACGATCACGGATTCCGCACCCGGCATCACCGCGCGCCTAGCCAAGATGTTCGCGGCGCTCGATCTGCCGGTGCCCTCAGAAGACGAACTGCTCCACTGGGTCGGCCCGCCCATGCTCGAGTCCCTCGAACTCCGCGCCGGCATGTCGCCGACCGAGGCTTTCGACGCCCTGCTCGTCTACCGTTCCATCTCGGACGAGGACGGCCCCTGGTCGGGCTCTGCCGTCTACCCGGGAATGGCGGGCCTGATCAAGCAGGTCGCCGCCAGCGGCATCCCCACGGCAATCGCGAGCAGCAAGCCCGAGTCCCAGATCCACGCTGTCCTCGATCACTTCGGTCTGAGCGACTACTTCACGATCATCTGCGGTGCGTCAGAAGACGAGACACGCAGCGCGAAAGCGGATGTCGTCGCTGAAGCGATCGTGCGCCTCCACGCCGAGGGCATCGACACCACGCACAGCGTGCTCGTCGGCGACCGCCACCACGACGTCGAGGGCGCAGCGGTCCACGGAATTCCGACGATCATGGTCGAGTGGGGTTACGGCTCTCCCGCCGAAGCAACTCACGCCATGGCCGTCGTGCACTCGACCGACCAGCTCTCCAAACTCCTCCTCGGCTGAGGCCGCCTTCCGGCGAGATCTCACCGCTGGCCCATAGGCTGGATGCCATGACTGACGGACTCTGGTGGCTCCCGTCCCTCATCGTGTTCGGCACGGCCGGTCTCGCCGTGTTCGTCATGGTGCGGGTGACGGCAACGCGACGCCGACGATTCGGAACCGCAACGCAAAACACCCTGGCAGCGCTCGAGCAGCAGGCCGGAGTCGCACTCGTGCGCACCGATGATCTCGTGCGCTCCGCCGAGGACGAGGTGGATTTCGCTGCCGCCCAATTCGGTGAAGCCGCTGCCGCCGATTTCGCGCGCGCCGTGGCATCCGCTCGCGAGCAGTTGCGCGAGGCATTCCAGCTTCACCAGCAGCTCGCCGACGCTGTTCCCGACAGCGAATCGCAGCGCCGGCGCTGGAATTCCCGGATCCTCGAGCTGTGCACATCCGTCGACAGCACTCTGAGTGAGCAGACGAAGCAGCTCGACGAGCGCCGCGCGATCGAGCGCAACGCTCCCGACCTCGTCGCCGAACTTCGGCGGAGTATCGACGTGACGGAGGGTCGCGTGGCAGATGCCGAACCGACCATCGAGCGGCTGTCTTCGAGCTACGCACCCGCGACGTTCTCAGCGGTGACGGATGCCACGGGCCGCGCGCGGGACTCCCTCGCGCAAGCGCGTGCCGCCCTGGCCCAGGCGGAGTTGCGGGTATCCGCGCGCGAGACCGCTGCCGAAGAACTCGACAACGCCTCTCAGCATCTCCTCACTGCGAGGCACGCGCTCGACAGCGTGTCGCGGACGGCAGCAGGACTCGATGCCGCGAATGCGGAACTCGGCGCCGCTGTCGACCGGGTGCAGGCGACCGTTGACGACGCGAGACGCCGCAGGGACGCGACCGAGGTGCCCGAAGCCGTCGACGAGATCACAGCGGGAATCGACCTCGCCACGGCGGCGCTGACTCGCGCGAGCGATCGCACCGATTTACCCGACCCGCTCGACCGGCTCGACACCCTCCGAGAGGCCGAAGACCGGCTCGACGCCGCTCTCTCGAGCGCCCGCAGCCGCCAGCAACGGATCGACTCGGCTCGAGAGGCGCTGAGGGGTGCGCTCTTTTCCGCGCGCAGCCACCTCGGTGTCGCCTCAACGTTCATCGCCGAGCACCGCTCGCGAGTGGGGCCGGATGCTCGCACGCGGCTCGCCGAGGCGGAACGGCAGCTTGCTCTCGCGGAGGCTGCCGACGACCCCGTCGAGGCGCTCGACATCGCTCGCCGCGTCTCGCGACTGGCGCAGGATGCGGATGCTCTCGCCCGCTACGACGCTGGACCCCGAACCGCTCCGTACAAGCGCTGAGCCGCATCGCAGGAGCGGCGCAGCTCACCCGGTCTAGAGGTTGACGCCTCGCGCAGCCAGGTAGGGCACCGGGTTGGTGAAGTTGCCGCCGAGGCGGATCTTGAGGTCGAGGTGGCAACCGCTCACGACGCCGGTTGCACCGACACTCGCCACGACGGTCCCGGCCTCGACGAGCTGGCCGACGGACACCTTGAACGATCCGCTCTGCACGTGACCGTAGATCGACTCGACTCCACCGCCGTGGTCGACGATGACGCGCTGCCCGTACGCTCCACCTGAACCGGTGAAGGTGACCCGGCCAGCTGAGACCGCCTTGATCGGAGTGCCGCAACCGGCACCGAAGTCGACGCCGTCGTGGAAGGAGTTGGAGCATCCGGCGCCGTTGCAGATGAGCCCGCGCGGGCCGTAGTGCGACGAGATACCGGCATTGAGCGGCTTGATCCAGGTGCTGCTCCGGGTGGCGAGGAACGCCGACAGGTCGGTGTCATTTGCGTTGTAGACGTAGGCTCCAGACGAACCCGAGCGGCTGGCGGCGAGCTTGGCGGCCTGCTTCGCTGCCTCAGCTGCAGCCTTTGCTGCTTCGGCAGCGCGCAGTTCTTCCGCGGAAGTCGCGGAGTACCCGTCGCGAGCGAGGGCGGGGCGGCTCCAGTTGGCCACGGTCAGCGACTGGGCCCCGGTGTCGTGAATCGGGGCAATAGCGGCGGAGTCTTCGCTGGTGAAGGCGTAGGCAGGAAGAGCGACGGTGCCGAAGATTCCGGGAACGGCGATCGCAACGATCAACATCGACCGGATGGACTTCCAGCGCGACTGCCGCGGCACCGAACGGGCGGATGCCGTCGGCGGCGTCGCTGCGACACGCGCTGCCAGTCGAGCGCGGGTGGGCACCGGTGCGGCGACGGGGATCTGGGAAGTAGGAAGTGCGGGGGTGACCGGGTCTACAGCAGGCTCGATGTCGACCACTACTGCCGGCTCATCGGGTGTTCCTGCCGCCGGAATGATCTCGACGGTTTCGACGACCTCGGTCGACTCAGCGGCAGGCTCGACGGCATCTCCTGCAGGCTCGACCGTGTCAGCGGCTGGCTCAACGGGGGTCGCGGTTGCGTCGCCGGCGGTGGCGCCGGTCGCCGCAGCGGATCGCGCGTTGCGCAGGCTTCGCCGCGTGGGGAGCACCTGGGGAGAGTCGGGAGTGGAGTCGCTGCCGCTGGCCGTGTCTGGCTTTCGGCTGGTCTCGTCACTCATCACAAATATCTCCGGGGGCATTCTCGAACCGGCGGTAAGCATCGTTTTTACGGCGCTTTTCTCAGTATCAAGAACGCTGATGTTCGGGTGGGCTGCGGCCGATTTACTGCCGTGCCCGGTTTTCGGGTACATCCGAGAGTACTCGATCCTCCCTGAAAGGACACTCCCAGTTCGGGTGAGAGCATTCTGCGCACCCTGTACGGTCGGTTTTCATGGCGATAGTCCTGCGCGAACCAACCCTCGAAGACGCCGCCGACCTCGGTCGCGTGCACCAGCTGTGCTGGATTGAAACCTACGAGTCGCTCGTCCCGCCGGAGTTCTGGGACCACTCCACCGAGGCCCGCCGGATCGGAATGTGGGAACGGATGCTGCGCCGCAGCTCGGAGGAACGTCGCCTCGTGCTCGCTGAGGTCGATGGCGAGATCGTCGGGTTCGCCGCCGCCGGGCCCGTCCTGACGCGGGAGCACCCCCGTCATGAACCAGCCGAGGCCCTCGAGGTACAGATGCTGTATCTCCTGCGCTCCCACCACGGCAGCGGGACTGGCCAGCATTTGCTCGACGCCGTTCTGCGGCCGGACGAGGCGGCACAACTCTGGGTCGCGGAGCAAAACGAACGGGCGCTCGCGTTCTACCGTCGCAACGGGTTCTCCCCAGACGGTGTTCGCGACGAAGAAGCCCACAGGGGAACGGACCTGACAGCGATTCGTCTCGTTCGCCGGGCGCCAGCCGCCTGAGCTCGGCGAATTCGCATAGCACCTCCGGCGAGGCGACGGCGACAGCAGTCGTCGTGCGGCACGATGAGAGGCAGGCATTCGCCGAGAGCCGCCGTGCTCGACCGAGGTGTGGGGACCATGCGCAAGAAAAGACAATCTGCTGAGATCGACCAGGCCGACCTGAAGCCGGACGTCGCTGTCCAGCGAGGTGCCGGTGCGGCCGGCTTCAGCGTCGCCGCCTTCCGGATCGGGCTCGTCGGCGGACTCGGCGTTCTGACCTCCCTGCTCATCGCCAGCATCCTGGGTCAGCTCGGCACCGTTCTCATCTACATCGGCCTCGCCCTGTTCCTCGCGCTCGGCCTCGATCCGCTCGTCACCTGGCTCGAGAAGCGGATCCACCGCGGCGTCGCCATTGCACTCGTCGTTCTCGGTGTGCTCGGGCTCTTCGCTGCCCTGCTTTTCGCCGTGATTCCGGTGCTCGTCGAACAGGCGACGAACCTCGTCGACGACTTCCCGCGCCTGCAGAAGGAGATCCAGTCGAGCGCCTTCATCGAGGGACTGGAGACTGCGTTCGGTGGCGCGCTGAGCATCAGCGAAGCGCTCTCGAGCGCCATCGAGTTCATCAGCGACCCGAAGAACCTCGTCGCCATCGGCGGCGGACTCGCTGCCGTCGGCGCCGGTGTTGCCAGCGGGGTCACGGGCGCGATCATCGTCCTCATCCTCACGCTGTACTTCCTCGCGTCACTCCGGTCGATGAAGGGCGTCGCCTACCGCTTCGTTCCGCAGTACCGCCGGGTCGGGTTCGCGACGATCACCGAGGAGATCACGGGTGCCGTCGGCCGCTACGTCGTCGGCCAGCTCACGCTTGCCGCGACCAACGGCATCCTGAGCCTCATCTTCCTGTCGATCATCGGGGCACCGCTGCCGTTCCTGCTGGCGATGATCGCGTTCCTCGGCTCCCTCGTCCCACTCGTCGGAACCCTGACGGCATCCGTCATCAACACCCTGATCTGCCTGTTCGTCTCGCCAGCCACTGCGCTCATCGCCGGCATCTACTACCTCGTCTACATGCAGATCGAGGCGTATGTGCTCAGCCCGCGGATCATGAACCGAGCTGTCGCCGTTCCCGGCGCGATCGTCGTCATCGCGGCCGTCGCCGGTGGAGCGATTGGTGGAGTACTCGGTGCCCTCGTCGCGATCCCCGTCGCGGCATCCGCCATCATCATCACGCAGAAGGTCGTCTTCCCCTTGCAGGACTCAAAGAATTCGCCGAGCGGGGTCTAAGACCCACTTGACGCACGGGCTCGACCGGAGAACACTCGTCGGAAAATCCCTTCGTTTCTCTCGGAGTGAAGACCGTGACAACTCTCGACACCGCCAGCCTCCATCACCGTGCACTCGCCGTTTTGCGAGAGTCCGCCACCGGAGCAGTCGTTCTGCCCGGTGATCCGGAGTACGAGGCGGCCCATACCGTCTACGGAACCGTGTACGGCCAGCCCAGCGCTCCCGCGCTCGTCGTCCAGGTCGCGGATGCCGAGGACGTTCGGCTCGCCGTCGCGTTCGCGCGTGACCACGGCCTCGTCCTCTCGGTCCGCAGCGGCGGACACAGCGGCAGCGGATTCAGCACGAACGTGGGTGGTCTCGTGATTGACCTGCGGCGGCTTAACGGCGTCGAGATTCTCGACCGGGATCGCGGCCTCGTTCAGATCGGAGCCGGCGCCGCGTGGGGCGACGTGGCGACAGCGCTGGGCGCCGACGGGCTCGCCATCTCATCCGGCGACACCGTGAGCGTGGGCGTCGGTGGCCTCACCCTCGGCGGCGGCATCGGCTGGATGGTCCGACAGCATGGACTTGCCCTCGACAGCCTGGTCGAGGCATCCGTCGTCACCGCCTCCGGTGAGCAGCTTCGCGCGAACGCTGACGAGAACGCCGATCTGTTCTGGGCTCTCCGCGGTGGTGGAGGCAACTTTGGCGTCGTCACCAGCTTCACCTTTCACGCACAGCCGCTTTCTGGTGTCGTCGCCGGAGCCCTCCGCTACAGCGACGTCGATCTCGCGACCGTCCTGGCCGGCTGGCGCGACATCATGCGCGTCGCGCCAGAGGAGCTCAACACGACGTTCCTCGTGATGCCGGATCTCCCCAACATGCCCGGCGGAGTGCACATCGTGGCCGCGTACGCGGGCGAGGACGCTGGCACAGCGGATGCCGCGATCGCTCCGTTGCGCGCGCTGCCGGGCTTCGAAGGAGACGACATCTCTCCCAAGGCATACGCAGACATCCTCGAAGAAGTGCATCCTCCTGAAGGCATGACCATCGTGGGTCACAACGCGTTCGCACGCGAGCTGGATGAGAACACGATCGCAGCGATCGCGCGGGTGTACGCGGAGTTGGGCGGATCGGTGCTCATGCTCCGTAGCCTCACCGGGGCGTTCCAGCGCGTGCCCAAGGATGCGACCGCGTTCGGTTTCCGCGACAGTGAAGTTCTCCTGATTTCGGTCGCTTTTTTTCCTCCCGAGGCACCGGCTCAGGTAGCCGATCGCGTGCAGTCGCTCTGGGACGAGGTCGCGCCGCACCTTCAGGGCACGTATGCCGGGTTCTCGAGCGCTCCTGACGGTGAAGACCCGACGCTGCTCTACCCACCGGCAAACCTCGCCCGGCTCGTAGAGATCAAGCAGAAGTACGACCCGGCGAATCTGTTCCGGCGGAACCACAACATCCACCCCGACGCAGGCTGACACCGGCCAGGCCGACACGGGACGTTAGCTCTCGGCGTCCAGGGCGGCGTCCCGCTGCCTGCGGGCGCGCCGGGTCAGTGGCGCCGAGGCAGTCGAGCTGTCGACATGCGCAGGAGCGTCGGTGCCGGGTGGCGCTGGAACACCGGCGTCTGCGAGGACTGTGGCCTTCGGACGAAGTGCGGCGGCCCACGAGACGGACGGGGCGCGCGGGCCGGCGTCGGCGGCATCCGTTTCGACAGGCGATGAGGAGCCCGAGCCGACAGCCTTGACCACGAGTACGGCGATCGCGGTCGTCACCGGGATCGCGAGGACGAGGCCGATCGAGCCAACAAGGGTACGCACGATCTCCTCGGCGAGTTCACCGCTCGAGATGGTTTCGAGGAACGGCCGGTTCTGCAGCGAGAGCAGGATGAGCAGCGGCAGAGCAGCGCCGGCGTAGGCGAAGACGATCGTGTAGACGGTGGATGCGATGTGGTCGCGCCCCACACGCATCGCCCCGGCGAAGAGGCGGCGCGCGCTCGATTCCGGCGCGAGTTCGTGCATCTCCCAGACCGCGGAGGACTGGGTGATCGTGACGTCATTGAGTACCCCGAGACCGGAGATGATGAGGCCACAGAGCAGGATCGCCGACAGCGAGATGGACTCGGAGGCGTAGGACAGGGTGTAGTCGGCTTCGTCGTTGAGTCCGGTCAGGTTGGCGGCGCCGGTCGCCCAGGCCGCGACGAGCGACGTGGTGACGAGGCCGAAGATCGTGCCGAGCAGGGCCGTCGATGTTCGCGCCGAGAACCCGTGGGCGAAGTAGAGCACCGCGATCATGATCACGCTCGACCCGACGAGCCCGAGCAGCAACGGCGGTTTTCCCTCGACGAGCCCGGGAAGAATGAACTGGGCGACGACGACATAGGCGCCAAGGAGGCCGAGGAGTGCCCGAAGCCCCCGCCAGCGCGCGACGAGGATCACGACGGCGGCGTAGATGGCGGCGAGAAGCGCCATCGGCACCGTACGCACGAAGTCCACGAACGAGTACTGTGCCGCCGCGCTCTCGCTCCGCTCTCCCAGGTCGAGGAAGCGGATACGGTCGCCCGCGACCACATCGACCTCGCGATTGATCTCGGGAGGCACCTCGACCGCGACGGTCTCGCCACCGGCATCCGGCGAGAGGTGGGCGACGGTGCACTGCTGGTCGGCGGGAGCACCTGCCGATGGGTAGAGGCAGGTGGAGGTCGACAAAGATTCGACCGTTCCGATCTGGAAGTTCACGCCAGCGGCTGCGGAGTATGGATTGCCGACCTCGATATCATCGGCGGCGCCGCTCGGCCAGAGCAGTGCCATACCGAGGATCGTCACCAAAGTGAGCGGGATCAGGATCGCGGCGAGCAACCGGTTGGCGCGGCGTCTCGTTGCGACCGCTTCAACGGTGGGCACTGTGTAGTCGTGCGAGTGGCTGTGTCCCACGGGAACTCCTGTTTTCAGGCCTGCAGGGCGCGGCGGGCGCTTGCCGAACGGAGGGCATCGGTTCCCACCAGCAGGAGGAAGCCGACGGCGATGAAGAGAACGAGTGCCATCGGGAGGTTCTCGATACCGGTCCGGTCCAGCAGCACGCCACCGAGGAGTGCGCCACCGCCGATGCCGATGTTGAAAGCGGTGGTCTGGAGCGCCGCAGCGAGGTCGCGCGTCCTGAACGAGGCGGTGTGGAGCATCCGGGTCTGGAGCATGGCCGGGAGGCCACCGAACGAGACGCCCCAGACCACGAATGCGACAACGACGACGATCGCGTTTTCAGACCAGATGGCGAGAACGAGAACGGATGCCATGACGCCGAGGAGGGCGAAGGCGAAGCCACGCTTCGGGAAGCGGTCGGACGCGAAGCCTGCGAGCACGAGGCCGATCGCGCCGGCACCACCGAAGAGGAAGAGCAGGAAGGCGACTGAAGTTTCTGGGAACCCGGCGGCCTCGACGAGCCACGGCGCGATGTACGTGTAGTACGTGTTTTGCCCGGTGAGGAGGATGACGATGACGACACAGAGCAGAGCGACCCCGCGGATGCTGCGGTCCTTGTACATCGGAATGGCAATCTCGCCGGTCTTGACGACGACATGATGGTCGACGGGCGGCAGGTATTTGAGCACTGCAAGAGCGAGGAGAACGACGACCGCGGCGATGATGCCGAACGCGATCCGCCAGCCGAGCGCGTGGCCGAGCGCGGTTCCGACCGGGACGCCGAGAACGAAGGCCGCGGACCCACCGCCGGCCGTGATGGCGACTGCCTTGCCGAGCTGGTGCTTCGGCACGAGGTGGGCGGAGTAGGCGGCGACGACGGCCCAGAACAGGCCGTGTGCGAGTCCGCCGAGGATACGGGCGCCGACGAGAATCTCGTACGTCGGCGCGATGGCAGCCAGCACGTTCGCGAAAGCGAGCACGAGGAGCACAACGAAGACGAGGCCCTTGCGCGAATACTTGCGGGTGAGCGCTGCGAGCGGTGTCGTTGCAATGACGACGGTGCCGGCGAAGACGGTGACGAGCAGGCCCGCGGTCGAGATGCTCACGCCGAGCTCGCTCGCCATGTCCGGCAGTAGTCCCGTCGGCAGGAACTCGCTCGTGACCGAGACGAAGATGGCGCCGGCGAGCGTGAGCAGGCCGATCCAGGGGAACGGCGCTTCCGTTGGAGTCGGTGCTGTCGTTGGAGAGGACACAGGCGTCGCCGATCGAGGTCAAAAGGGGCAGAGGATGCGGGGCCGACTCCGTCGTGCGGCGCGCAATTCGCCCAGCTTATTCGACGGCCGCCCGCACCATCGATCAGATTTCAAGAAGCGCCGTCGCTCGAGCCGCTCTAGCGTGGCAATTGCAGCATCCGATCAGGACATCCGAGCAAGGAGCAGGCAATGAACGCAGCGAAGTCGACCGCAGACGACAAGAAGAACGACGGGTTCTCCGCCGAAGAGCGAGCCGCGATGAAGGAACGCGCGGCGGAGCTGAAGGCGGAGGCCCGCCGCGATGCGAAGGATGCCAGGGCGCGCGAGAAGGGGGACGCTGAGGTTCGCGAGAAGATCGCAGAGATGCCCGAGTCCGAACGGGCCATCGCCGAGCGGCTGCACGAGATCGTGATCGAGAATGCCCCCGAGCTCTTGCCCAAGCTCTGGTACGGGATGCCCGCCTATGCCAGAGAAGGCAAGGTTCTCTGCTTCTTTCAGTCGGCGCAGAAGTTCGACACCCGCTACTCGACGTTTGGGTTCAACGACGTCGCTGCGCTCGACGATGGCTCGATGTGGCCAACGGCCTACGCGTTGACGACCCTTACGAAGAAGGATGAGAAGGTTCTCGCCGACCTGGTGAAGAAGGCAGTCAGCTGACGGCTGCCGCGACGTTCGCAAAACAGGCGATCGCACGATTTGCAGGAGAAATCTGCGGAAAGCATCCGGTAAAACGCGTGATCTCCTGTAAAGCGGGCGCCCCCACCACCCTCACGCCCCAGCAGGCGGATTCGCGAGCAGCTCCACCCGGTCATCCAGATACGACGAGAGGTCGACGGCATCCGCGTCGGTCGCCACTTTGTTCCACCGCACCCGCGGTCGGTCACCGTCGAGGAACAACCGCCCAGTCGACGCCCGCAGCGCCGCAACCGACAGTTCGACTGGCTCAGCGTCAAAGTTCACCGTCTCGCCGCGCGGAAACTTCCCCCGGGATGCCGCGGCCCGGTACGCCCGCCGCTGCTCAGCCGATTGGGACTGATAACCCGGGCGCCCCGGCTCGAGAGCTCGCGTGGTCTGCCCCGTCTCATACAGCGCGCCGTCGGCGCCGAGCAGAAAGACGCCGAGTCTCCACACCCGACCGAGCGAACGCAGCACCGCCGGTCGCGGCACGAGAAGCACGCGGTGCTCGGGGACGTATTCGGCGAGCGCCTCGGTGCGGGCTTCGGCCGACGACAACCGCTCGACCGCCCGATCGAGAACCGCGCGGATCTCGAGAACGATCCGTTCCTCGTCAGCGGCCGGAGGCATCCGTCATCGTCCTGACGCGAGAAGTTTCACAACGCGCTCCGGGTCCGCGAGCAACGGCCGTGCTGCCGGGTCAGCCACCAGCCGGGTGAGCAGCGCTGACGCCGCCCGGACGCTCCTGGTCCAATACCCGCCGACGTGGTGCCTCGTCACCGGCATGACCACCGGATCGGCACCGACCACAGAAACGCGCAGCGAGCCGTCCTCGATGTCATCGGCGATGCCCCAATCGTGGAAGATGGTGCCGAGAATCCCGAGTCCAACCGTCGTCGCGAGCCCTGGCAACCGAAAGCGCGTTTCGGGAACCGTCAGCGTGACATCCTCGATCCGCGACCAGTCGAGCGAAACGGGCGGCTCCCGGTATTCGCGCAGAACGAGAGCGGATGCCGTCAGCTCGGCATGATGACCACCGGCGTCACCGAGAACAAGGGAGTCGCCGCGGGCTTCGAGGGGTCCGAATCGGCTCATGCGATCAGCTTATCGGCGGCGGTCACAGCTTCGTGAGGGCGCTCCCCTTGTGCATCGCGTCGTTGCCGGTCTCGTCGCTCGTGACTTCGTATTGCGGGTCGTCCGGGCTGCACCGGCGGGTGCGGCCCATGAACTCCACGTCCTTCGTGTGCACCTTGGTCACCTTGCCCTCGGCCTGCCCGCCTTCCGAATTCCAGCGCACCCGATCGCCGACCTTGAACTCTTTCGTCATGGTTCCTCCTTGTTCAGCACCCCACGAAGTGCCGCAGGGTGTCAGCATTTCTCACGGCGTTTCCGCCGCCGTCGTTGTTGAAGTAGACGAAGACATCCGTTCCAGCGTCGCTCCACTCACGGATGCGATCGGCCCACCACCGCAAATCGTTTTCGGAGTACGACCCTCCGTAGAGCCAGTCGGCGTCCGGGCCGTGCAGTCGCACATACGCGACCGGTGAGGTGACCCGCAGAATGCACGGCAGCCGGGCCCCGCTCATCACGCAATACGCGGCGCCGTGAGCCTCGAGCATCCGGAACACGTCGTCGGTGTGCCAGCTGTCGTGCCGGAACTCGACGGCGACCCGGATCCAGTCCGGAAGGCGGCCGAGAAAGTAGTCGAGTCGGGCGTCGTCACGCGGCATGCCCGGCGGCAACTGGACGAGCAGCACCGCGCGCTTGTCGCCGAGCTCGTGCCAGGCCTGGGCGATCCGGTCGATCCACGCTTCGGGCGCGTAGAGCTTCTTCGCGTGGGTGAGCCCGCGCGGCGCTTTCACCGACAGCTGGAACCCGGGCGGAAGCCGGTTTCGCCAGCTCGCGAACGACGCATCGCGTGGCCAGTGATAGAAGCTCGCGTTCAGCTCGACGGTGTCGAACCGGTCGACATAGTGCGCCAGGCGGTGCCAGCGGGCGAGCCCCTCCGGGTACAGCACGTGCTCCCAGTGGTCGTAGCTCCAGCCGGAGGTTCCGATCGAGATGCGCGCCATTGGCCCAACCTATAGCCGGGGTGCCCCGGGCAGACAAGCCCTTGCTGCTTCGAAGGACGGGTGTGACGCTTGCCCTCTCAACCCAAATCGAGGGAAGGATGCTGATGCGAGCGATGGTGTACCGCGGGCCATACAAGGTCCGAGTTGAAGAGAAGGACATCCCGGCGATCGAGCACCCCAATGATGCGATCATCCGGGTGACCCTCGCGGCCATTTGCGGCTCCGATCTGCACCTCTACCACGGTCTGATGCCCGACACCCGGGTTGGCACAACCTTCGGCCACGAGTTCATCGGAGTCGTCGAGGAGGTGGGCTCCTCGGTGCAGAACCTCAAACGCGGCGACCGGGTCATGGTGCCGTTCAACATCTATTGCGGCTCGTGCTACTTCTGCGCGAGAGGCCTCTACTCCAACTGCCACAACGTCAACCCGAACGCGACAGCGGTCGGAGGCATCTACGGCTACTCCCACACCTGCGGTGGCTACGACGGCGGCCAGAGCGAGTACGTGCGAGTCCCGTTCGCGGATGTCGGCCCCTCGCTGATCCCCGAATGGATGGACGACGAAGATGCGCTGCTCTGCACGGATGCTCTCGCCACCGGCTACTTCGGAGCCCAGCTTGGCGACATCACCGAGGGTGACACGGTCGCGATCTTCGGAGCGGGGCCCGTCGGACTCTTTGCCGCGAAGTCAGCCTGGCTCATGGGTGCCGGCCGGGTGATCGTGATCGACCATCTGGAGTACCGGCTCGAGAAAGCCCGCACCTTCGCCCACGCCGAAACGATCAACTTCGCCGAACACGACGACATCGTCGTGACGATGAAGAAGACAACCGACTATCTCGGTGCGGATGTCGTGATCGACGCGGTCGGCGCTGAAGCAGACGGCAACGTGATCCAGCACGTGACATCGGCCAAATTCAAGCTCCAGGGCGGCTCCCCTGTCGCACTCAACTGGGCAATCGACTCCGCCCGTAAGGGTGGCACGATTTCGGTGATGGGTGCGTACGGCACGATGTTCAGCGCCATCAAGTTCGGTGACGCTCTCAACAAGGGCCTGACGCTGCGGATGAACCAGTGCCCGGCCAAACGGCAGTGGCCGCGCCTGTTCGAGCACATCCAGAACGGGTACCTCAAGCCGAGCGACATCATCACCCACCGGATCCCCCTCGAGCACATCTCCGAGGGGTACCACATCTTCTCCGCGAAACTCGATGACTGCATCAAGCCGGTCATCGTTCCGAGCGCGACCGCATAGAAGGGAACGAACATGCCCTACACCGCCGACGCACCACAACGCCGCGAGTCCAACGAGGAACTCCGCGCCCGCATCCCTGGGTGGGGAGCCGACATCGACCCCAAGGACCGCCCGGCCGTCCCGCGGGAGCGCTTCGATCCAGGCGCGACGGGCGCGCATTGGGACTTTCCGGAGCGCCAGCAGGAGAAGTACCCCCGTGAACGCTCGATCGAGCACAAGTTCCTGCCACCGGTCTTCGGCACGACAGCACCGTTGAAAGGACTGTCCGGCGTCATGCGCCGTTACGCCTACAAGAAGTACAGCGAGGCGCAGGCAGCGCACTGGCTGATTCTGCTTGCCTCCGACCGGGTCGACGCCGTGGAGAGCCACCTCCGCTCGTTCGCGACTCTCCGGCCCGACAACCCCGTCACTCAAAGTGGCGTCCACAGTGAACTGACACGTCACGGCTTCTCGTCCCGCGTCGGCAGGAACCGGGCCGACCTCAAGCACCAGTGGATCGACCCGATCCTCGTCGGCGGACCATGGATCCTTGCCGGCGCTATCGGCTTCGCCGTGCTTCGCGGTCTGTTCCGGCGTCGCTGACCGCGAGCCACGACCCGCATGGCACTCGCAGCCCCCTACGCTGGAGAAATGACGGATGCCGCGCTGATCGGCCCGGTTGAACCGCCGGATCTGCACGTGATGACCTACAACATCCGTCGCCGGATGGCCCACGTCCCCCCGCGCAGCCCTGACCTCTGGACGCGCAGGCAGCCTCTTCTGACGCAATTGCTTCAGCGCGAGTTGCCGACAATCCTCGGCACGCAGGAAGCGCTCCCGGACCAGGTCGACTTCGTGGGAGACGTGCTCGGCTCCGACTACCGCCGGATCGGCCGGGGCCGCAATGCCGACGGTGATGGCGAGCAGTGCGCGCTCTTCTTCGACGCCCGTCGGCTCACTCTTCACGACTGGACTCAGCGGGCGCTCTCAGACAGCCCTCGCGTCGCCGGGTCTCGCTCCTGGGGCAACATGCTGCCGCGCATCGTCGTGTCCGCCGATTTCACCGACGTAGCCACCGGAATCCGTTTCTCGGTCTTCAACGCGCACTTCGACCACCTGTCGCGTTCGTCGCGCGTGAGGTCGGCGCGCATGGTGAACGATCTGGTCGAGGCCACGGATGCTCCGTCGATCGTTCTCGGGGACATGAACGCCGGGGTGCGGTCCGAGCCGTACCGGATCCTGACGGGTGGGCCGCTGCGGGATGCCTGGACGGCGGCGGATACCCGACTGACCCCGGCGTGGAGCACGTTCTCCGGGTACAGGAGGCCAAAGGAAGGCGGCAAACGCATCGACTGGATGCTCGTCACCGAGTCGGTGAGCGTCGAGGCCGTCGCGATTAACGCGGCGCGATTCGGCGGCGCTGCGCCCTCGGATCACGAGCCGGTTCAGGCGCGCGTTCGCCTGTCACCCGGTGTGTAACCAGCCCCCAGCGGATATTCTGGCGTCATGATCCGGACGTTTTTGCGCCCTCCTCGCGGCGTCGCCGAGCTGGCGGCGGACGGCGTGCGCGTGCTCGGCGTGCTGAGCATCGCGGTGGCGTTCGTCGGCTGGAATGCCGTCGATGTCGCCGTGTTCGCGCTCGTGCTCCTGGGGCTCGTCATCCCGCGCTTTCTCGGCATCCGCCCCGCGCTCGATGCGACGTTCGGGCTTGTTCTGCTGATCGCGGCGTGGAGCGCGGTGCTCGACCTCTACGAAGCGTTCCTGTACTGGGATCTCGTCGTTCACTTCGTCGCGAACGGCCTCGTCGCCGCTGTCGCCTACATCGTTGCCATCCGATTCCACGTGGTGCCGGATCCCGCCGCGACGCGGGTTCCGCTCGGTGCAATCATCGTGCTGACCGTGGCGTTCGGGTTCACCGCCGGTGTGGTGTGGGAGGTCGCCGAATGGGTCGGGCACACCTATATCGACACGAACATCTTCGTGGCCTACGACGACACCATCGGGGATCTCGTCGCCGGCGGGCTTGGTTCCCTCGTCGCCGGCCTCGGCGGTCGGTATCTCTCAGGTCGGAGCCGGTACATTCCGGCGCCTGAGACAGTCCCGGTCTTCGTCTGATCTGCAACGCTGCGCGTTCGGCGACGGGTTAGGCGGCTGAACCGAGCAGGAGGCCGCCAGCGCTCGCGACGATCGTGAGCACAAGCATCCCGACGCTGCTGACGAGCGCACTGCCATACCGCCGCTCCTGGATGAGGCGCACAGATTCAACGCTCGCCGTGCTGAACGTCGTGTATCCGCCGAGGAACCCACTCCCGACGATGAGCTGGGCCTCGACCGGCAGCACCGCGGCGAGCGCCAGACCTGCGACGAGGCCGAGCAGGAACGACCCCGTCACGTTGATCATGAGCGTGCCGACCGGGTAGCGCACCGGCCGGCGCCACAGCATCCCGTCGAGCACGAACCGCGCCCCGGCGCCGAGTCCGCCCGCGAGTGCGAGGGCGACGAAGACGAGGGGGGTCACGCGCGGGCCTCGTCGCGAGCGCGCAGGCCGGCAGACAACCGGATGCCGATGATCGCGGCGGCGAGACCGGTTCCGAGAGTGCCGATCGCGTAGACGACGGCCGTGACCACGTCGCCGCCGCCGAACAGCTGGGCGGTGTGGGTCGCAAGAGCACTGTAGGTGGTAAAGCCGCCAAGGAATCCGGATCCGAGGAGCAGTCGCGCCCGAAGCCCCGGCCCGGCGAACGCTGCTGGGCCGAGACGTTCGAGCAGGACTCCGAGCGCGAAGGAACCGACGACGTTGATCAGGTACGTGGCGAGCGGAAAGTTGCCGAGGTCGGGGATCGAGAGGGTGAATGACTCCCGAGCGGCAGTGCCCAGAGTGCCGCCAATGATGACGAGGGCAACGAGCCTGGGCTGGAAATGCGTTGGTCGAGAGGTCGCTGGCGGGCTGCCCGCGCTCACGCCCCGGTCTCCCAGGGCGGCGGCGCATTGGTCCGCGTGCCCGGGTTCGGGATGACGACGAGCGGGCGGTGCTGGCGGTGCGCCAGGTGAGCCGCGACGGAGCCGGTGAAAAATTCCTGAAGGGTGCCGCGGAAACCGGGCTTACGGGTCCCGACGACGATCATCAGCGCATCGACGCGGTCTGCGAACGCTGCCAGTTCAGAACTCGGGTCACCGACAAGGGGCTGCACGCTCCAGCGAACGCCGGTCGGCTCGAGGACGTCGGCGATCCGATTCCGCAGGGTCTCGTCGAAGGTCTCGATCCTGAGACCGGCTGCCTCCGGGTCGACCGGTTTGGAGGTGAACCGTCCGTCAGCAAAACGTTCGACGAGGTAGCGGCTGGGATCCACGCGCGTACAGACGAGCATGGCTCCGAAACGCGACGCGAACTCCGCGGCGCCTTCGAGCACGTGCGCCGGCTGGCGCGGCACGACGCCTACGACGATGACATCCGGATCAGGCATCCCCGTTCCCCTCTCTGAACCGGTCGGCCCCGGGGACGGAACCGATCGGCCCCACCGCTGCATGAAATCTGCGATGACAGCAGTGTTCCAGAATTCCACTGGCAACGGAAGAACGTTCTTCTTGCATTCACATAGCAGGTGTGTAAGCTCGACCCTCGTGTTCGGAAAAGTCAGGTCAGTGAGCGAAACTTCTACGCTCTTGGCATCGGTCGAGCCGGAATGGCCCGACACAGAGAGCGCCGATGGTGAGCGCTCGGATGTACCTTCACGCGTAACCCGCACGGATTACGGCACCGCCCCCAATCGAATCCTCGTCCTCGGCGACGCGGACTCAACGTTTGACGCCGTTTTCGGTGAGCTTGCGAACCACGGCGTCGACGCGGTTCGCGCCCAGGAGATTTCGGCCTGCGCCGCCTCGCTGCAGGCAAACAAGGCCACCGGCGTTGTACTGACGATCGATGCAGCGAGCCTCGCAGAGCGCTCTGCCCGCAAGGAACTCGCTCAGTCGCTGACGGGCACCCTGCACAAGCTTCTGCCGCTCCTCGCTCAGCCGGCACAGGTACTGGTCCTCGCCCGAGGCGCCGACGAGACCCAGAAGTCGCGGATGGACAAAGAGATCCAGTCTGTGATCGGCAAGATCAGCCGGCAGGCGACCAACGAATACGGCGTGAACCTCACGATCACCGCCGTCGACATCACCGGCAACGTCGACACCACCGTCATTGCGCGTCGTGCGGTCGAGCTCTTCGACGCTCGCGAAGAAGTGACGACCGGCGAGTTGCTCGACTACACCGAGATCGAGAACCAGTCCATCGGCTGCGCTCTCGCACTGCGCTTCGTCTACTGAGTCCAACAGCCTGAGCTGACGCTCTTGTGCCCGCTCCGACCGCCCCACATAGTGGAGGAGGAGGGGCCATGAATCGGTGGAGAAATCTTGGGCCAATCGCCGTGGTATTCGTCATGGCGATCGGAGTTTCTTCGTGCTCCCAGCAAGACCCTTTCATCGGGTCGGACGCGCTTCCCCTGGGCCGCTGGGTTGAAACCGACGGCGAGAACGCCGCATTTCTCGCGATCGCATCCAAGGGAACCTTCACCGGCAACGACGGATGCAACACCCTCACCGGAACATGGGAGGTGGCCGATGACGGCAGCATCCGTTTTCCGGCAACGGTGGCTACCGAACGGTTCTGTGAAGGCGTGAACCCGTGGCTCGGTTCCGCCGTCGCTGGTCGGGTGGTGGGCGGCGTGATGACGCTCGAGGCCGAGGACGGGACCGTTCTCGGGGAGCTTCGTGCTCGCTGATACAGACCTCTGGACAGAACGGATGTTTTCGTGGCACCATCGGGCAGGTGACAAGCAGAGCGGCTGAAGTACAGCACTTGCTCGACCTCGCGGTGTTACGCCGCGTCCGCGATCGCATCGATCGTGAGTACGCGCAGCCGCTCGACGTCGAGGCACTCGCGCGCGGCGCGAACATGTCAGCGGGCCATCTCAGCCGCCAGTTCCGCTCCGCCTTCGGAGAATCTCCCTATGCATACCTGATGACGCGCCGCATCGAGCGGGCGATGGCGCTCCTTCGGTGCAGCGACCTCAGCGTCACCGAGGTGTGTTTCACGGTCGGCTGTTCGTCGCTCGGCACATTCAGCACCCGCTTCACCGAACTGGTCGGGGTGCCGCCGAGCGTGTATCGCAAGCAGAATGCCGGCTCGCCGCTCACCATGGCACCGTGCGTCGCCAGACAGGTCACCAGACCGGTCAGGAATCGAGAAGCGCGAATACTCGAACCCGAATTAGCGTGATCGTCATGAACATCACAATCCACCAATCATTCCTTCCCCACACGGATGCCGAGGCATCCCTCGCCTTCTACCGCGACGTGCTCGAATTCGACATCCGCAACGACGTCGGGTACAAAGACATGCGCTGGATCACCGTCGGACCGCCCACCCAGCCGGACACGTCGATCGTGCTCATGCCGCCGACCGCAGCTCCCGGTCTCACCGACGAGGAGACGAAAACCCTTTTCGAGCTGATCGCCAAGGGCAGCTACTTCGGTGTGAATCTCGCCACCCGAGAACTCGACGACACCTTCGCGCAGCTCGAAGCCGCCGGGGCAGAGGTCGTGCAGGAACCCACCGACCAGCCATATGGCATCCGTGACTGCGCGTTCCGCGACCCGGCCGGCAACATGATCCGCCTGCAGGAGCTCACATGACGGGTCGGCAATAGGCTCAGACGATGGCACAGCGCTGCGGATGCCGCGGCGCGGCCAGACGAGGAACGGGAGACGCGATGAGCACCGAGACCATGGCACCGGAACACACCGGTCAGCACGTTGCCGACAGCCACACCATGATCCGGGTGCAGGGGGCACGCGAGAACAATCTCAAGGACGTGAGCGTCGAGATTCGTAAACGCCGGCTCACGGTTTTCACCGGCGTCTCCGGTTCGGGCAAGAGCTCGCTCGTGTTCAGCACGATCGCCGCTGATTCACAGCGGATGATCAATGAGACCTACAGCGCGTTCCTCCAGGGCTTCATGCCGAGCCTCAACCGCCCGGACGTCGACGTGCTCGAGGGCCTCACAACGGCGATCATCGTCGACCAGGAGCGGATGGGTGCGAACGTGCGCTCGACCGTCGGCACCGCGACAGACGCCAACGCGATGCTGCGGATCCTTTTCAGCCGGCTCGGCCAGCCGCACGTCGGTCCGCCGCAGGCCTTCTCGTTCAATGTCGCGTCGATCAGCGGCGCCGGTGCCGTGACGCTCGAGCGTGGCGGCAAAACCATCAAAGAGCGTCGCGACTTCGCCATCACCGGTGGTATGTGTCCCCGCTGTGAGGGCATGGGAACGGTGAACGACATCGACCTGACCCAGCTGTTCGACGACTCGAAGTCGCTCGCCGACGGAGCGCTCACCATCCCGGGCTACAACCCGGATGGCTGGATGGTGCGGATCTTCGCCGAGTCTGGGTTCCTCGATCCGAACAAGCCGATCCGCGACTACACCGAACAGGAGCGGCAGGACTTTCTCTACAAGGACCAGACGAAGGTTTCGTTCCAGTCGATGAACATGACCTACGAGGGTCTGATTCCCAAGATCCAGAAGTCGTTCCTCTCCAAGGACCGCGAGGCGATGCAGCCCCACATTCGCGCGTTCGTCGACCGAGCGGTCACCTTCACCGCCTGCCCGGAGTGTGGAGGTACCCGCCTCAACGAAGGTGCGAGAGCGTCGAAGATCGACGGCGTCAACATCGCCGACGCCTGCGCGATGCAGATCAGCGACCTGGCCGACTGGGTCCGCAGCCTGAACGAGCCCTCGGTCGCACCCCTCCTCGCTGGCCTGCAGCACATCTTCGATTCGTTCGTCGAGATCGGACTCGGTTATCTCTCGCTCGACCGCCCGGCCGGCACCCTGTCCGGTGGTGAGGCGCAGCGGACCAAGATGATCCGCCACCTCGGGTCGTCGCTGACCGACGTCACGTACGTCTTCGACGAACCGAGTATCGGACTACACCCGCACGACATCCAGCGGATGAACGAGCTGCTGCTGCGGCTTCGCGACAAGGGGAACACCGTGCTCGTCGTCGAGCACAAGCCGGAGATGATCGCGATCGCCGACCACATCATCGACCTCGGGCCCGGCGCTGGCACCGCGGGCGGTTCGATCTGTTTCGAGGGGACCCTCGAAGAACTCAAGGCGAGTGACACCCTGACCGGACGCCACCTCCTCGACCGCGTCGCTCTCAAGGAAACGGTGCGCGAACGAACCGGAAGCCTCGAGATCCGTGGCGCCACGGCGAACAACCTCCGGAACGTGGACGTCGACATTCCGCTGGGAGTGCTCGTCGTCGTGACGGGAGTCGCCGGATCGGGCAAGAGTTCTCTTGTACACGGTTCCCTGCCCGGCGGCGCGGGCGTCGTGTCGATCGACCAGGCCGCGATCCGTGGGTCACGTCGCAGCAACCCGGCGACCTACACCGGCCTGCTCGAACCGATCCGTAAGGCGTTCGCGAAAGCCAACGGCGTGAAGCCCGCGCTCTTCAGCTCGAACTCCGAAGGTGCATGCCCAAACTGTAATGGGGCGGGAGTGATCTATACCGATCTCGGCATGATGGCTACCGTTGAGTCGCCGTGTGAGGTGTGTGAGGGTAAGCGATTCCAGGCATCCGTTCTCGAATACACCTTTGGTGGCCGCGACATCAGCGAAGTCCTCGCGATGTCGGTGACGGATGCTGAGCAATTCTTCGGCAGCGGCGACGCGCGCACTCCGGCGGCCCACGCGATCCTCAAACGCCTCGCGGATGTCGGGCTCGGCTACCTCAGTCTCGGCCAGCCGCTCACCACCCTCTCCGGTGGAGAACGGCAGCGGCTCAAGCTCGCGACGCAAATGGCGGAGAAGGGTGGCATCTACGTGCTCGACGAACCGACGACCGGCCTGCACCTCGCCGACGTCGAGAACCTGCTCGGGCTGCTCGACCGGCTCGTCGACTCCGGTAAGTCCGTCATCGTCGTCGAGCACCATCAGGCGGTCATGGCGCACGCGGACTGGATCATCGACCTCGGCCCCGGTGCCGGTCACGACGGTGGTGTGGTCGTGTTCGAAGGGATACCGGCGGACCTCGTCGCCGGGCGCTCCACGTTGACCGGTGAACACCTGGCCGATTACGTGGGGAAGTGAGCTCCTGCTCTGCGACTAGTGTGACGGAGCGTTGCGAGCGATCGCGTGCTGCAGGGCCCAGCCGAGGGCGTAGTCGGCGACCTTCTCCCAGCCTTTCTGACTGACGATCCGGTGGGAACGCTTGGGGAACTCCACCCGCTCGACCAGCGACGGACCCGCCGAGTACTTCTTGAGCATCGCCTTCTGAATCGCCGGCGGGGCGACATGGTCGATGCCGCCGGAGATGAGCAGCAGCGGAGCCCGGTCCTTCTTGGTGAAATCCACCCGGGTGATGCCCGACTTTTTTCTCGGGAGCGACAGAACACCTTCGAAGAAGACCCTGTTGGGCGACGGCACTGCGCTGGCCTCCCACTCCCGGTCGGAGTCAGCGCGGCTGAGGTCGTTGCCGAAGGTGTAGTGAAAGTGACCCTTGCTGATCGGTCTCGTGTTATTGATTCCAAACGGATTCGACAGGATCGGGAACCCCGTTCGAAGGGTCGAAAACGGGAGGGTCATGACGCCGGCAGGCTGGCCCGGTTCCACGCCGACCCCGGCGATACCCAGTCCGCGATCGAGCAGCATCTGCAGAAAGATGCCGCCGAAGGAATGCCCCATGAGAATCGGTTCTTCGGTCAGCCGCCTGATGATCGTGTCGTAGTGATCGACGATTTTCTTGATCCCGAGGCCCTCAAGGGGTGTCGGATCTGCCCGGACCTCCTGCGGCGTCCGATTGTCGATGCCTGGCCAGCCGGGAACGATCACATCGTGGCCAAGCGCCCGGTACCGGTTAGCCCAAGTGTCCCAACTGGAGGGGGTCATCCACAGTCCGTGGATGAGGACGATCGGTGGTTGTGGGGAGATGTTGTCTGACACGATGCTTCTTCTCTCAGCCGACGCGACGGTCTCCGAGCCGTCGATGGCTAGACAGTAGCGCAGGGCGCCGCCCCTGACTAGCGGGTTCGGCGATGTGGTTTCCGTGTTGTCCGGCCACCACGGCATCCGCTCGTCGGGCGCAGCGAGTCAAGCGCCTGGAGCCGCCGACCAGCTCGTTCGTGAGCCGGTAGTACTCGGCGGTCGATTCCCAGCTCATGCCGCCGAGCTTCCCGATCGTTCGCATGTGGACCCCTTGTCTCAGCCGAAGACGTTCGTCCATCTTTCCGTGACGGTTCGAGCCGGGCAGAGACGGTCAGCTGCAGCAGGCAGACGCCGATCCACGGAGGTCGTCGACAGCCGCCGTCGAACACGCACCGGTCTCAGGCAGGACCAGCTGCACGCGCCGGGCAGCGCCGTGGTTTCCGGCGAGTTCGTCGGCGATCGACCGGACCTGCTCGTAGCCCGTGAGCAGAAGGAAGGTGGGAGCACGGCCGTAACTCTTCATGCCTGCGATGTAGAAGTTCGGCTCAGGGTGCGCGAGTTCCGCGACCCCGTGTGGGTACACGGTGCCACAACTGTGCAGGTTCGGGTCGATCAGCGGCGCCAGCGCGCGAGGCGCTTCGACGATCTCGTCAAGAGAGAGCCGAATCTCCCGCAGCATCCCGAGATCCGGGCGGAAGCCCGTGGCGTTCACGACCTGGTCGACCTCGATAGCGGTTTCGGACCCGCGACGGCGTCCGCGCACCTCAACCCGATCGCTCACCGTCGAGCCGAAATCATCGATCTCGAACCCGTCGAGGAGTTCTACCGTCTGATGACGAACGAGGTCGTGCACAGAGTCGCCCAACTGACCACGCGCCTCGAGTTCGTCATTCGTCGATCCATAGGCGCGAACCGGGCTCTGCCCGCGAATGGCCCAGGTGATCGTCGTTCGGTCGTCCTCCCTCGCCAGGACGGCGAGCTTGAGCAGGGTGTTTGCAGCTGAGTGCCCGGCACCAACGACGAGCGTGTGCTTTCCGGCGAAGCGGGCGCGATCGGCGCCGAGAACGTCAGGAAGCGCGTGGGCGACATGATCGCGGATGCCGTCATAATCGACCGGCGCGAGACCGCTGGCGGTCAGGCCGTTCGGGGAGCTGTAGGTGCCCGATGCGTCGATCACCGCACGCGCGAGCTGTTCCGAGGTGGCGCCATTCGCGCGAACCCGCAGGAGGAAGGGAGTCGCGCCGCGCCCCGTCGACCGGGTGCGGTCCATCCCCTGGCGGCTCACGTCTGTGACGGTACTGGAATAGCGGATGCGCGGCGCCAGCTCCGGAGTTGAGGCCAACGGGAGCAGGTACTCGTCGACAAGCTCGCGCCCGAACGGCAGCTTCTTGGCAGCAGGTGCCTGCCACTCCGTTCGGTCGAGCAACCGACCGGCTGCTTCATCGACGAGGTACTCCCACGGCGAGAACAGCCGGGTATGGCCCCAGGCCGTGACGGATGCTCCGGCAGAGGCTCCCGCTTCGAAGACGACGACGTCGATTCCGCGTTCGAGGAGGTGGGCGGCGGCCGCGAGTCCCACCGGGCCGGCGCCGATGATCGCGACGGGCAGGCTGTCGAGCCTCTGCGTGGATGGGACGGTCAGTGCCGGCAGTTCCGCAATGGTCATCATGGTGTGGTCTCTCTCGCAATAGCGATTCCGAGGGTCTCGAGCATCTGTTCAACCTGAAGTCGGATCTGGTCCCGAATCTCGCGCACAACCTCGATCGGTTGACCGGCGGGATCGGTGAGTTCCCAGTCCTGGTATCGCTTACCCGGGTAGACGGGGCATGCGTCCCCACAACCCATCGTGACGACTACGTCGGCGGCCTGCACGACGTCGTCGGTGAGCGGCTTCGGGAACGCATCGTCGAGGTCGAGTCCTATCTCGGCCATCACTTCGATGACAGTCCTGCTGAGGTCGGGGGCAGGCGCCGAACCCGCGGACCGGACGTGAACGGCACCACCACTGAGCTTGTGCGTGAGCACGGCCGCCATCTGGCTCCGACCGGCATTGTGCTCGCAGACGAACAACACCTCCGGCGTGGTGCGCTCAAGGGCTCCCTTGGCCTGGGCGAGAGCGGTCAGGCGATCGGTGGCGAAGTGGACGGTGTTCGTTGCGAGGTGAGCCTTCACTGTCGCTGTCCGCAGAAGCGCGGTGTACGACTCGAGGACATAACGCTCAACGGTCTCGCTGTTGAAGATTCCAGAGAACTTCTCGGCGAGATCCACCGCAAGTCTGCGGAGATAGTCCTCGGGGAACGTCAACCCGGGCAGGCCACGGCGGGTGCTGACCTCGACCATGATGGCGCTATGCCGTCTCGGGCAGGATTTCGGAGAGCAACTGCTCGATCCGAGCCTTGATGTCGTCACGAATGGGGCGCACGGCGTCGATGCCCTGGCCCGCCGGGTCGTCGAGCTCCCAATCTTCGTAGCGCTTGCCAGGGAAGATCGGGCAGGTGTCGCCGCAGCCCATGGTGATGACGACGTCGGAGTCTCTGACAGCCTCCGTCGTCAGCACCTTCGGGGTGTTGTTGGCGATGTCGATTCCCTCTTCGGCCATCGCCTGCACGGCGATCGGGTTGATCTGATCCTTGGGCTCTGAGCCAGCGGAGAGGACCTCGACTTGACCTTGGGAGAGAGCGGCCATGTAGCCGGCAGCCATCTGGGAGCGGCCGGCGTTGTGCACGCAGACGAACAGAACGGACGGTTTTTCGCTCACCGGAGTCTCTTTCCTTGAAATTTCTCTCAACCCGCCAGCGGTCGACGGGGTGTTAGATTGATGAAGATCGATGTACTCAGTCTGGCAGAACATCGATGACTGTCAATCCAGTGGGGGTGAGTTCACGTGACGTTAACCGATTCACTGACGATTTCGGAGCTCAGCGCGTGCTGCACACCGATCGCACGCGAGCCGATGGACGCGACCAGTGCGGAGAGACTCGCTCGTTCGCTGAAAGCGCTGGCCGATCCCGCCCGGCTCCGCCTGCTCTCCATTGTCGCTTCCCACGAAGACGCGGAAGCGTGCGTGTGCGATCTCACCGAGCCGCTCGGGCTGAGTCAGCCCACGGTCTCGCACCACTTGAAGGTGCTGGTCGACGCGGGCTATCTCAATCGCGAGAAGCGCGGAACCTGGGCGTACTACAGTCTCACCCCGAACGCCCTTGACTCCGTATCGGGGCTGTTGAGCGATCTGTAGCTGACACTGCGCCGTCCCGGCATCGAGCGATCTCTGTCGCCGCGGCCAGCGCCCCGACTCCAGATGTTCACACAGCGTTCTATTGTTTAGGCTGTTCCTGCACGCGACGACTGTTCGCTGTCAGCTGTAAGGAACCCCACTTGACTCAGACTGCCCCAACGGGCCCGCTTCGATTTGCCCGGGCTCTTGTCGCCCTCGTCACCGTTGCACTGCTGACGGGATGTGCGGCGAACGAGCAAGGGGACACATGGAGTGACCTCGTCGGAACACTCAGCGGGGGTGGATCCACTGCTCAGGCCGTCGCCCAGGACACCTGGATTTCTCATGTTCAACGGAACAACTCCCGGGTCACGATTGAATACGATCCCGCCGGATCCGGAGCAGGCAAGGTTCAGTTCCTCGCCGGAGCGTTCAGCTACGCGACCTCCGACGCCGCACTGTATCCCGAAGAAGCGCGACAAGGTTCGCCACGGTGTGTCGACGGATCAGGCGCGATCGATCTCCCGGTCTATGTGTCTCCCCTTGTCCTCATCTTCAACATTGACGGCGTCGAAGAACTGCAGCTGGATGCCACCTCCGTCGCCGGTATCTTCAACGGAACGATCGATCAGTGGAATGACCCGGCCCTGATGGCATTGAATCCGGGTGTTCCGCTGCCGACCGAGCGCGTCATTTCCGTCCACCGCTCGGACGACTCCGGAACGACCGAAAACTTCACGGACTACCTCCACCAGGCGGCGCCGGAGAGCTGGCCCAACGAACCCAGCAACACCTTCCCGTATTCCGGTGAGGGAGCACAGGGCAACTCGGGCGTCGTCAACGCCGTCTCCACCGGCTCGAACACCATCGGGTATGTCGACGCGTCCAGAGCGGCTGGACAGTCCGTCGCATCCATCAAGGTCGGCGACACATTCGTGGACTACTCGCCGGAGGCCGCTGCCGCGATCGTTGATGCGTCCCCCCTCGTGGAACGCGAAAACCCCAACGACGTCGTCGTCGCCGTCGATCGCGCAAGCACAGCCGAGGGCGTGTACCCGCTGGTCCTCGTCAGCTACGTGATTGCGTGCCAGGACTACGTCGACGCCAACGAGTCGCTCCTGGTCAAGGAGTTTCTCGAGCACGTCGCGAGTCCGGAGGGCCAGAAGGCAGCAGCGGAGTCCACCGGCTCGGCGCCTCTATCCGAGGCTTTCTCGAAGAAGATTCTGGAGTCGATCCGCTCGATCGGCTGACCCGGGTCGGTTCAGACACCGACCGCGAGCGCGTCTGCGCTGTAAAAGAGGAGCAACCACCCGGCAATGACGGCTCCGGTGTACCAGATAGCCCAACCCAACACCCGGTTTGCGCGAATCAGTTTCCACGACCCCGTTCGGGTGCGGAGCGCGTACTCCTCGGAAAGCACGTTGTCGCGGCCGTAGATCCACGCGGCGTTGACCCAGATCTCAACAGCGCTGAACATCGCAATGAGACTGAGAACAAAGATCGACCCGCCGATGACGTCGAGATCGAGCCACGGCTCCAGCAGAACACTGCCCAGCAGCACGAGCCCAAGAAGCCCGAGAAGGATGCCGTTCATCAACGACCACCGCTGGGATCGGCCGCCGAAGGCCGCCAGTATCCGGTCCACCCGGGAGCCCTGCGTCTCGTCGAGCGTTACTCGCGCCGCACGGCGCTTCCGCAGAATCAGGAGCGTGGCGATGACCGTATACGGAATCGCGATAGCGACGAGGACGAACGCGAGCGGGAGCATCACGATGATCGCGAAGACTGCACCCAGCCCGAGGATGATGGCCAGCGAGAGGTAGGTCAGGATCGAGCGGAGCCAGCTCTCCGGGGAGGTGGGGTCCTCCGGAGAGATTATTGTCTCCGGTGTGGCCTGATCTGTCACGGTCATCCCTTTCACCGAGCCGCTGCGGGTGCCGCCCGTTCTCAGGATGCCGTATGCGGGGCAATCTTGCAGCGCATACGGCGTACGCTCACGGCCTCACGCGCCCGTACGTCGCCCCTTCACGAAGTACGCGACCGGTCCGACCCAGTTGATGGCAATGATCGCTGCCCAGAGACCTTTCGGTCCGTTGACCTGATCGGCGGACCGCTGAGACAGGTCTCTCCATGCCATCGTTGCGAGTCCGAGTTGCACGACGCCCACCACCGCGACGACAGCTTTCCTGCCCGGACTGATGTCGCTCCAGGTTTGCTTCTTTTGCTTCTTTTGCTTTTTCGACAGCTTTGTCATGCTCGGTACTCCAGATCTCGGGGATGGATTATCCAGAACCCCCAGCCTTCCGGTAAGCACAGCGCGGCACAACCGGGTCCCGGCAGGCGGTGCGAAAAATAAACGACACTCGAGCGAAACCTCAGAGCAGGCGCTTCTCCCCCGGACGGGCGATGCGAATCCACTTGAACCCGAAACCTTCGAGTGTGACACGCAGGATTCCGCCGGGTTCTATCTCGTACGTCGTTTCGCTCAAGACGTCAGAGGCCCGCGTCGAAGACTCCGTGCCAGCGATGTGCACCGAGATCTCGCGCGGCTCGTCAGCGAAGTTGTGCATGGCGACGAGTTGCCCGCGCTCTCCCCGGACCGAATGGGCCAGAACCGAACTGTGCGGCTGCGTCAGGATTTCGAACTCTCCCCAGCCGATCTCCGGCGACGCCGAATAGGCCGAGATGAGCTGCCTGACGAAGTAGAACAACGAAGACATGTCGTGCAGCTGATCTGACGCGTTCACGTGTTCGGGTGCGAAGTCACCGCTGACGATCGGCAGCGGCAGACGATCAGCGTCAGCTTCAGAGAAACCGCCGTTCCGCCCGCTGTCCCACTGCATCGGTGTCCGTACCGCGGCTCGCCTGGCCAAATCCGGATGCTCGCCCATCCCGATTTCTTCTCCGTAATACAGCACCGGTGCCCCAGGCAGGGAGAACATCAGGCTGTACACCATGCGAATCCAGCGAGGGTCTCCGCCGAGCATCGACGGCAACCGACGGGTGATGCCCCGCCCATGAATGCGCATCGATTCCTCGGGCGCGAACGCCCGAAAGACTTCATCCCGCTCGTCGTCACTGAGCTGGTCGAGAGTGAGCTCGTCGTGGTTCCGAACGAAGTTCGCCCATTGATTGCCGCGGGCGAGCTTCGGGCGCGATCGAAGCGCGTCCGCGAGGGGCGCAGCATCCTGACGCGCGAGCGAGAGGTAGAGACGCTGGTTGGCCACGAAGTCGAATTGCATCGTCAATTCGTCGCCGTCTTCCTCGCCGAAGAACTCAAGCTGCTTGTCATACGGGAGATTCACCTCACCCAACAGGGCGCCCGCGCCATTCCGACGACTGACAAAGCCGCGCAGCGCCTGAAGATAGGCATGCTCGTTCTCGCCGTTGTTGTCGATGAGGAACGGCACCGCGTCAACGCGAAAGCCGTCAACTCCGAGCTCCAGCCAATAGCCGATGACCTTCGCGATCGCCTCCCTCACCTTCGGGTTCGCGGTGTTGAGGTCTGGTTGGTGGCGGTAGAAGGAGTGCTCGTAGTACTGCCCGGCCGTCTCGTCATAGAACCAGACGCCGTCCTCGACGTCCGGGAACATGCTCTCGCGCGAGTTCTCCGGTGGTTCATCACGCCAGATGTAGAAGTCGCGGTAGACGCTGTCGCGACTCTGCCGGGCGGCCTGGAACCAGGGATGTGCGTCTGATGTGTGGTTCACGACCAGGTCCACGATCACGCGCATCCCCCGCTCATGGGCGGTGCGCGTTACCTCGACAAAGTCACCGAGGTCACCGAACCGGGGGTCGACGCCGAAGTAATCAGCGATGTCATACCCGTTGTCAGCTCGGGGAGACGGGTAGAAGGGTGCGAGCCAGAGGCACGTCACTCCCAGCTGCGCGAGGTAATCGAGCCGGTGCCCGAGCCCCTCGAAATCGCCCGCTCCGTCGTCGTTCCAGTCGAGGTAGGTGCCGACATTGAGGTTGTAGAACACCGCCGTCTTCCACCACAGGTCACTGGTGTCGCTGACTCTCATATCTCGCCCTCTTTTCGGCTCACAGGGGCGTTGCTGCTGGTCTGGGTACGAAGAAGCGGCATGTCTTCATTATCCCGGCCACCGGTATCCGGGGACAGTGAACGGGCTGAGTGAGAGTTCTCGAGTATGAAAAAAGCCTCCGATCTCTCGGAGGCTTTCCATCACTGTGCGCGAGGGGGGACTTGAACCCCCACGTCCTTTCGAACACTGGCACCTGAAGCCAGCGCGTCTACCAATTCCGCCACTCGCGCAGTGTCGTGACACGTGCGTGTCAACTCAGCGAGATTAGCATGGCCCCCGTCGAATCGCCATTCGGGGGAGCACTCGCGGCCCTTGGCCGCACTCCCAGCCCCGCCTACTAACATGTCCATAGCCATTTGACACGATCGGGAGACCTGTGGGCATTCTGGACAACTTCGAGAAAGGTCTCGAACGCGCCGTAAACGGAGCGTTCGCCAAGACCTTCCGTTCGGGGCTGCAGCCGGTTGAAATCACGTCAGCTCTCAAGCGCGAACTCGACACCAAGTCGGCCGTCATGAGCCGTGACCGCATCCTCGCTCCCAACCAGTTCGTCGTTCGGATGTCGCCCGGCGACCACGAGCGCATGACTGCGATTGGCCCGGCATTGATCGATGAGCTGACGAGCCTCGTGCAGAAACACGCCTCACATCAGGGCTACACGTTCGCCGGCGGTATCGACATCCGCCTGAAATCAGACGGCAGCCTCTCTGATGGGATGCTCCAGCTCGACTCGATCAATGTGAAGGGTCAGGTCTCGTGGACTCCCGTCCTCGACATCGGCGGCAAGCGGCATCCGATCACCAAGGGCCGCACGGTGATCGGTCGCGGAAGCGACGCGGACATCACGATCGACGACCCGGGAACCAGCCGCAAACATGTCGAAATCCTTTGGGATGGTGAACGCGCCCAGGCGCGGGATCTGGGCTCGACAAACGGTTCGACGCTGGATGGAGCTCCGTTCAGCCAGGTCGCCCTTTCGCCCGATTCGGTCGTGCAGATCGGTCGCACCCGTATTGTGTTCCGAGTGCTTGCCCAATCTTCTGCTCCGGCGTCACCCGACTCCTATGACGACTCCACCCGCGCTTACGGCGCGGAGGGCGGATTCTGGGGGCCCACCTCGTGAGTGAACTGACTCTCCTGGTGCTCCGCATCGGGTTCCTCCTACTGCTGTGGCTCTTTGTCTTCGCCATCGTTTATGCGCTGCGCTCCGACATCTTCGGGCCTGGCACCCGCAAACCTCAGCCCGCGCAGGCAGGGCAGCAGGCCCCGCCTGCACCGCGTCCCAGCGCCGCGCCGCCTGTTCCCCCGAGAAGTGCGACGCCACCGCCCGTCACACCGTCGGGGCGCAAAAGCGAAAAGGCGACCATCCACAACGTCTCACGGCTCGTCATCACCGCGGGTCCCAAGGAGGGCCTCGAGGTCTCACTCGGTCGCGATCCGCTCACGATCGGACGCGCACCGGACTCAGGACTCGTCATCCGCGACGACTACACCTCCACCCACCACGCGAAGCTCCTCCTCTGGAACGAGAACTGGATGATCCAGGACCTCGACTCCACCAACGGCACCTTCCTCGGAGGAAAACGAATCAGCTCACCGACGCAGATCACGCTCGGCACCCCGATCAAGGTCGGCGCGACCAGTTTCGAACTGCGGCGGTAGACGGTGACGAAAGCAGGCGACTCTGCGGCGATCTCCCATGTCGGGAAAGTCCGCTCGAACAACCAGGACTCCGGATACGCCGGAACCCACCTGTTCGTGGTCGCCGACGGCATGGGAGGCCACGCCGGTGGCGACGTCGCCAGTGCCATCGCGCTCAAGCGGATCATGCAGGCGGATTCCGATTTCACCAGTGCCCAGGATGCCGAAGCTTCGCTGCAGACAGCGATCAGCGCCGCGAATTCGGAGCTGGCGGAGGTTGTTTTCGAACACCCCGAACTCGGTGGCATGGGTACGACGGTGGATGCCATCATCGCGGTCGGCGACGAGGTCGCGATCGCCCACATCGGCGACTCCCGGATCTATCTGCTCCGTGATGGAGAGCTGAGCCAGATCACCACGGATCACACATTCGTGCAGCGCCTCGTCGATTCGGGCCGGATCACCGAAGAAGAAGCGATGGTCCACCCTCGCCGTTCCGTGCTGATGCGAGTCCTCGGCGATGTCGACTCGAACCCGGAGATCGACACGATGGTGATGCGCACCCACCCGGGCGACCGGTGGCTGCTCTGCTCCGATGGTCTCTCTGGCGTCGTCGACAACGACACGATCCAGGCCGCTCTCGTCCAGGACCTCCCGGCGCGCCAGGTCGGCGAACAGCTCATCCGCAAGGCGCTCGACGGGGGAGCGCCCGACAACGTCACCGTCGTGATCTTCGACGTCGGAGCCGAACAGTCGGCGAGCGCGCAGACTCCCGTCATCGTCGGCTCCGCGTCGCGCCCGCTCGCGTTCCAGAACACCGTACCCAAACGAACGGGTCTCCTCCCCTCACTCCGCCTGCATTCCGGGCGCGGAACGTCGTCCGGACCGAGCCACTTCGAACCAGCATCCGACGACTACCTCGACGAGCTCATCGAGGAGGATGCCCGGCGCGCGAAGCGCCGTCGGCTCACCTGGCTCGTCGGCTCGATCGCCATCGCTCTCGCCATCGCCCTCGCCCTGCTCCTCGGCTACGCCTGGACCCAGACCCGCTACTTCGTCGGCAGCGATGATGACACCGTCGTGATCTATCAGGGCATCCAGCAGGATGTCGGGCCGTTCAGCCTCTCCACCGAACACAACGACACCGGAATTCCAATTTCTCTGCTGTCGACCTACGATCGGCAGCAGGTGGAACGGACCATCAGCGCCTCTTCACTCGAGGAAGCCGAAGAGATTGTCTCCCGACTCCGAACCACCACGTCGAAGGATGACGAGGGATGACGAACAACTCGAGAACCCGAGCAACCGGCGCCGTCGGAGGCCGCGCGAGCGAGCCCCGGCAGGAAGACTTCAAGGCCGACACCGCCGTCATCCGCACGATGCGCAAACTGCGGCTCCCGCTCAAGCTGCGCAACCGCGAACTGACCCTCCTGATCTTCGCCTGCGCCATCAACTCCGTCTCGATCCTTCTCGTCCAGCTCGGTGCGACAGGCACGATCGACCTGGACCTGGTCTACCTCGGTGCCGGGCTCTCTGCGCTCGTTCTCGGCCTGCATGTCTGCCTGCGCTATGTCGCCCCGCAGGCGGATCCGCTCCTGTTGCCGATCGCAACGGTGCTCAACGGCCTCGGCGTAGCCATGATCTACCGGATCGATCTCGCCGAGGGCGCCAGCGGGTGGGCTGCGGCCTCTACGCGGCAGATCACCTGGAGCGCTATCGCGATCATCGCGGCCATCGTCATCATCATCGCCGTGAAGAACCACCGGGTGCTGTTCCGCTACACATACCTCTTCGGCGCTTTCGCTTTCCTTCTGCTCCTTCTTCCCCTCGTTCCCGGGATCGGCCGCGAAGTGAGCGGCGCACGGGTGTGGGTCGGGATCGGGAACATCGTCAGCTTCCAGCCCGGTGAGATCGCCAAGATCGCATTGGCCATTTTCTTCGCCGGATACCTCGTGCGCACCCGCGACAGCCTCTCCATGGTCGGCAGGAAAATCCTCTGGATGCAGTTCCCTCGGCTCCGCGACCTGGGCCCGATCATAGTCGCCTGGGCGCTCTCGATGGGCATCATCGTGTTCCAGCACGACATGGGGACCGCGCTCCTCTACTTCGGGCTGTTCACCGTCATGCTCTACGTCTCGACCGGGCGACTCAGCTGGATCCTCATCGGGGTCGCCATGTTCGCCGTCGGCGCGTTCTTCGCCGCTCAGACCCTCACCTATGTCCAGGGCCGGTTCCGCAACTGGCTCGACGCCTTCAACCCGACCGTCTACGACGCCGTCGGCGGTAGCGGCCAGCTGGTCCAGGGCATCTTCGGCCTCGCCCACGGCGGGCTGATCGGCACCGGCCTCGGTCAGGGGCGACCCCACCTGACTCCGTTGGCTGAAAGCGACTACATCATGGCGAGCCTCGGTGAGGAACTCGGCCTCGCCGGTCTCTTCGCCATTCTCGGGCTCTACCTGCTCTTCGTCTCCCGTGGTCTGCGTATCGGTTTCCGGGGCCAGGATGACTTCGGAAAGCTGCTCGCCGTTGGCTTCGCGTTCACCATCGCCCTGCAGGTCTTCATCATGGTTGGTGGAATCACGCGCGTCATCCCGCTCACCGGCCTGACAACACCGTTCCTCGCCGCCGGCGGTTCGTCACTCGTCGCCAACTGGATGATCGTCGCCCTCCTGCTCCGCGTGAGCGACAGCATCCGCACCGGACCAGCACAGGAGGTCAGCCCATGAATCGCGAATTGAAGCGCGTCAGCGCGCTCGTCCTCGTCATGTTTTTCGCTCTCTTCGCCTCGACGACCGTCATCCAGGCCGTTCAGGCGGATGCTCTCGGCGTCGATCCCCGAAACACCCGCGCCCTCTACGACAGTTACGACACCGAACGCGGACCCATCATCGCCGACGGCACGGTGATCGCGCAGTCCGTCCCCACCGGCGACCGGTTCGTGTACCAGCGCCAGTACCCGGAGGGCCAGCTCTACGCTCCGGTCACCGGGTTCTTCAACCCCACGCAGGGTTCCGCTGGCATCGAGCAATACATGAACGAGTACCTCGCCGGCACCTCGAATTCGCAGTTCTTCGACAGCATCAACCGGATCGTCGCCGGTCAGGCACCGAGGGGCGCCGCCGTCGAGGTGACGATCGACCCGGTCGTGCAGAGCGCGGCATTCGACGCCCTCGGAGACCGGCGAGGGGCCGTCGTCGCGATCGAGCCGTCCACCGGCCGGATCCTCGCAATGGTGTCGACGCCGACCTACGACCCGAACCCGCTCGCGTCACACGATTCGCAGAGCGTCATCTCCAGCTACGCCGCGCTCGAGAACGACCCGCTCACCCCGCTGATCAACAGGGCAACCGGCGGGAACATGAACCCGCCCGGGTCATCGTTCAAGGTTGTCGTCGCTGCTGCGGCGCTCGACAGCGGCAAGTACACGCCGGAGTCGACGTTCGCCAATCCGGCAAGCCTCACCCTCCCGAACAGTAGTGCCGTTGTCTACAACTGGACCCGCACCACGTGCGGGCCAGGTGAAACGGTGACGCTCGAGGAAGCCATCCGGCAGAGCTGCAACATCCCGCTCGCCGAACTCGGGATGGAGCTCGGTGACGACGCACTGCGTGAGGCCGCAGAGAAATTCGGCTTCAACAACAGCTTCGAGCTGCCGACTCCGACCGGCAAGAGCGTGTACCCGAGTGGGCTCGACGACGCGCAGACCGGCCTGACCGCTTTCGGTCAGTACGAAGTCCGGGCGACTCCGCTGCAGATGGCACTCGTGTCTGCGGGGATCGCCAACAAGGGCACGGTGATGGCACCGACGCTCGTCGACCGCGTGACGGGCAGAAACCTCGAGGAGCTCAAGCGTTTCGAACCGCAAGTGCTCAACCAGGCCGTGAGCGAGGATGCTGCAGCCGGGGTCACGACGATGATGGTCAACGGCGTCGAGGTCGGGCAATCGAACGGTGCAAGAATAGAGGGGGTCGACGTGGCGGGAAAGACCGGTACAGCGCAGAACGGTGAGGACGAACCATATTCGCTCTGGTTCACCGGGTTCGCCCCAGCAAGCAATCCCGAAGTCGCAGTCGCGGTTGTCGTAGAGAACGACGGAAACCTGGGCCGTCATAGCTCAGGAAACATCGTTGCCGCGCCAATTGCCAAGAAAGTCATAGAGGCGGTGCTGAACAAATGAGACCCACAGCAGGGGTCACCTTCGGGGGACGCTACGAACTGGAGTCCCGGATCGCCATCGGCGGCATGGGCGAGGTGTGGAACGCAACCGACCTCGTGATCGGGCGAACGGTTGCGATCAAGATCCTCAAGGATGAGTATCTCGGCGACCCCAACTTCCTCGAGCGCTTCCGCTCCGAGGCGCGTCACGCCGCTCTCGTCAACCACGAAGGCATCGCCAACGTCTACGACTACGGCGAGGAAGACGGAAGCGCGTTCCTCGTCATGGAACTCGTTCCGGGCGAGGCGCTGTCGACGATGCTCGAACGCGAGCACGTTCTGTCGACCGACAAGGTTCTCGACATCACCGCACAGACGGCTCTCGCGCTCCAGGCAGCGCACGCCGCAGGTCTCGTGCACCGCGACATCAAGCCGGGAAACCTCCTCATTACGCCGGACGGCCGTGTCAAGATCACCGACTTCGGGATCGCCCGGATCGCCGATCAGGTTCCGCTGACCGCCACGGGGCAGGTCATGGGAACCGTGCAGTACCTCTCTCCCGAGCAGGCATCCGGTCATGCTGCGTCGCCGACGACGGACATCTACTCACTCGGCATCGTCGCCTATGAGTGTCTCGCAGGAAAACGTCCGTTCACGGGTGAGTCGCAGGTTGCGATCGCCATGGCACAGATCAATGAGGCGCCCCCGGCTCTCCCGGTCACTGTGTCTGAACCTGTGCGCAACCTCGTTCTCTCGATGATCGCAAAGAACCCGGCTGATCGCCCGGCATCCGCAGCGCACGTGAGCCGGGCTGCACAGGCCCTGCGCCGTGGCGACACTGCAGCTGCAGCCGCTGCCGTTCCTGCTATCGCTGACGGCAGCGCACTCACCGGGGCAACAAAGGTCATGAGTTCGGGCTCTGACGCCACCACTCAACTCATCGGCGCCGCGGAAATCCCCACGACAACCGCCGAGGTCCCCATCGAGGACGAGAAGAAAAAGAAACGCAGCCGGTGGACCTGGCCGCTGATCGCTCTGATCACGATCCTTGCCGTCATCCTCGCCGGAACCGTCATCGCCCTCATCAACCAGGACGACACGACGAACCCCCCTGCGACCTCCGCCACCCCGACCCCCACCGCGACACCGACGGAAACGCCGACCCCGACACCAACACCCACCCCGACGAGCGAGCTCATCGCCGTGAGCGCCGCTGATTTCGTCGGTGACACGTATGACGAAGCGGCAGCGAAGCTCAGGGAGCTCGGTCTGGCGTCCGAACGCGCCGAAGGCAACACGGCGACGTCGCCGGATCAGGTCGGCATCGTTTACGCGATCAACCCCGAGGGCAACCTGCAGCGCGGTCAGCTCGTCACCGTCACCGTCTACGCCCCTATGGCCGAGATCCCGACACCGACAGCACCTCCCACCATCACCGGTGAAGGTTGCGACGGCGACAGCGTCAACTGCGCCGCCGGCTCTACGGTGACGATCAACTGGCCCGCGTTCACGCAGTGCCCGGCGGGAATGCCACTCGGCGGTTACCGCGTCACCGCCTCGGGCGGAACACCGTCCGCGCCCGGCGGCGCTGTCTCCACCAACTCGGCTCAGGTCGTTCTCGGAGACACGCCTGGCACCTTCAGCGTGACCTACCTTGCCTTCTGCGGTGACGCGGAGTCTGGCCAGTCGCCCGCGGCGACCACCCAGATCCGCGCCACCGAGGGATGAGCAATTCTCAGCGACTAAGATATCCCTGACCCGAAATGGTCTGATCTAAGGAGTTCATGAGTGGCTGACGAACAACGCCTGCTCGCCGGGCGCTACCTCGTCGGTGACCTCATCGGTCGCGGTGGCATGGCCAATGTGTTCCGCGGCACAGACACAAAGCTCGGCCGCACCGTCGCGATCAAGATCCTCAAGTCGGATCTCGCGAATGACCCCGCCTTCCGCACCCGCTTCCGCCAGGAGGCTCAGGCCGCGTCCCGGATGGCGCACCCGACCATCGTGCGGGTTTTCGACGCCGGCGAAGAGACCGTCAAGCACGACGGCCGGGTTTCACGTGAACCCTTCATCGTGATGGAGTACGTCTACGGCCGTACTCTCAAAGAGGTGATCTCCGAAGGACCGATGGACGCCGCGCGTGCCGTCGCGATCACCGAGGGCATCCTCACAGCTCTCGAGTATTCGCACCGGGCAGGGGTCGTCCACCGGGACATCAAGCCCGGCAACGTCATGATCACGCCGGACGAGAAGGTCAAGGTCATGGACTTCGGGATCGCCCGGGCCGTATCGGACTCGTCCTCGACCGTCGCTCAGACCACCGCGATCCTCGGCACCGCGTCGTATTTCTCACCCGAGCAGGCAAAGGGCGAGGTCGTCGACGCTCGCACCGACCTCTACTCAACCGCCGTCGTTCTGTTCGAGATGCTCACCGGCCGTGCACCGTTCCGCGGCGACACTGCCGTGGCAGTGGCGTATCAGCACGTCAGCGAGACCGCCGTGAAACCCTCCTCGGTGAATCCGCACGTCTCACCCGCGCTCGACCAGGTCGTCATGCGCGGACTCACGAAGGATCGTTTTGGTCGCTACCAGGCCGCCTCCGAGTTCCGCGACGATCTGGAGCTCGCCGCTGCCGGCAAGGTTCCCGTGCACCGTGACGCCGATGACGCGACAACCGCACTCTTCGGCGCAGCACCCGGGGGGTCATCGAGCACCGAGCAGGCACTTCGTCAGCTGACGAGCGACGATTCCGTCACAAGAACGCAGCGCCGCCCGCCTGTCGTGTGGATCTGGGCCGGAATCGCGTCCATCGCCGTCGTGCTCGTCGCCGTCATGATCTGGGTCGGTTCGCTCGGGCAGGCTCCCATTGTTCAAACCGAGTCGCGGACCATTCCCGATCTCGTGGGTGTGAGCGAACAGAGTGCGGTCAACACGCTGACCGACCTCGACCTCGTCGCCAGCGTCGTCACCGAGGAGAGCGCATCCGTCGACGAAGGTCTCGTCATTCGCACCGACCCGAACAGCGACAGCAAGGTGCGCCCGAAGGACGTTGTGAGACTGTACGTCTCCCTCGGTGCCGCGAAGGTGACGGTTCCGGACGTGGTCAACAAGACAACGGAACAGGCGCAATCCGACCTGACCGCTGCCGGACTGACATCCGGGTCGATCTCGAAGCAGAACTCGCCCACCCTGGCCGCGGGCACGGTCATCAGCACCGACCCCGCCGCCGACACCGAAGTCGCAGAGGAATCGACGGTCAACCTCGTCGTTTCGAGTGGACTCGTCACCATTGTGAGTGTCGTCGCGCAAAGCCTCGAGGTTGCCACAGACCTGATGGAAGACCCCGATGTGGGTCTCACTGTGGAGCCGGTGCCTGACCCGACCTGCCCGACCCAGCCCGGCAACCCCGTCACGAACCAGTCGATCGCACCGGGCGACGTACCGCAGAAGTCGACGATCCAGCTCACCTACTGCTCGGGCTAGAACCGGAACAGAAAGAACGGCGGCCGTGGCTCTCGCCACGGCCGCCGTTTCTTGTCAGGTTCCCCTACCGGAACGTGTCATCCGTGCGGGTTGCGTCGTACACCGGCTCATCCGCGCCGAGGGGTGACGCTCCGCTGTCTGCGGCAACGTAGCCCTCGGTCGAGGTCGAGTCCGCGGAGTAGTCCGACGAGGTCGATGACCCGTCCGATCCACCCTTGACGTCCTTCGCCTGGCTGGTGGCGTCGTCCTTCACATTGGAGAAGGCATCCGTCGCCGCGCCCTTGACGGAGTCAGCGGCCTCCTTCGCTGGTTCCTTGAGGTCCTCAGCCACACCCTTCGCGGTCTCCTTGAGATCGTCGACGAGCGGCACCGCCTTCTCCTTGGCGGTCTGGGCGAGTTCCTTCTCCTTGTCGGATGCCGGAATCAGCGAAGCCGCCAGCAGGCCGGCTCCGAAGGCGATCAGACCGACAGCGATCGGGTTGCCCTTCGCCTTGTCGACGGCGCTTCGTGACCCGCTGCCGAGGTTGGAGAACTTCCCACCAACCTTGTCGCCGGCGTGACCGACCTTGTCGCCGACGTTCGAGGCGGCATCGCTGACGTGTGACGTGGCATCCTCTGCTGCACCCATAACGCTGTCCTTCACTTTCCGTGCCATTCCTTTGACCTTTTCTGTCTGACGCGAGGCGATGCTCGACGGACTCACCTTGTCGGCGAGGGCGTCCACATCATTGCCCAGGTTGCGCCTGGTCTCTTCGATTTCCTGGCGGATTGCTTCCGGATCGTTCGTCATCTTGAGTCCTCACTTGTCTTGAATGCCTCAGGTACCTTCTTCAGGGTCTCCGCTGTCTTCGGTGCCCCGGTGATTTCTTCGACTTCCTTCTTGCCTCGCAGTGCGAGTACGGCCGCAACGATCCCGTAGATGACCGCAACGATGATGGCCGACCAGACGTTTCCGATAAGGAGTCCGAGGCCCCACCACAGTGCGATGGAGAGAAAGAGGAGTGCCATGAATCCGGCGACGCCGGCGCCACCGAACATGCCAGCGCCCTTGCCCGCCTTCTTCGCTGACTGCGAGAGTTCAGCTTTGGCGAGTTCCACCTCCTGGCGGAAGAGAGTCGATATGTCCTTCGTGACCTCGCCCAAGAGTTCGCCGAGGGAGTCGGTTCTCCCGTCGGGGTCGGGTACGTAAGGCTCACTCATCGAAGGTCACCACTCGTCTCGTAGTCGACCGTTCCTACGGGCGGCGTGTAAACGGAACCGTCTGCAGCGGAGGTGCCGGTGTACCCGGAGGTACCGGCATAACCGGTGGTGTCGGCGTAGCCCGTGGTCGTGTCGGTAGGCGAGGAGAAGGACTGGCTGTCGGTGGAGTAGTCGTTGTCTGACGACTCGTTGCCTCCAGCAAGGGACTTGGCAAGACGGCCGACGACGATACCGGTTCCCGCCGCAATGGCGATGAACAGACCGGGGCGACGACGTGCGAAGCGCTTGACCTCGTCGAGGAGGTCAGCGGGCTCGCGGTTCTCGAGCCACCCGGCGACGTCCCCGGCGCGCGATGCTGCCTGGGAGACGAGGTTCGATGCCATTCCCGAGTCCGTGGAGTCAGCCATCGAACGAAGCTGGTCGCTCACCGTGCGGATGCCGCCGGCTGCGCGTTCCTGCTGGGTCGACACCTGGCCCTTCAACTGCGAGCGAACTTCGCCGACAAGGTTCTTGGCCTGACTTCCTACTTCGTGCTTCACGTTGGCTGCTTCATCGGCGGCCACCCCCGCAACGTGGGATCCTGCTCCGCGCACGCGATCGGTGGTCGACGATTCGCCGGCTCCTGATGAGGTTTCTGTCATGATTCTTCCTCCTGAGAGGAGACCGCTGGCCGGGTCAGGGGTGACACTGCCAGCTCGGTCTCGAGTCGTGTGAAGAAATCCTCACCCTTTGCAGCGCCAACTCCAAGCTTCCGGGCAAGGCTTGACACCCCGTGAAAGGGGGAGTATCAGGCGCCGGGAGAGAAAGCGTCAGCCTCGACGGCGACGCACACGGGCTCGATCGTCAGGACTGAACGAGCGGGCTGAGGCCACGAGCTGTCACAGCGGCCTGGGGCATCCCGGACGCGGCGAGCCAGTTGCCGAGCATGAGGTAGCCACCCTCGGTGAGCACGCTTTCGGGGTGGAATTGCACTCCGTAAATCGGGGCATCCCGGTGGCGCAGGCCCATGATGACGCCGCCACTCGTGCGGCTTGTCACGAGCAGGTCGTCCGGCACCGTGCCGTCGACGACCGCGAGTGAGTGATATCTGGTGGCGGTGAAGGGCTGAGGAACGCCGTCATAGAAGGCGCTGTCGTCGTGCTCGATGAGCGACGTCTTGCCGTGCATGAGTTCGTCAGCGTTGGTCACCCGCGCGCCGAACGCCTCGGCAATCGCCTGGTGGCCGAGGCACACCCCAAGCAACGGCTTGTCTGCGGCGAGTGCTGCGTTCACAACAGCGATCGACACACCGGCGTCCGACGGTTTTCCCGGTCCGGGCGAGACGAGAACCGCGTCGTACTCACCGAGGCGCGCCGCGGCATCCGCTTCGGTGAAGACATCGTTCCTGAGAACATCGGTCTCCGCCCCGAGCTGCAGGAGATAGCCGTTCAGGGTATAGACGAAGCTGTCGTAGTTATCGATAACCAGCACTCGGGTCACGGGAGCCTCTTACTCTTCAACGGTCACTTCCTGGGTATCGAGAAACGACTGCACCCACGGGAAGACCCACGTGAACAGTCCATATAAAACTACAGCGATCAGAGCGATCACGATGAGCACGCGAATCCAGACCGGGCCGGGCAGCGCGCGCCACAGGGCTGCATACATAGTCAGTCCTCCAGCGCTTCGGTGACGGATGCCGGCGGGCCTGCGGCCCTGGGGGTCCACGACTCGAACGCACCATAGGCGATGATACGCTCCGCGGTTGAGAAGGCCGGATTGCAGCTCGTGAGGGTGATGATCGAATCGGATGCCGTCACGCCGTCAGCCTGTGGCACCGGTTCCAGCACGCCAACTCCCGATGACTGGACGTACTCGAGCGTGCGGAATCGGTAGGTGTACCACCCTTCGGGCACCTCGACCACGATGGCATCCCCGACCCGCAGTTCACCGATGAGATTGAGTGGCTTTCCGTGTGTATTCCGATGCCCGGCAACAGCGAAGTTACCCAGTTCACCCGGCATCTGGGTGTCGGGGTAGTGGCCAAGGCCGATCGGATTGAGCGTGCGCGACGCGGAGACCCCACCAGCGAGCTTGGCGGCGTAATCGGCACCGAATCGTGGAACGCGGAGTATCCCGAAAACTTCGGCATCGCCCGGCTGGGACAGGACGACAGGCTCGACCGGATCTGACGGGGCTTCGGGCCGAGTCGGATCGCCCGACCACTGCTCGCTGAGAGCGGCGGCCTCATTATCTTGTGCCGCGCGGAGGACAGCGTCATTCAGCCACAACTGCCACACGAGGAAGAGCAGAACAAGGACGCCCGCGGTGACGAGCAACTCTCCGAGCACCCCGACAACGCTGACCCTGCTGGACCGTGTGCGGCGAGATCGGCCCCGTCGAGCTGTGCCACGCGCGGAAACATCGTGGGAGCCCATTTCGCCAGTCTAGCCGGGTCCGGTTTCGCGATGGCCGATAGTTGTGCACAGGGTTATCCACATGCTGGGGATAATTACACCGGTGTAATTGTCCACAGTGTTAATAACCCTGTTAATAACTCTGGTCAGCGATTTTGTGGGATGTACCTGGGCCGTCCTCGCGGATTCCCGGGCGTTTTTACACAGGGCTGTGGAAATCAGCGCCAGCGAGTTGTCATCAGGAAGCCGATGAATGCGATGCCAAACCCGACGACGATGTTCCACGACTCGAGCGCAGGGATCGGCAAAGCGCCCTGGCTCACGTAGAAGACGATGATCCAGGCGAGTCCGAGCAGCATGAAACCGAACATCACCGGCTTGAACCAAACCGGGTTGGGTGCCTGCTCACCGGTCCGCTGGGTGCTCGGGGCGGACTGGGTGCTGTTCGTCTTGTCGCGTGCCATAGGGCCGATTCTAGCCCGCTTAGCCGCCGAGAGTGCTCAACAGACCTAGAGAGGGCAGAAGACCGAGGCCAACGAAGACGACGCAGAGGGCTGTGATGAGAAGTCTCTGCCGGCTCTTGTGCTTGAGATGGCGCGTTTCGTAATAGATCAATCCCACCAGTGCGCCACCGACAAGCCCACCGAGGTGTGCCTGCCAGGCAACGTTGATCCCCGGGATGAAGCCGATCACGAGGTTGATTCCGACGAGGACGAGCAGGCCGTTCATGTTGCCACCGAGCTTTCGCTGGATGACGAGGAACGCGCCCATCAGCCCGAAGATGGCGCCGGACGCGCCCACAACGGGGACGTACCCGTCGGTCAGGAACAACACACCGAGCGAGCCGGCGAAGCCTGAGATCAGATAGAGCGCGAGAAAACGTGCCCGGCCAAGCATGGGTTCAAGCGCTTGCCCGAACAACCACAGCGAGTACATGTTCAACGCGATATGGAAGATGAACCCCTGCGAGTGGGCAAAGACCGTCGTCAGCATTCGCCACGGTTCGAGTCCGTAACCGGGGGACAGTTCCGCCGGCACCGAAAACACACCGGCATACAGCAGATAGTTCGTGATCCCGAGACCGGGAATCAACTGCAGAAGAAAGACGAACGCCGTGATGATGATCAGGGAGTAGGTGACGACCGGCCGGTCGCCCGTCCTGCTGAAGAAACCGGTCCGGGTCCTTGGCGCGGTTCGACGCTGCTCTTTCATGCATTCGGGACACACGACACCCACAGCGGCCTGCGTTTGGCATTCGCCGCAGATCGTCCGCCCGCAGCGCTGGCACAGCACGAAGCTCTGGCGATCCGGGTGGCGGTAGCAGAAGTTGTTTCGGGTCACCGGGGGTACCGAGGACTGGCTCATCGGGCGGGGCCCGCCCGATGAGCGGAGTTCGTCGTCGGTTTAGGCGTCGGCAACCGTGACGCTCTCGATGACGATGTCGTCGAGGGGGCGGTCACGGGCGTCACGCGGAACCTCGGCGAGCTTGTCGACAACCTTGCGGCTTGCCTCGTCTTCGACAGCGCCGAAGATGGTGTGCTTGCCCTGCAGCCAGCTGGTGTTGCCGACGGTGATGAAGAACTGGGATCCGTTGGTGCCCTTGCCTGCGATCTTGCCGGCGTTTGCCATTGCGAGCATGTATGGCTCGTTGAAGTTCAGGTCGGAGTTGATCTCGTCATCGAACTTGTAACCGGGGCCACCGGTTCCGTTGCCGAGAGGGTCGCCGCCCTGGATCATGAAGCCCGGGATGATGCGGTGGAAGATGACGCCCTTGTAGAGCGGGGTGTTCTTCTTGGTCTCACCGGTGGTCTCATCCGTCCACTCGATCTCGCCCGTGGCGAGTCCGACGAAGTTCTTGACAGTCTTGGGGGCGTGGTCTCCGAAAAGGTTGACCTTGATGTCGCCGTAGTTGGTGTGGAGGGTTGCGACAGCGGTGTGCTTTGACATGTTCCCAATTCTTACACACGCAATGACCCCCCGCCGGGTGGCGTTCAGGCCATTCAATGGCAAGATGGAGTTCTGTCGCGTTAAAACGAGATCAATGGAGGTCAGCGGTGAGTCTGTCACGCAAGCGTAAGAAAGAACTCAAGCGACTCAAGGGTGAAGCCAATCAGTTGTGGCACGCCCAGCAGGAGATCCTTGACCACGCCAACCACGTTGCTCGCGAGGCGAGCAGGCAACTCGGGGCATATGGGCGTGAGCAGGTCGTTCCCTCCGTCGTGAGCACGTACGAGCACAAGGTTCAGCCGGTTGTCGACCGGGGCTACGCCGCTTCTCGCGGTCTTGTCGAAGGGGCCAGGAAGGGCCTTGACAAATCAATTCTTCCCGTTCTTGGCGGCGTTGTCGGCAGTGTTCTGTCGGTCGGTGACATCGCGAAGGACCACCGGGTCCGGGCTGCCCTCGAGCGTTTCCAGCCCAAGCCGCCGCCCAAGAAGACGAACGTCGGCGGAGTCGTCGCTATCGGTTTCGGCGTTCTCGCCGCTGCCGGAGTTGCGTATGCCGTGTGGCAGACCTTCCGGGCCGACGACGAGCTCTGGGTCGCTGACGAAGAGCCGGCACTGCCCAACCTCTGATCTCGCGAAAATTGGCCGGCCCCTTCGGGGGCCGGCCTTTTTCGTTGTGCCAATCCCTGTCGAGCTTCCCCCGGTCTGCGCAACAATGAGCGAAAGCGCATGTGCAGGAGGAACCATGCCGACTGACCCGCGCGGAACGTAACGGGTTCAGCGGTTACAGCATCCCGAGTGCAACGTCGACGAGTCCCACCCGGTTGGAGGGGACAGCGCTGAGCGGATGCCACGCGGCCATGTCGGTCGAGCCACCCACCTCGTTCGTGAGCTCTCCACCCGTGATGTGGGCCCGATAGATGATGCGGAGTCCGTGGAGCGCCTGGGTGGCGCCGGGGGTGAGACGGTCCTCCGGCTGAGCGACGAAAGAGTGGATCCCCAGCAGCCCGTCGAGTTCTGCGGTGTAGCCGGTCTCCTCGCGGATCTCGCGCACCGCGGCATCCGCTGGATCTTCACCGGGGTCGATTCCCCCGCCGGGCAGGGTCCAGCCGCTACGACCGTACTCCCGCCAATGCGCGAGAAGGATCTGGTCGTTGTCGATGATGACTCCGTATGCGGCGATGCGAATGTCCATTCGCCCACGATACTCATGCAGAATGTTGTGCACGCGCGCGGATCGCGCACGCCGATGGCGAACACTCTCCGGGAGCGTCATGAACGAGGACGGCCTGTTTCGGGACCGGGACTTCCGGATGCTTCTGCTTGGCCAGACCACCAGCCAGCTCGGTGCGCAGGTGAGCGGCGTCGCGGTTCCCCTGCTCGCCGTCCTCACACTGGATGCATCCCCGTTCGAGCTCGGGTTGGTGACGGCATCCGCAACCCTCGCCTTCGCCCTCATTGGGCTCCCCGCCGGTGCCTGGGTCGACCAGTGGCGCCGGCGGCCCATTCTCGTGGCGAGCGATATCGCCCGCGCTGCACTTCTCGCGACGATCCCGCTCGCTGCGGTATTCGGTGTTCTCACCATCACCCAGCTGGTCGTCGTCTCGTTGCTCTCTGGCGTTGCCCGGGTCTTCTTCGACGTCGGCTACCAGAGTTACATTCCTTCGGTCCTCGGGCGGAGCCGCATACTCGCAGGCAACTCCTCTCTCGAGATGGTGCGGGCATCCGGGCAGGTGATCGGCCCGGGCATTGGAGGCGCTCTGGTGGCCCTCCTGGGCGCTGCCAGCGTCATCCTCGTACAGTCGCTGACCTTCGCGGTGTCCGCCATCGCACTCCTCGCGATCCGCACGAAGGAAACGGTCGTCCCGCGCCCTGAGGTACGACCACGGTTGTGGCCGCAGATTCGCGAGGGACTCGCCTTCGTCGCCCGCACGCGGATGCTTCGCGCAACCGCCCTCGCCAGCGCGACCGGTAATTTTTCTTTCGCCGTGGCATCCGCTGTCAACATGATCTTCCTTGCCCGCACCCTGAACCTGTCACCCGCGATCATCGGGATCGTGATCGCTGTCAGCGCGATCGCCGCCATGGTCGGCGCCGCACTCACTCCGGCGCTCTCCCGCCGGGTCGGCTCCGCCCGCATCATCTGGTTGTCGCTCGCTGTCACCGGGCCGCTCGCGCTTGCCGTGCCCTTTGCCCAGCCGGGCTGGCTCGTTCTGCTCGCCGTAGCCGGCATGGCGGCCGGTGAGCTGGGTCAGATCGTCTACGCAATCACCAACGTCAGCCTGCGCCAGCGGTTCTGTCCCGAGCGGATGCTGGGACGGGTGACCGCGACGATGCGGTTCCTCATCATGGGGTTGTTTCCCCTCGGGGCCCTGACCGGTGGCGTTCTCGGTGAGCTGATCGGGCCCCGTGCCACGTTGTTCGTGGCCGGAGCTCTCGTCATCATCTCTCCGATCCCGCTCTGGTTCGCTCTGCGAGGGACGCGAGACGTCGAAGAACTCACCGCATGGTCGTGAGCGGAAACAGAAAAGGCCCGCTCTTCCGGAGAAGAACGGGCCGATTTCGAGGGTGGAGCCTAGGGGAATCGAACCCCTGACCTCCTGCTTGCAAAGCAGGCGCTCTACCAATTGAGCTAAGGCCCCGACTACCGGGAAACTGTGAAATTGTGTTTCCCGAGTGGGGATACCAGGACTTGAACCTGGGACCTCTTCGTTATCAGCGAAGCGCTCTAACCGCCTGAGCTATATCCCCGTTTGGGCAGGTTTGAGACTACCTGAAATCTGCCGTTTGTTCTAATCGAGCGGGTCCTCGACCTGACGAACCCGCCCGATGCGAACTAGTTGTTCGTGAAGCCCACCAACAGACCGCCAGTGATCTTGACACTGAGGTTGTACAGAGCGGCACACAGCGCGCCAAGTGCCGTCACAACGATCAGGTTGAGGATCGCCACAACAACGGCGAAGCCCATGACCCGGCCGAGGTTGAAGATCGTGCTCAGGTCGTTGCCGACTCCGGCGACATCCTTGTACAGGTTATTGACGTTGTCGAAGATGTTCGTCTGGTCGAGGACCGTGTAGACGAGGAAGAACACCACGATCGTCACGATGGCGAGAGCCACCGCAGCGAGGAACGACAGCTTCACGGCCGACCAGAAGTCGACGTAGACGAGCTTCAGCCGGACCTGTTTGGTCGAGGTGCGCTTGGTCGACTTCTGTGCGAGCTTTTCGGCAACGCTACTCATTCTTCTTCTTTCGTTTCGGCCTCGTTCGCGAGCGGCACAGCCTCATTTATCACGAGGACTTCTGCTGCTTCTGCGTCTACGGCGACAAGATTGCGGTCACTGTTCCTGGCCAGGGCAATTATCCGATCGTCGTCAGCGAATCGTGCGAAAACGACGCCCATGGTGTCCCTGCCCTTGGCGGGAACTTCGGCCACCGCAGACCTTACCACCTTGCCGCTGGCAAGAACCACAAGCACTTCGTCGTCTTCACTCACAATGAGCGCGCTGGCGAGATGCCCGCGGTCCTCGTTGTATTTGCCGACCTTGATACCGAGTCCACCACGGTTCTGGAGGCGGTATTGCTCCACCGCGGTGCGCTTCGCGAAGCCACCCTCGGTCGCGATGAAAACGAACGCGTCGTTCTCGGGATCCGCCGGAAGAACGGATGCCGACAGCAATTCGTCATCGTCGCGGAAGTTCATCCCGATGACGCCGGATGTCGACCGGCCCATCGGACGCAGTGCTTCATCGGTCGCGGTGAAGCGAATCGACATGCCCTTCCTGGAGACCAGGAACAGGTCGCTGTCTTCTTCGACGAGAAGCGCGCCCACCAGTTCGTCACCCTCACGCACGTTGATCGCGATGATGCCGCCGGTGCGGTTGGTGTCGTATTCACTGAGCGCGGTCTTCTTCACCAGACCGTTGCGGGTGGCGAGCACGAGGTACTTCGCCGCCTCATAGTCCCGGATGTCGAGGATCTCAGCGATCTCCTCGTCGGGCTGCATGGCGAGAAGGTTCGCGACGTGCTGGCCCTTGGCATCCCTGCCCGCCTCCTGCACTTCGTACGCCTTGGCACGGTACACCCGGCCCTTGTTCGTGAAGAACAGCAGCCAGTGGTGGGTCGTGGTGACGAAGAAGTGATCCACGACATCGTCCGCGCGAAGCTGGGCGCCCTTGACGCCCTTGCCTCCGCGGTGCTGCTGGCGGTAGTTGTCGCTCCGGGTGCGCTTGATGTAACCACCGCGGGTGACCGAGATCACCATTTCTTCCTCGGGGATGAGGTCTTCGATCGACATGTCACCGTCGTAGCCGAACATGATCTCGGTGCGGCGGTCGTCTCCGTACCGGTCGACGATCTCGGTGAGCTCGTCGCTGACGATCGTGCGCTGGCGCTCCGGACTCGCGAGAATCGCCTTGAACTCAGTGATCTCCCGCTCGATCTCGTCGTGCTCATCGATGATCTTCTGACGCTCCAGCGCTGCCAGCCGGCGCAACTGCATCTCCAGGATTGCACGTGCCTGAAGCTCGTCGATGTCGAGGAGGTCCATCAGCCCGTCGCGGGCGTCTTCGACGGTTCCCGATCGGCGGATGAGGGCGATGACCTCATCGAGGGCGTCGAGAGCTTTGAGGTACCCGCGCAAAATGTGCGCACGCTCTTCGGCCTTCATCAGGCGGTGCTTCGTGCGCCGGACGATGACGTCGATCTGATGAGCGACCCAGGCGGTGATGAACCCATCGAGCGCGAGGGTCCGCGGGATGCCGTCGACGATGGCGAGCATGTTCGCGCCGAAGTTCTCCTGCAGTTGCGTGTGCTTGTACAGGTTGTTCAGGACGACCTTCGCAACCGCGTCACGCTTGAGCACGATGACGAGGCGCTGACCGGTCCGGCCGGAGGTCTCATCGCGGATGTCCGCGATGCCCGAGATCTTGCCGTCCTTCACCATGTCGGCGATCTTCACCGCGAGGTTGTCCGGGTTCACCTGGTACGGGAGCTCGGTGACCACGAGGCACGTGCGACCCTGGATCTCCTCGACACTGACGACGGCACGCATGGTGATGGACCCGCGACCGGTGCGATAGGCATCCTGAATTCCCTTGACGCCGAGAATCTGCGCTCCGGTCGGGAAATCAGGGCCCTTGACGTGCTTCATGAGCGCTTCGAGCAGCTCTTCGCGCGACGCATCCGGATTGGCGAGGTGCCACAGGGCGCCCGCCGAAACCTCGCGGAGGTTGTGCGGCGGGATGTTCGTGGCCATGCCGACGGCGATACCGACGGAACCGTTGACGAGCAGGTTTGGGAACCGGGCGGGCAGAACTGCCGGTTCCTGGGTGCGTCCGTCGTAGTTGTCCTGGAAGTTGACGGTGTCTTCGTCGATGTCCCGGACCATCTCCATGGCCAGGGGAGCCATCTTGGTCTCGGTGTATCGAGGCGCAGCGGCGCCGTCGTTTCCGGGAGAGCCGAAGTTTCCCTGGCCGAGGGCAAGCGGATAGCGCAGGCTCCAGGGCTGAACGAGACGCACGAGGGCGTCGTAGATCGCGGAGTCACCGTGGGGGTGGAACTGTCCCATGACATCGCCGACGACGCGCGCGCACTTCGAGAACGCCTTGTCCGGGCGGTAACCACCGTCGTACATCGCGTAGATCACGCGGCGGTGAACGGGCTTCATGCCGTCGCGCACTTCGGGAAGCGCACGACCGACGATGACGCTCATCGCGTAGTCGAGGTACGACCTCTGCATTTCGAGCTGGAGGTCGACCTGGTTGATCCGTCCGTGGACGCCGTGGTCCTCCGGCGGATCCACCACGATGTCCTCGGCGCCTTCGGGAATGGTGGAGTCGTCGTTAGATGTCAAGGAACCGCACGTCCTTCGCGTTCTTCTGGATGAAATTGCGGCGGGACTCGACGTCCTCGCCCATCAGGGTGGAAAAGATCTCGTCCGCTGCAGCTGCGTCGTCGAGGTTGACCTGCATCAGGGTGCGGCTCTCGGGTGCCATGGTGGTCTCCCACAGCTCCTTGTAGTCCATCTCGCCGAGACCCTTGTAGCGCTGGATGCCGTTCTCTTTCGGGATCCGTCGGCCGGCGGCGAGTCCCGCTGCGAGCTGGGTGTCGCGCTCAGCGTCCGTGTACACATATTCGTGCGCCGCGTTCGTCCACTTGAGCTTGAACAGCGGAGGCTGTGCAAGGTAGACGTATCCGAAGTCGATGAGCGGTCGCATGTAGCGGAACAGCAGGGTCAGCAGCAGCGTGGTGATGTGCTGGCCGTCGACGTCGGCATCGGCCATGAGCACGATCTTGTGGTACCGGGCCTTCTCGGGGTTGAAGTCCTCGCCGATTCCGGCACCGAATGCCGTGATCATGGCCTGGACCTCGGCGTTTCCGAGGGCGCGGTCAAGCCGTGCCTTCTCCACGTTGAGGATCTTTCCGCGAAGCGGGAGGATCGCCTGGGTCTCGGGGTTTCGGCCCTGAACAGCCGAACCGCCTGCAGAGTCACCCTCGACGATGAAGATCTCAGACAGCGAGGGGTCTTTCGACTGGCAGTCCTTGAGCTTGCCGGGCATACCGCCGCCCTCGAGGAGTCCCTTGCGTCGTGCGGTCTCCCGCGCCTTGCGGGCAGCGAGTCGAGCGGTCGCTGCCGAGAACGCCTTGCGGATGATCTCCTTGGCCTGGGCGGGGTTGCGTCCGAACCAGTCACCGAGCTGATCGCCGACAACCTTCTGGACGAACGCCTTCGCCTCGGTGTTACCGAGCTTCGTCTTGGTCTGGCCCTCGAACTGCGGTTCGGTGAGCTTGACCGAGATCACGGCGGTGAGCCCTTCGCGCACGTCGTCACCGGAGAGGTTGTCGTCTTTCTCCTTGAGCAGGCCCTTCTCACGGGCGTACTTGTTGACGAGTGTCGTCAGCGCGGCACGGAATCCCTCTTCGTGGGTTCCACCCTCGTGAGTATTGATGGTGTTCGCGTAGGTGTGAACGCTCTCGGTGTACGAGGTCGTCCACTGCATGGCTACTTCGAGAGCAATCTTGCGGTTGTCGTCTTCGGTCTCGAACGAGATGATCTCGTCGTTGACCAGGTCGGCCTTGCGAGCGTGGTTGAGGTACTCGACGTAGTCGACCAGGCCGCGCTCGTAAAGGAAGACGTTCGACTGCTGAACGAGTTCGGGTTCGGCACCGTCAACGCCCGCGGGGCCTTCGATGAGGTGGTCCTCGCGCTCGTCGTGAAGCGCAATCCGGAGTCCCTTGTTGAGGAACGCCATCTGCTGGAAGCGAGTACGCAGAGTGTCGTAGTCGAACTCGATGGTCTCGAAGATCTCGGCACTCGGCCAGAACGTGACCGTTGTTCCGGTCTTGTCCGAATCCTCGCCCTGCGCGAGTGGGGCATCCGCGACACCATCGTGGAAGGTGGCGCGCCACACTGAACCCTGGCGGTGCACTTCGACATCGAGCCGGCTGGACAGCGCGTTGACGACCGAGCTGCCGACGCCGTGGAGCCCGCCGGAGACCGCGTAACCGCCACCGCCGAACTTTCCACCCGCGTGCAGGATCGTCAGAACGACCTCGACGGTCGACTTTCCTTCGATCGGGTGGATGTCGACCGGGATTCCACGGCCGTTGTCGACGACGCGAACCGCGCCGTCGGGAAGAATGGTGACCTCGATGTTGTCGCAGTACCCTGCGAGGGCCTCATCGACAGCGTTGTCGACGATCTCGTAGACCAAGTGGTGCAAACCGCGCGGCCCGGTGGAACCGATGTACATTCCTGGACGTTTGCGTACGGCTTCGAGACCTTCGAGAACCTGAATCTGGCTTGCGCCGTAGTCGCTGTTATCTGCGGACCTGTTCGGTTCTGATGACATATGAAATTAGGCTCCAAACCGTGTTCGTGCTCGACATGTAATTCTATCAAGAACCGAACGGCTTCGGGGCGCATATGCCCTTCTGAGCCACTTTTATCGCTGGGTCGACCAGAAATGTCTGGTTAACCATAGGTATCGCGCACGCCACGCCCCTGAACCGATCTGGGACCGCGTTTGAAGGTTGGGACGTTGGGTCCCAGAAAACGGATGCTCTCGATCCCTGCCTCGGGATACCTCACCGCGATGTGGGTCATGATGTCGACCCGCATCAGCCGCAGTTGGGTCGCCCACGCGGTCGACTCGCACTGAACGGTGAGCACACCGTGCTCGATTCCCACCGGCGATGAGTGATTCGCTGTCTCTTCACCGGCGAGCTCGGTCCAATTGGAGACGAGTTCGGATTGGGCAAGCGGAGAATCCCAGCCCAGCTGGCTGGTCAGTGCCCCAAGGACGTCTCCGACGCCTTTCGGATCGCGGCCGGCACCGAACGGAACACTCTCGGCCGGGTCGATCTTGCGATTGCGCTTTGACCGGGCGTAGTGCTTCTGACCGCCGAACAATTCCTTGAAGCGCACGTACACCCGCGCGGATTCCGACAGTGGTTCGCCGCCTGACAATGGCTCAGCCACGGGATGCCTCCTCCGCCGTTTCGAGGATCCGTCCTGCCGAGATGTGCACCGTGTGCGCGGTGAGTTCACCGGGGACATCGTCGAGAACGGCCGCGGTGATGAGAACCTGCTCGAACCCGCCAACGGCGGCGGCAAGCCTGGCGCGCCGATTGAGATCGAGTTCAGCGAAGACGTCGTCGAGGATGAGCACCGGGTCACCGGAGTTGGAATCCCGGCGGAGGAGTTCAGCCGACGCGAGCTTGAGCGCGAGGGCGAACGACCAGGTTTCACCGTGGCTTGCGTAGCCCTTGACAGGGAGAGCGTTCAGTTCGAACAGCACATCGTCACGGTGAGGGCCGACAAGGGTGAGTCCGCGTTCCAGTTCGCTTCGGCGCTGCCGGGCGAGTGCTTCGCGGAATCGATCGGCAGTCGTGCCGGCGCCGGACGCTGAGGCGTTGTCGGTTCCCGAGTTGAATTCTGCTTCGGCATCGACGCCGTCGATGGACAGCAACGCGGCGAGCGACGGACGGTGGTCGTCTCCCACGACGGACGCGTAAGCATCCCGGATCGGCTGGAGAAGGGAGGAAATGAGGGAGACGCGTTCGTCGATGATTTCGGAACCGAGCGCGACGAGTTTGTCGTCCCAGATTTCGAGTGTCGTCAGCTGGTTCGCTTTGAGCCCGGAACCACGCGCAGATTTGAGCAAAGAGTTTCGCTGTTTGAGCGTGCGTTCGTAGTCAGAAAGAACGCCGGCCAACCGGGGCGTGTGCAAAATGAGCAACTGGTCGAGGAAGCGTCGGCGACCTGACGGGTCGCCGCGGATGATTCCGAGATCCTCCGGGGCGAACAACACGCTCGAGAAGTACCGCGGCAGCTCGCGCGGTTTGATCTGCCCGCGATTCACCTGTGCGCGGTTGGCACCGGTGCGGTTGATCTGTACTTCGGCGAGGAGATCACGCCCGTTGTGCTGCAGTCGGGCGCGGATGATCGCCGCGTCTTCACCGGCCCGGATGAGGGCGGTGTCCGTCGACACGCGGTGGGAGCCGAGGGTGGAGAGATAGCCGAGAGCTTCGACGAGGTTCGTCTTGCCCTGACCGTTTCGACCGACGAAGAGATTCGCCCCTGGCGCCAACGCCACGTCAGCAACCGCATAGTTGCGGTAATTACTGAGGTTGAGGTGGGTGACGATCACCGCGCAAGCCTACCGAGAGCGGCTGACAGCAGCCTCAGTCGTCAGACTTCTTGACGGCGTGGCCGCCGAACTGGTTGCGGAGAGCTGCGACAGCCTTCATAGCGGGCGAGTCATCCTGACGCGAGACGAAGCGGGCAAAGATGGATGCGGAGATGGTCGGAACAGGGACAGCGTTCGCGACGGCTTCTTCGATCGTCCAGCGGCCCTCGCCGGAATCCTCGACGTACCCCTCGATCTCCGAAAGATCGTCGTCTTCGTCGAGCGCGCGAACAAGAAGCTCGAGGAGCCACGAACGCACGACGGTGCCGCGCTGCCAGGCCTTGAAGGTACCCGGGACGTCGCGGATGATGTCTTCGCGCTTCTCCAGAAGCTCAAATCCTTCGGCGTATGCCTGCATCAGCGCGTACTCGATGCCGTTGTGCACCATCTTCGCGTAGTGGCCGGCACCGACTTCTCCGACATGGACGAAGCCTTCTTCGCGGGGTCCTTCCGGGCGAAGGGCGTCAAAGACTGGCATGACCCGTTCGACCTGGGCGGCCGATCCGCCGACCATGAGGCCGTAACCGTTCTCGAGGCCCCACACACCACCCGAAACACCGGCGTCGATGTAGTCGATGCCCTTCGCCGAGAGCAGTTCCGCGTGCTTGAAGTCCTCGGTAAAGCGGCTGTTGCCGCCATCGATGACCAGGTCACCGGCCTCGAGACGATCGTTGAGGTCGGAAACGACGCTGTCGGTGATTTTTCCGGCAGGCACCATGACCCAGATCGTCCGAGGCGACGGAAGAGCGGCGACCAGCTCGTCCAGGGTCGCGACGTCCGTGACATCCGGATTCTGATCAAAACCGGTGACCTCGATGTTGGCGTTACGCAGACGCGTCCGCATGTTGCCGCCCATTTTTCCGAGTCCGATGAGCCCGATGTGCATGCGAGAAATCCCTTGAGTCGTGAGCGGTCGAGTGTCAGCGAAGAAGCAGGTTCGGCTGCAGCAGGTACTTGAAGCTGTCGGCGCCCGGCTGGTCCTTCGAGGACTGGCTGGTGATGAGCATTGGGCCGGGCTTGTTCGTGTTCTCACTCTTGGTGAACGAGAAACGCACGTATTCGCTGCGGACGGCGGTGAGTCCGTCGATCAGGAACTGCGGCTTGAGGCTGAGAACGATGTCGTCACCAGTGAGAAGAGCGTCGATCGCTTCGGATGCTTGTGCCTGTTCGGATCCGACGGCCTCCATGGTCAGCCCATCGATCGTGAAGGTGAAACGAAGAGCTGCTTCGCGTTCGAGCACGAGGGAGACGCGGCGGACGGCTTCGATGAGTTCCGCCGTGTTGATGACCGCATAGTTTTCGCTGGAATTGGGGAAAAGACGCCGGACCGGGGGAAAAGAGCCCTTGATCAGGAGCGACGTGACCGTTTTCTTGTCTGCGGTGAAGGCGATGAGCTCGCGGTCGTCCTTGCTCGTGAATGCGACAGAGATCGTCGACGAGTGGCCGAACGTCTTGCCGACTTCCTGCAGTGTGCGGGCAGGAACAAGCGCAACGAGGGAGTCCGGCGCGGTGTTGTCACCGTTGTCCCAGTCGATCTCCCGTACGGCGACGCGGTAACGGTCGGTCGCGACGAGGCTGAGGCGGTTGTCGGTGACTTCGAGCTGGACACCCGTGATGACCGGGGTGACGTCATCGCGAGAAGCGGCGACAGCGACCTGCGCCACCGCGGCGGCAAAGTCCTCACCGGGTACGAGTCCGGTTTCGCCCGAGATCTGCGGAATGCTCGGATATTCCTCAACAGGCATCGACAGCAGTGTGAAGTTCGCCGAGCCACAGGACACGACGATGCGGTTCTCGTTGGTGGTGAACTGCACCGGAGCGTTCGGGAGCCTGCTGGCGATGTCGGCCAGGAGGCGGCCGGAGACGAGGATCGTTCCCTGCTCCTCGACCTGTGCGCTGATCTGGGTCTGAGCCGAGACTTCGTAGTCGAAGCTCGAGAGCGTCAGACCGTCATCGGTGGTCTGAATCAGCACTCCGCTGAGGATGGGGAGCGTTGTTCTCTGGGGCAACAGCTTCACCGCGAATGAGACTGCTTCACTGAAGACATCGCGATTGACGCTAAACCGCACGGTTGGATCCCCTGTCGTTTCAAGGTACGAGTGGATCCCCATGTTAGTCGGGTCGGAGAAGCACTGTCATTCACGTCTTCTCGACCGAAGCTCTGAAGTCAGACGGCGGCGAAAAGGTTATTGGCCTGAGAGAAAGTTAAAGAATGGTTAAAGGTCTTAACCGCTGTGGAAACTGTGGATAACTCCCGACACGCTAAGCAATCTGTGGGAACTACATCCGTGTGACTTGTTGGCGGTGTGTGCACTCGCTGTCGATTGAGTCCCATGCAATTACTGGCATCTGGGGCCGTTGTTCACACTCGTCCGACATTCGTTCACAGACGCGCCCGAGTTTTCAGGAGAGTTTCCACAGGGTTATCCACATTGTGTACGACGCCTCAGTTTTGCATCCGTTAACCGGGTGTGAGCACCGCTTTAACGAGTGAAGCGGTGGCCTTGCTTGATGCGACTGGTCAATTCCGTGACCTGATTATAAATTGAGCGACGCTCCTGCATGAGGTCGGAAATCTTCTTGTTTGCGTACATCACGGTGGTGTGGTCGCGGTTCCCGAAGAGCTGACCGATCTTCGGGAGCGACAGATTGGTGAGTTCGCGACAGAGGTACATCGCGATCTGTCGAGCCGTTGCGATCGCCTGGGAGCGGCTCGAGCCGTAGAGGTCGTCGACGCTGAGCTTGAAGTACGCAGCGGTGATGTTGATGATGTCGACGGGAGAGATGACGTTGTCATCGTCGAGCGTAATGAGGTCCTTGAGAACGGTCTGGACGAGGTTCATGTCGACAGGTGTTCGATTGAGGCTCGCGAATGCCGTGACACGGATGAGGGTTCCCTCGAGTTCGCGGATGTTGCTCGACACCTTCGACGCGATGAACTCCAGAACCTCGTCCGGAATCTGCAGTTTCTCGCTTTGCGCCTTCTTGCGGAGGATCGCGATGCGAGTTTCGAGGTCGGGCACCTGTACGTCGGTGATGAGGCCCCACTCGAAGCGGGAACGCATGCGGTCTTCGAAGCCGGTGAGGGCCTTCGGCGGGAGGTCACTCGTGATGGCGACCTGTTTGTTGTGGTCGTGCAGGGTGTTGAAGGTGTGGAAGAACGCTTCTTGCGTTTCTGCTTTGCCCTGCAGGAATTGGATGTCATCGATCAGCAGGATGTCGATGTCGCGATACCGGGCCTGGAAGACAGAACCGCGGTTATTGGCGATGGAGTTGATGAAGTCGTTGGTGAATTCTTCGCTCGACACGTATCGAACGCGGATGCCGGGGTACAGGCTCATCGCGTAATGACCGATCGCGTGAAGGAGGTGCGTTTTTCCGAGACCGGAGTCGCCGTAAATGAAGAGCGGGTTGTATGCCTTGGCCGGCGCCTCGGCAACCGCTACGGCGGCGGCATGCGAGAACCGGTTGGACTGACCGATGAC